>CANKXO010000027.1 GCA_947487765.1 uncultured Pseudomonadales bacterium | reverse complement strand
CTACCTCCTGATATCCTATTAGAGGAATCCCCTGTTCTTATTGTATCGTGGCCTCCACCACCATAAATAGTCGTGCCGGCATAAGTAGATACGATAGAAGAATCCAGATAAGACTCAAAGTAATCAATACCTAATCCTCCAAAACCATTATCTTCTTGACGGTTATTTAATATTGATTGAGACAAATCATAATCGGCACTA
>CANKXO010000026.1 GCA_947487765.1 uncultured Pseudomonadales bacterium | reverse complement strand
CGTGCCATCTTCCGCCACCACTACATCATCAGTGTTTGCACCAATGCTGTCGTCATTTGGAATCGTAACTGTAGGAACACCTTCACTGGCGCCAGTTACCGTTAAGGTCACCGTCACCGTTGAAGCATCACCGTCACTGTCTTCTATCGTGTAACTGAATGTATCCGTGACACTGTCGCCCGCATTCAATGCCTGCGCTGCTGCATTCGT
>CANKXO010000025.1 GCA_947487765.1 uncultured Pseudomonadales bacterium | reverse complement strand
CTCTGTCTCTGTCTCTGTCTCTGTCTCTGTCTCTGTCTCTGTCTCTGTCTCTGTCTCTGTCTCTGTCTCTGTCTCTGCAATATTATTTAATATTGGAGAACCTATAACATTATTTTCTTTTATGCTGTTTACATTTAGCAGGTTATTTTTTATAGCTTCTTTAGCTTCTTTAGCTTCTTTAGCTTCTTTAGCTTCTTTAGCTTCTTTAGCTTCTTTAGCTTCTTTAGCT
>CANKXO010000024.1 GCA_947487765.1 uncultured Pseudomonadales bacterium | reverse complement strand
GAGTAACGGGAGTAACGGGAGTAACGGGAGTAACGGGAGTAACGGGAGTAACGGGAGTAACGGGAGTAACGGGAGTATGACTCTCAGTTGTTAGTGGTAGTTCGAGTTCGGCAAAATTTTTGCTGATATCCTTATCGTTTTCTACATCTATTACATTGATAATACTCATTGTCTCTGACAATTTATCCCTTGCTGTCTCTGTCTCTGTCTCTGTCTCTGTCTCTGTCTCTGTCTCTGTCTCTGTCTCTGTCTCTGTCTCTGTCTCTGTCTCTGTC
>CANKXO010000023.1 GCA_947487765.1 uncultured Pseudomonadales bacterium | reverse complement strand
GACAGGTATACTTGAAAAACTCATATACTCGTCAGTCTTGCTTGTATTCTCGGAATACACTACATAATCAACATTACTCTTCAAAGAATGAAGAACAACACCAATCAGTAATGATTCATTACTTTCTTGACATCCAATTTGTTAAAAAACTTAACAACGCCAGGTTGTTAATTACGGTAAAAACCAATCATTAGCATTTTAAATAAAAAATCTAAAACACTAAGGGTTAGCACGTTTAAAACGTAAATCTTAAAAACTACATCAAGCAATGAGTGTGAACACTTGTACGGAAGGTTTCGTTTAAGGAGGTGATCCAGCCCCAGGTTCC
>CANKXO010000022.1 GCA_947487765.1 uncultured Pseudomonadales bacterium | reverse complement strand
TCACTGTCTTCTATCGTGTAACTGAATGTATCCGTGACACTGTCGCCCGCATTCAATGCCTGCGCTGCTGCATTCGTCGCATAGGTATATGCACCGTCTGAACCGATGGTTAAATCACCATACGTCCCCGACACTACAACACCTACATTACCCGATACCGCAATGCCGCCTGCATCACCCACCGCAACACCCACGACTGTGGTCGCATCAGCACCCAAAGTATCCGCAGAAGCATTTACTCCTGTAATCACGTTACCAGTGCTGCTCAAATCATCTTCACTGACCGTGCGCGTATCCGCTGCCGCTGTTGGAGCCGTATCCGTAATACCGATATCCAAGGTACCCGTGCCGGTATTACCCGCACTGTC
>CANKXO010000021.1 GCA_947487765.1 uncultured Pseudomonadales bacterium | reverse complement strand
TAGCGAACAATCCTTTTTTCCGAGAATTTACTGATACTATTCCGTTAACTCCTGAAGCCCAAGGGCTACCAGGTTTGCGAGGTTCGGGGTTGGTAAGGGATTTGCGTGAAGCGATGAGTTTATCTCCGGCTCTAACAGATATAGTAACAAACTATGTCGCACAAACCACTTATAGTGGCCAGCGAGTCCAGCTAGACAATTTAGTTACCGCTTGGGCAGAGACGTCAACGATGCAAACCAGCATTCATCTGGCTCAAGAGCAGAGTTTTAATCTTATCTATGTACTTCCTGGGCAGCCAATCTCGGATTTTAATGAAGTAATTAATATTACTGATCCCGACGAATTAGCTTCGTATGAAGCTCGTATAC
>CANKXO010000020.1 GCA_947487765.1 uncultured Pseudomonadales bacterium | reverse complement strand
GGCGTTATGTTTTTAAATCACTATGGAAATAGCAAAACTAATTGAGCCAGGTTTCTCAACCGCAGATGCAGAATATCCTGAAATAAATCAGGATGACGGTGACTTAATAGTTCGATTCGTCGACTGGCAAGAGAGAAGGGTGGAGGTCTTTTTCGGTGATACTATTGCATTTAAATGGCAAATGGCTGAATCATTTCTAGAGAATGAGCGTGATGATTCATCGTATCAAATAGAGTCATCCAATTGGTTGGAGTTGCATTATAAGCAGGGAGAAATTGGTCAAAATGAAAAGTACAACCATTACAAATTTAATTTTAACGGCTGCGGTCAATTAGAAGTTTTAGCTCAGTGCTTTACAGTCAAAACATAACAAGGTGGTATAGTCGCCTTCGGCTGGGACTGGTATTACGCTGCGCTTCATACCAGCTCCTAACCACGGCGTTAT
>CANKXO010000019.1 GCA_947487765.1 uncultured Pseudomonadales bacterium | reverse complement strand
CAACACCAATCAGTAATGATTCATTACTTTCTTGACATCCAATTTGTTAAAAAACTTAACAACGCCAGGTTGTTAATAAGTAAAGTGCGTTGCTTCTAGAAAGAAGCCCACTTTAAAAAGCCGACTCACTTGAATCGGCTTTTTAAAGTGGTGGAGCTATGCGGAGTCGAACCGCAGACCTCTTGGATGCAAACCAAGCGCTCTACCAGCTGAGCTATAGCCCCAGTACTCAAACTCTTCTACTTTGAGCAGAAAAGCTTTTGTTCTGACAAAACAAAAATCAAAATTGGTAGGCCTGGGCAGACTTGAACTGCCGACCTCACCCTTATCAGGGGTGCGCTCTAACCAGCTGAGCTACAGGCCTATAAAATTTCTACAAACTTCAAGCAACAATAGTAAGTTGAAACTTATAGGCTAGAGGCATGTAGCAAAAACTACATCAAGCAATGAGTGTGAACACTTGTACGGAAGGTTTCGTTTAAGGAGGTGATCCAGCCCCAGGTTCC
>CANKXO010000018.1 GCA_947487765.1 uncultured Pseudomonadales bacterium | reverse complement strand
ATAACGCCCAACACAACGGGCAATTGGAGCAAAGCGTAAATTGCTCTGCTGGTGTTTCTTGTTATGTGTTTTTTTCAATTATGTATTTCCCTTTTCGAAAATATAACCATTCTTGTTCATTGTTACACGCAGCCCACTCAGGGTTACCTTCAGCTGTTGCAAAACTTGAAAGCCAAATATCTCCTTCTAATTGAAGCTGAATTTCTTTAAGTCTACCAAAAAATTCTGCTTTTACTATTTTTTTACCTTTAAGAATATCTGTAGCTTTTAATATATCTGAGCTTTCACTAAATGAACCAAGCAGAATTGAATTACGGCTTTCGATTCTCCAAGACCATTCAATTGAAAAGCTAGATTCACCTTTCGGATTATTTCTTTTATCTTGAACAAGCTTTCCTAACTCAAGAAAAATGGCTGTGCCAGCACCAAACCAAACATGTGTGATTTCAAGGCCTTCAAAATCACACAAAAACTCTTCTGCTTTAGATTGAGTCAATATTCTATCTATCACTTAATCCTCAAATACACATAACGCC
>CANKXO010000017.1 GCA_947487765.1 uncultured Pseudomonadales bacterium | reverse complement strand
GATGGTGATACTCTAATCGATAATCATGATGTTGCTCAAGACAGTAATGATGTTCTGCGTTTTATTGATATTGCTTCTACAGAATTTAATTTAGAACGTATATTAGATGACCTAATAATTATAATTGAAACAACAGGTGAGAGAGTTACTGTCAATAACTTTTTCAGTCAGTCTAGGCTAGGTGAAGATATTGGTGCATTGGATTCGATTGAGTTTAGTGATGGCGTTGCACTATCATTGGATCAAATTAAATTATCTTTTCTCGAAAGTACTAACGAAGATGATAATCTAATAGGTTATGAAAGTAATGATCTACTTGATGGAGGTATAGGTAACGACTTTCTTCAAGGGCGCCAAGGTGCGGATACTTATCTATTTGGTTATGGTGATGGGAGTGACCGAATTAGTGATGTCTTTGAAGCTGATAATATTAATGTTATTCGCTTTAAAGATGGTGTGACTCCTGATGATGTTGAGATAGCGAATAACTTTCTTGATTTAGAGTTAACGTTATCAAGCACTGGTGATAGTCTTACAATTAATAATTTTTTTAGTGCTATAAATGCCCCCTCTAATTTTCGTGTTGAATTCACAAGCGCTTCTTTAGTATGGACTTCGTCTGATTTAAGGGAGGCCACTTTAGGAGGGACATCCAGTGATGACAATATAGTAGGAGTAGATATAGATGAAGTTTTTAGTGGCGGAGAGGGTAACGATCGCATAGATGGGCGTGGTGGTAATGACTATCTAGAAGGCGGCTTAGATGATGATAGGTTGTTTGGCGATAGTGGTAACGATCAGCTTTATGGTATGGAAGGAGATGATAATCTTTTCGGCGGAATTGACCACGACCATTTATTCGGTGGTGATGATAATGACATTCTAACGGGTAATGATGGTAACGATACTTTTGATGG
>CANKXO010000016.1 GCA_947487765.1 uncultured Pseudomonadales bacterium | reverse complement strand
CAGCCAATCTCGGATTTTAATGAAGTAATTAATATTACTGATCCCGACGAATTAGCTTCGTATGAAGCTCGTATACAACAACAAGAACAGATTGTTCGGTTAATTACTAATTTAGAACGATTTAATGGCGATCAATTTGTTATGGTGAATGCGAACAGTGTAACAACGGGTAATGGAGAAACCATCCAAGCGACAGAAGTTTCAGGCATTGCTCGTAGTGCATTTGTAATGCTGACGCCACAGCAAGTTTCTCTTCTTGAAGAAGCTAATAAACAACAGAAAGATACTATTTATGGAGAGTTGTCTAAGCAGACACGTTTATCAGATTATGGTAATCAACATCAATTAGGGATCAATGAATCGGGTGGAATCGGGATAGACTTTTCTCAGATGAATAGCTTGTTAGAAGTTCGTCGTAGTGAGAATGCGAGCAGTGCAATGGCGGATTTGATCGAGTTGGTTCGTTACGTTGGCGATTCTTTTTATAGTTATGGTTGGAATGGATTGGACTTATTGAAAGCATGGATTGATGAAAGCGTTGGTAATACAGCTGTTGAGCAGGTATTAGCTGACTATAATATTAGTAATTTAAATGAAGATGTTGTGGGCAGTAGTGATAGCCAAATTATTTTTGATGGTGATAACAGTAGTAACCTATACTCTCAGAGAGGAAATGATATTGTTGTGGCTGGCGATGGCAATGATCGTCTTTATGGTCAAAATGGTAATGATCTTTTAATTGGAGGGCGTGGGTCTGACATATTACATGGCGGGCTGGGGGATGATGTTCTCCATGGTGGAGAAGGTAGTAATGATACTCTTTTCGGCGGTGGTGGTAGTGATACCTACTTATTCGCAACAGGGGATGGTGATACTCTAATCGATAATCATGATGTTGCTCAAGACAGTAATGATGTTCTGCGTTTTATTGATATTGCTTC
>CANKXO010000015.1 GCA_947487765.1 uncultured Pseudomonadales bacterium | reverse complement strand
ATGGTAATGACACCTACCGCTTTGATTACGGTGATGGCGAAGATATTATTGTTGATAACGGTGCAGCTGATGATAGCAATCGTTTGTTTCTTACTCATGAAGCTGGTGGCCCTCAAGAGCAGGTGACTCAGCTAACGCGTCTTATTCCCCCCCTTTTTGGCGACCCTAATATTTATGCGACTTACGCGGAATACGAGAATGGTTATGACCGTCGGAATAATACGATTTATCGTGTTGTTGGCGCTCCAACAATGGATAACCCTAACCAGCAAAATTTAGAGATTATCGTTAACGGAGGAGCTGGCGGTCATATTACTATTGAAAACTGGCGTGATGAAAGCAATGTGTTTGGAATTACCTTCGAGAGATTACCGGAGGAGCCTAATATCTGGTCTGGAATTAGAAACCTGCGTATCCCTTTACCTAATTGGGGTGAGGTAAACGGTTTATGGCTTGGCTCAAGAGATATGCCCCCTCGTGGCCGTGATCCTCTTGCTATTGATCTTGATGGCGATGGTATTGAAACTATTGGCGCTAATGGCATGGTGCTTTTTGATCACAATGGTGATGGAGTTAAAGCTGGTACTGGATGGGTAAGTGCTGATGATGGCTTTTTCGTGCTGGACAATAATGATAATGGCACCATTGATAATGGTGCTGAGCTATTTGGTGTGGATACTGTAAAAGCTGATGGCTCTTTTGCCATCGATGGTTTTGATGCTCTGTCTGATCTCGATAGTAATGGTGATGGAGTATTTGATGCGCAAGATACTGAGTTTAATAATGTTCAGATTTGGCAGGATGCCAATCAAAATGGGTTATCTGAGATTAATGAATTATCTTCATTAGTTGAAGCAGGTATTATTAATATTGATCTAGGAGCTGAATCTAACAATGTAAATCTTGGTAATGGCAATGTGCAAACAGCAGTATCTGCTTCTCTAGCAGTAGCGGGTGAGGAAAGACGAACGTTTAACTTGGATTTAGCGAACAATCCTTTTTTCCGAGAATTTACTGATACTATTCCGTTAACTCCTGAAGCCCAAGGGCTACCAGGTTTG
>CANKXO010000014.1 GCA_947487765.1 uncultured Pseudomonadales bacterium | reverse complement strand
TAGCGAACAATCCTTTTTTCCGAGAATTTACTGATACTATTCCGTTAACTCCTGAAGCCCAAGGGCTACCAGGTTTGAGAGGTTCGGGGTTGGTAAGGGATTTACGTGAAGCGATGAGTTTATCTCCGGCTCTAACGGATATAGTAACAAACTATGTCGCACAAACCACTTATACTGGTCAGCGAGCCCAGCTAGACAATTTAGTTACCGCTTGGGCAGAGACTTCAGCGATGCAAACCAGCATTCAGTTGGCTCAAGAGCAGAATTTTAATCTTATCTATGTACTTCCTGAGCAGCCAATCTCGGATTTTAATGAAGTAATTAATATTACTGATCCCGACGAATTAGCTTCGTATGAAGCTCGTATACAGCGACAAGAACAGATTGTTCGGTTAATTACTAATTTAGAACGATTTAATGGCGATCAATTTGTTACGGTGAATGCGAACAGTGTAACTTCTGGTAATGGTAGGATCATTCAGGCGACAGAAGTTCCAGGTGTTGCTCGTAGTGCATTTGTGATGCTGACACCACAGCAAATTTCTCTTCTTGAGGAAGTTAATAAGCTACAAAAAGATACTATTTATGGCGAGCTGTCTAAACAGACACGTTTATCTGATTATGGTAATCAGCACCAATTGGGAATCAATGAATCTGGCGGTATTGGAATCGATTTTTCTCAGATGAATAGCTTGTTAGAGCTTCGCCGTAGTGAAGATGCGAGTAGTGCAATGGCGGATTTGATAGAGCTGGTTCGTTACGTTGGTGATTCCTTTTATAGTTATGGTTGGAATGGATTGGATTTACTGAAAACGTGGATTGATGAAAGCGCTGGTAATACAGCTATTGAGCAGGTGTTAGCTGACTATAATGTTAGTAATTTGAATGAAAATATTGTAGGTAGCAGCGATAGCCAAGTTATTTTCGATGGCGATAATAGTAGTAATCTTCACGCTCAGAGCGGAAATGATATTGTTGTGGCTGGCGATGGCAATGATCGTCTTTATGGTCAAAATGGTAATGACCTTTTAATTGGAGGGCGTGGTTCTGACATATTACATGGAGGGCTGGGAGATGATGTTCTCCATGGTGGAGAAGGTAATAATGATACTCTTTTCGGTGGTGGTGGTAGTGATACCTACTTATTCGCAACAGGAGATGGTGATACTCTAATCGATAATCATGATGTTGCTCAAGACAGTAATGATGTTCTGCGTTTTATTGATATTGCTTC
>CANKXO010000013.1 GCA_947487765.1 uncultured Pseudomonadales bacterium | reverse complement strand
CAATACCTAATCCTCCAAAACCATTATCTTCTTGACGGTTATTTAATATTGATTGAGACAAATCATAATCGGCACTATACAGAACATTATTTCTAGAATTACCTCGTAAGGTCGAACCGTAATTTGCTACTTTAGCATTTTCAATATTACGGTAATCAGATAGTGAAAAATCGCCTAAACCAACAAATGAGATTAAATCTGTTCCACCATTGTTTTGTTCAATAATAGTGGCCCCATCAGCAACCATGTAAACATCATCGCCCTCACCTCCCTCAAGAGTAATTGAGCTAGAATTAGAAAAAATAATATTATCTAATTCATTTCCTTTACCATAAGCAATATCACTCCCATCATAAAAAATTGCCTCGACTTCATATGGAAGGTCATAAGCTACTGTAGATACAATAGTATCAAACCCTTGATCAGAGCTTGTGCCCAATTGCTCACTAACCACATCATTTGTATTATCGACAAAATAAATATCGGGATCACTACCGCCGAATAATATATCTTCACCCGCACCACCATCAAGATGGTTATCTCGATTTAAACGACCAACTAAAATATTGTTACGTTCATCTCCAACTAGCTCCTGCAGTACAGTCCTGCCTGTTAGAATTCCATTTACAGAGTCGCTAGAAGAAATGGTATGCCCCAAACGATAAGCAGTCGTCCGATCATAACTATCCAGTGATATTGAATCCAATACCTCTCCATTATCAAATTCAACTCGAATTAAATTAATATTGCGAATAAATAGTGAATCAGATGAATTCTCAAAACCTAGAACCGAGCCATAATAGTTACTACCATCAGTCAAATGAACAATATCTATATTATTACTATTGAAACCTTGCCCTAACTGGACTACATCACCAACCGTATTATAAATACTATCGAAGCCATCACCTTGGTTAAAAATATACGTATCATCGCCTGAACCACCATACAAAAAATCCGTCCCTGTTCCACCAGCTAACGTATCGTTACCATCGTTACCAAATAATTTATCATCACCAGCAAGCCCATCAATGTCATCATTAATAGAGCTATCGCCATAAAGGACATCATGTTCATTAGTTGCCTCTAAAACCAAATTAATAACATCATCACGCATAAATGCTACCGAAGCATCATCTTCAAATTCAATTCGCTCCACGAGAAAAGCGGATCCAAATGATTGGCTAAAATAGCGGTCGATACGAATTTTGTCATTTGTTCCGATAATTTCCACTTCTAAATCATCAGATAAACGTTTGAATTTTATATTCTCAGGAAGAACTCCTGACTTAAACCGCAGAATATCTAAACTATTCGATGAGCTATCATGATTTCCTATAACATCTTGACCATCTCCATAGCCAAATAAATAGAGGTCATCCCCTCCATCCCCTCTTAGATAATCATTACCAGAACC
>CANKXO010000011.1 GCA_947487765.1 uncultured Pseudomonadales bacterium | reverse complement strand
GATATTCTGCATCTGCGGTTGAGAAACCTGGCTCAATTAGTTTTGCTATTTCCATAGTGATTTAAAAACATAACGCCTCAAACTGGGGATTGGTAAAGCTGTCACTTTGCTTGCATTTTTTGCAAGCAAAGTGACAGCTTTACCAATCCCCGTAGATTTGACTTGTTATGGGTATTTACGCCCATTGTTTTAAAATACTGTTAAGCGCCTTTAATACTTTTTGACGCTTTATGCCTTTGTTTATACCCTTGGGTAACTTGCAATACCAAGGGTGCCAATAATGTTCGTACGGTGGATGGTTACCCCTTGTTGAGGGATGAATCTTTTTTTCAAAGTATGCTTTGGCTTCTTTAACCTGATTTATGTCCGCAAACTGAAATGTAAAATTACAAACCTTAGCCAAATATACCCATTTTTGAATTAAGTTATCTCTACTTTTTTCTATGGGAATACCACCTTCATTTGCGGTACTCATGAAATCAGAGTGTTTTTTCGGATCTGCGATTTCTCGCCATACTCTGCTCATATCTTTTACCCATAACGCTCACGTAAAACGCGGAGTCCGGCGACCGATAGGGAGCGTATTTAACGTTTTTGTTATGTTGTTTTACTAGTACTTTAGACTTAAAGCCCGCAGTATACATTTATCTGTACCAGTTATAGTCTGATTATTATCTGCATATAAACGAATCGATTTATTCATCGCAAAGGCTTGCAGTATCAGAGATAGAATATTGCTATCATCTTCTCGAATTACCACACTATCAGAGCTACAACCACTAGCACCTAACCAACTAATTGAGGAGGTAAATTTAACTTGTGTTTTACCTGCCCAATTTGGGTTTTGTGGTTCAACAGCTGAATAGGGCGTAATTTCACTTATCGTATAGTAATCGTTACCCCCCGTGTAGGTGTTACCAGCATACGCAATATTTGTTGCTATTATAAAAAACGTAAATAAGTAAATTTTCATATCTTTCCTTTTATAAATTTAATTTCTGTACAACATAACGCTCGCATTTGCGGCGGCTTTGCAGTTGATTTGATTTTGTGCCATTAAAGCACAAAAACGAAGCAACGGAAAAGCCTTCCGAGCCACGAAGTGGCGCCAATATACGCTTGTTATGTAACCTTAATTTTCCCATGGATCCCTAACATCACAATCAAGTAATTTGGCTGAACGACCCAATAAGGCTAATGCAAATTTACTGCATAGTTCTTGTGATGAATATTTATCACAGCCCGGCTCATCTACTTGGTTATATCCTGCTATCTTCGTAGCAGCATGAGCCATGAGTAAATTTCTAAATTCTCTAGGAGTAATTATTCCTTGATTAAAACAACCTAAACTCCCTTTACCTTCAACTCCATTATATGAATCAATGTACAATACATGACGTATTAAATTAATACACCTGTCTTCCGGCAGAGGTTCAAGCTTCATAGCTAATGCCAATTCATTCACACACGCTACAATATTTTCAATATTTGGGATCATATCTTCAGGGTACATAACGCCTCAGTAACGGGCAGCCGGAGCAGCGCGTAGGCTGTCCGGCGACGATAGGAGCAACGTTAACTGACTTGTTATGAGTTGCCAAGGCTAGACACCATTATTATTACACCGATGAAGGTAAATAAGTAAATATAGAAAAGCCTTTTTAGGAACAGACTTTTTGATATGAGCTGATTGTCATTAGTTGCCAAATACTTATTACCGAAAACATAGCGTAAAAATGAAATATTATTTGAAGGTGTATTATTTACAAATAGAGATGGTTCACCCATTTCTTTATACACTTCCGAATGATTTTCACGAATATATTTAAGATACTTCGTAACTGAGAAAAACCATATGGGAACCATAATAAACATAGCTCCGATCATTAGAACCAATATTACTACGGCAACTTCTTCCATAATTATTTACTCATAACGCCCAACACAACGGGCAATTGGAGCAAAGCGTAAATTGCTCTGCTGGTGTTTCTTGTTATGTGTTTTTTTCA
>CANKXO010000010.1 GCA_947487765.1 uncultured Pseudomonadales bacterium | reverse complement strand
TCTAATTTTCGCACAGGCATTAAAAAAGCCCTATCCGATACCGGACAGGGCTCTTAATTAAAAGCTTGACGATGACCTACTCTCACATGGGGAAGCCCCACACTACCATCGGCGAGGAATCGTTTCACGTCTGAGTTCGGGATGGGATCAGGTGGTTCCAATTCTCTATGGTCGTCAAGCAAACTGGTTGATCAAACAGATCACTCTGTTTAATCCAATTTGACCTCCAGGGATGGAGGAAACACTTTTATCGTCTGGAACGATATCAGTGCTGATGTCAAACGTAGAAGTAATCTCCTACAAAGTAATTCGAGAACAAACAAGTGACAAGGTAACGGTTTCTCTTACCTGTCTTGGTTTGATTGTTATCCACTAAGGATATTCATAATTTTGCATAGCAATTACATATAACTGTAATAATCTCAATTATATGGTCAAGCCGCACGGGCAATTAGTACTGGTTAGCTCAACGCCTCACAGCGCTTCCACACCCAGCCTATCAACGTGGTGGTCTTCCACGGCCCTACAGGACTCTCAAGGAGTCAGGGAAAGCTAATCTTGAAGGAGGCTTCCCGCTTAGATGCTTTCAGCGGTTATCCCGTCCGAACGTAGCTACCGGGCAATGCCATTGGCATGACAACCCGAACACCAGTGGTTCGTTCACTCCGGTCCTCTCGTACTAGGAGCAACTCTTCTCAACTTTCCAACGCCCACGGCAGATAGGGACCGAACTGTCTCACGACGTTCTAAACCCAGCTCGCGTACCACTTTAAATGGCGAACAGCCATACCCTTGGGACCGGCTTCAGCCCCAGGATGTGATGAGCCGACATCGAGGTGCCAAACACCGCCGTCGATGTGAACTCTTGGGCGGTATCAGCCTGTTATCCCCGGAGTACCTTTTATCCGTTGAGCGACGACCCTTCCATACAGAATCGCCGGATCACTATGACCTACTTTCGTACCTGCTCGACTTGTCAGTCTCGCAGTCAAGCACCCTTATGCCATTGCACTAATCTCCTGATTTCCGACCAGGATTAGGGTACCTTCGTGCTCCTCCGTTACTCTTTGGGAGGAGACCGCCCCAGTCAAACTACCCACCAGACACTGTCCGCAATCCCGATAAGGGACCTACGTTAGAACCCCAAACATATCAGGCTGGTATTTCAAGATTGGCTCCACAACAACTAGCGTCATCGCTTCAAAGCCTCCCAGCTATCCTACACAAATAGGTTCAGAGTTCAGTGCCAAGCTATAGTAAAGGTTCACGGGGTCTTTCCGTCTAGCCGCGGGAACACAGCATCTTAACTGCGATTTCAATTTCACTGAGTCTCGGGTGGAGACAGTGCCGCCATCGTTACGCCATTCGTGCAGGTCGGAACTTACCCGACAAGGAATTTCGCTACCTTAGGACCGTTATAGTTACGGCCGCCGTTTACCGGGGCTTCGATCAAGAGCTTCGCCGAAGCTAACCCCATCAATTAACCTTCCGGCACCGGGCAGGCGTCACACCCTATACGTCCACTTTCGTGTTTGCAGAGTGCTATGTTTTTAATAAACAGTCGCAGCGGCCTGGTATCTTCGACCAGCGTCAGCTTAGGGAGCAAGTCCCATCACCAACACCGGCGCACCTTCTCCCGAAGTTACGGTGCCATTTTGCCTAGTTCCTTCACCCGAGTTCTCTCAAGCGCCTGGGTATTCTCTACCTGATCACCTGTGTCGGTTTACAGTACGATTCTTTATTACCTGAAGCTTAGAAGCTTTTCTTGGAAGCATGGCATCAACCACTTCAACTCAAAATGAGTCTCGTCATCAACTCTCAGCCTTAGCAACCCGGATTTACCTAAGTCACCAGCCTACAGCCTTAAACACATCAACCATCAGTGTGCTGGCCTAGCCTACTCCGTCCCTCCATCGCAGTAATAAAAAGTACAGGAATGTTAACCTGTTTCCCATCGACTACGCTTCTCAGCCTCGCCTTAGGGGTCGACTAACCCTGTCCCGATTAACGTTGGACAGGAAACCTTGATCTTCCGGCGTGGGAGTTTTTCACTCCCATTATCGTTACTTATGTCAGCATTCGCACTTCTGATACGTCCAGCAACCTTCTCAAGTCACCTTCAACCGCTTACAGAACGCTCCCCTACCATACTTAAAAAGTATCCGCA
This sequence comes from uncultured Pseudomonadales bacterium, assembly GCA_947487765.1. Taxonomy (GTDB): domain Bacteria; phylum Pseudomonadota; class Gammaproteobacteria; order Pseudomonadales; family Cellvibrionaceae; genus CANLBN01. Next base: position 1,331 of record CANKXO010000010.1, on the reverse strand, counting down.
GCTTCGGTTGCTAGTTTAGCCCCGTTAAATCTTCCGCGCAGGCCGACTCGACTAGTGAGCTATTACGCTTTCTTTAAAGGATGGCTGCTTCTAAGCCAACCTCCTAGCTGTCTAAGCCTTCCCACATCGTTTCCCACTTAACTAACATTTGGGACCTTAGCTGGCGGTCTGGGTTGTTTCCCTCTTGACGACGGACGTTAGCACCCGCCGTCTGTCTGCCACAATTGCACTCCTCGGTATTCGGAGTTTGCATGGGGTTGGTAAGTCGGGATGACCCCCTAGCCCAAACAGTGCTCTACCCCCGAGGGTGAGATGTGACGCACTACCTAAATAGTTTTCGGGGAGAACCAGCTATCTCCCGGCTTGATTAGCCTTTCACTCCGATCCACAGCTCATCCCCTCATTTTTCAACATAAGTGGGTTCGGTCCTCCAGTGCCTGTTACGGCACCTTCAACCTGGCCATGGATAGATCGCCGGGTTTCGGGTCTAATGCCTGCAACTCGCGCCCTATTAAGACTCGGTTTCCCTACGGCTCCCCTAATCGGTTAACCTTGCTACAGACAATAAGTCGCTGACCCATTATACAAAAGGTACGCCGTCACCGAACAAGTCGGCTCCGACTGCTTGTACGCACACGGTTTCAGGATCTATTTCACTCCCCTCACAGGGGTTCTTTTCGCCTTTCCCTCACGGTACTGGTTCACTATCGGTCAGTTAGGAGTATTTAGCCTTGGAGGATGGTCCCCCCATCTTCAGACAAGATAACACGTGTCCCGTCCTACTTAATACGTCGATCTTTGCTTTCGTGTACGGGGCTATCACCCTCTATCGCGCAACTTTCCAGAAGCTTCCACTAGCGCCGATCGCTCGGCTAATCCCCTTTCGCTCGCCGCTACTGGGGGAATCTCGGTTGATTTCTTTTCCTCCGGGTACTTAGATGTTTCAGTTCCCCGGGTTCGCCTCTTACACCTATGTATTCAGTGCAAGATACCCGCAAGCGGGTGGGTTTCCCCATTCAGAAATGTGAGGATCAAAGCATGTTTGCCGGCTCCCCTCACCTTATCGCAGGCTCCTACGTCTTTCATCGCCTCTAACTGCCAAGGCATCCACCGTGTGCACTTAGTCGCTTGACCATATAATTCAAATTACTGCAGAACTATATAAAACAAACCACTATGCAACTTAATGTGTGGTATCTGTAAATTAATACAAACACCCGTTTTCTATCTTCAATAAGTAACAATCAATCACCGGACAGGTATACTTGAAAAACTCATATACTCGTCAGTCTTGCTTGTATTCTCGGAATACACTACATAATCAACATTAC
>CANKXO010000009.1 GCA_947487765.1 uncultured Pseudomonadales bacterium | reverse complement strand
TCTGGGTCTGGAACAGGATCTGGGTCTGGAACAGGATCTGGGTCTGGAACAGGATCTGGGTCTGGAACAGGATCTGGATCCGGTGTTGGACCGCCATCAACAGAACTCCCGGTGGAGAAGCGGAAACTATAGTCCTGCATGCGATTACCAACAGCATCACGAATACCGTTAGTCAAACGCAATTCATAAGTAGTGTTAGCACTCAAGTTGTTAACAGGGTCAATAGTAATTAAACCTGTATGAGAAATAATATAGTCGATACGAACAGAGCCACCACCAACTTCAGTCAGCGTCAAAGTCTGAGTACTACCTAATTCAGGCGTTTCTGTAACAATCACAGTCTCTGAGCGTAAGGTCTCTGGAACATGGACAGATATGGGCAAATTGACAGGATAGTTAGTCTGATTCGACCGAGGGATGTGATAAGAAACAAAAGGGGCACGCGTATCAGGCTCCGACTGATGAGACCAGATACCCATACCATCGGATCTAGGAGTTGGGAAAGGATAACCACCAGTGACCAACAGGTTACCTATAGGCCGAGAATACTGACTAACCTCAACATTGGTATTAACAGGCATCGTAAGCTCTGTTTCACAGGTCTCAATATTAATCTTAACACGATCCGAAAATATGAATTCATCCTGAAACCCCATATACATATTCTCTCCATCCACACCAGGAGCACTAGTGCTCACACTACAATGGAGTCGCAGATTTCTGGGGTCAGAAAAATCAACAACTTGAACACCTGCAAAAGTCTGAACATTCCCACTACCCGGAGGAAGGAAAAATGGATTATTACGTCGAGCAAAGACCATATAATGGCCATATATTTCAGCCCAATAACCACCTATGCCACCTTGCTCTGGTGGCGCATTCATAACATCTAAAAGCACAGGGTTAGAAGGATCTGAAATATCATACGCCGCTACACCAGTTAACGACTGATCTGAACCATAAAGAAGGAGGTTGCCCATAATCATAGGAAAACCCACAACACCTGTTGTGCCGAGATGATCCCAACTGGCCGTACGCACACCATCAAGCTCTAAAAATGCATTTCCCTCCGGGGTACCATAGCTCCACCAGCCTCTAACATCCCAAGGCGCATACATCCCCCCACGATTCCACGTAGAAAAAGGACCTCGCCAATCGGTCATTATAAGATTTCCAGATGAATCGACTTCGATCGCACTGTTGTTATCGTTATCCCGCGGGGACCCACCAAGGAAAAGCTGATTACCACGCTTCATCGTACCATGAGCATTCATGGGATGAGCCGTTCGCCCAAAAGTGCCAACCACCCTAGGGCTAGACGGATCTGATATATCAAATGCCCTCACGATCAAATCATCGGATGCCTCACTACCAGGACCTTCTGGTATAGCAACAACATAACCACCAATGGTATCAATAACTGCTGTTCGCCCCATCTCTTGAGCGATCGGCCCTTGAATTAAAGTGCCTGGAGTAGGCTGAGTTGTATTTGGGAAACCTTGTCCGAACACCAAAGCAGAAACGCTAATCAGACTTAAGAACAGAGAGGAGCGAAGGGATCTCTTCGCGAGAACTGACGTCTTATTCATATTTACATCGATACCTAAAAAGGATTAATAGTGGGCGTATATCCACTATGGAACAGGGAAGGCATCTTATCAAAGTCAAAAAGAGCAAAATGTGAACCACTCATCAAGGAATGATTTGTTTTACTACACAGATCACATATAGGTAGACATATAAAATATGTGGCCTAAAAATAATTGGATAAAGGCATATCCTAAGCGCCAATTAAACATCACAACCATTCATTTCAGCCTACCAAAATAGCAACATGCCACTTTCTAGACTGACAACAAATATAAGAATCTCAACCACTGCCCAAATGAAGGCACGCATGATAATTGATCCCACAACAAATGTGTTAATTAATGTCTCTTAAGATACCTGAGACACCGAAAATACCTTATAATCCAATGCCATTTGCTCAGCTCAACCTAATAAAACTAAAATACTTTCACTACAATTAAATGTGAGATCAGAAGATACCTTCATGAAAGTAACTATATTGAACTGTCATATTCGTGCTTTAGGATAGCCCTCATTATGGAAAGAGAAGTTAAAGACAAAGCTCTAGGCTTTGTTGTTATTGGCAGAAACGAAGGCGATCGCCTCAAAACTGGACTTAAAGCCATCCAATCATTAACACCTGATGCTCCTATTGTTTATGTCGACTCAGGCTCGACCGATGATAGCGTGACGTTTGCACAGTCGCTAAGTATTACAGTGGTCGAATTGGATATGAGCATACCGTTTACTGCAGCCCGCGCCCGAAATGCTGGCTTCGAAAGACTCTTGTCAGATCACCCAAGCTTATTATATGTTCAGTTTATGGACGGTGATTGCGAATTACTACCAAACTGGGTAGAGTCAGCCATCTCCGGGCTAGAAAGCAATGGTAGTATTGGTATCGTCAGCGGACGCCGGAGCGAAAGGTACCCAGAAGTATCCATATACAACACGCTTATTGATATAGAATGGAATACACCGGTAGGAGAAATACTCGCAGTACTTGGAGACATGTGCGTCAAAGTCGAGGCATTCAATAAAATTGATGGATTTAATGAAACAATCATTGCAGCTGAAGACGATGATTTTTGCCTACGCGCACGCAGGGCTGGCTACAAAACCTATCGTCTTGACGCGTTAATGAGTAAACATGACGCCAATATTCTTCACCTGTCACAATGGTACAAAAGATCAAAGCGCGGCGGACATGGCTATGCGAACATCCATCATTTACACGGTAAAGGCCCTGAAAAATACTTTCTCAAAGAAATAAAAAGCGTGACGTTTTGGGGGTTTTTGGTCCCGGCTTCATTTATATTCTTTTTATTTACCGCACCATTTATAAGCCTTCTTATTATCTGTGGCTATACTGCATTCATCGGAAAAACAGTTTTAAGACGAATCAGAAGCGGAGATTCACTGCCAACCGCTATCGCTTATGGTGCTTTAATCTTCACCGGAAAGATCCCAGAATTCATGGGCATATTACAATACTGCAAAAACCACTTATTATCGCGCAAACACCAATTAATTGAGTATAAATAATCACTATGACTGACTCCAAATACCGCGCAGGCATTTTAGGCGCCGGCTATATTTCTGAATTTCACGCAAAAGCCATTACAAAACAGAGCAACAGCGAATTTGTAGCTGTTTGTGATTTAAATGAACCCGCCGCTCAGCGCCTAGCATCGGGTTACGAAGGTGCACAGGCATACAACGATTTGGATAAAATGCTGAAAGAGGCAAACCTTGATGTTGTCCACGTTCTCACTCAACCTGACAGCCACTTTGTATTAGCCAAAAAAGTCATTGAAGCGGGCTGCCATGCCATTATAGAAAAGCCAGTCACCGTTAACTCAGAACAAGCCGAAGCCCTCTCATCACTGGCGAAGGAAAACAATGTTTCTGTTGCTATCAACCACAACTTCGTATTCTCAAGACCATTTAACCAACTTAAATCTGTTGTAGACAAAGGAACACTTGGCCCCATTAAATCCATTCGTATTGTCTGGAAAAAAATCTTACCACAAATCAACTTTGGCCCATGGGATCTGTGGATGCTAAGGGAGCCTGGCAATGTACTATTTGAAACCGGCTCTCACTCTATTTCTGAACTATTAGCTATTGTCCAAACACCGACTATTACCAGTGTTAACGCCCAACTCCCCAAAACACTACCATCAGGCTCCACTTTTTATCGACGCTGGAATATAACGGCAACACAAGGCCCCATTACTATTCAAATTGATACTGCATTTGACCAAGGTTATGAGCAACATTTTGTTGAAGTAGAAGGCATGTTTGGCGTTGCACGTGCCGATATTGAGAACGATATATTTACGACTGACAAACCAACTGGCCGCGCATATGACTCTGAGCGCTTTCACGTCAACTTAAATGCAGGCATTGCTAGAGCGTTTCAGGCTTTTCGAACCTATGGTAGTTATGCTGCGTCGAAGTTTATCTCTTCTGCCACAGGCGCACCTTACGAAACCAGCATGCTAAATGGCATAGCAAACTGCTACAAAGAAATTAGCGGAAAGTCAGACCGCTTAGAATCTAATATCGATTACGCTGTTGCAATCGCAAAAGTAGCGGAAACAATACAAGAAAAATTACCTGCAATAACTGAAGGCTCAACGACAAACTCAACGATACCAACAACGGTAACAGAGCCCGAATTAAATGCTCAAGTTTTGATTGTGGGCGCCTCAGGGTTTATTGGTAAACGCTTATTAAACACTCTGCAAAACAAAGGCACTAAAGTGAGAGCTCTAGTCCGTAACGCCTCTTCTCTCGTCGGCGTTGAAATAAAAAGTAACTGCGAAGTCATGGTAGGTGATTTTCGCAATCAAAGCGTTATGGAGAAGGCACTTCACGGAATCGATGTTGTTTATCAATTAGCAGTCGCTCACTCCAATAGCCTAGAAGGCTATGTAAAAAGTGATGTAGAACCTACAAAGAAATTTATTGAGCAGTGCAAGTCTCACAATATTAAACGATTTATTTATACCGGCACCATTGACTCTTTGTACCTTGGGCCGGGAGCAGGAAAAATTAAAGAAAGCGATGGCGTCGACAGTGAAATTAAACGTCGCAATAATTATGCTCACAGCAAATCTATCGCAGAAGCGCATTTAAACAAACTCTATCGTGATGAAGACTTCCCTGTTGTTATTATCCGACCAGCCATTGTTCTTGGTGCTGGAGGCCCTATCACTCATGTTGGCGTTGCCAATTGGTCTGGCTTAGGTCGCTGTGCATTCTGGGGGAAAGGCGATCACAACATCCCAATCGTACTTGTTGAAGATGTGGTTGATGGATTAATCCGCGCCATGGAAACAGAAGGCATTGAAGGCAATACGTATAATTTGTCTGCTGAATCATGTTTGTCGGCTAAAGACTATGTTGCCGAAGTCGAAGCCGTACTTGGCAGTAAAATTACGAAGGAATCATCCTCTTATATTAAACATTATTTAGGCGACATGCTTAAGTGGGTAGTTAAAATACTTGCCAGACATCCCGACTCCAAACGCATCCCTTCAACTCGTGATTGGCGTTGCCGAGAACAACATGCGAGCTTTGACACAACTCGTGCTCAACAAGATTTAAATTGGCAACCGACAAATGATCGCGAGACCATTATTGAAAAGGGAATACGTGAACCTGCTCGCTTATTTTTGGATAGTTGAATTTACAGAACTCACACTTTTGTGAAGTTAATATTATGGCTATATGTTTATGAAAATTGCTATTACTGGCGCCAGCGGCTTTATTGGCCAGCACGTAGTCTCTGAAGCACTTTCTCAGGGGCACAGCGTTGTTGCAATCTCACGACAGCCAAAACAAGAACTAGCAGCCGCTCTAGCACTAACAGCTGATATTAGCGCTCTAAGGATCACACAATGTGATTTAATGGATACTCAAAAGCTTTCACAAGCACTCAACAATTGTGATGCAGTCATTCATCTAGCTGCATCCTTGCACGGCAAAAATCCATATCAAGAAACACTGAATTCCACAAAATCATTATTAGAATCTATTCAGCAATCAGCCATCAATCGCCTAATTGCTATTAGTAGCATTTCAGTACTGGATTACATTAAACCAGTGCCCTTAACAGTTATCGATGAAAAGACACCGTTGTGCACTGATGATATTAATCTTGGAGAATATGCGCGAATGAAGCGCGACCAAGAAATGCTATATCGCGATTGGCAAGCAACTACAAACAAACAATTAGCGACCATTAGGCCAGGCATAGTTTATAGTGACGATATTTTATCAAATGCACATGCCGGCTATATTAAGAAAGGAATCGGCCTCGTAGCAATGCATGAAGGCGATGTACCACTCATTGAAGTCAAACAGCTTTCTAAACAGATTTTATCTATTACCACAAACCATACGATATCCAATGAAGTTTTTCATTTGCTGGGCAAACCTCCTGTTTCTCAAGAAGATTATTTACAACAACTCAAACAACAAGGTCAGCTTCGCTTCTACTTACCACTACCATGGCGAGCTTACACATTAGTTGCCAGCATCATTCGCAAAGTATTAACCATCACCAAAAAAGCCCACAAAATTCCTGACAGCTTCCGAAAAAATAGTGTTGCTGCCAGACAGAAACCTTTTCGCTTTAATTCCGCAAAAGCGGATAATTTAACCAGACATCATTAAGGAAATAACGTGCGACTGGCCTATTTCACAAACACTTACCCACGAGCAACCGATACATTTATCCGTCGGGAAGTGATTGGATTACGAGAACGCGGGTTTGAGGTATTAACTTTCTCTGTTCGCAAAACAGGCAGCGATCACGATGTTGATGACGAAGTCATTAATGAAAAGAAAAATACGCATTATCTTTTACCGTGCTCACCTCTAACACTAATTAAAGTGCACTTTAAAGCCCTTACAGCTAAGCCTGGTAATTACCTAAGAACTCTCGCACTCGCGTATAAAACATCACGCCCCGGGATTAAAGGCCATGCACTTCAATTAATGTATTTTCTTGAAGCCATTTTACTTTCTCAATTAGTTGAAGAAAACCAGGTAGAACATTTACACAATCATCTTGGTGATAATAGCGGAACAGTCACCCTACTTTCTGCAAAATTTTCTGACATTACTTATAGTATTAGCATTCATGGCCCACACATTTTCTTTGATGGTTTACATTGGGCTTTAGATGCAAAAACAGCCAACTCTAAGTTTATCTCTTGTATTGGGCATTTTTGTAAAAGTCAGATGATGCTGTATAGCAACAAAGAAGACTGGCATAAATTTAAAATTATTCGTTGCGGCATCAACCCGGAACAATTCAATTTCAGGGAGCCATCAGACCACGTTAAAAAACTAGTCTATGTTGGCCGCCTATCTGCTGAAAAAGGGGTGCCCGTGCTATTTGAAAGCCTCGCTCAACTTAAGCAACAAGGTTATCATTTTGAATTAACCTTACTCGGGGATGGCGAGGATCGCAAACGACTCGAATCCTCTGCAGAGCAGTTTCAACTTAAAGATAGTGTAATATTTAAAGGCTTTGTTGACCAAAAAACTATCGCTGAAACCCTGAATGATAGCGATATATTTGTCCTACCCAGCTTTGCTGAAGGCATACCTGTCGCTTTAATGGAAGCAATGGCCATGGGTGTACCTGTGATCGCCACCTATGTTGGTGGCGTCACAGAATTAGTCATCGATAAAGTAACCGGGCAAGTAGTATACCCTTCTGATAAAGATGGGTTAGCTGATGCAATTGCTTATTACCTAGACAATCCTGACGCATGTAAAACAATTGCTCACAACGCACGACAAAAAGTTGTAGAAGAATTTAATATTGATGCACAAGTTGACAAACTCGCTAAGCTACTAGCTGCCAACTAATTTAACCGATTAAAATTTTATGTCGAACAAAACAAATATTGCAATTATTGGCTGTGGATTTGTCGCAGATTACTACATGGCAACCATTGATGCATACCCTGAACTCAATATTCTTGGCGTTTATGACAAAGATGCTGATCGCTTAAACGTTTTCACCAATTATTACTCTTTAAAAAGTTACCCATCCATACAAGCAATTCTTGAAGATGAGCAAGTATCATTGGTATTGAATTTAACTGACCCACGATCTCACTACTCTATATCAAAGCAGTGCCTCACTGCGAACAAGCATGTCTATAGTGAGAAGCCCTTAGCGATGTCATTTGATGAAGCCAATGAGTTAACCGAGCTAGCCAAAACCAATGAGTTACAAATTATGTCTGCTCCTTGCAGCGTACTAGGCAAAGCGGCTAAAACATTATCCCACGCTGTCAAACAAGGTTTTTGTGGTCAACCTAAATTAGTATATGCCGAGCTTGATGATGGCTTAGTCCATAAGATGGCTTATAAAAAGTGGATAAGTATTAGTGGTGCGCCGTGGCCTTATCGAGACGAATTTGAGGTTGGCTGCACATTAGAACACGCGGGGTATTATTTAACATGGCTGATGGAAATGTTTGGACCCGTTAAAAGTGTTACTGCATTTTCAGACTGCCTTATCCCTGAAAAAATAGACCCAGAACCACCATTAGAGCCATCAGATACTGCTGATGTATCTTTTGGCATATTAAAATTTGAAAATGGTGTTGTCGCTCGATTAAGCACAACCATAGTGGCACCTCATGATCATACAATTCGTATTTTTGGTGAAAAAGGCATTATTAGCTTAGATGAATGTTGGAACAACGATGACAAAGTCTATTTTCGCAAGCTAATGCGCATACGTCGTAAAACTTTCTTGTCCCCTTTCAAAAAACAGATTAAATACCCTAGCGAAATCACTGTTAACAAATTAGATCGCGGCAACACCAAAATGGATTTTTTATTGGGCGTTCAAGCCATTGCCAATACTATTAAAAATAAAGAAAATTCTATACTATCAATTGATTTTTGTTTGCATGTCACTGAAGTCTCTCTCGCACTTCAATATGCAGGAACCAATGGAGCAACCTATATCACCAAGAGTCGCTTTTAAAGCCACCCTTTGAATCATTTAGGTTGATATCTTCGAATAAAAAACCTTTTCCATAAAGACTTTATACTCCTCTGATACATGCTCTCTAAAACTAGAATAAGCTCTAGCAATTGCCAGAAAAACAATCACATACCACGGAATAAAACTTACATAAGAGCAAGTTCCAATAAATATTAATGTCATAAACAAAAGCGCTAGTAACAATTCTTTATGATCAAACCCATGGACACTTTTTTTCCGAACAACGTCTCTAATAATAGAGACAAATATCATCACATATAAAAATAACCCAACCACCCCATATTCCAGCAATACCAATAAATACATATTAACCACATCAATAATTCCCTCTCCCTGACGACTTTGAGCTAATGATGCATTATTCAAAAAACCATCTGAGCCCAACAATGGGTTTTGTGAAACGGCATTAAGAGAGTTGAGTACTAACTGATACCTGTATTCGAATGTTCCCTCATTATCAATAGCAGAAAAACCAAACGCTGCGAAATATCCAATAAGTACAGGAATAATTACCGCGCCAGCCATCGTCAACAAAAGCTTAACCGACTTGTGGGACCTTACGAAATAAAGCACGAAAATACCTGTCACCACAGCTAGAATACCGCCACGAGACCCTGTAAATAACAACGCCACAACATATAGCGACAGCAACATTGCAGCGGGGATAAAACGCATAACCCCCTTTTGCCAAAAGAAAAAACAGACGATGATAGCTAATGAAATGAAATAAGCAAAAGCTAGCGTCTGCAGCATCGGCCCACCACTAGTCCGTATAACACCTGACCGAGCATAAGGAACCATTGCTATAGGGTCATAATCTAGATTTAAAGAAATAAGAAGTTCAGTATAAAAACGCCACTGCAATATGCTTTCAAAAATAGAGAAGAATGATAGGAATGCAGCTGTCACTAAGAACGCTGAAAATATCCAATTTAGACTTTGAGGCTTTAACAGAAATCGACTAATTACAAAATAAGGCAGCACCACCTCTACAAACAATGAAAACGTTGTTCTTATAGCGCCAACTAAAGTGGGCAATCTCAAAGTCATAATCGCAGTCAAGATAATAAATAAGAGAAAGAATAAATCACTTACGTTAAAAACCTTTCCACCCGGAGAATCTTTAAGAATATAAACAAGAAATAAAGGAAACAATAGACTTAGAGAAAGAAAACGAATAAAAGACAATTCCCATAGATAGTTAACACCAGGGAAAGGGATGTTATAAGCCTCTAATGGCAAGACAGGAAGAAATGCAATAAAGTAATATAGTTTAACCTCAGGCGGCTCATTTCTTATGGCAACTGCCGCAAATGCAGCAAATGCCAATAGCACCCATAGGTTAGTAAATACCGCGAACGTAGTGATTGCCATCCAGACAATAGAAATCTTAGCGACGGCCTTTAAGCCAAAAGAAAAAGAACAAATTATAGCCCCGAAAAGCACGGAGCCAATAATAATAATATAACAAGTGAGTAAAGGTCCCATAAATAATTACTCTAAATATCAAGCAGCGATAATTTAAAACTAGTCTACACGCTAAAGAACCCTAACTTGTAGCACTTTTTAATGCTGTTTCGGAATATACAGGCACTTTTTCCTCAAAATTAACATACGCCCTAGATATTCCCCATAAAAATGTTATATACCACGGGATATAACTCACATCAGAACAAGTACCAATAAATACCATGGTCATAATTAACAGAGCCACAAGTAAATCTTTATGCTCAAACCCAACAACACTCTTTTTCTTAACAACATCCCGAATAATAGTAATAAATGTCATCACATACAGAAACAGCCCAATAATTCCATATTGAAGCACCACCTGAAGATAAAGATTGACCACATCAATAATCCCTTCACCTTGACGACTTCTCTCAAGAGAAGGATCATTTAGAAAATCTGCAGATCCCAACAATAAATTTTGCGAAACTGCACTCAATGAATTCAGGATTAGTTGATAACGGTATTCATAGCTTCCTTGGCTATCGATTGCCGAAAACCCAAAAGTAATAAAATAGCCTATCATAATAGGAAAAATAATGGCGCCAGCTATTCCAAAGAGCAATTTGATCGACTTATGAAATTGCATAAAATAGATAATGAACAAGCCCACACTCATACTCAGCATACCGCCTTTCGAATCGGTAAATAAAAGAGCTAACAAATACAGGCCCATCAAAATCCCCGCAGGAATAAAGCGTATAACATTTCTCTTCCATAAGAAGAAACAGACAACAATAGCAAGAGAAATAAAGTAAGCAAATGCCAATGGCTGCAACATAGAGCCACCACTTGCCCTAACAACACCTGAGCGAGAATAGGGTACCAATGCGACAGGACTGAACTCTAAATTTAGTGCGACAAGCACCTCGGAATATAAGCGCCATTTCAAAATACTCTCAAAGATAGAGAAAAAGGATAAAAAAGCCGCACTGATTAAAAAGCCACATAAAAGCCAATTTAAGCCTTTAGAGCTAAAAACAAATCGGCTAATGACAAAATAAGGTATTCCAACATCAACCAGAGTACTGAACGTAGCCCTTAATGCAGAAATGACATTGCCCAACCTTAACGTCATCACCGCTGTTAACACAATAAAACAAAGAAAGAAAAGATCACTCAGACGAAAAAAACCGCCATCACGTAAATCTCTAGATACATAAATAACAAATAAAGGAAAAAACAAACCTAAAACAAGAATACGAATAAAAGATAATTCCCATAGGTAATTTAAACCAGGAAAAGGAATATTGTAGGCTTCCAATGGCAAAATAGGCATCAGAGCAACAAAATAGAAAACCTTTGTTTCAGGAAGCTCATCCTTTATAGCAACAGCGGCAAAGATAACAACTGCTGCCAGCGCCCAAATACTAGTAAAAAACGCTAGAGTAAGAATAATCGCCCAGATTACAGTAATCCTAGCAACAATTTTTCCACCAAAAGAGAATGAGCAAGCTACGGCCCCAAAAACTAAAGACCCCATAATAATTATGTATGACGCTAACAATGGTCCCATAAGTACTACAAATGCCTATAAATGACAGGAAGAGATAAAAAATTTTGCGCATATCGCATAAAAAGTCGGCGTGGGTTTTGTAACATTCGATACGCCCATTCTAAATGCAACTTCTGGAGAAAAGCCGGAGCCCGACTCTCCGCCCCAACAATAAATAATATCGAAGCCCCTACACAAAGAGCCACACCACTAGCAGAAGAAGATTTTGCTATTTTCCCCGCCAAAACCTCCTGCCGCGGAGAACCAACACTTAAGAAGATATAATTAGCATTAAGGGATTCTATGGATTTGATTAAAGACTCAACTTCTTCAGACTTATTGATAAAACCCATTGTAGGGTTGATATGTTCAATAGTTAATCTAGGGTACATACCCCTTAACTTATCAATATAATGTTGCTCCACACCAACAATCAAAATCTTATCTTTATCCGTTAATACATCTGAAAACAAATATTGAGTTAAGCTACTTCCTGGAACAACCTCTTTAATTTTTTTGTTTTTAAAACGTAATAATTTATCAACAATTCGACTATCGCATAATGATAAAGACGCATTTTTATATATAGACTTCAACTCTTCATTTGCACGATCACCTGAAACTCTTGCCAAATGGTCGATATTAGGCGTAACAACATAGGAAAATGCAGGAGCCAAAGACAATAAACGAATTTGCTCAGCGGCTTCCACCAAATTTAAATTATCGAAAAAAACATTTTCCGACAAAATTTTTTCATATCCCATACATTAGCCTATTGAACATACCGATTACTTTCTTGATGTTTTATTCCAATCTTTACGTTTATTTGTTAAAAACTGTGCATATAAAGACAATTTTTTCAGTATAGCGAGCCCGCCATAAAAAAGTTCTTTCCCTGACAAAATATGCCTCCCCTCCTGTAGCCAGGCGATAAATATGCTCGCGGATATCATAGAAACGGAGGCTAGAGAAACTAAAAAGATACTACTACCGGTAAAAAATGAGATTATCAAAGAAAGAAGCAGAGCACATATATTAATAATTAATAGCAAAATGAGAGGTGGCACAAGCAAATCAAAACCTATAAGCAGCAAGTTAAGATCACGCTTTTTGATAAACTCTTTTATAAGCTTGGGGACATATAATAGAATCATCTCCATATGCCCATGTACCCATCGTGACTTTTGTCCTTCACTAACTTCAGAACTATCCGGAAACTTACTCCATACGGTAGTGCTTGGCAAAAACTTAGGCGCAGCCCCCTCAATAGCCAGATCGAGCCCTAATTTCATATCTTCAACAATGCAACCAGAAGCTAATTCAGTATCATCGAGCATCCCCGCTGGAAATGCCATCCCCGTCCCCATAAGCTGACAAGGACCACCTAAAGCCAAAAGGCCTGACGGCCTTATTTTATTTTTTATACTCCATGCAAACTCAGATAGCTTTAAAGATAACGTGGCCGATGATTTCTCAGCCGTCATTAAGTACAAAGCCTGCACCGGCCTATTAGTTTTCAGAGTTTCTTCTGCTAACTTATCTCGACAATCAGCATCTAAGATACAATCGGCATCGACCATTAAGATCACATCAAAGCGTTTGCCCTTTATATAATTGACCGCATGATCTAATGCGTAGCCCTTCCCTCTCTTATTATCATCTATGCGCTCGAGAACTGTTAATTTATACGCTTCTGACATATATTCAGACACAACATCTTTCGTACTATCCGTACAATTATCTGCAACGACAACAACCTCATCACCATCGCGTAACTGAGGCAAAATTGATTCTAATGTTTGACCAATAACAGCTTCTTCATTATGGGCAGGAATTAAAATAGCCGCTCGACAATTTGAGCCTAATGGTAATTCAGAGCTAGAGGTATTGGAATGATTTCGAGCAAACCAAGCAGCAACAACTTCTACAAAAAGAAAAAGTGACAGAATTGCTATAAACCAAAAAGCAATCCCTACTATCATCATTAAGATACCCAACGAACCTACCTCTTATTGAGAATAACAGGGAAAATAAAACTAAGCGCTCTTTGCCTCTGTGACATAGCCGTACTGCTCTTTATATTCACCGTACAAACTATCGTATTGACTGGCTTTTTTAAGGTCTACTTGGTTTAAAACGGCTCCAGTCATCGGCGCATTGACCGAACGTAATACTTTAATACCTTTTGCGGCAATACTTAGAGGTGTGGAATTAGATTTCACAATATAAAGCAATGAATCAGCATAAGACGATAGAATTTGAGCATCACTAACGACATGCACAGGAGCAGAGTCAATAATAATTCGATCATACTGATCTTGAAGAGAAACCAACAACTCTTTAAATTGCTTGGAGCTTAACAACTCTAAAGGGTTATTCGGAATAGAACCTGATACGATGACATCAATTTCGGAATCGGATAAACGATGAATGCAATCATCAATTTTAGCCTTACCAGAAATAACGTTAGAAAGCCCCGGGGTTGATTGAGAAAAGCCTAACGCCTTAGCCATTGTAGGACGACGCATATCCGCATCAATCAATAAAACTTTTTCCATCTGCCCTAAAGCTTCTGCAATATTCAAAGAAACAGTGGACTTTCCTTCTCCAGGAACCGATGAGGTTACCACGATAGTTTTAAACGGATTATCTAAACTCGATAAGACTAAGCTAGTGCGAATTGTTCTAACTGACTCAGCAAAACCGCTTTTATCACTTTGGTTCACAAAGGCCCTAAAAGCATAATCACTCTTATTAGATTTCTCCAACGGCAAAAACCCCAGCATAGAAATCTTTAATTTGTTTTCAACATCCTCGGCCGTCCTTACGGTAGAGTCGAGCAAGTCTAATAAAATAATTAGACCAACAGATAATGCTATCGACAAAATTAGCGCAGCCATTACAAATTTCTTTTTGTTAGGACCTACAGGAATGATTGGTGCGATCGCCAGATCGATAACTCGGGCTGGAGGCTCTTCAATACGACTGGATTCGTCTGTTTCTTTACCCCGACTTAAAAACAAATCATATAATTGACGGTTGGTGGCAACCTCCCGCTCCAACTCACGCAAACGTACCTCTTTACGACTGACGGTTTGCAACCTTCCTCGCGTAGAGTTGATTTGGCGTGACAAATCCTGTTCTGCACGCAAAGCTGCTTGATAACTGCTATAAATACCTTGGCTTACTGTACGCAAGCGTGCATTTAAATCACCCGCAACCTCAGTCTGCTCAGACAAAGCTGCCTGCATCGCAGGATGTTTTTCACCGTAACGGCGACTTAACTCTACAACCTTTCTGTCAGATGTACTTTTAGCTTCTACAAGGCGTTGAATAATAGAGTTGTTTAAAATAGCTGGTATCGCCAACAACTCCCCTGTAGATAAACTTTCAAAATCTCTAACTTGCTGATAAAGCGCTTCGGCCTGCGCCCTTTTTTGACGAGCATCCACATAATCTTCTCTTAGCTGAGCCAGCTCAGCCGCATCAAGCGTCCGCACACCTTGTACATCAACCAGTTTTTCTCTTTCCCTATATTCTTGTAAGCGCTCTTCTGATTCTTGTAGATTTTGTCGTAACTCACCAAGTCGGCCACTTAACCAAGAGGTTGCTTTTTTTGCAACATCTAATCGCGCTTCCAAATAACTCTCGATATAGACATCTGCCATCGCATTAGCGACATCAGCAGCCAGATCAGGGTCATGTGATTTAAAACCGATATTGACGATATGGGTTCCGAACAAAGGCTCAACAGACAAGCTACTCCTAAAGTTATCAACTATATCTCTTCGAATAGCGACTTCAAGTGCCTCATCACTGACAGGAGCAGTCTCTTTTTTAGGAAGCGAGAAAAAGCTTTTCTTTTCTTCTTTCTGTCTGGGGTCATACTCTGGGTGAGTTGTTAGCTTTAAGCGATCAACAACTCGTTCTATTAACCCTCTTGATTGAATAATTTCATACTGTGTCGCATAGTACTCTCGATTCTGAGTATTCGTGCCATAAACATCCTGAATTTCTACAATATTACTACGACCTGACTCAATCATAACGGTTGTATCGGCCTGATAGACTGAACGCATAGGCTTTACAAGCATGACTACAATCGCTGTTACAACGAACACAAAAGCAGCAATTTTCCACTTATTGTGAAGCAATAGTCGTAAATAATGCCCAAAATCTATATTTTCGGTGCTGCCTGCCTGACCGGCAGCCGCAAAAGGGTTGTTCGACGTGTCCATTTAAAAAACCTAAAAGTTTATCTCAAACTGCTATAAATAAAATCGATGGGTAAAATGTGCTTGTGCGTTAAAAGAATCTTCTCGGTACAGTGACTACATCACCCGGTTTTAAGATGTAATCCAGATTTACTCTTTTTGGTTTACTATCGGTACTTCCTTCAGAAATAACCTGAATTCGACTTCGTGATGCACGCTCAGTAAAACCACCAGCAAGAACAATCGCTTTACCAACAGATAAGCCAGGTTGAAAAGCAAAATTTCCACCGTTTGCTACCTCACCCCCAACATAAATTTCTCTGTAGGTATCAACAGTCACACTCACCTTAGGGTTGACCAAAAAATCACCATCTAAACCTTCGGTAATTATTGCCTGCACTTCATCCAATGTTTTATTTAAAACCTGCAACTGCCCCAAGTAAGGATAGTTGAATGTGCCAGAGTCATTAAGTAAAACATCAAGGGTTAATTCGGCTTCCCCAAACACTTCTATATGAATAGAATCACCCGAACCCAAACGGTAACCCGTCAATATTGGCGCTTTAGCCGGGATCGTTTGATTGACAAAATCAGCAGGCGTCTCGACGACTTCACTAACATCAGAGGCTGTTTTATCCACTACTTCAGAAACAGCCTTTTCATCAGCAGCAGGAACCGGAACCGGCTTATCCTTAATCTGAGAAGAACCACAACCTAACAACAAAACCGCAAAAGCCAACAGTGAACATTGCAGTATATATTTACCTTTCATAAACATTATTTTACTTTTCCAAAAACTTTAATTAAATAGCTTATATTAGCTAGACAACCTTATTATCAAAGCGTTAAAAATAGATTGATGCCATAGACATTCTGGTCATATTCAGCGGTTGTTGTAGACCCACGAACAAATTGTTGAGCAGAGAATCCAACCGTTGCCCAACGCCTAAATTGGTAGCTTATATTAAAGCGGGTATTTTCATTAGTATCTCTACGTGGATCCCCAGAATAATCAATGGTTCCATCTATATAGGATAACTCTGTCTGCAACACATCCGTCCAATTATGGGCCCACGCTATGCCAAGCTCTCTACGAATAGTAAATGCACCATCACTTGTGGAAGACTCATCAATAAAGCGAGAAGCCTCAACAGATATAGAAGAATAGCTATATATTGACCAATCAACTGAAACATCCCAATAACCACCCGAGAAATCTGAACTCATAGGAGATTCGAATTGCTTCTCAACCTGACCTACACGCACATTAGTTTCAATAGCATCTGTAGGCTCCCATTCAATATTAATAGCATATAGTTGTTCACTACTGTCTCTATCAGGGTCGCGGATATATTCAATATCAGTATCTATGTAGAGTAAAGTAAGGTGCAAATCTTCAGAAACATTCCATATAACGTCGATACCAGCACTAGCTTCCTCTCTGTCGAAAGCTAAAGTCCCACCCATTAAAGTTCTATTCGTTGTATATTCACGTTCGAATTCACCACCATAGACTTTCACACTGACAGGCGCTTCTTCTGAACCCAGAGTATAGGCTAGTTCATATTCTGTATCCTCAAACTCATCCAAATCTTGAGAGATATTATCAATGTCGTCGGGAATACCCGCAGAAGCTGAATCACTACCACGACGGTCATGAGATTCAGTATAGCCAGCATTCACCTCTATTCGGTGAATACCCGCAAATTGTGTACCTGCAGCAAGGTCAACCCTCTGATCCGTATAATCTTCCGAGCTTCTATTAGAGAAAGTAGCATCTTCCAATTGGTATTCAATAGAAAAACCACTAACACCGTTATCAAACACAATATCAACAGCTGGGGTAATCGTTGTAATGTCAGTACTAACAATAGATTCAGACGCTTCAGACTGATAAAGATTATCGTCATTAACATAATCGAGGCGTAAGGAAGGAGTTACATCAAAAGGGCCAACTGGCACTCTTCTGGCGTTCTGTGCTATCACAGAAGTAGACAGTATTGAGAATATAGAGAAAGCGACAATAATAATTTTATTTTTCATTGAGTCCATCCAGCAACATAAAGTTCAAGGTCTTAGAAACCCTGTCACAGCCATATGAGCTGTGAATTATACAACAGTTATAAGCTATGACATAGATAGATTGTCATAGCTTCTTTAAATATCGTTAAACTATCAACCACTTAGAGGGTTATTGTATTACATTATTGAGGTTTTTTAGAGCAATCCTTAAAAAACCTTTAAGAATAATGCTTATTACGCGTGAATACTCTCTAAAAAGCACAAATTGGGTAAAAATAAGCCGCTATAATAAACAGGCTATCGTAGTAAGAGCGCAACGTCGTCATTTTACAATGATGGATATAGTCGCCTAGATTTAGCAAACGACTTGGTTTATCCTTTGCTTCCTATCCCTGAGGCGCAGCGTTGCCAAGCATGGTACGGCAACAGCACAGTTAGCTGCTACGCCTTAATCATCTTAAAAATCAGGCACATTCTATTCGAACACAAGGGCATTGGAAGTGGTTTACCGTTCAGATATAGACGGGCTGCGAGCTTTAGCAGTTTGTATTGTTATATTTTTTCACTTTGGAATACCTGGCTTCTCTGGTGGCTTTATAGGCGTAGATGTCTTTTTTGTACTTTCAGGATATCTTATTGGTTCTATTATCCTGAACCAACTCCACAAAGATACTTTTAGCTTCCTTCGGTTTTATTTTCGCCGTATTCGCAGGCTTTTCCCTGTTTTTGTTGTTGTCATCGTTGCGACGACAATAGCTGCATACAGCATAATGTTGCCTAACGACTTTAGAGAGTTTGGGCAAAGCGTTATTGCATCCAGCGTTTATCTTTCCAATATCCTGTTTTATATGGAGGCGGGTTATTTTGATACAGCTTCCCATCTAAAGCCTTTGCTGCATACTTGGTCACTTTCAGTAGAAGAACAGTTTTATATTGTTTTCCCTGTATTGGCATGGCTTATTTATCGCTTGAAAAAAGCATGGTTATTTCCAATATTTTTAATCCTTACCATAAGCTCATTACTGGCTGCAGAACTTTATCTTGATCAAAATACCAGTGCAGTATTTTATTTATATCCATTTCGAGCTTGGGAGATGTTTATTGGCGTCTGCCTGGCTACTCAATATCTGCCAAAAATACAATCTCCCCGAATAGGCCTTGCATTTTCTATTGCTGGACTGGCCATGATCGTTCTACCCAGCATTTTGTATACGGATAAAACTCCATTTCCCGGTTTTACTGCATTCATACCCTGCTTAGGCACCTGCCTCTTAATTTACAGCGGTAGTAGCCAACAATCATTTATACATCGCCTGTTAATGACCCGCATTCCTGTTTTTCTCGGAAAGATTTCATATTCGCTGTACCTATGGCATTGGCCAGTCTATGTATTGTATATGTACGATAAAACATCTGATGCCGGTGCTCTAGATATACTAAAAATGGGCTCTCTAACATTAGCTGCCGCATTCCTCTCTTGGAAATATATCGAAACACCTTTTCGCGAGGGCCGCGCACCATTTTCACAAACAATATTACCCGCATTTACCGCAACAGCTCTATCCTCTCTAATACTAATTGGTGCGGGTTATTATTTTCATAAAACTAATGGCGTACCAGAAAGGCTTGATGAACGAACAGCGAGCTTCGCTCGTGCAGCCAATGACTTATTCGGAGACTTAAGCAGTTGCGAGGAAGAAAATAACCAAACTCTCGCCGATATTAGCTATTGCACAATAGGCAAACCTTTTACTTCAGAAAACTACACCTTAATCTGGGGTGATTCCCACGGAGGTGCGTATAAACGAGGTTACGAGGAAGCTATAAACAAGAAAGAGCATTCAGCATTACTTGCCTGGACAGGTGGGTGCCCACCCGTTTTTAATATAGATAAAGATGAGTCTGTATCATCAAGAGTCATTGACCAGCAATGCGCCAAACGCAACCAAGCTATAAGAGAGTTAATCGAAAATGATTCAAGAATTAATGCCATTATTCTTGTGGGGCGCTGGTCTTATTACCTTAATGGTGAAGGGGTTGGCGTAGACCAACATAATAAGATCACCGTTTGGCCAGAAAATGGCAATCCAGATGATTCACAACCTCAAGATGACTTCTTTGTTAAGACATTCAACAAAACAATCCTTCAATTACAAAACTCTGGCCACAAAGTATTTGTAGTAGAGCAGTCCCCAGAATTTTCACAATATCAAGCCAGAATTGTAGCTTTAGGGCTTATGGGTGGAGATAAAAATATTACCAATGCTTTTAATGACCTCACTTCGGAAGACTATGTGAATGTTAACAAGCGTCAAAATAAAATTCAGCAGGCTTTAAAACAAGCCCACAACGATGGCGTAATCACTCTCCTTAAAACACATGACTTTTTCTGCAAAGAAGAGAAATGCTCACTAATACTTGACGGCTCCCCTGCTTATTTCGATAACAATCATTTATCTTCCGCTGGTGCCGTAAAAATCAGTTCCATGTTTGAGCCTGTTCTTCAATATTTAAATAGATTACCGTAAATGAATTTATCTCACTCTTTTATCATTGAACCCGAAGCAGCATTAGAGAAACAATGGGACGTTATTATTATTGGGAGTGGCATGGGTGGAGCGAGCGCAGCTTACCAACTGACAAAACAAAATAAAAAAGTGCTCCTTATAGAAAAAGGATTAGCAAATTTTGGCTTGTTCAAGGGGGTAGAAACAGAAGAGTCAGATCCTCAAGAACGCCTTAACAGCGGTAAATGGCCAACAAAAATTACAGCATGCATCAATGATAGAAAGTCAGACATATGGGCTCCATTAGGCTGTGGGGCCGGTGGCTCATCCTTACTTTACGCTGCCGCACTACAACGTCTTCGACCAGAAGACCTGATGGAACAAACATTACCGGATGGATCAATTATTAAGTGGCCATTTGATTACGAAGAGCTAGCCCCTTACTACCAACAAGCTGAGACATTATTTTCTGTCTGTGGAACAACTGACCCACTTGAAAGCGGTGAACCATCAACGCTACTTCCCCCTCCCGCCATGTGTGACGTTGACCAGCATTTTTTTCAACAATTTCAAGCTGTAGGGTTACACCCACACCGCTTACATGTTGGAATAAAATATGACAACCCCTGCGCGGAATGCGGCGGCCACATATGCCAAAAAAGCTGTAAACAAGACGCAAATAATGCTTGCCTACAGCCAGCATTACTAACAGGAAATTTATCATTGATAGAGGCTGCTGAAGTCCTAAGGTTAAATGCCCGCCCCGATCAAATCACAAGCATCACTATTAAGCATAAAGATAATGAATATGAACTTGCAGCAAGCATTTTTGTTTTAGCGGCAGGCGCATATTTTTCACCGGTTATATTACAAAACTCAAAGAACAATGACTGGCCAGACGGCTTAGCCAATAAATCAGGGATGGTAGGCAGGAATCTTATGTTTCATGCCAGTGATTTTATTGCTTTGTGGCCAAAGCATAAACTGTCCCGCCAAGGGCCCAAAAAGACAATTGCTCTACGTGACTATTATCGATTCAATAATAGAAATCTGGGAGAATTTCAATCAACAGGGCTAGCAGCAGGATATGGAAATATTGTCTATGCTCTGCGCCTTATGTTCGATCAAAGCAAACTTAAGAAACTGTCATTTCTTCGGCATTTCCTACGCTTCCCTGCTTATATAGCCGCTAAAATTTTAGGAGAAGCAACTATTTACACCACTATAGTCGAAGACTACCCGTATAAAGATAATAGAATTGTTGCAGATAAAAATACGCCTTCAGGTATGCGTTTTGAATATCACATCCACGATGAATTTAAAGAAAGAGTACTTTTTTTTAAAAACATTATTCGAAAAAGACTATCAAACATTAAAAGCCTGCCAATGGCAACAGGCATAAATCTCAACTATGGGCACCCTTGCGGCACCTGCAAAGCAGGCGAGGATCCTGCAGATAGTGTGTTGGATAAAAATTGTAAAGCGCATGGGTTAAATAATTTATATATTGCAGACGCATCTTTTATGCCAACCAGCGGCGGGACAAACCCTAGTTTAACTATCGCCGCTAATGCATTAAGAGTGGCAGATAAAATTAATAAGCAATTACACGATAACCGCTAATAATTACGGTTTAATTTTTCCAAAAAAGTATCTTTCCTTTTATTTTTTGTTTTAACGATTTAGGAGGAAGCCATTCTCTGTCACACTCAAAAATACAATTTTTCTTTTCATTATCCATTTTAGTAAGAGCAACACCCCAAGAGGCTGAAACAGCTGGGTCAATACCCGTATAGTCACTCATCTGAGTGTTTAGGTGGCCAGGAATCCATTCATGTATTTGAACATCAACATTTCTATCCGTTAAATCAACGGCTATAGACTTTGTCAGTGCATGAATGGCTCCTTTACTTGCTGAATAAACGGCACTATTGGCGATTGGTGCAATATCGGCCCAACTACCCAAGTTATATATTCTACCAAACTGGTTCTTTATCATATGAGGCAGCACTGCCTTACAACAATTTGCTACACCGGCAACATTTATATTTAATGCTTGAGCAAAGTCACCAGCAGATTCATCAAGAAAATTAATCTTTGGATAAACTGCAGCATTATTAAAAAGATAATCAATCTTACCAAACTTACTAACAATAGAATCCATCGTTTTTTGCAGCTGCTCAAAATTACTTGTGTCAGCCCCATAAAAAGAAAACATATCTTTCCCTGCAATTTTCTGTGTTTCTTCTAAAGTTTCTACAGAGCGACCCAAACCAATAACTTGTGCTTGTTCTTTACAAAAAGCAATAGACAATGCACGACCTAAACCGCTACCGGCACCAGTAATAATAACGACTTTATCTTTTAGCACTATACAATCCTTTCATCATAAATGACTTAATATTATTGTTTACAATTTTCCCACCAACAAGGAGTATTATTAAACTCCATTAAAGCTTCCCACTTAGGGGAAGTTTCTTGAGTGATATATTCTAATGCACCCCAACTACCATATTGAGAAAAGGAAGCTGCATCCACAAAGTGCATAAACAGCGTGCCACCCGCAGATTTCCAATTTTCAAAATTCTTTTTATACAATTCTTTCATATAAGGGTGACGATTAAGGGATAAGTGCAAATTCGAAAAGCGTTCATCATTTTGAGTTTCACTAAAATTGCTTGTTATGTGCTGCCCCCCCTCGTAAGCAACAACGCTTAATCCACGCTTTTTAGCTTCAGCTACATGGTATTTATAATATTCAAGAACACCAGGGATAGTATCTTCGCATTCAAAATGACGTCCATCTAACGCCTGCTCATATGCTTTGGATAAACCTTTATCTTTATGGTGGCTCCAACCGATGATCTTCTGCCGGTTAACTTTACTCTCACCACCGTCTAAACAACCTGAAAAATACCCCGTTATCGCTACAGCATCAATGCCATGTTCAACACAAGGCTTATTTCCCTGCTTCACCCATGAAGGACACTCTAAAGCAGCGACTTCTAAACCCGGCCAACTTGCCTGAGTTCCCAGCACACAAACAACACTATTTTTTCTTTCTCCATAAACACCTTTCTTCCAGATATCACACATCTGTGCTGTTCTCATTCCATGCCATTCAAAGAACGCATCTTCTTCTTTATTGAATTTTTCTTTAGCTGAATCAAAAGCAAATATAGTTTGAGGAAAGATCCAGTTCCATACTTCATTGGAATGCTCAACATATACGTTCAACTCTGGATTTAAAGACGTTTTAACCAGTTGTGCAAACTGCCGCATATAGTTCAAATCTGACTGGTGGGGCATATTAAACCAAGGGTCTGCAAGGACCTTATTCACTAAGGCAATCATATACTCCAGAGGAACACCCTTCTTAGCAAAGGTGCGATCTTCAGGTAGTGGTCGATCTGACCATAATTTTTGCTCCGACCCATTAGTATTCATCCAATCCATAAAACGCAATGCGCGAAACCCTTTGATTCTCTCAATAAAATCAGGGTTGAATATCTCACCATTATCAAACGCTTTTATATGTTTTTCCGGAACAATGGTTATATTTCGAATGGGATCCTCCTTATTAACTGACTCTAATGCCAAAAAGCAGCTACCATAAGTAATCGAAATGCGATCCCCACCATGAGCACGCCCCACTTTCTTAGCACAACCGCCATAGCTGAGTTTCCCTTTTCCCTGCCATCGCACGATATAACGTTTGTAGATGACAGGAGTTCCCTCATTATTGGTTAAAAATACTGTCTGCGGCCTCAAACCCTTCTCAAGGGCTGTCACCCAACCATGCTTATCGAGCGTGATGCCTTCGGCTGTCTGACGGTCCCAGTCGTACCATTCTCTAGAGAGTTTCATCGTATCCAGAAATGGGAACTGCGTAGACCAATCCGCCATCCCTTGAAGCCCAACACCCGCTGCACTCGTTTGTCTTTTCTGGCTAATGGATATATCTGCAGTTGATGCCATACTGAAAAAGATAGCAAATGAAATGGTATAGATATGTATTAATGAATTTTTCACACTAAGTCCTTGGCGCAGTACAAGACATTTGCACCTGTATAATAAGAAAATTATAGATAGTTAAGTTTATAGTGAATCTTGTTTACAAACAAATGAACTTAAGACTCCTACTATCGCTCTATAGGATGTTATTATCTCTATTATGTAAAGCTTTCCCCCGCTTTCCTTAGGACCAACAAAAGAGGAATTATAATGAAAAAATGGTTTCCTATTATCTTATCTATATTTGTCGCCTTTGTTTTTTTGCAGTCACTTCCGTTTAAATTTACCAACTCTCTAGAAACCCAGCATATATTTGGAACGTTAGCTGAATGGTCCGGTTTCGCGTGGTTTGGAGCATATGGCGGTTATATGGTTGGAACAGCCGAGTTAATCGCAGCCATTCTTCTATTTACGCCATTACGTGCACTAGGAGCCCTACTAGGACTAGGCATTATGAGTGGTGCAATTTTTTTCCATCTCTTCACACCTCTGGGCATTGTAATGCCACATTTTGACCCTGAAACAGCCTTACAAATTGGTAATGACAGCGGTATATTATTTATGATGGCGTGCGCTACTTGGCTCTGTGCACTGACTCTGATCATTATTGATCTGAAAAAACCAGATAGTTTGTTGAAACGATTACTACCTATAGGTTAAACCAAGAAGGCCCAATTTTTACTCAGCAGGCCAATTTCTTTTTGGCTTGTTGTAGCTTCTTGTTCAGAATATTCGACGAAATCTATATACTTTCTGCCTCATTTCCAAGATAACTTCTAATGCAACCATATAAATTTATCTTTGCTACTATATTGATCCTACTTTCAAACGTAGTTTTCTCATCAAGTACTCATACAAATCCAGTGGATTCATTGTGCCAAGAGATCGGTGAAAAGTTAGGAAGTGTTAGTATTAATGACTGTTTAGAGCAACAATTGATAAACAGCGGAGAAACAACGTCTAAAAACCGCCCTTTAGTTTATAAAACCTATCCACCTTTAAAATCAAAGCAACCACTGGGAAAAATATTACTAATGGGAGGAATTCATGGAGACGAATATTCCGCTATTTCAATTATGTTTAAATGGATGAATAAATTAAACCAATATCACTCTGGTTTATTTCATTGGCAGGTAATTCCATTACTGAACCCAGATGGCTTACTTCAGAATAATAAGGCCCAACGCCAGAATTCTAATGGTGTAGACCTTAACAGGAACTTTCCATCCAGTGACTGGGAAAAGTTAGCTCAAATTTATTGGAAAAAGAAGACTTATAAAAATCCGCGTCGATATCCTGGCCCTTCTGCAATGAGTGAGATAGAAACACGTTGGTTCGTTGAAACAATTAATTCATTTAAGCCAGATGTTATTATTGCTGTCCATGCTCCTCATAAACTGGTCGATTATGACGGCCCTCAACAAGCACCTTCACGCTTAGGTACTTTGCGTTTACGACAATTAGGAACATACCCAGGTTCTCTGGGCAATTACGCAGGTGTTGATCTAGATCTACCCGTTGTCACTGTTGAGCTCGCATCGGCTGGGATTATGCCAAGCAGCAAAGAAATTACTCATATGTGGGTCGACTTAGTCCGCTGGTTAGTGAAAGAGATCCCAAACAAAAAACCTAATGTGATAGGTAAGCATTAACCACCGCCTTCGTAAACAATACGCCACTCACCATCATCTTCAAGCTTCCATATTTGACGCTTCCACCCTTGAGAATAAAAATTACTACTACGGTAAGACTGATAAAACTCAACCCATAATAAATTTTCTTCAGCTGGATATGCGTAAATACCAATATCAGAAAAACCTATTTTGATAAATTTTTTTGAACCATTGACACGCCGCTTGTATTCAGACCATGCTGACCAGTCTTGCTTGAGATTATTAAATGACTTGGAATAAAAATCTAAATAAGGAGCAGGTTTAAGCGATTCCCAAGCATCTCGCCATCCATTTAAGCGCTGGTGAAGCTTTTCACGGATATCTTGAATCGCTTCGACTGAAGTCATTTCCATTTTTGGCGTTAAAACAATATAGGTGTAACCAATATCGACATACTGACTTAAAATATCGATATCGTTATTGGAAAGCACTACACACCCGTTACTATCTCGTAATGGCCGGGTTTTTTCCTGAAAACCAACAGGCTCCGCATGCAACCAAATCCCATAACCTGTTCGCTGCTTTAATCGATCCCATGCATTAGGATAGTTTACTGGGTAGGCTGCATTACCATAAAAATCATCGAGCTGGGCATTCGTTAAATAGCTAGTGATACGATACACTCCTATCGGAGTTTTATTATCACCTTCTATTTGCTTACCATAACCGTCTTTCCCAATAGACACCGCCATCGTCCGTAACAGTTTAAAACTACCATCTACTTTCCTCTCAAAAATATGCATTTTGCCTAAATCTAGCTCTGCAATTAGAGCATAACGATAGCGAACCGCAACATCGATCAACGCCGCAGGTTGCAAGCTAGAAAAGTTATCCTCTGTAGAAGCCTGAGCAAAAGAAAAAGATTGAACTAACAACAATGTAATTGAGAAAACTATTTTTTTTATCATTTTTCGGTACATATTTTTTTGGCACATATTTTATACTACAAATATACACCATTCAGACTACACATTTTTATAAAAACAAAAAAGCCTCCGACTGGAGGCTTTTTATACATCTAAAAATACAAGCGTTTACCTACTAACTAGTGCTTGATTTAAGTGCTTCTGTTAATGCTGCTTCGACTTCCTCTGCGCTCACACCTTCAGTCTGAGACACTTCAACATCGCGCTTACGTTTACGATCCGCATGATAAGCCAAACCAGTTCCTGCTGGAATCAAACGACCAACCACAACGTTCTCTTTCAAGCCACGTAAGTTATCTTTCTTACCCGTTACTGCTGCTTCAGTCAGTACTCGTGTTGTTTCCTGGAACGAGGCTGCAGAGATAAACGATTCTGTTGCCAGAGATGCTTTAGTAATACCCAACAATTGTCGTTCAAAACGAGCTGGCTGTAGATCTTTTTCACGAAGGTTTTCATTTTCCTGAAGCACTTTATTGTATTCAACCTGCTCACCTTTAACAAAGCTGGATTCACCCATTCCGGTAATTTCAACTTTACGCAACATTTGGCGAACAATGGTTTCAACGTGCTTATCGTTAATTTTTACACCCTGTAAACGATAAACATCTTGAATCTCATTCGTAATGTAATGAGCTAATGTTTCTACACCTTTGAGGCGTAAAATATCGTGCGGATTACTTGGACCATCAGAAACAACTTCACCTTTTTCAACCTGCTCACCTTCAAACACAGTTAACTGGCGATGCTTAGGAATCAATTCTTCATAATGAGTCGAACCATCTTCTAAGCCTTTACCATCGGTAGGAGTAATAACCAAACGAACCTTACCTTTAGTTTCTTTACCGAAGCTAACCGTACCTGAAATTTCTGCAAGTAATGAAGGCTCTTTCGGCTTACGAGCTTCAAATAAGTCAGCAACACGCGGCAGACCACCCGTAATATCACGAGTTTTTGAACCTTCTTGCGGAATACGCGCAATAATATCACCCACACCAATTTCATCACCATCATTCAAGCTTAAGATTGCTTTAGAAGGCAACATATAATGCGCAGGCACATTAGTATTGGCTAGGGTCAACTCTTTACCATTCGCATCAACGAGAGTAACTGCTGGCTTCAAGTCTTTACCGGCAGCTGGACGTTCTGCTGGGTCAAGAATTTCGATTGAACTTAAGCCTGTTAGCTCATCTGTTTGGCGGCGCATTGAAAGACCATCTTCCATACCTGAGAAAGTCACTTTACCCGCAACTTCAGATACGATTGGATGCGTATGAGGATCCCATTTGGCAACGATTGCGCCACCTTCAACCTGGTCACCATCACGTGTAGAAATAACAGCACCATAAGGAATTTTATAACGTTCACGCTCACGACCAGTTTCATCGGCAACCGCCAACTCACCTGAACGCGATACTGCAACCAAGTTACCATTAATGTTTTCAACAAGCTTCACGTTCTGTAAACGTACAGTACCCGCTTGTTTCACTTGTACGCTATCGACAGCAGATGCCCGGCTAGCTGCACCACCAATGTGGAAGGTACGCATCGTCAACTGTGTTCCTGGCTCACCAATGGATTGAGCAGCAATAACACCAACAGCTTCACCCACGTTAACCATATGACCGCGAGCCAAGTCACGACCATAACAACGCGAACAAATACCCTGACGGGACTCACAAGTGATAGGTGAGCGTACAATGATTTCATCAACACCCATCGCTTCAACACGATCAATTAAGTTTTCATCGATCATTGTGCCAGCTTCCATCAATACTGAACCATTAACAGGATCGATAACGTCTTGAGCAACAACACGCCCGAGTACTCGATCACCTAATGTTTCAATGATGTCACCACCTTCGATCACTGGGGTCATTGTCAGGCCATGATCTGTACCACAGTCATCTTCTGTAACCACTAAATCTTGCGCAACATCAACTAAACGACGAGTCAAATAACCCGAGTTAGCTGTTTTCAATGCTGTATCAGCCAAACCTTTACGAGCACCGTGAGTAGAAATAAAGTACTGAAGTACGTTTAGACCTTCACGGAAATTAGCAGTAATAGGCGTTTCAATAATAGAGCCATCAGGACGCGCCATTAGACCACGCATACCTGCGAGCTGACGAATCTGAGCAGGGGAACCCCGTGCACCGGAATCGGCATACATGAATACAGAGTTGAAAGAATCTTGAAACTCTTCTTCGCCATCTTTATTCATAACAGATTCTTTAGAGATGCCATCCATCATTGATTTTGCAACTAAGTCATTAGCACGCGACCAAATATCAATAACTTTGTTATATTTCTCACCTTGGGTTACCAAACCAGAAGCGAACTGGCCTTCAATCTCTTTTACTTCATTATCAGCGCGATTAATAATTTCTGGCTTGTTATCAGGAATAGCAAAATCGTTAACGCCAATAGAAGAACCTGATCGTGTAGAGAAACGATAGCCCATGTACATCAATTGGTCAGCAAAAATGACTGTCGATTTCAAGCCGACAACGCGATAGCAGTAATTGATAATAGAAGAAATCGCTTTCTTAACCATGGGTCGATTGACCTGATCAAACGGAATACCATCGGGTACGATTTCCCAGAAGATAACGCGACCAATAGTGGTATCAACCATTCTAACTTGACTGCTTTTCTCACCTTCATCATCAGTGATAACTTCAGATATGCGTACTTTAATACGTGCTTGCAGGTCAACTTGACCAGCATAATAAGCACGGGACACTTCAGCAACATCAGCGAAGACCATACCTTCACCTGAAGCATTAATACGCTCACGCGTCATCCAGTACAAACCTAATACAACATCCTGAGAAGGTACGATGATAGGCTCACCTGATGCAGGTGAAAGAATATTGTTCGTTGACATCATCAACGCACGAGCTTCTAACTGTGCTTCAATCGTCAACGGTACGTGCACAGCCATCTGGTCACCATCAAAGTCAGCGTTATAGGCTGTACAAACTAATGGGTGCAATTGAATAGCTTTACCTTCAATCAGAACTGGCTCAAACGCCTGAATACCCAAACGGTGAAGTGTAGGCGCACGGTTAAGAAGAACTGGATGCTCACGGATCACTTCATCAAGAATATCCCAAACAACAGGCTCTTCACGCTCAACCATTTTCTTAGCGGCTTTAATCGTCGTTGCTAAACCACGCAATTCTAATTTACTAAAGATAAAAGGCTTAAATAATTCCAATGCCATCTTCTTAGGAAGACCACACTGATGTAATCGTAACGTAGGACCAGTCACGATCACTGAACGACCAGAGTAGTCAACACGCTTACCTAACAAGTTCTGACGGAAACGACCTTGCTTACCTTTAATCATATCGGCTAATGATTTCAAAGGACGCTTGTTGGAACCAGTAATGGCGCGACCACGACGACCATTATCCAATAACGCATCAACCGCTTCTTGAAGCATACGTTTTTCGTTACGAACGATAATGTCCGGTGCATTCAAATCTAACAAACGCTTCAAACGGTTATTACGGTTGATTACACGACGATACAAATCATTCAAATCAGATGTTGCAAAGCGACCACCATCTAGAGGAACTAATGGGCGTAGATCAGGTGGAAGTACTGGTAGGGCCTGCATGATCATCCACTCTGGCTTATTACCTGAATGGAAGAAGGCTTCCAATAATTTTAAACGCTTAGAGAGCTTCTTAATTTTGGTTTCAGAGTTAGTCGCTGGAATTTCTTCACGAAGACGAGCAATCTCTTCTTCCAAATTAATATCCATCATCAAATCCTGAATCGCTTCAGCACCCATTTTTGCTTCGAATTCATCAGGAAATTCTTCCATCGCTTCGAAGAACTCTTCATCGGTAAGTAACTGACCTTTTTCCAAAGTAGTCATACCTGGATCAGTCACAACATACGATTCAAAATACAATACACGTTCAATACTGCGTAATGTCATATCCAACAATAAACCAATACGGCTAGGTAATGATTTTAAGAACCAGATATGAGCAACGGGGCTAGCAAGCTCGATATGCCCCATACGGTCACGGCGCACTTTTGCCAAGGTAACTTCTACGCCACACTTTTCACAAATAATGCCGCGATGCTTCATGCGCTTGTATTTACCGCACAAACATTCGTAATCTTTAATTGGGCCAAAAATTTTGGCACAAAATAAACCTTCACGCTCAGGCTTGAACGTACGATAGTTAATGGTTTCAGGCTTTCTTACTTCACCAAAAGACCATGAGCGAATCATTTCTGGCGATGCCAGACTGATACGGATTGAGTCAAACTCGTCGTTTTGTCCTTGGGACTTCAAGAGATTAAGTAAGTCTTTCAAGGGGCTTCCTCCAATTAGGGGA
This sequence comes from uncultured Pseudomonadales bacterium, assembly GCA_947487765.1. GTDB lineage: Bacteria > Pseudomonadota > Gammaproteobacteria > Pseudomonadales > Cellvibrionaceae > CANLBN01. Next base: position 17,429 of record CANKXO010000009.1, on the reverse strand, counting down.
TTAAATTCTTGTGGCCGTTTATATGGCCGTCATCAGTATTCGACTAAGCAGGCCTTAAAAGACCTGCGCAACCTTTATCTTAGGAATCGTTTTCCAATTCCATATTGATACCCAGAGAGCGAATTTCTTTAACCAGTACGTTAAAGGATTCTGGCATTCCAGGTTCCATACGATGATCACCATCAACAATGTTTTTATACATCTTAGTTCGACCAGCAACATCGTCTGATTTAACAGTTAACATTTCTTGTAGAGTATAAGCTGCACCATAAGCTTCTAGTGCCCACACCTCCATCTCACCGAAACGTTGTCCACCAAATTGAGCCTTACCACCCAATGGCTGCTGCGTAACCAAACTATAAGAACCTGTTGAACGCGCATGCATTTTGTCATCAACCAAGTGATTCAGTTTGAGCATATACATATAACCCACTGTCACCGGGCGACTAAATGCATCACCAGTACGACCATCGAACAATGTCATTTGGCCGCTATCTGGCATGTCTGCCAAGGTCAGTAATTTTTTGATCTCAACTTCTTTCGCGCCATCAAAAGCTCGAGTGGCCATAGGTACACCACCGGCTAGATTTTTAGCAAGCTCTAGAACCTCTTCATCAGAGAAGCTGTTGAGATCTTCTTTAACTCGGGCATCACCAATCTCGTTGTAGATTTCCTCAAGGAATCCACGAACTTTGCTAATGGCTTGTTGCTCACGCACCATTGTGTCAATTTTCTTACCAAGGCCTTTAGCAGCAAGGCCCAAGTGCATCTCAAGAACCTGCCCAACGTTCATCCGTGAAGGAACACCTAGCGGGTTAAGAACGATATCGATTGGATCTCCATTTTCATCGAATGGCATATCTTCTACAGGCATGATGACTGAGATAACACCTTTGTTACCATGACGTCCTGCCATTTTATCACCAGGCTGAATACGGCGTTTAACCGCTAAGTAAACCTTAACAATTTTAAGTACACCCGGTGCTAAATCATCACCCGTTTGCAACTTGCTTTTCTTATCTTCAAAGCGTTCATCAAGAATCTTACGACGCTCTTTTAGCTGCTCATCAGCACGGTCTAATTGCTCATTTAAACCATCATCATCCATGCGCAAGTTGAACCACTGATCCTTTTCAAGCCCTTCTAAAATTTCAGCAGTAAGAACGGTTCCTTTTTTAACAGCCTTACCAGAAGTCACTTTGTTGCCAATCAATGCTGAATGCAAACGCTCAAAGGTCGCCGCTTCAACAATACGGTACTCTTCGTTAAGGTCTTTACGTACTTGTTCAAGTTGCATCTCTTCAATATCTTTCGCACGTGCATCTTTCTCAAGACCATCACGGGTAAAGACCTGAACATCGATCACCGTACCTTTGGTACTTGAAGGAACACGCTGAGAAGTATCTTTTACATCAGAGGCTTTTTCACCAAAAATAGCACGTAGAAGTTTTTCTTCTGGCGTTAATTGAGTTTCACCTTTTGGTGTCACTTTACCTACCAGAATATCGCCCGGGCCTACTTCAGCACCGATATAAACAATACCGGACTCATCTAATTTTGATAATGCACTTTCACCCACATTAGGAATATCAGCGGTAATCTCCTCACTGCCTAATTTGGTATCACGAGCAATACAGGTCAGCTCTTGAATGTGAATGGTAGTAAAACGATCTTCTTGAACAACGCGTTCAGAAACAAGAATCGAATCCTCAAAGTTGTAACCATTCCAAGGCATGAATGCAATACGCATGTTTTGGCCAAGTGCTAGCTCACCCATATCAACAGATGGACCATCGGCCATGATATCGCCACGAACAACCTGATCACCAACATTCACAATTGAGCGTTGATTAATACAGGTATTCTGGTTAGAACGCGTGTATTTAGTCAGGTTATAAATATCAACACCTGCATCACCTGCTTCAGTTTCTTCGTTGTTCGCACGAACAACAATTCGCGCAGCATCGACACTTTCAATGACACCACCACGTTTTGCAACGACACAAACCCCAGAATCCTGCGCAACTGTTCGTTCCATGCCAGTACCGACTAGAGGCTTATCTGCCTTCAATGTTGGGACTGCTTGACGTTGCATGTTTGATCCCATCAATGCACGGTTTGCATCATCGTGTTCAAGGAATGGAATCAATGATGCTGCAACAGAAACAACCTGACGCGGCGACACATCCATATACTGCACATCATCTGGCGACTTCAGAGTAAATTCATTCATGTGTCGTGCTGACACAAGCTCTTCAATTAATCGACCTTCTTCGTCCAAGGTAGCAGATGCCTGAGCAATCACATATTCTGCTTCGTTAATTGCAGAGAGATAATCAATCTCATCAGTAATTTTGCCATCGATAACGCGGCGATAAGGGCTTTCCAAGAAGCCATAATTATTAGTACGTGCATAAGTCGCCAGTGAGTTGATCAAACCAATGTTTGGTCCTTCAGGCGTTTCAATTGGACAGACTCGACCATAATGCGTTGGATGCACATCGCGCACTTCAAAACCTGCACGCTCACGTGTTAAACCACCAGGCCCTAGCGCCGATACACGTCGTTTATGAGTAATCTCAGATAATGGATTATTCTGATCCATAAACTGGGATAACTGCGATGAACCAAAGAATTCTTTAATCGCAGCAGAGACAGGTTTGGCATTCACTAAGTCTTGAGGCATTAAACCTTCTGACTCAGCAACAGATAGACGCTCTTTAACAGCACGCTCAACACGTACTAAACCAACACGGAATTGGTTTTCTGCCATCTCACCAACAGAACGAACACGACGGTTACCAAGGTGGTCGATATCATCAACGACACCGTTACCATTACGAATATCAATTAATGTTTTCATCACATCAACGATATCTTCTTTCGATAAAATTCCTTCGCCTTTATCACTTTCACGGTGTAAGCGACGATTAAACTTCATACGTCCTACAACTGAAAGGTCATAGCGATCTGAACTGAAGAATAGGTTTTGGAATAAACCTTCAGCAGATTCTTTGGTTGGCGGCTCACCAGGACGCATCATGCGGTAGATTTCGACTAAGGCTTCCAGCTCAGTACGAGTCGGGTCAACGCGTAAGGTTTCAGATACGAATGGGCCACGGTCTAATTCGTTGGTATAAAGTGTTTCGATACTAGATACGCCGGTCTCAGATAACTTCTCTAAAACTTCTTCTGTTATCTCGGTATTACACTCAAATAATACTTCGCCAGACTCAGTATCAACGATATCTTTTGCAAGTGCGCGGCCTAGTAGATAGCTTTCCGGCACTAACAGTTGAGCAACATTGGCTTTTTCCAAATTACGAATATGACGTGCAGTAATACGACGCCCTTCCTCGATTAGAACATTACCTTTCTTATCTTTGATATCAAACGTAGCCATATCACCACGTAGACGAGAAGGAACAAGCTCTAGTAAATACTCCTTATCCCCTGTTAATTCAAACGTGCTGGTTTCGAAAAACATTTCCAGCATTTCTTCAGAGGTATAACCTAATGCACGCAATAAAATAGTCGCAGGCAATTTACGACGACGATCAATACGAACATACACTAAATCTTTAGGGTCAAATTCAAAATCTAACCATGAGCCACGGTAAGGGATCACGCGAGCAGAATAAAGTAACTTACCAGAAGAGTGGGTTTTGCCTTTATCATGGTCAAAGAACACGCCTGGAGAACGGTGTAACTGAGAAACAATAACACGTTCAGTACCATTAATAACGAAAGTACCGTTATCTGTCATCAACGGGATTTCACCCATATAGACTTCTTGTTCTTTAATATCTTTAATTGTCTTATTCGACGATTCTTTATCGTAAATAATCAACCTGACTTTTACTCTAAGGGGTGCAGCATAAGTGGCCCCCCTCAATACACATTCTTTTACATCAAAAACTGCCTTACCCAAGGTATAGCTGACATACTCTAACGCTGCACTGCCAGAGTAACTAACAATAGGCATAACGGATTTAAACGCTGCATGTAATCCTGACTCTAGACGATCTTCAAGCTTGGTATCTTCTTGGGTAAATTTTTTATAGGAGTCTAGCTGTATAGCTAGCAAATAAGGAACATCCATTACATGAGGTAATTTGCCAAAATCCTTGCGGATACGTTTTTTCTCAGTATACGAGTAAGCCATCTGTATTCCTCAGCTTGTTACAATTGGGTTGTGACACCACTTAAAGCACGGGTTATGCTTTATTATGTTTGATTGACATTCAATCACTACAGCTCGCCAAAAGCAGGCTGTATTTATAATTCTTATCCGTGTAACAATGAAACTAATCATTGAAAACGGAAAAAGGCCGGCAGGTAAAACCCGCCAGCCTCAAGCCTATCTATAGTAGAAAGGCCTCGACACAACTGTGAATTATTTCAATTCAGCAGTAGCGCCAGCTTCTTCAAGCTGCTTTTTCGCTTCTTCAGCGTCTTCTTTAGAAGCGCCTTCTTTAACAGTTGCTGGAGCACTTTCAACCATTGCTTTAGCTTCTTTTAAGCCAAGACCGGTGATTGCGCGAACTGCTTTAATAGCGTTAACTTTCTTTTCGCCAGCTGAAGTAATAACAACGTCAAACTCAGTTTTTTCTTCTGCAGCAGGACCAGCTTCACCTTGTGCTGGGCCAGCAACGGCAACAGCCGCTGCAGCAGAAACACCAAACTTCTCTTCCATTGCTTCAACTAATTCAACTACTTCCATTACTGACATTTCAGCAATAGCGTTTAAGATGTCATCTTTAGATAGAGCCATGACTCAGATCTCCGATAAAAATATTTTAATAAAAATTAACTACATATATTAGTTATTACAATAACTAATATTATGCAGCGTCTTGTTTTTGGTCGCGAACTGCCGCAACTACACGAGTAACTTTTGTTGGAACTTCGTTGAAAGTTCTGACCAACTTAGTTACCGGTGCGATCATTACACTGGCTAGCATACCTAACGCTTGATCGCGTGTTGGTAGCTTAGCAAGAGCATCGATCTGACCTGCGTCCAGTAGCTTGCCGCCTACAGATAGCGCTTTAACTTCAAATTTTTCATTTTCTTTCGCGAAATCTTTGAATATTCGAGCTGCCGCACCTGGGTCTTCCATAGAAAAACCAAAGAGTGATGGCCCGACTAGCGCTTCATTAACACAGTCAAATTCGGTTTCAGTAAATGCACGTTTCGCAAGAGTATTACGAATCACGCGTAACTGAACGCTATTTTCCCGTGCCAACTTACGCAGCGCAGTCATATCGGTTACATTGACGCCACGAGCGTCTGCAATAACCAGAGACAAAGCATTGCTGGCAGTCTCGTTAACCTCAGCGACAATTTGTTTCTTGTCTTGAAATGCTAATGCCACGAGTTTTCTCCTGGATTTGATTAAAAATAGTAACTTTACAAACCACTACATTAATCGTTAATACTACTTACTTTTTTATTTAACAATCTGCTAGTACGATAATCGTAACTATTAATTCATCATCTAAAAATGTAAGCCTGTTTTTGGTGACTAAATTCACTTTTATAAAATAAAAATGAATTCGGGCTTTCACCATCTGCGTAGGATGTTTAATAATATCGTTGATATATCAAACTGTTTAAGCGTTTTGTCAGTGTAAAGAACCTAACAATTCACTCCTACGGTCTTTGACGGCCTGTTAATACTTCTACATTCATAGAAAAACTAACAAGCCCCAAAGTTCTTTTACTTCACTGAATCAAACATCCAATGAAGCGATATCAATAGCTAAACCTGGGCCCATAGTACTGCTTAAAGAAATCTTCTTGAGGAAAACACCTTTAGCAGAAGCAGGTTTTGCTTTTTTCAAATCAGTTAACAGCGCTTCAAGATTTTCTTTAATCGCTGCTGCATCAAATTTCACATTTCCAATACCACCATGGATAATTCCGCCTTTATCTGCACGGAAGCGCACTTGACCAGCTTTAGCATTTTTAACAGCAGTAGCAACATCAGGGGTAACAGTACCAGTTTTTGGATTGGGCATTAAACCGCGAGGCCCAAGGATTTGACCCAACTGTCCAACAACACGCATAGCGGCCGGATCAGCAATAACAACGTCAAAGTCCATATTGCCTTTCTTAACTTCAGCAGCAAGTTCATCCATACCTACTAAGTCAGCACCTGCTGCTTTTGCAGCTTCTGCATTATCACCTTGAGTAAATACAGCAACACGTACAGTTTTACCGGTACCGTGTGGCAATGACGTAGCGCCACGAACAGCTTGATCTGATTTACGAGGATCAATACCCAAGTTAATAGCAACATCAACAGTTTCTTCGAACTTAACAGTCGCCAACTCTTTCATTAAAGCAACGGCTTCATCAATTGGATATTGTTTTGTAGGATCAACTTTTTCGTTAATTAATTTTTTACGTTTAGTTAATTTAGCCATCTTAAACAACTCCCTCAACTTCTAAACCAGCACTTACTGCACTACCTGCAATAGTGCGAACAGCAGCATCCATATCAGCAGCCGTTAAATCTGGCATTTTAGCTTTAGCAATTTCTTCTAATTGCTCACGAGTTACCTTACCTACTTTCTCAGTATTAGGGCGAGAGCTACCTTTACTGATACCCGCTGCTTTGCGTAATAAGAATGCCGCAGGAGGGGTTTTCATTTGGAATGTAAAGCTACGGTCGCTGTAAACACTGATCACAACAGGAACAGGAGCGCCTGGCTCTAGACTTTGGGTCTGAGCATTAAATGCTTTACAAAATTCCATGATATTAACGCCGTGCTGACCTAACGCAGGACCAACAGGGGGACTAGGGTTTGCCTGTCCCGCAGGCACTTGCAGCTTAATATAAGCTTCGACTTTCTTCGCCATGATAAAACTCCGATTAATTGGGTATTAGCGCCTCAAAATTTAGATAAATGTTTCTTACCAAAACACCTAACAAAACTTATCGCAGGCTCCCCTTCAGATTTCATTCTTACAAACTAACGACTTAGCTTTTAATGAAATCACCATATTTTCATAGCAGTACCAATTGCACTACTATCAAAAAATCATATTAAGTCTTTTCGACTTGACCAAACTCAAGCTCAACAGGTGTAGATCGACCAAAGATCAATACCGCTACCTGAAGACGACTCTTTTCATAATTCACTTCTTCAACGACGCCATTAAAGTCATTGAACGGACCATCGATAACGCGAACCATTTCTCCAGGCTCAAAGATAGTTTTAGGCTTCGGCGCTTCGACCGAATCGTCCATGCGCTGAAGAATAAGTTCAGCTTCTTTATCTGTAATCGGTGCAGGCTTATCCGCCTTACCACCAATAAAACCCATCACTCGCGGCGTATCTTTTACCAAATGCCACGAATCGTCATTAAGCTCCATCTGCACAAGCACATAACCTGGGAAAAACTTGCGCTCAGACTTACGTTTTTGACCACCGCGCATTTCAACAACTTCTTCAGTAGGTACTAACACTTCACCGAATAAGTCTTGCATGTCGTGCAACTCAATACGCTCTTGCAAAGCAACAGCGACTTTTTTTTCGTATCCTGAATAGGCGTGTACAACGTACCAACGCTTTGACATAGCTTTAATTACCCAATGATCAGTGATGCAACCCAACCCAATAATGAGTCAAGCCCCCATAAAATAAATGCCATCACAATAACCAACACAACAACAATCAGCGTTGTTTGGTTAGTTTCTTGACGAGTTGGCCAAACAACTTTTCGAGCTTCTGTCTGAGATGCTTTGACTATCGCCCAAATTGACGAACCTTGCTCTGTATTAACTGCCACCCACAAAGCAATAGCAGCAAGTACAATTAACCCTACGACCCTATATAGAAGCGGGTAATCTCCATAAACAGAATTAGCAACTATTCCACCGGCAACAAGCGCAACAACAACCAACCAGCGCAACCAGTTAAGAGGGTAAGTATCATTACTATCTGTTTTTGTGCTCACACCACAACCTCAAATTTCACTTCGTTTCCTTCTTGCCCTTAATTTACTTTTGACAAAAAAGTCGAAAATTATCATTTACCAAAAAATGGCAGGCCAGGAGGGACTCGAACCCCCAACTTTCGGTTTTGGAGACCGACGCTCTACCAATTGAACTACTGGCCTATTTCTTTTACTGAGAAAACAACTTGCCTTCCCGATAAAACAGAAGCCGAGACGAAAAATCGACTCGGCTTACGACCGCTATTACTAACGGAAGCGCTGAAAACAAAAGTACTTTCAGCTAATATACTAAATTACTCTATGATTTTAGCGACGACGCCCGCACCAACCGTACGACCACCTTCACGAATCGCAAAGCGTAAACCATCTTCCATCGCAATCGGATGAATCAAGGTCACTTCCATTTGCACGTTATCGCCAGGCATTACCATTTCAACACCTTCTGGTAATTCACACGCGCCCGTTACATCCGTCGTACGGAAGTAAAACTGTGGACGGTAGCCTTTAAAGAATGGCGTATGACGACCACCTTCATCTTTTGACAATACGTAAACTTCCGCTTCAAATTTAGTATGCGGCTTCACTGAACCCGGCACACACAATACTTGACCACGCTCGATTTCTTCACGCTTAGTACCACGCAATAGAACACCAACGTTCTCACCTGCACGACCTTCGTCAAGCAACTTGCGGAACATTTCAACACCAGTACAGGTGGTTTTCGTCGTATCTTTAATACCAACGATTTCGATTTCTTCACCCACTTTGATGATACCGCGCTCTACACGACCAGTAACAACCGTACCACGACCAGAAATAGAGAATACGTCTTCGATTGGCATCAAGAATGGCTGATCAATCGCACGCTCTGGCTCAGGAATGTACTCATCCAAGGTTTCAACCAATTTCTTAACCGCAGACGTACCTAATTCGTTATCGTCTTCACCATTAAGTGCCATCAATGCAGAACCGGCAATGATTGGTGTGTCGTCGCCTGGGAATTCATAAGTATCTAGCAACTCACGCAATTCCATTTCAACTAGCTCTAGCATTTCGTCATATTCTTCTGAACCAACACCACCACAATCTTCTGCAAGAAGATCAGCTTTGTTTAAAAATACGACGATGTAAGGAACGCCAACCTGACGAGACAACAAGATATGCTCACGCGTTTGTGGCATAGGGCCATCAGTCGCACCACATACTAAGATAGCGCCGTCCATTTGAGCAGCACCCGTAATCATGTTTTTCACGTAGTCCGCGTGACCTGGACAGTCAACGTGAGCGTAGTGGCGATCAGGAGAATCATATTCAACGTGTGACGTCGCAATGGTGATACCGCGCTCACGCTCTTCCGGTGCATTATCAATACCGTCAAAGGCAACGGCTGCACCGCCCCATACTTCTGAACATACGCGAGTCAATGCCGCTGTCAGGGTGGTTTTACCATGGTCAACGTGACCAATTGTGCCCACATTCACGTGGGGCTTGCTTCGTTCAAACTTTTCTTTCGCCATTGTGAGCGTCTCCCGGTTTCAAAGTGCGCACAATTATGCGCGATATAGATGATAAAAAATTAACACCAATTACTTCTGACGTTATTTACTTTCTTTCTGGCTATCAACGCTTTTGCGTCAAAAACCAACACACAAAAGCAGCCCACCACTAAGGCAAACTGCTTTAAATTCAACAATACTGGAGCTCATGAGCAGATTTGAACTGCCGACCTCACCCTTACCAAGGGTGTGCTCTACCAACTGAGCTACATGAGCAAATGACCTCATTATTCACAGCTACAGCCGTACAACAATCATCGCACGATCTCCACCAACCACATCAAGGGCTGGCCATCCAACTGGAGCGGGTAGCGGGAATCGAACCCGCATCATCAGCTTGGAAGGCTGAGGTTCTACCATTAAACTATACCCGCAAATATTTTCGCGGTTATTGCCTCCGAGTTGCCTTACCCATAACAAACAAAATCCATTTGTTGATATCAATACTGGTGCAGGGGGGTGGATTCGAACCACCGAAGCTCGCGCGTCAGATTTACAGTCTGATCCCTTTGGCCACTCGGGAACCCCTGCTAAAACTTATCAAATAGCAGAATGCTTATATCAACAGCCTATAAAACCGACATTTCATGTACAAAAACAGACAAGCCGCTGCGCAAAGGCGGGGTATTCTCCGCTCATCGGCGACTTCTGTCAACTATTTGTTTTATAAATCACAGACTTACATGAGATAGCTGAGATACGGTTATCAGTAGAAAAACTAAAGAAAACGTTGACTCACTTAAAACACTAAACCTGCGATGAAGATATAAGATCATCTAAAAAATAAGCACCTACCTCAAAACAAGCCAAGATAGATGCTTATCGACCAACCTTTTCAGATTGGCTTACATAATTTGGAGCTGGCGAGAGGAGTCGAACCCCCGACCGGCTGATTACAAGTCAGCTGCTCTACCAACTGAGCTACGCCAGCAATTACCAATTAGAAGAAGGGATTTAATTGCCCCTCAATCAACTGGAGGCGGGATTCTAGAGAAACTTTCAGTAAGACGCAAGATCTGTACACAAATTTTGTCGTTTCTGGATGTAATCTTCTGAAGAAAGTAGCTCTGCCCATCGTTCGGGGCTGATTTTTGATGCCTCGCCTTCAGACAAGAACACCCATGTTTCTTTTTGTTCGCGTGGCACATTCACCATTTCTGGACGATAACCTTGGTTACTGATACGCACTTTCATCGCATCTGCACGCTCTTTATTGGAAAACATTCCAAGAGAAATGCCGTTTGCCAGATTACCCGACGGAATGACATAACTGTCTATTCCACGACGCTGCAGCTCACTAAGGCGACGCAAAGCCTCTTTTCGAGATTTTTCTGGCGGCAAGTGCAGCCAATACCCCGGCTCACTATTAACAACCACATCCTTAATCTCAGCCGCAAGCCCTAAAGCTTGCAGGCGCTCTACGAAATATTCGGCTTTCAATAATTTCTTGAAAGCGCCCACCAAAGTACAAAGAGGCTCTCGAGACAACTCCTGAATTTTAGGAGGGAGGATTGGGGCAGCAACAGCCAATATGCTTTCATCAACCACCTCTGACAACAGCGTAATTTCTTTAGAACCCGTAGATAACGATATATTTGGAATAGAAGAGGCCTCGGTACTAGAAAGCGCAGCTTCAGAAAACAACTGAAAATATATAAAGCTCAGAATATTTATAACGACCAGGCTGGCAACAATCCAACGCATACGAGGAATTCTCTAATTGTTAATGTTCTATCTATGAATATTATGAACTGAGCTCACGGAAAAGAATTTGCTTCTAGAGCCAAGGACAAGCCATTTAATACTAACTCTGGTTCAACAATTATGCCACTGACTCGAGCAAACAAATTTTGTTTAACAAGCCGCTTTTCTAGCAATTTAGCCAATTTAAAACCATTACCACCTGTAAGCACTATCCTTGGGTCATTACCGTTTGCCATTAAAAGCTCCTCTAAAGCAAACATTACCAAACCCAACTCCATTACACGCAGACCGGAAGAAACTGCCTTTTGAGTTGACTTACCCGCACACAGTTCTTCATCATAACTAATTGAGTTTAACTTGACGCGATCAGTATCACGAAATAAAGCACTCCTCATTAATTCAAGACCTGGAACGATATACCCACCCAAATGCACACCATTGGACAATACCAAATCAACCGTACATGCACTCCCGGAATCGATGACTAAACAAGGTTTCGATTTATCGACATTGTAAGCCGCTACTACAGCTAACCATCGATCAATACCCATTTGTGAAACATCATCATAACCATTAGCAACACCTGCACAGAATTTTGTGACATTTGCATATTCAGGGTTCAACCGCCAATTTTCTTTACACCACGCAGTAAATTCTTCTTCAAATTTGGGAACAACGCTAGCAACACAAATTTTCTGCACACGATGGCGAGTAGAAATATCTGAAAATACAGTGGAGTAATCACCGTCAAGCTGATGACCACCATTTCCTTGCGCGATAGTGCTGTTTCCATTACGCAGACGCCATTTGAGCCTCGAATTACCTATATCCACCTCAAGGATCATCAGAAAGCCTCAGCGACAATTCTCCACCGTGTATAGCGGAAAGCTCATTCCCTATATCTAATTGCAGGGCACCAACTTCATTGACTCCACGAGCCACGCCTTCAGATCGTTGCTGACCAGAAATAACAACAACTTTCTTATCTCTGTAAGCATCTACAGATTCCCACGTAGAACGATACTTCACAAAACCCTCCTCGGAAAACGTTGCCACAATAGGTAACAAGTGATTCAACAGCGAAGCTGCCAATTTGTTTCGTGAATAATCATCTGAAATCTGGGATAACGCAATATAAGGCTGTTCAATTACATCCTGCAAAGGTGATATTACTGTGTTAAGGCCAATTCCAATCACCACTTGACAACGTCCAGTTGGATCTCCTGTCATTTCAATCAAGATACCACCCAACTTAGCTGAACGAACCAATATATCGTTTGGCCATTTCAGCTGAACACTATCAACCCCCTGATCAGCAAGAGCCTGCACAACACCAACACCAACAGCCAGACTCAAACCCTCTAAAGACGCCGCTCCCTGCTCAAATTCCCAAGACAAGGACAATGCAATATTGCCTAACGGGCTAACCCATTCTCGACCTCGACGACCACGCCCACCCGCCTGATATTCAGCAAAACAAACCCGACCGTTAGCTTTATCATGGCCAATACGACTCATCAAATAACTATTGGTAGAATCAACAACCGTTAGCACCTCCAACTCACTCAACAAACCCTTCACTTTGCGACCCAAGTGATCAACGATTATTTCTTTATCTAAAAACTCTAGGGGCGTCAGCAAACGATAGCCTTTACCCTTAACAGATTCCACCTCAAGCCCATAGTCAGACAGCGCCTGCAACTTTTTCCATACAGCCGTTCTAGAAATTTTTAATCGATTTCCAATTACTTCTCCTGAGTGAAATTGACCATCCACTAATAACCTTAGCAAAGCTTCAGATGCAGCATTCACGCAACCACCCCACCTTGATAAGTTCGATGATAACGCTGCCCCAAACTGGTTAAAATTTCATAAGCAATCGTTGAAGCTTGTACCGCCAATTGATCAACCGTTTGATGCTCACCTAAAATCTCAATCATATTATTCTCTTCACTAAGCAAAGCATCAGGCACAGAAGAGATATCAAAAGCAATTGAATCCATAGAAACTCGTCCGGCTATAGGCACAGGATAGCCACAATAGAAACCTTTGCCACCACTCCCCAAAATACGAAATAAACCATCAGCATAACCACCAAAAGTAACTGCTATTCGAGTATCTTTTTTAGCTTTATAGCTCGCGCCATACCCTACACTATCACCCACAGGAACACCCTTTATTTGATTAATTGGAACAGAAAGTTTAACGACAGGAGTCATGGGGTTGGCAAGATCAAGCGTAGGATTTGCGCCATAAAGTGAAACACCTGGACGCACAATATCAAATTGATAATTGTTACCTAAATAAATGCCCGACGAATTAGCAAAGCTCGCTTTAACATTAGGTAAAAGCTGTTTTAATTCATTCAAGACATAGCAAAAAGCGCTTAGCTGCTGATTATTTAAAGGGTGGGACGGTTCGTCAGCACAAGCCAAATGGCTCATGAATATATTAGGAGACAATGACGTTAATAAATTTTTCTCTAAAATTAACTGCTTAATTTCGTTGAGGCTAAGCCCTAAACGATGCATTCCTGTATCGATTTTAATAACCGGCGACTGCCACTCTTCTTTTTGAGAAGCATCTTGAGAACAAGCCATTTGCCATAGGCTCAATTGTTGAAAAGTAACCAGTGTAGGAGTCAACTGATAGCGGGCGCATTCTTTATAATGATTGCTTGCCATACCACCAAGCACAATAATTTTATACTCTCCGACTACTGCCTCACGTAGCTCAATTGCTTCATCCAAAGTAGCAACAAAAAATGTACGACAACCAACGCCGATTAATGAACGTGCAACAGGTACAGCTCCCAACCCATAAGCATTTGCTTTAACGACCGCCGCACATTCTGTATCCACACCGGTTTTTTGATTAAGCAATTGCCAATTTTTCTGTATGGCGGTTAAATCAATGATGAGTTGCCCTGTAGAAATCATAAAAAATACTTGCCTGAGATACTAAAAGGATTAGTCTAGCAATTTTCAAAAACCGAAGATATCCACAGGCATTATATTCGATGAATTAGCAATAACTGATTACCTTATCTAAGGGCATCCTTAAGCGTAGCAAAAAGCTCACTACGGAGACTATGCTTTTGGCATGGACTGAACATACTTGAGCAACCCGTTAGCTTTATATCCAGACATTATTGACCGCTGTAACCTCGCTAGCTTCTTCATCACCCGTATTTAAAACATCTCGAGGCTCTATCAAAAGCATTTTCACTTCATTTTCAGCATAGGGCTTGTGCTCTACCCCCTTAGGAACAACATACATTTCGCCGGCTAATACATTTACATGGCCATCTCTAAAATCTATGCGCAGATCACCCTCCAAAACAATAAATGTTTCGTCTGTATCAGAATGAATATGCCATACGAAATCACCTTCAATTTTTACTATCTTGAATTGGTAATCATTCATCTCCGCTATTACTTTAGGCTCCCACTGTTCACTGAACAAACTTAGCTTTTTATTAAAATTTATTGATTGATAAGACATAATTTCTCCCTTTCATCAATAACAGTATAACTTGAAAAGAAAGTCATAAAGACAGTGGAGGCACACTGGCGAACCCAGGTTAACCTCACAACTTACTGTTCTGTAAAGCTATGCAGAAAGGCTCACTTCTGCTTCATTAATTTGACTGACACATGCCAATATAGCATTGAGATTAGCCGTAATAGTATCGGCATCTTTTGAGATACCACAGTAGCGCTTACCGTTTACTTTCAGCTGAACATAGCTAACCGCACAAGCATCCACACCACTTCCGAGTGCATGCTGATCATAATTGATAACTTCTATATCAAATCCAAATGTCTGCTGAATAGCTCGACAGAAAGCCGATAGCACTCCTTCTGCCTGACCATTAAGTGTTATATCTGGTTGACCAGATTGATTCGATGTTAATGTTGCCCGTATTATTTCATGACTGTCGTTACGATCTAAATGGTAGGAATGAAGTTGGTAGGCTGCATCCACACTCATAAATGATTGCTCAACAATTTCCCATATCTGACGTGATGTTACTTCAGTTGAATTATTTTCTGCATAGACTTGCACCTTACGGCTCGCCTCAATTTGCAACCAACGGGGGAGATGCAAGCCAAACTCATGCTCCAGAACATAAGCTACCCCTCCTTTACCTGATTGACTATTAACACGAATGACTGATTGATAATCTCGACCCAAATCCTGAGGATCGATAGGAAGGTAGGCAACATCCCACACTTCACCCTCTTTCTGCTGGGCCAAACATTTGCGAATTGCATCCTGATGACTACCAGAGAAAGCCGTGTAAACAAGCTCACCAAACCACGGGTGTCGAGGATGAGTTTGTATTTGCGTACATTCAGCAACCACTCGAACAACTTCATCCGCATTAGATAAATCTAACTCCGGATCAATACCTTGGCTGTACAGATTCATAGCCATTGTCACTATATCCATATTCCCCGTACGCTCACCATTGCCCATCAATGTCCCTTCAACTCTATCAGCGCCCGCCATCAACCCTAGTTCAGCCGCTGCGACAGCAGAACCACGATCATTATGCGTATGCAAACTAACAACGATAGAGTCTCTCGAATTAATCTTATCGCAAAAAGTTTCTATTTGATCCGCAAAAACATTGGGAGTCGCACATTCAACTGTTGCCGGCAAGTTAAAAATCGCTTTACGCCCTGGAGTTGGCTTCCATATGTCAATAACGGCATTACACACTTCTATGGAATAATCGATTTCAGTACTCGAAAAGCTCTCTGGAGAATACTCAAAATACCAATCAGTATCAGGATACTTCATGGATTCATCTAACACCGTCTGAGCCCCTCTTCGCGCAATATCCATAATTCCAGCTTTATCTAAATTAAATACCTTCTCTCGCTGAACAGGAGAAGTAGAATTATAGACATGTACAATAGCCTGCTTAACGCCCTTTAACGCTTCGTAAGTCCGCATAATAAGCTCCGGACGTGCTTGTGTGAGGGCTTGAATTTTTACATCGTGTGGAATTTGATTTTCCTCAATCAACCAACGGCAAAAGTCATAATCAGGTTGTGAGGCAGAAGGAAAACCAATTTCAATTTCTTTAAAACCGAGCTTTATGAGCAGCCGCCAAAGACGCTGCTTTTGAACAACCGTCATAGGTTCGATCAGCGCTTGATTACCATCTCTTAAATCAACTGCACACCAAATCGGCGCTTGAGTAATAACTTCCGAAGGCCAACGACGATCAGATTTATTGATGATAGGAAATGGACGATATTTATTGCAATTAAACGGGCTCATTAGGTAAGTTCTCGTAAAAATGGTGACATCACTCTGGATAATGCTCAGCTTAGCAATTTCGAGCTATAGAGACTTTTTGAGCCTTTAAGCACTAGATCCCTCATGAGAATTTAGCCATCTAAAGAACAGGGTAAATTCTTTAGTGAAATTGCATAACCGATTGTTAGCTATTCTAACCTCAGAAACACACAATGTAATTGCTAATTACGCGAAAAAACAACAAATCAAAGCAATAAAAAACCAAAAAACAACTAATTAAAGGTCATTCATTGCTTTCTGGCAAGAGTCTAGCCTATTATTCAACAGCAATGAATACTGAGAAATCAATCATGATGCATTTAGATCGCACGGATAAGAAGATCCTAAAAGAATTACAAAAAAACGGGGGAATCAGTAATTTAGAGCTTGCAGATAAAATAGGGCTGTCCGCCTCTCCATGCTCACGCCGCGTTAAAGCGTTAAGTGAAGCTGGCATCATAGGTAAAACAGTAACATTGCTCGATGAAAAAAAATTAGGCTTAACCTTAACCGCCCTTATTAGTATCAGCATGGATAGACATACGCCCGATCGCTTTTCCAATTTTGAGTTAGCCGTATCCAGTTACCCTGAAGTACAAGAGTGCCTCTTAATTACTGGTTCAACAGCTGATTATCAATTAAAGGTTGTCGTGAAAGATATGGAAGCCTACCAATTATTCCTATTAGGCAAACTCACTAAATTAGAGGGGGTTACAGGCGTACAGTCCAGTTTTGTTATGCGCAAGGCTGTTGATACCAATGAGCTGCCATTAGACACGGTATAAATAATACCCTGCAATATTTCTCTTCACTTCTAATTTTCGCACAGGCATTAAAAAA
Source organism: uncultured Pseudomonadales bacterium (assembly GCA_947487765.1). Classification (GTDB taxonomy): domain Bacteria; phylum Pseudomonadota; class Gammaproteobacteria; order Pseudomonadales; family Cellvibrionaceae; genus CANLBN01. The sequence continues at coordinate 50 of CANKXO010000009.1, read as the reverse complement.
GCCCTATCCGATACCGGACAGGGCTCTTAATTAAAAGCTTGACGATGACC
>CANKXO010000008.1 GCA_947487765.1 uncultured Pseudomonadales bacterium | reverse complement strand
CCCAAAGTATCCGCAGAAGCATTTACTCCTGTAATCACGTTACCAGTGCTGCTCAAATCATCTTCACTGACCGTGCGGGTATCCGCTGCCGCTGTTGGAGCCGTATCCGTAATACCGATATCCAAAGTGCCCGTGCCGGTATTACCCGCACTGTCGTTCACTACTATCGCTAAACTTTCCGTCACACTGTCATTAGACGCACCGGTGTGATCGGTACTCGTCCCCGTCGGATCGTAGGTGTAACTAATCACACCCGTGCCCGCATCGTATCCTGTAATTTGTAAGGTGCCGTTGGTCTCACCCGTCACATCAACAGGAGCGGCCACTGAAGCACCCAATAAGGTCGCGACTGGAATCGTGCTACCACCAATCTGGACACTCACTAAACCATCTGGTGCACTGACTGTGAAACTGCCTGACGTCGTGCCATCTTCCGCCACCACTACATCATCAGTGTTTGCACCAATGCTGTCGTCATTTGGAATCGTAACTGTAGGAATACCACTGCTGGTTATACTTACTGTTAAAGTCGCCGTATCACTTAAGCCGCCGGGGTCAGTTAGCGTATAAGTAATTTCAACAGGGCCTAATACACCCACAGCAGGCGTGAAATTTAAAGTGCCATCAGGGTTAACGCTAACCGTACCTTGACTTGGATCTACTAACGTTGGCGCACTGACAGTTAATTCGCTATTTGAATTATCAACATCGCTGTCATTGGCAAGCACATTAATGTTATTGATTGGAGTATTTACTAGAGTGGAAGCAACGTCATCAACAGCAACTGGCGCATCATTTACAGCAGTGACTGTTACGGTTAATGTCCCAGTATCGCTGCCGCCATTACCATCCACTACGGTGTAATCGACGGTATCAGTACCATTAAAATTAGCTGCTGGGGTATAGGTGTAACTACCATCAGCCGCAATAACAATAGTACCGCCTTGTGTCGTTGAGAATGTCCCAGGAGTAACGCTTAGTGTGTCGCCATCAACATCAGTATCGTTAGCATCCAGATCAACAGTAGAAACTAAAGGTGTATCTTCTGCTGTGGTAGCAACATCATCTTCAGCAACTGGATCATCGTTGACCCCTGTAACAGTAATGGTAACTGTCGCAGGCTCACTCACATTACCGTCATTATCTGTTGCAGTATAAGTAAATGTAATATCCTGGGTATCGCCTTCGCCAAGGCCATTAAAATCAGTACCTGGGTCAAAGGTATAGCTGCCATCAGGATTAAAAGTCAAGCTTCCTGTCGGCACATCGGTATCTAGAGAGTAACTAACAACGGTGCCATCTGAATCTGTTGCTGATACATTACCTGTTATCAGTGTGTTTTCACTGGTGGTTGCTGCGCTCGCCAAAGCAACAGGAGGGTCATTAGTCGCGTTTAGTTGATTATTACTATCAAGATCACCAAACTCATTAATAATAAGGTTCGTATTACTACTAAATGTATTCGTTTGAAAACCACTTACTGGCAGTAAAGAATCGCCAGTACGCTGATAAAAGATGACCGATGAAGAGGTACCGTCAAGATTAGGGGTTTCGCCACCTGCTGCCGGGGCTTGCAGTATTTCTTCAAGGCTTCGGCCTTCAGCAATAGCTTGCTCCAAAGCTTCAACACTAACAGCTTCTTCGAGTGAACCCTCTTCTTTTGAGGACTCAAGTTGATCAAAAAAGGGTTTAGTCAAAGGTAGTTGCTGGTCTTGACCTAACGTTAGCGCGCCGCCATTAGCAAAAAAGATAACAACAGCACTGTTATCATGACTATTTACTATGTCGTTCAGGAAGATTTTGGTGCCATTTTCGACAACAACTTCTTCTCCCGACGCCCTGATTAAAGTGACATCACCTCTAGCTTCTGCAATTTCACCACGTACCTTAGTGAATTCTTCTGGAATGCTTGATGACACTATATTTCCATCGGCCATAAACTACCTCTCAACGATTTAATAAGACCCAATATTCATTATTAGAGATAAAAACAATATGCACAAATAATCTTTTGTTCTTAAACTGGTTATTTTATACCCAATTTAATGGTTAAATTACCTTCTGCCTGAGCAACTCGATACTGAGAGAGTAATTGGTCATAACTCGCATTTAAGTAATTGCGATTGGCATCCAATAACTCATTTTCAGTATTCAATAAATCCAGTAGTGAACGTTTACCAATATTAAACTGTTTACGGTAGGCTTCACGCGTTGCAACAACTGAATCCACATAGGTCGTTAAGAAACCCAGTTGCTGTTGTGTAAATTGGTATGCATTCCAGGATAAACGCATACTTTCTTCTACCTGACGCTTAGTCGTACTGCGAACCTCTTTAGATTCATCTAATAACGAGGCTGTCTGCTTCTTACGAGCTTTATCAGCACCGCCGTTATACAGGTTGTATCGTAGACGTAAAGCAATGACCCAATCTTGATTATCGCCCTCGATACCGTCAATATCTTCATTCCAGGTGCGATCACCTTCAAGAGCTAATGTCGGGTGATAACTGCTCTTACTGGCACGATATTGCGCTTTTGCAGCTTCAATATCGGCATCTGCAGATTTAAGTTGAGGATGATTTTCATAGGCTGATTTTAAGGCCTGCTCAATCGAATTAGAAACATCAACACCTTCAGGTTTAGCCATCGTCGAAATCTCTGGCAAATAGCCGACCACCCCGTAAAAGTTACTAATGGCGTCTTGCAGGTTGTTTTGCCCGGCAACATAGTTACTTTTTGCAAGAGAAAGACGTGCGGAGATTTGGTCTAGATCAGAACGGCTGCCAACACCCGCATTGCTGCGCAATGACATTTGATCGTATATATTCTGATGCTCATCTAATGATTTTTTCAGTAACTGTAGCAACTCAGATTCACGCATGACATTAATATAAGCTTCTGCCACTTGGAGTGATGTGGTTTCTTCTGTTGCGACAGCATCAAACAAAGCACTGTTATAGCGAGCTTTTTGCCTATCAACTTCGCTTGAGGTGGCGCTTCCATCATAAATCATCTGACGCAACCGAAGAGCCGCTTCTTTACGTGTTAGCTCAACATCATCATTACCAGTTGCCGGAGACTCGGTCCATTCCCGGCCAATACCCAACTCAGCATCTAATGTAGGCAAGTAACCTGCTTTGGCACCACGAATTTCACTCTCACGAGCAAGGACTCGTTCACGCGCAGCTAACAAATCGGGATTTGTCTTTAATGTATGTTCTACAACCTCGGTTAGAGTCAGAGCTGATGCCAGCGATGATACAAACATCGTTACTCCCAAAACACCTAACAACCTGAATGATTTTTTCATGTAAGTTTCCTTAACGGCAAAAAGTGTGACACAGTTCACATTTTAGTGGATCGTTTTTTATACAGCAAGATTTTTTAGACTTATTCTTCGTAATAATAACAGTTTTATATAAAAGGATGGATTAACTATCATAAAATATATAAGAATCAACACTCTACAACTCTTATTTATTCATTTAAATGCCCACATAAAGAAGAAAACGGATATACGGCTTAAACTGAAGTATCAATGGGTTTATTTTCAATCTATTAACTATTATTACCGCTCTCTTAAGGCTAATTGTTTTGTTTTTAGTATGGGTTTCAGAATATAGTCTAATACAGTCTTTTTACCTGTGAGAATATCCACATTTACGGTCATTCCTGGGATGATAGGTAGCGGATCAGCAGCACTCCCTAAAAATGATGTATCTGTTTCTATCTGTACCAGATAAAAGCTTTCCCCTTCATCATCGACAATGGTATCTGGGCTAATATTAACAACCTGCCCCTGCAAGCCTCCATGAATAGAAAAGTCATATGCCGTAAATTTCACCATGGCTTTTTGCCCTGGGTGCATAAAAGCGATATCAGCTGGGCGTATACGTGTTTCAACTAACAAGCTATCTTCCGATGGGACAATTTCCAACAAGTCCATGCCTGGCTGAACAACGCCCCCTAAGGTTTTCACAAAAATCTGTTTTATCGTGCCTGTTACAGGAGATTTCACTAACCGTCGATCAACCTGATCTACAATTGCTTGGGTGGATTCCTTGAGTATTGCTAACTCTGCCTGCACTTCATTGTATTCTGCTTGAGCTTTACTGCGAAAAGCCGAATCTGCTGCTGCCAGCTTTTGTTCTAATTCAACCAACGATGCTTCAATACGAGGTTTAGATAGTTTAGCTGCTTGCAGTTCACCATCTAAATCATTGGCCTGTCGTTGAAGGCGCAGCAATTCAACTCTTGATACAGCACCCTGTTTAACCAATGGTTGTGTCAGATCTAACTCTTTCTTTAATAAATTATAACTACGACGCAATTGTTGAGACTTTGCTTTTAACTCTGATAACTCTTGCTGTTTTTGAGTAATCTGCTGGCGAATGACTTCATTACTGGATGATAATTCTTGTTGGCGGGCAAGGTATAAATCCTTTTCGCCATCGACTTCATGTTTGGGCATGCTCGCTCGCAGCTGCTCTTCAGGAAATTCTTTTCCATTGGCCTCTGCTTTCAAACGTGCGGCCTTAGCCTGTAGTTGCGATTGATTCACTTCTGTTTCTCTTAAAGAAGAGGAAAATCGCATATCATCTAAACGTAATAATGGATCGCCACTTTTTACCAGTTTACCTTCTCTTACAAACACTTCTGCAACAATGCCACCTTCCAGGTTTTGCACTAACTGTACAGACCGTGAAGGTATGACGCGGCCATCCCCTCGCGTAAATTCATCAATATATGCCACTGCTGCCCACACGACCATACCAATAATAAAAACAACAATAGCCCATAGTAATTGCTGTCCACCTTTTGGAGATTGGTGTAGAACTGCAGCGGCAGCTGACGACGCAAAAGATAAGTCTTCTTGAGATACGGGACGAGATTTTGCAGCCATCATTTGATCAGGATTGAGCGACACGTAACTGCCCCTTTTTAAGTGCATCTAAGACCGACTCTTTTTGCCCATCTGCAATTAATTTACCACCATCCAGCACTATCACTCGATCAACCAATGATAGTAATGATGTTTTGTGAGTCACTAACACTAATGTTTTACCTTTAAGTGCAGTTGTTAGGTTTTCTTTAATTAAAGACTCTGTACTATTATCCATACCACTCGTCGGCTCATCCATTAAGCACATTGACGGATTGCTCAAAAGAGAGCGTGCAATACCAATGCTTTGCCGCTGCCCGCCAGACAATGCCTGCCCTCGCTCACCCACTGGTCGATCAAACCCAAGAGGATGCCGATCAACAAATTCTTTTACACCAGAGGCGTTGGCAACACGGATAATTTCTGAATCTTCAATATGAGGCGATCCGTAAACAATATTCGATTTGATTGAACCTGAGAATAAAATTACATCTTGCGGCACATGACCAATATGTCCACGCAAATCTGCAGGATCAATTTGTTGGCTATCAATTCCATCAAATAAAACACTACCCTGACTCGGCTGATATAAGCCTAATAATAATTTTTGTATCGTTGTTTTACCTGAACCTATACGACCAATAATGGCAACTTTTTCGCCTGGATTAATTTTGAACGACACATTGTCCAAAGCCGATTGAGTCTCATCAGGATAGTTAAAAGTCACTTTATTGAATTGTATCGCACCTTCAAAACTAGGGCGCTTTACAAAAGGTCTTTCAGGTACACGTTCCTGATTTTTCGCAACAATAGAATCCAATGCAGACAATGCTGTTTTTGTTTGATCATAACTGACTAATAAGCTGGCAACTTGTGCAATAGGTCCCATTGCTCGGCTGGCCAACATAAAAGTGGCAATTAATGCTCCCATTGTCAATTCACGCTCAACAATTAAATATACGCCAGCAATAATCACAACAACACTAGCTAATTGCTGAATCAAACCTGCAAACAAACCGACGGACAAAGACAACAAACGCATCCGCTGGCTCCAATGCGCCATATGCCCAACTGATTTTTCCCATAAGCGCTGCAAGAAACCTTCGGCACCTAATACTTTAACGGTCTCTAAACCCACAAGAGATTCAACTAATGTTGCATTTTTTTGGGCAGAAGATTCGAATGTTTGCTCAACAGCATGTTTAATAGGCTTTTGCATACATAAGCCATAAATAAGAATAATGGGTACCGCAATCACAGGCACCCATACTAATGGCCCACCCACATAAAATATCAACAATAAAAAAAGTATCACGAAGGGCATATCAACAAATGCTGCGATTGTTGATGAGGTATAAAAATTTCTAACCGTATCAAATTCACGGAACTGGCTGACAAAAGAGCCTATCGAAGAGGGACGCTCACTATATCGAGATCCCAATACACGCTCGAATAAGAAAGCCGACAAAATAATATCGGATTTTTTTCCAGCAACTTCAATAAAATAACCACGCAGGCCTTTTAAGATTAAATCGAAAACATAGACAATAATCACTCCGATAGCTAACACCCACAGTGTCTCTATCGCCTGATTAGGTACAACGCGATCATAAACATTCATGACAAATAATGGCGTTGCAATTGCAAAGAGATTAATAAAAAAAGAAGCAACTAATACATCACGATAAATGCGCCAGGATGACTTCATGACTGACCAAAACCAATGCTCACTTGCCGTTTTGGTTTTTAAGTCAGCTGTTTGCTCGAAGCGCTGTTCAGTTTTTACATAGATGGCATAACCTGTATATTTTTCAGTGAGGTTAGATAACGAAATCTCACTTTCTCTGGCCTCTGTTTCATTGATAACAATTGCTTTACCTTGTGCCGAATCAACTGTCTTTAATACAACAGCGTTGTTATCTTCCAACAATAAAACAACAGGCAATACGATTGATGAAATATCAAACAACTTACGCTCAACAACTTTTGCCTCCAACCCTGCTCGGCTTGCAGCACGCACAAATAATTCCGGCGTTAAACGTTCATCAACTAAAGGCAGCCCTGCAATAAGGGACGTTTCTGAACAAGGCGCATCTTTCAAGCGGGTCATTTGAAGTAAACAAATAAGCAGCGGGTCATGGTGACGCAATTCTTCTGACGCAGGACTGAGCTCCGCCACTTCATCGGTTAATTGCTCATTATTTACTTGTTGATCGGTAGGCTGTTCGCCTAAAGATGCCTCAGGATTTTGTCCTGATTCATTTTGAAACATATTTCAGACCTGAAAATAGTATTAATTTTATTCTAACACTATGAATATAATAGCAATTTTAGTCTACTCTATAAGAAACACAACGTATGCTTGTCAAAAACAAACATACTGAAACCCATTCACACTAATAATAGGAGTAATTAATGCCTTATATCAAACGTAGTAGCGACGGCGCTATAGTCTCACTATCCCATATTAGTGATGAATTACACCAAGAACAAATTTCGGCAACATCCACCGAAATTGTTGAATATTTATCCAAACAAAAAGAAATGGAATTATCCAAGCATGCTTTGGCAGAATCAGATAAAGATATTGCTCGAGTAACAGAAGACTTAATTAATCTTCTCATTAGCAAAAATATAATTCTTTTTACTGAATTACCGCAGGCTGTGCAAGAGAAACTCTTAGGCAGGGAAAAACTACGCTCCAGCCTTAGTGGCGTTATGGATAACTTTTTAGATGATGACGAGTCTATCTAACAATCATCAAACAATGCTATCACGCTTATCTATTTCTTATTTTTATGATAAACCCCAGTATCTAGCAGTACCATAAATAATAATAAAAGCGCACCACAAGTAGAGCGTTTTATTCACAATCGATAAGCTGCGTTGAATATCATTATTTTCGGGTTCTTCTCCACAACCAAAAATAGGCTTCTGCTTTAATATTCCATGGTAGTAACTATTGCCACCTAGCTTCAATTGAAGAGCACCAGCACCTGAGGTCATAACGACGCCGGCATTAGGACTATCCAGTGTTCCCGCTTGTTGCGACCAGCATTTCATTGCAGATTGATAATGGCCAAACGCGGCATAACTCAGCCCAACCAAACGACTCGGCAACCAATTTAAAATATCATCCATACGTGCAGAGAAACGCCCAAAAAATAAAAACCGATCGGTTTTATACCCCCACATTGCATCAAGCGTATTCGTTAAACGGTAAATCACGACCGCAGGAACTCCACCAACCAAATACCAAAATAACGGCGCAAAAATAGCATCACTGCCATTTTCTAACACTGACTCAATTGTGGCTTTACGTATTCCTGTTTGATCAAGCTTATCGGTATCTCGACTTACAATCATAGCAACCTGCTGGCGTGCAGATTCTACATCATTATTCAGCAATGGATTTAAAACAGCTAACGCATGTTGACGTAAGCTGGTATAGCCAATTGCTAAATATAAGATCAATATATCCAGCCACCAGTTAAAACCAACCCACAGAGAAATAGTTTGTGCCAAAATAAGAATAATGATGGTAGGGACAATAACAATAAGCACCCAGCTTGAAGCACCTAAAATAAATTGAAGATATTTATTCTGTACACCACGGTTAAGGTATCGCTCTATACATTTTGCAATGCTCCCGAAACCCACTAAAGGATGCCAGTGTTTAGGCTCTCCTAAAGCTACGTCTATCAATAAGGAAGCCATAACAATTACAGCGGTCATTGTTTATACCAACCTTTACATATAGGCAAAACATAACACCAACAAAACGAACACTTCGCCCAGCTCTATAAGAGCACCAATACAGTCGCCAACAAACCCGCCTATTTTCAACAACCAAAATTTTCTCCACAGAAAAAATAGAAGGCCCAGCAGTACTAATAAACTGCCGCATATTACTAAAGGCATCAATATCAGTGTAATCAATGCAATAGTCAAAAGCACTAGGACAGCGGAAGATACCGGAGTATGCTTTACAAGCACATGCCCTATACCTTCTGGGCGAGCATAGGGAGTAGTAATAATAAGCAACAACGCCAAAGCTCTAGGAAGAGTGAGTGACAAAACAAGTATTAAGAATAATTGATTCACCTGAGTTGATAGTAATTCAGACAACAATGTAACTTTTATCAATAAAACAAGAACAATGGCAACAACTGACATGGGACCCGCTGAAGGGTCTTTAAAGATAGATAATATTTTCTGATGTTCATTATTATCTCTAGCGCCTGAAATTCGATGAGCTGCAAAAGCAGCATCGACTGAATCAGCCAAACCATCTAAATGCAAGGCACCTGTCAACACAACCCATAGGCAGACAACTAAAACTGAAGACAACAGTGATGACGTTGCTGTTGGCAACAAGCTTAAGCATAGATACAAAAGTATCGCCAAGAGAATACCAACTGCTGGATACCACAAGGCGGATAAACCTTGATGCTTATCTTGCCACTGATCAGGTAACCAGCGAGTCACAGGCAATCGAGTAAGCAATGCCAATGCCATTAAGAATGGAATTAGTACGTTATTTTTATTCATCATTAGCCTGTTTTGAAAATAACCACCCATCGGAGGACATACGGCCAGACGATAAATTATGAGACAACAATCGGTAGTAAGTTTTCTCTTGATCAGCAATGACTTGTATTTGAGAAACGCAGCCATAAGGAACATCGATGCGATTTAAAGCGGTTAGCGGCATTTCTAAGCAGTGAGCCAGTAAAACTCTTATAACACCACCATGTGAGACGAATAAAAAATGCTCTCCACGATATTGCTCAACTAAAGCTGAAAAAGCTGACGTTACTCTTGATGCAAAATGGTCTGCAGCTTCCCCCATAGGAGGAGGAGAACGTACAGGATCTACAACCCATGCATCAACGGCTTCTTTTTGAGTTTCCCATACTTTTTTTACGCTCTGGCCTTCCCAAGAGCCAAAACTTATTTCTTGCAGCTTGCTTTCTAATAATAATGGTAATTTTTGTTGTTGCGATATTTTTTCTGCGAAATAAGCACATCGGATTAAAGGGGAAGAAATCACCCTATCCCAAATAGGGTTGATAAAATCAAGACTATTTTCCATTTGTCTTTTGCCATTGTCTGTCAGAGCAACATCTAGTGAACCACGGTAGCAGTGTCCACCTTCACATTCACCATGTCGCAGCAAGTCTATTGTGGTAATAATCGGTTGCATAGTCACGTTAAAACAGCCACCTTAAATTACCGATATATAAATGATTTCACTATGGAGATACTTAATCATGTTCACTCACACCCGCCTGAGAAAATGTTGCCATATTATTATGTAAAGCTAATGCCGCTTTTAGAAGAGGGACAGCAACTGCGGCTCCACTCCCCTCACCTAAACGCATATTTAGCTGCAATAAAGGGTCTGCATTCAATTCTTCTAGAGCGATACAATGAGCAGGTTCGGCTGACAGATGAGAAAACAACAACCAATTTCGTACATCAGGATTCAGTTTAACGGCAAGTAATGCTGCGGCTGTACAAATAAAACCATCCACTAGTACAGGGACCCCTTGCTGTGCACAAGCAATATAGCTACCGACCAAAGCCGCTATTTCTAATCCGCCAAGACAGCGCAATACCTGATAAGGATCATTGAGGAATTGATAATGGTGATCCAACGATTGTGCAATGACTTTCTTTTTACGTAATAAGCCCTGTGCATCAATACCAGTTCCTGGCCCAACAACACGGTCAAGTTCTAAGGATAAAAGTGCCGCATAGATTGCCGATGCGGAGGTTGTATTGCCAATTCCCATTTCTCCACCGATAAACAACTTTGCTGATATGTTTTCTACCTGAGATTTGCCAAGTATAAGCGCCTTTTCTAACTGCTCATCGGTCATTGCTGCTCCAGTTGAAAAATCTGTGGTTCCTAGCGCTATATTCGCATTAACCAAGTGTTCATGAGCAGTATAGCTGTCAGGTAAAGGGCTTACTGTGCCAACATTGACTACTGAAAAATCAGCACCTAATTCACGACTTAAGACACTGATTGCTGCACCACCATCTAGAAAATTAGTTATCATCTGTGTCGTCACTGCTTGAGGAAATGCTGACACCCCTTGCTGACAAACACCATGGTCAGCAGCAAAAACAGACACACAAATTTTATCAATCTGAGGGTTTGCTCTAGATTGCCAACCACAAAAGGCCTCTGCAATTTCTTCTAAGCGACCTAAAGAGCCTTGAGGCTTAGTGAGTGTGGATTGGTGTAGTCGTGCACTTTCGATATGATGATGATCGATAGCATGTACAGGCTTTTCGAACCATTTTTTCATTATTTGTCACTTATCTATTTTCAATTATGTAAATGCTTTAGTAATCAACACCTTTACGCGCTTTAATACCCGCTTTAAACGCATGTTTTATTTCCTTTACTTCAGAAACGGTATCCATAATGCCCTGTAAGCCAGAACCTCCCCCTCGCCCAGTTACAACTACACTTTGATTTTTTGGTCGATTAGAAATTACATTTAGCACTTCGCTTTCATCTAAGTATTTATAGGCCAACATATAGGTTAACTCGTCTAATACCACCAAATCGTAACTAGCATCTCCAAGTAATGGAACAGCTTCAGCCCAGGTTTTTTGGGCCGCTTCTATGTCAGCAGTTCTATCTTGCGTATCCCACGTAAAGCCTGTTCCCATTTGATAAAAGTATACGTCTGAACGCTGATCTCTGAGGTACAATTCTTCACCGGACAATTGCTGTCCTTTAATAAATTGAATAACACACACTTTATGGCCGTAACCCAACGCGCGCATCACCATACCAAAGGCCGAGCTCGACTTTCCTTTACCATTACCGGTTAACAGAATAGCAACACCACGCTCGGTTGATGCAGCTTCGATATTGGCATCAACTTTAGCTTTTTGCTTTTCCATAGACTTTTTGTGTTTTTGATTTTTGCGATCTTCAATCATTTTAAAGTGTTACACCCGAAGCACGTTTCAAAGCACCCTATACTAGCATTTTCAGCTTTACAAGGTGATATGTGGGTAGGCAGAGTTTTCGAATTGCTGCGATTTACTCTTCCACCCCTGTTCAATAATCATACAAAGACCAGTGTTGCACAATGAATATCCTTCTAAAATGAAAGGGAACTCTGACTCGGCACACATTAGTAATTTGTACACGATTAAAAATCGAAGATACCAGATAGATCACAAATTAAAAATCTGTGATAGTATTTGAAAATACCTTATCAATAATAAGCCGTATTAAAATACCGATATCCAACTTTAAATAATAAAAATTAATTTATATCCGATAGCATGTTCCTTTATTAAGACCGACATCCACCAACTTGACTCTAATAAAAATGTAAAAATCAGGAGAAAACTATGAGTTTGTTTAAGAAAGTACTTGTTACTGCAGGCATGATTGCTTCATTTGCATCACCATCAATAGCACAAGACCTTAAGTTTTTTACTATTGGAACAGGCGGCACAGCCTACACCTATTATCCCGTTGGTGGCGTTATTGCTAATGCGATTTCTAAACCGCCAGGTTCACGTGAGTGTGGCAAAGGTGGCAGCTGCGGCGTAGATAACTTAATCGCCTCTGCAGTATCTTCACGTGGTTCAGTTGATAATATTAACGCAATCAATTCTGGCTTACGTAATTCCGGCTTTTCTCAATCTGATGTCGCTTATTGGGCTTATACCGGAACTGGCACTATGGAAGGCCAAAAACCAGCAAAAGACCTACGCACTATCGCAGCATTATTTGAAGAGCACATTCACCTAGTTGCTCTAGCTAATAGCGGTATTAACTCAGTTGCCGACCTTAAAGGAAAACGTGTTTCTCTGGATGAACCAGGCTCTGGAACCTATGTTGACGCAAAATTAATTATGGAATCCAGTGGCATCACGCTGAAAGATGTTACTCCCGAAGCTCTAAAAGGTGGCGCAGCGTCTGAAGCTTTACGCAACGGAAAAATTGATGCATTTTTTGTGGTTGCCGGTTATCCAACGGGCTCTCTTGTTGAGCTTGCTTCAGCCGCTAAAATCAAGCTTGTACCCATTTCAGGCAAAGGAGCAGATGCTTTAACGAAAAAATATGGTTTCTTTTCTAGTAGTGAGATTCCAGCAAATACATACCAAGGTGTTGCAGCAACAACAACCGTTGCTGTTGGCGCACAATGGTTTACTTCTAAAAATGAGAGCGAAGAGTTAATTTATAATATAACTAAAGCTCTATGGAATAAAGAAAGCCGCAAGCTATTAGATACCGGCCATGCAAAAGGAAAAACAATTACGTCTGAAACAGCATTAGCTGGTGTTGGTGTACCCCTCCATAAAGGTGCAGAACGTTTCTACAAAGAAGCAGGATTACTTAAGTAATTTTCTATCTCGTACTTTATATCGATTCTATTTAGCCTCTCTATAAGCCCAGGATCAATCTGGGCTTTTCTAGGTGTACGGTGTACCTATGTCAAACGAACAACTTACTTCAGAAGAACTACAAGCACTCGAACGGAAATATGATCCGGAAACTGCTTTTCGCTCAACAGGAAAAGTTCTAGCTGTATTCATTTCCACAGCACTTGTAGCGATGTCTCTTTACCATTTTTACGCTTCCGGCTTTGGTCTTGTTCGTGAGTTACTTCATCGTGGCATTCATCTGTCTTTTGTCTTAGGTATTGTCTTTTTAGTATTTGGATTTCGTCGACATAACCCAACGGATATTCACCCTAGTAGTTGGTTTCACTTTCAGGGAGTATCAATACTCGATATATTATTTGCAGTTTCAGCCATTACTGTCTCTCTTTATTTGCCTCTTTTACCACCGGAGATTGTTGCCGCAAGAGTAGGTAACCCATCTCAACTCGATATTATAATGGGCACAGGCCTGTTAGTTTTAACACTGGAAGCTTCTCGCCGCTCTGTAGGTTTAATCCTGCCTATTATTGGTATTATTTTTATTTTATTCGCTATTTTCGGGCCTTATGCTCCTGGTGCACTTAAGCACGGAGGCACATCATGGCTAGGCTTAATCAACCACCTTTATATGACCAATCAAGGTATTTACGGTATTGCTATTGGCGTAATGGCCCAATATGTTTTCTTATTTATTTTGTTTGGTGTACTCGCAACACGAATTGGTTTAGGCCAACTTTTTATCGATATGGCCATGGTGATTGCAGGTCGATACTCGGGGGGGCCAGCTAAGGTTGCCATTTTTTCATCCGCGTTTATGGGTACTATATCTGGATCATCAATTGCTAATACAGTCACAACCGGCGCATTAACGATTCCTGCAATGAAAAAAGTAGGCTACCCACCACATTTTTCAGCAGCTGTCGAAGCAACCGCATCAACTGGCGGGCAAATTACTCCCCCCATATTAGGTGCTGCTGCATTTATTATGGTTGAATACTTAGAAATACCTCTTAAAGATATTCTTGCCGCTGCATTATTTCCAGCCCTACTTCACTATTTTGGTATTTTTATCATGGTTCACTTAGAAGCTCGTAAATTAGGCTTGCGCGGGCTTAACGTTGATGAGTTGCCTAAAGCAGCACTTGTTTTAAAACAGCATTGGCTATCTATTATTCCTTTGATAATTTTAGTGTATTTAATCTTGTCAGGAAGGACTCCTGATTTTGCTGCGGTATACGGCATTATTGCATGCGTTGTTGTTGGCTTTCTAAATCCAGTTAATCGGCTGACGCCAAAAGACCTTTGGGATGCACTGGCCGCTGGTGCAAAAAACACCTTAGCAATAGGCGCAGCAGCCGCAACTGTTGGTATCATTGTCGGTGTTGTGACATTAACAGGCGTTGGATTTAGATTAGGCTTTGTCGTTGTACAAACAGCCAATGACCTTGGCGCTCTTTTTAGCCAAATTTGGCCTTTAAGTTATTTTACAATTACTGAACTAGCGCTGTTCTTCTCGCTGATCCTTATAGCAATTGCTTGTATTATCATGGGAGCAGGTATTCCAACAACAGCAACCTATATAATCCTGGTTGCTGTAGCTGCGCCTGCTTTACAACAACTACAAGTTGAACCGTTAGTGGCTCATTTCTTTGTATTTTATTATGGAGTATTAGCCGATATAACACCTCCGGTAGCCCTTGCCGCGTACGCAGCTGCTGGCATAGCTGGGTCTAACCCTTTTAAAACAGGGAATACTGCATTTCGCCTAGGCATTGCGAAAGCGTTAGTTCCTTTTGTTTTTATTTATTCGCCTGCACTATTACTGGTTACAAATGGTTTTACATGGGCTGCATTCTCAATCACCCTCGCAGGCGCTATGATGGGAATCGCAGGTCTAGGTGCAGCATTTTCTGGTTTTATGGTCGCACCACTGAATCAACTGGAACGCTGGTGGCTGGGTTTAGTTTCATTTCTATTTATCGCACCAGGCCTGACGACAATGGGAATTGCTATTATTTTGTTATTACCAATATTTTTCACCCAGTTCAGAAAAAAACATTTACATCATTAATTCCCATAAAATTACTACATCAAACATTTACCATTTATTTAACAGTTAGATAACCAATGAAGAAAACTATTGTAGGAATACAGGGAGGTAGAGGAAGTTACAATGAAGTTGCTTTATCTGCTAATGTAAATAAATGGTGTAAAGATAACATTGATGTCAAATACCTATTTAGCAGTTCCAATGTTGTTAATCATTTAATATCCGGAAGTATTAAATATGGGCAATTAGCTATCAGAAATTCTGTAGGTGGTTATGTCAATGAAAGTATGGAATCAATTGCAGATTTATTGACAGCCGGGCATGGCATCAGTGTTGTTGCCACTTATGAAATCCCTGTGACGCACTGCTTAATGGCCCATAAATCTTCAGCTATTGATGCAATAACAACAATCATTAGCCATCCTCAAGCGCTAAAGCAATGTCAACATAATTTAAATAAGCATTTTAGTGGAGTTGAGTTAATCGAAGGACAAGGAGATTTTTCTGATCCTGCAAAAATTGCGGATACAATTTCAGCGGGTGGACTTGGAAAAAATATAGCAACGTTAAGCAACCCTTATATGGCTGAAATATATGACTTAGATATAATCAGCAAGGAATTACAGGATTCCCATTCAAATAAGACTACATTTTTATTACTGGAAAAATTATAAAAAATTAACTTCTGAGTTTGCTCTCAAAGCACAATGGCTTTAGATTGATTAACCACTGCATTGATATGGTCTTGATAAAAACCTTTGTTTTTCAAATAGCGCACTTGTTTAGCAGTTTCTGTAATATCTTCTGCAGGTAATTCACCAAAGCGTTTGCATTTAACCGTTTGAGCGCGATCAAACCAGTCAACATTTAATTTATCAAAAACGGCTAGCGCTAAACTGTCACAGATTCCTTTAGCTCGTAACGATATCTTAATTTTGAAAGGGCCATCACCTGAGTTAATACGTGAACGGATATACATTTCTGCAAACCGTTCATCACTTTGATAGCTCTCAGTCTGTAAATGATCAAGCACTTGATTAATTTCAACAGACTGAAACCCTTTAGTTACTAGCTTCTGATATAACTCCAATCGAGAATATTCCCTTCGCGCAAGATAACGTAATGCATTATTTTTAATCTGGTCAACGCTCTTCACTTGATCAACATTATAAGCAGTAGCTGCTTGTACATGCTGCTCAGACGAGCTGGGCGCCTCACTATCATTACTGGTCATATCATCTGAAAACATAGCATTAGCCATCCGTTACCATATCGACAATATTGTCATTTTCTGTAGAACTATCACTCGGTAATAACTTATCACGAATGGCCAACTCTAGCTCCTGAGCAATTTCTGTTCTTTCTTGTAAAAATTTGACGACGTTGTTTTTGCCCTGTCCAATCTTTTCACCTTTATAGCTATACCATGCACCAGCTTTATCGATCATTTCCAGTTTCACACCCTGATCAATGATTTCACCTAAGAGGTTAATCCCCTCTCCATACATAATCTGAAATTCTGTTTGCTTAAATGGTGGCGCTACTTTATTTTTAACAACTTTAACTCGAGTTTCAGAACCAATTACCTCATCACCATCTTTAACAGCACCGATGCGCCGTATATCAAGACGCACTGAAGAATAAAATTTCAGAGCATTACCACCGGTAGTTGTTTCAGGGTTTCCAAACATCACACCAATTTTCATACGAATTTGGTTAATAAAGATCACCAGACAGTTGGCATTTTTGATATTACCGGTAATTTTACGTAACGCCTGAGACATTAAACGGGCTTGTAAGCCCACATGATGATCGCCCATATCACCTTCAATCTCAGCTTTTGGTGTCAGCGCGGCAACAGAATCCACAACTAAAACATCAACAGCACCTGAACGCACTAACATGTCAGACACTTCCAGTGCCTGTTCGCCAGTATCGGGCTGCGAAATAATTAGATCATCAACATTAACACCTAATTTTTCAGCATAGATTGGATCAAGTGCATGTTCAGCATCAATAAAAGCACAGGTTCCGCCTGTTTTTTGTGCTTCAGCAATAACTTGCAAAGTCAATGTCGTTTTACCTGAAGATTCCGGACCATAGATTTCAACAATACGGCCTCGAGGGAGGCCCCCTATACCAAGGGCAACATCTAAACCAAGTGAGCCAGTAGAGATCGCGGGGATCTTTACATGCTCGCGATCACCCATGCGCATAACGGTACCTTTACCGAATTGGCGCTCAATTTGAGTCAATGCTGCCTGTAACGCTTTATCTTTATTGGAATCCATGTTCACCTCGATCGTTGATGTGATGTCTTAATAATTTGCTAGTGTAATACCAAATAGACTGTCTTGATATCATTCACACTGGAATGGATAAAACTATACATCAAAAATACTGTATGAGCAAACAGTACTATGATTTTATACAGTATTTTCTTTCAGCAGGAGGTTTAACCCTTTTAAGGACTCCGTTACAGCTTGCTGCCTTACGGTTGCACGGTTACCCGATAATTGGTGTAAGTGACTAAAATATTTGCCACTTCGGGTTGCCCAGGCAATCCACACTGTACCTACAGGCTTTTCGGCAGTACCGCCATCAGGCCCAGCTACACCACTGATAGCAACAGCAATATCCGCATTAGCCCTTTTTAATGCACCCTTAGCCATTGCCACAACGACAGCCCCACTAACAGCGCCTTGCTCAAGCAATAACTTCTTACTTACATTAAGCTGCTCCTCCTTGGCTTTATTGCTGTAGGTGACAAACCCTTGCTCAAACCATTGCGAGCTCCCCGCAATTGCGGTAATTGCCTGGGCCACGCCACCCCCAGTACATGATTCCGCTGTTGTAACCTTCCAACGCCGCCTGATCAATTGTTGGCCTAACTCAGTGGCCAATACAACTTCATTATTATGCATTTATTTCACTACCCTAAAAATCAACCAACTACACACTGGATTTTACTCAATAAAGAAAAGTCGCGTCTATCACTACTTATTTAGCAAATATACCTATTCTATTACGACATCGATGGTACATAGAATAATTTTGACTATACTTTTTAAGAGGCCAATTCTTGCAGCTTTTCTTATAGGTAATTTAGGTATTTGATAATGCAGACAGCAAAACTCGACAATTCAGAAAAGACGCCAAGAGTATTGCTCGTAGATGACGAGAAATACATGCGCGACATGATTAAATTAATTCTTAATGAATTAAAGTATGAAGTAGTAGCAGAAGCTGAAAACGGTTTACAAGCTCTTGATTTATGCAGCAGTGAACGTCCGGATATGGTTTTTCTGGACATTAATATGCCAGGTGAAACCGGTGACAGTATTATTACTCAGATTTTAGACATCAACTATAAAACTATTATTATTATGTTGACATCTGTTAATGATAAGACTGTCATTATGAAGTGTATACAACGAGGGGCCAAAAACTACATACTCAAAGGCAATGGTGTCGATAAAATTCAGGGAACGATTAAGGAAACTTGGCAAAAATTTAAGCCTAAAAAAAAGTCAAAACAATAATAAATTTCTGAGTATTTTGCATTGAAATTATCTATATCTAAAGACTTTATCGATCACTGCCGTACACAGGCCAACATTCCTCCGGATGATATTAAGCGTATTATCGGTGAAGCATCCCGCGATGTCGGAAAATTTTCAGATATTCTGGTTAAGGAAGGATGGTTTAACAGCCATGAGTTGGGGAAGTATATAGCAGACAGCGTCAACTGCTCTTTTGTTGATATGAAGCAAACATTATTTCAACCTGAAGCTCTGGAAAAAGTTCCCAAAGAAGTTGCCCAAAAATTATGTGTTATCCCTCTATATAGTATGGGAGCAGGCATCACTATTGCGATGGCTAACCCATTTGATACACGTGCCATATCAGAATTACATAAATATTGTGAAGGGTTAATTGTCAGTCCTGTTTTCAGTTTGCAACAAGATATTAAAACGGCAATTGATAAAAACTATCCTTAAACCCAATAATTAAATCTGATTAGAACTTTTATCAAGCAAAGAAGTTACAAAGGTAACTCTACGCAAAAACTTGCTCCACCATTATCTTGATTGCGGTAAAAGATATGCCCCTCATGAGCATCAACAATATTTTTTACAATCGCTAAACCTAAGCCGGTTTGTTTCTCCCCTCCCGTCGACTTAGAACTCAAGGTTGAAAAAGGCATAAACAGCTTGTCTTGCTCATCATCAGGGATACCTAGGCCAGAGTCTGATACCGTTAATTGTATTTTTTTATCTTCAGTATTGAGTAAAATATCAACCTTAGACTCCAAGGGAGAAAATTTAATCGCATTAGTAACTAGATTATCGACCACTTCTTTAATTTTTATGCGATCAACAGGTTTACTAATACCTTGTTCGATATCCCCATTAAGCAAAATTGATTTATTGTTTGCTTGCCCTTCGTAGAGTTCAACGCGCTCTCTGACTAAAGCACTTAAATCAGTATCCTCAACATTTAAATTAATATTACCGCTTTCAATAGCCGATACATCTAATAAACTTTCTAGTAACTCCAACGTATCGTTACTATTATTTTGGATCATTTTCAACAGGGATTCTTTTTGAGTTTCAGAGACTTTTCCTCGATTAATCAGTTCCATTGCTGTTTTTATGGCAGCAATTGGACCGCGAATATCATGGGCAGCAGTACCTAACATTTGATTTTTAAGCTCATTCAGCTCTTTTAATTTTACATAGGTTTCTAACCTTTCTGCTGCATGATTAACACGGCATAGTATTTCTTCTGGAAGAAAGGGCTTAAGCAAAAAATCACTCGCGCCAGACTTAATAAATTGTACAGACAACGATTTATTATTCTGTGCAGATACACCAATAATCTCCAGTTCATCACGGCCATGCGTCAAGCGCATTTTAGCTGCCGTATCTATTCCCGTCATGCCACCCATATAGCAATCCATCAGACAAATTTTAATATCTGGATTTTCTTTTAACGTTTCCAATGCCTCTTCTCCAGATGAAGCACATATGACATCATAACAATGGAGTTTTAGAATAAATTCAGTGGATGTTCGAATAACAATATCATCATCAACAATTAGTACTTTTACATTAGGGTTATTGAAGATACGATTTGTCATCCAAATAACATATTCTAAGCCATAGGTACCCCGCTTATTGACATAATCTGCAATCCCTTTGGACCAAAAACCTTGATGATCACCACTGTTTGTCGACCCCGAGAAAACCAATGTTGGTATCTCAGCATCGATTGTAAGATCTACGGCTTCACCCTTATGGGCATCAGGTAAGTCGATATCAACAATCGCAACAAAATACTGATCCCTTTGTTCGCTTAATAAACGCTGTGCATCAGCATAGTTACCCGCCACATCGACACAAAAACTATATTTGCTAGTAATGGATGACGAAATCATATTCGCGAAAGTTAGAGAATCTTCGATAATTAGAACTTTTTTCTCTGAGGCTGCCTTCATAACCAGTCTTTATTTAAACCTTACACCATAAAAATATTACGACTCAATACTTAGCAAAACACTTATTTCACTAAACTTAACTCTATTCTATTAGCATAGAAGTTTTTACGAAAAAACAAAGTTATCCGAATAGAATGGCACAAAAGACAACAGTTTATAATGGGTATTTACAAAAAATAACCCTAAAAAAATCAAAAGCTTATAGGGAATAAGAAGGTTAAGATTGAGTTAACCGAGAAGCACTAATACTGGTAGACATTGACTCAACTCGATTTCTGCCTAGCTCTTTTGCACGATAAACAGCCAAATCAGCAGCTTTGAATAGTTTATTAAAATTATCCAACTCGTTATTCAATTGAGCAACACCAAAGCTCGCCGTTACCTTTAGATCTGCTGGATTCAACAATTGCAGCTTACTTCTCAATAGCTCTGCTTTTTCCATAGCATCTGCCTTATTACAGTGATTGAGTAATAGAATAAATTCTTCTCCTCCCATACGAGCAACAACGTCATCACCCCTTATATGCTGTTGCAAGAATAAGCCAACTTCTTTTAATACTACGTCTCCAATATCATGCCCATGTTGATCATTGACTTGCTTAAAAAAATCAATATCAAGAAGCACAATAGAGTAATCCTTTTGGTGGCGCTTAGCTTCACTAATACTGATTAACACCTGCTCTGCGACAAAATGACGATTATAAAGCCCTGTTAATTGATCATGCATTGCCAGAAACTGCATTTCTTTTTTTTGCGCTTCAACAGTATCCAGCAAATGCTTGTAACGAACCAGGTTTTCCACTCGAACTGAAAGATCCAAAGGATCAATAGGCTTAGCAATGTAGTCGTTTGCACCAGAACGAACGAGCTCATATTTACGCGTGGGATCATCGAGCCCAGTCATGACAATAATCGGGACATGTTGCCATGGGTGCCCTTCATTTTTTACTTGTAATATTAAATCAAGTGCGGTCATTTTTCCTTCAAGAAAAAAGTCACAAGTAATAACATGGGGTTGGATAGTTTTGGCTTGCCTAAGGGCATCTTCGGCTGATTCAAAACAGAAACATTCACAATGATTTTCTTCAAGAATAGCCTGCACGGTTAATTGCTGTGACAGATCATCTTCAATAATAACCACTTTATTTTGACGGTTTTTTTCAAATGTATCGCGTCCCTGTGCTTGCTCGATATAGCCCTTTAAATGATCAAATTCTTTACGACTAAAAACTTGGGTAAAACCAATGGCATAGAGAGACTCGATGTCATGATCTTCTCCCTTATCATTAATTAATAGTATTAAAGGAACGGATGAGCACCCAGGCAATGCTCTTAAACTAGAAACAAATATACGTAGCTCTCGACCTAAAGAAGCTCTTGAAACCAAAATAAGGTCATAGGGTGATGCTCTACCTTTTATCAATTTCCATACATCTTCTTCATTCGCCGCAATATCGAACTCTATATCCACAGCACTTAATAAACTACCATTAATAGCTTGAGTGGTTTTAGAAGCATCAATAATCAATGCATGGTCAATGGTCATCTATATTTCGGCGCAAAAATTAAGGTATCGTTTACAGTATAGATAGAAAATAAGAAATAGCGCCAAATACAGCATTTTCGATAAAGTTAAGCTGTGAAAAGCCTTCCCCTTACACTTGCGTACTAATTAAAGAACTTAACTTTCTTCTATTAACTCGCGAAGATCATTGATAATTGGCCAACTTATCATCCCATCACGATATTTTGTCCATCTAAAACAGTTATATTTCATCGATACCTCTAAAAAAACAAGAATTAAACTATTACAGAAAATAAATTAATACTTAAAAGCTATGGAGGTTCCTTTCTGAGAAACAATCCCATGATGAAAAAAGCGATCTCTTTGATATCTTATATTATATTTGCTAGTTCTTGTTTCGCTGAAAACCATGCGCTTATCATTGGCATTGGGCATTATCCTTTTCAGCCACTAGAAGGCCCTAAAAATGATGCTAACGCAATAGAAGAGGTACTGAATACAAAATGGGGATTCGATTCTGAAAATATAACGACATTGATTGACCAACAGGCCACTAGAGAAAATATTTTAGCCTCTCTAGATTCAATCTATGATAAAACTAATCAGGGTGATAACGTTTTCATTTACTACAGTGGGCATGGAACCAGCGTTCACGATACTAGCATTCAAGCACCACTTCCTAATACTAGTGGTGCATTAATTCCCTATGATGTTCATGGCTTAAAAACAAAAGCTGAGTTAATGAAAAAATTAATTAAGGGCAGAGACGATTTAAAACCTCGATTTACCAAACTCGACCAAGGAGGGAGGCATTTATTTGTTACCATTGATGCTTGCTATTCAGGCAACACCATAAGAGCCGTTAATAAACCCAACGAACTACCCACCCGTTTTATTCCACTGGGTCAAATGGTCGAAGATAAATCACCTGACCTTGAGTTCAAGGAAAACCCTCTTCAGAACTCAAATGATGATAATGAAGAGTACCCTTATAATAATATTTTTTATTTAAGTGCTGCTAGCGAGCACGAAAAAGCTCAGGATATCCCATTAAGGTTTCTGCATAAAATACCAACAATCGACAATAAGCCGCATGGTGCTTTTACTAACACGTTACTCGAATATCTTTATCAACCAGAAATCGCTGATTTAAATAAGGACAAAAAAGTTAGCTATTTTGAATTAACTAAAACCTTAACAAAACGAATGGAAGAAAGAGAATTTAGCCATACCCCCAGTGCCTTACCAACTAAAAAAGATGATATTTATCAGCTGACAGAGCAATCTGTCTTTTTTATTGACGAGATATTATCTAATAACAATACAAAAACAAGTGCTCATTCGAAAAATAAAAATGAAGAAACTATTCCGTCAAAAAAATTAAAGAAACTCGGGTTTAAGTGATTAACACTTTTTGTTTACTACTCTTTTCTAGCAACCTATTTACTGCCTTCTTTACAATATCCCCTTTACTATAATACCTGTACTCCAACGCTCATTTGCTAACTGTTATTTATTAATCTCTACTTGTTAACCTTGACCCACTATCACAAATGGCCCCCAGAAAGCAGGGTGTGAAAAGTAGGGTTTATTTTCAAATGCTAATTGATACATGGATTTCTGCAACGCTTCTGCTTTATCGAAAGTACCGCTTTTTGTTGCCTCCATCATTCTTATTGTTATAAAAGCAGCAGCCGTCGAATCAATAGCCCAATGGCTTACTAGCAGTGAACGCGCCCCTGCATAGAAAAATGATTTTGCAAGCCCCGATAAGCCCTCAGCGCCTGGCCTGCCATTGGGGCCTGCAGTATTACAAGCAGATAAAAGTACCCACTCTGCATCCAACTCTAGGTTAGCAATCTCGCTGGCCATTAATAGGCCATTGTCAACATCTGAAGATTGCTCAGGTGGCGTTAATACTAACGCGGGTTCCATCAGCCCTTTGAACTCGCCCGCTAATAGACCATGAGTAGCGAAGCTAACTGTTTCGTAATCATCTAAAGCTAACGACTTGACTTTTGTTTCTGTTGCCTCTTTTCCTAGTATCAATTTATTACTAGATGAATGTAGTGTTTTTGACATTAACTGCAATTCAATTTTTGTCTCTGGCAGCGGCGTAAAAATAGCACGCAATACATTAGGGTTACTATATTTAAATAT
Organism: uncultured Pseudomonadales bacterium; assembly: GCA_947487765.1. Classification (GTDB taxonomy): domain Bacteria; phylum Pseudomonadota; class Gammaproteobacteria; order Pseudomonadales; family Cellvibrionaceae; genus CANLBN01. The sequence goes on along the minus strand of CANKXO010000008.1, from coordinate 119,608 downwards.
TTGTTCTGCGATAGTGTCTAGAGTCAACGTAAAGCTTCTTGTCTCACTCGATTTCTGCTGTAAATCAGGATCACCAATACCAATAAAGGCCTTAGTTGCTTGGCTCTTTTTTTCTAATCTTCTCAAAGAGACTAAAGAGCTGGCAGCAGGAAAAATAGAAAAAGCCAATTTATGTCCTATAAAATCTATCTTACGATAATCTATTGGATCACTTTTTATTTCAGGCTTGCCAATGACTAATATAGCTGGTGGAATGTTTTGCATTGCTCCGTCTAATACAGTAATAACATGCTTTTTATTTTTTAGCTCTGATTCAAAAAGAGCAAATGTTTTTTGATACAAATAATAAGCATCTTCTAACTCATAGGCAGGCATCCTTGCATAAGATTTAATATCTGGTCGGGTTAAGTCTATAGAGTGTCGAATCTTGTTAACACGCTGGCTCAGGTCACTACTGGTTAGAGGGGACTGTTTAACCACCACTTTATACTTATCGACATAAAACAAAGCCGTGCCACTTTCCTCTGTCACCTGCAGTAAAAATGCTTCGTCATTTTCGAGTACAGATTGAATATCTTTATAGCTTACTGTTTTAGGATTTGTCAGCTCAGCAAAGGGAGGAAATTCAATGCTTAATTTCTTATCTAGCTCATAAATTTTATTAGATAGCTTGCTTATTGAAAAAGCTTTTACTGATGATGAGTCTATTCCAAGTAATTGCCTAGCAGACTGTTCTTCTCCTTGTATCCACTGAGCAACCAACTCTTCCCTCTCTCTCAGTAAAGAAGCTAATTGTTTGTCTTTTGTTGAAATACGTGTTGCCATTTGATTCATGGCTGACGCCGTACTTGTCATATGGGGGTATTGAGCCACCTTAAATAGATCACCAAACAAGGCATTTGCCGATATTTTTTCAGCTGAGCTCTCATTCTGATAGCGTTTGATGGAACTCTTATAGTACGGATAATTTAAATCGATGTATTGTTTGAATAGCTCTCTGACTTCTCGTTGTTCATCCAATGCAAAATTAACGATACTATTTCGATGAATAGATAATCTCTGTTGCAATAATGCAATATACTGTTCACTTAATTCTTTAGCCTTTTTATAATCGCCTGTTTTATTCATTAAATCGGCTTTAACCGATAGTGCTTTAATTAAGCCATAGGGGCCTTCTGCTCCCATTGACTCAAGAAGAATAAGAGCACGATTGATATAGCGCTTTGCTTTTGAATACTGTTTAAAATGGATAGCGATTTCAGAAAGTTTAATTAAACCAGGAGGCAAATCTACCGATTGCTTCCCTCTAGCTTTTTCAATTAACTTAATAGCCCGGCTAAAAGACAACCTTGACTGTTTAAAATCACCTTTCTCGAATTGCACAAAGCCAAGCGACGAATGAGCATACCCTTGTTGTAAAATCTTACTTTCCTTGTTGGAAAATAATGCGATAGCGCTTTTAGACTGTTGCTCTGCTTGATCAAAATTCTTTTGATGCGCTAACAATAGACTATATTCTAAACGGGTTGCACCAAGGGCTTCGTGTTCATCGCCGAAAGCCTTTTTAAAAACCGTCAGAGCACGTAAATAATATTCATCGGACTGTTCCAACCGGCCAATATTTTTATTAATAATCGCCAGTTGATGCAACACCCGGCCAATAGCAGGGTGTTGTTCACCTACAATTTTTCTGAATCGAGTTAGCGACTCTAAAACAACAGGTTCAGCTTCAACAACCTTTCCCTGCACTATATAAATAAATCCTAGGTAATAGTATGCGTTAGCGATATGAATAGAATCTCTAACTATTGATTCATCAGCCAGTAACGCATCATCAATTACAGATTGTAATTTCCTCTCAGCCTCAGGCAAACGAGATTGATAAATTAGTACCCGGCCGCTCAATTCATTAAAAGCTAACTTGGAAACAGAATCAGTATTAACAAGCAATGCTTCCGCATTTTTTTGAGCATTGCTTATTAAGCGTGAATTATTCGTTTTAATACCTAATTTAATCTGATTAATATATTGATCAAATAGCATCGGAGCATTATTGTATTGTTTCAACCGCTGCAAATTTCCTTTAATCATGGCGGTTGCATCATTCAGGCGATCCATATCCAAATAAAGGGTAAACAATGAATTAGCAACCGTGATGGCATTTTTCCATTCGTTTGGGATTGACTGGTAGATATCATGGCTTTGCTTGTAACGCTGACGAGCCAATGACAAATCACCCCCAGCATAGGCTATGGTGCCTTGGTTTCGTGCAACATGCGCAATTGCTAAAGGTTTACTCTTATTATCAGGGTCAATCTCACGTGCAGTTTGAAATGCATACTCGGAGAATTCTTTGGCTTTATCGATTTGACGTAGCTTGTAATATAAGGATGCTATATCGTCGAGAACATAAGTAATATAAAGTGTATTTTTATCTTTTTCCTCCGATAATCCCTCCAGTGCCGATAAACTTTTTTTCAATGCTTGCTCTAGTTGGCCAGAGGCAGCCAACTGGCGAGATTGTTTTGCTAATTCCAGTGGCGAAGAGCTAACTGCAGAAATATAACTCGCCAATAAGAAGCAACAGCAATAAAAAAAGGCGGGAACGACCTTTTTACAGTAGTTAAGGCAAACGCTCCCCCAATGACAAGCCCAGCAACAAGATAATAAAACATTGTGTCTATAGAGCACTTAATCTTTCTCGCCAGCAAAAGTCCCTGACGCTCTATAGTCAGCATTACCTGCCGTATTCTGAATAGAGAAGCGACCGGTTACACCAGCAACAGGGTCGCCTCCTCCTTGAACAAAGTTGCCATGAAGTGCTCCCGTACGGCCACCACCATTAACAACACCATCAAAAACAATACTATTATCACGGATCTGCGTGTCACCACTATAGGATGTATTATCAAAACTCATGGTTGCCGTGCCACGGCGTGATCCAAAGTCCCAACTATTATTGTAAGTACCAATGGCTGTGTAATTTTCTCCGCCACTGAATACGTTACCTATCGTATGCCCACTATACGTTGCTGAACCGGTAGTGGGTAAATCGGCTAATGCTGTTACATCACCCGCCACCCAAGAACCCAAATGAACATGCTCTCTCGATGTAGTGCTAACTGCCGTATCTCCAAAAAAGAATCCCCACTGAATGTAATCATAATCAGGAATAGCACCCGCAGGTAAACCTGCTTCAATCAGGCCACTGGAAACCATAGCGACTTGCGCGCCAGTATCAGAATCCAACGTTCTTGCCGCATAATTATCATTGTCAACAAAGGCACTGGCACCCTTAGAATCATCTCCCGTTAATCCGCCTAACTGAAGCGGCGTATGGTTGTATAAATTGATCGTAGCAGCGACACGATTGGTAGCAGCATCAGTACTGATGCTGACATTAGTCGGATCAAGGTCGCTGTCAATTTGGGTTACGGTTAAACCTGTACTGCCTTGCTGTTCCCGGTTAGCTAAACCTGCTGCCCAGCCATTAAGTGTTATATTAGAACGCGTACCGACACTATAACTATCGCCTGCAGAACCATTCCCTGTATTGCCATTTGCAGTGGCTAAACGTAAGTTTGCGTAATCAACATCACTCGTCGTACTACCAAGACTGTTACCGATTGTTGATTCAGTACCACCCAATATCGCCGCATCACCGGAATTTTGTGGCGTAGGGTCGTAATTTTCTAACACAAGATAACCTGCATAACCCTGGCGATTTAAATTAGGATTTCCACCTCCAGCAGCAGTTAAACGAAAGGGGCTGTTAAACGCAACATCTTCACGCTGAACAGGAGCACCACCATCAGCATAATTAATATTGCCTTGAGATGAACCAACAGTTTGGCCCTCAGCTGAAACTTCTATTGACTCTGTAGTACAACTGTTAGTGTTACAAATTTCATCGGAAAAAATGGTTTGATCATAGGATAATTGGCCTATAGATGCAGAAATTGTGGATAGCTGATTCTCTCCTTCTCCAGACAATGCAAAGTCAACATGCAACAATGCCGTTTGATCATCGCTTATTTCAGTTGCCTGATTAACTTTGAGTAATCCTGTATCGCTCAAAGTTAATCCAAACGATGTTCCACTCCTTCCAAAAGCTCTTATACCGTTTTCAATCACACCACTTGCGCTGTAAACCTGAGTAGTATCATCTGTAGTGAAACTAATGCCCGAGCTAATATGAAACTGATCGACAGAGAAACTAGGACCGGTGAATAGAGCGTTATTCAATCGGCTATCGACGTCACCAGCAGCAAAGAAAAAATTTCCAGCAGTCATCATATCGCCAGGCACAGCTTGTAGAAATACGAAGTTATCCTCGGCACGTATTACACCAGCATCATAATGGAATCCAGCAGTCAACAGCCCATAACGAGTAGAGCCTTCAAATGGACCACCTTGGCCAACGAACTCATTGGCAGTTAATGTATCCAATGTATTACTATAGATCTGACTCACACCAGCAGTTTCTGGCAACCTGATATTTCGAAAAAGTACTGGACTACCAATATCACTTAACTGCCCATAAAGTTGATTAGTGCCATCTAGAAAAAAAGAAGCTGGCGTTCCATCATTAGAAAATAGATAAGACAAATCACTCGTAATATCGTCGGGAGGCAATGGAGTACTAAATCCACGAACCCTATCCACAAGGGCGTAAGGGTCAACATTTGGATCACCCGATAAAACCTGTGTGCTCCCAGTTAAGCTATAAACTCTATTGACCGTCCTTCCTTTTGCCCTCACAACAGTTTGTGATTCATCTTGAATAAAACTTGATGACACACTGGTTGCTGATTGAACAGCAAGAGCCCAATCACCATTGGATTGACTGGCTTGAGAATCAGCCAAATCTGGCGCATCAACCGTTGTTCCTGGGCCAAAACCATCTGACGTTGCATCCGCAACTTGAATATCATCTGTGCGATCAGGAATAGCTAATGGTGGTACTGGGTCTGGTATGGGGTCAGGCATTGGGTCTGTTCCACCCATATCAATTCCTCCATCTGTATCTCCACCCGTATCCGCACCTCCAGTATCAGTCGTTCCTTCACCAGTAGTAGAGTTATTATTTGTTGCCTCCGAACTCGAACTATCATCGTCAGCTAACGCTGTTGTTACTGTTTCAGCGTCTTTATCCGCTGCTTTACTGACCGGGCCTCCTGCTGATGGAACTGGCAAGCTACCTAGCGCTAAAATATTAGTTTCAGTTTGAGTTAGTAATCTTGAAAGCTCATTAGCTGCCAAACGGTTAGGTCGGCCTAGTCGACAATCATTTGACGTTGCAGGCATTTCTACGGCATATCCTGGTTTCACGATTTCAATGGATTTAAGGTTATTTTTAATGTTAATTTGTTGTCCGTAAATCATCGCTGCCTTAAATCCAGTGTCAATACTTGATTCAAAAAATCCCGATGAATTAATCACTTCTGATGTAATCACATTCCCACAAGTAGATGTTGTCACCAAAGCAGGTTGAAAAGAGCCAGCTGTAATCCGCAAACTACCTTGTATTAATTCAACATGAGTTTTCTTATTTTTCAAATCAATAAGGATTTCAGAATCTAAACCAATAGTCAGTACACTACCATCTATTAACATAAGCTCTTTAACACTGCTGGGCGTAGTTTTGAAACGGCTGGTTTGCCCGAGGTTTAATAATTGAGCCTTAACATTTGGCGTTTTATCACCAGAGGTAAAGGCTAATTGCGAAGCCGTCACTGCCATCACTTCAGCACTCGATAATAACAAGCCATAAATAATTGTTGTTTTCGTTACAGATTTCATGAATGAATTAGCCATATTGGATCTCCGCTAGGCCTGTTAGAAAGTTGCCCAAAGGGTTAAGTTAATGCCGGTATTGTCGTATTCATAGTTAGGTAAAGACGCTTGATTATCAGTGTAATAAACACTGACTGTCGTATAGAAATTTCTATTGAAGACTAAGGTGTTATTCCAACTAAACTGACTACGTTCCTCTTCTCTCTTTTCATCAGGGTCAATCGCAGGATCAGGAGCATCGTAATCGATGTCAGAAAATGAAAGAGATATGGCACTATTCCACCGCTGATTAATACCGAATGGTGCTCTATAGCTTTTTGAAAAACCTGTACTCACACGCAAAATGCTGCGTTCTTGATAATCTACTTCAGCATTCCGTTCGTTACCACCTACCCCAAAAAAACCTTGTAGATCAGAACGAAAGTTTTTTGAAAAGCGCAAATCTATATCAATATCCTCACCATCGCGCTCAGAGGCCGTTGTTCGTCTATCACTATCAGTGAATTCGTTATCACTGTACATAAGTCGCAAACTCGCCATTTGAGTCACACTAAATATTTTTGACAGATCGATACCGTAATCCATCGTTTCCTGATATTTCGTGTCTTCGAGATCAAGTCGAGATGCTCTTACAAAGGGTTTTAATGACCAGCTTGGATTAAGTAGTTCACCAAAATAAAAACGCGGACCAACCTGAAAGGCGATATAGTCAGAGTCTATTTCTGTCGACTCATCATAGGTTCGATTAGAGTAAGAAAAACCCGCTTCCAGCTGATTACCTATTTGACTATTCAAGTTATAAACATATTGTCCTGAAGCACTAAATACAGCCGCTGAATCACTTTCTCCCAGGCTAGCCTCATCAAGCAGCGCTGGCTGGCCTGCCACAAGTACTTCAGGGGAAGTTGGTGAAGAGGTAGCGTTGTCATCGTACTGGGCACCCAGACCGACACGAAAAGAAAAGCTGTGAGGCGAAGCTGCTTTTTGTGCTTGTTTTAAAATAGATTTAGCACGATTCTTGACTGGAATAGGAATTTCTGGGGAACGAACGGCTTCACCCAAATATCGATTTGCTAGTTCATTAGCGCCTACACGTAGATATAAAACTCCTAACTCTAATTTAATATTGTCTAGATTAGGGTTGATTTTTAATATTCTTTCAAAAGAAGTAATCCCACCTTGTAAATCTCCAGACTTAATTGCCTCTCTGGCAAACTGGAATGAGTTTTCAGGGTTAGAGGGGTCTGTCATTAATTTAGCAAAGGCTCTTTTGTACGCTTTACTAGGATTTTTAGCGTTGCCCAACTGTTCAGTATCTGTATTATTAGAATCAGCTGTTGTGACTTCTTCAGAATTCACCTGTAAACCAGAAAAGCTTAATAGACAGAAAGTAAAAAGCTTTAAAGTAACCCCAAAGTGGCAACATCTGATTTTTTCCACATTACCCACGTTTATCTCTCCCTTTCACAGCATCTGTTAGTGCGCTGATATTTTTAGATAGAATGAATTCACTATCTAAGTTAGAGGGACAGCATCGAGTTATTGAACGGAAATATTATTAAATTGGAATAATTTTATTTATTATTAAAATAGTAAGGTGGGGAGCATGGTAAATGCGATGATTTTTCTCGTTAGTATTTAACCGATTCATCTGCTGCCTTTTCTAAAAGCATAAATGCATTACTGCACACACTGGTAGATAAAGGATTTTCTTTAGTCATATTACTACGTAACTCTTTTTCCAAATCACGGGCATAATCTGTATCTATGTTTGACAATTGGTTAATGGAATCCATTAAAGCAGGAGTCGCTCTATCCATATAAGTTGGTGTCTTTTGCAAGCAGTGATAATGACTTAAAACCGCCCAACGCCCTAAATTTAAGTAAACTTTCCAGTTTTCGTTTCCTAAATCTCTCTTCGCCTCTACCAACTCATTCTTATGGCTATTGACATAGTTTTTTTCATAAACATCAAGGCTAATAAGACCTTGATTAACACCTTCATCCAAAACAATTCCTTCGCTTGTCGGAGGTAATGCTTCTTCAAGAGGATTAAATGAACGAGTTGGAAGTGCTAGTGATGAATTAATGGAGGATGGCCCAAAATCAGAATATAGCTCATCAAGTTGATTAGCGGGCTGAAAAAGATAGAAAGCCATGACGGCTACTGCAACAGCACCAACGGCACCGCTAGGAATAAGTAGCCAACGTGTACTGAAACGATTAAATGCTTCAGTAAATGTAGAAAAAATAGTTGAAGTAGGCTGAGGTACTACTGAATGATCAGTATTAGATATAAAATCTTCTGCATCTTCTACTAGCCTAATCCACCGACTATAAACACTTTGATCATTAGCAATATAGGAAGAGACTTGTGCCCGCCTAACTGGATCCAAGCCGTCCTCGATATAAGCGGCTAGCTCTTCTTCAGTTACTGGCGCTCCAACAATATTATCGGAATCTTTTGTCAACTCAAGAACAACGCTCACCATTGCCTCTGTATTTTTATCTCGCATACTACAGTTCTGTAAATGAGGATTAGAATAAAGCACCTATCGTTTTATATAAGCCAGGATTACATGAATCATGTCTTACATAAGCGCTTTATTAGGTACCCGCACCTTTGTATCTCTAGAAAATAACTGATAACGATAAAATCATCAATACTTTGTATTTTCAATAGCCTGTTTATTTCCACAATTATCAGTAAATTAAAGGAATTGGCATAAAAATCATCATTATCAATTACTTAGAAAGATACTATTAATATTAGATGGACAATTTTTAAAAAACTAAACTAAAGAATGGTATAAAGAATCGATGTCCAAATTTGAGTGCTCAAACACCTCTCGAATACGGCTGAGTATCGAATTGACAATTTTCCCCCCCTGATGAGAGGGTATATTCAATACTCGAGCAGCTTTGCTTTTAGAAATACCATCAACATACACCATACGAATTAATATTTTTTCTTGATCCGTTAATTTAAGTGATTCACGAACTGCTATCAATTTAGCTTTTTGGTCTTCAGATAATTTATGTGGCTTTTGAGCAACATCTGACAAATGTTGAATATCAGCTTCATCAGCTAATATCGACTGCAACATAGAATGGAATAATGTGCCAGCGTGTTGTTCGAATAAAAAACATTCACTGGAAGGCGACAAATCATCTGTCCCTGCAATTGACTCGAAATCTTCCGTACATTCAGAAGAGAAAGGGTTAACGGTATCGTGACCGCAATTAGGGATTTTAGCTTTAATCACCGTAATTGCCTGAGTTATCAATTCTTTATCAATGCCTTTAGCTGAGTAACGATCAATGATAGAAGGAATTAACTGCCTTTCCAAGCAAAGTGATCGCCATAAAGACACCCATAGATCACCTTGATTCTTTAACCACACAGGAGGGCGAGGTCGACCATATTTTTTGCGTGAAAATTCTTCAATAATATTGACTAAAATACTGTAAAGAAAGGTTGTTGGCTTAGAAAGGCCTTGGTATTTTTCACATCGTTCCCAATTATCTTTCGATAATGTTTCGATGACATAGGTTGAACACTCTTCAGCAATAGCGACATTGCCAAATCGCTTTAAGGTTAATTGGTCGACTTTCGATAAAAACTGCTTATCAAACACCAAGTCTTTCCATACTGGCTTATGGTTTAACTCACTATCCATAGTAATACCCTAGAGAACATATTATCTAATGATCAAATACCTCTGCACTTCATTTTGATCGTTAAAGTTATAGTCTCATAAAAGGGTTTGTCGTTAATATCCCCAAGATTAGTGATCCCTAGAAGTAGTTACCTTTAAAAAATATAAAATATAGTAAAAATATTCTTTAATGATTAACGGGCCTATACACTTTTAAAATAAACCCGTTAACATTAACTACTAGGCTCTACTGCTCAGCAATAACAATAGAATCAAGTAATTGACCACCTGATGCACTACTAAAATTACCATTGCCTAACCCCAGAGAAGTATAAGCATACAATCCATTGTCTCCAGCATGCATCCATACCAAATCCGCAATACCATCACCATTTAAATCCTTTGCCAATTTAGTATAATCTTTATAGTCACCAAAATTCCCATATAAAAGAGAACCGCCCACAGCTTGAATGAACGTGCCATCACCATGGCCTAATGCGGTATAGGCATATAATCCTGATTGGCCAGAGTACACCCATGCTAGATCAATAATACCATCACCATTAAAATCCCCACATATATCAGCATAAGCATTATCCTGGCCGAAGTTTAAGTTACTCAATTGCTGTCCAGCTGTTGCTAGCGTTACGTATCTTCCATCACCATGCCCCAATGAAGCTGTGGTAAAAATTCCTTCACTACCCGAATGGGACCAAGCGAAATCAAGAATATTATCACCATTAAAATCCGCTATCATCGGTTTATAATAAGAGGTTGGGTATTGTGTATATCCTGCCGCAAGAAAATAAGGTTCTTCTATTCTTGCCACTGAGTGAAACTCTCCATCAGCGTTTCCTTTAGCTATAGCAGAAAATGCGACCATACTGTCATAACCTCCATACGCTAGCCAAACTAAGTCAGTAATACTATCTTCATTTAAATCACCAGCATAACTTCCAAGATAGCCGTGAGGGAAATAATCAATTGTACTTAATTGCCTCCCTGATGCTGGGTGAAAACCTCCATCACCACGTGCGAGTGCCGTATACGCACGTGCACCATCTTGAGCAAAATACATCCACGCTAAATCTGTCATTCCATCGCCATTGAAATCACCTGTTACCTTATCGTAAACTTCATAACCTGTGGGTGTATAGACAGTACCATTACTACCAAAATTTAAATAACTTAACGCGCTACCTACTGCAGAATTAAAGCTCCCGTCACCACGCGCTGTGGATGTGTAAACATATAGCCCTTGCCCACTAGAATGAACCCAGGATAAATCTGTATAACCATCACCATTAAAATCTCCTAGTAATTTTTTGAACATGCCGTATCTAGAAGATCTTAATACCGGCGAATTACTCAATTGCCCCCCTGAAGCAGGATCAAAACTGCCATCACCACGTCCTAATGCCGTATAGGCATACAAACCTTCTCCACCAGAGTGCATCCATATCAAATCCGTAATTCCATCTCCATTAAAATCTCCTGTCATTTTTTCATAGGCTTCGTCTTCAGTATAAGTTTGAGCGGTAACGATGCTAGGAAAGAGAAAAAAAGCTATAAATAAATATATAAAACCTAAATTACCTACATGTACATTCTTCATTAAATATCTCCCTATTTCAGTTAAATGCAATACATAAAAAAACCTGAAAAATATGAAAAATTATTCCAATCTAAATAATAAATTTTCATACAAATATCAGGTCAATTCATGATAAACAGTGACACAAATAGTCTTCAGCTTATATACCTAAAAGTAGTGATACCGTAGCCTGTTATTTATACATCACATCAACAGCCCCTATTGTTTCTATCATTCGCTCTACTGGATCACCAGCAATATGCAAATCCATCGCACCTTCTAAGCGACCTCTAATATTCTTAGTGACATAAACCTGTACATCAGCACTACCTTCGGTTTCTATATTCAGTGCCTTGCAATGTAAATTCGATAAATCGATATCCGTCGAGCCTTGTGAAGTTATGTAGCAATTATTCACTTTTCCTTGAGCTGATACGCTAGATGAATCTTTCACATCAAGATTAAAAGAAGGAGAATCAATATGATTCAACCTCAATTCAGCAGTACCGGAAACACCGGCTTGATGTAATTTAAAACTACTAAGCTCAATAATAACTGGCTTATTGGTTGAATAGCTCTCGGAAATAATACTCAATACGCCATTTTCTTCTTTAACTTTAACATTTTTGAAGACATGAGGCTGAGATGTTATTTTGACAGACGGTGAACCTTTTTTTGTAAATGACTGTAGCGGAGACATCGAGAGTCAGTTTTTCAAAAGTACCGACACTTATCTTATATAACTTAACTGGTTCATCTGGCAAATTGTTTATCGAATAGCTATTTTTTTGACTATCGATATTAATGTTCACTTGAGTGACATTGCCATTTTCATCAATATTTTGATACGACGCCTCTGCTATTGAATTATTTGCTGTTAAAGCCATCAGCAATCCCAAAAAAATACAATACGGACAATAAAACTTACTGCGCAATAATCTTGACACGACGATTTACCCCATTTCCTGGATCTATTGCATTCAGCAATTCAGTTTCCCCTTTACCCAAAGCCTGTATTCGATTGTCAGACACCTGAAACTGAGTAACAAAAAATTGTTTAACCGATAATGCTCGCCGTTTTGACAACTCCATATTATAGATACTATTGCCAACAGCATCAGTATGCCCTTCGAGTGTAAATTGCAAACCCGACAATTCATTAGAGCGTAAAGCCTCGCCTACAGGCACTAACTGGCTCTTTGCTTTTTGAGTTAAATTCGCAGAATTAAACTCAAAATATATTTCCATCGATAATGCACGCTCTGTAGGCATTTCAATCGAGCGATCCTCTTGCCCATGAAGCCGTATACCTCGGGTTTTAACTGCCGCAAATTCATCTCGTGGCGCCAATAGCTGAATGACTTCTTCCTTACTCACCTCAGATTTACCTAAGTGTACTGATTCAGGAAACACATACGAAGCCATAAAAATAAGCACTATAATAAATGCCAGTTTTAGAAATATATTCAAGTATTGCACTTTCATCACCTTACCCTCAGAAATCATTTAATTTGTCACCTACATTTTTTTATATAAACAGGTTGAAGACCCTAACGTTAATAAATAAATGCCTGTTTTATCATCCTTACCCTTAACAAAAGAGACCGAATTTAAATCCGTACCTATTCGGTTTACATTAAGATCCAGCCCTGTTTCTTCAAATAATAATTCTCCTTGCTGCCAACACTTCAAATGATACTTACCTTGCAATGCAGCAACCTTTTTATTGTCTACATCTCCAATCACATTATTATCATTAGTGCCAAAATAGTTTTGCCCATAACTGGATGACGAAACCAAGCCCAAAAAGAGCATTAACACTGTATGTTTATTTGTTAGCTGCTGTAAAAAAAGCATATCTTAATCCTCTATTTAGACCCGATAACGAACCTAGCTTCACCAATATTACCTTGCGCAGACATTTGATAAGCACTACGAATAGCATTGATGGAAGTGTTATCCATGGATTCGAAATCATAGACTTTTAGCGACTCTGGCAACCCATTGTATGAATCTTTACGTGTGGCAAAGCAATTAACGAATTCGGTTTGACCCTTTTCGTTTGCGACGATATCAAACGGCATCTTTCCAGGTAGCGCGACTTCTGCTCCAGCCTGTATAAAGTTATCTTTCTGGAACCTATTAGGAAAGAAACGCTGTATTTGCTGATCTGCATCAGTTAAATAACAATAAATATAGGCCGATTCGCTGGATCGAGCAGTCAATGAGATAGGTTCGCCAGGCTTAAAAAAGCGCCTCCCATCAAGTGTATTGATATTTAACGTAATTGGTTTAGCCTGCGGCACAGCCACTGTTGATGTATTGAGTACCGGTGTTTTAGAGACGACCGTCGAAGTAGCTGTATTCATCAATGTAGGCACTGTTGCCTTGGTATCGGTTTGCTGCCTATTTAGTAACGCCGAAAAAAGCGTAAAATCTATTTGTTGACTCAGAGGTAGACCCGCTGATTTTTTAAAGGAGTCCAGCGCAGTTCTTAATGCGATGGATTCATCTGTTACGACTGAAGGATAATAATTGCGTGCAATCAGCAATGATCGAATATAAGGGATCAATTCACCATGAGCATTCATCGCATAAAACCAGTCGCCCATTTCCTGCTGAATATCCGCTGTTGTTTCAGGAATACCCAAACAACGCCAGTAAGGGATTTTTACCAGCTTTCCAATCAACTCTATACTGGCAAGTTCGACTAAGTTACGCAGAGCCTGAATTGTTGCTTCACTTTTTTTGACGGAAAAATCAAAACTAATACCTGTTTTTTTAATCGTTGCATCCGCATCTGCTCCGGAACCACTCTTAAAAAGAACGACAGAATTACTTGAGGTTACACCGGGAATAACTGATAAATCATCGGTAGTTAACACGCTCAAATCGAGACCAAGGATTGATCCAGCAATACTCTTAGATCCACCTAAACTCCATTTATCGCCTGCTAACGAAGCTCCCGACTGCTTGCTGACAACGCTTTTATCTAATTGTGAAATAGACCCTCGAATATCATATTGAGGAATAATATTGTAGACACTTTCCGAGCCCGCATTACCGAGAAAGGCGATTAAATTACCCGAATCATTACCAAATGGAATTAACTTAACAGCACGGCTGCGACGTGTCATTGCCGATACAGCGGTGATCAGCATATCCTTAGTGCCGGCCTTAACGACTGAAGTTTTATCCGAAAGATCTTCCACCAACATAGATACATCACGAATACCGTATTCGATTAGCATCGAATCCATACAGCGCAAGCCGTCTGAAAAATTAGTAATAATTCTTCTCGGCGCTTCAGAAGGCCCTTTTTCCATTTTAGCAATCTCTTTACGCACTGCTTTTTGATTCGCGCACGCAACCATCAATAGGGCTATCACTAAAATTACTATCTTTGATAAATTCATCGTTATTTCCTTCACTTATCGCACGCTACATACTGATTATTTACAATTATTATTGGCATTAATCACATCACCTTTAATAATCACAACAGCCTCTGCATCGCCTTTTGTATCAGTGACATTTCCGATATTCACAGCACCACACCCGGCTTGTTGATTCTTACGCATTTGTGCTCGCTGCTCAGCCGTCATATTCGCTTGTAATGCACGCTGCCTTGCCATATGCCGCAATATGGTTGCTTGAGATTCATCTTTCATAAAACCTGCTTCGTTACCCCAGATATCTTCTTCTGCGGCATAAAGTGGTTGGCATGCTATCGATAAAAAAATCAGAACTATTAACGTTTTCATGTGAATTACTCTGTATTTGATTTATTGAGTTTTAAATAATCTCTTTTAGAAAACACTTAAAATTCGATAATCCGTGTCTATTTAGTAATGTAACTGGATACATTGATAAAAAAGATAGCCACCTAGTCTGGCGGCTATCTCGTTGGCATTGTTGTTATTTAACATTACCGATGTTAACTTCGTTGCTGTTTTTCTTACCGCCACGATTAGTCTGTGAAATATCGCCCGTTCTAACCGTAGTATGCATATGGCCTGAAACATTACCCCCATCTTTTGCACCAATGCCAAGAAACCCATTACTACCGCCACCGACGTTACCGACATTAAGTGCATTAGTGTTTTTCTTACCACCAGAATTTCTTTGATTAATGCTGCCAGTAGTAACATTCGTTCTCATATGACCAGACACTTTCGCTTTACCTGAAATGTTGCCCACATTAATTTTATTTTTGTTTTTCTTACCTTGAGTATTTGATTGATTAATATCCTGAGTTCTTACATTGGTATCTATATGTCCTGATACTTTACCTTCTGCGTATACAGCTGACATACCCATAGTTGCTACCGTTGCGATGATTACTACTGATGCTAATTTTTTCATTTTCCTATCCTCTAAAATATTTAGTTAGTTATAAGTTGCCTTGTAAACGCTTTAATAACTCTGTTTTTACCTGACACTTTAATTAGAAGGCCAAACATTAGAAATTGAATAAAATAAGAGTAATTAATTTATTGGATGGGCAATTGGCCAGCATTTTGGAGGTTTAAAATTGTTGGCGCCTATAATGAATAAAGAACCTTTATGATCAGTAATAAGCAGAGAGAGGCGTTGAAAGGCTTGAGAAAGAGATCAAATAGAAATGAATATATAAAAGATAGAATAGAAGGAAAATACAGCTTTAAACTAATGCTGTTATTTAACCTGGCTATTGTTATAAGGGTATTTATGAGTTTTATGCGCCGATACTGGCTCGGCACACAAAACTATAGTAAGAAGTATTACGCTTCAGAGGAATGATATAAACGCGATGTAAATAGACCTGTATTTTTCAAGCTATGTAATGCTTTTGCACCGGCTAATACTGCTAGGTCAATCACTGGCTCTAGTAAAACAACTGTCATATAAGCAACACCAAACGAGCTCACCGCTATGAGGTTTTCACTAGTAAAACCTTGGCCATAAATTGCCCAGAAAACAACCCAAGTAACGATACCCCCTTGATAAGCAAGGGATAATTTTAATACCTGCGAGTAGCTAAGGTCTTTGTAAGCAACGTGGCTAGGGATAATTTTTCTGGCAAGTATTGCCATAGTAAACAATGGCACCAGTAATGTTGTTACATTTACTGTGTAGTTTGGCAAATCAAATGGGGCAAAGAATAAACCTTGTATCAATAAGCCAGCTGTCAGGCCAATACCTGTCGGTACCAACCCAAACAATAAAAATAATGTTGACCCCAGTATTAAATGTACCTCAGATACACCAACGGGCTTATGAGGGAATACCTCAAAAAACATAAGCACCGCTAAACTGGCCAAAATACTTCTTAACATTAATGACAACCAGCCATTTTCCTTTGCTGATTCGACCACCTTAGAAGTTAAATAAGTAAAGGATGCGATTGCTGTCCCGTAACTAAGTACCATTTTAGCGCCTTCAACAACGCCTACTTCAATATGCATAATATTATCTCCTGAAAATTACACCCACCGTATAATTGGAAATGAATGACAACTATAGGCCGGTCTCCAGACTGTACTTAATCAATAAGTAATCACTGTTGCGGGGGCAGTAATAGAGTTACACTATTTTCCCGTTTCATCTGCAATGCAGACACCTATAACGTGAGGGGCGGACTATAGCATAAGCAAAGTGCAGTGTGACTATATACTCTTAATACTCTTATTCGCTATAAATTTGCGACCAATTTTTTCACTTGATCAACACTAACAGGCCTGACTAAACGATCAGCTTCCTGACCATTACGCAAGAGTATCAATGTAGGCCATAACTTAACTTGGTATTTACGCCCCAACACTTTACCTTTGCCGTCATATACCTTGACATGTAGTAGTTCATCGTTTGCTTCCAGAACCTCTTGGACTGCTGGTCGTGCTGCCTGACAATGCCCGCACCAAGGGGCTCCAAATTCGAGGATCGCATCACCGGTTAATTCTTGAACCTGCTCGAATGTTGGTGCATCTTCACCATAGTTCGGATTAAAACCTAATTGACTGGCCTTGATCATAATATCTTTCCAGGTATTGGACTAAAACTGTACCTTTAAAAGTAATAAGCCCTGTAAATTTTATAGTCGTAACGTTAACGAGAAAGGAATTCAGGTTTATTGAATAGCAGCTATACCATACCAATATAATGTTTATGCCCTTGTATACGCTTTATCCATTTTAGGATTGCTGGATATTTAGATAAATCGAAACCACCTTCATCTGCAACATGCGTATAACCATAAAGTGAAATATCAGCAATTGATAGCTGATCACCGATAAGATAATCCGTTTTCATTAATTGTGCTTCCATAACACTGAGCGCTTTGTGCCCGCCCGCTTGCTTAGATCGATACTCTTCTTCTTTATCTTCAGGCAATCCAAGGTATTTGGCAATAAATCGTGCAACAGCAATATAAGGTTCATGACTGTACTGCTCAAAAAATTGCCATTGCAGCACTTTACCACGCTCAAAAGCATCAATAGGTAAAAATTCTGTACCTTGTGCAAGATAGTGTAGTATCGCATTTGATTCAGAAAGACAGCGACCATCATCTAGCTCAAGTAATGGTATTTTTCCATTTGGGTTCTTTTGCAAAAATGTATCCGTTTGAGTTTCTTTAGCCAGAATATTTACTTCAATCCATTCATGCTCAATATCGAGCATTGAAGCTAATAACTTAATTTTGTAACAATTCCCAGACTGAATGTCTCCGTAAATTTTCACTGATTCCCCCTTAACTTTAATACTAGTAATGCAATATGCAGGTTCACTTCAAATAAGTAGTCCACTGTATTTATGATATTTCTTTATTACTATATTCCATCAATTCGATTGGAGCTCCATTCACTTCGATAAAAGCAACCATCAAACCTTCACTCGGTGAATTCGGTTGAATAATAATATTTTTACCTTGAATCTCTTTCTGTAAATCATCGACTACAAAGGCAACATGCGGAACTGTTTTAACAAGCTCAGGATAAGGTGCATCATCCCAATATCGCTGCCATTGAATGCCATAGGGATTATTTTCATGATCTGAAACCGTCATTTTTAAATGAGGAAGATCAATTTCACCGTCAAATGTATTGTTGGTAGGTATTCCTAGATGGTTAAACTTCATTACTGCTTGATACCTTTCTGAAAAAAGAGGAGAAAATACGTATAATTTTTCTTTTTAAGCAAAAATTCATTTTGCTATTTCAAGTACTTTTTTAACAATCGTTTTACTTTTCAATATAAGCAAGACTCCTAAAACCAGCTCAATCAAAGTGGCCCATATATTTGCTTTTACATCTGGAGGAAAAAAATTCCGAATAGTTCCATAGCCATCTGAAAGCTCTGAAATCTGCCATAAAGAAAAGTAGTATACCGTATCAACTAGAGCGTAAAAAGTTACATATAAACCAAGCGTTGCGATTATCAAAAATGATATCCCATCTTTATTTATGGGTTTAATGGCTTGGTCAATCTCAGGCTTTAAAATTGACTTTGCTACTATAACCGGAAAAAACCATAAGACTACACTTATAACAAATGGCAGAAAAAAACTCATAAAGATTTGGAGCGCAGAGATTTCAAAACCCTGACCTACTCCAAAAACTATAGAATAAAAAAAATAGCTAGACTGACTAATTGAAAATATGAATAATCCAATTGCAAACAATCTTATTAAAATAGCTAAGTAATGATGTGGGTTCATAAACCTTCCTTTAAAATCTGTAACAAATAGCATCCGATTAAGATGCCATTTCAAAAATATTTTACTTTAATATAAACATGAACAAAATTTAAGCTTTAACAATATTTCTCTAAATAACTGCTAAAGCAGCAGCATAATCTGGCTGTGTAGATATCTCCGTCACTTGCTCGGTATAAGTCACCATACCATCTGCATCAATAACAACCACTGCACGAGATAGCAGGCCGGTTAACGGGCCTGTGGTAAAAGTTACACCGTAATCATTACCAAAGCTTGAACGAAAGTTGGAGCCAACCAAAACATTCTCAATACCCTCTGCGCCACAAAAACGTCCTAAAGCAAATGGTAAATCAGCTGAAACACAGACAACAACCACATTTTCCATAGCAGCAGCCTGCACGTTAAATTCACGAACGGAAGTCGCACATGTGGGAGTATCAATTGAAGGAAAGATATTTAATACAACGGTTTTTCCTTGAAGACTTTCAAGACTTAGGTCAGAAAGATCAGATGTTGTTAAAGTAAACTGAGGGGCAATATTACCGACGGCTGGTAAGTCACCAATCGTTTGAACAGTTTCACCTCGTCTTGTCACTGTAGCCATAGGTTTCTCCTTAAATAAAATGGTTAAATGTTATCAGCCTGACTGATTATGTCTAACTTTTTTATATCAATACAAAGCCAAGACCTAGGGCCTCTATTACTCTAAGAAGAAGGCATACAACAGCGCTTATATCGCTTGCCACTGCCACAAGGACAAGGGGCTTTGCTTCTGATTTTGACATCTTTAGTAATTTCTAACACATTTTGTTGATAGAATTTTGTCAACGCAGCAAATAATTTGGGGTGTTTTTTCTGCAACATTTGGGGTCGTTCAAAAAAATACTCTGAGGCAACCGCAAAAAACTCCTGCCGGTTTGTGGCACCATAATCATCAATATTGCTTTTGCCGTCATCAATTTCGTTAATTTTGTGTTCTACAAAACTAAACCACTGCTCAGCAGGCTCAAACTTGTGTAAATGTTCCGGTAAGCCATCGCAGCGCCCATCGGCCATATCAACCATATGCACAAATTCATGGATGCCTACATTGCGCTTATCACGACTATTTTCGAAACCATAATGTAAATCGGGTCGGCTTAATGCCATCTTGCCAGCCATTGGGCCAGTGCCAACCATTCCTGAAATCAATGAATCTTCCTGACCACATTCGAACTTGTCATTAAATGGTGCTGGTAACAGAAAAACTGCCTCTAAATTAAAGTAATGCCAGTCAGAAAACCCCCAAACTGGAATAATGGCACTCGATCCCACTAATAAGCGATCAGCATCACTGACCTCAAAAGCTCCTGCTTCAATACGAGTAGTATTCATAAATAATAGGCAGCGCTGTTCGAATGTTTTTTTATCAACATCAGATAGCACTCGGTAAAAAACGACATGTTTCAGTAAAAAATCAGACCACTCAGACTGCCAGCTGAACCTGTCGATTGTAGGCTTAGTGATAAACCACGCTGAAATTTGGTTTAGGGTATTCTTGAAAAAAGACAATATGATGAGAACATCCTGATGTTTATGTTGTAGATTAAACCAAGCGGTAGATTACCATCGAATTAACGAAAGTCTAACGGATGCATTATAACCACCCTTTAGAATTCTTCTTAGCAGCTAGTCATTGCCCAGAAGCAACCACACCACGTAGAATAGCCGGCTTTATTTCACAAATCACGATAAGTTCTCTCTACTATGACAACTGCTCCTGCGCCCACCGCCGACCATACTCCAATGATGCAGCAATACTTACGCATTAAGGCTGAACACCCCCATGAGCTGGTGTTTTATCGCATGGGCGATTTCTACGAGCTATTTTTTGGGGATGCTAAAAAAGTCTCAGAATTACTGGATATCACGCTTACTGCGCGCGGTAAATCTGGAGGAGAACCTATTCCGATGGCGGGAGTACCATACCATGCAGCAGAAGGTTATCTAGCAAAACTGGTGCAAATGGGACAATCGGTCGCCATCTGTGAACAAATAGGTGACCCCGCTGCGACTAAAGGGCCTGTAGAACGTAAAGTCATGCGTGTCGTCACTCCTGGAACTGTCACTGACGAAGCACTACTCCAAGCAGGGCGGGATAATTTATTAGTCGCTGTTAACAGTTATCTTGAGAGCAATATCTATGGTATTGCCAGCCTCGATGTTGGCAGCGGTCGTTTTTATGTATTAGAAGTCACTGGAGAAGAGGCTTTAATCGCCGAATTACAGCGGTTGAACCCTGCAGAATTACTGCTTAGCCAAGTATTAGAAAATAACACCTTCACCAATGACTACAACAGCGTCCGCTATCGAGCACCTTGGGAGTTTGAGTTGGATACCGCTCAGCGCCTCTTATGCGAGCAGTTTGCAACGAAAAGTTTACAGGCCTTTGGCTGCGAAGACTTAACCATTGCGCTAGGTGCCGCTGGCTGCGTATTGGCTTACGCACAAGAAACTCAACGAACGGCTCTACCTCATATCAACCGCATACAGACAGAAGACCGGGATGATTCCGTTTCTATGGATGCTGCTACCCGCCGCAACCTCGAAATTGATACTAATCTTACCGGAGGTGAAAGTAATACCTTATTTGCTCTACTGAATACTGCTGCCACTTGCATGGGTAGCCGCTTGCTTTGTCGTTGGTTGAACCGCCCCTTACGACAAAAATCCATACTTGAGCAACGCCAAACCGCAATCGGTAGCCTGCTAGAAAACTACCGTTTTGAATCCATCAAAGAACCTTTAAAAGTAATCGGCGACCTAGAGCGTATTCTTGGCCGGATAGCATTACGCTCTGCTCGTCCCAGAGACTTATCACGCCTGTGCCTTTCATTGGCAGTATACCCACAATTACAAAGCCTACTGGCTGAGCATAGCTCTGCTCGCCTAAAAGAACTGGCTGACGCCATCAGTACTTTCCCAGAACTTGTCGAATTGCTTAGCCGAGCCATTATAGAAAGCCCACCTGTCATCATTCGCGACGGCGGGGTGATAGCTGAAGGTTACGACAACGAGCTCGATGAGCTGCGTAGCCTTAGTAGCAATGCAGGGCAGTTTTTGATTGACCTGGAAAGTAGAGAAAAGGAACGCACAGGCATCAGCACGCTAAAAGTGGGCTATAACCGTGTACATGGTTACTACATCGAAATTAGTCGCGCGCAGTCAGATAAGGCCCCTATTGATTATATTCGGCGGCAAACCCTTAAGAATGCCGAACGCTTCATCACACCTGAATTAAAAGAGTTTGAAGATAAGGCGCTTTCTGCCAAAAGCCGCGCTTTGAGCCGAGAAAAGGCACTTTACGAAGCATTAGTCGAAGAATTAAATGAGTACTTACAAACCCTGCAGATCTCTGCTGACGGGATTGCCGAGCTGGATGTCTTAAATACGCTTGCGGAGAGAGCCGACGCACTAAACTTCTGCTGCCCTCAATTAAGCGACCAAAGAGGAATTAACATTGAAGCTGGCCGCCACCCTGTTGTTGAACAGGTTCTACAAGATAACCCTAATAATACGACCCCTTTTGTGCCCAACGATGTACTACTAGGTAACGACCGTAATATGCTGATCATTACCGGTCCGAATATGGGTGGTAAATCCACTTATATGCGACAAACAGCCTTAATTACGTTGCTCGCCCACACCGGTAGCTATGTACCTGCCAAGCAAGGAACTATTGGAATCGTGGATCGAATATTTACCCGTATTGGCTCTTCGGACGACTTGGCTGGTGGCCGCTCAACCTTTATGGTCGAAATGACAGAAACCGCTAACATCCTACAAAATGCAACCGATCGCAGCTTGGTATTGATGGATGAGATTGGCCGTGGGACCAGCACTTTTGACGGACTTTCATTGGCCTGGGCCTGTGCCGAACATTTAGCCAAGGATATTAAAGCGCTGTGCTTATTTGCAACACATTATTTTGAAATTACCAGCCTGCCAGAACAATGTTCAGGAGTTCAGAATATGCACCTGTCCGCCACAGAGCATAACGATAGCATTGTCTTTTTGTATCACATTGAATCAGGGCCTGCGAGCCAGAGCTATGGCTTACAAGTCGCTAAGCTTGCCGGTATTCCTAAATCAGTTATCGATGAAGCTGCTCACCAACTACAGCTACTCGAAAGTGGAGAGCACCCTCATAGCCAGATATCGACCGAAAAAAGTGCGCCAACAGCTGCGAGTAAGAAAAATGCAGATGCACCTCAACAAACCGAGCTTTTTGCCAGTGTTAACAGCCCTGCATTAGATGCTTTAGAAAAGGTTGATGCTGATGATCTCACACCGAAACAAGCACTCGAACTTATTTATCATTTAAAACAACTAGCAAAATAAATAAACAATACTACAATTCTCCACCATAAGAGGTTTATACCTCAACAGAAAAACTGATAGAATGCCGGCTTTTCTGAGGCCAATGCCAAATTATAAGCATTGATAATAGTAAACTCAGTTATATCGAACCTGTAATACCAAGAGGAGCTGTGCCACCATGACATTTGTTGTTGGCGAGAATTGTATTAAATGTAAACACACTGACTGTGTCGAAGTGTGCCCTGTCGATTGTTTTTATGAAGGCCCTAACTTCTTGGTTATTCACCCTGACGAATGTATTGACTGCGCTTTATGTGAGCCAGAATGCCCTGTAGACGCTATATTCTCTGAAGATGAACTTCCTGAGGGACAAGAAGTTTTTCTTGAATTAAATGCCGAACTCGCCGAAACATGGCCAAACATTACTGAAATGAAAGACTCGCCAGACGATGCAGAAGAATGGGATGGCGTGGAGAACAAGCTTCAACACTTACAGCGCTAGGTTATAAGCTTATACTCTTATCATATAAGACTTATATTATTTCAGTAAAAATAGAAAAGCACATAAAACAATATAAACATTAGCGATACATAAACGATACATAAAAGGCCTCGCGTAGCGGGGCTTTTTTATTGGCGCTATGGCGTAATATCTAGCCCCCTTATAAAAATCAGCCACATTCACTTTTTATAAGCACTAACTAGTTCTAGTGATACACAATAGGCAATAGACACACTAGGATGATTAACTTCTGCAATATACTAGTATGTAACCCGCCACACATCATGGCTCAATACATAGCCAGCAAGAGCATGAAATAACTGATAAAGTTGCTGAAGTAAAAAATTAGCCATAAGATACGCATAAGTGTTTTATAGATGTTAGAGAATTTTATTTTCTAACCATAATAATTAGCGATCAGCACATACTGATATGGACACTCCACCATGAAGCCTACACTACTCATTGTCGAAGATTCCGAGGCAACAAGGGAGCGATTAGAAAAAGCCATTATTGAAGGCGATACATTTCAGCTTATTGGTTCAGCTGACTCGTATGAACCCGCGTCAAGGATGCTCAAAGAACTCTCCCCTGATATTTTATTAACTGATTTAGATTTGCCCGATGGCAATGGCATTGACCTAATCAAACAATTGCAACAACCTAATATCAGCACCAAACTTGCGATTGTCATTACAATATTTGGTGATGAAGGTCACGTCATTAATGCACTTAAAGCGGGTGCATCAGGTTATTTACTAAAAGACGATAACTTCATCGAAATCAATAATGCCATTTCACAAATGATGAATGGCGGCTCTCCTATCAGCCCCAGCATCGCACGTTATTTACTGTCAGAATTGAGTTTAGATACATCTGCAACCAGCGAAGATCAAAAAGTTCTCAGCAATCGCGAACACGAGATATTAATGCTGGTCAGCAAAGGATACACATCGAAGGAAATCGGCGTTATGCTGGAATTATCTTTTCATACAGTTAATGCACATGTGAAAAACATTTATAAAAAACTATCTGTGAGCAACAAAACGGAAGCCATTTTTGAGGCAACAAAAAAAGGGATTATTTAAAATAATTATTATAAAAATATCTCTAATTTAATCGCATTCATTATGAAAAAAATCAACTACTATATACTCTCATCACTATCTGTATTAAGCACTGCTTCTTTTTCAGATGAAGATATATTTTTGGATGATTTTTCAGATGACCTCCCTATAGTCATCAGCGCCAGCCGTTTAAATCAATCTGTATTAACAAGCCCGTCGAGCGTTACAGTAATAGATAAGGCAATGATAGAAGCATCAGGCTTTATTGAGTTTGCTGATTTATTACGATTAGTACCTGGTTTCCAGGTTGCACATGTTGATGGCAGACGCTTTGCGGTAGCCTATCACGGTTTAGGTTCAGATATAGGCAATCGCTTACAAGTACTCGTTAATGGCCGTTCTACATACACGCCTACACTATCAACTGTTGATTGGGATTTCCTAGGTGTGCAGTTGGAAGATATAGAGCATATAGAGGTTGTAAGAGGTTCTTCTGCCTCAGCATATGGTTCCAATTCTTTTACGGCCGCCATTAATATTATTACAACATCACCAGAAATAGACGACTCTCTTTATTATCACTTTCGCAAAGGTAACAAAGGCGAGGAACATCAAATCGCGCGATTCAGTGATTCTATAGAAAATATTAATTATCGCTTTACTACCGCTCAGAGAAAAAATGGTGGTATAGATGACTATAGAGATTCACGCGATATTGATTATTTTTCTTTTCATGCTCAATTTAATGAAAAGAAAGATCACCCTATTAACATCTATTTAAATTATAGTGATGGCACCACCGGAACAGAAATTAGTTCAAGTTTATTGGAAGAAAGGGATAGAGAAGCAACCAGCTGGTCTGCGCATATACAAGGGAAAAAAATATTATCCCAAGATAATGATATCAAGTGGAATTTTTACCACAATAGTGATGAAGTCAATGATCTATCCGACTCGTTTTTATTATCAGAATTATTAGAGTCCGAAGGTATACCTTTTGCGCCATTTTCAGCAGCAACGGGCGAACCGGATCAAAGATTTATTGATGGAGATGAAACTAACGATGCCACTAAAACAGATATAGAAGTAACCTACAATGCTATATATCAAGAAGATTTAAAATATATGCTTGGAACAGGTGTCCGGTACGACACGCTGAGAAGCATTTCTTACTTCAATGAAAAGGGCAAAGTCTCCGACACTACATATAGATTATTTGGTAATGCACAGATAGACCTAGCAAAATCAGTAACATTCAATAGTGGCGCAATATATGAATATGTCGATGACTACCGTGGGCGATTCTCCCCAAGAGCCAGTTTAAATTTTCATCCAAGCCATTCCCAATCATTACGAATTTCGGCCTCAAGAGGCTATCGTATGCCATCATTACTAGAAAAGAATTTCGACAAAAATTTAGTTTTGGTCAATGGCTTTTTGCTCGATGAAATTTATCTTTCTGATGAGAATATAAAACCAGAAAAAATTGATAGTTATGACATTGGCTATCTAGGTCAATTATCAACATTACCAATAAGCTGGGATTTAAAGCTATATCAGGACAAAATTACTGATGTTATAGGCTTCCCCAGAGACCTAAGTGTTAATGATGCTATAGGTAATAACCGCAGATTAATCAGCAATAATGATACTCATGAGGCTTATGGAATTGAAGGAGAGATAACCTATAGAACAACACGTGACATCCTGAGATTCCATTTTAATTATGGCCGTACTAAAACTGAAATCAATGAAGAAATAAACCCATCAGATGTTAGGGAATTCTCTACAACAGCACCTCGAGAAAGCTATGGGATACTCGGCTCAACTAAATTTAAGAACTGGAAGTTTAACCTTAGCGCATATCATGTTAGAGAAATCGAATGGTTGAACGTAGGAGATAGAATAGAAAGCTATACGCGAATAGATTCATCTATATCGACAGATTTTAAACTTGGAGACAACACAATAACTTTAGAATTAGCGGCACAAAACCTTAGAGATGAATATCAAGAATTTGATAGCAGAAGATTTTTTGAGCCCCGCTATTATGCAACCTTATCTTTTACAATGCCCTGACCTTTAACCAATGAAGCTGAAAACAACCATACTTTTAGCATTTTTTTTACTGACAAGCTATTCAGCACAAGCTTCGATCTATATTACATACCCTGAAGACGTAAACGTTTACAAGAAGATAGCTTATGCCATCCAGAAAAATTTAAACAAAAAAACATTATCAACATTGCAGTTAAACCACTCTGAAATAGAGGTAATGAGCTTTAGTGAAATAAAAGGGCATTCACTTAAAAAAGACAGTCTAGTCATCAACATTGGAAAAAAGTCTCCAAACCCAAATTATCTTACACAATCCAACACCCCTACCCTATATACTTTCACCACGAGGAAAAACGCATCTACAATTAACAGCTACGCAAAAGATAACCCTTGGGCCGCCATTGTTATAGACCAACCTCTACAACGATTAGTCAATATCGCAGAAAAAACGATGAGAAATGATTACAAAAAAATCATCATTGTTATAGCTTCAGAAAAGAATGATTACGCAATTCAAGAAATCAATAATCTTGAAGAAAAAAGTAAAACCAACATTAAAATACTCAGAATCAAAGAAGGTGATACTGCCGCAAAAACGATTAAAAAAGACTTATCTAATGCTGCCGCAATTATTGCAATACACGATCAAAACGTCTGGTCAGGAAATAACGCAAGATGGATACTACACCAAGCATACAGCCATAAAATCCCTGTTATTGGTTATTCAAAAGCTTTTTTAAAAGCTGGCGCGATGATATCAATATACTCATCAGCTGAACAAATCATCGAAGAAACCGAAAGACGTGTTATAGAATGGATAGAAAAAGGGCACTTTGAAAAACAGATAAATTCACCTAAATACCAGATAGAGGTTAATAGAAATATTGCTAAAGCTTTACAATACAGGCCATCCTCGATTGCAAAAATTGTAAGGGAAAACAATGATATTTAAGCGAATAAGTTCTCAATTATTCTTTATTGCAATTGCTCCTCTTGTATTCACTACGCTAGCAATATCTATATTTTTTCTCATCGATTCTCTAGAAGACGCTGAGAGAGAAATAGAGCAAAGAGGAAAATATCTATCCGAACAAATATTACTGCTATCTGAATTCCATTTCTACACCGGAAACAATGAAGAAATATTAAGCATTGCCGAAACAGTAATGAAATCTGAAGATATGGATTTTATCCGTTTTTCAGACAATAACTATAATGCATTTGTTTTTCTAAAAAAAGACAATTATAAAAACTCAAAAATATTTAGTGTCCCTGTTATCAACAGCACACCTGACCTTGATGATTTTGTACAAACAAGCAATGACCCTTCTCTAAATAAAGCACTTGGCAACATCACTTTTGGCATATCTAAAAGTAAGACATTTTCTAAAAAACAACGGATTTATAAACGCATACTGATAGTCACTCTCTTGGGTATAGTCGTTGGATTATTTTTAGCTTACATTTTTAGTCGGAAATTATTGTCAGGCTTAAACTCTCTTAAAAAATCTGCGTCACTGATTGAGAACAAACAATTTGATCAACGTTGTGATGAAAATTCTTCCGGAGAGTTATTAAAAATTCAAAAAGTCTTTAATAATATGGCGGAATCAATTCAAGTAAATGAAAAAATTCTACAGGGGAAGATACATTTCGCCACCAAATCACTTAATGACACAATCGATGAGCTATCCATGAAAAATAGTGAGCTTGACCGTACTCGGCAACAAGCGATTGAGCTTGAACGCTCAAAAGCTATTTCTGACGAGCGATCACGCATTATGAAAGACATGCACGATGGTATTGGTGGCCAGTTAGTCGCTTCGTTAGCGTTAATAGAAAAAGAAGATAACTCTATAATAAGAGAAAATATCTCTGAGATACTATCAAACTGCCTGGACGATTTCAGGCTGATAATTAACTCCCTCAACATGAATGCTAATATTTTATCAGCACTCTTAGCCGACTTTAAATATAGGATGAACCGGCGCTTGGAAAGCATAGACATTAAATTAGTCTGGAATGTTGAGGAATTTGCTGATGATATTTACCTGCAACCTCAACAAGCCTTACATATTTTGCGCATTCTACAAGAGACTTTTTCGAATACACTTAAGCATTCCAATGCATCTGTTATTATGTTTAATGTATTTGAGAATCACGACAATATATGCCTTTCAACAGAAGACAACGGGCATTTTACAAATGATACTAACAGTTATGGGCAAGGCATTAAAAACCTCAAATGGCGTGCCCAACAGCTATCAGCCAGTATTGATATCAGTAAGACAAGTAATGGTAGCTGCAAAGTACTTTTATCGATTCCTAAAATTGCGTTATCTGAAAAAGATAATGCTTAATAACGACACTCCATTAAAAAAACTATCAGCTTATAATATTTGATAGTTTTTGCCGACTTTCAAGGTTCAAAAATACCTATTTATAGTGATTTCAAGACAATCAAGAGGTTTTTAACCATTTCACTAACTAGTTTTAGGTATAGCCAGCCAAAGTATTAGTTATTATCATTATTTTAAGTTGAATTTTGCGCCTCCAATGATAATCGTAATGGAATACAGCTAACTATATTATCGGAAGTATAAAAATAAGACTTAGACTGTCAGGACGATGACATATTTTTCCTATATCAAGTGAATGAAAGCGAGCCGGATAGCGCCAACAATGACGGACCCTAAATATTACCGGAAATGGTATCTAAAGGATGCTACTGCCAAGTAGCTTCTACATGGAAATCATACGACACAAGGAAGCGTTGTATGTTGTTTTCTCCTGCAAACCTAACCCCTCCCTTAAAAGTACTGGCCAACATTACCTCAATATTTTTATTGTTAGCTGAACAATAAAAAAAACCCCGCTATTGCGAGGCTTTTTATTAATACTTATAAAGATTTAAATTAGCATCACGCCATACCAAACAAGCACTCACTATCTAAACCTTGTTGCATCATGATGTCTCGTAGGCGCTTTAATGCTTCTACCTGTATTTGTCGAACGCGCTCACGAGTCAAACCTATTTCACGCCCCACTTCCTCAAGCGTACTAATTTCATGCCCTCTAAGCCCAAAACGGCGGCATAGGACTTCTCTCTGCTTTTCTGTTAACTCGGTTAACCAACCATCAATACTGTCGCTTAAATCACTATTTTGCAACAAAGAGACAGGGTCAGAAACCTGTTGATCAGGAATAGTGTCACACAGCGTCTTATCGCCATTATTACCAATATGCGCATCAATAGAATTCACTCGTTCATTAAGACCAAGCATCCTCTCAACATCACCTACTGGCTTTTCTAACAAATTAGCAATTTCTTCAGCTGAAGGCTCATGATCTAGCTTCTGAGATAGCTCTCGAGCTGCTCTCAAGTACACATTCAATTCTTTAACAACGTGAATAGGCAAGCGAATCGTGCGCGTCTGATTCATTATTGCACGCTCTATAGTTTGGCGAATCCACCAAGTAGCATAAGTTGAAAAACGAAATCCCCTTTCCGGGTCAAATTTTTCAACCGCTCGAATAAGGCCAAGATTACCTTCTTCAATTAAGTCTAATAATGCCAAACCCCGATTCACATAGCGTCGAGCAATTTTAACCACTAAGCGAAGGTTGCTTTCTATCATGCGCTTCCGCGCAGCTTCTTCGCCTTTAAGGGCTTTGCGCGCAAAGAAAACTTCCTCTTCCGCACTTAACAATGGAGAGAATCCAATTTCATTCAAATAGAGTTGAGTCGCATCAAGAGTTTTCTGTACCGTATCAACGTCTAAGTCTTTAATTGTTTCTTTCTCAGAAACTGACTCTTCGACGACATTAGCCACATCAGCAGGAATCTTTTGCTCTTCGAACTTATTCTTTTCTTTACTATGGATTTGTTGTGCTGCCATGATTCTCATCTCTTATTTGTTAATTTTTATCAGGATCTTTTTATACTTTTTTAAAGACTTTACTGATAGCCCACTTTGAGTCTGTCACCTTACCCTGAAATAGTGGTTAATTAATTCCAGTAACAAACCTATTAACATAAGTTATCGGACGATTTCGAAAACAGTTTAGGTTTTTCTTTTTGGTAACAAAGGTAATGGGTTGATGGGTTTACCATCGCGCCGGATTTGAAAATGCAATCTCGGCTTACCTTTAGTACCAGTTCCGCTTGAACCTATATCTGCTATACGTTGTCCAGCTTTAACAATATCGCCTTCCTTAACCCTGAGACGTTGATTATGTGCATAAGCACTTAAGTAAACATCACTATGCTTAATAATCACCAGTTTTCCATAACCCCTGAGTCCACTTCCCGCGTAAACAACTTCACCGGAAGCAGCTGCAATGACAGATTCTCCCTTTTTACCTTCGATATCAATACCTTTTTTTAGGCCCCCATTGCGAGAAAAGTTAGTAAGCACTCTGCCTCTAGCAGGCCATCGCCAGAATATCTTACCGCTCTTAGCTTGAGTTGATGAAGCACGTACCGCTTTGGTCGATTTCTTTTCTGAACGAGGCTTTGTCGTTGTCTTATTTGAATTTGTAATAACAGGAGGACTGGATATGATCTTTTTTTGAGCGGGTTTGTATTTTTTAGCGCTTGGAATAGATGATGGTGAGGGTGGAGAAGGAGCAACCGCTACACTGGGTTTTGGCCGTGAACGAGGCTGCACGTTGTCATTTAGATAAATGAC
This sequence comes from uncultured Pseudomonadales bacterium, assembly GCA_947487765.1. GTDB lineage: Bacteria > Pseudomonadota > Gammaproteobacteria > Pseudomonadales > Cellvibrionaceae > CANLBN01. The sequence goes on along the minus strand of CANKXO010000008.1, from coordinate 88,186 downwards.
TTGGCCCGGGAATATTCGATAAGAACTCCCAATTCTATTGGCCCTAGCTAGCCCTTTGTAATCCAAACCGTAACGCCAGGCAATTGAATAAAGAGTCTCCCCTAGAGCGACAACGTGTCGCGTGATCTTAGTCGTTGGTGGCTGAGTACGATTATATACTGGCGCTCTTTGAGTTGACGCAGAACAAGCAACAAAAAACAAAAAAACGATCAGAATAAAGATCACTTTCAAATTACACAGAAAGCAATGTAAACAAGCTGTGGATAACTGTGTATGATTTTTAAAGATCATTTTTTATTCACAAATATAACTTTTAGTTATCAATTCTAACAATTTATGCAAAATGACTCTAAATTTTTTATAAGAAAAGCGTAAATTCATGAGCAACTTAGCCTTTTTTCCGAGATAGAGTTCTAATAATGCCTATTATTCTTTAGAACGCCCTATTCTTTCTAGTAATAAAACCAACACTAAACCAAACAAAATACTCAGTACCGCTCCACCTAAGAAAGCAGGTTGCGCAGTCAGTTCCGTATAAAAATTGGGCGATATATTGGACTGTACCAATGGGATAACCTCTCCATGCCTGTCAACCGTAGTTTCCAATACTTGCTTCCAAGGCCAAAGCACTTTTAAAGACCCTACCAAAAAGCCAATAAGCAATGCATAAATCACTGATTCATATTTCTTTAACAACCAGCTGAGTAGGTGACTAAATCCTAGTAAGCCTATGACACAACCACAGCCAAAACTGGCAAGCAATAATAGATCGATATTCTGTAAAGCTTCGATAAAGACTTGATACATCCCCATTAATAACAATATAAAGCTACCTGAAATACCTGGCAGAATCATGGCGCAGATTGCAATAGCCCCAGCCAACGTCATCATCCACCACTCCGCTGGAAGTTGCGCCGGACGTAAGGACGATATAGCAATCGCAATAGCCGTCCCGATGCTGATTGCAATGATTTCCTGTATACGCCATTGGGAAGTTTGTTGAATAAGGTACACAATAGAGGCTAAAACTAGCCCAAAAAAGAAAGACCAAACTAATATAGGATAATTTTCCAAACTATAATTTATAACGTTAGCTAACGTGAAAATGCTGAATAAGATACCACCGAATAAAGTCACCAGAAATCGTCCATCAATGGCCTTCCAGAACTCTCTAAACCCTTTGCGATAAAGCACGACTAATGCCAGCGGTGTTAATGACTTAAGCGCACCAAGTAGCCGTTCATAAATACCGGAAATAAAGGCAATTGTACCGCCGGATACTCCAGGAACGACATCCGCCGCCCCCATCGCAATGCCTTTAAAAAATAATAAAAACCAATCCCTAGCTCGATAAGCATTAGGTAATCCATCACTCATTAACGCACAACCCCTGCTAATAACGGCACAAATTTAACAGCACCGATTGTTTTTTCGTCATATTCATCGCTAGCACCCAAACGGGTTACTTGGGTTAGCATTTGCTTATCTTCCCCGACCGGGATCACCAAAACACCATCAGGTGCCAGCTGCTGCTTAAGGCTATGGGGAATTTTTGCCGGCGCTGCGGCACTGAGGATAGCGTCATAAGGACCTTTTTCGGGCCAACCTAAACCGCCATCAGCTAAGGAGAACTGAACATTATGTATTGATAACTGACGTAAGCGTTTGCGAGCTAACTCCTGCAAAGGGCGAATACGTTCTGCACTGTATAGTTGTTTTACAAATGGCGCTAATACAGCTGTCTGGTAACCGGAGCCGGTACCAATTTCTAGAACCCGGTCCAATTTAGCAGCCGCCCCCAATAATCTCTCCGTCATGTGAGCAACAATGTAAGGCTGAGAAAGTGTTTGTCCATGACCAATAGGTAATGCGGTATCCTCATAAGCTCTATGAGATAAAGCTTCATCAAGAAAGATATGACGGGGAACCTGGCGCATAATCTCAAGCACCTGGACATTAGTAATGCCCTGCTCGACTAATCGTTGGATCATCCTTTCACGAGTACGCTCTGATGTCATACCCACGCCTTGCAGCAATAAATTAGTCAACAAAAATACCTATCACATTATAAAACAAGGACTATAGCACAATTTATTGTGTTTCTTTTAAGCGCTAACAAGCGCCATATTGATATGAAGCAGATCGGCAACTTCAAAAAAATAACGAAAGATTATGATTGGAGCAACACAACCGCATAAGCAGCAATACCTTCCTTACGTCCAGTAAATCCTAACTTTTCTGTCGTCGTTGCTTTCACATTAATATTATCTGTGTCAGTTTCAAGGTCATCAGCAATATGTCTGCACATATCGTTGATATAAGGCGACATTTTGGGTGCCTGAGCAACGATTGTCATATCTGCATTCACCACTCGATAATTTAAGCTTTTCACTTTGGCATACACCATACGCAACAAAGAGCGGCTATCGACATTTTTATAATTAGGATCTGTATCCGGAAAGTGCCGTCCTATATCACCTAATGCAATCGCTCCCAATAGTGCATCGCATAAAGCATGGAGTAAAACATCACCATCAGAATGTGCAATCAAACCACATTCGTAGGGAATAATAACGCCACCAATAACAATTTTATCAATGCCCTGCTGCCCATCATCAAATGCGTGAACATCAAAACCATTACCTATTCTCAAAGCCATATGTAGATGCTCTAAACGTTAAACACGCCCTACTAAAATTATGAAAGAGAAGACTGCTGCTTAAAGACAACTTCTGCAATCGCTAAGTCTTCAGGGTGCGTAATTTTAATATTATCGTGGTGCCCTATAACCATCTTTGGCTGATACCCTGCAAACTCGATAGCAGATGCTTCATCAGTGATTGCTTCTCCCTGTTTTAACGCATGTTGTAGTGCATCTCTTAATAACCCATAACGAAAAAGTTGAGGGGTTTGCGCCTGCCAAATAACGTTACGATCGACTGTTTTTTGAATGTTATTATCTGAATCGACATGCTTTAACGTATCACTGGACGGGACACCTAAAATACCTCCGACTTTATCTTCTGCTAATGTTTCTAACAGAGTATAAATTGCCGAGGGGCGAATACAACATCGCGCTGCATCATGCACTAATATCCAATCGGATAATTTAGCTTTTTTCTGTAAGCTATTTAATGCCGCCAAGACGGAATCACTACGCTCTTGACCACCAATCACTGTCGTAATTTTTGAATGTCTACTTAATGGAAACGAGACGAACTGTTGATCCAATTGGTTCAAAGCAACAACAATTTCAGAGATAACATCCACTTCCAACAACCGATTCAAGGTATGCTCAATGACGGTTTGGCTATTAACAGATAGATATTGTTTGGGTAAAGTACTACCCATACGTTGACCTATCCCTGCTGCTGGCACAATAGCCCAAATGTTTTCAGCGATAGAGGAAGGATTTGCTGTCATTTTTATTCTATTTTACAAGCTATGGTTTAGATTTATTTTCAGGATCGACAATCATGAAAAATGTTTCGCCCTGCTTAACCATACCCATTTGTTCACGGGCTCTCTCTTCAACACCGTCTAAACCCGATTTTAAGGCCTCAACTTCTAGCGCCAGAATTCGATTGCGTTCATTCAAAGCATCATTTTCAGCTTGCTGTTGCTCTATCTTTTTTTGCAATTCAACACGATGCGCCAAACTGCCCTCACCTATCCACAAACGATATTGAACACCTATTAATAGTATCACTAATATAGCAATCAATATTTTCATTGAACGGCTCTTTTTCGATAAGATTTATACAAAGAACAACAAACCTTCAGTCACAATTATTAATTTATAGCTTTTCGGCCCCACTAAAGAAAAGGTGCACATGTGCACCTTTTCGTTCAACTCATCGTGCTAAATAACTCAATTTTTGAATTCAGCACGACCTCGGTATGGAGCCGCTCCCTTTAGCTCAGCTTCAATGTACAACAAACGATTATATTTCGCCACACGATCAGAACGACATAGTGAACCCGTTTTAATTTGCCCAGCCGATGTAGCAACAGCCAAATCGGCAATTGTTGTATCTTCTGTTTCACCCGAACGATGAGAAATAACAGCCGTGTAACCCGCGTCTTTTGCCATTTTAATGGCATCTAGAGTTTCAGACAGTGATCCAATTTGGTTGAACTTAATCAAAATAGAGTTTGCGATATTCTTATCGATACCCTCTTTTAATATTTTAGTGTTGGTCACGAATAGGTCATCACCAACTAATTGAACTTTTTCACCTAATTTTTCAGTTTGATATTTCCAACCGTCCCAATCAGATTCATCCTGACCGTCTTCGATGGAAATAATAGGGTATTGATCACATAATTCAGCCAAATAATCACTAAACCCTTCCGAGGTAAAGACTTTACCCTCGCCTTTCAGGTTGTATTGGCCATCTTCATAAAATTCTGAAGAGGCACAATCAAGTGCCAAAGTAACATCTTTACCCAGCTCATAGCCTGCTGCGCCAACAGCTTCTTTTATAATGGCAACTGCATCAGCATTAGAAGCCAAGTTAGGTGCAAAGCCGCCTTCATCACCTACAGCTGTATTTAAACCCTTAGCTGATAATGCCTTCTTTAAGGCATGAAAGATTTCAGCACCGACCTGCAACGCTTCAGTAAAACTTTTTGCAGAGACTGGCTGCACCATAAATTCTTGAATATCAACATTGTTATCAGCGTGTTCGCCGCCATTGAGGATATTCATCATTGGTACAGGCATAGTGTATTGGCCAGAAGTACCATTCACATCAGCAATATGTTGATATAAAGGAATATTTTTAGCCGTTGCCGCTGCTTTAGCAGCCGCCAAAGAGACCGCAAGAATAGCATTTGCCCCCAGAACCGCCTTATTATCCGTACCATCGGTATCGATCATCAGTTGATCCAGTTCCCGCTGAGCTGCGGCATCTTTACCGATCAATAAATCTTTAATTGTCGTATTAATATTGTTAACGGCTTTAGAGACACCCTTTCCCAAGTAGCGACTTTTGTCTCCATCACGTAACTCCAAAGCTTCGCGAGACCCCGTAGAAGCGCCTGAAGGAGCGCAAGCAGAACCTACAGAGCCACAATCTAAAACGACTTCTGCAAATACCGTTGGGTTACCACGAGAATCTAACATCTCAAGGGCCTTAATATCGACAATCTTACTCACTGTTTTTCTCTCCATCAGTTCAGGTAATGTGAATTAATTTGTGGTAGCTTCAAACTCAAGCAATCCTAATTGTATTGGTTAAGTAATATAGCTTAAGTTGTATTAGTTAGAGTATTTCCAAAGGCGGCAATGCTTTCACAGCATCATCAACGGTTTTTATATTAACGAGGAAATCATTTAGTTTCGATAATGGCAATGCGCTAGGGCCATCACACTTTGCAGCATCTGGGTTTGGATGCGCCTCAAGAAATAAACCAGCAATACCGACGCCAACAGCAGCTCGCCCTAACTCTGCAACCTGGTGACGACGCCCTCCAGATGCAGCTCCCATGGGATCGCGGCACTGTAATGCATGTGTAACATCAAAAATAAGTGGGGCACCGCCGCTGACTTCTTTCATTGTGCGAAAACCTAGCATGTCGACAACCAAATTGTCATAGCCAAAACAGCTGCCACGCTCACACAACATCACTTGATCATTACCGCACTCATTAAACTTCTCGACAATATTTTTCATTTGAGGAGGGCTAACAAACTGGGGCTTTTTAATATTGATCACAGCACCCGTTTTCGCCATCGCTTCAACCAAATCAGTTTGTCGCGCAAGGAAAGCAGGAAGTTGGATAATATCGCAAACATCAGCAACAGGCTGCGCTTGGGAAATTTCATGCACATCAGTGATAACCGGAATATTAAATGTCTTTTTGATTTCTTCGAAAATCTTTAATCCTTCGTCTAAACCAGGACCACGATATGAGTTAATTGATGAACGATTGGCTTTATCAAATGAGGCTTTAAAAATATAAGGAATACCTAACTTTTCGGTCACTTCAACATACGCTTCGGCTACTTGAAGCGCAAGGTCGCGAGACTCCAATACATTCATTCCACCTAATAATACAAAGGGTTTATCATTAGCAATATTAATATCCGCAACAGAGATAATTTTATTCATCGGCACTTCGCTTAAGTAGAGAAAATTTAAAACTAAGAGGCTGTCTGCTCTTCGCTATACGTTAATGCGGCTTTCACAAAGCTGGTAAATAATGGATGCCCATCCCGTGGATCAGAAGTAAATTCGGGGTGGAACTGACAAGCCACAAACCAGGGATGATTATCTATTTCGATCGCCTCTACCAGTGAATCATCAGATGACCATCCACTGATTTTTAATCCCGCATCTCGCAGTTTTTGCAAATAGTTATTATTGAACTCATAACGATGACGATGTCGCTCTACGATCACTTCGGAGCCATAGATCTCTGCTATTTTCGCTTCTTTGACAAGGTGACATTCCTGAGCACCTAAACGCATCGTCCCACCGATATCGGATCCAACATCCCGAGTTTCGACTTCACCTTCGGAATTAACCCACTCTGTGATCAATGCAATCACAGGATGAGGAGCTTGAGTATCAAACTCTGTGCTATTAGCACCATCGAGATTAGCGACATTACGTGCGAATTCAATCACCGCCGACTGCATGCCCAAACAAATGCCCAGATAAGGGATGTTATTTTCTCGAGCACAACGCACAGCCATGAGTTTGCCTTCTAAACCGCGATTACCAAACCCCCCCGGAACAAGTATGGCATCGACTCCCTGAATGCTCTCCAAACCCTGAGTTTCCAGATCTTCTGCATTGATATGACGAATATTCACTTTAGTACGTGTTTGAATACCTGCGTGGCTAAGTGCTTCATTAAGAGATTTATAGGCATCCAGCAAATTCACATATTTGCCGACCATCGCAATGGTCACTTCACGCTCTGGGTTCAACTTACCATCAACCACCTTATCCCACTCACTTAAATCAGCAGGAGCTGCGGTAATATCAAAGTTTTCCAGAATAATGGAATCCAGATCATATTCCATTAAAAAGCGAGGGATCGAATAAATGGTTTTTGCATCGGCCAAGGGCACAACCGCTCTCTGCTCCACGTTAGTAAAGAGAGCAATTTTACGACGAGACCCCTCATCAACAATCTGCTCAGAACGGCAAAGTAGAATATCAGGCTGTAAACCGATTGAACGCAATTCTTTCACTGAATGCTGCGTTGGCTTAGTCTTAGTTTCACCAGCTGTCGCAATATAGGGTACCAGCGTAAGATGCATTAGCTGAGTATATCGAGAACCCAACTCTACTCTCAACTGGCGAACAGCTTCCAGAAATGGCTGTGATTCAATATCACCCACAGTACCGCCAATTTCAACTAAAGCAATATCGTAACCATCGCCACCGGCCACAATGCGGCGTTTAATTTCATCAGTAATATGCGGAATAACCTGAACCGTTCCGCCTAAATAGTCCCCTCTACGCTCTTTACGCAGCACCGTCTCATAGACACGGCCAGTGGTAAAATTGTTACGTTTAGACACCTTCGAACGTATAAAGCGTTCATAATGCCCCAAGTCCAAATCAGTTTCGGCGCCATCTTCTGTAACGAAGACTTCACCGTGCTGAAATGGGCTCATCGTCCCAGGGTCAACGTTAATATAAGGGTCAAGTTTCATAATGGTGACTTTCAAGCCTCTGGCTTCAAGTACCGCCGCTAAAGAAGCAGATGCAATGCCCTTCCCAAGAGAAGATACAACGCCCCCAGTCACAAATATATATCGAGTCATGCTTTACCTTGCACACAGTCAATACCTCACCAGCACCGTAATGGATAGCTGATCGTATACTGTATGGTGATTAAATATGGAGAGTCGCTTTGTGTAGATGAAAATGGGTCGAAATCACCATTAACACCCTACTAATCAGCCACTCAAGATGGGACGCCAGCCTACCAGAAACCCTTGTCCGGCTCAATCAATTTCCTTACCAAAAAGCAGTGAATACTCCTATGTAGATCACACTATATATCAATAAAAATTGAGTAAAACAGCAACTTAGCCTACATTTATAAAGGAGCCTCTAGAGAATTATTGCGCCAAACTAACAAATTGGAAGAAATACTAACGACACTATTGTGAATGTAGCGTTCATCACAACCATCGCCGTGAATTTAGGCGTTCTCTTGTTAGCCTCTTGGATACTAGGCTTAGTTATATTCGTACGCCTGATAAAAGAGAGAAACGCACTGGAAGCCGCCCTGCTCTCAGCCCGAGAAAAGCTTAAGAAATCCAGGCAAAAGCAACCCTCAAAACCAGCTTCTCCAACACCAGAATATCCTCTTGAACCCGTTATTTTAGAAAACGAAGAACAAGAATCGCTGTACTTACTCGATGCAATCGATACATTAAGTAATGACTTAAAACAAAAAGAACACCGGCTATCGACACTAGCTAACCTCCACTCTCAACAACAGACAACTATGGAAGGCTGGCAAGATGATCCTTCAGAGACTGCGATGAGTAGCCAAATCATCAATAATATGATGGATAACCATAGAGAAAGCCAAAACATTATCGATTCTTTACAGGAAGATTTACAGTCTAACCAGCAAACTATCCAACAATTAGAAAATAAATTACGCGAAGGTCAAGATAAGGATGGTCGAATAGCAATACTGGAAGAAACTGAAAACCGCCTACGCGACCGATTAAATCAATTTAACACCAATAAAGAACAAGCAACAGTGTTGGCCGATGGCTTGCGTAAAGCAAACGATAAAAATCATAAACTCAGCCAAGATAATGACAAACTCAAACGCAATATGAAACAGCTTGCCAATGCGTCAAAAGAGCAATTGGCAACTATTAATGACATTAGCACTGAATTGGAAAAGGCAAATAAGCTCGAACAATATCAACGTAATATTATTAGCAATTTAGAAATTAAGCTTCATCAAGAAAAGAGTTCAAATAACGATAGCGGAAAAATTACAGAGCTAGAGCAAGAACTTCAAAAAACTAACCAAATATTAAAACGAACACTAGAGGAAAAAGAGCAGATTGAATCTCACCTTTTGGAAATGGATAAAGCCTTAGAAAACAGTAAACAAACGGAAGAGGCACTGGAACGCGCTCGCAAAGAAATTGAAACACTGGAAATGTATTTTCCAGAATTTGAACCCGACTCTGAAGAAGATAATGCCGTCAGCGCAAATAAAGATGTTCATCAACCATTACCTCAGCTTGCCATTACGGAAGAAGAAAATCCCGAACTTTTTAATGTGATAAACGATAATCGCCTGTTTGGCATCCTACAAGAATTCTGGATGACTCTAGACACGCCACCGTTACAACTACTGGAAGAGAAAAATGTCTCAAGACCGAAGACATTAGTATCTTGGGTTAAAACATCTATTCATAATGACGAATTTTTTGTCACAATCGGTACGAGTCAAGCATTAGCCGAAGCGTTAGCTAAAGCCATGTTTAGCAGCACAGATAAGTCAATGGATGGTAATGACATTCAAGATGCCTTAGGAGAGCTAGGTAACGTTCTGGCTGGCACGCTAGCCAATGAATTAAACCCAGAGTATATTGTAGGAATATCACAATACCTTGACTCAAGCAGTAAAGAAGCGCATTTAGAGGGAGTGAATATAGCGGCTGAAATATTAATGAGTGCGAACGAACAGCCATTATATATCGCATTAGTAAAACCGGACTCAGACAATACTTCACATGAAAATATTGATCGTTGATGATAGTCGAGCTATGCAAACCATTGTTCGCCGAGGCATTGAAAAGCTTGGCTACGATGACATAGAAATACGCAGCGCCAGTAATGGATTTGAGGCATTAGATATTATTCGTGTATGGGAACCCAGGTTAATGCTATGCGATTGGCATATGCCAGAAATGAGTGGTTTGGAATTATTGCACGCTCTCAATCGAGAAATGTTAAGCGTACAAACAGGCTTTGTTACCACGGAAACATCTGAAGAGCGTAAACAAGAGGCTTTTGCCGCAGGCGCTAAGTTTTTTGTACAAAAGCCCTTTGACTACGAAACACTACACGAAGCAGTGTTACCCATTTTTCAAGGTAGTATAGAAGGTGAAAAAGCACTGGAGCATCATCAGCCAGAAAAAGATGACATTAACAATATCGCCTTACCTGACTTGGAAACCCTGACAAATATCTTATCTCAACTTTCTAAAATAGAATTATCCATCAAGCCTACTGGAAAAATGGCGTTAACAGAATCCCACTTTCCTTGTTTGATCGGCTTATTCGAAGATTTAGACAATAAAACTGTACGCGCTGTCGCTATTATGGATCTTAATGCTACCTGTATATTGGGCGCTTGCGTTACAAGAATTTCAGAAGAAAAAGTACACGAAGCAATACTGCAAAAAGCAGTCCCAAAGCCATTTATTGCTAACTGCCAAAAAATTATGTGTGCATTCAGTACGGCTCTTTATGACAAAGAGCTCTTTAAACCTTTACAGCTACGCAGCATCAACATCATGAGGAGAAAAGTAAGCAGTATTGATAAGTTATTAAGCAAGCCCGAAGAAGAACGTATCGATATTCAAGTTACCGTGGAAAATTATGATACTGGAAAATTAACCCTTATTTCTTCATAACGTATACGAAATCTACGCTTAATACATCATATTGACTATATCAAAGCACTCAACTATACCAATTCCTTCTTACTATACTTTCGCCCATTAAATGCTAACAACTATACTCAAAAGATAACTCTATTGGTTTAGCAGGAGGCAATATGCCCATAAGAAAAACCTCTATATTTTTGATGATTCCATTCATCTTACTGTATGTATTTCCTGTAGCAGCAGAAGATAACAAGCAAAGTTATTCATTTGGTGTAGTACCACAGCAATCGGCAAAACGATTAGCAAAACTCTGGGCACCAATCTTGGCGCATATAAGCCAAGAATCAGGAATTAAACTACAATTTAAAACGGCTAAAAATATCCCTGAGTTTGAAAAACGACTCGCTGCAGGTGATTACGACTTTGCATATATGAATCCTTATCATTTCACAGTGTTTAATCGCGACCCAGGCTATAGAGCCGTTGCTGTTCGCAAAAATCAGCCGATTAAAGGCATTATGGTAGTGCGCAAAGATAGTAATATCCAGTCCTTGCAAGACTTATCAAAACAAAAACTCGCTTTTCCTTCTCCTGCTGCCTTTGCTGCCAGTGTTTTGCCCAGGGCAAAACTCAGTAACAGTCAAATTACCTTCGAATCTAAATATGTTTCATCTCATGATTCAGTTTATCTGGGTGTAGCAAAAGGTATATTTCCTGCTGGAGGGGGAGTTAAACGCACACTCAATAATACGAGCCCTAAAATAAGAGAGCAATTAAAAGTTTTGTGGACCTCAGAAGCTTATACACCTCACGCTATCGCTGCTCACCCCAATGTTGAAGACTCAGTATATGACGTTATTCAACAATCATTCGTTGCTATGCACTCCAGTACAAAAGGTAAATCGTTATTAGAATCATTAAAAATTAAGCATGCCCTCATAGCAGCAAAAAACTCTGACTGGGATGATATTAGAGGGCTAGGGCTAGATCTTTTAGACCAGCTAATTAAACAGTAGAATCCTTTATGTCGTTACGGCTTAAAACAATCCTGGGTGTTGGCTTAATAGAAGCTATATTACTCGCTGTACTCATTACCACCGTATTGAATTACATGCGTCTATCAAACGAAGAGAATCTCGAAAGTTACGTTGCGACGACGACAACATTATTTGCGACAACAACAAAAGATGCTGTTTTATCATTTGACTTAGCATCATTAGAAAATTTTGTTGAAGAAATTCTAAAAAACCAAGGCGTACTATATGTACGAATACTAGACAGCGATAGCAACCTACTGGCAAGTGGTGGTGAGAGAGAATATCTAGATAAAGCATTTATTACTGATAAAAGCTACAGCGATGTAACCGATAAAATATACGATGCTGAGAAATTAATCACTGTCGATAATATAACTTACGGTCGTATTGAAATGGGCATTTCTACAGAGCAAATAGAAAAGGCCATTGTTAAAACAAAAAAATTAGCCGGTGCAATTGCCGCATTAGAAATGCTGCTTGTCGCATTATTCTCTTTTGCATTAGGAATATATTTAACCAAACAGCTTAAAGTACTACAAAATTCTGCACGATCTATTGCCGCAGGAGACTTGGATCATAAAATAGAAATTAAAACTCATGACGAGATTGGTGAAGTTGCTGACTCTTTTAATAAAATGATTAAAAGCCTGAACGAAGCCAATAAAAAATCTCAGCAATATCATAAAGAATTAGTAGACCTTAACAAATCCCTAGAGGACCGCGTAGAAAGAAGAACTACAAAGATACTTGAACAAAAAGATAAATTAGAAACAGCTTACGACGAACTTAAACAGACCCAACAACAATTGGTACAATCTGAAAAAATGGCCTCTATTGGGCAGCTAGCCGCAGGAGTCGCTCACGAAATAAATAATCCAGTTGCTTTTATTAAGAGCAACCTATCATCACTTACCAATTATATTCAAACATACCAAGAGGTAATCGAAAAACAGCAATCATTATTAAATGAAGTACAAAATTTACCCTCAGAAAAAATAAATACTCAGATAGAAGCAATTAAAGAATTTTGGGAAGAGGAAGATATCGATTTCATTAATGAGGATATTGAAACATTAATGAAAGAGTCGATTAATGGAACTCATAGAGTGATAGAGATTGTGAAAGGGTTAAAAGTGTATTCACGAGCTTCTGATGAAACCATGGAAGAGTGCGATCTCAGTACCTGTTTGCAAGATACACTTAAAATGCTAAGCAATGAATTAAAATACAGCTGTGAAGTTATTACAAAAATAGAACCACTACTCATAACGAGCTGTGACCGCAGCAAAATCACACAAGTGTTTACTAACTTGATCGTTAACGCAGTACAAGCAATGGAGACAAAGGGCACGTTGACACTTGAAGCATTTCACAACGAGTCTGATTCAGAGAAAATGATCATTGTTAAAATATCTGACACCGGCAAAGGCATCCCCAAAGAAAACCTTTCAAAGCTATTTGATCCATTCTTTACCACTAAACCCGTGGGAGAAGGCACTGGGCTAGGGCTCTCTATATCTCAAGGTATTATAGAAGATCACAATGGCACAATGACAGTGGAAAGTGAAATAGATAAAGGAACCTGTTTTACCCTCTCTTTCAAAACTAATGTTATATTAAACGATAAAAACTAATTTAATAACATTCATGCTAACGCTATATTATCTTTATTACTTTCGGGAACATCCTGCTCAATAGGAATTTTAATGATGAACCGAGTACCCTTACCGATCTCACTCTCTACAGATATATCTCCACTATGCTTTTGAATGATACTGTAAGATAAAGACAACCCTAAACCCGTTCCTTCACCTACTGGTTTGGTCGTAAAAAAAGGATCAAATATTTTATTTAATTCCCTTTCAGGAATACCTTTTCCGTTATCCTTTATTTCAACCACAACCTTATCGTCATTTAATTTGGTAGAAACAATCACTTTACCGTCTTTTTTATCATCTCCCATAGCCTGAGCCGCGTTAACCAACAAATTCATTAATACTTGATTAATTTGCATAGGCAAACATTGCACTAGCGGAAGCTCCCCATAGTTTTTTTCGATATCAGCGACATACTTGAGTTCATGGGCCACAACTTTCAAAGTACTTTCTATGCCAGCATTAATATCAGCGTCTTCCCATTCATTAGTATCCGCTCGAGAAAAATGTTTGAGAGATTTAACAATATCTTCAATACGACTAATACCATCGAAGGATTCAGTTAATAAGTTTTCAATATCTTCTGTGACAAATTCGATGTCGTGCTCTTCTTTAATATCGCTAATTTTTTTACTAGTATCAGCATTTTCTATTGACGCGATAACATCATCATACTTTTCTATAACCTCATTCAACTCCTTAGCATAATGTTTTAGAGAGCTAAAATTTGATTTTATAAAGCCAACAGGGTTATTAATTTCATGGGCAACACCTGCCGACAGCTGCCCAATAGAGGCCATTTTTTCGGATTGTAATAACTGGTTTTTTGTTTCTTCTAACTTAGCAATAAGTTCTTGCTGTGCTTTTTTCTCTTCTGCTAGCCGTTTTGATGTTTTTTTCAGCTGCGTTTGTGTCATTGCAGTTGCAGTCGCATCATTTACGGTAATACAGACATGAGATACATGACGACCATCATTGATAACGGGGAAGAGAGAGCAGTTCTGGATCATTTTTTCATTACTACCGGTAATCGGCCGACTACTTGCAAAATCAAATAAAGACTGACGCTGCTCCCAACTGATAAAACTAGAATTTTTAAGTAAAAATATATTATTAATACGCTGCTTAAGCCATTTTTTAGGCAAATCAGGATAAATACTAAATAAATTATTACCAATAATATCCTTGGTATTTCTTTGGGTATAATCAGCCATAAAATAATTGCATAAAACAATATTGTACTCTTTATCCACCGCAAGAATACCAATATTCACTTGCATAAATGCTTGCTCTAATAAACTATCCATCATTTTCCAACTGCAAATCAATAATTCGATAAAGTTCGTGAGAATCTTGTTCAATCATACAAAGCATAAGATGCGCTTTCATCCCGATACTACTCACGTTATATCCTACATCCATAAATAAAGCATCTGTCCAATGCAAGTTTCGTTTGGCTAGAACGTCATAAACAGACGCTCGAGAACTCAATAATGAAGGAGACCCAAAGTTAAGTTTAATTTGCAACTGTTCAGACAGCCCACTAATACAGGCACCGGCTAAAATGTTCGCAAGTTCCAATGTTAGTTCTTGTATATTCAGAGCGGTCATTTTTTCTTCGTAACCCATCACATTACCTAATTGATAATGCTTAGCACCTTCCTCTAATAAAATGATCATTTCACCACGCAGATGCCCACGAAATGACTGGCGCATAACAATGGATCGTTGAGGTAAATTAATCTTTAAAAGTGTTTCTTGTAAATTATTTTTATTCACCCAATGAACACTTGGAACAGAGGGTTCCACATTACTGTCAATAACTTTTTCCAGCGAACATGCTGCCCGCCCCATTGCGCTGGTCAGCACTGATTGAATGGCTTCTTGCCTATCACTATCATGATCGTCATCTATAAACATACTGGTCCTACAATCTATATATCAGTTCTATGCCAACGTAGGCTTATTGAAAATACATTTAGTCAGAGATGGCAATAATAGGTATCTGTAGAGTAAAACAAGTGCCTTCACCCAAAGTACTATCAACATCAATATTGCCATCATGTTGTTTGATAATACCCGCAGAAATGGATAAGCCTAATCCCGTTCCTACACCTACTTCTTTTGTGGTATAGAATGGATCAAATATTTTATCGATTGTCTCTTGTGGCATACCTGAGCCATTATCTCGTATTTGAATTACTATCCAATCGTCAGCGCAGAATGTTTTAACATTAATTTCACCGAAATCTTCAATCGCATGGCTCGCATTCACCAACATGTTTAATACGACTTGACTTAAACCGCCAGGATAACCCATAGTTTTTGGCAATTCATTCAAGTCTTGGGTTAATTCAGCTTTATATTTTATTTCGTTCTGAACAAGTTTAATCGTATTTTCAATGCATTCATTAACATCAAAGGGTTCTTTTTCGTCGCTATCTATCCGCGAAAATACCTTTAATCCATTAACTATTTTCGTAATTCGATTGGTTCCATCGAGTGATTCCCCAATTAAATTTGGAATATCTTCAACTAAAAAGTCAATATCTGCTGATTCTTCCTCTTCACGCACGCGATCAAGCACAGAAATAATAACCTGAGGCAACGGCGCCGAAACATCATTAGACAAGGCATTTGTGAGACTACTATACGATTCTAACAATTTTAAAATATCAGCCATATAGTTTTGTAATGACGACAGATTGCTTTTAACGAAACCAGCCGGGTTGTTAATTTCATGGGCAATGCCTGCTGATAGCTGGCCAATAGAAGCAAGCTTTTCTTGATGCAAAAGTTGAGATTTTTGATTTTTTAGCTTTTCGTAAGCAGTCTTTAAAGCTGTATTAGATTCATACAACTCTCGGGAGCGATCCTCTAATAAGTTTTCTGCTCGTTCTCTCGCAACTTTTTGTCGTTCATATGCAGCTTTATAGGCTTCACCATCCATAATAAAAACCAATCTATTGAATCGTTAAATGTAACAAGCAATGGTCAGAACCATCATGCATACATTTATTATGTTGCAATTCATAATTAACATCATAATACTTGGCAGCCCCTCGAATTAGCCCTTCGGCTAGAAAGCATAATTTTCTTGGTGACTGATACTTAATAGACAAGGTTTTATCGTCAACATTCTCACAATACAAATCAGGAAGATTAGGGTTTTCATAGAGCTTTCTTACCTCACGATGTATGACTCCATCAATACTCTTAATAAATTCAAAAAAATCTTTCTGCTCCGCACTAAACATAGGATATTTAGTATTTAAAACATCAAACAAATAAGCACCAAACTGTTCGACTAACACTGGTACTGGCACATCAACAATGTCGGATAAAGTGCCAACCATTGAAAACAATTCACTGTCAGGGTAATCTTCAACGGATGTATAAATACCCCCAGACTCAGGGGTCACTTCAACTAGTAGACGCTCCCAGATATCAATACCCACTTGGTCCTCTACCATTTGGTTAAAAGCAATAAACACCGCGCCTTTCATAATATACTCCTGTTACTAAGCATCATTACATTAAATATAGCGTAGATAGCATTTAATAGTTCAACAAGTAAAACAGGCTTATATGATTTTTCACTCTAAAAATGACTTTAGCTAAGCAATTCATTCAAGATTAATTAAGAATAAAATTTAAATTTCTCCAAAAAAAAAAGCATATGAAACATCCAAAAACCCAAAAAATTAGCTAAAAACGTGACATATATCACAAAATACCAAATATAGACCTGTTCTAGGCTTAATAATTATTGGATGTAAAAAATGAACCCCGTTATAAATAATTCGTAAATTTAAACGAACAAGGGGATGGTTATGAATCCAGCGATATTATTAGTCGATGACGAACAATCTGTGTGCTCTGCACTACGACGAACATTTAAAAAGAATAAATTTAGAGTGTTTGAAGCAAATAATGGAAAACAGGCGTTAGATTTATTGCAAAATAATAGTATCGATGTTGTGCTATCGGATCAACGTATGCCTGGCATGACAGGCACTCAGCTATTAAGCATTGTTAAAAATAAATACCCTAATGTTGGCAGAATTATTTTATCAGGGCAAAGTGACGCAAAAGATTTAACCGATGCAATTAACGAAGCTAATATCTACAAATTTTTACCAAAGCCTTGGAATGACCAGTTTCTACTAGAAACTGTCCACAATGCTATTCCCAAAGACAAATTGAGCAATATAAGATATATCTCACCATCAACGTTGTCTATTCCGACAAAAATGTACCAAGCAAGTGCCTCTACAATCGATATTGAAAAAGCTTATTTTAAAAAACAAATAGACCTTGAGGAGGCAATTAAGCATAACGCTCTAGAATTAATAGAGAAACCATACAACTCGACACAAGAACTTAAGTTAACGTATCTGAATTTAGCGTGGCCAAAATTCTCACGATTCAAACATGAAGGCATTATCAATATCGCTGATCAATCAGGATACCTTCATGATTTGTTCACATGGTACCTACTGAATATCATTACTCATGTTGAAGAAAACGATTACAATGGAGAAACTGTCGTCATTGACCTCTTCTCTGAGTCTTTTATCAACAACCAATCGCTAAAGACATTACTACAATCGCTTACTTCTCAAAAAATAGATTTAATTTTTCGCATTCCTTTCTCATTACTTAAAGTCAGTCATTTCACAGATTTTCTCTCTCAGATCTACCAAGAGAATCATAAGTTACTGTTAAATCTTGATAAACGAGTAATTGATATCAACGAATTAGAATCAACGCCCATACGCTATATAGAAATGAATGGTAAGACTACCTGTACTAATAATCACTTATTGACCGAAAAGCGTTTTAAAATGCTCAGAGATGCGCAAAATATAGCAATTAAAACTATACTTTCTAGGGAACACGTACCGTCTCCAAGCGATTACATTAACAGTATGGGGTTCGATTTTTTCTAAATATAGATAAATCAGTCAAAACAAGATCGGGAATAGTCTAATGGCAGAGAAAATACGTCCAAAAATTCTTCTAGTAGATGATGAAAAATCTATCCTTGATGCACTTTATCGCTTTTGCCGACAACGCAAATGGGAAGCTTTTCGCGCCAATAGTGGTGCCGAAGGCTTAGAATTCTTGGAGTCTACGACCGTTGATATTATCGTATCAGATATGCGCATGCCTAATATGGATGGTGCAGAATTTTTATCTAAAGCTCGCGATAAAGCGCCTGATGCTGTTCGCATATTGCTAACTGGCTATGCTGATATGGAGGCTGTAATTAGCGCTGTTAATCATGCCAAAATTTATAATTACCTCAACAAACCCTGGGATGACAATATGCTGGAGAGTGTCATTACCAGCGCTCTCGACTTCAAACAAAAAGAAGATGAACGCTTGCGTTTATTGGATGAGGTAGCGGAAAAGAATAAGGAGCTGGCTGATCTGAATGGTTCACTAGAAACCAAAGTAAAAGAACGTACCAAAGAATTACAACAGGCCTTACAGGGCATTCAAGAATCTAACAAAAAAATTAGCAAAAATTTCCGAGAGTCTTTAGCATTAATCACATCAGTCATTGAAATGCAGGATGGCAGTAAAGCCAACTATACCGAAATGATTGCTAATGCCAGCGTCGATATTGCAAAGTCTCTAGAATTATCCCCTAAAGAAGTCGAGCAAATTCGGATAGCAGCTCAGCTACATAACATTGGTAAATTATCACTACCTGAATCTATACGTAAAAAACCAATGAATAATTTAAACCGTACGGAATTAGAAGTATTTCGTACACATACCATTCAGGGAGAAGCGGTACTATCAGGCATGACTGGGTTGAAAACAGTCTCTAAATTAGTACGGTCCCACCAAGAGTATATGAATGGCAAAGGCTTTCCCGATAAATTTAGAGATGATTTGATTCCTATTGGTGCAAAAATAATTTGCGTAACCAGCGACTTTCAAAAGTTAGAAAGTAATTTATTGTTAAAAGAAATTTCTGGGCCGGAAGAAGCTATAGAGTACATTAAAAGTATGTCGGGCAAACACTACGACGCACGCATCGTAGAATTATTCGAGCAGTACTACAATGAACACCTGCAAGACTATCGTAGCTATTTATCACGATTATCCTTAAAAGATATTAAGGAAGGTATGATACTGGCCGAAAACCTAATTTCATCGACTGGTTTAATGCTGTTGACAAAAGACACACCAATCACTCAGGAACATATTAATCAGCTTTCTACTTACGAAACCGATATCGGTGGCGAGCTCATATTTCCTATCCTCAATTCATCGATCGATATGATGAAAAAAAGCGATGAAGAAGGTGAGTCTCCCGAAAATGGTAATCAAACTTAATATTCAGCAAAAACATATAATTCATATAGCATAGTCACTACGACCACTGTTATTAGGCACAAACAAAAATGCCTAAATTTAATTTATTCTAAAAATACGTTTATTTTTTTACATAAAAAAACGGCCCGCTTAAGCGAGCCGTTTTTCAACAATATTAAGATGAAAAGGGTTTACATCATTCCGCCCATTCCACCCATGCCGCCCATGCCACTCATATCTGGCATAGCACCGCCACCAGGCGCGCTGTCTTCAGGCGCATCGGCAACCATTGCTTCAGTAGTAATCATCAAGCCAGCAATAGAGCCTGCTGCTTGAAGAGCTGTACGTGTTACTTTTGCTGGGTCAAGAATACCCATGTCCAACATATCACCGTACTCACCAGTTGCTGCATTAAAGCCCTGATTACCTTTGCCTTCTTTAACGGTGTTAGCAACAACAGAAGCTTCGCCGCCTGCATTTGTTACGATTTGACGTAATGGAGATTCCATAGCGCGGAGTAAAATACCGACACCAGCAGTTTGGTCTTCATTATCACCAGATACTTTAGATACAGCTTCGATCGCACGAATCAATGCAGTACCACCACCAGGCACAACACCTTCTTCTACTGCTGCGCGAGTTGCATGAAGTGCATCTTCAACACGTGCTTTTTTCTCTTTCATTTCAACTTCAGTTGCTGCACCCACTTTAATCACCGCAACACCGCCTGCCAATTTAGCAACACGCTCTTGTAGTTTTTCACGATCATAGTCAGATGAAGTTTCTTCGATTTGTGCACGGATTTGACCAACACGTGTTTGGATAGTGCCCGCATCGCCTGCACCATCAATAATGACAGTGTTTTCTTTGTTCATGGTAACGCGCTTAGCAGTACCTAAATGCTCTAGAGTCGTCGTTTCTAAATCCAAACCGATATCTTCAGAAATAACAGTACCGCCAGTCAAAGTAGCAATATCTTCTAACATTGCCTTACGGCGATCACCAAAACCAGGTGCTTTACAAGCAGATACTTTAACAATACCGCGCATGTTATTCACAACCAATGTAGCCAAAGCTTCGCCTTCAACATCTTCCGCAATAATAACTAATGGCTTACCCGCTTTAGCTACTGCTTCCAGAACAGGTAGCAACTCACGAATGTTTGAGATCTTTTTCTCAACCAATAAGATGAAAGGGTTTTCTTGTTCAGCGATCATACTGTCTTGGTTAGTCACGAAGTAAGGAGATAAGTAACCACGGTCAAACTGCATACCTTCAACAACGTCTAATTCATTTTCAAGACTGTTACCTTCTTCAACAGTAATAACACCTTCTTTACCAACCTTCTCCATTGCTTCTGCAATGATTTGGCCAACGTGCTCGTCACTGTTTGCTGAGATAGTACCAACCTGTGCAATTGACTTGCTGTCAGCACAAGGAGTAGAAATTGATTGAATGTGCTCAACCGCAGCAATTACTGCTTTGTCGATACCACGCTTAAGATCCATTGGGTTCATGCCCGCTGCAACAGATTTTAAACCTTCGTTCAAAATAGATTGAGCCAATACAGTCGCAGTAGTAGTACCGTCACCAGCATCGTCAGACGCTTTAGAAGCGACTTCTTTCGCCATTTGGGCGCCCATGTTTTCAAACTTGTCTTTAAGTTCGATTTCTTTTGCAACAGATACACCATCTTTGGTGACTGTAGGAGCACCAAAAGATTTATCTAGAACGACATTACGTCCTTTAGGGCCCAAAGTTGTTTTTACTGCGTCTGCAAGAATATTAACACCAGCCAACATTCTTTGACGGGCGCTATCACCAAATAGTACGTCTTTAGCTGCCATGATTATTTACCTTAATTTTTTAATCTATCAATAATGGTTATATAGGTAGTTTCAGTCATTTGGATGACTAGTTAACTATCCACTTACTCTACAACGGCTTTAATGTCTGACTCAGTTAGAATCACTAATTCTTCGCCATCAACTTCAATAGTATCGCTACCGGCATACTTACCGAATACTACGATATCACCTACTTTTACATCGACTGGGCGAACATCGCCGTTATCGAGAATACGGCCTACGCCAGTAGCAATCACTTCACCTTGGTTAGGTTTTTCTTTAGCAGAACCAGGCAATACAATACCGCCAGCTGTGGTTTGCTCTTCTTCCTGACGACGAACGACAACACGGTCGTGAAGAGGACGAATTTTCATTATCTATTCTCCAATAAGAGGGTTAGTAACTATAAAACAAAGTTCATTAAAACTAAGCTGTTTAAAACAAAGTCAATTTACTGGCTGAAGTCACGTTCTTATTCATTCTATTTCGGTGACAACAAGCCATGGTCGATATGCTAGGTGGGGACTATGGAAAACATTTCAAGCAAAAAATAAAAATAATTAGTCATTTTACGGGTATATTCTCATTATTTAATCCGAATGGCGCTCGTAATCACCGTCAATCACCTGATTTTCGCGAGGCTGTCCATTATCTGACCGCCTAGCCTGAGTATGGCTATCGCCTCCAAACCCATACATTTTCATATGCCCAGATTGAAGAAAATGCTGACTGAAAAAGCGAATAATAACGGTACGAATACCTGGAGTCAGGCAAGCAAAACCTATGGCATCAGTCACAAACCCTGGCGTTAGCAACAGTGCTCCACCGACAGCAAAAAACAGACTATCAGCCATTTCTCTAACAGGCATTTCATTACTTTCTAACTTGGCCCTAGCACTCAATAATGCTTCTTTGCCCTGATAACGCAGCAGCCCTAACCCTATACAAGCAGTCAGTAGTACCAGACCAATGGTTGGCCAAGCACCAATATAACCACCCACTTTGATGAGCAGCCACATTTCAATAATTGGTGTCAAAATAAACAGTAACAATACACTACGCATAAGCTCTCCTGGGTGATTTCTAGCGCCCCAATGCTTGAGATACAGTAAGAAGTGGTGACTTGAGTCATAAAAATCAAGTCTGGCGTGCTCTTAATCGACATTTTGCCTCCCTTCTTATTTACTCATCGATAGCCCTATTTAGAATTCATTACGGCAAAAGGCAATGCCTGCCTCAAATTCATATGCATTCTTAACTGGAGACTCCATGCATCACCGTTTTCCTTCAAACAGATATTTAAAATATTTCACTTATATAGTTCTACCCTGCACTTTATTATTCACATTAATACCGTTTTCTTATGCACAAATTCCAGCTAGCGAAGCTGGCTTAACTAGCACAGAAATACTGACGAAAAGACAATCAGAGACTGAAGTAAATTACTGGTCGGGAGAAGGCGAAGCCGGCATTGTTCTTGTTGACGGTAATTCAAACTCAAAGATTATCAATGTTGGTTTATCTCTCAGCAAAAATATAGAAGACTGGGAACATACAATCAAACTAGCTGCCAATACCGCTGAAAATAATGGCGATAAAAGTGCCGAATCGTATCTTGCTGCGTACAATATAAAATACGATTTTAGCGAAAAAAGTTTTTTATTTGGTGATTTACGCTATCTAGACGATAAGTTTGACTCATTTAACGGTATCACTACCATTGGTGGCGGTTATGGTTACAGAATTTCAAATACAGAGCTATTTAAGTGGTCTGTCAATGCTGGTCTTGGTTATCGTAATACTGAATTTGATTCCATTGACGATGATATAAGCGGCGTGGCTTTTATTGGCGAATCTGACTTTCGCTTCAAACTCTCTGAAACTGCTGAAATTACAGATGTTTTTCGTATAGAAGCAACATCTGATAATAGTTATTTACAAAATATACTAGGATTAAGTGTTGCGATGAATAGCTTGTTATCATTAAAAATTAGCTATGATGTTCGCTACAACTCAGACCCTGCGGAAGGTGACACGGATACAGATTCCATAACAGCGGTTAGCCTTGTGTATAAATTTTGACAACCTTACTTAGAAGACGCTTTCTTTAAAGATGAATTATCTAGAGAAGAGCCGTTCGATGAAATCATACCGTCGTGACGATAAGCAATGAAAGACATCACTATTGCAGGGATACCTAAAGCTGCAGCAATCATAAAGAAATCAAAATAGCCCGACGTAGATACAACAACCCCACTGAACCCACTAATGAATTTTCCAGGAAGTGTCATTAACGAACTAAATAACGCGTACTGAGTCGCTGTATAAGCGCGATTAGTTAAACTCGATAGATAAGCAATAAAAGCTGAATTAGCAAAGCCACCACTTAAATTGTCGGCACTAATAGTTACCGCTAACCAAGATGTATCTGCTCCTACTGTCGATAGAAAAGCAAATAGAAGATTCGTTGCAGCAACTAATACTGCACCCACAATTAAAGGCCTAAAAATGCCGTAACGTACAACCATTAGGCCACCTAAAAAGGCACCGACTAACGTCATTACAAACCCATAAACTTTACCAATAGATGCTATTTGGCTTTTAGTAAAACCTAGATCCAAATAAAATGGGTTTGCCATAATGCCCATAATAATATCGCTTAAACGATATACGGCTATCAATAATAAAATCATCAGCGCAAAACGACCATTGCGCTGAAAAAAGTCAACAAATGGCCCAACAACTGCCGTTTTAAACCATCGAATAATGCGGCTTACTCGTGAAAGGCTAGCAGTTGCACTATGAGTGTTTTCTCTAGGACAAGGCTCATCAATACAGAGAATTGTCACTACGCCGACTAACATTAACAAACCCATTGCTTGATATGCCAATGTCCACGACCAATCGTCAGCGATATAAAGTGCACCGGCACCTGCAAACAATAAAGCGACTCGATATCCAAAGATATAAGACGCCGACATTGCTCCTTGATATTCAGGAATAGCAGCCTCGATACGATAGGCATCGATTGCGATATCTTGAGTAGCAGAAGAAAAAGCAACCCAAACAGCAGTCATAGCTAACAAAGTCAACTGACTTAATGGATCAATAAAAGATAAGGTGATTAAACCACCTGCAATGCCAATTTGAGATAGTAAAATCCAACTACGGCGCTGTCCCAATGAAAGCGTTAACAAAGGCAAAGCAAGACGATCAACAATGGGAGCCCAAAAAACTTTAATCGAATAAGTAATTCCAACCCAACCAAAGAAACCAATAGAAGTATGGTTAACTCCCATATCCCGCAACCATGCAGTCAAAGTTGAAAACACTAACAGCAAGGGCAAGCCAGCAGCAAAACCAAGAAAAAATATTGCAATAACTCTGGGGTGACGATAAACCAGTAGCGCTTCACGCCAGCTACTAACGCCTTGAGAGGTCATAACTAATCTCTAAAATTATTAAACTGCAGTGGCATATCGAGACTTTCTTCACGTAGCATGGCAATAACCTGTTGAAGGTCATCTCTTTTCTTACCAGTGACCCGAACTTGATCACCTTGTACCTGTGATTGCACTTTTAATTTTTTGTCTTTAATCAATTTGACAATTTTTTTAGCTAATAAAGATTCCAAGCCTGTTCGTACTACTACTTCTTGCTTAACTTGCTTTCCCAATGGTTTAGGGTCCGCTACTTCTAGACATTTGATATCTATATTATTTTTAATAAGCGACGCTTGTAACATGTCTAACATTTGCTGGAGCTGAAAATCGACTTCGGCCCAAATAGTTACTACAAAATCACTTCGTTCGAACTTAGCATCAACTCCTTTAAAGTCAAAACGCGTGGTAATTGTACGATTAGCCTGGTCAACAGCGTTGGTTAATATGTGTTTATCAACTTCAGATACGATATCAAACGATGGCATACATCCCCCCAATGATTAGTGCTTATTATTTTTCTGAGATCTCAGCTCGATAGATTATTCTCTATGGGCAGCAGTTTACCGTACTTTAGTGCTTTCAAGGAGAACTATGCCATATAGGTACACCGAAAGAGTTAAGTAATTGAGCCGTTTCTACTAATGGTAGCCCCACAACAGAGGAATAGCTTCCATTGATAGACTCTACAAAAACACTGCCTAAACCTTGAATGCCGTATGCACCGGCTTTATCAACTGGCTCACCGGTTTGCCAATAGCGGCTGGCTTCAACAGGATCAATTTTTCGAAAATTGACAGAGGTTTGATTTAATACTGTTTGAGAACGAGATTGATCGTAAATAGTTACCGCTGTCATGACTTGGTGGGTTCTACCGGATAAAGCTAATAACATACCGATAGCCTCCTCTTCTGAACCCGGTTTTTCTAATATTATGCTTGCACCCTGCTCTAAAGGTTCCAAAACAACAATGGTATCAGCCCCCAACACAGGCTTATCAACCACTAAATCTGCGCCGGCTTTTGCTTTAGATAAAGATAGCCGTTGTACATAGTTAGCAGGCGTTTCTCCATGCTCCCTTTGCTCTGGCACATCGACGTTTATTACCTCAAAACGTACACCAATTTGGTTTAACAGGTCTCTCCGACGAGGTGACTGAGAAGCCAAGTATAAATCAATTGAATGGGGCATCACTTTCCAATATTGTTAAAAATACCTATGAGTGTGCGATATTTCTTACACATATTTCAGTTTTTTCCTGCAGATACCTTTTTTAAACATTGGCATTATGATTACCACAAGGACGTCACACAAGGATGTAATTAGGCCAAGTAAGGCCAAAGGAAGCGCTTAATTTTTAGATTATTTCAGGATGAAGTAATCTACATAGCCTTCACTTCCTCGGTTATCAGTAGAACTGATAACCGAGGCTTTTAATATCAACTAGATATTAATTGATATATTTAATCAACCCCCAAGGACTCATAAAAAAACGACCAGTTAAATGCTGGACCAGGGTCCGTTTTACGGTTTGGTGCTATATCGCTATGACCAACGATGCTTTCTTTCTTTATGGCGCTGTATGTTTTCATAAGCACCTTACTCACTTCTGCTAAAACTGCATATTGTATTCTGCTAAAGGGAATATTATCTGCACCTTCTAACTCAATACCAATTGAATAATCATTACATTCTTCGCGACCATCAAAACTCGACCGACCGGCATGCCAAGCCCTTTTATTAAAAGGCAAAAATTGGAGAATTTCTCCTTCGCGCGTTATTAATAAGTGCGACGATACCTGTATATCAGCAATTTTTTTAAAATAAGGGTGAACTGACGCATCCAACTGATTACAAAAAAAACGCTCAATATAACCACCCCCAAATTGCTCAGGCGGTAAACTGATATTGTGAATGACTAACAGACTAATATCATTGCAGTCAGGACGCTCATTAAAATTGGGAGAAGCAACTCTACGAGCAGCAGACAGCCATCCATCAACGATGTTATACGTTTCTAGATGACTAGTATTGGCGGAATATATAGACAAAGATAGACCCTAAAAAAATGCCTGAATTAACAGGCATCATACTTAAGAGTCAGCGTATATGACAATGGGAATAGCAATGAAAATATTTAAGTGCCTAAAAACTAAGTTACTTTGAGCGTCGTAAGTTGGTAATAACAGATTCCAAGGCTCGATCAAATAGCATACTGTCGTCTAGAGTGCGCAACTTACCCATTTGCAATTGCATCGCAAGACTCTCACGAGTCTCTTCAGCTACTTTAACCCCAGCACGGTTAACGAAAATATACTTACCTGTACTGCGGATAATCGCGGCTAATCTGCAACGGTATGCAGACGAGGATTGATCAGCTTTCTCAAACCATACACCGACTGTAAAATTGTCCACAAGATTTATATATTGTGAATCAGCAACTGGCTTTTCAACTTTAGGCTTCTCTACTGCAGGAGCAGAAGTCTGCTTACTCGCTGCGGGGGCAGATACTTGAGCTTTAGATGTAGTTATTGGCGCAGGCTTAGGAATTACTGTTTTTTCAGACTCGACTATCCTAGAAGTCACTTTTGCTTCAACAACGGGCTTAATTGATTCTTCTTTAACAGTTGTTTGCTTAGCACCTTTATTATTGGCTTTTTCAACAACGGAGTCTCTTACTTCTTTAGAAGCAGGCTTTATAAGAGTTTCTGCTGGCTTTTTAGGTAATGGTAATTTGTCATCTTCATCTGCAGAAAATGCAAGGGGCTCTGCCTGAGGAGGATTTTTATAAACCTCAACTAACATTGAATAATGAGCATTAAATTTTTCGAAAAACTTGGATTGCTTAACTGGGTTGAAAGAAATATTTTCTAATCCCTTTTTCAAAGCAGATTGCAACCGAGGGATTCTAGCGGTTAGTTTTTCTTTATGCTCATCATTTTGAATTGGCAATGCACTCCATATCAACTCCTTAGCCACTTTTAAGGCATTTGTCCATTGCTGACTCTCAACACCCTGTCTCATATAAATAAGGAATAAAATATTGGACCATGGCCCTTTAATAAAGCTTGTAAATGCGTCTGGTAGAGCCTTGCCTGAAACAAGCTCATTTAACTGTGCATCTACCTTTTGACGACCCACTTCCGATTTTGCCTTACCATCCTCAGCATCAATAGCGCGCCTTTCAAACAACATAACACGGCGGCGCTCTTTTTCCATAAAGGCGATAAAGTCGGTTAGCAACAAAGTAAATATTTCGAAATTACTATCAAACTCTTCCAAGATTCTAGCAACAGTCGATTCTATCTTATTAAGTAAAGTATCACGTTTACTGTTATCAGCTTCACCACTCCAACCGATAGAAGCCATTGCCATTTCATTTAATAAACGCCTAGCTGGGTGACCATCTTTTTTGAAAAATTCTTCATCCGACAGTGCAACCTTGATAAAAGGAATCTGCAATCTCGTCAGTAACAACTTAACAGGATCGGGAAGGTTTCGGTCTTCTAAAATAAATGAGAACAACATATCAACGAGTTTTATAACATCCTGGGAATGCTCATCAACCAATTGTTCGCCCGTTGCCGAATGTATTGCTGTTTCTATATTTCCACTACTTAGTAGTTGAGACTGCCCTTCTTGTAAGGTTTTAGCAACAGGCACCTGCTGCAATTGCTGTTGCTGCAATTGAGAAAGTGCATTAAGTAGCGCATATGAAACCTCAGTAACCGCATAGTTATTTGCAGAACTTGCAGCATAGCCAGTTTCCGTAAAATTAGATTGGCCACTTTGCGCTTGGGGTTGATTATCTAATAGTGATTGCAATGTTTCATATAAACCACCTGTAGTCCCAACCTCTTTAGCTCCCGCATTTTCCATTGCAGCATTATTTGAAACGGTTGCATTACTTGCTTGACGGCTACCTTGTGCAGAACCACGTGAACCATGTCGACGAGTGGGCGCTTTAGGAATAGGCACACCCTGTTCAGTCAAGGCATGATTCACTTTATTCAATACCTCAGCTAATTCGTTCATGACATAACGTTCAAATAGCTTAAACAGTACCAATTTAGCTTTGATGTCGACATCGATAATTGAAGAAGCCTCAACAAAGCTATCCGCAAGTGAACGAGGTGTTAATGGGTTATTTTTATCTGAGATGCCCGCATCAACTAGAGTGTTCATACGTGCAACTAATACACGCAATGCGTTTTTATTTTGTGACCAAGCCTTACTCACAACAGAGTCAATAGCAACTAACTCTTCCAGCTCATCCTTACTAACCAGAGACAAATCATCAGTATCAACATCTAAAGCTGTCGTTTGAGATTGTGGGCTATCATGACCACCACCGAGTAAACCGGCAAAATGTTGGTCGATATGGTAAAGAAACGATTTTTCCATGCTACGTCGCTGGATACGAATTTCTCGCATGGATTCAAAAAAGACATTTTGCTCAAGGTTACTCACTGCACGATCAGCAAGCTCAAACAGGGAATCATCAACGTGATCGAATAAATTTTGGATTGAGCCTTTAAGGTGCGTTTGCGCAATCTCTCGAATACGCTGCACAGGCCTAGGGAGACGCGCCAGACTTTCTTTCATAACAGCTTCACTGCGGGCATTACTCGTCTTATCGATTTGCAGAGAAATAACGTTGGCATTACCAGAAGGGGTACTCATACTACTGCCTACAATATTTTAGTGGTAAGTAACAAGAAATCAACTTTTTCCTTCTGTTACTAAAATCCTGTTGGTATGCTCTCAGTATAACCACTATAAAAATCCCATGTACCACAAAAGTTAAATATCGGGACCTTGATCACAGATTAATCACCAACTGAGTATCATTTTCGAAAATGTTATAATGGACTGATTTTTATAACATTTTTATAATGTAGAAAACAAATATATCCACATACAGATACAATTAACAAGCTTTAATTGAAGTGAACAATCTAAGTGGTTGTAAACTAACAATAACCGCTATAATACCCTCCCCTGTACGTAAACAAGCTAGAAAAGAGATATGCCTCCAACCAGCCCCAGCCTTTCACAAAAGATACAACATGACATTACCCAGATCGTTGAGTTTGCCCTATCAGAAGATATTGGCAATGGCGATATTACCGCTGAGCTAATTCCGCTAGAGCAAACCGCAAAGGCAGCCATTATCACCCGAGAACACTGTGTTATAGCCGGACAACCATGGGTAACTGAAGTTTTTTCTCAACTAGACAAGAGACTGGGGTCAAATACCGACATAAAATGGCATGTCGCCGATGGCGATACAATTAAAGCTAATAGTACGCTATTCGAACTATCAGGCAATGCTCGCACACTACTTACCGGTGAAAGAGCTGCATTGAACTTTTTGCAACTGCTTTCTGGCACAGCAACAGCCTGCCAAGAGTATGTAGACTTGGTTAAACACACATCTGTTAAGCTACTTGATACTCGTAAAACCATCCCTGGGCTGCGCACAGCCCAGAAATACGCGGTTACCTGTGGTGGCTGCTATAACCATCGCATCGGCCTCTACGACGCCTTCCTGATTAAAGAAAACCATATAGCTGCTTGTGGCGGCATTCTCCAAGCCATCGAAACAGCCAAAAGAAACCACCCTGAAAAACCTGTAGAAATAGAGGTAGAAAATCTAGCCGAGCTCGAAATCGCCCTTAAATCAAAATCAGATATTGTGATGTTGGATAATTTTTCACTGGAAGAGCTAAAGCAAGGCGTTAAGCTTAATCAAGCTTTTGGCGCCAAAGCAAAACTTGAAGCATCTGGAAACGTCAATAAGATGACACTCACTCCCATTGCTGAAACGGGAGTGGATTATATCTCCATTGGAGCCTTGACTAAAGATTGCAAGGCAGTGGATTTGTCGATGCGAATACGTTAATTGCTTACAGGCATAGCATCGACCTTTTTACTCTATGTATACCAATATCAATTTCTTACCGACATTCTGTTGGAGCATATTGAGATGGTATGGTCCCAGCCACCACATTTGCTAACCCTCGAGTAGCCGCAACCGCTGTTGTAATACTACCGCAAGCCCAATCAATTGAACCTCTCGAATCTGGTGCCGGCACTACTGTTTGAACATTTGGTGATAAGGTTAACGTATTTTGATGCAATGCTATCGGTAGTCCATTGCCGACTGTAGCCGCAATACTAACGGTGATCGTCCAAGGACTCCCTTCAACAACCACTATATCATCAACATACTTAGATCTTTTCTCTGCAATAGGGGTAGCGTTAAAAGCAATAGCAGTGCTAGTCATCCCAATAGTATTTTCCACTTGAAAAGCAGCACTCATATTGGCTTTTAGATGAGTTAAAGCAACAAGCGCTTCGCTTATTTTTGAGCGTGACGTGTACACTTGATAGGCAGGTAATGCCACAGAAGCCAGTATCCCTATTATCGCAACAACAATCATTAACTCGATTAAAGTAAAACCTTTTTCGTTATTTTTTTCTATATCTTTCATTATACAACTACTCACTACCGACATAGCATAAATAAAATTTTACAACTTACACTATTTACTAATCATAATATATTGAAATGCAAAAAAAGGGCCAACTGAGCTTGTACTAAAAGTACTAGCATATAAACGTAAAATACCGTGAAAGAAAATTTACAGTCAAACCAAGCAACACAATATGGTAAAAACTGACAATTAATGGCCCATTAATAGTGACAAAAAATGTTCGACATAAGCTATAAGCGCTAAGGAATATTTAAATTATTAATATCCAAAAACGTTCCATTATCCTTATCAATGATTGCTATTAATTTATTGTTGTTAGCATAAAGTGGGACATACCCAACATTGACATCACGACTTTTCCATTTACTAACGATTTCATCAACTTCTTTTCTTTGCGTGTTATTTTTTTGGTCAATATCGTCAAAGGATTTGATAATTCTTTTTATTTGATCCTTAGTTATATCACTATCATACACAGTATAGTATTCAGGCATTAACTCTAATCCCCGCCCTTCAACAATAGCGTTATAAACTATTTCTTTTACCAAATTTTCATCACTTGGAATCTGGGCTGAAACAACAACTGGGCCATTAATAGGTAATAACTTTCCATAAAGTAAAGAGTTGTTATTTTTGATTGGCTCACTAGGCAATTGATTAGCATAGACCACATCAAACTGGGATGCATTGAAAACAATAAACACGGGGCGAGCAACAAAAACAGCGTATAACCCAAATAACAAAGCAACCACTTGAGCAATACCAACAACTGACAAATCCCTTTTAAGTTCTTTTTTTTCCTTATTAAAAATAATTAACGTAATTAATGGGCCAATACAAACATCCACTAACACCATCAAATAAAATATATCATATACCTGGCTAGCAGAAGCTAATGCATTTGGATACCAGCTATAAAACACCAACAAAGCCGCAAACCCTACGATTATTGCTGACAATAACAAATGAATAGTCGCGGCTTTTATTCTTTCAATTACTTTAATCATATGGCTAATAAAAAAGCTCGTGCCTTTTTAAGGTCACGAGCTTTTTATAACTACTAATTAATTACATCTTTTTTACTAAGAAGGACTACTTATCGGCACTCAGATGGAGCAAACTTAGAAGTCAATGTGCCCGCAACCACACTACCAAGGCCACGCGCAGTTGCTACTGCGTTAGTATTACTAGCACAAGCCCAATCGATAGCGCCTGGAGTACCAGCTGCTGGCGCAGCATTCTGAACATTTGGCGTTAACGCGATAGTCAATCCGTTTAATGTAGTTGGTATACCATTTGCGGCTGTTGCAAGGACAGTCACTTGAATATCCCAAGGAGCCGCTGCTGTTATTACAACGTTGGTCACGAATTTAGATTGTTTCTCAGCTTGTGGCAAGGCGTTATATGCTACTGCGGCAGCTGTTAAACCCGTAGTACCGTCGGTTTGAAATGCTTCACTCATTAATGATTTAGCTGAAGAAGCTGCAATTACCGCCTCACTTAATTTAGCTCTTACGGTGTAGTCTTGATACGCTGGTAACGCTACCGCAGCCAAAATACCAATGATCGCCACCACAATCATCAATTCAATTAATGTAAAACCCTGTTGATTCTTTTTCATAAAAACACCTTGTGTATTAAGTTAAATAATTACCAAATTACTACAGCAAGTCTAATGCCAATAAAAAAGAACATATAAAACAAAGACTTACACTTAACACAGATGAATCGAAGGAGTTATAGTAGACAGAAATCGACAAAAAATGTCAGATTTTGCCTCTATTCACACGAAATTGCCTACAATTTAAACAGATTGGAGTGGGCAGTTACTAACAAACTGCGAAATAAAAATAAATTAACTCCATTTCTTCATAGCGCCCTAATTATTATAAAGATAGAAGGCGACTATAATAATATTGGGATTATGGGCAATCCCTAATTTCAATATCTGTACCCACCAGACTGGATGTGCAAGCCCATGCCCCATTCGCACCGGTTCTAGATAAAGTAATTAAAATATTCCCTTGGGTCATCACATCGGTAGTAGCAACAAGGTTAATATCACCAGTAGCAGTACCGCCATTTACAGCTATCCCACCACTACAGCTGTCTGTGGATGCTAATATATTAGCTGCAGTAATCAAGCTCGCATCACCATTATTAACCTGAATCAGGTTATCTACTACCATACGTGCTGGCAGCAATTGCTTTGTCACGCAGCGATCAATATCAGCTCGGCCCACATAACGCTGATAGTATGGAACTGCCGTTGCAGCCAGTATCGCTATGATACCTGTAGCGACTAGTACCTCAACTAAAGTGTAGCCTCCTATATATCTCATCTTATTCAACCTCTACATAATCTATAAAATATATTTCACAAAAACTAAAATAACTGTGAAATAGTTATCTTTTCTAGCCTAAAGGCTTCTGTAAGAAGAAAATGTTCTTCTGAACATTTGTTAACCATCATTAAAGCATATCAATTAAAGACATACTCCGATCTACTCACAATTACTACAAAATAGAACCTTATACTCGACCTCAATATTGAAGCAATTTATCAAAACGAACAGATAAACCATTGATCGACTTACTATTTACGTAAAACTGGCCTAAAATACAAGGAAAAACTCATACTATAGGTAAAAGCTGCTTTAATAGAATAATAGTAGAAACTTCTGAGAAATTCAGTTTATGAACACAATGGCATTAAATGGTTTGGCTCGGCGTCTGGTAAGCGATAACTTGTTATCTGCTGAAGATGCTTTAGCTCATATGCAGGAAAGCAAGCGCAATAAAACTACTTTTGTGCATCAATTGGTCACTCAAGAAGTTCTCAATGCCAGTTCAATTGCCTCTATTGCATCTAATGAGTTTGGAACCCCTGTATACGATCTGGACAGCCATAATCTAAAAACTATACCTAAAAACCTAGTTGATAGCAGGCTAATTAGTAAACACCATGTATTACCACTTTATAAACGTGGTAACCGATTATTTTTGGCTGTCACTGACCCAACAAACCTTCACGCCTTAGATGAAATTAAATTCAATACAGGCATGAATACTGATACTATTTTGGTAGAGGCAGATAAACTAAGCATTGCCATTGATAAATATATAAATGAGCAAGAAGAGACCCTTAGTGAAGCGCTGGGGGGATTAGATGATGAAGGCTTAGACTCACTTGATGTAGAAGCCGTCAGTGATGAACAACAAAATTCTGCTGACCTTGAAGCTCAAGCAGATGAAGCACCGGTTGTTAAATTCATCAATAAAATTTTATTAGAAGCCATTAAGATGGGGGCTTCTGATATTCATTTTGAACCTTATGAAAAAATATATCGTATTCGTTTTAGGGTTGACGGAATTTTAAAAGAAATCCAAAAGCCTCCCATTAACCTCTCCGCCCGGCTATCTGCACGTTTAAAAGTTATGTCCCAAATGGATATCTCTGAACGACGCGTACCACAAGATGGGCGCATTAAACTTAAGATTTCTCGCAGTAAGGCAATTGATTTTCGTGTTAATACATTACCCACATTATTTGGCGAAAAAATTGTACTAAGAATTCTTGATTCGAGCTCGGCCCATCTTGGCATTGATGCTTTAGGTTATGAAGAAGACCAACAAAAATTGTATATGGATGCCCTCGCTCAACCACAAGGCATGATTCTAGTGACTGGGCCTACAGGGAGCGGTAAGACGGTCTCACTCTACACCGGTTTAGGTATTCTTAATACAAAAGAAAGGAATATTTCTACAGCAGAAGACCCTGTGGAAATCAATATGGAAGGAATCAACCAAGTACAAATTAATAACCGAGTTGGGCTTAATTTTGCTGAAGCATTACGTTCATTTTTACGGCAAGATCCCGATGTAGTAATGGTAGGTGAAATTCGTGACTTAGAAACCGCAGAAATAGGTATCAAGGCAGCACAAACAGGCCACCTGGTTTTATCGACACTACATACTAATAGCGCTGCTGAAACTCTCACTCGTCTATTAAATATGGGAGTACCTACTTTTAATGTTGCCACGACTGTCAGCCTAATTATTGCTCAGCGACTTGCTCGTAAACTTTGTTTAGCTTGCAGGACACCAATGAAAGATGTACCTGATGAAGTACTTGCTGAAGAAGGATTAACTGAAGAGAATATCCAAAAACCTCGAAAAGAGTGGGAACTTTATCACCCGAACAATAAAGGATGTCCAAAATGTAGTATGGGGTATAAAGGCCGTGTAGGTGTTTATGAAGTAGTTCGTATAACTCCACAAATATCTCACCTTATAATGGAAGGTAGTAATTCTTTACAAATTGCTACAGCAGCCAAAGAAGAAGGCTTTAACAATTTACGCATATCTGCACTCCGTAAAGTAGCCAAAGGGCTAATTAGCCTAGAAGAAGCGAACCGAGTTACGAAGGATTAATTATGGCAACACCAAAACAAGCAATATTTGTTTACAAAGGTACTGACCGCAAAGGCAAGAAAGTAACAGGTGAGATATCAGGCTCTACTCAAGCGTTAGTAAAAGCTCAATTATTAAAACAGGGTGTTCGACCTAAAGTAGTTCGCAAAAAACCCAAATCTTTACTTAGTAGTAAAAAGAAAATAACACCATTAGATGTTGCTGTATTTACTCGACAAATGGCGACTATGATGAGAGCAGGTGTTCCATTAGTACAAAGCTTTGATATTGTATCTGATGGCTTAGAAAATGAATCCATGAAAGAGTTGATTCAACATATTCGCACTGATGTAGCCTCAGGTAGTGGGTTTGCTCCAGCACTTCGCAAACACCCACGTTATTTTGATGACTTATTTTGTAACTTAGTAGACTCTGGAGAACAATCAGGGGCCTTAGAAACATTGCTCGATCGTATTGCCACCTACAAAGAAAAAACTGAAGCGCTTAAAGCTAAAATCAAAAAAGCCTTAACCTATCCTATAGCTGTTGTTGTTGTTGCTCTTGTAGTAACTGCAATCTTATTAATAAAAGTTGTTCCTCAATTTGCAGAAACCTTTAGCAGCTTTGGCGCTGACCTCCCTGCTTTCACTCTATTCGTGCTAGCAATTTCTGATTTTGTCCAAAAGACTTGGGTCATGATTTTATTCGGTGTGATTGCTGCATTCTTTATCATCAGGGAGATGCATCGACGCTCACCTGGGTTTCGTAAAACTATTGATAAATTATCCCTACGCATTCCCATTATTGGTAAAATTATCTATAACTCTATTTTAGCAAGATATGCACGTACCTTATCCACTACTTTTGCCGCTGGTGTACCTTTAATTGATTCACTGGAGTCAGTAGCTGGTGCTACCGGTAATATTGTTTACGAAACAGCTGTATTATCTATTCGTGACAATGTTGCTACAGGTATCCAATTAAACCAAGCAATGCGTTCAACTGATATGTTTCCCGGCATGATGTTGCAAATGACAGCTATTGGGGAAGAATCAGGCTCACTAGATGACATGCTCGACAAAGTAGCAACCTATCATGAAGGCGTAGTAGATGACATGGTCGACAATCTGACCTCTTTACTAGAACCTATGATCATGTCAGTACTCGGGGTGCTTGTTGGCGGCTTGTTGATAGCAATGTATCTACCTATATTCCAATTAGGTCAAGTTGTCTAAAAGCACTTATTTTTATGATTGATACTATTGCCAATGGGTTGAATAATTTATCCAATTTTCCTTTTTTCTATTATCCTCTTACATTTATAGTTAGCTTATTAGTAGGCAGCTTTTTAAATGTTGTAATACTCCGTACTCCCAAAATACTAGAACAAGAGTTTCGACAAGAATGCTGTGATTTACTGGAAGTCAAAGACATAAAAGAAGAATCAACCCGGAAGAAGTTATCTCTTTCATATCCACCCTCAACCTGCCCAGAGTGCGATACAAAAATTAAACCTTGGCACAACATTCCCGTTGTTAGCTATCTATTTTTAAAGGGGCAATGCAGTAACTGTAAAACATCAATTAGCATTCGATACCCTATTATAGAATTAGTGACAGCGCTTTTATCCTTGCTAACGATCTTTCTCTTAGGCTTTTCTACTACGGGCCTATTATCTTTGTTGCTTTTATGGACATTAATAACATTGACCGTTATTGATATTGACACGTATCTATTGCCCGATAATTTAACACTGCCCTTATTATGGCTAGGATTAGTCATTAATAGTTTTGGTATTATTACTGATTTATCCAGTGCTGTCTGGGGTGCAATATTTGGATATTTATCATTGTGGAGTGTCTATTGGTTATTTAAATTACTAACCAAAAAAGAAGGCATGGGTTATGGGGACTTCAAGTTACTCGCTGCCTTAGGTGCATGGATGGGCTGGCAATCTGTGCCATTAATTATTCTATTGTCTTCATTTGTTGGAGCGGTAATAGGCATTGTAGGGATCATAATTATGGGGCGAGACAAAAATATTCCTATTCCATTTGGTCCCTACCTAGCTATCGCCGGTTGGATTGCATTTCTGTGGGGTGACTCAATTATCGATTTTTATTTCAACACTTTTGCAGTCTAATAAAAGTTATTTCTATTATGACCTTTACATTAGGTGTTACAGGTGGAATAGGTAGTGGTAAAACAGCCGCTACTGATCAGTTTGCAAGCCATGGGGTACAAGTAATTGATGCCGATGTCATTGCACATCAAGCCGTCGATATAGGCTCACCGGCATTATTAAAAATATCCGATCATTTCGGAAAAAATATTTTGTTAAGCACTGGAGCATTAAATCGTCCACTGTTACGCGAGATCATTTTTAAAAACACGCAAGAAAAACAATGGCTGGAAAACCTCTTACACCCTCTTATAAGAAAAGAAATCACAGCAGCCCTGAACAAAACAACATCCACATATACAATATTATCTGCGCCGTTATTATTAGAAAATAATCTACAATCAATAACGGATAGAGTATTGGTCATTGATTGCGATGAAGAACTACAAATAGAACGAGCAAGTAAAAGAGATAACAACAGCTCGGACATCATCAAAAGCATCATGAAACAACAATTGAGCCGCAATGATCGGATCAAGAAAGCTGATGATATTATTACTAATAACGGTACACTACCTGATTTACAAAAAGCAGTGGATAACTACCACTTCAAGTTACTAGAAACTATCGCATGAAAACAACTCTTTCACCAACAGAACTTAACTGCCCTAATTGTAAAAAAACGATATATTGGTCAGAAGAGTACCCATATCGCCCCTTTTGTAGTCATCGCTGTCAATTAATTGATTTAGGAGAGTGGGCAAATGAGAGTTATCGAGTTCCGGTTACAGATGAAAATAAGGAAGAATGGGAGTAAAACTGCAGTTTACTTTAATAATTTTTCGATAATGGCTTGATTAGCCACAGGAAATTGAAACTCGTGTAAATTACTTAACATTACCCATGCTACTTTTTGCCCTTCTAAACCAATAGCCTCTCCGGAATATTCTTTACACAATAACACATCTAAAAATACTTGTTTATCACCATAATCGTGATGGATTTCCATGAACGATTCACTGGATAGGATTTTTATATTAACCTCTTCCTGAAATTCACGCACTAGGGCATCATAAACACCCTCACCAGCTTCTACTTTACCACCAGGGAATTCCCATAAGCCACCTTGATGAGAGTTACTGGGCCGTTTTGCAATCAATACCTCATTATGGTTATTGATAACAATACCCACTGCAACATGAATGGATTTTTTCATAAGTGATATTCAGTAAAATTCAGGTGCGATACTCTGCATTTATTTTTATATATTCATGAGAAAGGTCTGTCGTCCAAATAGTCTCTGCAATGTCACCACGACCTAAACAAACTCGCAATGTTATTTCAGACTGGCTCATAATACGTTGCCCATCTTCTTCACGATAAGTGATTGCTCGCCCACCATTTTCAACAATTAACACATCATCAAGATAAACACGAATCTTATCTGAATGTAAATCATCAACGCCAGAATAGCCAATAGCAGCAACAATTCTCCCCCAGTTAGCGTCTGATGCAAACAAAGCAGTTTTAACCAACGGTGAATGAGCTATGGCATACGCCACTTGCAAGCATTCATCATTATTTCCGCCCTCTTCTACAACAATAGAAACAAATTTTGTTGCTCCCTCTCCATCACGAACAATAATTTGTGCTAATGATTGAAACACGTCAATAACAGCTTTTTTCAAGTTAATATAATTTGGCGATTCTTCGCTATCAATAGTTATTGCAGATGTTCCCGTTGCAATTAACATACAGCTATCGTTAGTTGATGTATCGCCATCAATAGTAATTCGATTGAACGAAAGATCAGCAGCTTCTTTAACTAGTTTTTGTAGTAACGCTTGATCGACCACTGCATTGGTCGCAACATAGGCCAACATAGTTGCCATATTCGGATTGATCATACCCGAACCTTTAGCGATACCATTGACAGCTAATCTCTCTCCATCGATATCAAGTGATACTGTCGCACCTTTAGGCTGAGTGTCTGTCGTCATGATTCCTTTTGCTGCTAAGGACCAATGGTCATCAGTAAGCCCGGAGTGCAAAGTAGGTAGAGCCTCTTCAATTTTTTCTACAGGTAATGGCTCCCCAATAACCCCAGTTGAAAATGGCAACACCTGCTCAACACTCACATTACTATTTTCAGCAATTGCAGCGCAGCTAATTAACGCTGCTTCCATACCTTGTTCGCCGGTACAGGCATTTGCATTACCAGAATTAATTAACAAATAACGACTATTAGATGTTTTTTCTAGGTGATTTTTGCAGAGCGTAACTGGAGCTGCACAATAGGCATTTTTAGTAAATACGCCAGCAACGGTGGCGTTTTGAGACAACTCAAATAAAACAAGGTCCAACTTGCCTTGCTTTTTAATACCGGCACTGACAGCGTTTAATTTAATACCATCTATCACCGGCATATCAGGAAAAACCAATGTACCTACCGTCATAATTTAGACCATTATTTTTATTACTAAAAAACCAGCTTCCATGCACAATATCCCATATGAACAATGAATATTAAAAAGCGAAGCCAGTAATTAATGCACTCAAGTCATGTTAGAAAACTAGAGTTTGCCATGACACTGTTTATATTTTTTACCCGACCCACAAGGACAAGGTTCATTTCGGCCAACTTTTCGCTCATCTCTCACAAAAGGCTGCTCACTGACCTCTTCTGTTGGCTGAGGCTCACTATCATCTTGCAAGGCAGAGGTTTGAGCGTGCTCTAATTTCATATCTTGCTCTTGCTTAATTCGTCTTTCTTCCTCCATTGCTGCCATTTCTTCCGGAGAAACAGGTTCAACGCGGGCTAAAATACGCACAGTTTCTGTTTTAATCGTTTCTAACATAGATTGAAACAATTCAAATGATTCGCGTTTATATTCTTGCTTTGGATTTTTTTGCGCATAGGCACGCAAACCAATCCCTTGTCGGAGGTGATCCATATTCAATAAATGTTCTTTCCATTGCATATCGAGAATTTGCAACATGACTTGTTTTTCAATCTCGATCAACGATGGATCAAGGCGCTCACATTTTTCGTCATATACAGCTTGAACGTCAGTAAGGATTTTTTCCCTTAATGACTCTTCATGCAAGCTATCATCACTATCAAGCCATTGCTGAATAGTTAATTCAACATCATATTCATTCATTAAACTCTGTTCTAAACCAGGAATATCCCATTGCTCCTCCATACTTTGAATGGGTATATAACCGCTGATTGTATCGTTTACCACATCTTGTCGAATATTATTCACAATATCCCTGATAGACTCAGCTTCTAACAAATCATTACGCTGTGTATAAATCACTTGGCGCTGGTCATTAGCAACATCATCGAATTCAAGCAATTGCTTACGAATATCAAAGTTACGCCCTTCAACTTTTCTCTGCGCCTTTTCTATGGCATTGGTCACCATCTTATGTTCGATGGCCTCCCCTTTGTCCATGCCCATCGATTGCATAAAGGCTCGAACACGGTCAGACATAAAAATACGCATTAGATTATCTTCCATTGAAAGATAAAAACGTGATAAACCAGGATCACCTTGCCTTCCGGCACGCCCTCGCAACTGATTATCAATTCGTCGAGACTCATGGCGCTCAGTACCAAGAATATGCAGACCTCCAGCATCCATAACTTGTTGGTGACGTTCTTTCCAGTCTGCTGTTACTTTCTCAATTTCTGCTTCGGATGGATTACTTAAAGATGCTATTTCAGCTTCCAGATTACCCCCTAAAACGATATCGGTACCACGACCCGCCATATTGGTAGCAATAGTAACAGCTTTAGGGCGGCCAGCCTGAGCAACGATCTCGGCTTCTTTTTCATGGAATTTAGCATTCAATACCTGATGAGTAATTCCTTCTTTATTTAATCGTTTAGATAACTCTTCAGATGACTCTACTGATGCCGTACCAACAAGAATGGGGGCATTCTGTTTTTGATACTTAATAATATCTGCAGCAATAGCATCATACTTTTCATTGATTGATAAATAAATGAGGTCATTTAAGTCTTGTCGTGAAATTTCCTTATTAGTAGGGATAACGACAACATCTAAATTATAAATTTGACGGAATTCAAATGCTTCTGTATCGGCTGTACCAGTCATACCCGATAACTTAGGATACAAACGGAAATAGTTCTGGAATGTTGTCGATGCCAGTGTCTGCGACTCATTCTGAATCGACACATTTTCTTTGGCTTCAATGGCTTGATGTAACCCTTCCGACATTCGCCTTCCAGGAAGGGTTCGCCCGGTATGCTCATCAATTAACAGAATTTCTCCATCTTGAACAATGTACTGCACATCTTTCACTAATAGTGTGTGTGCTTTTAAACCTGCGT
The DNA here is from genome assembly GCA_947487765.1 of uncultured Pseudomonadales bacterium. GTDB lineage: Bacteria > Pseudomonadota > Gammaproteobacteria > Pseudomonadales > Cellvibrionaceae > CANLBN01. The sequence continues at coordinate 45,861 of CANKXO010000008.1, read as the reverse complement.
GAACATGGTGGAGAAGATTCAAGTTAGTCGATGCATAAAGGCTATCATCAGCATCTAATAGTTTCATTTGAATTAATAATTCTTCGACTTTTTGGTGACCTTTTTCAGTCAATTCAACTTGGCGTTGCTTTTCGTCTATCGAATAATCGCCCTTAGGCTCTGGCCTATTTTCGCCCTTCTTAAATGTCGTATCGACCACATGGCCTTCAAGTTTTGGAATAATTTGGTTAATTTTCTTATAGAGCTCGGCGTTATTTTCAACCTGACCAGAAATAATAAGCGGCGTTCGCGCCTCATCAATTAAAATAGAATCAACTTCATCGATAATGCCAAAAGACAAAGGACGCTGGACGCGTTGCTCTTTTGAAAAAGCCATGTTGTCACGAAGATAGTCAAAACCAAACTCATTATTGGTACCATAAGTGATATCGGCAGCATAAGCAGCATGCTTATCATCATGCTCCTGCATGCTTTGGATAACACCCACTTTCATCCCTAAAAATTCATAAACAGGTGACATCCAACCCGCATCACGACTTGCAAGATAGTCATTGACAGTAACCACATGGACACTACCCGCCAAAGCATTAAGGTAAGCAGGCAAAGTCGCTACTAATGTTTTACCTTCACCCGTCCTCATTTCTGCGATACGCCCTTCATGGAGGGTAATACCACCTATCATTTGCACATCAAAGTGACGCAGACCAAGGGTGCGTTTAGAAGCTTCTCGAACAGCGGCAAAAGCTTCCACCAACAGCTTATCTAATGTTTCACCGTCTTTTAAGCGTCGACGAAACTCGACCGTTTTCTCACGTAAAGCCTCATCAGTAAGCTTTTCCATATCAGGTTCTAATAAGTTAATTTGCTTAACCAATTTACCCATTCGCTTTAATTCACGCCCATTTTTGGAGCCAAAAACAGCTTTAAACACTTTGTTAAACATAAGAAACCTAGAATATTATTGCTTTAAAGAAAAAATAAGATAGAGACTATTACGCGTATCTACTTAATGGTACTACTTAAAAAAACTTCAAGTAGACAAAATAGAGAAACCGCCTAAGAAAGGAAGGTATTAACGATGGGTACGATGGATATAGGTTGCAGGGTCGACAGGACGACCATACTTATAGACTTCAAAATGAACATGTGGGCCAGTGGATCGACCACTGCTTCCCATTAACGCAATGATTTGGCCTTTTTTCACCACATCACCAATTTTAACTAAATTTTTCTTATTATGGGCATAGCGAGTTTTAAAACCACCACCATGGTTAATTTCGACAATACCGCCATAACCACTGCGCTCACCAGACTCAACCACAACACCAGAAGCCACCGCAATAATGTCAGACCCAAGCTTGCCGGCGAAATCGACACCATTATGCCAAGATATAGAACCATTAAAAGGGTCTGTACGACGACCAAAACGAGATGACATCCAGCCCTTGCTGACAGGGCGACCAGCAACAAAGATATCCTTCTGCAGTTTACGTTTTGCCATCAACGCTTCGAGAGTTTCTAACTGCTGTTCCCGATCATCAATCTTATCGATCAATTGCTCTACAGTTCTCATAAACTCAGGTGGTTTATAAGCTTCACCCAGAGCAATTGTTTCAGGACCACCTACAGCAGGGGTTTGGTTGAAATCAAATTCCCCACTATCGAGCTTTGCGATGGTTGTTAAACGCTCTCCAAGAGCATCTAAACGCACTAATCGAGCTTGCAACTCTGCCATTCGTAAAGTGATAGCACTCAGCTGGGTATTCGCTCTATCGCGAGCAGTAATCATCTCCTGCTTCTGTTCAGCAAGGTTCTCGGACCACTTTTCAGTGGTATCAGCTGTCAACACATCTGATGTAGCAGTATCATCGGCTGCTAATTTATGGCCTAAATAGACACCTATACCTAAAGGCAAACCTAAAACACAGACAGATAACAATGCACGCGTCCAACCACCTAAGGTTAAATGACGTACTTTGCTATGGTATTTATTGACTACAATAACTTTCATAAACTGTCTGTATAAATTCTGCTCGCTACAACCCTAAGCACTCGATTTAAAGCGTTCAGGCCATGAAATTTCAATGAAAATATGTCACTTTTAACTACATTTTAGGTAGTTAAGGGAGGCAGACATTACATTTTTTAACAAAATTAATCAACTCAATATAAAATATGGCTTAAAAACAAAGAATTACCAACTATTCTTAAGACCGTTTTTATATCATTTTCTGTATTATTATGGTGATTATGCGTAGTAATCACGATTCCAAGGATATTCATAATCTCTAATAGCAAAAAACCCGGCTCAATAAGCCAGGCTTTTCGTAAATCAGATAAAATCTAAATTGCCATTGCCAATTTTACATAAGAAATAGGAGCTTCGTCTTCATCTTCAAACGTGACGACTTCCCAAGCATCAGGCTGGGCAATAAGTTGCCGTAAAGACTTATTGTTTAAAGCATGTCCAGACTTATGGGCTTGAAATTCACCGATCAAGCTATTTCCTAGTAAATAGAGATCACCAATAGCATCCAACATCTTATGCTTGACGAATTCATCTTCATAACGAAGACCATCTTCATTTAGAACGCGATACTCATCAACAACAATAGCATTATCCATGCTACCGCCCTTGGCTAAGCCTTTAGAACGCAAATATTCAATTTCATGCATGAAACCAAAAGTACGTGCCCTACTAACTTCTTTAACAAAAGAAGTACTGGAAAAGTCGATACTAGATTGTAAAGAACGATCACGAAAGACAGGGTGATCGAAATCGATACTAAAACTCACTTTAAAACCATTGAAAGGTTTGAAGCTAGCAGTTTTATCGCCATCTTTTACAGTCACTTCTTTCTTAATTCGGATAAATTTCTTAGCAACTGATTGCTCTTGTATACCAGCAGACTGGATTAAAAATACAAAAGGCCCTGCACTGCCATCCATAATAGGCACTTCAGCAGCAGTGACATCAACAATTGCATTATCAATGCCTAAACCAGCCATAGCCGATAATAAATGTTCAACAGTCGATACTTTAGCGTCACCAGATACTAATGACGTTGATAATGTAGTTTCACCTACATTTTCTGCTATAGCTGGTATTTCAATAACTGGATCTAAATCTGTTCGCCGGAAAACAATACCATGATCTTCAGGCGCAGGTTTCAGAGTCAGATAAACTTTTTCACCAGTGTGTAGACCTACACCGGTTGCTCTGATTTCATTTTTGAGTGTGCGTTGACGTATCATCGCAAAAGATACCTCTTTATTTAACAAACAATGTAGCAAACTTGTAATAAGATTGGTGTAGCTTGAATTTGATGCTACAACCCGATAAATCCTTTAAACCCGCATAGATTAAGATTACTGCTAATCCATGCTTAGAAAATACATTCAGTAAGAAAAAGTACCTAAAACAACCCGCCCAAGCAAATATTTTAAACCATTGGCTTGAATCGTTGGGAAATGATCTATCGTTACAGAAAGGAATTGCCGGTATTCTAGCAGATTTTTACTATATGTCAGCACTTCCATAGTCTCAAGCATTAATTATTGCTGAATTATTCAACTTTTTCTTACTAAAAGGCAGTAATTGAGGGGTAATTACTGCCTTTTTGCTCATCATGAGACCTAGCTAACAATAAATAGTTTCATTGCTTATTCAATATAATAAAACCTGGCATTTCAATCGACAGAAAATACCAAAAGCCATTAATCAACGCTTAAAAACTATCTGCTTGTCATAGAACTATAACTCGCTCCTAATTAGTCAGCTTGATTCCTCAAAAAAGCCGGAATATCGAGGTATTCGAAGTCATTATCACCTCGCGCTTGGGCTGCAACAGCTGCTGATGTTGAGGATGCCTTCCGCTTAACCGTAGGAATATCCAGATCTGCATAATCTGTTGGTGCAGCCTTACGAGTATTATTCACCACAACTCGTGCTTCTGGCGCTCGTTTTTCCGCGGCTTCCCCTTGCAAACCAGTCGCAACAACAGTCACTCGCAATTCATCTGTTAATTCAGGATCAATCACAGTGCCGACAACAACAGTTGCATCAGGTGAAGCAAAATCTTCTATCGTTTCACCAACTTCATTAAAATCACCTAGGGATAAGTCGAGCCCAGCGGTGATATTCACCAGAATGCCTCGAGCGCCCTGTAAGTTAACGCCTTCAAGTAATGGACTACGAATAGCAGATTCAGCAGCTTCACGTGCACGATTCTCACCCACAGCATTACCACTACCCATCATTGCCATACCCATTTCAGACATTACAGTACGAACATCAGCGAAATCCACATTGATCATTCCTGGGCGAATGATTAAGTCAGCGATACCCTGCACAGCCCCTAACAACACATCATTAGCCGCTTTAAACGCTTCAATTAAGCTAGCACTAGACCCAAGAACTGCCAATAAGCGTTCATTAGGAATAGTAATTAGTGAATCAACCTGCTGCTGCAGCTGCTGAATTCCCTCATCAGCGATTTGCATACGCTTACGCCCCTCAAAAGGAAAGGGTTTCGTAACGACAGCAACGGTTAGAATTCCCATATCGCGAGCCACTTCTGCCACAACCGGAGCAGCGCCTGTACCAGTGCCACCACCCATTCCTGCAGTTATAAATACCATATCAGCGCCTTCAAGAATTTCAGCGATACGGTCACGATCCTCTATCGCAGACTGGCGACCAATTTCTGGATTTGCTCCCGCACCCAGCCCTTTTGTCATCCCGCCACCTAACTGCAGAGCGACACGAGCATCAACATCACGAAGCGCTTGAGCATCAGTATTTGCACAAATAAACTCCACGCCATCGACATCACAATCAATCATATGACGGACAGCATTACCGCCACCACCGCCAACGCCGATCACCTTTATTACCGCACTCTGCGGCATGTTATCAACTAATTCAAACATAACATTCCCCTCTTTTTGAAAAACTTTTATAGAAATAAATAACCATTAAATAAAAAATAAATTAACCGCCGCCTTGGAACCAACGCTTAATTTTGCTGAAAAAACTTTCATGGGTTTCTCGCTGGCTAATGCCAACACCTCGCCGTGGTTGCTGCTTGATACTGTGTTGTAGCAAACCGACACCCGTCGCATAAATTGGATTCGCCACAATATCAGCAAGCCCTTTAACATTTTGTGGAAACCCTAATCTGACCGGCATATGAAAAATTTCTTCTGCCAATTCGATAACACCTTCCATTTTTGAAGTGCCACCTGTCAGAACAATCCCTGCCGCAACTAAATCTTCATAACCACTGCGCCTTAACTCTGCCTGTATCAATGTAAACAATTCATCGTAACGTGGCTCAACAACTTCTGCTAACGCTTGTCGTGACAGACTTCGTGCGGGTCGATCTCCTACACTTGGTACCTGAATAGTTTCATCAGCACCCGTTAGCTTTGCCAAAGCACAAGCGTATTTGATTTTAATTTCCTCTGCATGCATCGTCGGAGTCCGCAATGCCATTGCAATATCATTAGTAACCTGATCACCAGCAATAGGGATAACACCTGTATGGCGGATAGACCCTTCGGTAAAAATTGCGATATCGGTAGTACCTCCACCAATATCTACCATGCAAACACCTAGCTCACGCTCATCATCTGTAAGTACTGAATAACTAGACGCTAATTGCTCTAGAATAATATCCTCAACATCTAATCCACATCGTCTGATACATTTTTCAATGTTTTGTGCCGCGTTAACCGCACAAGTAATTAGATGTACTTTTGCCTCCAGGCGAACGCCGGACATACCCATGGGTTCCTTTACCCCCTCTTGACTGTCAATCAAATATTCTTGAGGTAATATGTGTAAGACTTGTTGGTCTGCAGGAATAGCAACAGCTTGTGCTGCATCAATCACTCTTTCCACATCTTGAGTCATCACTTCTCGATCTTTGATAGCGACAATCCCGTGAGAATTCATACTGCTAATATGACTCCCGGCAATACCTGCATAAACAGAGTGAATTTCACAACCTGCCATCAATTCAGCTTCTTCTATAGCCCGTTGGATCGACTGCACGGTGGACTCTATATTTACCACCACTCCTTTTTTTAAACCAGTAGAGCGATGTGAACCAATCCCGATAATTTCCAATTCGCCACTACTATTTACCTCACCAACAATAGCAACGACTTTAGATGTTCCAATATCCAGACCGACGATTAAATTGTTATTATCGTTCGCCATTATTGCCCCCTAGCTGGATAAAAATTTTTATTAACTTTCTCATTAACTGTTCCATTCATTACGGTCTTAAATATTTTGCTTCTTACGATCCACTAAAAAATCTTTATTGTTTCGAGCATGCTGTTCAGCTTCTTTCCATTCTATTGCCAATCCATTTTCATAACGCATATCGATAATTTTAATTTGATCCTGTTGGTCAATTTTTTTCTGCGCGAGTAATTTCATTAACCGCTGTACCTTTTTGACAATATCTGTTCGGCCTGCAAGTAGGCGCCAACCATTATCCAGATCGATCGTCCACACACCTATTTCACTTTTACCTAACTCAATAACTTTCAAGTGATACTGACTGATAGACTGAGAGAGCAATTGATATTGCTTCATTACTAACATAGCCGAGCCATCGTCACCCTTAAGTATTGGTAGATGCCCAATCTGCCCACTATCCGTTACACGAATTAATTCACCACGGTAGTTCACAAAACCTTTTTTACCCCAGCGAGCGATGGGCTTTTGCTCTTCTATAGTGACATGTAATACATCTGGCCACTGTCGACGTAAAGTCACATTATCGACCCATGGGTTAGCTTCTAAGTTCTGCCTCATAGCATCTAAATTTTCTCTAATAAAACTCTTTTGAATATTTCCACTAATCAATGCACTTACTTCATTTTTCGCTAAGTAGACAAACTGACCGTTAACAACAATTGATGCTATTGGCTTTGCTAAAAATTGTTCAACAGCTTGGCCGCCATAATAAACGGAAACACTTAATATTCCTGCAATCGAACTCATAACCACTGTTAATTTCAAAGCTCGCATTAACGGTTTTAAAGAAAAACTTTTTTTCTCTGTCTTGCGTCTTACATTTCTACGTGGCGATTTCTTAGCTGGCATTAGGTTCCTCTACCCCTACTCCAATCAGAATTCTCGCCACTAATTCATCAAAGGAATATCCTGCCGCATTGGCTGCCATTGGAACCAAACTATGGCTAGTCATACCTGGTACCGTATTGACTTCAAGCACGTTAAATTCGCCATTGGCATCAACCATTACATCAACACGCCCCCAGCCTGAGCACTGCAGGCTATTAAAGGCCCATAAAGAAAGAGATTTTAACTTTTCTTCCTCTTCCGGAGATAATCCGCAAGGACATAAGTAACGCGTATCATCAGAATGGTATTTCGCTTCATAATCATAAAAAACATTATCGGTTTCTAATTTAATAGCCGGTAAAACCTCGCCATTAACAATAGCAATCGTATACTCTGGGCCGGGTAATAACTGCTCTGCAAATACACAGCTATCGTATTTCAATGCAGAGTCATAAGCGTGCTCTAATTCCTTTGCACTACTCACAATTGTCATACCAATACTTGAGCCTTCATGAGCAGGCTTGACCATAGCCTTGCCACCTAACTCCTGTAATAACTTATTAGCATCCATTTTTTTATCAAGTATTGAAAAGCGTGGCGTTGCCAACCCCATTCCTAACCACATTTGCTTAGACATCAATTTGTTCATTGCAACAACAGATGATTGAACATTACTACCGGTGTAGCGAATCCCCATAAAATTCAACAATGCCTGTAAACGACCATCCTCACCAATACCTCCATGCAACACGATAAATGCAGTATCAATATTCGCTGATTTAATTTCCTCTATCACTTCACCATTTACTTCAATATCAACAACATCAACACCTAATCGACGAAAAGCATCAATAACAGCACGTCCGCTATCCAGGGACACTTCACGCTCTGCTGATACGCCGCCATATAAAACACCTATGCGACCATATTTTTTAAAATTAAAATTTTTCATTCAACTATTTATCATTAATTAATAATGAACTTCATACCAATTGTCTTTTTGCCAATGTAGCTGCCAAGCTACCTACATTACCAGCGCCTTGAGTAATGATAATATCTCCAGGTTGAACGACATCTTTAATAATTGCTGGAACACCATCGACACCTTCAACAAAAATTGGGTCGATTTGTCCTCGATTACGAATACTTCGGCTTAAATGACGACTGTCGGCTCCAGCAATAGGTTGCTCACCTGCTGCATATACATCCAATAAAATCAACACATCTACTCGGGATAGCACATCAACAAAATCTTCATAGAGGTCTCGTGTTCGAGTGTAACGATGTGGTTGATATACCATCACTAAACGACGATTTGCCCAGCCATCACGTACGGCCTGAATAGTCGCTTGGACTTCACGAGGGTGATGACCATAGTCATCAACCAACATAGCTTCGCCACCACCGACCGGATATTCCCCATAAATTTGAAAACGGCGGCCAACACCTTGAAACTTTTCTAACCCGTTCTGAATAGCGGCACTATCTACACCTTCATCTACTGCAACTGCAATTGCGGCTAATGCATTAAGCACATTATGCTTACCAGGCATATTCAGTTCGATGGATAGATTATCTTCATTTGTTTTTTCGGATAAAATTTTTCCACTCACATTAAATCGAGTGTGATTTTGGTTTTGAATAACACTTTCAGCACGATAATCATTATCCTCACCAAAACCATAAGTAATTACTTGTCTGGAAATATCGGGCAATAGCTCTTGAACAATAGGATCATCACCACATACGACCAACAAACCATAAAATGGAAGATTATGAATAAATTCGATAAAGGTTTTTTTTAATCGTGAAAAATCGCCTTCATAGGTTTCCATATGATCCATATCGATATTGGTAATCACTGCAACCATTGGTTGCAAATGCAAAAATGATGCATCACTTTCATCAGCTTCTGCAACAAGGTAATGGCTCGTACCCAGTTTTGCATGGCTACCCGTACTATGAACCAAGCCACCAATTACAAAAGTAGGATCAAGATTGGCAGCGGCTAAAATGGACGTAATTAAGCTCGTTGTCGTTGTTTTCCCATGTGTTCCAGCCACTGCAATACCGTGGCGATAACGCATTAGCTCTGCCAGCATTTCTGCTCGACGGACAATTGGTATACGCAGTTCACGAGCATTAATCATTTCTGGGTTACTATCATCAACGGCGCTGGAATTTACAATCACATCAGCACCAACAATATTTCCCATATGATGCCCAATAAAAATAGTTGCGCCCATGTCTTGCAAGCGCCCAGTTACTGCAGACTCCCTTAAGTCAGAACCCGATATTTCATAATTTTGATTAAGCAACACCTCTGCGATACCACTCATACCGGCGCCGCCAATACCAATAAAATGAATACGTTTTATTCGGCGCATTTCAGGTACACAAAAAGACGAATTAGGCTGCATGGCGTTCCCCCCCATTTGAATCTTTGCCTGAACATGCTTCTTCACAAACAGCAACCACCTTTTCGGTAGCATCAGGCATCGAAACTTCTTTTAATTTTGTAGACAAACGCTTTAATAGAGTGTTATCCGTTGATATTTTTTCTAACAGTGTGCTCAACCCTGAACTTGTAAGATCTTTCTGTTCAATTACATAAGCAGCCTGATTATCAACTAACCATTGCGCATTAACCGATTGATGATTATCAATAGCATGGGGATATGGAATAAAAATTGCCGGCACGCCCGCAACTGCCACTTCGCTAACCGTCAACGCCCCTGCCCGGCAAATAATGATATCTGCCCAACGATATGCTGCTGCCACATCTGAAATAAACTCTTCAGAATGTGCGTCAACATTTAATGACTTGTAATTTTCAACGACCATTTTTAACTTATTCTTTCCTGTCTGGTGCCAGATATTTGGGCGACTAGACGCTGGTATTTTTTTGATTGATTCTGGTAGCACAGTATTAATAGCTTCGGCACCAAGGCTTCCACCCATTATCAATAGATTTTTTTGTTTATCTTCTAAGTACATTTTTTCAATTTTAAATAGTTCTTTCACTTCAAATCTTATCGGGTTACCAACTAACAGCGCATCTGGCAAACTACGAGGAAAAGCTTCCAAAGTATAAGAGGCAATTTTTGCTAGCAACTTATTTGTACTACCTGCCACTGAGTTTTGCTCGTGAATCACTAACTTTTTACCTAATAACCGTGCAGCGATTCCTCCCGGTGCAGCAACATACCCACCAAAACCAACTACTACATTTGGTTTAATTCTCCTAAGAACAGTCATCGATTGCCAAACGGCCATTAATAACAGGTAGGGAATAAATAACTTTGCTAATAAGCCTTTTCCACGAAAGCCTTTTATAGTTATCAAATGCAAAGGAATATTCTCTGCCGGTACTATGTTATGTTCCATACCTGACGCAGTGCCCAACCAATGCACTTCTGCACCTTTTTCGATTAAAGATCGTGCTACGGCCATCGCAGGGAAAATATGCCCTCCAGTACCGCCTGCCATAATTAGATAGCAACCTGCTTGACTCATGACGCCTCCTTACGTGATGCAACAACATTAAGGTCGAGGTCATAATCAATACGCAATAACAGGGCAATAAGGAGGCAGTTAATAATCAAGCTACTACCTCCATAACTCACAAAAGGTAACGTTAAACCTTTTGTAGGGAAAAAGCCGGATGCCACACCAACATTGACCATAATTTGAAACCCAAATAATACAGCGATACCGAATGCAGCTAAGGCAACAAAGGTGTCATTCCGTACCATCGCTTTTTTAGCTACAGCAAAGATTTGTAGAACCAACACAAAAAACAAACCAAGTAGTAATAAAACACCAATAAACCCTTGCTCTTCAGCAAAAATAGCAAAAATAAAATCGGTATGGGATTCGGGCAAATACAACATTTTTTGAATACTATTTCCTAAACCTAACCCAAACCATTCACCACGCCCAAATGCAATCAGTGATTGTGTTAATTGGTATCCTGAATCAAATTGATCCTTCCATGGATCCATAAAAGTAATTAATCGTTTCATACGATAAGGCGTAAACCAAACTAAACCTGCAAGAATGCCAACACCTGACATCAATAGTAATAAGCACTGCCAAAGCTTAGCTCCAGCCAAAAACAACATGCCGCCCACAGTAACCGCTAGTACAACAGAGCCACCAAAATCAGGCTCTAATAGCAACAGCCACATCAGTAAAACCAACATTAACAATGGTTTGAACAATTCTTTCCATTGCGTTTGCAAAAAATATTGGCTGTTCGCAAGGTAGCTGGCAAAAAAAACGATACCGCAAAACTTAACCATTTCAGATACTTGCAACGTTATAGGCCCTAACTGTAACCATCGCTGACTACCATTAACCCGCCGACCAATACCTGGGATTAATACAATAACCAGAAAAAATACAGCGACCAAAAATAGCATCCAACCGTATTTCCTCCAAAAATCTGTAGGGATCATCAATATCACTAAAGATGAACTCAAACCCAATAATAAATAGATTAAATGTCGGCGAACAAAAAACCATGGATCGTCATATTTAGCTACTGCAAAGTCTATTGAAGCAGACGCCACCATAATCAAACCAACACTCATCAAAACAAATACTGTTAAAATCAATTGCCAATTTAAAGACAATGACAACTGCTTATTAGCTGGCGTCATCACGAAGGGAATCTTCAACTGCATCATATTCATGCAGCTTCTCTCTTTACTGCATCGATAAATTGGTTACCACGCTCTTCGTAGCTTGAAAACATATCAAAGCTAGCACAAGCAGGCGACAACAATACAATATTTCCGGGCTGTGCATTTTCTTTTGCAAGCAACACCGCTTTTTGTAAAGTATCGGCATAAAGTACATCAACAATATCGTTCACAACGACATCTATTTCCTTAGCATCACGACCAATTAAAATAATTAGACGAACTGTTTTTTCAACAATTTGTTTCAGTGCAGAAAAATCTGCACCCTTCCCATCACCACCAGCAATTAAAATGATATTCCGAGAACCCTCTGACAAGCCGTCCAATGCTGCCAACGTTGCACCAACATTTGTCGCTTTAGAATCATTAATATAATCAACACCATTGATTGATGAGACCCATTGACAACGATGGGGCAAACCTTCGAATTGTTGTAATGTTGTTAACATGCTGTCAGTCGGCAAACCAGCTGCGTAACCTATTGCTAAAGCAGCCAGACAATTTGCAGTATTATGCTGTCCTCGTAACTGCAAACTCTTTGCAGAAAGTAATGGTTTAAATTCATGAGCAAGAAAATCAATACCGTCTTTTTGCATTACACCAAAGGCGTGACGATCAGGTTTATCAAGGCCAAATGATAAAGCTGTCACACCCTGCGCTAGCGGTGGTTGAGTCAAAGGATCAGCTCGATTGGTGACAACAGTTTCTGCCCCAAAATATATTTTTTGTTTGGCATGATGATAATCCGCCAAGCTGTTATAGCGATCCATATGATCGGCACTGATATTCAATACAGTTGCCACCTTAGCTTTCAGAGAAAATGTTGTTTCTAACTGAAAGCTGGATAATTCCAACACATATAAGTCAGCATTCTCTTCAAGAAGATCCAGTACCGGCTTACCTATATTGCCACCGATAGCTACATTAACACCGGCATCAACTGCCATTTGCCCAACTAAACTCGTTACGGTTGTCTTAGCATTAGAACCAGTGATAGCAACAACCGGACGCTTAACTTCACGAGCAAATAATTCAACATCACCTATGATATCTGCACCCTCAGAAACCGCATTAACGATTTCGGGTGTTTTCAAACTAATACCGGGACTCAAAACAATTTCATTCGCTTGATTTAAAATAGACGAATCGAACTGCCCCAACCGCAAAGTTACATCAGGGAATGATTGCTTAAACTCATCAAGGCCCGGAGGGTTTTCACGAGAATCCATTACCATAAACGGCATATGCTGACGCTGTAAAAAACGGGCGGCAGAAAGCCCGGTCACACCAAGCCCCACTATTACCGTTAATTTACTCGTTCCAATCAGCGTCATTTCTTTTTATTACCTTTTAAATAGTTTTTCAAATAAGCTTTTAATATATTTACTAATAATTCTTAATTAAATTTAGGATTTAACGCAGCTTCAACGTTGCCAAACCAAATAAAACTAATATCACTGTAATAATCCAGAACCTTACGATCACTCGTGGTTCAGGCCACCCTTTTAATTCAAAATGGTGATGAATAGGTGCCATACGAAAAATTCGCTTACCTGTCAGTTTAAATGAGGCCACCTGTATAATGACGGACACTGTCTCCATAACAAACACACCACCCATAATAAAAAATACAATTTCATGTCGAACAATAACGGCAATCACGCCCAGCGCTGCGCCTAAAGCCAAAGCACCGACATCACCCATAAAAACTTGGGCAGGATAGGTGTTAAACCATAAAAATCCCATACCAGCCCCGGCTAAAGCGGTACAAAAAACAACAAGCTCTCCCGCACCGGGAATATAAGGTATCTGTAAATAATTGGAGAAAGTGACATTCCCTGATAAATAAGCAATAACACCTAAGGCCCCACCCACTAAAACCGTTGGCATAATAGCCAAGCCATCAAGGCCATCCGTTAAGTTAACCGCATTACTTGCTCCGACTATCACGCAGTAAGCCAATACGACATAAAAAATGCCTAAATCAATCATCACACGTTTAAAAAATGGAATAATTAATTGCGTTTCTGCAGGTGTAGCAGCATAAGAATAAAGGTAAACAGCCGCACCTAAGCCGGCAATAGACTGCCAAAAATATTTCCATCTTGCCGGTAAACCACGCGAGTTTTTTTCTACTACTTTACGATAATCATCAACAAAACCAACGGCACCAAAAACGGCAGTAACAATTAATACAACCCAAACATAACGATTCGATAAATCAGACCACAATAAGCTGCTGATAAAAATTGCAGCCAAAATAAGCGTACCACCCATTGTCGGCGTACCTGACTTAGTCAAATGAGATGCTGGTCCATCATCTCGAACAGACTGGCCAATCTGTAATATATTTAGACGACGGATCATCCAAGGCCCTAACAACAAGGAAATACCTAACGCTGTTAACACGCCTAAAATTCCACGCAGTGTGAGATATTGAAAAACAGCAAAGCCGTTATGATATTGCTGCAAATATTCAGCAAGCCAAACTAGCATTATTATTATCTCCAGAGGGTTTCAATGCATGAATAACTCTTTCCATCCGAGAGCTACGCGAGCCTTTAACTAAAATCGCAACATCATTAGCTGCCAATTTCGTGAGGCCTTCTATTAAATTTTCAAATGTAGAGCAGTGCTGTGCTGATGAGCCAAAGGCCTTTGCCGCAAGAGCACTATTTTTCCCTAAGGTAAACAAGTGAGTAATATTTTTTTCTGCCGCATACTGACCGACAGACTGATGCTGAAATTCAGCTTCATCACCTAATTCACCCATATCTCCCAGCACTAAAACGGTTTGACCTGGCATCTCAGCCAATATATCAACTGCAGCTTTTACAGAACCGGGATTCGCATTGTAGGTGTCATCAATTAATGTAGAGCCGTTACACCCTTCAACAACTTGTACACGCCCTGCTTCTCCACGGAAGTTTTCCAACCCCATGCGAATAAACTCAATATCCATCCCAGCACTATAAGCACAAGCAGCAGCGGCTATTGCATTCGTAATGTTATGCTTTCCCAGCACAGCCAATTTCACGACAACAGCTTGCTCTTCACAGACCAAACAAAACGAATAGCATCCATTTTTAAGCAAGATGATATTTTTAGCGCGAACTTGTGCTTGCTGGCCATTAGCTAATACACTTTCGAACATTGAAAAAACCGTGGTTTTCAACGTTTCAACTTGCCTTAACCATTGACTTGCATACACATCATCGCCATTGACAATAGCAATGCCTTTTTCATCTAAACCTTGATAAATTTCACCTTTCGCTGTAGCAATAGCATCTACAGAACCAAAACCTTCAACATGTGCAGGCATAACATTATTAACAAGTGCAATTGTTGGCTTTGCCATATCAGTTAAGTAGGCAATTTCCTGTGGGCCACTAGCACCCATTTCAATCACTGCATATTGATGTTTTTTCTCTATACTCATCAGAGACAGAGGCACTCCAATATGGTTATTAAAATTACCTTTCGTGGCAAAAATTGCATCTTCACCAACATAAACGGCAAATATTTTTGACAACATCCCCTTAACCGTTGTCTTACCACTGCTACCTGTGACAGCGATTAATGGTTTATGGAAGTGATCGCGCTGCCATTGCGCAATATTCCCCAGCGCAACAGTTGTATCATCGACAAACCAAACATCTATACCCTCTTGCTTAGAGAGCTTTTCTTCAGCATTCTTGTTAACAACAAAAGCTGTAACACCTTTATCTAAAGCTTGCTGTAAATAATCATGGGCATCAAAACGGTCACCTTTTAAAGCAACAAATAAATCACTACCAGCAACCTCACGGGAATCAATGCTGACAGAATTAATGTGATTAAAACCGTCACGCACTGTTCCACCATAACGAATAGCTAACTGCTGTAGAGTAAACGCTGTAATCATCAGGTCACTCCTCCGCTTCCCGTTGGCGTAGACTAAACCTTGCATGCTGCTGGTCACTGAAAGGAAAACGTTGATTACCAATTATTTGATAATCTTCATGACCCTTACCCGCAATTAGCACTACATCACCAGCTCTGGCATTATTGATAGCAAATTCAATGGCGCTGGCTCTATCAGCCACAACTTCTCTAGGCTCTTGAAACCCTTGCTCGATATCGGCAAAGATTTGTACAGAGGATTCATTACGAGGGTTATCACTGGTTACAACAATCTCATCCGCTAACTGCTCAGCAACCGCTGCCATTTCGGGACGTTTTTCCCGATCTCGATCTCCACCACAACCAAATACACACCAAAGCTTTCCTTGCGTGTGCGACAACAATGCACTTAAGGCATTTTTTAAAGCATCCGGCGTGTGGGCGTAGTCAACAACGACCTGAATATCTAATTGATTAACAATCAGTTCCATTCTCCCAGGTACCGGTTTCAAAGATGGTATTAACGAAACAATACGCTCCAAGGGGTAATTATTAATGTAAAGTGCTGCCACTACTGCTAACAAATTACTCAAATTAAATTGGCCAACCATTTTTGTTGCGATGGGATATTCACCATTCGGCGTAATAAGTAATGCAGATAAACCCTGTTCGTTCATTTCAATTGATTTAAGCGAAAAGTGAGCTATCGATTTTTCAGAGATAGCACTCGCCTGATTAACACTGTAAGTGGCTAATCGAATATCGTCTCGCAAATTTTCAATCAAGCTCATTGAAAACTCATCGTCATCATTAATGACTGCCATTGATACTGATGGCATTGCAAACAATGTTGCTTTCGCTTGCCCATAGGCAGCCATCGTGCCGTGATAATCCAAATGATCATGAGTTAAATTCGTAAACACCGCCGTATTAATATCGATAGCGCTAACACGATGTTGTATCAAACCATGAGAAGAAACTTCCATCGCCAATGCTTTTGCACCTTGATCGATTAACTGTGAGCAAATTTTTTGAGTCGTAATAGCATCAGTTGTCGTCATGCCTGTTGCAGTTAATACATCCTGCAAATTATCATCAACTGTTAACTGACTTTCTTTAATAACACCACAACCTAAAGTCCCCATCACACCGCAAGGCTGATGTAAGTATGCCAATGCTTGAGCTAATAACTGTGAACATGTTGTTTTTCCATTTGTCCCGGTAATGCCTATAACTGGAAGATTGTGAGAAGGGTGGCCATAAAAGCGACCGGCAATATCACTTAACGCTTCTTCTAGGTTAGAAACACCAACAACAGGCACGGATATATCAGTCGACCTCGAAAGCAGCTCATCTTTCTCATCAATTAGTACAGCACAAGCACCATTACGAATAGCCTGATCAATAAATTCTTTGCCATGAGCATGCAGGCCTTGCATTGCAACAAACAAACTACCACCTTTAACCTCTCGACTATCGATAGCTAGCGCTTGAACCGCTACTTCAGCCACAGCGTGCTGCATTTTATCCGATAAAAAATCAATCATTGGCAGTAGTTGATCAAGACGTTGTACAGTGGCATAAGTCATTGAAGCCATCACGATAATGGCTCCATAGCCACCTTTAACGGCGGCTTAATTTTTTGAACTACCTGTGAGTGCGAACCCCCATTAAGGCGAGGAGGTACTTGCAACAGCCTCAAACTTCTTTCCATTAACGCAGAAAACACAGGCGCTGCAACTTCACCCCCAAAATATTGACCACTACTTGGCTCATTAACAATAATTACGGCAATTAAGCGAGGATCATCAGCAGGCGCAAATCCTGCAAATAATGATGAATAACGATCATCGGCATAACCATTACGCCCCACCTTATGAATAGTACCGGTTTTACCTGCCCCTAAATATCCTGGCATATTAGCTCGAGTACCCGTTCCACCCGGTTGCACTACCTTCTCCAACATAGTGGCAACTTGTTTCGCAACATGAGGCTCAACAACGGAAACTGAATCAGGTTGTTCATTAATCTTTAACAAAGACACCGGTTTCTTTTTACCGTTGTCAGCAATCACACTATATGCCTGAGCCAACTGCAAGGTCGTTAAAGATAATCCATAACCAAACGAGAAATTAGCTTGAACGATTGGCTGCCATTTCGAATAACCTGGTAACGTACCTGCCGCCTCACCAGGAAAACCTGTACCCGTGTCTTGCCCTAAGCCCGTACGGAAAAACATATCTCGAATGACATCGCCTTCAAGGTCAAGGCTAATTTTTGTTAACCCTACCTGACTGGATTTCTGTAAAATTTTAGCAACATCAATCTCACCATAATTAACCGGATCTAGTAATGTTTTCCTGCCCACTCTTAAGTAACCAGGGCTAGTATTAATCTTGGTTGTTGGCTTAAAACGCCCAGTTTCTAAAGCAGCCATTACTGTTAGCGGCTTCATCGTTGAACCTGGCTCAAACTGATCCGTCATAGCTCTATTGCGCAACGCTTGTGGTTTAAGGCCAGCTCTATCATTAGGGTTATACGATGGCTGATTAACCATTGCTAACACTTCGCCTGTTTTCGCATCTAACAACACAACAGAACCAGACTTCGCCCTATGCGCGGTTACTGCTTCTTTCAATTCCCTATAAGCTAAATACTGCAAACGCATATCAATACTGAGCGCGATATCTTTACCGGCGCTGGCTTCAGAAATTAAATTAACATCTTTAAAAACACGGCCCCTTAAATCTTTCAATACTTGCTTTTCGCCTTTTTCACCGGTCAACCACTGTTCGTACGCAAGCTCTATCCCTTCCTGACCTTTATCATCAATATTTGTAAATCCAACAAGATGGGCTGTAATTTCACCCGCTGGATAAAAGCGGCGGTATTCCCTCTGGCCGTAAACACCTCTGATATCTAAATCTAATATTTCATCCGCATCAGCAGGCGTCATATGGCGGCGCAAATACATAAATTCTTTATTGCGGAAGCGGTGTAATTTTTTCTCCAGACTCCCCAGCTTCATATTTAGCGCCTTAACCAAATCAGGCCAATGCTCTTTAGCAGACAACAGCTCTTTAGGTTGAGCCCACAAGGAAACAACAGGTGTACTAACCGCTAAAGGCTCACCATTTCTATCAGTGATTACACCTCTCAATGCGGGAATAGTTTCTGAACGAAGCGTTCGCACCAACCCTTGCTGTTGAAGAAATTCATACCCACGAGACTCATTAGGTAAGACCTGTATCGAAGCGAGATGCCAAACTAAAGCAGCCAATAGTGCAAGCAACACTATAGATACACCATAAAAGCGCCAACGAATTATTTTTGCCGTGCGCGGCTTAGCCTTCATTCGAATTCTCTTCCGAATTAATCATAATAATTTGCTGCGACTCTGGCACCTGCATTTTCAAACGCTCTTGCGCCAGTTTTTCAACACGTCCATAAGCAGCCCATGTACTTTCTTCCAATAAATATTGCCCCCAGACAACTTGTAATTGATTTTGCTCTAAGCGAAGCGTTTCCAATTCATTAAATTTAACTCGCGTATCATAAGTGACATATACGACCGTTAAAGACGACGCCATCAACGCCACCCATAAAAGCACTACAATCAATAAAGATTTAGGAAAGGAAAGTTGCTGTTTAGAACTTTGTTTTTTCATCACATTGTCACCTGAATAATGCTATGCGATTTTTTCAGCAACACGCATTACAGCACTGCGCGCACGTGGGTTATAATCTAACTCCAATTTTCCAGGCTTAAGCGCCTTACCTAATCGACGTAAACGCTTATTTAATTTATCTGCTGTAACGGGCAAGCCTAGAGGTAACTCATCCCCTCGCTCATACCGCTGGATAAATCGTTTAACACGTCGATCCTCCAAAGAATGAAAACTAATCACGACTAGGCGTCCACCAATTGCTAATACTTCTAATGCCTGCGCCAACACGTCGTCCAACTCCTGTAATTCATTATTGATATAAATCCTTATTGCTTGAAAAGCACGCGTTGCTGGATGCTTGCCTTTTTCCCACGCAGGGTGTGCCTCAGCTATAATTTTTGCTAATCGTGCTGTTGTCGTAATTGGTTCAATTACGCGCTCTGCCAAAATTGCTCTCGCCATGCGTCGAGCAAACCTTTCTTCGCCATACTCCTTAAGCACACGCACAATATCTTCTTCACTTGCCGAAGCAACCCAATCTGCCGCCGTGGGCCCTGACTGATTATCCATTCTCATATCTAAAGGGCCGTCATTAGAAAAACTAAACCCTCTTGCTGGCTGATCCAATTGAGGAGAAGAAACGCCCAAATCCAATAACAAGCCCGATACTTTTCCTATCTGCGCCCTTTCTTCTAGCAACATTTTTAATTGAGCGAACGACCCCTGAACAATTTCAAACCTAGCATCATCCGCAAACCGTAAACTGCCGACGGCGATCGCCTGCTCATCTTTATCAATCGCAAGCAGACGACCACCTTCAGACAGCCCCCCTAATACCTTTGAACTATGTCCCCCACGCCCAAAGGTACCATCAACATAAAAGCCATTTTTATCAGTGACCAGCGCATCTGCCGCCTCATCCAATAAAACGGTGATGTGCTCTTCACCTGACTTCACAACTAAAACTCCATTACGACAATCATCATTTATAACGCCAAGGTCTGCATACCCTCAGGCATTTCTTCTTCATCTACCGATGCATCGATGTACTCGACAAACTTATCTTCACTCCACAACTCAAGACCTTTACCTTGCCCAACAAGCATTAACCTCTTCTCTAGAAACGCATACTCACGCAGAGTCGGGGGAACAAGCACTCGTCCATTACCATCTAATTCAAGTGGGCTGGCATGACCAATAAGAAGTAACTTTGCACGACGAGAGATTTTATTAAATGAAGGCAACGCTTCAATTTTTGGCAAAATCTCTTGCCATTGATTTTCTGGGTATAAATGTAGGCAGCGGTTCTCAGTGTGGGCGGTTAATACAATTCGACCTTCACAACACTCTTCTAATAACTCACGCACACGGGCAGGAATCGCTATGCGACCCTTAGCATCCATGTTTATTGCGTGACTACCGTAGAAAGTGCTCAAAATCGTTGTTATCCTGTTTAAAATTTGGCTTTACTGATTTTTGGCCTTACCACTTTTATAAAGGCCATGATTGAAAAAAGTAAAACACCCACATTTAGAGGCTTTATATAGTTTAAAGATACACCAAAAACCACAAAAAACCACTTTTAACCACATTATGACACTATATGCCGAGAATGACTAAAGTCAAGGAATCATGTCGGGAAAAACTACTTAAAAAACAGAAACTTGCCGATAAATGCAGGAAAACAACGAACAGGAAGATCAGCTAAAATCCGATTAGCTGATTTAAAACAGCAAAATAGAACCCATACTTAAAGTATTACTTTAAGTATGAGACTTTTTGTTTATTTAGAAATGACGTTATAAGAAGGGAGAGTCATATAAAAGCTAAGCTGAAAATAGATAAATAGGCTTAGTAGCTTAGTGTTCTCGAATAAATAGGTCAGCCATTATTCAACCGTTGCTGTCTTTAATATTTGCTTCGCCAAATTAACAACTGGCGCGTCAATCATACGACCATCAATTTTACAAACACCAAGGCCTTGTTTCTCGGCTTCTGCCATTGCCGCCACAACACGCTCTGCCCATTGCTTTTGTTCAGCACTAAACGTAAAAATTTGATTAACTTCAGCAACCTGAACAGGATGCACACACAGCGCGCCACTAAACCCTAACCTTTTTGCGACTGAAAGCTGTTCTGTCAATTTTTCAATATCATCAATTTCACCAATAGAACCAGGGAAGCCCAAAGCAGCTATACCCGCCTCGCCACTAATTAATGCCATCTGCTGACAGATTCCCAACAGGCTATCTGGTGTCGGTGGCGCACCAAGCTCATTGGAAAGATCCTCAGAACCTAGAGTTAAAGCGATAACCCGTGGGCTTGCATTGGCAACCGCTCTCATATTGAGCGCACCACGACATGTCTCTATCATTGGGATTAATGCTGTACTACCCTCTTCACATTGTTGGCCTCGCTCAAGCTTCGCTATATAAGTCTCTATATAGTTAACAACAGAAGCATCTTCCGCTTTAGGCAACAATAGACTATTCACTTGATGAAAATCGATGGCAGGCAAATCAGCTGACAGATTTTCCAGATCTGAATTAACACGAATAGCGACTGCTTGTTGATGTTTACTCAAAATAGAGACTGCTTCGGGTAGTTGAGCTCTTGCACTTGCTTTTTGGTCTTGAGGAATACTGTCTTCAAGATCCAACACAATCGTGTCTGCTCCCCTTAAGTGTGCTTTAGCAATAAAGTCAGCACGATTAGCAGGAATAAAAAGATAACTTCGTGACGAATGAAAGCGACGCATTTACACCTCATTAACAGATAATTAATATATTCAAAAAAATACGACCTAATAATAGGCTTTTTGGTCATCATATTTGATATGACATAGCGGATACTAAAAACTAATACCTTATTATTGTTTACCAAACAGGCTCTTACCCTACACTCTGTTACAAACTGTTACAAACCGTTACTCCACAGAAAAGTTATGTTCTGCCCGACTCCCTATACTGGCCCTGTCAGTTCAACATTATATCTTAACGGGAGAATCTTATGAAAATGACAAAGAAAACAGCACTACTTACAATGGGGCTACTAGGCTTTATTCTTGCAGGTACAGTATTTGCATTTGGTGGACATCACCATAACCCTGAAGAACGCGCTACCTATATGGTAGAAAAAATTACCAAAAAATTATCACTTAACAATGAGCAAAAGAATAAATTAACCGTACTAAAAGATAGCATGCTGACTTTGCGCAGCGATATCAAACAAGATAAGGCTGTATTAAAGCAGGATCTTTTATCTTCTGTGAGTGGCACCACTCTCGACGAGGCAGTGATTCTTGGGCATATCGAGCAAAAGGCAGAAACACTGCACACTAGAGCCCCTGAGTTTGTTGCAGCATTAGGTGAGTTTTACAATAGCCTTGATGCAAACCAACAAGAAAAGGTACGCACTAAGATAAATAAATTTGTACAACGTATGCAACATCACGATTATGATGATCTCGACGATTAGTACAAATTTGTTTATTGTTAGCAACAGCTATTGAAAACAATGAATAAACAACACTTTAGGCAATATAAAGCGCGAGATGTATCGCGCTTTTCTTATGTAACTGTCACAAAAATAAAGTTAATTAACCCAGAGAAGCCACGATGACACAGCATATATTGTTAATTGATGATGATGAGAAGCTTGGAGCACTATTAAATACTTATTTCTCAAGTTTTTCTATTCATTGCGACAATGCCACAACCCCCAGCGAAGGGTATAGCAAACTCACTAGTCGATCATATGAGCTGGTCATTCTTGACATCATGCTTCCTGAGCAGGATGGCTTTGAAGTTTGCAAAACCATCCGTAAAACCAGTGATATTCCTATTATTATGTTAACCGCTCGCGGGGAAGTAATGGATCGGATTATTGGCTTAGAGGTCGGCGCGGACGACTATTTACCCAAGCCTTTTGAACCTCGAGAATTACTTGCTAGAATTCAAACCATACTGAAGCGCAGCCAGAAAAAAAATAAACCACCTGCCATGCAGTTTGCTGAGCTATACATTGATGAAACATCCATGCAGGTTAGCTATAAAGACCAAACTATTCACTTAACATCCATGGAATACGAACTACTGATTTTATTTGCACGGCATGCCGGCCAGCTATTAAGCCGAGATGATATCCTTAATCGCTTGAAAGGTATTGATACAGATATATACTCACGCTCCGTAGATATTCTCGTGAGCCGCCTCAGACAAAAGTTAAAGCCTCTCGACATCATTAAAACCATCCGTAGCCGAGGCTATATTTTTGCTAGCGAGTAACTCTATGAATATCTCTTCACTCACCCATCGGGTTAAGCAATTTCCCAACTCCTTATCCAGAAAGCTAATTTCTCTATTCTTACTTATCGCATTATTATTTTTAGTTGTGGTAGGCGCTAGTTTAGGGCACTTTGTTAAACATTATTTTCAGCATCAAATCAAACCGCACTTTTTTCAGTATATGGAATATGTGCGAAACGATATTGGCTTCCCTGCTAATCATCAAAAAGCACAGCGATTAGCGGATAAATTAAACATTGATATTGTGATCATTAACAATTCAAGTATTTGGTCTTCAAATGGTAAAAATTTACCCATTAGTACACTCAATATTGAGCATGAATATAGGGAAAATGGAGTGAG
The DNA here is from genome assembly GCA_947487765.1 of uncultured Pseudomonadales bacterium. Classification (GTDB taxonomy): domain Bacteria; phylum Pseudomonadota; class Gammaproteobacteria; order Pseudomonadales; family Cellvibrionaceae; genus CANLBN01. The sequence goes on along the minus strand of CANKXO010000008.1, from coordinate 21,854 downwards.
TTATGGTGAGGCAGAAATAGATGATAAAGACTATGCCATTATGACTGAGGGAGACACACATTTTTTATTTGACTTAAGCCGGATAAAACATGAACGAAGAAGCCCTCGTGGACTAATGCCCTTGGCTTTTTTATTAATTATTTTATTTGTTCTATATTATGCCACACGTAAATTATTCGCCCCAATATTAACTATCCAACAGGGCATTCATAAAATAGGTGAAGGTGATCTGCAACATCGTATTATGACTACCCGTAAAGATGAGCTAGGTGAGTTAGCATGTAGTATTAATAATATGGCGGAAGAATTACAAAAAATGTTAGATGCTAAGCGCCAGCTTTTATTAGCGGTTAGTCACGAACTGCGCTCCCCCCTCACCCGTACCAATGTTGCGTTGGAAATACTAGAAGATAGTAATATCAAACAAAAAATTAAAGAAGATATTCAAGAAATGGAAAGCTTAATTGCTGATATTTTAGAAGCGGAGCGTTTGAATACTCAACATAGTGTACTTGATAAAAAAGTGCACTCTATCAACATTCTTTGTCAGGAACTGATTAACCATCATTTTGCTCATGACACATTGACATTGAGCCTACCCGATAACAATATCACCGCTAATGTCGACGGCCCGAGAATAAAACTATTACTCAAAAATACGATTGCCAATGCGCTACGCTATCAAAGCCAGCTTACACAAATTACACTTTCCAACTCTATAGATACATTCACAATCGAGATAGTGGATGATGGTTGTGGAATATCAGCTGATGATATCCCTTATATTACCGAACCCTTTTATCGCGTAGACCCTGCTCGGCAGCGACAAACCGGTGGTTATGGATTAGGACTATATCTTTGTAGAGTTATTGCCGAAGCCCATGGAGGAACATTATCTATTGAAAGCCAACTAGGCCAAGGAACGAAGGTAAGTATTGCTTTGCCTTTGCAAGGCATATGAGGCCATTAACTAAAGGGGTATAACTTTACCTACATTCCAGTCCATTAAGCCGGACGAACACTTAAGGTGCGAGAGGTTATTTAACGCCCGCAGCACTGGAAAACATGAAGCGCAGCGGAATATTTTTCCATGTGATTACGCTTGTTAGATATCTTAACTTCTGCGCACCATCTTCCAAACCTTACCCTCAGGGTCCATATAAATTATCATAGAATTATTTGATTCGATAACTTTATCACAATAACTCTCCGTATCCGGACCATTATGTATCAATTCTTTCGTTGAAATTTTTCTTGCAAAACGATTTTCTCGATAAATACAAATTTCTCTATTATTTGATGTCCAGTTTCCATAAGTTTTATATTCATAATCATACTCGTGTAGCCTTCCATAAGCTTCAAAAGTACCATTCGCGCCATACAACATATATCCTATACATCCATCTTCTTTTTCGGTGAGTTCACACCACTTTCCAGGAATTATTGATAACAACTCAGATTTCGAAATGCTTTGGCAGCTGATTAGTAAGCTAACCATAATTAAAAATATAATACGTTTCATTTAAATACCTAATGCCTGTATATGGGCCGGACTGAAGTGAAGCGTAAGGCCGCCCCAGCACGTGCTTTTTGCATGCAAACATGACACTTTTACTATATTTTTCTTTTTGATTATTAATCATTTTAACTAGATTTTTTAGTATGTTTATATAGCAATTTGAATATGACTTATTGAAAATAAAGTTTCTGTCAACCATATTTTTAACTCGTTTAGAATGCGAAAGATTTGAAAAATTACTAATATCATTTAATTTCGATAGCGCCAACTCAGAGCATTTATACACATTTTCTCCCGACGATATTTTTTGAACTGAGAGTAAGCAATTCTGGTAATTTTTTTCACTTTTTTCTTCTTGGAAGAGTCTATATTGTTTTAAACAGAAGTAATCGTTTAGTTGATCATGGTTTCTAATAGCAATAATTTCTAGAATACTGTCCATTGTGTTTTTTGATAATGGCTTTTTATTTATGTGCTCAACGGCTATCTTCTTAGCATAAGAAACAACTTCCTGAATTCTTTTTTCTATTTTTTCAGGGTTGTATGTTATTTCATCATTTTTGGCAACCTCATCAATTACTATATCAGGGTTTAGATATGTAGTGCACATTGCAACTAAGTTAATATTGCTGATTTTGAAAACATAACTATCTAAAGGTTGCTTAATACCTTCCTCCATTTTTTTTGCTGTTGTTAATATAGACTTGAGACAAGTGTCATAGCCAAGTGAAAGATAAAAAATACAGTTCCAGTCACCTTTACGGCAATTTTCACCAAAAGAAATACCTTCTAATAAACTATAGCTGAGGCTTATGTTTTCGATATAATCGATTTTTTCAAAAATGTAATCTGGCAACGCCTCATTGTTAATTTCTTTGGCAGGTAGATATGTAGCAAAAAGTATAATGAAAAGAGAGCTTAAGTATACTCTCTTCATATATATTTCTCGACAATATAACGTCCTAAGCAGTGGCGAGCGTTAGCGCTTCCAGCCCGTAGGGCGATGCTGCTTTTGCTTGTTAAATTGCTTCTACGGAACACTTGCACCACAGCACTCAAACTCACATCCAGCGTCATGACCCACTTGAATAAGATAATCTACCCACTTTAATAACTGCTCTTCAGACCAATTTATATGCCCCGAGCTACCAGAAATATTGAATGACTTTTTAAAGAGGCCCTCACTGCTTACTTCGAGAGAATAATCGGCCAGTTCAGATTTAAGTGCTTCAACGGCATTTTTATTCTTAGTGCTAAATTGGAAATCAAAATCGAGTTTTGACTCTTCAGTTGCGCCAAGCTCTTTGAGCTGCCTCCAGACCTCGGCAGTTCTGACAAGATGACCCATTCTATAATCTTCGAATTCTGTACTCATTCGCTGACCCTTTGCAATTTAACGCCTATAGCACTGGAAAATATTGCGTAACGGATTTTTGTGCAACAATGACTGAAAGCCATCCACAAAAAGGAGAGAAGCAATACTTTTCTTGTGGCTATACTTGTTATGTCTTTGTAATATTTCTGATAGCACCTTGAAAAGCCCCCAATGCAAACCCAAAAAAAGCTAAAAATATAGATGAAAATATACTTGGCCCAACAATAATTACAGAAATTTTTGGGAGTAATGGAAAATAATATACTTCCACTTTATCTTTGTGACTTCCAACCTGTAGGCCTATTGGAATACATAAGCATATTATACTATTGGTGTAGCCTTTATTGTTTACTTCAAACTCATATGTAGCAGATACCCAAGTAAATGAACCTCTAAACCCGCCACCATACCTAGTAGCAACGGCTCCACTTCCTCTACTTATTCTTTTTTTACCAACTTCTACCATTTGACCTTCCACTTTAGGCCAAAATACTGTGCTGAAGCTTGCGACTAAAATAGCTATTGATAAGCCAAAAAATAAACGCTTAAAAAATTCTAATTTTCTATAAATATTATCCATTTTTTCTGAAAACATAACACACTTGTTATAGCTTTTTCTCCATGCATTGCCGAACAGTAATATAGCCCATTTTTTTATACGCGTTTAATGCCTGTTCATTTAGAACAGAAACATCAAGCTGCATCATTCCAAAGCCCATATCTAGTACACATTTTTCAGCTGTGCTTAGCAATAACCCCAAAGCCCCAGCTCCACGAGATGATTCTTGAATATATATGTTGTCTATATATCCCATTGGTATATTGTAAAAACCATTCATCGAGAGAATAAACATACCTACTACTTCTTCAGATTCATCCTCAAGAGTAAAACCCTTACAATCATTCAATTCAAAACTATCTTTAATCGAACAACGAAAGTAGCTTTCCATTTCCTTTAATATAGAAACGCCAGGGTAAGTTGCCCTGAAGGACTCTCGCTCAGCTTCCAGATACAAATCAAAATCTTTTGACTCGTTGTAACTTCGTACTTTCATAGACTATAACGCCGCAAACAAAGGAGTGGTGCTTTTCCGCGCCCTTTTTGATTTGCCTTGTTAGTAACTTAATCTTCAATTGTAAAATCTGAAATTGCACTATTTTCGCACCTTAATTTTACTGTTTTTTTAGCCATATATGCAGCTAGTAACATCGATTTTTTATATTCTAAAGCTCTATCTTTAGTAACATTTGAGCTACTTGTTTCTAGTCTCCACCGCCCATCACCTACCAATCCACAGCCATCAGTTCCACCTATCTTAAACACAGTGAAAGACCAATAGCTGGTTATTTCTAATATAGGACTAGAATTTGACCATTGACCATTCCCAACTTCAGCTGCAATTATATTTAGTGACAGTGAATATAAAAAAGAAAGTAAAATTATTTTTTTCATGTGAACTCCATTATAATTATTGTAGTACTAACGCCGCCATAAACGGATATCGAAGCATCGCGTAAGCAGTCTCCGGTGGAAGCCGCACTTTTTGCGGCTGTAACGTATTTAATGGCTTTGTTATGCATTGAGTAATTCACCATCAAACCAAACATCTTCGTAGTTGTTGCCGTCTATTAAGAAGCGATAGCCAGCAGGTAACGACAGGTATTCATGTATTTGTGGGAGATACTTTGAAACATGCTCAACATGCAATGGCGAGAAGAAATCAGGATCGTCTGATTGCTCTTCACCGTACCATATATACCAGCCATTTGTTCCATTTTCTTCTTTGTGTCGTAATCCATTAATTGGCTCTTTGCCCAAAGTACTTAAAGCAATACCTAGCTTTGTTCCAGCTAAGGGTTCACTTGGATTTACACCAACCCATTCGCAAACTGTTTGTTCTTTTCGTATCTTCATTTATTTAGATGCATAACAGTATATTAGGCAGAATTCCGGCTATGCAACAATGTATAAAGACTATTTCTACCCGTTAATTTTAATTAAATCATAACAAATTCAAACTTTTACCGCACTTTCTTTAACTCTCGCTTATTGATAAATAAGAAGCCATTGGAGTTAATGAGATCCCGCGTGAATCTTTTGTATACTCAAAAAATTAAATACTTAAACGAATAGCCCCTAAAGATCCTATTTAGTTAACCAAAACCTAAAACTGTAGTTACGCAGCAATTCAACGAACGTTATTTGTTAGACTCAATTTCATCAAATGGTGGTGTTAATAACTGAGATAATGGAATTGATACATTACCTAAATTTTCTTCGACTGGTAAATTTTTATCAATCTCATTAGCTCTAATTCATACATATAAGAGCTTTCTTCATAATCATCTAATTCCACTGTTTCAGATTGAGACAAGAATTCATTATATTTAATTGCTTTCTGCAAGGCTTGAATACAAACAGAAAGCGAACGCGGATCTATATTAACTATGTTTAGATACCATAAGTCTGATGTGGGCATTTTCAAGCAAGTACAAATATTAAACAAGAGAATGGCGCCTGATACTACAAACACTTTATCTTTAGAACGGGGCATAGACAAAACAAAGATAGACTTAAACCAAAAAGCCCCCATAAATGGAGGCTTTTTAATTTAATAATGGAGTCGGCCGGTAAGCCGGGTTCTGTCGTGGACAGTCATTCATCTGCGGTGCACGTCACCATACACCTCTAGCAACCTACCCGAATCCAGCGCGGATCACGCCTTTTACTAAAAAGTAAGAGGATTCCTATTTGGTCTTGCTCCGAGTGGGGTTTACCATGCCACAAGCTGTTACCAGTTGCGCGGTGCGCTCTTACCGCACCCTTTCACCCTTACCTCAATTGAAATAAATCAATTGTGGCGGTCTACTCTCTGCTGCACTTTCCGTAGGCTCACGCCCCCCAGGGGTTACCTGGCACTCTACCCTATGGAGCCCGGACTTTCCTCCCGACTGCACCTTGATAAACACATGTGATCACCAACGTTAACAGGCAGGCGACTGTCTGGCCAACTCCGGGCGGGAGGTTACCATAGCCTGCTCTTAAAGCGATAGCCATAACCACGGATTAACAACAATAAAATTGTAAAAAAATACTCACAAAACTGACATATGCCTCATTTAAAGTTACCACCACTAACGAGAACAACAAAATAACATTGGATGTTATACACGATGTACGAATGAGCCATGAAAGGCCAAAAGGAGCAAATCACTAATTGTTTGGACTCAGTAAAAGGACGTCACCGTAAGGATTGCGTATAAAAGGACTATATGGAGGCCCAAAGAGCAATCGCTCTTTGGGTTTTTTCTTTTATCTACCGACTAGAATAAGATTGGACAAGTTCCTCAATCTAATTCACACTCTCTCGCCTTGCATTAATCTCTGCTATCAATTCCAGCGAATTATGTTTAGCCCTACTGAATTTATCATATTATTTTTTATTGCCATTATTGCCAATGCCCTCTCAGCATTTGCAGGCGGTGGCGCAGGCTTATTGCAACTACCTATTCTAATATTTTTAGGCTTACCTTTTGGTGTTGCTTTGGCGACACACAAAATCGCTACTGTTGCTCTCGGCATTGGCTCGACGGCACGTTACTGGAAAGAAAAAAGTACTCAATTATATTTTTCTCTATTTGTACTGGGTTTTGGATTACCAGGCGTGATATTAGGTGCATTAATTATTCTCAGTATTGGTGAATCAGTAGCACTATTTTCGCTAGGCATATTAACGATTAGCTTAGGTATTTATTCATTTTTCAAAAAACAGCTTGGGCAACACTACCAACCTAAACACCGAACCACATCCGGTTATTTTATGGGTGGCATTATTATATTTATCATTGGCTTTCTGAATGGGTCTCTCACTTCAGGCACTGGCTTATTTTTAACCGTCTGGCTGATACATTGGTTCGGCCTTGACTACAAACGAGCAGTTGCAACAACAATGATTCTCGTGGGATTTTTTTGGAATGCAACAGGAGCCATCACATTATCCACATTAGGAGAAGCTAAATGGAGCTGGCTACTCCCACTGATACTAGGCTCATTAATTGGCGGTTATTTGGGGGCTAATTTTGCCATTAAAAAAGGCAATCGTTGGATTAAAGTTATTTTTGAAACAATGACGATTTGTGTAGGCATTAGTCTGATTATTAAAGCACTTTAATCACTGAGAAAATTTACTGACAAACATATTTATACTTGTATTTTTTGTAATGAAGGCTATCAATGGTAAAAATTATTAATGCCAACCAAATTAATATAAACGTCAATAAGGTCGATAAAGAAAAAGGTTCTTTATAATAAAATAAGGCGAGCAGAAAAAGAATACTAGGTGCTATGTACTGAAAAAAACCTAAAGTCGAATAGTTAATACGTTTTGCCGCAGCTGTAAATAATAGTAAGGGAATAATCGTAACAGGGCCAGTAGCCATCAAAAGCAACCAGTCATTGAATGTCCAAACCAAAGGGCCCAGTTTATCAGCAGATAAAACACTCAAAAAAATCAAGGCAATAGGAAACAATAAAATCGTTTCAATAAATAAGCCTGAAATAGCATTAACCGTAATCTTTTTATGAATAAAGCCGTATAAGCCAAAACTGGCTGCCAAGATCAATGCAATCCAGGGAATTTTTCCTAAAATAACAATTTGGATACCAACCCCTATTGCAGCAATACCAACTGCCAACCATTGCAGCTTTCGCAGTTTTTCATGCAACAACAAATAACCCAAAAACACGTTAAATAGTGGGTTAATATAATAGCCCAGGCTCGCCTCCAATATGTAGTCATTAGTGACTGACCAGATATAAACACCCCAATTGGTTGCAATTAACAATGTTGCAGCCAGCAACGACAACATCTGCCGTGAATCGCGAAAGATTGGCAATAGCCTATTCCAGTACTTCAGTACAACAACCAATACAAAAAGAGAGAATGCTGACCAGATTACACGATTTGCCAGAACTTCTAAGGGTGCGACATGAGCAAGAGCTTTAAAATACAAAGGGAATGCCCCCCATAAAACAAAAGCCGCTACCGCTAAAAAGCCACCCTCTCGAGAATGAGTCATTTAGATTCCTTGAAAATATTTACTATTGAGGGACGTTTAATTTATTCCCGAGAGACTTAATTACTAGTGGAACTTAGCTTTTGCAGAGAGTTTACCCCTAAAGAGTTACATCTAGAGTGATATTTCTGACGGTTTCACGCTCAATGATATTCGCATCGAGCTTTACTGTTTCAATTGGTACTTTCTTATCCAGATACTGCACAATGGCCGCCGCGGTTTTCTCACCCATAGAAATAGTAGGTAAACCAATGGTTGTTAATGCAGGGTGACTATAAGCAGCCCAATCAAGATCATCAAACCCCATGATGGAGATCTGCTCTGGCACTGAGATGTTACAGCGACCAAACTCAAATAACATGCCTAAAGCAAGAATATCAGATAAACATAAGCAAGCTGTCGCTGTTTCTTGACGCTGCATATATTCTGTTGCTGCTTTAACGCCACCCGCCACATTCAACGAGGCTTCGCTATAACTTACCGTCATATTGTTTTTTTGCACTGCGTTTCGTATGCCCTGTAACCTGAGTTGTGTCCGGTCATTATTCCCTATCAGGCCATGTACGATATAAATCGAACGATGCCCTTGTTGATACAAGAAATCCATTGCCTCTTCAGCAAGTGCAGTATTATCGTAACCAATAGCAGGGACAGTAAGCTCTGTATCACAAATACTGGTACATATAACCGGTATTTCATGCTCTTTAACTGTTGAAAGCAATTCTAGATCATGAATAGCGCCCGATAGGATGAGGGCCTCTGTGCCAATATCCAAAAGTTCTCGGGCTCGCTTACCTTCAGCTTCAATATTCCCTCCACTCGTAGCAACAACTAGAGCGTATCCTTGTTCTGCCAAGCTTTTTTCAACGGAGTTAAGAAAGCGTGCAAAAATAGAGTGAGACAAGGTAGGCACAACGGCACCAATCGTTCGCGTTCGGTTTGTCGCTAATGCTCGCGCCGCCGAGTTCATAACGTACCCATGCTCTCGCAATGCATCAAGTACACGGTTGCGAGTTTTCTCATGAACACTATCTGACTTGTTTAGTACTCGTGATATTGTCGCAACAGAAAGGCCTGTTGCTTTAGCCAGGCTTCTCACACTGGGCTTTTTTTTCTGTATAGGTTTATCCATAAGCAAAGCGTAACGTTTTACTACTACACATTTCAAGCTACTTATCGATTCGTTATCAATATCACTAAATCTAAAAAAATATTGATAAATCATTGACAAACTAAATAGCTTACCAATAAAATTTACGCGAAAAATGTAACCGGTTACAAAATATTAACAATGAGCACTATTCATATACCAGAAGCTGGGGGAGTATTAGCTGGATCAGCAAGCTACCCTGGGTTTATTTCCAATACAGGACCAATCTTTAAAGAGGTCCACTGTAGACAATCACATAAATTTGAATTGTCCGATGGCGACCTACTGACATTGAAAAATGTCGATGGCGGAGCAAGCTGTCTCTTGTTTGCAATTAATGCTCATGGGACAAATGCATTTGATCAATTATCGCTATCGGAGCTAGCTCCCTGCGCACCAGGTCTAACATTATTTGATTCCACAGAGCTGATAAATTCTCTGGAAAAAAATAATATTGCTATCGAAAGTCTATTATCTATAAGCATATTTGACGCAGAGACGCTGCCAGATACTAACTTCATCATCCGTTGCTCAGGGCAAGTTACTCTCTGGATTGCACTACCTTTGCCGAAAAATGTCGCGGCAATAGGCGGAGGTGGATCTATATCGGTAGAGCACGCTCCTAAAAAGCATGCGTATATACCACTACCAGAACCGATTGGAAAAGTGAGGGGAGAGTTCCGGCTCGACTCCGGCACGGCACATGCTTACAAAGTCAAAAAAGGCGAGTATGTTCAGATCATCGATGTTGAAGGTCGTCAGTGCTCTGATTTTATGGCGATGCGCTGTGATGCACTTGAACAAGGACAAGAGCGTTATATTGATTCTACCGTGACACGAACAATGGTAGGTGGCGCTTACCCAGGACCAGGTCTCTACGATAAATTCTATGATCAGGATATCCAGCCACTGCTTGCTGTTGTACAAGATACTGTAGGACGCCACGATACGTTTGCACTCGCTTGTACTGCACGTGGTTATGAAGAACGTGGATTTCCAGGCCACTTAAATTGTTCCGATAACATATCAGATGCTTATGAACCCCATGGTATTGGCCGCCGCCTTGCATGGCCTGCCATTAACTTTTTCTTTAACTCCAACATTCAACCTGGCAATAACCACCTGACATCCGATGAAGCCTGGTCTCGCGCCGGCGATTACGTTGTGATGGAAGCACTGACTGATTTACTGTGCGTCAGCACCGCATGCCCAGATGATGTTGACCCCATTAATGGTTGGAACCCAACCGATATACATGTCCGAATTTATACAGCAGATAGCCTAATACCTAGAGCTATCGCTCATCGCCCCTTTGTTGAGAGTGAAGCAAATATGACCGTAGAAAGTGCCTTTCATCCACGCACGAGTCCACTGACTCAATCGTTCAGCGTGGCACGAGATGTATGGCTACCCACCAGTTATGAAGCAAGTCGAGCTATTGATGAATACTGGGCTTGTAGCCAGGCCGTCACTGTTCAAGATATGTCGTCCTTGCGTAAATACGATGTTATGGGGCCTGATGCAGAAGCATTATTACAGATCTGCATGACACGAGATATAAGTAAATTATCGGTTAATCGCGGGACTTACACCTTATTATGCAGCGATACCGGCTCAGTCATTGATGATGGAACATTGTTTCGTCTGGACCACAATATATTTCGTTGGTGCTGCGGTTCGGAAGAGAGTGCACGTCAATTAAAAACTATTGCGAAAGAAAATAATTTAAAAGTATGGATTAAAGCCCTATGGTCCGCGATGCCTAATCTCGCTATTCAAGGCCCTAAGAGTAGAGAGTTATTATCCAGAATTGTATTCACTCAGCCGACACAACCTGCACTCGAAAATGTTAAGTGGTTTGGCTTTACAATTGCCCGCCTTCACGATCATAACGGCCCTGCCTTTATGCTCACTCGCAGTGGTTTTACTGGAGAATTAGGGTATGAAATATTCTGTGATGCATCCGCCTCATTAGAAATTTGGGATGCTTTAATGAGTGAAGGTAAAGATCTTGGTCTTATGCCTATGGGTAGTGAAGCACTGGAGATGAAACGTATAGAGGCAGGCTTAATGGTCTCTGGCGCAGAATTTACACCGGATGTTGATGCCTTTGAAGCTGGCTTAGGTTTTGCTGTCGATATGAAAAAGCCACATTTTATTGGCCGCGACGCACTGGAACGTAACGCAACAAACCCAAGGCGTGCGCTCGTTGGTCTACAGATAGATGGTGCTGAAGTACCTCATCATGGCGCACCATTATTTGTTGGCCGTAACCAAGTTGGTGCAATTACGAGTGCTACCCGCTCTCCAGAACTGGATCAAGTGATAGCGATGGCACGGGTTGCCATTGAGCACAGTGAAATAGGTACTGCTATAGAAATCGGTTGTTTGGACGGACACATAAAACGCCTTTTTGCTACCGTTTGCTCTTTTCCTTTTGTCGATCCCAAAAGGGAGCGTGCACGCGCATAACACTTTCATAAAAAGCTTAATAATAATTAGGAGGAAACACATGAAAAAATCGATACTTAGTGCAACATTAGCCATATCCCTTGGGCTAACATCATTTGCCTCTCATGCTGCCGATAAGGTGATGGTAGGTGAACCAACCTGGCCCGGCGCTAAAATTGTTGCCAACCTCGTTAAAGTTATTATCCAAGAAAAATTAGGGGGCGAAGCTGAATTAGTGCCTGGCACTAACCCTGTTATTTTTGCCGCAATGGACGGTGGTAGAGGTGATATTGATGTTCACCCAGATGTTTGGCTACCCAACCAAAAAAGCCTGACTGATGAATATGTTGATGGAAAAGGCTCTGTTGGCTTATCCGGTGGCGCTTACCAAGGGCGCACAGGGTTATGCGTACCAACTTATATGGCAACAAAGCACAATATTAAATCTATTTACGATCTCGCTACACCAGAAGCTCAAAAATTATTTGATTCCGATGGTGATGGCAAAGGCGAACTATGGGCTGGTGCATCCGGTTGGGCATCAACCAATATCAACAAAGTAAAAGCACGTGATTACGGAATCGATACCTTTTTAGAAGTGGGCACAGAAGATGAAACTGTTTTTTACTCAAAGCTAAAAAATCTTATTACAAAAGAAAAAGGTGTCGTCTTTTACTGTTACAAACCACATTATGTTCATGCATTGTATGATGTCACTATTTTAGATGAACCTAAAAATGACCCTAAAAAATACACTATGGTTCAACCTAGCGCAGATGTTGATTGGTTTACCAAATCAAAAATTACAACAGGTGACCCAATTAAAACAGTTCGCATCGCCTACTCAAAATCATTAGAGTCTCGCGCTCCAGATGCAGCAAAGCTTTTATCTAACATTGACCTTAGTTCTGACGATGTATCCAACTGGACATATCAAGTTGTTATCCAAGGTAAAAATGCTGAAGATGTTGTTCGTGAATGGGTATCCAAGAATGGCTCGACAGTTGATAAATGGCTTGGCATTCAATAAAAATAACTGAATTTAAACGCTGTTTATAAAAAGCATTTAATAAAGCAATAATAACTATTACCTAAATCACAGCGAGCATCTTGCTCGCTGCTACTTAACAATGCCGGGAGATAAATTGTGACAGATCGTAGAACGGCTGCGCCTATCGTCGTCAATAATGTTTGGAAAATATTTGGCGACCGGAGTGAAGAAGCATTCAAAGCCATTAAAGAGTCCGGCCTTAGTAAAGCGGAAGTACTCAGCGAATTCGGCTGTGTTGTGGGTGTTGCTGACGCTAGTTTTGAAATTAATGAAGGCGAAATTTTCTGCATTATGGGCTTATCTGGCTCGGGAAAATCAACGCTTGTTAGACACATTAACCGCTTATTGGAACCAACAGCAGGTGAAATTTTTGTAGAAGGCGCTAATGTTATGGAGATGGATAGCGACGCTCTGCGAGATTTACGCAATCAAAAAATAGCGATGGTTTTTCAGAATTTCGGCCTGATGCCACACCGTACAGTGCGGGATAATGTTGCCATGCCCCTTGAAATTCGTGGTGCATCTAAGCGTCAACGCTGGTCGGAGGCTGATAGAGTACTATCTCTAGTTAATCTCACTGGCTGGGAACATAAATACGCTCATGAACTGTCAGGCGGTATGCAGCAACGTGTCGGCCTTGCTCGTGCACTAGCCTCAAACCCATCCATATTATTAATGGACGAACCATTTTCTGCACTTGACCCTTTAATTCGGCGCCAATTGCAAGATCAGTTTATGGAGTTATCTCAACGCTTAAAAAAAACCACGATCTTTATTACTCACGATTTAGACGAAGCCATTCGTATCGGTAATCGCATTGCGATTATGAAAGATGGTGTAATAGTGCAGACCGGCGTACCGGAAGATATTGTAATGAACCCCGTTGATGATTATGTGGCTGATTTTGTTGCCGGCATTTCTCGTCTTAATCTTGTTTATGCGCATTCTATTATGCAACCTATCGAGAAACGTGAAGCTGAACGCGGCCCCATTCCTAGTAACGCACAGCGTGCACCACACAGTGTTGACCTTAATACTTTGATCGATTTATCAGTAGCCAACGAAGGCCCTATCCTTGTTGAAGATGATCAGGGCGGCACGATTGGAGTGATTGACCATATTGATTTAATGCGTGCGATTCAGGGTAATCGTAAAGAGGAGGTTGCATAATGTCCGATTCTTCTGTTCAAAATACTCTTCAAGATGACCAGCAAAATACTGATAAAACTGAAGAGCTTATTCACCAATTTGCTAAAACCAATAGTCCCTACTACGTCAATGTTTTTGCAAAATTAAGTGAAGCACCAGGTTTTCGTGCATCATTTAATCTGTTTGCTGCTCTATTCAGCCCCATATGGTTTGGTGCTCGCGGTCTTTGGTCATGGTTCCTAGTCTTTCTTTTAGTAGAAAGCGCAGGGTATATCCAGTTGGCAAGAGGCTTGTTTGGTAATCTTGGCCAGGATCAGTTAGAACGTGCTGAAGCAATTCGCAGAACGTTAAATTCTCGCCTAGAACAAATCGAAGAAGCCCGTGCTACGGGATCATCGTCCCTTGCCTCTCTTGAGCGCGCTACTCAATCACTACAAGGCGCTCTGGATGATGCACTGGCACAAGCGCAAGCGGCTTCAGGTGATAGCCTTGGTCTGATTATTCTTGGCTTGTTTATATTAATTGCATCAAAAGTGATTGTTGCACTTAGTGCGAACTGGACTTTAGAAACACGCTTTACCAAATGGCGCTCGGATAATAGTTTGGCCCATGGGCTCTCTATGCCGAGGACCTTAATTGCCACAGTTATTTTTGGTACTGTTGCGGGCTTAACCGCATTGCGTTTTGCTCGTCCAGATCTTGTGCCATCACTGTTGGATTTCCCAACCGATAAAATGATACGCATTGGTATCGCTGACAGCATTAAAGGTTGGTTTGACTGGGCAAAGCAATCCGGTGGCGAATTCTTTAATACCATTACACTGAGTGTACGTTCATTACTCGATGCACTTGAAGTTGTATTTGTGGGCACTCCCTGGCCAGTAACAATCCTCGTTGTTGCGATCCTTGCCTGGTTATCAGGCGGCGCACGGGTTGCTATTTTCACAACCGCAGCGCTGGCTTATCTTGGTATTCTTGGTTTTTGGGAAAAAGCCATGACAACAATTTCCTTACTGGGTGCAGCGGCGATGGTATCAATTACGCTGGGCATTCCCATAGGTATTGCCTGTGCACGCCATCCTAGATTGTATTTAATCGTGCGCCCGATACTCGACTTTATGCAATCGATGCCCTCTTTTGTTTATCTTATCCCGGTCATTGCATTTTTCGGTGCAGGAAAACCAGCCGCGATTGTAGCCACACTGATATTTGGTTCACCTCCGGTAATTCGATTAACGGTATTGGGTTTACAACAAGTACCACATGCCGCAAGAGAAGCGGCCTTAGCCTTTGGTGCCACTCCTTCTTACCTACTCTTTAAAGTGGACCTACCACTTGCCTCCAAAACAATTATGGCAGGTGTTAACCAGACCATTTTATTATCATTGGCAATGGTAGTAGTCGCTTCGTTGATTGGAGCAAAAGGTTTGGGAGAAGACGTACTTGAAGCATTACAATTTGCCTCAGAAGGCCAAGGCATCCTCGCTGGCTTAGCTATTCTATTCTGTGCATTAATTCTTGATCGAATCGTTGCAGGAAAGGCAAAAACATAACAATAATTCTTATGAGTTATTACTCTTTAGGAATTATTATACTCTCAGTGTCACTTAGCACTTTTCATCAAAAGTGCTAAGTGATTCGTTAGTACAGAGAGGGATATGCTTTATAGAAAAGCGATAATCTGAATTACCTTAGAACTCGAAGCGCAATAACATGTTTTAATGCGCATATTTCTTGGCGAACATTATCATCAAGCTCACCTTCAATATCGATAATATTGTAAGCAATGTCTCCACGGCTTTTGTTAACCATATCAATAACATTGACCTGATATCGAGTAAAAACAGACAACACATCCCCTAAAACACCTGCCACATTATGGTTTGCAAACGTTATACGACAATCACCTCCACGCGCCATAAAAACAACAGGGAAATTCACTGAATTTTTGATATTACCATTCTCTAAGTAATCCATTAATTGGTCAGCCGCCATAACCGCACAATTTTCTTCAGCCTCTACCGTACTAGCGCCAATATGAGGCATGGCAATCACCTTATCATTACCTAACAAGCACGGTTCAGGGAAGTCACAAATATATTGGCCAAGTTGATTAACAGACAGAGAAGACACTACTGCTTGAGGGTCGACAATAGTTTCTCGGGCAAAATTTAATAATACCGCCCCTTGCTTAACATTTTTTAATGCTTCGTCGTTAATCAAATGATAAGTAGGTTTAATAGCTGGAACATGCAGTGTAATAAAATCAGCTTTGGCTAATAAGGCTGGCAAATTTTCCATTTTTTGCACCTGGCTTGGTAAACGCCACGCGGCATCAACTGATAATGCAGGATCATAACCGAGTACATGCATACCCATCGAAAGCGCCATTTCTGCAACTAGAGAGCCGATGGCTCCAAGACCCACCACACCCAGTGTTTTACCTGCCAACTCACTACCGGCGAAACGTTTTTTTTCAGCTTCTAGCTGTTTATTCATTTCGCTGGCATCGGTCATTTTCTGTAAGGTTTGAGCATAAGCCATACCTTGAACAATCCCACGTGACCCTAACAGTAAACCAGCCAACACTAGTTCCTTAACAGCATTTGCATTAGCACCAGGCGTATTAAATACAACAACACCTTTCTCTGTACAGCTATCGATAGGCACATTGTTGACACCTGCCCCGGCACGAGCAATTGCTTTAACAGTGTCAGGCAAGGTCTCACCATGTAATTTATGACTACGAAGTATATAAGCGTCAGGGTGGCCTATTTCGCTCGATAGTTCATATTTATCAAGAGAAAATCGCCCTAAACCTTTAACTGAAATTTTGTTATACGTTTTAATTTTAAACATGTTTAATCCAGTGACATTTGATTCAATAAATTAAATAAATAGAGGCCGACCAACTTACTTCACAACGGATTGATAAGCCCAAGCCAACCAAGGCATCAAACTTTCAATATCACTTTCTTCTACTGTTGCACCACACCAAATACGCAAGCCTGATGGAGCATCGCGATATGCACCTATATCGTAGGCTGCACCCTCATCGGCAAGTAGTTTGATGATTGACTTTACTTGTTCCTCAGTTGCATCCAAGGTCAGGCAAACACTAGTATTTGAAAGTGTGCTTAAATCTTTCGCTAAAAAATTAACCCAATTATTCTCAGCTACAAAATCACTAATAACGGCTAAGTTAGCTTTCGATTTAACGATTGTTGCACTCACACCACCTAAACCATCAACCCAATTTAACGCATCAAGGTAATCCGCCACACATAACATCGATGGTGTATTGATTGTTTCACCACGAAAGATCCCTTCAATTAGCTTTCCATTTTTAGTCATGCGGAAAATTTTAGGTAATGGCCATGGTGGCGTATACGCTTCGAGACGTTCGACAGCACGCGGGCTCAAAATCAGCATGCCGTGCGCACCTTCCCCTCCCAGAACTTTTTGCCATGAATACGTCACGACATCCAATTTTTCCCAAGGCATCTCCATCGCAAACACTGCAGAAGTTGCATCACAAATAGTCAACCCTTCTCGATCATCTGTAATCCAATCGCCATTGGGAACCTTGACTCCAGAGGTTGTACCATTCCAAGTAAAAACCACATCATTTTGAAAATTTACTTGCGATAAATCAGGCAATTGCCCGTAATCAGCAGTAATTGAACGAACATTATTAAGTTTTAATTGCTTAGTAATATCTGTCACCCAACCGCTACCAAATGACTCCCATGCAAGAACATCGACACCACGAGCTCCTAAAAGAGACCATAAGGCCATTTCCACTGCACCGGTATCAGATGCTGGAACCACACCCACACGATAGCCCTCAGGCAAACTCAATAGTTCGGCTGTCTGCTCGCAAGCTTGCTTAAGAGCGACTTTGCCAATAGCTGCTCGATGAGAACGGCCTAGAGTACTGATATCCAAATTATTAACACTATAGCCAGGCCGCTTACTGCAAGGACCAGATGAAAAATTGGGGTTGGCAGGTTTAGTCGTTGGTTTCGGCATCGCTGACAAGGCCATAAAATCCCTCATTTATGATTAAAAAATAGCGAAGGATTATGCCAGTATTCATTTAGCTTTTCAGAAATTTTTAAAGTATTAAGAGGGAAATAGGAGCTACAAATTCGCATTGAAATAAAATTAAGAGATAATATTACCTACATGATGAAATTTATAATTTTTTCACGGAATATCCTTTTGCTTTCAGCATTTCTAAAACACCATCAGGCCCAGCTAGATGAAGAGCTCCTACTAAGATATATTCGATTTCAGGTGTGCGGATAAATTCTTCTAACTGAGGCAACCAACGTTGGTTACGCTGAACGAGTAAAAATTGGTACATTTGAGGGAATTTATCCATCCATGGCAACAGAGCAACTTCGGACAATTCATTATTATCGCCCTTTCTCCACGCCTGCTTAATTTTTTGCATTTCCCTCGCCATATTTTCCAATTCATCGAGAGCATGCAAAATCACTTCGTCTTCTTTATCTATTCCTAAAGATAACAATGCGTTGAATTGGTCATCTATTGTTTCCAAAGATTGCCTTTTCTTATTGTCCCGCTTCGCACGCTGATTGAAAAACTCATCGACACCAACACCTGCCAAACCCAGTCGTTGCAATTCTGCGACCGTCAATACTATTGATAACATACTGGGTTTCATTGAAGAAAAGGATTTAACTGACATTCCTCGCTTTTCTAAAAATAAATGTAGCATTTTGTAGGTAGAGGGACTCAACACATCTTTAAGTGTTCTATTATCGTTATACAAAGCATATTCTAAGAATTTTTCCCCAACCTCAGCTGAACTGACAAGATCTGGATTAATTTCGAAAACCAATACCTCAGCATTATCATATGCTTGGTTAAAAACGGAAGGTAATGGATAATCATTTTCACTTAACATATGAATAGTACCTCCAATCAATAAATGAGATTCACCATTACTAACCTTCCATACTGGGCCTTCAGCAAGAACAGCCTGATTAATTAAATAAAAAAACAGTACGCTTAACAATTGTTTATATTTCATAATTACCTTATCGATCAAACTGATTTATTAAATCAGGAATATCATTAATTACATTTTTCTTCATAATAACAAGTGTGACTTTCCCTACCTGAAACCCCCATTTAGTTAACACTGTTTCATTAATCACGACTCCAGGAGCAACCTGATACATCCAATCATTCATAGACACTATTATTTCTTTTTCTTTATAGGGAATTCGTAGCTTGTATTTCAGGTTAATGGCATTGCCTTTTACACTTATGTTAGCCGTACCTTCTACATCACTCGCAGTACCAATATAACCCTCTTGCCTATCAGACTCCATAGTCCATAGGCGAGTTTCTCTTTCACCATCACTGAACCAAAATACCTCATCTAGTGAACCTACCCCATTTTCCCATTCACCTTTTAATGCCGCTTTGAAATAACGGATGACCTTTCCAGAACGATCTCGAACAATGCCATAAGCCACTAAATCTCCATCAAAAAACTCTTCAAGACTAAGTTCTGGGGAGCGTCCTTCATAGTCATCCACAGTAATCGATGAACATGATATAAAAACCATCGAAAACATAAGAATAAAGCCTAGCAAAACCACCCTTTTCATAAGATTACCCCCTGACAAATAGATACTTGTACGCTATTACTTTAACAAGAGATTGAAAAAGTAGGCCAATCTTGAATACGCCACGATTTAGGGCAGGAGTTATACGATGTTTAGGTATATTGCCACCGCTGTTATAGTATTTTTTTCTTTAAACGCACACGCATTGGATGTTGACGAATGGACCTTAGACATCAACACCGGTTCTAAGCATAGCGACAATACATATGGCGCTAATAGCTATTACAATGAAAATAACGATGGGTTTGGTATGACCTTTGGTTATTCTGACATGCTTGACATCAAATTCGGCTACTTTGAAAATAGTTATCACAATACATCACTATATACAGGCATAGTGCTTAATAAAGATTATTATCTTTTTAACAAAATCATTATCTCTCCCGGCATCGGACTCATGCTAGCAACCGGCTATGATGAAACACCTATGGATGCTCCAATGCTTGCACCCATTCTTCACCCTTCCATTGCCGTTGGGCATAAAAATCTACGCTCCACTATTGGTTATATCCCTTACGGTGAAGATAAGGTATTTACCTTCCAAACCCAGATACTTTTTTAAGATTTTTAATACTTACATTTAAATTTATTTAGCACTTAATTCATTAGAATAATGTTAAATTGATGAGTTAACCCACCGACAATTCCTATGATTTTCCTGCTGATGAGCAAGCAACGGGATGACTTCTATACTTTCATATCTATTATGATAATCATTAACTTTCTTTTGTGGCCGTAACACATAGTAATGTTGACGCCATTGTACAAGATAGGACGCTATATCCTGTACAGATTTAACCGGATAAAATCTACCTGCTCCGCCTAAACCTTGTTGGTTATTTTCTTTAAATGCTAAGAACCCAGAAAAGTAAACAGGCTTTCGTTCTAGCCCAGGCAATATATCAGACAACTCTTGATCGGTTTTAAAAACAGTTGAAACTGCACTTATTATTTCACCTTCTGAGACAACCTGATATATATTCAATGAATGATCCCCTAACTGAACAAACGATATTTCTCCTAACTTTTGTCTCCAACGATTATAGTCATATGAACTAACAGTATATGGAGGAAACACTTTATATTTTTTATTCTGCATTTCTCCTAATATTATGTGACAATAATCAAATCTTTTATCGCTACTTTGCGCAGGGCGAGGAATGATACCTTTCCAATTCAATGCTAGTATCTTATCAAGTTCCGATAACAACTCTTCTCTCATTGTTTTTTTAACTAATATTTTATCAACATGATCTCCATCGGTTATTAGCACATAAGCCTTGCCATTATCAGGTGACTTATTTTCTTCTTGTTCTATAATGATTGATTCGTTTTTTCCTGTTATATTGGCATCTTGACCAGATAATTCATTCCCAACCATTTCATTTAAAAGGCTTTCACTTTCTGGAATCTCCTCTATTTCCGGTAGTTCATCAACATAAACTGTATCATTTGGGAGAGAAGTAATTCTGTCTTTATTTGAACCAACATCAGATAGCACTTGTTCTGTAATACTTTCACCATCCTTCTTGACATCATCCTCTGCATCTTGAACATCACCGAATATAACAGCAGGCTCTAACTCTTCTCTTTTATTATAAACAGGGATAAGCTCTACAGAAATGGCATCATCAGTCGACTGATTATCAGCAGCGTTACTTTCGGTCTCTA
Source organism: uncultured Pseudomonadales bacterium (assembly GCA_947487765.1). Classification (GTDB taxonomy): domain Bacteria; phylum Pseudomonadota; class Gammaproteobacteria; order Pseudomonadales; family Cellvibrionaceae; genus CANLBN01. The sequence goes on along the minus strand of CANKXO010000008.1, from coordinate 746 downwards.
ATAACACTGTACCATTGACATGTTCACTCTTATCTATTTGAACGGAGATCAACACCTCTTGATCAAAAGGTACAATATCAACCGTACTTTCGGTCAATTCTTCATTAAAAGTAATTATTTTATCTATTGAATTTACCTTAAAGGCTTCCAGGTTTTTATCTTTATTTTCAATCTCTTTAACATCTGAATAATTTTCATTAAATACTATTGGTTCCTTCAGCACGCTTTCTGTTTGTTCAAACGGAGTCTCTTTGGGTAAAGAATTTATATTTTCTTCAATGTAGTTACCTACATCAACGTCTTCTAAGCTTTCATTAACATTTTCACTATCGTTTTTAATAGCATTTTCACTGACAACATATAGCCCATCATTTAAAGTAAGATCTGATACAGGCAAGATACTATCACCAGATTCTTTCTGTCTATTCTTATGTTTTTTCTGCTCACCTTTATTTTTGCCATTATCGATATCCTTTTGTAGAACAGAATCTTCAACGAAATATTCATTGCTGGAAGTAAATTTATCTTCACTATTAATTTTACTGATTTTATTTTTCGCAACACCTAAATCATCCTGCTGACTCGAAGCCACCAAAAATTCATTTTTTGACTCACTTTTTAAAAACTGATGATCAGCATTATTTAAATCTATAAGCTCTTTAACGGGAGTAACGGGAGTAACGGGAGTAACGGGAGTAACGGGAGTAACGGGAGTAACGGGAGTAACGGGAGTAACGGGAGTAACG
>CANKXO010000007.1 GCA_947487765.1 uncultured Pseudomonadales bacterium | reverse complement strand
CTTTAGCTTCTTTAGCTTCTTTAGCTTCTTTAGCTTCTTTAGCTTCTTTAGCTTCTTTAGCTTCTTTAGCTTCTTTAGCTTCTTTAATAGTAGAATTATTTATCGTTGATTTAGCAAGAAAAGGGATAGTCGATTTTTGTGTTTTCTCTACTTTTTTTACATGGCTTAGTTGAGCAACTTTTTTGCCTGCGTAGATTTTAGGCTTATGTAGTACTTTCGTATTTACGCTCTTATTTCTGATCAAGTCACTGGCAACCTTTTTCTTTGTTGCGCTTGATACCCTTACAGTAGGTTTAGATTTCTTTGTAGATATCGGTATTACGGGCTTGTTCTGTGTTACTTTTGCAATGAGTCGCTTTTCCGCATCGGCATGAGACGTCTGCTTTTCTAGCGCTTTCTCCCCTGAAAGGCTTATAGGATTAACATTATTTGAACCGATTTGTTTATCTGCTGTTTTTTCTAATTCAGTGCTTTTTATAGTGGCTGGCTGAAGCGAAGAGTTTCCGACACAAGCTAACAGGCATACGTGCACAACAATCAGAATACAAGCTGATCTAACAGTCTGAATATCATACAAAATCACAAAAAGAACTCCCAAGCTATACCTTTAAGCTTAGCAGCCCACTTGGACAATTGAAGGGAAGTTCTGGGAACAGGTTATCACTTTATTAACCTGTTATAAGCTCACCATATTAAGGCCAGATAGAGCTAAGAAGGGTGTTCCCTATTAAGGTCTTAGCGGAACACCCTGATAATCCATAAACAATTAAAAAACCTATTAAAAAACAAAAGCTTATAGAATTAAAAAAATCACATGAAGTCAAAATTAAATTGAACTACACCCCCATAGGTTTCGTTTTCACCCACGATACCCGCAACATCAATACTCATAATACCTCGTGGCCTGAAACCAAAACCCAGCGTAAATAAGTCTGCTTGGTTATCTTCAAAATCATGCTTATAGCCTAAACGAAGCTTTGCCCAGCTAACGACATCTAACTGAGAACCTACACGTAATATTTGGGTATCTTCTTGAGAAACAAAATCTTTGGCATCATCAAGGTCAACATTCACTTCAACGAAAGTATCATTTTTTTGATAAGAAAATCCTGCGGTTGCCCTTGTCTCCATTTCTAAGTCTCTATTTTCTTCCGTATCAAACTCTTCTTCGTTGATATCGCTAAGTACAGCGCCTACCTTAAACGATTCTCCGATGGCAATATGGAGACCCACATCAGCGTTGAAATGGGTGTCAGAGCTTCTATTACGCCTAGAATCGAAATCATCCTCGTCATATAAATCAACGGTTGCGACATAATCATAAATATCGATATCTTGTAATTTCGGTGAAATACCGATGCTGATATTAGCCCCAGGAATATCAAATGTTTTCCCCAGAGCAACACCATATTCAGCAATAGAAGCATTCAAAACCAGCACTTCACTCGAAACAGAATTTGAATCAAAGACCAATGTATCCGCTGCTGCATTTAGCGCAGCAATATCGGCCGAAGACACATTAGTTGTTATGGCGGTATCTGATGTTAAATTGATAAATAATGCAAGAGAAACATATTTATTAGGGAGCGCCACCTGAAAATAACTACCAAACTCAAAGTCAGCTTCTGCACCGTCAATGTCATTTAGCAGGTCAACAATATCCTCTACTTCAGCAGAGGACGGAACTGAATCATCAATATCATCCAGCTCATCTTCTAAATCTTCTGCATTCTCGATTAACTCATCATCGTCAGAACCAATAATGCCAACACTAGCATTCAACGATACAGCACTATCATCGGTATAAACATTAACTAACGCCGGATTTAGAAAGGCGCCATTTTTAAAATCAGCACCAGCAACACCAACACCACCACTGCCTAATGTTTTTGCATTAAAAAATTCACCAGCAGAAACACTGGAACAAGCACATAAAAGAATGGGTAAGACAGTTTTAATTTCTTTTAACATAATAGTCCCTCATATAATGAAAAATGTTATTAATAAAAAGTATGATAAAGCGATTAAAGCTACACTAGAGCTATACCAGTAGCCCTATAGGATAGATGGCACTGTAGCTATTTTGCAAATAGGATAACGGATTTAATTATAGCGCTATAAAACTGAAAAAAGTTTGACGACACTCAACAATCTAATTAAAAAAAGACTAATCAATACGAAACGTGCTTTTGTTCACAACCTTTTACTATGGTTAAAGGTGATTAAAAACCACCCTTACAAAAGCTCACTATTTCGTATCAACAAATATTAATCGACAAACACTCTCGCATTGCGAAACATTCTTAACCAAGCACCGTCTTCCTGCCAGTCATCAGGGCTCCAAGAGTTAGTTACCGTGCGGAATACTCGTTCAGGATGCGGCATCATAATAGTGGCACGACCATCGGTCGACGTAACACTGGCAATAGCGCCAGCAGAACCATTTGGATTAGCTGGATATGTTGTTGCTTGATTGAGCTGGTTATCAATATAACGTAAAGACACTAAACCACTAGTGTCGCACTGTTGAAACTCGGCATCACCGGCAAATTCGGCTCGTCCTTCACCGTGAGCCATCACTACAGGCAAATGAGAACCTGCCATACCTTTCAATAATACTGATGGCGTCTCTGGTATTTTGACTAAACTGAAACGCGCTTCAAACTGCTCAGATAAGTTGCGACCAAAATGTGGCCAATGCTCTGCCCCAGGAATCAATAATTTGAGGTTGGACATCATTTGGCAACCGTTACAAACACCTAAACTAAAGGTATCTTCACGATTAAAAAAAGCTTCAAACTGATCACGAGCAACCGTGTTATATAAAACTGTTTTTGCCCAACCTTCACCAGCACCTAACACATCACCGTAGGAAAACCCCCCACATGCGGCAAGCCCTTTAAAGTCATTTAAACTCACTCGCCCGGCAAGAATATCACTCATATGAACATCGACAGCAGAAAAGCCTGCACGAGTAAATGCGGCTGCCATCTCAACATGACCATTAACGCCCTGCTCACGCAAGACCGCTACTGTAGGACGACTCCCCTTATTAATAAAAGGAGCGGCAACATCCTCAGAAGGATCATAACTCAGTGAAACACTAAGTCCCGGATTCTCTTGTTTGATTAAATCGAATTCCTGTTGCGCGCACTCTGGATTATCCCTTAACGCTTGCATACGGTAACTCGTTTCACTCCATGCAGAATAGAGATCTTTACGTAACGCAGAAAATACATTTTTACTATTTTTGCTAAAGCGTATCGTGTCGTCATTATTCAACTGACCTAGAGAATGAATGCAATCAGCCAAACCTGCTTCCACAAAATAGGATTTCACTTGTTCGCTATTTTCTGTAGTGACCTGAATAACTGCACCTAATTCCTCATTGAATAAAGCCGTTAAAACATTGTCACTACCTTCAACTAAAGAAGATAACTCAATATCGATACCGCAATTTCCGGCAAATGACATTTCACATAATGTTGCCAATAAACCACCATCACTGCGATCGTGATAAGCCAGCAATTTGTTATCTACCAAACATTTTTGCATCGCATTGAAAAAGCCTTTTAACATTTCTGGCTGGTTCAAATCTGCAACATCACTGCCTAATTGGTTATAAACTTGAGTAAGAATTGAAGCGCCCAATCGCTGCTTACCACAGCCAAGGTCTATCAGTAATAATTCGCTATCAGTCGTAGCCTGTAATTGCGGTGTCAGGGTTTGACGCACATCAACAACTGGAGCAAAAGCAGAAATCACTAATGATAAAGGCGCAGTAATCGCTTTATCCTCGCCATTTTCCTGCCAGGCTGTTCGCATAGACATCGAGTCTTTGCCTACAGGAATAGTAATACCTAGCACAGGACACAACTCCATACCAATAGCTTCAACCGTACGGAATAGTTTCTCATCTTCGCCTTTATGCCCCGCTGCACACATCCAGTTAGCAGAGAGTTTAATATCGCTTAATTGCTGAATTCGAGTGGCCGCGATATTAGTGATCGCTTCACCAATTGCCATTCGACCAGATGCAGGCGCATCAAGCAGAGCCATTGGAGTACGTTCGCCCATGGACATGGCTTCACCAGCATAATTACCTGTATGCGTATCATAGGCCGCTGTGGTTACAGCACAATCAGCAACAGGAACTTGCCATGGGCCCACCAATTGATCGCGAGCAACCTGCCCGGTTACTGAGCGATCACCAATGGTGATTAAAAACAGCTTACTCGCAACTGCAGGATGTTTAAGGACTCGATCGATAGCTTCAGATAAGTCGATAGTGCTTGTATCAAATTCAGTGGTCGCTGCCTGGTGCTTATCCGCAACACGGTGCATTTTGGGCGGTTTTCCAAAGAGCACTGACATCGGTAAATCGACAGGCTTAGCATCGAATAATTTGTCATTTACCAACAAGTGTTGCTCGGAAGTGGATTCACCAACAATCGCGTAAGGACAACGCTCGCGCTGGCATATGGCCTCAAAGCGTGGCAAGTCATCAGGCATGACAGCCATTACGTAGCGTTCTTGAGATTCATTTGACCAAATAGCCAAAGGACTCATACCAGGCTCATCATTCGGCACATTGCGCAATTCAAAACGGCCGCCACAACCACCGTCTTTAACAAGCTCAGGGAAAGCATTTGATAAGCCACCTGCGCCCACATCATGAATAAAGGTAATCGGGTTACGCTCATTTAACTGCCAGCACTGATCAATCACTTCCTGGCAACGCCTCTCAATTTCAGGGTTTTGACGCTGAACAGAAGCAAAATCTAAATCTTCTGCTGAAGAACCCGATGCCATTGATGAAGCTGCGCCACCGCCTAGACCGATCAACATAGCAGGCCCGCCAAGTACGATAAGCTTAGCTCCGGCAGAAAACTCATCTTTATCAACATGTTCAGCTTTTATATTACCATAGCCACCTGCGAGCATGATCGGCTTGTGGTAGCCACGGCGTTCGCCTCCAAAATCCATTTCGAAACTTCTGAAATAACCGCAGATATTCGGGCGACCAAATTCATTGTTGAAAGCTGCCCCACCGATTGGCCCATCGAGCATAATATCTAATGCATTAACAATACGGTTCGGCTTGCCATAATCAGATTCCCACGGCATAGAATAGCCAGGGATTTGGAGATTCGACACAGTAAAGCCTGTTAACCCTACTTTTGGCTTCGAGCCACGGCCAACAGCGCCTTCATCACGAATTTCACCACCAGCACCTGTACCTGCACCCGGAAAAGGCGCAATCGCTGTGGGATGATTGTGGGTTTCGACTTTCATCAATAAGTGAATTGGCTCTTGATGAAAAGCATATGTTTGATTATCAGGGTCAGGATAAAAGCGCCCGGCCTCACTACCCTCGACAACAGCGGCATTATCCGCATAGGCCGACAATACTTTGTCTCCACCTTTTTCGTAGGTGTTTTTAATCATTTTAAATAGCGATACAGGCTGCTCTTCACCATCAACTGACCACGATGCATTAAAAATTTTATGGCGACAGTGCTCTGAATTAGCTTGTGCAAACATCATCAATTCAACATCAACCGGATTACGCTCCAAGGACTGGAAACTTTCAACCAAGTAGTCAATTTCATCATCGGCTAAAGCAAGGCCCAATTGACCATTTGCTTCAACCAAAGCAGCTCGGCCATGATTGAGAATGTCCACCTCAGTTTGTTGGGCTGGCGATTGATGCTCAAACAATGTTTCGGCTGCATCAAGGGAGGTAAATACTGCCTCAACCATACGGTCATGCAAACTCGCCTGTAGCGCTTGTAGTTCATCGTCAGAAAGCGCACCTACACCCGAAATACAGTACACAACCCCTCTTTCTAATCGCTGAACTTTCTCCAGCCCTGCATTATGCGCAATATCCGTTGCCTTGGATGACCAAGGAGAAATCGTGCCAGGCCTTGGTACTACGAGAAATAATCGGCTACCTGACTCACCTGAGGCTCCAGTAACATGGTTCCCATAACTCAATAGCTGCTTAAGAACTTCTTCTTCTTCAGCCGTAAGCGAATCCGATACTGAGGCAAAATGGTGATATTGAGCACTCTGCAGTAACAAACCAGCCGAAATATTGCACAGTATTTGTTGAAGTTTATCTAAACGAAAAGAAGAGAGTGCCTGAGCACCAGGATAGATCAGCATAGTCATTGAGTAGGTCTGAATTAAAGGGAGCAGAAAGCGCGCTATTGTACTTGATTAGGTACCTGAAAACAGCATATTCACTGAATCAATCCTATAGGGCCTGTTAACACTAATTTTATAGCCACTGTTGTGACTAAAATAGCGCCAATCAAGGCGCGAGGAACGAGTTTAGTGGGCCTAAATAAGCGACGAGCAACACCGAGTGGCGCTATTTTAGCCGCAACCCAAAGGGCTAGGGCCACTTTTACGCACAACGGCGTTATACCGTCAAGCGGCACCGAGGTTGTTCGCTTATGTATGTTCATACACAGCGCTCACTCTGCCTAGTTGTGCAAAAAAATGGTCGCTAGCAGTGGCTATAAAATTAGTGTTAACAGGCCCTAAATAAATCGACTATTTCGTTGTCTTAACTATTGCCTTTACCAAAGCCATTTTCTGACTAACCCATGACTTTGTGGCCAAGGCATCGGATTTTATCCCGCGATAAGGTATAATTTGGTCAAATTTACAACGTTCTTTACCAAAGTATCGAGTAGATTCGAGAGATGAGTAACACTGAAACACAACAAAATAGTGGCCTACCGCAAGAGAAAACATCACGTTTTCACGGTAGTCACCCTCTATATGCCATTGGCAGCATTTTGCTGTGCATGCTGCCATTTATGCTATCTGGTAGCTCTGTACCCACATTACTCGAACGTATTGTCGATGAAGGTTACCTCCCCATTCTCTCCAGCAATGGCCCCATCACTTATTTTGAAGGCCCTTTTGGCTATACCGGTTTTGAACATGACCTCGCAGAGGCCTTTGCCGATCATTTAGGGGTAGAACTCGTCATCAAAGACGAATCAAATCTCGGTGAAATGCTCAACTTAGTAGGCACTCGATCAGGGCATTTTGCAGCTAACAGCTTAAGCGTTACTGAAAGTAGACAGAAAAAATTACAATTTTCTGTGCCATACATGCAAGTTAGTCAAGATGTTATTTATCGTCGAGGTAGTACTCGCCCCAAAACGATCGAAGATATTGTTGATTTGAATATCGTAGTAGCAGCCAATAGCTCCCACGTTGAACTGTTAAAAGAGCTACAAAAAGAATATCCCACATTAAGCTGGAAGGAAGTAGAAGATCTAGAACAATTAGACTTGCTGGAAATAGTCCACAGCGACCGTGCTGATATCACCATTATTGATTCGACCTCTTATACTGTAAACCGCAATATATACCCTCGCGCCAGAAGAGCATTTAGCCTGCAAGAAAATAAAGACATTGCCTGGGCCTTTCCCAAAACGGGCGATAGGAGTTTACTCAAAGCTGCTAATGTTTTTTTATCGTCATATAAAGATTCCGGAGAGCTGGACGAGCTAACCGATAAATACTTTTCAAATGAGTATTTAGATGTAGGCGGCGCCCTGACTTTTTCAAAACACATCGATAAACGCTTACCCAAATGGGAAACTTACTTCCGCGAAACAGCAGACGAATTCAAACTCGATTGGCTATTTATTGCAGCCATGAGTTATCAAGAATCACACTGGAACGCTAATGCGAAATCCTACACAGGTGTCAGAGGCCTTATGATGCTGACCCGAAATACAGCTAAGGCATTAGGTGTTAAGGATCGCACTGACCCCCAACAAAGTATTTATGGTGGAGCCAAATACTTTACACAGCGCTTGGAGAGATTACCTGATAGCATTAAAAACCCGGACCGCTTATGGATGGCTTTAGCCGCTTATAATGTGGGCCTTGGACATTTAGAAGATGCTCGTAAATTGACTGAGCAACAAGGTGGCGACCCTGACCTGTGGGATGATGTCAAAGAGCGTTTACCCTTGCTTAGCAAGAAAAAGTATTACAAGAAAACTAAACATGGTTACGCTCGCGGATGGGAACCGGTTAAGTATGTAGAGAATATTCGTAACTACCACAATATCCTGGTGTGGCATAACGAATCGTTACAACGACGACTAGCTCTGGAATTACAAAACGAAATAGAGCCCGTTAACTTTTCTAATATTCAAAACGGTACTTTGTCCCAGTTATAATTATCACTTAACGAGCTAACAGACTTTTAACGTTTCGCCTTTCGAACCTGCTCTCTTCTGCTTGCAAAAAAGCGGCTAATAACCTCTCCACACTGTTGCCGACACACACCACCTCTGTATTCAACCTTATGATTGAGGTAATCGGCATCCAGCATCTGCAAACGACTCTCGATGACACCCGCTTTAGGTTCACTCGCACCAAATACCAATCGACAAATGCGGCTATGAATAATAGCACCCGTACACATCGTGCACGGCTCTAAGGTTACATATAAGGTAGCATCCACTAAGCGATAGTTATCAACTGATCTTGCAGCATTCCTCAATGCGACGATTTCTGCATGAGCTGTAGGATCACAGCTGCTAATAGGCTGATTAAATCCTCGACCAATAACCTGTTGATCTAAAACAACTACTGCACCAACAGGTACTTCGCCTTTGGCTTCAGCTTCAGCAGCTAACTCTAAGGCTTGCTGCATCCATTCTTCATCGCTTGTCATCAGTTCTACCTGAGTCACCAATATATTCAAATCGGGGGACAATAACATTATCGACTGAGACGGTTTCTTTAAACATCGGTAAGGGTCTAACCCACCATGAACCATCATCGTATAAACAACGATAAACCACGAGCAACTCATCAGATTCACTGTGTCTTGCTGTCGCGATCACATCATACTCACCACCTTTATAATGACGGTAACGCCCAGTTTTAAGAGGGGTTTCTTGCAAAGGCAGATCAGTATCATTCATGGAATATTCTCACAACATCAATTAATATCACCTATTCTAACGATTATGTGACAGGAACCCTACCAATGCCTTTAATATTTTATGTGTCCGATGATGGAAATATGTATGAAGCCGATGTCCCCATAGGGAATAGTGTCATGAATGGGGCGGTTGAAAATATGATAGATGGTATTTTAGGAGAATGCGGTGGTGTTATGAGCTGCGCCACCTGCCATTGTTACGTCGATGAAAAATGGCTAGATAAAACTGGAACTGCATCAGATACTGAATTAGAAATGATAGAAGCCACTTCAGACCCTCGTCCAAACAGTCGTTTAAGTTGTCAGATTAAGGTAACAGAAGAAATGGAAGGACTAACAGTGCACCTACCACAATCTCAATATTAGAACATGCTTGAGCTTCCCCGATATGAACCTCTTTTGTGTAAGTTTTTTATACCAAATTCATTAAATGGCCAGAGCTTATTCAATAGTTAAACTATTGAATAAGCTCTGGCCAACAAATTTTTATTGATGCTCCACCCAAGTCTGACCGGCTAATTACAATGGTGCCTTTGTGCCATTTAGCTATTTGATTAACGATTGCCAAACCCAAGCCATGCCCTTCTGAGGTACTACGCTGTTTATTGCCCAATTGTGAAAAGGGTTCGAGTATCTTTTCACAATGCTCCTCATCAATACCCAAGCCATCATCGTCTACCTGCAAGCATAAATGCTCGCCTTCTTTGAAGTAAGACACCCTTACTACGGACTTTGCATGCTTTACTGCATTACTTAGTAAGTTAGACAATGCTCGCTCGAGTGCTTTAGGATCAACAAACTGTTTTGTTGTATTAAGAGAATTATCTACATTAGTAACAAACTCTATCTGTTCAAAGTCAAAACTGTATTGGTCAACTTCCTCTCTTATCCTTGATGCAAAACTTGATTCTTTAAAGTGTTTAATATCAGTTGATCGATTATAACGAGAGTGAACCAATGTTTGATTAATCAAATAATCCAATGAGTCGATACTAGTATTAATCGTTTTTTTATAACGGTCTCTTTCTTCCGAGGTACACTGACCTGAATCCAATATTTCTATGGCAAAACGTAATCGCGCTAAAGGCGTTCTCAAATCGTGAGCAACAGCATTTGTTAAATGTTGATTTACGCTGATCAGGCTCTGAATGTTATCAGCCATCAAATTAAAAGATTTACCTAGATTTGCGGCAAGAGAGCTCTTTTTAATGACAACTCGTGAACCTAGGTGACCAGCACCAAATGCAGTCGCACTTTCATTCAGGCGCTTATGGTCTTTCCATAACGGCCACAACCAAAGAAACAATCCTAAGCCTACACAGAAAACAAAAATTACGACATATATAACAATAGCCAGCAATTCAAGCTCACCATATTCAACAGGGCCAATTAATAATGTTTTATCATTCTGTAAATCGATATAAAATATTTCGTTATCGTTCTCATTCAAAGACCAGATAACATCATTGTGCTGATATATTTTTGTCTTAGATTTTTTGTCCTCAGCGACTTCTTTCCCGATTATTTTGAATGGAAAACCGTATTCTTTTTGTAAAAGTGCAGCCTCGTAATCAAGCTCAGATTCTTTAACCGACAACAATGCCTGCCTCAGCAAATATATTGGCCCCTTGGCTAATCGGTAAGTATCCTGGACTTCCGTCTCCTCTGCCGCAGCTGTAATCACCCAATCACTGTTCTTTAACTTATAGCCTACTACTGCCCCGTCACGATTTAAAAATACTAACTCGCCGTCTTTCAGTCGTCCTTTCTTGCTAGTACTTGTTGTTAGTTCAGATAACTGAATACGCTGCAAATCAACACCGAAATTATTAGCAATTTCGTTAAACACCAACTCTTGTTCTTCAAGGGATATTACATCAAGCTGAGCAGCAATATGCTTCATCGTCCCTAGATAGATCGATGACATATACTGTTCCTGCAACCATTCACCAGCCATGCGGACAGGATTATATTTATCAGAAAATAACAGAAACATTAATGGCAATAGTGCTAAGACCAATAATTTAAATAACGCTTTTAGCATAAATAGCCTACAAGATATGGAATATAAGTCCCTATCAGAACCTTACGTTTTCGAGATACAAAGCTGATAACCTTTACCTCGTATTGTTTTAATAATGTCGTGGTCATTATTATTCTGTAACTTTTTCCTCAATCGAGAAATTCGGCGATCAATAGATCGATCCATACCGTCGTACTCAAACCCTCTAAGTTCCTGAACGATAGTATTCCGATCAACCACATGCCCAATATCCTGAGCAAGCAGTAGCAACAATTCAAATTCTGCAGAAGTCAGCTCGATTAACCGATTATCTACAGAAACTGTTCGATTACCTGTATTAATCGTTAAAGACCCTACTTGAATAACAGTGTTAATTTTAGAGATATCGGATGATAAAGTTGAGCTAGAAATACGGCGTAACAATGTACGAATACGAGTTAACAATAACCGAGGCTGTACTGGCTTAACAATATAATCATCAGCACCTAATTCCAAACCAAGCATTTGATCAACATCATCGTCCAAGGCTGTCAGCATCAAAATAGGCCCAGTATAAAAAGGCCTCACCTCCCGACAAACATCCATCCCAGTAATCCCTGGTAACATGATATCGAGAATCACCAAATCCGGCTTAACAATAGGGATTTGCTTAGCAGCCTCAATTCCATCGGTAATCACTTGAACGTCGAAATTATTTTTAATGAGATAATCACGAACTAAAGAAGCAAGCTCTTCATCATCTTCCACAAGCAAAATATTAATGCTCATAATCTAGCTACCCAAATCATTATATTTTGTAGTGTAGTGTGAATATATTGAAAATTATAGGGTACCTACGCCTCTATTTGTGACAGAGTGAGACGCAGGCCACTCAAAGCAGAGAAAATTAGAGCCATGTATAGGTTTTCCCTTACTTTACCTTGATATGTTTTAAATTTTTTATTGAACTAAGTCTAATATAATCTCTACCTTCCCACCTGACTTATCAATGCCAGCAGATATCTCGCCTCTCATTAACTTATGAGATTTGATCCAACTCTTACCGTCAAAACTTGACCAGTGTTTGTATAAATACAGGTCCTTCTTAAGACTAGTCATTACAATTGAAGATATATTTTGATTAAAAATTGTTCCTTTTATAGAAAATTGAACAGGAAATTCAGTATTTGCTGGAATAAAAACAATGTGCTCCTCTGGTACATCGTTTGATTCCCCAACATTAATAACCGGGACACTTTCTATAAGCAAGGACGTTGGCGGACTCATAGAGGCACAGCTAGCTAATACAGTTGAAAAAAGTATAAATAAAACCTTATTCATTAATTCAATATCCTATTTAAAACATCACAGTTATAACTATGGCATTTCAAAACCAATTAGAAACGATAACCAATGCCAATGGTTGCATTTAACTGAGGTCCATTTATATCATCCTCTACATCTCGCTCATGCTTACGGATATCGGCAGCAGAAACAACACTTGTATTACCGCTCACACGAGTATTAACGTCGGCATCATCTAAGGGAAATAGAACGCCTACTTCAGCAAAATATGACAACCCCCTTCTGCCTTTATGTTTATTTCCCCAACCAACACTAACATACGGTGCGAAAGAAGAATGATCTATATCGGTATCTAATCGGACCCCATCACTAGCTGATACAAATTGATTGCCCACGGTAAAATTTTTGTTTGCTCTAGAATTTAATTCATATTCTCGATCAAAGTAGGCGGCACCACCAGAGACGAAAAACTGATTTGATTCAAAAGGAAACCAATCAAGACCGACCTGAGTACCAAATAAGTCAACATCCCCTTCATATTTTACATCGTCAATTTCGACCTTATCGACTTCCAACTCACCCCCACCAATGACTGCACGCCATTGAATCTGATCTTTTCCAGTAAAATGCCAACCCGTATCCCCTGACACATAGGCTCCGAAGCCATACGTACCCACAGCATGGCCTACAGATACTTCAGCATGACTCACTGCAGAGAACGATAAAATAGCAGAAGCACCCAGCAATACTATTTTTTTATTTAAACCCACAAATAAACCCTCCATCAATTAAATATGTGTGGCATGCGCAGTGCTCATTACATGATTACAATACAATGCATACCGTTGGAGAAGTTAATATATTGAAGAAGGGTGTAATTGTCTGTGGCACAAATGTGACAACGTGTGACCAACAAGCATTACTATTGGACGCCGTAAATACTAATAACGAAGTTTTTTATTTTTTATTTTTTATTTAGATATAAACTTGTATTGTCCTGATCAATTTGAAAGCGAAACTGACCTAGGACATTCATCCCAAGAAGCCCGTCAACGCCTGATGACATCGTAAAATCAAGCACAGCTACTTGAACATTCCTCATAGCAAAAGACCCTATAGTTAACTGAGGCATCGAATAAACAGCACCTTTAACAACACCATTAGCCGTCTGAAATAACCTCTGTCCCACCTTAACAGCCTGATTATTGCTATTTAACGATAAAAAAGAGGAACGCGAAAGAGTCGTCATCGAAGCACCTGTATCAATGAGCAAGGTCACATTATCTCTACGATTAATACCCAGATCGACTAAATATTGATTTCCTCGTTGCTGTAAGGCAACCCTCTCTGCGCCTTGCCAAGGGTTATTAGGCTGAATATTACTACCCGTTAATTTTTCAAGTGCCTCCATTGCTTGCCCGCCAACCAAACTATCATCTTCTAATTGCTTTAATTGCTCAATTGCCGAGAAATTATCTCCACTTTTATGATGGATGATAGCTTGGCGATATTGATAATGAGATGTTAATAAGCCTACAGCATCAATATGAGTGTATAAGTTAATAAGAGAAAACCAATCTTCTTTTTCTGTATAAAAACGATCTATACTTTCGACAAACTGATTAAAGGAAGCGAGAACTTTTTGTTGCTGGACATTCGAATAAGCATAACTATTTGATAATTGATAGATATTAATGGCCTCCATATATAAGCCATTAATATTATTGAAGTGGGCCAATAGTAACAAAACATCAATATCGTCATAATAAACAGCTAAAAATAGATTTGCTAATTCAGAGAAGTTATTTTGATCTTGGGCACTCAGCAAACGTTGCAAATGATCCAACACAACCCCTTTCAATTCAAAAATCACTTGCTCATTGTATTGCTGTTGATATAGGTCCATTGCTTCATCATAACGATGTGCACCTAGCAGTTTATTAAACAATATAAATACTGCCACTCCATCATTTTTTGGTTCAGTTATGGAATCTCTTTTATTCTGAGGAGATATATCTGTAACTGGGGAATCTGTATTAGTAAATTCTTTTGCTAAACCAGTTCGTTTATTGTTAATTGTAATTTGAGTTTTTGGATGAATGCTTTCAACTATTGTTGGATTAGAAACAATACTCCCAGATACTAGCCACCCCCTAGCAATCCAACCACCACTAAAGCCGATGATAATAAAAGAGAGTATTATTAACAGGAAACGAAAATTCATAAAATAATAACGTATAAAGACTGCTTGGAATTAATATGCTCAGCATTTCAACGGCTAAGTTTACCCTACGGACGGGCACCCTATAGGCAGTCAGATCATAGTTTTATGATTTAGTTCTAACTAGAGAAAGGATAGTGAAAGATTAACTGAAAATAATTCGATATCAAGGAAATTAATAAGGGCAAAAACGTGTATTTTTACCCTATACGATATTAATTAGTTTGCTTTCTGATCTACGGTGCGCTTTTCTTTTTTTATTCTTCGAGCTTCTCTCAACTGCTTTGGAGATAAACCTATATGCTCTTCATGGCGAACTTTTGCTAACTCGATTTGTTTTTGTCGCTCTCGAAATCGAGCTTGCTGTTCCGGTGTTTGCTGATCATAACAACGCGGGCAAGCCACACCAGGCATATATTGATCGGATAATTTGTCTTCTTCTGTAATCGGATGACGACAGCCATGACACTGGTCATAAGAACCTTTTTTCAAATCATGATCAACCGCCACGCGATTATCGAATACAAAGCATTCTCCCTCCCATAAACTTTCGTCTTTAGGGACTTCTTCTAAGTACTTTAAAATGCCGCCTTGCAAGTGATAAACCTCTTCAAAACCTTGCTCCTTCAAAAAAGCAGTCGACTTTTCGCAACGAATACCACCCGTACAAAACATTGCTACTTTCTTGTTTTTTTCTGGGTCAAGATTGTCAGCAACATACTGAGGGAATTCACGGAAATTAGTTGTGTGCGGGTCCTTTGCACCTTTAAATGTGCCAATCGCCACTTCGTAATAATTGCGAGTATCCACTAGAACAACATCAGGATCTTCAATTAAGGCATTCCAATCATCAGGCTTCACGTAAGTACCAACCACTTTATTTGGGTCTATGCCTTCGACACCCATCGTCACAATTTCTTTTTTCAACTTCACCTTCATCCGATAGAAAGGCATTTCTTCATAAAATGACTCTTTACAATCAATATCAGCAAGACGAGGATCTTTACGCAAATATTCCAATAAATTATCAATCGCTAGGCGGCTACCAGCTACCGTACCGTTAATTCCCTCCGTCGCCAGTAACAGAGTTCCTTTAATATTTTGAGATATACAATATTCCAGCAATGGCTGGCGCAGGTTTTCATAGTCAGACAGGCTGACAAACCGATATAAGGCAGCAACAACGATTTGATTCATAACGCTTTTATTTAGGACGGTAAAATGGGGAAGGCATTTTAGCCAAATATTAACCAAAATCCCACACTAAAATTAGTGTTTTACGAGAAAAAAGAAGAGTTAACTCTGATTTTATGCCGCAACGTGCCTGGTTTTCGCACTAATTAAGTACTCTTCTGGAAGACTTCGCCGCCGCCACCCATGCAAGGAGGTGACGATGGCAAACTCCTTTCTCTTCCTACCCACTCATCAGGGTCGAAAGTAAGTACTGAAAATGCCTTAATTAGGCCATCCAATTCCGCCAAAAGTGCTCGATAGACTTTTTTATGCCTCTCGATGCGGCTCTTACCGGTAAATTGGTCAGTAACAATAATCGTTCTAAAGTGGCTTTGTGCACCCTCTGGTACATTGTGCTCGTGGCTTTCATCAATCACTTCAAGGTGCACTGGATCAAATGCATTCATTAATTTTTGTTCTATTTGTTGCTGCATATCCATAGAGTTAACCTTATTGTGCTGTCTTATATTATTTTTGGCCATTTTACCGATTAATTTAAGCCAATATGTTGAATTACGCGCCATTTAAGGAAAATAATCCACGACTGATCTACAATAAACGATAATAAATACTACTATTGATTTAATTAAATATGCGAGTAAGCTAGTACGCCACTATGGACAATAAGATATTTATCAACCGCCGCAAGGGCAATGACCGCAGAGAAGATGAAGATCCATGTAAAGATCTTGAAGTAGATCTCTACCACCGCAAACGCCGTAAGAAAACGGAACGGCGAGAAGAACGCACACTGGACCAGGATTATTACGCCTTTGTTTCATCGCAAGATATCCCGGACGATTACCCGACGGACAACCCTTTTCACTAACTATTTTCACTGGCCAATAAAAAGCACAACAAGCACCCTACGACTATGAGAATTCTTTTAGCCCCAATGGAGGGTGTTGTTGATGCGATTATGCGTGATTTGCTGTCGACTATCGGCGGCATTGATATTTGCGTTACCGAATTTATCCGCATAAATGATCACATACTACCCGATAAAGTATTTTATCGACGTTGCCCAGAGCTACATAATCAAAGCCTTACCACATCAGGGGCCCCTGTTCGCATTCAGCTACTAGGTGGGAAACCTCAGCCAATTGCTGAAAATGCATCTAAAGTAGCAGCGTTAGGGGCCAGCGCGATTGATTTAAATTTTGGCTGCCCGGCAAAGACTGTCAATAAAAGTGATGGTGGAGCCTGCTTACTGAAGGACCCTCATCGTTTATACGATATTATTTCAGCCACCCGCAAACACGTTCCGAACAATATCCCTGTTACTGCTAAAATTCGCTTAGGTTTTAATGACCGTAGTCGCTACCTAGATAATGCCATGGCAGCCTACGAAGCTGGCGCTAACGAGCTCACCGTTCATGCTCGCTCCAAAGCCGATGGCTATAGACCACCCGCATACTGGGAATACATCACTGAAATTCGCGAAGCGATCCCCATTACAGTTACCGCGAATGGAGACATCTGGAGTCTCGATGATCTTCAGCGATGCCAAAAAGTCTCCGGATGCGATAGCTTTATGCTGGGTCGAGGGCTATTAGCCTGCCCTGACTTAGCTCTTCAAATAAAGGCTTGGGATAACAATGAAACTATCAAGCCATTACTCTGGCCTGAATTATGTAAACTATTACTACACTTTTTTGAGATAACCGTAACAGCTTACCCACCCAAATATATGGGGAACCGCTTGAAGCAATGGTTGTTTTATCTATGCCGACAGTATCCAGAAGCTCAAACTCTCTTTGAACAAATAAAGCGTTATAGAGACCGCGATAACATTATCAATGCCATTCAAAAAAGTATGGATGAAGCCTCAATAAACGAACTGCCCCTTAGTGCTTAAGCGCACGCCTTATTTCTGGTTGCGTTCCACTAACCGAGGCTCTGATACTGCCTCAAACTTACCAGTTCGAAGACTAATCGCATTTGTCGAACCTTCAAAGCGCAACTGCTTGAGTTTGTGCCCCTTCTTAGTGAGCTCTTGTTGTTGCGCCACGGGTAACTTCTTATCATGAAACAAAATATCAGGCAGCCATTGCTGATGAATTCTCGGTGAAGCCAATGATTCATATAACGTCTGCTCTAAAAGTAAATGATTAATAATACCTTGCGTCACTTGGGTAATAATCATTGGCCCCCCGGCCGCTCCCAGTGTCATTACTGGCTTATCATCTTTCATTACAAGTGTTGGGCTCATGCTGGATAATGGTCGCTTACCCGCTTGAATACTATTAGCCTCACTCCCAACCAAGCCATAATTATTAGGTACGCCAGGCCGAGCTGAAAAGTCATCCATCTGGTTATTCAACAATACCCCTGTTCCAGGAATGACAACCTTGCTGCCAAAACTGGTATTAAGCGTCGTGGTTATCGCGATCCAATTACCTTGCTTATCCGCAACAGCGATATGCGTTGTGTGTTTATTAAACCAATTGTCTGTGGCATCAGCTGGCGTATGGTGAGCACTTACGCTGGACACCTTATCTGTATCAATTAGAGCCGCCAATGTATTGGTATATTTTCGATCAATAAGGCCTTTAGGTACTTTGACGAAATCGGGATCGCCTAACCAATAAGCACGGTCAGCAAATGCCAGTTTCATCGATTCTGCTAGCAAGTGATTACGAGCATTAACGCCTTTTTGCTTTAAATCTAATTGCTCAACCATATTTAATAATTGAGCCACATGAACTCCGCCAGAGCTTGGAGGTGGAAAGCCGTAAATAGTATGATCGTAAAAATGAGAAACTAAAGGTTGGCGAAACTTTAATTGATAATTGGCCATATCAGACGAATTTATCAGACCATCATTGGCCTTCATCCAATCATCTATCTTTTTAGCAAACTCACCTTTATAAAAGTAGTGCGCTCCATGCTTCGCCAGCTGCCGATAAGTCTTCCCTAAATCCTTTTGTTGCAATTGATGACCTGGAAGCCAAGGCTGATTGTTTTGGTCTAAAAATATAGCAGCGCTTTCTGGAAATAAAGCGATGCTTTTTGCAGATCGCTTCAATCGATTAAAATACTCTACTGAGACTGGAAAACCCTGTTCGGCAAGTGCTGCTGCTGTGGTATATAAGCCGCCGACAGGCTTCTGACCACCCTTCTTGGATAAATATTCAAAAGCCGCAACAGAGCCTGGGACGCCGACGGCCAAAGCGCCGGTCCGACTCAACTGGGCAGACACCTTACCGTCTTTAATATACATATCGCGATGAGCACGACTGGGAGCCATCTCACGACCATCAACCGCTTCGATAGAACCATCAGCCCAGTGCACAAGGGCAAATAATCCTCCACCAATACCTGAGTTATAACTATCGACAATACCTAAAGTCAGAGCAGCAGCAATAGCAGCATCAATTGCGTTGCCACCATTCTCCAACTGTTTAGCCGCTGCCTGAGTTGAAAGAGCATTGACGGTAGCAACTGCGCCTTTATTACTACTGTAAGTAGAGTCGGAGAGAACAGATGCTGCCCCCCTGCCTTCAACATTGGTAGCCACACCAAGACTAATACAAATAATAAGCATGTATGAATGGAGTTTAGTCATAATAAACCTAAGATTAAATCATTAAAAAATAGAGCCAACATTTCATTGATAACTCTTATTCACTACTCTCTACTATCAACCATCTCACATAAACTCAACTACTCAGATACCTGTATTTTTGCATGTCCTTCCAGACTAGGTAGTTGCATGAATGCTTCTATCAATTTTTCGTTCCAAGCCGTATTTATCTGACGTAAATAATCATCGTTTTCATCGAAATGATAATGTTCACCAGTCGTTAAACTATTTGCATGATAAAAACGAATATCGATAGGTGGTCCTACACTTAGATTACTTTTGACAGTCGAATCCATTGATACTAAAGCACATAGTGCACAAGTATTTAGATTCGTATCCATGTTAATAATACGATCTAATATGGGCTTGCCATATTTACTTTCTCCAATCTGTAAAAATGGTGTCAGTTCCGTCGCAGTAATGTAATTACCTTCGGGATATATCATTGCTAGCTCATGATCTTGCCCAGAAATTTGTCCGCCAACAATAAAATTGGCTTGAAATGCAGGCCCACCACCCGTTTTAGCTTGCTGATGTAAACTAATTCGACCAATATAATCTACAGCGTCATGAAAATTCGTCATAACCAATAAATTTAATGCCTCTGACGCATTAATATCTTTTTTAATCTGATTAATAACACCTTGGGTTGTCGCCAAATTCCCAGAAGCCAATATACAATACTGACATTGACCAGGAACTCCAAAGGTATACATTTTCTTATAGGTATTTACCTGATCAATCCCGGCATTCGTACGAGAATCAGAGCAAAATATTATACCGCTGTTGACTTTTATCCCTACGCAGTAGGTCATTTCTCTCTCCTAAAAAGTATTCGACTAAATGATACCATTAGTAGGCTAATCAATTGCTACAAAAGTAATTATTTAAATCAATTATGGCCTATAAAAGCTATTCGAATAGTAAAGGTGCCATATTATTAAACTTTTATGACGACAAATATTATTTAATATTTTCTGCTACCCCAGTTATTTTAATAGCTATACTCAATAGTGAAACTTAACTTGAGCTATTGGTGTAAAAAATGCGTAGTAATGGTCCTGAGACAGGCAAAGAATTTGAGTATGATTCATCTCAGAAAATTGTATCAACAACAAATACTAAAGGCGTTATTCTTGATGTTAACGATGACTTCATGTCAATCAGTGGGTTTTCCAGAGAAGAGCTAATTGGACAAGCTCATAATATTGTCAGACATTCATGGATGCCTCAAGTTGCTTTTAGTGAACTATGGGAACATAACAAAAGAAAAGCACCATGGATGGGCATGGTTAAAAACCGCTGTAAAAATGGTGATCACTATTGGGTAGATGCTTTTGTCACTCCCATATATGAAGATGGGCAAGTGACAGGTTTTCAATCTGTCAGGCAAAAACCGAGCACTCGCCTTATTGCTCAAGCAGAAAAGATATATACCGAAAAGAAAACACCAATGAAGGCTTTACAAACATTATGGCAAAAAATACCTCTGACTTATAAGTTATTCAGTATATTTTCTTTAACTGCTGGAACAGCACTTTTTATATCTACTATTAATATTTACGCAGGAATTGCACTGTTTCTTATCGCTAACTTCTGCTTTAGCGCCATTATATCTAAACCCTGGATAGAATTCGCAAACAAAACTAGATCACTATTTGATAGTGAGGTAGCTAGGCGTATTTATACCAATCGGTGTGATGAATTAGGACAAATACAACTCGCTTTAAAGTTCGCTCAATCAAAACAAGATACTATTCTCTATAGGACATCTGGCATATCAGAGAAAGTACGCAAATCTGCCAACAACGCATATAAAGAATCTAATGTTACAAAAGATGAAATCGAAAAATTATATGCAGAAGTTGAAATGGCAGCAACAGCCACCAATGAAATGTCTGCAACGGTACAAGAAGTTGCAGGAAACTCGGCTGCTACCGCCTCTGCAGCTGACGAATCCAAAACTAATGTCAATAAGGGCAGAAAAATTCTTACCCAGGCAAAAACAGCAATGGACGAACTTGTTTCAGCCATTGATCAGTCCTCTCAAATTATCGAAAATCTCAGTGAAAAGTCATCTGAAATTGGGAGTGTTGTCGAAGTCATCAGCAGTATCGCAGAACAAACAAACCTACTTGCCCTCAACGCAGCCATTGAAGCCGCGCGCGCAGGAGAGCAAGGCCGCGGTTTCGCCGTTGTAGCAGATGAAGTGCGAGCACTAGCCGCAAAAACCCAAGAATCGACAGGAAAGATTGGAGAAATGATTTCTTCACTTCAAAATCAGTCCGCCAGTGCCGTAAGCTCGATTACTGACAGCCATAAAAAAGTAGATTCGAGTGTTGAAAACATTACTAACTTGGAACATCAATTCTCTACCATTTTAGAGAATGTCGATACTATATCCGATATGTGCATTCATATCGCCACAGCAACCGAAGAGCAATCATCTGTTGCTGAAGAGCTTAACCGAAACATTACCAACATCCATTCTGTAGGGGCAAATACTGTTAAGTCAACGCAAAATATGGAAACATCAAATAGAAAATTAATCGAAACAACTGAATCTATGAATGAAATGATTATACAGTTCAAGAACAAGCCAGTATAAGCCACAGGTACTGAATTGAGTTAATTAGTAACCGGGTAAGTTTTTCCGAATTTAGCCGGTATACACCTTATGGCGTATCGGTACCGAATGAATCAGGCTTAAATATATATCCCTGAACACTATTAAAAGCCGGTATTGCTAATACCCAGATTAACTCACTGATAATAACGAAGAATATAGTCTCTGATGGGAAATAGATAAGCGCCAAACTTATTGCCAATGCATTATTATTTGCGCCAGAGCAAAGTGAGTATGTCACTATTTTTCTCTTACTCTTTTTCCATTGAAAAAACCAGCCAAATGCATAAAGGCAGAAAAATAATACAATACACGCGAAAAAAGACTCAAATAGCAAAGTGAAATCATTAAAAAATACATCTCGCTGCTTAGATATAACAATGGCAATAATGACTCCAAGGAATAAAACAGGTATGAATGAGCTGTTATTTTCAACTATGCGACGAGAACTAGGCTTAAATTTTATGAGCAACATATAAAATATTGCTGGAATGAATATCACTGAAAACAATGTATAAGAAAGGCTGGCAACCTCTATACCTGTAGAACGATCAGCAATAAGAAAGGTTATAGGAATCACAAGCGGTGCCAGTAGACTACTTAAAATAGTGAGTACAAATGCTAAAGCAACTCCACCATTAAATACTCCAACCAATGCTGGAGTTGTCACACCAACAGGCATCAGTGCAATAAGTAGAACCCCTACTG
Organism: uncultured Pseudomonadales bacterium; assembly: GCA_947487765.1. GTDB lineage: Bacteria > Pseudomonadota > Gammaproteobacteria > Pseudomonadales > Cellvibrionaceae > CANLBN01. Next base: position 194,974 of record CANKXO010000007.1, on the reverse strand, counting down.
CAAATTCAGGATAAACCAACAAAGTAAGATAATATAATGCTATTGGAAATGCGATAAAACGAAGAATATAAAATAATAGTATCTCAGAAATAGCTAAACCACGGACTTCTTGAATAGATATTTTAGCGCATAAGAAAAACACCATGATGCCCAGCATATAAGGAACAAAAATGTCTGGAATCAATTCAAGCCCAGGAATACCTAAGCCTGCTACTACAGAGATAATTAAGACTGCATTGAGATTGTTATTAACAAAACCTCTAAACGCTTTACATGCCTTTAAAAACGCATTGCATAACACAATTTATTCCTTAATATTTTATAAAAGTAAATTTCATTTAAGATAGCATTTCAATATTAGCGCTGCTCAGATATGTCTAGTCTATGTATTTAATGTAGAAAATAATAAGGCTATAAGGCTAACGAATCACACATTAAGCAACACATAAAAGATAACATTATATAATTCTGCAAGAGCAATTTTAGTAATTGAACCTTGCAAGCTACTTGCAAGGTTCAGATATTTGCAACTGATCCATGGTAATTACTTTCATAAATCACACAGTAATATTCAGAAACCACTAATAAAACAGAGGATTTACTCAGAATATCAGCCCTCTATTTATTCAGAGATAGAAATTAATCTCTTTCTTATTTAAGATAGAGAAAATGCTCTACTAATATGGGGGCCGCATGGATAGAGTAAAATTGACACACCTAAAATAATGTTTTTACGCACCAAAATGGTGATTTTTACTATCTATCATTCGTTGAAATTATGTTTATCTTAAAAATAGTTTGATCGAGACGCCATTAAAGTCTCAAAAAGTATTATCGGATGGCATAGAGATAAGAACACTCGCAACATACCTTTTATTATCTAATCAGTGATATTTGATCATGCCAGCAACACAACAAATATTTCGTGTAAGGCGCAAATACAACCAATGGGTTGCCAATCAAACATTAGAAGATTACGCCCTCCGTTTTACAGCAAAGAAATCCCGGTATTGGAGTGCCAACAAAGTGGCCATGACGGCTATTGGTGCTACTGCATTTTTAGCGCTAGAGGCCATTGGCGGAGCAATTACGCTGAGCTATGGCTTTCTTAATACGCTCGTCGCCATTTTAGTCGTTAGTATGATTATTTTTATTACCGGCTATCCGATTAGTTACTATGCTTCTCGCTATGGTGTCGATATCGATCTACTCACTCGGGGAGCAGGTTTTGGCTATTTGGGTTCGACGATTACATCGCTAATCTACGCATCATTCACATTTATATTTTTTGCTATTGAAGCAGCTATCTTAGCATCGGCATTAGAGGCATTACTCTCTATCCCTTTATACATAGGATATATATTAAGTGCTGTTGCTGTCATCCCCATTGTCACGCATGGAATTACATTTATAAGTCGCTTTCAAATATTAACACAACCGATTTGGTTAACACTGCAAATCATTGCCATCATCATCATTATTTATTTTGAAGTGCAATCCATTCAAGACTGGATGCAATTTCAAGGTGCCTATGCAAGCACAATGGGTACCGGAGATACGGTCAATAGTGGATTTAATATCTTGTTATTTGGTGCAGCGTCATCAATTTTATTTGCTTTAATGGCTCAAATTGGCGAACAAGTTGATTACCTACGTTTTATGCCGCCTAAAGAATCGATATCAAAATTCAAATGGTGGGGATCTGTATTATTTGCTGGTCCTGGGTGGATTTTAATAGGCATTATCAAACTACTCATTGGATCGTTTTTAGCCTATTTAGCATTTAACCAAGGGTTATCCATAGAGCGCTCAGCAGATCCTACCTATATGTATCAAATGGTATTTAATTACATTACACAGTCTCCCACGGTATCATTAGTACTTGCAGGGATTATGGTCATTACTTGTCAATTAAAAATTAATGTGACCAATGCCTATGCCGGCTCTCTCGCATGGTCTAACTTTTTTTCTCGTATTACTCATAACCACCCTGGTCGTGTTGTATGGCTGATTTTTAATGTCGCTATTGCCCTGCTTTTAATGGAGCTGGGAATATATCGCGCACTCGAAAATATTTTAGGGGTTTTTGCTATTGTCGCCGTAAGTTGGCTAGGCACAATATCTGCCGATTTATTTATCAATAAAAAATTAGGGTTAGCCCCACCTCATATTGAGTTTAAACGAGCACATTTATACGACATTAATCCCGTGGGGATTGGTTCACTCATACTTGCATCTGTAATAGGTATTATTTCTTACTTAGGCGCATTTGGGGAAACAGCTCAAGCCTTAACACACTTTGTAACCTTAGCAATGACTTATTTGCTTACACCATTAATCGCATGGATGACAAAAGGTCGCTACTACATCGCACGCACATCCGATAACATCACAAATGAGCAAGAAGATTATGAATGCTGTATCTGTGAGCACCACTACGAACCAGAGGATATGAGCTATTGCCCTGCCTATCAAGGCAATATTTGCTCCTTATGCTGTTCACTTGATGCGCGTTGTATGGACACCTGTAAAACAGAGTCACGTTTTTCAGAACAACTTTATAATTTTTTCAAATTATTTATTCCAGAAAAAATAATCAGCTCAATCAATGGCAGCCTTATACATTTCTTCGGTATCTTATTGGTGATTAGTCTCGTGAATGGTGGGTTGATGTCATTAATCTATTATCAAACGCCGACGAATGACCCTGAAACACTAGCAATTACCGCCAATGCGTTAATCGTATTATTTTTTATCTTGCTGATTATTTCAGGCGTGATTGCCTGGATTTTTTTACTAGCCCATAAAAGCCGCTTAGTCGCTCAAGAGGAGTCACAAAGACAGACGGCTCGACTCATCCAAGAAATTGATGCGCATACGCAAACAGATAATGCCTTGCAAAAAGCCATGGAGCGAGCAGAAGCAGCTAACCATGCTAAAAGCCGCTACTTATCGGGTATTAGCCATGAATTACGGACACCACTACAAACGATATTGGGTTATGCACAATTATTAAGTCAGGATAAGTCTATCCCTGAAAATCGAAGAGAGTCGATTGATATTATCCAACGCAGTGGTGATTATCTCGCAGACCTTATTGAAGGCTTACTAGATATTTCCAAAATTGAAGCAGGTAAACTGGAAATTCGTCGGGATGATATGGATTTTCACGAACTTATGGCACAATTAGAATTGATGTTTCGCCCTCAAGCAGAATCCAAAGGCATTCGATTTATTTTCAGTTGCCCGGAAAAATATCCACAGTATGTTGCAGCAGATGAAAAGCGTGTACGACAAATTTTAATTAATTTACTTTCTAATGCGATTAAATTTACCAATACAGGTTATGTGAAATTTTCTCTACAATACAAAAGCCAGGTAGCTGAGTTCACTGTTAGTGACACAGGTATCGGTATTGAATCAGATAACATTGATCGTATCTTTCATCCTTTTGAAAGAATATCCAGCAACGAGACTATTCACACATCAGGAACAGGGTTAGGATTAACGATTGTACATCTGTTGTCCGAAATCATGGGAGGTGATGTCTCAGTCACTAGTACACCAGATCAAGGCAGTGAGTTTAAAGTGACTCTTATGCTATCACGTATTGATTCACCTATTGTCACCCAGCAATTGCAAGCCCCCATTATTGGCTATGACGGTCCTCAAAAAACTATTTTTGTTGTTGATGATCAACCAAGCCATCGTCATTTACTCAGTGATTTACTCACTCCACTTGGGTTTACTATCATAGAAACAGTCGATGCAAAATCTTGCCTCAGTTTTACTGATAAAAAGAAGCCTGATTTATATTTACTTGATGTTTCCATGCCTGAGATTAGCGGACTACAGTTAGCAGAAATATTGCGCCAGCGAGGAGTTAACGAACCTATTATCATGATATCAGCCGACGCCCAAGAGCATCATAGTATCGGCAAGCCTGATACACCTCATGATTTTTATATGGTGAAGCCTATTAAAGTGCAAGCTTTATTGGATAAAATCGGATTTTTGTTAAAGCTAACATGGCGTTATAACGATGAAAAAATCATCGCAAAAAGTACGAGTAATGAAAAAATCTGGCAAGTACCTAATCATGCTTATGTAGATCAACTGATTGCCTACTCTGACATAGGTTATGCCAAAGGGTTTTATAATCAACTAATGCAAGCAGATAAAGAAAATATTCTAGCCTCTGACTTAGTTCAACATCTTTATCAACTAGCGAAAAGAGTTCGCTTTGATCAGATCAGCCAATTATTGACAAGAAATACCATTAATTAATATGAATATACTAGATGCTAATTCCGGGATTGTACTCGTTGTCGATGACTCACCTGAGACCTTAGGGCTATTGAATGAAGCTCTAGAAAATGTTGGTTACACTGTGCTGATTGCATTGGAAGGAAAACAAGCATTGACGATTGCTGAAAAAATTACACCCGATGTCATTTTATTAGATGCCATTATGCCGAATATGGATGGCTTTGAAACCTGTAAACGCATTAAAGCGAATACCAACCTAGAAAAAGTACCTGTTATTTTTATGACAGGGCTCAGCGATACTGACAGTATTATTAAAGGCTTAGAAGCTGGTGGCGTTGACTATCTTAGCAAACCCATCAAGCCCGATGAACTCATCGCCAGAATGAAAGTACATCTCAATAATGCTCGTCTAGCCAATAGTGCCCACAGTGCACTAGACACTACAGGCCAACAATTATTTACCATTAATTCAAATGGCCAATTGCAGTGGGCAACACCACTAACTCAGGAACTCTTTGACAAAGCAGGAATAGACCAAACATGGCAAGCACAACACCTATCGGCCCAGTTACGGCATTGGCTCAGTCATCAACCCAATATCGGGCAACGATATACGCTCACAGACACTAAAACGCCATTAAGTATTAAATTGATTGAAAACAAGAGTGAAGATGAAATTTTACTCAAAGTCATTGACCTGGAAGGCCCATCTGGTGCTGAAACACTTCAAAAAGCACTAGATATCACAGAAAGAGAGTCAGAGGTTTTATACTGGGTAGGCAAAGGAAAAACGAATAAAGAAATTGGCGAAATCCTTTCCATGAGCCCACGCACAGTGAATAAACATCTGGAACAAATATTTAAAAAGCTCAATGTCGAAAATAGAACCGCAGCAGCATCTATTGCTATACATGCGCTTGCGGGAATTTAAAACCCTCTTTTATTAACGCTTTCGCGTGACCATGAAAACCAAACCAAATAAAATTAAGAAACCGCTGATGTACCAAATCGAATGTTCGATATTGTGCAAAAAAAAGTTTTCCGCACCATGGCCTTCGTGGGCACTAACGACGATAGAAAATACACCAATCAATAAAAATATAGTTAACTTCACTTTTTTTCCTCCTGAATCAATTGAATCGTAAGAATATTCAATTGATTATTTTTATTAAAAAATTAAAAACTATGCTGCCTTTTTAAGCATGCCTTCAGTAACAATAAAATCAATAATTGTCTGCAAACCCTCTTTTTTCTTAAGATTAGAAAAAACAAATGGCTTATCACCGCGCATTCTTTTTGCATCGCGATCCATTACCTCTAGCGAAGCACCTACTATTGGCGCCAAATCTATCTTATTAATAATAAGTAAGTCCGATTTTGTAATACCCGGCCCCCCCTTGCGAGGGATTTTATCACCAGCAGACACATCAATCACATAAAGTGTTAAATCAGAGAGCTCTGGGCTAAAAGTTGCACTTAAATTGTCACCACCACTTTCAATTAAGACCATATCGAGCCCTTCATGTCGCTCACATAGTTGATCGACAGCAGCCAGATTCATTGAGGCATCTTCACGAATAGCGGTATGGGGACAACCGCCAGTTTCGACACCAATGATACGATCTTCAGATAAAGCTTCGTGCTCGGTTAAAAACTTGGCGTCTTCTTTGGTATAAATATCATTGGTTACCACGGCAATATTGTAATGGTCCCGCATTGCCAAACATAGTTGACGTAACAGTGCTGTTTTCCCCGAACCAACAGGGCCACCAACCCCCACTCGTAGCGTTTGCTTTTTCATTCTCACCTTCTCATTATATTAATTTTATGTTGTTATCAGATGCTATCGTCAGGCTTATCATTTAAGTAAACTATTTAAAACTATATTATGACCGAAATAGCCTGGAATACTGTGTCTCGTGCCAGCTACTTGCCATCGCTAAACCAGGTAGCGAAGAGCCAATGTCATCGTCATCATATGTCTCTGCGGTATGGATAATGGTTGTTATCTCTTTACCTAATTCAATTAATAGCTGCTGTGCCGCTGTTTGCCCTAAAGGAACCAGTTTAGTCGCCGCTGCGATCTGATTTTCCAACCATGACCACAAGTAACCGACAGCAGCATTGTGCTTATCAATGGACCAATGGTGGGCAGCTGTAGCAAACATGGCAATAAAACTTATTGATTTTTTTGTTTCAGCACTTGGGCTTTCAGGTAAAGGCAATGCCAAACTTTTAAGTAAACGTGAAAGCGCCTCTCCCATCGCCGTTTCTGTCAGCACTAACTCTTCAGTTTCACGACACGCTAATACCGTTGCATTCCAGTAATAAAAACTCACATCATTCTTTGCTTGTAACGCCTCACTTAATCTAAATAATAAAGGCAAATCCACTTTGGCAAGAGATTCATGCATCACCAAAGTAATCCAATCAGTCGTTTGAGCTTGATTGCTTATCCATCCTGCATCAATCGCATACTCTAAGCCCTGAGAAAAAGAATACCCACCGACGGGTAAGCTGGCACTGCTTAATTGCATTAGCCGCAGTAATGATAAATCAGTGATCATGATGTCTATTACTGTGATTGTGCTCACCGTTGTGGTCATGGCTATGACTATGTGCAACATGACCTTTTGAATAGGCCCCTGACTCGGGAATAAAAACGGCCATTTCTTTGGTTAACGACAAACCTAACAATATCAACATTTCTTCTAAAACATAATCAGGTTGAATTCGTAACCAACGCTCACCTACTTGTATTTTGACATGGCGATTGCCCAGATGGTAACAAGCCTTACTAAAAGTTTCCCAATTGTCACAGGTAGCACTAATAATCTCTTCCTCTGCACCAAGCACTTCAATAATTTTTCCACACTCAGTTTTTAGATGCTCGCTCACATTGAGTGTTTTTCCTCGCTCTAAAAACACACGGACTTCTGCCCCTTTTTGAGAGACTATTTTAAAACGGCCTTTTTCACGAATATCATGATCCAAAACAATATAGTCATCAATTGTCTCGTGAGTGTGATTTAAACGTTCATAAACTTCAAAAACTATCATCATTAAAATAAACTATACAGTTGCGCCAGTGGTAATTTATCTGCCGGCTCACAGGTTAATAATTTTCCATCCGCACGCACTTCGTAGGTTTGTGAATCAACCGTTACCACAGGCATATAGGCATTGTGGATCATGTCCTTTTTAGTAATCGCTCGTGTATTACGGCAACCGACTAAACGACGTTGTAACTCAAAACGTGAAGCCACATCAGCAGCTATTGCTGCCTGGCTGGTAAACGTAACCGAAGTATGGCGAGGCGCGTCACCAAAACCACCAAACATATAACGATAGTGCACAGGTTGTGGGGTTGGGATTGATGCGTTAGGATCGCCCATTTGAGCCGCTACGATAAAGCCACCTTTAATAATCATCGACGGTTTGATACCGAAAAAAGCCGGCTTCCATAACACCAAATCCGCTAACTTACCGACTTCAATAGAACCGACTTCGTGATCAATACCATGAGTAATCGCAGGATTAATCGTGTATTTAGCTACATAACGTTTTGCGCGAAAGTTGTCATTTCGTTCGCTATCTTTATCTAATGGCCCCCGCTGCATTTTCATTTTATGGGCGGTTTGCCAAGTCCTCGTAATTACTTCGCCGACTCTCCCCATTGCCTGAGAATCCGATGCAATCATACTAAAGGCGCCCAGGTCATGAAAAATATCTTCTGAAGCAATGGTCTCTTTACGAATGCGAGAATCAGCAAAAGCGACATCCTCAGGAATACTACTATCCAAATGGTGGCAGACCATCAGCATATCCAAGTGCTCATCGACTGTATTGATAGTATAGGGGCGTGTGGGATTAGTTGATGACGGCAATACATTGGCTTCACCACAAGCCGTAATAATATCTGGGGCATGGCCACCACCAGCTCCCTCGGTGTGATAAGTATGAATCGTCCGCCCTTTAAAAGCAGACAAGGTATCTGCAACAAAGCCTGACTCATTTAAAGTATCTGTATGAATGGCAACTTGCACATCATATTTTTCAGCAACATTTAAACAGTTATCAATTGATGCTGGTGTTGTCCCCCAATCTTCATGCAGCTTTAATCCACAAGCACCTGCTTCCAATTGCTCTTCAAGAGGAACCGGCAAACTGGCATTGCCTTTACCTAAAAAACCCAGGTTCATTGGCATGGATTCTGTTGCTTGTAACATTTTGCCCATGTTCCAAGGGCCAGGAGTACAAGTTGTTGCATTGGTACCCGTTGCTGGGCCAGTTCCACCACCTAACATGGTTGTCACACCCGACATTAATGCTTCTTCAATTTGTTGTGGGCAAATAAAATGAATGTGTGAATCAACACCACCCGCTGTTAGTATTTGCCCTTCACCAGCAATCACTTCTGTAGCAGGGCCAATAATAATAGTCACATTATCTTGCACATCGGGATTACCGGCTTTACCAATATTAGCTATGCGCCCGTCTTTAATGCCAATATCTGCTTTAATAATTCCCCAGTGATCGAGAATGGTTGCATTGGTAATCACAACATCAACCACCTCACTTGCTGTGCGCTGGCTTTGCCCCATACCATCACGAATTACTTTGCCACCACCAAATTTTACTTCGTCACCGTAACAGGTGTAATCTTTTTCAACTTCAATCACTAATGCGGTATCACCGAGGCGAACGCGATCACCTGTTGTAGGGCCAAACATTTGTGCATAGGCTAATTTATCCATTTTACTCATGTGTTTTTACCTTTGTGATTTACGTTTGATGAATCTAATGAACCCATCACATCACCACGAAAGCCATAGACCAAGCGATCACCGGCATAAGTCACTAACTCAACTTCCCGATCCTGACCGGGTTCAAAACGTACAGCGGTACCGGAGGCAATGTTCAAGCGCATACCTTTGGCTTTTTCGCGATCAAAAAGCAAAGCAAGGTTTGTCTCATAAAAATGGTAATGGGAGCCTACTTGAATGGGGCGGTCACCACTATTATCAACACGAAGAGTTATGGTTTCGCGTCCTTCATTTAAGGGGATAACACCGTCATCTACTAGTAATTCACCAGGGGTAAATGTTGTCATAGCATAGCCACCTTATTAATTAATCGGGTTGTGAACCGTTACTAATTTAGTCCCGTCGGGAAATGTTGCTTCGACTTGAACTTCATGCACTAGCTCAGCAACACCTTCCATTACATGGTCTGCACTCAAAATTTCTTTGCCATAACTCATGAGTTCGGCCACGGTTTTACCATCACGAGCACCTTCCATAATTTCCAAGGTCAAATAGGCAATAGCCTCAGGATAATTTAATTTTAAACCACGATTCAGCCTGCGCTCAGCCAATAGTGCTGCGGTAACAACTAATAGCTTATCTTTTTCTCTTGGGAGTAAATCCATTGTTCTTGCCTTTTATTTTTTACTAGCTTGTTAAGGAACCAAATTAAACTGTTCATATTACGTTAGCCAAATTCTAGGGTTGCATGCTTTACGTTTAATGAGCAGAGGGCGAATAATATGCCACAGTGATACAAAACATTGCCGTGCAGAATAGGCACTATTTCCTAGGTAACGCACCACTATAAAATGATTAACACAGGTCACTGCCACTTGTTTCTGTTGTTCCGATTCAGTTATTTGATCGCGCAACATTCCTAATATACTTTCTTTTTCAGCAGATGAAAAAGAAAATGGGCCTGCAATAAAAAAACCACTCACGGGCTGAGACTGCATCCCAGCCTTTCCTGAAAAGAGTGCACCTTTATCAACATTTTGGAGTGAATAAAGATGAAGGTTATCAATGAAAACGGGAACTCCACCTTGCTCGATACGGTATTGCTGCTTGAAGCGACCGTGACTGAATGCATCTTGGCTGGCAGGAAGGCCGAAGCAGGTAATCTCCCAACCAATAAAAGAACTATGATCAGATAGCTCTATAGTCGTCTTTAATTCAGCCACAGCCCCTGGATACACAATAGCCTCCATCGGAAACCATTCTAGTCTGGCGTTATCATCTAGGCGAAGCCGCGTATTTTGCCGCTGTATTTGATCACCCTGTCTTGCCTTATACATTTTTGCCGCACCCGGTGTTGTCACTAAAGCGTGAGCATTTTTTTTCAGCAGGATATCCATCTCCAAGGTATCCCCGGAAACTAAACCTCCTGGTGGGTGCAACAAATATATATGGGCACAATCTTTCCCTTCAGGATAAAAAGGTTTCTGCACATACAAAGGCCCGGAATGTCGATTACGAGTAAGACGTGAACTTCTATCATTATGGGTTACTTCCAACATGAGATCAGCCTGCCAACAACTCGTTGCGACATCATCTGGAGAAAAGAGTCTGTTTTCTTGTAATGGCATAGTCTACACTTTTAATAACCGAGAGCTTTTTAACATTAATTGTTAAATTACACTGCAAGATGCTTTTTGATCAGTTCATCAGATAAATTTGGCATTTTTCCTTCGGCAACGATACGGCCTTTTTCCATCAACCGAAATTCCTTACCCACTTTACGAGCAAAGTTCAGCTTTTGCTCAACTAACAATACTGTCATACCCTCGGCTTCGTTTAAGTGAGTGATAACATTACCAATTTGTTGAACAATATTCGGCTGAATGCCCTCATTGGGCTCATCCAATAACAAAATTTTAGGCTCAATCACTAAAGCCCGACCAATGGCTAACTGTTGTTGCTGACCTCCAGAGAGATCACCGCCACGACGGTTTAACATATCGTAGAGCACAGGAAATAAATCGTAGATCTTTTTCGGAATTGTTTTTAATCCATCCTTACGGCAGCCTAAGCCCACGCGTAAGTTTTCTTCGACTGTCAATTGAGGGAAAATATCTCGTCCTTGTGGCACGTAACCAACACCCATATAAGCTCGTTTTTCTGCACTACTTTTAACAATATTTTTACCATCAACAATAATACTACCATGGCTCACAGGCAATAAACCCATTAGACATTTGAGCAATGTGGTTTTACCAACACCATTACGGCCCATCAAACAAATGCAAGCACCTTTGTCGATAGTCAGGTCTAGATCCCAAAGAATTTGCGAACCGCCGTATAGCTGATTGATTTTTTCAAAACGAATCATAAATTATGCTTCCCCCAGATAGACACGTCTCACATCAGCATTATTTTGAATGTCATCCATGGTGCCTTCGGCCAGTACTGAACCTTGATCTAATACCGTGACATGGCGAGCAATACTGCGAACAAATTCCATATCGTGTTCAACGACTACGACGGTATGCTCTCCGGCTAACGATGTCAGCAACTCAGCAGTATGTTCAGTTTCCTGCGGTGTCATACCAGCAACAGGCTCATCGACTAAGAGTAAACGAGGATCAGCAACTAATAACATACCGATTTCTAGCCACTGTTTTTGTCCATGAGATAGTGCTCCCGCCAGTAAATTATGTTGTTGTGTTAAACCAATAATATCCAATACTTCCGCAATGCGATCTTTTTGTTCTCCTGATAAAGTCGCTAATAAAGTAGGCAAAATGCCTTTATGGGTTTTCAAGGCCAGCTCTAAATTAGCATACACATCTAAAGCCTCAAAAACGCTCGGCTTTTGAAATTTTCGACCAATACCTAGGCTGGCAACTTCAGCTTCTGTTTTATTTAATAAGTTGATGGTCTGTCCAAAATAAGCGGAGCCAGAATCACAAGGCGTTTTACCCGTAATGACATCCATAAACGTCGTTTTACCTGCACCGTTCGCACCAATAACACAACGTAATTCGCCATCGTTCACATAAAAGCTGAGATCATTTAATGCTTTAAAACTATCAAAGCTCACCGTGAGCCCTTCGATGTATAAAATAATCTCTTTATCGACATTTACAGTGGGAAGATCACTATCCAATAGAAATGGCCAAACGGTATCACGACTCCAAAATTCTCTGGTACGTTCCAGCATAGTCATACATCAGCCTCCGCAACTTTATTATCGGGACCATTATTTTTTTTATTGCGCTTAGCTAATAAACCAACGATACCTTTAGGCAAAAATACAGTGACCACAACGAATAAGCCGCCAAGAGCAAATAACCATGCCTCTGGAAAAATAGCAGTAAAGCGCGTCTTTGCAAAATTCACTAAAATTGCGCCGGCAATAGCACCATACAAAGTTCCCCGACCACCGACAGCAACCCAAACGACTACTTCAATGGAATTCAATGGTGCAAATTCACTGGGGTTAATAATACCGACTTGTGGAACATATAAAGCACCGGCAATCCCAGCTAAAACTGCAGAGTAAACAAATAACCAGACTTTATAGCTTTCAGTGCGGTAACCCAAAAATCGTGTTCGCGCTTCTGCGTCACGAATAGAGATAATGACGCGACCAAATTTTGATTGCAAAATCCAACGACTCAATAAATAGGCAAATGCAAGCACTATGGCGGAGATAACAAATAAACTCACTCGAGTGCTGTCTGCCTGTAAATCCTGACCCACAATATCCTTAAAATCGGTTAACCCATTATTACCACCAAAGCCCATTTCATTGCGGAAGAAGGCCAACAATAGCGCATAAGTTAACGCTTGCGTCATAATCGATAAGTACACACCCGTCACTCGAGAGCGAAAAGCCAACCAGCCAAAAACAAATGCTAATAATCCAGGAACAAGTAATATCATCAACATAGCAAACCAGAATTGATCAAACCCGTACCAGAACCAGGGCAACTCCTGCCAATTTAAAAACACCATAAAATCAGGCAATAATGGGTCACCATAAACGCCTCTATCGCCGATTTGACGCATTAAGTACATGCCCATACCATAGCCGCCTAAAGCAAAGAAAGCACCATGACCCAAGCTTAAAATACCGCAATACCCCCAAATTACATCAACCGACATGGCAAGCAGGGCAAAGCATAAGTACTTGCCCAGCAAAGTAACTGTGTAAGTACTAATATGCAGAGCAGATGTTTCTGGAATCATTAAGTTTCCAACAATAACCAGTAGGCTCATAATCACCAGTAAGCTTAAAAAAACCTTACTGCCGGTATCGCTTAATAAAAATGCTTGTCGATCATGGCCGAGCTTATTCATTAAAGAGCTACTCATTATTCAGCAGCCCTCCCTTTTTGTGGGAATAACCCGCGAGGACGCTTTTGAATAAATAATATAATACCGACCAGAACAATAATTTTTGCCAGGACAGCACCGGTTGCAGGCTCCAGAAATTTATTGAGCACACCAAGAGAAAAGCCTCCGACTAAAGTTCCCCATAAATTACCGACACCCCCAAACACGACAACCATAAACGAATCGATAATATAAGCCTGCCCTAGGTTAGGACCCACATTGGTAATTTGACTTAATGCAACGCCAGCCAGCCCCGCAATGCCCGATCCTAAACCAAAAGTCAGAGCATCAACCCACTCCGTACGAATACCCATGGCCTTAGCCATATCTCGATTTTGAGAAACTGCTCTTACATTCAATCCAAGTGATGTTTTTTTCAAAATGAGTTGCAAAATAAAGAAAACCAATAGTGCAAAAACAAGAATATACAGGCGATTATAAGTAATAGAAAAAACAGAATTGATTTCTAAAGCACCACTCATAAATTCTGGAGTTGCTACTTGTCGATTAAGAGGAGAAAAAATACTGCGTACAAATTGTTGAAGGATAAGACTGATACCAAAGGTTGCCAATAAGGTTTCAAGTGGCCTCCCTTTCAAAAACTGAATAACGCCTCGCTCAATAAGAATGCCAAAAAGAGCGGATACAATAAATGCGGCAGGAATCGCAATAAAAATAGACAATGCAATGTGATTAGGCATTAATAGCTGTATAACATAGGTGGTATAAGCACCTAACATTATCATTTCACCATGGGCCATATTAATGACACCCATAACCCCAAACGTAATCGCTAAACCGGCAGCAACCAACAATAAAACCGACCCCAGACTTAAACCAAAAAACAGGGTTTCGAGATAACCATAAAATGTGATTTTACCTTCGATAGTTTTTAACGCTGCGGCAGCTGCTTGAGCAATAGACTTATCTGATTCAGACTCTACAACAGTAGCTAATTTATTACGCACAGTAGGATCAAGATTGCCTTTTAATAGACCAATAGCCGCTAACTTTTCTGACCGCTCACCAGCATCCAACTGATACATCGCGAGAGCCACCTCTATAGAGGCTCGCACTGATTTATTTTTTTCTGTTTGTTTTGCTTGTAGTAATAAATTGACATTATCTTGCGTCAATTTCTCTGACATATTAGAAATAGCGCCTTGCCTCAAGCTAACATCATCCGAAAATAAATGGAGGCGAGCGATGGTTGTACGAATTCCAGAACGTAATCTATTATTGGTTTTAACTTTGCGTATTTTTTTCTTTTCAACCGTTCCTAATTCATCACCCGATATGGCATCTTTTAATAAATATTGTTTGCTACTATCTATTCTTTTGGCTATTACAATTCGTTTATCGCCTTTAGTATAGAAAAGGTCGCCATCAATCAACGCTTGAAATAAAGGTAATACTTGAGTCCCTCCCACTGTTTCAAGTTCGTTAACAATGGCAGCGACTTCTTTTAACTTAGCGCCGGCTAAGCGCTCACTCACACTAGCAATAGTCGGCACAGTATCTTCTATGGAGCCGTTACCTTCTGACAAAACAGGTACGAGCACGTCCTGCGCCATACTATTGAATGGATAACAAGCAGCGAATACAAATAGCAATCGTAAGACACTATGATAAGTAAAACGAAGCAGCATAATGAACTCAAAGAGAGACCATTAAGGCCTCTTAAAATAATTAATATCTATGAAAAAAGGAAAAGGCTCTGGATTATCATCATTCTCGAAATATCATGAATAACTCACCAGAGCGTAGACTTGCAACTTAGTAATTTTGACCAGAACACTTTTTCGTTTCAGTGTTGTAATTACCACAGTTAATTTTTGGATCTTGCCAATTTGCAACAATTTTAGCGCTTTCAGTTAAGTGATCTGTCCACGCATCACCTGCCACCTCTTTTTCAGTTGACCAAACGATTTCAAATTGACCATCTTCTTGAATTTCACCAATCAACACTGGCTTAGTGAAGTGGTGGTTCGATAATACTTTTGCGGTACCACCGGTTAAGTTAGCCACTTCAATGCCATACATTGCAGGGCGTACTTTATCAACCTCTGTAGAGCCTGCTTTTTCAACTGCTTTTGCCCACGCTTTAAAGCCAATATAGGTTGCTTCCATTGGGTCATTGGTGACACGCTTATCGTCTTTAATAAATGCTTTCCATTTAGCAATAAATTCATCATTAACATCAGCCTCAGCACTTTGGAAGTAATTCCATGCTGCAAGATGCCCTAACAATGGCTTGGTATCAAAACCTGACAACTCTTCCTCACCGACAGAAAATGCAACGACCGGAATATCTTCCGCAGAAATCCCCTGATTACCTAACTCTTTATAGAAAGGCACATTGGCATCTCCATTAATTGTCGAAACCACAGCAGTCTTCTTTCCTTCACTACCAAATTTTTTCACAGAAGACACAATGCCCTGCCAGTCAGAATGGCCAAAAGGCGTGTAGTTGATCATAATATCTTTTTCAGCAACACCCTTGGATTTTAAATAAGCTTCCAAGATTTTATTCGTGGTACGTGGATACACATAATCGGTACCTGCTAGCACCCAACGCTTCACTTCTAGATCATTCATTAAATAATCAACAGCAGGGATTGCCTGTTGATTAGGCGCAGCACCCGTATAGAAAATATTTTTAGACGATTCTTCGCCTTCGTACTGTACTGGATAGAACATTAAACCGTTCAATTCTTCAATTACAGGCAGAACTGATTTACGGGATACTGATGTCCAAGATCCAAAAATCACATCTACTTTTTCTTTTACAAGTAGTTCACGTGCTTTTTCAGCAAAAAGAGGCCAGTTTGATGCTGGGTCAACAACAACCGCTTCCAATTTCTTTCCGAGTAAACCGCCCTTTTTATTTTGGTCTTCGACCATCATTAACACGGTATCTTTCAGTGTCGTTTCACTGATTGCCATCGTGCCAGACAAAGAATGTAATACACCAACTTTAATGGTATCTGCTGCCATCGTGACTGATGCCACTAAAGACAGTGCACATGCAGAAAGTAATTTCTTCATGGTTATCCCCCAGTTTTGAATATAAATGATAAAGCTGCTCTAAAAACCAGCTTTCCTATTAGCAAATGCTATGAGGTTATTATTCACGACCACTAAAAATTGGGTATAAGGTTCTTGCTCCCCTCAACTACGTCATTTAACGTATTGAGAAGATCGAACCTCCATAAAAGAAAATGGATTACTAAGCTGAAATCATGAGAAATGAGCCACTATAAAATAAAGAGAGGTACACATTAGATTAGTGTGATGAAGACAAGAAGCAGTAGTTTTTATCTAATACCATAATAAGAGGAAGGGCCGGCAGGCTTTTTCAATCACTTCTTATGCTTGATATTCCCTATAAGAGTCCTCCTAACACGGAGTAAACAATGTGTAGTAATGATTGAGCTCCAACCTGTGGAGCTTCTTATACACATAGGCATAAAAACCCGGTCAAGACCGGCTTCTAATATAGCGCACTCGGGGGGATTCGAACCTCCGACCGCTCTGTTTTCAGCTGGAAAAATCAATGTAAGCCATTAATTTTATTAGCACTATTGAGTATTATTTTACTGGGAAAGATCGTAAATCAATTGCCCTTTAACGATCTAAATTCAACTTACTTTTAAGCAATATGATATGCCTAAAACCAAAGGAGGTTACCCTTTATGGTATCTACTTATACATATCTCCCAACTTTACCAGCAACTATACTATCAGTTCACTTAAATGCAGAACACCACACCAATCCACATCAGCTGGCAGATAGCATACCTTTAAGCAACTTTCTGAAAATAAAACAGGGACCAAGATCTCTCTCTTTCCGCAATATCTCTATATCACCTTGTAAACACCAAGCTCAGATTTTTTGTCAAACTGGGCGAGTTGGAAGCCAGCAGTATATTTAGTCAACTTATTACAGGTAACAGCTTCACCTTCTCTGACTATAATTCAATCAACCAGCAAAGCTGCAAGCGAGTTTTGCGATATTGTTTTCTGGATATGAGATCAGATGATCGAAGTTCAAAAGCTGAAATCTTAATATGGATGAGGCTCATTGCAATCTCAATGAGAATATAGGCAAACCAGTTTATGTATTACCTCTTTCTCAACCCAGCAGGACAACATGAGGTGGCTACCACCCGTGATTTTAAGATCGCTATAGAAAAAGCCAAGAAGAAGCTATCACTAGAAAAACAGCCCCACATCACCATCAGCCATGAGAAGAGGATCACCGTCATTCCCATTGCATCTAGTCGTAATTAATAGCAATGACATGAAAATCATTCTGATGAAATATGATCACTACTCATTAAAGGCTCTATCCGCATCCTTTTATTTTTAACTAAAAAAATACCTTAGCGCAGAACATGAACGATAGTCTAGCCCACTGTTTCGATAAAATGAGGTACTCGAATTAGCACAAAAGACGTAACGAAACCACTGAACCCGTTTCAAAAGAAACTCTAATCTACCGAAAAAACTATGTCGACTACACATTAATCGAGGCTTTAAAATTCACTTCATAGATCGGTCAGCTCTATTGATGAGCTCAAAACCACAATAAAAAAGAAACCTGGCAACCACATATTCGTGATCAAAAAGAGAGCAACCAAAGAAACAAAATAATTATCATGGACATCACCACCAACATAGTGTACTGATTTCGTTATTTTGGTTAAACCCATTCTACAATCATAAACCACAAAGCTTACATATACCAAAGTTTTCGAGATAAAAATTCTTCTGTTGGACTTGCTTCAGCTGGAATAGAGAAGATGGTTATTTCTGTAAAGCCAGTAAGACATCCGGTAAGGTTGAGCAAACACTTTTCAAAAAGTAGGGCCTGCTCATTTTTATAGATTTTTATTTTTAGGTACTTAGGCATCTTTTGCTGAGCTGCCTGAGTAAGTTGAAATAACCGTCAGTCATATCTCTTACAATCAACTCATTAGTATATCCATCATTATCTGTATCTTAAGCTTCATCAAACATTTCTATACTTTACATAATGAAACGCTTGTAGTTACGGTAACATTAACACCTCATCGAGTGATTTCATGAGACACCTATTTATACGCATTTGATAAGCCATTACTCATTTCCACTACAAATGACTCAACACTAGTTGACCATGTGTACTTCTTTGATTGCCACTATAAGTTAAGCTTGACATCTAAATCATTAATAATCCTTTAAAAAAATTTTAAAATTACATTTCACAAACAGGGAAATAGTTTTCGTATAAAGTTCATCGATGCAATTCTAACTTAACATTTTTCTTGACGCGAAAATGAATAAAATAACAATATATCTACCATGCAAGCATTTATGATTAGGCATACATAGAGGCGCACATTATCTTTTCTGGTTATTTTTTAACAAACCTCAACAATCAAAAATGTGACCTATTTATCGATTCATTATGCGTGGCGTAAAATCAATATAATCCGATTGGTATGCAATGCAATTTACTGAAACAATTTATGTCGAACTGATTCAGCAACTATTTAACCGGGAAGTGGAAATGGAAATAGAAATGGATAGATTTTCAAAAAAGTTCATCCGCGACATAAAAATCGATCACGATGATGACCTTTTTTTAATAAAAGTTTATGAAGCAATGCTTACGACAATAAAAGATTATGATAGTGAAAGGTTTAATGCATCCAAAGTTTCTTCTTTTCTATTTATTAGCGAAAGAACATTACATAGAAGACTAAATGAGAAAAATATTTCTTACTTAAAAATCAAAGATGAGGTAAGAAAAAAGCTTTCAATTTATCTTCTTTGTTCCGAAAGGTACGCCATAAAAGAAATATCCCACTTTTTGAAATTCAACAGTCCTGCATCATTTGTTGTAAGTTTCAAGCGTTGGTATTTTTGCACACCTAAAGAATGGGAAAATATCAATTTCTATAATGACCAAGAAAAAATTAAAACTATAACTTAGGCAATAGGTATTACACGATTTTAGGAGTCGAAATGGAGATTAAACATATGTGATAGACACAATGTTCTTAGAGCAATTTTTAAACATTGCTAAATAAAGCGATTTCATACCAACCACGACTCGCTGCATAGCAGCAAATATTGTATGTCGCTTGTTAGTTAAACATAGTATTAGAGTGTAAATTATATATCACTGCTTACGATAAACTGCCTGAAATAAAAGTGTCCTATTTAAATTTTCTAGAACACAACTTCGGACAGGAAAAGCCACCCAACAATAGGAACGTAGTTATGAACCTAAAATTAAAAAATATTTATCGCTTTTTAATAATTTATTTATTTTCAATGACCACAACTAATGCTTTTGGTAATGGCGTAGTATTTTTTGAGTTAGATGAAGAGAACATAAGAAAATACTCAAGGGAAAGATCAGAGCATGATATCTTATATCAAGATATAAAAGATAAATTAAGTATTACCGCTGAAGAACTCAATCTTACTCCCATTAAGTCAAGAGGAGCACCTGGTGTAGGCCTCATAGATTATGACAATGACGGCGACGTCGATATTTATGTAACTAATGGCCCTGGCACACCAAACTCTCTCTATTCAAATCAATTTATCGAAACCGGTAGAAATTATTTTATCGATGTTGCTAAAAAGGCAAATGTAGAAATCATTGAAAAGGACAGTAGTGGTGTGTGTTTCGGAGATATCGATAATGATAATGATATTGACTTATATGTATTAAGCGTCGCAGGCCACGACAATACACTTTTAGAAAACCAGGGAAACGGAACGTTTAAAGATATCACCGCCTCAAGCAGAACAGGTGGGCAAGGTCGGTATTCTCCATCTTGCTCTATGGGCGATATTGATAATGACGGTTTTCTTGACATTGCTGTTGCAAATAATGGTGTCTGGGACGATCAACTGCCTTTGAATATTGCTTTTGACTTAAATCAGCACAATCAGCTTTTTAAAAATACCGGCAATAACACCTTTATCGATGTAAGTGCTGAGTCTGGGTTTGAAACTAATGCAGGGTTCCCCGAAGGTGCTGCTGGATTCACCTGGGCGATAAGTATGGTTGACTATGACCAAGACGGCGATATCGACATTATCACCGGTGACGACCAGGGCAGCGTTACACCCGCAGCACTTGGTGGTGTTGACTCAGGTGTTATTCACATTTTCGAAAATGACGGCAATGGAAATTTTGTCGATGTAAATGCGCAAGCTGGAGTCGCTATTTCTGGCTTGTGGATGGGATTTGCATTCGGCGACCTTAATGCCGATGGTTATATGGACTTTTTCGCCTCGAACATCGGTGATTATATGCCGACGAATTTCTTTCCTAGTGAACCCGGACCCTTTGCTTCTCGCTGGTTCCTAGGGCAGCGAGACAAAACCTTCGTTGACGCTGGTGTAAGCAACCTGATTGCTACCTCTTTTGGCTGGGGCGCGCTATTCGCTGATTATGATAATGATGCTGACCTTGATATTTTCTATCACGGTGGATTGGATGCAGGCCCATTTATCGAAGGTTCGAATCCGGGTTTAGTTTTGAAAAACGATGGGCTGGGCAACTTTATTTATGATACCGCTGCGCTAAGCGGATCTGTTGACCACGCTAGAAGAACGGTTCAAGGATTTGCCGCTGGCGACCTAAACAATGATGGTTTTATCGACTTAGTTTCAGTATCTAACATCGATATTGACCATGACATTGCATCAACGCCCTATTTCCAGCATGGAGCAGATATAGATCATCTCGCGGTATATTTCGAAAACTTTACCATGAACGAAGAAGGCAATTTCGAATGGACTGGTCACGACTTTAGCAACGGTTCTCTTGTTGTCGAGATTAACAGCGGCAATGATACAGCCGGGCATGTCTCCATTAACGCCATTGGAACGAAAGGAATTACCACGCAAGGTAGCGTAAACAGAAGCGCCGTAGGGGCAGTTGTTGGATTTACACCAAAAGGAAAAGCTCGTGTTATTCAGCCAATTACCGCGGGAAGTAGCTACGCGTCGCATAACAGTTTTACTTCTCACTTCGGTATGGCCGACGCAGATTTCGGCGTTGTTGATGTGCTATGGCCTGGCGGCGTAAAAAACAAGCTTTACGGTGTTAAAAGCGGCGATCGTATCAACCTACCAGAAATTCCATGTAGCTACGAACAGGGGTTAGAAAATTATACCCAATACTATCGCTGTGTTAAAAAATCACTGAAACAACTACGTAGAGCCAAAGTGGTAAACCGAAGTGAAGCATATCGCCTAAAGCGAAGCGCAATACTCGCACTTTTGGATTACAACTATAACGTCTGGTCAGAAAAATAAATCTCCGTAGTAATAGGCATTTAAATTTAAAAAGTGATTTTTATAGTATTAATCTTTCGGGGTTAGTCTTGCTAGCCCCTAATTAACAAATATTTAACTAGTATGGATAAGTATTATGCTAAAAAAAATACTTGTAAACGTAGAAGCCACGCCCTCGTGCCCTGCGTCTTGTAGCATGTGTCCAAGATCCGCCATTAATGACTACGGTTTTATTTCACTCGAAACTATGGAAAAAATCGTAAATCAAATTGATCCTTCTTATGTTTGGGAGTTAGATCTAGCAGGCAGAGGTGAACCAACGATACACCCTGAATTTAATGAACTATTGAAAATCATGAAGCGTCCTGGCGTACTCACAGATGTGACCACAACAGCCGTGACCTTTAATAATAAGAATATAGATGCCTGCGTTAATGATGTCGATGTTATTCGCTTATCAGTAAGCTCAATTAAAAAGGAAGTATTCGATAAGGTTCATATTGGCCTCGATTTCGTAAAGATCTGGCGCAATATCGCTGCATTAGCGGAAGCTGCAGCCGAAAAGGTCATTGTCCACCTCACCGGCGGGCCGGTGATTTACGATACTTTACCTGACACTGTCGCCCATCTAAGAAAACTAGGCTTCAAGAACATTTACTTATTCCCTTTATGGAATCGTGGAGGCGGCGTAGAAGCTGAACTTGAGTCACGCAGAAGATCACAATTAGTCAGCGATCTTGACCTAAATGTTTCTGAAAGCGAATATAAAACTGGCATGGGGAAAGTAGGATTTTTTGTCAATGCTATGCTGGGCCGACTTCAAAATAAAAACTTTTGCGCTATTGGTGATGGCAGCTTGAGCATTAGCTTCAAAGGAGAAATACTCGGCTGTTTTCAGGATTTTGGCCACACATCGAATATCGGTCACATTGATACAGATGATTTAAAAAGTGTTGTAAAGAATCGCGTTAAGCAGGTTGGCAACATGAAAATCTGCGAGGGCTGCAACTCAAATAAAGCAGTAATGCTACTTCCTATGTTTTTCAATAAATCCAAAACACGCGATCGAGTCGACGAACTCATTAAAGTAAGAGAGTTATAAAATGAGCAATCAAATCGACATGCTATTACTCAATTGCTCTAACCTGCCCTGGCGGCCTATTTTTCCATACGCCTTTGTTCAGGTGAGCGAGGTTGCACGCCGATTTGGCCTCAATATACAACGCGTTGATATGCTGCGCGTGGGGAACTGGGTTGAAAAAATACGCGAACTGATTAAATCGAATAGGCCTAGAGCAATTGGAATTCATTTACGTCAAGGGGACTCTATTGACCTCTCGGATTACCTAACTAAAGGGGCCACTAAGAGTGAGTTCTTTAGAACTTATTATCCCATTGAAGACAGCAAAAAGCTGATTGGCCTAATTAGAAAATATACCAATGTGCCGATCATAATGGGTGGCTTTGGGTTCACTACACATGCAAAAAAGGTTGCCAACCACTTAGAAATTGACCTGGGTGTTCAAGGCTGCCCTGATGGTTTCTTTGCTAATTTTGAAGATACCCTCAATGGAAAAAATCTATCAAGCATCCCAGGGCTGGTCCACCATAATGGCGGCGACTATATTTTTAATGCACAAGAGTTTTACAAACCCTCGGATAATATGGAGTACAACGATCAGCTAGTCGATGAATTAAAAATTTTTTATGGCGATATGCTAAAAGCGAATAATCCACCGACAATCGCCGTGGAAATATCTAGAGGATGTCCGTTTCAGTGCTACTTTTGCACCGAGCCTGACGTTAAAGGAAAGCGAATTAACCACAGAGATCAAGAGGTTGTTATTTCAGAATTGGATTTTCTCTTGAGGAAGGACCTAAAGGACTTCTGGTTTATTTGTTCGGAAATAAACATTGGCGGAACCCAATTTATTCTAGAACTCGCCGAAAAGGTAGTGCGCTTAAGCGAGAAACATAAAGGAAAAAAAATACGATGGTCAGGCTATAGCCTACCGACACTCGAATATGATGAGCTTGCTCTTTTACAAAGAGCCGGGTACTCAGGCGCTATGAACGATATATTGTCTCTTGATGAAGAAAACTTAAGGAAAGCAAGAGTACCGTATAAAAAGAAGCAGGCCCTTAGCTTTCTAAAGAGTATGGTGTTGTTGAGAGAAAATAAGGATCTCGAAAAACATAAGGGAATAGATGAGAAGATCAAATTCACTGCAAGCACCCCTTCGGAATACTCGGGGCTGATATCCTTCTTCTTTGGAAATGCTCATGCCAATGAAAAAACAGTCGCCAACACCCTTGAAGAGATAAATAAAGAGGGGCTAACTGGATTCTATGATGAGGGGTACGTGATTCCCAGCTCCAGAGTTTTTGCTATAGGAAGAACAAAAAACTTTGTAGAACGAAAGGGCACCGTATCAATCGACGCTACAGGTATTGCAGCGACGGACACCCTATTGCCAACATTCTATTTCCCTGACTTTTTAGTAGAAAAGCTTGGTTCACGGGAGAAAATTCTAGATTTTTTTGAATATGTTACTAGCACCTTTATGTCAAAGGCGCACACAAAAAAATGGAATTTTTGCGATTTTTTGCAGCAGAGAAAAAAATATGAATGTATAAATAAAATTATAGCAAGAACTATTTATCAATTCAGTGATAAAAGGGGCCTAGAGCCTTATGGAAAATTATCAAAAACAGAAAGCTGTAATTTCGAGGAGTTATTAGACAATATCAGGAAAGAGGAAAAGCCGGCTATTGAAGAATATATTCGCAGAGAGCTTAACCAAACCTTTGCAACTGCAGCCCACGAGCTTAAAGAGATAATCAACAAGATAGGTGAGCAACTATTTAACAATACGGAAATAGCGGTAAGTGAGTACATTTTTTCCAAAAAAATCTATGAAAAATATGAATCAATAAGCGACATGAAAAAAGACTTGCTGTCAGGGGAGTCAAATACAGGAATTCGCTTCGTCTACCTTGACTACCTTATTTATGTAAGCAATATAAAAATAGAAAAAAGCTATAAAGAGCTGCTATTTAATTACTAACGAATAAATACCTGGAAAAACGCAACATGTTAAGCGAAATAATCGAAAAGTTTTCCAAATTGTCTGCCAATATCAAAAATCATGAACGTGATAGATATAGCGGTACGTATCAATGGAGAAATAAAAGTAAAAGCTGGCTTTTTGATATTGAGCTAGAGGATGAATGCTCATGGCAATTATCTCTACCAAGCCTGACACCAGATTATCAGTTATATATTGATGAAAGTGATCTCGATGCGCTGGTCAATAAGAAAATTGATCCATTAGGCGCTATCAACAGCGGTAAATTAGAAGTTGGATTTAATAACCTCTCTGAAAAAGATGAAAACAAAAGTCATGTACAACGATTTCTTAACGTGATTTTTAACAAAGGCACCATTGACGAAGATATTAAAACTTTACTGGAAAAATTCAGCCCTAAGGCCGACGATGTACCTTCCTGCCCCATAACCTATAGCAATGAAGAAGTCGAGCGCTTTATTAAAACAGGCTCGCCCTGCTTACTAAAAAAAAGTGCGTGTACTCAGTGGGGACTTTATCAAATGGATGAGCAGGAGATTCTTAATAAAATCAATAAAGACCATGAGGTAAATTTATTAATGGGAGAGCACAAGCCTGACGAGGGTGAATCAGCGGAATATAGAACGTCTACGCTAAGACAATATGTGACATCACTTTTGAATGGAAAAGCAGTAAACCTCTCTTACATGGCAGCCAACTCTGTACCTGAAGCACTCTACGATCACTTCGAGTATCCGCCCTATTTTGACCGTTCCGCTTTTAATATTCCTCGTTGGTGGATTGGCCCCCAAAATACAGGATTAGGCTTACATAGAGATTTAGTAGACAATTTTTTGTATCAACTAAAGGGAACTAAAACAGTATATATATTTTCACCTAGCGAATCGGAATATCTTTACCCAGTCGTTTTTGGCGGAAATCCATTTTATGAACCAAGCTCCGTCAACTTGTTTTCCCCGGACCTCAAACGTCACCCAAATTTTTCAAAAGCTAAGGGAATTCACGTCGAATTGTCACCAGGCGACATGCTCTACCTTCCAGCAGGATGGTGGCACTGTATAAAAAACGTTGATATATCTTGGTCAGTCAATTTTTTTGCCGTCAACCAAAGACCCGCTGTCTTAAGTAATATTAAAAATTAAGAGGAAAAACAATGTCAAATGTTGTTGAAGAAAGAATAGAAAATGAGGAAAAAGAAGATCAGACTGTGATCATGTCTGAAAAGTATCAGGGCGATCCAATACCTGTCCCCGGAATGCTTGACGACACCCCGCTATTTAACGATCCGATGGAAATTGTTCGCGACCCATTAGATCTTACAATGAAAGCCATTGAGAAATATGGAAAAATTGTTTACTTGAAGAGCACCAACAGCTATATCGTTGTCGATGCTGACTTTTTAGAAGAAATGTTGATTCATAACGAAAAATACTTTTCTAAAAGCCAGGAAACCATGGATAAGATAAGTCCGGCTATTGGCAACGGTTTATCGACGCTTATTGGACACGAGTGGAAACGCCAACGAAAACTCGCCAACCCTTCATTTTCGAAAAAAAGTGTCAGTCAGTTTTTTGAAATATTTCACGAGTGCCTTGATGAAATGTTTGACGAGTGGGATAAGAACGATACGTCAATTATTAACATTACAACAGAAATGAAACGACTCACGCTTAGAATCGTCATCAAATGCCTGTTTTCAACTGACATTATTAAGTTCTCCAATGATGTCACATCAGCCTTGGAAATTTTACAGGAACACTCGATAAATAATTTGTGGGCACCTCACTTGATTACAGAGTCACAAACAAAGGCCTACGAAGAGGCCAAGGCTTCAATAGATGCTGTTATTTACGAGATTATTGCTCATCGAAGGGAAAACGGTAATGAAGGCAAAAATGATCTATTAGCTATGTATATGTCGGCTATCTATGAAGATACTAACGAAGGCATGAGTGATACGCAGCTCCGTCACGAAATTATGAATTTGTTCTTGGCAGGACATGAGACAACTGCAAATGGCGTTGCTTTTGCACTCTATTTGCTGGCGAAAAACCCGGAAGTCGAAAAGCAGTTTTCTCAGGAAGTAGACAATCTACTGAGCGGTAAAAAACATCCAAGCATGGAAGAATTGAAATCACTGGACTTAACAGCACGTATATTTAAAGAGTCGCTGCGCTTGTACCCCTCATCATGGGCGATGAGCCGGGTAGTTACTCACAATTATCGCTATAAGAACTATGTTTTTCCGAAGGGGGCTGATTTTATTGTAGCGCAATGGGGACTACATCGTATTTCCGACTATTGGGATGAGCCGTTTCGTTTTGATCCCGATAGATTTCTACCCGAACGATTCAAAGATATTCATAAATTCGCCTATATGCCTTTTGGCGCTGGCGCCAGAAAGTGTATCGGAGTGCACCTTGCTGAAGCTGAAGGGCAAACAATTCTAGCGAGAATTGGGCAACGCTATCACCTTCAAGCAACTGAGAAAACAGCACCGAATACAAAAGCAAAATTGTTTATGACCTCGGTACCGGGTATTGAATTACAAGTTACCAAGAAAACCAAGCGAGCGTGAGGACTATATATGGAGACTATTGCATTTGCCTTTCCTGTACTTCCAAGTAAAACAGAGGCACTAAAAGAACTGGCCGAGACGTTTAGAAACGAAAAAAAAGAGGAGTTTAAAGACTTTTTAAGACGCCTCGATACCATTGAAGAAAATTGGTATTTGCAGCCCTTTGGGGATATAGATCTCTGCATATGTTATCTGGCTGCAGAAAATCTGAGCAGTGCTTTTGGCAAGCTGGCAGCATCGGATCATCCATTTGACAGCTTTATTAAAGATATTAATAAAGAAATATTTGGCATTGATTTCAATGAATCTAGTGACAGTGGTATGCCAGAAGTACTCTTTCAATTCAAACTTTAACCTGGGTTCGTCATTAAACCACACACTAAGATTTAAATTAACTCAACACTAATAGCGGAAATATTATGAACATTGAAAAACAAAGAGAAAACTATATCTCATGCATTAATAAGGGGAATATTGATGCACTTGCAAACCTTTACTCTTCTGGTGCAATAAGAAAAGCACCGGGAGAAAAGGATGCAATAGGTGAAAGTGAAGTCAGAGAGCACTATAAAAACTGGCTCGAGACATTTACCGAAGCACAAATAGGCGACAAAATGATTTTCAAAAAGGACAACGTCCTTGTGTGCGTATGGGCTTGGAAGGCAAAGCACACCAAAGACTTTATGGATGTGCCTGCATCAGATAAAGATGTTGGACTCGTAGCAGCGACTATTATGTGGTTTGATGCTGACAATAAAATTTGCCGTGAGCACACTTATGCTGACCCTTATACCTTGTTAATTCAATTGGGTGTTGTCGAAGACAATGGCCGACCCGTCCCGGAAATTCCAGAGTCCTACGAGCTTATCGTAGGTTCAAGTGACAACAAAGGCGTTGAAAACAAACACCACCTTCGTCGCTACAACCAATTATTAGTAGACAAAAATTTAGAACCCTGGCTGGACTATATGACAGACGACGTTGAGTGGGATGACCAGATGGTCCCAGGCTTAGCTGTAGGCAAAGAACATTCAGCCTCAGACTTTGCGATGCTGTCTGAAGCGTTTCCAGATGCAAAAATCAATATGCAAAATATGTGGGCGATTGATGGGTACGTTATTCATCAAGGAATTTTTACTGCAACGCATAAAGGGCCTCTCAAAGGTATTCCTGCATCGAACAATGTTGTTAACGTTGACAATATGGATATTGCTTACTTCGACGAAAATGGAAAAATCAGTAAAGGTTGGACTTTTGGCAACACTTTAGATATGGGCGCCCAAATGGGCATGTAATTCAACTCGGAGATAATATTATGAAAATTTATGGTAATGAACAAAGCGCTTGCACTCGTTCGGTGCTAATGGTGTTAACTGAAAAGAAAACACCTGTAGAGTTCGTCAATATTGATTTGGCAAAAGGTGAAAATAAAACAGAAGAACACCTTAAAAGAAACCCATTCGGAAAGATTCCCGTTTTGGAAACTGAACATCAGACGGTATATGAAGCGCAGGCCATCAATCGTTATCTTGATAATAAATTGGACGGAATCAAATTAACACCAGAAAGCGATGAACTGAAACTTCGCATGGACAAGTGGATGAGTATAGATAGCAGCTATTTTACCCCACAAGCTTATACCGTAGTACTTAATAAAATCTTTCTGCCGATGTTCGGTGGTGAAACTAATGAAGCAGCGGTCAAAGAAGCATGTGAAGTACTTAAGGTTATCTATAAAACTATGCACGATGAGCTTGAAAAATCGGAATACCTTGCGGGTGATGAAGTCTCCTTGGCAGATATTAGTTTTGTCCAGTACACGGATTATCTCCTCAAAGCTCAATGTGAAAGTGTTGTATTTGAACATGAAAATGTTCGACGTTGGTGGCACAAAATGACGCAACGTGAGTCGTACAGCAAACTATTGGACGTTATTAAGTAAGTAAATGGGTTGTAGCTGGGTCTTTTCAATGAGTGTGAAAGGACCCAGGCACTAAGCCTTTTCTTTGAATCTCTATATTTGGTTGAACGCATATGAAAGGAAATACCAAAAAAATTGCCATTTGGATGTATACCAACGACAACGGACACATCCCTCGCGCCCAGATATGCGAGAAGCTAGAAGCAACAGGGTGTGATGTTTTTACCGACTTTGATATGAGAGATTGCTACGTTATTGATGGTCAAGTTTACAGTCGCTGTGGCAAAAACTTATCGAGCTTTGACCTTCTTTACCATATGAATGCGGATGAGCAAAGTGATTATCAATTAGATATATTAAAAGCAATTGAGGCCAGTGGCGTTAAGATTGTCAATGAAACCGAAGGTTTTTTCCGATGCCGTGACAAGTTCAGGGCCAATATGCTATTACGCCAGGCAGGCGTAAAAGTACCAAAAGCAGCATTAATAGGAAAGAATACGCCAATAAATCTCATTGAAGACATATTTGAACAATGGGGTAAGGTTGTATACAAATCCCGTTTTGGGCATGGCGCTACCGGTGTTGTTCAGTTTTCTGATCCTGAACATTTTTGGGATTTTTTTCTTGCAACTAAGAGTCACATTGACAGCTACTACCTAGAACAGTTTATAAACTTTGGCAAATCCGATTGTCGCGTTGAGATTTTTAATAACGATGTATTAGGTGGCTATAGTCGTTATAAAAATCACAGTTTTAAAACGAATATTTCTTCAGGTGGGCAAATGATGCCCCGAATTATGGGAAGAGAAGAGGAAGTGGCAAAAAAATCTGCTCAAGCTTTGGGAATAAACAGTACGATCGTCGACATGGTCGAATCGACTGACGATGGAGAAATTTATGTACTGGAAGTTAATCCTTTACTGGGAATTTTCGTTGAATCAGCGATGAAAGCTGAGACGAAGATGCCATACACTGAACCTCACCCTGAATATTGCTACGATAATAAAAAAGTCGCAGCAATAGTGAATTATATTTTTACCCGCTTGGAAAGCCAAGTTGACCATCAAAAAGAAGGAATGCTTGCGTGAAACCTATTGTTGCAATCTCAAGCTCTCGACAAAAAATAGCCCTTAATCATTCATCAGGGCAGCATATTAGCTATAGTAATAATGCAGTAATAAACATACTTTCGAATTTGGATTGCATTAGCATCATTATCCCTAATGGTATCGCAGTAAAAGACTGCAATAAAATTATATCTATAGCAGATGGCCTGTTACTCACAGGTGGACAAGACATTTCGTCTGAACTCTATGGCCAGGAAAACGAAATAAATTACAGCCAGGCAATTTCTAGTATAGGCGAACCATATAATAGACCGATTTTACTTAAACCCGATGAGCAGAGAGATAAAATCGAAAAAGGACTTTATCTTTCTGCACGAAAAAAAGGAATTCCTATATTGGGGATATGTAGAGGCATGCAGCTTATTAATGTGGCTGAAGGTGGAACACTTAAACAAGAGCTGGAAAGCGATCTACTCGATCATGGGCTGGACGTCGATGGATGGGTAAACCATCACGAGGTGGAAGTCGTTAAAGATTCAAAGTTTTATTCCATTATGGGTAAAGAAAGTATTTTTGTCTCAAGTGTTCATCACCAGTGTATTGATAAACTAGGCAAGAATATCATGGCCAGTGCACACAGCGCTGATGGCGTTGTGGAAGCAATAGAGATTGATGAGCCGGATTGTTTTGTCGTTGGTGTTCAGGGACACATTGAAAAATCCATAAAAAACTCCTCTGAAAATAATGCTGTATGGAAAGCTTTCAGGGCTGCAATAAATTAACAGGCATAAAAAGATGAAAAGCACATTTAGCAATATACCAATTTATCAATCGCTGAATCAGTATCTTGAGCACTACTTTAATAGTGATAGTTACCACAGTGCCATCCCTATGCTGGAAAAAAAAGAGATTGTAGACAGATTTCCTCATAACTATATGACCGACCGTGTTAAACAGGCAATAAACGACGGTGATATAGAGTATGCCTCAACTTCGGGAACCTCTTCAGAAAAATTAATGTTAATACGCCCGGCAGACTGGTGGAAAGACGAGTTCCAGCGTGGCTACAAATACTGTCCAACTATGGTTGGATATTCAATGCATGACAACAAAAAGACGTGTCTTAGCACCGCCGTGTGTTCAGCCAACACATGTTTTATGGATAATCCTGGATACGAGGAAAGAATTATCGGCAATACCTTGTATCTCAACGCTCAGCCTGACCCCTACCTCTGGACTAAGGAGGATGTCATTAAAATTGGCAAGGAGATGAGGGCGTACGCAGCAGAGTTGCTAGAAGTTGATCCAGTATACCTGGCTATTTATCTTAAGAAGCGTCAAGACTTTGGAGTGGAAGACGAGTTGTTCCAACCAAAATTCATTACATGCTCTTATGAGTTTCTCACACAGGAGCACAGAGATTATATTCGTAAATTTTTTTATTGCCCTGTCCTCAGCCTGTACGGATCAACCGAGTTAGGTGTTCTTTTCATACAGAATGAAAGTGAAACATTTTACCGCTGTCCCGAACGCAGTATTGTTGAACTCGTACCCCTTGATGAAGGACGGCGACTATATGAACTGGTCGTCACCTCATGGAAAAATGAATTCATGCCTTTTCTCCGCTATCGCACGAAAGACATCGTGGAAATAGCTGAGGAGGATCAAAAGTTCTATAGAAGAGAGAAAAAAATTAAATTCATGGAGTATGAACCACTTAAAATTAGCAAACTCCACGGCCGCATTAATGATGCTTTTTATACGGATAAAGGTGAATTAGTCACTGTCGGCATGTTAGATGAAAAAATCCAACAATGTAATATTGTCCCCTGGCAATACCAATTAGAAATAAATCTAGACAGAGTCGTATTTCGTTTTATCTTCTTGGAGAGCAATCCATCTTCTTTTTCTTCTGAAAAAAACTTTTCTTTTTTAAGAGAGTGGTTTCCAAGTGTACCTAATATCGATTTAGTTAAAACAAATTCTCTGCGAAATGAAGGCTCCGGGAAATACCGTTTGATCTCAGGCAATAACCTTAAGAATAGAGGACATTAATATGGACACCCTTGAAGAAGAGGTTTCTCAGGTAGATATACAAGCACAGATAAGAGCTGATTTCTCTATGCTGGAGAGTGGGCAGGCTATTTATTTGGATAGCAGTTCTACTTCTCTAAAACCAGTACACGTAGCCAGAGCAATCAGTGATGTTCACAGTCAGCATTGCAGCAATGTTGGGCGCTCTAATCATCGAATAGCAGAATATATAACCTCAGAGTTTGAAGAGGTTAGAACTAAAGTCGCATTAATACTCAATTGTTACGTTGACGAGGTTGCCTTTAGCTTTAATTGTACAGATTCCATCAATACAGTTGCGAACTCTATCAGCCTTACTGAAAGTGATCAGGTTATTGTCTCCGAATTAGAGCACCATTCTAATCTTTTACCATGGCTCAATAGGGCAAAGGTCAAAACGGTGCGCACCCTCGAATCAGGAACGGTCGACTTAGACCATTTGGAAGAATTATTAAAAACACCAACCAAGTTGGTTTCCGTAACACACGCTTCCAATGTGACGGGAAATATTCAGCCAGTTGAAGAAATTTGCCGATTGGCCCAACAGTATGGGGCAATGTCTCTTATCGATGGTGCTCAGGCAATGGGGCATTTTCTGGTGGACGTTAAAGCGATCGACTGCGATTTTTATGCTTTTTCTGCGCACAAAATGATGGGCCCCTCTGGTGTTGGTGTGCTCTATATGAAAAGGGATAAACAGGATCTACTGGGGTTTTCCCGATATGGTGGTGGGATGGTCAATATGGTGACATCAGATGCTGTTAGCTATCACTCTGGCCCTGCAAAATTTGAAGCCGGAACACCGAATATTGAGGGTGTCATCGGTTTTGGAGTGGCCCTAGATTATATCGCCAATATAGGCATTGATTTTATTCACAAGCATAATCAGGCTATGGCGGATTACTTTATTAACCACAAAAATTCCGATCGAAACATCATTTACCCCTTCCCTTTGGCGCTAAAGAGAATTCCTGTTTTTACTTTTCGACCTACAGGGAAAATCGATATTAATTATATTTCTCGAATTTTATCGGATAGATACAAAATTGCTGTCAGCACCGGTTTTCAATGCAACCAACCTCTCTACCGGCGCAAGATGATTGATGGTGGCATTCGTGTTTCACTGCATGTTTATAACAATCGCAGTGATATAGATCGTTTTTTTCAGGCTATAGAAGAGCTGGAAATTTTTCTAGCCTAACATGAGGTCAGTCACGTGGCAAAGGATCATATTAAAGCGGAAAATTTAGTACTTTGTTCTAAAGAAGACTGTAAACAGTATTTCCACAACAAGGTATCACCCAATAATAAAAAGATGCTTGGATTGGAGTATGAATTAATTCTTGTCGACAAACTGACGACGCTCTTTGTTCCCTATTTTGGTGAGCGGAGCTTATCCTCAGTTTTATCAGAACTGGCAACTTATGGCTATAAGATGATCATGGATTCCGGTTGTATCATGGGACTTGAACGGAATAACACATCAATTTCCCTGGAGCCTGGTGGTCAGTTAGAGTTTTCGACCTCTCCTACCCTGTCAGCTTACGAAACCTCTCGTCAACTAGAGTGCTTTTTATTGGAACTCTACCCTATTTGTGAACGCTTAGGCATTGCTATATTGCCCACTGGCTATCGCCCTTTTGGTTCTGCAAAACTTGTCGAGACTATTCCACGCTCTCGCTATATTACTTTAATGCCACATCTGGAAAAACTCAGTGCGCTGTCCAATGAGCAAAAGATGACCGCATCGATCCAAGTGTCGCTAGATTATCACAGCCAAAAACACGCAGGCAAATCATTACTTTTAGCGTCTAAGTGTCAACCTTTTATTGTCGCACTTTTTTCAAATTCACCAATTTATAACGGTGTTGTCGGCAATGTAAAAAGTTTCCGAATGCTTACATGGTCAAAATTTGTTCCTGATCGTTGTGGTATCCCAGAATTTATCTTCGAGAGGGATTTTGTAGACAATACCTTTGAATACTATACGGAATGGGCAATGAATAAGCGGATTTTGTTTATCTTGCGTCAAGGTGAATTGGTTTCAATCGAAAAACTCTCTTTTGCTGAGTTTTTAAAAAATGGTTACCTCTATCATGAGCCAGAGCTGAATGATTGGGTAGTCCATTTGGGAACGCTATTTCCAGAAGCCCGATTAAAAAATGTGGTAGAAGTTCGTTCAGCTGATACATGCCATCCGAAGTTTGCCAGTGGCCTGGTAGCTTTTTGGAAAGGCCTTTTATACAACGATGTCGCACTAGGGGAAGCTCTTGGTGTGTTACAGAGCTACGACAAATCGTGCACAGAATCTCTATACCGGCTGGCCTATAGTAAAGGCATGGGAGCAAAGACACATGACGGCAGCGCATTTCCAGAGGTCATGTCGGCATTGTTAAGTATCGCCAGCAACGGCTTGGCCAGAATAGACAATAACAAAAGAGATATAAGAGAGCTGGAATATCTTTGTGATGCTGTTCATAACAGGCAATTTCCGGCGGATATTTTAATTGACCGTTGTTCTGACAACGATTCGATCATTGACTGCATGTCCTTTCGCGGCATTCCTGCTGCATAATTCAACTCATAAAACGAGGAAAAAAGTGTGAAAAACTACTTTTCAATTGTGGTTAATAGGCCATGGTTAAGCATGCCTGGTGTATTAGCCATTCTTTTTCTTATTACTTTTGGAATACAAAACATTTATTTCCGAGGTGACTACAAAATATTTTTTGCACCGGATAATCCGCAAATGCAAGCTTTTGAGGAGTTGCAATCTATTTTTGGAAAAAACGACAACATTACGATTGTAGTGGCACCGAAGAATGGAGATATTTTTACCCATGAAAATCTTAGCGCGATAACTGAAATAACTGAGCAGGCCTGGAAAATTCCCTATACCGTTCGCGTCGAGTCCCTGTCGAACCATCTACACACGGAGGTAGATGGCGACAACTTAACGATCAATGATTTAGTGGAAGAAGCCAGTGTACTTCAGCTGGGTCAAGGTCAAATAGATAAAATAAAAGACATTGCCCTAAATGAGCCGGCCTTGCGGAATCGAATTATCTCCCAGGATGGGCGGGCCTCGATGCTTAATATTACGGTGCAAATGCCAGAGAAATTTGACCAATCTGCAGAAGTACTGAAAATTATTTCTCACGTTAGAAAAATGGTCAGTGAATATGAAGCGGATCATCCAAATATACAATTCCATTTAGGTGGCATGGTAACGATGACTCATGCGTTTGTAGAGCATTCACAACAGGATATGGGATCGCTGATTCCGATAATGTTTCTGGTATTTTTGGTAATGCTCACACTCTTATTTCGTTCCATTTTTGCAACGATCGCAACCTTGTTTGTCATTATATTATCGATCGTTACAACATTAGGAGCGTCGGGTTGGTTAGGCATGTATATGTCGATGGCAACCTCAAATGTACCGATCATTGTGATGATCCTTGCGATATCAGACTGTGTCCATGTGATTACTTCTGTATTTTTAGCGATGAGAGGTGGCATGGAAAAACGAGAAGCCATTTTGCATTCTCTTAAATTGAATATTTCTCCACTATTGGTGACAAGTTTAACAACTGCAATTGGGTTTCTATCATTTAATTTCTCGGAGGTTCCCCCTATTAGAGATTTAGGTAATATGGTAGCGATAGGTGTATTACTCGCATTTTTATGTTCAGTATCTATTTTGCCAATATTGCTTTCGATTCTGCCAATTCGTGTAAAAGTACGAACAGACGAAAAAACGGCATGGATTGATAGGCTCGGCGAATGGGTGATCGAAAAAAGAAAAATAATTTTGCCTAGCTTGGCAATTGTTGTACTCGCAACATCATCGTTAATCGCATTAAATAAGATTAATGATGTTCCGACAGAATATTTTGGTAAAGAGGTTGCATTTCGGCAGGCCTCTGACTTTATGGACGAGCACTTAGTCGGTGTTAACTCGCTCGAGTTCGTCTTGCATGCTCCAGAGGGCGTCTCTATCAGCGCTCCCACCTTCCTGTCAGTGGTCAAAGACTTTACAAGCTGGTTACGCGATCAGGAAGTTGTCGATCATGTGTATACTTTTAGCGACACAGTTAAGCGTTTAAATAGAGATATGAATACAGGTAGTGCTGAGCATTACAAGTTGCCAATAGATTCAAATCTATCTGCCCAGTACTTACTCTTATATGAAATGTCACTGCCTTACGGTGCTGATTTGAACAATCAGATTGCCTTTGACAAAAAGAGTTTGAGGCTAGTGGTAGCGATTGATAACCTTGGCTCAAAAGAAATTATCGAAATGGAAAATCGCTCACTAAGCTGGTTTAAACAAAACGCTCCAGAATACAAAATTACGATTGCAAGCCCCTCAGTCATGTTTGCGCATATTGGTGAGCGAAATATGAAAAATATGTTAATTGGTTCGTTTGCTGCGATGATACTGATATCAATACTACTAATTTTTGCGCTACGCTCCTTTAAATTGGGCATGGTCAGTCTATTACCCAACTTGGCTCCGGTTGCAATGGGCTTTGGCTTTTGGGCTTTATATTCAGCTCAGATCAATTTGGGGCTTTCTGTTGTCACCAGTATGTGCCTAGGGATTGTAGTTGACGATACAGTTCACTTCTTAAGCAAATATCAATATTGCCGAAACCTGGGAAAAAGTGCCATTGATGCAGTACGCTTTGCTTTTTCGAATGTTGGACGTGCAATGTCAATTACAACGATAGTTCTCATATGTGGCTTTATGGTATTAGCGCAATCAAGCTTTACATCCAACGGTAATATGGGAATGCTCACTGCGATTATTATTTTTATTGCCTTGGTTATCGATTTATTATTTCTACCGACTTTGCTTATCGCCTTTGATCGGAAACGGGAAGAAGTGGAAGAAAATACAAGTGAAACAGTATCAAGGGAATATACGATAGAACAGCAAATCTCATAATCACCATTTTGGTCACCTCTGTTTTTACAGGGTGACCATTTTCATATATGAGGAAAATGAAACTGTACAAGTTATTCAGACAGTCCGTTTTTTACAATTTCTGTTAACAAATAATTCAGCCCAATGTGGGCTTCAAGATGAATATTGTCAACACTGGCTTGTGATTCTCCTGTAAAGGCATCGTTGGCACCAGCAATTGCCATCTGCCGAAGCATATGCTCTTCTTCAACTGCCGTATGAAATAATTCAGGCTTTTCAAGTAGGTAAGCCAGCATGACAGCCACACCATAAGCGCCCCAATTAGAGCATCCCGCTACGATAAGAGCATCGGCAGATAAGTCTGTCGCTATACCTGTTTTACATTCGCAACGGCATTCTGCCCCTGCAGGATGAAATTCTCGAACAGCAGAATAAATTCGTCCCATACCAAATTCATTTCCGGCATCACCTATGCCAAGTGTATAAATGCCCTGTTTCGACGCTTGCTTAGCAACATGAAAATAGGCCCCTTCTATTTCTTCGTTGGCAATGGCAGCGCCAGATGCAGAGTGAACAATCCCCTTGGGGTTAGGAGACATGGTTTCTATCGCAATGACTGCCTTTGGCTGGTATTTATGTAACACTTCCAAAGCACGCGCTTCTGCTTGTTCGTAATTAATAGGAAAATCAAGCATGACTGCCGAGCCGGGGCGCGTTTTATCTTGCTCACTGAGAACAGGAATACCTAAAGCACGACAAGCACTAATCGTGGGTTGTTGATGCTTTTCGTTAATAACAAAATGTGGGCATCCACCTAACCCCTTACTAATGACCCGTGCGAGCACTGCGCCCCCCGCAGGCCCATCGGTTTCGCTATTTGGAACCCAAGGTGTTTGTGCAGCAATGCAGGTAATTAATATTTTGTCACCCACACTGATATTTTCTTTTAAGCCTAAAGCTGCTTTTAATACCTGCGGCCCTTGCGCATCTTTTTGTACCGCATGCAGCAGAGGTTGGATAATACCTTTTGGCCAGCTTTTTGAACGCATTTCCAATGTTATAGCCTGATCAATATTAAAACCTATAATTTGATGTGGAGGGGTTTCATAATTCAACATATCCTTAGCATTCCCATTAAATAATTTTCAAAAATGAGATATTATTTAATAGGTTTTATATGACAAATTCTAGAGAGTTAGATGACACGAAAAAAGAATTTACACACGAGCAAACATTAAAAATTTTAATACTTAATATGAATTATTAAGAAAAGACGAAAAGACAATAAAAACCAATTGCACCTAAAAACTAGAAAATACACTAGATGCAATTGGCAATATAAGGGAAATTAATTTACAACAAGGTTAATGATTTTGTTAGATACAAAAATCACTTTTCTCAGGTTTTTTCCTTCCACCCATTTTTGTATATTTTCATGCTGGAGAGCAGTGGCTTGAGCTGTTTCCTCATCGACATCAATGGGCATTGATATTTTGGCACGGAGTTTACCATTGACAGATACAGGGTAAACGAACTCTTGCTCAGCTATGTATTTTTCTTCCCATACTGGATAACCCTGATCCAATATGGAGCCTTCCTTACCGAGCACTTCGCTCCATAGTTCTTCCGTGATAAACGGTGCATAGGGGTGAAGAAGTTGTAGCAGTGGTGCGAGAAGCTCTCGATTGTGCACGCCTAACTTTGTGAAGCTGTTCACACAAGTCATTAAGGCCGAAACAGCGGTATTATATGACATGCTTTCAGTTAACTCGCTAACCTTTTTAATGGCTTGATGAGTCACT
Source organism: uncultured Pseudomonadales bacterium (assembly GCA_947487765.1). Classification (GTDB taxonomy): domain Bacteria; phylum Pseudomonadota; class Gammaproteobacteria; order Pseudomonadales; family Cellvibrionaceae; genus CANLBN01. The sequence goes on along the minus strand of CANKXO010000007.1, from coordinate 155,789 downwards.
TTGAGCATTTCATCCGTTGGCTTTTCATCAGAAACAATACATTGATGCTCATCATTGTAGAACAGTCGCCAAACGCGTTTAAGAAACTTATAGGAGCCCTCAATCGTTTGCACTGACCAGGGGGCGGACTGATCAATCGGGCCTAAAAACATTTCATGTACGCGAAAACAATCGGCACCGTATTGTTCAATAATATCATCTGGAACAACAACGTTGTATTTTGATTTTGACATTTTCTCAGTGATACGTTCACACAGTAGCTGTTGTTTATCATTTAAAATAAACTCAGTATCACTATAATTGCTACGCCATGTTCTCAGCTGTTCAATATCGACGCTGTTATCTCTATCGACAAAATTAATATCAACATGCAGTGGCTGAACGTCTCTATCTTTGGCTATATCAGCAGAAATGATCGTGTTTGAATTCTTATCGCGATAAATAATAGCTGATTGTCCCAGGATCATGCCTTGGCAAACAATTTTTTGAAAGGGTTCCTGAAAATCGATATAGCCTAAATCGTAAAGAAAAAGATTCCAAAAGCGAGAATATAAAAGATGCCCTGTCGCATGCTCTGAACCACCAATATAGCAATCGACACTATTCCAGTAAGAGGTCTTATCCTGGTCAGCAAAACACTTTTCATTTTTTGCATCCATATACCGTAAAAAGTACCAGCTAGAGCCAGCCCAACCAGGCATAGTGGTTGTCTCGAGTGGATAACCCTGATGCGTCCAATTTTCTGCCCTTTCTAGAGGCGGCTCGCCTGCATCAGTTGGGCGATAATTAGTAATTTGCGGAAGCTCGAGTGGCAACTCTTGTATATCAACTGGCGTGGGAATTTCGTCAGCATCATAATAGATTGGGATAGGCTCTCCCCAGTAACGTTGGCGACCAAAGATCGCATCACGCAGGCGATATTTAATGCTGCGCAGGCCTTTATTCCGCTCTTCAATAATTGTGCAGATTCTTTCCTTGGCTTCTTCAACCTTGAGACCATTGAGTTCTTTTGAGTTAATTAACGTACCTTTATTAACGTCATAAGGGCGCTCAATGCCTTCGGAATTTTCAAAGACATAAATTAACGGTAATTCAAACTTTTGTGCAAAACGAAAGTCTCTCTCATCTGAAGCCGGAACGGCCATAATAGCGCCGGTGCCATATTCCGGGAGCACATAGTCAGCAGTCCACACAGGAATTGCTTCGCCTGTTAAGGGGTGTTTAGCATAACTGCCTGTAAATGCACCCGTTACTCGGTCTACGTCGGCCATACGCTCTCTATCACTGCGCGATTTAGCTAGCTGAATATATTCAGAAATAACGGCACGCTGCTCATCAGTAGTAATTTGTTCTGTGAATGGGTGCTCTGGAGCGAGAACAAGAAAGGTGCTGCCGTAGATCGTGTCAGGACGAGTAGTGAATACACGAATATTTTCGCTTTTTCCGCTTGCCTCAATAGCAAAGTCAATCTCACAGCCGATAGACTTACCGATCCAATTACGCTGCATTTCCTTTAGGCTTTCCGGCCAATCAAGCTGGCTGAGATTATCTTGCAGACGCTCAGCAAAGGCGGTAATGCGCAGCATCCACTGTTTCATTTTTCTTTTTGTTACAGGGTGCCCTCCCCTTTCAGAAAGGCCATCTTTAATCTCATCATTTGCCAAAACAGTACCGAGTGCTGGACACCAGTTAACACTGGATTCTGCCCGATAAGCGAGGCGGTAATTCATTAAGAGTTCTGATTTTTCTGCACGGGAAAAACCCTTCCACTCTTGTGCACTTACCTCTGGATTTTCTTCACCTTGAACAGCCTTGATTGAGGTATTACCTTGTTTTTCCAAGATAGCAGTTAACTCATCAATGGGCCGAGACTTATTGAGCTTTAAGTCGTACCAGGAATTAAATAACTGCAGAAAAATCCATTGCGTCCAGTGATAATACTCTGGATCACAGGTACGGTATTCTCTACTTAAATCGAAGCAAAAACCGATTTTGTCAAATTGTTCACGAAAACGATTTATATTGTTCTCAGTTGTGACTTCCGGATGCTGGCCGGTTTCGATGGCGTATTGCTCAGCGGGAAGGCCAAATGCATCATAGCCCATAGGATGAAGCACATTGAAACCCTGCATACGCTTAAAGCGGCTTAACACGTCACTTGCTATATACCCGCGAGGATGTCCGACGTGTAGACCTGCGCCAGATGGATAGGGAAACATATCTAAGCAATAAAACTTTGGTTTTTCAAAATTTTCTACAACACGATATGTTTTTCTATCCCTCCAAAACTTCTTACATTTTTCTTCGATTAATTTAAAATTCATGGTATTCGTTTTCCATGTTATACAAACTTGATATAAAAACCTCTATCCTATCATTTATTTCCTCGGACTGGTTTTTTTATAGCTAAAAATGAAAACTCCCTTACTTAAAAAAAGAAATAGTATTTTTATTGAGCTCTACAGTACTTTCTAATAGCACTATAATTATTGCTCTTGGCTTTTTTTCCTGCGACTAAAAACATCAAGGGCAATGCCTGATGATTCTAACAAGAGGGAGAACGCACTTAACAAGATGCATTTGGCATCATTTGGAACAAATGTATGATATGCGCTGTTTATATCTTACTGTCATCGTAAAAGCATTTTAACCGTGCAAAATAACAGGCGAGACTCACTGATTCAGTAAGACATGGCTATTTACGATGACGATGACATAGAACTCTCATCATTTAAAAACCCTTACCGTTTTTCTCAGACCTCTCCTCCCAAAAAATGCATCAAAGTCACAGGCTGCTCTTTTTAAATCTGTTTCGATTATCCCGCACACAACTTGTACGATGCCGTGGTAGTCATTAGATTGTGATCACATTCATACTCAGTGTCATAACAAGCAATCTTCCAAAGGATCTTCTGACCTTGATAATCTAATTCACCGAAGCCATGTTCAACTAAGGATCTTTGTGTCCAGTAAGTTCATCGAATGCCCATACAAGATTTTAGATACAAGTTTAATTAATACCTGATTGGATTAAAATGCTTTATATCACCACCACTCTACCCGCTAAATGACTGTTCATGCGATAACGTCGGAATTGATCACTTTGTTTACGGATAGAAATTGATTGCCCACTCATTTGTTTTAACTCTTGTATCAACGTTGGAAGAATTTCCAACTTTCTGACAAGCGAAAAATTAGACAGGGCAATGGTGACTAAGATACCACAGGCAACTATTCGTGAATCATTTGCTCATCACTGGGTAGACTATCTATTTCAGTAATGCGCTTAAACTGCATACACATGGCTTCAGCTAAATCTAGATTTTTTTAATGCCTTCACCTTTGCTAATCATGGCATGCAAACCACTTTCTAACAAAATTCCTTTAATTTTTTACACCGAGTGTCGCGACAAAAATGCATTGCTGGCTATCCAGTAATTACACATATCAATATTCAAGTTATTGGGAACACCGTTGGATAAGCCCGTACTATTGGTATCCAGCGGATCACAAAAGAGCTGTGTAGCGGTCAAGTTTTTCCATAGTAAATTATACATGGATTAAGCGGCTTTCAGGTATTGGATCCACATAATGGTTATCACTATATCATCGTTGATAATTTTAATAGCGAATATAATCGGCAATATCCTGTTGACTCAGCTGAGAGATTGGAGGAATCAACTCAAACAGGAACGTGTTAATCTAGTGCCAATAGTAAAAGTACACTCACACCAAAAAAATCCCGCATTCGAGAATTAGAAGCCAAAATAAAACGGATTGAAAAGGAAAAAGAAATCCTAAAAACTGCCACTCTCTTGATATCGAACTCGACCAAACCGTCCCTCTGACTTGAATAACTGATTGAGTATTACAAGCTGATAGAACTGCTGTCATCGTTTAATGTAACTAGTAGTAGCTGTCTATACTACAGAGATCGATGTACACTTATTAATCGAAAAAGAGGGGTTAAAAGCAAAAGAGCTTAAAAACAGGTAATCATCAAAGTAAAACGAAGACATCCACTAAATCTTCCAAAAGAGATAGTGATTCCTCCCAGCTGTTTAAATAGAGGGCCGGTGAATCATTTCTTGTACTTTGAGCCTCTATAAGGCCTAGTACAGAACAAACAATGCGGAGGATTTATTGGCTATCGTGGCCTGTGGAGCTTCTTATCCACACAAGCATAAAAAACCCGGTCAAGGCCGGGTTTTAATATGGCGCACTCGGGAGGATTCGAACCTCCGACCGCTCGGTTCGTAGCCGAGTACTCTATCCAGCTGAGCTACGAGTGCGTGAAGAGGCGCGTATGGTAGAGACTTGATAGGCAAGCGTCAAGTGGATTTTCAATCTAAGTGATCTTTATTCCCCTATTAATAAAAAAGCCCGGATAAACCGAGCTTTTTTAAATACAAGGCTGATTATTAATCAACGTAAACAGGTCCTACACCGAGATTCCATAACAGCACAGAACCTATGCGTACAATCACCATCATAACCAAACCTATTGTTACTACTGAACTGGCGTACATAAATGCACGGTCTTTAGAGATATTCATCAAAATAGGAATACCCTCATAGACTAAATACACAGAATATGCACCAGCAATGAGGGTTGCAGCAGCATTCAGCCACAAATCAGGATAGACGCCAAAAATACCAGCAAGAAACACAGGCGTCGTAATATAAACTGCTAGAGCAGTCCCTTCATAATGGCGTCGCTCTTCTGAATCCTTTACGCCATAGGTTTTTGCCATCCAATTAATAAACTCTCCAAGAACATAAACACCTATAAGCAATGCAAAATAGGTAAGTCCACACAATTCCAAAGCGCTCATCATCGTTAACTTGACCGGGTCACCACTGCCAATAGTCCAGCCAATTTGTGTAACACCGTAAAGAAAAGCAAGCGTTGGGATCAGCGCTAATATTGGCACATGACTAAAAAAAACTTGCCGGAATGAATGCTTATCTTTACGGATTGCTTTCCATTCACGATCAGGGTGCAACATAATACCCAGTGTATGCTCAAGAAACGCCATTTTTGACCTCGCTATACAGTTATTATTGTTAATATTTTAGAGCGTCTAGATTGTTAATTCTTTGCTTTATATCAAATTAACAAGTTTAGTATTAATGACAAATAGGATAACTACAAATAAGTTATAGTAATAAAAGATTATTTTTTATATTTTTTTGGAATATATAATCTTTATAGCAATTCTATTATGTTCTACTGAAAATAGAACTAGACTTTTACTTTACGACTTTTAGACTAGGGCGGCTTTGAGATTGCCCTTTATCTTGCTTCACATTTCGGCCGCTAGGAGGAGGGTTTTCAGGCTCAGGTTCAGGCTCAAAAATCATACCCTGCTGATTTTCCTTAGCGTAGATACCCATCACCGCAGTGCAAGGTACAAAGATATCGGTAGGAACGCCACTGAATCGCGCACGAAAAGTCAGACTGACATCATCTAATGAAAAATCCATAACAGCAGAAGGAGAAATATTGAGCACAACTTGTCCATCAGGATTGACATAATCCTGTGGTACAAGCACATCTTCTGCTAAGGCATTAACCAAAACATAGGGCGTACACTGGTTATCAACAATCCAGTCGTAAAGTGCTCTTATAAGATAGGGACGACTTGAGGTCATTGCCATAACGGTTGTCTCGACCAATCCTCTGCTTAATCATTGTCGGCATAGATAGTTAGAAACTGCTCTATGCCTTTAACTATAGCGGCTTTTTAAGCACGCATCTCTTTTTCGTACTCAGTCAAGCTTTGTAAGAACGAGTCACGGCTAAATAAGCGTTGCATATAATCAAGTAGTGGTTTGGTTTGACGGGTAGACGGTATTTCAATACCAAATTCATCCAATCTCCACAATACCGGAGCTAAGCAACAATCTACTAAAGTAAATTCTTCACTCATAAAAAATGGCTTTTCTGAAAAGATAGGCGCGACTGTTAATAAACCATCCTTGAGCTCTTTAGCAGCCTTAGCAACAGATTCTTTATTTTTAGCAGCAACTATAGTATCCACTAATGGAGACCAGTCACGCTCAATACGATACATCCATAGACGGCTTTGAGCACGAGCAACAGGGTATACAGGTAATAGAGGTGGATGAGGGAAGCGCTCATCAAGGTATTCCATCATTACTTTAGATTCATAGAGCACAAGATCTCTATCCAATAAAGCTGGAAGTGTATTATAAGGTGTCAATTCAGACACTTCTTCGGGAATGTCACCCGGATCTACATCAATAAGGTCAACAGTGACCCCTTTTTCAGCCAACACAATTCTGACACGGTGGCTGTAATGATCACGGCCATCTGAGAAATATGTCATTGATGAGCGTTTGGTGACAACACCCATTGATTCACCTCGATAATTTATTAAGAGTTGGAATATAAAACGGGCAGCGTTAACCAATAACGCTGCCCGAACTGCATTTTAACATAAAATTAATGGTTACTGGCTGACCATTTCGCATTTAACAGCCATATGTGTCTGATTATTAGTGAATTCCTTTCCAATACTCTCTATTTAGCAAGATAGTAAACACCAACAAGACTAATAAGAATAACAAAACAAAGACACCGGTATAACGACGATCATCTGCAGTAGGGTCACCTACATACTCTAGAAAGTTAACCAAATCATATACCGCTTTATCAAACTCTTCAGTTTCCATCGAACCTTTGATACCACCCTCGATCAGCCCTCCACAATGCTCATCTACCTTAGGCTCACCCAAGTCATTACGTACGGTGTTACCATGGCTATCTAACAACGGCCCTGGACCACACTCACGCAAACCCTGTAGCTCTAAAAACACATGAGGCATACCGACATTAGCAAAAACACGGTTATTCACACCTAAAGGGCGAGAGTCATCTTTGTAGAAATTACGTAAGTAGGTATACAACCACTCTGGCGAGCGCGCACGTGCAACCAATGTTAAATCAGGAGGTGTTGCACCAAACCAAGCCTTGGACTTTTTAGGCTCCATTGATATATTCATTAATGCACCAATCTTTTGGTCTGAGAACACTAGATTGTCAAGCATGACATCGTTAGGAATACCTAAATCGGTTGCAACTCGTTCATAACGTGAGAACTTTGCAGAATGGCAGCCCATACAATAGTTGGCGAACCATTTTGCGCCACGCTGCAAAGATGCCTTATCTTTCGTATCCGCATGAAATTCATCACACGGAATAGAACCACATGCAAACGCACCACCTGCTGCAACAGCCTTAATTGGCGCAACAGTCATCACGACAAAGAAGAGCAAACCTAAAAGAACTAACCCACGTGGCAAACCTTTCATTTGTAAGCGAGATGGCTCAGGCGATATCGAATCTTTTGCTGTCAACACAGGCAATAACAATGTCAATAATGCCAATGCCAATCCAAAGATACGGACAAAGATTGGAATATGAACATCTGCACTACCCACAAAAGAGAATGATATTTTTGCAAGCCCCAAGGCTAAGACGGCACAAATAATCCAATTAAGAACAGACTTAACTTTTGGATTTTCTGGGTTGGTCCAAATTGGCATCGTAATGAAAAATACAAAATAGAAAAGCGTACCCAACTGAGCCAGCATTGTTCTGCCTTCGGTTGGAGCTTTAACACCAAGGTATCCTAGAATGACAAAGATTGCTGCAAACAAAAGCAACATGATTTTAGGTAACCAGCCTTTGTATCGGATCGACTTAACTGGGCTTTTGTCTAACCATGGCAAAAAGAACAAGACCACAATAGCGCCAATCATCGCCAAGAAACCTAGGAACTTAGCAGTAAACACACCACCAAGGTCAATCGTAACCGCTCTTAAAATCGCATAGAAAGGTGTGAAATACCAAACTGGCGCGATATGCTCAGGTGTTTTTAAGTTATTAGCTTCTTCAAAGTTAGCGTATTCTAAAAAGTATCCGCCCATCTCAGGGAAGTAAAAAATAACCGTACAGAATGCTATCAAGAATGCAGCAATGCCAACTAAGTCATGAACTGAATAGTAAGGGTGAAAAGGAATACCATCAACGGGCTTACCATCAACACCTTTATTCTTCTTAATTTCAACGCCGTCAGGATTATTAGAACCCACTTCATGCAATGCCAAAATATGCATAACAACCAAGGCTAGCAAGACAATGGGAATAGCAACAATGTGAAGCGCATAGAAACGATTGAGCGTAATTTCAGAGATTAGGTAATCACCACGGATCCACTGAACTAAATCTTCACCAACGTAAGGAATAGCGCCAAATAAAGAAACAATAACCTGCGCACCCCAGTATGACATTTGCCCCCAAGGTAATACGTAGCCCAAGAATGCTTCTGCCATCAGAGCCACATAGATAACCATTCCAAAGACCCACACTAGCTCTCGAGGCGCTTTGTATGAACCATAAAGTAAGCCACGGAACATGTGTAGATATACGACAATAAAGAATGCCGATGCACCAACCGCGTGCATCAAACGAATAATGTCACAATAAGCAACATCACGCATACAATATTCAACAGAGGCAAATGCTTCCTCGGCAGTTGGTACATAAATCATTACCAACCAAATGCCGGTTAGTAGCTGATTAACCAGTACTATTAGAGAAAAAACACCAAAGAAATACCAAAAATTGAAGTTTTTAGGCGCATAGTAATCACCCATATGGGTATCCCAAGCACGCTGAACGGGTAAACGCTCATCAACCCAGCCCCACAAACCTGCTAGCCAATTCATTACGCGCTCTCCTCATCAACACCGATCACAATAACAGTATCTGATTCATACATATGTGGTGGAACTTCTAAATTAGTTGGCGCAGGTACTGATTTATAAACCCGACCAGCCAAATCAAACTTGGATCCATGACAAGGACAGAAAAAACCACCTTGCCAAGCATCTCCACCCAAATCTTTAGCGCCCACATCTGGGCGAAATTGCGGCGCACAACCGAGGTGTGTACACACCCCCAACATAATCATAAACTCAGGCTTACGAGAACGCGTTTCATTTTGAGCATATTCTGGTTGTTGCTTATTCGCAGAATCAGGGTCACTAACTTGATCAGCAACCTTTTTAAGACCTTCCAACGCCTCAGCTGTACGACGAATAATATAGACTGGCTTTCCTCGCCACTCTTCAGTGACCATCTGGCCTTCTTGAATCTTAGCCAGATTAATCTTAACGGGTGCACCAGCAGCCTTTGCTTTTGCACTTGGATTCCAGGACCCTACAAAGGGGACTGCTACACCGACGACGCCTGCGGCACCGACTACCGATGTCGCTGCCGTTAAAAAACGACGCCGACCTTGGTTGACTACTTCGCCATCACTCATGACGCTACTCTCCCATCACCTGTAATGTGGATCTTAAATGAATTTGTTATTTAAGTTGTTGATTTGAATTAATCTTATCTTTTTTATTACACAAAACTAGCACATAGTAATGAAATTACCCTAAGCTGACAAGAAAAGAGCTTAATGACTAGTTAAGCACAAAAAAACCGCAAAAAAAATGCTCAGATGATAACCACTCTGAGCATTTTTTAGTCGCTTTATTTCTGCTTGATAATTAACGTTTAGAGAATTGTGGCTTCTTACGTGCTTTACGCAGACCAACTTTCTTACGCTCAACTTCACGCGCATCACGCGTTACATAACCTGCAGCACGAAGCGGTTGACGATTAACTTCATCATATTGCATCAACGCACGAGTCAAGCCATGACGAATTGCACCCGCCTGACCAAAACTGCCACCACCTTTTACGGTCGCATTGATATCAAACTGCTCTACAGAGTCTAATAACTCAAGTGGTTGGCGGACAATCATGCGCGCCACTTCACGCCCAAAGTACTCATCCAACGAACGACCGTTGATATTGATTGCGCCTGTACCTTTAGTAATAAATACACGGGCAGTTGATGTCTTACGACGACCAGTTCCATAATATTGTGTTGCTGACATAGTTCGCTCCTGATTAGAGTGTCAGTTCTTGTGGTTGCTGAGCTGCATGAGGATGCTCAGTACCTGCATAAACTTTCAATTTTTTAAACATCGCACGACCAAGAGGGCCTTTAGGCAACATGCCTTTAACCGCAGTTTCGATAGTACGCTCAGGGGCTTTCTGAATCAGCTTTTCAAAGCTAATCGATTTAATCCCACCAATATAACCGGTGTGATGATGGTACATTTTAGCTTTTGCTTTATTGCCCGTTACATGGACCTTTTCAGCATTAACAACCACAATGTAATCGCCGGTATCAACATGGGGGGTATACTCAGGTTTATGCTTTCCGCGCAAACGGGTGGCAATCTCAGTGGCCATACGGCCCAAAGTTTTGCCCTCAGCATTAATTAAATACCAGTCGCGTTTAACGCTCTCTGGCTTGGCACTAATAGTCTTCATGTTATATTTGCCTTTGAGGTGTATATCCCAAAAAAATGAGCGCGGATTCTATATGAATAACCAAGTAAATTCAACTACTAAATAATAGCAATAAAGCGCAGCTTATATTACTTACACCACAGCACTTTATAGGCAATTAATTTACCTGTATTGAGGATAGGCACATAAAGAATTTGCTGGTCGACAACATAATCAATATCTGCTGTACCCGGCTCGGGGCTAGCGATTCGTACCGCCCCCTGTGATTTTGTATAATGGTAAATGTCGCCCGAACGAAAATCGGTAAGAAAATAGCCACCAACACCGCTTTTTTCAACACCATCGAGGCTACCTATGGGCTCACCACCCCCTAAAACCTTAAGCTTTTTATTTTTAAACCGAATAGCCTGCAAAAAACGTGAGCGCCCTGGTCTTTCTGAAGAACTATCGCCAGCAGCAACGATTAATTTCCCATGGCGAGCAAAAATACCATTAGGCTCGCTAATACGCTCATCATCCATCCAGACTTCAAAGCTGCCACCCTTTAATCGATAGATTGTTTGCTGCCTTGAATCAGACACATAAACATTGCCAGCCTTATCCAATGCAACATCATTTAAAAACTGAGCGCCATCTCCAGGATAACGATTGAGAACACTGCCTGTTTCTAGGGATATTTCGACCAAGCTATCAATGTCTGCCACGTACAAAAAGCTACCCTTAATAGCCATTCCCTTAGGCGCATCCAAACCAGAAACCCACTCCTGCTGAATAACATCTCCATCCACTGACACTATAGAAATATAACCATTTCCATCTTTTTCTGAAGGGTTACCGTTAATATTAGATACGTACAATAAATCATGCTGCTGATCATAAACTACCGATTCAGGTCGGCTAAGCGAGTGATCCAAAGTCCACAATTCAGCTAAATGTGGCTGTAATCGCTTTTTATGATCTGATGCCGCAAACGCGGGTAAAGACAACAACAGGACTAGGCCGGCAATAATAGTTTTAAGCATAACTTTCTCCTTTGAGTGTTTTAAAATCAGGAAAATTATGCGGACAAGCTATTGATTTAACTATGATTTATTCACTGATGGTTCTTATGATTCACGAATGTCATTTGCGATACACAAATGACATTCATGGCAGGCACTTTAAAAATGAAATTTTAAATAGAATTAAAAAAGGCAGGTGAGAGAAACAACCAATCCCTCTCCTAACGTAAAAGATGTTAACTTCTACCGTAAACATCTTCCAAACGAACAATATCATCCTCACCCAGATATGAGCCTGACTGCACCTCAATAATTTCTAGTGGAAATTTACCAGGGTTTGCCAACTGATGAACTTCGCCGAGAGGAATATAAGTTGATTGGTTCTCAGACAACAACATTGTTTTATCACCACAACGAACCTGAGCCGTCCCTTCAACCACAATCCAATGCTCTGCTCGATGATGATGCATCTGCAGTGATAATTGCGCACCTGGTTTAACAACAATACGCTTCACCTGAAAACGCTTGCCATAGTCGATTGAATCATAATAACCCCAAGGGCGGTAGACCTTGCGATGCAAGCTGCACTCACTGCGCTTTTCTTGCTTTAATTGATTAACAATTGCCTTAACATCCTGCACTCTATCTTTATGAGCCACCATAATGGCGTCATCAGTTTCAACAACTACCGTGTGCTCAACACCAATTGTTGCTATCAGTTTCTGATCAGACTGGATATAACAATCCTTAGTATCCTTAGAGATAACATCACCTTTGAGAACATTTCCATCAGAGTCTTTTTCAGATACCTCCCACAAAGCTGACCAAGACCCCACATCACTCCAGTCAGCATCTAACGGAACAATAACCGCGTCGTGAGTTTTTTCCATCACGGCATAGTCAATAGAGTCATCGGGGCATTTTTCAAAAGCTTCTACATTGATACGCGTAAAATCTAGATCACTCGAGGTATCGGCCATTGCTCGGCGGCAAGCACTAACAATTGCCGGGTTAAACTTTTCCAACTCTTCGAGGTAACGGGATGCTTTAAACATAAACATCCCGCTATTCCATAAGTAACTCTTAGACTCTAGATAAGATTCAGCTGTTTCTCTATTTGGCTTTTCAACAAATGCATCAACACTATGCACTCCTTTTTCCAGCATGACACCTGTTTTAATATAGCCATAACCTGTTTCAGGGGTGGTTGGCACAATGCCAAACGTTACCAACTTGTCTTTTTGCGCTTGCTCTTTCGCAATAACTACAGCTTGCTCAAAGGCCGGTATATTTTTAATAACATGATCTGCAGGCAAAACCAACAAAATGGCATTGGGCTGAGACAAAGCTGCTAATGCAATTGCCGGAGCAGTATTGCGTCCAAACGGCTCTAAAATAATACCCGTGGAATCAACATTAATAAGGCGCAACTGCTCAGCAACCATAAATCGATGATCCTCATTACAAATAACCAGCGGCGAACCGATTTCAATAGCATCTTCATTAAAAGCGGATAAACGACTAATTGTTTCCTGAACCATCGTTTGCTCAGATGTTAATGGCAAAAACTGCTTAGGATAAAGGGATCGTGAATAAGGCCACAATCGCGTACCAGAACCCCCAGATAAAATAACAGGTAGTACCATTGAAGTAATCTCTTTAGTTATATGTGTTTTAAAAAATGAGCCAACCCCTGTTGCCAATGAGGCATTGGGCTACCCATAGTTTTCATTAATTTTTCTGTCGATAGCACAGAATAAGCTGGTCTCGGTGCTGGAGTTGGATATTCCGACGTTGAAATAGGTATGACTTGCGGCTTTTTTTCTATCGCTCCACACTGAACCGCCATATCAAAAATTGCTTGCGCAAAACCATGCCACGTTGTCTCACCTTCACTACTACAATGATATATACCCGAGGGCAAACTATTTTTTTTCTCATATTGATTAACAAAAAATAAAATAGCAGTAACGATATCACCAACATAGGTTGGACGCCCATACTGATCATCAACAACGCTCAACTGCTCTCTACCAGCTCCCACTCTCAACATCGTTTTAACAAAATTATTGCCATGTTTACCAAACACCCAACTAGTACGCAAAATAACATATTGAGACATGGTTTGTTGAACCGCTTGTTCACCTGCAAGCTTAGTCGCGCCGTACACTCCCAATGGCTTAACTAAATCATCTTCTTGATAAGGGGCATCAGCCGTCCCATCAAATACATAATCTGTGGAAAGATGAATTAACGGAATTGATAACTGAAAACATGCATCAGCCATTGCAGCAACACTTTGATGATTAACAAGATCTGCTAATTCACTCTCTTCTTGCGCCTTATCTACCGCTGTATAAGCACATGCATTAATCACCAAGCTGGGTTTAAGATTTAGAATTTTATCCGCCACCATTTCAGGAATAGAGAAATCAACATCGGAGCGAGTGAACAGTGATACATCATAGCCCTTATCAATTAAGGCTTGTCCGCAATCAGTACCCACTTGACCTGCTGCACCAAATAAAGCAACTTTCAATTTACCAACCATTTAATTTACAACCTCAAGTCACGCAGCTGCTTCAATGTTGGAGCATTCTTATCTTTATCAGATAGCAATGGATCATCTAAAGGCCAATCGATACCAACATCGAGATCATTCCAAATCAAACTTCCCTCATCAGATGGATCATAATAATCTGTACACTTATATTCAAAATCAGCGAACTCTGACAAAACAGCAAACCCATGGGCATAGCCAGGCGGCACCCAAAACTGATGCTTATTTTTATCACTCAATATTGATGCAGCATATTCCCCATACGTAGGAGATTCTGGATTAATATCAACGGCAACATCAAAAACCTCTCCCGTCACTACGCGAACCAATTTACCTTGAGGCCTTGTTTTTTGAAAGTGCAAACCGCGCAACACACCTTTTGCAGAACGAGAATGATTGTCTTGAACAAAATCCAACTCGATGCCCGCCAATTCTCGATAACGATCCTTTTGATACGTTTCGAGAAAAAAGCCTCTATCATCACCAAATACTTTAGGCTCTATGATCACTACGCCTGGCAATATTGTTTCTATTACATTCATATTTATCACTTAATAAAATAGCTCAAGAAATCAAATAAAATCTAGAATTCAAGAATATCGAGTAGATACTTGCCGTAACCACTTTTTACTAATGGCTTTGCAAGATCTCGCATTTGCTCCGCATCAATCCACCCCATGCGCCAAGACACCTCTTCAGGACATGCAACTTTTAAACCTTGGCGATGCTCTATAATTTGCACAAACTGACTCGCTTCCATCAGCGAATCATGGGTACCCGTATCTAACCAGGCATTACCACGCCCCATCATTTCAACAGATAGGTTTCCCTGCTCTAGATATACACGATTAACATCGGTAATCTCTAACTCTCCTCGCGGAGACGGTTTAATTGACTTCGCAATATCAACAACTTGGCCATCGTAAAAATATAACCCGGTTACGGCGTAACGGGATTTTGGGGTTTCAGGCTTTTCTTCAATACTAATTGCTTTCCCGTCTTTATCGAACTCAACAACACCGAAACGCTCTGGATCATTTACAGGGTAAGCAAATACAGTCCCCCCCTGTTTTTGAACGGCAGCACGCTGAAGCCCACGACTTAATCCATGCCCGAAAAAGAGGTTGTCCCCCAACACCAAAGCACAGGAATCACCAGCAATAAACTCTTCGCCAATAATGAAAGCCTGAGCTAATCCATCAGGCGAAGGTTGAATAGCATATGAGATTGTCAACCCCCATTGAGACCCATCACTTAATATTTTTTCAAAGCGACCGATATCTTCAGGAGTCGAAATAATCAAGATATCGCGAATCCCCGCCAACATTAATGTTGTCAGCGGGTAATAAATCATTGGCTTGTCATAGACAGGCAGAAGTTGTTTACAAACACCCAGTGTTACAGGATGCAATCGTGTACCTGAACCACCCGCCAAAATAATGCCTTTCACAATGCTGCTTCCTGTTTAAAATAGTTTATTCTGAATAATTATTACCAGCATCTAATAGTAAAAACTAGTCGCTAACACTAAAAGTGGCTACAAGGTTAGCTTACCGAACAACCCCAAGCCTTTCACCTTGATAAGAACCATCTAATACTCGACGCCACCAAGTTTCATTATTTAAGTACCACTCCACTGTACTGCGAATACCCGTTTCAAAGGTTTCCTCAGGGGTCCAACCTAGGTCACGCTGAATTTTTGATGCATCGATAGCATAACGCACATCGTGCCCTGGCCGATCTGTAACATAGGTAATCAGGTCTTCATAAGCATGCACACCATCAGGCTTATTCGGCACTAACTCTTCAAGGATGCCGCAAATTGTTTTTACAACATCAATATTGCGACGTTCATTGTGACCGCCGATATTATAAGTTTCTCCTACCACACCTTCTGTCACAACCCTATAAAGGGCTCTAGCATGATCCTCTACAAACAACCAATCTCTCACTTGAGAACCATCTCCATACACTGGCAATGGTTTACCTGCCAAAGCATTGAGAATAATCAACGGAATTAATTTTTCAGGAAAATGATAGGGCCCATAATTATTAGAGCAATTAGTCAATAAGGTAGGCAAGCCATAGGTACGCTGCCATGCTCGAACAAGATGATCTGATGATGCTTTACTAGCCGAGTATGGAGAACTAGGCTCATAGCTAGTTGTTTCTGTAAACAAACCCTGTGGGCCTAAATCACCGTATACCTCATCTGTTGATATGTGATGAAAACGAAAGCTTTGTTTAAGCATATCATCCAGTGATGAAAAGTAAGACCGCGCTTCTTCCAACAAAATATAAGTGCCGACAACATTCGTCGTAATAAACTCACCGGGGCCATCGATCGATCGATCAACATGAGACTCTGCAGCTAAATGCATTACTGCATTTGGTTGATACTGTTTAAAAATACGCTGTACTTCATTGCGATCGCAAATATCAACCTTTTCAAATACATAACGATCCGAATCCTTAATAGGCTCCAATGATTCTAAATTACCAGCATACGTTAACTTATCAATATTAATAACAGACGAACTCGTATTATTAATGATATGCCGTATTACTGCAGAGCCGATAAAACCCGCACCGCCAGTCACCAAAATTTTCAATGGAAATTCCTTATTTAATAAATGTTTTTAGAAAACAACGTAAAGGGTGTTTTAAATAAAATTTTGACATCTAACCACAATGACCAATTATTAATATATTCCATATCATACTCCGCACGCTTGTGCATTTTGTCATCTGTTTCTGTTTCACCCCGACAACCATTAATCTGAGCCAAACCTGTAATACCCGGCTTAATTCGATGGCGCGCCAAATAACTACCAATTCGTTCGCGATAGTGGTCATTATGCGCGACCGCATGAGGTCGAGGCCCAACCAAAGACATACTACCAAATAGGACATTAAATAATTGTGGCAACTCATCAATGGATGTTCTACGAATAAATCGCCCGATAGGCGTTATACGTGAATCAGTTCGTTTCGCTTGTGTAACCTGACCACTCTTTTCTTGATGGTTCCGCATACTTCGAAACTTCCATACTTTAAAAATACGCCCATCACAACCATGGCGATCTTGCTTAAAGATAATAGGCCCCTTAGAGGTCAATTTAACAAGCAAAGCAATAGTAACCAGCAAAGGCGATAAAAGTAGAATTAACAATCCAGCAACAGCTCGATCCATAATGTCTTTAAAAAAGATACCAGTTTTTGTTGATGTCAACGGGCTTTCATTCAGGCAAATTAAAGGCAGACCAGCGACTTCACGAACGGAATGATTTAATAGCTGAAGCGCATAAATATCAGGCACCCAGATAAGATCAACATTTAATTTTAATAATTGTTTATGCAAAATCTCTATTTTGTCCGAAAGATCAAGTGGCACAGCAATATATACTCGACGAATATCGTATTCGAGCACAACCCGGCTGATATCATCTAAGTCACCGAGACAAGCTGTATGGTTTGGCGTTTCATCATAAATTTGAAAATCGTAACAAGAAACAAAACCTATCACCTGATCCGGAAGCCATTTATTATTATTAATTTTAGCGGCTAGATGGCAACCCAAACGGCCATTACCCACAACAACAGAACGAATAACAGGCGAAAAGTGATCGCGCATCATTCCCACCGTTTTGTGCATTAAGGTGAAAACCCCTACCTGTAACAAATAACCAAGCACAGCCCACTGCAGAAAAACTTCACGAGAGAAGATAGTCGATGTTTTAGTGATAAACGCCAAGAAGATAATGAGCAATAGGAATACGCTCCATGCTACGAATAGCCGATACCAGCCATTACGCAATGACCCAGAGCGACGGTAAACACCATGGACACCATAAATAACCAATAACAAAAGCGCTGCAATGATGGCAAAAAGGCGATAAGGTAAATCGACTGCCCCAGTCTTTATATACACCAACAATAACAGAAGGCCTGTCACTAAAAAAACGTCTAGCAATAATTGCAGCCAATAGATAAGCGACTCATGCTTTTTGAGAAGCCGGCGCTGACGTCCTAGCTGATTATAACCTTGAGATAACGCTTCCATTGCTTAATGATCCAAAGAAAAAAAGAGTGGCATAAATGAACTCAAACGCCTTATATTAATGAAACGATGTCGTCGCTTAGCGGTGAGAAATGTAATGATTAAAATCGGAATAATCCAGCAATTGTAGATACACATCGACTAGCCACAACAAATGTTAATTTGCCATTTTATCCTATTCAGAGCATCTTAGGCACAACTTGTGCAAATACCTTGCTCAAAAGCAATATTGTTTGCCTCTACGCAGCACGAATAATGCTCAACAACTCATCACGCTTAGCTTCCATCAAAGCAGTATTTGCTTTCGATTCCACATTTAACCTGACAAGTGGTTCAGTATTAGACATACGCACATTAAAACGCCAATCCTTGAAACTCATTGATAAACCATCAATATGATCTATCTCTGTTGCTGCTGACTGATAACGAGCCTCTATAGCCTTCAACAACGCTTTAGGATTAGATACCTTTGTATTAATTTCACCACTACAAGGAAATGCTCTCATACGGTCATCAACCATCTGAGAAAGCGATTTACCACTGACGGAAAGCAATTCGATAACAAGCAACCATGGAATCATGCCGCTATCACAGTACGCAAAATCCCTAAAATAGTGATGTGCACTCATTTCACCACCGTATACAGCGTCTTCTGCTCGCATCCGTTCTTTAATAAATGCATGGCCTGTTTTGCTTTGAATCGCATGACCTCCAGCAGCCTCAACAAGATGCTGGGTATTCCAGGTCAAGCGCGGGTCATAAATAATAACTGACCCTGACTTTTTTGATAAGAATGCTTCCGCAAGCATACCAACAACATAATAACCCTCAATAAAACGACCATTTTCGTCAAAAAAGAAACACCGATCAAAGTCTCCGTCCCAAGCGATACCTATATCAGCACCACTTTCTTTCACTGCCTTTACCGTAACCGGGCGATTATGCTCTTCTAAAGGATTGGGAATACCATTAGGGAAATTACCATCAGGAGTATGGTGGATTTTTACAAATTCTATAGGTAAATGCTTTTCCAATTCGTCCATCACTAACCCTGCACCACCATTACCTGGATTAGAGACAACTTTAAGCGGCTTCAAATTAGAAATATTCACATAGCTTAAAAGATGCTGAATGTACTCAGGACGGCTATTTAACTGTGTCACTCTCCCTTTTTTGCAATTGCTTTTCTGGTCAGGGGCATCACCCTGCCCAGAAAACGCCGCCTTTTCAGCTAAGGATTTGATCTTCAACAACCCTGTATCACCACTGATAGGCTTCGCACCCTCACGGACAAACTTCATGCCGTTGTAATCCATGGGATTATGGCTGGCAGTCACACAGACACCACCATCTACAGCATTATTAAAGGCTGCGAAGTAGACCTCTTCCGTACCACATTCGCCAATATGCAACACATTAGCGCCACTATCAGTAATGCCTTCTACCAACGCATCAGTAAGCGATCGGCTTGTCAAACGAATATCATGGCCGACAACAATTATCTTGGCCTCTAGGAATTCAACAAATGCCCAGCCAATGCTATATGCTATTTCTTCATTTAATTGATCTGGAACCCGCCCACGAATATCGTAGGCCTTAAAACAACTTAACTCAGACATTATTATAAAAGTCTTCCCTAAAATTCTTTACTGTAAACATTCTCATAAACATAGTTGGTCGCATCAACAAACCCTTCGACACTACCACAGTCAAAACGACGACCTTTAAATTTATAGGCCATAACACACCCATTTTTAGCCTGAGTTAATAAAGCATCAGTTAACTGAACTTCACCATTTTTACCAGGCGCTGTAGATTCGATAATGTCAAAAATATCAGGGGTAAGGATATAACGACCAATAATAGCAAGATTACTAGGAGCATCTTCAGGTGCCGGCTTCTCCACCATGTCAGTCACCTGAAATAAACCGTCTTTGATTTTATCCCCAGCAATAACACCGAATTTACTAATTTGATCTTCTGGTACTTCCTGAATTGCCACAATACTGCAACGGAACTGCTTAAAAAGCTTAACCATCTGAGCAAGAACACCATCTTCACCTTTGTCGGTTAAGCATAAGTCATCAGATAGAACCACACCGAAAGGTTCATCACCCATTAATCGGCGACCATTCAGAATTGCGTCACCTAGCCCTTTCATCGACGTTTGTCGCGTGAGTGAAAATTGCCCTTTTTCCATTACGTTACGGATACTCGCCAAGTATTGCTCCTTACTGGTACCCGCAATCTCTCTTTCTAGCTCGTAATTCAAATCAAAATGATCTGCAATAGCACGCTTACCACGGCCTGTAACAAAACCCACTTCAGCCAAACCAGCCTCTAAACACTCTTCAACACCGTATTGAACAAGCGGTTTGTTAACAACTGGAAGCATTTCTTTAGGCATAGATTTGGTAGCAGGAAGAAAGCGTGTACCGTAACCGGCAACAGGGAAAAGACATTTTTTAATCATTGAGTGGTTCCTTGGAGATCGATGAACTTAAAACTTTACCGTCTTAAAAGTGTAACAATATCACAAACAATATGTTAATTGTGTGACACTCAGAACGCCAACTCAACTCATGTAAAGCTAGACATCCCCCTACCAACGGGTAAAATACAGCGCTCTTTCAGATACTGAGCCGTCTCGGTGTCGATTTTTTAACTAACTGGAAGCAAAAATGCAATCTTTTGAACCGAAAAATGCCTATACCAGAGAGGAATTAATAAGCTGCGGAGAAGGCAAAATGTTTGGCCCAGGGAATGCGCAACTCCCCTTACCTAATATGCTGATGTTAGACCGAATCCCCCACATTTCAACTTCTGGAGGAGAATACGGAAAAGGAGAGATTATCGCAGAGCTGGATATCAGGCCGGACTTATGGTTCTTTGACTGCCATTTCCCAGGAGATCCAGTAATGCCTGGTTGTCTAGGACTAGATGCCATGTGGCAACTTGTTGGCTTCTTTCTTGGCTGGAAAGGTAACCCTGGACGAGGACGTGCACTAGGGTCTGGCGAAGTCAAATTTACAGGGCAAATCCTTCCTACAGCCAACACCGTCACCTACCACATTAACTTAAAACGAGTTATTGAACGTAAACTGGTCATGGGTATTGCTGATGGCAGAGTATCTGTTGACGGCAAAGACATATACTTTGCGAAAGACCTAAGAGTAGGTCTATTTTCTAATACAAGTACATTTTAATATTAAAAATAAATAAAACACGCTGCCTTATTAAACCAACAAGCACTAGAATAAGGCAGATGTGTAATAATAGAACAAAATAAACTCTTCGAGGTGTCATATGAAGCGAGTGGTCGTCACTGGCATGGGAATCGTTTCCTGCTTAGGTAATGATAAATCCAGTGTACTGGAAGCCCTTCAACAAGGTCGTTCTGGTATTCGCTTTCAAGAAGCTTATGCGGAAATGGGCTTACGCAGCCAGGTAGCTGGCAATATTGAAATTGATTTATCAGACCATATAGACCGTAAAATATTACGCTTTATGGCCGATGCAGCAGCTTTTTCCTACATTTCCATGGCACAAGCAATTGCGGACTCTGGACTCAATGATGATCAAGTTTCTAATGAACGCACAGGGATTATTATGGGCTCGGGTGGAGCCTCGTCTCGCAATCAAGTAGAAGCTGCCGATATTCTGCGCCAAAAAGGCGTAAAGCGAATAGGGCCCTATAGAGTAACTCAAACAATGGGCAGCACTGTTTCCGCCTGCCTTGCAACGCCCTTTAAAATTAAAGGTGTTAACTATTCAATTTCATCGGCTTGTGCAACCAGCGCACATTGCGTGGGCAACGCAATGGAGCTTATTCAGCTAGGCAAACAAGATATCGTATTTGCCGGCGGCGGCGAAGAAGAACACTGGTCAATGACATGCCTTTTTGATGGCATGGGTGCACTTTCAACAAAATATAATGACACACCAGAAAAAGCATCTCGAGCTTATGACGCAGATCGCGATGGTTTTGTCATCGGCGGCGGTGGCGGTTGTTTGGTACTAGAAGAGTATGAACACGCCAAGGCTCGAGGTGCTAAAATTTATGGGGAGCTTGTTGGTTACGGAGCGACATCCGATGGTTATGATATGGTAGCCCCCTCCGGTGAAGGTGCCGCTCGGTGCATGCAACAAGCAATGGCAAACATTGGCGGGCCAATTGACTATATCAATGCTCACGGCACCAGTACACCTGTGGGTGATATTGCCGAATTGAAAGCGATTAAGGCCGTTTTTGGTGATTCCATACCAGCGATCAGCTCAACCAAATCCCTTACTGGCCATTCGCTTGGAGCCACAGGGGTTCAAGAAGCTGTTTACTCGCTACTCATGATGGAAAACGATTTTATTTGCGCATCTGCCAATATAGACACACTGGATGATGCTGCCGATGGTGTTCCGATTGCATTGAAGAGACAAGACATCGCTTTAAATCGTGTCCTCTCTAATAGTTTTGGGTTTGGTGGAACAAATTCTTGTTTAGTATTTGAAAAAATAAACGACTAATTTTTTAAATACCTTCCAATCACCTAAAAAGCACCCAAGAAATAAAAATTAATCTTTATTACTTGAGTGCTTTTTTATTAGATAATCTAAATCCTATTTTTAAACGCTACTTTCGTGTTTCTTTTTCAAACGTTTGCTTAGTGCAGGCTGGGAAATACCCAACATTCTTGCCGCCAGCGATTGATTATGACTAGCTCGCTTCATTGCTTCATCAATTAAATAATCATCCATTTCAGTCAGAGAAGGCAATGTCAGATCTGGATGAAAATTAACAGCATTCTCAGGCAATTCTATCGGCTTCTGTAAATCAGCATCAATCACCACACGAAAAACTTCCATCGATAGCAATCGCGAACGATGGCGACTAACAGCATCGTAAACTAACGCTTTTAATTCTCGAACGTTTCCAGGAAAACTATAGTTACTTAATAACACAGGCAATTCTGGAGGGTAGTTAGGTACAGGCTTACCTAACTCCTTCGCTGCATTCACTATAAAATGATCCAGTAATAATGAGATATCTTCCTTACGAGAACGCAATGGTGGCAACTTAATTCTATGCGTACACAAACGGTAATATAGATCTTTCCGAAAAGACCCGTCATGCAATCGATCTTCTAAATTTTGGTGCGTTGCTGCAATAATTCTTGCACGCGATCGTTTAGGAATATCCCCCCCCAGAGGATAGAACTCCCCCTCTTGCAAAAGTCGTAGCAACTTAACTTGAGACTGTTTACTAAGATCACCAATCTCATCAAGAAATAAAGTACCATTTGCCGCCTGATCAATAAGCCCCTTACGCTCTTTAGCGGCGCCGGTAAATGCTCCCTGTTGATGACCAAACAAGGTATCAGCAAACATATCGTCATCAAGACCTGCTACATTAACCGTTACCAGTGGCCCCTGACGCCGGCTTGTTTCGTGACAGGCTTTCGCAATTAGCTCTTTACCTGTTCCGCTTTCGCCAGTAATTAGTATTGGCTGAATACTCGCCGCAATTGATTCTACATAATGAAAAACTGCATTAACTTTTTTATTTTTCGAAACAAATTTTTCAAAAATTTCTGGATAGTCTAACCGATCGCTCTGTATACGCTGCTGCAATGAGCTATTTTGACGACGCATCTGTTGAATAAGTACCGTGCGCTTAACCCCCTCAACTAAACGATCTTCTTCAGTCGTTTTGACAAAATAATCAAATGCGCCAGATTTAAGTGCAGACACTGCAGATTCTGCGTTATTCAGGCCACTAATGATAATTACAGCAACCTCAGGATATTCTTCACTGATCATTTTCAACAGAGTCAAACCAGAGATATGTGGCATAGTCAAATCAAGCAATACAACACCTACATGATGGCTCGCTAGCAGATCCATTGCTTGACGGCTATCCTCGCAGGTTAATAAATTGTTAAAGCCACCCTTACGCTCTAGCAATAAACGTAAACTTCTCAGATAAGACATCTCATCATCAATGAGCAAAATACTAAATTCAGGATATATAGGTTCAGTCATATTATTTTTTCTTATTGTTTATGGACAATTATAAATTATTTAATGGCAATTCTAATGTAACTTCTGTACCAGCATCTTTTTTTGAGGAAAAAAGTAACTGACCTCCATACGCTTTCGCAATACCTGCAGAAACAGACAAGCCAAGGCCCGTACCACCGTGTTCGCGCTTGGTCGTAAAAAAAGGATCCGTTAGTCGAGTTAAATTTTCCTTAGCAATACCGCTACCTTCATCAGCAACACAAATTGTGATTTTTTTTTGCTGTTTTAAATAAAGGGTAGAAACCTCAACTTTTTGCCCTAGATTAGTCAAAGACTGGCAAGCATTCAGTACCAAGTTAATAACAATCTGCTCGATTCTTTGAGCATTGACATTAACCAATGGTAAATTTTTATCATAATTGACCACAAAGTGATGGGTCGATTTTCGAATACTGGTATCCACCAGGCGAATCGCAGTCTCTACAACTTCGTTTATATTGATAGGTGTATTATTATCAGTAGCGTCGTGCCGTGCAAAATCTTTTAAGTCTTCAACAATTCTCTTTATACGTGTTGCACCACTGGTCATTTCATCTAAAATCATAGGCAACTCATCACGCAACCGAGAATACTTCAATCCCGCAATAGCAAAATCGCCATTATCATGGTAATGCTTTTCTAATATAAGTTGCGAATCTCTCCAAGTATCATTCAATAAAGGTAAGTTCAACAACAGCAACCCTGTCGGATTATTAATTTCATGAGCAACGCCCGACACAAGAACACCTAGAGATGCCATCTTATCTGCTTGGATTAGCTGTTGTTGATGTTCATGTAATTCTGTTGTGCGCTTATCGACCTGTGAACGTAAGGTCCGATTCCAAAAAACAACGCCCCCGGTAATTAACAGCAAAAAGATAGAGATTAATACTGCCCATAACCCAAACCTTTGCCAAGGAGGAGCGTTTTGCTGCTCAAGAATACCTAACCATTTATCATATATTTCTTGCTGCCGCCCGGTGTTTTTTAAAATAGCCAAGCCTTCACTAAACTGAGCAACTAATGATTCATTACCTTTCAATACACCATAGCCATAACGCTGGGATGTGAAAGGCTTACCAACGAGTGCTAAATTAGATAAACCAAACTCCTTGCCTAAATACAGCCCTGGCAAATTGGCAACCAAAGCATAATCATGCTTACCTGAAGCCAAAACTCTCAAAGCATCAACGTGAGCTTTTACAGGGAAAATAATTGCATTGACTCGATTTTGCAGCAAATATTCATGCATAATACTTTTGTTTTGGACCATTACCTCCCTATTGGCCAACCCTGACAACCCATCCGGTTCGGGAGTGCCTTTGCGAGCAAATATAGAATGATGGATAATCGCATGAGAAGAACTAAAAGCAAATTTCTTCTTTCGCTCTTCAGACGCAACCATACCTTGAAGTACATCAACCTCCCCATTATTTAGCGCACCAAGCATCTCATCCCAATCACCTAAACGAATTTCTATCTCCATACCCATTACATCAGCGATTGCACGGGTCAATTCGACATTATAACCCGCAGGCTTGCCGCCCTTATCCAGATACTCATAGGGTGGATAATTATAATCTCCCCCCACAATGACTGGGCGGTCTTGCGAGGACCAAAGGTCAGCCTGAGAAGACATTCCAACAAACATCAAACAGACAAAAAATAAGGTATAAAAAAAACAGGGGCGCGACATACTTATTCTCAAAACATTAAGTTAGACAGTCTATTTGGATAGCTGACTATCCTCAATAAAAGGGATATATATTATAACCAAGGGAATAGTCGTTTTATTAGAGATACCGGTCAATATCAGAGAAATAGCAAAATAGAGCAATTTCCTCGTAAGGTAGGAGAAAGCCACCTAACACACTGATATTTATAGAATTATTTGGAAAATAAAGCTCATCAAGAGCCAATAAAAACTTAACTGCTTACAAACCAAGCAATTAAGTTCTACACTACAAATAAAGAAGCGCCAAGCATAGAGTATAAAATTCCTAAATTAAGGAGCGTTACTATGGCCATTTTCTTACATCCAATTGATGAAAAAACTTATGCAGTCGACCAAGATAACTGGGTTGAAATCGATTTAGCGAGCTGGGGCTCTAATAATGGAGAGTATCCCGTTGAGCTAATACTGGTAAGGCGCTTAGAACATGACCATCAAAAACCTTACTTACAAGAATTAATGTTTTCTGGGCTTTATAATGGTGTGCCTATCAAACAATTAACTTTAGAAATTCCAAATGCGACTAACTCTCGTGAATACGAAATTTACACATTATACGATGTAAAAATATTGAATTACGCCATATATCCTGCGCACCCCAACAACAAAAAGTCCTACGAGAAGGTCTCTATCGCAGCAAAATCTAAAACACCCTGATAAGACTTACAGCTGATTGGCACTGCGTTTCGCAAAATTGATAAAACTAAAACACAAACGCCTAGCACCTTCAAATAGAAAAAACTAAGAATATTGACTATATTTGATAAGCGTTATCAAAGAGTCTTTTTTATAATTTCTAGCTCATAACAAAGCTTTTAGGTTCACCTGAATATAACTCTTAAGAGTTATAGATTTATTATTATAATGTTACCCCTGATAGGCAAAAGATATTCCAAACATATAAGTTTTAAGAATTTTTATTAACATACAACATAAAAGCTTCCCATAAAACTAAAAAAACCAGCGCCTTTTAGTAGGCGCTGGTTTTGAGAAATAGATACTAAAAGCTTATCTCTTAACGTTAGACGCAGTATCAAAACCAACTGCGATAGCTGCTTCAGCATTACCATCTTCGTCGTAAGGAGTATATTTAACTTCTACATCAACAAAGCTAACAGTGATAGTTTCTGTTGGGCGTTCAGTGCCCTGGCTCGCTGCATCAACAGTATAATTGCTGATCAATGCATTTTTCAAAGTGTATTCCATGTAAACATCGGTACCAGAACCAGTACCAGTTTTTGTCAAATGGATTTTTACTTCTTTACCAGTACCACAGCAAGATTCAATGAAAACTTTAGGTGTTGCACTGTCCATATGACGAGTAATTTGCAAGTCATTAATAACCGCATTCGATGATTCACGATCACCTTGAGTAGAGGTTGATGAAGTGATGTTACGGCCAACACCCCAAGAGATGCTTTCAACATCCATCCATTGTTTGTGACCGCTATCTGAAGACTCGCCTTTGATTCCTTCATAGTTTACAAAAATAGACATATTACGTTCCTTTTCCTTATCAATTTAAAAATAATTAGTTAATAATTCTGGTTTCAATTTAAATCAAAACCTCGTTCAGATTACATCAGCAGTTCATTTAAAACTGTGAGATAGTTCATACTTTATAATGGCCTGTTTAACATTTTTTAAGCAGGTATTTTATTTTTAGTTTTTGGCTCTACGACACTTTTTTTCGACTTATTTTTTAACTTAATATCGAATAAATTATTCTTATTAATATCGACCGTTACCTGCTCAAACTTTTTTTCTAACGCAAGTGCAGATAATATTTTTTGCGCCATCTCTGGCAACAATGTGTTATTAAGCGACAATGAAATTTGTCTTGCACCAACATCTGACTGAACACATTGCTGAACAATATAGTCAATTAGTTTTTTGCTATATGTTAACGATACTTGATAATTATTTTGAATTCGTTGTTTAATCGCCTCTAACTGCATATGCGCAATTTTACCCAGCGTATCCTGCTCCAGAGGATAATAAGGTATGATATTAATACGCCCTAAAAATGCAGGCTTATACGTTTCACGAAGAGTTGGTGAAATTGCTTCTATTAATCCATCAGGTAAAGGTTTGGTCTCTGGGTCGGCACAAAGTTGATCTATCTGTTCGCTTGCTGTATTGCTAGTCATGATGATAACTGTGTTCTTAAAGTCTATATCACGGCCTTCACCATCGCGTAACATCCCCTTATCAAAAACCTGATAGAAAATATCTTGCACGCCTGGGTGAGCTTTTTCAATTTCATCAAGTAGTACAACGCTATAAGGTTTCCTACGAACAGCTTCCGTTAGTACCCCACCTTCACCGTAACCTACATACCCGGGAGGAGAGCCCATTAATAAAGAGACCTTATGTTCCTCTTTAAACTCTGACATATTAATCGTCGTAATATTTTGGTCTGACCCATAAAGTTGTTCTGCTAATGCCAATGCTGTTTCAGTTTTACCAACTCCACTCGGGCCAACTAGCATAAATACACCTAGAGGACGTTTTGGATCACTAAGCTTTGCCCGCGCAGTTTGCATCGTTTGAGCAATTTTTTCCAAGCCATGGGGTTGCCCAACAACACGAGATTCCATATAGTGCTGTAATGACATAATGCTATCAATTTCGTCTGCCTGCATTCTACCAACAGGAATACCCGTCCAATCAGCAACAACTTCTGCAACGACTTGAGCATCTACGCACTCATACATCAAAGGTTTAGTCCCTTGTAATTTAGCTAACGCCTCTCGATCTTTTTTTAACTTTTTGCCAATTTCATTTGATTCTTTTTCCGAAGAAGTTCTACTTTGATTATTTTCATCGTCTTCAGCATTTTTTAACTTTTCTAACATTAAGCGATAATTAACAATACTATCGATCAATGTCTGTTCTTTTTGCCATTGGTCTTGAATCTCAGCTCGAGAGACTTCAATAGACACTTTTTTTACTTCCAACTCTGCCAATTTCTCGCTGTGGTCGATACCAGATGAGCTTTCAGATGAAAGGCGCGACATTTGAAAATTAATATCATCAATATCTCTCTCATATTTTTCTATGGTATCTGGCTTAGTGCTAAGACTCAGGTTTACTCGGGCACAAGCAGTATCTAACAGACTGACACATTTATCTGGCAATTGTCTTCCTGCGATATAGCGATGAGACAAAGAAACAGCACTGACAATTGCCTCATCCAAAATAGTGATACTATGATGCTGTTCTAATGTAGGTGCGATACTACGTAGCATAGTAATTGCCAATTCTTCAGTCGGCTCTTCTATTTTTACAACTTGGAAGCGACGAGTTAATGCTGCATCGCTTTCGAAGTATTTTTTATATTCGGCCCATGTTGTCGCTGCAATAGTACGTAGCTCACCCCGAGCTAATGCGGGTTTAAGTAAGTTAGCCGCATCACCAGAACCAGCTTGGTTTCCAGCACCAATCATAGTATGAGCTTCGTCAATAAACATAATGATGGGTACCGATGAATTTTGCACTTCTTTGATTACATTTTTTAGTCTATTTTCAAATTCACCTTTAACGCCAGCACCTGCCTGCAGAAGCCCCATATCCAGAGAGTACAATTCTGTCTGTTTCAAAATGTCGGGCACATCGCCAGAAGCAATTCGCTCAGCCAAACCTTCAACAACAGCTGTTTTACCCACACCTGCCTCACCCGTCAGTATGGGATTATTCTGCTTTCTGCGGCATAAAATATCGACCATTTGACGAATTTCATTATCGCGTCCTAATACTTTGTCAATTTTTCCTGAGCGTGCCTGCTCAGTCATGTTGATCGCAAATTGATTCAGTGCTGGCGTTTTGGTTAATTGCCCTGGTGCAGAAGTATCTACTTCTGAAGTTGTAGCTGCCGTTTTCTTCAATAAAGTTTCACACTGCTCTCTAATATCTTCAGCAATTAACTTTTCAAATTCAGAAGATATCTTTAATGCTTTTAAACGCAATTGAGTATTTTCTACAAAGGCCAATAAAACATGGCAAGCATGGATATCTAATGAGCTATATTCTGATGAAGCAATCATCCAAGACTCAAACAATAAACGAGTAATGTCTTGACTAATTTTTGGGAAGCCATCGTTACCCGTTTTTATTAATTCAATATTAGTGGATATATCATTAAATAACGTATCATAAGAAATGCCGAAATGGCTGAATATAATTTCAATGTCTTTATTATGTGACTGTAAAAGTTCAAATAACCAATGTTCTATTTCTATAGAAAAATGAGAGCGAGACGATGCAAGTGCTACGGACTTTTCCAAAACATTACGGCTGTCAACTGACATATGTTTAACTAGCTTGTCAAACTCCATGGTGATTTTCTCCTGTTGCGTATTTTTAGTTAATTCTTAAAATTTATTTCATCAATAATCTATTCGACACCAAAATATCTTTTGGCTTACTCATCAACCATGCATTTGCTGATAATTGATACCCTTTTCCAATTGGAGTCATCTCTCGCTGACGACAATGAACTTGAAACTCAAAATAAACATTAATATGTGCGGGAACATAAGCATTCACGGCAAATGCCAACAGATCATAAAGTGGTTTACCTTCTTGCAATTCAAGA
The DNA here is from genome assembly GCA_947487765.1 of uncultured Pseudomonadales bacterium. Lineage (GTDB taxonomy): Bacteria > Pseudomonadota > Gammaproteobacteria > Pseudomonadales > Cellvibrionaceae > CANLBN01. The sequence continues at coordinate 125,380 of CANKXO010000007.1, read as the reverse complement.
TACTTTGCCATGTCTATATTCTTAATAGAAATAATAATTTTTGATTGTATATCCCAATATCGTCGCCCTAAAATAACGCCAGCTCCTAATTGGTTATTTTTTCCTTTTACTCCCGACAAACAACGGTCTCTCTCATTAATTGGCAACCAATGTCCAACCATAGATTTTGCAGATACGTCAGCATTAACAATATCTTTAACAATTAAAATCAAGTTGGAAAGAGGGCGATTATTTTTTGCATAATGTCCAGAGAAATAAAGCTGTAATGCTTTTCCTCGAAAAAAACCTGAGAAACCCTTTAACGCATGCGAAAAATCATCCTCACCTTCATCGCGGGCAGCTTCATACTGCACAGGCAACTTGTACTTACCCCATGCTTTGTAATACAAAGAAATTAATCGATGCTCAAATAAGCCGACAAATTCAGATAAGGCGTAGTCACCATGTTTAATTCTCTCAAGAGATAATTTAATGTAGTGCTGCGGCAAGACGCCAGAGACTCCCAGCAGCCCCATAAAACTGACTAAAAACTCATAATGATCTGGCTTTTCTGGATCAAGATTAAGGTTTTTAATACTGTCCAGACTATACCCAAGAGAGTGTACTGATTTAAAACGAGCTACTTCATTTTTCGGGTCACCATCTTCCCCTACGTTCGAATAAGCAAGCCCTTTTGATTGACAAGTATGGATATAATTGCGCTCATAATGGCGGACCAAAGAGAAAAAACTTTCCCTCTCTAACTGCCCATCATATTGGTTTTTTATACTAAGGGTTGACATCCTGTCCTCGGTGGCCATTCTAGTTTTATTCTAAAATTTTTCGTTGTTTTAATTGATAACTGCGTAAAAGTATTGATAGCGCAAAATTGAGACAAAAACTCATCCAGAATCAAGCCGAATAAATACAGGCCATTCCCCATATAGAAACTTTCATCGCAAGTCAGTATAAAGTGAGTCCCTTGACACATTGCGGATCGACCATTATTGAGTACGCGAGCAGTAATCACCTCAGACTCTAAGCCAACCATTCCATCAATTAGAGAAGCAGCTTCCTTAGAATCATTAAAATTATAAAGGTGTAATGTCTCTTTTAATTTAACAAGCCCGTCTCTATTAGAAAAATGTTGTAAAGATAGCTGCATCACTAACTGCCATCGAGTAGCATCATCAAGCTTAGGTTGGATCGTCGGCGTCGGCGGTGCTAAACAACGAATACGTAAGCCGGCCCCCCCTTCCATGAAATGTACAGTGGGTTGATCAGGCCCAAAAGGCAATTTATTGGGAAGGTCTCGGTTTGTGCAGGAAATAGTTGCGTTAATAATCCAATCAGTATCAGGAGATAATACTGTGTAATTCATATCAACAAAGCTAAGGTAAGTATCGGTTCCATGGCTAACAAAGCCACGCTGCCACGCTGAATTCTCTCTGCGTAATGACCAATAAATGACATCATCATCGTTAGTCATATGACTACCATAGAAAGGCTGTAGGGACTTCCGTTCTCCATGAGCATTGATAGCATAAACATCTTTTATTCGATGTACATCAGCACATCTTGAGTTTTGATCAGATACTCGAAGCGCTACTTCACTTCCCAAGTCTGATGCCTGTATCGGCTCGCTGGTACTTTCAAATAAGTTTACAATGGGTGTACAACCCAACAAAAGGGTTCTATCATCAACACCACGGACTAAATCTATATCTGTTTCATCAAAATAGAAATAAACATCGAAACCTTCGTTATACTTCTCCCAACTACTGGTCAAATTAGCCAATTCTATAAATAAAAACTTTTGAGGAAGTAAAAAATACTCTGTAAGCAAACGATGAGCTGATGATGCTCGCCCATCAAAATCGATTACTGATTCATTATCGTCAAAACCGCAGGATGACAAAGAATCAGGCGATAAAAAGATGGGGTTGTCGTCAAAGGCATCTCTTGCAATCGCAATACCCGTTGTTTTATTGAGTAAATACTCATGGAGTTTAAATGCTGTGTTAGGTTGAGAGTTAATAAAAAAGCGTAGATTATCTTCATGAAACTCAAAATTGCCTTCATCTTCTGAAGGCATTATCTTCAACTTTAAAATAGATTGGACTGATTTGCCACGCTGAAACTCATCGGGTAAAACTGGCGCCTTAACAGGTAAAGCGTAGAAATTAGTGCTGGCAATAGTAATTGGCAATATTGAAAGATTAGAACATGTCCTATAAAAACATGAATCACCTTCAACTGTTTCTATTCTTAACGCCTCACCCCTAGAAATGAATGAGTTTTGAAATAGATGTGGTAGCAAATTAAACTGGACGATGCTCATTGATGGCAAGGGAGCATGGTAATCAGGATATAATACGCCCATTAATGCTTCAGTTAATTCTGGAAAGCTATCATCTAAAGAGTGCCTGATACGAGCTGTCAAAAATGCAAATGATTCAATTAATCTTGAGACATGTGGATCTTCAACAATATCTTTATCTAGCCTCAATCTACCCGCAATTTTTGGATACTTCTCAGAGAAATCAGCCCCAGATTTTCGAATATAATTAAGCTCTCGATTATAATAAGACAGCAACACATCATCCATGATTAATTTCTCTCAAACGAACAGCTTTATCCATCGTTTTTACACGAGAGTCAAACAAGAGAGGGATAGGATCTGGCTCAATCATTAAAATAGCAGATATTTTCATATACAGCGTTCTCTCATATTCTTCGCCCACCTGCTCTAGTTCAACTAATACTCGCTTAAACCGCGGCTCATATTTTTCAATAATTTGTTGAACCTCAATCCGAAATTTTTCTTTACCTTCATCAGAACCAAGTTGTATAACACTGAAGTCAGGCAAACCATAATTAACTAGAGATACATCTAGCTCAGAGAATTTTTCCGGAAATTTTTGACGATACAAGCGAGTATTTAATAAGCATTCGAGATCACGGCGAATACTACTTTTAATATCATTCAATAAAACCCCGTAGGATTTAGAGACACTCAGCACACTATCAGGCTCTTCATCAATCAAACGATCTAAAAGTGATGGCAGTGCTGGCTGATCTAACTTTACTCGTGCCATGGTATTTAGATTTCAACCACTTGATTTTCACTCACATCATTAGCAACACTTTTCAAATGAAACACATCGTTAATTGTTAGCTCTTCATCTCCAAATAACCAAGTCCGCAAACCTACACCTTGATATAAAGAGCAAGTCTCAACCCAATCTGTTTCTCGCCCTAGAGCAGCTGCTTCGGTACTGACTTTAGGGTAAGTGGAAGGAATATATACTTCGCCTTCCGTTCCATTAGTGAGCACGATATTGGCTTTTCTCCATAACACCTCAAGAATTCGTGTCGGTTTTATCAGTTCAATCTCAACAACTTGTGAAAAATCAACCCAAAAATATTTGCCATTAGTGCCTAACACTTCAAAAATATTAGCGGTGGTATCATCTAAATCTCTCAACGCCATTGCTTCACCATTATTTACCCAGTATTGGTTTTCTTGTTGATTTTCATCGATACTGGTAACGAGCGTTGCTAACCGCTTTTCATCTTTTTCATTTAAAGCAACTAAAATCTCGAGTGCGGTTTTTATAGATGGTGTCGGCTCTTCGATAACCTCAGGCTTTGCCTTTAAGCTATATACATCTTCTCTCACTTGAGCCGCGTGAATTAATTGTCGCCACGTGGCTACCGCTAATGCTAGATCAGGCTTAAGCGTCATTAGAGCAGTTAGCTGGCTATCCGCTCTCTCAAAATCACCCTTCACACAAAGTAACTCGACAAAAAATATTCGAGCTTGTTCATCATTAGGGGACTTTTTAACTTGATCAGTAGCGGCAGATAACGCCAACTCTAATTTTCCCTGTTGAAAATACTCTTCTGCGCTTAACGACGACATAACGTTCCTCTTCTATATTCTATGATGTTGATACTGATGGCGTGGCTGCGCCAACAGCTAGCTCTGTAATCAATCTTATTGAAGAAACCAATTGATCTAGCTGGAAATGTGGTTGCAAATGCATGATGCAACTATAATAACCAGGACTTCCGGCTTTTTCTTTAACTTCGACCTTACTCATGCTTAATGGGTAGCGGGCCTTTAGCTCTGCTGAATTTGTATCACTGGATGTTGTGTATTGATTGAGCCAATTTTGAAAAATTCTTTGGCATTCTTCCGGACTCATAAAACTACCAATTTTATCTCTACCAATAACTTTCACATAATGGCCAAAACGTGAAACACACATCATGTATTGAATCATTGCTGATAGTTTTGCGTTAGCAGTTGCGATCTCTGAAGTATACTCATTCGATTTATGCAATGAGCTATTACTATAGAAAACGCTATTTTCTACACTGTGATAACTACACAGTGGAATAAAACCTAAGTCGCTCAACTCTCTTTCTAAAAAATCATCGACTTGAGTATTTGTAGAAGGCCGAGGATTAATATTGTTTTTTTCAAACCGGTTCTTTGCATAGTTCAAATGACGAACAACACCTCCTTCACCAAAATCATGAACACCGCCTCGAATATCTGCAAACCATCCAGTATTTGCAAACGCACGAATTAATACACTACCAAAGGCATAACATGAATTACCCCATAGCAAATCCTTATCAGGATCATCAATTCTTTCACAATAATTAAATTTTTCCTGGCGTGTATTATCATCGTCATATGGGTGACGCATCAACATATTAGGCAATGTTAAACCAACAAAGCGTGTACTTTCGTAATCACGTAATTTATTCCATAAAAAGTATTCTTTTTGCTTAAATACAGCAGACAAGTCAAGTGGATAGCCTAGCTCTCTTAGACTATCTAACCCAAACAAAGATGCATCAACCGCTGTGATAAAAGGGCAAAGTGCGGCTGTCGAAATATCTGACATATGCTTAACAACTTCAACATCATTGGTCGTAATGCCAGAGCGAGGCCGGTGCGTAACTGAGTAATCCCCCAAAATGACACCGAAAGGTTCACCACCAGGAGTATCAAACTCATCGCTGTAGATCCGTTTAAATATGCTACTTTGGTCAAATTCGATAGCACGTGTCAGATCTTTTCCTAATTCTTTCCAACCAACATTGAGTACTTTTATTTTAATCGTTAAATTTTCATCATAATCAGATTCAATATCAGTTAAGTACTGCAAGCCACGCCAAGATGCTTCAAGTTTTTTAACGGACGAATGATGCAACACTTCGTCCAATTGGCGGTTAATTATTTTGCTAATCGATAAAAATGCTTGCTGAGCAATAAATTGAAGCTGCTCCTTAGAACGATCACGCATCGAAGCCATCGACTGACATAACCAATCTCTGACATATTGATCAACATCATAGCCGTCTTTACTTAAACATTGCTCAAGCAAAGACTCAACACCAAACGCAACAGTATTGGTATCTTGTGCAGACGTTGTTTCTTGACTATATGATGCGATATCTAACAAGCTACCCATTCCCTTAACAAAAGTGATGCACTTTTATCGATTAAAAATCCAAAATTCTGTTTTGTTCTTTAAAAAATGATACCGAGGCTAATGCCCCGACACCAAGATACTAACGAATAGAAATGAATTACTTCATTTCAGGAATACGAGCAACCATACGCAATGACGTTGTTAACTCTTCCATTTGCAACCATGGGCGCAACCAAGCAACGGCACTGTATGAACCCGGGCTACCAGGAACTGGCTTAACTTCAATTTTGGCTTCACGTAAAGGGTATTGTGCACGCATATCCTGCCCCCCCTCTTCACTGGCATTAACATAATTATTAATCCAACGATTAAGCCATTGCTGCATGTCTTCAGCTTCCATAAAGCTGCCAATTTTGTCGCGAGCCATCACTTTCAGGTAGTGCGCAATACGAGAGGTTGCCATGATATAAGGTAGTCGAGATGAAATCGCCGCATTTGCTGTTGCATCGTGATTATCATAAATATTTGGCTTTTGCGTCGTCTGACCACCAAAGAACACAGCGTAATCTGTATTTTTGTAATGAGAAAGCGGCATAAAGCCAAGAGCACTTAACTCTGCTTCACGGCGATCAGTGATGGCAATTTCGGTTGGGCATTGCATATCAACATCACCATCGTCGGTTGTGGTTAAATGAACAGGAAGATCATTAACACGGCCACCACCTTCAGCGCCACGAATTGCGGTGCACCAACCATATTGAGCAAAAGCATTAGTCATACGCGCACCTAACACATAAGCGGCACTAGACCAGCAATAGTTGTTCGACTCAGGTTTTTCTATACCGGCAAACTCTTCATATGCAAATTCTTCGACGGGTTTTGAGTCTTCGCCATAAGGCAATCGAGATAAGGTACGTGGCATTGCCATAGTAACAAAACGAGAATCTTCTGACTCACGGAACGAACGCCATTTCACATACTCTGCAGAATCAAAAATTTTAGCTAGGTCACGAGGCTTAGATAATTCGGACCAATCATCAAAACCGAAAAAATCAGGGCTTGACGCAGTTAAGAATGGGCAAAAAGCTGCTGCTGCAACATTCGACATATTACTGAGCAACTCTATATCATCAGGGTGATTTGAGAATTGATAATCTCCAACCAATGATCCATATGGCTCGCCACCAGGAGAACCAAATTCATTTTCATACAGCTTTTTAAATGTTTGGCTTTGATCGAACTCAACCGCTCTGGATAAGTCTTTAGCCAACTCTTTTTTGCTGGCATTAAACATTTTAAGCTTTAGCGTTTTACTGGTTTCTGAGTTCATTACCAAATAATGGGCGCCACGCCATGACCCCTCTAACTGCTGAAAACGTTCATGATGCATAATTTCACGCAATTGTTCGCTGATTGCAGCATCAATTGCTGCAATAGCTTTTCTGAAAGTGACAGTTAAGTTTTTATTCCAAGTAACCGTTCCTTTCATCGCCTCTTCAGTTAGCGTTTTTAATAATGCCTGCGCTTCTTCAGAGTCAGTCTGTTTAGTTGCTTGAATAGCCTGGTCAAGAAGGCTTAATGATTCAACTGCTTCGGCACCTTGTACCTGTTCCACTGCTTCGCTCATGATTACGCCTCCTCTTTATCTTTGTCTGCATCAACAGCTTTAGCTAATTCACTTAAGTCTGCTTCGTTATTTAAAACACGCTCAAGAATATCCTCTAACTCTTCTGAACGATCGGCTTTTGTCGAAAGATCGCGCAATTTATTACGCGTTTCCAACAGCTTTTTCAATGGTTCAATTTGATCTACGATAGCTGCAGGTTCAAAATCTTTCATTGATTCAAACTTCAAATCCACTGCAAATTCAGAACCATCATCCTTTAATGTATTTTTAACTTTTATATTCAAACCAGGAGTCATGCTCTTTAAAACTTCGTCAAAGTTATCTCGATCAATTTGCACAAACCGGCGGTCTTTTAAAGATTTTAAAGGCACTGTAGAGTCCCCAGAAAAATCACCCATTACGCCAACGACGAATGGCAATTCTTTTTTAAGTGTTGCACCTTCAGTTTCAACATCATAACTGATGTGGACGCGCGGCTTGCGAACGCGGTTGAGTTTTTTATGAATACTTTCCATAGGGTGGCTCCGTTAGTTAACGATTAATAATGTAAATTATGCTGTTTTTTTGTCGGATTTTACTCCGTCAATACCCGACAAATGTTGGTACTTTGTTCTCGCGGAGTCGTCGGGAATCAACTCTTTGATAAGTTCAGTCAAAGGTAAGCCACTCCAGCGAATGGCTTGCTCTATAGAATAAGAAATAGGCGAATGTGGTTCAGAGCGACGAAAATATGTCGCCACCTCACGTAATCTCTGCAACGCATCTTCACGATCAGCAATAGGCCCACCATCTGCGGTTGTAACAGGTTTTTCCATATTCTTTTCTTCAGTCTTTGCAGTAGGTTTTATCGTTGAGGCGCTAATTAAAAGCCTATCCCCTGCGATATATGAAAGGACTTTTTGACAATTCTCCAATGCCTCTAATATCTGCCCTGTCGGCAACGGATCTTCTTGACTATATTCATCAAGCACTTCCTGATATTTTTTATACTCATTAATTGCAAGGGCAATTTCTGCTTGAGTGTTTTGTAAAAAGCCTGTATCAGTATCAAGCAATATCTCATCTAATTGTGCGCGGGTTATACCGTTCTGCTTAAACTTAGCTTCTCGCTTCTCTAAGTCTGTTGTCCTATCAGCCTCTAAAACCTGCTCACACTGCCAAACAGCTAAAGGGCCCGGCACATCACCCTGAGTAATATGAATGGCTTTAATGGGATAAATTAATGCCCCCTCACTACCAAAGCCATTCAAACCCGCCAAAGATGACAGCTGTGAAATGACACCATCTTCGTCAGGGAGCGGGTAAAGCTGCTCTCCGTAAGTCTCTATTAACTGGCGCGCCAAAGAAAAGCCTCTAGCAACACCTACAAACCCAAATTTTCGAACAAGTGCCTCGATATACCAGGCAACTAATTCAATATCCTTACTTTCATGCTTCAGTACATGAGGCACCTTTTCCAGAATGGCATCCCAGTCACCAACATTGACCGGAGAACTATCACCCTCATTCTGCGCTGCTCGCTCACTATTCCTCGCAGCCGTTCGAGCACTTCTTAACAGCTGATAATTAGAATCAGGAGAAATATTTTCTCTAAGGTCACCAATAACAGGTTCACTATCAGCAATAGGCTGCAGTACTTCTAGAATTTCTGCCTCTGTAATACAATCAGACAACTCTTTTTCCTTACTTCGCTAAGTGAGCACTTTAGCCAAATCGGTTAATGACTTGGCTGATTTAGTTTGTTTTCTACTTTTGTGGTATCGAATTTTTGCTTCAATTTTATTATTCAACAAGGTCATAGTTTTTTTTAAGGGCGAAAAGCCCTGCGGCAAATGATATTGATCCTTTAGCGACACGAGATCATCTGCATATCTTTTTATATCCTTGTTAAGCCATGAACGGGAGATAGATTGCTGCAAACTAGCGAGCTTTTCACCAAAAAAATACACACCAGCATCTTTCGGAAAATGTTGTATCGTATGCTTACCCTGTGATATATAATCTGAAAAGTTTTTTGAATGACGAAGCATCTCAGCGTCGACACCATTTAATAGTTGCTTATATTTTGGAAAAGCAATTGAAACACTTTCTGCAAAATTACTTAACTCAGCAATATTCACCCAATCCTTATCACGAATAGCCTCTTTCAGCTGAACAGCATAGTCATCCGCATAATTCTCATCGAGGACATCTCTAGCTCGCAAATCAAGCATCGAAAGCTTGTCTATTATTGCGTTAAATTCAGCCGCCTCAGAATCTGTGTATTGACCACCATCCGTGATATTAGTTAATTGAATAGTTAAACCATTAGCCAACATGCTTTGCTCTTTGACAATATTTTTTTTAAGCTCATGTAAGCCTTGTGCTTGAGGATAAAACACCAATAAGTTTTCAACTGTTTTGCTAAACGTATCAAACTGTGGAATTTCATCTTGCACCAACAAACTATTTTCAATCTGTTTTACAGCTGGTAGAACGACATCATCATGCAAAGAAGCTAAAGCGCCCTGGCGCAAAATAGGGGGATATTGATTTAAGCTGGATAAATACTGATAACGCCTGAGCGGTTCTTGCCGGCGAATAGCAGACACGGCGTTAGTAACGGACTGACGTTGCTGATAAGCATCTTGATAAATAGCATAATTCTCATGATGAGTCGCAACTGACTGCCAAATACTATAGCCAATAAGTAATATTGCTAACACTCCAACACAAAAACAAGCCGAGAAGAAAGGAATAAGCTTGGCATTTATAAAGCGAGTATAAAAATAATCTATTGATTGAAATCGTTTTCTTTGATCATCTGATAGCGCTCTCCTAAGAACACGCCATTGCCAATAATTAATCTGATCCGGTTTTTTAATAGATTCAATAGATATGCTTGAACCTTGATCCTTTGCAGCAGCAGGAGAGTGTCCTTCCAACAGCTCATACAGGATACAAGCCACTGAGAACACATCATCACTGCTTGTTGCAGGCTGATCACCAATAACTTGCGGGCTGGAATAGTCCAGAGAATAACCAAAAAAATGATTATCACCAACAATGACGGGAGGCGCTTCATTCTGACTATCCTGACGACAATTAGCCAAGTCGATAAGCTTAACCTCGTCGTTATAGGTAATAATAATATTACTTGGCTTAACATCAGAGTGAACAACTCCTTGACCATGCAAGTAGTTAAGCACATCAACAATTGGCTTAATTACCGATAAAGATTGAGCATAATCAAACTTACTGCGAGATAAGAGGTTCTTTAAAGAATCTCCCCTCAAATATTCCATAAGAATATAGTCGGACCCCTTATCTTTACCCACATCGTAAATTTTAATTAAGTGCGGATGCGCTAACCTTCTGGCAACAGCGACTTCTTTTACTGCAATTTCTTTTGTTGACTTAGACTGCAAAAGGCTGGAATGGATACATTTTAGTACCACAAGAGAAGAATCTGCCAAAATATCCCTAGCAAGATAAAGAACACTAGTGCCGCCTTCAGCCAATTCTTTAACAACAGAAAATCGCGAAGAAAAAACGATAGGCTTTTGCTTTTCCGGAGATCCAGAGCCTGAGATTACTTCATGTAATTGTAATGTTTCCATACCTACAACATAACAATGGAGTGAATAGATTTGACAAGGATAGAAAAGGACTTATTAAGACGTTATTCGCTTTGAATAGTTACTATGCCAAAAACTATTTTTATTCCTTGCCAAGCCAATTTAGAAACGTCATTGTGTCCGTCTCCAAATAGTTGGCAGATGATATACTAATCACCCAGTCATTTTTTATGAACCGGATCACATATTCAAACTTAACTAAAAAATAATTTTTAGATGGCACTTAAATTCTCCTACAGAAATTATTGTGTCATGATTTTTTGCTAACATGAAAAATCATGTCGCCAAAGTCTACATTTGATCAAAAAACTATCAGCAGTCAAAAATTTTAAACATGACACAGATCCCATTTTTTATTACGCAATGAATAAACCGTTCGTTTAATATGATAGATTTCTATACTATGCAGTGCCGCTTTCGCGCAGTGACTCTAGCAGAGGAACTAGGAGCTACATCATTAGCTTAACCATCGCTTGGAGCGATGAATATAAAGATGTGACAGGATTTCAGATAACATAATGGACATTCGCTTTCAATACATTAAACAACCGAATTCCAACTCTAGCCCTCACCAGGCAAGCGTTTCTTTCGACAATCCCAGTGTTGTTTTAATTGGCCGAGAAGAAAATTGCGATCTTACACTAAGCTGTAACGAGAAAGTTATTTCTCGGCAACATGCACGCTTATCAAAAAGTAATAATGTATACGTTCTTACAGACATCAGCGCCAACGGTACATTTATTAATAGCCAAAGTAGTCCAATAGGTCATGGAAACTCTGTCATCATTAACGATAAAGATGTCATTCGGCTGGGTGATTATGCTCTTAGAGTTTATTTTACTGAAGCATCATCTACTATTGAAAATCATCGACCATATGGTAACAACGTTGCATTAATTGAAAAAGCGACCCCATCCAAAACTGAAGTAGCAAAAAAAAGAGCCGGAACACACAAAAAACCTTTAAATTCAAACACCTACACCAAAAAAAACAATATTAACCACTCATCTCTTGGCAACATAAACGAAAGCTTCTCGCCACCTGGCGTTACTATTCCTGAAAACTGGAATATGGATATCAACCCGGAGAAAAGCCAGCAACAACCTAACCTTCCAGAGAAATTAAAAAAATCTATCAACTTCGCTGAGCAGGAAACAAAACTATTAAATAACCTGCTCAAAGGTTTAGGGATTTCTCAAGATCGTTCTGACACACAATTAACGCCTGACAACATGTTAACTCTGGGACGATGTTTAAGAGTGTCACTAACAGGTATGATTGAGCAAAGAAACCATGTAGATAAAATCAAAGCCAAGCTATGCTTTGACGATAAAAACATGTTAAAGGAACTTAACTATTCGTCTTTTGCAAATTTTGAATCGGCAGATGATTTTCTTAATGAAATGTTTGCACCAGAAAGAACTACTCACTCAGAATTTCCATTAGAAGTAATTAAGTGCCAAAAAGAAATTGTTGAAGATCAAGATGTGATATACAGAAGCTTTAACAAAGCAATTGATTCTTTTCGAGAGGAATTATCACCTTTTGTCATAGAAAAAATGTTCCATGAAAAAAACAACAATCTTACAGAAAAACTGGTTCCAAGCCTGGGAAAATGGGAAACCTATAAAAAGCAGTGGAGTGAAAAATGCCTTTCTTTCAAGAAAATTATTAAAAATAATTTTGAAACCAATATCAAAGAACTGCACACCAAAAGAATTGAAGAACGTAAAATAATTCATAAGAAAGACTAATGAAAAATAATCTCACTCTCTACATAAACCTTTTTATAGTCATACTGCCTCTTATCAGTGGCTGCTCAACAACTGCGAAGGTCTGGAAACCATACGACAATGTCACAATTGAATCATCGGAAGAAATAAACCCCGACAGCAATAACAGAGCGTCACCAATTCAAGTAAAAATCTATGAGTTATCATCAAGATCAACATTTGACAACTTGGATTTTGATCGTGCTTTTTATAATGCAAAAACACTACTAAGTGATCAGATGCTATCAAGCGCTGAATACACTATACAGCCTTCTGAAACAATCAAACACAAGATAAAGCTACAAAAAAATTCCAGATTTGTTGCCATCCTTGCTGGTTTTATTGACATCGACAATTCCCGCTGGAAGCATATCTATAAAGTTAAGCCTCATGGTCACTATAACCATCATATTTCTATTTCAGGGAAGTCGATTATTGCAGGAAAAGTAGAAGAAGATGAGAAAGAAGAAGATGCCTCCCCTACAAACATAGATCAGGATGAAGGCAAAAAATCACTGACACTTGATGACGTAAAAGAAGGGGCAGAGAAAGGCGGAGAGGCCATAGAAAAAGCAAGCAGCACAAAACAAAGCATCAATGGGCTTTTAAAATAATAGTTTTTATTCGACAAATAGGATTTAAGTATGTCGTTAACCAATAAAATTGCATGGCTAGAAAGCCAATATTTATACCCGCACCACTTTCAACAGCAAGAGCGGTATTTTGAATATACACTGGAACAACGCTGTGCTGCGATTAAATCTTTTATTTACGGGTTTACGCATCTAGAAATTAATCATGCTTTACTTAATGAGAAAAAGTTCGCCCTAACCAAGACTAAAGGGATCATGCCTGATGGCTGCTCATTCGATAACTTAGTCAATGCTAGCCAACCATTGCCTATTGAGATTCCAGGGCATATAAAAAACCAGCTAATCTATTTGGCGTTACCTACTTATCAACCAGGATATCAATTCCTGACCACCGACAACAGTAATCAACAAATCGGACGCTATAAATTAGAGGAAACTGATGCCTACGACTACAGTAGCAACGGCCTAAATACAGAGCGCATTGAAGTTGCTCGCCTGCAACTAAGATTTTTACTGGAAAGTGAAGAAATGGGTGGATTTACCTACTTACCTATTGCCAGAATATTAGAAGTAACACCTGAGAATGCCGTAATACTGGATAAAAACTTTATCCCGCCCGTCATTAATATCAAGTCGAACGATACCATTTCTTACTACTTAGACAATATTAATGGGCTGCTAGAACAACGTGGTAATGCACTCTCAGCACGCTTTAAAAGCACAGTAAACAGTGGCGGATCATCAGCTATTGCTGACTTCATGCTACTTCAGCTTATCAATCGTTATGAGCCGAAATTGCAGCACCTATCCGATATCGCGAACTCAACACACCCTGAACTTCTCTATTTTGAATTACTTGGCTTAATGGGCGAATTAGCTACATTCACAACAGTGGAAAAACGTCCTTTGCCAGTACCCAAGTATAAACATGATGATTTATATACTTGTTTTCAGCCCTTGATACAAAATATCAATATGCACTTAAGTGCGGTATTGGAACAAACCGCAATCTCTATGCCTATCGAAAAACGTCAATATGGCATTTACGTATCCCCCATATCTGATAGAAGTTTATTAGATGAGACTCGCTTGATCCTTGCGATCAAAGCCAAAATGTCAACTAACGAACTCAAATCGTACCTGCCAGACCATCTCAAAATCGGCTCAGTTGATACGATACGAGACCTTGTGAATAACCAACTCACCGGCGTTACAGTTAATGCGCTCGCAATGGCACCAAGAGAGATTACTTATCATGCGGGTTATGTCTACTTTGAGTTAGAGCAATCAAGTGAACACTGGCAGAATATCGCCAAATCAGCAGGTTTTGCATTTCATATAGCAGGAGAGCTACCAGAACTTGACGTCGAGTTTTGGGCTATCAGATCATAATGAGTGATATTGATAAAACCATCATAAAACCACGACCCGGCCAGGCACCTGCGGCAGATGATAAAACAGTAATAAAGCCACGACCTGCCGGCAACAGTGTTGACCAAGATAAAACCATTATTACACCGCGCCGAAAAACTAGCGGTCCAACAACATTTTCAGCAGGTCATGGCATTGCTCCTGAAGATAGCGGTAATAAACCCTCTCGCCGCCATGGCATAAGCAATATACAACAACAATCTATATATGATTTACCAGGGCTCCCAAGTCTTGTAAAAGATGCCTCGCCACTGCTTTCTGTCATATCTCAACTCAAACAACTAGACGGCACCATTACAATTGAAGAATTACGCAGACATATCAGTAATCTTATTAACACCTTTACAGAAGCTGCCCACAAAAACCAGACAGATAGAGAGATTGTAAGAAAAGCATCTTATGCACTATGCGCCTCTATCGACGAAGCCATCTTAAACACTCCCTGGGGTGAGAATAGCGCATGGAGCCAAAAACCGCTGCTCAGCATATTTCACCACGAAACCTACGGCGGAGAAAAATTCTACGCCATGCTCGATGATGAAGTGAATGATGATGTCAAACACTACGATCTAATCGAACTATTATATATGTGCTTATCGCTTGGATTTTTAGGCAAACTGCGTATTGATCAGCATGGCCAAATAAAGGCAGAAAAAATCCGAGCAAATACCTATCAAGTCTTAATTAGAAACCGTAATCGATTCAGGCGCCAGCTATCAACCAATGCAGCACCAATAACGACTGGAAAAAATAAATTAACCAGCTTTTTACCAATATGGTTATTAGCATTATTCTTAACATTAGCTGCCTTCTGGATATACAATCACTGGTTGCTAGACCTAAATAAACAATCAGATGCCGTTGCTATTGAATTAGCAAAATTAATTCCTATCCAAAAAGAAGAAACACTCCCAGAAGGCCAAATAAGGAAAGAAATTCTCTTATTACGCCAACTACTTGAGCAAGAAATCGACCGCAACGTACTATCCGTTAACGACTATCGAAATCGCAGCGCTGTCGTTTTACAATCTAACGAACTATTCCCATCGGGAAGCGCTGACATAAATAAAGCGTTCTACCCTATACTCGATAAAATATCCAAAGCATTGGAATCCATTCCTGGGCAAATTATAGTCTCCGGACATACCGATAACATTGCTATTAGAACAGCCCGCTACCCATCCAACTGGCATCTTTCTCTTGCCAGAGCTAGCGCTGTTGGAAAATACATGAGTTCATCTGCAGACCTGAAAGCCCGCTTACTCCCTGAGGGCAGAGGTGAGAGTGAACCCGTCGCTGACAATAGTACCAGCGAAGGGCGCGCGCAAAATCGCCGAGTAAAAATAGAACTTTTCTATAATGAATAATTTTCTAAGTTATAAATATTAAAGGAACTCTTGAGTAGAGCCGTCATAGGCTTCTGCTTAGCATTATCAAACAATCATACAGATACGAAATGGAATGCTTTTACTAAAGCAGTAAAAAAATGAAACGATTTTTTAAATTTATCACCCAAACATGGCTCCTATCACTCATCGGCATTATCTTGCTGTCGTTAATTATATGGTTTATCGGGCCGCTAATTGCTATTGCAGAATACAAACCTTTCACATCTGAAATTGTTCGATTGATTATTGTGTTTGTTTTACTCATTGCCTGGGGTTTGAATAATTTACGCACCAAAAAGAAAAAACCAAAACAAGATAAAGAGATTGCAAAAGACATTATCGAAAACAATAAAAAAATTACCGTTGAAACTCAAGACCCTGATGAGAAGATTATTGCTGAACGCTTTAACGAAGCAATTAAAACTTTACAATCCGCAAAATATGGTAAAAGAGGCAAACTATACACACTCCCATGGTATGTCATTATTGGCCTGCCTGGTTCAGGCAAAACAACCGCATTAAAAAATTCAGGCCTTCAATTCCCTCTTCACAGTAAATTTGGAGACGAACCTATACAAGGTGCTGGTGGGACGCGTTATTGTGACTGGTGGTTTACCAACGAAGCTATCATGATTGACACGGCGGGCCGCTATACAGCACAAGATGACACACACAAAACAGAGTCGAAGTCATGGCTTGGCTTTTTGAATATTCTAAAAAAAGGTCGTTCCAAGAGGCCTCTTAATGGCATTATTGTCACCATTAGCCTGCAAGATATTCTGACTAAAACCAACACACAAAAAAGCTTACATGCGACAGCAATAAAACAACGCATTCAGGAACTGAATCATCAGTTAAATATGGAATTACCCGTTTATGTCATGCTAACCAAAGCAGATACTATCGCTGGTTTCACCACGTTTTTTGATGACTTAGAAAAAGAAGACAGAGAACAAGTATGGGGATTTAACTTCCCTAATAAAAAAATTGAACGAGAAAGTGATTTCAAAGAATATTTTGATCAAGAATATTCACAATTAATGGAAGGAATCAGCAACCGCGTACTCTACTTACTGGATCATGAAAAGACCCAAAACAGACGCAACTTGATTCATCAGTTCCCTCATCAAATGCACGGGCTAAAACCCTTGTTATCAGAATTTTTAAATAACATCTTCACTCCGAACCAGTTTGAAACGCCTCTAATCATCCGAGGCATGTACTTTATGAGTAGCACCCAATCAAACATGGGGTCTCAATGGGTCTCAGGTAGCCTGCCAACAGAAAGGCTGCACAACCCAATTGACCAAGTTACAACAGAACCCAAAACATTTTTCATTCACGACCTGCTCAAAAATGTTATTTTTAAAGAAGCAAATCTAGCTAACATCAATTCTCGCTCTCGGCGCCGCTTCAGATGGGCATATTGGTCACTAATTACCGCTACAGCTATTGCCTTTGCAGGCAGCATCTTTGCATGGCAAAACAGCTTATCACTCAATCGCAATTACATAAGTCAGCTACAAGAAGAAATTAATCAGTACCTGACAGAAACAGATGGCGGCTTAATTGATAGTAGAAACTGGTTATCACTTGCTAATGGTTTAAATCATTTACGAGATTTAACAACAGGATTCGTAGAAGGCAGTGACAACTACCCCATGGAACAAGGCATAGGCCTATACCAAGGACATAAGTTAGGATCAGAGGCAACAATTACCTACAAGAAAGCATTACACGCTTTCTTAATGGAAGATATTGGCTCGCTATTAGCCAAACAAATTTCGAATGCTAAAAACGATGAACACTTATATGAATCATTAAAATTTTATCTGATGCTATATAACCCAGATAAAATGGAAAAAGAAACATTCAGCGTATGGATAAATATTTTACTGCAACGAGAAGTAGCGGGCGAAGAAAATAAAGTACTTCGCGACCATTTACTGAGGCATTTGGCAACCGCTCTAGAAGAAAATGTGTCCCCTGCCCCAATTGACAAGGGTTTAGTCAGCGAAGCAAGAGAAACTTTAGTATTAACGCCGCTGGACTTAAGGCTCTACAGGCGCTTAAAGAACGACTATCAAAAGACCAACCCAGGCGAATTTAAACTCAGCGATATTCTAGGAAAAAAAGGGGAGTATATTTTTTACCTCGAAAGCGGTAAACCGCTAACCAAAGGAATACCGAACCTTTTTACTTATAATGGCTTTCATGCAGGCTACAATATTCAAAATAAAAAATTAGCTGAGCGCTTAGCGAGTGAACAATGGATATATGGCGATAGCCTGCCTGATGACTTGTCTGATGAAAAAATAAAAGGCATCACGGCAAAAGTCGACGACTATTACTTTGAAGAATACATTAACTACTGGCAATCATTACTTGAAGATATTCGCATCAAATCATTTCGAAGCGTAAATCAAGGCCAAGCGGTACTTAGATTACTAGCCAGCTCAGAAAAACCTCTCATCAAAGTATTGCAAACTATTCGTAAAAACACTGCATTAAGTGAAGCCCCTGGCGTTTCTGGAGAAAAAAAGGAAGCGATAGGGAAATTGGCTGAAGAGTTTGCATCATCGGAAAAAAACCGTTTAGAAAGGCTGGTACCAATAACCTCTCTAGGGCCTGACATTCAATTACCTGGATATCAGGTCACTGATGCTTTTCAGTCATTTAACCAATATGCTCAAGTAGACGATGGCTTGCCATTGCAACAACTACAACAATCTCTTGACCAACTGAACAACCACTTCAGTGTGCTGGCTAATGCTGGCAATATTAAAGAAGCAGCATTTTCCGCCAGTTTAAATGCTGAATCAGGAAGCGACCCAATCTTAGCCGTAAAACGTTCTGTCTCTGAGGCTCAACCCGATGTGCAGCTTTGGTTTGAAAAAATCGCAAGTAATGCCAATACGGTAACCGCAGCGGCTGCAAAAGGTCATGTCAACAACACTTGGAAAGCTGATGTTTTTAGCTTTTATGACAAAGCAATTAAGGGTCGCTACCCTGTCGACGCCGACAGCAAACAGGAAATAAAACTCAGTGATTTTGCCGCATTTTTTGGGCCTTCCGGTGTACTACAAACCTACTTCGACAGCAACCTGAAACCCTTCGTTGATCAAAGCCGAAAAAGGTGGCGCTGGAAAAGCAATATTGGCATTTCGAATAAGCGACTAAGAATTTTCCAACAAGCTGACACCATTCAAAAAATGTTTTTTTCAAAAGGTGCAGATTCACCAAAAGTGAATTTTGTACTAAAGCCATTGGCACTCGACAAAGTCACTACCGGCGTTCTATTAGAAACAGGAGGTCAGTCGGTTAATTACAATCACGGCCCTTTACGCGCTAAAGAATTATCTTGGCCAGGAAACTCAACGGCACATTCTAAAATTATATTTACATTAGCCAGTAAAGGAACACCGGTTAGCTCTCGCACTGAAGGCGAATGGGCATGGTTTCGGCTACTTGACCAACACGCAGCTATTACACCAGAAAGAAAAACTGACAGCCTTAAACTGCTGTTCAATGTAAAAGATATTAAAGCGGAGTATCAACTCAAACCACAAAGTAGCTTTAACCCTTTTACCAGTAATGCGATTAAAAACTTTAAGATTCCTTCAAGACTATGAGTACCAAACAAGAACTTTGCGGGTTATTTGGCAAAATGCCCCAACAGTCAGACTTTGTCAGCCACCACCTGCCTGAATCCTTTGTTGAACATTGGCATCATTGGCTACAATCGTCATTAAGTATCAGTCGCGAACAATTAGGTGAACAATGGTTAGAGCGTTACATTATTAGCCCTGTATGGCATTTTGCTATCATGCCGAATATCGCCCATGAAAAAAGTATCTTAGGCGTGCTGATCCCTTGCGTCGATGAAGTTGGGCGCTACTTTCCTTTAACCATTGCGCACACAGGTAACCACGATTGCTGGTCTGCCTATTTGTATGGCCAACAATGGTATGACGATATAGAAAAAGTCGTATTAATGTCGCTTGCTGATGACACGAATTACAGCACAATTATTGGTGAGCTAGAGTCATTAGCTACACCAGAGCTAGAACCACTACCCTCTTATACTACGCACTCTTCAAGCCATGTGTTTAAAGGCAACCAAATAGTGACACAGGCACCGGAGCAAGCCAGAAATGATTTAGCGCTCAGCCTGCTACCCAAGACCTTTCAAAAACAATACGGCAATCACAGTCTATGGTGGACAAAAGGGTCGGAAACCATTGATGGTTGTCTTGCGATAAGCTCAAACTTGCCCGACCCAGGACAATTTGCCGCGATGCTAGATGGTGATTGGCAAAAATGGGGCTGGGCAGAAGAAGTGATTATTGATAATAAGCAAAAATCTGAAAATTAATAATTATAAAACTAAAAGTATTGAGAATTCGTCATGTCTGTTATCTCTCACGCCATTACCCATGTTGGGACCAAACGTGAAATCAATGAAGATGCTGTACTCAGCCACCTTGATGCTGGCGTATGGGCTGTGGCTGATGGCATGGGCGGCCATCAAGGCGGGGATTTTGCCAGCCAATGTTTAATTGACCACCTTTCTCGCGCTTGCGATCAATACAAAGGCAACTATTTAGTTCAGCGCATTAAACAAATTATCACTAATGCTCATTTATCGATATTTAAGCACTCACAACAAATATCAGGCCAACCTGTGATTGGCTCAACTATTGTTGTGCTGGCCCTAGAAGCCGATAACTTTCACTGCTTTTGGTCTGGTGATAGCCGCTGTTACTTACTAAGAGACAATGAACTCTGTGTACTCACTACCGATCACACAGAAGCACAGGAAATGCTGGCATGCGGCGGATCAACAACAATGTCACACGCTGAAAAAGTACAAGCGGAAAATACACTGGTCCACGCTATCGGAATCGACAATCAACCGCCTCACATTGACTACATTAGTGGCCATATCTATGAAAATGATTGTTTTTTTCTGTGCAGCGATGGCATCAATAAAATTTACAGTGACGATGAAATCTGTAGTCGTCTATTAAGCGGGTCAGCAGAAGATATTAACCATTCGTTCTTAAATGATGGATTGAGTATCAATAACGTACCCGATAATCTAAGCAGCATTATTGTCGCCATCTAATAAAACAGATACGACACCATTTTTAATTTTTAACCCAAGGTTCCTTATCATTGGACTCATCATATCTTGCTATTAGCCTGCAAGTGATAGCCTTTCTCATTATTGCTACCATAAAATATACTGATCAAAACCATATTGTCTGGTATAAACTTAATCGCTTAGATATTTGTGCAATCGTATTTATTACAGGCAATGCAGCCCTTCAACTTTATGACTTTATTGGGCTTTTATCTTCAGCATGCCTAATGATATTTGCCAAGGTATCAAGCCTAGCAATCGGCAAAAAACGTATATTTTCTTTACTAATCGTATCAATAGTATCTTTATCACTCGCACTTCATTTAATACCAGGCTTCCATCAATTTTTAGTATTCGAAGAGGTTATATCAAACAATAATTTATTATTTAGTTTGTATCTAAAATTAGATAAAGCAATCGTTGGCATTTTATTGTTTATTTACCTAGCCCCTGATCGAATATTACAACTCAGTAAGCCTTGGACATTAATAGCCATTTTATCGCCGCTATTAATTATTATTTTTGCTTTAGCGATTGGTTTTCCATTAGATATTAAATATGGCTCTTATTTATTATGGTTTGCGTTTATTAATTTATTAGTGACTTGCTTAGCTGAAGAGATATTTTTCAGAAAATTAATACAGGAAGGAGCGATTGCGTTATTACCTAAAACCCGCATGGGTACAATACTAAGCATAATCGCGGTTAGTTACATTTTTAGCATGGCTCACGGCATATTCACCCCAAGTTCACCAACTGCCCTATTATATATGATGGCCAGCCTTTTATATGCTTGGATTTATCAAAAAACCCGCTCAGTCGAACTTTCTATTATGGCTCATTTTTCAATGAATGTTAGCTATATTGTGTTATTGCCCTACCCCTTATTTTAAAGGGTAAAAACAATAACAAAGCAACAAACCTTTAAGTTTTCTTACTATTGAGAGTCAAGCGTATTTAATAACGTGTAAAGCTTTTTTACCTCATCTTCATCTATCGTTGAAATACATACAAACGTAGGGTTTTCATGAGAATCTAATTCTATCAACATCAAATTAAATGCTTCCAACTGCATATTTAAATGGTCAACAAAAAGTTCACGAGGGGCTGTTTCAGTATCAATAAGCTCATCATTTTCATCATATAACTGATCATCGGATAGCGTTATATCGATACATTTTATCGGAACTAATGCGTTAAATTCATTGACATCATATTGATATTTTTCAACATAAACACAATATTCTTCGCCTAACACTACCTCATACAACCACTCAGATAATGTATAGCCTTCTTCTATATCATAAACGTCATTAGCAACCTTAAAGCCAGGAATAATACCTTTAAATAATGTGATCAACTCCCTGAAAGATGCTTCCTCATCAGCATTAATTTTAACAATTCTTTCTACACTACCCTCTTTAAATTGGCTGAAGTTAGTAAAGGCTAATGATATTTTGGTAAGGATTGATGTATTTTCTTCAACAATAACATGCTTTCTTAACTCAATTAATGCTTTTTCTTTACGCATATTAGTTAATACAGATACCACCATAGACCTTAAACTAACATTACTATCTGAAAGCAAATTAACAATTGCATCAAATAGCTGGTCATTATCAATCACATCGGGCAGTTGACTTAACCCTTGAAGGATAAGCATCCTATACTTAGCATTCCCCTGCTCTAACTGACTGACAAGCGCAGGAACTATTTTTTCAGAAGGAAAAGTGCGTAAAATATCGAATATACATTCAATTATTTCAGAGTCTTTTTTCTGCAACTCTTTAAGCTGTAATAACACATGCTCAATAGATTCCATGTCATCATATTGAACAACATCTGCGACTAACACATCAATATGGCGGTCACTATCTTTTATGGAAGAGGGGTTTTTATGTAAATACTCCAAAAGCGAAGATACTGCTTTGTAATTTTCAGGCAAAATTTATTCTTCTATATAAGGGGCAGAAAAACTGAGGATGAAGCCAAAGGAAATTTCTATTTTTAATAGGCTTTTCCAGACAAGTGCTAGACTGCAACAAAATTATTCATCCGAGTAATCTTTATTTAAAAATTGATAAAACTCATCCACTTTATTTTTATCTTTTGTCGATATGCAAATATAGGTAGGGTTTTCAGAATGCCATAAATCCGTTAAAGCCAAATTGTAAGGCTCTAATTGCGCATTAAAATATTTAATAAAACTCTCATAGGGATAAGCATCATAACCCTCTTTAGAACCGTTATTATCAAAACCTATAACCTCACCTTCATCGTCATATAATCCCTCATCACTAACGGAAGCGCCCGCTTGTTTTATTGGTAAAAGATTATTGATTTCATCGACGTCAAATTGACATTTCTCAATACTGAAACTGATATCATGAGTTAGTATTACTTTATAAAACCAATCAACTAATGAGCTATCCCACTCACCACCTAAATTATCATAAGATGGTTTGCTATAACCGGGGATTAAACCTTCAAAGTGGGATACCATTTCCTTAATGACATCAGACATTTATCACTCCTAAATATTTCATCTCTCCTAAAGCCAGGCACATATAATGAGCACTCTATCCATGACTTTAGGGACCTTCCTACCTATTAATCGCCTACGTTACCATCTAACTGCCGATACCAAGTCACCTCATCACCGTCTTCATTCGCTTTATCAAACGGCAGTTGCTGACCCGCCTCAAAGTATCGCGGCTCGGTTTTATCACCTAATGCCGGCGCGTACCAATAGCCTGCTTTAGGCACTGTTTGGCCAGGCTTGGCCTCAAAAACACCGGGAGGCAACGGTGATGAAGGAGACCGGTGACGTAGCCAATCCATATCATCGTCGAAGCGCTGCATCCAATTTATACCACTGTGATAATCAAAACGCGGGTTGGGGTCATCTTCCCAAGTATCAAGGCTTGATAATTTGAGTTGATCGCAGCGTATTGGCTGAATTAAACGATTGGCTTTAACCAATACATCCGGCTTGCCCTCGCCCACGGGGTATAATGCTAACTCTCCCAATTGAATCCATAGAGCGTTGTGCCCTTCGGAGTTGTGGCGCTCTTTGGGGTGGGGAAATGCCGTAATCGTAATACGCGGGTCGTCCAGCTCGGCTCGTACCTCTGCCTCGGTTTTGCCGAGCTTGTTGAGCCAATAGGGGGAGAGCATAAAACTCCAAGTGGGTGTGCGTATGCCCGCACCAATGACCGATCGATTTACATAGCCATTTTCGTCATCATAATCGTGAAAAGCCATCGCCGCAGGATGATCAATATCGAGGCCATAAAAATAATCCGCACAAATACGCTCCAGCGTTTCGGCCTCGTAGCTGCTCATAATACCTAAATTACCATTGCCAATTTCGTAGCCGCTATAGCATTGTTCAGGCTGCAATACGTTAAAGCAATGTGCGATAAAGTCGTGCCATTGATCCTGATTCTCAGCATACCAATAGGGGCTAAAGCAGAGCTTGACTGTGGTGAATTCATTTTGACAATAATCGCTGGTCATACTGGAAAATGACCACAGCGGTGAATTATCGGGGGCGTCCTTATCAGTCGCGCGCATCCAAAATTTACGTTCTTTTTTATCCATTTTAATGGCGACGTCATAAAGATCATCTGGCAGGCGTTTATCGCCGGGATTAAGCCATACTTGAGTTTCGTGCTTCCAGACTTTTTGGAATTTATCACCAATGAGAGCTTGAAAATCATCGTAAAGTTGAATGATTTTTTTTGAAAGCCCCAAGTGCTCATCGAAAGTATGGTAAACATAAAAGGTGATATAGGCGCTTAAGCCCAGTGCGTGACTGCCATTGCGGTAGAGCAATTGGTGATCAGCCTGCTGCATGGCTTGAATATGCTCGGCGATATCGTCGGGGTGTAAAAACAGACTGGCGGTGCTCATGATTTTTCTCGGTGCAGTTATTATATGTTGAGTTTTTTAGATACCGGCAGCGGCATCTTCAGGAAAGCGAAATAATGACAAACGCCCGCCGAGGCTGGTGTTATTTCCATCGCGCCGGTTAATACCAAAATTACCATCGGCATCCTTTGCTCTTGCTGCAGCATTTAGTAATTGTCTATAGGTTTGAAACTGCTCCAGATCAATCTTATCATTCACGAATTTAATTTCGACAATGGCAAAAATATTCTTTTTTTCCATGGGTTCGTGGCGGCGCTCGGGTATAACCAAATCCGCACCAATACTACCACGGCCATGGGGTGGCGGGTAAAAAGGGTTCACCCCGTTGGAGCGCAAGAGTTTCGTGGGCGCTTCGCCGCTATCGATTTTTGGGTCAGCAAATCCGTTACGTTGGCTGCCAAACCAGACTTCGCATTTAAGTGGCGTTGTCCATTCTAATAAACTGTCAACTAATTCGAAAATTAGGTTCGCGGTCAGCTGGCGTAAACGGACAACAATTAAGCCTTCTAATTCTACATCGGATAATAAATCCCACCCTTCCCTTAAAAGATCAGTCAAAACTTGTTTTTTTGATGTAGGGATATTTCTGCCACGTTGTTTACGCAGTTGCGGTAAAGGCATAGCCGCAGCCATACCACAAACTTTGCTAATCACGCGCCGAAAGGGAATTTTTTCTTGTATGGCATGAGCAATTTCTGGCTTGCCGTTATAATCTCCATGGCGCCTAGTGGCAGGTTTAACGGGCTCTCTTACCGTATAGGTCTCGCCATTTCGTCTCTCTGTTACTGCTTGCACCGGCCAGCGATTGGCGGCCGTCTCAGTATCACGACTTTGCGGATCATTCGCAGCCAGCGCTTCTAAAAACGCAACCTCCGATTGCTCTTCTATATTAAACTCGATTTCTTCTTCGATTTCTTTGATATAGTCTTCAAGCTCTTCTTTAATTTTTTTGAGTTCATCATCAAACTCCTCGGTTCCTTCCATGATATCGCTGAGTGCATCGTATATTTCATAGACAGTCGTCCCCCAGAGGAGGCCGTATAAAAGATACAAAAGCCATGCGGGTAATGCTGGACCTGCCATGGTTTATTTTCCTTTCGCTGGTGGCTGCGTGAATATCGCTGCCGCTTTCGAGATAGTGGAGTTTAGGTTACCTCGCCAATTTTCAGTAACACGTTCGCTTTCAGGCATAATGGATTTTGTGACTTTCAAGCGCTGGGGCATATCGGTATCAACTAAAGGTGTTGCCCCCTGTTTATCCGTTGTCCCTTTAGCTAGCACTTTCCCACCGAGCGTTTTTACTGTGTACTTGTACCCAATAAATGGGCGATTATCCGTTTTATAGAGTTTAAATTTAGCAATATAGGTATCGGGTGGCGCCGGCTCCTCCAACTGCGGATCGTCACCAATAAACACATTGCCCGAACCCACAGCCATTTTACCGCCGCAATTAATAGCATCAGTAACGCGTACAGCAGGTTTACCATTGATATGAACGCTGCTCGAACCTTCGGTAATAATGCGAACACCGGGGTGGTGTGGTGCAAGTTGATCGCCTTTACGGGCGGCCGGGCGACCATTAGTAAACACATTACTGCTTGCAGTAATAATAGGCGTAGGCGGCGATGGAGGATGACCCGTATCGATATCACCCAAACGTGCCGCCGGTTGTTTGCTTTTGGAGCCCATTGGTTAAATCCTTTTATTAATTTAAGTCGATTTTTCCGCCATCAATATCAACATGAGAGCTGCTAATTTTTATTTTACCACCCGTCATTTCGATAATGCTGCCGCCAACTTCTAATCGAATTTTATCGCCCGCTTTTATTAATAGTGTTTTACCAACTATGTGCTCTTCGTTATTGCCTACATTTTCTTTTTTATCAACACCAATGGTAAATGTTTGATTATTACCAACATCTCGCGTTTCGTCATTTTTAATAACAGTGTTGTGATCTTTCTCTGCCTGAAAATAAACTTCTTCTTTACCCCTTTTATCTTCAAAGTACAGCTCGTTACAATTGGCCAGACTCCCGCCTTTTGTTGAGCGTGTGCGAATACCTGCTCGCGTACCTTGATGACCAGCATACGGCGGAGGGTTTTCAGGGTGATACAGTGCACCAATAACAAAAGGTCGATCGGGGTTGCCGTTTTCAAAAGCAACGACAACTTCCTGCCCAATTCGCGGTGTGAAATGCGCACCAAATGATGGACCTGCAAAGCTTTGCATAACACGCAGCCAGCAAGTGGTATTTTCGTCTTTGCCACCTAAGCGATCCCAATGGAACTGAACTTTTACACGCCCCAAATTATCGGTATAAATCTCTTCGCCAGAAGGCCCGGTAACAACCGCCGTCTGCAAACCATTAATGGTTGGATTTTTTGCATTAGGATAAATTAATTCGCCTTGAGGCACTGCTTCTATTGAGCAGTTAAATTTACCAAGGCTATCATTGGCACTGATATTCACCTGAGTTAATGTAAATGTTTTGCCTTTATCAGCAAAGTTACCACCCAAGCCCCAACTACCAGTCGCAAGCTCTACTTCAAAATGACGACCTAGTTCTAAATTACGACAATCTCCGCTGCCGGTGGCCACTTGTGTTCGCTCAACCGTCTGGTTGGCGCGCGCACTGATTTGACCGCCACCATCACCATGGCTGTGATGAGTATCGCCATACATATAGGATTCCATATCCATTACTTTTGGCGTTTTATTCACTTCAGTTTTTGCAGACGTCGTGACACTGACTGGGGATTGAGGCGACATATAATTATAAGCACGCTGCTCATACTTACCTGTACCAAAACGACCTGCACTTTGCCATTTAGTCAAATGGTCATGATCATGCGTGTGTGACTGTAAACGTACTTTTTTAGGCGATAACGCTTCAAGTGATTCACTGCTATCCACAATATGTAATTGGTGAGCGCCGTCTTCATGGGTAAAGTAATAAGCGAGACCTTCTAATTTACATAAGCGATTCAAGAAATTGAGATCAGTTTCATTATACTGAACCCAGTAACGTCGCGACGGATGTGAATTTTTTAAATCGATTTTAAAGCTGGCATCATTACCATAACTTTTAAATACTTCACGAATAACATCGTCAACTTTTTTGTCTTGAAAGATACGACAATCGGTTCGCTTACTGAGGTACATTTCTAGCCAAGAAACAAGGGTTAAAGAGTAGTCTGTCGCTTCCCCCGCACGGCGGCTACCCAACGCTTTAAAATCGTGCACATAACCATTGAGGTAACGTATGCTGTTATCGGTTTGAACTAAGCCAACCGTCGCAGATGTCCCGACTAAATCCTTAGCTGCTAATTCGTGCTGCATTTCAGAAAATGCTGCAACTTTAAATGAGAAGCCTTGCGACATCATCTGCCGACCTTCGAAGCTTTCGGGAATAAGGGCAAGCGACCCAAGGGATGTATTTAAACGAATTAAACGATGTGCTTGCGTGTGTCCATCTGCCATAGAGACTCCTAGTGAATAGCGTCCATTTTCACCCAATCATCATTCTCAATAATAATGATTGTGGCGTTATTTTTGTGTATCCCTATTTAACCATACCTAAACAGGCTATCTAATGTAGACACAAGGCATGATCATTATTTTGAGGAATGCAGGAAATGTTTTATCAAAATAATAGTTATTGATTATGAAGACCGCGTTAAGATTTTAAAACCCTTTTTTATACACCACAGTCCAAAACCGTGACCGACTTCACTCTCTGTTCGTTGACAAGGTGCGGTGATACTTTGAGAATAAGCTTGAGCGAAAAACAGATGAAAAAAGTGTACTAACGTGTCTTTTTTGATCACACTGCTCAATAGAAATGCTAATGATGAAAAAGGCGTCAACATTTTTTGTTGACAGAAAAGGGAAAGGGAATGCATTCAAATACCAGCCGATACACTCTCCCACTACAACGCCCTCAGTTTCTAAGTAAGGATACTCATTAATCATGGGGACGACCCAACTTACCATCGGACATCCAAGTTTAATCGGCTTTGAAATTAATTCAGCCTATTGGATTTTCGCAACTGATGAATTTAAACCTTCTTATTGGCTTATTCTTAAACGTGAAGGTTTCAGTGGCGATGTATTACAAGCAAGTGACGAATTAGACGATGTCACTTGGGAACTCAACGAGCAACAACTCTTAGATATTTATCGGCTGGAAAGCTACGAAACCCCTTGGTACTTTTTTACCGATGGTCTCAGAACTGATTTAGAAACGGTTATTCTTTCTGGCCGCATTCAAGTCTTTAAAGTCGATGAACAGACTGCACAACGTTTAGCTGATCGCTACGACCCTATCTACAGCAACCCAACCATTCATGACACCACTGGCCACAGCGTTGTCGATATACGCAATCGGCTTGCCGAAGAATTAGGTAAAGATATTGTCACTCGCTGGATAGGTAAAGACAAATCTGACCAACTGCATTGGGACCGCTGGGGGCTCTGGCGGGAAACCGTTGAAGCCTACGATGTCGGTGCCGAAGTTGTTGATACCGTTGTCGATTTAGTCGTTGGCCTATGGGATATCGTTAAATTCGTAGTCACCATTGTTGGCGATACGATTGAGCTGGCGATTGATGTTGCCGGCGCTGCCGCTGCGTTTCAACGCAAATTACTGACCGGCGATATCGACGCCATCAAACAAGATTTAGAAAATATGGGCATCGCCGTTGGCAATGCACTCGACAGCGCAGAAGTACTGATCGCCAAAGCTCGCGAAGGCCTCACGGTATTTAACCGCTTAAAAGATGATCCTGCCAGTCGACAGCTGATCATCGACTACTTCGACAGCCTCTATCAAACGATCAAATACCGTGCGAGCCGCACCATTGGCGTACGCATCGTGTCCGAAGTCGGCATCGAAGTATTACTGGCCATGGCTACCGGTGGCGCCGGCAACGTTGCCCGCCGCGCAGGGCAGACAGGAGCAAAAGGCTCAAAAGTAGCTAAAGCCGCCAACGCCACCAAACGCATCGGCCCCTTCACCACCAAAGCCATCGACGACATGGTAGACTTGGCCAAGGCGCTGGATAAACCGGCGGTTAAAACTGAAAAATCGCCGATAACGGTGA
Organism: uncultured Pseudomonadales bacterium; assembly: GCA_947487765.1. GTDB lineage: Bacteria > Pseudomonadota > Gammaproteobacteria > Pseudomonadales > Cellvibrionaceae > CANLBN01. The sequence goes on along the minus strand of CANKXO010000007.1, from coordinate 95,338 downwards.
TACCGGAAGATTTGCCAAGCAAGAAAAAAGATGGGCCTGATAGAGATAACAAACTACCAAAATCATCAAAGAAATACTCCCCAAAAAGCTTAGATGATGCACAAAATCGCTTAGCTCAACGCCGCAAGCAAATTGCCACACAAGGTTATCAAGCAAAATACAGTGATACCGAATTAACACAAATGGCAAAAACTGGTGAAGTCGGCAATGAACGCTTCCAAGTACGCTTTATGGAAAGCAGTTACCTTAATGATAGAAAGACACCTAATACTCCTCTCAGTGGAAAGATGGGCGGCCCTTTTGAAGGTGACAGCGGGAAAGGAGTGAAATATTGGTCAACTAGCTTTGACCAATTAGAGGATGCCGATAGCGACCCCAAACTAATATCAGAAAAAGTAGGCATTAAATATGACCCAGAGAAAGAATATGCGCTAGTTATTGTTGACAACCAAAAAGCAGCCGATTTATCAGGCACTAGAGCTATCACTCCAACCTTTAAAGATTTAGGCAACTTTGCCAAAGAGGAATTACCAGATCAATTTGATGCTGCAACAATTGATAAGGTATACACCTCTAAATATCAAGAGAAATACAATTCGCTTTATAATGAGGCCAATGATTTGGGAATCGATATTTGGGACGATGATGGAATGAGAGATTTTCAGGCGATTAAAAATATGAATAATGATGAGATTAACTTATTTGAATCCCGACTTGGTTTACATGGAAAACTAGGTAGTAATGAAGATTTCCTTGGTAATGGCCTCACCAAAAGCTTAATAGAAAATGACTCTAATAAATATGGTGTTGTCGAAACATTTACATTTGAAAGGACACCTCAAAACTTGGCTACGCTTAAAGAAAATGGCGCGATAAATATAATCGATAATTTAAGCCCTATAGGAAAATAACATGTATACCCCTGAGGAAATAAAAAACCCAAACCAAAAAATTCCTAAAGGCTTTAAGAAAATTGGGCAAGTCAAAAACCCTTTAAAACCTCAAAAAGATTATATTTTTTTTAGACAAGAAAATCTGCTAATAATATTTCTTGGTGGAGAGTGGATAAACAAAAAAACTGGTGAAAAAAAATACCTGCATAGCCAATCCTGTTTTCCATTGAAAGCTTTACCGTGGGTAGTAAAAATGCTTGATCATTTCTTTAAAGCACCTAAAGATGGTGGTTTACCGGCAGGAAAAATTGCTGCTACAGATATTATTGATGGAGAAAAGCTTCAATTTGATCGCGGTATGTGTGTTGGCGGCCCTAATCATGGAGGATACACACTAACCAATTTAAGCCGTATTAATTACGGCCGCCCTTCAGACAGCAAAAGTTTTCAACGCTTTGATTTTCCAGACCCCTGGTTATTCGATGGCGGCTTACTAGAGTTTTGGAAAGATCTTGCTGAGCGTTATGAAAGAGGTGAAATCTAGCTCAACCTATAAACACCTACGAAATGCACAAGGAAACTATCAGTCAAATATAAGAAATCAAAAAGTCTACAGAGCTCTGAAAGAGGGAAATGTATACTAACAATACTCACAACATGTGTTTTTTGTAAACTAGGGAAAATATGAAAATCTTATTGCGTGAAGGTAAAAAAATTTACGATGGGGAGCTTAGTGAAAAAGACATTAGCTTTTCACCAATAAGCTTCAAGAATACCGAATATATTATATCGGAGCCATCTACAATAGAAAAAATAAGTAATGCTTCACCAGATGAAATTGCTAATATTTTAAATCTTAAGGTCGTCGATTTTGATGGCATTAAAATTTATCATGGAAGCAAAAAAGGGTTAAAACTTTGCTATCAGGACCTTAATGATAACTTTTCAGCTATTTTTTCTTTTGGTGAATACCAACCAAATAGATTTATCTGTATATTTGAAGGAATAATAGAGAAATAGAACAGCAGTGACATTTATTGACTTGTATAAATGAAAAGCAAAACGATAGAAAATATTTTCATATATCTAGAGAACAATAAAGAAATCACCCCATCAGCATTCGGGTCTTTTGACTCAAACATTGCGAAAGGAATAGTTAAATATTCACCAAATGATAAGAAAATAAGTCAAGTAACAGCTTTTTACGAAGATAGCAAGCTGCTAGAAATAGGGTTTTCAACTCAACCCGAGAAGCTAACACTAGCCGACATTATAGGAATATTCGGCGAACCAACATTATTTTATAACTCTAGAGACAATCTAACGAGATTTGAATTTTCCTTAAACAATATCACGATTGAAAAACTATATTGCGACAAAGACAATCAATGGATGCCAGAAAATAAAACGTATGTAGAGAAAAACCCCCAAGGGAAAAAGGACATACATCATCAAGTGTTGCTGGATGGCTTTTGTGTAAAATTACGAAAATAGAATCTAGGAATATAAATAATATTTTATGAATATGGACTACTGGTCTCAATTTGAATGGATTCGCAATGGTGAAGGAGGTGGAAATAGAGAAGGGTATGACACAGATCTATTTTCTCACTTCACCGCTAGCGAAAAAGAGAAAGCAAAAAAGCTTTTATTACAGGATTATAAAAATGGTGATGTATTCGCAGCAAGCGGGATAGCCATGTTGTTACAAAAACGTGCCGAGCCTTTTTTAAGTAGCGAGCTTTCAAAAAACGATATAAGCATCAGTGAGAAAATACATTTATCTTGCTTGTTATCATACGTTTCGAATAATTTTTCGCACTCGGCTTTTGTTATCGGCCAGTTAAAAAATAATAACTTACACATAAAATATTCTGCAATTAGAAATCTAGACTTTATCAAAAAAATCATTCCAAAAGACTACATCCCCAACCTTAATGAAGCATTATTAAGTGAAAATGATAGAAATCAAAGATATTACATTGGACGCTTAGTCTCTAACATTATAAACGAACCTGGATATGAAAATTTGGCTATAGATTGGAAATTTTCTAATTTTTATAAAGAGCGTGAAGACGTTATAAATAAGTACTTATTGTCAAAATTTACAAACAAGAAATCGAAATCACTTTAAATCATACCTTATGCAATATGAACTTCTCTACCTGCAGAAGATAAAACAATGCGTATTCAATAGAAATTCAGAATATAAACTTACATTTTACATAAACCCAACTGAAAGGAATTAAAAAAATGCAAAAGGAATATAACATTCTAAAACTCACCACTTTTATTATATTCTTAACTATATGCTATTTATTAACAGCAAGCATACAGTCTCAAGCGGCTGAAAACTTGATCGACAAAGCGCAAGCGTGCGAAAAATCAGGTGACCATTTGTGTGCTTATCAAGCGCTGGCAAAGCACGCTGAAAACAACCCAGATACTGCATTACTTCACAGGACGTTTGGCACGCCTAATAAGCTGGGCGAAAGCATTGAACTGCAGTTTATGTTGGCAAGCCCAAAAATGTCAGAAAGTACGATAAAGAACGAAGCTGACCGAATGATTAGCCTTATCAGCTCTCGCAGCAAACATACACAAACGCATAGCTATATTTTGCCTTATTACGTTTTAAAGGCGGAAGTATGCAAACAGTTAAATGATAAACCCTGCGTCATAGAAAGCATTCATCCTATCTGTACGGCATTCGCTAATAATGAGTTTTCATGGCCAAAAGCACCTAAGCTTAATACACCACTACAAGGGTATGATAGAGCCAAAAAGGCTAGTGACGACTGTCAGTACAACCTGTATGAAACCGATAGAGTTAAAACACTTTACACAATGATTGATAATGCAATCCTTGCAATTGAGTCCGAACAAGACATTGACACCTATGCCACATTATTTGCATCACCAGATGAGATTCAAACCTTTAAAGACAAGGGGCATTGGGCAAGCTTTAGAAAGCTCTTTCAAACCGAAACGCCTAAAACACTAGCTCAACTAAAAAAAGCTAAAAACATGCAGCCATTGATCGAGCGTTTTGGGCAAGAATACAAGGCCAAGTTTACTTTTAAAGACCCTAATTCTCCCGGCATAATAGATGGGCTAATACTGACCACCGTCGATGGAACATGGAAGCTATAAAAGACTACATATAATATAGGAGAAAACCATGGTATTACTTAGCGACTATATTTTTTATGACTCTTGGTTGCTAAAAGAGCTTAATTTAACGGTAGGTCAACTATATATAGCCACTAAAAATGTTGGAAAAATATCAAAAGGGGAAGCCATTAGATTTGAAGGGTTTGATGACATAGATAATCATTATGGTATTTTAGTTTTCACTTGCAATGGAGAAATTCGTGAAATTAATGGTGACTTTTCAGGCCCTGACCATTATTCAGCTAATGAAGTTAGAAATTCTCTATCCCAATTATAATTATCTACCCTATCAAGCATAATAAATTGCCTTATGCGACTTTACTCTACTCCTTACAAAAAACAAATTAACGCGCCACTTTTTTACTGAAAAAACTGCCAAAAAACTACAAGCTTAAATAATTGATAACTACATCTAACTTTCAAAAAATAATAACTTTTATAATACCCTACTGAGTAGATTTTAAATTTTTAAAAGGATATGTATGTTAATACTCACTCGCAATTATGGCCAATCCATTATGATCGGCGACGATATCGAAATCAAAGTGCTTAATTCGTCTCACAATCAGGTTCGCATTGGTATTGATGCACCTTTAGAGGTCAATATTGTCCGTGAAGAGCTTCACAATAGGAAAAGTAGAAAAATATTAACCAGAAACCTTTCAAAAAGTTTAGAAACGGCAGACTAATTTTGTAGAGGCCAAAGAAACCTTATTTTATTACGAATGGAAAGCAGGAATAATGCAATGGAATCAAGCATCTCAATGTTATCTCACTCAATAGGCTCTATTGCCCATCCGCGCCTGATTGATAATATCTGGTTTCGTTGGCTATCCTCTTTATGGGTTACCTACATCCTATTAGTCACTGGTTTACAGTTTTCAAAGTATCTTTCTTACCTAGCATTAATGTCATTGGGCAATGATCACTCCGGTATTGTTAGTTACATCGGCACGCCTGCTATCTTGGTTATTTTCTCAAAGCTTTTCGTATTAGGGTTTCTTTTTTTGGCACTGTGTATTGCTTACGGAATTATCCAAAGGAAAACGGAGTGGTTTAAAAAAATAGCTTTTGTTTGTTTTTTAATCACTGCTGCCTATTCTATTTACCCATTCTTATCCGCCGCATTTTCTTACTTCACTGACATGGGCAATATGGCACCCCCAGCCAATCGACTCTTTGAGTATATTATTTTTAACTTATTCGGGGCAGCATTCGTAACTATTTTACCGTTAGCTTTTATAGGGTTCTTATTATCAAAATATAAGATCCCGCACGATTCAGCGACTAATAATGAAATGACTGTTCGAGATACACAACAAAATATTACTAATCACTCTTAATAAAGCTCAAATACCGTATGTTATTCATTGATAAAAATCATGTTTTAACGCTATTGGTTCTTAGCATTTTCTGTGTCAGTTATGTTGGTGCAGATGAGAGAGCTGCCGACTGTCGGCACTGGCCCCAACAGTTTAGTGATTATGAGGGTGAATATTTAATCGCCTATAAAGGCGAATGCAAAGCTGGCTTTGCCCATGGTAAAGGCACCCTTTATACCTTTGAAAAGTGGCGCAGAGATGACCCATACAAAATAAAAGCCAGTGGTTTTTTTAACAATGGTATTTATTTAGGTGACAAAGATTACCGTGGCGAATTCACCATTGACCGACACAGGGCTTTGACACAATTAGGGGAAAGTAACGGCCATCCTATCTGGCTGCACGCGCACGCCTCTAATGCAAAGCCACTGTCACTTTGCAAGCCATCAATCATCAATATCAGTGTCGATGATTTTCAAACCCACAGTACTGATGATGCTTTATCACAAGCGACAATTAGACAGGCATTTAAGCTGTATACCACGCTATGCCCTGACTTTGATTACGATGTACTGTTAGCAATTACAACGAGTGAAAATGTTTTAGTCGACCGATCTCGTAGCTCGGAAATTCATGCTGTTATGAACAACACTAAAGATGATTTTCTTTTAAGCTACCGCAATTATATTACTGAGGACATCGCCTACCAGAAACAAAGAGAAGAGGAAGAGCGGCAAAGGCAAGAAAAGATTAAAACAATGAATAGCAATATCATGCGATTTTTTCAGCAATCTGATGTTGCCGAGCTTGTCGAAGTTAATCAGCTCGAAAAAAACCCATTTTTATGGGAGGGTAAAGTCGTCGCAATCGCTGTGACACTGGATAAAATGCTTACACGAAGGGCCGCGTTGCTATTAAGCACTAATCAGCTGTTTAACGAAGGGAGAGTTGTTGTCACTGGTATCAAACCTAAAGTTTTCAAGTCGGCGGGCAATATTATTGCAGCAAAAGTCGTCGGACAAGAGCAGCACCAAGGCACGACACATACAACGCTTTCCTATATTGGGCATTATATGTGCGAATCTGAACAGTGCCTTGATATAACCTTTGCTGGCCTTGACGATTATATTAAACCGTAACCTTTCTTGCTCTTGATTTTTGCATCCAACCCACCAGCAACAATAGTAAAACAGCTGGAATATACATCAGCTCTTTAGGTAGGCGCTCTGCTTCCTGACGAATGCCTTTAATATTAAAGCCATAACTAATGCCAGCTTTCTCCGCTGCACTACCAAAAACAACCTGATCCACTGTCCAAAACTGATCGTTAGCTTGTAAGACTAACCCCATGGATTGTAATCGGTCCTCAGCACTGCCTTTGGCATTATCTAATTGTAGGCTGACCGTTTTTTTAATGGCATCACCGTTAAATGATTCACCTTCCACATTCAGTTCAATAAACTGACCTGAAGACATGGACTCTAAAGATTGTGCTAATTCCGTTGCAGGAACATCAACCGTTGGCGGAAATATATCGTCCCACCAAAACCCAGGTCTGAACAAGGTGAAAGCAATTAATAGTAGCGCTAAGGTTTCCCACCATTTGGTTTTAACATACCAAAATCCTTGAGTTGCTGCAGAAAAAACTAAAATAGCAACGATAGCACTGACCACTGTAAGTAATAATTGCCATACACTCTCAATACCAATCAGCAATAATTGTGTATTAAAAATAAACATAAAGGGTAAGATGGCAGTTCTTATATCGTAAGTGAAACCTTGTACACCCGTTTTGATGGGATCATCACCTGAGATCGCTGCAGCGGCAAACGCCGCCAAACCTACCGGAGGTGTATCATCGGCAAGAATACCAAAATAAAATACAAATAAATGTACAGCGATTAAAGGAACCACTAAACCGTTTTCAGCCCCTAAACTCACAATCACTGGTGCCATCAATGTCGATACAACAATATAGTTTGCAGTTGTTGGCAATCCCATTCCCAGCACGATACAAATAAAAGCGGTAAATACTAGGATCAATAATAGATTACCACCAGAAATATACTCAACGAACTCGGTCATCATTTGACCAAGACCGGTCAATGTCACCGTACCAACAATAATACCCGCAGCGGCTGTTGCGATACCAATACCGACCATATTACGAGCACCGGTTACCAAGCCACTAATAAATTCACTCCAGCCTCTATACCATTCTTGAATCACATTATCTTCGTTTCGAAACCAGGCTCTTAATGGATGATGAGTCAGGACAACGCCAATCAAAAAGATAACAGAATAGAATGCCGACTGTTGTGGTGAATATTGTTTTACTGCCAATGCCCATAAAAGCACAACAATAGGCACTGAAAAATACAAACCCGACAACACTGTAGGCCGCACTTCAGGCAAGTGGTCAAGTTCAATACTGTCGTCATCATCAGCCAAGTCAGGGTACCCTGCGGCTACTTTTACCAATGCGATATAAGCAGCAACCGCTACCAAGAACATCACCAGATAAGAAACACCACCCAAAGCGGATTCAAGAAAATGAGAGCCGTAATAAACGACGGCAGCGAGCACTAACAAAATTAAAATATTGCTGGCCCAAATCAACATGCGTTGAGCAACGGTTGGCTTTTCTAAACGCTCAATGCCCTGCATATTCATTTTTAATGCTTCGAGATGAACAATATAAATTAAAGCAATGTAAGAAATTAGCGAGGGTAAAATGGCATGTTTAACAACTTCTAAATAAGAGATCCCAACATATTCCACCATTAAGAATGCGGCAGCCCCCATAATAGGTGGTGTTAACTGCCCATTGGTCGATGCGGCCACTTCGATAGCGCCCGCTTTCGTCCCTGGAAATCCGACCCGCTTCATTAGAGGAATCGTAAATGTGCCCGTCGTTACTACATTCGCGATAGAAGAACCGGAAATAATCCCACTTAAACCCGATGCAACAACCGCTGCTTTAGCAGGCCCACCGCGCATATGGCCCAGTAGTGAAAAAGAGACTTTGATTAAATAATTACCGGCACCTGCTTTATCCAGCAGCGAGCCTAATAGGACAAACAAAAAGACAAAGGCTGTCGATACACCTAAGGCAACACCAAAAACACCTTCGGTTGTTAACCATTGATGCGAAGCAACTTTAGATAAACTTGCCCCCTTGTGCGCAATCACATCGGGCATATATTGCCCAGCAAAGGTAAAGGTGAGGAAAACAACACTCACAATCACCAAAGGCAAACCCAAAGAGCGCCGAGTCGCCTCTAATAATAAAATCATACCGACAACAGCGATTGCAATATCCGTTGTTGTTGGGATACCGACACGGTCAACCAATGCATCCCGATTTAATAATAAATACATGACTGACGCGGCAGCAACGAAACCAATGACAACATCAACAATACTGATATTGGTAGAATTTGATCGCTGAGAAAAGGGAAATAGAGAAAACGCTAACATTACAGCAAAAGATAAATGAATAAATTTTGCCTGATCTTCATTAAATGTGCCAAAGTTCAACATAAACGGCAGTGGCGATGCATACCATAACTGAAACAAGGACCAAGCAATCAGTAAAGCAACGATACATTTACCTAGAGAGCTATTAAGGTCACGACTACCTATTTCAGAGCCTATAAACTCTTCTGCATTATTCGATTCGACACTGGACATAACAAAATCCTCAACCGCTTAAAGAATTGAATCTCGGTTTTAACTGATTAAAAATTGGTGGTAGGAACAAAAGCAAACAAGCCAGCAAATGCTGGCTTGTTTTGAACAACGATTACATTAAACCGGCTTCTTTATAATATTTAGCAGCGCCAGGGTGTAATGGAGCAGAAAGACTGTCTTTAATCATTTCTGGTTTTTTCAAGTTAGCAAACGCAGGGTGAAACTTTGTAAATGCTTCAAAGTTTTCGAAGACTGCTTTAACTACTTCATAGATAACATCGTCTGGAACAGCAGCAGAAGACACAAAGGTTGCACCAACACCAAAGGTTGCTACATCATTTGCATTACCAGAATACATGCCACCAGGAACGGTTGCTTTACGGTAGAAGCTATTGTCATTCACTAAACCGTCAACAGCAGAACCCGAGACTTCAACAAGTACACTATCACATGATGTGGTTGCTTCTTTGATAGAGCCACTTGGGTGCCCTACTACATATACCATGGCGTCAATTTTGTTATCACATAAGGCTTTCGATTGCTCAGCGGCTTTCAATTCTGATGCCAGAGAAAAATCATCTAATGTCCAGCCTAGTGCATCCAATAGCACTTCAGTTGTTCCGCGTTGTCCAGAACCAGGGTTGCCAACATTAACACGCTTACCTTTTAGGTCATCGAATGTTTTCACACCTGCATCCGCTCTAGCAACAACGGTGAATGGCTCAGCATGAACAGAAAAGACTGCGCGCAAGTCTTTAAACGCACCTGCATCTTTAAATTTGCTGGTTCCATTATAAGCGTGATACTGCCAATCAGATTGGGCCACACCCATATCTAACTCGCCACCGCGAATCGTATTAATGTTATAAACCGAACCACCCGTACTCTCTACAGAACACCGAATACCATGTTCACTGCGTTTTTGATTAACTAAGCGACAAATGGCACCACCTGTTGGATAGTAAACCCCTGTGACACCACCCGTACCAATTGTGACAAATCGCGCTTGGGATTCTTGTGGTGCTGCTGCTTGTTCAGCTTTTGGTTCTGGAGACTTACCGCATGCGACAAGCGCTATTGCAGATGCAAGAGCTATTAATTTTAGTGATTTCATCGTTCACTCCTTAAATATTTTATGTAGCGTTACTATTGTTATAAATATGTTTTATAAACTATTAATAGAATAGACATTAACCAAACAACGAATACAAACAAAGTTATTGAGTGCTGTCAGGTACTATTATTTTTCTGGCAACCTGACACACAAAGAAAATTTGTTGGGCACTTTCGCGTATTCAATCTGATATGCGAGTAGTCTATACCTCCCCAAACAGCATCTCAACGAGCACGTTCTTTGATATAACCAAGGGAATAGCAATTTGGAATTTCTAGAAGGATTCACCTATAAAAATAGTTATAGGCAAACATTTACAGGCGATAAACCAATAGAGCACAACACAACAGCCGTTTTATTAACTATCCGTTATATTCGCTTATGCTTTTTATTAGGTATTTTACTTAGAGGCTTTTAACAGTACCCAATCCAAACAACGATGAGGCAAGATTCTTTTTAAAAAACCTAAAAAATAAGTAGGGAAAGTCACAGGATACCGAATACTTGGCCTCGAACTAGTAAGAGCATGTTCGACTCTTTTGAGTACAGCTTCGGGCGGTAAGGTAAAAGGGTCAACATGACCTTCTTTATTGAGTCGCTCTAACACTTGCTGATAATGATTTTTATGAGCGCTTTTTTCCATTACAGCCTTATTAGTATACACATTGTTTTCAAATGCCTTTTTAGCATTTTTTCTAAAATCACTGGTTATGGGACCTGGTTCAATTAAGGAAATAAAAATACCCGTGTTTTTCAACTCCAAACGCAATGTGTCAAACAAACCCTCCAAGGCAAATTTAGAGGCGTTGTATGCACCACGCATAGGAAACGCAATAATACCCAGCACAGAACTGTTTATCAGTATTCGCCCATAGCTTTGTTTTCTCATAATGGGCAAGAGTAAATTATTTAGCTGATGCCAACCAAACACATTGGTAGAGAATTGTTTTTCTAAGGTTTCTCTTGTGAGATCTTCTACTGCACCTGGCTGCCCATAAGCGCCGTTATGAAACACAGCATATAGCTCGTTGTTTGTTTTTTGCATTAATGATGCAAAAGCACTTTGGACACTCTCGCTATCGGCATAATCCAGTTGAATTGCGTCAAAACCATCGTCAATTAGTTGCTGTACATCGTCTGCCCTTCTCGCGGTAGGATAGACAACATACCCTTTATCACGTAAACCATAGGCGACACATTTGCCTATGCCGCTGGAACAACCGGTGACTAGTATTGTTTTTTTCATTAGATCCGTTTAGGTGTATGTGATTTAAGATGAAGATATAGAGGAGAAAAGTATACCTTAGAATTTTTCGGGCCGCATAACGTTCACATCAACAGTGAAAATGACCATCGCATAATCGTTATAGTACTTTTCTTTTAAATAAACAGAAATGGACTCAGCAACGTCACTACCGCAAATGACTTCAATACGAATATTGGCATTGGCATCCCATCCAGCATTGCGCACGCCTTTATGGCCTTTGCCTCGCACATCCATAATGGTATAGCCATTCGCACCCAGCTTCTCTATTTCTTCAACAAGCGTACTTTCTAATACAGCCTCCGTAATAATCGTGAGTAACTGATGATCGGATGATTGTGGATTAAGCGTATTCATTGAACAGTTGCCTCCTAAATTAAGCTATCGATGGCGATCAAATGATAGTATGAAGATATCCACTCAAATAATAATAGAGCGGTATGCCAAATACGATATTAAACGGAAAAGTAATACCTAAAGATGCGGTTAACGACAGCGTAGGATTCGCTTCAGGAACAGAAATGCGCATAGCCGCAGGCACGGCGATATAAGACGCACTTGCGGCAAGTGTCGCTAGAATTGCCGTGCCACCTATCGACAGATTGAGGAACACACCAGCTAAGGCACCAACAACTGAAGAAGCCACTGGCATGATTATTCCAAAACACACCAAAAATACTCCATGCTTTTTTAAGCTACTAAGATGGCTAGAAGTTATCAGCCCCATCTCCAATAAAAATAGCGCCAGAATTCCTTTAAATAAATCAAAGAATAGAGGTTCTATCGAAGCAACACCTTGAGGACCGGCAATCCAACCAATGATAAGCCCGCCAACTAATAGAATAACACCTTTGCCCAAAAAAACTTCGTGGGCAATCTTTCCCCAATGTGTCTCACTATTTAAGCCTTTTGCTAACACAATACCAACAAGAATGGCGGGGATTTCAAGCAAGACGACAAATAATGCAACATGTTCCTCAAAAGGTATTGCTTGGGAACTCATATACGCAACCGCCACGGCGAAAGTACCGACACTGACAGAGCCATAATGCGCCGCAATTGATGCAGCATCTGCCCGCTTAAATCGCCCCATTGAAAATAAGATGGGAAAAGCGACTAGAGGTAAGATAAACCCCATTAACAAGACAGTTGTTATTTGTGGAAGAAGAGCTGAAAAGGATAACTTAGAAAGCTCTACACCGCCTTTTAACCCAATAGATATTAATAAAACTAGAGTGATAAAGTCGTACACTTGGCTTGGTAGACGTAGCGGAGAGCGGGCAACTCCGGCAAGAATGCCGAACAAGAAGAATAATATAATGGGATCCATATTTGCTTTTATCTACTTCTATAATGAATTTTCAGGCGTAAAAAAGCCCATGTCAGGACGAGAGGGATCTGACATGGGCAAAAGGGTATCATTTAATGCTTTCTATTCGCTACTCCCCATAAAACCAAGCAAGTGCAGAAGACTGGTAAACAGATTAAAGATAGAGACAAATAATGTGGTCGTCGCCATGATGTAATTCGTCTCGCCACCATGAATAATTTGGCTAGTCTGGTACAGGATAAGCCCACTCATCAATAACACAAACATTGCCGAAACAGCTAGAGACAACCCAGATACATCAAAAAGCAATGCGCCCAGCCCCAAAAGGAAAGCAACTAAAATACCGACCATTAAAAAAGACCCCATAAAACTGAAATCTTTTTTACTCATGAGAGCATAGGCTGAGAGAGACAAGAAGATGAGCCCAGTTGATGCCATTGCCATCATCACTAACTGTGGACCATGACTCATACTGAGATAAGCATTAACAATAGGGCCGATGGTGTACCCCATAAAACCTGTTAGAGCAAAAATACAGAGTATGCCTTTTGCGCTATTGCGGAATTTAGTGGTTAAAAACAGCAATCCGAAATACCCAACTAAAGTAATAATCAAGCCTGGATGCGGTAAGTTAAGTGAAGCCGTGATGCCTGCCACAACAGCACTAAACAACAATGTCATCGATAACAAAGCGTAGGTATTACGCAACACTTTCGATGCGGGCTCATAAGAAACATCATAAACAGCACTTTTTATCTGAGTCTCTTGATGAGAATTAGAATTCAACATAGTAAACCTCTCTACAGTATTTATATAAACTTTCGTTTATTGTTGCGTTTTTTTATCAGTGACTTGATCCATTTCCTCTAGAGCCTGCCCATAGCTGTCATGCTGCAGCAAGCCTTCTTCCCCCTGTAGCCGGTCATAGTAATAGGGTTCAATATCGTTATGATTGAGCTGCATATCATCTTCTTGAGGTTCTCTTGATCGAATCATTTTCATTGCTTGCCTTTTTCGTTTTTGTAGACGATCGATTTTTCTCACCGCGACGCGGCTTAATCGACTTAGCGCATTATCGATGGCGTGGTACATATCGACTTGAACATCATAAATCACTAATTCCTGAGTATTACTGATAGATACCGTTAGGAGGCAGCGCTTATCTCTTCCGCCTTTAGGGCCATTAATATCGCCCAGCCTTATAGAGACTGATTTAATATGAGACCTCACTCGCGCCAGAGCAAAACGTAATTTACGGTTAATATGCTCTCTAATACCCTCTGTAATGGCAAAATCGTTTGAATAAATAGCTATCTGCATAATATTGACCTCTCTAGTTAAGTTCATGCTTAGAATGTGATGAAACGACTATTGGTTGGAGCTCACTTTTATTTACGATCACCTTTATATACCATTTGCATAAATCAAGTAAATTCGAATAATATTGCCTTATACATCGAAAAAATCGAATAACTGAGAAAATGCTATGTCAAAGCTTAATTACAACCACTTATATTATTTTTATGCTGTCGCCAAAGATGGCAGTATTAGCAAGGCAAGCGATCGACTGCATTTGACACCACAAACCATTAGCGGCCAAATCAGTAGTTTTGAAACACAAATAGGTTCAGAGTTATTTGAGCGAAAAGGTAAGCGATTGTACTTATCAGAAATGGGGCGATTAATTTACGAATATGCGGACGAGATATTTCAACTAGGAGATGAACTAAAAAATGTACTCAAAACACAGCAACACTCGACATGGCAAAAATTTCATGTTGGCATCACTGATGTTATTCCTAAAATTTTAACCTGCCAATTATTACAACCTGTTCTGGCGATGGCAGGCCCAATTAAGTTAATTTGCCACGAAGGCGAACAAGAGAGTTTGTTAGCCGACCTTGCCATCGACAAACTAGATATGATTATCTCAGATCAACCACTTCCTCCGAGCAGCCAAGTTAAAGCCTATAATCACAACCTCACAGAGAGTGGATTTACCTTTTTTGCTCCGCCGTCATTAGCTAAATCATGTAAAAAAAATTTCCCCGAAAGCTTATCAGGTCAACCCTTTTTACTACAAGGGAAACGTTCTGTTATTCGGCAAAGTTTGCTGGCATGGTTTGAGCAGCACAATATTATACCGCAGATTGTTGCCGAGTTTGATGACAGTGCCATGCTCAAATCCTTTGCACAAGCAGGTTATGGGATCTTTATAGGCCCAACGATTATCGAAAAAAACATTGTTAGCCAATACAATGTTATCGCCATCGGAAATACCGAAACAATAAAAGATAATTATTACGCTATTTCACCAGAAAGGCGATTGAAGCACCCTGCCGTTTTAGAAATTTTTAACGCCTTAGACAACTCATCCAACTAAGGTACTACGAGGCTTATAGAGCAATGTATGCTTAACTTCATATTCTTTAAGTGGCCCTAGCTGAATATCCGCATTTTTTAATTGCTCTATTGATTTCACATACACCGTTGCAAAAATTTCGCTCTTTGTCTCAGCTACAACACCGTTGTTCAAAACGCTTTTTTGTGAAATTTTTTCTTTTGAACTGTTTTTTTCAGGGATGATAGGAATCTGTATCTTTTGATAACCATCAGGTTGACCAATCCCTTCCAAGATATCCATACCAGCCAACGTCTCATCATCAACCATATATAGCTGCCCCCTCACCTGATAACCTTTATTTTCATCAAAGATTAACCACGGTGTATGACGCTCACCAACCAAATAAAACAGGTAACAATTTTTAGTATAGAAAATACCGGCAACCCGCGTGCCTTTATTAACATGAAAATTAGGGAACCCTTGTTTCAAGGTTCCGTACACAAATACTGGAGTCATTAGCTGGAGCCGTTAAATTATTCTACAAGCTTCCATTATAAGCATTTTGAGCAATGCGGGTATACGTAGCGACATCGTGCGCAATCGGGTTGGTGCCAGCGGAAGGATCGAGCACAGCCATTTCACCAATTTCAGCAAGGCGAGAGTCCTCAGGAATAATTGCAGACAGCGCATGGGGAATTTTTATCTCTTGCCTTATCGATAAAATCCATTCAAGAAAGGCATCAAAAGTTGCATCAAGATCAAGATACTGTGCTAGTTTAGCAATGTCTGAATCAATTGCTTTATAATTTGCTTTTAATACATAAGGCATCAAAATAGCATTCAACATGCCATGGTGAGCATCGTATATAGCACCTAAGGGATGAGCAAGCGCATGCATTCCACCCAACCCTCTCTGAAAAGCAGTCGCACCCATTGATGACGCAACAATCATTTGTGTCCGTGCATCAATATTTACACCATCTGCAACAGCGGTGGGCAAATAGTCTTTCACCAGACGAATACCTTCAATCGCAATGCCTTTAGCCATCGGGTGATAACTTGGCGAGCAGTAGGCTTCTAAATTATGAGAGAGAGCATCCATTCCTGTTGCCGCTGTCAAAACAGGAGGCAAACCAATGGTTAACTCTGGATCTAAAATAACGCAAGTGGGCAACATTTTGGGATGAAAAATAATTGCTTTTTTGCGCTCATCTTCATTAATGATAAGCGATGCTCGCCCAACTTCTGAACCGGTTCCTGCTGTGGTTGGAATACCAATAATCGGTGGGATTCTATCCGGGTCTGCATTCAACCAATTATCACCAATATCCTCTAAATCCCAAACTGAACACGTTTGATTAACAACAACCGCAATCGCTTTACCCGCATCTATTCCGCTACCACCCCCAAATGCAATAACACCATCATGCTTTCCTGCACGATAAGCAGCAATGCCATCATTAATATTTTGCCCCGTTGGGTTTGGTTTAATATCACTGAACATTCCAATCGCTAAATTAGCTTCTTCGCAGTCACGAATAATATTCATCACCATTGGCATTATAGCCAGGCCAGGGTCTGTCACAAACAGAGGGGCTTGTATGTTTAGCTCCTGACAAATATTGACTAATTCATTAATTCTGCCAGCGCCGGCACGAACGTTCGTTGGGTAATTCCAATTTGCATTCATTTTTCATACTCTCTTCAAGTGATATGACTTAGGTCTTGTCATACTTTCAAAGCCAACTGACGATAGTGTACAACCGCGCCCCGAATTTTTAACGCCGGTCCATGCCAAAGCAGGGTCAAGGTAATCACAACGATTCATAAACAACGTACCTGTTTCAATTTGATTACCAATCTCAATAGCCGCTTGCTCATCTTGTGTAAACACGGCAGCAGTTAGACCAAACTCACTATCATTCATTAAACGAATAGCTTCATCATCACTACTAACAGACATAATGGCAATCACTGGGCCAAAGGTCTCTTCATTCATAATACGCATAGAGTGATCAACATCAATCAACACGTGAGGAGCAAGATATTGCAAACCAAGCTGATCCGCATCAAAACTGTTTGCATCAACCAACGATTTTGCACCGGCTACAATTGCTTCATCTATTTGACTACGTACAAATTCAGCTGAACTCGCTTTGACCATCGGTCCAAGGTTAGTCGATGGATTTTCCGGCCTGCCAAATTTGTACTGCTTAACCAGAGAAACGACGCCATCAACAAATACCTGATAAATTGATTGATCAACGTAAACACGTTCGATACCACAGCAAGATTGCCCCGTATTAAATATTGCTCCATCCGTAATTGTTTCTATCGCATATTGCAGATCAGCATCCTTTCTTACATAAGCAGGGTCTTTCCCGCCTAATTCAAGACCAACACCAATAAAACGACCAACTGCTGCGCGTTCAACCATTTTCCCCCCAGGAACCGATCCGGTAAACGCAACAAAATTTATTTTAGGAGACTGAATAACAGCTTCAGTATCAACATGGCTTAAATGTAAATATTGAAAAACACCTAGGGGAAACCCTGCGGTCACAAAGGCTTGCTCTAACCGTTCTGCACATAATGGAGTTTGTGCCGAATGTTTAAGTATCACAGTATTACCCGCTAACAATGCAGGTATAATGGCATTTACCGATGTTAAATAAGGGAAATTCCAAGGCGCAATGATAAAAGCAACGCCCAATGCCTCGCGCTTAATATAACGATTGAAGCCTTCTTTTTCGGAAGGTCTGATATCAGCAAGCGAATCCTCTGCGATATCAATCATATAACGAGCCCGCTCTTCAAAGCCGCTGACTTCACCTGCTGCTTGAGAGATAGGCCGCCCCATTTGCCATGTTAATTCTTCAGAAATATCCTCTTTCATACTCACAAAAGCATCGACAGCTTTATTGCATAGAGCTTGACGCTCCTTAATGGGCATATTTTTCCATTTTTTTTGCGCCAGAACAGCAGCATCTAGAACTTTTTCAATCTCTTCAGCGCTAGCTGTTTGACGTTCTACATAGAGACTATTATCGACCGGTGATATACATTGAATAATTGTCATAATTAATAATTTTCCATAATGCAAAACAACTCACTAAAACTAACTGAACTTTTGAAAAAAACGTGTACGATCAAATAGATCTTCAAGATCTTCCATCCGTCTACGTGTCTCTGGCCAGATAAGTTCTTGAACAGCGGCAACAAATATTTCTATCAACAACATTATTTCTACCGTTGAGTCCCACGCTGATGGCACTTCCGTTTTTGCACTAAAACAATAGTGACAATATTTTTCTACCGGCGAGCGCCATTGATCAGTAAAAAGAATAATATTTGCGCCTCTTTCATGAGCAATTTCAGCAAGCCTCAAGGTACTATTCTCATAACGGCGAATATCAAAAATAACAACCACATCGCCCTCATCAATATCGAGCATATAATGTGGCCAGGAATTAGAAATCGGCCTGATATGAGTTACCCCTTTACGAATAACCTGCATATGCAGATAGAGATAATCCGCTAAAGAACGGGTAATTCGACCACCAATAATATATAAAGAATGATTCGTATCAGATAACAGCTTACAACTGGCATCAAAACTTTCTGTTTCTATTTGCCTTAATGATTTATGAATATTGTCAATAACCACTTCGGTAAAGCGATTTAAAATATGACTTTCTGGTGCTTTTTGCGCCCACACATCGTGCTTTGCTATAGGCCCTGTACCTTTAGCTTCTAATTCATTTCGTAGTGAATTCTGAAATTCTGAAAAACCATTGAAACCAATTTTTTTTACCAATCGCACAATCGTTGGCGAAGACACTCCAGACTTATCTGCGATCTGGGTAATGGATCCCAAACCTGATATTGGGTAGTTTTCTAAAATAGCATTCGCTACTTTTCGTTCTGAACGAGTTAAGGAATCAGAAACTTGTTTGAGTGCATTGAAAACACTATCGTTATCAGAAATTGATTTATCTTTCATTACTCTCTTTCATGCCTTTATTTCTCTTTTATTCACATATTTCATCATAACAATTAATTTGGCAGCTAAACGGCCTCTCAAGCTTATGCCTGATCAAACCCATGCTTCACTTCATAGTCAGTAACCACTTGCTCAAAGCTTTTTTGCTCCCACTCTGCAGCATTAACATAATGATCAATTACTTCAGAGCCAAACGCATCACGTAACATCGATGACGATTTTAATGCCTTGGTTGCCGCTACTAAATTAATAGGAATACTGCGAGCCTGTTCAGATTGATAAGCATCACCGACAAATTCATCTTCTAATTCGAGCTTTTGTTCTATACCCGCAATACCAGCTGCCAGTTGTGCAGCAATTGCCAGATAAGGGTTAAGGTCACTACCCCCAATACGACACTCAATACGCACAGCGGATGTACCTTCCCCTACAATACGAAATCCTGCCGTTCGATTATCGAGCGACCAGATTGCTTTTGTTGGCGCAAATGTACTCTCTGAAAATCGCTTATAGGAATTAACATAAGGTGCTAGAAAATATGTATTGTCATCAGCATATTTTAATAACCCCGCTAAATAATGCTTCATAGTATCGGACATACCATACTGACCATTGCTATCTTGAAAAACGGAATCCCCCTTTAGAGATACTAAAGATTGGTGAATATGGCTCGACGAACCTGCCGTGTTATGGCTCCACTTGGCTAGAAAAGTTACTGATTTATCATTTAAGAAGGCGATTTCCTTCACCGCATTTTTTATAATACTGTGTGAGTCGGCCATATTAATCGCATCGCTATAACGCACATTAACTTCAGCCTGCCCGGCAGCCGCTTCGCCTTTAGTATTTTCTACTTGAATACCCGCTCCCTGCAGCCCATTACGAATCTGCCGCATTAATCCTTCTTCTCTGGTTGTCTGAAAGATGTGGTAGTCCTCATTATAAGGGCTGATCGTTGTCATTTTTTGATAATTGCCATGTCGCATTTGGCTATAGGTTTCGTCAAAAACAAAAAACTCCAATTCAGTCGCCACAGCAGATCGAAAGCCTAACTTTTCAAGCCGCTCAACTTGGCGCTTTAAGATAGCTCTCGGGGAATGAGGAATAAAAGAATGGTCATGATGATCCAGAAAATCACACAGAACCATTGCCGTTCCCTCTAGCCATGGCAGCCTACGTAACGTCCCCATATCTGGGCGCATCACATAATCGCCATAACCAGCAGACCAGCTTGTGGAAACATATCCATCTACTGTATTCATTTCTAAATCCGTTGCGAGCAAATAATTACAGCAATGCGTTTCTTCCCATGCAGTCTCAACAAAAAACTCCGCTTGCATACGCTTACCCATAAGCCTTCCTTGCATATCTGGGCAAGCGACAATAACAGTATCGATAGCGCCTTGTTTAACCTGTTGTTTTAATTCTTCAAACGAAAGTAAACCAGTCATCATTATTTTCTCTGTTATTTATTTCTACCATGCAACATAGCCAATAGTGCCCAAAAGCAGGCGCAAAATGCGCCTTTTTACGGATTAAAAGGTAATTAACTGTACCGATATGGCCGCCCAGCCTTATTCATATCTTCGTTATATTTTTTAAAGATATTAACAATTTTTTCTTTTGTTTTGGATTCTTTAGCAATTTCATCCCAGAATTTAACCGCTGCATTTTCAACAGTTGCCCACTCTTCATCAGGTATCGTTGTCAACTCCATTTTTGTTCCGTTGACACGTAAGGATGCTTCTCCACCCCAATACCACCATTGACGGTAATAATGCGAGCTATCCATCGTTATTTTCAATAACTCTTGCATTCTATCAGGCAACGAATTCCAACGATCCATATTTGCAAAGAAAGAGCCAGCCCATGCCCCCGATATATTATTTGTCAAAAAGTAATTAGTCACATCTGCCCAACCAACAGTATAGTCTTCAGTAATGCCTGACCAGGCAACACCGTCCAGCTCGCCCGTTTGCACGGCTACTTCAATATCTTCCCAAGGCAATGTTACGGGCACCACACCAAATTGTTTAAGAAAACGGCCAGCAGTTGGAAAGGTAAACACTCGCTTGCCTTTCATATCAGCAAGGCTGCGAATAGGATCTTTGGTTGCAAAATGGCAAGGGTCCCACGCACCGGCAGAAATATGTTTAATGCCTACTTTAGAATACTCCGCATCCCAAATTTCATTCAAACCATATTGATTAAATAAAACAGGGACATCAAGAGAATAACGACTACCAAAAGGAAAATACCCACCAAATACAGTCACTTCTGTTGGCGATGCCATAGAATCATCATCTGATTGAACTGCATCAATGGTGCTTTTTTGCATGGCGCGGAACAACTCACCAGTAGGCACTAATTGATCACCGTAATACAATTCAATTTGCATCTCTCCACCAGCAACTTTGTTAAAAGACTCAATAGCAGGTTTAATTACATGCGCGGCTAAAGATGCTCCTGCGTAAGTTTGCATTCTCCATTTAATCGTTGATTTTTTTGCTGCATGTACCGCTGGCGCCCCCATTATTGCAGCACCCGCAAGACCAGCGCCCGCTGTTTTTAAAAACTTTCTTCTCGTACTCTTTTCATTGATAGTCATAAATTACTCCGCTTGGTTTATTCATAAATCGCTACTACTACTCTACTCACCGCCAATTTTAATTAACGTGCGTAAATAGATTCGGGTAGCCATAGAGCGATCTGCGGAAATATCATTACCAACATTAGCGCGAAGATCATGGCTATAACAAAGGGAAAAACTGAGCTGTAAATATCTTTCATATTTATTTCAGGGGGCGCCATAGCCCGCATCAAAAATAAGTTGTAACCAAAAGGTGGGGTCATATAAGCAATTTGTGTCGTAATGGTATAGAGCACACCATACCAAATCAGATCAAAGCCTAACGAGTCAACCAATGGTACATACAATGGAGCAACAATCACCAACATTGCCGTATCATCTAAAAAAGTACCCATTAAAATAAACGACAATTGCATTAGAATTAAAATCGTCCAAGGATCTAGGCCAAGTTGACCGGTAAACAATTCTTCGATTGCTTTAACTGCACCTAAACCATCAAACACTGCACCAAAACCTAGTGCGGCCAGAATAATCCACATAAACATGCAAGAAATCGCTAACGTCTGGCGCACGGATGTTTCAAAAACAAGGCGTGTCATGCGCCCTTTTATTACCGCCACCAAAAAAGCGGTCATCGCTCCAATAGCAGAGCTCTCAACTAAACTTGTCCAACCATTAACAAAGGGCACCATCATCGCAGCGAAGATCAATATCGGCAAAAAGCCTGCGCCGAGTAAGCGAATTTTTTCTGACAGAGGGACGTCGCGCTCTTCTTTTGACAGCGTTGGGCCTAACTCAGGCTGCAAGTGACATCGAATCGCAATATACGCAATGAATAATCCTGCCATCATTAGACCAGGCACAATACCTGCCAACCATAACTGCCCTACAGGTTGTCTAGCAATCATGGCATACAGCACTAAGACAACTGAAGGCGGCACTAAAATACCGAGAGAAGAGCCCGCCTGAATCACCCCCGTTACCATACGCTTGTCGTAATTTCTGCGAAGTAATTCTGGCAGCGCAATAGTGGCTCCAATGGCCATTCCCGCAACAGACAAACCATTCATAGCAGATACAAGCACCATCAAACCAATGGTGCCAATTGCTAAACCGCCGCGAACATTTCCCATCCAAACATGGAACATTTTATAGAGGTCATCTGCAATTTTTGACTCCGATAAAATGTACCCCATAAAAATAAACATCGGCAAAGTCAGCAATGGATACCACTTCATTAATTTCATAGCGGATGCGAATGGGATATCTGACCCACCAGTTCCCCAGAGAGTCACACCCGCTATTGCAGCAACGGCACCGATAGCACCAAATACTCTTTGTCCTGTCAGCAACATCAACATCATTGAAGAAAACATCAGTAGTGCAATCATTTCATACGGCATTAAAGTTCCACTCCACGAATGGTTGCAATATCTTTAATCAGTTCACAGGTTGATTGCAGTAGCATTAAAATGATACCAGTGCACATAGTCACTTTTATCGGCCACATATAAGGGCGCCAACTGGAATAACTTCGCTCTCCATATTGAATTGCATATTGAGTACTATCAATCGCTCCCCACAGTAAAACTCCGAGAAAATAAATAAGGAATAAGATAGTAATTGCATCAAACCATGCTTTTTTCTTTACAGACCAATTTGAATAAAAGAGATCCATTCGAACATTTGAGCCCAGCTGAAGAGAATAGGCACCACCTAACATATAGTACCCAACCATTAGAAACTGAGCGGTTTCCAATGTCCAAAGTGAAGGTAGGAAAAATGTTTTCGATATTGATGACCACAAAAGAACACCAACCATGACAAAAATACCGTACATAACAATGCGACCAACACGATAGTTAATCGCTTCGACAAATAAAACATACTTTCTAATGATCGCTAGCATCATCGACCTTTATTGGTATAACGTAATCGAATTTTTCGGCAGTCTCGGATATTATTTTTGCAAGCAACAAAGCCATTTCTTTACGTTGATCCATTGTTTCTAGTAAATTATTTTTTACTTCAATCATGGCATTCAAAAAACCATTTTTAACACCGTGCAATGACAACGTGTAGGTTGTGTTATCTCCATTACCGTAGGGTTGATTATGCTCTATACAAAAATGGGGCTGCTTTCGAGCCACATTAATCATTTCAAAGCTAAAGCGCTCATCCTCGTCGTCAATAATCCCTATATCCACTGCTCTTTCTTCACCTAAATATACTGGAGTAAAACTATGAATAGTCAGTAATATAGGTGGCTTAGAAAATACCAATAAGCGACTAGAAATTGCTTCCTCAAATGGCACATAATATTTATTGTATCTATCTCTAGAGTCAGTGCTATTCAAGTGTCGATTGCCTGGGATCTGAAACGCTTCGCTACGCTCTGGAATCGTATCAGCCAGACCATACGAACGATTACAGTCATACACTAACCGGGATATAGCGCTTGTGATTAATGGAGCATCTAATAAATCACTTATTTTTTTCGCAAGATCGAATGCGCCAAGATCAAGCGCTACATGGCTATGCAGCACTTCATCAGAAAGTTGTAAGTTATCCAATTCCGCCGGAATAAAGTTTGATGCATGCTCACATACTAATAAAAGCGGGGCACGGCCAGCATCATTAAATCGTGATACAGGAGAAACTTCAGCCTGAAGGCTCATAGGTCACCCACTATCAGTAAAGTGTATCGAGAATTTTTTGTAATTATTTTTTCATTAAACTATTTAATGTTTAAATAGTTTCACAACAAAAAAAAGATGTCAATAACAATCGTGTAAAAAGCAGGATATTAGAAAGGTGATATTGAGAGAGGGTATATTTTTTTATTTAAGTTTTAAGATAATTTAAAGGAAGTTGTGTAGTACTTTTCATCGTTTCCATCACAAAGCTAGAACTTACATCAAACAAATTGGCTTTAATAATTTTTTTATAGAGCCTGTCATATCCAGGCATATCAGTCACCACCGCCTTAATCAGGTAATCGAGATCACCACTCATACGGTATGCTTCAAGGATTTCAGGGAGAGAATCTATAACCTCTTGGAATTGCTGTGACCATTGATCATTGTGCTGGTTTGTCCGCACAACAATATAAACGGTAAGGGGTAAGTTAAGTTGTTCTTGATCTAGCAATGCCACTTTTTCTCTAATGACATTCTCTTGCTCTAACTTTTGTATTCGTCGCCAACAGGCAGATTTTGATACACCAATTCGCTCAGCCACCTCACCCACTGATAGCGATGCATCCCGCTGTAGAAGCTCTAGAATTTGTCGATCATATTTTCCCCAACGTGTAGACATAGCACCCACCTAAAAAACAAAAAAATAGTTAAAAACACCAAAATAGAAATAATTTCTCAAAATTTAAACAAATTAAGGAACAAAATGCCAACATAAAACCAAAAATCATAAAAATAGGCACATTGTTTTCCACGCCTTAACCTACACTATTCCACATTAGTAACCGTATTGAAGTGGTGCAAGCTTATGTGTAATGAACAACTCGTCCAATCTATTCGAGAAGATGTTATTGGCAATAATCAACTAATTAAAACCCCTTTTGGAAACAAACCCTTAGTCTATGCTGACTACACTGCTTCGGGTCGTTCCCTGAAAATGATAGAAGATTTTATTCAGAAAAACGTACTGCCTTATTATGCCAACACTCATACGGAGACCTCTTATACCGGTGCTCAAACGTCTACATATCGAGAAGAGGCTAGACAGGAAATTCGCAAAGCCATTAATGCCTATGAGGATTACGATATTATTTTCTGTGGCTCCGGTGCCACAGCCGCGATTAACAAGCTTATCGATATCCTCAACTTACGCCTGCCGGCCGACTTAAACGACCGCTATCAACTCGAGCAACATATCCCTTTAGAGGGTCGCCCCGTAATATTTATTGGACCTTATGAGCACCATTCCAATGAATTACCTTGGAGAGAAACTATCGCAACACTGGTGAGCATCCCTCTTGATAAAGAGGGTACTTTGGATATCAATGCACTGGAAGCACAGTTACAACGCTATCAAGATAGACCTTTTAAAATAGGCAGTTTTTCAGCTGCCTCAAACGTGACAGGCATTAAAACAGATACGAATAGTGTTTCTCAATTACTGCATCGCTATGGCGCATTTGCTTTTTGGGATTATGCAGCAGCAGCGCCTTATGTAAACATTACTATGTCAACATCAAAAGAGACCAGCAAAGATGCTGTATTTATCTCCCCTCATAAATTTATAGGAGGTCCGGGCACACCTGGTATATTGGCGGTAAAAAAACAGCTGCTAAAAAACCGCGTACCCGCTATGCCAGGAGGCGGCACAGTAATGTATGTCACACCAGAAGATCATCAATATATTAATGACTCTGAACGACGTGAAGAAGGTGGCACTCCAGCAATTGTTGAGTCCATTCGAGCAGGGCTTGTTTTCAAATTACAACAACAGGTTGGCACAGGAAATATTGAGCATCGTGAGAAGGATTTTATTGAAAGAGCTATAGCTCGCTGGTCAAGTTGCGACAACATAGAAATTCTCGGCAACCCTGAGTTACCTCGTTTATCCATCGCCTCTCTTCGCATAAAGCATCAAAGGAAAGACCTTCACTATGGTTTTGTCGTCGCGTTACTGAATGATTTTTTTGGCATTCAAGCAAGAGGAGGTTGCTCCTGTGCTGGCCCTTACGGGCACACACTACTAGGAATGACGATGGAATATAGTCGCGCACTGGAAAAACAGTTACTAAAAGGAGAAATAATTTTACGCCCAGGCTGGGTACGAGTTAATTTCAATTACTTTATTGATGAACCAACGTTTGAATACATCGTACGGGCAATAGAATTAGTAGCAGAGCATGGATGGCAACTTTTACCTTATTATAACTTCGTCAATGGTGTATGGCGCTATCAAAACTCAGCCATGGAATTAAATGGCCATTTGAAATTTATTAATTTTTTATCGCTAAAAGATCAAGAGGAAACACAATTACCATCGCAAGATACAGCATTACTTGAACAATATATTGTTGCTGCTGAAAAAGAAATATCTAAAAAAAATCGCACTGAAAACACATACTGTTTAGAGCTATCAGATGCAGCTGAAAAACTGCGCTGGTTTACACTGCCACAAGAAATACTGGATAGTTCTATAGCGGTCTAGCATTTTATCAATTAGGAACATGTTGACAAAGTATACCTTGTTACTCTCATCTCAAACTTTTATTCACTCTCCACTTCCACGAAAATGGAGGCGGAGAGTATTCGCTAACGGTAGTAGTAATCACGATTGGCACCGTCAAAAGCAACCTGATTTAAGACAGCACTTTTTAAAATAACCTCCTGGAGCCACAAGGGCAAGGGTCATTCCTGCCCAGCTTTTCGATGAGCTCTTTGTCTCCGTGAACCACGCGGTCTCCCTTCATAACCTGTGTTTCTGAAGGGTAACCTTTACGTCGTTTGCTAGTGACCTCGAAAGCTCTTTTGATTTTCATTGTAAGTATTCATAGCATTTCTCCTTAATTAGGTTGTTTAATGCACTTATAACGCCATACGATACCATCGCGGGTTTTCAATGGCCTTAATGTAACGCTTAGCATGTTTATCTCTTGCTAAAAACTCAGGTGCTTCTTCAGTCAATTCAAAACCAAATTTTTTAGGCAATTGTGTATACATTGATCTAGGTGGCAAACCATAAACCTTCTTCAACTTATTACCTGTACTGAAGCTATGATAGTAAATCGTATTAATACCTAACTCATTACGTATAAATTGTATGGCTGCCAGCATAGAAGCTTCTGCCCATAGCTTTCGATAAGGCTTCAGTACTTCTTCAACATAATATTCCAAGTCTTTATATTCACAATGAATGCCGCTAACAATATCACCTGGCTTAAGCGTTGATTTTCTCGATAAACTTTTTTTAACACGAGTTAATCCTCCATTTGCCTGTCGCAACCAATCATTTTGAACCTCTTCGATTAGCGCTTCATTGGTTGTAAAGTCGAAATCCATTCTTACCCACGACATCGTCTTTTTAGCATCCTGCCTAACAGGGTGACACCAGCACTCAAAAGGCCCATAGTGGTCGTCAGGCTTTAATAAACGCTGATATTCACTCGTATGTTTATTGTCAAAATTCAGCTGCAACACTAAATTCTTTTGGTTTCTGGAGGTTTGGTCATAACCTCTATCCCCTTCTCCCCAATGATCCAATGTTAAAGTGAACGTTAAAAAGTCATGGAACCAGAAGGCTTTTATGATTTCTTTTGTCAAAAAACCATGGCCGCAATTTTTAATAATCTCTCTCATGACTGGTTTCTGAAGAATATTTTTCAAGCCGCTTTTATTTAAATCCCTAATCAACAATGACCGACTTTTTGTTTTATCCATATACCAGCCAATTAAATCTAAGCAATAGCGATCTTTAAAGTAGTAAAAAAGTGTTCTTTCATTCCCTAGGCAATCCAACACCTCGCTTAACTCTTCCTGTTTCATCTTCGTATTCTCTTTCGTTCATTACAGCAACCTGCCATTTGGAAGGCGTAAAAATTCGCTTCTTATTTCGATAAATGCCCAACGGGGTTTGTTGATTATTCATTTCATTACTCCAGTTTTTTAATAGATCAATGGTTTTCGGTAAATCCTTTCCCATAAAATATGCGTGTAGGACTGCCCCTTTTCACATCATAGTGTTGCAGCCAGCGTGCATGCTCTATTGATTTTTTCTCATTACTACCTCTTTGAGCTAGCAACATTTGCAAACGCTCCAATGCTATTTGCTTGTTCCTATGCTGAGAACGGTCCGTTTCAACCCGTACTTGCAAACCTGTTGGTCGATGCGTCGCACGAATCGCGCTATTCGTTTTATTTACATGTTGCCCACCTGGCCCCTTTGTTCGCATTGATTCAAAATCAATATCTTTAGATAAACTACTTAACTCAACGTTTTGCTTCTCTGGTATAGCAAGTGTTGCAACACCGACAAACCAGTTAAATCGCTTATGCTTGGGACGATAGGGGCTTTCGCCTTGCCATTTAATCGTTCCCTGCCAAGATTGAACAAACTCGTCGACTCCCCTCCCTTGCAAGCGGATTAATATCGATAAATAAGCATCAGTCTCGATAAGATTTTGCTTCCGTAGCAATTTATCAAAAGCCAAAGCTTCAATGCGCTCAGCAGACAGATCAGCCTTTTTAGCCTCTTGCAAAATGATCGGCTCTAATCGTGCGACAACCCAAGCGCATTCTTTCGGCCCTTGACCAGAGGTTACTTGCAACCATGCAATATTTTTTTCATTTTCTCCTTTCACTATTTTCATATTTATACCCTCCGTGTCTTATAAGTCAGTAACGGTTTAAATGTTGCAACAATATCGACAAGACCAGCGCCAACCAAATCACTTATTACATGACTTATATTTTTGTAAGCCTGAGGTGCTTCCTCATACAGTAAGTCGCGTTGCTTACAAATAACTCGACTACCCAAGGCTGTTTTTTCCAAATCTTTTACTTTATAGCGGCTTTCTAATCGTCCTCGAACATCACTTCGCTTCCATTTACGTCCTGCACCATGGGCCAATGAAAAACCACCTTGAGAAAGACTATGAATATTCGACAAACGAGGCTTAACAAGGTAGCTCAAGCTACCACGAGACCCCGGTATCATGACCAACCCTTCATTAGTTGGGCTTGCGCCTTTACGGTGTATCCAGTATTTTTTGTTGCCATTTCCTGGCAGCCTCTTTGTTAATAACCCCATCGCTTCAGCGTATTCCTCAGCCAATGGGTCAACCCTGTTGTGAGCAACATCCAATACCAATCTCCGCTGCGCTTTGAGCTGTTCACAGAACCGGTCTGCAATGACATCACGATTCACTTCAGCCCATCTGATAGCGTAGTTATGTTGCTGAATATAATGTTGACCAAGTTCAGGTTGTTCATTTGTCGAAATAGCGCTTGAGCCAAAATCATCAACATAGCGCCTGAGAATTTTTTGGCCCAGACCTCTCGAACCACTATGCACTAGTAATTTAACAGACTGATGATTGAGACCTGACTGCTTAAACGCAACAGAATCAATAATACTGTCAATTTTCTGTAGCTCTGCAAAATGATTACCACCACCGATGGTTCCTAACTTACCGTTTTCAGATAATAAAAAAGTATCAGTTGTATCAATATCTTTTTTCTGTAACCGATCATTTGGATATCCATCCCAAAATTCATCAAGGCCAACTAATTGCTTCTCCCATTTATCCAATTTAACTTTTCGGACTGGAATATCTAAATCCCATAATCCCATACCACAACCGATATCACTCCCGACAAGGTGAGGATAGATGGCATTACACGTTACAAACGCTGCACCAATTGGTTGCCCCTTACCTGGGTGCAGGTCAAGCATACCGATACCTCTCAACATGCCGTCTAATTCCATTGTTCTTTTCAACTGCTCAACAGCAGAATCTTCAAGCCAATTATCATCAAAGATAACAACTCTCGCCTGCCGATCAACCAGCGTATTAATTTTTTTAATATAAGTGTCCATTAAAATTTCTACTCATGTTTTTAGGCACGACATTGCCCCCTCAAAAAATATTTTCGAGTTGAAACAAAAGGCGATACAGATTAATCGCTAACCGCATAAAAAAATGCAAATGTATGGTCGATAGAATTTGACCAACAAGAATTAGCTTAAAAAATTACGCAAAACTACCTATAACGTACAGTTAAGACGTTTAGCTAAGAGGATTTATCTGAAAGATAGCTATAGCGTTAACAAAAATGTTAGCTATAAGAACAAGATACAGACAAACCCAACAATGCGATTTGATTATTTAGATACAACATACTTGAGCCTCCTGTAGAGTATTGATTAAAGGTGATTTGTAAAAACTGCGCGCACTATAGTCATATTAAAATTATATATCAATATCTTTATTCATAATTTTTATAACATTTCCTTACAAAAATTAACTACAACTATATTAATGAGTATTTTTATAGGTTAACAAATACAAAGTGGTTCAATTAAAAAATAAAGGCTTACTTTTTCAAGCGTTGCACTATCGTTTCAATTTCTCGAATAGCGATCAAAGCCTCATCTTCCTGAACAATACATTCAGATAATGAGCCGTAATGATGCTCCAAGCATTCCAACAATAACTTTTTAATAGCTGCTTTATCCGGTAACGCAGGCAAGGCACTGTCCAGATAAGTTTGCTCAAGTTGTTTTTCTTTATTAGTAAAATATTCTTCAATGGCTTGCTGTGTCCATTCGCCACGGCGTATCGATTTTAATTGCTCTTTATTTCGTGCCAAATCAAGGTCTTTTTCAATTAATATTTGCTCGACTTCATTCAGTAACCGAACAACATGATAGGCAAATTTTACATCATAACCATATTCATCAATGATCGCTTGACGGCCACCTTCTGGAACCTTTGTTCGCATTTTATGTACTTGTGAATAAGCATAACCTTTGAACTTTGCCCAACAACCTTTATGCAAGAATAGATGACGGTTTTCGCGGACCATCTCACCAACAGCAGTGCTATAAAGCACACAATTGCGCGGCACAAATAAAGAATCAATAATATTAGGGTTATTATCCATCAGTAAGCGAAAGTATTTAATAATCGAATAGATGACCAAATCATACTCCTTGCCTTTACCTCCACGTGCAGACTTATCCAACATATGATGTTGCTGCACTTGCTCAAATTGAGGGCCAGATTCATCAAAACCTGAAATTTCTCCTCTTAAGTGAGGAAATACCCAGTCTCGTGGTGGAATGGCAAAACCATAAATATCCATATCAGAGTGATCTTCAGCAACACCATAGGCAATAGAGCCCATAACCACTTCATACTGTACCCCGGTTTCCAAAAACTTAGGCGGAGACTTGAGTAAACCTTGTTTAATTAAATGCTGAGTTTTACTGCTCATCTTATTATTTCCCTAATATTTCTTTTCGATAATTTGCCATAAACCTCTTAATCGCCCCTAGTCGTAAACGGCGAATCTGTTCCGCCAGCTTCAAGCCTTGGTAGCCTTCATCCAGTAAAGGCTTAATATCTATATCCTTCCCCACTTCACCGCATTTTATTAATAGTGACGATTGTGGGTAATCTCTATCTTCTAAACCTAAGCGACCTCTGGCGTCGGCTTCGCAGGCTTGCGCAAAATATTTAACCCTCTCTGGCCGCCTAAAAGCATCCAGCGCTTCTAATAAGCGCATAATGGATTTTGGTCTCATCTCTAATAATTTATGGCAACGCAAATGGTGCTCAGAAACTAACATTGCTAATGTTTTAAAATCACGCGGAACTTTATAACGCTCGCAAACAGCCTCAACTAATGGCACACCTTTAATTTCATGACGGATATGCTTGGGCCACTCCTCTTCAGGCGTCAGCCCTTTTCCTAAATCATGCATTAAGGCAGCCCAAGTGATATTAATAGAATCAAAGCGCTCTTTAGCGATATCAACCACCATCATTACATGATCGCCGGTATCAATTTCAGGATGATGTTGGGGTGGCTGAGGAACACCGAATAAGCAATCTACTTCGGGTAATAGTACCGACAAAGCACCACAGGCACGAAGCACACGAAAGAACTCACTAGGACGAGGCTCTGTTAATGCACGAGACATTTCTTTCCAGACTCGCTCTGGTGTTAATTCTGATAGTTCACCAGAACTGACTAACTGAGCCATTAAGGCTAATGTACTTGGGTGTACCGTAAAACCTAACTCTGCGTAGCGAGCGGCAAAACGAGCAACGCGTAACACACGCAATGGGTCTTCAGCAAATGCATCTGATACATGGCGCAATATTCGATTCTCTAAATCTTCTCTGCCTCCATAAGGATCAACATATTCACCCTCTACTGTTTTAGCAATGGCATTGATGGTGAGGTCGCGCCGAGATAAATCTTCTTCGAGAGTTACCTCAGGACTAAAATCACACACAAACCCTGTATGGCCGCTTCCTGATTTTTTCTCCGTACGTGCCAGTGCATATTCATCTTTGGTTTCAGGATGCAAAAAGCAAGGAAAGTCACTACCGATTTGCCGATAGCCTTGCTTAATCAACATTTCTGGAGTCACACCAATCACCACCCAGTCTCGATCTGAAACTGGGCGATTCAATAGTTCGTCACGGACAGCTCCGCCAACTAAGTAAACTTTTTTATTATTTAATTGCATATACTTTACTACCAGTTAAGCATTTAAAAATTGTTTAAAATATAGTAATTACATATTTGTCATCGGGCTAGGTAACACATTCATCAAGATAACCTTTAGAATTGAAAATAACGCGACACTTCCTGACACAGCAACCAAAATTATAGCACCGCCGTAAACCCAAATATGAAATTAACACTTTACAATCACGTCAGGGAAAGGGGTAAAGGTTATAATTGCTATCTAATAAAACGTGAATGAAGTATATAGAAGCATAGTCTTTACGATAGAGCGAGTGTAAACTCTAGATATAATATAGCCATGTAGTCTTGTCCATTATTAGGATAATGCTATACTCAAAAAAATAAGTTTATCAAAAAATAAAAGAGTTTAAGGAAGCTATGCGACTAATCAAGCAATCTCGATTGGTGTATCAGGAAGGCAATTCCGACAAAGTTTATGAAGTTGATTTATGTGAGTTAGCAAGCCGAAAAGATGAACGTTATCTCGTTAATTTTCGATACGGGCGTCGCGGCAATCAATTAAGAGAAGGCACTAAAACCCCTGAAGCTGTTGAGCTTAGCAAAGCAGAGAAGCTATTTGATAGTGTTGTTGTATCCAAAGTCAATAAAGGCTATTGGGATAGAGAACAAGCAAAACAGTCCCCTACTACTACCTCGCCTACACTTGCAGGCGTCCCTTCTAGCAATCTTGCCTCCGATGACTTTCCTTTTAAACTAATTGAACAGATACTCAATCATTTACCCAATGAAAAAGAGACTAAATCTCGCAGCCGCATGATATGGCGACTCGGGGAATTAGGGCACCGAGATTGTGAACCTATTGCCAATGCAATTGTGCCCTATATTAAGAAAGGCCATTGGTTAGAGGATTACTCTATTGCTTGGGCCTTGGGGCGGATGGTTGCCACGCAACACAAGGCGGTTTTAGAAACCTTGAGGCAACACAAACAAGCACAAGTTTGTCATATAGCCTTTGAATCGCAACTATTAATCAGCGACCAAACATCGCGCAAAGCCTTGTTAGGCAGCCATTGGCAGCACTTTCCTGCACAGTTTAAATCTGCTGTTATGGAAGGAAATAGTAGCACTGCTCATCAGCAACTTGGCGCGTTGCTCAGTCATGGGGCTAGTGACAACGTTAACAATACTAATCAGCTATTGGTACTTTGTTATCAGCTATCGCTAGCTTACCCCATATTGCATCAAGCATTATTAAGTCAACTGGCTATTATTCCCCTAACCCCAGGATATTTTCGGGGCATTAGATCAATTTATAAAGCATCCGAGCTACGTCTTGACGGGTCTGTATTTGGCTTATTAGCGCAGCGTATAGAAACAGCACCCGCATTTTTTCGTAATGATTGGGATTGGGCATGGCTTCCCGGTGAAGGCAGTATTAAACCATCTAAAGAACTGAAAAAGGCCAATGCAAAATTGACCTTCTCGCATCGTACACGAGATTACTTTCGCCGTCGTAGCTGGCGAGTACTCAGGCGTATAGGACAGGCCGGTGATCTCCGTTATGTTGATATGGCAACAGAATCATTGCTTGCGATTAATGATGAGCATGGTAGCAAGCCTCGAACATCAGAGGTTTATCGCTGGGATAATAGTGGCGACAATTGGCAACGCCAGTTGATATCCAGCAATGAATATGGCCCTTTTGCCAGCTTCTTAAGCTTAAATCATATCCTCTTCGAACATCATCCAGGGTATCAACTTGCACCTAGTGGCCGCGTCTGGATAAAAAGTGATGAGTCGAATACCGACGGTACTTCCTTGATAAATGGATCTCGTACCGAATGCTTTGCTGAACTTTGGGATCAAAAGCCTAGCCATGCACTACGCTTATTAAAAACAAGTCGATGCGAGCTGGTTCATCCTTTCGCTCGTCGGATATTAGAAAATCAACCGAGTTTTTGCCAGAAAATCAGCCCTGTAGATTTAGCTCTTTTACTGAACAGCAACTATGCGAGTACTTGTGAATTTGCACTAGCAATTGTTCGCGAACGCATTAAACAAGACGATTTAAGTAGTGAATTATTAATCGCTCTACTAAGTAGCTCGCTGACTGAGGCTAGAGTATTAGGTAAGCAATCTTTACTAAGGTTCAAAATTAATGATGATATTTCACTATTAACATCACTACTATTGATTCTTCATAGTGATGTACAAAGTGACATTAAAACGGCTGTTTGCCAGCAAAAGATTTCTGGTAGAAATGCTGAGAAACTATTGCAAGCTATAGTTGATTCTATCTTTTTAGAGAACAGCAACTTAAGCGAAAAGCATGCAGAGTATTTGGCCGATTTTGCACTTGAGAACCTAAATGATGCAATTAAACACTTCCCTCTTACTAGTTTGCAACGTTTAATTCATGACGAGAAAGTACCCAGAAAAATATTAGGTGCAAAATTATTGCTTGGACACAAAATATCTTATGGAGATATTCCCGACAGCTTATTACAGGCAATTCATGATTCATCCTCAGCCGAAGTTAGAGGGATAGGTGCTGCATTACTAGGCAAACAAGCCGATAAAGACTTAATCAAACAATTAGACTTATTAGTCGGCTTGTATTGCAAGGGCGATACTCAAGAGCGCGCCTCCCTACTTTCTATTTTTTCCCGCCTAATGACCAACTCTCAACAGGGATCCGAGCAGATTGAAAATACATTATTAGCGCTGACATTTAAGTCTGAAGAGCAGCCTGGGCAACATGAAGAATTAATTGCCTTTTTTACTTCATTGGCACAATCACATTTAACGAAACTAGACAATGATATGCTATGGCGCTTATTACAGGCACAATCTATCTGTGCTCAACGAGTGGGCGCCATAACCTTAACTGAACGTAATGCAGATATATTTTCAGTCAAACAATGGGCAATATTAGGCCAGCATAGCGATGTATCTGTCAGGCAGTTTGCATTTCAGGCTTACGAGAAAAATGTAGATGAAATTAAACAATACAGTCGTGATGCTCTTCGAATTCTAAATAGCAACTGGGACGATGCAAGAACCTTTGGCTTTGATTTTTTTCGACAACAATACAGCCAAGAAGATTGGAGCCCTGAAATTGTTATTTTTATTTGCGACAGCATCAGAGATGACGTACAAAGCTTTGGACGCGAAATACTACAATCTTTTTTTAAAGCTGAGTATGGCCCAGAATACTTGCTTAAGTTAAGCCAGCATCCGTCAAATAATGTACAGCTTTTTGTCAGCAGTTTTTTAGAAGAATACGCGGCGGGTATTCCTAGCCATATACTTTCATTACAAGCTTATTTTACAACAGCGTTATCACAAATTAATAAGGGTCGCGTTTGTAAAGATAGGATTCTACTGTTTTTATTAAGAGAAGCAGAAAAAGATATAAGTGTTGCCACTATGGTAATGCCTTTATTGGAACGAATTTCGTTAACTATGGTACATAAAGATAAAGCCGCTTTGATAAAAGCTATGCTTAAATTACAATCATTGTATCCAGATATAGCATCACCCTTAACAGCCAAAAAGGTACCCATTAAACAACCTGCATCGCTGGGTGTTTAAAAACGCTATATAAAAATTATACAAAAACGCATTAGATTCATAATTTTCAGAAAAATTTCTCAGGCAAAAATATGGAATTTCGTTATCGATATCATGGGCAGAGCCATGTTGCGAGCAATGCAGCGAGTACAGATGTATCTTTTGTGCCTGACAGTTTGCGCCTACCTACTTATTTTGTAGGACAGCTTAAGCAGAAAATAGCTTTTCGTGAGGCGATATCGGCACTACACAATGTTGTGATTTCTGATATGCGCTTTCAGCCAAAAGATCGCAGCGAATACGAGCGCTGGCTAGCTGAAGAAGAAGAGCGGCTATTGGCAGAATTTATTGGTCGCAAGTCACAGGTGGAAGGCGAAATTGAGCTTGTGCGCAAAGAACTATCTGAACTTAGCAAGCAAAGCCAAGCATTAATGGGGCCTTTTTATACAGCTCAGAACAAATATTTCAAACATCTTTATAAAACCGATATGGATGCTTGGTATGTACTTGACCCAGTAATTACCGTCCATCCCGACGAAGTTTTTTTTGAATGTTTTTCTGAAGATGAATCAAGTTACGGAAAACTTAGCTGTAGCTATGACGTATTTGATAATATAACCGATACTTCTTACGGCACCACAAATATTGATTACTCGGAAGGTTTATACAACGAATTTCAAAAAATAAGAGAGTATCGCCAAACAGCATTGGCAATTGACCCCGATGGTTTCAGTATGCAAACCAGCCATGAGGAACAATTTGACGAAAAGAAAATTGATCTTCCTGAAAGCTGGGTGCGTGGTTTTTTACAGGTAAGCTCAGCTATGACCTTACCCATGACCACATTAACATTGCACCCAATGGATATTCACAATATTTGTTATATGTTGCGGCGTAAAAGAGAGCGCGTAGGCCCTCGGGCAATACGATTTGAACTGGCATCAGATGAGCCTATTAAAATTATCTTAGAGCCATGGGGCACAGAATTAATATTAGCCAGAAGCATTTATACAGGAAATGACGCTAGATCAATTCGTATATGGGGGCGCCGTCGCCTGCATATATTGGAGCGTTTAATCCCTATCGCCAAAAAATTTACGGTACATCTATTAGGTAATGGCTTACCTAGTTTTTACGTTGCCGATTTAGGCGATATGACATTTACCTTAGGTTTGTCGGGCTGGTCAGCAAATGATTGGTCACGAATGGGTAACTTTGATCTATTAGCGCCTAGAGGTGATGTTGACGAAGTAACACTTAAACGTGTTTACCAAGCACTATCAGAGACATGGCAAGAATCCAGTGACTCACTGGCACGACGACTGCATTTAGATGAGTCAGTAGTGAAATCTGCATTGGCTGCCTATAGCCAACAGGGGCAAGTGCTTTATGATTTAGCCGGAAGTGTTTATCGTATCCGTGAACTTAGCCAACAACCTTTACCGATGGACTCATTGCGTTTTGCTAATGAGCGCGATGAAAAGTCTGCTCGATTTGTGGCCGCCAACTTGGTGACAATTCATCATAAGCTAGAAAATGAAAGAGGTGCTCAAATTCAAGGAACAGTCATTGATGACGGACACCATTTGAACACTGAGATTAAAATTGACGGCGATCAACGTTTAAAAGAGGCTAGCTGCGACTGTTATTTTTATCGAACGAATTTACTGCGCATGGGGCCATGCGAACATATATTAGCGATCAGAAAACAATATTCCTTAGCAAACGGTTAAAGAGATCATGAAGAATTTTAATAGCGCTCTTTTAAAACCTAACAACACTGCTATACTAGCACAGGTGTCAGCGTGACTTATCTACCTTGCAATTTGAGCGGTGCATCGCCGTTCTGGTTTATAGACTACACACGCGTCACTGGCCTGATCTTCATAGGGCGGCACAGCCCCTACTATCGCTATTGCGGTATGACTTCCATGAAGTCAATGAGCGATAGTAGGGGCGTGCCGCGTCGAGTTGATCAATCCAGTACTAAGAGCTCTACGAAGGAAACATTGAGCACGCTGGCACCCTTTTATCTTGCGCACTTCTCTTCTTTATTTGTTCTTGTAACAACTATCATTATCCATTTTTTTAACACTCAACATTTATCCTTATTTATATTAGGGAGACAGGCAGATGTCTGACGAAAGCACTAAAAAATTAAGCCGCCAAGAACTCTACCAGCGCGTACGCGAAACAGGTGGTAAAGAAGTTTATATTTTAGCAGAGATGAAACGTCTTGGGTTTTGGCCAAAAAATAGTGAACAGCCAACACTAACAGAAACCTTTATTGAAAAGCGCGGGCAGTTACAAAAGCAACTGCGTGAATTAGGAAAGCAACAGCAATTGTATCAAGACCCAGAGCAAGCACTAAAGGAGTTACACAAACAGCGTAAAAAAGAAGCACTTATTCGTAGAGAAGAAAAGCGTAAAGAACGCAATGAAACACGATACCAACGAGCAAAGAATTGGTACGACATCCAAAAGAAATTTATTACCTTCGTAGGGGAAGGTTTATCGATAGGGCTATCAAAAGTTAACAGCGATGAAGACAAACTCCAAGCCCAACAGTTACCACTACTGCACGACAGCCAAATGTTGGCCAGAGCCATGGGCATTACCGTTAATGAGCTACGTTTTTTAGTCTACCAAAAAGATGTCTGCACGATTAGTCATTATCAACGCTTCCAAATGACCAAGAAAACCGGTGGAACTCGCCTAATATCTGCCCCTATGCCACGGTTGAAACTTGCCCAGTATTGGGTTTTATCCAATATTTTAGAGCCGCTGGCATTACATGATGCCGCTCATGGCTTTGTACGCACGCGCTCTATCGTAACCAATGCTGCGCCTCATGTAGGCAAAGATATTGTTATTAACCTCGACCTTAAAAACTTCTTTCCAACAATTAGCTATCCAAGAGTTAAGGGGATGTTTAAAGCTCTAGGTTACAGTGAACACATTGCAACAGTACTAGCCTTACTTTGCACCGAAGCGAATACACAGGAGGTTGAACTAGATAGTCAGTCTTGGTTTGTTAGTAACGGAGAGCGCTTTTTACCGCAAGGAGCGCCAACTAGCCCTAATATTAGCAATATCATCTGTAGAAAATTGGATGCTCGCTTACAAGGGATGGCTAAAAAATTAGGCTTTACTTATACGCGATATGCTGACGATGTTACTTTTTCGGCAAGCTCCAACAAGGGCGATGATATTAATCCACAGAATATTGACGACAGCATTGTAAAAAAACTATTGTGGCGTTGTCATAGTATTATTAAGGATGAAGGTTTTATTGTTCACCCCGAAAAAACACGCATTATGCGCAAGCATAAAAAACAAGAAGTGACCGGCGTGGTAGTGAATAATAACCTTAGCGTTGATCGCAAGACCTTAAAGCGCTTCAGAGCCTTACTACATCAAATTGACAAAAGCGG
This sequence comes from uncultured Pseudomonadales bacterium, assembly GCA_947487765.1. Taxonomy (GTDB): domain Bacteria; phylum Pseudomonadota; class Gammaproteobacteria; order Pseudomonadales; family Cellvibrionaceae; genus CANLBN01. The sequence continues at coordinate 55,409 of CANKXO010000007.1, read as the reverse complement.
GCTAGAGGGTAAGCACTGGGCTCATCGTTCTCACAATAGCAGTAGCAATTTATTGTGCTCCATAGAAGGTTACGCCAACTTTGTCGCAATGGTTAACCCTAGCAAGGGCATTCCTTTACAAAAGCAAATAGTACAACTAAAACAAAAATACAGTTATCAAGTTAATCCAAGTCGCATTGGCAAATTAAATAATAAACTTTTACGCTTAAAGGCCGCTGCCGGTGAAGCACCACGCGAAAACTGGTGGCAAGCTGAGCCACCAGCACCACCTGTTAAAGAGAATACTACAGAAGAGCTTAAACAAATAGCGACCGCAAAAAAACAAACAAAAAAGGAAGAAACTAAGTCACAACAACAGAAAGAATCTCAATCACCATGGCTATCGGATGCATCTAATACAGATTCTATGCAACCCTTCGCTCGCGTAATGATTTTTGCGGCAATTGCTGTACTTATATTTTTGATTGTATCTTTTCGCTAGCGCTCAATAAAAACATCTTATGAACTTCAACCCTAGCATTCAATTATAAAAAAATTAACTCATTAATAACAAATGATGTTCGATATTGCTATTGTTTCATCATTGCATGAAACAGTCATTTAAAAGGTAAACTTCTCATCAAAGAAAGCTGCTAAATAACCTAGCAGCTTTCTTTAGGTTTTGACCGGCGCCAGTTTTACCAAGTCATTAAGAACACTATCAAGGCCACCATAGACAGAAATCTTATCGATTTTCCCAGTCACTCTTTCTAATGCTTCTAATTCCTTTAAACGTAACAACACAGGGTTGTTTTCCATCATCTTGGCAGCATTATGTAATGAACGCATTGCCTGAGTTTCCTCACGACGCTTAATCAAATTAGCTTCAGCCTCTTTTTGCGCCTCTACTACTCGATTCAGAATCTGCTTCATTTCACCAGGTAAAATAATATCTTTAACCCCGACACTCATTAACTGAATACCGTATTCCGCTAATTTTTCTCGTGTACTCTGAGTAATTACAGAATTTAAAGCATCTTTATCTTCTAACAATCCATCTAATGATTGTGTGCCTACAATTTCTCGCAAACTTAATTGCAACTCACGATAGATAAAACCTGCGTAATCATTCACCTTAGAGGCAACAATTTGAGGATCTTTAATTTTATAACTACCAGTTAAGTTAATACGCAAACTCACGCGATCTTTGGTCAGAATCTCTTGGCCACTAACCTCCATTGCTTGTAAACGAAGATCAAGCATTTTAACCGCAATTGAACGGTTATATTTCCAGAAGCCGTAACTACCCGGTTGCAAGATCTTTTCTAGCTTACCGTTAACCAGCAATAAACCTACATGCTCATCAACTACCTCTGCATAAGCAATCGCATTAACGACTTCTCGGCTTTGACCAATTTTAATGCCTCGCCCCAATAAGCCAATTAAAGACTCTTCTATCTGATAGTGGTTATTAATATCGATAACGTCAACACGAATATCCTCAACACCTTTCCAAACTGTAAATAAACTACCAGGTGCCAACACATTCATTAAATGGCCATTTCGATATAACAAGCCCACTTCAGTATCTTTTAAGTCAAACTGCTCAAGGTGCATTGCCAGTTTTTCTGGGTAGTGTGACAGCAAAAATTTTTCTTTAGGATGCCTGAATACTACTTCGGTAATATCATAGGTTTCCTGGCGAACTTTTCCCTTCAAGGTCGAGACACGATGCCGACCTGGGCCTAGCACTTGTTTAAATTGATCACGGACATAAAGTAATACACGTTCATGTTCCGCAATATCGATTGTTTTCCAAAGAATCATTATTATTCTCCCTTATTTATTTCTTCCAATGACTATAATGGCGAGGCCCATTTGCCATGAGTACGGTAAATAACTTAAATGTAATGGGTAGACAAATACAGCGGTTGCTCCACACTAACCTAATCACTCTTGATTATCCCCATCCCTAGGACACCATCCTTAGCTGTTGATAGTGAGGTAAACTTATTATTTACTACGCAATACCTTAACCCATCATTAACGGTATTAATGTCAACGCAACATAATCTATAACAGCATTACGTTGCTATGAGCCTCTTGTTTTATATTTGGTTTAGTAGACCAAATGAGGATTCGAACCTCAGCCTCTCGGCTTTTCCTTCAGTTTATTAAAACTGACTGTGTTTGAGGCAGGAATCGAACCTGCTACCCATCGATTATGAGTCGATTGCTCTACCCTATGAGCTACAAAAACTATGCTTTTTCAGAGCATACTGTTTAACGTGTTAGTGAATCGGTACACAGGACATAAAACATGACTGTGCCAGCCTGGCATTCAGAACCAGAGCCGCTGTTTCGCCAACATACGTATAAACATCGGTATGGAATACAGGTTAATACCTGTATTCCAAATATGTGGGTGGCTTAATAGTTAAGCCACTTTTTTCCAGTCTCGCTTTGACGAAAAGCTTGTCGCAAGATAATCCATCTGGTCAGCCAGAATATGTCGATTTGCCAAAAACAGAAACTCAAACGGATTCGGCACAAATGGAATGGCCAATAGCTTGATCCCTGCCTGCTCTGGCGTTCGACCACCCTTACTGTGATTACAGCGTTTACAAGCAGCAACCACATTTTCCCAACGATCTAAACCACCTTGAATACGCGGCACAATATGGTCCCGCGTTAATCCGTCGTGATTAAACTGAACACCACAATACAAGCATCGGTAATCGTCTCGGCGAAACAGCATACGATTACTTAACGATGGTCGTAAACGAGGTTGTTTCACATCACCATCACAAGCAATAATTGGTGCCATATCGAAGCGACTTTGAATGCCCAAGCGATTAATACCGCCGACAATTGGAATAACTTCGTCACCCAGCTCCCATAACACCCTATTTTTTGCATACAGTGTTGCGGCTTCTTCACGGTTCACCCAAGACATTGGGTGACCTGACTTCGATAGCTGCAAAATTTGAATATTCATCATCCTATTCTCAATTAATCATAGTGGTCGCTTTAACTAAATTTAATGCCTTATAAAGGTAGTATCATCACCAGAGCGATAACCTATATTTCGTAATGTATTCGATAATAAGGCTCGTTTGTTGCGATTACGTTCAATAACAACGATAAAATTAGGCAAAACTGCATTTCTTTTAGCCCAATCAATAATATCGCAACCATTTCCCTGGCCAACTAGATAATAGTCGATAGCCAATATGGAAATATTTTTTTCACGCAACACTCTTTTAGCTGTACGAGTATCAGCGCAATAAAGATCAGCGTTATAAAAACCTGATCGCGTTATAGCAAGTCTCATTGCTTGACCTCCTTTTCTATTAGTAAAAACCTTTAGGGGTGACCGATGCGACCTGAACTCCCCTTTCCAAAAACCAAGGGCACTTAAGCCAAAGTTAAGCGCACATTGGTTTGTAACATCCATGTTACAACCCCTACGGGCGCCGTCGCTTCTCTCCCGCGTCTAAATTTACTCCCGGTAAATTTATCAATCTGCCACGGCCACACCTAAAGATTCTCGGGTTTATTAATAATAATTATTGGCACTCTCGGTTGGAATCAAACCAACACCGTTCTGTTTCGAAGACAGACGCTCTATCCAATTAAGCTACGAGAGTAATAAATTTGGCACCTGAATAGGATTCGAACCCGCATCTTCCCGTTTGTAATATGCGTCCTGCACATTATCGTTTCACGATCGCCTCTATAGACGCCCAATTTTTGCTCCTGCAAAATTGTCGTAGGCGGATGCTCTAAGTCCAATTGAACTAATCAGGCGATGTAAACTGGAGCCCAATACAGGAATTGAACCTGTCTCTGCTGCTTACAAAGCAGCTGCACGACCACTATGCCAATTGGGCTAAATTAAAAATGAGGAAAGAGGTGAAAGAAAAGGCTAAGTCCTTTCTAGCCTTTTACATTGACGACTTGTCGAAGTGTATGAACTATATCCACTAGATCAGTTTGGTTATCCATCACGCTATCGATAGGCTTATATGCCATTGGAATTTCATCAATGACACCCCTGTCTTTACGACATTCTATTCCTTCAGTAGCTGATACGAGATCAGCAACGGAAAAAGTTTTTGCAGCTGCAGTACGACTCAATCGTCGACCCGCACCATGGGAACAAGAACAAAATGATTCAGATTCACCTTTACCACGAACAATAAAACTTTTATCACCCATGGACCCGGGAATAATACCAAGATCATCCTTTCTCGCACGGATTGCGCCTTTACGCGTTACCCATACGTTTTTGCCGTAATGATTTTCCTTTTCAACATAATTATGGTGGCAATTGATAGCCTCTTGTGTGATTGTAAACGCAGGTAAATACTTACGTAGTTCTAGCATTACTGCATTCATCATATGCGTGCGATTCAATGCCGCATAATCTTGCCCCCAAGAAACTGCTTCAATATAGTCATCATAATATTCTGACCCTTCAGATAGATAAGCCAAGTCTTTATCAGGTAAGTGAATCATCCATTTTTCCATTTCTCGTTTAGCAATTTCGATAAAGTACATACCGATTTTATTGCCAACTCCACGACTCCCTGAATGCAACATAATCCACACGTCATCATTTTCATCTAAACATAATTCAATGAAATGATTTCCTGAGCCCAGCGTTCCTAATTGTTTCGCAAACCCATTCACTTTAACGCGCTTACTTAACTTCGGGTGTTTTTCAAAAATAGTACATAGACGCATTGATATATCATGACCACCAGCAATTTTGGGGTCACGATGTTGACCTCCGGGACCTAAAGGTACAACTGATTCAATTCCGTTTCGAATCAATTTTAGGCTATCAGGCAAATCTTTTGCTTTAATAGATAATCTCACTGCATTCATTCCACATCCAATATCCACACCCACAGCTGCAGGGATAATAGCTTTATCGGTTGCAATCACTGAACCAACAGTGGCGCCTTTTCCGAGATGTACATCAGGCATCGCTGCTACATGCTTATAAACGAATGGTAAGTTCGCTACACGACTCAACTGAGCCTGCGTGCTGTAATCAATATCATCCGTCCAAATTTTTACAGGCAACCGCTGATCTTTATGCGGCGCCAATACTTTTTTAATCGCCATAATACGATCTCCTTTTAGTTGTTTTATTGTAATTGGTTGAAGGTATGGGGATCGAACCCATCTAGCCGGATTAAAAGTCCGGTGCTCAGCCACTAAGCCAACCTTCATTAAATTTTGGAGCGGTGTATGGGAATCGAACCCATTTCCTCTGCTTGGAAGGCAGGTACCTAACCATTCGGTCAACACCGCGTTTAAATTAATTGGTCTGGATAGCAGGGTTTGAACCCACAAACTTTGAGCTCCACAAAACGTCTGGAACGTTTTGAACTTCGAAGAACCCGAAGGGCAAAATACTTGGATGTATTTTAGTTAAACCCAACACGCTACTAGGCTGTGCTATATCCAGAAAATTTGGAGTGCGAGGCCGGAATCAAACCGGCGTAAACGGAAGTTGCAGTTCCGCGCATCATCATTCTGCCACTCGCACAAAAATTAAATATTTTTAGAACCCTACTCAACATACTATTTGGCAACAGCGCCAGGATTCGAACCTGAAATACCGAAGTCAAAGTCCGGTGTGTTACCGTTACACCACGCTGCTATTAACCGGTCGTGAAGAGTGGACTTGCACCACTATCGCCGATTTTATGAAAATCGCATTCTGCTAATTGAATTACCTCACGAAAAACTGATGCAGACGGCGAGAGTCGAACTCGCAACAAACCGATTTTAAGTGGGCTATGTGACCACCATGGATGGTGGGAATGCAGGTTTTGCAGGAGCCTTAACCTGCCTTCCAATTGCATCACCGGAGTATTTTGGAGGAAGTGATGAGATTCGAACTCATGCAGCAACGATTTATCACTGTACGGATTAGCAATCCGCTGCCTTACCACTCGGCCACACTTCCAATTTGGTTGCGGTGGTTGGAATCGAACCAACAAGCTCGGGCATATGAAACCCGAAAGCAGCCATTGCTCAACACCGCTATTAACTAATCATTTAATTGGTAGGCCAAGGCGGATTCGAACCGCTCCTTCTCCGGCTTATGAGGCCGGGGCATTTACCGATTATGCTATTGGCCCGGAAATTTGGTGAGGGTGGAAGGAATCGAACCTACATAGTTTCCGGCGAATTTACAGTCCGCTGAGCTCACCACCTGCTCAACACCCTCAATAAAATTGGCTCCGGCGGCTAGGGTCGAACCAACGAACTCCTGATTAACAGTCAGGCGCATTACCACTCTGCTTCACACCGAAATAAAACTGGTGCAGTGAGCCGGAATTGTTATACACATCCTTGTGCATAATCGCTTCTCGACCGCCTATACAAGCGTCCAACTTTTGCTCCTACAAAGCTGTCGAACCAGCACTCTCCTGATCTTCAATGAAACAAAAATCTGCCGATCTATTGGGGCTATCACTGCATTTATGTTTGGCACGCCGAGTAGGGTTCGAACCTACATCGCCTGGTTTTGGAGGCCAGAGCTTTTGCCAGTTAAGCTATCGACGTAACAAATTATTGGTGCCCCTAGATGGGTGAAAGAAACATGTTAAGCAAAGCATGCTTTGCGTTTCTTGAACGGCCAAAGTTTATAACTTTGGACCGGTCCGCTTGCGGCGAACCGACGTTACTGAATTGAAAACCCAGCGTCCTATCCAACTAGACGATAGGGGCATACTTGGCATATAAGTAAAAAATACGACTCATCGAGATTACCGAGAATGTATTTACCTTTCTTATATGCCGGAAAAAGCGACCAAATTGTTAAAAAACTAATGCCGTGTAAGTGGGCATTGCACTATTAAAAAACATCCTTGTGGAGTAACTTCCTAAAATACTGCCATGTAAAATTAATCCTTTAATACTCGAAAGGTTCTCGAGCGTTATGGGTTCATCTTCCATCTTTGGGCACTCAAAAAATTGCTCAAGCGCCATGGATGGCGTGAATGTCGGTTTTGCAGGAGCAAAAGCCGACCTGCATTTTCGATGTACCCTTCATCCATGAAGGGCATAAAAAAACCCGATAAGCAAAGCCAATCGGGTTTCAAAAAAACGTATCCGGTTGGCCTTGCAGCCTTCCGGTAAGGAAAGTGCAAATTACATCTCTAAACTCATATCGCCTTGATTTTGACGATAACAATTACTAAACGGCAGCAGCTGACTCTTTAATGGCCACTCTGAAGCTGTATGATGGTTATTTATTCCGAGTAATCGGTTCATGGTTAAATCTCTTTTTTGTTAACACTTGGATGTGTTGTTTCGTAAATCTTTTTAAACAATAGCCCGTAATAAAAATTAAAACAAGGCATAGTATTTTTTGAAATAATATCTATATATCAATAAGTTATATTGTATTAGCAATCAATAGGCGAGCGATGCCATTGCGGCTATATTCACAAAAATTCGACAATAATTTAGCGAGGAAAACTTATCTGTAAAATAAATTTTCCCTACTCGTGGAATGACACTATTCATCTATAAATAAACGATCTAAGCCTCTGATTAACTTTCAATAATAACTCTCCTATTTTTATGCATTTGTCAAAATTGCAACTACCAACAACTTTATAAGAGCAAAGTTCTAATTACTCTCATCATTTACTTTTAAAACTCGGGCATAAAAAAACCCGAAAAGCAGTTATGCCTTCCGGGTTTTTAATAACTTTTTAAAACTGGAAGGCTAAACCTGCCAGCTATATTTACTTAGACAGGTTATATTGACGCACAGCGTATCTCTTGGGCACTATCGGCCCCAGAAGCGATGCTGTAATTTGTAAATATGAGTAAATGCTTCAAAGATAAAGTCTCTGCATTAATTAATTTGATGTGCATTCTAGGCTTGTAACGATAAATTTCAAGCTTATTTTTATTATTTATACAAAATATAGCGATATATTTTTGAAAGCCTCAACTAAATGCCTTCATCCAAGCTCTCAAATGCTCTAATAAACAATGTGGCCCTTCCGAAAGCTGACGACCTAAACGAGTAATCATATGCGCCTCGCCACCAGCCAATATTTCTTGATCTATTTTAATTGCAACTAACTGTTGATCTTCAATTTCTTTTGCCACCACAAATTCAGGAAGAAAGGCGAATCCCATATTAGAACGCACAAAAAATTTTAAAACAGCAATTGAATCTGAAGTTACTATTGGTCGGAAACGAATACGTTCCTTAAATTCGGCCATGCCTAGTAATTGCCGTACACCATATTGAGATTCGAGTAATGCAACGGGATATTCCAGCAGCTCTTCCAATGTAATTGCACTAGCCCTATTTGCCAATACATGCTCTGGAGAGACAATCGCACAAATGGGTTGAGAGCTGATAACTTGAGAACGAATATTCGGATGTGATGCAGGATGAAACAATAAACCGATATGAGCTTCATCCTCTTCTACTTTGCGGATCACTTCATTCGATCCCGCCATACTAATCGATAAGGTTAGCGAGGGATACCGTCGAGAAAATTCAGGTAGAGGGCCCGACATTAAATCACCCACAAAGCCTTCGCCTATCGCTAATTTAATGTGACCGCTTTGCAGGCCTTGTAATGCTTGTAGTTTAGAAATGCAGGTTTCTTCGCTGGAAAGTGCTTCGCGATAAAAACGTAAAATGACTTCACCCGCCTCCGTTGCTGTGACACCCTTACGGTGACGCTCAATCAAGGTACTGGCGAGCTCTTCTTCCAATAATGTTATTTGACGACTGACAGCTGAAGGCGCAACATTTAGCTTATCTGCTGCGGCACGAATAGTCCCCATTGTCACGGCTTCGTAAAGATAAGCGACTCGCTTCTCATTAATTTCTTTCATATTTTTTAGCGCCTAAGCTATCACTAGCCTGACATTAATTGTGATTGCACAAGCTTAATCCAAAAGTTTGCACCTAAAGAAAGCACTTCGTCATTAAAATCATAATAAGGATTATGCAAACCTTTACCGTCATCCCTAGAGCCGTTACCAAGCCAGAGATATGCGCCTGGCCGTTGCTGTAACATAAATGAAAAATCTTCCGCACCCATACTAGGAGGTAAATCGCGCTTGACATAATCACTACCAACTAACGAGTCTGCCACATCAGCACATATGCCCGCATGCGTTTTATCATTAACCGTAGAAGGATAAACACGTCGATAATCTAATACGCCTTCTGCATCAAAGGCATGACATAGACTTTGAACTTGCCTTCGTATTTTTTCTTCAATCAGTTTTTGCACATCGTCAGAAAATGTTCTGCAAGTGCCTGATAACGTCACGCTATCAGGTACAACATTATAAGCGTTGCCGCCGCGCATTTGAGTCACACTGACGACACCGGATTCAAGGGGGTCGAGGGTACGACTAATGATACTTTGCAAAGCACTGATTAATTGTGCTGCCACTACCACAGGGTCCACCCCCATGTTTGGCATACCCGCATGACAGCCTTTACCCGTAATTGTAATATCAAATATGTCGGTAGCTGCCATCACTGGCCCTGAATTAACAGCAAAACAGCCGGCATCAAGTCCTGGCCAATTATGCATGCCATAAACAGCATCGACAGGAAATTGTTCAAACAGCCCCTGTTCACACATGACCTTAGCGCCAGCCCCCCCTTCTTCAGCAGGCTGGAAAATAAAAACGACAGTACCTGCAAAATCTCTATTCTCTGAAAGATATTTAGCAGCTCCTAATAACATGGCTGTATGGCCATCGTGACCGCAACCGTGCATCTTGCCTTTATGTTTCGAACAATGTGAAAAGGTATTTAACTCCTGCAAATTAAGTGCATCCATATCTGCCCTTAAGCCAATAGCTTTATTACTTTTCTGCTTGCCTTCAAGCGTTGCCACAACACCTGTCGTGGCCAAACCTGTACTCACATTCAGCCCAAAACTCTTGAGCAATTCAATGACTTTGGCAGAGGTTCGATGCTCTTCAAAAGCGGTTTCAGGGTGAGCATGAAGATCACGTCGCCACTCGCGCATTAATTGGTGTAACGTATCTTCCTGGGAAATTGGCAACATAGTCGCTCCTACAGTGACTCAGGGTAAATTTCAAAAATTGTATTGCCTGCGTAATGAGCAGGAATACGCAAGCCACCATCATCAGTCTCGATATAGATAACCTGATTTTTATCTAAATGAGATTTAGCTTGTGCCATTGAATGTGTACTGACTCTAATCGCGACCCCACTGGGACGCTGTGCTCCACTTACAGGAATACCAACACCAGCGAAACGATCATTAGCCCGATCAGGGCTTAACACTTCGAATACACCTCGGTCAGTTTTTGCTATCAATATATCGCTATCGAGAGTGACAGCTTCCTCACCATAGATACCTGCAAACCTTGGTAAAAAATCAGCTGGATTGTCTGCAATATAACTCACAGCAGCAATACCATTAGCACCGTTAGGGTGATTCATCCATTCTTTAACCCAAACAAGATGCGGCTTATGTTGATGGCAGAAAAAGTTCGAGACTGGCGGGCAACTAGAGTTCACTAACATGACTAAAGACACAACGGCTTCTTCTTCAGTCCCATCAGGCCGATGTGCCACACGACGAAAATCGACAATGCCTTGGTTTTCAACGCCTCGCTCATTCATAAGCTGGTGATCTTGACGGGCATCTTCACTGTGTAACGCCACGAGAGAAATGCCTTCTCGCCGCTCAATAGAATCACTGATAAAGCGTCCAAACGCGAAGCCTTTCTCATTTTTTAAATCTAACTTACTGTCATCATAAATACTGATTAATTCAATAAAATTTTCAGGAAACATCAACAAGTGATTATCAGTACCCCATGGATGATGATGGCGTGGATTAATAAAAAAACCTATGCGAGCGAAGTCTTCACTCGCTTTATCCATATCTCGTACAGCCACAAGCGGATGATCAATACCAAGATGATTTTTTTTCATTTTTATTAATAACCTCTCCCAATGAACTTTTCATTTATTTATGAGGGGGGGACCACTACCTTCGCAGCAGGCCCAACAACCGTTGTATTTGCAGCGACAGGTTTAACAACGACAGCGCCGCCGGCAACTTTTGCGTTTTTACCAATTTCAATATTGCCAAATATAACTGCGCCAGAACCAATAAAAGCGCCCTTGCGCACTTTGGGGTGCCTGTCACCAACGCCTTTTCCTGTGCCACCTAAAGTAACACTTTGAAATAGCGTCACATCATTTTCAACAACTGCCGTTTCTCCAATGACAATACCGACAGCATGGTCGATAAAAATACCTTCGCCAATTTTTGCTCCCGGATGAATATCGACACCATGCAAAGTAACAACTCTCGCCTGTATATAATTTGCAATAGCGTGTTGATTATTGTTCCAGCAGTAATGCGAAAAACGATAACTTTGCAATGCTTGATAACCACCAAAATAAAGCAATGGCGTATAGTGGTCCTTAATAGATGCATTACTTTTTAGCTGACAAACTAAGTCTTTCACTGCTGCTTTTCCAATAGCAGGAGCTTCAGACATAATGGCTAACAAAAAATCTTGCCAATCTTTGATTGTTGAGGCATTAGTTTTGGAAGAATTTGTTTGAGACAAATTAGATTGCGAAATAGGGTCACTTAATTTTTCTGCCAACACATATGCCAGCGCCGCATCATAACTATTATGCTGAAGGATACTACGCTGGTAAAAGTCAGCAACCAAAGGGAATGCATTAGCAACCGCCTCAGCTTCTTGTAAAATTATTTCCCATACGTTTTCAATATCTATTTCACGTTCATAATCAGCCATGTAATGTAACCTTTATTACAAAATATTTCATTTTTATATCATCAAAAAATTAATCACTCGACTGAATAACCAAACTGAATAGCGGCATCTTTTGCGGTTTCGACCCAAACACTTTTTACCTGCGTATACTCCAGCAAACCATCATAACCACTAGAGCGACCGTAACCACTTTCGCCGAAGCCGCCAAAGGGTGACATAACGTTAATCGCTTTATAGCTATTGATCCAGAAAGTACCTGCGTTAATTTGCGCGGCCATGCGGTGAGCTCGCCCCACATCTGCCGTCCATACGGCACCAGCCAAACCAAAACGGCTATCGTTAGCAATGGCAACAGCTTCTTCTTCATCCTCAAATGGAATCACAGAAACGACGGGACCAAAGATTTCTTCCTGAGCCACTTGCATCCTATTGTTAACCTCAGCCAGTACCGTCGGGCGGAAGAAATATCCCTGCTCACCGCCTTTAATATCTGCACGGGATCCTCCACAGGCAATGACTGCACCTTCAGCAACACCCCCAGACACTAAATTATTCACATGAGTAAATTGTGGTAGATTATTAATAGGCCCAACCATTGTATCCTCTAACCATGGCATACCTACTGGAATTTTATTGGCTGCTGACGCCACTCGCTCTACAACTTGTTCATACACGTTGCGATGAACCAGTAAACGCGACCCAGATACACAGCTCTGACCTGCCGCTGCAAATACAGCTGCTTGCGCACCCACAACAGCTCGGTCTAAATCCGCATCATCAAAGACAATATTGGCTGACTTACCGCCCAACTCCAAAACACAGGGAATCACACGTTGAGCAGCAGCTGCAGCAATAAGACCTCCGGTTTTTGGTGACCCGACAAAGACCACTTTTTTAGTTGCTGAATGGGCAATCGCTGATGCGCCCGTTGTATGCCCTAGCCCATTAACAATATTGACCAAGCTTTTAGGGATACCTGCCTCTTCAATTAATTTAGCTAACACGGTAGAACTTAACGGTGTTAATTCAGACGGTTTTAGTAACACTGCATTGCCCGCACAAATAGCGGGAGCAATCTGCCAACCAGCTGTAAATATGGGCGCATTCCATGGCGTAATTTGTGTCACAACACCGTAAGGTTCATGCCTCGTATAATTGAGGTGGCTTGTCGGCACAGGAATGACCTGCCCTATTATTTTATCGCACCAGCCCGCATAGTATTCAAACATCTCTGCCACTTTTGTCACTTCAATGCGACAGTCTCTAACAGGCTTACCAGCCGAAACAGATTCTAATCGGGCAAGAGGTTCTAAATTTTCTCGAATTAAAAAACCGCATTTCCACATTAGCTGTCCACGGGCAGTAGCTGTCATTCCCCACCACTGCTTCTGTGCAATAACGGCTGCTTCGGCAGCACTATCAACAACTGAGCTGCCTGCATCACAATACGTCATAAATGTGTGGCCAGTTGCAGGGTTTGTTAGTTTTATTTCTTCCCCTTCACCAACCACTATTTTTCCTGCAATCCAACTACCAAATTGACTGTCACCTAGTAAACCATTCAGCAATTGCTCAACTTGCTTCTCGCCATTATTTTCAACGGTAAACGTCATGTTACTTTTCCTCTAAGCCAGCATTTTTTACGATACAATTAAAGTCATCTTGGTCAGGCAAGTTTTCCTCACTCTGCGCCCAGATAGCAGCCACTTGCTCTGACATCGGTAGCTCTAACCCCATTTCGCTCATCAGGTTTTTTGCCAAACGAATATCTTTACGCATTAATTGCATTGTAAAACCAGAATCAAACGCTTCATTTAAAACCCAGCGAGGGAAATTTACTTCACTGACAGCACTACGCCCCGACCCTGCGTTTAACCCTGCGATAAGCATCTCAGGATCTAAACCTGCTTTTTTGCCCAAAGCAACGGCTTCTGCTGTCGTGACTAAGTGCGCCGCACACAATAAGTTATTAATCAGCTTTGCCACATGACCATTACCTGACGGACCCAAATGAACCACTTTTGCACTCAAGGCATTAAGGTATGGTTGGGCACGGTTCAGTACATGCTTTTCCCCACCAACGACCATAACCATTGTGCCTGCTGCCGCACCAGACGGGCCCCCACTGACAGGAGCATCTAATAAGTGATGGCCTTGTTCAGTAAGCTCAGCCGCTAACATACGGGTTACCTCTGGCTCAGAGGTCGAGGTATCAATGATTAAAGTATCTATTTGTGCATGCTCAATAATGCCACCACTGCCCTTGATCACCGTCTGTACATGCTTTGCCATAGGTAGCGATAATAAAAGGGTATTGGTTTTACCACACAATGTTTGAATATCAGGGACAACCTCAACGCCGAGGTCCCGAGCTACTTGTTGTTGAGCCTTATTCACGTCTGTACCCACAACCTCAAAGCCTTCACGCAATAAGGTCTGAGCCATACCACTGCCCATACTACCTAGACCAACTATACCTATTGTTTTCTGGGTCATACTTTCTCCGGAATCACCATGTTTACTGTTTTTGCTATTCTCACTTGTTTTTGTGTTTTAAAAAATAACAAATATAGCATTTATTGTTCGAATTAAGGCAACAGAACTACCAAGAAGAATTAAGCAGGCACATTGTGAGATTTTTGCAGAGGAGAACGAGGTTAATGTAAATTTTAATTTGGAGCCTTGGGAACGTTAAGTGTTAACAAAAAAGCAACGTTGCATTTTTATCCACACCCGATTATCCCCACTGGAAATGACCACCTTAATTACGATCATTTTCACCTCATATTTCAATAGAGGCTACGTCAGATCAGTATATTCGCTTTACCATCTCACTCAGCAAGCCATGAAAGCTTATCTTGCAACGTATTTGGATGATTGTCGGTAAATATCCAATGCAGCTTCCCTTCGGGCTTAATTAAGCCACGAAGACCAGGCTTTAAACCGTATCTCAGAATAAGTAACAAATCGCTACTGACCCAAGGACTGCTGAAGTAATATCCATGACCATTTCCAATGGCCGCTTTTTTAGCGGTACTGGCATTGATAAAATACAGCTTTTTATTTTTATTAAAAAAAGATTTTGTGTGATCTGCCATACTAGCTGATTTATCAATGAATTGGCCGAGGCGCCCTTCGCCGAATAAAAAACGTGATAAGCCCAGAGCGTCATCCGATGCTGACATATACACTGTCATCATTTCTGGAATATTAAGCAGTTCGTGACCAATAGCAGCCGCAAAGACTCTAGGATCATAATCACTAGCAGCAAGTATAATATTTCCGATACGTAATTCTTGTTTAATCTTTTGCTGAGGCTGATCATAATATTTTAAAGCAAGCTGTTGTGTGGCAGTGATCACAACACGAGTGCCTGCGCTATAGCCAATAATGTGTATACGTTCAGCCTCTGTATTTTTTGCTAAGTATTCAATAAACAAGCGTAAGTTGTGGCCAGAGAGTTGTGCAGTTTCAACATCTTTAAAGTAAGCAAGTCGTTTAGGGGTTGCAGGCCAAGCATAGGCAATAAATACTCCGTCGTTATTCATGTATTGCCAAAACTCTGAGGATACTAATAATGGGTTTTCAAAAACTGTCTTATATCCATGAACATAGATAAAAATATCTTTTTGCCTTGATGCTGCTAATTTTTCATCAACCGCTTCAGAAAATTGTTGATTTGCGATTTTCAGACCAGGTTCATTTGCCTCTTCCGGTGAGCTAAGTTTTCCATAAGGTAAAGCTGTTGATAAGTATCCATATTCATTAACGTCTGATACTTTAATTTTATTTTTATCATTAAAGGTAGAGGGGGAAATATTCCCTAAGCCTACCCGTATAAAGCTGCCTCTTTGATTTGTATAAAACAGTCCGTCATCTTGATCACTTGATGATTCTCTATCAGTAGCATAAAAGATGGTATTATTTTCACTTATTCCATCAGTATAAAGACGATCACGCAGCACTTGCTGCTGATAAATTATCGGCTCTGGCATCGCTGTGATTTGCGAAATACTACTGTAGGATGTGCAACCAGAAACACATAGCACCGTGAAAAAAATATAAAAAACTAATTTCATAATAAAAACCTTGATTTACTTCACAGCATCTTTCGCATTCTTACTAAGATAGTCAAAAATAAGTTCTTGCTCTCTTGGCCTTGCACCCGCATTAACAAACATACTTTTGGCAATGCTTGAAGCCTTTTAATAATTACTATCCAACACATAAAAATTTAATCATTCAACGCTGATTTTCTATTCACAACTGAAGAGCAAATCGAATCACAAAAGCATTGGCAATATCCACAAAAAAAGCAGCGACTAAGGGCAGTATAAGAAAAGCCGTAGGCGCTGGTCCATGTGATTTAGTAACAGCAGTCATATTGGCAATCGCAGTGGGTGTTGCACCTAATGCAAAACCGCCAAATCCAGCACTCAGAACCGCTGCTTGATAATTTTTTCCCATTAGCGGGAAAAGAATAAAAATAATAAAGAGTACTGCTGCAATGGTTTGCAATAACAGAATAACTAACAATGGACCGGCAAGACCAGCGATAGTCCATAATTGCATACTCATGAGGGACATTGCCAAGAATAAACCTAACGAAAAATCAGAGACTAATGCTAATGCTCGTGTTCGAGCAGGCCAATGTAGCTGGGGAAGCACGTAAGGGATGCTATTGGATAGAACAATACCCGTCAGCAAGCAAGTAACAAACAGCGGTAGTTTAAATCCTAACGCGGTAATTTGTTCATTAAGCACATAGCCAATAATAATAGCTATATGCAAACTTAAAACAACGGCCATTAGGTTCATGTGATTAATGGAGCCTTGGTCAGTATCTGCCTCTTTATAAGCAATGCCCACCATCGGTTGCTCACCTGTTTGCCCACTCAGCTTATGTTTTGACAGTAAAAACTTCGCAATAGGCCCGCCGATTAAGCTAGCAATAATCAACCCTAGGGTCGCACAGGCAATACCAATTTCTAAAGCATTATCGACACCCAATCCCGCAATGTCGGGTGCCCAAGCAATCGTCGTACCGTGACCGCCAATCAATGATGCTGACCCTGCTAACACACCGACCGCAGAAGGGCTATCAACCAATGTCGCACCAGCAATGCCAACGATATTTTGCAGAAATATATACGAGAGCGTTAGTACCAGCATAATCAGTAGGGGCTTACCGCCACTGATCAAGTCGGATAAACGCGCATTAATACCAATAGCTGTAAAAAAATAGACCAATAATGTATCGCGGGTATCGAGTTGAAATTGAATTTCTGTATTGGTAGTTAAGAAAATAAGAAACGTAAACGTCGTTGCGAGCAGGCCACCTGTGACAGGTTCAGGAATATTGTAGTTACGTAGAAAGGCAACTCGTCGATTAACGTGCACCCCAATAAAGAACACTAATATGCCGAGTGTATACGTTAAAAAGTCATCCACTACATAGCTGTTCATTCTGTTTTTCTCTAGTTAGTGCTTGTCTTTTTTCATATGTAGGCCTCTGGTTTTCTCCACAAACTGGACTAAAAATGCGGTATTTAAACCAAAGATAATTAAACCATTAACCGCTGCAAGACTTGAAAGCAAACGCCATTCTGTCGTCAGTGTAATATCACCGTAACCTAACGTGGTAAATGTGACTGTGGCAAAATAAATCGCCTCATCTAATGTCGCTAGTGCACCGATTACCTTAAAAAGAACCGCCCATATCCACGTGCTCACAGTAATACCCAATAATGTCCATAATACGACAATCACCATGATAAATGAGGTTTTTAAAAAAGAGGCAGAATCGCTTAACCATCGGCCAATACGTGTTAATCGGTCAATGGCGATATTAAAAAAGACCACCTGTACAATCACAGTGATCACAATAATGGTAGAGCCTAGCAGTAGTTGATTAATCATGGTGGCAATTGACTGACATTAAAAGCATAATTGGTACTAGTTATTTGGAACAATAGTTTGATTAAATACTCTCCGTCGTTCTATTACAACTTTTCAATTTCGGCACACTTAATTCGAACAATGGTAACAAAGGTCTTTTCTTATGCCTATCGAAGTCTTTACCCGTTATGTCCCCATTCTATCGCTCGCAGCATTATTAACAGCTTGTGGCGGGAATGAAACCGCTGATCAAACAACAGAAACTGTGGTTCGCCCAGTTAAGCTCATTACCGTGGCAGAAGCGAGTTCACGACTATCTAATCGTTACCCCGCTGTGATTGATGCCGCTCAATCGTCCAACCTCACGTTTGAAGTCGGTGGCTTGATTGAAGATGTTCCTGTGACCGAGTCTCAGGATATTAAAAAGGGTGCAATTATTGCAAAATTGCGTCAACGAGATTTCCGTAACAATTTGGATTCAGCTCAGGCACAGTTTAAGAATGCAGATACGGAATACCAACGAGCACTCCGACTCGCCAAAGAAAACGCCATTGCCAAAAATGTACTGGACCAACGTAAAGCTCAGCGAGATGTTGCCAAATCCAGTTTGGATTCGGCTAAAAAAGCGTTAGAAGACACTGTCTTACGTGCACCTTTCGATGGGGCTATTGCTGAACTTCCCGTTAAAAAATTACAAACCGTACAACCGGGTACAGTGGTTGCGTCGGTTATCGATTTAACGACATTGGAAGCGTCTATCGATTTGCCCGCCAGTGTTATTGCCACGGTGGAGCAGCGCCAGAATAAACAAGCCTCTGTTGTGTTAGATGCAGCACCGGATACTAGAGTAGAAGCGACGTTCAAAGAAGCAACACTACTCGCAGATGCACTTTCTCAAACCTATAAAGTAACCTTTTCATTTGCTGCACCAGAAGACTTACTCATTCTTCCCGGCATGAATGCCACTATGATTCTTGAATCATCGGGCACGGTTGAGACCGCGAGTGTAGCGCTACCTTTGGCGGCGATTTTATCCGATGGCGATCAGCAATTCGTTTGGCTTGTTAACCAACAATCAATGACCGTATCCAAACGAGCCGTGGAACTAGAGTCAGGAATTGGTAATACGCTCGTTGTCAAAAATGGTTTGTCGCCCGGTGATGTCATCGCTGGTGCTGGAGCAGCTTACCTTGCCGAAGGTATGACAATCCGACCTTGGGAGTGAATGTCCCACCGTATTTAACTCGCTACGATATGACTATATTCCACAAGGCGCATTATGAATATTGCAGAATTTACAATTAAAAATACCGTGATCAGTGTCATCGCTATTCTACTTATGTTAATGGGTGGATGGACGGCTTACCAAAGTATGCCACGCTTTGAAGACCCGGAATTTACCATACGTAGTGCTTTGGTCATTACCCAGTATCCCGGCGCAAGCCCCAAGCAAGTTGCTGAAGAAGTCACATCGCCTTTAGAACGATCCATTAAACAGTTGCAAGAAGTCGATGTTATTACGTCAAAATCCCGTGCTGGCGTTTCCGAAATTACCGTCGATATTAAATATGAATTTTCACCATCCAAAGCGGATTTACAACTAATTTGGACAAAGCTACGCAATAAAATTAAAGATGCCGAATCATCGTTGCCACCTGGAGTACAAACGCCAATCGTGAATGATGATTTTGGCGATGTGTATGGTCTGTATTATTTTATTACAGGTGAAGGTTATACCCCGGCTGAATTAAAGCGTTATGCCAAATCCTTACAAGACGAATTATTACAAGTCGATGGTGTTGCCAAGGTTGTTCTTAGCGGTGCTCAACAAGAAGCTATCTTTGTAGAAATATCACGAGAAGATGCAAAAAGTTTAGGTGTGTCACTCAACAGTGTTTACCAAATGTTGCAGCAGCAAAATACCATTGCAGCTGCAGGTAATGTGGTTATTGATGAACAACGTATTACTATTGATCCTTCTGGCGGTATTGATTCTGTCGAAGCCATTAAAAATGTTGTTGTTTCTACAAGTAATCAAAACACTTCATCACAATTGATTTATTTAAAGGATATCGCTTATGTCTGGCGTGGTTACCAAACGCCACCCCGTTTACTCCATCGGTATAATGGTAAAACGGCGATTGGAATCGGCATAGCAGGGCAATCAGGCGGTAATATTGTTGCCATTAGTGAAGCTGTTGATAAAAAAATACAAGCATCTGAAAGCCGTCGCCCCTTAGGCATTGAGTTACAAGAATATTATCACCAAGGCAATATCGTTGATGTTGCCGTACAAGACTTTGTCGTCAATGTTGTGGTTGCTCTAATTATTGTAATCGCAACTTTATTAATTTTCATGGGGCTTAAATCTGCCGTTGTTATTGGGGCAATTTTATTACTCACTATTGCAGCAACGCTGGCAACCATGAGTATTACTGATATTCCTATGCACCGCATTTCTCTCGGCGCGTTAATAATCGCACTGGGCATGATGGTGGATAATGCCATTGTGGTCACAGAAGGGATTTTAATCGGTGTTCAACAGGGTCGAAAAAAATTAAACATTGCCAAAGATATTGTGACACAAACCAAGTGGCCTTTATTGGGCGGTACCCTAGTGGGCATTATCGCCTTTGCACCGATTGGTTTTGCGCCAGGTTCAACAGCAGAGTTTACGGGGCACCTCTTTTGGGTGATTCTTATTTCATTGTTATATAGTTGGCTGTTTGCGATCACCTTGACGCCGTTATTTTGTTACTGGCTATTTAAAGAGGTGGATAGCACATCTAATAAAACTAAAACCGAAAGTCATTTTATTCGACTCTATAAGCAGTGTGTTAAAAAAGCGATTGCGGTACGCTGGTTAACGGTTGCAACCGTTATTGGTGTATTTTTCGTATCTGCGTGGGGCTTTCAGTTTGTTAAAGAAGGTTTTTTCCCCGCATCGACAACACCGCAAGTCGTTATCGACTATTGGCTACCGGAAGGAGCTAATATTGCAACCACCCAAAACGATATTGAGAAGGTTGAACAGTTTGTTAGTCAATTAGATGGGGTAGCAGATATACAAACCAGTATCGGCGCCGGTGGCATTCGCTTTATGTTGGTTTATTCTCCTGAGTCTGGTAACGAAGCCTACGGACAGTTACTGATTAAAGTCGATGACTACAAAAAGATTGATGCTCTGATTCCAAAAATTCAATCGTATCTCGACAGCAACTACGCGAATGCACAAGCGAAAGTATGGCGCTTTCAATTAGGCCCTGGTGGCGGTTCAAAAATTGAAGCCACATTTAAGGGGCCTGATCCGGTGATACTGCGACAATTAGCCAATCAAGCCAAAGCCATTATGATTGAAGATGGTAAAGCCTTATCCGTTAAAGATGATTGGCGTCAACAAGTCAGTATCATTGAGCCTTTATATTCAGAGGTAAAAGGTCGAAGGGCTGGTATCTCACGAGAAGATTTAGCGGCTGCCTTACAAACCAATTTTTCCGGACGCTCAGTTGGGGTGTACCGTGAAGGTGATGAGCTAATCCCGATCATTTCGCGTGCGCCGGCAGATGAACGCGTGGGCATTGATGATATTCGTAGCATTCAAGTATTAAGTTCAGCAACAGGGAAATTTGTACCCATCCTACAAGTCGTCGATGGCTTTAATACTGTGTGGCGTGATGGTGTACTACGTCGAGAAGATCGACTCTGGACCATTAAAGCGCAATCTGACCCTTTCCCTGGTGAACTGGCTTCCAGCTTACATCAACGCTTACGGCCTGCTATTGAGTCGATCTCGCTTCCTGATGGGTACACTTTGGAATGGGATGGCGAATATGGAGACTCTAAAGAGTCTAATGACAATTTAGCCTCTACTTTGCCACTGGGCTTACTCGCTATGGTGTTAGTGGTGTTTGTTTTATTTGGTAAAGTTAGACAACCGCTTATTATTTGGCTGGTTGTACCGTTAGCAATCATTGGCGTTGTTATTGGTTTACTGGTTATGGGGTTGCCAATGGAATTTATGGCCATATTGGGCGTATTGTCGTTATCTGGCTTGCTCATTAAAAATGCCATTGTATTAGTGGATCAAATTGATTTTGAAATCAATCGGGGGAAAGCGCGCTATGCAGCGATTATTGATTCTGCTGCGAGTCGTGTTCGCCCTGTGATGATGGGTACACTAACGACCGTACTTGGTGTCCTTCCCCTCTACTTGGATGCCTTTTTTAAGTCCATGTCGATTGTGTTAATTTTTGGTCTATTGTTTGCCACGGTATTAACACTGATTGTTGTGCCCGTACTCTATAGTATTTTCTTTAATATCAGAGCTGAGGAAATATAGATGGCGATTAAAATAGTATTAATACCTATGATTGCGGTGACCTTACTCAGTTGTGGTACGGCTTCAACAAAGCAAACGGAACAAGCAGTTAAAGAAAAGCTTGCGGGACAAACGACGTTCACTGCTTCAGAATGGAGTAGCCAAGCAAATCGCAATGACATTACAGTTAATTGGTTAGAGTCATTCAATGATGATGTATTAACAGCACTGGTGAGCGAAGCACAAGCGAATAATCGTAATTTACTGGCCGCTTCCGCAGGTGTAGAAAGTGCACAAGCGCTAGCAAAGCAAGCAGGTGCTGCATTATTACCGAATGCGGGATTATCAACAGAAGGGAGTCGAACCGGAAGCCGTGATGCTTCGACTGCCCCCATCGACAGTCGAAGCATTGGTTTACAAGTCAGCTGGGAGGTAGATTTGTGGGGACGTATTCGCAGTAACGAACAAGCCGCCGCAAATAGTGCACGAGCTGCACAAGCAGATTTTCGCTATACCCAACACTCATTGGCTGCCACAACGGCCAAAGCTTATTTTGCATTGATTGATGCCAATAGTCAGATTGCCGTAGCGATGGAGCGTTTAGAGATACTGGAAGAAACCTTGCGTATCGTCGATGTGCAGTACAAAAATGGGATTGTCTCTGCTCAAGACCTTGCATTGACTCGCTCGGATATAGCCAGTGCTCGCGAACAGTTAATTACCCTAGAAGGCGCACAGCGAAGTGCTACCAGGGCCTTAGAAGTGCTACTCGGTCGTTACCCCAATGCGGAGTTACAAGTACGAGCATCATTACCCAAAACACCACTGGCGCCACCCGCAGGTATTCCCTCTGAACTATTGGAACGACGACCCGATTTAGTTGCTGCTGAACGCCGTGTTGCCGCTGCCTTTAATAAACGGGAAGTTGCCAAAGCTGCTCGATTGCCGTCTCTGAGCTTAACCGGCAATTTAGGGGGAGCGTCTAATTCACTATCAAGCGTTCTAGACCCCGCCAATACGACTTGGCGTCTAGGTGCAAACCTGCTCGCCTCTATTTTTGATGGCGGTGCCAAACAAGCCCAAATAGACGCTGCAACGGCAGAGCAGAAACAAACCCTATTTACTTATGGGCAAATGGCTCTCAACGCTTTCAACGAAGTGGAAACGTCCCTTGATCAAGGTGTCGTATTGGACAAACGTAAAGAAGAACTGGTCATTGTTGAACAACAGGCTCGAGAAGCTTATCGCATTTCCAGCTTACGTTATAAAGAGGGTGAAATTAATCTGCTAGATGTACTTGCCATCCAGCAACGATTAATTGGCGCTAAATCTAACTTAACGACAATAAAACGCTTAATACTAGATCAACGAACAGACCTTTATTTAGCCTTAGGGGGGCATTGGTAAACATTTTCTGTGAGGCTAAACAAGCAACCCTAAAAAATACAAAAAAGCCCTGTAAAAACAGGGCCTTAAGAATAAAAATTTTACAATACTAGCACTAGGAAAATCCTAGAACGGTATATCATCATCGAAGCTATCCATTCCTTGAGGTGCAGCAGGTGCTGGAGCTTGTTGAGGAGCCTGAGGCCGAGGCGCTGCTTGTGGTTTTTGCGCTGGAGCACCGCCCATTGGGGCACCACCATAGCTTTGGTCTGCACCGTAACCGGGATCACCACCCATACCGCCGCTCATATCGCTACCTTGACGACCACCGAGCATTTGCAATTCATTCGCAACAATTTCTGTCGTGTAGCGATCTGAACCCGATTGATCTTGCCATTTACGAGTCTGCAGCTTGCCTTCAATATAGATCTGAGAGCCTTTTTTAAGGTACTCGCCTGCAATCTCAGCCAAGCGGTTGAAAAATACAACGCGATGCCATTCAGTACGATCAACCGGCTGACCGGTTTGCTTATCTTTCCAGCTCTCGGAGGTAGCAATGCTGACGTTAGTGACAGCACCGCCAGAAGGCATATAACGTACCTCTGGATCTTGTCCTAAATTACCGACAAGAATGACTTTATTGATTCCGCGAGCCATTAGATTTTCCTCTATTTTTTTAATGTTACAAGGGCGTTATGCTACCACATTTTCGGCAGATATAGCGGTTCGTTTTGGCACAATCATCTTAAGGGCTAACAACCACCAAACCACAAATGCACTCGCACAAACCACCATCAGGCCCGAAAGGCCAAAGTGGGTAAATAGCCAGCCACCCAGAATGCCGCCTGTCGCAGCACCCAAAAATTGACAGGTTGAAAATAAACCAGAACCTGCGCCTCGGGCATGCTCCGGAACGATTTTACTCATCAGAGACGGTAATGTTGCTTCTAAATAATTAAAGCTGATAAAGAATAATAAGATGCACAGTAGTACTAGCATCATATGACTGGCAACAAGGAATAACCCTATCAATGCCACTGCGGCTACAACTAACATACCTAAAAAGATGGATTTCAGTTTTTGCTGGCGTTCGCCAATAATAATCAGAGGGACCATCAATACAAAAGCGATGCCCATTACACCTAAATAAACCCAAGCATGCTGACGTTGAGCAATACCTACTAACTCAAGCAATAAAGGAATAGCCACAAACAAAGCCATCAGTACAGCATGCAATATAAAGATACCAACATTGAGCCGGAATAAGTTGAAATCACTGGCAACCTCTTTCAAATCTGTAATAGAAAGGAGTCGGCGAGATTTGCCTTCTGGCACTGCTGGCACTCCCCACACCAAAATAACAATACCAATAAATGACAAAATCAGTGTTATCCAGAATACCCAACGAATCCCGCCTAAGCCCGTAATCACCGGCCCAATCACGAGAGATAAAGCAAAGGCAACACCAATTGAAGCGCCAATGGTCGCCATTGCTTTGGTTCGACTGGTATCGGTTGTGAGGTCACCCACCATTGCCATAATGACGCCTGCAATCGCACCAGCACCTTGCAGAGCACGCCCGATAATTAATCCTTCAATGGTCTCTGCTGATGCCGCTACTACTGAGCCAAGTGCAAACACGATTAACCCAATAACAACTAAGGGTTTACGGCCATATCGATCTGAGAGGATGCCATAGGGGATTTGCAAACAAGCTTGCGTCAAGCCATAAACCCCTAAAGCGACGCCCAATAAAAACACATTGCTTCCTGCATATTCCCCACCTGATAACGTCAATACAGGCAAAACCATAAATAAGCCCAGCATCCGGACTATATAAAGAGAAGCAAGAGAGAAGACGGCACGAGATTCTGAGGTTTTTACTGCGGACATGACGACCTAAAATAATGAGTAACACGGCATTCTATCAAGCGAGTGCATCGCTGTTAAGGAATATCAGCCCTCGAAAAATAATAGGATAGCGAACCTGCTTAATGTTGTTTCAAAATAATGGATCACTTTGCTTTATACATTCAAATGACTGAGAAATAATCAATACTGAAATATATTGTTCATACTGAATCTAAAAGTAGTTTTTTGAGGGAAACAACCTGCCCCCATTCACCCTAATGAATTATACTTCGCTGTTTATTCCGTCACTGAGTCGTTTTTGTGGATACTATTACTGTTCGGGGTGCACGCACCCATAATTTAAAAAACATTGATCTCAACATTCCTCGCGATAAATTTATTGTTATCACTGGACTATCCGGCTCAGGAAAATCATCGTTAGCATTTGATACACTTTATGCTGAAGGGCAACGACGCTACGTCGAATCACTTTCTACTTACGCACGACAATTTCTGTCGATGATGGAAAAACCCGATGTCGATCATATTGAAGGACTAAGCCCGGCAATTTCAATCGAACAGAAATCAACCTCTCACAACCCCCGATCAACCGTAGGAACTATTACAGAAATATACGACTATTTGCGCTTGCTCTTCGCTCGCGTTGGCGAAGCCCGCTGCCCTACTCATGGCGTTCCACTTGCCGCACAAACTGTAAGTGAAATTGTTGATTCTATTTTGGCCTTACCTGAAGGCACGAAACTAATGCTCTTAGCACCGATAGTCCGTGACCGTAAAGGTGAGCATGTTCATGTCTTTGAACAGTTACGACGTGATGGTTTTGTTCGAGTCAGAGTTGATGGTCTTGTTGTTGATTTAGATGAAGTACCCGAACTCGACAAAAAGAAAAAGCACACAATCGATGCGGTTGTTGATCGATTTAAAGTCCGCGATGACTTACAACTCAGGCTGGCCGAATCCATTGAAACAGGCGTTACGTTATCGAGCGGCCTGATCGCAATTAGCTATATGGATGGTGAGCGAGAAGATCAGATATTCTCGACAAAACATGCCTGCCCAGTTTGTGACTATTCACTTACAGAACTAGAGCCCAGATTATTCTCGTTCAACAATCCAGCAGGTGCGTGCCCTGCCTGTGATGGTCTCGGCGTCAAACAATACTTCGACGAAAGCAAAATTGTCCAATTCCCTGAGTCGTCACTCTCCGAAGGAGCTATAAGAGGCTGGGATAAACGTAATATCTATTATTTCCATATGCTGGAATCTCTAGCCAAACATTTTAAATTTAATACCGATACTCCATGGGAAAAATTAAAAAAAGCACAAAGAGACGTGATTCTCTTCGGTTCTGGAGACACTGAAATCAATTTTACGTATGTTAATGACCGTGGCGATACTTATAAGCGCAAACATACATTCGAAGGTGTAATTCCTAACTTAGAGAGACGCTACAGGGATACCGAATCCCAGACAGTACGAGAAGATCTAGCCAAACTATTGTCAACTCAACATTGCCCCAGCTGTAATGGGACTCGATTACGAGAAGAAGCACGCAATGTATTTATCGATAATAAAATACTACCCGACATCTGCACCTACCCTATTGGCGAAGCCTATGATTATTTTCAGCAATTAACACTAACGGGCGCCAAAGGCGAAATTGCTGACAAAATATTGAAAGAAATTGGCGATCGGTTTCGATTTCTTAACGATGTTGGCCTGAACTATTTAACATTGAACCGCAGTGCAGAGACGTTATCTGGTGGCGAGGCACAACGTATTCGTTTAGCTAGCCAAATTGGTGCGGGCTTAGTTGGGGTTATGTATATTCTCGATGAACCATCCATTGGCTTACATCAGCGCGATAACGAGCGGCTATTGAAAACACTGATTCATTTACGCGACCTAGGCAATACCGTAATCGTTGTAGAACATGATGAAGATGCTATTCGTGAAGCAGACCACGTGATCGATATCGGTCCGGGAGCGGGCGTTCACGGTGGCGAGATTATCGCCCAAGGTAAATTGAAGGATATTACAAAAAGTAAGCATTCGCTTACTGGCCAGTATTTATCAGGAAAGAAGAAAATTATTGTTCCTGAAAAGCGCCACCAAGCGGATCCAGAAAAGCAGCTCGTCTTAAGTGGAGCCACAGGCAATAATCTACAAGATGTAACGCTGACGATTCCTTTTGGCTTAATGACGTGTATCACCGGTGTTTCAGGCTCAGGAAAATCAACATTGATTAACGGGACTCTTTACCCCATTGTCGCAACAGAATTGAATGGCGCAACTACTCTAAAGCCAGCTCCTTATAAAGAGATAACAGGGCTGGAACATGCTGACAAGTGTGTCGATATTGACCAAAGCCCAATTGGCCGAACGCCACGATCAAACCCAGCGACCTATACAGGTATCTTTACTCCCATCAGGGAGCTATTTTCTGGCACACAGGAAGCACGCTCTCGTGGTTATAAGCCGGGGAGGTTTAGCTTCAATGTTAAAGGCGGACGCTGCGAAGCCTGCCAAGGCGACGGTGTTGTTAAAGTAGAAATGCATTTTCTACCGGATGTCTATGTGGCTTGCGATGTTTGTCATGGTAAACGCTATAACCGCGAGACATTAGAGATTCTTTACAAAGGGAAAAATATCCATCAAGTCTTAGATATGACGATTGAGGATGCTCGTGAGTTTTTTGATGCCATACCCGCGATTGCACGCAAACTGCAAACCTTGATTGATGTTGGCCTCTCTTATATTCGTTTAGGGCAGTCTGCAACGACCCTTTCGGGTGGTGAAGCTCAACGTGTTAAGTTATCAAAAGAACTCTCTAAAAGAGATACTGGCCAGACGCTCTATATATTGGACGAACCCACAACAGGGCTCCACTTCCATGATATCCAACAACTCTTAACTGTTCTGCATCGATTGCGCGACCACGGCAATACTATTGTCGTCATCGAGCACAATTTAGACGTTGTTAAAACAGCTGATTGGATTATTGACCTAGGCCCCGAAGGTGGCAGTGGTGGCGGCCAAATCATCGCCGAAGGTACTCCAGAAGCCATTTGTGAAGTTAAACTGTCTCATACTGGAGCGTTTTTAAAAAAGTTACTATAAATAACATTTAGGTCTATAAAAGCTCCTTTCTACAATCTCGGCAATTTCCCTGAAATTGTCGAAACCTCATCTATACTTAACTGTATCTATCTCGTCAGGGATACTTCTAGCATTACCTATACGTAAAAAGCTATCAAGAGCAGTTATGACGGCAGAAACACGCGATATAAATATGGTCAAAGGACCAGACCCAGCCCAGCACATCTCAATTTTACATATTGAAGATAGCGAGGCAGACATCCACCTTGTTACCGAGCAACTCCACAGAAAAAGCCGTACAAACTATAAAATTGAAAATAGCAGTACTCTATCTACAGCAATTGAAAAGCTAAAAGATCATAGTTATGACATTATCTTCTTAGACCTTTCACTTCCTGATAGCACAGGCATTGACACCTTAGAAAAAGTCCGCCGTTGCAACCGCGACACACCGATTATTGTCCTTACTGGAAGTCATGATGAAACCATTATCAATGAAGTCATTCACTATGGTGCACAAGACTATATTCATAAAGACGAATTCAGTCTAAAAATTATAGATCGCACCATTCGTTATGCTATTGAGCGTAAAAAAACAGAAAAGGAATTACAGCTATTAGCACATCATGATGCACTGACTAAGCTATCTAATCGTCCCATTTTTATGGATCGATTAAAACATGCTCTCGAAAATACCAAACGCCAAGTCATAGAGAATCACGTTGTTGTCATGCTGCTTGACCTTGATAACTTCAAAACAATTAATGACACCATGGGGCATGCTGTTGGTGATGCTCTTTTAATACAGGTTGCTAATAGGCTAAAAAATTGTGTGAGAGATACTGACACTGTTGCAAGATTGGGCGGCGATGAGTTCACTATTCTCTACGAAAACGTCAAAGATTTAAGTACTGTCAATGCCATTGCAAATAAAATTATCAATACGCTTGCCGAACCATTTATTATCGATAACAGGCCTATTTTCACTACATGCAGCATCGGAGTATCCAGCTCCAACGATGAAAAAGATGTTAATGCCGAAAGCATTCTGAAAAACTCTGATATTGTCATGTACGCTGCGAAGAAAAAAGGAGGTAACCAAGTTGGCTTCTTTACCCGCGAGTTACAAGTAACCGCTCAGATTCGAAATAATTTAGAAAAGAATTTACGAGTAGCAATCGAAGAAGACCAATTAGAACTCTATTTTCAACCACAAATAGATATCCAAACAGGTAAACTATATGGAGCTGAAGCGTTAGTACGCTGGAGCCACCCCGATTACGGTATCATACCGCCAAATGGTTTTATCCCTGCACTCGACGATACAGGCTTAATCATACCCGCAACAGAGTGGATCATCGCTAACGCACTAGGGCTTTGGGAACAATGGCTGAAGCAAGGAATCGTTAATGAAGACATGCATGTTTCTATCAACATCCCGCCCAAATTTATTCGTCAGCAAAAAGCTTATGAAACCATTTCTGAAATTTGTAGCAATTTCTCTCTTCAGAAACACCAAATAGAATTTGAATTAACAGAAGATGCTTTTATCGATATAACACCTAAAAATTTAGAGGCCTTAAAAAACCTTAAAGAAGATGGATTTCGGTTAGCCATCGATGACTTTGGTAGCGGCTATTCATCACTAGGGTATTTGAAAGCATTTCCCATCGATTGTTTAAAACTCGACAGAATATTTGTGAAAGATATTATTGATTCACCAAAAGACGCGGCCATTGCAGAAGCCATGATTGAGCTATGCAATAAAATCGGAGTTAACTTGATCGCAGAGGGTGTAGATAGCCAAGAAAAATTAAATTTATTAGAAGACTTAGGCTGCAAAATAATACAAGGGTTCTATTTCAGTAAACCTCTACCGGCGGATAATTTTATAAACTACAACAAGAACTACAATTCACAAAGATCCTATAAATTGTAGGCAAAAAAAAGCCAGCTAATGCTGGCTTTTTGATACTTGATAATTTTTACTCTTCAGTTGCCACTTCATCTTCAGCAACATCAGTTTGACGATCCACCAACTCAACATAAGCCATTGGTGCTTTATCACCCGTGCGGTAACCACACTTCAAAATACGTACGTAACCACCTGGGCGTGACTCGTAACGAGGCCCTAAGTCACTAAATAGTTTACCAACAGCTTCTTTAGAGTTTAAGCGACTAAACGCTAAACGACGGTTAGCTACATTATCTTTTTTAGCCAAAGTAATTAATGGCTCAATATGACGACGTAATTCTTTAGCTTTAGGTACAGTTGTCTTAATCAATTCATGTTCAACAAGAGATATAC
Organism: uncultured Pseudomonadales bacterium; assembly: GCA_947487765.1. GTDB lineage: Bacteria > Pseudomonadota > Gammaproteobacteria > Pseudomonadales > Cellvibrionaceae > CANLBN01. The sequence goes on along the minus strand of CANKXO010000007.1, from coordinate 24,738 downwards.
TCATGTTTTTAAACATAGCTTTACGATGAGAACTGTTACGATTCAGCTGACGTCCGCTTTGACGATGACGCATGACTTTAACCCTTCCGTATTTCCTGCTTCACAGCAATAATTTATAAAGGCTAACTAATCGTTAGCACATTCAATTTTAACAATATTAATCTTCGTTACGTAAACTGGCTGGTGGCCAATTTTCTAGACGCAAGCCTAGTGATAATCCACGAGAGGCTAGAACATCTTTAATCTCTGTAAGAGATTTTTTACCTAAGTTTGGTGTTTTCAACAATTCAACTTCTGTGCGCTGAACTAGATCACCAATGTAATAAATATTTTCTGCTTTCAAGCAATTCGCCGAACGAACTGTTAGCTCTAAGTCATCAACAGGTCGCAAAAGAATTGGATCGATTTCGACTTCTTTCGTTTCTGGCTCAGATGACTTCTCATGCTCAAGATCAACAAACACTGCAAGCTGCTGCTGCAGGATAGTAGCAGAACGACGAATAGCTTCTTCAGGATCAATTGTACCGTCAGTTTCTAGATCAAGTACCAATTTATCCAAGTCCGTACGTTGCTCAACACGTGCACTCTCAACAGAATAAGCTAATCGTTTAACTGGACTAAATGATGCATCTAACTGCAAACGACCAATTGTACGAGTTTCTTCTTCATCACTCACTCGTGCATCAGCTGGCTGATAACCACGCCCACGAGCAATGGTAATATGCATGTTAAGATCAACCTTGCCTGTGATAGTAGCGATAACATGATCAGGGTTTTTAATTTCAACACCATGATCAACAATAATATCGCCAGCCGTCACAACACCAGGGCCACTTTTGCTTAGAGAAACAGTTGCTTGAACCTTCTCTTCGTCATTCATGACTACTGCTACACCTTTTAAGTTTAGCAATATCTCAATAACATCTTCTTGTACACCTTCTATCGCACTGTACTCATGCTCTACACCATCGATCTCTACTTCGATAATGGCGCAACCAGGCATTGAGGACAATAAAATACGGCGTAATGCATTACCTAAGGTATGCCCGAAGCCTCGTTCTAAAGGCTCCAACACAACCTTGGCGTGCGTGGGTGAATTTTCAGTTACATCAATATGACGTGGTGTCAAAAATTCGTTCACAGCTTGCATAGACATACCTACTTTTTCCGGTAATAGTTTAGTTTTAACTTTTATAAAAACTTACATAAATAATAGCGAATATAAAAATATAGCTAATTATTTTGAGTAAAGTTCAACAATTAAGTTTTCGTTAATTTCGGCTGGCAAATCAGCGCGATCAGGAACACGTTTAAATGTACCTTCAAGCTTGCCATTATTAACTTCTACCCATTCTACTTCGCGCTGAGCGGACAAATCTAATGCACTTTTAATACGCAATTGATTTTTAGCTTTCTCACGAATAGAGATAACATCGTTAACTTGTACCTGATAAGAAGGAATATTAACGGTGCTACCATTAATCAATATTGCTTTATGAGATACCAATTGACGAGATTCAGCACGTGTAGCGCCGAAGCCCATGCGATAAACAACATTATCAAGACGAGATTCTAGAAGTTGTAACAAGTTTTCACCTGTTGCGCCTTTACGACGAGCAGCTTCTTTATAGTAGCCACGGAATTGCTTTTCAAGAACACCGTACATACGACGTACTTTTTGCTTTTCACGTAACTGAACACCATAGTCAGATAAGCGACCACGACGAACACCATGCATACCAGGCGCTGTTTCAATTTTACATTTTGAGTCCAAAGGACGAACACCGCTTTTCAGATACAGATCTGTACCTTCACGGCGAGCTAATTTACAAGTAGGTCCAAGATAACGAGCCATTTATATTCCCCTATACCCTGCGTCTTTTAGGTGGACGGCAGCCATTATGAGGAATGGGCGTCACATCAGTGATATTAGTAATAGTGTAACCGACATTGTTCAGTGCACGAACAGCTGATTCACGGCCAGGTCCTGGACCTTTAACCTCAACGTCTAAGTTTTTCAAACCATAATCTAGCGCAGCTTGACCAGCGCGCTCAGCAGCAACCTGTGCAGCAAATGGTGTGCTTTTACGAGAACCACGGAAGCCAGAGCCACCTGCAGTTGCCCAAGAAAGAGCATTACCTTGGCGATCAGTGATTGTTACAATTGTGTTGTTGAAAGATGCATGGACATGGGCAACGCCATCGACCACCGTCTTTTTAACTTTTTTCTTTGTTGTTTGTTTACCTGGCTTAGCCATAGCAAATACCTAACCTTTTTTACTGTGAAAGTAGAAATTCAAGAGAGATTATTTCTTGATGGGTTTACGAGGACCTTTACGGGTACGGGCATTAGTTTTAGTCCGTTGACCACGTAGTGGTAGATTACGACGATGACGGATACCACGAAAGCAACCTAAATCCATTAAACGCTTAATGTTCATGGATACTTCACGACGTAAGTCACCCTCAACGGTAACTTTGCCAACTTCAGCACGTAACTCATCCATTTGACCTTCAGTAAGGTCACCTATTTTCTTAGATTCTTCGATTCCAGTTGCAGCAAGAATTTTCTTAGCAGTGGTTCGACCAACTCCAAAGACATAGGTCAATGAAATAACGGCATGTTTATTATCGGGTATATTGACACCGGCGATACGAGCCATTCAATTTTACTCCACAGTATATGTGAGCACACAAAGTGCGCTATTTTCAGTGTTGACGGCGAATTTAACCATCACTTCCCAATTCCCTAAAGAATTGGCCCTATATAAAAGGCGCGAAAGGATAGCGGTAAAAACACCTAAATGCAATAGTTTATTGATTTCTCAGTAAACGACAGTCAACACCCCTAGTTTGGCAGGTGAATAAACACACCCGCCCAAGCATGCCAATTAGCCTTGGCGTTGCTTGTGTCTGGGTTCCGCTTTACAAATAACACGTAGTACACCCTTGCGACGTACCATTTTGCAATTGCGGCAGATTTTTTTGACAGAAGCACGAACTTTCATAGTAACCTCATAAAGGACAGTCTTAAATTACTGGGACAGTAATTTTACAGACCGCCACCATAACCTTTTAAATTAGCTTTCTTCATCAGTGATTCATACTGACGAGACATTAAATGTGACTGTACTTGAGACATAAAGTCCATTAATACAACCACAACAATCAATAAGGATGTACCACCTAAATAGAATGGAATCCCTGTAGCAACGATCATGAACTGGGGCATTAAACATACCGCAGCCATATACAATGAACCAACGACTGTAAGCCGAGTTAACACACTGTCTATATATTTAGCTGATTGCTCACCAGGACGTATACCTGGAATATAAGCACCAGACTTTTTCAAGTTATCCGCTACTTCATTTGGGTTATACATCAACGCTGTATAGAAGAAGCAGAAGAAAATAATCAATGCAGTAAAGATAATAATATTCAATGGCTGGCCTGGCCCAAGAGCCGCAGCAATTGACTGTAAAATTTCTGAACCACGCCCTTCACCAGTTCCCATCCATGAAGCAATGGACTGAGGAAATAGAAGTAAACTACTGGCAAAAATCGCCGGAATAACACCAGCCATGTTAATCTTTAATGGTAAATGACTGGTCTGAGCAGCATATACTTTCTTACCTTGTTGGCGCTTAGCATAATTAACCGTAATACGCCGTTGCCCACGTTCGACACAGACAACAAACCAAACGACCGCTAACAAAATAAAGATAATTGCTAGCAGTAGGAGAATGTTCAAGTCGCCTTGTTGAGCACTTTCAAATGCCTGGCCAACAGCACCCGGCAGGCCAGCAACAATCCCAGCAAAAATCAGCATTGAAATACCGTTACCAATACCCTTTTCAGTAACTTGCTCACCTAACCACATCATAAAGACAGCACCCGTTACTAAAGAAATAATAGTAATTAGATGTGAAATTACCGGTGGAGTATCTTGATACCCAAGGTTCAAACCTCTAGACATTGCTGTCGCTTGAACAATCGCCAATACAATTGTGAGGTAACGAGTGTACTGACTAATCTTACGACGGCCTGCATCACCTTCTTTTTTAAGTTGCTCCAAAGAAGGGGTCACTGCGGACATCAGCTGCATAATAATAGAGGCAGAAATATACGGCATAATCCCTAAAGCTAAAATACTCATTCTCTCTAGAGCACCACCTGAAAACATATTGAACAAATCAATATAAGTGCCTTCGTTACGAGAAAAAAGCTCAGCCACACGATCCGGATCAATCCCAGGAACGGGAATATGCGTACCTATACGGTACACAATAATTGCTATAAATAGAAAACGAAGGCGAGCCCAAAGCTCGCCTAAACCCTTCTGATTACCAAGCAAACCACCTGGAGTTGCCATAAATTACTCTTCTACTTTACCACCAGCTGCTTCAATAGCAGCTTTGGCACCTTTAGTTACAGCCAGACCTTTTACAGTCACTGACTTTTTCAACTCACCAGATAAAAAGACTTTAGCGCGCTTAATGTTGGCATTGATTAAATCCGCCTTACGTAAAGCTTCTAAATCAATAATCTCAGCATCAACTGAATTCAACTCAGATAAGCGAATTTCAGCAGTGACCATACCGATACGTGAAGTAAATCCGTACTTAGGTAGGCGTTTTTGTAAAGGCATTTGACCACCTTCGAAACCTGCTTTCACTTTACCGCCAGAGCGAGATTTTAAACCTTTATGACCACGACCAGCAGTCTTACCTGTACCACTACCGATACCGCGACCAACGCGCTTTTTAGGTGACTTATGACCGGGTGCAGGGGCTAGTGTATTTAAACGCATGTTACTCACCCTCAACTTTTAAAAGATAATTAGCAGTATTGATCATACCGCGTACAGACGCAGTATCTTCAACTTCAACTGTATGTCCAATACGACGCAAGCCCAAACCAGTAACACAAGCACGATGGTTTTTTAAACGACCTGCTGTACTTTTCACTTGGGTGACTTTTAATGTTTTCTTCGCCATGACAACTCTCAACATTCTATTCTTAGAATAATTTAAGATCTAAAAAAGCTACCTAACAGTCAGGCCCATCTTTAAAGATCAAATTATTACTGATTAGTTCACAATCTCTTCGACTGATTTACCACGCTTAGCGGCAACTTGCTCTGGTGAATTCATTGCACCAAGCGCTTCAAAAGTCGCACGAACAACGTTCACAGGATTAGTAGAACCATAACATTTAGCTAATACGTTCTGTACACCAGCCAACTCAAGCACCGCTCTCATAGCACCACCGGCAATAACACCTGTACCTTGAGATGCAGGCTGCATATAAACCTTAGATGCACCGTGTCTACCTTTAGTAGGGTATTGCAAGGTATCGCCATTAAGCTCAACTTGAATCATATTACGACGTGCAGACTCCATCGCTTTTTGAATCGCTGCTGGCACTTCACGAGCCTTACCACGACCAAAACCTACTCGACCTTTACCATCACCAACTACGGTTAATGCTGTAAATGCAAAGATGCGACCACCTTTAACAGTTTTTGCAACACGATTAACCTGGACTAGTTTTTCTTCTAGACCTTCGGTGTTAGCATCGTCTTTTTTTACTAGTGCCATGATTTAACCCTTAGAATTCCAATCCGCCTTCGCGTGCAGCATCAGCTAACGCTTTAACACGACCGTGGTATTTAAAACCGCTGCGATCAAAGGCAACACCTGATACGCCAGCAGCCTTAGCTCGCTCAGCGATCAACTTACCTACCGCTGTTGCAGCATCGATATTGCCAGTAGCACCGGCACGTAAATCTTTATCTAAAGTAGAGGCACTCGCCAATACTGTATTTCCATCAGCAGCAATCACTTGCGCATAGATGTGACGTGGAGAACGGTTAACACATAACCGATTAACACCCAGTTCACGAATTTTAGCTCGAGCTCTACGAGCGCGACGGATACGAGCCTGTTTTTTAGAATTCATAACCATACTCTACTTTATATTTTGCTACATATTCTCTTTAGTAAAAACACATAAACAAACGGCACATTGTGCCAGAAAACTTCTAAACCAATGTTTAACGAATACTACTTCTTCTTTGCTTCTTTGCGACGAATATTTTCATCAGCATAACGAACACCCTTACCTTTATATGGCTCAGGTGGACGGAAAGCGCGAATCTCTGATGCGACCTGACCAAGTAATTGCTTATCGCTACACTTCAACACAATTTCAGTTTGCGTTGGAGTATCAGCAGTCACACCTTCGGGCAAATCATAGTTAACATCATGAGAAAAACCTAAAACCAAGTTCAATGTTTTCCCTGATGCTTTCGCACGATAACCAACGCCGTTCAAAACAAGTTTGCGCTCGAAACCTTCAGTTACACCAACCACCATATTGTTGACTAGTGAACGTGTAGTACCTGCCAGAGCAACAGACTTTTTATTTGAATCTTTAGCTGCAAAAGATAAGACATTACCATCTTGTTTAATTTCAACAAATTGGTTAACGGCCATCGCTAAAGTTCCTTTCGAACCTTTAACAGAAATCTCTTGGGCTTCAAGTTTAACTTCAACTCCAGAAGGTAACTCGACTGGATTATTTGCAATACGTGACATATCTTGTCTCTATACTTAAATAAAGTGCTTATTTAAAAATCTGAACTTAAAAAACGGTACAAAGTACTTCGCCACCCACACCAGCAGCACGAGCTGCACGTTCAGTCATAACACCCTGACTTGTGGAAACTATGGCAACCCCTAAACCACCGCGAACAGATGGCAACCCGTCTTTACCAGAATAGTTGCGCAGGCCTGGACGACTTACACGATCTATTTCAGTAATAACTGGCTTACCTTCGAAATATTTTAATTCAACAGTCAGCTGTGCTTTAACTGCATCGTCAACGCTAAAACCGTTGATATAACCTTCTGATTCCAATACCTTCGCCACATTGATTTTCAATTTTGACGACGGCATAACAGTTTCAGTTTTGCCAACCATTTGCGCATTACGAATGCGGGTCAACATATCTGATAAAGGATCTTGCATACTCATAAATTTTGCTCCTGTCTTTACCGAGTTCGCTAAGCAACTCTTAAAAGTACTCTAAACTACCAGCTGGCTTTAACTAAACCCGGCACATCACCGCGCATAGCAGCTTCGCGTAGTTTGTTTCGGCATAGACCAAATTTGCGGTAAACCCCGTGAGGTCGACCAGTTAACTGACAACGGCGTCGTTGACGTGAGGGGCTTGCATCACGCGGCAGTTGCTGTAACTTCTGCTGAGCATCCCACACTTCTTCATCACTTGCTGAAGTACTACTGATAATCGCTTTAAGTGCTTTGCGCTTTTCAGCATATTTGTCCGCAATACGTGAGCGTTTATGTTCACGTGCAATCATAGATTTCTTTGCCATAACTCGATCTTATCCTTTAAATGGAAAGTTAAAGGCTTTCAATAATGCTCGGCCTTCATCATCGTTACGTGCTGTAGTAGTAATACACACATCCAAACCACGCAGCTTATCAATTTTGTCATAATCAATTTCAGGGAAGATAATTTGCTCAGAAACACCCATAGAGAAATTTCCACGCCCATCAAATTGTTTAGGACTAATACCACGGAAATCACGAATCCGAGGAATTGCAATAGAGACTAAACGCTCTAAAAATTCGTACATACGCTCTCTGCGCAATGTTACTTTACAACCAATTGGCCAATCTTCACGAACCTTAAAACCAGCAATTGATTTACGTGCTTTAGTAACAACAACTTTCTGACCAGAGATTTTCTCTAAGTCATTAACTGCATTCTCAAGAGCTTTCTTATCACCAATCGCCTCACCTACACCCATATTAATGGTGATTTTGGTAATGCGAGGCACTTCCATAATATTTGCGAGATTCAGCTCATCTTTGAGTTTTGTAACAATCTCTTCGTTGTACAGTTTTTTCAAACTAGCCATTTCTATTTACCGTCACTTAACACCAGCAATGCTGGGAAACTTACTTTAACAAGACTCAAGCGTCAACAGACTCGCCGTTGGACTTAAAGATGCGCTCTTTTTTGCCATCTTCAAGAATTTTAAAACCAACACGGTCAGCTTTTTCAGTTGCAGGATTAAAAATTGCAACATTAGAAACCTGAATTGGAGCTTCTCTTTCAACAATGCCGCCAGGTGCGCCCGCTTGTGGATTTGGTTTCTGATGCTTTTTAATCATCTGAATACCAGAAACGATAAGGCGCTCATCTTGTAGAACCTTGACTACCTTGCCTCGCTTACCTTTGTCACGACCAGCGATTACTATCACTTCATCATCACGTTTAATTTTACGCATTGCTTTATCCTCTATTCCTAACCCAGACCTAAAGTACTTCTGGCGCTAGAGAAATAATTTTCATAAATTTTTCACCACGCAATTCGCGGGTGACAGGCCCAAAGATACGCGTCCCGATAGGAGCATCTTGGGCATTCAAAATAACAGCTGCATTGTCATCAAACTTAATCAGCGAACCGTCTTGACGGCGAACACCTTTCTTTGTTCTAACAACAACAGCATTCAACACTTGACCTTTTTTGACTTTACCGCGGGGGATAGCCTCTTTTACAGTCACTTTGATGATATCGCCAATTCTGGCGTAACGTCGGTGTGAACCGCCAAGTACTTTAATACACATTACCCTGCGAGCGCCGCTGTTATCAGCAACTTCTAGGTAGCTTTGTGTTTGAATCATTGTCCGTCTCCGAAACCTTTACCGCAATTATCAATTGCTATCAATCAACAGCCACGCAATTATAACTGCGCTGCACGCTCTTCAATTTTAACCAAAGCCCAAGACTTTGTTTTAGACAGTGGACGAGATTCTTCAATCGTCACTACGTCACCAATTTTACAGGTATTTTCTTCATCATGAGCTTTAAGCTTCGATGACTTACTTAAATACTTACCGTATAGAGGGTGCTTTACCCTACGCTCGATTAGTACTGTAATAGTCTTATCCATCTTGTCACTTACGACCTTACCCATCAGGGTACGTGCTGTACCATCAACTACATTATCAACTTGCTGATTCATGGATTAGTTACCTGCCTTTTCATTCAGGATCGTTTTGATCCGTGCAACATTGCGACGACCTTGTTTAAAAAGATGCGTCTGAACCTGTTGGCCAGAGCTCGCTTGCATGCGAAGCTTAAACTGCTCTTCTAAAGTAGATAGCAATTCAGCATTTAACTCTTCAACAGATTTTTCGCGTAATTCTGAAGCTTTCATCACATCACCGAACGTTTAACGAAAGTTGTATTAATAGGTAACTTAGCAGCAGCTAAGGCAAAAGCCTCACGAGCCAACTCTTCAGTTACACCTTCCATTTCATAAAGCACTTTACCTGGCTGAATTTGAGCCACCCAGTACTCTACATTACCTTTACCTTTACCTTGACGAACTTCTAAAGGCTTACTTGTAATTGGCTTGTCAGGAAATACACGGATCCAAATTTTACCGCCACGCTTAACATGACGAGTCATTGCACGTCGCGCCGCTTCAATTTGACGTGCTGTTATACGACCACGACCAATTGCCTTTAAACCAAATTCACCGAAACTCACTTTAGAGCCACGATTTGCCAGGCCGCGATTGCGACCCTTCATCATTTTGCGAAACTTTGTACGCTTTGGCTGCATCATAGTGTGCGTACCCCTTACTTAGCTTTTGAGCTTTTCTTTTTTGGCGCCGACTCAGCTTCAACAGCATCGCCTATAACTTCGCCTTTAAAAATCCAGACTTTAACGCCTAGAATACCGTAGGTAGTCAGTGCTTCTGATGTCGCATAATCGATATCAGCACGCAATGTGTGCAATGGAACACGACCTTCACGATACCATTCAGTTCGTGCGATTTCTGCACCACCTAAACGACCACCTACCTGAATTCGAATACCTTCCGCACCCTGACGCATAGCATTTTGTACAGCGCGCTTCATTGCACGACGGAACATAACACGGCGTTCTAACTGGTTAGTTACGCTATCAGCAACCAACTTAGCATTGAGATCTGGCTTGCGAATTTCTTCAATATTGATGTGCACTGGCACACCCATACGCTTAGCAATCTCGGTGCGTAGCTTTTCAACATCTTCGCCCTTTTTACCGATAACGATACCTGGACGAGCCGTGTGAATGGTCACCTTAGCTGTATTAGCTGGGCGCTCAATATCAATGCGACTCACAGATGCATTAGCTAACTTTTCCTGAATATATTCACGAACCTGCAAGTCCGCATATAATTTTTCAGCATATTTATCATTGCCCGCATACCAGATTGAGGTATGTTTTTTAACAATACCCAAACGAATACCGGTGGGATGTACTTTTTGACCCATAACTCCGCTCTCTTATTCGTCGTCAGCGACTTTAACTGTAATGTGACATGAACGCTTCAAAATGCGATCAGCACGACCTTTTGCTCTTGGGCGTATACGCTTCATAGTCACGCCCTCATCTACAAAGATGGTCGACACTCGAAGCTCGTCCACATCTGCACCTTCGTTTTGCTCAGCATTGGCAATAGCACTTTCCAACACCTTCTTAATGATTGTTGCTGCTTTTTTATTACTAAACGTTAATAAATCTAAAGCCGCCTCAACATGCTTACCACGAATTTGGTCAGCAACCAATCGAGCCTTTTGTGCTGATAAGCGTGCACCACTTAATTTTGCTGCTACTTCCATAGTCAACCCGCCTTATCTAGCCTTCTTGTCAGCCACATGGCCTTTGTAGGTTCGCGTTACCGCAAACTCACCAAGCTTGTGTCCAACCATTTCTTCGTTAACCAAAACAGGTACATGTTGACGACCGTTATGAACAGCAATTGTCAAACCAACCATTTCCGGCATTATCATTGAGCGTCGCGACCAAGTTTTAATTGGACGGCGATCATTTTTTTCTACGGCAACTTCAACTTTCTTCAACAAATGTAGATCGATGAAAGGGCCTTTCTTCAGTGAACGTGGCACTGTTATATCCTCTTATTCAGTTAATCTAGCAATAAAGCCAATTAAACTAGCAACTCAATTTATTTCTTGTTGCGACGACGAACAATCATTTTATCCGTACGCTTATTCTTACGAGTTTTATAACCCTTAGTTGGCGTACCCCATGGACTTACCGGATGACGGCCACCCGATGTACGGCCTTCACCACCACCATGTGGGTGATCAACCGGGTTCATTGCAACACCGCGAACAGTTGGTCGAACACCACGCCATCTAGACGCACCTGCTTTACCCAATGAACGCAGACTGTGCTCAGAATTTGATACTTCTCCAAGCGTAGCTCGACACTCAGACAAAACCTTACGCATTTCTCCACTGCGCAAGCGCACTGTCGCATAAGTCCCTTCACGAGCAACTAACTGAACAGAAGTTCCAGCAGAGCGAGCAATCTGAGCTCCCTTGCCTGGCTTCAATTCAACACAATGAACTGTACTACCCACAGGAATATTTCTTAACGGTAAAGTATTACCCGACTTTATAGCCGCCGCGTCACCCGACTCAACCTTATCGCCACTCTTCACACCCTTTGGCGCAATAATGTAGCGTCTTTCCCCATCGGCATAACATAACAAGGCAATATGAGCACTTCTATTAGGGTCATATTCCAAACGCTCAACAGTCGCCGGGATACCATCCTTATTACGCTTAAAATCCACTTTACGATAATGCTGCTTGTGACCACCACCAATATGACGCGTAGTTATGCGCCCATTATTATTACGGCCACCTGATTTTGATTTTTTCTCTAACAAAGGGGCATGTGGCGCACCTTTATGCAAATCAGACGTTACAACATTAACAACAAAGCGACGACCTGCAGATGTTGGTTTACGTTTTAGAACTGCCATTACTTAGCCCCCCATCGCAAAATCGATATCATGACCTTCAGCCAATCTTACATAGGCTTTTTTCCAGTCATTGCGCTTACCCAAACCAAAACGGGTACGCTTAGTTTTACCTTTCATTACCAAGGTGCGAACGTTATCCACCTTAACATCAAACATTTTTTCAACCGCAGCCTTAATCTCAGGCTTCTTGGCATCTTTAGTTACTTTAAAAACGACCTGACTTACCGCTTCTGCAGAACCAACCGCCTTCTCAGAAACAACAGGTGCTAGCAATACTTTATATAGACGTTCCTGACTCATGCCAACATCTCCTCAATCTTTTTCAGCGCACCGACCGTCACGATGACCTTATCGAAACCAACCAGACTGACCGGATCAATTGCTTGAGCATCAACCACATCAACTTTATGCAAATTACGAGCAGCCAAATATAAATTCTCTGACAATTCTTCCGTTACAATAAGCGCTTCGGCGATATCATATTGAGCAAGAGACTGAACCAACTCTTTTGTTTTAGGAGCAGATAACTCTAAAGCCTCCAAAACGACCAAACGCTCTTGACGAGCCAACTCAGAAACAATGCATCTCAATGCCGCACGATACATTTTCTTATTAACTTTTTGCTCATGGTTACGAGGTTGCGCAGCAAATGTTACACCACCACTACGCCAGATAGGACTACTGCTAGTACCAGCTCGAGCACGACCACTACCCTTTTGCTTCCATGGCTTGCGTCCGCCACCGGCGACAGCAGCACGATTTTTTTGAGCCTTAGTACCTTGACGAGCTGCAGCTTGATAAGCCACCACCACTTGATGCACTAAGTCTTGATTAAACTCTTTGCCAAAGCTCACTTCAGAGACACTTACTGTGCCACTAGCGCCTTTAGGCGTTGTAATATTTAAATCCATCACTTACCCCCTAAGCCTTCGCTGACGACTTTACAGCAGGACGCACAATCACATCACCACCAGGAGCACCTGGAACTGCACCTTTAATTAACAACAAGTTGCGCTCGGCATCAACACGAACCACTTCCAAATTTTGAACAGTCACTTTTTCAGCACCCATGTGGCCCGCCATCTTCTTACCTTTAAAGACACGACCTGGCGTCTGACACTGACCAATTGAACCGGGAGCACGGTGAGATATTGAGTTACCATGAGTAGCGTCTTGCATTGCAAAATTCCAACGCTTAACACCACCAGCAAAGCCTTTACCTTTTGAAGTGCCAGTAATATCGATTTTCTGGCCAGCTTCAAAAGCACTCACAGTTAGTTCACCACCAACTGAAAACTCTTCTTCGCTGCTATTGTTAGCTTTTGCACGCAATTCCCACAAACCTCTACCCGCTTCAGCATTTGCTTTAGCGTAGTGACCGGCTGCGGGCTTATTAACTCGGGAGGCGCGGCGCGACCCTACGGTAACCTGAACTGCGTCATAACCGTCGGTTTCTACGTTTTTAACCTGGGTGATACGATTAGGCTCAACCTCGATTACAGTAACCGGGATAGAAGCACCATCGTCTGCGAATATACGCGTCATGCCGCATTTGCGACCGACTAGACCTATCGTCATTTTTCTAACCTCTCAGTGTACGGGGCTATTTACCCTTGACCTATTCATAGAAAAGGGACCCGCTATGGCCGCTCATTTCAGAGCGTTACACTAGATCCGCCTAGCGAATCTAAGTGGGTTTGGCTGCTTTTAAGCTTTCACTTAAAACAAACCCACAAGCATTAACTTATTGGACTGAACCTTTAACCTAAAGAAATCTGAACTTCAACGCCAGCAGCTAAGTCTAGCTTCATTAGCGCATCAACAGTTTTCTCGGTCGGCTCTACGATATCCAATAAACGCTTGTGGGTACGTATCTCATACTGATCACGCGCATCTTTATTGACGTGCGGCGAAATCAAAATAGTAAATCGCTCCTTGCGAGTCGGCAATGGAATCGGACCACGCACTTGTGCACCTGTACGGCGAACAGTCTCGACAATCTCATGTGTAGACGCATCAATCAACTTGTGATCGAACGCTTTTAAACGAATACGAATTCGCTGATTCTGCATTGCAACCAAACTCCAAAATCTTAAAGAACGTTTACAGCTGGTGGGATATTTGCCCGACCCCTGTAAAATGGAGGCGCAATTATAGGGATGAGGCAGGGGGGCGTCAAGCCTGAATTTGATTTATTTAAAATAAGTTCCAGACAACCAAATATACTCAAGCAAAACAACTCCCCCACACCACATAAGGAGGACATACCCGCACCGCCAAACAAAGAAAGCGAAATCAGCAAAAGCAGTAATCACGCCGTTATAGTAAGATGCCAACCCACTATTTCAAACACCTTTATATACTGCATAATATAGACAACAGACCAAACCGGGGGAAATAAATGAGTGACGACACACTGGGCACATTAACTACACGCACCATGGCCATGCATAGCAACACCAACCCATCGGGCGACATTTTTGGCGGCTGGGTTCTATCACAAATGGATATAGCTGCAGGGATTTGCGCTGGCCAACGCGCGCAGAGCCGAGTGGTAACAGTATCATTAGAGAGCATGAGTTTTATACGCCCCGTTAAGGTAGGCGACATACTGGGCGTCTACACAAAGGTCATTGCCGTCGGAAACACATCCATGACTATCAATGTAGAGGCCTGGGTAAGGCGAGACAGAATAGGCAATAGAGAGAAAGTAACCGAAGGCAACTTTAAATTTGTTGCCCTTGACGACGACGGTATACCCAAAAAAATCCCCGAAATATCCGAGCTACCATCTTATGTTAGAGAAAAGGACAACTTACTTTAGCTTTTTTCAACACCTACAAAAAAGCCCCGCAATTGCGAGGCTTTTAGATTCAGAAAAGAATACTTACTTATTTGCTTTTCTTTCTTTTTCTTTCGCGATAACTTCCTCAGCCACTTGGTTAGGACATGGCAGATAGTGCGAGAACTCCATAGAGAACTGACCACGACCAGAGGTCATCGTACGCAAGCTGCCGATATAACCAAACATTTCCGAAAGAGGTACATCCGCCTTAACACGAACACCGGTAACACCAGGCTCTTGATCTTTGATCATGCCACGACGACGATTAAGGTCACCAATTACATCACCCACATGATCTTCTGGAGTAAACACATCAACATGCATGATTGGCTCGATTAACTGTGGGCCCGCCTTGGGTATTGATTGACGGAATGCACCTTTCGCTGCAATCTCAAACGCAACCGCAGACGAATCCACCGCGTGATAAGCACCATCAAACAACTCAACCTCAACATCCAGCACAGGGAACCCAGCAAGAACACCTTCATCCATCATTCCCTTAAAGCCTTTCTCAATTGCAGGGAAAAATTCCTTAGGTACGTTACCACCCACAACAACAGAGTTAAAGGCAAAGCCAGAACCTGGCTCACCAGGCTTGATACGGTAATCGATCTTACCGAACTGACCAGAACCACCCGATTGCTTTTTGTGAGTATAGCTATCTTCAATTGCCTGAGTAATTGTCTCGCGATAAGCAACCTGAGGCTGCCCCACCTCCAAATCAACGCCATAGGTACGCTTAAGAATATCCACTTTAATATCTAAGTGAAGCTCACCCATACCTTTAAGAATGGTTTCGCCTGAATCTTCGTCAGTCTCAACACGGAATGATGGATCTTCTGCAACCATCTTACCGATAGCAATACCCATCTTCTCAGAGCCACCCTTATCCTTTGGTGCAACTGCGATAGAGATAACCGGCTCAGGAAAGACCATTGCCTCAAGCGTACAAGGATGTTTCACATCACACAGCGTATGACCTGTTTGCACATTCTTCATACCTACGATAGCGATAATGTCGCCTGCTTGAGCACTATCTAGCTCATTACGCTCATCCGCCTGCATTTCAACCATACGACCAACACGCTCTGTTTTGCCCGTAAACGAATTAAGAATAGTGTCGCCTTTCTTTAACTGACCAGAATAAATACGAACAAATGTTAATGCGCCAAATCGGTCATCCATAATTTTGAACGCCAATGCTCGTAGAGGCTCTTCAGTCGATACAATTGCGTGCTCACCAGTTTCTGTACCCTCTTCATCTGTTAATGGCTGAGGATCCACTTCCGTTGGGCTAGGTAGGTAGTCAACAACTGCATCCAATACCAACTGAATACCCTTGTTTTTAAAGGCTGAACCACAGTAAGTAGGGAAGAATGCCATAGTGCGAGTCCCGGCACGAATACAACGCTTAAGATCTTCAACAGATGGCTCTTCACCTTCCATATAAGCCATCATTAAGTCGTCATCCTGCTCAACAGCAGTTTCAACTAGCAGCTCGTGGTATTCGTTTACCTTATCAACCATATCTGCAGGCACTTCTTCGACCTTGAAGTTCTCTGGCAAACCAGTGTCGTCCCACACATAAGCTTTTTTGGTCAACACATCAACAACACCAACAAAATTCTCTTCGATACCGATTGGCAACGTCATAACAAGAGGGTTAGCTGCCAATACTTTTTTAACCTGATCAACTACTCGGTAGAAATCAGCACCCATACGGTCAAGCTTGTTAACAAAAATAACACGAGCAACCTCTGATTCGTTAGCATAGCGCCAGTTAGTTTCTGATTGCGGCTCAACACCACCAGAACCACAGAAAACACCGATACCACCATCCAACACTTTCAATGAACGATAAACCTCAACAGTGAAGTCAACGTGCCCCGGTGTGTCGATGACGTTAAAACGGTGATTATCCCAAAAGCAACTTACCGCCGCTGATTGAATGGTAATACCGCGCTCAGCCTCTTGCTCCATAAAGTCAGTGGTTGATTCGCCATCATGCACTTCGCCAGTTTTATGGATCTTACCGGTTAGCTTAAGAATACGTTCTGTTGTAGTAGTTTTACCCGCATCAACGTGGGCGAAAATACCGATATTTCTATAAAGGGATAAGTCAGTCATTGGATTACTCGTTCATTAATGCTTTTGGGATAACCCCATCATGTGCATATGGGTAAAAATTGCGCGGCAGTATACAGCAACTAGCCATTTTTGTTGACAAAATATTAGACAAAACGCGTTTCTATCAACCTAAAAAAGCCCGCCAGCAGCTGACGAGCTTTTTACAGCAGCTTATATCAAGCCTTATTCTATAATTTTAGCGACGACGCCCGCACCAACCGTACGACCACCTTCACGAATCGCAAAGCGCAAACCATCTTCCATCGCAATCGGATGAATCAAGGTCACTTCCATTTGCACGTTATCGCCAGGCATTACCATTTCAACACCTTCTGGTAATTCACACGCGCCCGTTACATCCGTCGTACGGAAGTAAAACTGTGGACGGTAGCCTTTAAAGAATGGCGTATGACGACCACCTTCATCTTTTGACAATACGTAAACTTCCGCTTCAAATTTAGTATGCGGCTTCACTGAACCCGGCACACACAATACTTGACCACGCTCGATTTCTTCACGCTTAGTACCACGCAATAGAACACCAACGTTCTCACCTGCACGACCTTCGTCAAGCAACTTGCGGAACATTTCAACACCGGTACAGGTGGTTTTCGTCGTATCTTTAATACCAACGATTTCGATTTCTTCACCCACTTTGATGATACCGCGCTCTACACGACCAGTAACAACCGTACCACGACCAGAAATAGAGAATACGTCTTCGATTGGCATCAAGAATGGCTGATCAATCGCACGCTCTGGCTCAGGGATGTACTCATCCAAGGTTTCAACCAATTTCTTAACCGCAGACGTACCTAATTCGTTGTCGTCTTCACCGTTAAGTGCCATTAATGCAGAACCGGCAATGATTGGTGTGTCGTCGCCTGGGAATTCATAAGTATCTAGCAACTCACGCAATTCCATTTCAACTAGCTCTAGCATTTCGTCATATTCTTCTGAACCAACACCACCACAATCTTCTGCAAGAAGATCAGCTTTGTTTAAAAATACGACGATGTAAGGAACGCCAACCTGACGAGACAACAAGATGTGCTCACGCGTTTGTGGCATAGGGCCATCAGTCGCACCACATACTAAGATAGCGCCGTCCATTTGAGCAGCACCCGTAATCATGTTTTTCACGTAGTCCGCGTGACCTGGACAGTCAACGTGAGCGTAGTGGCGATCAGGAGAATCGTATTCAACGTGTGACGTCGCAATGGTGATACCGCGCTCACGCTCTTCCGGTGCATTATCAATACCGTCAAAGGCAACGGCTGCACCGCCCCATACTTCTGAACATACGCGAGTCAAGGCCGCTGTCAGAGTGGTTTTACCATGGTCAACGTGACCAATTGTGCCCACATTCACGTGGGGCTTGCTTCGTTCAAACTTTTCTTTCGCCACTTTATATCCCCTTCAAGATATCTTTCATTTTCAAACAATGATTAATAATAAAATTTACAAAACTACTGCAAACAATAAAAACTTACTGGCAATTTAGCCTTTAGCAATTATTTGCTCTGCCACATTCGCCGGTGCCTCAGAATACTTCTCAAACTCCATCGTAAATGTTGCCCGCCCCTGGGTTGCTGAGCGCAGGTCAGTTGCATATCCAAACATTTCAGCCAAAGGTACTTGGGCATCAACTACTTTACCCGATGCATTTTCTTCCATTCCTAGAATCAGGCCACGGCGGCGATTTAGATCTCCGACGACATCACCCATATTTTCTTCCGGGGTAACAACCTCAACCTTCATCACAGGCTCAAGTAACTGAGCACCACCTTCAGATGCCAACTTCTTAGTCGCCATAGAGGCGGCAATTTTAAACGCCATTTCGTTAGAGTCAACATCATGGAAAGAACCATCGTAAAGCGTTGCCTTCAAACCTAACAATGGGTAACCAGCAAGCACACCATTCTTCATTTGCTCGGTAATACCTTTTTCAACTGCTGGAATATATTCTTTAGGAACTGCACCTCCAACAACTTCATTCACAAACTCAAGCCCTTCAGCATTAGCATCTTCTGCCGGCTCAAATTTAACCCAGACATGACCGTATTGACCACGACCACCAGACTGACGAACAAATTTACCTTCGATGTCAGTTGTCGTTGTAATACGCTCGCGATAGGCTACTTGCGGCTTACCTATATTAGCCTCCACACTAAACTCACGGCGCATACGATCCACGAGGATATCGAGGTGCAATTCCCCCATTCCCGAAATGATGGTTTGGCCGGTTTCTTCATCTGTCCGAACACGGAATGAAGGGTCTTCCTGAGCAAGCTTACCCAGCGCAATACCCATTTTTTCTTGATCAGCCTGGGATCTTGGCTCCACTGCAACAGAAATAACTGGCTCTGGAAATTCCATCCTTTCAAGAATAATTTTCCCACCCTCGGAACATAAAGTATCGCCAGTGGTAACATCTTTTAAGCCAATAGCTGCGGCAATATCGCCTGCCAAAACTTCTTTTATCTCTTCTCGAGAATTCGCATGCATCTGCACCATACGGCCTACACGCTCTTTTTTACCCTTAACTGAGTTGTATACAGCCGTGCCACTTTCCAACTTACCAGAATAAACCCTAAAGAAAGTTAATGTGCCCACAAAAGGGTCGGTTGCGATCTTAAATGCCAAGGCGGCAAACGGGGCATCATCATTAGCCTCTCGCGACGCAACTGTTTCGCCATCATCAAGCGTACCTTCAATGGCCTTTACTTCTTGCGGAGAAGGCAAATATTCAATTACTGCATCCAATACCGCCTGCACACCTTTGTTTTTAAATGCAGAACCACCAAAAACCGGAACAACTTCATTAGACAATGTGCGAATTCGAATACCCGATTTTATTTCTTCCTCGGTTAATTCTTCACCCTCCAAATACTTATCCATAAGTTCATCAGTTGCTTCAGCTGCAGCTTCGACAAGCTGCTCACGCATATCCTCACATGTCGCCTGCATATCTTCAGGAATATCAGCATAATCAAATGTCATACCCTGATCAGCTTCATTCCAAAGTATTGCCTTCATTTTTATTAGATCGACAACACCTTTAAATTCATCTTCTGAACCAATCGCCATTTGCAGCGGTATAGGATTTGCTCCTAGGCGATCCTTTAACTGCTCTACAACACTCACAAAATCAGCGCCAGCACGATCCATTTTGTTAACGAACACCATACGAGGCACTTCGTACTTATTGGCTTGCCGCCAAACCGTTTCCGTCTGTGGTTGAACACCTGAAGAACCACAGAGCACAACGACTGCACCATCAAGCACACGCAATGAACGCTCCACTTCAATAGTAAAGTCAACGTGCCCGGGAGTATCAATAATATTAATGCGATGTTGGTCGAATTGCTGCTGCATACCCGCCCAAAAACAAGTGGTTGCAGCAGAAGTGATGGTAATCCCACGCTCTTGCTCTTGCTCCATCCAGTCCATGGTTGCAGCACCGTCGTGAACCTCACCAATCTTGTGAGAAAGACCTGTATAAAATAACACGCGCTCAGTTGTTGTGGTTTTACCCGCATCAACATGCGCCACAATACCTATATTACGATAGCGTGTGATAGGCGTTTTGCGTGCCACTGTACAGTTCTCCAATAAAATGTAACTTAAAATAACAAAAAGGCAGCAAATAATGCTGCCTTTTTGTGACAATCGCGTAACAATTAAAAACGATAATGAGAGAAAGCTTTGTTAGCCTCTGCCATACGGTGAACATCTTCACGCTTCTTAACTGCTGCACCCTTGCCTTGAGCTGCATCTAACAACTCACCCGCTAAACGAGCAGGCATAGATTTTTCACTACGCTTACGCGAGTATTCCACCAACCAGCGCATTGCTAACGCTTCACGACGTGCAGGGCGAACCTCAACAGGCACCTGATATGTTGCACCACCCACTCGACGTGCCTTTACTTCAACTAATGGCGCAATAGCTTCTAATGCTTCACCGAAAAGCTCAAGTGCATCTTTGCCAGACTTTTCGCCAACAATATCTAAAGCACCATAAACAATACGCTCAGCAACTGCTTTTTTACCGCTTACCATCAAAATATTCATAAATTTCGCAAGCGTAATATTACCGAACTTAGGATCAGGTAATATCTCGCGCTTCGCGACGACTCTTCTTCTTGGCATTTGTTTCGCCTCTTTTTGGCCTCGGCCTCTGTTTCAGGTTAATTCTAAGACATCGCTTAATTTGTAAATACTTAATTTGTCTAAATCGACAAATGAGAGAATACAAACCTAAACCTGCTTAGCCTTACTCTTAGTTGTATCTAAAAAAACGTAGTACAGCAATCGACTAAAACGCCCCTATTATTACTTAGGACGCTTAGTACCATACTTAGAACGACCTTGCTTACGATCAGAGACACCAGAAGTATCTAAACTACCGCGAACTGTGTGGTAACGAACACCCGGCAAATCTTTTACACGACCGCCACGAATCAATACAACACTATGCTCTTGCAAGTTATGGCCCTCACCACCAATATAAGAAGACACCTCAAAACCATTGGTAAGGCGCACACGGCAAACCTTACGCAAAGCTGAGTTTGGCTTCTTCGGGGTAGTAGTATAAACACGAGTGCAAACACCGCGTTTTTGAGGGTTACCTTGCAAAGCAGGTACGTCACTCTTTTGTACTTTACGCTTTCTAGGCTTACGAACCAATTGGTTGATCGTTGCCATGAAATAAACTCCAAAGATATTTGTTAATACTGGCCCAGCCCATTTTATATATAAGGCATCGAACACAGTTGTTATAGATAAAAGGCAATAGCAGCCTTCCCCCTAGAAACAGGGGTGGCGCATTGTACGGATACGAAATAAATTCGTCAAGAATATAGTCAGCAAAACAAGAGAAACTTGGCAAGAATCCACTATAAACAAATAACCCGCAATCAAATGACCTACGCCCTGACACAGGATTTCAAACACTTTTATGCTCCACAAACAAAAAAGCTGCCTAACAGACAGCTTTTGAAACACCAAAATCCTTTATTTAACCTACTGCATCTTACCCTTAGCTTTAATGCCAAGCAGCTTAGGGGTTGAAAAATTAACCAAAAACAGCATTAACATAAGCACCAAGAAATAAATACCTACAGAACCTCCGCCATCACTGCTAGCTGAAGAATCAGAACCAGAGTTAGAACCACCACCCCCAGAGCCACCATTATCGGAAGGATCAGAAGAGCCCTCGGTACTACCAAAACGATCAATCTGCAATAAGTACTGCTCTAAATTAGCACGATCAGCAGTAGATAAGTTACGAGCAACTGTATGTGAACCAGCAGCCGAAATATTATCAACATTACTCACTGTGACATCATCAATAATCAAGTCGTTACCGACACTGACATTATCTACCCAGATCCGAATCGTATTACCCGATCCAGCAGCCAAATTAACTGTCACTGCAGAAGACTCTTCAAAAGAAACATCCTGACCATCAACCTGAGGCAAACTAGACAACTGAATCAGTTGCGCAGCATCATTACTACCAACAACCCAAACACCAATGGCACCAGCACCATTCAATGACCCGTATCGTATACGCACCAGCGCTTCGCCACCCGCACCACCATCAACATTAGAAACATCAATAAAACCATCAGTTTCAACGACTCTTACACCACCAGCATTACGGAGATAAGAGTAGTTAGACTGAGAAACTGCTGTACTGTTACCTGTTGTCGATTCAGCCTGGTAAATGGTTCCACCAACGGTAGTAAAGACATCAGCTAATGTTTTCGCACTACCGTCATGCATATAAGGAGCTGAATCAAACACACTTAAAAGAGAAGGCGTTTTCAACCCAGGGATAGTACCACCCAAACGATTACCCGAGTAACTACGCAGAGTTCCAACATCGTGAGCCAAACCATCAGTAAAACCTTCACCAGAGTGACAATCTGCACAACCAGCTTGATTAAAGACATCTCGACCACTCAATGCTGATGCGGTCATATCGCCATTTGCCTCACGGTAAGGACTGCGAGGCAAAGACTCCTCACCCAAGCTGGACACATAAGCAGCCATATCATCAAGCTCCTGACTCAAGCCAGCTTTTGGAGAACCCAAAGGAGAAGTACTCGCAAAATCTGCATCGGTCATAAAACCACGACCACGAAATGCACCGCGAATATCATGCTCAAAATCCTGAATTTCATCAAAATTAGCCGTCCAGTGAACATTACCGAAACGAGTACCATTACGCCCCTTCAAGGAAATATTATTACGGATACCTTCACCACGACCAGTAAAGTCATAAGTGCGTCCATCATGACCACCATCCATATGGCACGTAGCACAACTTATGTAACCCTCAGCACTCATCTTACCTTCAAGCTGCTCAGACAATCGGCCATTAGCAGCATCATAAAAAGTGCGCTTACCTGCAAGTATTGAGTCCGACAATACCTCATTACTAACGGTAGACACTGTTGTGATCGACGGATTAATCAGCGCCCCTGCAATACTTACCGCACTAACAGAGCGGTCTGTAAAGTTTTTAACATGCAAGCGACGATTATCATTATCGATACATAAACTTTGAGGAGCATGACCCACACCAATTTGAGCAGCCACAGAACCCAGCAGCCCATTTGATACATTGAGCGCAAAGACTTGATTAATACCTTGCAAACCTACGAATAGTATTGAGCCATCAATAGACAATGCTAAGGAAGAAGGAGAATCAGCATTATCGAAATCGATTCGACGATCACTTAACTCTTGCCCTGACTGCAGGTCAATGGTCATTGCCATTGTGCGAACGCTATTATCATCATCCAAATCTAAACCCAAGCCATTAAGAAGACCTCGATCTACATTATCTTTTTTACCGACCAGATACGCTCTAGTACCCTCTCCATTGACAATAATCGCTGACACGTAGTTAGGCACACCTCGACCTTCATTGATATCATCATCTGCTAGATGCTTATTTAAGCGAATAGTGCGAGTCAGAGACCAACTAACAGTATCGATATCCCATACCTCACCCCAACTCTCAGCAGAGATAAAACGCGTCACCAACAAACGATTGCCATCAGGAGTAAGCGCTAAAGCACGAGGAGTTGGACCTACAGCAACACGACCAGACTCTCTCAAAGACTGAGTATTAAATCGAACAACCTCACCACTACCGTACAAACTGGCATATGCCGTATTACCATCAGGACTCATTACAATTCCGTATGGTGCAGTTCCATACCCAGTGGCAAGCTGACGAATGCGATTCCCAGCACCGTCAAACACATCAACACGGTCACCACCGTATGAAGTCACCCAAACATTACCATTAGATGCAAGTGCTATAGAGCGAGGATCATCAACTCCAAAGTGCTCAAGGGTCACACCAAGATTACTCGCATCAATACTGACAACAGAGTCATTATCCGGATTGACAGCCCATACGGCTCCGTCGTCCTGAGCACAATACAACTGACCACTGTAGTTACCCGACAACAAGTTTTGGGACGAATCCACTACATTTACCTGTACACGAGAAAGGCCCGAAGTGCCTCCACTATTACGCGCACGGATATTAATAAAATAATTACCTGAAGCAGCAAACTGAAATGATGCTGAGTTGGTTGTCGTCCAAGGCGCACCAGACTGACCAGCCTGCTCAAATTGGTACTCAATAGCTTCATTAGAGTTATCTGTTGCCGCAGCAGTAACAGTTACAAAATCATTTACCTCAACCACACCAGTAGGGTTGACAGATACACTACCGATAGCCGGAGGGGTTGGTGCCGGATCTGGGTCTGGAACAGGATCTGGGTCTGGAACAGGATCTGGGTCTGGAACAGGATCTGGGTCTGGAACAGGATCTGGGTCTGGAACAGGATC
>CANKXO010000006.1 GCA_947487765.1 uncultured Pseudomonadales bacterium | reverse complement strand
GCTATCATCAGCTGCACCGTTATCAACAATAATATCTTCGCCATCACCGTAATCAAAGCGGTAGGTGTCATTACCATGACCGCCTTCTAAATAATCATCTCCTTCGCCACCATTAAGAGAATCAGCTCCTCCAGCACCATGCAGCCTATCATCAGAACCTCCTCCTGTTAGAGTGTCAGTTTGATCTCCCCCAAAATGAATGATTTTTGTTGGCAAAATACCTAGATCAACTCCGTCCACACGTAATTCATAACGCTCATCATTCACATCATCAATGAAACGAATATCTCCAGGAATAGGAACTGGTAGACCCACAGGCATATCGTAAACGCCATCAGTATCTCCTGTATTTCTATATAACCGCTCGAATGTTAAAAAGCTAGCACGATTGACAATCCATTCATCTGTCATGAAGCCCGCATCAGAATTTGGGTCATATAAATCAAGGCTTGAATCTGAGTTGTGCTTATCATATTCAGCATTACTCACGATAAAAGGGTTTAATTCCCGCAATGCATAGCGCCAGGCAATATCATCATGCGCATTAGCAATAATCGTGTCACGATCAACAGTAATAAACTCAACACCTTCAAAATTTAAATTTCCATTATTCGTATTATTGATTAATTCTGGTGTTGAGTTTGTGTATTCTCCAAATAACAACTTATCAAGGCGATTAATAATATCTTGTTGCTGCTCTGGACTCATCGCTATAAGAATGTCATAAAAACCACCCGCAGCGGCCCCACCAAAATAACCACCCGCCAATGCAGATCCTATAACAATAACAGCTGCCAAAGGCGCTGCAATTACAACACCTGCAGCTGCTAAAGCAGCTATACCAATACCGGCTATTGCTCCGGCAGCAATGCTACCGACTTCCGAACCAGCAGACTCAGCTGCCCAACGATTCATGATTCTTCGTGCCTCGTCATGATTGCCAGATGCTTCCGCCGCACTTGCTTCTTCCGAAGCAAGAAAGTAACCAAGCCCGATGCCAACTGGCCCTAGAGCTCGAACCAAGCCAGATCCAGCTGTTCTAGCAAGGTCGATGACAAGATCTTTTGCCCTAGTTAAATAAGTTTTTGTCTCAGTAGAAGTATTAGCTAATACTTCATTAATATTATTCATTTGTTCTACTGTATAACCTTCCTCATTAAAGCGATCAGCTGTAAATTCAAAGTAAGAGGTTATGTTTTCAGCGACTATATTGGCTCCTAAACCTGCGGCTGCAAGCGACTCAAAAGACCTTCCAGTAATCAAGCTTTTAACAGCTTCAACACCCTGGAGATCAAAGATATTTCTCAATTCATTTCTTGGAATACCTTCAATTGTTCCTACATTCTGATTAGTTAATAATGCTGGTAATTCACTATGAATAAATACACTATCATTGCTAATAATATTCGGAGCCAAGACTCTAAAGTTGCCATTTGCTTCAGATACAAATTTTTCAGACCCTAAATCCCAGAAAGAAGCTGTTTCGACTCGATTACCATTTAAATCATATCCTGTTAGTAATGTGCTGTGTATATTTCTAATTTCTAAAATTTGAGCAGGTGTGACCGAGTCAATAGTTACGCCAAACCTGTCTAATGATATAGCATCTTCAAGAGCATCAGAAAACTCATCAGAACTAACAAACTTACCAATTTCCGATGAACCTATATCATGAATCCCATTCATCAAAGCGGTATCATACATTTGGTTAACAAAATCAACTCCGCTGCTACCATCAAGTTGAGAACCACTAAATAACAAATAGGTATCACCTTGGTTTGCACCAAAAACATCACCAGAGACATCATCAAATAAGCTATATAGCTCAGACAAATTTAGCAAATCTCCACTTGCTCTCCTACTATTAAGCTCTACTAGAGCAGTTGCTGAACTAACCGGCATTATTTCTCCTCCTTTTTAATTACTAACAAATCCAACGGCTCACGATATATTTGCCCTTTTCCTGATGGCCCATATACTAAATAGGCTTCTTTTATTTTTTCTATTAAATCTGGAGAAACGTCACCATCCACATCTTCATCAAAATGACCTGTAGACAAGAATTTTTCATCAGTAATTTTTGAATCAATAATAAGAAGGTATAAATGTTTTTCATAATAAAAGTAATATCTTTTTGTTGCTGTCATAGGCAAAGGCGGTGCTGTAAATAAATAACAATCTCTTTCTCTATCAATCGCCCAAGTTAACTCAAAAGCATTATTAAAATGTCCTCCTCTAGCTAAAAGGTTATTTACTCTCTTTTGATCATAGCTAGCATCTCTAAGTATTTTCTCTTGATCATCTACAGTAATTCTTTCTAACTCATAACTCACAATATTCTCCTAATATAAAATTATTAGCCATTTTAAAATTTATTAATTTCCATTTTTAGAAAATTTTACGATACATCACATCTGTTCTTAATATATATTTACACCCGGCTTGTATAGGCTTTCCTTGATGCCTAATACGATGAGGGAACCATAGCACCATTCCAGCCTCTGGCTTTATGGTATCCCATGCAAATTGCGTCTCTCCCCCAACAAAACCATCATTAAGATAAATTAAAAAAGATAGCTGGCTCATTTCTTCATCAGAACGACAATAAGTACCATCTTGATGCCACTTAAAATATTGACCTTGGGAGTACCGATAAAACCTAAAGCGCTCATTTAGTCCGACCAACTGCCATTCACTACCATAAATTTCAGGGAGAAATGACCTAGCTCTTTTATAAAAGAACTCTGCAAGTTCTGCATCATCGAAAATAACTCGGTCATTATCTCTAACAGACTTAATAATTTCAGGACCTTCTTGAGTTTGAATAGCTGCAATCTCGTACTCCATCTCTTCACTCATTCGTATATAGCCATCACACTCATCATGAGTAAGAAATCCTAAAGTGGTAAATACATTTGCGCCATAGGATAAACTTTTCACTAAAACATACTATCAAAAAACTTATTCGCTTGATTGGCTGTTAATGACATTTTTCATCCTCCATGATTTTTTAAAAATTAAATTTTACAACAGCATTATCAACATATACATTAACGCCATATTCAATAAGAGCTTCTTTCAACACCTCAATAACTTTTTTATTTGTGATATCAGTTACATTTACTAATTCAATATCAACTAAATTCCAAATTACGATATATGGCAGATCACTATAGGTAAGCGACCCTCCATCAGCCCTATCTATTTTAATTTTTATCTCTTGCCCCTGCCAATTAAGTATCCATATTGACCTATTGCTTAGCTCTTCCCTGCCAACCCTGACTTTCATTAAATATAAGCCTCTTTCTCTATCTATAGTCCAGTTAAGCTTATGATTATCTGAAAGCCCTTTCCTTATAAGGCGAGAATTCTCTCTAATATACAAATCATCAATATTATATTTTTCTCTATCTTCATCAGAAATATATTCATTTACAAACGCCATGCTATTCACCTCCACCTAAAGTTCTAACACCACTCAAACATTTAAATTCTTTTGAAATTGTTATATCACTTTTATACTACAGAACCCATTTTTATTATTGGCCAATAGAGAGAAATCAATGTCGTTACTATCACTATCACACATACAACCAAATTACTGATACTAATCTTTTTAAATAGTGACGTATCAGTACCTGACCTGAGCACATTTATAAAGTATAAAATGAAAGTAATCTTTGCCATATAGAATAAATATGGATAATACATATAATTATCGTAAAGAAATTGTGAAGCTGTGGGAACTTCAGAGATGAATGCTCTAGAGGTCTCTGCAAACTGCGGTATAATCAGCATAATTCCAATATAAACAACAAAAAATATTACCAACATAAATATACTCAATGCGATATGAATGAGGTTTTGCTTTGACAAAAATGACGATTTGACTTGCTGCATATCCTGTTCCCCTAAAATAACGGACCATCTCAGTTATAGACACTATTTATTTAATTTCAGCTAGAAGAAAAGATGATATTTTTATTTTTCACCTTGGCTTAACCAACCTATTCATTTTAGCTCTAGCTCTTTCTCAATCTCATCAATATATTTATCAATCAAATTAACATACTTTTTGGTTTACCTTTCCCGAATACTCTCCTGCTTATACCGCAATAATGGCGCTAAAAAGTATTCAATAATCCGTCGACTGCCGGTTTTCACTTCTGCACTCACTAACATACCCGGCAATAGGTCCACCCATCTATTCTCGACATACAATTCCGAGGCCTGCATTTTTAAACGCATGGTATACACCAAGCCTTGCGTTTCTGTCTCTATCGCATCGGCGGTAATATCAATCACTTCGGCATCGACAATGCCGTATTTTGTAAAGGGGAAGGTATTCACTTTAATCTCCGCAATATGGCCTACGCTGACAAAGCCAATGTCTTTATTTTCAAGGGTGGCTTCCACTTCGAGGTGGTCTTGTTCAGGCACAATATTCATTAGTAATTGAGCGGGAGTGACAATGCCACCGACGGTATGGATTTCCAGTTGTTGCACTCGGCCATTCACTGGCGCGGTAATGAGTTGTTTATTATTGAGGGCATGGGCTTTGTTGAGCTCTTGCTCAATGGCGATGAGTTGTTGCTGGGTTTGGTCAATCCGCTGGAGGGCTTGTAAGCGCTGTTCGGAGGTCAGGGACTGTATTTGGTGTGCAATTTCTTGCAGTGAGGCTTGGATCTGTTGGGCTCTGGCTTTTTCTGCAGCGAGGTCTTGTTGCTGCTCAACACGCTCTTGCTCTAGTTCAAGGTATTGCGCTTCGGCACCTAAGTTTTTATCCATTAAGGTTTTGAGCGCGCCAACACGTTTACTGATTAAAGGGAGTGTGCCTTTTAGTTTATTGATTAAGGCACGGTTGACTTGTTGCTCGGCTAAACGGCTGTCTCGCTGGCTATTGAGTGCCGCCAAGCGTGCTTGGTAATCCTGCCACTGCTGTTGCAATAAGTTCTGTTGGGCTTGTTGATCGATCGGATTGGTAATGGTGAGACTGAATCGATGGTTCGATGTGGCGTCATCCAACAATTGAACAAAGTGTTGTTCGCGCATCAGGGTGTTACTGAGGTACTCTTGTTCGCGCTGTAGCTTTAGGTGATCAGCAGAGGTAAAGGTTTGATCCAGCTCGACCAGTGGATCTCCCGCTTTGACGGCCTGCCCTTCACTGACGTAGATGGTTTTAACAATGCCTTTATCTAAAGGCTGTATTTGTTTAATACGCCCACTCGGAATAATTTTGCCTTCCGCAACGGCCACAATATTAATATGCCCCAGACACGCCCATACGATGGCAATGATAAACATCAGAATTAAGGTATAGGCAATTTTGCGGCCCAAGGGGGATGGTGGTTTATCTTGTATTTCTAAGGCTGCGGGCACAAATTCCAGCATTTGCGTATGGCGTTTATGCTCACCAATTTGGTGGCGGTTTTGCCAGGCATCTATTAAGTGAGAGAGGTATTTTTTCATAGCTTAGCCTTCCTCGCCTTGTGGTGTACTGTCTACCCGTTTACTGGCAGCTTTTTGGGCCGTCACTGGCCGTATGCTGGGGCTATGGTTTTGATAGCTGTGCAATTTGTTGTAGTAACCATTGAGTTCTAATAGTTGGTCGTGGTTACCCTCTTCCACGATGCGCCCTTTTTCCATCACAATAATACGGTCACAGTGGCGGACAGTGCTGAGGCGATGGGCAATAATAAACACGGTGCGGTTTTTACAGATGGACGCCATATTTTCTTGAATTATGCGTTCCGACTCATAGTCCAACGCACTGGTCGCTTCATCAAAAATCAAAATGCGCGGGTTGGTAATTAAGGCGCGCGCAATGGCAATGCGCTGACGTTGCCCGCCGGACAGATTACCCCCTTGTTCACCCACCAAGCTATCGTACCCTTCGGGCATTTCCAGGATAAATTCGTGAGCACCGGCCAGCTTAGCCGCGTGAACAACCCGCTCCATGGGGAGGCCAGGATTAGACAAGGCAATGTTGTCGCGCACACTGCGGTTAAATAAGAAGTTTTCTTGCAATACGACACCGATATTTTGTCGTAGCCAGGTGGTATCCACTACGGCCAAATCAACCCCGTCAACTAAGACACGACCACCTTCGGGGATATAAAACCGCTGAACTAATTTGGTGAGGGTACTTTTACCCGAGCCAGAGCGACCGACAATACCAATGACCTCACCGGCACCAACGGCTAACGAGGTATCATCAATAATAGTGGGGCCAGACGGGGTATAACGAAAGCGCACATGCTCGAAGGTCACTTGCCCTTTGAGTTGAGGCAAGGTGCTGCGGTTGGGGTTAAAGCCGGGTTCGCGAGGGGTATTTAAAATATCGCCCAAGCGTTTAACGGAGATACCGGCTTGTTGGAAGTCTTGCCACAGTTGCACCAGTTTTAATATCGGCCCACTGACACGACCGGCTATCATATTAAAGGCAATTAACTGCCCCACACTAAGCTCACCCGCCATGACGGCATGGGCCCCAAACCAGATAATACCCAGTGTGGTGAGCTTATTCACAAAGCCTGCAATTTGGTTGGCAATATTGCTGAGGTGTTGTGTGCTGAAGGACGAGTTAACGTAGTTGGCAATCTGGTCTTCCCAACGTTGTTGCATTTGGGGTTCGACGGCACTGGCTTTGATGGTTTCAATGCCGGAGACGGCTTCGACTAAAAAGGCTTGATTGGCGGCACTGTGTTTGAATTTTTCATCGAGGCGATGGCGCAATATAGGTGTAATAAAGACTGATAATAAAATATAAATAGGAATCGTAGCGAGCACCACCAACGTTAATGTCGGGCTGTAATACCACATCACGCCAAAGAAGATTAACGTAAAGAACAGGTCAATACATAAGGTTAACGCAGAACCGGTAATAAAGTTGCGGATGGTATCGAGTTCACGCACGCGTGCCGCTGTTTGGCCGACTTGCCGTGAGGAAAAAAACGATAGTGGCAACGCCGTTAAATGATTAAACAGTTTTGCGCCCAGTTCAACATCGACACGATTGGTGGTGTGACTAAATAAATAATTGCGCACGCCGCCTAACAGTGCATCAAATGCCGCGATAAAAAAGAAGCCAATCGCCAAAACATCGAGTGTGGTTAAGCCTCGATGCACTAGGACTTTGTCCATGACGACTTGAAAAAATAGGGGCGTAATCAGTGCAAATAATTGAAGAAAAAAGGAAACCAGTAACACATCGCCAAATAACTTGCGGTATTTAACGAGAGAAGGGATAAACCACGAGATATCAAACTCTCGAACTGATTCGAATAATTTGGTGCGCTTAGTGACCAATATCACGTCGCCCGTCCACAAGGATGACAACTCTTCGCTTGTCAGAATTTGAGGAGCGGACTCGCCTGGATTTAGAATTAATATTTTTTGTACGTTTGCTGATGAGGCGGTTGCGTTATCAGCTTGATCATTCCCATTATCTTGATTCGGCTCAGTGCCCTCTTGAACCTTGGCAATAATAAAATAATCGCCCTCGTGTGTTTTGGCAATGGCTGGTAATGCTGCGCCCAATAAATCCTTGGGCTCGCACTGAATTAATCGCGATTTAAAGCCAATAGCTTTGGCCGCGCGCTGAATTTCGGTATCACCGAAGGCTTGATCTTTATTGGAAAATTGATGAAGAAGTTGTTTGGGATCAGCTGCCACTTGATGAAGCTGGGCAATAATCGCAAGGGCGTGTGGGCCGGAACCTAGAGGGGAATCTGCGTGTTGTTTTTCTGTCATGTCGTCCATGAAGTCCTTTCTACCTATTAGCTACTACATCATTACATCGCGCAATAGGGTTATTGATATCCTAAGTGGCGCAAAATGTAACAAATGAATGTATAAATTTCAAGGCAAAAGCCAAGCACTGTCACTTTTTGTCGCCAAAATCGACACAAAATAATTTAACATGTAAACCTCTCCTCGAAAAAAATAATGACATTCCCGGTATTAAAACGACAATGACACCGATATAAATTTATGGGTCGCTGTGACTCGGATATGGCGATACGTCATACCGATACCGCCAATGAAACGAAGCCCACGTAGGGTCGACACTTCGTCAGGGTAACCGGATGCCATACCAGCAAATCCTGACACAATAACAGCTCGATACCCGATGACTTTATTGACCGTGGCATACAGCGACGTATCGTCGTAGCTGTTTTTAAACACGCCCCCTTCAATCGCATAAGCCCCCACACGTTTTTGAAGACCTAAGCCGTAATTTTTTTCATTCCAGTCACCACCATCATCTCGTTCAATAAAGTGGTGACTGGCAAGATGGATATTCACTTGATATTCATCCGCTTGTAGCAACGAAGGCCACAACACACTCATGCTAAGCAGCAACGTGATCACCGTTGACACAGTGTTTTTTACACAAGCCTTATGGCCACAAACACTACTGGCAAATACTGTACTGATATCCATTTCGACGACATCCCTTTCATTGTGTTTACTTCATCGGCTCGCTGAGCGCGTACTTATTTACATCAAACTTATTGACATCAAATGACATCAACGTCGTGCGTGGTATGCCTCATCGTCTTTTACGGTGAACGCTTTTTTCACCAGAGGATTCACCCAGCACAACTGCCGTAACGAGAGATCCAATACCTGCATGACTCCCTGTATCACATACCGATAATACGCCTTATCCAGCAATGTTGAGCATTGCACGTAAACCCCCATCATTGAGGGCATAGGATGTTCACTGGTTAACAAAAAGCTATCACGCCCTAAAAAGCCCATCACTGCGCTATCGGTACATCGCCCGTCACGTGTATTACGCGAAAAAACAACACCCCACGTATTTTCAATATCGTTCACAGAGCAGGGCAACAAGGCTAAATCAATCACTGCATGAGGTTTATTGCAAGCTTGCTGTCGACGCTGATACATGTTGATAAAATCCCAATCCTCTAACTGCTCCACACCGTTTTTCCTTGCTGATAAAAACACCCTGTTACTCGACGACTCTCTACAGTTGCATCACAGACACTGGCTACCCTTGCTTATCCAGTCAATGTATTACCTCAACACCGTAACAATCACCCATCGCCAATGTTACTTGCATAGAGGCTTCCAATTCTGCCAACAGGATTAGCGTTTCATCAATTCGTCCGACAGCCAATAATTTTCTTGCCAGTGATATTGTATGGATATAATTTTCTGACAAGTGCTCTCCATAAAAATCATAATTCATCATTGTGATATGTCCTATCGGTCCTGTGCTTCGGTGCTTACTATGATTCGGTATATGCTGATAAAAACAATAAGCGTATTGCCAATTATTACTTTATAAAAACGAATAGTATTTATGACTCACCCCATCACCTCTACCGGTTCCTTAATCCGAATCTCTAATGCTATTGAACGCAAAATCCCACTCTTTTTCAATCACAAGATCTTGTGACATTTGTAAAAAAATAGTATTTTTTTACAATAAACCTAATGCCATTGCCCGCACAATCACAAGCTGACGATTATTCACCCCCAGCTTGCGATAGATACGTTTGGTATGTGTGAGCACCGTATTTTCAGCAATTCGTAACGTCATCGCAATTTTATTCGCCGAATACCCTTTAGCAATCAACGTTAACACCTGTTGTTCCTTAACGGTTAATTCAATAAACTTTTGGCCATGCACGGCATCATCACTTAACAATACCTTACTTAAAGCCGCCATGAGGTAAGCGGTAACTGAATGCAGCTCGACGATGCCTCGTTGCATGTCGGTCTCAGATAACCCTTGATGATTAAGACACATCAAACGAAAACATCCCAGCACGCCACCGTTAATGTGATAAGGGATCGACAACACATTGGTCACCCCAAATTCACAAAACGCTTCTGCTATTGTTGGTGAAACCGCATAAAGCTCTTGTTGTGCATCATGATTCATTAGCCAAGACAATGGCACAGCGTGACTGATACAGTGATCCGAAAAGGGATCAACAAACATCAAGTGTTGCCGATAATATGTTGTCCAACCTGAGACCTTTCCCACTACATGATGGCAAACAAATTGCTGATCGGCTTTAGGGTAAAGCAAGCCGACACCGAAATAGTTATAACCATAATACAGACTAATGGCCTGGCATAACGCATGCACATCTTCCATCGTACTTGCTGATAACAGCCCTTTCACGAAATCAGTGTAAGAGGTCGCTTGGCTGGCCAGCACCGAACGATCAATGACATAAGGCCGGTAATCCAATTTATCTTTAAACCAAGACAATGTATCAATGGATAACATATTATCTCCCTATAATATTCAGTAATTGCGATTAATTTTCCTAAGGTTGACCATACAGTTATTTTCATCTGGTCTACTGCACACCACTAACACTTGCTCCTATTCTTGCCCTTATCATAAACCCATGAAGCCAATCCTATTCACATCGTCAATTTAGTGAAAAATATGCTCGCCATCATCACATTCATTCCAAGCCAATGTTACCGGCATCGCCTGCTCTAACTCCTCCAATAATAAAAGCCCTTTATCGACATTACCCTGTTCAAGTAACGCTCTGATTTCTCTCACTTCCTCAACATAGGTTTCAGCTAACACTTCTGAATGAATAAATTCATTAGATAACGACTCATTACTCATAACAAACATTCCATTTTCATGCAAAACAAGCACTGAATTATTTAAAGCGAATTTTTAATAATTAAGGAGAACATATCAACTTATTACACTGTGCATTTTCTAATTAATATACACAGCCATTTTGTTTTAATTCATGACAAAAAAACTAAACCTACAATTTATACTCCATCTACCAACAAATACAGTGACTTATAAAAAACACTCAGCCGCCATCAAACATTGGTAGATTTACAAACCACAAGGATAATTTTAATACTGGGAAAATAAAGAAATTAATTGCTTTTGAAAACCATAGAGTTCGGTTTGTTTTTTTATTGACTTAACTACAACCATCGATTACTTATCACAAAAAACTTTTAAACCACTACCAAAAAATCAAAAAAAGACAGATAAGACACACAAACTTTAAGGATAATACACACATAAAAGATGATTTTAACGACAAAAAACCATCAAGATTTCTTCGCCAATAATACATGTATATAGTAATTAAGTCTTAATTAATAACGGAGACTTATATTATGACTATACATACAACTCAACTTAACAACCTTCCATATCGATATTCTATTTACAAAAAAAACAACTCTAAAGAATATTGTGTTTTTTTGCTTGGCGCACTTCAACAAATAGAAAATGTTGAATATTTTTCTCAATATTTTTCTCAATATATCAATACTATTACTATTGAGTTACCTGGCACGGGCATTAACCCACCACTCACATCTCGGTATTGCATAAAAGATCAAGCATACATGCTATTTGACTTACTTCAGTTTTTAAAAATTGATTCTATTCACCTTGCAGTTTTCTCATATGCAACAGCCATTGCAATTGAAGCGTACAAAATACACCCGGATGTACGATCCATATCAATTGCAGGTGGATCAGATGGAATACCTGAAGCAGGAAGAAAAAATACAATCCTCATGCTATCTGACTCTCTCAGAAACCCAAAACAATTTGCCAGTGTATTTATTGACTCCCTTACTGTTGACGATAAAAACATACCACGGGGAAAAGCCATTGTGAGACAAATAAAAAACAAAGTATCTCAATTCAATGAAAACCAATTAGTTTCTTTTTGTGAAAACACGCTCAGACTACTAGGATTTAAACCATCATACGACCTTTCTGAAATCAAAATACCTTGTGCCATTTGTGTTGGCGAAAAAGATCCTTACGTTACACTGGAAAACGCATTGGAGCTATCAAAAAAAATACCAAACTGCTCATTCGACATAATCAAAAACGCAGACCATTTAATCCATTTAGAATACCCGGAGGAAACCGCAAAACTTTTATCTAAACCTATACTTCAACTCCATAAAACAATCAATATTGACTCAAAAGTAGCTTGATACATAGTAACAAGTTATTGAATGACATCAACTCATTTGGCTGCGTGTTTTAAAGTCAATTCACGCAGTCATTTTGTTTAAAGAGACGCCATTTCATTCATAATATTAATAACTGATCGTTTACATTGTTGAGGCACATATCTAAGTGCCTCAACAATCAACGTATCGCGAATATGCTGAATCACTCTTAATTTGTGAAATTGTGGGTACACGTGCATATACTTAGTAAACTCAACATGGCTATGGGAGTGAAAAGCCAATCGCACCCGGATGCCAATATGCAAAGAAAAAGGCTTATTAAGTTTGCTTTCACTCTCATTTTCCAATAAGCAATACCGATCCATAGAGAGTCCCAAAGCTTCAGCTACTTGCTTAGGATTAAGTTGATTAATACTCCTAAAGTCCTTAAGAGCCCTTGCAATAGAATAGTAATAATCATCACCAAACTGTGTAATACTAAGTTTTTCTGGGGGCATAAATGCCGTATCATCATATAGATCTAAAGAACCAAATTCGCTAATTATACTCTCTTCTATAAGCAAATACTTTTCCTTCGATTTTGGCTGATGAAAATCACAAAGAATCTCCAACAGCCATTTAAATCGTTTTGCTGATAAACGCCCACAGCGAATGATAGCTTCTAGTGCATCACCATCCATTCCCCTGTCAGCTTCTAAAACTTTAAGGCCCTTAAAAAAGCTAGTCATTGGAATCATAGTAACCCAACTAAAGGCAGCCAAAACATGTATAGGCCTCATTCCTTCATAACTTGGCTGCATATACCTTTTAAGTGTCTCTGGGTTGATACCGTCAAAGCGATTAGATAGCGTTTGATGATGCCACTTCTGAATTCTTCGTACTTCAGACATAGTCCGACTAACACTAACATCAAGATCTACAAGGCTTTTAGTAAGAGCGTCCAGTTCTTCATAGGTTGGCAAGCTTATTCCACTACTCATCAATACAAAGGCTCATTGTTTTTTTGTAAACAGCATCCATTTAATAACTACTCAAAGAGATTACTTACATTTCCCTTAATCTATGATGAATCTAAAAAAATAGCAGTATAATTTCTATATAAAGTAAATTAAGCCGACCATCCCAAAAAGGAAATAGTCTTATTTCATCAAATAGTATGCCTAAATAAAAGTGGCTGCATGGTAGCTGGAAAGCAAATTGAAAATCAACTCTTGCAACCCATTACCCCTAAAATCATTTATCTCTGCGCAATTCTGACATAAAAAAACAACATAATAATGTTTTTGACGACACCTCTAACAACTTACAATATTCAATAAAAAACATGCGCACTAGTTATTTGCATCATCAAATTAAACAGAGCACAATCGTCGTGAACACCACTTATCCAACCGTTATACATCATTGGCTTAATGATAATATATCTTATTAAACGTAATAAAACTTAGAGAGCAGCAATGTATAGATTTTTTAGATTTTGAGCAATCACAAGATCTTGTGACATTGATGAAAAATGATTGGATTAAAGGTATGACTGAATTGGAAGGAACAAATCAATTTTTATTGTATTCATTCATAGCAGCAGAAAGTGAGAGATATCCTACAGACAACAGAGACTATAAACGGCACAATAAATGGATTGAATGTTATTTAAAGGGAATTTCACAATGAAATGATATTTTGTAAATACTAAAACACTGACAGACACTGACACAGGTTTTACTATTCGTCTACTATTTGGCACCTGGTCAAATCCAATCGAAATAAAAGCGGATAAATCCACTGTCAGCATCTATGACCAGATTAGATTACTTAGGAATGGCCTGCAATATGTGAAAAAAGCTTATATGGAAAAAAGCCGTAATAGCATACGAATAAATGACCACTACACTGAAACAAGTAATAAAAATAAGGCAAGAACAACGATACAAGCATATCACTCGATGATGACTGATATCCTTCTGATGTAAAGTCTATTAACAACTCTACCCTACATATTATATGTTAGGGGAAATATAGGTGTATTGAGCCAACTTCTAGGTATTATTATTGTAAGCTTCCAAAATGCTAAAGCATGGCCTGACTTGCAGGAGAATAAGGAAAGGGTATCGTCAATGGTTTTAATGCGGCAACCCATTTGGGATATTTAGAGGCGGGGGAATCACGATTGTTTGTGCTTGATACGGCTACCCTGAAACAAAACCGAGGTGTAGCCTATTTGAGAGGAAGAGGTATGGAAATATAAAAGGAGGCACAAACCTCCCATTCATAATGATTATTGTCCAGATTTTTGGATTATAAATTTTATTATTAGAAAAAATATTGGAGTATATAGTTAACTGTAGTCGTTCAAACTGAACCTAAAAAAATGTACGATTTGATTAATCCCTACCATTAAATTTCTTGAAAAATTTGTCTCGCCAGCTAAGTACTCAATCAAGAGTACCATGCGCCCTTGATTGAATGATTAACTACCCTTTTGTGTAAGCACATCTACCCCATGCTTATACAAAAGCCCTTCAGCGACGCGACGCCTCACTAACCCTTTCAGTTTCTTACCGCCAGCATACACCCAGCGATTTAGTTGGCGAGCAACATCATGGTGTTCTCCACGATTAATGACTCGCCGTAATGTAGAACGTTGCAATGCCCCTGCCCCCAGATTGTAGGTAAATGAAACCAATGAATCAAACTGATTATCTAACAAAGGTACATTGATTAATCGTAAAACTGCGCGTTCAGCCTTTTTCACATCGATACGCAACAACCATTCTGCCTGCTTCATTGTTATACCACTTTCAAATAAATGGGTCTCATGTGGCAATACGAGATGCCCATAGCCTACGGTTACATAGTTTGCCGGGCACATATAAGGGGTTGAACTAAACCCCTCATACTCTTTAATAATGTCGACACCCACTTGTGTGACGGATCGCATAGTTCCTCCTCTATAATATTATTATCGAATAAAGTCTTAACCAATTTCACCACGCCGTTTGGAGAGTGATCGACTCCCAAACCAGAACGAAATCACTGCAGCAAAGAGTGCTTGGGTTTCCGCATCCCACAACCGGATAACAGCAACATCGAATGGCAAACCATTATTGAGAAGCACTTGCAATGAATAAATTTTGACAAAGGCAAAAAGCAGAAAAAAAGCATAAGTAATCACAGGACGTACAGAGGCTCTTAACGCATCAACCCAGGTATTCGTCGGCTGCGAGGCAAATTGATAAGCAGCTTTGCTTTGTGCAATATCCGCTTGAATGTCGATTTCATCCAAACGTTGATTGTGCTCTAACTTTTGCTGATCCATTTGCATCGTTAAAATCGCTAACTCATGCTTACGATCCTGCTTTTCTCTAAAAAATGACATGATGTCAGGTAGCGCGCTTGAAAAAAAACCCAATAAACTCCCTAATAACGTTAACATATTCTTAGCCCCCAAATAATTTTAATTTAATAGCAACACCCGCCATCATTGCTGCTAACAACGCTGCCGTGATAACACGAATAAATGTTTGCCATGCCGTTTTTTTAGCGATATTGATAGAATGCAATAGTGTACGCAAATCACGGATATCACTCTCCGCATAATCACCATCCAAACCAACATCGGCCAAGGCTTTCTGTGCACCTTTCTCCGCTGCCCGGTTTAACAGCAACTCCAACTCAGCTTTGCTTAAAGTGACAGGTTGCAAATCGTCATTGATCGGCATAACAATACCTATATATAACTAATAATGAATATAACAATTGGGCAGCAAAACCTGCCCAATTGACTGACTTAATGATTAATCACGTTCTGTGTAACCCTTCGACTTTTTATCCTCATGAAGCAGTGTATAAATGGTCAGATAACCTACACCGACTCTTGCTGTATCGATAGGATGTTCAGGCGCAAGCCCGCCACGAGTATGTGAACGAATAATCGCGCTATAACCCCAATCGTTATCCTCCAATTCAACATATAACCAAGATGCATCGTCTGGTGTAGCTCCTTCTACTTTGGTTGCTCGTGCAGCATGTAGCTCAATATATTGACCATCTCGATAAATTGTCCACGAGGGTTTTTCCATTGACTGATTATGAAATCCAATTTTCGTTAATTCTTCTGAGTGCTTGAAATTGCGCTGTTCAGCAGGGTATAGATCCGCTAGTGGACCTGTTGCCATAAATTGATCGTCATCCCATTGATAACTTTGGATACCAATTGCAAAATAACTCTCACCCAGAATCGGGCAGTCGTCCGACATATCATTCAGCACTTGTAGTGCTGAATGGATAATGTCGTCATCGCTAACAGGGTCAGTATGATAGTTGCGCTTTTGTGATGGTTTGGTTTCCATTGGTATAGACAGTGGCTCACAGCAGCATTGAGGCATGTCAATCGTTGTATGAATGCTGATAGTCATTATTTTCTCCTGGTAAAGTAAAGATAAACGTAAAATAAACGCAGCAATGAGAATCACTACGAGAAATAGATTGGTTTGATAAAAAAGAAGCGTTAAGTGTTAGGAATGTCGGCGTCGATACGGGTAGAAAAACCTTGGCTGGCATCCAGTTGATGCTCTGCGCGTTTAATCAGCCAAGTTCCGTTGACGTTATCGCGCAAACCAGAGACGGTTAATTCGCCTTCGGCTTGTACCGTCGTATTACCTATTAACGTCAATGATAAAGACGCGGTACCTCGTTGTAGGGCTTTCAGCTTTGCAGCACCGGCATCAGCCGCTTGCGCGGCATCGGGATAGGATTGGCGAACGGTATAAACCGGTTCACCAGTGCCGGTAAGAACGGCAACACGATCAGCATTATTCGTATCATGCCAAAATGTTCTCACGGAAAAATATTTGCCTCGATCCGCTTGTGTCATTCTGTGTTGTAAAATTTGTGAGGGCACAATACTCACTGACGATAGAGAGCGACCCGATGCTGCCTTTGTCTCTCCTTTTACAACAAACAGCAAAAAACCACTCGCCGGTTTGGCAACCGCATCATACTGTCGAGCTAAACGAGTCAAAAAATGCAAATCGGACTCTTCGGTTTGATCAATATGCGAAATAACAATTTGATCTAATTGTTGAGATACACGAGGCTGTAATCCATGCTCACCGGCAATCTGATCAACCATTTGCCCTAATGACTGTTGTTCCCATTGGCGGGTTTTTGGTGCTTTGAGACTGTCAATCATATCCGCCGCTTTAGCACGAATCGTCATTGTGACCGGTGGTCCACTATGAGAAACTTCATCGACGACATATGATCCCATGCGGCTTAAGCCCGTTTCTTTGTAACCGAGTGATATGTCTAACGTGGCCCCATGAGCGGGCCATTGCAAACGATAACCCCGGTCATCTAAAGTAATTTCTACTGTATCGGATTTTGTACCGGCTTCATCTGTGACGCGCAAACTTAACAAACGACGACGAAGTACTGCTGTTATATCTTCATTGTTGGCAACAATTAAAAAATTTGGCGTCATTTCAATCCCATAATCGAATCGTTGTTTGCTGTATGTTTAATTCAGGTAATTCTGGTAACTGAACGAGCACACCATTGGGTAAGATAGGACCATACTTTGCAAGATCTGGATTAACTGCTCTAACCGCTTCCGTATAATCGCGACTTTCGCCGTAGTAACGGAAACAAATCAGATCCAACATATCGCCTTCGCGAGTGATATAGTCGATCATTACCCTTCTCCATAGTGACTCAGTTGCAAAGAAAACGTTTGTTTGCGAGGTCGACCATCAGGCAATAAAAAAGAGCGTTCTTCATTCAAGGATAAAACAACATAACGCCCCCATACAAAACCCAGGCCGTCAACCAAAATCATGGGAATTCCTCGACCAGACATCTCTCTTAGTTGCTCAATTTGCCCAAGGCCACCCGCTAAACTCGGATAAACAATACCATTAAGCTCTATCGTCTCATCATCCAGTCCAACAAATTGTCGTGAAGGCCTATCAATTAACCGTGCTTGAGCAGGCCAGCGGTAGGCATTTTTGCGTTTTAATGTTTGGTATGCAGCAGTTTCCATAGAGAAACGGAATACATCTAATGCCATCAGCACTTCACTCATAAAATAATTTACACCACTTATTAGAATTGCTTAAAACACGACATGCATCACACTTACGAACGAAACACTTCACATTTTATAAAAGATGCGTTACCTATATTGCAAAATAATTCGACATTTCTCCTGTCACAAAAAAATTATTGTAAGCTCAATAAAACATTCATCAATTACGAGACAATAACGATGGCTGAAAGAGAATGGGGAATTAATAAAACAACGGGCAAACTCGAATACATTAAGGAGATTGAAAAAATTTATGTAGCTATGAGTCGTGAGCAACAGCAATACTTCAATAAACATAACAAAAGGAATTACTCTTGTAAGTTTTGCAGCACAAACTTTACGGCCTCTTCACTTGGAGGAGAGCAGCAAAGTCATTTTCGAGTAGGAAAACCAAAAGAAGCGAAGGAAGTATGCAAAGGTTATAATTTTGCGTGTCAAATCACCATCGGAAACAAACATCATAAAATCGTTTCTCATCCTAATCATCCCTGCTCAGACAGTAGTTTTAATGCAGCATCACCTATTATTGATGAGCTGATTTTCAACAGCACAGATCATGCTACGACACAAACACAAACCACAATACAAGCTGGAACGCCTCGTTCACCTCAACAGCAAACAGGGAAGTCCAGTGTATTAGACAGTGTTGCTTTCACATTGATCCAGTATGGCAATAGCATCGCCAAACGCCCACTTAAGGTGCAAGGTTGTACCGGTTATAGTTATGAAACGGTGATACAAAATTTATCTAATATGCAACCATCGCAAAACCCTTGCGGAACACATATTTTTTACTGCTGCGTAGACTATAATAATTTACCAGAAACCAATACAAATAAAAACTTTGTTGAATTCCAAATATACATGTTTAAATCACATGTACCTATCACACTGAAAGTGAATTTTAACCGTTGGAAAAAACCACAAATATCGAACTTCAAAAAATCTATTGAGGAAGCTAAACATTTTGTAGAATCAAGAAGGCCCGCTAAAAGCTACACTTACCTATTTTGGTTCGGCACAGCCAATATTCAGGCTACAAATAGAATAGTGATTGAAGAAGACTATCAAAAAATTTACCTTACAAGTAGCCGCATCTTAAAATTTTATGATAAGGGCCATGGCTTATATGAACAGAAACCAGCCCCTACTCATCAAACAGAGCCTAATATAAACAAGCCTGAGAAAGCTCTCGATACACTGCATGAAAGCTTTTTCCAATCGGTCAATGAAGAAGCTCTCATAGATTCTGCCCCCACTGATAAAAATAAAAAACACAAAGAAGAGTTTGAGCAAGCGTATCGAGAAAGAAACAGTATATTTAATGAAGATGATTTCTTAGACACCGACACAGTCATTCAGCATGAGACCATACCAAAATCTAGCGATAAAAAAACAGTAAAACAAAGACCTCAAACTAAAAAATGGTTTGACAGTATCATCTCAGTATTTAGCTTTAAACGACGTTGAACATATCTATAATGTAGCGTCATCAAATAATTGTCCTCGACGATCTGCACCCGTTCGGTCTTGGCGTTGCTCTAACTCACGCCGGACTTGTTGAGCAATGGCCACTTCATCCATACCTGGGGAAGCATTGATGGTAATTGGCGCATCAATAGCAATGGATTGATGATGTGTTCGATTTAACGATGCCGCCTCTACACCATCCAGTGCCGCCAGATTGGTTGCAGCGGTTGCCGCATCACCAAGAGTGCTACCCACCGATACAGTTGCTTCTTCATCATTACTGAAGAAACGGCCAATGGCATTGCCAACCGTTTTCCCTGCCTGAAAAAAAAAGGTGAAGGGTGCCATTAACACATCCATTTTTTCAAGTAGCCAATCCACTGCTGCACCCGTCATTTTTTTAAGGTCGCTCCATAGTCCGGCAAAGAACGTTTTAACGTTATCCCAGTTTTTAATCAATAACACACCAGCACCAATTAACGCACCAATACCTACGACGATCAACCCGATGGGAT
The DNA here is from genome assembly GCA_947487765.1 of uncultured Pseudomonadales bacterium. Taxonomy (GTDB): domain Bacteria; phylum Pseudomonadota; class Gammaproteobacteria; order Pseudomonadales; family Cellvibrionaceae; genus CANLBN01. The sequence continues at coordinate 272,114 of CANKXO010000006.1, read as the reverse complement.
TGGCTGTCATTGCAATATTCCAGGCCCATTGCGCTGCAGTAACAAGCCCCATCACAACAGCCGATGTACGACCAATGATATTCATGGCAACTAACGTCGTTTTTTGCAAAACCATGCCCGATGTTAAGGCAAGATAGGCCGTACGCAATGACAATACAGCACCTTTCATAAACGTATAAGCAAAGGCACCTGCAATCGTTGCAATACGTAGTCCGATTAATCCCACCGTTGCTCCCACAACCACCGTTGTCAGCAATGGGAACTGATCAGCAAATCCCGATACACTAGTGGCAACCTTAGCCAATAATTCTGCACTGGCTGTCATTGTGGGTAATAACAAACTCCCAACACTAATCGCGATGCTTTCTAATGCACTACCCAATCGCTGCAGAGAGCCTAGCGTTGTCGCCCCCATCTGTTTGGCGATCCGATTTTGAGTCCCATTCGCTTTGTCCAGTTTAATCAACTCGGCATCGAGCGAATTAGTACTTGCTTGATCCAACAAACGACCAATAACAGCCTGGTCCTGACCAAAAATATCACTTAATAATTCATCACGCGCAGACTCTCCTAGATGAGCCGTTGCTTCAGATAATCCACGGATAATATCGGGTACCGGGCGCAACTGGCCATCTGTTTTAAGGGCCTGAATCCCTAACGACGTCAATTGTTTTGATGCCGCGCCTAGCGGAGCTTCCAATTTTGCAAACGTTGCTTGTAATGCAGTCGCGCCTTGTCCACCATTGGCCGCATTTGCAACAGCCGCATCGAATTGACTCAGCCCAGACTGATTTAATAATTCACTAACACCTGACGCCGCCTCTTCACCAAAGATGGTTTTAATCAAGCTGGTTCGTTGCACCGACCCTATACCCTTTGTTGCAAGCGCAATATCTTTCAGCAACTCGGGGACAGGACGTAAGTTGCCATCCAAATCAGCGACTTCAATACCCAATGATTCAATCGCTTTTTTAGCACCACCGGTAGGCGCGGATAAACGTAGAAACGTCGCTCGTAACGCTGTACCCGCTCGTGAACCTTGGATACCGACATTCCCAAGCAGCCCCACCATCGCGGCCACTTCTTCAACACTGCCACCCGCGTCCCTCGCCACCGGTGCGACAAACTTCATCGTTTCACCGAGTGAATTTAACGTGGTATTTGTTGTTGTAAATGTCGCTGCGAGAACATCACCGACTCGCTCCATATCTTGGGTGGCATCAAGACCAAAACCACTCAAGATATTGGAGGAAATATCCGCTGTTTCAGACAGGTCGGTACCTGCTGCTTTCGCTAAATTCAGGACACCACCCGTCGCACCGAGAATTTGATCGGGGTTAAAACCAGCCATACCTAAAAAGGTCATGGCATCGGCAGTTTGGCTCGCCGTGAATTGCGTTTCACGGCCTAGCCGTTTCGCTTCGATTTCAAGAGCAGATTGATTTTGTGCATTGACCTCATCAGACAAGTCACTGGATGCCGTAATGGCACCCAGTTTTGCAATAGATTGCTCAAAATCGATGGCGATTTTTAATGGTACAGCAACCGTTGCTCCCAACGCAGCCGCATCAAACAATTGTCCCCGCAACTCAGCTCGCTGTTGATTTAATACATTGCGCGCATTAACCGCTTTCCCTAATCGCCCATACTGTTTTGTCAGCGTTTCGACAGACTGACCTAGTCGACGATTATCGTCAGCAAGATTATCCGTTGATACCCCAGCTTGACGAAGTGCTTGTCGCGCTTGCTGTAAACGTTCACGTTCTTTACTTAACGATGCCGAAAGCCTGTCAGCGTTTTGTTTTGCTCGATCAAACGACTGCGATAATTGTTGACTCGGTGGTCCCGTTTTCGCCATTTCCCGACGTAAACGGACAACATCACCCACAGCCGCGTTATAGGCAACACGGGCTTTACCGACACTGGCCTCACCCAGTTCAACTTTTTTAATGCTGGACTGCTGGCGCTTCAACGTATTGATGCTGCTGCCCAGTTGATTCAACTGAGACGTTGAGCCTTTGATGGCAGACGCAAATCCACCCGTCACCGCAGCACCAATTTGTACCGCAATTTTAAACGTCGTCATGGTTAGCCTTTAGCGTTCGGCAATACGTCAAGCCAAGCCATCAGTTCATGGCCATCGAAGTTGAGTAGTTCAGAGAGGGACCAGCCGGTATGACTGGCTAATGCCACGACAGCACGTCGTGCGTCACGAGGGCTTAGGACAAAAAAGTTTGATAGTGTTGTTGCAGTTTGGCGTAATCTGACATATCCAAATCATGTAGACTGGCTGGCGGCACTTCACATAAACTCGCAAATAAATGAATTTCTTTTTCCGCATCAGAGTGCGCTGATTTTTCCACCGCGAGCATATCCCGCACTTTGGGGCGACGAAGTGTTAGCTTATGTACATCGATTCCGTCAACGTCAATCGGATACGTTAACTCAATGGATTGATTTTTAGTTGTCATCAATTAATCTCCTTTTTCGTAGCTGACAAACGCTGTTGAAGATCGTTGTGTGTCGGTTGATGGCGAACGATCAGATTCACCAACGTTTCCTTCATCCGTTGCAGTACGGGTTTCCGAATCGACTGCGGTCTCCTCTTCACCCTTGGCAAGGAGGCGAACACATTTCGCAGCCTCTTCATCAAAGGTGATAAAGCCACCATGCTGCAACGGTCTTGCCTGTTCCGGCGTGAGTTCCATTTCATCACCGACACTGATCTTTTCGTGACGGTGTGTTGTGGGTTTAATACACGTATATTTTTTTGTTTCCATCAATGATTACCTCAAAAAAAACGCCCCAGCGTTTTCACACTGAGGCATTTTAGCGTTATTAAAAATAAAGGAGTTAAATACCGAGTGCGGCGCGGGTTAATGCCAATTGATCCACACCGTTAATAATGCGTACCATGTTTGGGATATCGATTTCGTGAACGGCATTGGTTCCGTGTGTGAGCTTGTAATAGCGTAGTGACACCATGGATTTCAGTGTTGCTTTTTCTCCCGGTTGCCAATCGCCAAAATCTAACTCACGGACAAAGCCTTGTAGATTGACAATCACAGACAATATACCGCCGCTATCCGATTCAATGGCACCTCGTACCGTTAACGGTACATTTTGTCCCTGAGCTAAACCAAATAACCCCAACATATCTCGATCGAAACGAGTCAATGTAAACTCGGCTTCCAACTTTTCCATACCGAGTTCAACGTCGATGGGGGCATCCATACCCCCGTTGCGGAATTCCTCTGTTTTCATTGTTAACTTGGGTAACGTGAGTGATTCAACATTGCCCGCATAGCCACGACCATCAACATAGAGGGCCATATTTTTTAAAATATCATCTAACATTTATGTGGCCTCCTTAAGCAACATCCGGCAAGACTTCAGTTAAGTAATCGTTGACTAAGTGACTACGAAAAACGACATGCTCGGCTGGATACGGTGGTGTAAAATCAAAGTCGATTGTGATGCGACCTTGAGATAATTGGTCAGGGGTATTAAATGCCGGATCAGCATAAGCATTGCCGTTAATAATCGCACCAATGGTTCTTAATCGTCGCAGGTAGGCATTCACGCCTTCTAGAACATCGTCAACATAGGTGCGCGTAATATTACGATCCACTGCCCACATGTGGGCACGCAGTAAAGACTCATTAATAATGTCGGCTGTTCGCCTCACACTCAGAAATGCCCATTTAGGATCTGAGCTTGTTGTTCTATTTCCCCATAACCGAAAGCCGTCTTTTTGAATAATCGTTGTGACTTCATTTTCGTTTAAGAAATTCGCACGAGCATTACGATCCCCTAATGCAAAGTCAATATTGCGAGCGGTACCCAAGACACCACGAATTTCACGATTACTCGGCGACCACCAGAAGCCTCTTTCTTCATCCGATTTAGCAATGAGTCCTGCTACCCTTCCGCTCGCTGGACGAATGACTTCCACATTGGCGACATTGTCAAACACACGTAACCAAGGGTCGACGATAAACAAGCGATTACTGCCGAATAATTCGCGGTAATCGATGGCTGCGGTATCATTTGTGTTTGGGCCATCGGCGATGACAACCGCCCGTAAACGTTCTGCGACCGTTAATAATTCGTTAGCCACTTCAGGACGTTGTGTAAACTCCGGCGCAATTAAAATGCGCGGTACAACTTTAACTTCCGCTTCTGCCGCTAAAAACGCAAGGATGCCAAGATACTGTCCCGTGTCATCATCAATTCCACTGGGAATCGTTTGGGTTTCACCAGGCAAAGCAGCAGGTACGCGGATCATGACAATCATGGCACCCGCTTGATCAAAAATATCATCAATAGCCGCAGGCAACGTACCCGTTCTACCTAATCCCGCCGCTTCTGTTCGTCGACCTGCAATCAACACCGGTTGATGCAATGGAAACCGCACGGGGTCGGCATCAGGCGCGGTACCAATCAAACCAATAACAGCAGACCGTACGGTACGAATCGGACGTGGGCCGTCATCGATCTCGACAACTTCCACACCATGTAAAAACGATTCCATGAAGGAACCCTCCACCAAATAGAGTAAAAAATTAAAAAAGAACAGCTTGCTAACTGCTAGAAAGATAAAAAGGATTACGGAGTGATATGCGCTATCAGCGATGGATCACTGGAAAGATCATTTGACCACTGTCGGCACCGATCAATAAACCGGGCCATGGTTTTAATTGCCGCTTTATCACCAGAACGATAAAGGTTTAATTGTTTAGAGACTGGGTAATAGTGATTGATTTTAATACTCGCTTGCTGTCGACGCCATTCAGCGCTACCCACTGCAAAATAGGGATGGAAAATGACTTGTTGTTCCGCCTCATCCCACATGGCTTCTTCGAGTGGAATGTCACCCACCATATCGTCGAGACTTTTGTCGGGAAATTCAATCAATGTAAGCCCTTCCCTATTTAACACATTGCTTATAGGATGATTATCCGCAACGTTAATTGTCATATCTGGGTTAACCAGTAAATACATAGTAAAAACCTTTTAATTTGAAAAACATTAGCGGACGATTCTAGGACCAGAGTCCAGATGAATACTTTGATAGCGCACTCGAAAGCGCCGGTCTTCTGTTCGATTGTCGTGAATACTCAATAGACCCACTATGATTGTCCCGGCGGGAACCGTATAATCGACTAGCTCATCAAAGTTATTGATAAATCCCGTTAATTGCACAGCACCGAATGTGAGTCGCTGTTTGTAACGATCATCACCCAATGCAACGCTCATGCGTGGCGTCATCGCCGCTTGATCATTCAGTCCTGCTAATGCTTGTTCAGGTGTTGCCATCCGCACAACACCCCGCTCCTCTCGCGTCGCGGGAATAAATAGTAACGCTGTTTTTGCAGGACTCATCACCCGATCATCCCGCTCACCCTCCAACGCTTCTTCGTCAGTCGCAAACTGAACAAGACCTGGCTCTTCTTCTGTTGCCGCCACTAGCTGCTTGGTGACTTCATCGAACAATTCTGCTGTCCTTGCAGGTGACATCGCGACATCATTAAGTTGCCCCTGCAGAGCTTCCTCTTCCGTGGCAAAACGCACCACACCGGCGACACTGTCCGTTGCAGGGCCGAGGTTTAACCCGCCCGTGTCTTCAATGACAATGCTATCGATAGGTAATGCAGAAAGCACCAAATCAAAACCTAACAATAAATCAATGGCTGCGGCTTTGTAGGCGAGTGGACGATCAACATCGGGCTGACTCCATATCGCTAACAACGTACCGTCCTCTAAATAAAACCCGATTTCACGCACCCAATATTCCACCTCACCGTCTTCGATCGCGGTGACGTGGATTTGTGTGGGATTAACACGAGTACTCCCAGTAATAGGTACTCGCGCTCGTTCATTTTCTAGAGAGGTAGCGGATTGTTCCGGCGACCAAGCGGCATCACCGAGGGCAATGCTGACAATTTTGGCTTGAATGCCATCGTTCGTTGCATTAATCACCGCACGCAAACCCGCAGCCGTTATTAAAGGCGTTAAATTCATAATCAAAGACCAGTAGGTATATAAGAAAAAAATAAAAAAGAGGCACTACAGTGCAACGCGGCAGTGCAATACATTCACCATTGATGAAGTCGTCTGTGTGTGAACCGTAACCGGGTCACACGTCAGTTCTTGTCGCGTCACTATTGCTTGAGTCTTTAATCTCGGTGTGATTGATAGACGACTCGGTGCTGAAACCGACAATGGTTTTAATAACGATAACGCGGCTGGATTGATCAACGTTAATCGCTGTGACAATAGTGGTATTGGTGACCAAGCAGCGGCTGCAATACCTATTGATGTTGTTAACTGTATCGTAAAATTAAACGTTAGCCGCAATACCGAAAATAGACTGCACGACTGCCCACAGCCTATTTCATTTTCTGCATAGATTTTTATTTGTGTTGAGTAATGACTTCGTACAGGTTTCACAGCATCGACAACGTATTTAAGATGGTTAAATAAATGATGATCCAAAAAGGTCCCTTTGAGCCAATTGTCATAGGCGCTTGTGGTTAATCGAAACGTGTGTGGTTGCCCACCATACTGAAACCATTCCTCAAGTGTAAATTCAACATCAAGCGCACCCAATATTTGATTCATGGCCGCTAGTGTCCCTTTACGCCGATGCAATAAGACACTTTCCTGAATCACCGCACGTTTATTCTCAACAGGCCAATCACTCGACCACGTATCAACCGAAAATGCCCATGCTAACCAAGGTAATAATGCTTCAGATGATTGTTCAGGGTGCCATAGGGATGATATGGGTAGTGGCATCGTTTCAATGCGTTGAGCGTGGACCTGTTCGAGTGACTGCTCTAAGTCACTGGCGTTAAACGGTAATAAACGATCCATGGATACATCATCGTAAAGTAATTACTGTGGATTCATTAAAGGGGGCTTCGTTACCACGGATAACAATATCGTTTGCAGGCTCGATAAGATTCACACGTTCCACGCCTTCACGATGTAACGCTGCGTGAAGTCCAGAGACGACAACATCTTGACCCAGTCGATGTTGCTCTGCGATATACTCACTCGTTTTATTCACTGCGGCTCGATGCACTATGCCACTGTCCGGCCCTTCAAATAACGTGAGTTCAGCCACAATACGATACGGCTTTATCGTTGCAGCCTGTACAGTGACAAAATCGGTCAACGGGCGAATATCATCTGCACTCAAATACGCATCAACATTCTGTAACATATCGTCTGTCGGAATACCGTTACCTTCAGAGGATAAAATTGTGACGACAACGTCTCCAGGAGAAGGGCTATCAACATCCACATCTTTCACTCGTGGATCAGCGGTCATCGTATGAAAGAGATACGACCCTCTTGGTCCCGCCGTCGTGTGCCCTTCTAAACTTAATTGAACACGTAATCGAAAACGATCATCATCTTCAAGAACTGGAGGGCGAGGAGGAATGACTGTGTCATCACCCCTGTCAACAATCAAACGCTCTACACCATAGAAAGCAGCTAAATGATCCAAGTCGCTACGCCGTGCATACGCTAACATTACTGCGCGACTCGCATCATTAATCCGTGCGCGCAGCAACATTTCTCGATACGCAGCCACTTCTAATAGTTTGTAAACGGGATCACTTTCTAAGGTATTGGTGTAATCCGGTAAACGCTCACGGAAATCTGCCAACATCTCTACGACAATCTGCTCAAAATCTACCACTTCCACTATCGAAGGTGGTGGCAACTTCGATAAGTCAATGGCATTAAACGGATTCATAGCTAAATTAATTCAATATTGTCTAAACGAATTTGTTGTTGTGTACGTTTTACTTCTGCATCGATGACCAGCGAATATCTACCTGGCTCAACCAATTCAACCTGCACACGAATGACACGAATACGCGGTTCCCAATTCAGCAATGCATCAGCCGTCGCTACCGTAAATTCGATGGACGTTTGGCGATTCATCGGTGCATCAATGAGTTCATAGAGCCTCGAACCGTAATTGCGCCGCATCACACGACTGCTCAATGGCGTTGTTAATATATCGGTAATCGATTGACGTAAGTGTGCTTCATCAAGCAATAGCGTACCGTCAAGCTGATTGATGCCTGTTGTCATAAGCAAATTAAAAAATGGGAGAGACAGTAATTACTTGATATTGACTAGGAAAACCATAGTTTTATTTATGTAGAGAAAATAATAGCTACCGCTACTTTAACTAACAAATACATCCCCATAAAAAATGCGCCAAGCCCAGACAAGCCTAATACCCAACCAACTGTATTAACAACAACCAACCCAGCATTAAACCGCTTAGCTGACATAACATTGCGCATAAATGCTTGTAAAATTAAATGAGCTTTAAGCAGTACAAAAGCAACTAATGCCCCAAGCAACAAGTACCATGAAAGCTCTATTTCAGGCTTTAATGTAGCGCTTAGGGCATTTGGCGTTTTTGTATTCAAAAGAACAGTAATAGATAAAGTCAATGCGCCACCCGCAATTAAAAAAATAGCGCTCGCCAGAGAGTCAACTCTTCCCCTAATTTCTTTCCAATCATCATAGTTTTCTTCAAGCGATAACATTTCACATCCTCAATGTTTTTGATACTTTCATATCTAAAAATATATATTCTACAATAGATTGACTCATACCAAAATTTCAAATTACTGCAGACTAAAGGGTCATTTTACTGGACGAATAATACTGGCATTTTGAACATTAAGGCTAACTACTGAAGCTGCTTTAACATTATCATCAGGTAGTACATATGCACGATTACCCAGCTTAATGACTAGAAATAATGGAATGGTCCTGCAATTAACATTATTAGTCTTGCCTTCGATTTCACTTTTTTTAATATATTCATCAGGCCATTGATGACATTGATTTTTCGCTGCCGTCAACGTTACCCCGCTTTTCTGTCCGAGGTTTAATAGCTTTATTGGCAATGAGCCTACCTTAGATGCCACAAATGGCATACCACATAGAACAGCAAAAAAAAGCAACATAGGCAAAACAGGGTATCGTACCGACTTAGATAGCCAAAGGTCAAACTCCTCTTTCGACATATACAAGTTAATTTGATCACTTTCTTTGTCGGCAGGAAGAGGAATCATTGATAAAGTTACAACAAGCATATAGATTAACAGGCAGTATAAGAACTGAATATTCGTTAGAGGCTTGAACTGTCCAAACAGAACTACTATAAAAAAAGAAAAAGATGCAATACCTAAAATCTGAAATGCAAACATAATACCGGAAAATTCGATTATGCTTCGACGATTATCTATTTCAACTATATTTCCCCTGAGAAAGAAAAAAGCGCTATAAATAACATTATAAAAAAATAGAAAGAATAAAAACAATGTCATTTTAAGATTAAAATTTTTCTCACCAAAAAACCCCGACAGCATCATTAAAAGCAATACACATATTGGGATCATGTATGTAAAAAAACCAAAAACAAGATAATTTTTTGGCTTTATAGAAAAACCTTTCTTGACAGAGTTATTAACAAAATAATGATATTTTTTACTAACACCCCAATAACTAAAAAGCCCTATCATCATAAAATAAGCAAACAAAATAATAATAAAGCCTAACGATAGAATGCCAACAACGAACAGCATCGAAGGGAAAATGCTAAATTCAATAGGAAAAGGAATACTATAAGAATACAAATAAGAGTTAGTGAAAACAAACCCATAAAGTAACATTAAATACAGTATTGGTCTTTCCAAAACACCATTAACCTTAAAGAAGTATCTTATTTTTGATACAACACTTACCTTACACGCGTCACTGCTCTTATCATTTTTCATTTAAAACCCTTAATATTGAGAATAGTGTAGACAATCCTCAATATTAATACGCCTATTCAATAATAAATAGAAAATAATAATACAATGAAAAACTATTGCGTTTGCACCGTAGCTTTTGTACTGCTTTTACCTGTACTCACACCGGGGTGAACGTGTCTATTATAAATGTCACGATCTGCTTGCATGGAACGCGTATGATCCGTGATATCTTCTGACGCAGTAATATTACCCGTCACAGTCACATCACCGACAATAGACACACCGCCATCCGAAATTAATCGTGTAGTCGCACCAGCAGGCAATACAGCGCTGAGGCGATGAGCAACTCGATCATACTCAATCACAGCACCATCACTATAGGTCATACGATGCACATCAGTTGTATTCGCAGGTGCTGCAAAATTTTGTTGATGCAGTGACCCCAGTACGACGCCTTGGTTTAATTCTCCACTGGAGGATAACACTAATACTTGCTCATCAAGCTCAACCGGCCACCAGTGCTTATCTCCCCCCGCTCGTAACGATAACAGCGGTAGCCATGCTGTCGTTAATGGCTCTATGCGCACACGTACTCGTGGAATGCTACCTTCATAATCGATTGCAGCAACACGCCCAAGGCGCACCATATTCGCAACACGCCGATTCAATTCGGTGATTTCAAATTCAAACATAAGGGATTATTTTTATGACTGCTCGTTTCGATTGGGTAACTGATAAGTTGTCGTTTCATCTGATCCCTGATACCGAATCACAACCTCTGTCGGTACAACTCCCCCGCCATCAAAAATATTCTCACCCACGCGCAAACGCTGTGCCCACTCAATCAGCCAAACACGATGTCCTATTAGATCAGGAGAAAAATCATCAGGCGTGGCTTGTTTTAATTCCACTTTCCCAACGTCTAAGTCAGGCCAGCGCGCTGTAAATAAGATTAACATTACCGCTTGTACTAGCGCCCAGACGGTTTGGTCTGGCAACTCATCAGACATCACTAGTCGTGCTTCCCAATGTGATACTAGTGGCAACTGTTCTGTCCCTGCATCTAGACCATAAGCCAATTCGGCAAGATCTAAAAAAATCGCAGGTAAAATAACGGTTTCCATGTTCCTGGGCACTTCTGTCACTTGCTCAATACCCGGCACTGTTTGCAATGTTTCGACTATTGCTTGGAATAATGCATTAATCATGATGACCGCACTATATAATTAAGTTCTCTCTGAAATACCTTATCGAATTGTTGCAAAACCGGACCGTCTGACAGATGTTCCATAACGGTAGCCATTCGCCCTGTGATCACAATTTGAACCTCGCGGATCGGTAAACGGTCATCACTTGTTCGCCTGAAAATACCACGGTGCCCCGTTGGCATCGTTGCCAAAAAAGCATGATCGTATTGGCGGCGACCCACCCGAACACCGCGTGAATTTTGTCGTGCGGCTCCAAGATTCATCGCATTAATCACACCATGTCGTCTGCTCATGCCAATCCCGGCATTAACACTACCCCGGCTTGCACGAATCAGCGATAGTGAGTTACGGACAATTCCCACTTTAATATTTAATTCATCAGCCACTTGCCGGGAGACTTGTGATCTCAGCCAACGGGAAACTTTATTCAATGCCCTTACCGCTGCACGTTTAATTTGTGGCTCGGTTGCTTGTATAGATAGAACAACATCAGACAGATTTGGGGATACGATAAGCGAGACTTGAACCATGATTAATCGTTACCTTACTCGCAATCTTGAGCCATTATTCGTCGCCGGTTTAACGGGCAATACGTCTAAAATCCACACGAGTTGATGTTGATCCAGCCGAGGCTCTTCTTCTACCGAATACGATTTTTCATGAATAAAAAAAACATCACCTCGGCGAGGTGACGCACACTCAGATACACGCACATCGACGCGGTATTGATCCACTAGGATCTGTCGGTCACCCAATTCAAACAACGGATCTGGTTGGCGAAAGATCACTCGAACAGGCATCTTTCTAGATCCAGTTTTCTGGTAAAAACCATCTGTACCTTGATGCCGAAATAAGCTGTTGATGGCTTTCATGAATCGGGCTTGAGCGGTCATTATTTTTCACTCAGCTTTTGAAACGCTAACCAGGCTTCATCACGCTGACTGGCAGTAATCTCGACCTCAATAATGTTTTGAATCGCTTTCACATCAGGCTTACCATTTTTGCCATAGGCGCTTTCCGGTAATTCCGCAATCGCATCCACAATCGCATCTAAATGATCTGATTGTGAAGACGATTGTGTCCGCTGCTCATCTATCGCAATGGCAAATTGACGTTCAATCAACGAACGTCCTTCCTCATCATCAATCGTATAAGTTTCTCCGGGCCGTATCAGTGTGGGACTTAAAGGGTCGCCTGTACTTAGCGTGACTAAGGGAATAATCGTCATCATGATTTATCCCTCCTTAACGTACTGTTGCGCAAAATGTTGCATTCGGACGATACGGTACAATCAATGGTGCTGACTGCAACAATAACCAACGGACGGCTGGATCATCCTGAAGCCAAGATTTTGAAAAATAGCGTTCGGCCCGGTAATTTGCTTTTTCATCTTGGATGACACCATAACAACGTGCCCCCTCAACCATCGATTGGCTGGCGAGAATCACGGTATAATCGGGTAACAAACGACGGTCTTTACCGTGATCATCGACATACACATCGTTATACACCCACACATCCAGCTCACCAATTGCGCCAACAAATCGAGCTTTTTCATTGCCTTGCCCGAAAACAAGTGGATCAAGGTTTAAATTGCTCCGTGAGCCTCGACGGTTATCCAACAACTTGTGTAAGTTCGGTGTATTTTTGAATAACTTCCACGCCATTGGCTCCATCACAACCGTTCTCGCGGCTGCGCCAGATTTCAGTTGTACGAGACCCGCCCACTCTTCAATATCATCGAGTGGATTGACACCTTTCTCCCCCCAACGCATCGCGCCGGTGAGCAATTGAGTGAGTTCGGTGGCTCGCTTAAAATCGACAATTTGCGTAGGAAAATTGTCACCGGTGACGGTGACTTTACCGGAACACAGTGCCTCTGCAGCCATCACTTCTTCACGGCGCGTCAGGTTATCCAGTTGATTCGTTAACGCACGATTTAATGCCACTTCACGTCGATTCATCGGTGATAAATTACCGCCAATTGTTTCACCGATTTGGCGCTTTAAGGGTGCGTTAGGATTGAATCTGCGCTTATCTTTTACATAAGCCGGTTTGAAACTACGAGTATCAAAGCCTTCTTCCGACACAACTCGCCCTTCCACTAATGGAGAAACAAAGGGTGCAAGACGAGGCTTGGATTGATCAATATCGAAGTGAATTTCTTCACTGTCTTCCGTCTGTATATCGCCAAAAAACATATCGAGCAAAAATGACGACGGACGATCTAAGTGCTCAACGACACGGTTGAGCACATGGGTAGAAAAAATATCCATGCACGATCCTGAATATATAAATAAAAAATGGGGAAAAGAAATAAAAAAACGGAAGCGAATGCTTCCGTTTAAGTAGGGGGCAATGAAGACTTAAGAAAATTACGCTTGGTTATGCCGTAAAAAAATGGAGCGCTTACGCAGAATGTGCGCCACGTCTTCCATCGATGCATTTTTAGGAATGTAAATATCCGATGCGTTAAATTCACCGGCCAGATACACATAGGCCTCTTGATCACCACAACGCGCATCCACGGTTTCCGCAAGAATCGCATCAGGCATCGTAGAACCATCTTTACAATCGTGACCACTTAAAAATTTGTAACGGTCCTCATCGCGGCAATGACTATCCGAATCAGTATGAATTCGGCCTAGTACCGCACCACGCGGCAATAGCTCTCCGCCAGTGATGGTCACTAGCCGCATAATCTGTGGAAATTCACCGGCGATCAAATTATCGGTAGGACTAGATCCCTCATCGTTAAAAACTGGAATACCAGAGATATCAAAGTAGCTCCCCTCTGCTTTTTTCTCGTCATTTTTCTTTTCAATATGTTCATCTTTTTCATGTTGACAGTGAGTCATTAAACACCTCTTTTATTGATTGGGTTTGTGATAACCCGCAATGCGTTGTGCAATTGCGGTTGCTTGTTCCGCCTCCGATTGAGGCTCATCGTCTGCTGCCGGATCGACATCAGGATTTTCAATACTCGCCATGACTTGTTCAAAACCATGACTGGTAGGATTGGTTTGAGGTGCCGTGGCCTCAGTCGCAGGGGACGCTTCTAGTGCTGCTAAAACATCTCCCACTGGCATCGCGGTTTCAAATGCAAAGTGTCGAGCCAATGATTCTCGACCAATCGCCAACTCCGAGTTCAAAATAGCGCCGATACGTTGTCGCTCATCAGTGCTACCTTTGATAACGCCATCACTGACACCACCTTCGTACCCTTCACCTTGAATAGCAGTGACAAAGTCAGGGTAATTGGCTTTTAAGCCAGCCAATGTCATCGATTCATTCGCCTCTATTTTTTCGGTATCATTTTCTTTATCTGCCACTGGCAAGCCCTCTGTTGTCGTTAAATGATTTGAAGAAGAGTCCAATAAAAAACCCCGCTCGGTGGCGGGGTTTTTATCGGTTAATTCTTGAAGTGTTTTTTCAAATGTACCCAGTCGGTCGGCGAGTCCATGGGTAACAGCGTGTTCGCCAATGAAGACATCTCCACCTCCGTACTTTTCAATCACAGTGTCAGCATCAGTGTTTCTGTGTACAGCAACGGATTCAACAAACACAGACGCGAGCGCATCAATACGTGACTGAATGATGGCTCTATCATCATCCTTTTTTACATCTAAACGTTTGTGGGGGCTTTGTGATGACACAATTTCGATAGTGCTTTCTTTATCGTCACTATCCACCTTATACATCCCCACTACACCGATTGATCCCAGACCTGATGTAGAAGAAACAATGATTTCATCACACGCAGAACCAATCCAGTACGCACCTGAAGCCGCATCGCCCGAGACATACGCAACAATGGGTTTTACACCTCGCGCCTCAAAAATCAGTTGTGCTAATTCAGCACAACCATTCACCGCACCTCCCGGCGAATCAATAGTTAAGATAATGGCATGGACTTCCGCGCTTTCTAATGCGGTTGTAAAGTCTTGTGCGAGCAATTCATAACTGGTAGCACCGCTCACACGAGTAAACATATTCGCATACCGGAAAAGCGGCCCCGTTATAGGTATGACCGCCACACCATCTCGCACAGTTGTTCGATGAGTATTATCTAACTCGTGACCGACGCGAGTTTGAATCGCTTCTATGGACTCATGGTTTAAGCCGACTTTACGTTCTGCGATATCAAGGACAGTGTGTAACGCAGGTGCCGTCATTGCCCACAGTTCATTGGTGGCCACTTGCCAAATATTCATATTCGAGCCTTTAAAAATTGATACTTTATTAACTTAACAAAAGAGAATGTTTTGCCTTGAGCGTTAGATAACGAATGATAATGGCTAAAGAAGCAGACAAAAAAATAGTTATTTCTTGCGTGGGAACGGGTTCAATAAATTCAATCAAATGTGACCCAAATGTCCAAGCCACAAAAAAACCTGACAAAAACATTAATATGTTACTCGACAAAGAAGCAAAAATATCAAAGCTTATCGCCAACCTATTCTTTTGATATCGCCGAATATTTGGGTAAAGCTTTATTAGAATAAGTGACAAAAGACAAAACCAAATACCTGTCAAAAGCATTAAATAGACGGGTTCAATAGAGTATCTCCATTCTATAAAACTAGATATCCAGACTAGAAGAGGCGTAGATTCATCTATTTTTTCAAAATAGCAAAAAGCAAATAAAACCAACATTAAAATCGGGTTAAACCAAAAGCAAAGCATTGATTTTTTGTAGGTATCAACTAAAAACTTCATATCAACGTCTTCTCCACAACACAAATAATTAATTTAGAAAATAAGTATCTATGACTACGAAGAAGAAATTCAATAAAAAACTTCTCTTTTCTTTATTTAGTTATCTACACATCAACTATTTGCATCGCAACGAAAATAACAATTGAACTTATCAAAAAGATAAGGCAAGCTCATTAATTTTTGCTTTTTCCCGAGCACGCTGCTCGAGCACCTCTTCCCAGTCTAAACCTTGCATCGCACACTCATCTTCAAGCGTGGACAAACCAGTATCTATTCGCATTTTAGATGCCTTCGCTTCTTTCACTGGATCAATCCAGCCTCTCCCCGGCCCGATCCATTTACAGCGTGTCCACAACGCTTTGTTTTGATAAAAGCCGGGGGCTTCAATTAAACCTTTATTAATCGTTTCTTCCAACCATAATTCATAGACTGGCTTCGCCCAATACGTCCCCAACCATTGTCGCCGCCCGATAAAAAATCGCCACGCTTCCATGAGTGAGGCTCGAACGGAAGCATAATTAGTTTTAGAAAAATCTTTCATCACCAGCTCGAAAGGAAGGTTTAATCCGTTACCAATATGCCGTTGGATATTTTCCACAAACTTGCCATAAGCGGCATTGGGCCTTCCCGGTGTGAACGGTGCGACTTTATCGCCGGGGAATACAGGAATCACCGCCCCACCTTGGAGTTTGACTTGCCACTCTTTGCGCGCTTTTAAATAACTCTCCGAATCCCCCCCAAACATTTCACCAATAGATTCGCTATCGAGAGGCGTTTCAATAAACGCGGCAATCATTGCATTAACAACCGCTGCCTGCATCTCACTACGCTCATAATGGTCGAGCATCTTAAACATTGGCATCACGGAAGTAAGCGCCGGTTTGCCGCGACTTTGTCCTGTGCGCTCTTTATCATAGACATGAATTACACGTCGTCGACCAAAGCGCGTCTTGGCCGGAATGCGTTCATAATCCGATGCCAATAAACGCCCACCCAACATTTGATCGCCGGGGTGCTTTTTAGCGACCCAATAAGCCGTCGGTGCCCCATAACGATCCGTTTCAACACCACTATGCATTCGTAAAGCGTCACGATAATGGTTTGGATTGCCAAGGCGATCTGTTTCGATTAATTGAACGGTTGTGGCGAATGCTGTTCCGCGATTCGGTAACCAAAGCGGTAACGCCAACGCTTCACCATTGACCAATCCACTTTTAAACACTTGTGTCGTCAATCCACTGAACGTTAATGTGTTTGCAGCATCACACTCAGTGCTCTCTGACCAACTACGCCATAAGGCTTCCGTTTTACGCGACCATTCATGCGCTGATTCTTTACTAATACCTAATGCTTTATAGTCTGGTGTTGCCGATAAGCGTAGCCCTGTACCAACAATGTTGTCTGTTAAGGTTTGAATAGAGCCTGAAGCTACTCCGTGATTACGGACTAAATCACGAGACCGCGAAACGAGTGTGGGTAATTCATCCGTAAGATCCGCATCAGGTGAACCACTTAAAGGGTTCCAACTGGACAGTTCACGCTCTGTTAATGACGCTGCTCGGTGAGCGGTGTCAGATACCAATGGCTGACCATCAATATCTATGATTGCCCCCATTCGTTCACCTTTTTATAAAAATTAAAATCGAAAAAATATCGGCCTGCGAGATGACCGCCCTGATTGTTTAGCTATCTGCGCCTTCAGCTTGCTGATATACGCTTCCAGTTCATGACGATTCACACCGTTATAGTTAGTTGCACCATACCCCGTAACCGACACAGTTACTTCCAGTTCTCCGAGCATCAATCGATGCAATGCATCCTCCGCTTCTTGCAATCGTTGTCGCAAGATAGACAATGTTGTTTGACTCATTGGTTTTCACTTATAGATAGGGGTCGTCAGCAACAACGGATTGTTGCTGCTGAAACAACCCTACGTTTTTAGAAGAGGTTGTCGGTGTAAACGTTAGATTGGCTTTACTCGCGACTGAATTAGAGCCAAGCGACATGTCGAGCCGTTTCCATTGCAATTCATTGAAACGGTCTAGCCCATAAATGCTCGCCCCAACCCGTGAATACACTCGACAATCGAGGGACTCATTGTTTCTTGTAGGATCTTTTTCCCAGGTTGATTTGGGGAACCCCTTCTTCAAACGAACCACACGCTTTTCAGCGGTGAGCTGTTTAAAGTATTCCTCACCGTACTCTGGAAAATGGCAGGTTCCAGGCTCGTACCCTTCACCGCTCGCCAACGCTTCATCCGTTGGACGTGGCAATTTCAGCCATCGATAGAGTTCCATCTTCGCGACTGGGCCACTGACGTTCCATACTCGAAGTCCTTTCCGCTTTCCGCCAGCATCGGCTTTAGACACACTTAAAATTAATGCTGTCTCAGTATCACGCCCTTTAATCGCAACAACCGTTCGTGGCTGTGACGCTCTCGCACCGGCAGCACCCCAAACAGGTTGGGGATACTTGCGCACCCAATCGTATACTTGCTGTGTCGCATACCCAGAATCAACACACATTACGCGAATCGGTAATGTGCAGCCCTGCGCATGGAGATAGTCTTTAGCTAATACCGCATCCAATTTTTTCCAAACCGCTGATTGTGAAGTATCGCCATCAAGAATTTGATAATCGACTGACCAGCTCTCTTTCTGTCTACCCCATGCTACAATTTCGCATTCGATGCGATCCTTTTGTATATCAACACCTGCTGTTAGGAACAAACCACCAGCAGGCACCATCCCCATGGGGTATGACTCACGCCGCTCGTATAATCGTTCCCATTCGGGAGCGTCGAACTCCTCTTCATAGGACTCACCAAGAACAGTATTCACAAACCCTTTCATTAAGTCGGGATTCGCTTTCGCCTGCTCGCACACTTTGGCAACATCAGCCCAGGAAAACCAACCTAATGGGCTATATAACGATGAAAGGTGATAGCCTCGTGTGATGCCATCATAGTCAGCCGTGGCCTTCCAATAGCCCTTGAGTAACATGTGTGTTTTGTGATGCTCCTCAATGACCTGTTCGCACCCACTACAATGGTACTCTGCTTTTTCAGGTTGCCCTTCCCGCCAGCGCAACTGAGTAATCGACAGCACTTGCTCATGGCCACAGTGCGGACATGGCACAAAGTAATAGCGTTGATCCGAATCCTCAAACTCACGATCAATACGTGATGTGCTTTTTTGTGTGGGCGTACTCGGTATAAACACCTTTCGACGTTTCGCATAGGTTGCACTACGTCGCTCTGCCAACAAGATCGGATCGCCTTCGCCATCCACATCGACTGGATAGCCATCCACTTCGTCAAGGAATAAGTAGCGGGCTGGCATTGAGCGCAAACCGACGGCACTGTTCGCTCCCGTCAGAACAAGTACGCCACCTAAAAACTCTTTTGATAAAACGGTATTGCCTGAATCACGACTACGGGCTGGCGCAATACGATCACGCAAGGCGGACGATTCTTCAATCAGCGGGTCGATACGTTGCCGCGAACTCCGTTTCGCCATCTCCACCGTGGGGGACACCGCCAACACTGGCCCCGGTGCCATATGGATGATATAGCCTAACCAATTGAAACCGGCTTCCGATCCACCGACCTGACTCGCTTTTTTAAAAACGACACGCTGGACGGGCGAGGCAATGGACAAACAGTCCATAATCTCTCGCAAGTAAGGCGTGCGATCCGTGCGCCAACGCCCCGGCTCTGCGGTTGATTTTGCAGAGAGGACACGATAATCATCGGCCCAATCCGACACATTCATTAAGGGATCAGGTGTAACACCCGATGACCATGCGTTCGCTATATCCGTGACACCCTCATAATGCACAACTGAGGGCGCAACCATAGAACTCTCCTACACTAATCCACGCGAGGTTTAACTTCTCCTAACTCTTTTAAATGTTGACGCACATAGGTTTCCAGTGCGACATACAAACGATGCTGGTCCACCTCCAATTCTGCTGCCATTTGTGCAGAGATCCGCGAAGGCCAACCTAACCACGCATCCCTTTCGGCACGGGCTAACTGAAAGACATGGGCAATCGCCTGATTGCGATCCACTAACTCACCTTTCAATTGCTGTAACTTAACGCGAGCTGTTTGCGCTTTAATCACTTCGTTGGCAGTACGTGCTTGCACATACGTCGTACTATTGCCTGTTCCCATACCCGATTCGCGTAACGTTTCGTCAACGGCCTCAAATGCAGCCGCCGGTACCGCTTTTTGTTTTGAACGCTGTTGCGCTTTATTCGTATTCGCTTCCCACTCTGCATCCGCTTTTTCGATATTGATCGTGCCGTCAGATTCGAGGGTTATTCGTCCCGATTGAATGGCTTTGTGAACCGCCGTATCAGACACGCCACGGTGTCGACTGTAAGCTCGTATAGAGACGCCCATAAAAAATTCGTTAAAAATAAGAATGAGATAGTGAAAGAAAGCACTCCAAGAATGAAGCACTTTTTAATCTAGTAATTAATGACTATTTGGTTCAACAACGACAAATGATGATTAACTAATCATCATTTTTAAAATCACAATCAGGATAACCCGACACTTCAACCCCGCATAAATTGATATCACTCATTGTATCGGCCTTAGTTAGGGCCACCACACTGTGACCCGTATTCTATGTCAGCTTTAGGATACATACTTTTCAATTTTAAAAAGTAAATCAACCAGCCTGTCTATTTCATACTCTGATATATTATCAGGGTCAATATCAAAATGGTCATCGGCATATTTATCAAATTTTTCTAGAGCGTCTTTATACCTCTCTCTCAATGCTACTATTGATTCAATAGTAGCGCCAAACGTTATCAAATTAGGCATCTCATAATCGGCTTTTTTAGCGTTTTCACCTTCTTCTACAATCCGTCTACATGCGTGAGTACATTTTGTCGTTGCCTCTAAAGTTCCATGCCTAACACTATTCAACATTCCTTTTGCTAGTATTGCTTTTCCAATAACTTCGCTTTTTGTTTTTGGCACAGAAAAACCAACTTCTTTTAGTGCTTTTTCGTAATTCATTTTATGATCCTAATATTGTGTTGTTTTGTTAGGACCATTAACGCTTCAATTCAGAACACAAGCAAGCTTTTATAAAGGATAAGTGAAAGCTTTCAAATCAAAACCAGTTGATTAATAGCAATAGCCATGGTTTGATAATGCAAAGGCCAAAAAGAGATCGACATAATGACCAAGCCGGATAATAAAGCAACACAAAACTACATAGCCTTAAAGGCGTTAAGAAAAATATCAAATGATCTAAAATCAATAGATGATGATACACCAGTTAAAAAATTGGAAATAATAAACAATTCGATTGAGTCGATTCAAGGCATAATTAAAACCATAAATTTATGCATAGATAAAGACGCTTAACTTAATCGGCGTTATCTGTGATAACAGAACAAAAAACCCATTGAGTGGCCGTTAAAACATTCAACCCTTGATCAACAAGGTAGTCAACCTCCAAAACAAACTTCATACATACCTCCTTTAAAAATACCATTAGCGCTTTCAAACAACAGTATTGCAAGCCGCCTACCTATTCAATTCAACAAAACACTTGCACTTATCAATAAATGAAGCGTTCATGTACTCAACATCCAAACGGAGATAAACATGAAGCCTAACCTTAACGCAATCAATGCTTACACATACTTAAAATCTGAAATAAACGATAACTTACAGAAATTACAAGAATTAAGCCAAAACAACTTTGGCTTAGATTTAAAAGACATTGATATTCACGACTGCAATATTATTAATAAACTTGGCATCAGGCTAAGAAACATATCCGAATGCATTCAATATGCAGAATTTACGGATTGCTTTGCCACTGACGCTTATGCTACCAGACGAAGTAGACTCGTTTTACTTGGAGCACCCATAAAACATGAAACGCCAAAAATAGCATTCAATCGATACAAAGATCAATTCGATAACAGCATCAATTATTTACTGACAACAATCATTAATCACTTTGATGTACTTGGTTCAAATAAAATCAATTTCAACCATTGTGCCGACATGGCCTTTTATAACACCTTGCTCAATGAAGTCATTGACCTTGCATTTACAAACCACCCCAACAATAAGGAACTATTATGAAAAAATTAACCAAAACACAAACCACTATTTTAAAAAACGCTGCTGATCGCCCTGACGGCAACATTGAGCCTTTACCCAGCAATATCAATAATGGCATTAAGCCACGCGTTTTAGATGGTTTACTCAATCGCGAACTCATTGATTTTGAGAATGGACTATATACAATCAATCATTCTGGCTTTGAAGCAATTGGTCGCGAGCAACCAACCATGTCAGCAAAAATAGAAACTGAACACGCCAGCTCAACTAACGAACAAAAAGTGCCACGCAAAGGCAGTAAACTCGCTACGATTGTATCCCTTTTACAAGATAAAGACGGTGCCACATTAGATGAACTTGTTGAAGCGACAGACTGGAAAAAGCATACGATACGGGGCACTATTTCGGGCAGCTTAAAAAAACGATTCAAATACAACATAACATCAACAAAAAAAGAAGGCGAGCTACGACGGTATGCGATTGTAACGAACCCTATAGAAGTCGCTGAATAAAAAGGGGGCGCAATGCCCCCAAGTCAAAACTCTGATTGTTTTAATCAAACCCTATTAACGATCTCGTTACAAATAGTGATCGCCTTTGCATTCCAAGGTTCAAAAAAATCATCGAGTCTACCCAACCAATCTTTGAGCGCCTCAATAATTATTGGCGAATATCTTCTCCTTCTTCTAGGCATTCAATATTATCAAATAAGCAATCGTCACCCATTAGCTTATACAATTGACCCATTGCATTCTCTTGTAGAATAGGTGCTTGCATCAACACATTTAATCGATTCGCTTTTTCTTCAGTATTTGGACAAGACCATACACCCATAATTTTTCCTCCTAAATATGTTTTTGTTGAAGCCATTAACGCTTCGATTCACAGAAGAAGCAAGTCATTATTAACCATTTAATGTTATGAAATATGCTGCGGTCTATCGCTTAACAATTTATCAATAACAATAAAGCAATACAGCCATCGAATAGACAATAAATGACTTGCTTCTGCTTACTATAGAAGCGTTAATAGCGTCAACAAAACAACATACCAAGGAAAAAATATGAAACAGCTCGACACAATATGTTGGAATTTATACTGTATTGAGGGATGGGAAATGGCTAACCTCAAACTCACCACACTATTTAATACAGAACTCCAAAAAATCAACTTACCAGAAAATAGCGAACGGACATTGTTTTGGGACGCTGCCAGAACACTCTGGAAAAATATGATGACACATTTTAAAAAACCTGAATTTGAACGCTTTGGCACAGGAGACTCCGACGTTGGCATGGCGCTAAGAGAAACTCTCCAGAAAACGTTTGGCATTTGGCTCGATGAACACTTAACAAGCCAACATTAATCAACTTTTCCAAGCAGTGACGGCTCAAGCCACTGCTTTAACATCAGCTAATTCATCAAATAGAACTTCATCATTTAATCTCACCGCTTGTTGTCCCGTGTAATCCTGCCAACGACGAATAATCACATCCACATACTTGGGATCAAGTTCAATTAAACGGGCTGACCGGCCTGACTTCTCACAGGCAATCAATGTACTACCCGACCCCCCAAATAAATCCAGAACCACATCACGAGTCTTACTTGAGTTACGGATAGCCTTCTCAACCAACTCGATAGGCTTCATCGTTGGATGAAGGTCATTTTTGATCGGCTTGTTCACAAACCACACATCGCCTTGATTACGGTCACCACACCAAAAATGTTCGTTCCCCTCTTTCCAGCCATAAAGAATCGGTTCGTACTGACGCTGGTAATCGGCTCGTCCCATCGTAAAATGATTCTTGGCCCAAATAATGAAAGTCGACCATTTGCCACCGGCATCTCGAAAGGCTTTTTGTAGTGTGTCCAACTCACTGGAAGACATGGCCACATAACATGCGCCTTTCGTTACACTAATCAGGTTTGTTAAAGCGTCTTTTAAGAAGATGTAAAAATCATCGCCTAAATTATCATTAAGAATACGTCGATCTTTACCACGCAGTTTATCTTTTGCGTTATTGCCATAATCCACGTTGTACGGTGGATCGGTGAAGGCCATATCCGCCAACTGCCCATCCATTAAGCGTTGAACATCCTCTTCAGAGGTAGAATCACCACACAAGAGTCGATGATCACCAAGCTGCCACAGATCACCGGCTTTACTTATGACGACATCTTCAACATCGGGGATGGCATCTGCATCAGAGTCATTAGCGGGATCATCAAATTGCATTAACTCATCAAGCTCGCTATCTGAAAAACCAATAACATCAAGATCAAAACCTAGATCATGCAAGCTACCTAATTCAAGGCTTAATAGTTCTTCATCCCACCCTGCTGATTCAGCGATACGGTTGTCTGCCAACACTAATGCGCGACGTTGAACGTCATTCAAATGGGACAATACAATCACAGGCACTGACTCAAGCCCAAGCTGCTGTGCTGCCATTAAACGGCCATGACCGGCAATAATCACATTGTCTTCACCAACGAGGATTGGGTTTACAAAACCAAACTCAGCGATTGAGCCTGCTATTTGTGATACCTGACTATCATCATGGGTTCGTGCGTTATTAGCATAGGGAATTAAGCGTTGAACAGACCAGTGTTCAACCGCTTCTACAATGGTTGTCTGCATAAATAAATAATATATTGGATTACCAAAAGGTAACGTTAGTAGAAAACTATATGCTTATGAGGATTTATCATATTGCATGCGAGTTCAAATAAGAAAACAGCAGCATTACGCACAAGAAATTGGAAAACAAATAATTGGGTGCAAACCCGCAAAGGTGCAAACCCGTTATTTTAGACTGTCACTAGCGAAGCGCGGCGGCTTTGTACCCCGCATGGCGCGAACAGCCACAGAGGACCCATTTTTTAGAACTATCAAGAGATTTAAAATATTTTTTCAAGGAACACCTAAAGTAAAATAAAAACCGCTCACAGACGCCAAAAAACGCCTTAAGTGTGTGCAGTCCGTTTCCAAGCTGCACATATTTTTATACTAAAAAATATATCGTATGAACTCACTATTACTTCATTAGCGCAACAAGGTCCAACTGTTAATTTATCTTTATAATGCCGAGTTAATGATTGTAGATAAATCTACCTCGCCACCTGCAATTACTTCAAGCTCTATACCACTGAAAGCTTTCATTAATTCACAATGATTGCTTTCATTTGGTGGACGCAGATTAAAAGCAATTTCTAAAATATCAAACAATTCTTCTCTAGTATGTACTTTTAACGCTTCGCATATAACATTCTTTCTATCAGCTATTTCTTTTTCTGCTTTTTCCCGCCAATTTATTTCCGAGGATACATTTTCCAGTTTTTCCTTTTCCATTGAAGCAACATATTCAGCGATAGATGCATTAATTTCTTCATGATTTTCCATATACTTCTTCTCCTTTTAGTTTATTTGGGTAAAGTCATTAACGCTTCATTCAACGAATCAATCAACTCATTGCTTTATAATTTTTTCAATTTCATGTGCGTAAAGTGGAAGATTACATTTAGGCAGAGCTTTAGGTATTTCATCACAATGGATAGCTATTTTTGTTTGCTTAAATACTCTATCATCGGGGTGATGCCCTGCGGGGTTAATCAGCCTTTCCGTCTCAGTAATGACATACTTTTTATCACACAGCATCGCTTCCACAGGCTGACTTTCCGTTAAATAGGCATCCACCTCTTCATTGCAACACAGCGCCAATATAGTCTCTGCAATATCCAAGCTTACATTTTCAATATAAACATTATCATCATCTTTAACATCGTATCTTTTTTCCATACTTTCCACCCTGTTGTTTTTTGTTATTTCCATTAACGCTTCAGTCACAAAATCAATCAAGTTGAATTTTATTTTTATTTACAGAAATGAACTTGCTTATCTTCTAAATAGAAGCGTTAATGATCCCAACAAAACACAACAAAGGAGACAAAAAATGTTGGAGAAAATCAAAGAAGACTTATTTAACTATTTTATAGGCTACACCCAATCAAATCCTGCAATAGCAGAAACATTAACAAACGACTCTTGGAAAGAATATGCACAAAAAGAATTGGAACAACGAAGATTTAGATTAATTGAAAGTCTTAGCGCAAACGAGCTTCAAGCAATATCGAATGGCGACGTAGATCTAAATGATATTATTCGCCGCGCGGCTAACAGTCACCAATAACAAACATAAAAAAAGCGATTAGCATATAAACACTAATCGCTTCTCATTTCTTAATTAAAAACATCTAACAAACTACTATAATCACGTTTTGATTTAAGTGGCTTTGCGCCAAAATCTCTAACCATCATCTCAGGGCCAGAAGAAACTAATCGCAGAGGGTTGCCGTCAACAGGAATCACAGCAAAAAGCGGATGATTTTCTTGTTTACAAAACTTGGCGTGCGTTGTAGTGCCACTACTTTTTTCTGATTCGACGATAATAGAACAAGTAGACAAACCAACCTGAATTCTATTTCTAGGCACAAAATATTTAGGCTGTGGATTAACACCTTCAGGGTGTTCTGAAACCCAAAGGCCACCACTATCCAAAATTCTTTGAGCTAAGTATTCGTTTTTTTTGGGGGTAGCAATATGTAGCCCACTTGCAAGAACGGCTATAGTTTTACCCCCAGCATTCAAACAACCTTCATGTGCAGCGGCATCAATACCCAAGGCCAAGCCACTAACCACAACTTGATTTTGCTCTACAGCAAAACGAGCCAAGCGCTTGGCTATCTCTATACCATTCTTACTTGCTTTCCTTGTGCCAACAATAGAAACACCGGGTTTATAACTTAATAGATCTAAGTTACCTTTGGCATAGAGGATCTGAGGAGGGTTAATAATTGATCTTAAACTTTCAGGATATTGTGGATCACTAATAGGAATTTCCACTATATTAGAGTTAAGACCTATTGATGTCATGTCACCGTTTTTCCAAGAGCTATTGCAGCAATTACTTTGGCGTGTGATCGCTGCAGTTTCATAATACCAGCCTTAAGGCTGTTACCTGTTGTCGTCACATCATCAAGTAGAACAACAGGAGAGTCAAATATATTCGCATTACCTCTGACAACCTGAAGTGTACTTAAATGATTACTAATTGCCCTATCACCACCTTTATGGGCAGGCTCGATAGATGCTGTTCGTTTAAGCAAGTTATGCGATTTATTGACCACATTATAACGTTTAGATAGCTCGGTTACTAATGACTCAAACCCCTGATGACTTTTACCTTTAGTCGAGGAGGGTACCGTCGCAATAACAAACTGAGACTGGTTTATAGAAGAGCGCCTAAATAAACCATTTAATGCCTTACTAAATAAATCGATAGCTTCAGATTTACCGTCTTTAAAATCCAAAATAAGCTGGCTAAAATCATCAAACTTAGGGTTTTCACCGCCACGTTTTGGGTGATATTCACCCATAGCGTAAACAGGTACCCCTTCAAATCGATCAATTAGTTTTTCTTTTAAGCTAATAGACATGACACATCCTTATCGTTGGGAGTATTAACGTTTGGTATTAGTCGCGGTATCAAAACCAACAGCGATTGGAGACTCTGCATTACCGTCTTCATCATATGGCGTATATTTAACGTCTATATCAATAAAACTGATTTTTATTTCCTCTGTAGGCCTCTCTATATCTTGCGAATTAGAGATAACTTTGTAGTTACTAATCAGAGCATTTTTTAGCTTATATTCCATGTAGGTATCAGTACCGGAGCCAGTACCTGTTTTTGTCAAATGAATTGTGACGTCTTTACCTGTACCACAGCAAGATTCTATAAAGAATTTCGGAGTTGCACTGTCCATTCTTCGAGTAACAATCAAATCGCTTATCACAGCATTAGATGATTCTCTATCACCTTGTGTTGATGTGGAAGAAGTGATGGAGCGAGAAATACCCCACTGAAGGTCCTCTAAATCAACCCAGTCTTTATGACCACTATCAGATGCTTCACCCTTGATACCTTCGTAATTTAAGAAAATAGACATGCATGTCCCCTCTTGGCTGTTAGTCAATTCCCGGCGCAGATTCTATATGAGAGGGGATATACAAAATCGGAACTAGTTCTCGTTTGCATGTGAGATATGTCCTACAGACATAGCAGGCAACCAATAAGATAATATCCAAATCGACAAGGATGTTCGTGATCATTACTGATTGTCCAGCACCCGCGTCACCTGCCTAGTGGTGGCCTGCCAGAGGGGTTCTGACACCTAACAAAAACTGACTTTAAAAATATAATCATATGAAAAAAAACGAACATGATATTGAAATAACAGCAGAAACAATAAAATTTGGATCTAAGATTTTTTATATAAAACATATTTCTTCTACAGATATAACACCAATCCCCAAAGAACGCTGGTTTAATGATCAATTTTTATTTGGTGCAATAGCTGTATTTATTTTTTCAATACTTACACCTATTTTTTTAGCGCTAGAGTTAAACTTAATACTAGAAACAAAAATTTATATAATTAGCTCACTAATCACTTTAGGAAGCGGCTTAATTACATTTATTGGTTTAAAACAATTATTTGCAAAAAGTGATCACGCCTTAGATATTTTATATGATGGTTCAAACAAACAGCTATTTGTAAATTCGGAGAGAGATTTTATTGAAGAAGTCCAATCTACACTAAATGATGCTATAAATAACAGAATGAAAAAAAACACCTACATTTTTGACAACCGTTCAAACACTGTAAAAGTTGGCGGCGATGTGATTGGCTCCACAATATCAGGAGGAGATATTCATACAGATACATTATCAGTAGGTGGCAATAACTTAGAACCAATAACAGAATTATTAGATCAGTTGAAAGACATTGTTGAAAAGCATAACAGCTATGCATTAAGCGCCATGCATGAACATTTCCAGGAAGAGGCTTTAAAGAAAAAACCAAATACAAACAAGCTAAAACAGTTATGGGATCAAATGATACTGATAGCATCAGACCTAACTAAAATAACAGATCTATTTCAAAAAATTTTTACCTAAGTCAACCAATGGAACGCACCAAATTTTTCAGCTTATAAAAACTTGTCCAACCCAAATAACTACGCCAAATCCACAACCACCGCACAAGGCGCATTAGCTTTTACACTCGCAATACCATTCTCACGACCAGACAGAGATTCGTACAATTCGGACGTACCAATCACTTCATAATTTTGTGCTCGGAGGTTAAACATAGGCTGTCCATTCTCTGCATTTTTACGCTCATAACAGGCGTCATAGGGAGCGTTACGTTTAACCGAGTCAATGCCTTTGCGCGCACTGGCTTTTGCCGTGTAGCCCTCACTGGCTAAAATAATCTCGCCATTTTCAGCCTTTAGACGAAACCGAAATTCTCCCGCCACATCTTTAAAAATCTCAAATTTTCCTTCTTTCATTACAACCTCTTTTGTTTTTGGTTTTTTAAAAAATGAAAAAATATAATTAATAAAACATAAAATCACAACTAGACTCCCACTATATAATTTTATAGCCGTCCACAACTAACACACGCAACTTGTCAGCAACGGAAGACATACACTTTCTCTAGATTTTTAATATATCAACAGGACGTTGATGTTTTTTAAATTTAAAATGGTTCTCTGAGCAACACATCGAACCTATCTCACACGCTCACGACTAAAAAGGGGATTGATTACGTTTAGCGGTTAGGATTATAGGATTGACGATGCTGCCCAGAGATTTATTTGATGATGGAGCGCATTATGCACGAAATCGGGAAATTTGTGGCACCCCCACTTTACGCAATGCTACGCAGGACTACGTTACTCTACGAGACGCCTCGCTACTTCGCTTAACTCCCTATCCCAATATCGCCTAACTGATCTTGGCGACACCCCCACTTGCCTCGCAATTTCACGCCACGGTGTTCGATAGGCACGTAACCAAACCAATTTCCGGCAATCTTCATGCACGTATAAAATCCATTGGAGGGTTTCTTCCATACGATCAATCGCATCAGGCAATGGTCTTAAACGTAATGTCTTAACTGGCTGTCGCTTGATCTCTTTTTCGGTATAAATAATTTCAGGCCAGTAGGTTGAGTAACCCGAGATATCATTATCCGGTAATCGATTCAATACGCTTGCACATTCCTCAAATCGCTCTGCGACTTTTTCAATCGTCCATTCGTCACGCATTACACTGTCCCTACCTTACGATTGTCTCGCGCCCAGTGAAGAATGGCTAAGGCATCAGCCGCATTATCATCAGCGGGGGTGTGCCCTAGCTGAGTCACCGCATCAATCACTTTTTGCTTGTTCGCATTACCATTGCCCGTGATAAATTTTTTAATTGTCTTCACCGGCACACCTTCGTAGGCGATGTTGTGACACTCACACCAAGCCGTTAAGTGGGCCATGAGTCCACCATACACATGGGCCGCATCAACCCCGCGATGACGGCGCACTTCTTCAAAATACACGGTTGTAATTTTTTGATGGTTATACAAATCCGTGAGGAAGTGACTGAATTTTAAGAACCGCATACCGCCGCCTTGCCATCGGTCATTTTTAAATTCAGCTGTGCCACTGGTGACCAAACCATTGATCGATTGGAATGCCCATCCGGTCTTGGTACCGAGATCCAAGCACAGGACACCTTGTGGTGATGTGTTGATCAATCCGATCTTTGTCACTGGCACAATGGTCGGTTGATTATTTTTTGGTTTTGATTGTTCCACTAGAACGTTCTCCATTTTCAGTTGTTAAAATCGTGCGCTTGCATCACAACGTGCCGACCCCTGCCCCCTATAAATATTTAGAGATACCTCCAGTATCTCTATATATTTATATATAGGGGTCTGCGTGCAAACTTAATAAAATGTCTGTACACCCCGTGGTTACTGGGCTAGAGCCAGTTTGCAGAGTGTTTTTGCAAACTTATTTTTTGCAAACTTAAAAATCCATAACTTATTGATTTTATTAAGGTTTATAAATAAGTTTGCAACACGACATTGGCCATTTTGCAAACTTATTCGATTGTTTTTTGTTCTATCTGCAAACTTATTTGCAAACTTAACGCTCCTCTTACCCATCCACTTCACCCTGTTGATAAATCCAAATATCGGGGTTTCCTTCTTCAAATAATTGCCCCGATTGTGGACACTTATAATGGGTTGGCTTAACAAGTTGCTCTATAAATAATGACTCTCCGGTCTTTGGGTAAGTGCGCTTAAAGGTTTTGATAGTCATCCCCTCTGTACAGAGATAACCGAAACGACTACGCCCATAGGGCGGTAATTGATAGGCTTGCGGGTTACGAAAAAACTTAATCTCTCCTTTCGTGGTGCCCACAGAAATTCGTTCATTGATCGTTCGGATACCGCCTAATCCATGCTTTCCCTCAAACTTTTCCGCAAACTGATTAGCTGTATAAAAACGTCCTTCTTGTGCTTCATCGTATAACACCTGGATAATCACATTACGCTTGCGTATACGCTCGGCATCCAGCTTTTCTCCTTGAGCTTGGTTAACCAAGCGCTCACTTTCATGCGCCAACTCTGTCCAACGACCGGACTTTTTAGCCAGTGTTTTCGTGGGAATACCGGGGCCGTTTCGTAACTCAAAAGTGAGCCGTCGAGCCGACTCACTTTCTTCTGGCTTGTATAACAACATCCCTGTTGTGTAGTAGCCGCGTAACGCGCCTGCGCCCGACAGCGATAAAAATGGGTCTTCAATCAGTTGCTTTTTATTAATCTTTTTCGTGTGATGCACGATGATGATCCCCGCATCGGGATTGATGGCATCACGCAGTTTTTCTACCCGCTCACGCAAAAAATACAGCATGGCTTGGTTGTCATTCTCACTGGCACCCTCCTCACCCCCATCGAACAAATTACGTAAGGGATCAATAACAATCACATCCAACGGCTCGGCTTCTGACACTTTCTTAAGTGCATCAATAACTAAGGCCATACCTTCATCATTGAGTATCAAGCGGAGTTGGGGAGTGATAAATAAATTTTCTGAGGCTCGCCACAACATAACCTCTGGCAAATTCATGGACTGCAAACGCTCGCGCAGATAGTGGTATTGCACCTCCGCTTGTAGATAGAAAGTGCGTAGTCGACGTGTCGGTTTTAATCCCAAAAACGGCTCGCCTGCCGCCATGTGGGTCAGCCATGATAGAAGGAAATCGGACTTCCCAACTTTCGCCGCACCCCCAAAGACCACCATGCCGCCGGGAGTGAGTACTCGAGGTTCGATTAGGTCATCAGGTATTGGCGAATCATCATCTAACAACTCGCCTAATGAGAATGCTTCCAATGATGGCGGTTTAAATGGCTGATAACACTGGGCAATAAAATCGGTCGGATTGATGCCATCGACAACGGCATCGTAAGCATCCCACTTCTCAGGCTTATCGACGGGAATAGACAAAATAGCAACAGATAACGCACCAGCGTTAGCAATCGCCGCACTCGCATTCTGCGCATACTCACGACCCGGCTCGTCATTATCCGGCCAGATAACAACATGCTTATTTTGAAGCGGCAACCAATCGGTTTTATCCACGGGCGCATTGGCACCGTTCATAGCCGTAGTGGCCACGACACCGGATTGAATTAAAGCATCCGCAGATTTTTCGCCTTCGACTAATACAACATGGCTGGCTTGCGCAATGCCAACCTGGTTATACAAAGGTCGGGGGGTCGGTGCCTGCGCTTTACGTGCTTTCACGTCCCACGGACGAAACTCTTTGCCACCGGGAGGATCGTATCGGTAGACGCAAGCAATGAGATTACCTTCAGCATCAGTGTAATCCCACTTCCCGGTTCGCGGCCCTAAATCGTCGATAGGAGCCTGTGAGGGTGATGCCTTTACAACGGGCTGAGTATTTGCATTACCTAACCAAAGTTCAACGGATTGAATAATCTCGGCAAAATCGGTGCGTATATCGCGTCGATTCACTCGTGCCCACAAATCAAGAATATCCCCACTTTCACCGGTGGAAAAATCAATCCACATTCCCGCTTTTTCACCCGCGAGTTCAATAACAAGACTTTTACCCGTATTGCCCTCTACATCACCAATAAAAAATTGCTGGCCACGAATAATCCCGTTGGGAAATAAATGCGCTAACACATGAGGAAGGCGATCCAACAACTGCCGTTTGATTTCGCTCACTGAATTCGCTGGTGTCGTTTCTGAATTATCCAGAGCCTTGTTAAAATCTAACCATTGCCCACCGGTCACTGCAAAACTCCTTCAGGTAGTCGTGCTTTGAACCAATCGCCATTGGCGTTGATGCAGTAGTATTCTTTACCTTCACCCACATAAAACTGATCACGTGCAATCCATAACTGCTCAGTCTCATCGTAAGACCACTGACCTTTACCAAAGAGTTTATCCAGCAATTTGGGTAATTTTCCTTTTTTAATACATTGTCGAAGCTGTCGCCGTGTCATTGACAAAGCGTGTGCCATATTTTTCATACGTTGTTATCACTAATAAAATTAATTATGTGGGATTATTTACTGCTGGTGATTCCAACAACGATCCTGCCACGCGCAAAACTTGCACTCAAAATGCGTCGGATCTTTGCTAATACGCGGCAATAGTTCGTGAGCATCGCAGGCTTGAATCACACGCACACCACGATCCGATGAACGTTGGGCTAATTCACCATTAAAAGGAACAGACTCAAAATATAGCTCCGCAGAATCTTTATTAATTGCGGTAAAGATGGCAGGGTTACTGCTAATGTCTTTGATCTGCGGTTCCATATACGCTTGGTATATTGCCATCTGCGACGCATACACTGGCTTAGATACGGTGACTTGTCGTTTCTTTGTATCTTTCCACGATTTATTGGATAGGGATTTACATTCCCACAAAGCAGGATAGGTTAATTTTACCGACGAAGGGCCATCTAGTAGGATGCCATCGATGTGCCCTTTTAGACGCCCATTCATTGCGGAAAAACCAAACTGCCGACCATCGTCTTTTTCCGTCAGCAAAGTAAAGCCAGCGTTACGCAACCAGTTAATGGCCAGTTCTTCAAAAACATGACCGGCTTCAAAAATCCGTAGAATTCTGCCGGGAAATTCACGTCCTGGGTCAACCTGCACATGTAAGAATTCATACTGTAGAGCACGATCACAAGCCACCCCCAACCGAGACGCCCCTAGATAATCTCGTGGTATTTGTTGCTGTCGTTTTTGTTGTAAGCTTTCATCAATTAAATCTGTGAGTGATTCCGATAGGTTTGGGCGGTGGTTAAAATCTAACATTTAAAATGGAATCTCATCGTTTGTTAATCGTTGAAGCTCTCTGTGGTAACTCGTTACTATTGTGCTTACCACCCCCTCTATTTGTTCTTTTGAATAGGCAGCTAGTGGTACGTCTAAACCAATACTGGCAACATAATCACCTAGTGGCATGAGCACTGATTGCTCTGCTTTTATCTCTATATCTGTTTTATTCACTGAAACCCCCTGTATGAATAATTCATAAAAAATAGCCTGACAGCTCATGGAGCAAAAACGCTTCTGAGCCATGTTAGGCAATCTTTCTGGCTGTGCTACAGCCCCTAAAAAATCGACTCGCTGTGTGGGTGGTTTAAATCCAAACCCTCGCGATTGTTTATTGCAAATTGCACAAAGTGCCATAATGATTAAGCAGCCTGAACCCCAGCTTCTCTAAATATTGTTGAATGGATATCTCGCTTATTAAATTTGAAGGCAAGCAAACACGACGCGTGATAACGCGTTAATGAGTGATCGTGTCGATACCGTTTTGATAAGAACTGCAGTTGCTGTTGAGTGGCCGCTTGGTGGAGCCACCGCTTTGATTTTACCGCTGCTTTTTCGGTTTCATGTTCGTTTAACCAATCATCAGCCGCTGCTAAACACACCAACTTTTCTCCGACAGCTAACACCTTTGTAGGCACTTTTTTTAAGCCGCCGACTGAATACCATTGACCGTTTAAGTAAAAGAAACCCGCCCAGGCATCGAACCCCGTTGCCAAATAAGCCGTTTCATCACTAAAAAGATCACACCATTGGAATAAGGATTGATTTAAAAGGTCGACTTCCGTCATCACAAAATCGACCGATGCCTCACTACGGTCTTGTTCTTCTTTCTCACTTTTCCAAACATAACCACACAGAGAACATGAGTGCGTCGCTGCCGGTAACATGGCTTTACATGAGGGACAGGCTTTTTTGGGGGCATCGCCACGGCCTCCAGAAAGGCCCTCAAGGCTCACTGCTTGCTCTAATGAACCATGTAGCAGTGTGCTCGTACCAAAGTCCAGGACAATACAATCGCGTTTAACCACACCAGGGTAGCGTTGAGGATCAACGGTTCGTAAACCTCGACCAACACATTGGATATAGGTCGACTGTTGTGAACTAGGCCGAAGAAGAACAACACAGCTGACAGGCTGACTATCAAACCCTTCCGTCAAAACAAAACAATTAAGAAGAACTTGTAAATCACCATGATCAAATTCACTCAGTAATGATTTTCTTTCCTCAGTTGACAGCCCACCATGAATAACGGCAGCGTTGATGTTTGCACTGATAAAATGCTGGCATACATGATGGGCATGGTTGACCGTTGAACAAAAAACAATCGTTTTACGATCACCCGCTTTTTCCTGCCAATGCCTAACAACAGCATCATTAATGTTGTCTTTATCCATGATGTCAGCCACAGCCGACATATCAAAATCCTGTGTCGTTTGCTTGATCTGTGACAACTCTTCTTGTGTGCCGACATCAACCACAAAGGTACGGGGAGGAACTAAATGCCCATCGCGTATCACTTCACTCATCTTGACTTGATCTGCAATATTCGAAAACAATGGGCGCAGTCCTTTGCCATCACCTCGCATGGGCGATGCCGTCACACCATAAAGCCGAACATTGGGGTTCAGTGCTTTTGCCTGATCAACAATACGTACATAGCTGGAAGCAATCGCATGATGGGCTTCATCAATGACTAATAGATCTAATGCTGGCATCTGCCTTAACTGAGAATCTCGTGAAAGACTCGGCACCATGGCAAAGGTCACCTGCCCTGCCCAGGATTTCTCCTGGGCATTAATCAATGATGTGGAAAGAGGACAGGCATCATTTGAAGAAAATCGACGAAACGTGTGTTGATTTTGAAAAATAAGCTCGTCTCGATGCGCAAGCACACAGGCTTTTTTATCTGTGTTATGGAGCTGTTTATTCACAACTGCGGATAAACACACAGTTTTTCCAAACCCAGTGGCAGCAATGGCTAATGTATTACTGTGTTCATTAAGCGCAGAAATACTGCGTTCAACAAAGTGTGTTTGTCGGCGACGTAAAATAGTCATTCTCCACGCCCCCGATACGGTTGTGTAAATATCCGTTCCAGACTCCAACCACGATCAACTCGGTGTTGTAACGCACCCGCGTTAATGTTCAATTCCCGCGCCCACTCAGCAACTGTCTGTCGCTTACCCTGCCATTCTAAAAATCGATTTCTTGACGTATTATTCGCTTGTTGAGCCAATGGAATAAAACGACAATTGTCAGGACAATAATGACCATCAATGTCAATGCGATCCAGAGATAGTCCTTCTCGCCACTTATTGGATAAAGCCCATTCATAAAACGAGGAACGGTTATTTTTCCATTCATCACACACGGTAATACCACGACCACCATATCGGTCATAACGGTTTGCGGAGGGCGTATAACATCGCTTCACCATATTGTCGTACATATAATGCAGCTTTGAATGGCATAGGCCATGACGAGTATTTGCTTTTGTCGCAGCGACTATTGCTTTTTTTAACGTGGCTAATCGGAAGCATTCACAACCGATGTTACTGCCGAGCTTCATTGCTTCATTCAGTCGTCGAGTGCTATGCACTGACTGCTTTCCACACTCACATTCACAACACCAATATCTTTCTTTGTCAGTATGGCTATGAGACTTTATAGTTAATCGCCCTACGTTTTTTCCTATCATCCCCATTGAGGCTTCCTCCCTTTTAGAATATGGCTGTTATGCGTAACGGTAAAATCGCCCATCAGATACAAGTGATCCTTATCCACAGAAAAACCCATATAGTCACCCTTGCCCACTGGGCGAACGGTAAAATCAGTTCTTAATGAATTTTTTCTATAAATTTGAAACGCTGGTTTTTTTTCAGATTGACGGACGGGAAGCAAACGAAAATCCCCGCTAATTGTGACGATAAATTCTAGGGAACCACTGATACGCTGCCATTTAGTTTCGGCTAAAAAACCCAGACTTCTGGCCACAAAAGCAATGTCGTTAATGAGCGTATTCGATGCGTTATAAAAAACGATAGAACGGCCGGATACTTGACCATCCATGTCGATCAAACCTGCCAACAATGCCTGACGCTGATATCGTGACGCGAGTTTATATTCATCCGTAATAATCGATGGCCCCGACAGTAAACATCGGTCACTGATCAACAGCCCCATCACATAGGAATCAATCTCCGTTGGTGCTCGTAATGGAAAATCAACGCCTGCACGATAAAGTTTATAAAGTCGTTTAAATGCAGGACGTTTTTGGAAATAGGCACCCACACTGAGATTAATCACATCTTGGCCATTCGCCAGTGACAGAATGTGTCCTTCATTAACGACAAAGGGGGCACCAAATTTAGGACGAACCTCAAACATCTCATCCTGTCCACGGTGTAATTCCAATACGGTTCGAGGTTGACTATCTGGCCCCATTAATCGATCACCGACACGAATGTCCTCCACTAATTTCGTGTGACCGCTGCGCAATAAAATGGGGGTGCCGGGGGCGTGACACCCAGTGGGTGCCACGCCTAATGTATTGCCGTATTCATCGAGCGCAGACAGGCTCCGCTCGACAAAACGTTTTTGTCGATTGCGTAAAATCATGTAAAAGTCCTTTTTTAGATTACTTTGCCCAGGCGGGTAGGCCTGCGGGATTCGCCGAAGCCGTCTGCGATTGTGGAGCGGAATAGTGTGTAGGCGTCGCTTGTTGATGTTGAGCTACTGGAGCAGATGACAAGCCATTCATAACTGCAGCATAGTCTTTATGTTCTGGTGTTATTGCCATTCGGATCGTATTACGTGGTTCATCATCACGATCTTTTTGCACACCAATTTGTGCAACAAACTCAATCCCATCAAGCTCTTGCAGGCTAGTAATACGACGCGCTTGTTGTGCAGCAGGCGATTGGTCATCTGGCAATAAACGATTAGCTGAGTTTAAAATGCCTTTAATCATGGTGCGCCCCATATTTGTCCATTCTGGCCCCTTTGAACTATATAACCCAATCAAGCTCCACACTTTACGTTTTGCAAACGGCCCATCAAGTACAACAAACTCACAGTTCAAATACACCGAACCGGTTGTTGGATTATCCGTTGCATAACCACCTGTCCAACCATTGCTTGGATCATCATAGCCACCGGGCTTAATCGTCATTCGTACTTTGGCAATGGTGCCACGAGGGATAACATCAAACGCTTGTTGGTCTTCTGCAGAATTAAAATCGTTCCAGCTCATGGTTGAACTCCTTCTTGTCGTGTTGTTTCAGTGTCGGTTGTTGTCGGGTGGGTAAACGTCAGACGCTCAATGGCAGGTTTAACGGGCTGTGAAATTTTTTCCATCAGCCGCCCAAGGTGTGGCTCTTCTATAAGATCAAGACGACCGCTTCTGTCTTTGGCAGGAAAGCCATAAGGATTAATCGTGTGCGCAACGAATGCGCGGTATGTAGTACCCGCTTCATCACCAATTTCGGCAAGAGTGATGACTTGATCGACGATGCCAGGTAATTCCAAGGCCGTTTTGGAGCCGTCTATTTGTGGCGTGAACACTTTGCGATTAAAGTCATCAGTGCGCTCATCTAAAATGCCGACAAACCAGATGTTTTTATTGCGCGTGTGTTGGAGATGGGTTAAGAACGAGATCATCTCCTGACCATGTAAGCCATACGCGCCGCGCGTATCCGGTTTACCGGTGCGCTCGCTGACTGCTTGTGGCTGACCTTTGCACCATTGCAAACATAAACGGCCTGCTACTGTGATCGAATCGATAAACACCGTGTCGTATTTTTGTAGCGTATTCGCATCACCAAATTTTTCGCAGACAGCATCGTAGTGCGCTTGACTATAAGGCTGTTCTGGTCGTAGTGCAGGATTGGGACCGCCAATAAAAACTGCAAAATCTCGACATTCCTGCCAAGTACGAGGACGAATAGCATCACCGGACCAGCCTTCCACTGCAAGGTCACCCGCTTCAAGATCAAAAAATAATGTTGACCCTGCATTGAGTGTCCAGAGAAGACTCGTTTTTCCAAGCCCACTTCGACCTAAAATTACGCCCTTGATGCCTTTCTTTTCAGCTAAACGTTGATCGGCGGTGATAATAGGAAAGCTCATTGAACACCTCCTATATGTCTCCACGTTTTTCCATTGATTGCATTACGAACAGTCGTATGACTTTTAATACCCATCATTTTCGCTAGCTGCCACAACGTATAACTTCCTGAATGGTATAATTGCCGTAATAGCTGAACTTTTTTATCGGTTAACTTTGCGTTAGCATTCTTTACCCCTTGGCAACTACGTCCTTTTATACTCATGTCTATCATGTTGTCGGCTTGAGATCCTAAAAATAGGTGCTCTGGGTTTACACACTGCCTGTTATCACAACGGTGGCATACAACTTTTCCTTCAATATTCTCCTGATTAAATAGTTGGTATATGTAGCGGTGAGCAGACACCATCGGTTGCTTATAACCCAAGCGAAATTGACCATAGCCTGCACTGGATTTTCCTCCTGTCCAAAGCCAACAACCGTTAGGACTGGTAGGCATATCGATCTTAGAAAAAAACCTAGAAAGAGTAGATTGGTTATTCATTACTTACCCTCCCTAGAATTGCTATCAACCAACACAAACGTTTGCTTACCAAAATTTAATGTTCTGGCAGGCATAAACTGTTCGCGTAACGTACTCGGCCAAGCGTTATATTTGGACTCAGGAACTTTGTAGGTAATCGTCATAAACTCGGAGGGGTCACTGCCACTGGCTCGAATTTTGTCGGCTAGATCACTCAGTTTTTGTTGGTCCCATTTGGGATTTTTTGAGATATCGGCTTCGACAGTTATTGATTCATCATCAAAACGAACAAGCCCGTATTCTTTGGCTTTACTCTGCCGAACCGAGGCGGTTCGTATTTCGTATTTCAGTGCAATAGCATCAGACAGACGCTCTTTGCAGGCTTTGAGTTGTTGACTAAATCCTTCAACGTGACGTTGAAGCTGTTCTAGCTCATTGGCGGGTAAAGCGGCCAGTTCAGTGACGGGTTGATTTATGATTTGTGGGAGTAATGTCATACCGCGACAACCTCCCCTGTACTTTTTCGTAAACACTTGCTTTCATATTCATGAACATCAGCAATTCGATAAACTACACGGCCACCTAGTTTTAAAAAATCTGGACCAATCCCTCTGCTGCGCCAACCTTCCAATGTCCTTCCATTAATACCCCAACGCTCGGCAAGTTCCTGTTGACTTAAATGACGTTCGTTCACAATGTTCTCCTGTGTGTTATAACGTAAATGTCACGTTATGATGCATTAACAGGGGAGGTAAAAAGGGAGGTATAAAAGAGGTATTTTTTATTTTTTTAAGGTATTTTAAAAAAATGTGGCAAAAGGCATCCAACAACATCAAATACTAGCCAATTGTTTACCAATGGCTACATTCAAATTATGTAAATAGTGATTTATTTATGGAGATAAATACACACAGACTCTGTTTATAAGAATGATTACAGAGGGAATAAAAAACTCAAGAAAGGAGGATTCACGCCATCTCTTTTTTTGCGTGATGTAATGAATAAATGTTTTGTGCCTGAATATTGTCGTAAATGATAAAAATCAACAATACCGGTGGGAGCGTTAGTTATTGATTCGGATATATCAAAATAATCATCAACGGGAATAGAATACAAACCATAGTAATGACAGTCATTCAAATTAGCAGCGCTATAGACCAGTTGATATGTAGGATCGTAGTGTTGGCCATTAGGCATTGTAACCCAGCAATGTTCAATCGCAATACCTAATGTCTTTACAAAGACAACGCCAAAAATAATGTCTGTTGCGGCCTAAGCAAGTAAAGAAGTAAAATAAATAGAATAATTTATGAACTATGCATCGTATAAGGAAACATTAACATTACTATCTTTTGATTCAAAAAATGATGCCTGAAATTCTATACTGAATTCATCACTGAAGTAGTAATATCCCCGCCCCCCTTTTTTAATCAGCGTATTCCAGATAGGATGATATCCCCATCGAGTACCTATGCGTTTACGCATAAGCTGGTACAAAGGTGTATCAGACTCTGCTTGTGCTTGTAGTAAATCTTTATGTGCTCGGCCACCTTCTTTGTGCAATGCCTCTACCACTGCTGCTTGTTTTTTAGTAAGCGGATACGATTTATCATCTAATGAAACCAGTCGATAATCATCTGAAAAACAAGCAACACGTTTAATAGAGCGGGGAGGTAGATCAGACTCTTTATGCTGCATAGCGAATCTCACAGTGTCCAGATCTATTTCACAGTACCGCTGCCTTTCTTTTAGTAGTGATTCTAATGTTACTTCTACCATATTATTAGGAAGTGTCAGCGGCATGATGCTTGGGCGAGCATATACAACAAGGCTAAAAGAAGTCGATTTTTCTTGTGATAGTAAATTGTTCACTATTGGTAAATTTTTCATATTACTTAGTTGTGAACAAATGTATACGTTGACGAGCTGATTATCTATTAAAGTCATCCCTAATTTGCACAGTACACCTTCACATAAAGTAACGGGCTTTGAAATACGACTAATATTGAATAATGTTAATAACCAATCAAGACATTGGTTCATGTTAATGCCATATCGAGTCAATTGTTGTACTGACACCGTTGTCCAACCAAGAAACGGTGAATAGTATTGATAAGCTTTTGCTTCCGAACGCCAAACGACGTTTTTTAATTGACCACCTATTTCGACTGCACCCCCTTTATTCTTTGCATGAAACCACCCATTATCCACAAGTATTTCTGCGATTCTTGGATATTTTTTATAAAGCACGTAGCCTGTAATCTCTCGGCTTGGCAATTCAAATAATGTGAGAATAAGAGGTAACGCCTCGCGGGAAAGGTATATTTCCTTATTCACTAACAACTCCCCAACGCCCTAAGTATTTCTCTCCCAATAAACGCTCATCTTCAGTTCGGCAACGCAAATCACATTGGTTGGGTAGACATAATGAAATGGATAAAGGTTTATGCTGGCCCTCATTGTCACCATAGAAATTGATTACAATTGTGGCTTTAATGGGTACAAACGTCCCCATGGAAAGCAGATTATCATGCCCTAAATAGTTATTTAGATACTGATGTATGTCGCTCACACCATTAAAATCAATATGTAGTTGACTATCTAACTCACTATTCTGCAGGCTCAATTTAACAATATTAACAGACTCTATGCCATCTTCATTATCTAGAGACAAATGAGATGGATTAAGCAATGGTTGTAAATGATACGTTTTTTGAACAAGGTGTTCACTCTGTAAAAAAACAGTCGAAAAAATATGGGCAAGTATTAAGCGTCTGGATTTATCCGGTGCAAACACTTCAATCACACCACTTGATTTCCGATAAATCACTTTATATTCTAATACCCAGGAGGCGCTTTTTGATGTCATCGTTTCATGATCATCGACTACAAGGTATTTTTCCTGCAACTGAGAATGATAAATACACAAATGTGCTTCATTCTCTTCAACACCCCTATCGTTAACACTCACTCTTTCAACAAATGTTGTCGAAACATATTCATTAAATAGTTGTAGTATTTTTTTGATATGATCATTATATTGCTTTATAAGAGAATCGCTAAAACACACCTTTTCTTTGTGAGCAGCCGTACAATAATAACTCCAAAATTTAGAACGCCGAGAATAATCGGTATTGCAAATAGCTTCCGCTTTCAAAAACACATCGTTGTTATTTAAAAAAACCCAACAAGCTCGCTCACGAGATGATGACAATTTTTGTAATTCGTTTCTCTCACCAACATCACTTAATTCAACAAGTAATCGCTGGCTATAGTTATTTGTCATATTCTCAATACGAGAAATACTATTCTGAATAATCATTCGGTGAGGGATCGACAATTGATTCAAAATACTTTGCAGATTCACCCTAAGAATCTCTACCTTTTGAGACCAGTTCACCAGCGTAAATTCTGAGCCAAATGACTCAAAAAATAGCTTTAAAAGAGTAGAGTTAATATGAGATGAAAAGAGATAAAGAGACTGCATTTTATTCCTTTGCTGTTGGCCATTGATTGCCAACATGCTCCTTTTAATTTACGAACTTGCAAGTATTGCTTGTTAAGTGGCGCGAATAATAACGTATTAGCCAGCACATAAACAAGTCTTACGTGCCAATAATTTGGTAACAAAACAGTCAACAGCCATCATAGTTGTTAACAATTTCACATATTTGATATCTACACTACTATGTAAATATCCACTTAATCATAAATTTTTTCTACGTTATAACCCTTTAGATTACGCAGTACTACGTTTCAAAACTTTAGTACTTCCTATACTCCGCTACTTCACGCTCGCAAAAAAAACAGTGATTCATAACAATACGCATCACTTTTTACACAAGGAAATTGCTTACCAATGGCTGCAGCAAAAAAAATCACTCAAACAAAAAGAGTCTCCGAAGTAGCTCAACTATTAATCAATGGTTTACAGCGTCATTTTAGCATTGAGGAAGAAACCAGAGAAACGACTTGCAATAGTGGTCAACCAGAGCGTTCATGGTCAAAAACTGAAATGGAGAATAAATGATGTCACCCTCAAATACGCCGCCAGTACAACAATCGGTAGTCGCTAAGATAGCTCAACTATCATCATTGCATACGACAGAATTAAAAGAACTCTGGCAAGAAATGAATGGAAAACCGCCTAAGATCACTTCTAAGCCTCTAATGATTCGACGACTAGCTCATCAATTACAAATGCAGGCATTGCCAAAACCATGGAAGGACATTACCAAGCACAACATTGATCGTATAAACAAGATCATCGAAAAACAGGAAAAGCCAAAGAACAAACGCACATTGAATTTGGCACCAGGCACCGTACTTACACGATTTTATGATAATCAAGAGCATATAGTTACTGTCAGTGAATCCGGTGAATTCCACTATCAGCAACGAATCTATTCAAACCTATCAGTCATCGCAAGAGAAATAACAGGCACACGGTGGTCAGGACCACTATTTTTTGGGCTACGCAACGCTAAGAAAGGAAAATCAAATGTTTGACATGAAAATAAAGAATAAGGAAAATTTAAGATGTGCAATTTACACACGAAAATCTAACGCAAACGGTTTAGACCAAGAATTCAACTCGATTGATGCACAAAAAGAGTCAGGAAAAGCGTATATCACGACTCGTCGACATGAAGGTTGGGTAGCTGTTGCTGATTCGTATGACGATGCTGCATTTTCAGGAGGAAATATAGAACGACCAGCGCTTAAAAAATTAATGTCAGATATAGAACAAAATAAGATTGATGTAGTTATAGTAAATAAACTAGATCGCTTATCACGAAGTATCTATGATTTCTTACAGTTGCTCACTGTATTTGAAAAACATAACGTTTCCTTTGTTTCTATTACTCAAGATTTCAATACAACGACAGCCGCTGGCCGTCTGACACTCAATATTTTACTTGCTTTTGCACAATTTGAACGTGAGATTACAACAGAGCGAATCCGAGATAAAATCGCAGCGAGTAAACAAAAAGGCATCTGGATGGGT
This sequence comes from uncultured Pseudomonadales bacterium, assembly GCA_947487765.1. GTDB lineage: Bacteria > Pseudomonadota > Gammaproteobacteria > Pseudomonadales > Cellvibrionaceae > CANLBN01. The sequence continues at coordinate 227,391 of CANKXO010000006.1, read as the reverse complement.
GGAGTACCACCTTTAGGTTATGATGTCGTAGACCGAAAACTGGTCGTCAATTCTGAAGAAGCAAAAACGATACAACGCATATTCAAACGATTCATGGAAACGGGATCAATGTCAGCAATCGTTCAAGAATTACAAAATGATGGTGTTACAACAAAATCTTGGATTACCCAAAGCGGTAAAAAGAATGAAGGCAAGCCTGTCAATAAAGGTTATCTATACAAAGTATTAAACAATCAAATTTATCTCGGGAAATTGAGCCATCACGACAAATGGTACGAAGGCGAACATGATGCAATCATTGACGATGATTTATGGAAAAATGCGCATAGCAATATAAATAATAAAGAAGATAAGGCAAAGAAATCAGATATTCCCTTTTTATTGAAAGGATTAGTATTCGATAAAGATGGGTATGCACTTACAACTTGGAGTACCAACAAAAGGAAATGTGGACAACGGTATCGCTATTACATTAGCTCAAAAGATGCAAAAGCCTATAAAGGCAGATCTGAATTGCCACGATTCCAGGCTAACCAACTGGAAAAAACCATCACAACCCATTTATTAAAACTACTACGTTCACAACATATCATTCAAGCGATGAGTACTCATACAACGGCGTTAGACGAAGCACAAATAACGATTGCAATGACTCAAGTGGAAAATATATGGGACAACCTATTCCCAATAGAGCAAGTTAGGATCGTCAATTTGTTAGTTAACCGAATCATAGTCACGCCCAATGATATCGAGATAAGGTTCCATAAAGAAGGGATAGAATCTATTGCTCTAGAACTCATGCCATCAATATCTAATGCTTGTGTTAAAAGTGGTTCAGTAACCAGCATATCACTCCCTGATGACACCCCATACAAACTCATCGAAGACAGCAAAGGGCATATAAGTCTTTTATTTCCTTATAAAGTACGTAAGCGTAGCGATAAGAAAATCATCGTATCACCCAGTAATGCGCTAAATAATCACGACGAAATAACGCCATTACAGACTGCATTGGCGAGAGGCTTTAAGTGGGAATCGATGCTCATTAATGGAGAAGTTGGATCACTCAAAGAATTAGCGGAAAAAGTGGGGGTCGATAATAGCTATGTCAGCAGGATGGTCAACCTCACTACCTTAGCCCCTGATATTATCACAGCTATTCTCGATGAAACATTGCCAGAAGAAATCACTCTAGAAGACCTAGCACTTCGGACGCCTGTGATCTGGTCAGAGCAACGCGAAAAAGTAGGATTCAAAGCATCTTCTACAGGCCGGCCGGTTAAGCTGCTAGGGTGATAATGGTGCCAAGGCAACAGTACAGTGCTTTTGGGGCTTCATGGGTATTATGATCTAATAGTTGATAACACCTTTCGGGGTGTTCAACACCGACCATTCCATTTTCATTTTGAAATCCTTCTAGCTCCTCATCTTCTACAAACAACTCCATAAAAAGAACAACATACTGATCTAAAAGATATTTAAATTTCTCACTATGTGATGCCTGCTGAAAACTGCATAAACAAGACGAAATAACCAGCTTTTTGAATTCTCCGAAATATTTCCACCTACATCTTCATTGGTTTCAACGAACACCTCAAACCTGAATATTAATAATATCTGCTTCCTGAAGCACCGAAAAAACATTATCTAAAACATCTTTTTTGCCCAGCGATTGACTCGTATATAAATGCTGTACCACTTACCGAATTTTTGGGGAAGCCTCGTCACTTACATCCGTGTTCAGCAACAACAAGAATGGCGTTAATCACTTGTATATCTCGAATTTTGACGTTTTCTCGCTGCAATAGTAGAAGGTGTTTAATAATTTTAAGTTGAAATTCTGTTATTTCTATAGATAACAATTTTAACAGAATTAGTGTAGGCAGCCCTAAGATAGTAGCGGCAAACCAAGCTCTTCGAGAAATTTATTGTGCTTCTTTGTAGCAGTGGAAATTTCTTTTTCTAACCTCTGCAACTCTTTATTAACTAACATAATATCAATTTTTTCTTCTGGTTTGGCGGTACTCACATATCTCGAGATATTCAGGTTGAAATCATTCTTCTCAATTTCCTTCATGGACACACGACGTGAATAACGCTCTGCCTCTTTGCGAAATTGGTAGGTGTCGATAATCTTATTAATGTGTTTTGGCAATAGTCGATTCTGACGCTTTCCTTTTTTAAAATGGTCTTCATCACTAGCATTGATGAACAGCACATCATCAGGCTTCTTGCACTTTTTCAGCACAAGAATACACACAGGAATACCTGTTGAAAAAAATAAGTTAGCAGGAAGGCCAATTACTGTATCAATATTGTTATCCTTTAAAAGCTTTGTACGTATGCGAGCTTCTGCCCCTCCACGAAATAGCACACCATGCGGCAAGATGATCGCCATGGTGCCTTCATCACCTAGAAAGTGAAAACCATGTAATAAGAAAGCAAAATCTGCTGCGGATTTAGGTGCAAGCCCATGCCCCTTGAAACGAAAGTCTTCGCCTAAAACCTCTGTCGGTTCCCAACGATAACTAAATGGCGGATTCGCTACAACCGCATCACATCTTAGCTTTTTAGCAGGGTTCATTTCATTGAGTAAATTCCAGTCATTGAGCAGTGAATCACCATGATGGATTTCAAATTCGGAATCTTTAACCCCATGAAGAAGCATATTCATCCGCGCAAGGTTATAAGTAGTGATATTCTTTTCTTGACCGTAGATACGCCCCACACTGCCACCGGCTTCTTTTAGCTTGTTGCGGACATTCAGTAGGAGAGAGCCGGAACCACAAGCAAAGTCCAATACGTTATTGAGTTTCTTTTTCTTACCTGTTGCAGGTTCCTGGCTATCCAGAGTGACAATCTCTGATAATATGGTTGAGATTTGTTGAGGCGTATAAAACTCACCAGCCTTTTTACCCGAGCCTGCGGCGAACTGGCCTATCAAGTACTCATAGGCATCCCCGAGTGTGTCACTATCCGTTGAAAACCCAGAAATTCCTTCGGCGATTTTGGTAATGATGGTGCAAAGTTTTGCATTTCTAAGACTGTAATTCTTACCCAGCTTTTCAGAGTCCAAATTGATTTCCGAAAACAGCCCCTGAAAGCTGTTTTCAAACGACTTATTCTCAATGTATTTAAAGCCTTGCTGTAAAGTCAGCAAGAGGTCGTCATGTTGCGTTCTAGCAAGTTCTGCGATACCGCTCCACAAATGCGCTGGCTCAATTACATAATGCACCTTACGGCGCATTTGTTTCTCAAAGGCGGTAACATCATCAGGGTTTTCTTTATACCAAACCTGTAACTGGCTGGCAGCACCAGAAGCTCTCAAAACATCCACTGGGAGACCTGGATAATCTGCCCCCAGTTCTTTCTTCGCAGCGGCTTCGTAATTGTCTGACAGATAACGTAAGAACAGGAAGGACAGCATATAATCGCGGAAATCATCAGCATTCATCGCCCCCCGCAAATTGTCGGCAATATCCCAAAGGATTTTGCCTAAGTCTTTTAATTGCTGTTCGGTCATGATGTTGCCCTTCTAGTATTCTCGTTTAGTATTTCCGGCAGATAAAATTGAAAACTGTTGATGAACCCTCTAAGGATTTGCCGGAATAAATCCTGATTATCTTCGCCCATAGGAGTTGGCTCATGAATAGCATATTTTCCGTGACTCAAAAGATTGAGAGCGCGGTTAAATAACGCGCTATTCTCATCATCATTAATGGCTTTTAGGCAAAAGCTAATATCAGCATGACCAAAAAAGGCAGCCGTCTTCTCCATAATGCTACGCAGGGCATTAAAGTGGAATGTGTAAAGGGTGCCGCCATCAGGATCAGCGGCTCTTTGTAATTCCGAAAGTGTCGCGACATGATGAAAATATGGTGTGTCTTCTGTAGCCCGAAGCGTGTATTGGTTCTCACTATCAGGGCGGTGAAGAAAATACCGTTTGTGTCTTACTTTCGGCTCATTTTCTTTGGCTCTGCCCATCTCATTACACATGACATTGAAAAAGAGCGAATGATGAGAAGAAACCACGATTTTCATCGGATTAGGCGCACCGTCCTCGTTTTTACGACTGGCCGCTCGTCGAAGAAGTTTTGCTAGATCACAAGCAACTGATATTGCGTTGTTATCATCAAGAGACGAAACGGGGTCATCAATGTAGATGTATTTTACCCACTTATATGATTCTTGGCCGTCAAGCACCCGCTCGCAAATGGCCATAAACATACACCAGATAAAAATGCTCTCTTCACCTCTGGATATCTTTATGTTTTCCTCGCCGCCTTTGCTGAATTTTACAAAGTGTGGTTTTGTGAAGATTTCACTACCTTGCTGAATTTCTTTGTATTCAAAATCAAAGCTGAAATCCGCATACCGACTAAGATACTCATCAATCGTTGGCTCAAGCCCTAAGTTAGTAAAGCCATCAAAAAATTTAGAAAATTGATTAACTTGTAACCCACGAGAAGCATCATTCTCTAAGTCGTTTTCCCAAGTAAATAAGTCTTCAGTAAAGGCATTAAAGTAAAGGGTATCCGGTTTGTCGCCGTTATTGCGCTTTCCCCGATCTTTAAAATCCATCGAAAGCCTAGTCTTCCCCGTACGATTATACGCATATAGAAGAACAAGCTCTTTATCATTCAAGTCATCGCGCAGGCGAGTAACAAGTCCTCTCAGGTTTTGATAGGTACGAATAGCCGTCATTCCACCACCTCATCCGCGGGAGGGAAAAGCCTTTGCATTAAGCCTCTTTTATGAGCTTTTAACTCATCTATTTTTTTCGCTTGAGCTGTGATTAGTTCGTCAACCGATGTAAGAAAATCAGCAACTTTTTGCTGTTCGTCTTTTTCTGGCGACATTATTGGAAGTTTTAGAAAGTCACCATTCCTAATATGTACTTGGGTGCTGCCAACCATAACTGACTGCATCATCTGCCTGTAAACTCCTGTATTAGAAAAATGAATTAGAAAGTCAGAGGAATAAGTCTTTTTTGGTTTAAGCCCGTAAACTCCTTGAGCCAAGATATAACTTTTGTCTGCACCAAATTTCACGATATAACCAATACTCGGGCCTGAAGGCACCAAGTCCCTCAAAGTAGTCATCAGATACGTGTTGTCTACGACGGACTTAGAGTTTGAAGCGAAAAATTCATCTGAGCAGTAGGTCTCATCTCCGTCGTTGATTTTAAGTATTCCGCCACCAGTTATTGCTTTTTTAGAAATAACTTCTGAACTTGATTTTTGTACAAAATCTTTTGGTGTTAATGCTGCTCCACCTTTGTGATGTAAAATAAAATCTCCAATCTTAAATTCTTTCCAATTGATTCGATTCGAAAACTCAGGGAAGCGCAGTGTCGGAACTTTTTCACCTTCCTCTGGAAAGAGATTTTGCAGTAACCCCTTCTTATAATATCGAAGTAATTGGTGCTTTTGGGTATGCGCTGCGATTAACTCATCGAGAGAAGACAGGCAGTCGGCGATTTTTTGTTGCTCACCCTCTGACTTTGGAACGCAGAACTCGTATTTCTTAAACTGGTTTCCATTTATTGAGTTTATTGTTGCACCTAAATCAGCCTCAACCTGCCTTTCATAAGCAGAGGTTTGAAATAACTGGTATACAAATTTTGCCGATGGAGACCTAAAGACAGTCATAAAGGCGCCGTGGGTACTCAATGGAATCCCTTTAGGTATTAGTGCATTTTTCCCAATTAACGGTTTAGAGCCATTCCTAACGCAAATCAAAATATCATCAGACATTGACAGATTTGCGCCCTTAATGTCTGGCCTAACGTATACCTTGTCTTCCAGTAAAATATGCCCATTTTGAACATTCGATGATCTGAGGACTAGCAAACCCTCTTCCCGAACATCATCAGGGCTATACGTTAAACCTGAAACCAGCTCCCCTAATTGATTAAGGCGCACCAATTTCCACGCTCCTTGACCCTTAAACTTAGGGAAACGTAGTTCTGGCACTAATTCTGTTTTTATTACTTTATTCATACGCTGCCAACCCCGAAATCTCTCTACCCTGAGCCAGTTTATTGAGCAAAGGTACTAATTCTTCCATTAACGCCAACTCTGCCTGTGTTCGGGCTTTCCAACCTAAATCTAGTGGCTCTAGCAATTCGCTAAGCTGTTCGCCGTCGAAGATCATGCGATCTAAAATGTTATCTATAAAACCTTGCAAGGCTTCATTAGCGACACCGTGTTTATCTGCAATGGCAACGATTTCTTTCATAGACTTTTCGGATTTGAATTTTTGATAACCTTCGCGAATAGCTTTTTCATTGAGGCTTATATCGGTAGGCAAGCTATTGATATAATCGACAATATCATCACGCTCATCCATCAGGTTAGCACTTGAGCTGATCAAGTCGATCAATTGTTGGCGACTCATCTTATGTTTACTCGGTTTATCATCATCTGTAGATTTAGCGATCAAACTCATGATGTAGTCGTAATCAATCACGGCTGAAGCAAACAGCACCAATTCGAATTCTAGCTGCTGCACTGGATCATTGGGGTCATCACTACCTTTAGCTTGCTGTGCCCTCAGACGTTGAGCGGTTTCCAGATACATGCCTTTAAAACTACGTAATTGGTCTTCAGGAAGTAAGGCATCGACACTTGCTACCTGCTCTTCATTCAGGTCGGTATATTGATCGAGCTGGGTTTTTAAGCGCTGCACTTCTTTGAAGCGGTTTATAAATTCGCTTCTGGCGGCATCTCCTTTGAGGTTATTGACGTTTTCAGGTGTACAAGCCAACCCTTGAGAGTCCATGAACTTTTCCAAATCACCTACGGCGCTGTCTAAATTTTCAATAACCTGTGAGGCGGGATCAACCAACCAAATTTCTTTGGCGCGGTCTTTATCCTGCCCTGAGAAACGAGCGATCGCCGTATTCACAGCATCTTCTTGATAGCGAAAATCCAAAATATTCCCATAGGGCTTGGTATCATTGAGCACACGGTTAGTGCGCGAAAAAGCTTGGATGAGACCGTGATATTTCAGGCTTTTATCTACATACAGTGTATTAAGATATTTGGAATCAAAACCCGTCAGCAACATATCGACAACAATCACAATATCGATTTTGTTTTTATGCGGGTAATCCTTATTGGTGTATTTCTGATCTTTAATGCGTTGCTGCACGTCCTGATAATAAAGATCGAATTCGCTTATGGTGTGGTTTGTACCGTATTGCGCGTTGTAATCCGCAATAATGGTTTTCAACGCTACCTTTTTCTCATCAGGCGCTTGCTGGTTATCTTCTTTTTCTTGCGGCAAGTCTTCCTGTATTTGCTGCACATCTTTATTGCCTTCAGCAGGTGGTGAAAAAACGCAGGCGATATTCAAGGCTGTATAGCTGTCGTCTTCTGCCAATTTTTCAGCCTGCGCCTGCTTGAATAGCTGATAGTATTCAATAGCGTTATTGATAGAGGCTGTAGCCAATACAGCGTTAAACCTCCGTTGATTAGTAGCTGCATCGTGTTTTTTAAGTATTTCTCCAACAACGGCTTCAGGTGATGGCAGCTTGGGTTTTGATTTCTTCTTTTTATTTCCATTATTGTCTTTAGGCTTCTCACCGAAATAGTCGATATGGAAGCGCAGCACATTGCGATCATCAATGGCGTTAGTAATGGTATAGGCGTGTAACTGCTTTTGAAAAATATCTTCGGTGGTTTTGTATGAACCTATTGTCCCGTCAATTTTCTTATAGGTAGCGTTATCTTCAAAAATCGGTGTACCTGTAAATCCAAATAATTGCGCTTTAGGGAAGAAGGCTTTAATAGCCTGATGATTATCACCAAACTGAGAGCGGTGACATTCATCAAAAATAAATATTATTCTTTGATCACGTAGTGGCTCAAGTCGTTCTTTATAGGTTTGCTTGCCACTCTGTTTATTCTGTTGACTACGCTTGCTGTTTTCATCCAGTGCAAGGCCAAGTTTTTGTATGGTTGTAACAATGACTTTATCCGCATAATCATCCGACAACATACGCCGCACCAAGGCTTCGGTATTGGTATTTTCTTCAACACAACCCTCTTGAAACTTATTAAATTCTTCACGGGTCTGACGATCAAGGTCTTTTCGATCTACGACAAATAGACATTTATCAATGTCGGGATTGTCCTTTAACAGCGTTGAAGATTTAAAAGAAGTAAGGGTCTTACCACTGCCTGTCGTATGCCAGATATAGCCGTTTCCTCGATTTTGATGAATACAATCGACAATCGCCTTTACCGCATATATTTGATACGGACGCATAATCATCAACTTTTGCTCGTTAGCAACCAGCACCATATAGCGGCTGATCATTTGGCCTAGAGTACATTTGGCTAAGAAATTATCAGCGAAATCGTCTAAATGAGTGATCTTGGTATTGTCTTCTTTGGCAAGCTGATAAATGGGTAAAAAGCGCTCATCGGCATTGAAGCTGAAATGCTGGTTGTGGTTATTAGCAAAATAGAGCGTATTATCGCGATTGCTAACGATAAATAGCTGCATAAAACAAAGCAGCGTATTGGCATAGCCATTACCAATATCATTCTTATATTCAACAATTTGCTCCATGGCACGGCGTGGGGTGAGGCCAAGCGTTTTCAGCTCAATTTGAACCACGGGCACGCCGTTTATCAGCAAAATAACATCGTAGCGGTGATGGCTGTTATCTGTATTAATCCGTAACTGGTTAATAACTTCGAATTCGTTTTTGCACCAATCTTTGATATTGACCAAGGTGTATTGCAACGGGGTGCCATCTTCACGCTGGAAGGTATTACGTTCACGCAGAGTTTTAGCCGCCATGAAGACATCTGAATTGACAATTTCATCACGTAGACGAGCAAATTCCGAATCGGTCAAACGAACGTGATTGAGGGTTTCAAATTTTCTCCGGAAGTTTTGCTCAAGACTATCTTTATCGCGAATATCGTCTCGGTAAGTGTATTTGAGGTCTTGAAGCTTTTGAATGAAAGCTGCTTCGATCTGCTGCTCTTTTGTCATCTTTCTATTTCACTTTTACCTGCAGGCAAGTCGATTTATGACCTGTCACCTATTTATAAGTTGGTAATACCTTGGTTTTAACTATGGATTAAGCCTTTTGGGGGAGGCAATATACCACTAGATGAGCTTACAGTGTATTTAGTAGCAGGAGTAGATTAATTATTAGACCGCCAATAATATTGAAATTAAGCACCTGGTTATATTTAGGGATTACACCTGACTGTATAACTATTGACCTTTCTACTGTTGTAGACCAACCTTACCACTTTGCTCCACCCAAACACATCTGTGTTGCAATGGCCAGATCTTCCAATCGGATACTATTCGGCAAGGTGTCATCTAATATTGCTTAGATAATATCCAGGTCTAAGGTGGTCAGATTGACTATATGGCTGACATAATTTTTGCCAAACCCACCTTATTAGCTAGTGCCTTGTGAGAGTGGACTTCACCGTTAACCAGCACAACTCCTCACTCAAAGCCACGTAGTAAGGAGATCTGTAGAGGGTAAGTTTACCGTCATTAGCATGCAGCTTATAGGCAGAAAGAAGTACCTTCCTATTAACCTTGTCAGCGGAGCCTGTATAAAAAGATCATGTGGATGCTACTACTTGAAAACCTCTGCAAAGGCATTCACGGACTTAGGGAGGCTAATCCACGGCGGCGCTTTCAGACTTAGCGGACTCGCACTGATTCGCGCTTTAAGAAAAAACTCACCTAGCCCACCGAATGTCCACACTGTCGTGGCACTATTGAAATAGTCAACCACAAAGCCGTATATGGGCGTTCCTACAGTAAATGGCCATGGCTATACCAATGTCGGCGCTGTGGTCGGCATGCACCTGTACATAAATCTACCTCACGGAACTAAATTCGATAGGCTAGACGGGCCTGTAAGGCCCCTTTTTTTCGCACTTTACAAGAATGAGCTGATGACTCGTACAGATGCCTACTCTTCCCTCGCAGAACACCTTGGTATAGATACCAGTGAATGCCATTTTGCTTTATTTGATATCGACATGTGTCATAAGGCTGAACGAGCCACACAAGAGATACTCAAAGAAATTGATTAATTCATCAAGCTACCTTTAATCGTAGGCTCTCTGCCATTTTCATTCATGGATACTTATCTATCGTTGGATATTTTTACAATCTATCAATCAATTCCATTAGAATATAAAAACACTTTTAATTTCGGACATCGCCGAATTAACTAATGGATAAACAGCACTGTTTTTACTTACAGGTTTTACTTAGAAAAATCTATTCTGATTATTCAAACCATTTAAAAAAGAAGTACAAGAACTGTGCAACGGATATTAGGCTATCCGCACCTCTATTTCTCAGGAAGTAAAACGTATTATTTAACTTCGAGTGGTAAGGGACAAGATTATTAATTGTATACATTCATCAATGTAATGACGAGATTTCACTATGATCAAAGATTTAAAAAAAGATACTATTTTAATGCTGATCGGTGCGGTAATAGCAGCGGCTGCCTTCCTTGGAAATGACTATTTTGAGGAAAAAAACCGTAAGCAGCTCTTTGCTGAAGAGATACATAAACAACTCTACGACAAAGGTGCAAATGAACTCGCTAAATATAATGATGCCTATTCCGAGTTAATGTCATTGTTTAGTAAAGATTACGCACTCACATCCTTTGAAATGGAAAATGGCTACAAAAAACTACAAGAAGCTCTTTTGTCTTATGGTGATTACGTTAATGAGTTACAGCGCTATGGTAATTCTGGACAAGTGCAGACAGCTCAAGACATTCAGCGCTGGATGAGAGGACTTTATGCGGATTTTCATATGCAGTACGGAACTGCCCAACAAGTACAAAAAACAGTCCGTGAATTATTATTGAATGGTGATCCCGATAATGAGGTGTTCAAGGTCATTAATGAATCATTAGAAAATGGTCTTGATCGCTTAATTCAACAAGAAAATTGGGTATATTACGAAGCGGGTGAATATAAAAGGCCAATGCTTTATGGGTTGGAGCAATACCTTAACTATCAATTCCGTTTATCTATCGGGTTGTCTGCGACCGCAGATATGGCAGAGGTCATTAATAATTTACCAGAACGCTCCAAGCGAAAACCAGAGAGAGAATATAAAGATAAAGAACTCCCTTTTATGTTTGCTGAAAACCGGGTTTATCAAACTCCGAATATGACATTTACAAGCAATGATCATGATAAATTTCACGAGAAGAAAAACGCTTTATTAAAAGAACAAGTCAAAATAAAATTTATTGCTCTTGTAATTGAGAACGATAAAAATTTACAACAGATACTTAAAGACAAAAAAGCTGAAGCAGAAAAGGGGTAATTAACCGTCTTACAATCCTGATCTGAATTTCATCGAACACAAGTAAAAGCCAATAGAAAAGGTTTCGATATGATGACGTTGACACGCTATTTTCTAAACATATGAACTATATCGCTTTATAGCTCTCTAGCTATACTTTCCCAAGAAGAAAGGAAAAATATAAACATCATCCGTCAACCTAACGACGGACGCCTACAAAATAGTGCGCGGACGTCGGGCTATCAGGCTGCGGACGGAGCTGGCAACCTTGGCGGACTATGGGATATAAAGTTACGGACGCAGGTGGCACCTTAACGGACTTTAGCTATCGGGCTGCGGACGGTAAATTCTGAGGTTGCGGACTTAGAGCCACCAAGCCACGGACTTAATTGGCAGCACTGACGGACTTAGATTTGTAAGCATAAAGAATAAATGATGAAAACCATGGTTATAAAGTAACAAACGGCGGACGGAGAAAATGAAAGACGGACGGCAAATCCACCTGTTTAAATAATTTGAATATTCAAGGACGACTACAAATTTACTCGCGGACGTCGAAAAAACCTTCGGCGGACGACAAAAATAATCGAAAAAATATTATAATTTAATTCAGCAAAGGTTGGCAGAATAGGAAAAAAGGCTGGTTAAAAATTACTCCGCTGTAGCCGCAATCAATACTTTATAGCACCCAGATAACTATTTAGTTCAAATCCGTTCTGCTCCACCAAATACTAAACCTCAATTCTTAACGGAATTGGGGTTTTTTATTGACTGACTTTTAGGCTTTATATGAGTTTAGGGGTTTGAGCTTAGCAGTGGTTTTGTGGCGGGGGGACTTGAACCGCAATCCACCCTTGCTCTATCTTTTTTGATGGCATTGTGTAACGACATCAGGCTCATTACGACACAATAGAGCCAATAAGAACGCTTTAAAAAATATCCAAGCCCATTTTTTGTTTAGGTTTTCTAACAACGCTATTTTTCAACTACTCGCACTTTTCCATAATTCGCTAAGAATAAAGTTAATCAGCTGGCTTAAATTTACATTCAAGATCAAGATGAGCAACTATAGTGTGACACTCCACCAGTGTTAAAAAATGCTTTAGGTTTTAGGCGGTAGTATTTATCTTCTACCTCTTGTGATTGCTCCTCATAGGGATGACTAAGCACTTCTTGTAGCTCTTTGATTAATGTGTAGTCGCCCTGCATGGCTTGCTGGTACGCAGGGACAACTAACCATTCCCGCCATGTGTATTTTGGGTTGGTCTGTTTCATTGTTGTTGATATATCCGCTACATTGCCGCTTTCAATAACGAGACCACGCCAAGTTGTTAGCCAGGATTGCCATTGCTCATCGAGTTCTTGTGAGGTGTTAACGTAGAAGCTCTTTTTTAATAGTGAAATATCTTCTGGTATATCGGATAGCTCGCGGAAGAAAATAGTGTAATCTACTTCAGAGCGAACCATTAGCTGCATGAGTTTGTTCACTAGCGATGGATTATATTCCGTCAGGCCCAGTTTGGCTGCCCACATTTTTTCCATTTCTTTTTGCATAACCTCTGCAAAGTCACGGCGCACTTGGTCGAGCTGCTCTAACGCTTCAGTGTTTTCTGAAAGTAATGGTCTCACCGCCGTCCAAAACATATGGTAATTTGCTTCCGCTGCGGCTGGCTGATTGAAGAATGAAAAGTGTTTGCCGCCGCCAGTCCAAGGTTGAAATTCAGGATCAAAAATTTCACAAAACCCAAAGGGACCATAGTCAAGAGTAAAGCCACCGGCGGCACAGTTGTCACTGTTAAAATTACCTTGGCAGTAACCGATGCGTAGCCAATTGGCCACCAGTGACGTCAGTCGCTGGCGAAATAACTTCGCTAACTCAATTAATTGATCTGCAAAGGCAAGGCCTTGGTCAATCTCTTTTTTGTATTCCCGCTCAATGAGGTGCGACACTATCATATGCAGCTCTTCCAATGCTCCGGGGTGAACATTGCTGCGAGCACGGCGGGCAAATAACTCTAGCTGACCAACACGTAAAAAGGACGGAGCAACGCGAGTTGAAATGGCCACTGGATTATCCACCAAAATATCAGGGTTGGCAGAGTGGGAATCCCGAGAATACCAAGGCCGGGTAACGGTCTCGGATTTGGACACATATAATGTTAATGAGCGTGATGTGGGCACACCTAAGGCCTGCATATGTTCCTGTGCCAGAAACTCACGCACACTGGAACGCAGTACTGCCCGCCCATCGGCGCCACGGCAATAAGGTGTTGGGCCACCACCTTTTAGCTGCATTTCCCAGCGCTGGCCATTCATTACCCCTTCAAATACCGATACAGCTCGGCCATCACCATAACCATTCCCCGTACCAAATGGACATTGCTGAGTATATTCGGTGCCATAAATTGATAGCGCATAACCTGTGGCCCAGCCAACCTGACGCATAGGTTCCTGTGCGACGGATATATCGCCAGAAAATAGCTGGCGGAATTTTTCATTCAATACCAGCTCGTCGCTCAGGCCAAGCTCATCAAAAAAAGTGCTGCTATGGGTGATATATTCTGGCTCTGCAAGCGGCGTTGGTTTTACCGGTACAAAATGCCCAGAAAATACTTGGCGGGCACGGTAGTCATCCCCCCCCTTTACAGCATCAGGATCTGAATTTAAGGCATTCATTAGAGAATAATCGACTAATCGCGCAAACTCATCGAAGGTTCTTACGCAGGGTTTAGCAGCTGATTTAGATGGATATGACATATTATTCACAGTGTGTTGGATGGATTCATTAGCTAATATTGAAAGTAGTCAGTAATTTGATCTTCTCATGATATACGGCTTTTCTTTTGGGTAGGGTCACGCAGATATATTTTATTTAAGTTCTGCTTTTCTATTTCAATCATCATTCCCTTGAGATAAAGACTTTAAAACTGCGTTAATATATTCTCATCATAGCCATCGGCACTTAAGGTAACGTTGTACTTTTCAGCCAAGCGATCAAGCTCTGCTTGCTTAATCGCCAACTCATCCATCGTGAGCGTATTATCATCTAACTGCCACAACAAGCGCGACCCTGCGTAGCTGTAGTGTATCGCTAATAATGCATCGACATTACCCTCAAGACTGGCGGCATTCAGCTTGGGCATTTTTCGGTTTATTTTATTCAGCGCTTGTTTTAGCTCCCAAACATAGGTTACTTCAGTCATAAAGTCATGTTGACGATACTTATTAAGCAACCATGCAACCGTTATAGCAGTAATAACAACCCCTAATAGATTCCAATGAAAATGGCTGCCGCTTTCATCAGGAAATAAAGCTATCAAGGTTTGTGATATTGCTAAACTGCCAATAGCCAAAATACCGATACACCCTGCCATAACAAATTTTAAGTGGCGACGGTAACGTGCTTTATTAATGTTAATAAGTTGCATAACAGCCTAACAATAGAGTTGAAAAAAGAAAGGAGACAATAATACTACATAAACAATCAAGTAAAATGTTATTACGCATAATATGGGACAGACTATGTAAGGAAAAGCACTTACCTTTTAAGGAATGAAAAAGATAACATAGTGCTGTACCTGCCCTACTTATTTATTATTTCCCCCTTACAAACTTGCATAACCACATACCCTTCATCGACAATCACACCGACTGAACCGACGTTGCATTCAGACTGAATACCCTCTAACTGCTCATGATATATACCTTGCTCGTAATTAAACCACTACAAACCACAAGGACAGCGGTCGAAAAATGGACTCTCCTTCATCATACCTCCTAAAAATAATCCATTTGTGAAATCTAAGCACAAATCCTTTGACGAGGATGCTGTTTTTTGCATCGATAGAGCATGACATTATTACCAGCAAGAAGCCTTTGTTTGAAAAGGAACACATACAGATTAGCTAAGATAAAGAACGATAACTAAACAATAATTTATTACATCACTGATGAGAGAAACACTTTTATGAAAGCAATATTATTGAGCGTAACAGTCGCCTTGTTATTTAGTAGTTCCGTAATATCAGCATCGGATCAGAATTCTAACAATGAATATGCGGTGAATACTCGTTATGAGCTATCGTTAGACTTGGCTATAGAAGCCGCTCAAGAAGCTATTCGTATTTGTGAGAAGAACGGTTACCAAGTAACCGCTACCATCGTTGACTCTGCTGGCTTAATCAAGCTACAAGCTAAAGGTGATGGGAGTGCAGTTCATACCAAAGACTCTAGTTATGACAAAGCGTATACGATCGCCAGCATGGGGCGCGTTTTTAATTTTGACACTACAGGGCAATTTGCAAATCGATTAAAAACACTCAAGAAAAATAAGCCTGAACTAGCAGCCGTGGCTGATATTAACGGCATTTTACCTTTAGCTGGTGGAGCAGCCTTTCGCGCTCATGGAATAGTGATTGGCGGCATTGGTATTGGAGGTGCCCCAGGTGGAGATAAAGACGAAGTATGCGCGCTTGCTGGTGTCAAGAAAATTAAAGGCCGATTACCAAAATAGGCTTTAAATAAGAAGCAAACATGACGACCGGGCACCAATAACTGGCACGACGTTAAATCGAGTTCGAGCAAATGAACATTAGCCTACGAAGTTCTCAAAAACCCAAAAGTATCACCCGTACAAATTTGCATAACTTGAATCATTAAATCAGCGTGCTGTCAGGTTTGCTCGATACACTTTGCGCATAGCAAAACAGCCTAATTCCTCGTTCTTGAAAAGTGAAACTACTTGGCTTTCTTATGGAAAACGCAGCTCGCTTTTACGAAAAAAGTAACGGCTCAGACGATTGATGACAACTTATAAAAGAACTTATAGAGGAACCTAAATATGTCACACTTTCCCTTGTTTGAAAAAAATACAGCGCCTGCCGAATCCGTAGAATGGTTGGAAAAAGCGGAACAAAATTTCAACATGATACCCAATATTGAAAAAGTGATGGCCCTAACTCCGCAGCTACTCGCTGCTTATACCTTCATGTGGGATGGATTTAATACAACCACACTGAATGAACAAGAACGCCAGGTGATCTACATGACGGCCAATTTTGAAAATGAGTGCAACTACTGCGTTCCTTGGCATACATTATTATCTAAAAAAGCAAATATCTCTCAAGATGATGTAGCAGCTTTACGTTCAGGTGCTCCACTATCCGATTCAAAATTAAATGCCTTACGAAACTTTACGCGAACGCTTATTGCTAACCGAGGCAAAGCGTCAGAAGCTGAGCTACAAGGTTTTTTTGAAGCTGGCTACAGTGATAAACAGGCCTTAGAAGTCATTCTCGGGCTCGCGATTAAATTAATCAGCAATTACACCAATTCCATTGCCGGCACCCCACTCGACCCTGAAGTTGAAGACCTACGCTGGCGTAAACCTTTAATTCGCGAGAGAAAAAGCGATTAATTCAAATAACAAAACAATCTTATTCAATACTTCATCCACCATTACGACCAATATGACTTAAGGACTCACTATGAACTTTTTAAAAAAACCTTTAAAAATTTCCTCATTCTTACTTGCACTTAGCGCTGTCAGCTTGCCTACAGTGGCACAGCCGCAAGATGGATTTGCAGCTCTATATTTCGCTCAAACTGTCTTTGCTGGGGATATTCGTGGAACTACTATCAATGTAGCGGTACTTAATGACGATGACCTTACCCGTGGTAATAATAGCAATGAAAGTATTTTTCAATCGCTAAGAGAAAGCTCAAATAATACCCCACTACAAATCTTCAATGGCACCTTAAGCTATGATCTCACTAACTTTAGAGTGGTACCAGTGAGTGGAGAATCATCAGTTACAGTTTATTTTAACGATGGCTCAATACTTGATGATGTTCTGGCTATTAGAGATAACTTCCTTGTTTATGGCGTATCAACGTCACTCTTTTTACTTGAGCAAAGCAAACTTATAGAAGCAGGGAAAACTATTAATGACATCGTAGAAGTCAGTGTTAATGAAGCGGTTAACCACGACCTTAATTATTCAGATTTAGGGTTTACTCTAGCTAGTGAATTACCGCCTCTAGAAGAAGAACCTGAGACACCGTCTGATTCAGAGGAAAATAACTCTAGCACTAATACCATTGTAGGCACTAGTGGCCGTGACAACTTGCAAGGAACAGAAGAAGATGACGTTATCAATGGTAGAGGTGGTTCAAGAGATGTGTTGACAGGCAATAATGGTCAGGACTTTTTTGTTTTTGGATCCGAAGCTGGAAATGAAAACAAAGACCGTGATGTGATTGTCGACTTTGATACTATAGATGATACCCTGGTATTAGAGAATGGCGCTTCAATCGCTTCAACAACTATCAGAAACAACTCAACCATTATAAGACTGGCCGGCAGAGACCGAGATACGATCAGGTTACGAGGTGTTACTCTTGATATATCTTTAATTAATGTTATTCGTACAGATAGTATTTTCGAATAGCTTTTGATGTCCAAAAGGCATAAGCAAAACTTACTTAACAACATTTTCACTTCTATCAATATTGCCTACAGGATGTAGGCAATATTAAATTGTATCTGGTCTTACTTATTCCCATCACAAAATTTAAGTGATGACGATTATGTGCTTTACTATACAAAAACTCTTACCTAATCCGAAATACCGCTTAAATATTACTGTTTTGCAATCGCAAATAGAGTGTCCCCATTGATTCTTTTATTTTTGTCCCTCTAATAAATATAGAGACATCATTTTTAACATACCCAGCCACATGAGGTTGTTATTCCTTGAATAAACGAGGGCAAGACAATGTGTAACGCGACTGAAAAAAAGGCAATTAACCACCTAAATCGAATCATGGTAGGGGCATTGGCAACCTTTGGGATGGTTTTTGATAGCTCATATATGGCAGATATCGCTTGTTTACTTTCCGTACTAATGTGGCTAGCTTTGCCAGAGTATGGGGCCTTGGTCGAGCACCTGTGGGATAATGTTCGACATAAAGTTAATACCAATAGATCCTAGTGATTTGCTAAGAAAGAGGAAGTCTAATTCGCGCTTTTTCCGTATTTTTTAAAGAAACCCGCCCTCCCTTCTCTTTAAACAAGGATGGTAGAATTGTGACATAGTTATAACTTTGAAGTGACCTTTTGCGCCAATCCTCGCAAGGTAATTAACGGTAACATAGTACCCTCTACTCAAATAAAAACACTTTACAAGGAGAGGGGTTAATGAGCGGCAAAAAGCCAAAACTAAGTGAGGTGGTTAGATATTTCAGGCATGTTTACGATGATGTTGAGGGCTCGGTATCCGCGGCGGCAAAGTTCATTGGAGGGAAAGTAGACGTTAACACCAACCATCTCGCAGATGAAAGACGTAGATTTAAAAACCTCTGCGCAATCAGGCTAATCCTATGTGTTAAATAAAACTGGCTTTAGGCTCCCCAAGATGGGAAACCGAACAGTCTCAGGTAAAAATGGCGATTGGTATCTATTCAGGGTCATCGACATAGTTAAGTACCTAACGAAACTATTCGGTAAACATGACCATGAATTCATTGCTCCAACACCAGAAAAATTAGCTGGGCACAAAGGTATTATTGTCTTTGAAGTCGATGGCTGGGATGATGCCACTGGGCATGCAACGATATGGAATGGTACTGGTTGTTCTGATCAATGTTATTTCTCTAAAGCAAAAAAAGTATATTTATGGACATTAAAAAACTAATCATACTCTTCATCTGTTCCTCCTTGATCGCATGTAGCATCCACCCAAAGAAAGCACCCAATGAGGAAATTTATTTTTAAAACTACGCCTTTGCTATTTGCTTGGGCTCTGTCTTTAGTGACGAAGTGCTTAGAAAAGACACCAATAAGGCGATAAACGGCTATATAGAAAGAGGGAATTTTTCACTAGAAGAATATAATCTTGTTAACACTTTTGTTGATGATTGGATAAGCAACACTAACTATGCATCCAAACATGGCGGACAGATCAATACGTCAAAATGTATTGACCTATATAACTCTGATGACCTCCATCAGCTATATTTTAAATACACACCCTGTAAATCACTTGAAAACTGGTGGGATAAAAAAGAATACTACGAAAGCTGTAAGTAATGGCCTAATAGCAGTAATACAAAGTTAATCAATTCTATATTAGGGGACCTATTGTAATGCACTAGGGTTGATATCTTAATCTAATAACTGCTTCCCCCGACTCTTCATGTTTCTTTTCAAGCATAAACTCAAAACCATAAGCAGTATAAAACTTACGGCCAATAGTGTTTTCTTTAAATACTTCAACGTCAAGCTTCTCATGTAAAGATTGTGCTTTATCCATCAAAGCACGACCAATACCGATACCATGAAATTCTGGCTCCACAAATAAAGCACCGACTTCGTTTCCGATAAGAGAAATAAACCCTACTATTTGCCCATCAACTTCAGCAACCCATGTCTCTGCATTGGGAATATAAAGGTTAGGAATATCATTGCGCACCTTATCGACAAATGTTTTGGATAAAAACGGATGAGCAATTCTGTTAGCATTTTCCCACGATGAAAGCACACCGTTTGAATCAGCCTCGATATATTGCCTAATGATATGTGTCATTCTTATGTCCTTAGTAATACGTTTATATGTGTTAATACATTTTCGGTAGGTTACATGTAAAGCATAAGACAAGATTGAATAAAAACGACAATTAGGTAGAGTTATTCGAAATCCCCATAAACATCAATAGTTACATTTCGATGCTTTAGGTAATCATTTGGCGTTGCGCCAATGGCTGCTTTAAGTTTTCGAATAAGATGGGGTTGATCACTAAAACCAAATTGCGCCGCAATATCTGCCCAGTTTATTGAGCCTGATTCATGTTGATACAAATAAACCAACAGGGATTCTAATAATGTCATGGATTGGTACTGTTTTAATGTTAGCCCTGACACTTTACGAAAAGCACGCTCTATTGTTCTTTGTGAACAATTCATTGCACGTCCTATATCTGCAATGGGCGTTTGATCAAAAATAGAAACAACCTTACGTACAAGTTCACTGTGTATATCCTCTTGGCTTCGTTGTACCCAAGGCATTAACTTTTCATCTAATGCTGCACATACCCGCTTGGGTGGATTATTCTTATCTAAGAACAACGATAAAACAGAAGAAAGCCTTAACTCTGCTGGCAGTAATTTAGTATCAGTGAGTACAGAATTGATCAATGGGAGGGCACAATCAAATGTCAAAGAATACAGTGCTCCAACATGAAACTTTATACCTAGAATAACAAAGGGTTTAGAGTGGTCCATCGTTATTGAGCCGGTATTAGGCAAGATCAAATGGCAACCGCTGCCAATGATATCACTATCGCCAAACTGATAATGATAGCGTTGATCCGCTGGCGCCAATAAGAAATGAGCTGCTGGGTCAGGGTTTAACTTGGGGTGATCCACACCGGTATCAGCAGCAGTTTTTTCAATAAACCAATAACAATCAATATACTTTGCAACTATTGGGTTCTCAGGTGATTGCTTCCAATTTTTCATTTATCTAACCGGAAAAAAATGGGATAAAAAAATAACTGGCGTACGCGATAATCAGCCTAAAAAATACTAACAGAAGAAAAATTGAGCTTACAGCGTTTCATCATTTTATTAAGGTTAATGACAACGCTTCACATAAAAAATAATTACTTTTTAAATAGCGCTCACCTATTATTTTAAAAAGGGGAGAGAGTAGGTCGCTTATACCCCCCTACCCCCACGATTATTGCTTTAGATATTATTTATGGCCTGTTTAACATGTGAATACAATCTACGAACTAATCGATTAAATACCATGCGCAATAACGCTGTCGTAATATCTGCAGCGGTTTCGATCACCTTCATACCCACAGCACGCATCAATTTGCGTACCAGCAACAATACCCAGCCAGACAGCTCTGCTCCAAAATCGATCGCTCTTTTTAATAACATCGCCATTTGATCCACCACTGTCATACCGGCAATAAAAGTTATGGAAACACCTGTAATAATCTTATTAATCACATAACTCATCGCATTATTAAGCTTATTCCAAAAGATAGATGTATTAGTATTTTCTGCACTACTGTTTTCTAACCACTGCTTCACCGAACCAGTAGAAGGCATTGGACGGATTAGCTCATTCCATTTTTTCCCACTGACCGATCTAATATAGTTCGGCATTCTATGGGCACTAAAACTGATAGACATACCACCATATGGCAGGTAATAAGGATGGCCAGACGTAGGCGCATGAGTATAGGGGAAGATAGGAATCATAGGCACCGGGTCATTGCCATGAAAGTTGCGATAAATATTTTCAGTCAATAGCGTATTGGTTACTTTGGTGGCAAAACCACCATCTGCAAATCCCACCCTGGGAGACCCAAACGTATAAAGCTTAACGTTTGCACTAACGTTGTGAGAGACCCAATCTGCTGCCAAATTGGCCACAGCGCCACCTAAACTATGCCCAATACAGTGAATAGTATTGACTCCTTTTTGTTGGCTAATAAACGTGGCTATATCTCCACGCATACTCTGAAAAATACTATTAAAACCAGAATGGGCAAGACTACCCGTTGATGTCGTGGTTACACCAATGCGAGCATTGGTTAGCCAGTCGGCACCATAGTTGGCAAACGTACTACCACGAAAAATAAGAAACAGGTCACCTTTAAAATTACCCGCACCACGAGCACAGATACCAAAGCTATCTTTAGTATTCAGTAAACGAGAACCCACTTGCGCAGTTAAGGTTTGATTGCCTCTATTCTCTTGCGAGAACTCAGGCCTGGGAAGAAAGAGTTTATTCAACTCGCGTTCGCTATGTACAAGATATACTTCGTTTGCCATTTCCGAGGCAATTGTAGGAGAGACATGTCCCATAATATGAGTCCTGTAATTATGTAGTTAATCGATATCCCATTTGCAATTAGTTGCAATTACACCTGCCAACTCATGTTTAACCCGACGTGATTGTTCTGTCAGCTCACAACGCAAATTTTTAGGCTTACCACCAAATTCTGTGTACTCACCCGGCTCTGTTTTACCCCCTAACCAGATATCATAATTTTCGCCTTGATATTCAACAATGACATCTTGGTGCGATAAGAAATCATGCGATGAAAACAGAGGAGTACGATGCTTTATTGCTATTGAATCAAAAGAAAAGTGACCCTCATTGTTAGTCGTCACAGAATCTTCTTGCTCATCCGAGGAACTTTGTAAGCGATATTTGCGAATAATTTTGGCGTTACTTGCAGGCTCACCGTTAAAAAGCAACTGACCAGAAAAACCTGAAAAGGCATAAGCGGATTCAGCTTTTAATACGCCCATAAACTCTCCTCCTTTGGCGGATAGGGATAGCAAGTAAAAGCTTGCCAATACAAATAAGACCAAGCCAGGCAGCTTGTATTGTTTAATAGGATTTACCATGGGGATAATTAACCCATTTTGTATTCGATAATTTACAATTAATAAGGGAAGGGTATGAGGACTGCATTAACAATCTTACTAAGGGCGGGTGATATGGCCGAAATCCCTTTACATAACCTATCTCGTTTATTGGTATTGATCCTACTCTACTTTTCTATTTTTGTATTAGTCTATGAGAAAAAACGAGAGACAAATCACAATTCCCGACTCTTGTAAAAATATGGATCAACATTGGCATTGTCAATAATTAGTGCCAAACTGATTCTTTATTTTTAATATTAAAAACGTGAGTAAGATAAGCCTAAGTCGCCTATAGATTAATTAATAAACAGCGAGCTGAATTAGCACCAATTGTCTATGCTGTATCTGCCCCTACTTATTTGCCCTGTTCATTGGCAGGCTTATGAGGAACTGGCGTCGTCTTTGTAGACCATAGGGTTTTTCCTTCGGCAAATAAACGGCATTCACCGCGTTCCATCGACGTCCACGTTTCATTACTCGTTAGCGGCTGCGTGGCAATCACAGTGACTTCATCTAACTCACCGGTGACGGTCGAAAAATCCACGGTAATATCATCATCTTCCAACTGAGCAACACCAAAAGGGGCTTTTCGGGTTAGCCAAACCAATGAGGTCGAGCAAAAGGTAAATAAGGCATTGCCATTGGTGAGGAGTATATTGGATATGCCCCGTTGATTGATGGTTTCACAGCAACGGCTGACACTCTCAGCCCATTCTTTATCATCAGTCGGACGCTCAGCAAAGCACTTGGCCAGTTCGTCGAGTATCCAGCAAAAGATAAACTCACTGTCGGTATCACCCACCGGCGTATACTGAGATAAGGTAATACCCTCCAAATTGGGGACTTGGCCATTATGAGCAAACGTCCAGGTTTCGCCCCACAATTCCCGCTGAAAGGGGTGCGTGTTTTTTAGACCGACATCACCAATATTTGCCTGCCGAATATGTGCAATCACCGTATTACCTTTAATCGATGATTGGCTTAAACGCTGCGCGGTTTCTGACGCTGCGCTGGGCGAGGACTCTTTAAACTCCTGCATCCCTTCTGGCCCATAGATCACCAACCCCCAGCCATCGGCATGTGGGCCTGTATCACCACCTCTGCGCAGTAAGCCGGCAAAGCTAAAACAAATATCGGTGGGTACATTGGCACTCATACCTAATAATTCACACATAATATCGCCTGCTACCTCCCCTATTATTCTTACCCGTACATACTACTGTTGGCAGCGTGAAAATTCCATTGCTTGTATCGTTGAGTGTTGCCATAGTAGCGCCGTTGATTTGGCGTATTCGCAACCTGGCGCTACTTACATCCATTACTAATATGAAATAAAGGCAGAAAATGTAATGTGGCTGAATGATAAGCAAGTGACCGATTCTGCAGTCGATAACTATCGAGAAGTGTTATTGAGCACTCGCCCTAATTATATTGTGATCGATGGTTTATTTGAGGAGACCAAACTGGATGAGGTAACGAGCGTGCTACAACAACCCCATCACTGGCAAACACAACAACACACCTACTCTGCCTTATATGTTGATAGCACCGAGTGGCAAAACACACATAACGATGAGCGCTTTGTGCAACGCGATGTGTGGTGCCGTGATTCAGCCAGCGCTAATATTGCCCAAGCATTTTTATCCTTCTTACGCGGGGATGAATTTATGTCGTTGTTATCACGTATTTTTAATGTGCACCTAACTGATAAAAATGTTGCCAACTCTAGCATTAATACTAATTATTTTCGCTTAGCGGCGAGGGATTTTGTTAAGCAACACGCAGATGACTCCCCCGGCAGAAAAGTATGCATGTTACTGTATTTAAATAAAGGTTGGAGCCACAACGCAGGTGGAGAACTTGGCTTTATTGGGGATGAAGGCAACCAACCGATTACGATTGCACCGCTATATAATCGCTGCGTTTTATTCGACCCTTCATCAACAGGCTCTGAGCACTGGGTGGAAAAACTAAACGCCGAATATACCAACCAATATCGCTATAACGTGACTAGCTGGTATTGGTCGAAATAGCCACGATAGCCTTTATAAAAACGACGACGTATTTGCACTAGCTATTTAGCCATAGCATTCGAAACGATTACACTTTTACTCTGATCCTAAATATTTTACATACCAACTCTAAACACATAAAGAATCATTTATGAAAAGCTTTTCATTGCTCATCCTGTGGATTTCAGTGACAGCCATTCAAAAATATATTGACACGTAGCATTACACAATATCTAATCAGTTTGTTTCATTAATATCTAAGAATAAAATAAAGAGCCTTAAAGCATTTAATTATTAAAAACAATAAGCATTAAGAATATTAACACCCTACCTTAAGAACAAAAATAAATATTTAAAAGCAAATATAAGGGAACCGCATGAGCGAGATAGAAATACAAAAAATGGAACTAAAAAAGGATGAGGAGTCTCAAATTGAAAACATACCCAAAAGGTTTTTACTTGAAATAATGACAGGCGTAATAACATTCATGATTATTGCTATTGCGGCGGTTTTACTTAGCTATTTTGTGAATTTATTAAAAGATTACAATATAGATCCAATTATAATTTATGGTCTGACACTAGTAGAATATTTGATATTTATCGTAGATATTGTTTTATTTTTAAGGTTTTTATGGCTCACATTCATTCGAACATGGAAAACTCTTTAATGCTTATATTTCATACTGAAAAAAAAATAATAAAAAACTCTATTGCCGAATTTTTTTCGCCTTTAATAAAGATAAATGAGTTGTCAAATTTAATATTTTCATCTATATATTCTAAAAAACATACAACATCAAAAACACCGCCTTCCAACCTACACCAAAAAGATTTTTTCACATATGAAGACAATACTTTTCCTATTTCTTCACGAATAGAAAAACTTATAGGGAATAAATTAAAACTCCTTAGCGTAAGCTTATACCATGACAACACTATTACAAGCTCCGCTGCAGAATTTGGGTTGGCCAGTATTGAAGTTGCATTGAGAAGCATAGCAAAAAATTACGATACACCACCCCACTTATTCGGAATTAATAGAGGCGGGGCTTTCCTTGTATCTTATCTTGCACACAGACTTGATATTCACGAAAAATTCCTAGTCAAATACGATTATAGAGTTGATTATGAGAAGAAAATCTATGAGGAAAGAAAGATAAATGGCCCTGTCGTTATTATTGACGACGTTAGCCGCACAGGAAAAACAATTAAAGTCGTTAAGGAACACTTAGCAGAAAAATACCCTGACTCAGAAATATACACTTTAACTCTTGCTCGAGTAGTCAATGATTTCTCTTCACACAAATTATCAATAAATTTTGACATCATTGACTACTCACCCTTAATAACTCGAGACAAAGATGTCACCCTTCCTTGGAGCAGTAAAGAAAAAGATGCGGAGCTAATCGTTGACGATTTTTTTAGTGATGTAGAAATGGATCAAGTTTCTGGCTTTTTGATTGGCAATAAATGTCCATAATTGATTTTGAGCAATAACAAATTAAAGGGCGTATTTTTTTAGCTTTAAAACAGATTAAATAGTTGCGCCCTCTTTATTCTTATATCTGGCAAGAATTAACTAATGTGATTCCTTATAGTAATTATAAAATTAGTGTTAACAGGCACTAGGAACTATATGAAAGATAAGCTGATTTAATCAATCGAACATCATCGCCGGCTAGCTTTTTTCTGAACTGTAAAATTGATTTAATTAGCCACAGCCACGTAAATCCGGCAGTCGCGGTAGTCATTAGCTTTACAATATCAACTAATAAAACCGTTAACCTTACAGCTGCTTTTAACCTCAGATTTGCTGCCTCCATATAACTGGTCATTCGGTTCAACTCGTCTGATTGTAGCTGCTTGTCGATAAATACCTTCATATCAAAGTCAGTATCACGACCTAAAATCAATTTGTTATCAAAGTTATGGATGGGGTTTCTCAAAAACATTGTCAATCCATCGGACAACAACTTAAATGTTCTACGAACAAAGCTGACACCTTCAGTAACAAGGTATTTAGCAATGCGAACAACACCCTTCATCTTCTTAATAAAAAATTTGGCTGTTTTTTTAATAACGCGAAATAGCCAACGGGAAGCGCGCCTTAAACCATCGACCAGTCTTCCAGTCACACTCATATCTTCCCAGGTCTTTTTGGCGAGTGTAGTATCGGACTCGAGTTCACCTATCACATTATCGATGACTGAAGCCTTGTCCAAAGCCCCCTCATGATCACTAGTGAGATATTTAAAGCTGCGTAAATAAAGAACCAACGGGTTATCATTGTGTTTAGTGTCAATGCCAACATCGCTCCAAAATTCCCTTAGCATTCTATAATCGGATTTATAACGATAGATATTTTTTCTTCGTATTTTTCGGTAGCGCTTTACCTGTAACACTTTACCGTTTGGATGCACACCGTCGACCCCGTGCAACCACAGTTCTATTTTCAACAAACAGCCAACACATTGGTGAATCAGCTTTTTATTATTTGATGCCTGCAATAACCGTCGTCGGTTTTTGTACACCAGCTGAGAAAGTCTATCAATATCGAATAACCAATTCACCAGCGTTGTAACCGTGAGTTCCTCTTTCGGAGCTGCGCCTAATACAACTAAAAACGCTTTCCATTGTTTTAATTTATTATCAATTTTTTTCTGCCGACTCTTGACTGTAATATCAAACCCAAATGTTTTTAAACGAAGACAAACCGCTTTTTTCATAAAGGGACTGAAGGGAAGAACATTCCATTTTTGAAGATTAGAGTCGTTTTCAAAGGAAAACAGCTCTTGTAAAGCCTGCCACGTTTGAAGGCCGATCCAACCATCAACCGTCAAGCCTGCTTCTTTTTGTAATTTTTTAACCGCACCCTCTAAATCATCAAGATCTTCTGGCGCTAGATTTCTTCGCTCTAAATACCCGAGACGATATAGCCTATCGCGAAAGATATCATTCATCTCATCATTCAGTGATAACTTATCGAAATGCACTTTTGTTTCAGGTATACCAACAAACCCCGACACGTTCTCCGCTCGCGCAAGATCCAGATCTTTTTCGAACAGGATTAATGCATCTACATTGGATTCTGCCTGTTTAATAAGTTCGATAGGCATGCCATGCTCAATTTAGCTAACAGTGAGATACAGTCATTCGATTTCCTTACAAGGGAATCTTTGATTTGAAAAAATTTATGATTTCAGAACGCAGCGTCGCTCCGGATTTAACCGCCGCATCATGAGCCGCTTGAGCTTGTTCAGACACCCCGGCTTCGGATATAAATAACTCTGCATCTCCATCAATTTTAAATGAAGAGGCTAACAATACGTCAAGATCAGCATTGGCTTCGTCAAAAGCACCATTAGCTAGTTCAGACCACTGAATCTTTCCATTTGCATCACGATTTATTGCCGATATTTTACCCGTGTATGTTTGCACATCCAGGCTCGAAAAATCAGCAGCAAGATCCTTTAAACCCGTTAACGCATCACTTAATGTGGACATAGTTTATTCCTCAATTAATATAAGTTAATTTTTCGTATCAGAATTTTTAAATTTACTTGGAAAACTTCAACAGTACATAGTAATTAAATATTTCACTTATACAACACGACTACTGCCGATATCATTAACAACTTAAATTGATAGTATTTTCTATATGGACAATGAAGTATTTATTATTTATTTTCTCTATGAAGCATAGATTACAGATATAAGAAGATATTGCCTATTGTAACCTGCGCCAAACAAAAGCGTTTGGCGGGTTATGTTCACCCTTTTTATTCTTATATTGTATACCCATTGTAAGATGCTGCGGCATGAAAAACAAAATCCGAAATACCCTCTTACGGAATAGATAATCCGGCGGAGTCGTGAAGCACCAGAACAAGTACTATTCTCCAAGAGTGAAAAGAGGCGAAACGGCGCACTTTTTGAGACTTTGTCCATGTGTCAACCTCCCTTGATATAAACTATCTTAAGAGTCAGTTTCCACTATTTTCTTACTCACTATCAATACCTATTTATAGTGATAGAAGCGTTCCGAACTCAATACGGTTAATTTTATTTATTGTTATAAGAGCAAAGGCCACTTGCCAATAGGAAATAGTGGCGCCCCTTTAGTCTTTACCTAAAGAAATGCTAATCAGACGTATAGTCTTTGATTACAAAGTGCTTGGTCGTTTGCTCAAGAACTTGCCACAGCCCACGAAAGCCGTTTGGAATTAAAAAGCTATCCCCAGCCCGAAATTCTTGCTCAAATCCGTCTTCCGATATGAGTTTGACATGCCCACTTAGAAGCACGCAATATTCATCACGGTCTGTAAAGGCATGCCACTCTCCTTGGCTACTGGTCCATGTTCCTGCAATAAGTGATCGATCCGAATTCTCGTACCTTACTTGCGTGACATGATACGGATCGCCCGCGACGACACGATTGGGTAAATCTATTAAACGGCGTGTTGTGGTAGCGACATCATTTCTTTTAAAATCTATGGCATATTTTGTCATATCGTCTCTCTAGATCACACGTTGGTATTTCTGAAGCCAGTCGGTTCAAGTCTGTTTAAAGATCGCTGTGAACCACATTAGTATTTTCTGGATTGTTCGATTGGACGGTGCGGTGTTTGATATTATGAATAAGCAACCAAGCAATCGCTGCCAATGTGGCAATACTATAAAGAATTTCAATATTTGTAACGATACATCCAGCAAGCGTCAAACGTAGAAGCACATCCCATGTTTTTAGCCTGCTATGGTCATATCTCGCCAGTGACGAAGCTAGTAGATACAAGGCTAATACAATACGCGGCAGTAAAATTACCATGGCACCCCAATCTATTGTGCCGTCATACCCTGATAAATATTTTACTGTCCCTGAGCCAGCCGCTGGATCAATAACAGCCGCTTCAATAAGTAAAAGTTCAGGATATATCGCAAATACAAACGGAATAATAAATATGACGATCCCCGATTTTACGGCAGCAAATCCAGTCGACATAGGATCAGCTTTAGTAATGGTGGACGCTGCAAACGCAGCCAATGCGACGGGTGGGGTGATTGCGGATGCTACTGCAAAATAGAAAATAAACATGTTTGCTGTGAAGATGGAAATACCCAGACCAGCCAATACCGGCCCCATTAATAAGGCAACGTTAATATAGGCCGGCACAGCTGGCATACCCATACCTAGCAATACGGCGAGGGACATTGTCATTGAAAGGGCTATAAGTTGGAATATCACAGAGCCGTCTTGCCCCAAGTTCATTCCCTGCAACCATGACAGAACATCCAACGATATAAAGAACGGTAGGCCTGTAAATTTAAGGCAAAAATCGATGATAGATATTGCAAGAAACATCAGGTACAACGTTGAAATTAATATGCCTGCCTCTGATAGAGAGTCAACCAGTTTACGTGGCTGCTTTCGCATAGTAGGGTCCAAAAACAACAATCCCATCAACAATATAACCGCCCACCATCCAGCACTACCCACATCGCCAGCGGCATTTTGAAAAGCTTGTAGTACCCAAGGAAGGTGAGTGACGTCACAAGCCCCATTGATTAGCGTTCTTTCGGCACCCATAAGGGCCGCAATAAAACCACACCCCACTTGCTCTTTTGGCGTCATAAGAAGGACTAATATGACCAAGATAGGCCCGAAAATCATAATCAAATTCAGGTAGTCTTGTTTTTTAAAATGCATCTCTTCGGTCAGCTCACCGATGGCATGAATATTTTGCTTACGCGCTTGAAAAACGACAGAGAGGAAAAGACAGAAAAAGTATGCGATCGCAGGGATGATCGCCGCGATAATCACCTGACTGTAAGGAACCCCCGTTAGGGCGGCGAGAACAAATGCAGCAACACCCATAATAGGCGGCATAATGGATCCACCAGAAGAGGCCGCGGCCTCAACGCCGCCGGCAAACACTTTAGAAAATCCACGCTTTACCATCATAGGAATCGTCAAAACACCGGTGGAGAGAACATTAACGACAGGCCCGCCAGAAATCGTGCCAAAGACCGCCGATGACACAATCGCCGCATGTGCAGGGCCACCTCGTAGTTTGCGGGTCCAACGAAAAGCCAGCTTAATAAGGGACTGCCCTCCGGCTGACTTTCCAAACAATGCGCCAAGAATCAAATAAGGAAAAATATCGTTTAAGATGATATCCATGAAACGCCCCAGCAACCCAGAGGCATTATTCGTCAGGATGTCATGAACCTTTGGGCGGCCATCTGATAACAACCTAGGCTCGCCTGCCAATTTGGTCATCAGATATTTATTAATGTCGTCTGGGCCATGAAAATACCACACTAGAACGGTGACAAGCGTATAGCCAGCGATCAATACAGCAACGATAACAAGTGGTAACCCCCATACATGGATGTTGTAAATCAGAAAAATAATGACGGCAAGAAGTACAATAAGCGCTAGAAATCCACCAGTCGTATTCAGGCACTGCGGATCATCAACCGTATCAGGAATGGGTAAACCATAAAGAGCAGCAAAACTACGCTCTTCTTCAAGGCTTTTGGCAATCAGTTCGGCACGCTCACCGGTGTATTGATCAATCAAACAGATCGACTCAAACTCAATCATATACGTTAGACAAATACCAACAGCAGCGATGATTAACGCAATATCCATGAATAATCCAAACCCGCGTTTGAAGCGCGATTTGCCATCACTCGCAAGCCAGAAGGAATGTTCGAGAACGACGACAATCATCATTCCAACAAAAAAAATGGGATAAAAATATTCGAAAGGAAATTTTCGAATAGTAAAAGAGGACGATCCAGCGAGTTCCTGAGCGAAGTTATCAAGGCCAGGAATATTAGGAATTGCGTTTATCAGACCGACAACGACCAAAAAGAAAGACAGGATATATAGAAGTTTCTTGCCGAAAGTTTGGTTTTCTTTTGGAGGTAGTGAGACATTAGACATTTGCACGTCCCTATGTTGGATGATGAATGAAAATATTATGGAGTGCGGGTGCCTCTTGCTCACCAGCAGAACAAAAGGAATAAATTGGCAGCGCAGAAAATTACACTCCTGCCAATTTATATCACCACTTTACACCTTAAGGTTTTGCACAATCCTCGATAATGTATCCGGCCTCTTCCCAAGCAGCGATTGCTCCAGGGTGGTACTTAAGTGGACTAGCACCACACATACTTGTAGACACTGGATCTAAAACACCAAACCCAACACTTTTTGCGAAAGGCGCTTTTGCTTTCAGTTGATCTAACGTTTCAATGTGAGCCTTTACTAGCGACTTTGCCAATTCAAAATCCATGTTTTTATTGACAATATCACCACCGATATTTGCAAGGCCACGGAAATAATTGTCTTCTGAATCGACAGTGACACCATCACCCAAAATAGCTTTGTCCAAAGGCATCACCCACGGAGCCGAACCAGGGGATTTGGCATAATTTTGAAAAGGTGTGCTTTCATAAATTTCTTTAGGCACAGAAAAAACAGTCATATTGCCCGCAGAAACCGCTTGAGTAATTCGATTATCGGGAAAGCGAATGGGAAGAACAACGGCATCGGCTGACCCGTCCCTAATCGTTTTGACCGCTTGCCCCCAATTAACTTGAAGACCTTTGTATCCATTACCTTCTTTTAACCCCGCGACAATTTGGATCATAGCCCGAGCATTATTCAACGCACCACCACGAGGAGGGCCATTATAAATTGTGCGACCAGATAGATCAGCCCACCCTTTTAAACCAGTACTGTCATAGGAATAGAGAGAAAATACGCCGACAGTGATTGGGTATAAAGCCCGAAGATTTGACGCAAGCTCCGCACCTTTTTCCGCACCAAGTTTTGAATATGGACCACGGCCTTTAGACATAAGAAACGGTAGAATATAAGTCGCACTTGTAATATCTGTTTTGCCTTCTGCAACATTTTGAATGGAATTTGTTAGTGTTTGGCCGTCAGAAATTTGAATATTAGCAATACCTCGTTGCGAGGCCACTTCACCTAAATGCGTGATAGCAAGGTGTAAGGATGTACCTGCTGATACGGTTTCCGCTGTGAGATTAAGAATGGAATCCTTTGCTGAAGCAACCCCTGATGACAACGCAAGCACCCCAGCAAAAGCAAGTGAGGCGGCTTTCAACGTGCCACTCCTAATCGATCTTGAGCAAATATTAATAGGCATATTTATTTCTCCAAGTTTCTGTTGATTATTATATTATCGAACAAAGCCCATCCAGTTATCACTGAGCAGATTGACCGCCTCAAAATGCAAGGCCAGCAACGCCGCCACTTCTGTTGGGGCATATTCATTACCATTACAAATACATAATGGTAAAAATTAAAGGTTAAAAAAATGTAGAATTTTAAAAACCTATTGAATATTTTTAATGTTGATACGGTTTTTATTTTATGAAAAAACTTTTATAAATAGTTATAATTTTTAACAAAGCCGAAACCTAGAGCGGCTTAATTTTTTTAATACCTAGCTAGATGTTACTCGTCTGTTAACAGCACAAACTAACTACATATTTAGGGTGTTAATCACAAACTGACCCTTAAACTGATTTCAAGAGAAAACCCTCAATTTTTTTATTATTGGGTCTCTAAGCTGTTACCATTATAATTATTTCCCCAACAATGATAATATGCTAATTATGCAAATAACTATTACACTGGAGTAATAATAGTGCAATGGCAAGGTATTAGTGAATTTGTTCATGTGGCGGAGAGCGAAAGCTTCACAAAGACCGCAAAATTAATGGCCCTCTCCACAGCCCAGGTCAGTCGTCAGATTAGTGCGTTAGAAGAGCGGCTCAATGTCAAATTGTTTTACCGCACCACACGCAAGGTATCGTTAACCGATGAGGGACGCATCTTTTATCAACATTGCCGCAAAGTGCTTGATGGGTTAGAAGACGCTGAACGAACCGTGACTAACCTTCAATCAAAGCCTCAAGGCAAAGTAAAGATGACAGCGCCTATAACCTATGGTGAGGAATACGTTCTGCCATTGGTGAACGATTTCATGGTGCTACATAGCGACATAGAAGTGTATGCCTACTTAAGCAATCACCAAGTTGATTTAGTAGAAGAAGGTTATGATTTAGCGGTTCGTCTTGGCAAGCTCGCTGACTCATCGATGATGGCAAAAAAACTCGTCGAGAGAACGCACTGTATCTGTGCATCCCCCGCCTACTTAGAGAAATATGGCACGCCTCGTTTCCCGTCAGAACTTAAAAAGCACAGCTGTCTGTTAGGAACTCTTGATTCCTGGCACTACAAAGATAACGGTAAAGAAAAAAGTATTCGCGTAACAGGAAGACTGCGTTACAACAGTGGCCATAGCCTGGCAGACGCAGCAGTAAAGGGCTTGGGGATAGTGCAGCTACCCACCTTTTATGTTCAACACCATTTACAAAGCGGTGCACTGCTCACACTGCTAGACAATTATAGAGAGCCCGATAAAGTAACATGGGCGGTGTACCCTCAAAACCGCCACTTGTCTCCGAAAATAAGATTACTGGTAGACTATTTGGCAGAGCATTTGGCTTAACTCAATGATGAATACTCGGCTGATACGTGCTCGTATTACCTAAGTTTCCCAGCTGCTTGTAACTAGTCATTAAGGTCAGCATCACAAGAATGCCGTCGTCGTTCATACAGCCACTTTTGATGGTTTTACTGCATAAATTGTATCCGACCTTAGTTATTTTACTTCGCTTTGTTAAACCCTGCATTTGCTCATAGGGTGCCTGCAAACCTATAGTGGCACGTCAAGTGGCATTCATTTGATTAAACCGTTCACGGAGAAAATCTAAAAATACTTTAGCATTTTTCGAAATAAATTTTCCGTTACGATACACCGCATAAATACTACGCTCAGGTAACACTTTATATTCCTCCAACACTTGTCGAACCTCACCGTTTTTTAACTGCGCACTCATCGCAAATTGAGGAAGGCAAGCCACGCCTAACCCAGCGGTAACTGAATTCACAATTGTTTTGATATCGTTAATAAAAAATTTAGCGTCGGGTTTTATAGTGACAAGCTCGCCATGCTCTTTATGCTCAAACATCCATTTCTCATTAGCGGAGCGATAAAGCAATGCAGGGTGTGAACAGAGGTCCTGCGGTGATTGTATAGCAGGGTTTTCGGCTAAATACTTACCCGATGCTACCACCACCATCTTAGCATCCCAAAGCTTTTGCGCTACTAGGCTGGAATCTTCCAAAGGCCCAATACGAATGGCCAAATCAACCTCGTCCATAATTAAATCCGTCAGCTTGTTGTCGGCAAAAACCATTAAATCCATGTATTGATATTTTTTTTGAAAATCGATTATCCAATGAGACAACAGCTCTTGAGTTAAGAATGTTGGCGCTGTAATAGAGAGCTTACCACTAAAGCCTTCATCCGCATTTTTAAGCTGGGTGATACTGCCATTAATGACATCAAAAGCAGGCAAGCAGCTTTTATACAATGCCTGCCCTTCTTGTGTGATCTGGAACTTTCGCGGATTGCGCTTAATAAGGGAAATATTTAACGCCGTCTCAAGCTTAGTGACCCGTCGGCTAACTGTACTGGGTGGAATACCAAGCTTTTTTGCCGCATTGGCAAAACTGCCCTCATTCACCACTTTTAAAAAAAAGCCGAGATCATCATAGTTATACATACGCTATCGTCCAACCACCAAAGGCTATTATAAAAAATCAGTAGGTTCTGTTACCCACACAAAATTGCAAATCAGCTTTGCAATTTTCAATGTTTTCAAAGACAAAAGCAAAGCGTACTATTTTTGCAATGATTGATACACCTATATTCAGGTTAAACCTCAGGAGTGTGGAATGAAAATATTTGCGATCAATGGTAGCCCTAATCGCGAAGGGAATACTTGTGTTTATGGCCAACAGGTCATCGACGCGGCCAAAGCTGGCGGTGCAGTAGTCAACAGTATTAATATTTATGACTATAACATTACCGATGTCTGGGAAAATTATTTTGGCGATGCATTATTTAACAACTTTGAAAAAGCGGGTAATGATGATATGGGCACCCTAAAGGACAAAATGCTGTCTGCCGATATTATTTTATTAATAACACCTGTTTACTGGTGCCAAGTAACCGGTAAAATGAAAACCTTTATCGACCGTTGGACCGACACCTTAAACCCAGACTTTTCTTCTGACCTAGGCGGCAAAGGGCTTGCGTTAGTCTCCACCCATAGTGGTGTTAACCAAATTAACTCTTCAAACTTACTACAAATGGCAATGGATAATACTGCAAACTTTTTGGGCATGAAGTGGCTAGGCGGCGTTGATGGCGCCTCTAAAATGGAAATAAGCTCCGGCATGAACGAAGGGCATGACATTATTGCCCAAGACTTTGGCGCCAAACTAGCGCGCGGCGAAAGCCTGATTGGTATGAAATTAGTGTAAAGCGGTGCTGTGTTTTTTAGAGCAAATGGTAATGCTCGCGAGAAACTAACTTAGCTAATATTTAGTTAACTAAACAAAAAGAGCGACGCTTAGTCGCTCTTTTTAAATAACAAACAAGGCGTTTGGAAAATGTTCAAGATTTAATTCCATCTGTAGGGATAAATGCGCCCTCATTAAATATACCTTCAGCTTTTTGTCTAAGTTCTTTTTTATATAAGCGTAAATAGGTTATATCATTTAACGCATCTGCGGCTTCATCTGAATCTTCTCCACACTTATCAATAATATCAAGAAGCCTAGATTCTTGAGTGTGTAGAGAAATCCATATAAGACGAAAATCTTGCCTATTTAATGATAATTCTAGCGTTATCATAAATTGCCAAATAGATTTCAATCAATTTCAATAAGTTATATCTAATTATATTTATTAGAGAACTTATTTATCCGAATCACTTTTATCAAACGAGCCCTTAGTTTTGTAAACCGTAAACTTATCACGCAACTCCTTTGGCGTCAGATCTTCATACTCATCTAACTCATCATACTTGTCGATATTGTCAGGGTCTCCAGCAAGTAAACCCAGAGGCTCATCCTCATTGACAGGGAGCACAGGATGTTTTTTACGTAGTGCAGCCATGTGTTTTTTTACACGTCTTCGGGCCTCTGCTTCTGTTACTGCTTCAGTATGCTTGTCATTCATCTCTAAATCCTCTGTCAGTACGGTTGATTTTCCCGTCGTCCTTACCTCCCTTTAGCAATATTATGCTTTTTAGCCTTTTTACATATAAGTTACATCTGACCCTAGTTACTCCATTTGTTAGGTATTATTGACTCCATTTGTACTTATGTGCCAACTCATTAGCCAAATGTTCGAGATCTGGAAACATGTATGAATCTTGGTAGCCGAAAAGAATTAACGATTTGGCTATATCACTTGCGGCTTTTTTTGATAGCTTAACTTTAAATAAAAATGGCTTTCCAATATTTAGTTCCTGTATCGGACGGGAGGTACCATGTATTGTGAAAACTGCTTTTTGGGCGAAAATTCGGTTATCAACTTCTGGAGGATGAACAGCTAGAATAGAATTTTCATCATGCTTATTGTTTGCTACATCTACCAAATGATTTTCTAATTTTTTCTCGGGCGTTTCATCACGCAGCGTGAGAACGGGCGCCACTGTTTCCTCGTACTCGTTGAGAGCGCTAGGATTAAGAATCCAAATAGTTGGTGTTTTATATGGCTTTTCTAATAACGCAAAATATGCTGCTACTAGTGGTGATTTAGACCAATCTAAGAGCCGGGTTGATAGTCCATAGTGCCGCATTAGACATAGCCACTTACTAATTTCCGTCTGTGCTGGTAAATCTGTCGAACGAGAATAGGCAGCACTTTGAAATTGAACAAACATAGTTCGCTCACGGCTCCAGCGTTCTAAATCTTCGTGCATAAAATCATGAAGTCCACGGTATAAGGAAGGCTGTAGTTTCCAGCGTGTTGACGCGTGACCTCGAAACCACAAATTACTATATCTAAACTCGGATTGAGCTTTATCAATAGCTCGTAAGTATTCAGGAAGAGAATCTACATCTACGGTCTCAGCTATGGGTCTTGTTTTTTTTCTTGGCATATGAGGTACCTAACGCCTGCAACAGTGGAACATATAAGTTGTATCTGACCCTACTAATTTCTACTAATTTATTTTGACCCTACTAATTTCTTATTGCAAGTCCTCGTCGCTAACAGCATGCTTGATAGGAGAAATACAATATGTATTGTCTTCGATATGAAGCATGTGGATTTTATTAGGATCTATGTCTTCAATTAGAGAAGAGATATTAACGTCTTTTTTGTCATAGTCTCTATCTTGTGATATCGCCAGAATTACTTGCTTTCCGATATTTGAGCTGTGAGACAATAGTTCCTTCATACTGTCCACTCGCATCTGATGCTGCCCCGGCTCATCCATTAGTAAGAAGCCCGGATGTAAGCCCCCCATATCTAATAGGCAAAGATAGTAAGACCAGATTGACCTTACGAAATCACTGGCTGAAGAGACATATCGGATATATTGAGGTTCTTGCCCCTCCATAAAGACAATTGGCATGAGCCTATGTGGAGGCTTATCCTTAATCGTTATATTTGTAACCCCATTACTTTTATAACCGAATGAGTCTAATAGCGAAATAAATGATTTTTTGAACTTAAGGATTGTTTCTTCATCACTAGAAACTAATCCTTTAAGCCTTTTTTCTTCAGTGTCTAGAATGAAGTACTGTGTGCTTAATTGTTTCATCCTATTCTTCGTTGATTCAAGGTAAGCATTAAACTGGTTGATATCATTAAGCCGGTATTTTAATTCTGCCTGCATCTCAAGTTCACCTCGAACTGATTGTGAGCTAGGCGAATTTAAATCTTTATGAATACTATCGAGTTGTGTTCGTTTTAATGTGATATTTTTGTCATAATAAGCTAGAGCAGATACATACCGTTCAAGAACTGATTCAGATGCTTCAATATATTTTTCATAAGTTGATTTTTGAGATTTAAGAAAAGCAATGCTTTTTTCAATGGCTTCTTTTGAGAGTTCAGCGTCCTTTTTATTCTCAACATTATTTTCACAAACTGGGCACTTGGAAGTTGATAAGCTCTCCCAATTTCGACTAATAGATAACTTCTTTACATCCTGAAAGCCTTGAATGTCGTTTACCGTAGAAGATAATGAACTTTTGAAACTTGCTAATTTCACCTTTTCCTCTTCGTATAATTCCGAAGCCTCATTCCTTTCAGATATGAATGTGGACAGAGACTCCTTTATCTTTTCCCTAGCATTAATTAAGTCTTTAGAGGCTTCTTTAGGTGTATCTGTTATTTCAATACGTTTGCTGGACGCATCAATTTCTTTTTGAATAATTCCGGCTAGCTGGCTGGTTTTGACTTCTTTTTCTTCTTTGTTCAGTTCGGCTGCATATATCCCTTCGATCTTTTTATCTGAAATTGGCTTCTTCTTATCGAATATTGACAAGTAGAGTTGAGTTGCTTGTGCACGATAATTTAGGTCATTATCAATTCGATTCCACTCGCCTTTTATCTGATTTTTATTGTCTTTAATTTAGTCAAGCTTCATGTTTAACTCTAGGGACTTAAGCCCCAAAGAATATTCTACAACCTTTTGTTTAGGATCTTTAATACCAAAGCTGGGCATCATTGAGAAAATGTCTGACCAGCCTTTTGTCTGCTCAATAAAAGCTAGGGAAAATATATTCTGCATATATAAAGGTTTAGTCGATTCACCGTTAAAAGATTCAACATTAAAAATTTCCAAGCCGTTAACTTCTGCAAGCCATTGATAGAACCCTTGATCACCGTGATCTCTTGCAGAGTGGACAAACTTAGGTGTAGTTGTGGTGCCATCAAATATCAGTATTTCATTGATAGTGATTTCATCAGAAGAAGCAATTTGGCGTGTCAGCTTGTATTGTTTGCCATTATTTGCAGTGAAGCTAAGAGAGCAGTTGGATTCATAAACATTACATGTATGGCCACCAAAATTAAGTACTTGATGCAAGGCTGGGCTTAGGGCATTAATACCTTTGCTCCCCATCAGTTGCTCCATTCCTAGACAATAATACATACAGCTAAGAATAGTAGATTTTCCACTGGAATTATCGCCACTCAGGACATTTAGCCCAGGCTTAAAGTTATACTCAAAACCAAAGGGTTTAAGCCCATCGTCTGTTCCTGCAAGAATTGTCGCTGATACTGAATTTATGTGCATTTTATTAACTTCTAATAATCGGATTATCAAATCTATTTTCAGGAATCTTAATTTCCTTTAAATACTCTAAATAGTTCGCAAACACTTGATAAATCTCAACTGAGCTAAGGTATATATCGCCCTTGTCGGTGAGTGATATTCTAATCTCTTTAGAGCTATCAATTAGTAGCTCTATAAAGTCATTGGATTCAGCCATTATAAGAGACTTTTTAAAGTCGTTATCAATATTCCAAGATGACAACGTTATTTTAGACGCAAACGCATTAGCTTCTAGATTTATGGTTTTATCGAATATGTAGGCTAGCTTTATAAACGACATAGTCCTTGCGTTTCCAAGGCAGTATTTCAAAGCGCCACATATAATCACGAAATGAGTCAATGTGCTATTGTCAGGTGCGCTATCAAGGAATTTAGATTTAAGTTCTACTTCTATACTCATTTTTTAAAATCCAAATTGCAATTTGCTAATAATCGAGCTACTTCTCCAGCAGCTATAACTGAACTGCTCGATTTAATTGATGTCCCTTCTAACTCTTCTTTTAGTAATTCAGTAAGATCATCTAGGATTTTGTGAAAGCGATTGTTACCTTGCTGAATGCTACTTACATGATATTTTTTGTTACCTGATGCCCATATAGCTTTAACATTTTCAATGCGGTCTCTGTATGAGCTGTGATTTCTAATTTTAGTATGTTCGATGTCTTTCCATACTAATATGTCGATTATAAATCCATCGAGGTCTTCGGGTTTCCAATCTTTCATGAACAAATCCATTTTTTTTGTTAAATTTTCAACATCTCCATACTCATTGACCTTTTTTCTTTCCTCTATCATGTCTTGGGTAACATTTCTCTTAATTTCAGCAATGTTCAACTTCAACTGAGCATTACCACCATGGAAGTCTGAAAGAGCCATGGTAGGAATAAATGAATCTTTAATTGCTCGGATGGAGCGGCAATTTACGCCAGTAAAATCGTCTTTATCTATATTTTGAGCTATACCGACCAAATAAATTTCATTGGGTTGTATTATAAATATCCCGCTCCCAGAATACCCTCCTAACACATCTGCTCCTACATTACCTTTCATATCAGAGTAGGCCTCGAGAGGAACTTTGAGGCAGAACATTCCCTCATTATTAGTATCTGTATCTAGAAAGCACGGAGTGATTGTATGAGCTTTTAAGGCTGTAGACTTTTGCGTCCCTCTAAATATTAGTGGGGTGTTAGGAAAAGTAATATCTTCACAAAATCTAATACTGGGAAAATTTGAAAACTTTTGTTCCCGATCAATCTTTATAATAGCGATATCGTATTTCTGACTTGCTTCGGGTTTTCCTATCGATATATCAAAATCAATTTTCCCATACGTTTCTGATTGACCGTAGAAACCTTCCAATGCTAACGGTTCGCTGATATTTTGAGTAAATACATGAGCTGCACTAAATACATAGAATACGCTGTCAACTTCAATCAACACTCCTGATCCGTGATATTCATCGGACTTATAGATCTGTATACAGGTTTTTGAGAGTACGTCTAATTCATTCATTTTATACAGAAGCTACTTTGTTCAATTAGTTTTATGTTGTACTTATTCATTTCTTCTGAGTTAATTAATAGACCATTTCTAGCAGTGATTTCTTCAACAGGGTAGTTGAATAAAAACTGAATATCGTTGCCGCCGTTTCGCTCAACATTCAATGCCAATTTTGCTATGGTTTCTCTACTAGGGTGCCTGCTTCGAGCCTTCCCACCATTGGTGCTCACTATATAGTTAGAACAGCTAACCATTGAAATAAATTTTTTAGATATGCTTGTAACGCTGCCGTGATGTGAAAGCTTAATGTAATCAAAGGCATATTTCTTGTTCTCTGAGAAACCTTTGGCTTCCAGATAGTCAGTGACAACTGTAGGGTGTGCATCCCCTAGAAACAGGAAACTTATGTCTTTGTACTTGAGTATGAATGCTATTGATGCAGCATTTGTAAAGTCTGATTTCTTAGACTTATACATATCTTTATTTTCTGCTAACTTCTCAAGTGGGATGATAGAGTTGGGCTTTGATATTGGGTCTGGGCTAGAAGACTTCTTAACTTCCTTGTATTTCCCAATGAAGTATTCTAAATCTTCTTGAGAGGGTGAAACAATCTCTAAGCTAATATTTTCGGAAATATTAATTACCATACCCGCTAAAAGGCCTTGGTAAGATATCTCTTTTTCGTTAAGTAAGTTTTCAAGTGTGATTGCTTGATGAATAGAAATATCTCCATCTTCGGATCCAGTATCATATGAGCTTGGTACATTCACGTATACCTTTCCAACCGTGAATTTTTGGGGCGTATCTTCAATTAGGGGGATCGCACCATGAATATGATCCTCATCTGAGTGAGTCAGAATTAGATAATCGACACTCGATGTTAACTTTTTGATATGGTGTTGGTAAGTAAGTTTAAATCCACAATCTAGCAACAGCTTTTTAGGGGCATCGGTATCTTCAATTAAGAAGCTATCTCCACAACTAGCCTTTATGTTTGTAATTTTCAGCATGAGATCAAGATACCCAAACGCGATACACAAAACTCATATTAATTCTAGAACCAATATCTGCTTTGGGTCGACAGCTACATCATCGATATTTAGTTTATAAGGAGTAATTTAATGAAGAGGGAAGCATCTCCTTAAACATCAACGACTCCAATTTTTATTTTTATGGAGAGTAAATGATTAATCAGGTTTTTCAAAGCTATGAAAAGCTTTACATACAATAATGGCGCGAATATCAACAAAAAAGAGCTTGGCTTCTTTAATATCGCTGGAGGCTTTAGGCTTGGCAGAGTTTTTCAGTTACATCCTTCAACATCTCAACCCTCTCCGCCAACCACTCTAACTCCTCTACCGCAATCTCGTAATGTTTGGAGTAGCGGGCTTCGATGTAGGCTTTTTTGAGTTGTTCGAAGGCGCGGCGTTCGCGTTTGGTGCTTTGGGGGAAGATGGGTTTTAGCTCTTCGGCTTGGTTACAGGC
This sequence comes from uncultured Pseudomonadales bacterium, assembly GCA_947487765.1. Taxonomy (GTDB): domain Bacteria; phylum Pseudomonadota; class Gammaproteobacteria; order Pseudomonadales; family Cellvibrionaceae; genus CANLBN01. Next base: position 184,362 of record CANKXO010000006.1, on the reverse strand, counting down.
TAAGCTGTATAAGGCTTTGATGTTATGGGTTTTGGGGCGGTAGTTGGTGTGAACTAATAAAATGCACGTAAGGTAGCGTTCTACAGCTTGATGTAAGATAAAAGCTGCTATTTTGTACTTTTTTCTTTCGAAATTAAAAAAGTAAGTATCGTAAAAATCATTTGCACTTTCAAACCACTGCTCAAAATGTTCTTGCGCGATTTGTTTGGCTTCTTCTTCATTTAATACGCCGGGTACTAACAGCTCGGCATTGTTGTATTGGTAGAGTTGTATGCCTTGCTCGCGGATATCTTTAAAAAAGTAGCGGCCTTGTTTGAGTTCGCGGTTAATCTCCCGCAGGGTGCATACTACAAGATTCACGGGCGAGCCAGTTTTTATCTGGCCGCGCTCTTCAATGGTGTGCCATATTTTGTAGTCCTCGGCCAAGGCGGGTTCGTTAAGCACGACGAGAATATCGTAGTCGCTGGTATAGCCGCTTTTGACATCGTTGACTTGGGTGCCCTTGGCATGGCTGCCAAAGAGTATAATTAGCACAATGCGGCTATTGGCTTTATCACTTTTCGTGGCTGCACTCACGACTTTATCAAACTCATCGTGAATAATTTCCACAATGTTGTGAACATGGGCTTGTTTGGCGTCTGGCAGGTGGTTTAGGTTGGTTTTTAGCATGGTGGGAATTATGCCTGTTATTGATGCAGAGGTAAAAGCAAGCGTTGTAATTAATGCCAGTTACTCACATCAGGTTCGTCATTTAACGCTTTTGAGAGTCCAATCTAATCAGGGTAGGTTAACCTGACACTAGTTATTTGCATTATTCAGCACATTAACGACTCAAAGCGGTCCTTTTTCTGTCATTGAACTAATTTGTACGACATAACTCATAAGGCCATATCTATAATAGGATTAATTTATTTATGATTCGTATATTTTTAAGCTTTTCTGCTCTTATATTTTTTAGTAGCTATACAATTGCCGACTCTCAAACTACTTCGGAAAATGATATACAGTGGTTAGGGTGGCCTATCACAGGTTCTGCATACAAAGGTATGGATGAAGGTATATTTGCTAATCCTGTATTTGAAACAGATGTAGAAAAGGACATTTTTATAGGACTACGCTCTGACGGAGTCGTAATTTGGAAAAAATCAGCGAAAACTAATTTAGATATAAACTCTAATATTGAAACAATAAACTCATTAAAGAGAAAGATAGAATCATTAGAAGAAGAAATCATATTACTCAATCAAAAAGAATTAAATTTATCGACAGAAGAAGAAAACCGTGGAATTCATTGGTTCAGGAAACCGCCTAAAGAAAAAATTAATGGCAACTCTAGCAACTAAATACCATCTTGATAAAAGCCTGCTTTCATCTAATTATTTAATTGCCAGAGCTAGACCATTCAATTAAACCAAAATACTCTGTCACCACAAGAAATAAAATACAAAGACACAAGGTTACAAAACTAGATACCATTATCCAGGCTATAGTTTTTTCAAAGCGATTAGCAAACGCTTTAACATTAAAACCATCGTAGTAATCTATCATTCCATACTGATTAGCTCTCTCTAATATAGCAGCATAACCAAAACCAATAGCTCGCATAAAACCGCCATACCAGTCTAGAGGACAGTTGTAGACTTTATCCGCAGGCAAAGCCTTCCTAACACGACGATCTAACGTTAGCCTCAGAAACAGAATTGATGGGAACAGAGAGAAAAATGAAACCATACTAGTGATGAAAAATAATGATAGCCAAGGTTCACTCATTATCTTTGATATCCAATCATAAGTTTTCCCTGCTATAAGCTTCATTCCAATATCCATACCAACAGCCGCCAAATCACCTACCACAAACCCAATCAGCAATTTAACTAACAGAACTAGGCCATTCGACTAAACCCAAAAATTTGGTAATCAGATAAAATAAGGTGCAAGCACTTAAAGTGGAAAAGCTGGTGACGTAAATCCAAGCAGTCGTTTTTTCGAAACGATTGGCAAATGCTTTCACATCGAAACCATCATAATAATCTTTCATGGCATAACGCTTTGGCCGATCAGACAAGCTGGCAAGTGAAAAGACCATTGAGCGTATAAAGCCCCCATACCAATCTAAAGGGCAATTATAAACCTTGTCCGCAGGCAAAGCTTTTCTGACACGGCGGTCTAGCGTTAACCTCAAAATGATAACAGATACCAACATGAGCGCTATTGCTCCTACACTTATTAAGCTAAACCACCATTGCCACAAAGCAACGGGATCGCTAGAAGCCGCCATAAATAACCCCTATTTTTCTTTGGCCAAAAATCAAAAACTGACTACTAATCCTTCTGGGGCTATTAAAACAACAGCATCAACAAGTTTTTAAATAAATTGCTCAACTAACCATCAGTACCTGGCCATACAAGTAGACCGGTATATTTAGTCACTAGAAAAAATAAAGTCATTAGTAAAAAAATACTAAGGCTTAACACCATAATCCAAGCAATGGCTTTTTCAAAACCATTGGCAAAGGCCTTAACATCAAAACCATCATAGTAATCTTGCATAGCATAGCGTTTAGCACGATCGAATAAAGCAGCATAACCAAAACCTATGGCACGCATAAAGCCACCATACCAATCTAAAGGGCAATTATAATTTTTTTCGGCAGGCAAGGCCTTTCTGACTCGTGGGTCCAAAGTAAAACGTAGCAAAAATATAGTTAAGATTAAAAGGGCTCCAAATAATAAATAAACTAGCCCAAATTCAAAAATTGATTGCTCAGACATTATTGACTAATTCCGTCAGTTACAGCTCCAACAGATAGATAAGCAAGATATTAATCATAGCTGCTAGGCCATTCGAGTATGCCGGCATATTTAGTCACTAGAAAAAATAAAGTACAAACACTTAAAATGGAAAAGCTGATGACGTAAATCCAAGCAATAGTTTTTTCGAAACAATTGGCAAATGCTTTTACATCGAAGCCATCGTAATAATCTTTCATGGCATAGCGCTTTGGCCGATCAGACAAGCTGGCAAGTGAAAAGACCATCGAGCGCATAAAGCCCCCATACCAATCTAATGGACAATTATAAACTTTGTCCACAGGCAAGGCTTTTCTAACCCGACGATCCAGAGTAAGTCTTAACAAGAGAATCATTATAAAAGTCAAAAAAATAGAAGCAGCTGCAACTATCTCGAACAAAAGCAGCCAAGGATCAACCATTGTTACTGCAACCTATCATAAATACCCCCTGAAAGCTTTTTCACGAATAGATCAGCACTGACAGCCGCCAAGCCACCTACCACAAAACCAACTAATAACCCTGCTGGTGTCATAGCTACAACGATTGAAGCGATGGTCCCCGCCGCAAGTAACCCAGTTGCAAAACTAGTCGTTTCCACCACAGCCCGACGCTTCCATTTTGGATTATTGGCGCGGTACATATCAATAACGCCATCGTAGCGTAGGTAGCCATCCAGCAGGACTAGACCGGGGCCGACGACTTTGCCTATTTTGGCCAAGTTGGATAGGTTTCTGTAGTAGGTGCTGTCGCTTAGTGGAATAGACTGCGTCATCATTTTACCGGTGAGGCTTTTCACCTGCCGGGTTTTAACTGTGTGCTTATGCATGAACTGCTGGCCTTTGCGGTCCAGCGTTTTATACATGCGGTCGAAGGCCGCTTTTTCCTTAACTTTTTGTCGCTTTAGTGTTGGGTCGGCAGCATTATGGCCGTTCAAGTTTTCGGAAAGTGTTAGCTCACGCTGGTATTCGTCAATACTATTCAGCAACATGTTAGAAGTTTGAACTAGCGCTACCCCGCCGCCACTGCCAAAGGTGGTGGCATTTTGTTTACTGAATTGCCAAGCGTTATGGGCACCATCTTTGGTGATTTCCCACACGAGGTCAGCCAAAGCGAGTGTGCCTGCCCCGCCAATTTGGCGGCTTAATGTGGCCAAGCGTTTGTTCTCATTAACAGTGCAACGAGGGATTCTTACGGTACTGTCTAGGGAACTGCCTAGGCGGTTTTCTGGCAAGATAACCGGTGTAAATGGGGAGAGTATGTCATTGGGCTGCTTGTGGTTGGCCTTGGCCAGCACTTGTGCATAGTTATCGATATCGTTGGGGTTGATGCAAGCTTGTTGGGCAACGTCGGTTAATGTACGACAATGTTGTGGGTAGTGAAGTAGCTGTGGCATAGTTTTCCGTGTCCTGTTCCGTTTTGTGACAATGCAGCAGGGATTCTAGGGGAATTTTTACGTTGAAAGTAAGCGTTAGCTCAACAATGTGAAAAGGGTCACATTGTTGATTACCAGACAAGGAGGGCCACTCTTGCGTTAGCCCTTAACCAATTTATGTTGTTCATCGTACAGGCATAGCTCAACCACTGTTGCTGTGTATTTTTCGCCGAGTATTTCAATATGTAGCTCAGTCCCTATTTGTTCGTACTGTGGGTCGACAAATGCAAAGGCCAGGTTTTTGCCTACTCTATGCCCAAATCCTGCCGATGTTACCGAGCCTATAACAGTATTACCGCTATACACCGAGTCGCCGGTATGGGCTGGCGCTAGCGCGCAGTTAACGGCTAAATTAACAAACACTTTTTTGTTACCACGGGCCTGCTCTTTGAGTAATGCGCGCTTACCCATAAAGTCTGGCTTTTTAAGGTTAACAAAGCGTTCGAGTTTTGCCTCTAACGGGTTACGCTCATAAATTAAGTCTGCCTTCCAATGGCGGTAGCCTTTTTCTAGGCGCATGGACTCTGTCGCATAGAGGCCAAAAAACGATAAGTTAAACTTCGTTCCTGCCTCGGTTAATAATGTCCACACAAGGTAAAGTTGTTCGTTAGGTATATGTAATTCATACCCCAGTTCACCCGAAAAGCTAATGCTCATTGCTTTCATTTTTGCGTGGCCTATGGTCATGTCGCGCACGCTCATCCATGGGAATGCATCGCGCGACCAATCACAACGTGGCGATAAGGGCTGTAGTAACTCTCTTGATTTTGGGCCAGCAACCGCCAGCGTTGTATGGCTTGTAGTAAGCTCAACCAATCGCACTGTTTTTGGTTTGTGCTTGTTTAGCCAATCTCTGTCGTGCCACTCTGCCGCAGCGGCTGAGCAAAACCAATAATGCTCTTCACCGATTTTAGCGATAGTAGCTTCACTTAATAGGTGGCCGTTTTCATTTAACAAATAACATAAAGATACTTTACCTATTCGCGTAGGGATGTTGCCACACACCATATAATCTAAAAAAGCGGTGGTGCCTTTACCGCTAATTTCGTAACGGTTAAAACCAGAGACTTCCATTAAGCCTACATTGCGAGTTAGGTGTTTTATTTCTTCTGCAACAATGTCTTTTGTCGGCGTAAAACGAAAGCTGTGTTGGTCCACAAATGTTTTATCTGGCTTAAAAAACAACACGCGTTCCCAGCCGTTAACTACACCCCAGGCAGCTTGCTGTTGGTCTAAGGTTGTGTACAACGGTGTTGTTCTTGCCAAACGTGCAGCAGGCCTAAACTCGTGAGGCATGTGGTAATGGAATTCGTTTTGGTAATCTTCAACGGCTTTTAAGCAGGTGTGTTCGGTATTGGCATATTGTGTAAAACGCCGGGGGTCTAGACACCATGCATCCCACTCGCTTTCGCCGTGTACGATGAGCTCTGCCAGTATTTTCCCGTGGCCACCGCCTTCACCAATGCCAGCTCGCAAACCAATACAACAAAAAGCATTGGGGATGCTGGGCATCGGCCCGACAAGGGGCATACCATCAATCGTGTAGGTGATTGGACCATTGATGGTGGTATGAATACCGGCGTCCATTAAGCATGGCAGGCGTTCAAAGATGCGTTCCATATTATCCATACAACGGTCTAGGTCTGGAGGGCATAGGGCTTGAGTAAAGCGGGGGTCGATGCCATCCATACCGAATGTTTTACAGCCTTGCTCATAAACACCCACTAACAAACCGTTTTTTTCCTGGCGCGAATAAAAGTCGTTACCTGGGTCACGAATAATCGGTACGCGCGTTTCAAGCGCTGCGATGTCAGGAATGGTATCGGTTAAAAAGTACATGTGCTCCATGGAGGTGACTGGGTGCTCTACCCCCAACATAGCGCCGACCTCATTCACGCGGTACCCGGTTGCATTCACCACTTTCTCACAGGTGATATCCCCCTTTTGAGTATGCACAATAAATTCACCATTGGCTTTACGGGTAATGCTTTCAACAGGGTTAAAACGATAAACGCCCGCCCCGGCTTCTTTCGCTTTACGGGCCAACGCAAAGGTTAAGCCTGCGGGGTCGATGTCTCCATCTAGTGGGTCCCACCAGGCACCGAGAATATTCTCTGTATTCAGCAATGGGTGTCGGCGCCCGACTTCTTGAGCATCGATAAATTCCATATCGACACCCATTGAGCGCGCCATACCCATATGGTGTTTATAGGTATCGACTTGGTCTTGGGTATGCGCCAGCCGCATTCCCCCGGTGATGTGATAATCAATGGGGTGGTCGGGGTCGTTAGCCAACTCTCGGTAAAGGTTGATGCTGTGGCGCTTTAAAGCGACTGCGGTTTGGCTGCTGCCAAATTGTGTGACCTGTGCCGCTGCATGCCAAGTAGAGCCCGATGTTAATTCATCGCGCTCTACTAACACGACATCGGTCCAACCTTCACGGGTTAGATGGTATAGGGTTGAACAACCACCAATACCGCCACCGATCACTACCACTCTAGCGGTACTTTTTATTGAATCATTCATTCGTTGATACCTTTATTCAATAGCTTACGATTACGCTGCTATATACGTTTGATTAAAGGAATACTCAGGGATTGCGACGGTGATGACAAATCTAAATTATTGCCCTATAGTTTAAAAAATTTAAACTATAACTTTCTTCATATTCGCTCTTATGTCTTAAAGGCAATACCCTTATGAAACATGATTTACCCCCATTAGACACCCTTAAGGTGTTTGAAGCCTCAGCCCGCCATTTAAGTTTTAGCTTGGCTGCCGATGAGCTGTGCCTCAGCAAAGGCGCGGTGAGTTATCAAATACAAAAATTAGAGGGTAGTTTGTCGTGCGCTTTGTTTCGGCGAACAACTCGCCAAGTGTACTTAACGGAAGACGGGCAAGAATTACTTAAAACAACCCAGGGTGTTTTCAATGAGTTAAGACATCAGTTTGCTCAATTCACAAATAATAACGAGGATCAACAGGTGTCTATTGCCGTCACAACCTATGTGGCTGTTCGTTGGTTATCAGCCAATATGGCGGGTTTTATTGAAAAGCATCCGGATGTGTCTATTGTGTTGCACCATTCGGTTAATTCAAGCAGTTTTAATTTATCCGACGTCGATATGGCATTGCGCTGGAGCCCGTGCCGAAAAAGAAAAGAGGCCAATCGATTAGCCGAAGCTGCGCTGCCTATGTTTCCAGTTTGTAGCCCCAAATTATTAAAACGAATGGGGCATTCTCCTCAAACCGTAATGACCCAAGAGATGATATTACAAAAACCATGGTGCAATATCCCCTTACTCTGTGAAGACCGCTCAGAAGATTTTTGGGACGAGTGGTCAAAAACATTACCAGAAAAATTAGCCAACCCTCGCCGCGTTATAAACGACTCTAATGTTCGGGTACAAGCAGCGATTGATGGACAAGGCTGGATGCTGGCAGATGAATTAATGCGTAACGAATTGAATAATGATTGGTTGGTCAACCCACTTAAAGATTGCCTAACGGGCTATGGCTATGCCTTGTTAAGAAACCCCTCTCGTGTCGTAAACCCTAAAGCTCAGTTACTGGGAGAATGGCTGAGCGAAAAGTTAAACCACACAAATGAGCACTTGCAATACCCTTCATAATGTAAAAAACATCACCTTTGTTAAAAACAACTAAATCTATTAAAGAGAAAAACATTAAGCTTTCTCGATGTACAGAATAATAAAATAATACTAGTGCTGAACTGCATTGGTAACTAATAGTACAGCTGCATGACCCGCCTCTTCTATATAAGCTGTATCGTGGTGAATAAGCATGGTAGATAACGCACCTTCTAACAGTAAAAAAACTTGCCGCGCTGTGGCGGCTGCATTGGTGATGCCATGCTGATTAAATTCTTTGGCCAGCCATGCTTCAACATTTTTTTTGTGAGAGGAGGCAGCTTTCATCGCAGGGTGGCCTGGCTTATTCGCAAGCTCGCCTGCTGTTCTTTGGAAACCACAGCCTCTCCATTTAGTATGGCTTGTCGCTTTTAAAACACTCTTAAAAACTGCACGTATTTTTTTAGCAATATCACCTTTTTGCTCATCAAACGATGCCTTAAATGCTTTAAGGTTTATTTGATCTCTAGCGCTAAGGTATTCAGCAATCAGGTCATCTTTACTCTGAAAATGATAGTAAAACGTTCGCTTTGTCACGCCGGCTTTTTCTGCAATGGCATCGACACTGGTGGCTCTAATCCCTGCCAGATAAAACAGTTTATTAGCAGCATCAATAATGCGTTCTTTGGTATTCGTTTTGGCTTGTTTCATCTATGTATACCGTATAGTGAGTGTACATAATTTTAATTTACGCATACTCTTTTCTCAACAACCAAACCACTATGAGGGTAATGAGATGCAAGAGCTGATACGGTTCCAGAAAAAAGAAGAGGTTGCATTACTGACATTGAATAGGCCAGAAAAGTTAAACGCCTTAAATTATGCAACGAATGATCGTCTACTAGCGTTATTGGACGATATAGAAAGTGACTCGTCTATTCGCGCGGTTATTTTAACTGGCGCAGGTGAAAGAGCTTTTTCTGCAGGAGGCGATATTCATGAATTTACAGAGAGTATCAAACAAGGGGTTGATACTGCCGTTAAGGAATTTGTGCATAGGGGGCAAACAATGACGTCAAGAATCGAATCGTTTCCGAAACCGATTATTGTGGCAGTCAATGGTATCGCGTTTGGCGGTGGGTGCGAAATCACTGAAGCTGCACACTTAGCGATTGCGAGCGACAAAGCCGTTTTCGCTAAACCCGAAATTAATATTGGTATACCCCCCACATTTGGAGGGACTCAACGTCTACCTCGGCTTGCGGGAAGAAAGCGAGCGCTGGAGCTGCTACTAACCGGTGATCGATTTTCACCTGAACGCGCTTATGAATTAGGCTTGGTTAATCAAGTAGTACCTCATGATGAGTTGATACAACAGGCCTTTAAGTTAGCTAAGCGTATTTTGCAGCACTCACCGATTGCAACTGCTCGTATTATTTCGGCCGTCACTCGGGGCATTAATGCAACCATTGGAGAAGGGCTAGAAATTGAAAAGGAACAATTTGCACGGATGGTATCGACTCAGGATATTACTGAAGGCCTAACGGCTTGGATTGAACGGCGACAACCGATTTACTCAGGCCAATAAAGCTAGACTCGTAAACAAGGCTTATGGAGAAGCCGTTGCCTACTTATATTTATACCTGATACTGGATTAAAAACACTGCAAGACTAATTCCCGATATCGCTTTCCCTCTGGATAAATATCTAACCAATCACTTGCGGCCAAAAAGATAACTCACCACCCCAAACTTAGCCCTCTCTCCCCTGCCAACAATGGTGCTTGTCAGACATTTCTCACACGATAATCAGCTACTGCCTACAGCACTCTTACAAATGGCCTAGCATAATGACGCCTAAATCGACTTACTGTAAAACGAGACGTAGACAAGAAATGAGCTGGGTTTTATCAACTGACTTTACCGTAGAAGACTCGCAAACCGGGTATATTATTCACCTGTTAGCGGGTTCATGGGTGGAACCCTTGAGCATCAAACCTCAAGCTCCCATGGATATGCCTTCATACGAGCAGGCTAGATACCTAAGGTTGGGTTTAGAGTTTGCTAAGACATTTATGCTCAACAGGCTCAAATACACCAGCGTAACGGAGTATTGAGCTCGGTGATGAGGCTAGAGCGCAAAACCTGACCAAAATTGTCACTTAGTAGTGTTTTAATGCCCATTTTTTTGAACTACGTCTCACTTTTTGCACCATTATTTATCCTTTTGCATTGAAATTATCGGATAACTATTCGCAAATTAATGACCAGCAAGCCCATAAATTAACGAAAAAAGCAAGTATTGAGACTACTTTCGCAGGCATATTAGCTAAATTACTGCTTCCAGCACGCCTTTGGCCATAGTTGGAACGATAGTTGCTGATATGACTATTAATATCAATTAACTCGGGATGGAACAAAGAATGAATTGGCATTTTTCAACTGACTCTATGCTTATAGAAAAGCAATCAGGTTATACAATATCTCTGCTCGATGGCACATGGAAAGAACCTATTAGTATTGAGCCTAAAGCACCTGAAAATATGGGCGCACACGAACAAGCCAGATATATGAAAGCAGGCTTTGCCTTTATTACATCACGCGAGAAGAAAAAGAAGCGTACTTTAATTGACTTATTAGTACATAGAAAAGAAAAGCTAAATACATTTGCACTGGATTCATATTCTTAATTAACCACTATCGTACAACTCTCCTCAGAAAAGTAATTATTGATAAGAGTAAATACTCCCCCTCGTTTACTCTTATCCCTTTTACCAACACTTCTTTAAGCATCTAAATAAGTACCCTCTTTTCTCTCACTGTAATCTATTTCTTACATTAACTTCAGATACGACCTACATTTTACTCACTGAGCTTGTGTGACAATACTTTAAAAATAAGAGGGTAATCACATGAACTGGTTTTTCACTGACTACAGAATAATTATTGAAGAAAACACTGGCTTTACTGTTAGGTTAATCGCGGGTACTTGGGCAAGCCCTGAGGAAGTCCAACCCAATAAAACTAGCCTAAATGCTAATGAACAAGCACGCTTGCTTCGTTTGGGCCTTGAATATGCCAGAGCCGCCAGCTTAGAAAAAAAGGTCGCTAATTTGTAAGGTTATACATAATAAATTGACCAACTTTTATTAAGAATTTACGGCATTTTATGATGTATATTATTTATGACTGATTTCTTATCCATTACATACCATCGCCAGAGCGCTCATTAATTATTGTAATTTCTGTCACCTTTTCTCCACTCGTGCATCTTTTACTATACAGATAGCCTGTATTAGCTATGACACACGAGCCTTAGGAGACAAAAGATGGATAAAAAAAATTTATTAAGTGATCAATTAGATAGACGAGGCCTTTTAAAATCAACAGGAAAGCTGGTTTTATCAGGAGCAACCATTGGCTTGATGGCTGGCGTGAGTTCAGCTCGCGCGGGTAGCGCTTCATCAAGTAAGCAATTAGAACAAGATATTCGTATTCTCAATACCGCAATCGCTGCGGAGCATGAAGCCGTTGCCGCTTACCAAGTCGGGGCAGAGAGTGGCTTACTCAGTAGCGGTGTTTTAAAGGTTGCGGTTACCTTTCAAGGGCACCACAAAGAACATATCGATGCGCTGGCCAGCACGGTTAAAAAACTGGGTGGCGAGGCCGTGGATGCTAAACCCCAATACAACTTTCCTGTTGAAACGCTAAAAAAAGAAAGTGACGTACTCACCTTTGCAGCCGGTTTAGAACGCGGTGCCGTCAGCGCCTATGCTGGAGCAATACCGCTTTTTGACAATAGCGACCTGGCAAAAGCAGCGGCCAGTATTCTTGCCGATGAAGCCATGCATTGGGCAGTCTTACGCCAGGCACTTGGCCTTGACCCGGTACCGGGCGCATTCTTCTCTTAAGCGAAAACGATTAAGCGAGAGACTGTAATGAAATGGTTACTTCAATGGAGTGTTCTGCCATGGAGCGTTCTGCTAATTAGCGGCCTTATCTATCAGAGTCATGCAAATGCAGACAGCAATTCTAGCGATAAGGATGTCGCCGCAGGTGCACGCCTCTACATTCAATGCACAGGCTGCCATTCCCCGTCGTATCATCGCACTGGGCCCAAACACTGTGGTTTAATGGGAAGACAAATAGGGAGTGTCAGTGGGTTTGAGTTCACTCAGGCAATGCAGGGCGCGCAGTTTATTTGGGACAAAGACACCCTAGATAAATTTTTACGATCGCCCTTAACCGCAGTACCCGGCACCAGCATGGGCTACAAGGGCATCGCATCGCCATCCGAACGCAAACAACTTATTCGCTTTTTAAGTACGCTGAACGCAAACAACCCCTTATGTAAGAGATAAATAACCAACTATGAATTTACACCCACATTACTCTCAAGAAACCTCAAGCGCACCAGGCCAGGCAGCCAGTGATGAAGAACTGGTAACCCTAACAAAGCATGGCAATATTATTGCCTTTGAAGCCATTATGAGGCGCTACAATCAGCGCTTGTATCGTATTGCTCGCAGTATTTTAAATGACGAGCACGAAGCTCTGGATGTCGTTCAGGACACCTATATAAAAGTATATTATCAACTTGAACAATTTAATGGGCCCGGCGGCTTTGCCGGATGGTTATCACGTATTGCTAGCAACGAGGCTCTAATGAAAAAACGTAAGTCGAACAGGATTACTTATATCTTGGATGACCCAAAGCAGAAAAATCCCGAATTAGAGCCCTTTACTACACAAACACCGGAAGATGCCCCTGCTAACCAACAACTCGGTCTATTACTGGAAGAAGCGATCGAAACATTACCCATCGACTATCGTAGCGTGTATGTGATGAGAGCAGTACAACAGCTCAGCACCGTTGAAACGGCACATTCATTAGATATTACAGCCGATACTGTTAAAACCCGTTATAGCCGAGCGAAACGCGCACTGCAAAAAGTGTTTGAAGGGCATATAGAAAAAACTGGCCTGAATATTTATGAATTCGCCGGGCACCGGTGTGACGCCATTGTTCATAATGTTTTAAACACATTACAAAGTAATAGCCAACAATAGCTTTGTTGATCAGTTAACGCAAAAAATAAAAATAAGCTAGCTTTTCTATACCAGCATCAATTATAAATATAAAATTTTTGAATCAGTTATGTTTCTAATAACAAAATAAAAGCATGGAGGTTATATTTTTAGAACAAAAACAACTTACGGTTTTTTATTTTTCAAACAAACTTATTCCGACTAATCATTTAATTTTTTGGTCTTCTTATTTTTCAATCCTTTTCTTCTTCACCCACCTTACTTTCCACCAAATATGCAATAACTATTTCATAGGTAATTTTTTATTTTTGCATACTAGTAGACATAAGCGTATTACAAATAGATTAGAATAGGCGCGTAAAACAACATGCACTAATTAGATTTATCTCAGGAAAAGGAAAGAATGAACTGGCAATTTATCGATCGAAATACTCTTCGAGAAAATAAGTCTGGCTATGAAATTCACTTAGGTGGTGGAACATGGTTTCACCCCTTAAGACTTAGACCCAAAGCCCCACAGGGTATGAACTTTACCCATCAATTAAAGCTATTGCGTAGCGGATTAGAACACATCCAATCTATTGGCAATGGTCGCAGTACCCTCAATAAAGTAAAAGAGAATGATACGCTAATGGCTGGCTAATTCGTAAAAAGATAAACAGCGTTACACTTATATTATTTTTAACATTAGGTTATCACTACGAGTCAAAAGCAAAGTGATAACCAGTTAACACTCCCCTCCAGAAAAACACCATTAATTCATTTTTTTGAGACCAAAATCCAGATGGACTCGCTACCGTTCTTGTTAACCTTGATTTAATTACCAGCTATTTATAACCAGAAGTAGTGATGCACAATCGCCGCCATATACGTTAACCTGCGTTAAAAAATAGGGAGGCTCATCATGCTAACAGACTGGCAATTTATCGACTGCAATACGCTAAGAGAAAATACATCCGGCTATGAAATTCATTTATGCGGAGGCACTTGGTTTCACCCTCTGCGACTGAAACCTCAAGCACCCGAGAGCATGAAGTTTACGCACCAACTAAAACTGTTAAAAAGCGGCTTGGAACACATTAAATACCTTGGCGATAACCGCTATTCGGAAAGAAATAACCAGGAAGAACTTGAACGAATCGCCAGCTAATAGAGCGCGAAAGGTATTCTTTAGTGAATTCAGGATTTAACTGAATTAACTAAAGTCTCGAAACGCCTGAATCAGTTCTTTTATTTGGCTAACGGTGCCGACAGTAATCCTCAAACCTAATTTATCTTGATACACTTTTGGTCGCACCAAGAATGACTTTTCAATTAGATAGGCGTTGATTGCTTCAGCATTTTTAGGAAATGCCCACAAATAATTTGCACTACTTGACCAATACTCTATGCCACTCTCATCAAAATACTGCTCTAAAAGTGGCTTAGCTTCGTCCATCACCTCTGCTACATACGAATCGGTATAACCAGGGTTATCAAGTGCTGCCTGTGCTGCAACAACTGCCAACTGATTAATATCATAAGGCCCGCGAATATTGCACAGAGCATCGACATATTCAGTGGCGGCAATCAGATAACCAAAACGTAACGATGGAATACCCCATGTTTTAGAGAAGGTTCTAGTCACAAAAATATTTGATAATTTCTGTTCAGAATTATCGCTCATACTTTCTTTAATATAAGGAACAACTGTTTGACGGCTATACTCGTAGTAGCATTCATCAACCAAGATTGCAGCATGAGGAGCCGCTTTTGCAAGGCGCAGTATGACATCTTGCCCAACAATGGTTCCGCAGGGGTTGTTAGGATTGGAAACGATGATAATAGCAGTGTTCGGCGTAATAGAATCCAGCACTTCTTGTATCGGATACCCTGTTTCCTTATCGTATTGAGGCTCAATTAACGTCATTGCTTCAATATTCGCACACTGGTTATACATCGCAAAAGAAGGCCCGGGGATAATAGCTTCGGCGTTGGGTTTTGCAACTGCGCGAAAAATTAAATCGATTCCCTGATCAGAACCATTCGTAATCATTATTTGCTGAGCCTTAGCACCCGTATAGGCTGCTAAACGACCCAGAATATCGCCATATGCCGGGTACTGTTGTAAACGGCCATCGGTAATAAAATCCTGCAACGCTTGGACAACAGGCTGGCTCACTGGAATTGTGCGCTCATTGAAGTCCAACAAGGTATGCGATTTTGGACTACGCCCTTCCAATGGTGGTTTGTAGGCAGACATTGCCAATATGTGCGGCTTGATAATACTCATAGCTTGATTCGCCCGTACCCTTTTATTAGCAGTAAAAATAAAAAATTAAACTAACACTAAATTATCGCGGTGGATCATTTCTTCTTCATTTCTATAACCCAGAAGCGATTCAATTGAGCCGCTGGATCTCCCCATGATTTTTTCAGCTTCTTGATAGTTATAATTCACCAAACCACGGGCAACCTCTTTGTTATTCATATCTTTACAAATCACCAAATCACCACGCGTGAATAAGCCTGCAACGGATTTAATGCCTACAGGCAATAAACTGCGGCCCGACTGTTTAAGTACACGTACTGCACCATCATCAAGTATTAATTCGCCACGAGATTGTAGCTGGCCAGCCAACCAACGCTTACGTGCCGCTTGAGGCTGTTGATCTGCCAGTAATAAAGAGCCAATTGATTTACCTTGGGATAATTGCGTAATAACATCCTCTATTTTCCCACCAACGATAATGGTTTGCGTTCCCGAGCGTGCCGCTAGGCGCGCTGCTCGAAGCTTTGTCACCATACCTCCACGCCCAAGATTACCACCACCGCTGACCATATCATCAAGGGACGTATCCGATGCAGAGTATTCATCAATCAATACTGCATCTTTTTTGTAACGAGGGTCTCCGGTAAATAAACCCTGCTGGTCTGTGAGTAATACCAGCACATCAGCTTCTACTAAATTTGCAACCAGCGCTGCCAGGGTATCGTTATCACCAAAACGAATCTCATCAGTTACTACGGTATCATTTTCATTAACAACAGGAATCACACCGAGATTTAACAAGGTTTTTAAAGTTGCACGAGCATTTAAATAGCGCTCACGGTTAGATAAGTCATCGTGGTCTACAAGTACCTGAGCCGTATGAATATCGTATTGTTGGAATACTTGCTCATAGGTTTGCACCAAACCCATCTGCCCAACGGCTGCAGCGGCTTGCAATTCATGAACAGATGATGGGCGTTGCTTCCAGCCCAAGCGGGTCATCCCAGCGGCGACAGCACCCGATGAAACCAACACAACATTGATATTTTGCGCACGAAGCTTTGCTATTTGTTGAACCCACCCCTGAATAGCAGACACATCCAAGCCTTTCCCATCATTGGTTAGCAAAGAGCTTCCTATTTTAATTACCCAACAACGGGCATTTTTTACATGTTGTCGTTGTGTCACTGTCATCCACTACTTTAAGCGTTGTTGATTATTCGTTTATCGAGTTCAAAAAATTAAGAGTCTGTATAAACGACTTCAACATCATAATCATCATCATTGTCGTCGTCATCTTTCCCTTTGGCTTTTAGGCGTTCAGACCGATGGCGTTCGCGAAGTTCTTCAATGCGCAATCGCGCTTCATCTTGCATTTGTCGCTGTTGTGCTAGTTCCGCATCTACTAGTTCTGGTTCGTCTACTTCTGCCTGCTTAATCATCTCCAGCCTTTCCATTAGTTGCTGGCAAAGTGTGTGCGTTCCATTTTGATTAATCGCGGCAATGAAAGCGACAGGGCCTTTCCATTCCAAGCTGTCAATTATTTCCTGGCAACGTGCGTCGACATCTTCTTCTGACAACATATCGGTTTTATTTAATACTAACCAGATTTCACGCTGCGCCAATGTCGGGCTGAACCGCTCTAACTCTTGCGTAATACCACGCATATTTTCTATAGGATCAGAACTGTCTAACGGGGCTACATCGACTAAATGCAAAAGAATACGGCAACGGGTTAAATGCTTTAGAAACCGAATACCTAAACCTGCACCTTCTGATGCCCCATCAATCAAACCCGGAATATCCGCCACAACAAAGCTACGATGTTGTTGCACTTTAACGACACCTAAATTAGGCACTAAGGTGGTAAAAGGATAATCGGCGACTTTGGGTCTAGCCGATGATACCGATCGAATAAAGGTGGACTTGCCTGCATTAGGCAGCCCTAACAAGCCGACATCCGCAAGCACTTTCAATTCCAGCTTAAGCTCACGGCGCTCACCTTCTGATCCCGGTGACGTTTGTCTTGGCGCACGATTAACACTGGATTTAAAACGGGTATTTCCCAAGCCGTGAAAGCCACCCTGAGCGACGAGTAAACGTTGCCCGTCAGCAGTAATATCACCTAACAATTCTTCGGTTTCAATATCGTGAATAGAGGTACCCACAGGCACTTTTAACACTAGGTCATCACCTTTGGCGCCAGTGCAGTTTTTACCACTGCCTGATTGACCGGTCTGCGCACGATATTTTGGCTGATAGCGGTAATCGATCAGTGTATTGAGGTCATTATCACCTTCTAAAAATACACTGCCACCATCACCACCATCACCACCGTCAGGACCGCCCTTCGCAATATATTTTTCACGACGGAAACTCAGGCAACCGTTACCACCGTTACCCGCAAAGACCGAAATCTTGGCTTCATCAACAAATTTCATTTCTCGTTTCCAACCGTTTTAGCAATACTATTCACTATTTTTTTACCAATGGTATTTAAATAGCAGAAATAAAAAAGCCCCGTCTAATGACGGGGCTTTAAGAAAAAGATTAAATCGTTTAAATGGTATCAGTTAAGCAGAAACTACACTGACAAATTGACGATTTTTAGGCCCTTTAACCTCAAACTTAACCACGCCATCAGCTTTCGCAAAAATTGTATGGTCTTTACCTAAACCAACATTTACACCTGGGTGTACTTTAGTACCACGCTGACGAATGATGATATTACCCGCTGTCACTGCTTGTCCACCAAAAAGCTTAACGCCTAAGCGTTTACTCTCGGAATCGCGACCGTTATTAGTACTACCACCAGCTTTCTTATGTGCCATGAGTCATTACTCCCCTTTCATCAATTCTTTAGCCTGAGCGATCCAGTCATCACGCTCGATACGGCCTTTAAAGTTCAATTTGTCATCAAATTCTACAACATCGTCTGCAGTCCATGCAGCGATTTGAGCAAATGAGGTAATACCGTTGTCAGCTAGCTTTTTAACCAATACTGGGCCAACACCAGAGATTTTACTTAAATCATCACCGCCTGTTGATGCCGCTGCCTTTGGCTCTGCTTTAGGCTTGGCTGCTTTTTTCGCAGGAGCAGCTTTCGCACCAGAAGCCAGGATGTCAGTGATCTTCACTTCTGTGAACCACTGACGATGTCCTTGACGCTTCATTGAATGCTTACGTCGACGGAACTTGATAATACGCACTTTTTCACCGCGGCCATGGCTGATAACTTCAGCTTTAACGGCAGCGCCGTCTACAAGTGGTGAACCAATAGCGTAGTCATCACCAGTAGAAACCAATAATACTTCGTCGAATTGAACACTTTCACCGGTAGCGACTTCTATTTTTTCAATTTTAAGGGTTTCACCCTCAACAACACGGTGTTGCTTACCGCCAGTTTTGATCACTGCGTACATAATGTTATTGCTCCATAACAATAATGGACGACACTAAGTAGTCCGGGATTGCTCTCAACCCCAATACTTTAAGACTTGCGCCGTTTATGAGATTACTAGTAAAAATAAGGTGGCGGATTCTACGATAATTAGCGATCTCACGCAATGACTTATTTGCTTCATTTTTAAACCATCGCAAAGTGGCCTTGACACACCCCGTCTGGCTCCCTAGCATCAAGCCCTCAAACCATAAATTCTTACATTATAAAAGACATTATCTCTTATGCTATCTTTCCATCAAGCTGTTGCCGAGGATTTCGACGCAGTTAACCAGCTCATCCTTAAGCAAGTTCACTCTGATGTTGGCTTAGTTGAAGAAATTGGCCACTATTTAATTGAGGCTGGAGGTAAACGCTTGAGACCCCTATTGGTCTTGCTGATTGCCAACTCCCTTAAATATGAAGGCACCCAACAGCACACATTAGCGGCCATCATTGAGTTTATCCACTCTGCCACTCTGCTGCATGACGATGTCGTTGATATTTCTGATATGAGGAGAGGGCGCGCTACAGCCAATGCCAAATGGGGAAATGCACCGAGCGTATTAGTCGGCGACTTCTTATATTCACGGGCATTTCAAATGATGGTAGCCATCGGCAATATGGAAATAATGGACATCCTATCCAATACCACTAACACTATCGCCGAAGGGGAAGTACAGCAACTTATTAATGCCGGTGACCCCAAACTAACCGAAGCCAACTACTTTGAGGTTATCCATAAAAAGACAGCCGTTCTCTTTGAAGCAGCCTGTGAAACAGCAACGGTTTTATCTAATGGTGACAAGCAATTACAAACACAGTTAAAAGCCTATGGTTATCACTTGGGTATGGCATTTCAACTAATCGATGATGCCCTCGACTATACCGGATCCAGCGACACCCTTGGAAAAAATGTAGGCGATGATCTTGCTGAAGGCAAACCCACACTGCCATTAATTGTTGCCATGCAAAATGGCACTACAGAAGAAAGTGCACTGATTGCCAATACAATTCAATCAGGCTCCCGAGAAATAGACTCTGCTATACTCGAACAGATTGTCAGCATTATTCAGCGTACCGGCTCTATTGATTACACTGAAAAGAAAGCGGTAGCACATGTCGCTGAAGCAAAAGCGGCTTTAACATCACTACAAGATTCAGAGTATAAACAGGCACTACTAGACTTGGCGGATTTTTCTATTGCACGAAACCATTGAGTAAAATTACCAGACTTAAATCCTTTAGATTTCTGCGAACTTATCGATAGTAATTAATGATATATCTAATTATTGCTTTATTGTTATTAGCGCTCATATGCCTACCCCACCTGTGGGTAAAGCATGTGATGAAAAGGCATCATGGTAATTTAGAGAAGATGCCTGGCTCAGGAAGCGAACTGGCCATTCACTTATTAAAGGAATATAAACTTGATTCTGTCAAAGTAGAGCAGTCTTCACAGGATGACAATCATTACAGCCCAGCTGAGAATGCAGTTCGATTAAGCCCCGACATTTACAATGGAAAATCATTAACAGCCGTTGCTGTTGCTACCCATGAAGTCGGACACGCGATTCAATTTAATCGTGAAGAACCTGTGAGTTTGCTGCGCAAGAAATATTTAGGCAAAGCCCATCGCTTACAACAAGTGGGCATATTTGTACTGATGGCAATGCCGTTATTTACCATTCTCTTTAAAGTGCCTCACCTATCTGTCTTAACAGCAATCGTAGGCATTTTGACAATGTTAATATCTGTACTAATGTATGTCGCTATACTGCCTGAAGAATACGATGCCAGCTTTAATAAGGCATTACCTATTTTAGAAAAAGGTGGCTATGTACCCAAAATGTATATGCCCGCTATTCGACAAATTCTAAAAGCGTGTGCGCTAACCTATGTTGCCGCAGCACTTATTGATATTCTTCGTCTATGGCGTTGGATTCGATTCATTCGATGAAAATTAAAAGTGAATATGAGCTACTCACTATTCATCAGTGGATATCAATTATTTTGTAACACAGATATCGTAACGTAGCGGCCCTTTCGCCAAGGTAATTTTAAGAGAATTATTGCTTTTAAAACAAACAACAATTAAAAAATTATTATGGACAACACACTAGAAGCCCAACACAAGCAACTGAATGAATCGACATTGCTTGATCTATTCAAAGAAAACCCTGAAAGAGCAAAACAATTCTCTTTAAAGGTTGACGAATTATATTTTGATTTTTCAAAAAATCATATCAACGACAACGTGATGGCTACTCTATTCGACAAAGCTAACAAGCAAGAGTTATCCACTGCTATAGAATCATTATTTGCAGGTGAGCAAGTTAACAATACAGAAAAACGTGCAGCTCTTCATACTGCGCTAAGAGAACCAAAGAACGATTCCGATAGCAGCAGCATAGTACAAGCAGCGCTAGAAAAGATGGATAATTTTGTTGAATCTATTCATCAACAACACTGGCTAGGTCACACAAGCAAAGCAATTGATACTGTGGTTAATATAGGCATTGGCGGGTCTGATCTTGGTCCTCGCATGGTGACTCAATCCCTATCCGCTTTTCATCATCCCCAATTGACAGTACATTTTGTTGCCAATATTGATGGCGCTGACTTAGAAGATACATTATCTACACTCAATGCTGAAACGACTCTCTTTGTGATTGCCTCAAAAACATTTACGACATTAGAGACACTAAATAATGCGCTTAGCGCTAGACAATGGATGTTAGATGCCGGATGCCAACAAAATGATTTGCAAAAGCATTTCGTTGCAATTAGCTCTAATATACAGGCGGCGAATGAATTTGGTATTGCTGAAGAAAATATTTTTCCGTTATGGGACTGGGTTGGTGGTCGTTATTCATTATGGTCATCCATTGGCTTACCCATTGCGCTTGCAATAGGCATGAATGGATTCAGAGAGCTATTACATGGCGCCCATATAATGGACGCTCATTTTCGACAGGCACCACTCAATAGCAACATGCCCGTTATCGCAGCCTTGCTAAGTTATTGGTACAACCAGTATTGGGGATGTTCTGCTCACGCCGTATTGCCCTATGCCCAACGACTTAATCGCCTGCCTGCATATTTACAGCAATTGGATATGGAAAGCCTTGGCAAAAGAGTGAATAAATCTGGAGCAGCCGTAACAACATCGACGGGGTCAATTATCTGGGGCGCAGAAGGCACTAATGGGCAACATAGCTTTCATCAACTGTTGCACCAAGGAACTCAACTCATTCCTGTTGATTTCATTGCCGTCAAAAAATCCATGAGCAACTATAAAGACCAACATCAACATCTTTTAGCCTGTTGCATCAGCCAATCTCAAGCATTACTCCAAGGTAAAACATTAGGGCAAGCAGAAGAGGAATTACGCGTACAAGGTTTATCAGATGATGATATTCAGCAACTCGCACCACATAAAGTCATTCCAGGAAACAAACCCAGCAATACTATTTTGCTAGATGAATTAACCCCTAAAAATTTAGGTGCATTAATTGCTTTTTACGAACACAAAGTTTACGCGACAAGTGTCTTGCTTGGTATTAATGCATTTGACCAGTGGGGTGTTGAATTAGGAAAGCAGCTTGGCAAACCCCTTTATCATGCGCTAACAACAGAGGAATGCAATACTGAATGGGATAGTTCGACAATAGAAATTATTAAACAATTACATTCATAAAAAATAGAAAAGCTATGTTGCAAATTGATCACTAACAATTGCCCATGGATTATCAAGCACTAACCGATAAGCACCATCTTCACCGATAATTTCTGCTGCTGCATCACGACCACGATGCAGTTCGGGCGGACGATATTTTGCATTATGTGCATCGGATGCCAGAACAGTGACAACCCCTTTTTCCAAGAGCTGAATGGCTCTTGTTCGCGAAGGCTCACCAAATTGGCCAGCAACAGAACTAGCCGTGACCTGAAAAAGGCAGCCCATTTCAATTAATGGATCGAGCTTACTCAAGCGTCGATGAATATCTTTATTGCGCTCAGGGTGCGCAACCATCGGTAAAATATTACGCTCCAACAACCAACTTACCAAACGTTCAATTCCCATAGGCACATGACTATGAGGCATTTCTAACAACATCACTTTTTTGTTGCCCCAACGGCCAAGAAAAGGGATTTGGCGGTTGTTGATCTGATCCATTATTTCAACACCTATACGCACTTCAGCAGCGACACCAACCTGTAAAGGAATATCGTTTTCTAATAATGCACGCTTAAAATCTAAAGCAATTGCTTTAATAATTGGTGAGGTGTTTTCCCAACGACCTGCATGAATATGAGGAGTAATAACCGTATGCGTTATGCCATTTTTCACAGCCAAGCGAGCTAGATCTAATGATTCTTCCAGCGTATCGGGCCCATCATCAATACCGGGTAAAAAATGGCAATGAATATCTATCAATTTTATAAACCTGTTTATTAATAAACCAAAGGTAAATATTAAAAAATTTTGATTTTTATAATAGTTACATATTCCTGTAACATATTAGCTCATTCTGGAGTATTTAGCATTGTTTCCAGCAATAACCCTGCTTTTGTCCAGGAATTCAGCGCATAAAATGTTAAATCATCATTGACTGTTGAGGCTATAGAAAACATATAGTTCCCTGAACATCGACTATGCACATAGAGAGTTTCATTTGAGTGCTCTAATATGCTATTGCCTAAAACGCCCGAACACTCAACCGTTTGAAAATCTATTGATAAACCTAAGCCCAACGCTTTGCTAATGGCCTCTTTCTGTGTCCAATAAATCATAAATTGATTGTGTGGTTTATTGAATTGATTAACATCAATAAGCTGCTCTTTAGTTAACGCATAATTAGCAACAGCATCACTCACTTCGCGATCAGAGGCTTCTACATCAACACCAATATCGCCTTTCGAAGAAAGACCTAGCAAGACCCAATCACCACTATGAGAAATATTAAAAGAAGGAGCATTTAGGCTTTCACAATGCGGCTTACCCTTAGCACCATTCGAAAAAACCAATTGAGCAGCCGTGGTATTTAACAATCGAGACAGGCAATAACGTTTAAGAGCGTGAGCCAAAATATAACGTTGTTTGTCCTCCTCTCGTCGAAAACGATTCGCGCGCTGCGCTTCTTCATTGGAAAGTAGCGATAATTTATCCACTATTGAGACGCTCTTTATTGAAGCAGCAATTACCCCGTGGCACGGAAGTTGTAATACTTTTTCAAATAACACAAATCATTCCTATTATCTTTACTGTAAAAAAATTAGGTCGAGATACTATATTAGGGTTTATGGGGTCTTGCTAAATACTCATGACTTTGCATTTCCAACAAACGGCTCATTGTACGTTCAAACTCAAAAGTCAAACGACTACCGCTGTATAATTCGTGAATAGGCTTTTCTGCAGAAATAATAAGTTTGACACTGCGGTCATAAAACTCATCGACTAAATTGATCAAACGACGGGCCTGATCTTCCCTCTTTTCTGTCAATTCTGGAATATCCGAAATTAACACTTCATGGTACTCCATCGCGATTTCAATATAGTCATTCTGTGAGCGAGGACCATCACA
Source organism: uncultured Pseudomonadales bacterium (assembly GCA_947487765.1). Taxonomy (GTDB): domain Bacteria; phylum Pseudomonadota; class Gammaproteobacteria; order Pseudomonadales; family Cellvibrionaceae; genus CANLBN01. The sequence goes on along the minus strand of CANKXO010000006.1, from coordinate 160,221 downwards.
CAGTGCGAGAAAATCAAACCAAACTACATCTTCCGCATGGTAACGTGCCCTAATTTCTCGACCTTCGATATCTAAACCGATATTTTCTACAACCTCATTGATATCTGGCACCAAGCTTTCAAAGCTGGACTTCAAGCTGATATCAGCGTCCTTATCCAAGGGCCAGTGATAAAGCTCTGCCTGCTCTAATAATCGCAAGCGATAATCTGTCCCGCCATCGACATTAACCACTTCGGTGTGCCGGTTGAGCAAATCAATGGCCGGTAAAAAGCGCGCCCTTTGCAAACCATCTTTGTAAAGCCCATCAGGCACAATATTCGATGTCGCCACTAAAGAAACACCACGATTAAACAGGCCCTCCAAAAGAGAGGCCAATATCATGGCATCAGTAATATCAGAAACAAAAAACTCATCGAAACAAATCACTCTAGCATCATCTGCCAAGCGTTGGGCAACAATATCCAGTGGATTTTTTTGCTGCTGTAAAGACTTTAATTCTTGATGGACTCTGCGCATAAATCGATGAAAGTGCACCCGCATTTTTCGTTCAAACGGTAAACTTTCATAAAAAATATCCATAAGGTAGGTCTTACCTCGACCTACGCCTCCCCAAAAATAAAGCCCTTTCTCAGGATCCTCAGTTCGACTAAAACCCAGCGTTTTAAACACTTTTGGCAAGAAGCTTTGCTCTCGCTGATGAGCATTGATTAATTTACTATAAAGCGAGTCCAGTTTTTCTACAGCGAGTTGTTGTGCAACATCATGGGTAAACCCTGATTCGTTTAAATCCTGCTGATAACGTTGCAGGGGCGATAAATTCATAAACAGCGTCCAAATAGCGAGCCAAATAAAGAGATAATACCTTGAATCGCTACTGTAGCTAGGCCGCCGTTTATTGACAAGAGGCGATTTACATTAGGGTTGGCAGCAACAGCCGCGCTATACTCCGATCTTACTCCAACACGCAAATAAGCTTAAGATTTAGCAACTACCATTGAAGCAAATCAATTAACCGCCATTTTGTAGGTATCGAGCCCTCAATAAGCAGAAATTGTTATCAGCTTTTATTGGCGGGAGGACGTATAATAGGCAAATATCATAGCGAATAGCCGATTTGATAAGCAAAATAGTCGTGCTCCAAGTGTTATGATCCCGATTTAACACTTAAAAGCTTATGGAACAGCTTTTGAGCGTAAACCAACTAGAACCTTCAGGAGAATTTTGTGTTTTCACTTTATACATTGATCAGCGCTGCCGTTATTAGCTTAGTTGTTGGGTGCATTATTGGTGCGCTACTAAGTCGTGTACTATCACCACAAGAACAAAAAGCCAAATCACTGGAAACTAAGCTACAGGACGCGGAGAATCATCTAACTGAATACCAGCAAGAAGTCACTGAGCATTTTGCCCAGACAGCCAAACTTGTTAACACACTGACGGAAAGCTATAGAGATGTCCATGAACATCTTGCCAGTGATGCCTTGAAATTGGCCAATGTCGATATTAGCCGCCAGTTGCTCAAAAATGCTGAAGGTGGAGACGAATTACTCACCGAAGAATCAATGAATGAAAGTGACTTCCAACCACCCAGAGACTGGGCACCGAAAACACCAGGCAAAGAAGGCACACTGAGCGAAAACTTTGGGCTTAATGAGGAAGATGAGTATCCCAAACCTGACGCGCCTAAAGTAGGCTAGCAAAAAAAAACACACAATGCGTCATTTCACTAGCTATATCATCCTCCCCATAATACTCGGCTTGTTTATTGGGCTAGGGGTGACGCTCGCGGTACCTGAACTACGTTATGCCTTTGGGCAGAAAGTCATTGGTTTTTTCATGCCCGCTAGTTCACATCAGCCGACTTCCTATGCTATTGCTGTAAACAAAGCAGCGCCAGCAGTGGTTAACATCTCTACTCGCAAGAGGGTTAACTTACCCCGTAACCCCTTGTTCGACGACCCTCTGTTTCGCCACTTTTTTAATAGTGCAGACGTCCCCAAACAACAAAGAATGTCTTCTGCATTGGGGTCTGGCGTTATTGTTAACCAAGAGGGTTATCTACTAACTAATCACCATGTCATTGCTGAAGCAGAAGAGATTTTCGTCACCCTCTATGATGGGCGTAACTTAAAAGCAACCGTTGTAGGTTCAGATGAAGCAACTGACCTCGCTGTCCTTAAAATCCCTGCGGGAAATATCCAAACAATTATTCTAGGAGAACCCCAACGTGCGCATATTGGTGATGTCGTACTGGCTATAGGGAACCCTTTTAATGTTGGCCAAACCGTGACCCAAGGCATTATCTCTGCAACGGGTAGACATGGGCTTGGCTTGAACGTCTATGAAAATTTTATTCAGACTGACGCGGCCATTAACCCTGGTAATTCAGGCGGTGCGCTAATTGACACTAAAGGCAACCTCTTAGGCATCAATACCGCTATTCTTGATCGCAATAACGATGGCACATCAATAGGGATTGGTTTTGCCATTCCAGCTGATATCGCTGTGAATATTATGAACGATATCGTCACATCAGGAGAGGCTATAAGAGGTTGGTTGGGTATAGAAGCCAGGACACTCAATCCCAACGTTATTCGCAATTACAACCTAGGCACAAACAGTGGAGTATTAGTCACTATTGCCTACCCTAATGGTCCCGCTGATAAAGCAGGCCTACAACCTGGGGATATCATCACTCATATCAACGATAAAGCCATTGGCAATGGTCGCGAAGCCATGAATCTGATCGCTCAAGTCAGACCAAATGATAAAGTTCAAATCACGGCCATTCGTAATGGTGAAAAACAGCTACTCACGGCAATCGCAGCCAAAAGACCCAAAGAATTGTGATGCGCATCACAAAAAAGTCGTTTAAAGTGCCAATATTCATATCTGCATAGCTGCAAAAATAGATATTAAATCGAAAAACGATTAATTATTGACCACCCCATTAGAATCAATTAAGCTAGCCAAACAATTAGTTATGAGCTTTAGTCATTATCAGGACCAATAAAAATGTACAGGGAAGCAGTAGATGTAGATAGTAAGCCTGCCATTATTAGCTTTACCCATCTCCGCTTTAAAAAAATTACCCAAAACTTTTACGTTAACTCTTTTACTCACACTAAATGGAGATTGTATGAATGTAAGCGCAATCAAGTACCTATTAGTCATAGGTTGCTTTTCGATTCTCACTGCCTGTGGCGGTGGAGGTGGTGGAGGATCGTCTGATTCTGAGCCCGAAACACCACCCGCAGAAAGAACAACATGGGATGATACCAATTGGGATGATTCCAACTGGCAATAGTAAAAAAATTAATGACGTATTTAATTTAGGAATAGATTTATGAAAAAGCAGTTTCTTTTATTTTCAACACTAGCTCTTGCCTCATCGTTAAGTTTCGCCCAAGGTGTCGCTGTAACGAATACCTTTACCAGTGGACAACCTGCCGTAGCCGCAGAGGTAAACCAAAATTTTCAGGATGTGGTAACTGGTGTTAATAACAATGGCACAGCAATTATTACTAATGAAAACAATATTACAGCTAATACAGGCAACATTACTACCAATACCAACAGCATCACCAATAATGCCGTTAATATTTCTACAAACAGTGCGAACGTATCAACCCTAACCTCTCGTGTAACTGCACTTGAAAGCGCCATAGACCCAATATCGACAACTCTTCCCGTAGATTGTAGCTCGCAAACTATCTCGAGTGTTATCGCATCTGCGCCAGCTTATGGGCAACTGACATTAGACATTACAGGAGCCTGTACAGAAACTCTGGTTATTACACGAGATAATATTTCATTGGTTGGCACAGGGGCCGGCGCATCAATTGCTTATGACTCAGAGATTACAAATAACGAATATCGTTCATCAATAACAAATACTGTCACGCTGATTGGCGCTAATAATATTATTATCGATAACATGACATTGCGTGATGCAACAACCAATGGTTTTAGCGCTGGCCTTAGATTGTTAAATAATGCATCTGTATTATTAAAAAATAGCACGATTGAAAATACCGTTATTGGTATTTGGGCAAGCCACTCATCTACCGTACAAATGTCAGGAAATACGATTCAAAATAATAGCAGCTATAGTGCATTAATTACTGATGCTGCCGTTGCTGAAATTCGTGAAAACAACACATTAACTGGAGATAATGGTGTTGCAGGTGTAGGTATCTATAGAAATGGCACAGTGCGCGTTCAGGAAGGAACTAACACTATAACGAATACATCACTTACCGCTAATGCAGTCGAAGCCTTTCATGGCTCCCAATTCCGTAGTGAGAGAGGCACACTTACTGTAAACGGTGGTATTTCGGCAGGAACATTTTCTCAAGTGGAACTAAGAGATACTGTTGTAACAGGTAATGTCTTAGCATTTAACCAGGGAACAATTAGGCTCAGATCAACTACTGGCCCTGTCACTATTAATGGAGATCTAACTATTAATGCGTTAGGAACATTACTCACTTCTGGAGCCAGCTCTATTAATGGTGATGTAAACTGCCCAGGAAATGCATTATCTTATTATCAAGCCAACCCAACAGTGTCTGGCACCATTGATGCAAATTGTACTACATTTTAAATAAACAACATTTAATAAGCCCAAGAGCAATTTGGGCTTATTTTTTATAATAACATAACAAACAGTTTTAATATTTTATTCGCTAAATTCAGGAAGTATTTTATGAAAAAACAATTATCACTCTTAATGGCCTTAATGATTTCAGCAGGAGCAGCCTCTTTCTCTCATGCTGATGATAACTTTGATCCACCTAATATCCCTCTGCCAACCACTACAACTACACCCGCAACATTAGAGGAACAAGTTGAAAGAAATGCTGAAAATATATCAGTGAATACTGATGACGTTATCACTAACATTTATTCTATTTATGAGAATACTGTCAAGATTGATGACTTAGATAATCGCGTAACCTCTTTGGAAAATTCCGGAGGCAATACTAATCCCCCCCCAATAAATTACTCGAGCTTTGTCATGCCATTTTCTACATCTGGCCAACCACGTAACTTTGTGGTGCTAAGACGAGATAATGATAATGGTACAACTACGTATAGCATTCGCCTACGTTATGAAAACGGCGCCAATGAAACGTTAACAATTAACGGAACGGATAGAGCTTTCTCTTACTTTGCTGCTTATGGCAGTGTTACAGTCGATCAAGGCGGTAATATTATCTCCGTCAGCAAAGGAATTGATGGCACAGATGACACTAGCTACACAATTTATGCTCATAGCTCGACAACATACGACCCAACGACTTTAACTCCAATCGTTGATCCGAATCCGAGAACCTTTGAAACCATAGATAACTTCACTGGTGAAGGGGCTTTAAGAAATGTAATACAAACTACAACCACACATGATGAAACAGGATCAACAACGAGAACAGCAATAGTTTCACGAATATATACGATTGGAACAGGCTATGAAGCTAACGGCATTAATTTTGGTCAAACGCCTTTTCGCGTAGAGCACCGCTCACGAGGATCATCACGTATACGCATACAAGGTATTGGCACAGTAGAAACGTTTGGCTCTGGCACATTTTCTACGACTCCAAATAGAGTTGTTTACTACAGTGTAAATGGACAAACGGGCGGTAGTCTTGCAGGAACGCCATATCAAATAGGCTCACCTATATATAACTTATTCGTTTTAAATTAAAAACTAAAAAGCCCAAGCAAAAACTTGGGCTTTTTTATTTCGCAAAAAAATATACGTTATTTATCGTCTTTAACTCGATACTCTGCCGATCTGGCATGCGCTTCCAACGACTCACCTCTAGCTAATACTGACGCTATTTTCCCTAAGGTATTCGCACCCTCTGCCGAACAGTGAATAATTGAGCTGCGTTTTTGAAAATCATACACGCCTAAAGGAGATGAGAATCGAGCCGTACCTGATGTTGGCAACACATGGTTAGGACCAGCACAATAATCACCTAATGCTTCTGACGTATAACGCCCCATAAAGATAGCGCCCGCATGACGAATATCATCGACATAACTTTCCGGATCAGCCACTGACAACTCTAAATGTTCTGGCGCGATGCGGTTAATTAAATTAATCACATCCTGTTTATCTTTTGCCTGAATTAAGGCTCCACGATTATCCAGAGACTGCCGAATAATTTCTTTACGCGACATATCTGGCAGCAATTTTTCAATACTTTTTTCCACTTGCTCAAGAAATGTCTTATCAGTACTGATTAAAATCGCTTGTGCTTGCTCATCGTGTTCAGCTTGAGAAAATAGATCCATCGCAATCCAGTCTGGATCAGTCTTACCATCGCATACAACCAAAATTTCAGACGGACCAGCAATCATATCGATGGCCACTTGGCCAAAGACAGCTCGCTTTGCGGTTGCAACATAGATATTACCAGGGCCAACAATTTTATCGACTTTGGTGATTGTATCGGTTCCATACGCCAATGCGGCAATGGCTTGTGCTCCACCAATTGTATAGATTTCATCAACACCCGCTATTGCTGCTGCAGCCAGTACCATTGGACTCAATTCATTATCAGGTGCAGGTACCACCATAACTACCTGAGCCACACCCGCAACTTTTGCAGGAATCGCATTCATTAATACGGATGAAGGGTAAGAAGCTTTACCACCAGGCACATAAAGTCCTACGCGATCCATTGCTGTAATTTTTTGACCAAGGACAGTGCCGTCATCTTCCGTAAATTGCCAAGAGTCTTGACGCTGATGTTCGTGATAACGCTTTACCCGCTCGGCTGCTATTTCCAGCGCTTCTCGTTGCTCAGCAGGAATAGTATTTAACGCTTCCTGCAAGGCATCTGCCGTTACTCTTAATTCAGTAATTGATGCTACCTGGCGACGATCGAAACGATTCGTGTATTCGATAACCGCTTTATCGCCACTCGAACGAACATCATGAATAATCGTCGCAACTGTTTCGGCAACATGAGGGTCAGATACTGACTCCCATGCCAGTAAATTATCTAATTCAAGATTAAATGTTGATGCTGAAGTATCGAGACGACAAATAGACATAAAGTAATATCTTAGAAAGTATTCAATGAGAGATAAAAACTAAAACGGTAATAATAAAGGTTAAGGCAGCTGGCAATTTTTCAAGGTAATAATCACAGAAACATTTCTAGCAACTTTGATAGGCAGCTAGTTACCCTTACCTTTTTAAGCTATGACGCTTTTGCACTGACCGCATCAGTAATGGCATCAATTAATGGCTGCATTAACTTGTGTTTCATTTTCATTGACGCTTTATTGGCAATTAAACAAGAACTTATATTCGCGATTTCTAATCGTGACTCCAAGCCATTTGCTTTCAGTGTATTACCAGTATCAACGATATCAACAATTTCATCAGCCAAATTCATTATAGGTGCCAACTCCATTGCACCATACAATTTAATAATATCCGCTTGACGGCCTTTTTCTGCATAAAAACGACGGGCAACATTGACGTATTTCGTTGCCACTTTAATTCGGCCTGTTTTTTCTGGCACGCCTTTAATTGCTGCAGTCATTAACTTACAGCGGGCAATACCTAAATCAACCAGAGAATACAGACCGTCGCCACCATGTTCCAGTAAGGTATCTTTACCTGACACACCCATATCAGCCGCGCCAAATTGGACATAGGTAGGCACATCACTCCCACGCAAAATAAGTAAACGCACGTTGTCCACACTTGTTTCAAAAGCCAGTTTGCGGCTTTTACTGATATCTTCCAATGGAGCAATGCCCGCTGCTGCTAACAGCGGTAGAGTTTCTTGTAAAATGCGCCCTTTAGTAAGCGCAATTGTTAACTGTGACATGGTGTAAATTCTTAATCTCTATTGATGAGAAACGTAAACGATTAATTCAAGGCATCTATGACTAACTAGCCCGGCACCCGTCGAATATTAGCGCCTAATAATTGCATTTTTTCTTCAATACATTCATAACCACGGTCAATATGGTAAATACGATCAACCACCGTATCACCATCCGCTACCAATGCTGCAATCACCAAACTTGCCGATGCACGAAGGTCTGTCGCCATCACCGGTGCAGCTTTTAGGCGCTCTACGCCAGTAATTATCGCTGTATTACCTTCAAGCTTAATGTTCGCACCCATTCGGTTAAGTTCATGAATTTGAATCAAACGGTTTTCAAAAATCGTTTCTATTACTGTACCCATACCTTCGGAAACAGCATTCATCGCTGTAAACTGAGCCTGCATATCCGTAGGGAAGGCAGGGTAAGGCGCTGTTTTGAGGCTGACCGCTTTGGGTCGATTGCCTTTCATATCCAGCTCAATCCAGTCTTTACCGGTATTGATAAACGCGCCGGCTTCTTCCAACTTAAGTAAGACCGACTCAAGGATATCTTCACGGGTATCTTTCAACTTTACGCGACCGCGAGTTGCCGCCGCCGCCGTTAAATAAGTTCCAGTCTCGATGCGATCTGGCATTACATCATAACGGCAGCCTTTCAGTGATTTCACCCCATGAATAGTCAATGTGGCAGTACCCACACCCTCGATCTGGGCACCCATCGCCTGCAAGCAATTAGCAAGGTCGACAATTTCAGGCTCACGTGCAGCATTTTCCAAGACCGTTTTCCCTTCGGCGAGCACTGCAGCCATCAGTAGGTTTTCTGTACCACCAACGGTCACAGTATCCATAAAGAAGTGAGCGCCTTTTAAGCCACCTTTACACCGTGCTCGGATATAACCTTCATCAACATCAATCTCAGCACCCATGGCTTCAAGACCGCGCAAATGAATATCCACAGGGCGACTACCAATGGCACAACCACCCGGGAAGGAAACATTAGCTTCGCCATAGCGTGCCAACATAGGTCCCAGCACCAAAATCGAGGCGCGCATGGTTTTTACCAAGTCATAAGGAGCGGTATATTCACGAATGGTATTCGCATCAATCTCAACACTCATTTTCTCATTCAGCGTGACGGATAAGCCCATACTACGCAATAAAGCCAACATTGTGGTTATATCGTTGAGATGAGGCATATTGCCTATACACATTGGCGTTTCAGACAGCAATGTTGCCGCTAAAATCGGTAAGGCAGAGTTTTTAGATCCGGAAATACGGATCTCGCCATCTATCGGGCCGCCGCCACTGATGATTAATTTATCCATTCACTTGTCTTATAGTTGAGGTGAGTCGTTAAATGTTTAGTGGTGTCGATAAAATCACAACATCGAAATCACGAGGACTGCCACTGCTCTGGCGTCAGTGTTTTCATATTTACCGCATGTACTTCACCACTTGCGATTTTTTCATTCAGTGCGGCATATACTCGCTGTTGTTTTTTCAGTGGTGTCAGGCCAATAAAAACCTCACTGACAATAGTCACATTCAGGTAACTACCTTCGTAATCAGCCTCTATATGCTCGCTTTCTGGAAAATGCTGCTCTAGCAGCGCTCTTATTGCTACGATATCCATTGATAAATCTTTACGCTAAAAACGCGCCAGTGTAATAAAAAACAGGGGCAGATGCACCTGTTTCCGTAGAAGCCATGATATGTATAGAGGAAAAGGAAAAGGAAAGAGGGAGATTTTGAAGGAGTCTAGGCAAAATTACTGACAATTTGCCCGGGGTTAAGCGCCTGCAAAGCATTATCATCACTACTGATGATACGGTTGTTTAAGTTAGTCGATAGACGGTTAAATACTTGTTGCTCTTCGGTTTGCTGCTCATTGCTATCATTAGTGGAAGGTGTAGGATTGCCAGGCGATTCAACACTTTCTCCACCTGCCCCATCGGCCGCAACCTCTTCGCGAGCACTCTCACCGCCTAAGCGCTGTTCACGTTGCAGGCTAGACAGCTCAACACGCGCCTGAGCTTCCATTTGAGAGGCTTGAGCTGCCACACTACGATCTTGAGCAGAGGGCTCTGCAGGCGCCAAGGCCGCTCGACGTACGACCTGTGCCTTTTGAATCGTTGCTAACGGGTCACCATCAATAGGGCTCGTGCTAATCGAAACCTCTCCGCCGACAGCATAATTAACACCATCCGGGCCACGCTGAAAGTCATAACGAGGAGCTCCAGCATACTGCCCACCAGCCGCTGCATGAGCCCGTTCGTGATTACGCACTTCTCGATCACGAGCGGATAGCTCCTGAATCTGTAATTCTTCTGCTTCTAATTGACGGGATTCGTGCTGTTTTTCGGCGGTACTTGCTGCTGATGTGGCCGAGTCTGGATTCTGCTCGCTAGGTGGAGGGTTTGGGGCACCTGATCTCCGCTCATTTTTCAGAGAAGCAGAGGAAGAAGCTTCTTCTACAGGCTTAAGCACTGAGCCTGTATTTTCAATCACCGTCTCACCCGCTAGCGACTCTCTCACCGCAGCAAATGAGCTTATGGACTGTTGATGTGGTGAAGCAAAGCCTATATTCACCTGATTTATTCTCCTGCTGAGCTACCTCTTAATACTAAGCCTTTATATCAATCAAAGCCCCTAACGCTTCATCGGCGACTTTCACGACGTTAGCAGATGCATCAAATAAATTTTGTTGTTTTTGTATATTTATTAATGGTTCCACAATATCTGTTGCGACTGCTGTTGTGCGCTCAACCGTACCGGAACGTACTAGCTCATTCGCTGATTCCTGTATGGAACGACTGCTGTTGTGCAAACCAGTCAAGCCTTGCTGAAGCACACTCCCCACATTTGGATTTGTGTTAATCATAAATATTACCTAAATTGCTCTTAATTAATAGTAAAGGATTAACGATCAAAAAACACCCAAACAAAAGCAACTTCTAAGACTAGTTTTTTACTAAAAGTGGGCTAAGCCAATATTTTACCTATATCCAAATACTTTGAGGCATTGATTACCGAAGGCTTATGCAAGAAAGGTATATGGCCCAGGCAAGGCGCATCAATGCGATGAGCAAGTGTTGCTAAATTTTCATCAACGACTGGCATCGTTTCATCTAACTGGTTGGCCACCCAACCTGCCAGTATTAAGCCATCATTGGCAATTGCTTCAACCGTTAATAATGCATGACTAAGACAACCTAATCGCAGTCCAACCACTAACACCACAGGTATGCTCAGTGCCTTAACGACGTCAGCTAGCGTTTCATGAGGGTTTAATGGCACACGCCAACCACCTGCACCTTCAATGACTGTCAGTTGGTGATCAAGATCTAGTATCGACTGACAACTATCAACCAATGGTTGCACCTTTAAGTACCGCCCTACTTTTGCAGCAGCGATATGAGGTGCAATAGGCTCTTCCAGCGCAATAGGATTAAGTTGTTCATAATCTAAATTTGCACTCATGTTTTTTTGCAACATAAGCGCATCCGAATTGCGTAAACCATTATGCGTTTGCCCACAACCAGCAGCTACTGGTTTAATCGCAGCGGTCGAAAGGCCTTTATCTGTCGCCAATTTCAACAGAGAAGCACTGATTAATGTTTTACCGACATCGGTATCTGTCCCCGCGACAAAAAAACTCTTCATTTAATGGCCTTCTTTTCTATCTATCTATTATTTTTGAACTGATTTTTACCGTAATTAAAATAAATGATATTGCGATAAACAATATAAACGATTAACACGGCGAAACACTACATAAATAACAGCAAAACCCTCAAAACCTGCTTTACTTACGGTATAAACATTTGCTAGCGAAACCAATGTGAAAAAAACTCTAATCGTATTATTTTTATCGGCAGTTGTCTTACAGACGTCTATTGGCTTAGTTTCCTCATGGATATTTAGTCAACAAACTATTGCTTTGCCACATATCATTACAGGCCATATCCTGACTGAAATAGTATTTATCTCTATTTTATTTATCGCCTACAACTACTTTGTTCACCGCCCACTAACCAACCTAAACAAAGCCATTCATCACTTGATTGACGAAAAAGATCTCAAAACCTCTATTCCTGTCAGTGGTTTTGGTGGCATCGCAGAATCATTAAGAACATTTAATTATCTGGTCAAACACGTTGATGAAACATTGGTTAATGTCAGCTCGTCTGTTGCCAGATTAGAACCTATGTCGCGAGAATTAGCCGATACCAATATGGGGCTCAGCCAACGCAATATTCTTCAGCGTGACCATAACCACAATATCGCACAAACACTAAAAGGCATTGAACGATCATCAATGGATATGACAACCGCTGTATCTGACATTATGACTGTCACGGAAACCAGCAATAAAACTATCAAAGAAAGCGTGGATACCGTCGGGAAAAGCTATGAATCAATTCATCGCTTAGCAAATGAAACCGGAACAGCGGCAAACATCACCAACAAATTACACGAGAGCAGCCGAGAAATCGGTGACGTTATTGATATGATCAATACTATTGCCGAACAAACCAATTTATTAGCATTGAATGCAGCCATTGAGGCCGCACGCGCAGGAGAAGCAGGTCGAGGTTTTGCCGTTGTTGCCGATGAAGTTCGCAATCTCTCTATTAAGACACAAGAGTCGACACTGAAAATTGAAGAAATGATAAAAGTCATACAAACGGATGTCGACAATGTGATGAACACGATGAATGAAAGTCAAGCAGCGAGCGAAACCAGTGTTGAACAGGTAGATCAAGTTAAACAACAATTTGATTTAATGTATCAGCAAATCAGTGAAATTACAGAAAAATCCCATGCGATCCATCACGCCATTGACGCCCAAAAAAGCCTCGTCAACAAAGTCATTGATGAAAATAATGAAATGAATGAAATCAACGAGGATATCGTCAAATTCACTAAGGAAAGCGCTATTTCTGAAACTGACCTAATTGGATTAGGCAATTACATCAACCAATATCTACAGCAGTTTTCTTTATCACAAACTGAATTTGATACCAGCATGAGAGAAAAGAAAGATCAAACGGAGAATGACACCCAACCTTCAAAAGATGATCAAAATCAAAGTGATAATGACGTAGAGCTTTTTTAAACGATCAATACTGCCTTCTCTTTTCCACCATTCTTGCCTTATAGCCTTTTATTATTTATTTTTTTAACAACCAAAAATAAACCTCATAGGTTGCTGGATAAAAACCTTCCGTGTAAAAGTCATTATAAGCTGACAACAAATTTTCTAATCGCCTACGTCCCGTCAATGTTTGTCGCTGCCCATCATTTACATTATGTGCACCAATCAATTTAAGTTCTCGTAGAAGCTGTTTTATCGAGGCATATTGTAAAACTGGCTGTTGTACAAAATGATGTTCCACATTAAAACCATTTTTATCTATGGCCTGCTTCCATAATTCAACATCACAAAATTGATTAACATGGGTTAAATTATCTACTTTGGCCCAGGATTTTTTCAACTCTATTAAGGTATTGGGGCCAAGCGTTGTAAAAGCCATTATCCCCTTTGGTTTCAGGACCCGATCAATTTCTGAGAATAATATGGGTAAACTTTCGCACCACTGCAATGCCATATTAGAGAAAACAATATCTATACTCTTATTTTTCAAGGGCAATTTTTCAGCGTCAGCACAGAGTAAAGCATCAGCTTTTTGTTGTTTATTCAGCATTTTCTCACGAGAAAATTGCAACATTCCCTCTGCGATATCTAAACCTAGATACGATGCATTACTGTACTTTTCTTTTAAGTCTCGATGAAACGACCCCGTCCCACACCCCAAATCAACACACGTCGAATTTATATCATTCACCGTGCTTATATTTTCTGGCAGCAAATCTAATAACTGCATACCTATATCCCGCTGAAAATAATCTGCTGTATCATAAGTTATAGCTGAGCGACTAAATGAGCGAGCAATTTTTACTTTGTCTATCATTGGTTAATATGACCTAAAGACACATCGTGCCTTAACAACATTTGTAAAAAATTTCCTAATAATGGCATCATTACGTCTATAGAATAAGGAAGTATATGACCACAGTTTTTAGCCACTATTATTTTCTGAACAACGTTTTCTTTTGTTGAGTTCGAGCGAGATATTAACAATTCAATAGCATCAGCAGATTGAGCGGAGACTAATGCATCTTTTTCACCAAAAGCGTAAAGTGCAGGACACGAAACAGACGGGATATATTCATAATTATCAATACTGGCCAACATATCTAAACCGTGCAACAAATCTTCGTCATCACGCGTATTCGGGAGAGACTGTAACCATTGCAGTTGTGACTTACTCTCAACATCGCCATGCACTTGTAATAAAGAAAAACGCTTTAAGCCATTCTTGGCATTTTTTTCGAAAAGAGCGTAGAACCCCTTATAAGTATCAGCTGACATACCGTCAGGCCAACGGTCATTAGCAACAAAGCTCACATTACTTGCAAGAGTGATTAAGCCATAAACGATTTCAGGGTAACGCGCGGCTATCCGAATGGCTAACATTCCTCCCAAGGACCAACCACATAAAATGAACTGTGGAGGTAATTGGCTGATTATTTCATCACAAAGTGAATCAGTCGTTTTGTTTTTATAAGTGAGGTCAATGGTAATGACATCTGACCATTGATTAAATAAGGGCAGCAACGGTTGCCAAATCTGGCTATCGCACCCCCACCCGTGAAGTAAAACAATTGGGACCGCAAGGCAAGATGATTCACCCGAAGAATCAGCACAAGGATTAAATGGATAATGGGAGACTGATAACATAATATCGACTTCTATTAATGATTCAGTCTAATTGATGACGGAATGGCTCGATCAAGCGTCGACAATAATTGATCAACATCGTTCTCTGTATGCTCAGCAGAAAAAGTCACCCGTAAACGCGACGTGCCATCAGGCACTGTTGGTGGGCGAATCGCGCCAATCAAAATATTATCGGCTTTAATTTTTTCAGCAACCTGCAATATCAAAGCATCATCACCTAATACGATGGGCTGAATAGGTGTTATGGACTCCATAAGAGGCAAACCCATCGATTGCGCACCTATTCTGAATTGTTGGATACGTTGCTGTAGATTTTCTCGCCGCCAATGTTCATCTTGCAAAATATCTAAACTGGTTAAGGTCGCTGCAGCAACTGCTGGCGGTAGTGCCGTTGTATAAATATAAGGTCGTGCAAATTGAATCAACGTTTCTATCAACGCTTCCGAACCTGCAACAAAGGCTCCGAATGTTCCAAAGGCTTTCCCTAAGGTGCCAATCAATATGGGCAACTGTGCTTGCGACAATTTAAAATGTTCAGCACAACCACCTCCCTGCGCACCCAACACACCAAAGCCATGGGCATCATCAATCATTAAATGCGCCTCATGCTGTTGACACAATTCCGCCATCTCAGGCAGTGAAGCCAGATCGCCATCCATACTAAAAACACCGTCAACAACAACGAGCTTACGGCCCGATGCTTGTTTTAATTGCCCCGCTAGCTGGGCGCAATCATTGTGACGAAAACGTTTTAGTTCTGCACGGCTGAGCAGTCCAGCATCAATCAAAGAGGCATGATTTAGTCGATCTTCAAAGATAGTGTCGCCACGACCTGTCAGTGCTGATACAACACCCAGATTAGCCATATAACCGGTTGAAAAAAGCAAAGCTCGCTGGCGACCAGTAAACGTTGCCAAAGCCTGTTCTAATTGATGATGATATTCACTGTGACCGCTCACTAAATGAGATGCACCACTACCTACACCTGCTTTGGCGGCAGTCATTTGTAGCGCTTCAATCACAGCAGGATGCTTTGCCAACCCCAGATAATCATTACTGCAAAAGGCTAAAAACGATTGGCCATCGATGTTTATATGCGTACTGTTATCAACATCAATAGAAGCGCGTTGAGAAATACGAAAGTCTGACGACAGGACCATTCGCTCACGGTAGCGATGCTCCTGTCTACGTTGATCTAGAACTGACTGTAATTCATCATCCAACATCAGGCGGCTATCAACCCTGCCCCGCTGCATTATAAAACCGGGAAGATGTTTGCTCTGCTTTCTGTTGAGGTACGTATTCGTTAACAACACTCCCCTTATGTGCTGCTGAACCCACCATACCCTTACGTCGATTTTCTACCGCATCATAAGGCTCTGGCTCAATGCCTAACCGCTTAAATAACTGCATATCTTTATTGGCTTCGGGGTTTGGAGTCGTTAGCAGTTTCTCGCCATAGAAAATCGAATTAGCACCCGCAAAGAAAGCCATGGCTTGCATTTGCTCATTCATATCTTCGCGACCTGCCGATAAGCGCACATGGGATTGCGGCATCATAATACGAGCCACTGCCACTGTACGAATAAAGTCAAATGGATCTAGATCATCCAGCTTTTCGAAAGGCGTACCTTCGACCTTAACCAACATATTAATGGGAACAGACTCTGGGTGAGCAGGCATATTGGCCAGCTGAATCAACAAGCCAACGCGGTCATTTTCGCCCTCGCCCATACCAACAATACCACCTGAACATACTTTCATACCTGCATTACGCACATTGCTCAGTGTATTGAGGCGATCCTGATAGGTACGAGTCGTAATAATCTCACCATAGTATTCAGGAGAGGTATCAAGGTTATGGTTGTAGTAATCCAAGCCTGCTTCAGCCAACTCCTGAGACTGGCCTTCATCGAGCATACCTAAAGTCATACAGGTTTCTAAACCCAAAGATTTCACGCCTTTAACCATCTCGATAACATAGGGCAGATCCTTATTTTTAGGAGAACGCCACGCGGCCCCCATACAGAAGCGAGTCGCACCGCTACTTTTAGCAGCCTTTGCTTCCTCTAACACTTTTTCAACCTGCATCAGTTTTTCCCGCTCAAGGCCAGTATCATAGTGAGCACTCTGAGGACAGTATTTACAGTCTTCTGGGCAGGCGCCAGTCTTTATCGAACACAAAGTACTGACCTGCACATGATTAGGGTTAAAGTGCTGGCGATGAACAGATTGCGCCTGAAATAACAAATCATTAAAGGGTAGTGCAAACAATGCGGTTACTTCATCACGCTGCCAATTATGTCGAACTGATGAAGAGAACGGAGAATTGAGAGAATCATTTTGAGAGCTGGCTTGGGGCATGGGTAGAACCTTTTATTGTCGCAAAAAAGTTGTCGCAAATGTGCTTGATTGCTGCTTTATTAATGAGAATCGACTTATCATCAGCCTCTCTCTATACTGCAGCTTCTGTTATGAGAATCAGCAAAGCAGATAGACAGGGCCTGAAAAACGCCGCCAATTATACACTGTTAACCTACAAAGTGTCGCCAGGTTAACTACTTCAAGGATGAAGAGATGACAAAACACAACCAATCAGCCCCCTGGATCGACCTGATCCGCAGTATTCCCCACTCGTTATTAACGCCTAAGCACAGCTGCGCATTGTGCAGTAATCATAGCCAGAGCCGTATCTGCTCTGACTGTATTACCTATTTTAAATCGCCACGATACGCCTGCCAGCATTGTGCAGTCCCTCTAGAGCATCATGCATTGTTATGTGGGGAGTGCCTAAAGCAGCCTCCTATATACGATGATATATACTCGCCTTACATATATCAGCTGCCATTAAGTAGCTTGATACTCAACTATAAGCACAAGGGACATCATTACATAGGGAGAGCACTGGGTGATTTATTCTGTCATGCTGTCAGCTCTCATTACCAACGCCAACATTTGTCTCTACCTGAATGGGTTGTTCCAGTCCCATTACATTGGCGCCAACAATGGCAACGAGGATTTAATCAATCATTTCTATTCAGTCAAATCATCAGTAAAAGGCTTGATATTCGACTCTTCCCTCATGCAAAGCGAGTATTAGCCGCCCCTATGCAAAAACAATTAACGCGCAAACAGCGGCTGCAAAATCTTCGGAATTGCTTCAAAATCAATAAATCACTCGACGGGCAATCTATTGCAATCGTTGATGACGTAATGACAACAGGAGCAACCGTGAACACATTTACCAAAGCACTCAAACAAGCAGGTGCTGAGAAAGTAACTGTATGGGTACTGGCGAGGACACCTTTTAATTAACCCTGTGATTCAGTGTAAACTATAGCGACATGCTTTCTATACAATAATGACAACGACTATGAAAAAAGAATTACCTAATCAACATCAAGATATCATCACCAACTATATGTATCTTGGCTTACTGCCTTTTCTTGCATGCGCTCTTGGGCCATGGGTATTTTCAGATCATGAAGCATTGCTGGCTAACGTTTTTCTATTTTATTCATCGATGATTTTAGTTTTTCTGTCCGGAGCACTATGGGGCATTGCTCTATTTCTTCAAAACCATAAAGAATCTCGATATATTCATCTTGCAATTATATTTTCACTATGGCCATTTGCCGCATATTTTCTCCCCCAAATCTATGCAGCAAGCTTTATGTTAGTCGGCTTTCTTCTTCTACTATTCTGGGAAAAGTGTTTTATCATCGAGTTTTATAGCAATTGGTATCAAGCACTTCGCCATAAAATTACCTTTATCGTTGTAGCGTGCCATATGTTACTTATATTTAATCTAATTCGACCATAAAGGCCTTATCCTATTTAATTGCTCCCTAATTTTTCTTTTATGATGGCATACTTCCACACTGAGCAAGCAACTTCTGCCATTGTTTAGTATGATTAAGCACTGCTTTATTAAACAATTGCCATTCACTATTTTCATTGGTAAAAACTTGCCCCCAAAAGCGATCAAATTCAGGTTTAGTCACAGAATCTTTTTTTAATAATTCTATATTTTCCAACAAAATTTTCGATTGTTGATGAATTTTAGCAATATACGCTTGCACCTCACCGATATAAAATTTTGTGAAGACAGCTTGTACAATGGCAAACTGTCTACTTGGGCGTTTTTTAAAACAAAGAGGGCGTACAGACAATCGACTCTGCAATATTTTATCCGCAACCAATAAATAGCTTACAATACGCTGCATTGACAATCGTAGCTCACCAATGCGTTTACTTGAAGCAATGACGCCATAAGCAGATTCAATACTTTCAGCGTCAATTACCGGCTTATTTACAAAACGATATATCTTTTCCATAGAAACATATAGCGTCTCTGGTTTCTCACTAGCCTCTTTCATTGTCAATGATTGAGTCCCCAAAGAAAACAGTGTCACAAATTCCTCACTGGCAAAGACAGCATTCCAGCGCATCTTATCCAATTGACTTTGTTTACTCACAACCGTTGCTGACAAGATATCGTAAAGCTTTTTACTTTCTGAAAAGTTATCTTTATCAAATGACACTTGCTCAAGGCATTGTTTAGCAAGTTCAATAAATTCATAGTTATATAACAATATCTGAGACTGTTTCATAAAGCGCCCCAAGCTACTATTGCGCTTTCCTATATGCCTTTGCAATTCACAGGATGACAATTTTAAGAATTCAATTAAATTGATATTAGGTGAAGTAATTTCATAAATAAGCTCTCGTCGAGAAGGATAACGAGGCAACAACGCAGATAAATGCTGATCCAGAAATACTGTATCAAATCCATCCTGCTCCAAACTATTTGACAATCTGTACAGGTAGTTATCAAAAACCTTATCAATAGATTGTTTTTCACAAGACAGCAGTAAAGGCAATACAGCAAGAAGGCACAACACAACATTGCGCTTACGGAAAAAGTGCTCCAGTAATGCACTACCGGACATAAAGAATTGAAAAGGTATGCGCACGATCACTTTCCCACATCACTGACACATACAATCAGTACAACATACAGGCCTCGCAAAGCCTTACAAAACATATGGATTAAAAAACCACTCAGCATAAGCATCACGTACGCATTCATAATCAATATAGATGACAGATTTTGTTAAATTCAATCATTTCCCCACAAACAAGATATTAATTTGTCAATAGTTAAAAACTGCATCTATACTCAATAGATGATGAAAAGCATGAAATAATATTGAGAAAAATATGAGTATAAAAATACGTTTAATATTGATTATCTTTGCCTTTGCAGGCCTTATCTTCTCCGGGGTTACTGGCGTTAACCTATGGATTCAAACCGCAAAGCATGATGCCAAAGTCATTAATTTGGCAGGACGACAACGCATGCTGACCCAGAGAATGACGAAAGAAGCTTTACTCATCATGGCTGGGCATGATGTTTCTGAGCCATTTAACAAAACAAAAGCGCTATTTGACTCTACCTTACTCTCATTAATTGAGGGCGATACAGCACGCAGTATTCCCAAACCAAATAATAACGTATTAAAAGAGCAGTTAGAAAAAGTATCAGATATATGGGGTACGTTTCAGACTGAACTTAATCAAGTTGTCGGAGGCGCATCAACGAAAGAGCTAGAACAACTCTACGAGCATTCGTCATTGATCTTAAAAGAAATGAATGCCGCAGTTAAACTGTATGAAAAAAATAACAACGAAGCTGTTAGCTTTTTACAAATATTATCACTCGTTTTTGGCATACTTGCCATTTTAAATACGGTACTAGCCTACTACATTATCGATAGCAAAGTAATCAAACGCATACAACGTTTACGTAACACCGCTAATGCAATTGCTGACTCCAAAGACTTAACCCTAAAAATTAACTTTACGTCCAATGATGAAATTGCATCGGCGGCTCAAGCCTTTGACCGTATGATTGAGCAATTTTCGGATATTACTCAAACAACCCAACAGTTAGATTCGAAATTACAAGTTAAACTCAGCGAACTTAAACAACTATCAGTCGAAAACCGCAATCGTATGGATAAGCAACGCGGCGAGATTATGCAAGCGGCAACAGCCATGAATCAAATGACCGTTACCGTGCAGGAAGTGGCAGGCAATAGCCAATCTACTGCGCAATCAGCGAATCAAACCAAAGAAGAAATATTTAGCAGCAATAAATTGGTTGAAAGCACAATTGACCTGACCCACTCCTTAGCAGAGAGAGTCAATGAAGCCACTGAGAACATTCAAAAATTGGCTGAGGCATCTAACTCTATCGGCGGCATTGCTGATACGATTAGCAATATCGCAGAACAAACTAACCTGCTCGCGCTTAATGCCGCTATTGAAGCTGCACGAGCAGGAGAGCAAGGTCGTGGATTCGCTGTCGTTGCCGATGAGGTCAGAAGCTTAGCTCAACGCACACAACAGGCTACCAGTGAAATTCATCAAATGATTAATACACTACAGGAAACGACTCAAAATTCT
This sequence comes from uncultured Pseudomonadales bacterium, assembly GCA_947487765.1. GTDB lineage: Bacteria > Pseudomonadota > Gammaproteobacteria > Pseudomonadales > Cellvibrionaceae > CANLBN01. Next base: position 139,083 of record CANKXO010000006.1, on the reverse strand, counting down.
GTAGAAACTATGAATCGCAGTAAAGAGCAATCTGAACAATGTGTCGCTCAATCAAATGATATGACTCATGCACTCGAAAATATTACCTCATCTGTAGAGAACATTGACCAACTCACTCAACAGATTGCAATATCGACGGATGAGCAAAGCTCTGTCTCAGAAGAAATGAATAAAACCATTGTAAGAATAGAAACTCAGGCAGAAAGCACCTTGGAAAATGCACATTCAGCAGCCGAACACATGAATGAGCTAGCCACTATGGCAAGTAATCTAAAAGCAAAACTGGATGAATTTAAAACAGCCTGATGGCCATTGCTTACTTGTGCTATTACGAATACCTCACCTCATTTTTAATAGCACAATATACTTAATTTATGCAATAAAATAAAAAAACCAACACTTACTTAATCTAAATCAATATTACACATTTCAATATACCATTAAATATAGCCTCTTAAGTTATTTACTATTTTAGAGGTTATACATTTATGAACGCACTTAAACTTCTGGGGATTAATGCTGTTATCTTCTCTCTTTTAGCTCACCCCTTAGCCTATAGTTATGAAAGTGGAGATATTATTATACGTGCTGGTGCGACTCAAGTTACACCTCAGGAAGATAGTGGACCAGTTAAACTGAATGGTAGCACTCTTAGCTTGGGCGGCGGAGATAGTGAGCTGAATGTCGATGACAACACTCAGCTCGGCTTAAACCTTGCCTATGTGTTTAATAAAAACTGGGCAATAGAATTACTTGCTGCAACACCTTTCGAGCATACTGCCAGCGGCAGCGGTGAACTTGCCGGCCTGGATATCGCAGACATTAAGCATTTACCACCTACGTTGATGGCTTTGTATTACTTTGATACTACTAGCAAACTAAAACCTTATCTTGGTGCAGGGGTTAATTACACAATATTCTTCGATGAGGATTTAACGTCTGAAGCTAACTCTACTCTAGCGGGCCTTGGATTAACTGGCGGTGACGTGGAACTTGACGACTCCTGGGGATTATCAGTGCAAGCAGGTTTCGATTATGAGCTTAGTGACAGATGGCTAGTGAATGCGTCTGTTCGCTGGATCGATATCGATACAGAAGCTGAAATCACTTTTGACAGCGGCGATAAAATTACAGCAGATCTTGAAATAGACCCATTTGTTTATACTGTTTCTATTGGCTACAGACTTTAATTTTTTAGAACGCTTCAATAATTCTATAAATTAAACATATCCCGGCCCATTAGCTTATACGTTAATGGGCTGTTGTCAGTAATTAATACCGACAGAGCATGCTGCTATTCTGCTGATATGCGCATAAGGTAAACCCGTTTGCTGATGCCATTCATTCATCACATCCTGAATTTTTTTCAAATCTCTTTTACTGGTGGGGTTATCGGCAATATCAATGTCGGCATTCTGAACAGCCAAAACCACATCCTTAACCACCACAAAGCAGTCTTTACCGATATAACGCATAAACCATTGCCCCGTTTGCCCACCAAGGCGGGAGCCATGTTTTTTCATATAACTCATCAAACCAATTTGATCATCCTCTGGCCACCCTGCCATAAATGCCGCAAAGGAACCATGCTGGCTAATCTCTTGATGCATAAACCCTACATTATCCATCACTGCCTTAATTTTTTGCCAATTACGGACCACACGCACGTCTTTCATATAGGCTTCCCATTGCTCAGGAGACAGTCGGCCCAACTTACTCACATTAAATTTGAAATATGCCTCTTCAAGCTGGGGCCACTTCTTTTCAATAACCTTCCAATTAAAACCGGCTTGGTGAATCGCCTTCGCCATCATCGCTAAAAAACGATCATCCCCTACCTCTAGTAATTCCTTATTAGATAAAACCGATGGCAGCAACTTTTGCAGCTCAGTTTTACCGCCTTTACGTTTTTCAGCCTGTTTAAGAATTATGGAAAATTTCTTCATCAGCTTTTTTCTCGGCCTCTACATTGCGATTAACATTCTATTACTGAAGCTGCCCACCATAGTAAAAGGACAGCAGTTTACATATATGATTTTTCATATATAATGATTTCCATATATATTTTCATATAAAATACAACGACGAGGCATCATCCATGCTCCCTCTAACATTTTACAAATGCCTTGCGGATGATACTCGCCTGCGCTGCCTTTTGCTTATTCAGCAGGAAGGAGAACTTTGCGTATGCGAGTTAATGGAAGCATTACAAGAAAGCCAACCTAAAATTTCTCGTCATCTGGCACAGCTACGAGAATGTAAACTACTTGTGGACCGACGCCAAGGTCAATGGATTTTTTATCAACTTAATCCAAACCTGCCAACATGGGCTAAGGATGTACTAGCAACTACCGCTGACAATAATGCTGATTTCTTTAGTAAAAATAGTCAGCAACTCCAAAAAATGGGCACTCGACCTCAACGAGACCAGGCCTGTTGCTAGAGTTGGCTAACAGTAATTAAATTGCCTTATTTTTATAGTAAATAGTCACAACATACAAATATAGATACAGAGGTTACGATGACAATTAAAGTCGGTATTAATGGCTTTGGCCGTATGGGAAGGCTGGCACTGCGCGCAGCCTGGGAGTGGGATGACGTTGAGTTTATTCAGATTAATGATCCTGCAGGTAATGCAGAAACACTTGCACATTTATTAATGTTCGACTCCGTTCATGGACGCTGGAAATATCAAACAAGCACCGAAGCGAATCAAATAATGGTTGATGGCCATACAATTGATTGCACTCAAAACAAATCAATCAGCGAAACCGATTGGTCGGCTTGCGATGTTGTCATTGAAGCTTCAGGTATTATGAAGTCTAAAGCATTACTTCAAGCTTATCTGGATCAAGGTGTTAAGCGAGTTGTCGTCACTGCACCCGTGAAGGAAGAAGGCGTATTAAATATTGTTATGGGTGTTAACCAATCGTTATATCAACCAGAGCTACACCCCATTGTGACTGCGGCGTCCTGTACCACCAATTGCTTGGCGCCAATTGTTAAAGTACTACACGAGAATATAGGCATAGAGCATGGCTCCATGACCACAATTCATGATATCACTAACACACAAACGATTCTCGATGCACCTCACAAAGACCTACGCCGCGCCAGAGCATGCGGCATGAGTTTGATACCGACAACGACAGGTTCCGCAACCGCCATTACTCATATTTTTCCTGAGTTAAAAGGCAAGCTGAATGGCCATGCTGTTAGAGTTCCTCTCGCCAATGCCTCACTTACAGATTGTGTCTTTGAAGTTAAAAAACAAACTACCGTAGAAGAGATTAACGCGTTAATGAAGACAGCAGCCAACAATGACTTACAAGGCATACTTGGTTATGAAGAGCGCCCTCTAGTCTCGATAGATTACAAAACAGACCCTCATTCCAGCATTGTCGACGCATTATCAACCATGGTTATTAACGGCACCCAAGTAAAAATATATGCTTGGTACGATAATGAATGGGGCTATGCGAATCGTACCGCTGAGCTTATGCGTTTAGTCGGCCGTTCAGATCAATAACGACATCAAAAAGAAAATAGAAAAAACACGTCGATGACACTGACTCCAGAAATTCGCCAGTACCTAATAGTAACGGGCAATTATTGGGCCTTTACTCTTACTGATGGCGCACTACGTATGCTAGTGGTGCTGCATTTTCATAAGCTTGGTTACAGCCCGATTGAAATCGCTTTTCTCTTTTTGTTTTATGAGTTTTTTGGTGTCGTTACCAACCTGGTTGGCGGCTGGCTAGGGGCTCGGCTCGGTTTAAATAACACGATGAATATCGGCCTTGCATTGCAGATAATCGCATTGTCGATGTTACTAGTTCCAAGCACCGCATTAACGGTACCTTGGGTCATGGCGGCTCAAGCACTTTCTGGCATCGCGAAAGACCTCAATAAAATGAGCGCTAAAAGCTCTATAAAATTACTGGTGCCCGACGATGCACAAAGTACGCTGTATAAATGGGTTGCCATTCTTACCGGATCGAAAAACACATTAAAAGGCATTGGCTTTTTTATGGGAGGCTTGCTGCTCTTTTACCTGGAGTTTCAAGGCGCAATAGCAGTCATGGCAAGTACGCTAGTGATTGTCTGGCTATTCAGCATTCTTAATCTCAAAAAAGAGCTAGGAAAATCTAAAAGTAAACCTAAATTTTCTCAAATATTTTCCAAAAGCCGCACGATTAACATATTGTCTGCCGCCCGCTTATTTTTATTTGGTGCACGAGATGTCTGGTTTGTCGTTGCATTGCCAGTTTATTTAGCCACTGTTTTTCATTGGAACCACTGGCAAGTCGGCGGGTTTCTGGCACTTTGGATTATTATTTACGGCATCATACAAACGCTGGCACCGCACCTAACCGGCAAGCGCAAAAAAAATATCCCAAGTGGCCGTACAGCATTTATATGGGCAGGCGCCTTGGCAATCGTGCCAGCAATAATTGCTTTTGTACTCAATGCGAACGTCGCGCCTGAGTTTGCTTTAATTATTGGTTTATTTATTTTTGGTGCACTCTTCGCAGTCAATTCATCACTGCATAGTTATTTAATTGTGAGTTACGCAAGTCGAGATGGTGTTTCTCTGGATGTAGGTTTTTACTACATGGCTAATGCCATGGGGCGATTGTTAGGTACCATTCTTTCCGGTTGGATCTATCAAATTTATGGGCTTACCGCATGCTTATTGATATCAACTTTCTTTATTTTATTGGCAGCATTACTGTCTGCAATGCTGCCTAAAAATAATAGTGACATTTAATCAGCGCGCTTTAATGCCCAACGGCCATCCCCCAATAAAAAATGGATGATAGATATCATCATTAAAAATGCGGGGTACTCCCACCCGCCACCCTCACTGGTGTGAGACCAACCGTTAGGGAAGTGAACAATAAAAGCCACCAATAATATTGGCATGAGCACTATTGATATATAACGGCCATAGTAACCCAGCAAGATCATAAGCCCGCCAATGATCTCCAGTAAAAAAACCGGCCATGCCATAAACCCGGGAAGCCCCTGACTTTCAAGCCAGCCAGCAAAACCAGGTATTGAGAACACCACAAATTTTAATAATGCATGAGCGAACCACATCACAGCTAACGATAGCCGCAATAGCAATAGAGACTCATCATAATATTGCGGCAAATGAGCAACGGATACTTTCATTAAGCCGCCTCCACTGATAAGCCTGCAGATATCCAATCTTGTTTACCTTCGGCATATTTAAAAACATTTTTATATCCCATCACCTCCAACAGATTGGCAGCGATACCTGAGTTTTGACAGGCAGTATTTGAGCAATACACCACAATAAAGGCACTTTTATCCGGCAGTAATAATGCTGCTTTATCTTCAATTTCATCATGGTTAATATTGATAGCTCCCGGCAAATGCTCAGCATCAAAATATTTTTTGGGCAGCGCCTCTACAAGTACAATATCCTCATCAGACGCTAGCCTTTCTTTAATCTCATCGCGATCGATTGTTTTCGTCATCACCTTCTCCTGGTATTTTCAAAATGCAATTAGTTGCAACTGCAACCAATATAGAATCATTTTGTTGCAATTGCAACAACCTAAGTTATAATTTCTATATGAAAAATAAAGCAAGCAAAGACACTATCCAGGCATGGATACATTTACACCGTGCACAACAAGTATTACTCGAAAAAGTTGAGTCGGCTTTAAAACAAGCGAAACAACCTCCTTTGTCGTGGTACGACACGTTATTTGAGTTGTCCAAAGAAAAGAAAAGCGGATTGCGGCAGTATGAGATAAGCCAAAAAGTTTTACTGAACAAACACAACCTGTCTCGCCTCTTAGACAGACTGGAAAAGCAAAACCTCGTCAAACGTCACGAATGTTCGGAGGATGGTAGAGGCAATACCATCATAATCACTGACACAGGTATCGAGACACTCAAGCAAATGTGGCCTGTTTATAATCAGGCCATTGAGCAGCATTTTGCCGCTCAATTAACTCCAAACGATATTGAAGGTTTGTCAGAAATTCTGAGCAAAATTCCTTCCTAAACATAAGCTGCAATTTAATTTAACCTTTAAGGAGTTGACACATCGTCTTCTTCTCCTTTATATTACACCATATGGTATATTATAGAGATCAACAGATAGATGATGCCTTTTTTGCATTATCACACCCCATACGGCGGGCCGTTCTGGATAAATTAAGTAACGGAGAATGCTCCGTCGCTGATGTATCAGAGCCGTTTGAATTGTCACCAGCTCAAATGACGAAGCACTTGGCTATTTTGGAACGAGGCGGTTTACTAAAACGCAAAAAACAGGGAAGAACACATTATTTGCAGTTACAACCAGATGCACTCGAAGAAATTATGGCATGGGTACAGCGCTATCAGAAATTCTGGGATGACCGCCTAGATGCATTAGATAGATATTTAGGTGATAAAAATAAAATAGATAATGTTGAAGAATAGAGCTTTATTGGCACTGACGAAAGGAAAATAGAATGACGGCAGAATTAAAACCCGATGGGACTGTAGAATTAGTCATTGAGCGTGAATTTAATTATCCACCACAGCAAGTCTTCGAAGCTTGGCTGCAACCCGAACAACTGATGCAATGGATGGGCCCCACAGATGACATCAATATATCTGAAGTGAGCGTTAATGCTGTTGAAGGAGGAAGCTACCACATGCAATTTAATAGCAATGATGGGGAAATAAATAAACTCAATGGTGTTTATAAAACCATTAATCGATATTCCCAATTAGTTTTCACATGGATTTGGGAACCGCCAACCGATGGAGCAGATATAGAGACATTAGTGAGATTAGATTTTATGCCCACTGAAAAAGGCACTCGACTCAAATTAACTCATCAACGATTTGAGTCACCAGAGATTCGTGATCGGCATACTTGGGGTTGGGATGAAACATTAAACAAATTAGAGCGCCGTGCAAAACTCTTATTTAGTTAAACAATTAGCAACAGGGAAAATATCATGAATACCATACTTCATCGTATAGAAATAAACACAGAGCCCGAAAAATTATATAAAGCATTAACGACACAAGCTGGCCTAAGCTCATGGTGGACTAAAACCAAGACCACAGGAAATAAAAATGATATCGCAACATTTTATTTTGGACCTGACGGCAGCCACCAAGTATGTATGAAAATTGTAGATTTAACATCCAATAAAACTGTTATTTGGGAATGCGAATCAGGGCCATGGGTAGATACCGGACATTTTCGCTTTGATATAGAGGAGTCCGAGAAGGGAGCTATCATGCGTTTTTCTCACTCTGGCTGGGAATCAGCAGATGATTTTTTTATGCACTGCAATTCTAAATGGGGGTTCTTTTTTACCGTCAGTTTAAAAAACTATTTGGAAACTGGCACTGGTAGCCCTCACCCAAATGACCCTTCAATTTGAGCACAAATAATAATAGAGTTTTCTATGAACAATTGTAAAAATAAAATACTTTTAGCGACCTTATCTTTTTTCATACTGACAATGCTCACTGCCTATCCTTGGCATATCATTTTTTTCCACGATGTCTATCAATCAATGGGAGCGATGACTCGCGAATCTCCTATCATGCCATTAGGTATGCTGGCGGTTATAATACAGGGTTGGGTTATTGCCTATATTTACTCTTATTATTACCAGTTAAAAACTGGCCATCCCGTCATAACCTCAATTAAATTTAGTCTGCTAATAGGGCTTACGGTATATACCGTGATGGTATTTGCGACGGCCGCTAAATTCCAAATAGAGCCTGTGGAAAAATTTATCGCCTACGGCACAGCATTCCAGGTCATTCAGTTTTTAGTGACAGGCGTAGCGCTAGGGTTAATTTTTGGCAAGCCTCACATAGACAAATAGAAATATCAGGCTGCTCATCGCTAGTAAAATGATAGCGGGGGAGCCCCTCTATCACCTACATTGCACTGACTGACTATTTATCATCACCCTTTTGAAGAACAATCGTCTTTTGATCCATTTCACAGCAACCATAAAGGCGTCAGAACGAGCCTTACGCCCTTTTTGTATATAAGCATTCAAATCTTCAATACTAATCGTTTCGTAGCGTTGCTCTTTCATAATAATCTCCTAATCAAGACTCATAACCTGTTGATTGCCGTTGCATCAACTTGGGTGTTATTTTCGAGACTTTCGCTATTCCTGACAAACGAGTATTATTGACCTTTCAATTTAAAAAAACTTAACTGAAAATAATGCCATGAGACTTCCTCCTCTTAATGCAATACGCGCTTTTGAAGTATCTTCAAGGCATTTAAGCTTTAAAAAAGCGGCAGAAGAGCTATTTGTCACTCCTGCTGCAATTAGTTATCAGATTAAGACGCTTGAAGAGTTTTTAGGGGTAGAGCTGTTCATTAGAGAGAATCGCTCCATTCTGCTAACCCCTGCCGGGCAACGCTGCTTTACCGATATAAAGAGTGGTTTTGAGCAAATAGCCAGAGGAATAGAAAAGGCCCAAGCGGAACAGAAAAGCGGCATACTAACCATCAATACAGCACCTGCTTTTACCGTAAAATGGCTGGCCCCACGACTCCACCTATTTGCCGAAAAGTACCCTGACATTGACGCCCGAATTTCCGCTAGTTTAGGCTTTTCAGATTTACATCACGATAGTGCTGACGCAGCCATCCGCTTTAGCAGCATTCAAGATAGCTCACTCTATGCCGAAAAATTATTGGATGAAACATCACTACCCCTATGTCATCCAAGCCTACTCGAAGGAAAGCGCCCCCTTAAAACACCAGAAGATTTAAAGCATCACACACTGATTCATGATGATGCCCTACTTTTCAACCCACAGGCACCTACATGGAAAAGCTGCCTGGAAGGCGCAGGCATCTATGATGTTGATACCCAAAGAGGAACTCGGTTTAATCTAGCTGACCATGCTTTACAAGCCGCTATCGATGGCTCAGGTGTATTGCTGGGCAGAAGAATACTTGCCACCCCCGATATTCGAGCCGGACGCTTGGCGATCCCTTTTCCTGGGTGGGAAATGCCCACCGGGATTTCTTTATATTTTGTTTGTCTCAAAGAAAAAGCCGAACAGCACAAGGTAAAAGTCTTCAAAGAGTGGCTCAAAGGCGAATTGCTTTCTGTATAGCAAATAATTGCCTTATCCAGTTGACACCCCTTGAATTTCAGACAAAGATTAAGACAATGTATTAGCTCGTCGCCTTCGTAGCATATTTTGGCGACAAGGCAGTAGTAGTCAACAAAAAGGAACCTGTCACTGATGGTGATAATCCCTACAGAAAAGCGTTTTGACTGGAATTATGCACCTGTCGTGCTGTTTTCTATTGTGCTCATTAATATACTCATCTTCTTTGTCTATCAGTCTGGCGACAATGAGAAGTTTGAGAGAGCCTTCAACACCTACCAAAATGAAGGCTTCTTAAAAACTGAATGGCCATTTTTCAAAAAATACCTCTCTGACAATGACGAACAAGCTTCTCTCGATAAATTTGAACACCTATTTAACGAAAATAAACACGATGAACTTACTTTTCACATCATTCTTCGATTAGATTTTTATCGATACTTACGGTTCGAAGAAGAACCCTATACATACTTCGCTACAAACGATGTCGGCGACTGGTTCGAGAAAAGAGAACAAATTTATAACGAAATTGAATCGACGAGCATATCGTCTTTTGGCTTAACCCCCTCTCAAATTAATGTCTTTCACTTCCTAAGCTACCAGTTTTTGCACGGTGATATTATGCATTTGCTGGGTAATATGTTCTTTCTAATTGTGTGCGGCTTTGCAGTGGAGGCAGCTATTGGGCGCTGGCGCTTTCTTGCATTTTACTTAATCTGCGGTGTAGCTGGCGGCTTATTACATACAGTATTTAACCTAAAAGAAGCCATGCCACTTGTCGGAGCATCCGGCTCGATATCCGGCATTATGGCAATGTACCTTGGCTTATTCCGACTCAAAAAGATCGAATTTTTCTACTGGCTCTTTATCTTTGTTGGTTACTTTAAAGCACCCGCATTATTTATATTAGTGTTTTATATCGGTAAAGAGGTTTTTCAGTTTTTCGGCAGTTCAGGCTCGAACGTCGCCTTTATGGCCCATGCCGGAGGATTTGTTAGCGGTGGCTTATTAATGGCTGCTTGCTACCATTTTATCCCTAAAATATTTAACCAGACATATATCGAAGAGGATCAAACCATTGACCCTGCGCAGGAAAAACTGGCAACCATCTATGAATTTATAGAGAAATATCAATTTGAAGCAGCAGAGAAAGCGCTATCACGAGCCATTGAAGAAACAGGTATGAATTTCGATTTCTCGGTATTGCAATATAATCTGGCCAAAATCAATGATAGCGACAACCATTCACACTATGCTTTAGATATTTTAAAAACGAAACGCCCCACGCATCAAGAAATTAAAAAAATCGAGCAAGTATGGATGGAAAATCCGGAACTACATAATCAATTAAATCAGGATGAAACCATAAAGATAGGCATACACTTTTCATCCTTACCTAATCCTGAATCCGCCGCAACCATTTGCGACCAGCTTGTCGACAAACAATGCAACGATTCGTCATTAAGTATTCTAGCCCAGAAATTATCCGTCGCGTTTGGCGAAATTAATAACTTCGAAAGAAAACAAAAATATGAGTCTATCTCTAACAGCTTAATGACGGGGGATATGTAATGGAGTATTGTAAATATCACCCCTTAGTGCCAGCAACTTATAACTGCGATCATTGCGATATTCAAAACTGTGACCACTGTATTAATGAAGGTAATAATCAGCAATCTAAGCGTTGCTTTATCTGCGGTAATGAGGTTGAGAGTCTGGGAGCACGCTATAATGCAGAACCTTTTTGGCGTCGATTACAAGAGAGTTTTCACTACCCATTAAATACCGGCACAATCACTTTAATCATAAGTATGGCATGCTTAGCCGTTGTCGTTTCCTTTCTACCTTTTGCAATTATCTGGCACCTAATGTTAATTGGTGCCTTTATGAAGTATTGCTTTACCTGCCTTGAAAAAACAGCTAAAGGCTTATTTATAGCGCCTGATATTACCGCTGCCTACGATGGTGGCTTTATTATTGCACTGCAACTAATCGCAATGGTCGCTATTATTTCAGGCGCAACCATTGGCATTCACCTTTGGCTAGGCATAGGGATGGCAACACTATTCGGCGGCATTGTTATGTGCTGCATTCCAGCAATATTAATCAACTTTGCCTTAACGGAAAATATTCTAGATGCCATTAACCCACTAAAAATCATTTACCTTATCTCCGCAATTGGCTTACCGTACGGGCTGCTTTTAGGATTAATGATGGTGATGATGGGCTCTGTCAGCGTTATCAGCCAACTTCTTGGAGACAATCTTTCGTTTTTAAATATTGTTTTACAATTTTCTGCCTTTAATTATTACATCATTGTTGCTTTCCATATTATGGGCTATATGATATTTCAATACCAAGGCCAGCTTGGGTTTATTGCTCAAGAAGATAATAAAAAAAGAAAACATACCCGCTCAGATATTGATCGCCTATTAGTTAAAATTGAAATTCATGTCAAAGAAGGTGAATACGATGAAGCGATTTCACTTTTTCACGATGCCATTAAAAAATATCCTGATGATAAAAACATTTATAACAAGTACTTTGACTTTGTAATCGCCATCAAAGACAAAGAGCTAATAGAAGAATACGCTTCCTTCTATTTTAAATTCCTCAATCAATCCCATAGTGAAGACCTAATCACTCGTTCATACAAAAGGATATTACAAGCCCACCCTAAATATATGCCAAACACAGCAGAAGATAGATTAATGCTGGCCAAAGAATGTAAACAAAGTGGCGACTCTCGTACCACCGTTAAACTATTAAACGGCATCAACAAAACATTCCCCGACTTTGCCGGCCTTGGGGTTGTCTATGAACTGATGGCAGACGCCCTACGCGACATACCCAAAATGGCCGATAAAGCCGACCAGTTTGAAGCATTAAGCAAACGCTTTATCGAACTCAAGCGCAAAAAAACAATGGTAAAAAAACGCGGAAAGCGCATCCCGCCGAAAGAGCTTGATAATAAAAGTGTGATTGAAACGATTAAAGATAATGCAAAGAAAAATGATGATGGCTTAAGCTACGATGGAGGCATTGATTTTAATTAGTCATAGTAATAGTCTCTCGATTAATAATGCAACCGCTTTATATAGATTGCTGTAAGAGCGTCGCCAAAGTCATCAACCAAAAAAAATAAAAGGTTCTATAAATATGTACCCTTGTCCACATTGTAAAAGGGAGACCATTTCGACGTGGAAAAAACTATCTGCTGGAAAAGCCTTACCTGCAAAATGCTCTAATTGCGGCCAGAAATCATACATAGGGTTTAAAAATCAATTTATAGCACAAGTCTTATTAGGCTTCCTAAGCTTTATTTTTATTTTACCGGTGATAGATTATGATCAACTTTGGGCAATTACAGGGATAGTACTATTAGCCTTGCTTTTAGGGAAAATATTTTTATTAGACAGGCCAATGGAGAAATTTTAACAACATGATAACACTCAAAACCCTTAACAGGAATATCATATTTCAAAGAAAATATGTGCAAGTAGCCCTTTAATATAAGAGTTAAGAGTATATAGATATTGTGCTTTTGCCTATTTATTGTGTACTACGCCAAAGAGACAAATCCAGTGCTCTATTCGTAGTTGGTACTGTATCTATATGATCCAAACACTCAGCTTATTTTGAATATGCTGATGGAAAGTATAGTTTCTATACTTAAAGCTATAGCATCAATATTTAATTTTTAGCTAAATACATTTAAATTTCAAAAAACTCATGACAGGTGTTTCATGTTAACCCCTTTGAGAATGGGATAGCCTACGCAACTCTATTTGTAGCATTATCGCCATACTTAACTAATAGGGGTTTACATAAGCTACACTAAATACCTGTATAGTAACCACTAACAGGCTCACATTCTAAATGCGATGCTATTGTTGTCCAAGCGCCTGATTCAACGACCCTCTCAATATAGCTTTTGTGCGACTCTTCAGACTCCCAACTTTCTACTAGTGTAAAAATATTTCTATTGTCCTTATTATTAAATATTTGAACACTATTGCAGCCCTGTACCGCTGGCAAATCATGCTTTACTGATTCCAGAATTTTTGTAAACTTTTCTAACATACTCTCTTTTACGGTAAATGTAATAATGACATTTGCTTCCATTAAATCGCTCCCAAGCTGTTTAATAACGTTATATTTTTAAAAGACCGAGGGATTATAGAGCCATATATCTATATACTTAAAATCAATAATAGATATAATTTCTATACATTATTTGGATAATAGCTGAATAACCAGCAAGGAAATTAATGCGCTACGACCTCAACCTCTTGCGAGCTTTTGATGCTTTGTATAAAGAGCAAAATGTTACTCGGGCAGCTGAACGAATAAGCATCAGCCAGCCAGCGATGAGTGCCATGCTTTCACGCTTACGCATACTGTTTAATGACCCCCTCTTTATCCGCGACAAATCCGGCATGTCACCAACCAACAAAGCGATAGAAATCCACCCTACACTGGAAAGAGCAATTAATGACCTTGATGGAATTGTGGAAGGTGAGCAAACATTCGACTCAAGTAAAGAGCATAGAACATTCGACATAGCGGCTAATGATTATTTTCAATATATTATATTACCCCCTCTGCTCGAACGGATTAGACGGCATGCCCCTTTTATTAAAATAAAAATCTCTGCATTTACGCAAGACATTGCTGATTTAGGCATGATGAGTAGCCATACTGATTTTGCCTTTGGCGTTCTCCATACACCGCCCGACAATATTATCCTAAGAGATGCCATTTCAGACAAACTCGCCTGTGTCGTTTGCAAAAAACACCCAACAATAAAAAACAAGGTGTCTCTCAAGCAATTTGAAACACTTCAACATATCATTGTGAAACCTAATCACCAGTTAAAAACAGGGATTGGGCATATGCTCAAAGAAAAGAAGATTAAACGGGATATTGCCTGTAGCGTGATACATTTTCATGCCGCACTTGGGCTCATTGAAAATACGGACTATATCGTCACCTTACCCAAGCGAATCTGTGAGCTTTTTGCTAAAAATAACCCACTTAAAATCGTTCAAACACCGCAAGATTTTGGTAATTTTACACTACACCTAGCGTGGCATAAGCGTTATCAAAAAGACTTGGCTCACCAATGGTTACGCCAACAAATTATAGAGTGCTGCAAGTCAATGAATTAGCAATCAAAAAGTATTTTTTAAGCAAGGTAATTCAGCATAAAGTCCACCGCCTTACGTGCACGATAAGTTAAGAAACGGCGGTCAGGGTAGACAATCCAGGTGGGCATTTTTCGATGAGAGTAATCATTTAAAATAGACACCAAGTCACCATCTCTCAGCAATGAGCCAAAACTGGTATCAGGCATATAAATAATACCTTGTCCCGCTTTAGCGGCTGCCAGTGCTGCACGGGCACTATTAGCTCGCCAATTACCTTGAACCTTTATTTCATGGATATTCTCAACCGATTCAAATACCCATCGGTTTGCATTGGTAATAATACAATTATGCTTTTTTAAGTCTTCAGGCATCTCAGGCATACCAAATTTATCGACATAACTCTGAGAAGCAGCAGCGACTAGCCGCCGATCGATTAGTTTTCTAGCAACCAGATTCGACTCTCTTAACTGTCCATAACGAATAGCAAAATCGAATCCCTCATCGACAATATTAACGACCCGCGTATTAAATTCCATATCAATGGTCAGCCCAGGATGAAGCTGTAGAAACTCAACCAGTATCTCAGCCACAACAGTCTCGGCAAAATCACCTGCTGCTGAAATACGAATGTGGCCCGTCAATTCAGAATGTTCACCTCTTGCTCTGGCATTGGCCTCTTCCAACCCAACCAAAACGTCTTTACAAGATTTGTAATACTCAATCCCAGCCTCAGTTAATGAGACCCGGCGAGTTGTACGAGCAAATAAGCGAATACCTAATTGCTTTTCCAAACGACTCACTTGACGAGATACATGAGACGTAGAAATAGCCAGCTTTTTTGCAGCCGCAGTAAAGCTTTCAGTTTCAGCTACGGCCATGAACTCAATATAACCAAGGAAGGGATCTATTCTCATTGCGCTCTATGCTCTATTTTACTATTAGTCATATCATTAGCGATTATTGCTATTCAGCAACAATCATTTTCATAAAGTGCTTATTATTCTCTTGATGGAATCAATATACAATTTATATTGTTATTAGACCTTACTCTTACATGCATTCAGGAACCCATTATGAGCAAAAAAATACTTGTCGTTGTGAGTAATATTGACGCCTTAGCAGGCGAAGCTAACGGAACTTACCTTCCAGAACTTACACACGCATTGAGTGTACTGTTAGCCAATGATTACGACTACGAAATCATGAGCCCACAAGGAGGGGCTGCGCCTCACTACGGTGGAGATGACGAAAATGACACTGTGACACAACTGCTACTCAAGGATGACACCTTTGTCAGCCGCATGAATAACACGTTAAAAATAAATGATATAAAAGCCGATGACTATGCTGCAGTATTCTACCCAGGTGGCTATGGTTTATTATTTGATTTGGTAGAAAACGAAGAAATCGCCGATATCTCGAAGCAGATATACGAAGCCGGTGGAATCGTGAGCGCCGTTTGTCATGGTCCAGCCGCATTACTGCCCATTACTCTGAGCGATGGGGCACCATTACTCAAAGACAAACAAGCCACTGGCTTTACACGCGAAGAAGAAATCGCCATGAGTACACTCGATAAAATCCCGTTTTTGATCGAAGAGAAGTTATTGGAACAAGGTAGCATTTACACCAAAGTAGCGACTTGGGGAGTGAACGTTATTAAAGACGGCCGATTAATTACCGGACAAAACCCAAGTTCAGCCCATGCAGTGGGTGAAGCCTTAGTGGAACTGATCCAGTAACAAAAACCTGAAAGAGTTTCTTCCTATCGCCACTAGTGATAGGAAGAAAAATAACATCTATTTATTTATGAATTGTTAGAAAATGCCCAAGCCTACGCTCAGGTATTTTAATTAGTGCTAGATCAAAGCAATGATTAAAGACCTGCTTTCACACTCAGCCCACGTCGATAGGTTAAGTGAAACAAGCGATTTAATTGATCATTAATTTCATCGGCCTCATCGCTGTCATCGTCTTCGTCTGGAGTGAAATTAAACATGACAGCCACACCCAAATTATTATGTTTGTCGTAACGCATGATAGAAGTTGTGCCGGGGTCTCCACCATTGTGGCCAAACATCAAATTATCGTTTGTCCAAAACATCCCTTGCTGGCCTTCGCTATTTGGCACATCGCTAACAGCACTTAATAAAAAATCGACACTTTCTTGATTTAAAATACGCTGACCGTTTAATTCACCTCTACGCACAATCGCTAATAAATAATTCGCTAAATCTGTTGAGGTAGATTTTAAACCGCCATCAGACCAAGTAGCTAAGGCAAACTCAGGAAGTGCTA
The DNA here is from genome assembly GCA_947487765.1 of uncultured Pseudomonadales bacterium. GTDB lineage: Bacteria > Pseudomonadota > Gammaproteobacteria > Pseudomonadales > Cellvibrionaceae > CANLBN01. Next base: position 122,497 of record CANKXO010000006.1, on the reverse strand, counting down.
TTCTTTCACCATCAACAACCGCGTATCGGCGTGCAGGTGCAGTATCGGTATCACTGTAACGCGCATTGAACCAATGTGTGTTATTCATACCGAGTGGTGAAAAAATATTGTTTTCAGTCCAGTCTTCAAAACTTGTACCTGAAGCCACTGCTAACATTTCTGCCGCTAATGCAGCACCTACATTGGTATAGTAGTAACCTTGGCCGGGAGTCACATCAAGAAAATGGTCGTCATCATATAGCTCACCGCTTTGGCTCAATAAGCTACTCAGAAAATTGCTTTGGTTAGTTTCTACAGGCTCTGGGCAATCCTCAAAGTCATCATCAAATTGCGCAAAGAAGCTGGATTGATCTCCTTCAATATAATAACCACAGTTATAAGAGATTTCGCCGTCCTGAATCCCCGAACTATGGGTAGCCAAATGAGCAAGCGTAATATCATTGCCTTCAATATAAGGGCTATCAACCATAAACGGCATAGAGATATCACTCAACGAAGTATCAAGCGTAATTAAATTTTGCTCAAGCATTTGTGTGGCACTGGTACCTACAAATGTTTTACTAACAGAACCTAAGTTGAAAGGTGTATCAAGTGTAACCAAGCGTTCACCATCGACATCTGCATACCCAGCCACCGCTGCATCCAGTAGCTGCGCATCATCAATCCATGCCGCACTAAACCCTGGCATGCCGGTTTCTTCCATAATGTCAGCAACTTCAGCATCGAATTCTGCTTGAGTGATATTCAAATCAACACCGAGACCTTCCAATGCTTCGTGTATGGCCGGCAGGGCACCAAACTCACTTAAGCCCGTCAAACTAGTGACCGGTACATTGTCTGTTGGGGGAACGCCCACAGACTCATAAACCTGACCATCAGGGGCATAGTACGTTTGAGAAGATAAGCCCAACGTCCAGCCATCCATCAATTCAATACTTAATATGTCAGAGAAAATGCCTTCAGTTGCTTCACCAACATGCGTCACCTGGGGAAGCGCCATCATTGCCAAAGTGAATATTTCTGCGGCACTCGCTGTATCCGGTCCAGTTATTAAGGTAATAGGGTTAGAATAATGAATACCTTCACTATAAGGCTCAATATAAAATAACTTTTGAGGTGTCGGGTTGCCGATATTATAGTTTTCTTTGCTATAAGCCAAACGTCTCTGGTCTGCAAAATAATTAGCAATGGCTAATGAGTATTCATCTGAGCCGCCACCATTAAAACGAACATCAACAATCAAGGCATTGGTATCCACCAAGCCCTCTAGAACCGTCCCCATTTGATCATGAATAATCAACAGCTGCTCCTCTGCACTAAGAGGTGAATCCTCATCTTCGCTTTCGATCTCCATGGAATTAATCTGAAGGTAGCCAACATTGCCTTCAAGTACACCCCAAAAAATTGGTAACTCTTCGTCATCGAAGTTTGTAGTAAATTCCCCTTCACCACCGTAAAAATTAGCAACTGATCTATTAAAAAGCTCTACTAAACTACCCTCCGCAACATCCTCATCAATATCTTCCTCTTGCGCAAGCGCCATACTCGTGCGACTCCAGCCATTACTTTCTGCTGGAGAAAAACCATCTTCGAGTTCATCTGTTGCTACCGACAAAAAAACATGTCCATCATCAATGGGAGCTAACATTTCATCTAAAATATCGAACAACTCTTGCTGAGTAGTGGCTGCTGTCACTTGAGGGCGAAAAAGGCTCCTCTGTTGTTGCCAATCTACATTCCTTAATTCAAAAAATGCATAGTAATCATTAAATGCATGCCAGATATGTTCAAAGACAAACTCTGGATCAAAGACTTCAGGATCAGGTGCGTTATCACATGCACTAGGTAGATCTTGAGCAATAAGCTCCACTCGCCCAAACTCAGAATCACCTTCCGTCACAAAAGAAAATTGGCTCTCATTACCACCGGCTCGGCGCGCTGTAATAACTTCCTCAGCTTCTTCTAGTGTGTCAAAACGATTAATCACAGAACACGTCTCACGGGTATAACGATATGCCGTTGCATTATCATTTTGAATATCTAACGCTAAACCCGACCCAGGCTCTACCCATTCACCTTGAAATCGAGAAAGAGAAGGCTCCTCTGTTGTAGGCGGGTCTTTTTTATCATTATCACTACCGCAACCAACAAGACTGACACTCAGTACTGCGGCAGAAAGCAACGTTCTGTATTTACTTTTCATCTCTAACTATCCTAATTGGTATTAACAAGACAGATAGCTTAGCGGTAAAGAATCCAATACTTTGTCTACTTTTGTAGGATTATTATTAGCGTTTATTTCAGCAGCTTACATTTGGACACACTTGTGGACACTTCCTTACAACAATTTTTGTACAAATCCTGCACAGTAGAAAGAGGTTTAAACGACAGGAATACACGATGAAACTTTATCATTTAGGCAGTATCGGCTTGGTAATCGGAGCCCTTACGTTATCAGGCTGTGGCGACCATACCGTGGGTACAACGACAATGGTTTTTTCTGATACAGACATAACACAAAAAGTCTCTCATGAAATGCAAGAGCTATTAGACATTGAAGAGGGTGACAGTCGAGACTTAATGGTGAAAATGTGGTACCCAACAGAACCAGAACCTAACGAAGAATCAAGGTTCCATTATGGTTATCACACTGAAAATAATGATTATGCGGTAGACCAGGAGGAAAGCGAGGAAATACTTGATTTTTTAAGAGAAAATCAACAACAGAGCCAATCTTATCAAAATGCAGCGCCCTTAAAAGACCGGGCTTTCCCTGTAATTTTTTACTCTCATGGCTATGGCGGTCAAATTGAAGAAAACGAACCCTACTACGAATCTCTAGTCAAAAAGGGCTATATTGTTGTTTCGATCGGCCATACGTCTGAGGCAAGCTTTGTCACCCTTAACAATGGTAAAACCGTACCTTTTAATGAAAATTTTCAAGAGGATGCTTTTGGCCGAGAACGACCATTTGTAGAACAAGATCCAAACTTAGAATTTACAGAAGAAGACGCCATAGAACTAGCCGAAATTCCATTAGGAGAACTAGTACCCACAAACCTTCTACAGCGATATCACACAGCTGCATATATCGGGATAGGGACTCAAGAACACCTTAATTTATGGGTGTCTGATACGCATTTTGTATTGTCCCAATTGGAGAAAATTAATAAGGGCGATATTGAAAGCCATTTAAAAGGGGCGTTCGATTTGAGTAGGATAGGAGCCACCGGACATTCATATGGCGGAGCAACAGCAAGGCGATTTTGCAATGAAGAGCCTAACTGTTTAGCCTCAATTAATATGGACGGTAGCAGCGCTGCATTGTTTAATGAAAAAATATTAACGCCTCATTTACAGTATGCGAGCGATATTGATGCAACGATAGCTGAAGAAATTAGAGATGATGATGAAGTAGCCGATGAAGATCTTGATGAAATACGTCAGGAACTACAAATAGAAAAACAGAATGATGCACACGCTAATATTAATGCAGCAACAACAGATCTTTATTTAGCAACGATTGCTTCAATCGCACATAGTGATTTTACGGTAGGCTGGCTGGACTTCCATGATTTTGGTTTAGGTAAAATAGTATGGAACCCTATCATTACAACAACCTCTATCGATTTTTTCGATACTTATATGAAGTCGGATATTGCCAAAAAATTTCTCTGCTATGAGTTAGAAACCAATGAAAATATTATGTTAGATTTTACAAACTCTTGTGATTAATTAAACTGTATTAGCCCATTAAGGCATAACGTTGTTAATGTAGCGTTATGCCTCTTCACACACATTAAGATCTAACCCCTCTTCCTTTTTGCTCTATCCATTGATACTGACAGGCCAACTTACAATCACACGACACCCACCCAATGGAGAATCATCAATCAGCACCTCACCTTGATGTTGTTGAGCAATATTTTTCACAATGGCTAAACCTAACCCATGACCACCCGTACGCCGATCTCGACTTGCATCTAACCTTTCAAATGGATCAAATGCCTTAACTCTTTGGTCTACAGGAATTCCTGCTCCATCGTCATCAACAATCACTTGGTATTGATTATCTATTTCTTCAAAAGATAACTGAACCTTATTTACCGCATAACGCCCTGCATTATTCAGCAAATTTGTTACCGCTCTAGACATTAACCTAAAGTCACAACGCAATTTGACGTCTTGATTTGGAAGAATAATGTCAAAACCTAACGTTGGGTATAAAAAACAGATATCATCTACTTGCTCTTTAAACCATTTATAAGGCTGACGATTATCCTCTAAATTTATTTCCGCACGCATATCCAAGCGTGTGTAATACAACAGCTCACCGACTAAAGAATCTAATCGATCTAAATCATAATTCATGCGCTTAACATATTCACTTCGTTCTTTTTTATCATCAGCATCAACAATAGCGTCTATACCAAAACGTAAACCTGCTATCGGCGTTCTTAATTCATGAGACACCGCGCTCACCAAGTCCTTCTGAGACTGTACAAGTTTATGAATACGATCAGCCATACTATTAAAGGTTGTAAGAATATTTGCAATAGGTGAGCGCTTTTTAACAGGAATGCGAGCCTCTAAAGTACCTCCGCCAAAAGCTGAGGTGACATCATCCAGCCCTTTTAATGATTGCCATAGTGGCCATAAAAAAAGCAACAACATGATAGAAAAAATGGCACTACTTAATGCTATAAGAAAAGTATTTTCCCAAAAGTCAGAATAACTATAGGCTAACGGACCAATGCTAACCACATAAGGAATGCTTGAAACCGGCTGAAAATGTACAATAATGTCATCGCCACCAGGATATGAAATAGTATCGCCTGACGACAATTCTCGTAATCGTGTATTAAACCTATCATCATTTACAGAGAGTATTTTTGTAGGGATATTCGCTTCATTCTGTATTTTTTTAAGTATTTCAGGCCATTCTTCTATAGATATATCGACCAGTCTCTGACGCACAAAATGTGTAATGCTTGACATAAACCGGCGTCGAATTTCTACCTCGCTCGTTTCCCATGCCATAAGCAATGCATACTTGCTGTCATTGATTCTCCAAAGACTACTCCAGGTATTATAGAAACGATCGACTTCAGGGTGACCTGTAATCTCTCGATCTAATTCATCGACAACCATCTCATTATTCCAGATACGTTTCTTATTGAGTGAAGAAAGAGGAATATCATCAATGGGAAGTATCGCTAACTGAAGATCAAAGTGAGACTGGTTATTTTCTACATAAGTAGACCACTCCTCGACAGAACCATCTTGCAAATCTGCTCGCATGAGTTGGTAGTTTAATTCAGCAATATCATCAATTAATTCTCTGAATTGGGAATTATCAATAACAACCGGAATACCAACGCCTAAAATAATAAAAACCCCCAGCATAATCAAGAGGTAGAGACGTAAAAATAATTTTCTCATAACAAGCGACTACAACTATATCCAATTGTCTGCAACAAACATATAGCCTTTGCCGCGTACAGTTTTGATATTCTCTGCGCGACCCGTATATTCATGTAATTTGCGGCGCAACTGAGAAACACGTGTATCAATAGAGCGATCTAAACCGTCATAATTAATTCCTCGTAAGCTCTGTAATATTTCATCTCTGCTTAAGGGCTTACCTGGTGAATTGACCAACAACCAAAGCAAATCGTATTCTGCACCTGAAAGAGGAATAATAGTGTTTTTATAGGATAATTCGCGAGATGAATCATCGATCATCAATTCACCAAAATTAAGCTGATTAACAACATCGACGGAGTGGCGACCCTTTTCCGAATAGTATCTGCGAAGCAGTACTTGAATACGAGTTAATAATAAGCGTGGTTTTACTGGCTTAATGACGTAATCATCAGCACCAAGCTCTAGACCAACAATCTGATCAACCTCATCATCTTTAGCTGTCAGCATCAAAATCGGTGCTGGATTGACTGGCTTAAGCTCTCGACAAATATCAAAACCATTTTTTCCTGGTAACATTAAATCTAAAATTATCAAGTCTGGATTTAATATTTCTACTTGCTTAATGGCTTGATCACCACGATGTTCAACAACAACATCATAGTGGTGCTTTTGCAAATACTCACTGATCCATTGAGCCAAACTCACATCATCTTCAACGAGCAATATCAGCTTGTTATTTTTCATTACTGCTGTACCGAAATAACTTTAAATAGCGAGGATTCATCATATAGCATTATTAGATTAAGATGCTATTGAGACTTAACAAACTCCGCAATAAACTTTAAAAAAACGACTTTGCCATTATTGATCATATTTCAGCATCGAATCACCACATCAATCTGCTTTAATTGAAACCATAGAAAATTAATGGGGCAATAGATGAAACATTATGACCTGGCAGTTATCGGCGGCAGCTTTAGCGGTTTAGCATGTGCTCAAAGTGCAGCACGAAAAGGGTTGCGTAGCATTGTCCTTGAACGTAAAAAAACTTCGGGAGCATATACCCAATCAACGGGGATTTTTGTTAAAGAAGTAGCAGAAATATTGCGTTTGCCCGATAGTCTTACCCGTAAAATATCTGGTATCCGGCTTTACTCACCCAATATGCAATCCATTGATTTACACTCCAACAATTATTATTTCCTTGCCACAAATACAGGCAAGGTACTTGACTGGATGGCCCGGCAGGTAAAAATATCCGGCGGCATTGTCCGCTGCAATCAATCAGTAGAGACTATTATAAAAAAAGATAACCGCTATGTATTAATGAACGAAAATATCAGTTGCTCTTACCTAGTCGGTGCGGATGGCGCTAAATCAAAAGTGGCCAAACAGTTTAAGTTAGGGTGTAACAGTGACTATTTGTTAGGTGCAGAATACGCAATAGAAGGATTAGATAATCTAGATGAGGACTATCTACATGTATTTCTCGACTCATACTATGCCAAGGGCTATATCGGTTGGGCATTAAAAGGCGTAGAACACACTCAAATAGGAATTGCCGTTAATACCCCTAACAAACCTAACATACAGGGATTTTTATTACATTTACTCAAACACTTTGGAGGAACCGCAAAAATTATTAATAGGCGCGGAGGCTTTATTCCAACCAGCGGCCCAATCTTTCCATTTGCTACAGACAATATGTGCTTACTGGGCGATGCAGCAGGCATGGTATCACCGTTAACGGCTGGTGGCATTCACCCAGCTGTAGAAGTAGGCCAGCAATTAGGTGTTAGTATTGCTGACTATTTATTGAATGCGAATTCAGACGCTGACAACCTAGAGCTGCCTCATAAAACTATTGAAAAAATGATATCCAAATATCGTTTCAAGAAACCATTGCGACAATTTTATCAAACATTCCCACCACCTGACTGGCTACTAAACTATCTGATATCGAATCCGACGTTTAAACATATCGCTCAAGTTATATTTTTCCATCATCGAGGGCTGCTCTGCAAAGAAGCGTGGAAGGAAATTTTATTTCATCAAAAAGCCTATTAATAATTAAGGCCGTTAAAACTTTAGAGCCTCCCACTTACATCAGCCCCCTTATTCACAGTAGAAATAGCAGTGAGGGAATATAGGTATGTTATTATTTGGCAATGGAAAGTTACCTTATCCCCTTACAGCCTCAAACATTTGATTTAGAAATTAAGCGTAGCCGATTTATTACCTCAGTCGCCTATGCTGATAGCCGAGAAAAAGCTAAAGCTTTTATTAATGAAACAAGATCACGTTATCCTGACGCCAACCACAACTGCTGGGCATTTATTAGTGGCACACCTAACGATTTACATGGGATGGACCAAAGTGACGACGGAGAACCAAAAGATACTGCCGGAAAACCCATACTGAATGTGCTACAACACTCAAACCTTGGCCATACTACCATTGTTGTTACTCGGTATTTTGGTGGTATAAAACTAGGGGCTGGAGGCTTAGTCAGAGCCTATTCACAATCTGCCAGCAATGCAGTCAAAAACTTGGTTACTCAGGAATATCTCGTTCGGCAAACAGCTTCTATTAATCTACCCTACAGCATGCTCAGTAAAGTTGAACACTGGCTGGAAAAACATTCAATAAACACCATTCATAAAGATTTTAATAATGATGTAAAACTAACCATTGCAGTTCCTATCAAGTCGTTACCTACTCTGGGCAACGACTTGAATTCACTGAGTAATGGCACCATTGTTTTGCATGATGACAACCAAGAGGCCAGCTGTGATTTGCGTACCTCTTAGTAATATTTTAACTCTGTCGCTTTACCTCTGAAAATCCTATACGCAAAAATGGTATACATTAAAATAGTCGGCACAACAATCAACGCGCCTACCAAAATAAACTTTAGCGATTCGGGCGCACTAGCCGCCTCCCAAATAGTGACATTCCAAGGCACAATATAAGGGTAAAAACTAAAGCCTAAACCGATAAAACTCAGTATAAAAATGCCAGTAACACCGACAAAGGGAACCCAACTATAACTATCGTTTACCCTAGGCAAGCGGTTTAACAGAAAATACAGAAATACAAATAAATTCAATGTGACAATCGGTATCAGTAATACAAACATAACTCGCGGATATACAAACCACTTATCGAATACACCCTGATTGACAATAGGATTCACGATACAGACAGCAATAATACCCACAAAGGTAATTTTTAATGCAGTGCGAGCCCAGCGAATCGCACGTTTCTGTAATTCACCTTCGGTTTTCATTATTAACCAAGCAGAGCCAATCAAACTATAAGCAGCAGTGACACCAAAACAGCTAAGCAATGTGAATAGTTGAGCTTCTAAGTCTGTACGAAAACCCATGACATACAAGCCCAGCATATATCCTTGAGCTAGAGTAGTGATTAACGAACCCGCTTTAAACGTACAATCCCAAGCATATTTATAATCTGCTGCGACTTTAGCCCGAAAATCAAAAGCAACGCCTCGCATAATTAAACCAATCAGCATAATAACGGCAGGAATATATAAATGATAAAGTACGGCACTATGGGCAGAAGGAAAGGCAATCAGCAATAAACCAACCGCCAAAACCAACCACGTTTCGTTAGCATCCCAAAATGGCCCTATGGAGGCTATCATTGTATCTCGCTGAGATTCATTATTGAGTGGCAATAAAATACCTACGCCCAAATCATAACCATCTAAAATCGCATACGCTAAAATAGCAACGCCCATTAACGCCATAAAGATAATGGGCAACCAATACATTTCAGCAGTCATATCTTTACTCCCCCAGCGATCATCCCCTCATTTGAACCAGCACCCTCAAACATTGTATCTGGAATAGGTGTCATTGAAGGGTCAGCAGTTTCAAACTCTTCGACATCCACAGAACGACGTGCCATTAAAAAGATAGTGTGTATATAAGCCCACAATAGAAATGAATAGACAATGGCATACAAGGCCAAAGAAAATACAACGTTACTAGGAGGGACTGTTGTCACAGCTTCAGCAGTTTTTAATACGCCGCTGACTAAGTAAGGCTGACGACCAATTTCAGTAACATACCACCCCGCGAGCGTGGCCACCCAACCTGAAAAACTCATCGCGACTAATACCTTATATAAGCTTTTAGGCAACTCTTTCCTGCGCAGAAATAAGTACACGGCAGACCAAGAAATAAGAATCATCAACAAACCTAAGCCAACCATAATGCGGAAACCAAAAAATACGGGTTTGACTGGCGGATGTTCACCAACAAAATCATTTAGGCCAACAATTTCTCCATCAATCTTATGGGTAAGAATCAAGCTAGCCAAATTAGGAATCGCAATTTCAAAATGATTTTTTCGTTCTTCCTCATCAGGAATAGCAAATAATAGTAGAGGGGCTCCCTTCTCTGTTTCCCAAACGCCTTCCATTGCTGCTACTTTCTGTGGCTGATGCTCAAATGTATTTAAACCGTGCAAATCACCAACAAAGGCTTGCAATGGCGCCAATATGGCAACCATAAAGACGGCTGTTTTTAATGCTATATAAGGGGCACGTTTTTTGTCACCTTTTAAAATGCGGTAGGCGGAAATACCTGCAACCAAGAAACCAGCAGTTAAACCCGACGCTAAAAGAACATGCATTAGTCGATAGGGAAAAGAGGGGTTAAAAATAATAGCCCACCAATCCAAAGGAAAAGCAACTCCCTCACGCATTTCAAAGCCGGCTGGGGTTTGCATCCATGAATTGAGTGCAATAATCCAAAATGCTGATAAGGTTGTACCAATAGCCACTAGTAAAGTAGCTAATGTATGTATTCTGCTAGGTACTCGACGAATACCAAATAACATAATTCCTAAAAAAGTTGCTTCTAAAAAGAAGGCCGTTAAAACTTCATAGCCAAGAAGAGGACCCGCAATATTACCGACTCTTTCCATAAAACCTGGCCAGTTTGTACCAAACTGAAATGACATAGTAATGCCACTAACCACTCCCAAGGCAAAAGTCAGTGCAAAAATTTTTACCCAAAAGCGATAGGCGCGCATCCAGACTGGATTTTTAGAAAAGTCATAACGGCATTTAAAATAAAAAAGAATCCAACACATCGCAATGGTGATACTGGGGAATAAAATATGAAAACTGATATTGGTTGCGAACTGAATTCGAGACAACATGAGCGTATCAAGCATAAGAACCTCTAGCGGCGATTAATTCAAATTCAGCTCATCGCGAGCAAACCTAAATTGACGTAAAGAAAAATATTAAAAAAATGCAAACAAATTAATTTGCTCTAAACCTACTCTGACTCCTTTCGTCCCACCTTACTTTTAAACTCAAGTAACTTACTGACACCAGAACCTAACTTCATTAAAGACTGTAAGGTTTCTGGGTTGAGCGTATTTAAACTATTGGCCCATTGATTTAAGAGCTCCAGTAAGTCGTGAATTTCTCGCATTTTTTCCTGTGCGTAGGCATCTGATTGCGTTTCTGGCGCTTCCAACAAATGAGAACGTAACAATGATAAGGTAGGATCTAGCTCTCGCTTGCGACGCTCTTCAAATACTGTACGAGCCATATCCCACATGCTGCCAGAAACAGAAAAGTAATCTTTCCGATCACCCGGTATATGATGTAGTGTAACCAAACGCCAAGACTGAAGCTCTTTAATCCCCATGCTGACATTACTGCGGCTGACCCTTAATAGCTCGCCGATTTGATCCGCATTAAGCGGTTCTTCATGGATTACAAGCAATGCATAAATCTGCCCGACCGTACGATTAAATCCCCAACGGCTCCCCATCTCACCAAAATGCAATACAAATGCTTCACTACTATTCGATAACGTCACAACAGATCCTATATTTACTGAATTTTCAGAAATTACTGAAAATTATAAAACTTAAGAGATAATTGTCAATGAAGAAATGGAAATTTCTAACACTAAATAGGTATAAGCAACTAATAAAGGTGGTATATGGAAATGAAATAAAACACTAATAACAGCGTAGAATGTTATAGATAGAGAGAAGTAATATATAGGTGAAATGGATAACAGCCAAAACGGCTGCCACCCATACAGAAGCGATTAATGTAGCAAGTTATTGAAAATTAAGAATAATTACTTGCTGCAAAATCCCAATTTACTAACGCCCAAAAGGCCTCTAGGTATTTAGGGCGAGCATTACGGTAATCGATATAGTAAGCATGCTCCCAAACATCACATGTTAATAGAGGCGTGTGACCATCGGTTAGTGGGCAGCCCGCATTGCTGGTATTCACAATATCCAAATCGCCAGCTGCTGTTTTTACTAACCAAGTCCAACCAGAACCAAAATTATTGGCTGCTTGAGTAGAGAACTCTTCTACAAACTTCTCGTGGCTACCCCATTTTGCATTGATCGCATCACCTAGTGCGCCAGAAGCTGCACCGCCGCCATTAGGGCTTAAGCTATTCCAATAAAAAGTGTGGTTCCAGATTTGAGCAGCATTATTAAAAACACCACCAGAAGATGCCTTAATAATATCTTCTAAGCTTTTACCTTCAAACTCACTGCCTGGAACAAGGCCATTTAATTTAGTGACATAGGTTTGATGATGCTTACCATAATGAAAATCTAAGGTCTCAGAAGAAATATGTGGCTCAAGCGCATTTCTTTCATAAGGCAGTGCAGGAAGTTCAAATGACATTAGTTTTATCCTATATTTCAGTGGGAGTTGGATACCGGCTGTAGCGCCCGTAATATTGTATTTATACTCGTGCTTAGATAAGGCTGATTCCAGCAAATTTCAAGGATTCGTATCGATTAAATAGCATCATACCTGATCTTGATGGCATTTTTTACGTCACCAACACTGTACTACCGAACATATACGATAAAATACAAAACTTGTACTACGAATTTGCCATATAAAGACGTTATCATTCCAGTTATTTCATAGGAACGATACAAACCACCATGACCAGCCGTTCATTAAACAACCAACCTCAGATATCAAACGCTATTCCCTTTAAAAAAAAATGGTTATTAGTCTCCCCATGAATTAATCACCCGTAAACTTGTCTAGCTTAACGGCTATAACTTATTTTCGAATCTCAGAAGAATAATATTATGTTTAAATCCTTTTTTCCTAATCCCAAATGGTTTTTTATCTCTGTTGTAATTTGGGCAATAGTCAGCAGTTTTATTTGGTACAGCTTCAACACCGATATTGGGAATTTTTTCGGTCTAGACCTCAATGAGCCAGAGCCAACTATTGGTCTTGGTCACTTTGTGACAGACTCATTCTTACTTTTTTATGGGTACTATCTAGTATCAATAGGAATCTTTGCTGCTTTTTGGTTTAAAACATCGCCTCATCAGTGGCAGATATGGTCCATCCTCGGCTCAGCACTTATATTATTCTCTACTTATTTTTCGGTACAGGTTTCTGTCGCCATCAATAACTGGCGCCGCCCATTTTTTGATTCAGTGCAAAATGCATTATCAGAAGATTCTGATGTGACTGCGGGCCAGCTCTATGAGTTAATTTTTATTTTTGCCGAAATCGCATTTCTTGCCATATTCGTATTTGTTGCAACACGCTTTTTAGTTAGTCACTTTATCTTTCGCTGGCGCACCGCCATGAATGATTACTATACCGAACAATGGAAAAATGTTCGTCATGTTGAAGGCGCATCACAAAGGGTTCAAGAAGACACTATGCGCTTTGCAACGATAATGGAAAATTTAGGCGTTGCTTTAATTGATGCAGTAATGACTCTATTCGCATTTTTACCCGTCCTCTGGTCTTTATCTCAGTATGTCAGCGAGTTACCCATCGTCGGCGCCATCCCTTATCCACTATTTACTGCAGCAATCGTCTGGTCCATCTTTGGTACTGGAGTATTAGCCATTGTCGGTATTAAATTGCCAGGACTAGAGTTTAAAAATCAACGAGTTGAAGCGGCTTATCGTAAAGAATTAGTATATGGAGAAGACGACACTGAACGCGCTCAGCCCATTACGCTGAAAGAATTATTTGCTAACGTTCGCAAGAACTATTTCAAATTATACTTCCATTACATGTATTTTAATATTGCAAGAATGCTCTATATTCAAGCGGATAATATTTTTGTATACATAATATTAGTCCCCACCATTGCAGTAGGCGCTATAACTTTTGGTATTTTACAACAAATACTGACAGCATTTAGTCAGGTAAGTAATTCATTCCAGTACCTTGTCAATTCATGGACAACAATTGTTGAACTACTGTCTGTATATAAACGTTTAGCATCATTTGAGTCAGCAATACGACATGAACCACTACCGGAAATAGATCAAGATTTTGTTACAAGCTAAAACGAATGTTTGCAAAACAGCAGGATAAGAAGCCACTATTTAATTTTATTTCAAAAGAGATAGCTTTCGCACTGGATAGTGATTTTTCAATCACATCCAGTGAAAGGGTCACGGGAGGAGATATTAGTGAAAGCTATATTGTGAGGAACAACAATAATGACTTAGCTTTCTTTACGAAAATTAACACTAGTAGTTTTTTAGATAACTTTTCTTCAGAGGTATTAGGATTAAATACTATTATTGAAACCAACACTCTGCATGTGCCCAAACCTATTGTATGTGGAAAACATCTCGACTACAGCTTTTTAGTCTTGGAATATTTACCACTCACCTCAAAAAACAATGAATACAAGCTGGGAGTGCAACTTGCTGAATTACATAAAACAACTCACACTCAATTTGGTTTTCTAGAAGATAATTTTATCGGTAGTACGCCACAAAAAAATAGATACAAAAATAGCTGGCTAGAATTCTGGCTCGAAAACCGTATGCAACCCCAAATAGAACTCGCTTACTCAAACGGCTATAAAGGACCTTTAAAGGCTCTCTCTGACAGGTTACTAAAATATATTCCTGATGCACTAGGCGATCATCACCCTCAAGCATCGTTACTTCATGGTGACCTATGGAGTGGCAACAAAGCTTATCTCGACGATGGAACACCCATCATCTACGACCCTGCTTGTTATTATGGCGACCGAGAAACTGATGTGGCGATGACATATTTATTCAGCGGTTTTGAAAAAGAATTTTACGATGGTTATAACGCGATCTGGCCATTAGATGAAACTTTTCTTCTTCGCCGACCTCTGTACAATCTTTACCATCAATTCAATCATTTAAATTTATTTGGAAGTAGTTACTTAAGTAACTGCATCAGCACCATGACATCAATAATAAAAGAAAACACCTAAGGCCTCAGTCTAAAGGCTCCTGCAATACAACCCTGGGTTTTTTATGCCGCTTAATATCCCCTCTTAATCGATACCCAGTACTTGCCTTGCGCATTTGCTGATATATCCAACGGCCTTCAGAGTCATTTCGAGCATAAATTAAGACATATTCTTTAGTGTCTTGAACTCGCTGCCCTAGCGAGGCCAAATGGCTTTTAACGGACTGGTTACGCTGGCTTAAATCAGCGGGATTCAATGAAAACGTCTTTTGCTCAGCATCTACTTTTTTAATAACAGGCGCCGGGCCAGAAGCCTCCACCCTAGCTAACCGAGCTTGCTTTTCTGCTTTACGAATGTCTTGCGTCAATCGTTGTGTTTGCGGCGTACGGCCATTGACATAAACCGCCTGAGACAACTGGTTACGCGCTTTAGCAAATCGTCTTTTTTTAACACTGAATCGAGCCATATCCATATAACGAGCTGCAATAGACCTTAATCCCAAAGCGGCTCTCTGGTTGCCCTGATCCAGTAATAACACAGCCTTATAACGATCGTAAGCATTATTACTAACAGGCGTTGTTAAGCGATCCGCCAGAACATCTTGTTCTGCCTTTTCGAGCAGCTCGTTAATAGCAACCTGCAAGGATGCTTCCGACATTAAGGGCATTATCAGCAAGCAGAATAGCCAGAATTGGCGCCTCATCAGCAATTGAAGAAAAGAAAACTGAAGACAGATCACATTAGTTAACATTGGTCCCCTCCTAACCACCCAAATTTACAAAAAAAAGTTACACTGCGTATAGGTCGAACTAGACTTAAAACATAATGTCTTAAGATTTACTGTTTGAATATGACATCTACCGATTTATAACCTTATGAAGCCCGCTATAAAATTTCGTTTTCTCCGCATCATTACGCTCTTCATTAGCCTCAGTAGCTTAAGCCTTACAAGCGGAGCCTCTTCCTTAGACAAACTTCTCGACACAGACAGTTCTGGTCAACCTCAGTTCTCAGAAGCAACAACACCTTTAGATTCAGCCATCACTAACGAAAGTGATGATGACGATATCAGCCTCGACGAGCTAGGCACCGAAGACGAGTTCTTACCGGTTGAAGAAGCCTACCAACTCTCTATTGCAGGTACAAGCAAGGGCTTATCATTAGACTGGGTAATTGCAGAAGAATATTTTTTATATGGGGAACAATTCCGTTTTTCGGTAAATAACAAACCGATTAACGCAACCCTGCCAGTAGGCATTATCAAATATGACCCTATCTTTGAAAAAGATGTTGAAAAACACTACCACCACGCAAAGGTCCTTATAGATCAAGCAGCACTACCACAAAACCCAGGGTATGAATTAACCGTAGTCTCTCAGGGCTGTGCAGATGCAGGACTTTGCTATCCACCTCAAACACAGCGCTTTACGGTTAACAATGACTCGATCATTCCCGTTGTTGAACCAGAGTCACAATTCGCTCCTCTTAGTAGCACTACCCAAGAGCAACCAAAACAAAGCGCATCTCTAACCACAGTTATTTCTATGATTTGCCTAGCAATCGTTGGCGGCATGATATTAAATTTGATGCCCTGCGTATTGCCCGTACTCTCATTAAAGGCATTATCCCTAGCAAATAGCGAAAGCAATCATCGCCATCAAGGGTGGAGCTATACATTAGGCGCTATCAGCACCTTTATACTCATTGCCGGCCTATTACTCGCCGTGCGCGCCGCAGGGCAGGCCGTAGGATGGGGCTTCCAATTACAATCTCCTGGTTTTGTGACTGTACTTGTGTATTTGTTCTTTATTATGGGACTGGCACTTTCTGGTCACATTACCATTGGCACTCGCTGGATGAGTGCCGGACAAGGACTTACCCAAGGAAACGGACTTAAACA
Source organism: uncultured Pseudomonadales bacterium (assembly GCA_947487765.1). Lineage (GTDB taxonomy): Bacteria > Pseudomonadota > Gammaproteobacteria > Pseudomonadales > Cellvibrionaceae > CANLBN01. Next base: position 105,916 of record CANKXO010000006.1, on the reverse strand, counting down.
GTCTTACTTTACCGGTGTATTAGCCGCTGTAGTCGCCAGCCCCTGCACAGCACCTTTTATGGCCCCAGCTCTCGGCTTTGCCATCACACAACCTTGGTGGATCGCTTTAACTATCTTTGCAAGCCTCGGCTTCGGCATGGCATTACCACTACTTCTATTAAGTTATGCGCCTCAACTGAATAAGTGGCTCCCTCAACCGGGCGCATGGATGGAAACTTTTAAACAAGCATTGGCATTCCCTTTATACTTGACGGCTATTTGGCTACTTTGGGTATTAAGCCGACAATTGGGGCCCAATATAACTGCACTGGTAATATTAGGAGGCCTTGCCATCGTTTTTATATTCTGGCTTGGAGAACGTGTTAAACCTGTCCTTTCTGTCGCCAGCATACTCACTCTTATTCTGATCGCCGGTATTAGCTGGAGCAACAGCAAACAACCTCTTGCCACAAAGGCTGCTGTTTCATCATCAGAATGGGAAACCTACAGCCCCGAGCGACTCAATGAATTACGCCAAAAAGGGGAAGCTGTTTTTATCAATATGACAGCTGACTGGTGTATCACCTGTATTGCTAATGAAAAAGTCGCCTTTACAGACACTATGCTAGAAACAATGAGAAGCAAAGGTATACACCTGATAAAAGGGGATTGGACTAATTACGACCCTGAAATCACCCAATTACTAGAAAAATACAAACGAGGCGGTGTCCCACTATATCTTCTATACCCACCGGAAGCTGGCCAAGAAGCTGAAGTCCTACCTCAAATACTCAGTCCGGGATACTTCAAAGAAAAGATAGAAGCAATTTAGCGCATTTTAAACGAACTTAGACTCAAATATTGTCAATAATTACGAAAAACTATAACTTCACATCAAAAATCGAACAAATGCACTTCATTTGTCGCCAACGTGCTCAAAGAAAAACACAAATGTAAACCAGCTTAACTTTTCATGCCGCTAAATTCGGCTAACGTCGGCGAAAAATACCAGAAAACAACAAAACAATGAGTTTTTATAGACAAGCCTCTGGTTTTCCGGCACACTCCTTCTCATTAAATCTCTCTGCTCATTGGAATTGACTATGGCGACCATACTCGTACTCCACGGCCCCAACCTGAACTTGCTCGGTACACGAGAGCCAGAAGTCTATGGGACAACGACGCTTGAAGATATTAATGCCATGCTAAGCGAACAAGCTAGAGCTCAGGGCCACCACTTACTGGTTTTGCAAAGCAATGCAGAATATGAACTGATTGAGCGTATTCACGACGCAAGGCTTGAGGGGATAAATTTCATTATCATGAATCCCGCAGCATTTACTCATACAAGTGTCGCTCTACGCGATGCATTGAGCGCTGTAGAGATCCCTTTTATAGAAGTGCACCTCTCTAATGTGCACAACAGAGAGTCTTTTCGCAAGACATCGTATTTTTCAGATATAGCACAAGGGGTAATCTGTGGTTTTGGCGCACAAAGCTATAGCCTAGCACTTGATGCTGCAATGCAAGAAATTAACAAAAACTAACTATAAAACACGAGAATCAACAGAGAGAAAACTTGATGGATATTCGTAAAATTAAAAAATTGATCGAGCTTTTAGAAGAGTCAGATATTGGCGAGATCGAAATTAAAGAAGGTGAAGAGTCAGTACGCATCAGTCGCGGCGGGCACGGGGCAGCAACTTATGTCCAACCTCAATATACACCAACTCCAGCACCTGCAATAGCAGCTCCAGCAGCTGCAGCTCCAGCCGCCACCCCAGCAGCAGATACTAGTGACAGCAGTGATAGCTTTTCTGGTCACGTTGTTAAATCTCCAATGGTTGGCACCTTTTACCGCTCGCCAAGCCCTGGTTCACCTTCATTCATTGAGGTTGGCAAGCATGTTAAAGCCGGTGATGTTATTTGCATTGTTGAAGCCATGAAAATGATGAACCAAATCGAAGCAGATAAAGCGGGTGTTATCGAAGCAATTTTGGCAGACGATGGTGACCCTGTAGAATTTGACCAACCACTTGTCACCATAGTGTAGTGATTACTATTTTTATTCCGCTACCCTATCGTTTAACGACCGCCGAGAGTCTGAGCAAATGATTAAGAAAATGCTTATCGCCAATAGAGGCGAAATCGCTTTGCGCGTACTCCGCGCTTGCAAAGAAATGGATATAAAAACCGTCGCGGTTCATTCAACAATAGATCGCGACCTGAAGCACGTTCGTCTTGCCGACGAAGCCGTATGTATTGGCCCAAACCCTTCATCTGAAAGCTATTTGAATATTCCCGCCATCATCAGCGCTATGGAAATTACCGATTCAATGGCCGTTCACCCAGGCTATGGCTTCCTATCCGAAAATGCTGATTTTGCTGAACAAGTACAGAAAAGCGGCTTTATTTTCATCGGTCCTGATGCCGATGTTATTCGCTTAATGGGCGATAAAGTATGCGCTATTGAAGCCATGAAAGAAGCTGGTGTTCCAACGGTTCCAGGATCCGATGGCCCATTGCCAGAAGATAAAGAATACTGCTTAAAGATGGCTCAGAAAATTGGCTATCCAGTTATCATCAAAGCGGCAGCTGGCGGCGGCGGTCGTGGCATGCGCGTAGTACATACTGAATCCGCATTACTAAACTCGATACACGTAACAAAGGCTGAAGCAGGCGCTGCCTTCGGGGATGACACAGTTTACCTAGAGAAATTTCTGCAAAACCCTCGTCATGTTGAAGTGCAAATTTTGTCAGACGGGCAAGGAAACGCAATCCATTTAGGTGATCGTGATTGCTCGCTTCAACGCCGACACCAGAAAGTCATCGAAGAAGCACCCGCACCCCATATTCCAGAAGAAGCTAGACAGTCAGTATATGCAGCTTGCATCAAAGCCTGTATCGATATTAGTTATCGTGGCGCAGGCACCTTCGAATTCTTGTATGAAGATGGCCGCTTCTACTTTATTGAAATGAATACACGTATTCAGGTAGAGCACCCCGTTTCAGAAATGGTCACTGGTGTAGATTTAATTAAAGAGCAGATTCGCGTTTGTATTGGTGAAAAACTCTCAATCAAGCAAGAAGATATAGAAATTAAAGGCCACTCGGTAGAGTGCCGCATCAACGCAGAAGACCCTAAAACCTTCATGCCTTGCCCAGGTACAGTGAATACCTATCACCCACCTGGCGGGTTAGGCGTTAGAGTCGACTCACATTTGTACAGTGGCTACACTGTACCACCAACGTATGATTCTATGATTGCCAAAGTTATTACTTATGGCGAAACTCGTGAAATCGCTTTAAAAAGAATGTGTAACGCACTTGATGAAATGGTTATCGAAGGCATTCGCACCAATATTCCACTACAGCAACAATTAGTACGGGATGTTCCATTTATGGAAGGTGGCGTAAACATCCATTACCTTGAGGAAAAACTGGGGCTATAAACACCCCAGTTATCACCACTGGCTGGAGGGCCTGTTAGCGCTATGCCCTGGTTACAACTTATTGCCGATACTCAACGGGAAAATATCAGCCAGATTGAAGATGCTTTATTAAGCGCAGGGGCTGTATCAGTCACCCTTCAAGAGCATATTCCACAGGGCTTTCAGGAACAACCCATTCTCGAACCCTCGCTTGGTGAAACACCACTTTGGGACAACTCTCGCATTACAGGATTATTCACAGCTGACTGCGATACCGACCAGGTTAGCAGACTGATTAACCAACACGCGAACGCCGAAACAACACTACGCTGGGAACAGCTGGAAGATAAAGACTGGGAAAGAGAATGGATGGATAATTACCATCCTATTCAATGTGCCGAATCCCTCTGGATCTGCCCCAGCTGGCAAGCGCCACCAAACCCCAAAGCGACTAATGTTCTTCTGGATCCTGGACTTGCCTTTGGTACAGGCACTCACCCGACAACGTTTTTATGTATGCAATGGCTAGCCACGCAAACATTAGAAGAGAAAGCTGTTATTGATTACGGTTGTGGTTCCGGAATATTAGGCATTGCCTGCCTATTATTAGGTGCAAAACAAGTCACTGGCATTGATATTGACCCACAAGCATTAACAGCCACACAAGATAACGTTAAACGAAACAACCTTTCTCCTAGCCAATTCCCAGTTTTTTTACCGCAGAAAAACCATAACATTGAGCCTGTTGATATTGTTATCGCCAACATTCTTGCTGGCCCTCTTGTCGAGTTAGCCGACACATTACTCTCTCACTTAAAGGTAGGCGGTAAACTTTGCCTATCTGGAATTCTTAAAGAGCAAGCGGATAAGGTAAAAGCGGCTTACTCACATTACATTGAATTTGAACCTGTAGAGCAAAAAGAAGAGTGGGTCAGACTTTGTGGATATCGTCACCAATAAGTACTAAACCTATGTGTATTACTCAAAGGTAGCGGCTGAGTGTTTATTATCCGTCGCAAGTCCACTACACTTACAGTTTAGATTGTAAATATACTTTAACTTCGGCTTGTAAATGTCTGATTCTGATATTGTTACTCGTTGCCCTCAGTGCAACACAGCATTTCGCGTAACCCCCAACCAGTTAGCAGTTGCTGATGGCGTAGTCCGCTGTGGTTCATGCCTCGCCGTCTTTAAAGCCGTTGATTATGAAGCCGATAAAAAAGAGACTCCTACTGAATCACCTAGCACACCAGAAGCAACCGAGTCACAAGCAAACCCTCTCTCCTTTGAAGACGACGAAACTGGAATAAATAGCCAAAACGATAGCGAAGAGCTCTTTATCGACAACGATGAAGAATCAGCCTTGACTCTCAATGAAGATATCTATGATCTAGACGTCGACAATAGAAGCAAAAAAACCAGTTTATTTGATCGAAAAATAAAACCAATTACCCAGCATACTCGCGAGAGCGCCGACGAAAGCTGGGCTTTAGATATGCTTGCTGAGCTGGAAGATGAAGAAGAGTTTGAAGCTCAACAAATAATACGTAAACCTCAAGCAGATTCTATTCAGGAAGAATTGAAAGCCGATGACGATGATGAGTTTGAACTGGAAATCGACCTAGACCCTCAACTAGAACCCAGGACAGAATCCAAAATAGAGCCTACCATCGCAGCAGAATCCTTTAATTCAGAGGCTTCACTTGAAATCAACTTAGAGCCTGACTCTGATTTAGCACTGGAATTTGACTCCGCGTCTGAATATGAACTTGAGTACGATGAAGAATCTGGCACAAGTGAAAACCATGAAGATCACTCCGACTACTCGGAACACAACGAAATAGGCGACAGCAAACCCCAGATAGAGGGAATGGAAGCGTTATATTTTGAAGATGATGAATACACATCACCGGATTCCGCTGATCAGCCAACACATCAACACTCTCACCCTGAAGCAAATCATATCAGTGATGAAGAAATCGAAAATGCGATGCATTCACGTACAAGCTATGTAGACGATGCCAAAGGTTATCTGGCCAACATAGAGCCCGCCCCCGTCGAGATGGAATGGTATGGTTCAGAAAGTACGCAGCGCTGGTTATGGTTTAGTGGCGCCATACTGATGGCCTTATTACTATTAGTACAAGTTGCCACCTTTCGCTTTGATACCCTTAGCAAAAATACAACTTATCGCCCGCTGTATGAAACGGCTTGCAACATAATGGGGTGCCAACTCCCCAACTTAATCGACACGAAAAAAATACGCACCACGAACCTCGTGGTTCGCAGCCACCCGGCACAACAAAACGCGCTTGTTATCGACGCTATACTGATTAATAACGCCCAATTTCAACAGCCATATCCTGCCTTGAGGTTAGAGTTCAGCGATATCAACAATAAGCTGATAGCCAGTCGAAGCCTACAGCCGTCGGAATATCTCAGAGGTGAATTGGCAGGCGCAACTCAAATGCCAGCAAACCAGCCTGTTCAACTGTCATTATCCATTGTCGACCCTGGCGACTCGGCAGTGAACTACCAATTAACTGTTATAAAGGCAAGCAATCAATAAAACACAAAAAATAACCAATTTTTTGTGTTTTTGCCTTCCTCATCAAACCAGTTAGCGTTATCATAGCATCCTGATTTTGATTAATTATTAATACACATTAAGTGTGCTTTTAAGTTAGCAGTTCGTTAATAACATACCAATAAGCGTTCAGCAAAAACAAAGCGATTTATAACGTAGTATCGGCAAGACGTGTTCACAGTATGTTTACAATAGGTTCTTGGGTTATCGAAAGACCGACTATCTTAGCACCTATGGCAGGCGTAACTGATCTACCCTTCCGTAAGTTATGTCGGCAATTGGGAGCAGGTTTAACCACTTCCGAAATGATAACGGCTGATGTAAAACTATGGGGAACTCGTAAAAGCCAACAAAGGCTGGCATCATCTAATGATGAGCCTCGCTCGGTTCAATTAGCGGGAAATGAACCCGAAGTAATTGCGGAAGCAGCAAGGCTGAACGTGTCGATGGGTGCCCAGATCATTGATATTAATATGGGCTGCCCAGCAAAGAAAGTTTGCAAAAAAGCAGCGGGTTCAGCATTATTAAAAGATGAACAATTAGTGACCAATATATTACAGGCTGTCGTTCAAGCTGTGGATGTTCCTGTAACATTAAAGATTAGAACAGGATGGGACAAAGAGCACCGCAATGGAGTAACGATTGCTCGAATTGCAGAAGATTGCGGCATTCAGGCATTAGCGGTCCATGGACGAACCAGAGCCTGTGCGTTCAAAGGAGATGTCGAATACGATACGATAGCCAATATTGTTGATGCAGTCGATATACCTGTATTTGCAAATGGTGATATAACGTCTCCTGAAAAAGCAAAAGCCGTATTAAGCTATACCGGTGCAGATGCTGTAATGATAGGAAGAGGAGCTCAAGGTAAGCCTTGGCTATTTCGAGAAATAAATCATTTCTTAAGCACAGGAAATAAATTAGCAACACCAACACTGCAAGAAGTCAGTGTGACACTAAATTCTCACATTAGAGCATTACATGATTTCTATGGTGAGTTAATGGGCGCCAAAATTGCCCGCAAACATGTGTCTTGGTACTTGCAATCTCAGGATATGAACCAACATACAAACCAGCAATCTATACAACAAGAATTTAGACAACGTTTTAACCGGATTGAATCCGCCCAAGAACAGTATGACGCCTTAGAGTCATACTTTGAAAAATTAGCTACTTCAGAGGAAAAAGCAGCATGAGTTCAGCAGAACCTATGGTTTTAGAAACCACTTTTGACCAACAAGACATTCCTTCAGCGACTGCTTTGCATAAGAATACTCAGGAACAATCTTTACGCGATTGTGTTGAAACAACAATGGATAATTATTTCCGTCACTTAGACGGCCAAGTTGTTACTGATGTTTATGATATGGTCCTTCAGGAAATTGAAGCACCATTGCTGGAAATCGTCATGAAAAACACACGTCAAAACCAGACTAAGGCAGCAGAATTACTTGGCCTTAATCGCGGCACTCTTCGCAAAAAGTTAAAGCGTTACAGCCTGCTTTAATTCCAACAAAGCTCAAACTAAAGGGGTGGATTTAAACTAATCCATCCCTTTTTTATTTTCGTTCAAAAATTCTAAGGACACGACCTCCATCATGTCAGCATCAGCAAACAATTACCTTCCCATTAAACGCGCTCTAATCAGCGTATCCGACAAAACCGGCATCGTCGAGCTGGCACAAGCACTCAGAACATTTAATATAGAAATTTTATCAACGGGTGGGACATACCGTTTACTTCAGGAAAATGGTATTGAAGTAACCGAAGTATCTGACTATACCGGTTTCCCCGAAATGATGGATGGTAGAGTTAAAACACTGCACCCTAAAATTCATGGTGGAATTCTTGCGCGGAGAGGCCAAGACGATAAGGTAATGCAAGAACATGATATTGGTGGCATTGACATGGTTATCGTCAATCTCTATCCATTTGAGCAAACAGTTGCGAAAGAAAACTGCTCTCTCGCCGACGCGATAGAAAATATTGATATTGGTGGACCAACAATGGTTCGGGCAGGAGCTAAAAACCATGCCCACGTTAATATTATTGTGAATGCAAGTGATTACAGTACTGTACTCGATGAAATGAAAAATAATGATGGTTGCACCAGTCACGAAACTCGTTTCGATTTAGCAATCAAAGCCTATGAACATACAGCCGCTTACGATGGCATGATTGCGAATTATTTTGGCCGTTTGGTACCTGGCGGCAATGAAAATTTTCCACGCACATTCAATACGCAATTTATCAAAGTACAAGATATGCGTTATGGAGAAAACCCTCACCAGAACAGCGCTTTTTATGTAGAAAAACAATCGCTAGATACCAGCACTGGCGAAGCAAGTATCGCAACTGCCAAACAATTACAAGGCAAAGAGTTATCATTCAATAATATAGCCGATACTGATACCGCACTTGAAACCGTCAAGCTATTTGATGAACCCGCATGCGTTATTGTAAAACACGCTAACCCTTGCGGCGTTGCTGTTGATAGCAATCTACTCAATGCTTATGAAAAAGCATTTGCAACCGATCCCGAATCTGCTTTTGGCGGCATCATCGCTTTTAACCGTGAACTGGATGCAACGACGGCAAAAGCAATCGTTGATAAACAGTTTGTCGAAGTTATTATCGCTCCAGCAGTGACTGCAGAAGCACAAGCAATCGTTGCAGAAAAGAAAAACGTTCGTCTTTTATCATTTAACAATATGACAAATGATCAGTGGAATATAACCACTTCGGCATTTGACTTTAAACGTGTTAACGGCGGCTTATTAGTACAAGACCGTGACCTTGGCTTAATTACTGATAACGATTTACAAATTGTTACCAAAAGGCAACCGTCTGCAGCGGAAATCAGCGATATGCTATTTACCTGGAAAGTGGCAAAAATGGTTAAGTCTAATGCTATTATCTACGGTAAAGACAAACGCACGATTGGTGTGGGCGCTGGGCAAATGAGTCGAGTTAACTCTGCTCGTATCGCTGCGATTAAAGCAGAACATGCTGGGCTTGAAGTTGAAAATTCCATTATGGCAAGCGATGCCTTTTTCCCCTTTAGAGACGGCATTGATAACGCTGCCAATGTAGGTGTTAGTTGTATTATTCAGCCTGGCGGCTCCATTCGCGACGACGAAATTATTGCCGCGGCCGATGAACATGGAATGGCCATGGTGTTCACCGGCATGCGCCACTTCAGGCATTAAAAACCCTTCAAAAATAAGAAGCCAATGTATATTTTTCCTTAATAGATTTAAACTGTTGGCAAGATAAGTGGCTTCTTTTTAACATTTTCCTATTTCTAATTGGTAAGGTAATCTCATGAAAGTATTAATCATTGGTTCTGGTGGTCGCGAACATGCTCTTGCATGGAAAGTTGCCCAAAGCCGAAATGTTGATACCGTATTTGTTGCTCCAGGAAATGCTGGCACAGCGTTAGAAGCAAAAATTAAAAACATCGACATCGACGTAATGGCATTTGAGAAACTCGCCGAGTTTGTGATTGAAAATATCATCGAGTTAACAATTGTTGGTCCAGAAGCTCCGTTAGTTGAAGGCATTGTTGATTATTTTCAATCTCGCAATCTAAAGTGTTTTGGGCCAAACCAAGGGGCCGCTCAACTAGAGGGATCTAAATCATTCACCAAAGATTTTTTACAGCGACACAATATCCCTACCGCTGCTTATGCAACCTTTACCGATGTCGATGCGGCACTAGCTTACCTTCATGAACAAGGCGCACCCATTGTCATTAAGGCAGACGGCCTGGCGGCAGGCAAAGGCGTCATTGTCGCAGAGACCATTACACAAGCCGAAGACGCAATTAAAGACATGCTCTCTGGCAATGCTTTTGGTGAAGCTGGTTGCAAAGTTGTTATCGAAGAGTTTTTATCTGGAGAAGAAGCGAGCTTCATTGTATTAGTCGATGGCAAACACACCTTACCAATGGCAACAAGCCAAGATCATAAACGTGTCGCTAATGGCGATACGGGTTTGAATACGGGAGGCATGGGAGCTTACTCACCCGCCCCCGTTGTGACACCTGAAATACATCAGCGCATTATGCAGGAAGTGATCGAGCCAACCGTTGCCGGTATGGCAGCAGAAGGGAATGACTACACAGGTTTTTTGTATGCCGGTTTAATGATCGATGCAACTGGCACCCCCAAAGTCATTGAATATAATTGCCGATTTGGCGACCCAGAAACACAACCGATTATGCTACGTCTTGAATCGGACTTGGCAGACTTATGCCTACAAGCCATCGAAGGCACTTTAGACAAATGCGAAACCCAATGGGATGACCGTGCAGCCGTTGGCATTGTCTTAGCTGCTGGTGGCTACCCAGAATCCTATCGCAAAGGCGATGTTATTTCTGGCCTAGCCGAAACTAATACCCATAACGAAAAAGTGTTTCATGCGGGTACCGCATTGAAAGATGGAGACGTTATTACCAGTGGTGGTCGTGTACTTTGCGCAACGGCATTAGGCAAAAGCGTCACTGAGGCACAAGCAGCGGCTTATAAATTAACACATCAAATCCAGTGGGATGATGTATATTATAGGGACGACATTGCCTATAGAGCGATTGAGCGAGAACAATCCTAAAAAACCGATAACGAAAGTCAGATTATAAGCTGGTTTTTTTAATAGCTAAGAGCTTCAATAAACAATAGAGATCATTATGAATAGATCACGCAACTACTCTCTTTTTGACAAATTGATTATTGAATCTGATCGAGTACTACGCACATTAAGTAAGAATGCTCAAACACCCAGCCAGGTATCACCCGCACAAACTGTCGCAGAGGCGCCTCTTAGCGATCAGGAGAGCAGACACTCAGCGGGCCTAATGCGCATTAACCATACGGGCGAAGTCTGTGCACAAGCCTTATATCAGGGACAAGCATTAACGGCTAAGTTGCCGGATATCCGCAATGAGATGGAACAGGCTGCCGCTGAAGAAATTGATCATCTCAGCTGGTGCGACGAAAGACTACAACAACTAAACAGTCACACCAGCGTCCTCAACCCAGTTTTTTATGGATTGTCATTCAGTATGGGGGCTTTTGCTGGCGCTATCAGCGATAAGATCAGTTTAGGGTTTGTTGCAGCAACAGAAGAACTTGTCTGTCAGCATTTAGAAAGTCATTTACAACAACTGCCGGAACACGATTTAAAAAGCCGTGCAGTCGTAACACAAATGCTAAAAGATGAAGCCAGACATCAACAGACTGCACTGGATGCTGGCGGGAGTGATTTTCCACTGCCGATTAAATTTGGCATGAAGCTTTTATCCAAAGCAATGACGAAAACCACTTACCACATATAACTTATTTCTTAGTAAGACGCCCCTTAAACAAAAGCGAGAGCAAACCAGTAATTGAAGTACTCATTTGAATCTCGCTCATTCTAATTTTTCACGACTATTCCACTGAAAAATAATGGCGAAACTGCGAATACAAGGAAACCAGTTATTCTAGGTTTTCCTAGTCCACCTCGACAATTTCATAACCATGAGTCACTTCCACGCCTGCTGCTTCCATCATTATTGATGCCGAACAATATTTAGTTGCTGAAAGCTCTACGGCTTTTGCTACTTGCTTTTCTTTTAAATCATGACCTGTAACAACAAACTGAAGGTGAATTTTAGTAAAAGGTGAAGGAACCCCATCAGCACGCTCTGCGCTGAGCTCTGCCCGACAATCGACTACATTCTGGCGTGTTTTTTTCAGGATACCAACCACATCAAAGCTCGCACAACCACCCAGACCAACCAATAACATTTCCATAGGGCGAATTCCCATATCACGGCCACCATGATCCGGCGGGCCATCCATTACGACACTATGGCCACTGCCTGACTCACCTAAAAACATCGCATTGTCGACCCATTTGACGGTTGCTTTCATTGTCACCTTTACTACCTCATCTATGATTTATTAAATTTTACTTGACTGTTGGGTGCGCAAGACTACCATAGCTGGACTTAGATGTAGTATTGTAGTGCAGTATTTTACGAACTTAAGAGTGAGAACTTGCTCACTGGGTCCTAATCAAACAACTGTTACACTATTGCATTAAATCTGCATGAAGCAGATACACTATTCAAAGTAAGAGGATGATGTTTTGGCTGGTTTACCTCAATCACCGCACATGAAAAATATCGATGACTTTTTGGCTCATTGCCATCGCCGTCGATACCCTGCAAAAAGCACCCTCATCTATGCAGGCGATAAGAGTGATTCTCTTTATTACATTGTCAAAGGCTCCGTGACCGTCATCATCGAAGATGACGAAGGCAGAGAAATGATTGTTGCCTACTTAAATGATGGCGACTTTTTTGGCGAAATGGGTGTTTTCGAACAATTGGATGATTCACGTAGTGCCTGGGTTCGCGCAAAAACAGAATGCGAAGTTGCTGAAGTGAATTACACAAAATTTCATGAGCTCAGTGTCGGACATCCCGAATTTCTCTACGCATTGGGTGCTCAAATGGCTCGCCGCCTTCGCAATACAACCCGCAAAGTTGGCGATCTGGCATTTCTGGACGTGACCGGGCGAGTAGCTCGTACGCTATTAGAGCTATCTAAAGAACCAGACGCTATGACTCACCCTGACGGCATGCAGATCAAAATTACTCGCCAGGAAATTGGTCGAATTGTTGGATGTTCACGAGAAATGGTGGGCCGAGTACTGAAAACCCTTGAAGACCAAGGGCTAGTCTCTGTCAGCGGAAAAACTATGGTTGTTTACGGAACTCGCTAAACACTTTTTTCTCCGCTAAACAGCAATATCTGATATCTGCTCTGCAAAGAGCTGACGCAGGGCTTGCCCTGGATCATCTGCACGCATAAATGCTTCGCCAATCAAGAAGGCATTTATGTCGTGCTTACGCATCTCGCGGACATGATCCGTCGAATGAATACCACTCTCTGTTACCACAATACGATCATCATCAATATCGCCCAGCAATTCGTAAGTAGTATCTAATGATGTTGCGAATGTGTGTAGATTACGATTGTTAATACCAATCAGCCGATTAGGTAATTCAAGCGCTAACTTTAATTCCTCGGCATTGTGCACTTCAACCAAAACATCCATACCCAGCTTTATTGCCAATGCATTCAAGGTATGCAAACGCTCACTTTCCAGAGCTGCGACAATTAAAAGTATGCAATCGGCACCAATGGCTCTGGCCTCATAAATCTGATATTCATCCACAATAAAGTCTTTACGCAGCACAGGTATACTAACCACATTCCTAGCAGCAGTAAGATAATGATCTGCCCCTTGAAAATAATCGACATCGGTCAATACTGACAAACAGGCTGCACCTGCAGCTTCATAGCTTTCCGCAATATCAATAGGCTGAAAGTTTTCTCGAATCACACCCTGACTTGGTGAAGCTTTTTTAATTTCAGCAATAATCGCAGGTTGGTTGGCACTCACCTTACGCTCCATTGCAGCAACAAATCCTCGACAATCTGGCAGGTCTGCTGCTCTCGCTTCCAACTTATCTATAGGTGTACCCACCTTTCTCTCAGTAACTTCTTCCCACTTACGGGTAATAATTTTCTTTAAAACAGTCGGGGTTGATATAGATGAGGACATAAACTTCTCCGATTTGGCGGCTTATAGTAAGGGCCGCACTACAATATACAAAATGCTATTTATAAAAAGTGCTATTTTTTCAGCTGATTACAATAATCAGAAAACGAGGCCAACTCTTGGATTTTAGCTTTCGCTAAACCACTGCCAATAGCATCTTCAGCCATCTGCACACCTTCTTTTAGACTCGAGGCAATACCCGAAACATAGACCGCCGCACCCGCATTTAAAGCGATAATATCCGCTGCTTTTTCGGCCTCTGACGACCCTCTTTTACCTAAAGCGGCATTGATAAGAGATAAAGACTCATCAGCAGATGATACCGAAAGCCCATCCAGCGCCTGTGATTGAATACCGGCATCTTCAGGCTTAAATGTATATTCTTGAATCACTCCATCTTTTAGTTCAGCGATATACGTAGGACCCGCTAGACTGATCTCATCTAAACCATCGTCTGCATGGACAATCATGACATGCTCACTGCCCAATTCTTTCAGTACCTCTGCCATAGGACGACATAGAGCCTGAGTAAAAACACCGATCACCTGTCGTTTAACACCTGCCGGGTTAGTCATAGGCCCCAACATATTAAAAATCGTACGCATGGCCAATTCTTTACGGGGGCCAATTGCATGTTTCATCGCGCTGTGATGCGCTGGCGCAAACATAAAACCAACCCCTACTTCCTGAACACACCGCCCCACTTGCTCCGGAGTAATATCAAGGCGAACTCCAGCAGCCTCCAACACATCCGCACTACCCGTAGAGCTGGAGACAGAGCGATTACCATGCTTGGCAACCTTGCCACCACAAGCAGCAACAACAAAGGCTGCTGCTGTCGAGATATTAAATAAATTTGCGCCGTCACCGCCCGTACCACAGGTATCGACAAGATTCTCTGCAGTAATATCAACCGGTGTTGCCAGCTCTCGCATCACTTGTGCAGCGCCTGTAATTTCGGCAATGGTTTCGCTTTTCATACGCAAAGCAACTAGAAACCCACCAATTTGGGCTGGAGTTGCATCACCCGTCATAATTTGACGCATCACTGATGCCATCTGCTCACGAGTCAGGTCTTGCTGAGACACAACATGAGAAAGTGCTTGCTGAATATTCACATTACTATCCTTTCGGTTAAATAATTATTTTTATAGTCGGCATTATTTGGATTTATACAGTGTCAGGAAATTATCTAATAACTGATGTCCATGCTCAGTTAGGATTGATTCAGGGTGAAACTGAACCCCTTCAATCGCTAACTCTCGGTGTTTGATCCCCATAATTTCATCAATAGACCCATCATCATTCTGAGTCCATGCGGTCACTTCAAGGCAATCCGGCAAGCTCGCCTTATCAATCACCAAAGAATGATAGCGTGTTGCCTGAAAAGGGTTAGGTAAACCAGTAAAAACACCTTGGTTATTATGGTAAATAGGCGATGTTTTACCATGCATCACTTTCGAAGCACGAATAATATTACCACCAAACGCCTGGCCGATACTCTGGTGGCCCAAACAAATACCTAGCAGGGGTAACTTACCTGAAAAACGTTCAATCGCCTCTAGCGATATGCCCGCCTCATTGGGGGTACAAGGACCTGGTGATACCACTATATACTCAGGCGCTTTTTGCTCTATCTC
Organism: uncultured Pseudomonadales bacterium; assembly: GCA_947487765.1. Taxonomy (GTDB): domain Bacteria; phylum Pseudomonadota; class Gammaproteobacteria; order Pseudomonadales; family Cellvibrionaceae; genus CANLBN01. The sequence continues at coordinate 90,665 of CANKXO010000006.1, read as the reverse complement.
ATCCAGCGATATTTGATCATTACGCACAACCTCAACATCGGCTTTTAATTCGCCGAAGTACTGTACAACGTTGTACGTAAAAGAATCGTAGTTATCAATCATTAACAGCATAATATTTCCTGACTTTTCCTGACTAAATCAATAGTCATCGCACTCTATGGCTTACAAATAGCGCGTTAAATAAGTTATAAATCACACGACACATCAACAGCTTTAAATAAAGCTCTGGCTTTGTTCATAGTCTCTTTCCATTCGAGTGCAGGAATAGAATCTGCCACAACACCAGCACCTGCTTGTACATAGATCTTTCCGTCTTTAAGCACTGCCGTACGAATAGCGATAGCCGTATCCATATTACCGTTCCAGGCAAGGTATCCCACAGCACCGCCGTAGACACCACGCTTCTCGTTTTCTAATTCGGTAATGATTTCCATTGCACGAATTTTAGGTGCCCCAGACAATGTTCCGGCAGGTAACGCTGCTCGCAACACATCCATTGCGGTTAGCCCTTCACGCAGCTGGCCAGTGACGTTGGAGGTGATATGCATGACATGAGAATAACGCTCAACTACCATTTTTTCAGTTAATTCAACCGAACCAATATTAGCTACTCGACCCACATCATTCCGACCCAGATCAATCAGCATCAGGTGCTCCGCTATTTCTTTCGGGTCATTAATCAGTTCTTGTTCGAGCGCTTTATCTTCGACTTCGCTATGGCCACGGCGACGAGTGCCAGCGATAGGTCGTACCGTCACTTCATTATCTTCGAGTCGAGCTAAAATTTCCGGGCTGGACCCCACAACATGATGGTCTCCCAAATCAACGAAATACATATAAGGTGATGGATTTAAGCTACGCAAAGCACGGTATAAATTAATTGGCTCCGCCGTATAGTCCATCGATAATCGTTGCGACACGACCACCTGCATCGTATCGCCAGACAGAACGTATTCCTTAATCTGCTCAACCGATTGAGAAAATGCGTCCTCACCTACATGCGACTGAAACAACATTTCGGCTTTATCTTCAGCAGACAAGTTAATCATCGGTAGTTCGGGTGAGGCCCCTCGTAACTGCTCTGCCAATGTGTCCAGGCGTTGCTGCGCTAGCTGATACGCATTGTCAACTTCTGGGTTAACCATAATGACCCAATTTAAGGTGCCCGATAAATTATCGAATACCAACACCTCATCAGAGACCATTAATAAAATATCAGGGGTACCTATAACATCTTTTAGTTGCTTTTCAGTTTCTGCTATTTCCAGCTTAGGCTCTACATAGCGCACACAATCATAGCCAAAATAACCTACAAGCCCACCGTGAAAACGCGGGAGATTGTCCAACTCTGGGGCACAATAACGGGCTTTGAATTCTTCAACAAAAGCCAATGGGTCGTCACAATGATGCTCCTCTGTTATCTCGCCAGAAACCTCAATAACAACACGGTGGTCAAACACTTTTAATACTGTTTTACAAGGCAGGCCCAAAATTGAATAACGCCCCCACTTTTCCCCTCCTTGAACGGATTCAAAGAGATAAGAATAAGGACCTTTGGCCAATTTTAAATAGCTCGAAAGAGGGGTATCCAAATCTGCGAGGACTTTGCGCATCACAGGAATACGGTTGTAACCTTGATCAGCGAGGAGAGAAAATTGTTCAGGAGTCATATGGGGTTTGTTCGATGTCAATGATGTCTATTTTTAATAATGCATAAGCACTGAGACGTAAAAATGTACCCTGTGGTACGTGAATGTATGGCGATATTGCTCAATGACGTCAAGTCATCGAGCCTCGTTAATTATCTTCGCCAGGAATTGCCTAGCCATACATTACGATACATATTGTTAACCTGTTTATTACCTTTCTACGGGTTATTGGACTAACTCTTGAGATAAATAGTTAGCCTATATTTATCTTTGCTATCAAATGACTGATATCAGAGATAACTAGATCAGGGCGCTCATCTTCAATCGAACTGCCGTGATTATACCCATAATCTACAGCTGCGACCAAGACATCTGCATTTCGGGCCGCCTGGACATCATTTCGAGAATCACCGACCATCAGGGTCTCTTGCTTATTAAAACCTAATTCACCCATACAATGCAAAAGCGGTGCGGCATCAGGCTTTTTAAGGGGCAGATCATCCCCTCCCAAAATAAAGACAAAATAGTGCTCGATAGATAACGCTTTCAAGATAGGCTCAACAAACTGGCGAGGCTTATTTGTGACAATAGCCATGGTGACGCCTTGCTGCTGAAACGCCGCTAAAGCCTCTAACACACCAGCATAAAGCACTGTTTTTTCCGTACAGCACTGCTCGTAATAGGCAAAAAAGCGCTTTAACCCCATAGCCCTTAAAGATTCACACTGTTTTTCGGCCTCATTCTCAGGCAGGCTTGAAAAGCTGAATAATAATGCTCGCTCCACTAGCTTGACTGCACCATTCCCGACCCAGGATCTGACTTGAGGTTCACCCACCGCAGGCAAATCGAACGATTGCAGCATGTTATCAACGGCAGTTGCCAAGTCCGGCACGCTGTCGATTAAGGTGCCATCAAGGTCAAACATACATAATTTCAGAGGTAAAACAGTCATAAACAGCAGAACTAAACTTTAGCCAACTCATTACGCATATTATCGATAACTGCTTTGTAGTCATCTTTATTGAAGATGGCTGAGCCAGCAACAAAGGTATCAGCACCGGCACCGGCAATCTCTGCAATATTCTCAGCAGTGACACCACCATCAATTTCAAGCCGTGTATCCAAGCCTAAATCATCGATGGCAGCGCGAGCTTCGCGTAACTTATCCAAGGTATAAGGAATAAACTTTTGGCCACCAAAGCCCGGGTTAACCGACATTAATAACAACATATCCAGCTGAGGCAATACATGCCGGATACCATCTAACGGGGTTGCCGGGTTTAGTACCAGTCCTGCTTTACAGCCTTTTTGTTTAATCAATTGTAAGGAGCGGTCAATATGCTTTGACGCATCAGGGTGGAAAGTAATATAAGTGGCCCCCGCATCGGCAAACATCTCAATCAGGCTATCAACCGGTTCAACCATCAAATGTACATCAATCGGCGCAGTAACACCGTATTTACGTAGTGCTGAACATACCATTGGGCCAATAGTAAGATTAGGCACATAGTGATTATCCATCACATCGAAATGAACAATATCGGCACCCGCCTCCAACACAGCATCGACTTCTTCCCCTAGGCGAGCAAAGTCAGCCGACAAAATTGATGGTGCGATTTTAAATGGTTGCATAATGGAGTCACCACAAGTGTAAGGTCAGTGAAAAGCCACGCATTGTAATCTATAGGGGCTGTTAACACTATTGCCAGTGTCTGCCTATACTGATAGATATGAATATTTTTAGCCTGATTCTTACCCTTTGCCTTACTGCCTTAGCCATAAGCCCTGCCTGGTCACAAGATAGCGCACCTGCAGAAACAGCCAAAGAACAAGATGCCACCACCAACTCAGAGGAAGTCTCTGAGGAAAACCAAGCAAACCAGAGACCTGTCAGACTACCTGGCAAATTGCCAAGATCGCGCAATCCCAATGATGAACAAGGCTCCATGGAGATACTGGCCGATTATCTACCGAAGGATGCACAACTATGGCTAGAAACGGACGACGAACCATTTCTAGCGTTTTGGCAAGAAGATCGCTCAGGGTTCCCTAAAGGCGCTTTACTAATCATTCACGCTGAAGGGGAACACCCTGCTTGGCCGAATACGACCAAACCCTTGCATGACACATTACCAGACTATGGCTGGGCAACACTGGCCGTCAGCCTGCCACCGCCTGACAAACTAGAGAAACCTAAGCGTACCCTCCCCATCAAAGTAAAGCGGATGATTGTAAACAAGGAAGACAATACAGATGAAGGCGCGTCAGAAGCCTCCGTGGAATCGGTAGAAGAACAGGCAACGACCGCTAGCGAACCAACTAGCACCACCTCTGCCAACGCAATGGAAAAGGACAAAAAAACCTCGGTGCGTACTAACAAAGCTTCAGCAGAAGATATCACTGAGAAACGCCTGGAATCTGCACTACGCTTTCTCCATGACAAAGGTCAATTTAATCTGATTATTCTAGGCAATGGCTCTGGTGCAATTCGAGCTCATGATTTCTTGGATAAAATCACCCCCAAAATTGACAACCCCCGCTTAAAAGCCAAATTAGAACGCCCCGTTCGCGCGATGGTTATTGTTAATGGCCGTAACCAGTTGCCAACTATGACTGATAATTATGACGGCTGGTTCAGCGACCCTGAGATTCCAATACTAGATATCTTTGTACCAACGGGTTACCGCAATAAAGAAGATGCAGCGTATAGAAAAGTATTAGCCAAGCGAAAAAAAGTAATCGTATATAAACAAGTACGCTTAACATCACTCAATACTGGAAAGAGCTGGAAAGAAAATGTGCTCTCTCGGCGAGTACGCAGCTTTCTCGACACCAACGCTGTCGGTATTGAAGTGAAAAATGCAAAGCTACAGCGCTACAATTAGCACAAAAACGATTAATTATTTAGCCTCTAAACAGTATTATCTTTTTCAGACTTTTGATTCAATATGAAATCTGGAATTTCTTTTAGTAAAACGCGTTCATATATTCTTGGGTGCCATTTAATCGCTCTCTCAAGGATAGATTTTCCTGCTTTATACCGCTGTTGATGACGAATTAAAATTCTGGCCATTCCAGACAAGCATCCCAAATGCCTTGGGTCCGACTCAATCACTTTTTCACAGTCAGAGAGAGAACGATCATAATCTTTTTTTAAGAAATACACATAGCTGCGCTCGCTAATCGCTTGTGTAAACATAGGGTATTGTTTTGCCAAATCATCCAATATTGCAATAGCCTTATCAAATTCGTAGCCGCCTCTCGCTCGCAATGCCTGATTTAGACTTTCAGCTGCCATTTCATCTGGAGCCACCATCCATGTCCGCCAAACATGTTCAAATATCTCACGCGATGCATTTTCATCCGGCGCTTTCGCAAGTAAGTTATATAATTTATCTAATGTGGCTTCACGATCAAAACCTGGATCAGCTGGCTTAGACGGCCCCCAGGTTTTAGCATACCCACTAACAGAAAAAAGCAAAAAGATAAGAAAAGAAAGCGTTTTCATTATACTGACCACCTGTAATGATAGTAATATTTTAAACGTCCCAATAAACACTACATCCTAGAGTAACAAAGCACGATATAAACAGTGCGTAAACTATGACAATCATACTAAGAATAAAATTCAATCACATTTCGCCGAACGCATTATGCAGATAAGTAAATGGCATAATGAGATAACCATATTTTTTCTTTTACCCACACATCAAGAACATGCTTTACTGCTGACAAATCCTCTGGCTCTTGATCAAAAAACAACTCTATACTGACACGGTCATTTGAATAATGTAGCTGTAAGCGTGCCGGAATAATATTTTTTCTCGCCAATTGTAATTCAACAAACTCACGACCCGGGACAACATCTATTTCAGCAATATCATTACCTTCAACAAACTCATCGATATCATGCTCATGATCAACATGAACCGTGATATCACTGACATGATCGTGAGAGGCTTGTACTTTTGCCATCACTTGATCAGAAATAAAATGTCCCTCTGACACACTGACCATATGATCTACCTGAATATGCACATCCAAATAAATATTATTGCCCATCATGCGGCTGCGTAGCATATGAACATTAAGCACACCAGGGGTCTCTCGAATCGTTTGTTCGATCACCTTCGCCTCTTCTGGTTCAACACCCCGGTCAATTAGCTCTTGAGTGGCATTCCACGTCAAGGTAACACCCATCTTACCAATCAGTACGGCAACACCTATCGCGGCATATAATTCTATCCAGCCATAACCAAACCATGTCGCAACTACACCAAACAACACAATAATAGACGACAGCGCATCACTGCGAGAATGCCAGGCATTAGCCTCTAATAGACGCGATCCTATTTGTTTAGAAGCACGCAAGGTATAACGAAAAATCCATTCCTTTGACACGATGGATATCAGCGCAACAATGATAGCCCAGCCACTGGCTGTCGGTTGGTAAGTATCATATATCAGCGCACGCGCACTATCCCAAGCAATAGCCGATGCGACAACAACCAAACTAGTGCCGAGAATAACGGTACCTAAGGTTTCATAGCGATGATGCCCATAGGGGTGCTCATCATCAGGAGCCGCCTGCGCCCAATGAGAAAACAACACAACAGCAGCATCGGTTAATAAATCACTCAAGGAGTGAAAACCATCCGCAATCAAAGCAGGGCTATGGACTATCCAGCCTGTAACCATTTTGACTAAGGCAAGCAAAGCATCTATACAGGCACCCACCCAAGTGACACGACGAATAGTAGCCTGCCGATCATCAGTATTCATAAGCAGAGTCAGTAATTAGCCTATTTGATACAGACAATAATAACCCACACACACTTAAATTAACGCACAAACCTTATAAAACGTTAAATAACTCTTTCTTCAATTCGGGGATGCGTTTCACAGCTAAGCGTGCTTCGCTCATGCATCGCAACCAATCGGGATAGAGACCTCGCAACTCTTGATGATTCGCACACTCTTTAACAGCTCGCATAAGGTCTAACTTGTTATACTGCCCATGGAAATGGCTTAAGGTATTAACCATGTAATTTTTTGCTTTTTCCAAAGCATCAGCAGGTCTTTTTTCGGGTAACTGGGACACTTCAGCCGAAGGATCTATTTCACCCAAAACCTCGATATAATTAAACATCAACAAATGTTGGATTCCCTCTCCAACGACATCATTACCCAGAATATTTTTTAGATCATCTTCTTCCTTTTTACCGTCCACCATAATAAGCAAACGGCGGAGCTTGGGATCTAGAGAAAGCGTCCTTCTCTCGATTTCATCGATACCTTTCTGAGTTTTGGAAAATACGGTCATAACAACCACCTCATTACATGCTGACGAGCAGCAGGCTCACTGATACACCAGCACTTTTTATTTTTATAGTGATTATCAGCTTACTATAATGAGAAGTTATTGAGGATTAGCTATAAGTCTATCCAAGGTAGCTGATACAGCATAAGTGAGTAGAGCACGAATTTTATCTGAATCCTGCTTAATATCACTGAGTGTTTCAGCCTCATCAAGGAATGCCTCTGAAGAAGAAAAGTCCTCTGGAAACTTAATAATAAGACTATTTTTTTCATTATCGTTAATCGTGATATGAAATTGTGACATTACCAAATCATCGCCGCCCGGCCATGTGATAAAGCCATGGCGATCAATGTTAATTGAGGTTATGGCTTTATTGCTTACAATAGAAGGCTTCTTTTTTAACTCTTTCTGTAGAATTTCTTCAACAACGACATTGCCCTTTAACGCTGTCGCTCTGATATCTTTAGCGATACCCTCATCAATGGCAAAACCAATCGCAATGCCCATAGGACCCATAGCAGAACTCAACATCATGCCAGCGCCAGCGCCTTTGCCTGAAAATTGAAGGGGGCTCTCACTGAGAATATTTACTGTAGATGCCGGTTGTTGAGCGCAAGCGAATAATAACAATGGTAACAAAAACACAATTCGTAACATCAAAAACATTCTTCCCAAATATTAATAAAAACTAACGTTTATCAAAAACCAAACAACCAGAAACAATATGCACAGCATTGTCTTTACAATGTCGCTGAAAAATTGCTTGTACTTCTTGCTGCTCTGATACCGACAAATCATCCCAGGCACTCGCCATTAGAAAGCTAGCGAAATTTTTGGCATTCAAGGTAATACCGCCATCATCATGAAAAAATAAGTTGGCCGGACGAACAGCCGTTTCGTGATCAAAGCTATGTAAAAAACCTTCACTTTCTGCCCAGGTAGACAAACTTTCTGCGCAAAGATCAATCCCTTCCGAATAACTCATATTGGACAAATCATACACCGGACTTTTTTCAGACATGATATTAATAAATAATTTGCCGCCCGGCTTTACCATGGATAATGCCTTTTGTAACAGCTCTTTATTAAAACCAAAGCCATACCAGGAATGTATCGATAGCACTCGATCAAATTGCTTGTAATCAGAAAGCTCTTCAAAGGGTATTGGATGGACTTCGCCTAACTGCTTATCAACTCCTTTTTCTTTCGCAAGCTGTTTAAAGTTATCAACGAATAGAGGGACAGGTTCCAACACTTCAAACGGGCTATGGTACTCTTCTGCCAAGGCGATTTCTAACGCCCCTTCGCCAGAGCCAATCGAGAAAAAACTATTCCCTTGATCAAATAACTCTTGTTCACGAATATAACGACACAAATTAGGCGTGCGTTCCGTCAGAGCAGAAAAGCTTTGGTAGCGGTCAGGGTATTGGGTTAGATAACTGAGGTAATCCATAAAATTATTATCAAATAAATAAGTTTATTTTATCAGTTATATAACTTTCAGAGGAGTGAATTATGCTCTACTTAAAATTTTGGCGCGCATTACAACAAAACTTAAGAGAGCCAACTTATCACTCTCCATTATTGCCCACAGATGGACGCAACAAAAGAGAAGGCCAAATAATGACACTCTTCTTTTTCTAACTCATCATTTATTTCCATCTATTGTTAGGTTTTTATATTATTCATTTGGCTGACCACCATGAGTGCCACCCAATACCATCTCCCCCACTCGACAGGTACCATCACTCACGAGAAATAATGTAACGGGTGTTTTGCTCATATAAGCCGCTAAAAGGTTCGCCTGAATATTTTGGATGCCAGGATGATCCGGATAAACTGAAGCATAGCGAGGGCCGTACCCACTTTGTGATGTACAGCCACTGAGCTCGGGAGAAAGGCGAACATTGACACCACCATTTGCCGTAACCACAAGCTTTATGACTTGAGAAGAAACTGTCCACCCTGAAAAAGCGGAAGTGCTGCCCACCATAAAAAACAGCCCGAGTAAAAACATCATATTTCTTTTCATTTATATAGCCCCATTATTTATTTGGAAAGTTGTACCTGAACCTACTTATTGCCTGACCCTACTTATTATGATTCGTTAATAAGCAGGGATAGAAAAAGCGTGCTTAGGGTCTTTTTCATTTGGCAATATAGTAAATTGCTTTTCTTTTTCCGTTAGCACCTTACTTTTTTTCATCATCATAATCTTCTTCTAGATCAATAATCATTTTTCCATTCGGCCCTTGCTTACCTGAAGTCAAGCCTTTCGGCTCTTTTATGGAGTCTTTATTTTCATGAATCTCTTGAGCCAACTTTTTTAATTCCAACTTAGCTCTTTCTTCTTTCGATAGATTTTGCAATTTTTTCTTATGCGCATCATCAAAGCTTTCAATATTATTCGACATTAGGCGATCCTCTTAATACAGCTATTGCTTTTACGATCGTATATAAAATTTTTGTGCTCATAACACTCTCGCACCTGCTTATTGATCGGACTCATAATTTTCACATGAGTAGCGCCAAGTAACGTTGCATAAGAATATAAAGCCAGATAGGTTAAATCCAAATGTGGTTCACTAGCTTCTGGCGACTTTTCGATATAGTCTAATCTAAAGCCGGTTGAACGATAAGTTGGTCTACCCATAGAAAAACCTATTAGATTACTTCCACTCCAAGTGGCACACTCAAATCTTTTAGGGTAATTAGACTTCCAGCTTTGTCATGAACTTGGCCAATTCCACTCTAACCTTCTATCCGGATGGTCTTTCCATTTTTTAAACGCAGCATAAGAAACGTGATCGACTAATGTAAGTTTAACATTAGGTGTTATTAAAGCTTGATTAGCTAGACTTATAGATTGTTTTCTTAATTGATGATATCTGCGCTCTAATTCATCACGCATATTCAAGCTTGAGTATAAAACAGAAAAAAAACAAGTGAGAGAATTACTACAACTCCTTTAATTTTCTCCTAACTTTAAAACCAAAAACCCAAAAGACAATAGGAATCACATATAAAAATCCAAAAGGATAAAAAGCCAACGGAATCAACATCGGCCAATAAAAATAAGATATCTCTACTGGCTCCGCCTTCTTATACAAAAAAGAAAATAGGAATAACCCTATCGAAACCCAAACAGTTATAACAGATGCCTTTTTAGCAAACGTTTCTTCAGACACTTCATCAGCTTGCTTAATGATAGATTTAAAAATAGGATCATTAATGTCATCTATAGATTCTGGATTATCACTTCTATGATACTCAATCTTATCCGATATAAATTCATTAGATACTCTATCTGAATAACGAAAAGGAGAGACCACACCAAAATAAGCCAGGATAATTGTGCAAGCAACATATAAAGCGATCTTTAGCTTCTTATCCACGACTTACCCCTCCTTCATATTAAAAATTGATTGCATTAAATAAAAGGGGTCGTAATGATTCCACTAAAAATCACTACGACGCCTTTAACTATATACCCTTCAACTCTTTACTTAAGAGAAAAGTAGCCCACCAATGCTCTATTGTGGCTCCATCCATTATTACATGTAGCAACATCACTTTCTGACATGTAAATATGAACTTCTTGATTAGAAGCATATGCCATCAAAGCCAAGGATTCTTCTGACTTCCCTGGCAAGGTAACATAGTTTGTAAGACTACCATCAGATAAAGTTAAGCGAATGCTCAATGTTTCTGCTGCATTCCACTTATAAATATTCTCTATTTTACCTGCACAATCAATCGCCGCATGGCTCATTGAACTTAACAACGTTACTATAAGTGCTACCAGTATTTTCATTTCACTCCCTCTATAGTTAGATTTTTACATTTCATCATCAAGGGGCCGAGAGCTTGATTTCTTGAAACCTTCAGACTTTCGATCCCCACCCCATTTTCGATTATTAACCTTTCGACCTAACATGGACTCTATTTCTTCAGTAAATTGAGATTCGGCTAATACCCACTCTTTATTGATACTCACTCGAATCTCATCAAGTAATGAAGTACTAAATTCATTTTCAAACAGTGCGCGATACATCCTTAATCGACTAGCCTTGGCTTCACCTAAGCTACGATATAAATCATGCTCAGCAATCAAGCCAATAGTAATCCCCATCGCATTGTGTCGATAGCTAGACCAGGGATATTCCCCTGGCGACTGAACCATATTAGCGCGAACTGGGTTCAGCTCTATGTACCGACTCACTCTAAAAAAATAGTTATCAGATGCAACCAAAGATGACTTAAAACGCCCTTCCCATAAGGTCCCTGTGCGTTGATACGTAATATTAATATACTTAACATAATTGCGACCCAGTGATTGCATCATACGCGAAACGCCGTATTGATCACTGGGAGTTAATAATATATGGACATGATTAGTCATCAATACAAAAGCATGAACCTTAACTCCATGCTTAGCAGACGCCTCCTTTAATTTTTGTAAGTAAAAGGCATAATCAACTTCACAGAAAAAACACGCTGACCGATTATTTCCCCGCTGTATGACATGCTGCGCACATCCCTCTACGTACAATCGTGGCATCCTTGCCATTATTATCACTCCTTATTAAATTTTTTAAAGCCATCCACCAAAAGCCAGCTTTACACTTAAAAATCAAGCTCTCTGACCCCTTGATTTCTGACCCCTTGATTTTATTTCTTAATAATTTTTGAAAGAAGTGATGAAATATAGAAAACTGAAGCATAAAGAATAGCCTCTAAGCCCCCAACTATTAGATATCCTGAAACAAAAATTAAAAAGCAACAAAAAATCAAGCTTTTATAAGTAAATTTAGAATGATACTTAAAAGCAATTAAAATCCAAAAAAGGCCAATAAGCACAACCAAAAATACCTTCGCACCAACGAATTGGCCAACATATCTCTTCTTATAATTGGAAGACTCTAATTTTTTTATTAACTCTCTCTCTTTTTCCTTCAATTCATTATATTCATCCGACGAAATAACATCTCTATCAGGTAAATTATCATAGTAATTCCTATACTCTACAATGTCTTTTGATGGTTGTTGATCACTAAAAAAATAACTAACCAAAGAAAGTAAAAGTGACACCAAAACAATAATCAGAAAATTAATAACTTGTCTTATATTCATAAAAAACATTTTTAAAAATCAAGCTCTCTGACCCCTTGATTACACGAGATTACACGAAAACCAGATTGATAAATTTCCATACCTGAAATCAAGCTCTCTGACCCCTTGATTTTTTTAACTTTTGTAAGTAAGATTTTTTTAACTTTTGTAAGTAAAAAGCATAATCAGCTTCACAGAAAAAACACGCTGACCGATTATTCCCCCGCTGTATGACATGCTGTGCACATCCCTCTACATACAATCGTGGCATCCTTGCCATGTTTATTACTCCTTATTAATTTTTTAAAGCCATCCACCAAAAGCCAGCTTTACACTTAAAAATCAAGCTCTCTGACCCCTTGATTCTTCGGTTATTAACCTTTCGACCTAACATGGACTCTATTTCTTCAGTAAATTGAGATTCGGCTAATACCCACTCTTTATTAATACTCACTCGAATCTCATCAAGTAATGAAGTACTAAATTCATTTTCAAACAGTGCGCGATACATTCTTAATCGACTAGCCTTGGCTTCACCTAAGCTACGATATAAATCATGCTCAGTAATCAAGCCAATATCAATTCCCATCGCATTGTGTCGATAGCTAGACCAGGGGTATTCGCCTGGCAACTGAACCATATTAGCGCGAACTGGGTTCAGCTCTATGTACCGACTCACTCTAAAAAATAGTTATCCGATGCAACCAAAGACGACTTAAAGCGCCCTTCCCATAAGGTCCCTGTGCGTTGATACGTAATATTAATATACTTAACATAATTGCGACCCAGAGATTGCATCATGCGGGAAACGCCGTATTGATCACTGGGAGTTAATAATATATGCACATGATTAGTCATCAACACAAAAGTATGAACCTTAACTCCATGCTTAGCAGACGCCTCCTTTAACTTTTGTAAGTAAAAAGCATAATCAACTTCACAGAAAAAACACGCTGACCGATTATTTCCCCGCTGTATGACATGCTGCGCACATCCCTCTACGTACAATCGTGGCATCCTTGCCATTGTTATCACTCCTTATTAAATTTTTTAAAACCACTCATCAAAACCAACCTTCCATTTTTTTCTTGATTTTTATTCTGACCCCTTGATTTTTATTCCTTGTGCCTGCCATTTTTCAAAACCTTGAACCTTTGGCGAATTTCTTCAGGCGATAAGTCTTCGTCCTCTTCATTACTGAAAGGAAGATTCTCTGGCTTGCCTGCAAGTGGACCAAGGGGCTCATCTAAATGATCAGGAAGCTCCTTGACTCTTTTTTCTAGATACTTTTCAAGCCGGTCTTTTGCCTCAGCATCTGATTTAGGTTCTCTATCGTTGTCGCTCATCTTCTTTTAACCCAATATCGCTACGGTTTATTTTACCTGTCGGCTCTTTGCGACCTTTGCTTATATTATATTTCTTTTGCTTATCTATATAACTTTTTAGAATTTTGACTGGATTCTCTTTCTTTTCCATAGTTTTATAGCCGCTTAACAAGATGTACAGGGAAATGTTTACTAGCTTGCCTCAGTGAATATCCGATTCGTTGATAAGCAGGGATAGCACCTGGAACAGGGTCAATGATAAGGCTTTCTTCTGCCCCCGCTATTGCCCCAAAAGCCTCTATAGCTGTCAGCATAGTTAGAGCTACTTGGCCTTTCAAGGGATGAACTTTATCTGTTGAACCCTCGACCAACTCAAGTTTAACATTTACATTTTTTCTAGACAGCCTACCAAGTGCCAAACCACAAAGCTCATTTTCATACCACAGTGCCACGTCAAAGTATTTTTTATGCCGCTGCTTAAAATACTGCGTCCAAATATTCCAGTCCCATCCACCATTGGGCGGAACTCTATCATTGCTGGGCCACTTTTTTTGAGCCATTAATGCCCGGCCAGTTATCGGAGTTAGTTTAGCTCCTGGGATGCCAAGCCTGGCTGGAACTAGATCATAGACATCTTGGCGATATTGATTATACTTCTGCTTGAACTCTTCCCGCGTTAAAAGCTGCGCCATAACATTATCCCTAAATTTATTACCTTTGAGTAATGATTATACTCAGTCCACAATCATACTTTACGTGACTAATATCTCATTAAACCTACACAAAAAATCTAAAATCAGAAACTGCCAAAATCAAGCTCTCTGACCCCTTGATTTCCAAGCCTAAAAAATAAAAACCCTAGTGCTTAGCTAGGGTTTAAGTTTAAGGTTCGCACTCAATTATTCCTGGAACATCTCCGCGCCTTGCTTTAATTGCTCCAAATTCAAGACTCCACCACCTTCCCCCTCAATAGCAACGCAATCATATGTACCGCAAAGGAGTGCTGCTGTCGTAAATGCCGCAGCCCCCTCCATCCGATTCCCACCAAAACTCAATTGGTACACTACAGGCTCGCTGAACGAGATTTCGGTTACATTATTCAGGCCATCCGGAAGGTCTGAATACGGATAGGAGTAGACTTCAACGCCGGTCTTTTCTGAATTTAAAACGACAGGCAAAAAGCCCGACCGTTCTTTAAGTTTGATATTTTCCGAGTATTCAATATTATAACCAAGCTCTTTTGATACCTTATTAAGATCGCTTGTCATTGGCTCACTCTCTAAAGCCAATATTACAAATAAGCTCATAGACATTTTTAATTACTCCAGACCAATATTACTCTTCATTTCACGCTCTAAATCTAGAACGGCTTTCTTTGCGCTCTCCATGTCGCTGTCAACAAACTTCAAAATATTTTGACATTCGGAAAGGGCTGGTTCTCTAAGATAAGCCACAGCCCCTTCAAGGTGTTTCACAGCCAAGTCCTTTTCTCCGAGCAAAACCATAGTATAACCAAGTGCCATTTCTGCTCTCTCGTGCTTCAATAGATCTGGCCGCTGCTCATAAAGGAGACAAAATTGATCAAGCGTTAAATACTGATATGCATTTTCAACGTATTTATCTATACGTGATAAAAACTCATCCGCAAGCTCTTTTTTGTCAACCTTTTCAAAATCAATATAGCCTTCGGGGTGTTCCAGCCTCTGACTATACAAAAATGATAAGCAATCAAACCTATCAAAAAGAGGATACGTAAACTTCCAAATATATGCGCCCCTCGGAGTAACTTCACAACAGAACCCACTCAAGACATGCTCAAAGGGTTTCACAAAGAAGAATGTATCTACATTTAAAAATTCAGACCGCTCTTTTAATACTTTTTTAATAAGCTGAGCTTTTCGCATTTAACACCTAAAATTCTAATCAACTTTTAGGGGGTAAACAGGTACTCCTCTTGGTAGATTATCCAAGTAGCCCTGAGCCTCACCCCTCGACATATAATTAAATCTACCCGTCTTAAGTTCGACAACAAATTGAGGTCGGTTTATATCGCCATAGGTCGCATCAGCCCTTACGGAGCCAGACGTGCTATAAGGCACAATCACCCCATTTTTGTAACTGATTTCTGCATCATAGGAAACGCTTAACGCTCTAACTTTATTGGCAAAAACTCTGTGAATGGCTGTACCTCTTAACATAGGTTTCAACCAAGGTAAAAATCTACAACTACCCTTGCAATAAGTATCGATAGTATCGTAACTAGCATCAACCTCGTTAGCGGCTTCTTGAGCTAACTGCTGCATCTTTTCAAGATGAGGAACATGGTCAGGATCCGCTGGAGCAATACCCGGCTTCCCCTTTTGTGCATTCTTCTTTGAAGCCTGATTAAACAAATATCCAAACGTTGCCGTCACTGCACCATTAGCAAACTTACCACCTGAAAGTTTAGAAGCAGTACCGCCAGCCACAGCAGAGATGATAACACCCTCGACAGAAACTCCTTCTCCTCCTACTCCAGCTAAACCAGATACCGAAACCGCTGCACTGAAACCCGCAGAAGCAAAACCATGACCAAAGCTTCCACCTTGAAGATGAGCAAGTGTCCCACCTGTCACACCATGCACAAGTATTTTTCCTGCAATATCACCATAGCTAGAGGCTAGTGTAACGTCACCAAAAGCTTGCCCTACGCCGTAAAACACAGCACCTGTTGCAGCAGTCCAGGCTGCTGCTTTAGTTGCTTCAGTTAAGCTACCGGTACGATAGTATGCGATATCAGCCTGAACAATAGCAGACACATAAATACCACAGGGACCACAGAATGCAGATGCCGCAGCGCCCGCAATGGCTGGAGCATATTGTGCAACTGTATCGTTTTGTGCTGCGCGACTGTTGATCTGATTAACTAGATAAGCACCCCCAAAATGACCGATAGACGCAAGTCCGCCACCGGCTATACCAAACTTCTTAGCAAAACTTTTTAGAAAATACCCACTAGGATCCGTAGCATTCAACGGATTATTCCTAACATAGCTATAGCGATTGAGCATCTGCGTATCACTGGGCGCCTGCACAAATGGGTCAGCTTGTAAGAAACGCGCAAGCGAAGCATCGTAGATGCGACCATTCATATGGATCAGGCCAATTTCATTCAGATGCTCATGCCCGGTATACCCTTTAGTAGTTTTACTATGGTCAAAGCTTGCCAATGCACTCTGGCTTAATGCATTCCAGTCAGTCGCATTACGGCGTTGCCCCCAAGGATCAAAGCTCATGGACTGAACCACTTGCCCACTACTATTGGTAATCACATCGGTTGAGCCAAGGTGGTCCTTATAAATAAATAAGCGCTCTAAGGATTGTTGATTATTAAATTCATCTGTAGTGACGGTATAAATGCTATGCCCCAAGTAGCGTTTCCATTCAATGGAGGTACTATTGGACTTGGTGATACGTTCAACACCACCAAGATATAAGGTGGTGGTTATTACACCATTGGCATCGGTATCTTCGCGCCAGTAACGACTGCGACCCGCACCATACGCAAACTGAGTTGTATGGTTACCTTTGACAATTTCATAAGGTTTATCGAAGCTAGTGTAATTAAGTGTGCGAGATACTGTGCCATTTAATCGCTCTACCGTAATATTACCGTTGTTATCATATTGATAGGTGCGACCATCACTGGTACTGGTTACTGCATGCAAACCTGCATCATTAGCGGCTGACGTATTATTAGTATGAGCATACGTGTAGGTACCCACACCTTGTTTACGAATGATATTACCCAGACTAGTGTATTCAATATCCTGACTACTGGCGCCACCCCCGCAGAGGCTAGTGCTTGCGGTATTTGGGTTCGTTTTAATTAAACGATTTAGGCCGTCGTAACAGAACGACTCTTGCAGATTGTTCTGACCGCCTTGAGCATTGGTACTTTGATTATGTCGAGATTGGAGGTTGCCAATGTCATCCCATGCGTAGGTAATATCCTGAACCGCAAATAAACCAACGACATCCGTATTGTGGCGTAGCAAACGGCCATTGGCAGGATCGTATTGGGAGTATGTGCGCGCGCCGTTGCCTTTTAATTCTTCGACTACCTGACCACGCTGATTACGCTCAATAATTTGCTGTAATAATTCGCCGGTTTGCAAATCATTGCTTTGGTAGGCATAGCCATAAACGTTGTAATAGGTACGCACACCACTGGTTACGGCACTAGCACCGTTGGTGACCTCACCATCTATGGCGTCGTAGCTAAGCTCTGCACGGCCATAGGTATCGTAATCAACGGAGCTGCGGTAAGTACCTAGCTGACCTGAAGTGATACCTAGAGTGACTTCCGTTGCCATTTGGCGGCCAATATCATCGTACTCGTAACGCATACACTCGCGGGTGGTACTACTGTTACAGGTAGTACTCACTTGCGAAGCCATAATGACCTCACGTAATTGCCCCCGTGCATTATCGACTTCTCGACCAGTACGATCGTTATTGTCATAAACCCAAGTGGTGTGCGCTTCAACAGCACCATTGCTGGTGTAGTCAGTACGGCTGATCATACGACTCATGCTGTCGTAGCGCTGAGCTACTCTCTGCTGTTTAGCATCCGTCTGCTCGATCATTTCCCCAAAGGCATTGTAACTGTAGATCCAACGGCCTTTATCTGGATCAGTCATCGCGATCTTACGACCCAAAAAGTCATACTCCAGCAAGGTCGTTGCGACTAAGGTGTTATTGCTGTCATAACTGTATAGATGCGTAAGTTCGTTATCGATACTGTATTGGTAGCCAATACGACCATCGAGATTATCTGTCACATGAACTAACTGCCCTAGCACATTAGTTGTTTCAACTTTTTGGTGCCCTAATGCATTGATCGAAGTGCTTGCTAAGCCATTGTAGTTGGTCGTTGCAGAGGTACCATCAGCGGCAATGACTCGCCACGGCTGACCAAAAATATCGTAATAACTGTGATTCCATAGTGGAACAGTATTCGCGTAGAATGGCTCTGACGTACGGAGTGTCCGACCTAAATTATCGTATTCGATATCGGTGTAGACCCATCGACCATTAAAGTTAATGCTACCTTCGCGGATTTTACGGCCGAGAATATCGAAATAAGTAATGCTCTGACCACCTGTCGCCAGCGTCTGGCGCATAGCGTAAGCTGTACCTGAAGGGCAGTTACCTACCTGACTACAACGCAAATATTCACTGGTGACACGCTCATCACTACTATCGTCATATCGACGTATTTCTCTACCCAGATCATCGAGTTCTACTGTTGTAATAATGCCTGTCAGGTTTTCTGTGCGAATCGGCGCATTACGATAGTCCCGCTCCAATACGGCTTCTACACGCTGACCATAATGATTGTAACTGGCATCAACAAAACGGCCGGTACTGTCGAACTCTGTACGCGCTGTGCGCTGGACTACTGAGTGCCCGTCCCATGCGATTGTTACTGCGCGATTTTTGTTACCGACTTCATCGTAAAAATGGGTCGTTGATTGCGTGACCTCTTGAGCACCATTTGGCTCAATGGTTTCTGTTTGCAATAAGCCAATAAAGTCACCACTCGTGTAATAGCTAAAGCCACTATTACGTGTCACTGTATCACCATGAAGGGTAGTGACATTGGATGTATGAGTGACACGTCCTAACTCGGCATAACTGGCAGGTTCGCCCCATGCTGACAAGGTTAAATCGTTGCCAATATAGGTATTGGTCACCGTATTGGTTTGAGTTAATGCATTATCGCCAAAGCCATTTAGCGTGGTGACTATTTGAGTTGGATTACCGTGAGCATCAATTGTGCTATTAACAATTTGCTGTTTGATTAGATCCGTGCTGACCGTTACAACACCTGACTGACTAGCTGTACTGTAGCCCGTTTCGGTTACCTGACCGAGCACCTGCTGATAAAAGTGTGTCCCATCAGTTCCGAGGCTTTCGTTATAGCGCCAATCGTTTTCTGACTCCTGCATTACATCGCCAGAAGGACTAAAGGTCACCGTTTTTTGAGGTGAACCAATAAACGGATAATCCTGGCGATATAGAGTGGTTGTTTTTATCTGGGTTTGCAGGTCGACGGTTTTTAAATACTGAAAGCCGAGAAAACCACGACCGCCGGCTTGAATACGGGCACCTGAGTATTCGTAAGCAATAGCGCTTTTTGCACTCGTATTAACCGCACCTGCCTGAGTATTGCTGCCTGCCGGTGCTGAGCTATCGACACGGGCCACGACAAAAATAGCGCCATTAGATGGCAAGACCGGCTGGTGTATTCCCATACTCTGAGAACCAGATGGCAAGTCCCATATACCTTGCGAAACATCGCCATACTGCTGCTGCTCGCTACTGCCGGAAGAATACCGATAGGATAACTCGGTATCTAAACCCTTATAGGCACTGGAGCCAGCGATAGACTCATAGTGGATATCCGTTTCTGCACCTAGACCGTTAGTGATTTTTGAAATGGTATTATCTGGCTGGGAACTACCGCTTGCCATCGCGACTTGGATATAGCCCGTTTCTGCACTTTCTACCCAGTATTGACGAATATAGTCGACGCGACGGTCTGCATTGATATCGGCAAATGAGTGGCTTTCGTAGCGACTTCCATTGGTGCTTCTTAACACATGTGTAGCGGTTAAACCTGTTTGATCAAACAAGCGGAAACGCAATTGGTTATTATTGCGGTCATGCCAAATAAAATCTTGCTGACCATCCGCATTCACATCAGCGAACTGAGCCCCCCGATATAAAGAACTTTCACCAATATATTGCTCCGGCTCAAAACCATTGCCATTACTTAAACGAAAAAACCAGCGTTTTTGTTCTTTGGACGTACGAACAAGGTCTGTTAAGCCATCACCATTAATATCCGTTAGCTGAAGGGCTTCGTGATCGACTCTACGCTTCGAATCTTTATGCGTTGATAGTATAGCGAACTGGTTACCTTGCTTTTCTACTAACGCAAGCTCTTCAGTGAAAGCAGGGCCACTACGGCAGTTACCTGACTTTTTAAGAACGAGCTCTATATCACCATCACCATCGATATCACCGTAAGTAGAGACAAAGTGATATGCATAGGTTGCCGGGTAATATTCAATTGGCTCTCCTTCACCTACCACACGAGAGCAGGTAGAATTCGTCCCAAACGCTGCAAACGTCATATTGCTTACATTAGCGAACTCATAAGGTAGCTGTTGAGTTGGGTTAGCAGCAGGCAGCAAATAATGAATGGCATTCGGTGAAACCGCATCTACCAAGCCATTGGCGTCCATATCCGCAAACACATAGCTAATACTATTCAGCTGAGTTAGATCAATTGGTGTGCTATCAAGCTGCCACTGGTTACCATTAGGCACCGATAAATAGATTTGCCAGTGGCCGACCAAAGAGCGAAACACCGCCAAGTCATGATGGCCATCGCCGTTGTAATCCAAAGTTTCGATTTTGACATGATTGCCATAAATGCTTTTAGGCTCAGGCGCATCTGTAAAATGAAACCAATGGTTACCGTTCGTAAAATTAGCTGAAGTTAACTGTTGGCCATCCGAAATAAAATAACGAATGGCATATCTATCTGTGCGTCGAATCGTCCCGGAGTCATTCTGATTAAGAACCACCATATCCATATAACCGTCGCCATTTACATCCAAAAAGCGACGATCAAGTATCAAATCATAATTACGGTCAAAGCCATGAAGCTGTGAAGCAGGCTCATAAGACGCCATAGCTTCCGGCTTTTGCCAATCAAACCTTGTCGCGGGCAAGCAATTGCCGTTACTGACACATTCCTGCACAGCACTGAGTAAGCTAGCCGGATTGCTCAGACCAATTCGATCATAAATAAAATTAAAGGTACGTAATGTGGCCCATGCCCCATTGGATTGGTTACGAATATCGACAGAACGTAGGCGCTCGCTTGTTGAAAACAAGTAACCACCCACAAAACCACTGGTATCATCAGGGCGGCTTTCATAATTAAACTGAATTTCTGCATGATAATCAGTGCTGCTATCTCCATACGCATAACGAATGAATTCTATATGCTGCTCTCCAGGGCTATTGTTATAAATATAGTTAACCTGATTACCTACACTATCCTCACTTCGGCTCAAAGCCCATGATAAAACATGGCTACCACCCATTAACTTTGAATCAGTAGACTCTCCGTAAAAGCTGACAGAGCCATCCTTTCGTAATACTTTGAAATACGCTGGACTACCCGCACTACCGCCAACAGCCATCACTTTCACATAGGAATCAATTTCTGTTTTATACAATGACCCAGGGGCGCCATAATTACCGCGGGTAACAATTAAACGCTGCCCATCCATACAGAAACGATCATCCGCATTCCAACGAATAGGCGAGACTTCACTATCTGTTGCTCGCGTTTTTGGACAACGGCTAATAGATGATAAACCGCCTAAAGACCAGCCTCTACCCAGTAAGCCATTACCGCCATTACTGGCATAATTAATTGATAGCGCTGGCTGCACGCCTGATGTACCAACAAGCACCGGCAACTCCATCGAATAAGTGGCTGCCCCACTTTCTGCGACACGAAATGCACCTGCACTGGTACCGGTATATGCAGGGGGCTTAAGAAAGTTATTTCCAGATTGATATTGAGTCGTATCGATTTGACCGTTTGCTTGCGCAAACCATACCGTCTGCTCACCGGCACTATTAAAAATAATATCATCGCGACCGTCCAGATCAGCATCTTGGATGGAGATAGCGGCAGTATTAATATTTGCCACTGCAAAACTACTACTCGTAAAGGTTTGTAGTATTTGAGGAACAGTATCGCCTGATGTGGAAGCTAAAGTAATTGCTAGAGCGCCACCTTCAACCACTACCTGATTGTAAACATGGCTACAGTTACCAGGCGAAGAAGAGACAAGCTGCGTATTATTAGCGTCACCAGCACCCAAGTTGCGCAACAAGAAATCAATACCGTTGTCGCCATTAAAATCGCCACCAACATAATCAACACCGTCAACAGCCGCCCTAAAACCTGCTATATCAGCTTCGTCTAAATCAATAAACTCTGGATCCGATACACCATTTTCTCTTATTATTTGATGATATGTATGAGTAATATCTCCGCAATAATCACTGAACCCAGCGGAACCATTAACCGTTTGAGTTCTAGAATTACGAATCAACGCAAAACCATCAGAAGGCGGTAATATCAGTGGGATAAAGATATCACCAGCAATCGGAACAAACAGTTCCTTCCCATGAAAGTACACATCTTCAAAGCCATCGCCATTCACATCACCAAAATAAATATCGTAACGGTTAGTATCGATATTGATGGAATGAGCCAATGCACTGGCTAAAATAAAAGTAAAAGAAGAAACGAGAAGAGAAAGGCGACGCAAGAAAGCCATGATTACCCCTGAGCTTTGTTTTAATTATTACCTGACTTATTTAGTCGGTTTTTTTACGCTAGAGGTTATTGCTTTGCCATCCCTAGCTATATTTTGTTGCATGAGAATAAGATAAGTCATTCTAGATTGCAAGTATGACGATTATAATGCCAACGATTAAATAGCCCCATACAATTTTATTAACACTGTAAAATAACGCATTCGTTTTTTTACTTTTACTCCGTCAATTTCTGTATCATCTCTTTTATGGCGCAAAAAATAACATTACAAACCTCCCCATTGAATGCTTTAGCTGAACAGATTAAAACCTGGGGACGAGAGCTGGGCTTTCAGCAAGTGGGGATTACTGATGCTGAGCCCGGCCAACACAGTGAGCACTTACAACAGTGGCTTGATAAAGGTTATCACGGGGAGATGGAATGGATTCGCAATCATCAAGCACAACGCAATACGCCCGAATTATTAGTACCCAATGCGCTGCGTATTATTTCTGTGCGTATGGATTATTTTCCTGAAAACACTGAACAAGTAAAAATTTTAAAACAGGCAGACAAAGCCTACGTTTCTCGCTATGCCTTGGGCCGAGATTACCACAAATTAATTCGTAAGCGCTTAGCTACATTAGCAAAAAAAATTGAAACGTATTGCGCTGAACACGATGAATTAAAAGAGATGATCGACTCATCAATTAACCAACGCCCCTTTGTGGATAGCGCGCCGGTGCTGGAAAAAGCCTTTGCTGAAAAAGCCGGGCTAGGCTGGATAGGTAAGCATACCGTATTGCTGAATGATACCGCTGGCAGTTGGTTTTTTTTAGGCGAGGTAATAACAAACTTACCCTTACCGGTTGACGAACCTCATATTAACAATCGCTGCGGCGATTGCGAAGCCTGTTTAAAAGTGTGCCCGACGGATGCCTTTGTCGCGCCTTATCAATTAGATGCCACACGTTGTATTTCGTATTTAACGATTGAGTTAAAAGGTGCAATTCCTGAAGAGTTTCGCGAGCCGATGGGCAATCGCGTTTTTGGTTGTGATGATTGCCAACTCATTTGCCCGTGGAATAAATTTGCAAAACCTACGACAGAAAAAGATTTTTCACCACGCCACGAATTACATGATGCCGATTTACTGCGCTTATTTGCATGGACCGAAGAGGAATATCTGAAAAACACTGAAGGCTCAGCGATTCGCCGCATTGGTTATGAGCGCTGGCTACGAAACTTAGCCATTGGCATTGGTAATGCCTCGCCCTCACATGAAAATATTAATGCTTTAGAAAAACGACAAAGCTTTCCATCCGCAATGGTGCAAGAACATATTACATGGGCGCTAAAACAGCAGCGGAATAATTTGGAAAATCCCAAAAAACGCATAAGAAAAATTAAAAACCCAGCAAAGCTATCTTAAAAACGATTAAGAGAAGTTATAAGAAGCACAGTTAAGAGAAATAAAACCAAACTAATGCTAACGCGATAATTGCTGGCAAGCCTTGAATATAGAGAATGGAGCGCTTAGCGGTTAAGCCACCATAAACACCAGCAATAACAATACACACAAGAAAAAAGGTGAGTACACCCGGCGTATTAATCCATAAACCCCAAAGTAAGCCTGCAGCCAAAAAACCATTATATAAACCCACATTAGCGGCAAGCACTTTTGAGTCTTGTGCTTGCTGTTCTGTCTTGCCAAAAATTCTGCGCACTTTAGGGTGCAACCAAAAAAACATTTCCATTGCCATAAAGGCCACGTGGCTAACAATAACCACACCGACAGCTATTAACATTAGGCTATACATATCACTAGCATTCCTTTTTATTCCTTTTGAAAGACAGGCAAACAGGTTTTATTAAAACGTGCTTAACGCAATCTGTTATTTAAAAAAAGTGGCTCGGTAATGCTTTAGTTCTTCAATCGAGTCTTTGATGTCATCCATGGCTAAATGCGCACCGGATTTTTTTACACCTTTAAGCACTTCAGGCTGCCAGCGCTTAGCCAATTCTTTAACCGAGCTGACATCCAAATTGCGGTAGTGAAAATATTCTTCTAGTGCTGGCATATAGTTCGCCAAAAAGCGGCGATCCTGACAAATAGAATTACCTGCCATCGGCGATTTACCTGCTGGCACCCATTGTTTTAAAAATTCAATGGTCTCCGACTCGGCCTGTTCGGTTGTTATCTTACTGCTACGCACGCGCTCAGTCAGGCCAGATTTTCCATGTTGATTAGTATTCCATTCATCCATTCCGTCGAGACGCTCATCGGATTGATGTATCGCACGAACTGGCCCTTCGGCCAAAATATTCAAGTCGCTATCAGTCACTATGGTCGCAATTTCAATAATGACATCATCTGCCGGGCTAAGGCCGGTCATTTCAAGATCAATCCAAATCAGGTTGTTCTCATTCATTGTATTCTGGCTCGTTTTTCAGTGATTAAATGTATCTTCGGTGTTTTTGCGTTATTCTACCGCGAAATATCTTAGTGAATCTCTTTTATATGTGCCAATTACCATGAGCAAGCGCAAATTATCACGACGCCAGGCCTGGCGTATTGAAAAAATTCAGCAAGAACGCTCTGCTCGCGCAGCCAAACGAGACGCTCAAATCATGGGCGAAGATAGCAAGGGTAAAGCTACCGGTATAGAAGGCAGCCAACTAGGCCCCGAGCAATTAGGGCTTATCATTGCTCATTATGGCACTCAGGTAGAAGTGGAAAGCTTATCTACAAAACTTAATAATGAGGTCAACGCCAAAATACCCAACGAGAGTGCCAGCGAAAAAACGCCTCAACGCCGTCGATGTCACTTTCGCACTAACTTGGGCTCCTTGGTTACTGGGGATCGTGTCGTCTGGCGAGATGGCGACCCAACCGGTGTGGTAGTTGCTATACAGCCCAGAGATTCTGAATTATCACGCCCAGACCCTTACGGTGAACTGAAAACCATCGCGGCAAATATTGATCGCGTACTCATTGTAATTGCCCCGATTCCCAAACCTCATACCCAACTGGTCGATCGCTATTTGGTCGCCGCCGAATCCGTCGGTATTCAACCGGCTCTCGTGATCAATAAGATGGATTTAGTCAACGAAGAGAACCAAGCAACGATTGATGATTTTATTCAGCTCTATCGACACTTAAATTATGAGGTAATTACCGCGTCAACAGTGAGCGAAGAGAGTGACGATGAAGGCCTTCAATCACTAAAACAATTTCTAGCCACGCATACCAGTGTGTTTGTCGGGCAGTCAGGGGTTGGCAAGTCTTCACTGATTAATTGCTTAATCCCCGACCTCAATTTACAAGTCGGTGCAATTTCGGACTATAACCAAAAAGGGACTCATACGACGACGACGGCCCAACTCTTCCATTTTCCAGATGGCGGGCACCTTATCGACTCACCCGGCATACGTGAATTCGGCCTCTGGCATATGGATGCGGAAGAGATTCTCTATGGGTTTACCGAGCTACGCCCTTTTATCGGGCATTGTAAATTTCGGGATTGCAAACACAGGCAAGAGCCCGGCTGCGCCATCCACCAGGCCCATGAAGATGGCCATATCAGCGATTATCGAATGGCCAGCTACGAAGCATTGCGCGCTAGTAGCAGTGGTGAAAATTAGACGATATCTCTGAAAATGCTCAATACCAGCCCCTCAGTATCAATGAACAAAATGGCGCCTAATTTAATATTTAGTTTGTTGAGTAATATCATTTACCAATAGAAGGACTACTTGACATCAGGGGTTAGGAGGGTATTCTTCACACATGGAGCGTGATAACTCCTTCGAAGCAGACAAACCGTAGTTAGGTAGTGCTGCGGTTTTTTTATGTCTGAAATTCGCTATCTCTCGTCGTCATGGACGGGAGGTCTGAGGAATACAATACTTTCGGGAAATACTCGGAGCAGAACTTCGGAACTGTTATCACCCTCCTGTCCACCTTTAAATACCTTAAGGGTGGATTACTGATGTGTTGTAACTATTCAATGGAAATAAAGGACTTTGAAATGATAAAACCACTCAACCCCGTGTCACCGATACTGAACACAGCCCCCACTATTAATCTCAATCCAGCAATAAAAGACTCCCCAAAAAACACCTTTTCATATTGTGTAAGTTTATTGTCCCACGTATCCCTCACCTTGCAAGAGTTATATGGTGATGATGTCGATTTATTTTTAGCATCGACAACGTTGGATAATATCCAGTCATTGTTTATTACGATTGAATGGCCGATGAATGATCATGCCAAGGACATTATCAATAATAGCCTTGTGTATTTTAAATCTATCATTGACTTGCTTCACGAGAAAGAAAGCACACAGCAACTCGGCGTGTGGGTGGAATATATTTGTATGGCGATTGAGTATGAACTGTATCATCTTCGTTAACCGGTTCTTATGGTAAATAGCTCTACATTGTGAAGGCCATGGATCTAATAATTGACGAGATAAATAATCGTTTAACTCCCTTTATAGCGTGACGCTTACTCTAGGAAAACAGCACTTTAGCTGCTGTTTTCAACAAACCACCTTACACTCAAAGGCAAGGCTTTAGAGCATTTAGCATTACCCTGCCAACATTAGTATCAGATATTTATTACTAGCCGATACAAGCCATTAGTTACAACAGTTTTTAAAGGGCTTCTATCAACCATGTACCAAAGGCGCACGAATTAAAAAAGCGAAGCGCCGCTGACGTGGCGCACAGTTCTACATTATAAAAAAGAGACGTAAATAGTTCCCCTTTTTATGCTAACTACTTCACGATTTGATAGAGCATTATTCGCTGCCCTTGGTAAATTATTATAGCCTTCCGATCGGTTTGTTTGTTGGTATACACCGACAGGGTATAGGGACAAATAACAGCTATTAAAACCTATTAGTTATGTCTATTTATGTTAATTACGATGGTATTAAAGGGGAATGTTCAGACCAAGCTCACGAGGGTTGGATGGATGTGTTAAGTTGTAGTTACGATATATCGCGTGCGATAACGTCTGCTACCTCGACCAAGGGCGACAGGGAGTCCAGTAATACGGAAATCAAAGATTTAGTCATTACCAAATATACGGATAATGCTACGCCGAAAGCTTTTCTAGAGTCATGCTGTGGTACTGGTAAAGACGTCACCATTCACTTCACAAAAACCGGCGCGGGCAGTGGTTCAGATGTTTTTTTAGAGCTGGTTCTGAAAAACGCCTTAATGAGCGACTATTCTTTTGCGGCTCAATCCCAAAGTATCAATCGTCCACACGAAAAAATTACTTTAAGCTTTGTGGAAATGGAAGTGAAGTATATCCCTTACGACGAAGATGGTAATGCTGCTGCGCCTATCTCTGTTGGTTTTGATACGGCGACAAATACTAAAAAATAACAGGGAGGTTATATATGGACCATTGGACAGAGCATTACTTTAAAACAACAGCCATTTACGCCAATGATATTGTCCGCAAGGGTGAATTACCTCACCCTATTGCTGTTAAATATTGTCCTGTTGACGTCGCACAATATACAGCCCAATTTTCGATCAATGAAGATGAGGGTACATTATCTGAGCAAGATAAATATATTGCTAAGGCGGTGAAGTTCGCTAAGGAAAATTTGGGCGAAGTCGCGGAGCATGTGGAAGTCCCAGAAGAGAAAATCATTGATATTTTATCCGACTCAATTAGAAGTGGTTGGGATGACATTGTAGGTGGGAATACCGTTGGCGCGATGGTGGAAATAACAAAAACCCTTGGCCTTGGTGGTGTTGTAGGTTTTTTTCTTGCTCTTGATAAAGAAGGCTTTTCTGTTATTGGCTTTGCTGGTCTAGCTGCTGGTGCAACGGTAGGACTATCCACTACTGTTGGTGCATTCTACTATAATGGCCCTCGCGAAGGATTAACAGGCTGGGGGGGTGATTTTAACGCTTCTGGTACATTTATTGTTGGTATAGAGTGGGAAGTTATGTTTACGGGTGGCAATACGGGTCATTACTTAGGAGGTGTCGGAGGCGCTGGGTTCGCTGTGTCGGTGGAGTTTCAATATGCTTGGAATATAGCAGAAAAGGTTTTTTAGATTATGAAAAGCGCAATATCGACTACTCATATTAATTATAATGGCCGATTCTATTTTTTGCTTATTGAGAAAATAGGAGGGATAGTTTTTTCTTTGTGGTCGATCATTATTTTGTCAGTACTTTATTTATTATTGTACAGTCTTTTTGACCGTGATATACCCTCCGATATCAATTGGTGGATAGCACTTTTCTCTACGCCAATAATATTAAGTATTGTTTACTTTTTCATTTGGCCTGCTTATTCACGTGCAAGATTCTTACGCAATAAAGGCTATTGCCTAATTACGCCAGAAGAAATTGAGTCGCATTGTTTAGGTAAAGTTAAACAGTATGAGTATAAAAATCGATCGATTAAAACTAAGGTACATAAGGATGGTAGTGTCGATATTTTTATTGGAAAAAGCTTTAAAGATTCGATTAAACATTCAGGCTTTGTATTTACTCCGAAATTCTACAAGGCAAATAAAGCGCTTAGAGGCTTAGGTGCGCCGTTATATCGAGTCACTAATGCGGATGAAGTGGTAAGTTATTTAGAAGCCAATAAGTAAATCAATTTTTCAGCTTATCCTAATGCGAAAACCTACTATATTAGTAGGTTTTTTATGTCTTAAGTGGCGCAAAAGTTAAGTTATAGGTGTAGTGGTTTAGATTCTGAACCCAGAAACTGATACTTTTAGCTTTTCAGATGTTTTCGTTAAGTCATCGGACATTATTGACACATGTTCGACTAACTCATTATTTTGGCGAGAAAGCTCAGCGACAGAGTCTACATTTTTCGATAAGTTGTTTGATGATGCTTTCTGTTCGAGTAATGAACGAGTAATTTCAGAAATAAGGTCTTTGAGTATTGAGGTTGCTTCGTTAATTGAATGGATTGATCCTTTAGCAATTCCTGCTGTGCTTACTACTTTTTCTGCTTCATTACAACTATCTTCCATGCTTGTAACAGTCTGTGACGAGTTAGCTTGTATATTAGTAATCATCACTGAAATTTTATCTACGGACTGAGTAGTCGTTGCGGCAAGATTTCTAACTTCATCTGCAACGACAGCAAACCCCCTACCTTGCTCCCCAGCTCTAGCAGCTTCAATTGCAGCATTTAAAGCTAATAAATTTGTTTGTGCAGCTACATCTTGAATTACACCAGTAATGCTACTAATCTCTTTTACTTGCTCCGAAAGCTCTTCAATCTGTTGGCTAGTAGTGGTTAGTCGTGTTGATACTACTTGCACACCAGATTCTGTATCGTTAATTCGCGCCATGCTCTGTGTCGCAGCATCTTCAGCATATTCCGCTTTTTCATTAGTGTTTTTTGCATTTTCACTCAGATTCTCAATGTTGACCAATAACTCTTCTAACGATGAAGCGGCTGTCGTAAGACCTAGCATCTGATTTTGAATACTTTCAGCTACTCTTTGCGAAGCAGATTTTAATTTTTCACTATAGCTTCCTACATGATCTGATTCTAATATAATATGATGAATCATTTCAGAAAGCTGCTTGCGCATCACTTCCATCGCATTTGATAGCGCGCCAAATTCATCATTTGTTTTCATAAGGGTATTCGATGTTAGGTCTCCTTGCGAAATTTTTTTAGCAACTTGAATGTTTTCACGCAAAGGAGTAATTATTTTGCGTTTCAGCCAAAACGAAAACACAACATAAATTAATGCTGACAGCGCATATAGGACCATCAAAGAGAATGACAGCTTTGAAAGCTCTTCTTGAGAGCTTTCATAGGCTATTTCCGCTTGCTGGGTAATCTGATCCTGTAACTGCTGTATAGAGTCAGAGAAATCCGCATATTGAGGTATAGCAGCCGTAACAAATCGGACTATTGAATCCCAGTCTTTTTCTTGAAGAGCTTTTACAACGGGTTTGCTGCCTGCAGACATATAATCATCGTACTGACTCTTCAGAGACAGTATTTCTTCGTAGTATGTGTTAGACGAAGAGATATTGCTTAAAATGGCTTTCCATCTTTCATTAGCTGATTTTAATTCATTATTTACAACATCAACGTGTAGTTGAAAAGGGTGCGCATGATAACCAGCAACACTTAAGTTTTTATCATGCATAAAACCCGCATAGGCATGAAATCTAGAATTCTTAAGTGAGCCATCAATGCGACGTAATTCCACCAATACCAAGGAATAAATTTCGTTATTTTTCTGTAAAGCATCTTGACTCTTAATGCTTACCCATTTTAATGCAATCACAGGAGTGATCATTAGTATAACTACCACAATTACATGTATACTTAATATTTGACTTACTTTCATATTTACAACCTTAGATTACTTTAGCTGTTTTTTAATATAAAAGTCGCATCTTAAAAACCCAGCATATACTTTCCAGTATAGAAAGCTTTTGTGAATATTCCAGATGTTTATTCTGTTTTTTTGGTTATCAAGTTTTTCAGTGCCAAACTATTTGTGATTTCGCGGCGCCTATCAAAGCAGGCGTCATGTACTAGCTATTAGATTTAATTCGTAAGCCATCACAATTGTGATCTATAGTATAAGTCATGAATGCTCAAAGCCTGCTTAAGGCCCACCCCCAACAAAAAGCCACCCCAAAGACATCTGAGGGAAATACACGCTTGGCAGTGTGGCTCTCTAAATTACCAGGCTACACTCTGCCACTCGACAGCAATGTCACCCAGAAAATCCTTAAAGAAATGTCTGACCCAGCGTCTTCAACTGAACGGCTGGCGGCACTGGTTGGTCAAGACCCGGCTTTATGCCTCAAGCTCCACACAAGGGTCATTCAACAACTAAAGGGGAGAGACAGCAATATACAAGGACTAGTCCATTTAATAGGGCTACTGGGCACACAGCAAATAAAACAAATCATTAAAGAGTCGCCGAAAGAGAAAGCAGCCTATAAAGGCCAACGAGAGTTACTATCAGCCAGCCTGTTTGCCGCACAACTTGGTAGCCGTTTATTGCCTGAAAAACATGGCACTCGTGGCGCACGCTTTTTTCTGCCCTGCCTGCTTTTTAATGCGCCCTTGTGGCTCATGTGGAAAGCAGCTCCTAAATTGATGCAACAAGGACAAACCCTTGCCAGTGAAAAACAGCAAGCATTAGAGCCTCTGAGCCAGAAAAAATTGGGGTTTTCATTACGTAGCTTACTGAAGAATACGCCAAAATTCCTGTCATTACCTGAAACGACCCTTAAGTCACTCGCCATTGATTTTAGTGAAGACAAGGCATTCTGGAGCAAAGCACGGTGTATTGACCCCAAACAATTATCAGACTGGGTAAAACAGGATAAACCGGCAAAGCATCGTTTATATTCCCCCGAAACCGGCATTTACCTCATCAATCATTACGTGCTCGCCATGTATCTTGACTGGAACGGGAAACACGCACAACGCTACTCAACGCTATTGGCACGCCACCTCAATATGACTGAAGAAGCCTTGCACAATGCCATTATTGAAGCAGCCAATACGATTCAATTACCTAGCTCGATGAGCGGTCAATTTACACCGCTCTATCGCTATCGTGGTCTGCATAGAGAACTATCAGAGAAGCAATCAACCGATACGGCAGCCATTGTTCAACAATACTTATTACAGCTCGGAGAGGCTCGGCATTCTCACACCTGCCTGCAATTGGCCCTAGAAGCGTTAACAGAGGGCACAAAAGTTGAACATTGCATGATCTTCAAAATAGCGGGGCAACGCCTGCAAGTACCTTTTAGCTATGGCTTTTCAAACCAGGGAAATTCACAGGAAATAGCAGCACTTGATATCGATTTTAAAGACTGTGGTCAACTACTGAAAGCCTTACTCGAAAAGCCTATGGCCTTATCAATAGACTCTGCTCAGTTAACGCGCATTACTCAACAACTACCCTCGGCAATTACCCAGTATTGGCAACCGCGCCCCTGCGGCTTAATGTCCTTGTTCCATCAAGGTAAGCCTTACGCAATCATCGCCTGCGATCATCATCAATGGAATAACAATAAACAACAGCAATTCAAAGCCATTGGTAAACAGCTTTTACAATCACTCAAGCAGTGTGAATCCTGATTCATTCCGCTACAATGCCCGGCCAATAATACTTTTACTCTGCCACTAGCCTGATCATTGTCCTGATAACGTCTATGAAAACTGCCTTATTTGTTCTATTTCAACACCTTGCTCCCCAACATTTATTGTCTCACGTTGCCGGATTCTTTGCTGAATGCACCGTCTCCTGGATCAAAAAGCCGCTAATCGAATGGTTCATTAAACGTTATAAGGTCGACATGAGCATTGCCGCCAACCCTGACCCGGAGAGCTATCAGCACTTTAACGACTTTTTTACTCGTCCTCTGGCTGAGGGACAACGCCCTATCAGTGACGAGCCTAATGCTATCGCCTGCCCGGCTGACGGCTGCATCAGCCAGCTGGGCAAAATAGAACATGGGCGTATTTTTCAGGCCAAAGGACAAGAGTACAGCTTGCAGGAGTTAGTGGGTGGCGATAAAGCCCATGCAGAAAAGTTCCAAAATGGGCATTTCGCCACAGTCTACCTGTCGCCTAAAGATTACCATCGCGTCCATATGCCTTTAGCGGGCACACTAGAGTCAATGATTCATGTACCCGGCGATTTATTTTCTGTGAACGAGACGACTGCAGAAAATGTACCTCGGTTATTCGCACGTAACGAGCGCGTTGTCTGCCTTTTTTCTACTACCGCGGGACCAATGGCAGTCATCCTTGTTGGTGCAATGATTGTTGCCAGCATCGAAACGACATGGGCAGGTTTAGTCACCCCCATTAAGAAACAAATTCGCACATGGGATTATAACGTAGGCAATAACACGCCAATCAACTTTGAAAAAGGCGACGAAATGGGCCGTTTCAAATTGGGTTCAACCGCTATCGTTCTATTGGGTGAAGGTGTTGCCGATTGGACTGAAACGCTTGAAGCACAATCTCCAGTATTAATGGGGCAATCAATGGGAGAGATTCTAGTTTAAAAGTCTGCCCTACAAGAATACCCGCCAAGCAAAAAATATTAGCCCGTATTTAAATGGATAGTAACGAATGCAAATCATCACGCAAAAAATGATTATTTTTCTAATGCTTCCCTTCACTCTGCTCTCTTGCGGAGGTGGGGGTGGTGGAAGCAATGGTTCCAATACTGGCTCTACAGAACAAAAGCAATTTGTGCTGGATGTTATGCGTGATTATTATTTATATTACGATCAACTACCATCCACTGTTGATATCAATGCCTATGATTCAGCAGAAGCCATGCTCGCAGCCTTGACGATTCCATCAGATCGATTCAGTTATATTGCCGATCAAGCAGCACAGTCAAACTTTTTTGAAGAAGGTACTTACCAAGGGCTGGGCTTTTTTCAGCAAGCAGTTACCAATACCGTCATTTATGTTTTTGATGACTCCGCCGCGGGAAGATCTGATATACAACGGGGCGACATAATTGTTTCGTCATCACGCGTTGGCAATACCATTACACTGGACATAAATAGACAAGGCGCCAGGATCGTACGCGTATTGGATGTTGGCCTTGTCAGAATGAATACCGTACTCACTACCGATATTCAAAATCATAATGGAGTCGATATTGGTTATTTAGCGCTTTCCAGTTTTATTGAACCCACCAAAAATGAGCTTGCAACAACATTTACGACCTTTGCCCAAGCCGATATTGATGAGCTGGTTTTGGATTTGCGTTATAACGGTGGCGGTCGAGTCACCACCGCACAAGAACTCGCCTCCTATATTGTTGGCATTAATGGAATAGATTCTGATGTTGCACGGCTTGAATGGAATGATAAGCATACCCGGCAAAATCAAGCCTTCGACTTTTTATCGCTAACCAACTCACTTAATTTAAATCGTTTATATGTACTGACACTTCCTGGTACTTGCTCTGCAAGTGAATTGGTGATTAATGCGATGGCGGGGATCAATGTGGATGTCATTACCATTGGTGATACAACGTGCGGCAAACCTGTGGGCTCTGTCGGTTTTAATTTTGCAGACAAAACACTAAACCCCATTACATTCGACGTGGTAAATGAGTTAGGCAATGGAGAATATTTCGATGGCATCGACCCTATTTGTCTGGCGACGGATGATACTTCTCATCCTTTTGCTGACCCAATGGAAACAATGTACGCGGCAGCGCTTTATCACATATCTAATAGTACTTGCGAAACCCCTGCTACCAGATCAGCCCTTTCCGCTAATAGGCAAACTACTTTATATAACCCTGACCCAATGGCTAACTTACGTTAGCCTAACAAAGACAAAAACAGGGCCAACGGTTACAATAGCGCCATTGCAATATACGATAAAGTGAAGCTGATGATAGACGAAACGCCTGCAAAAACAGAAAACCCAACACACGCTACCCAAAAAACGCACTTTGGCTTTGAAGAAGTCGCCGTTGAGGATAAAGCTGAACGAGTCGCTGGTGTTTTTCATTCTGTCGCAGGTAAGTATGATTTAATGAACGACCTGATGTCTGGCGGCATTCACCGATTATGGAAGCGTTTTACTATTGAGGTATCAGCCGTACGCCCAGGCCATAAAGTACTTGATATTGCCGGAGGCACCGGTGATTTAGCCTACAAGTTTTCCAAACTGGTGGGCGATAAAGGACAAGTGATATTGTCTGATATCAACTCATCCATGTTAAATGTGGGGCGGGATCGTTTAATCGACCGTGGCGTTAACAGTAATGTGCAATACGCTCAACTGGATGCTCAATACCTACCTTTTGCCGATAACACGTTTGACTGCATTACGATTGCTTTTGGTTTGCGCAATGTGACGGATAAAGACTTGGCCTTACGCTCAATGCTGCGCGTGTTAAAACCGGGGGGACGACTTTTAGTACTCGAGTTTTCCAAACCCCAAAACAGCATGCTGGAGAAGGTGTACGACCAATATTCTTTCCGTTTACTCCCACTGATGGGGAAATTGATCACCAATGATGCCGACAGTTATCGCTACCTGGCAGAATCCATTCGGATGCATCCCGACCAAGATACTCTCAAAGATATGATGAACTCAGCAGGCTTTGCAAATACTGAGTTCTACAACATGACTGGAGGCGTGGTTGCCCTGCATAAAGGAATCAAACCTTAGCATGAAGTCTGGGCACACTAATATCGAGCTGATTACCGTATTAACATCAGCCATCGAAGCCGTCATTAATACTGCTTTGCGCTACGATCCTGCCAGCAAGCAACAATTGAGTACGCTTACTGACATATTAGCGATCGAATCAACAGCACCAGCAATCACATTATATTGCCATGGGACCGAAGACGGTGTCCGCATAATGGGATATTGTGAGAGCCCAGTCGCAACGCAATTAAAAGGCTCCCCACTGGCATTACTATCATTACTCAAGCAACCTACCAACCTTGCCAATAGTGGTGTTGAATTGGTCGGTAGCGTTGGCTTACTACAGCAATGGCAACAGCTACTGCAACAATTAGATATTGACTGGGAAGATGCCATCAGTAACGTTCTTGGTGATATTGCAGGCCCTCTGGCCATGAAAACCTTTCGTGGAAGCATTTCATGGACTCACAATCAAAAGGAAGAACAGTTACGCCTATTGAAAGAATATTTAACGGAAGAGTTACGCGCAATTCCAAGTAAAACAGAACTGGAAGATTTTTATTCCGCTGTAAGTGATACAGCAATGGATGTTGATAGACTAAGCGCTCGCGCCACTCAGTTATTCAATCGATTCAAAAAAGAGAACAATGACAATAAGGAAACCAGCGAGTGACTGTTTTTTTCAGGGCGATAGCCATTTTTTATACGTGCTGCCGCTACCGACTCGATACATTACTCCCCAGCCAACTTCCTTGGTTAGCAAGAGTTATTTTTTCTTTATTCCCGAATCGCTTTAACAACCGAGGCCAACAATTACGAATGGCCTGTGAAGAGTTGGGGCCAATTTTTGTTAAATTCGGACAACTCTTATCAACGCGACCCGATTTGATTCCATCCGACATTATTAATGAGCTCGACCAACTTCAAGATAATGTCCCGCCCTTTTCACCCGAGCATTTTCGCAAAATAGTCACAAGCGAAATGGGACAACCGATCGAAACATTATTTTCTACGTTTGACAATAAACCGTTAGCTTCTGCATCCGTCGCACAAGTGCATGCGGCCACCCTAAAAAACGGGCAAGAAGTTGTTGTTAAAGTCATCCGCCCCGGCATAGAAAAAACTATTCACAAAGATATACGACTCTTGCTTTGGATTGCCAAACGATTGGAGTCATGGCTAGTTGACGGCCCAAGACTTAAACCTGTTGCTATCATCGAAGATTATCGCACCACAATATTTGACGAGTTAGACCTGCAAAGAGAAGCGGCTAACGCCTCACAATTACGTCGCAATTTTTTAAATTCGCCATTACTTTACATCCCAGAAATTTATTGGGACTACTGCAATCGCCATGTACTAGTGATGGAGCGCATCTATGGCATTCAAGTTACTGATGTTACGGCTTTAGAAGCCCAACAAACAGACATGAAAAAATTAGCGGAACGCGGTGTTGAAATATTTTTCACTCAAGTTTTTGAGCATAATTTTTTCCACGCGGACATGCACCCGGGTAATATTTTTGTCAGCACTGAGCACCCATCCCTACCTAAATATATTGCGGTTGACATGGCAATTGTGGGCTCACTCGCGAGAGAAGACCAATACTATTTAGCGCGCAACCTGCTTGCAATGTTTCGAAGAGACTACCGGCAGGTAGCAGAATTGCATGTACAAAGTGGTTGGGTTCCCAAAGATACTAAGATCAGTGAATTTGAAGCTGCCGTCAGAACAGTCTGTGAACCTATTTTTGAAAAGCCTTTAGCAGAAATTTCTTTCGGCAAAGTACTCATTAGCTTATTCAATACCGCTCGCCGCTTCAACATGGAAGTACAACCCCAACTGGTTTTACTACAAAAGACTCTATTAAATATCGAAGGTTTAGGCCGTCAACTTTACCCAGAACTCGACTTATGGAAAACAGCACACCCCTATCTGGAACGTTGGCTGAAAAACCGCTTTCACCCCAAAACATTGTATAAAGAATTAAAACGCTATGGACCAGAGTGGATGGAAAAATTCCCTGAGTTACCAATGCAAATTTTTAATAATTTAGAGAATTTCCAAAAATTCAGCGAAATGGCACCTGCATTAAAACAGGCATCGGATGATTATCATCAGCATAAGATTCAAAAACGTCATCGCTGGAAAAAATCGGCTCTAGCTATTGTAGCCACAGGTGCAGCAGTGATAACAGCCTGGCCTCAAATACAGACGCACTTACCACAAATACCACCTATTAGCTGGGGATTGGCTATTATAGCTATCGGTCTTTGGTTGTTGAGATGAATCGGCTTTTTAGATAACGCTTATTAAAGTAAGAAAATGACTTTTAAGATTCCTCTTTCCTATAAGAGGTTTTCTCACACTGCAACCGATATGCGTGTTTAGCTTGCTCTTCTTCAGACATAAACAAATCAACTTTAATATCATTGATATCTGAAAGTCTTTCTTCTAAGTGTTCTTGTGATTCAAGACTACCATCATGCTTGATATGTAATATTTTATTATTACTCTCAAATATCGAAGAAAAATGTTGCAGGAAATAGCCAACCAACAAACTACGATGACATATCGCAGGATCTTTTTCAGCACACATAAGCGCAATAGAGAATCCTTTTTCAAAACCAGAACATAATCGATCAATACCATTATGAAATAGTGTTGACGTCATTAGCCGATCAAACTGTACCTGATGTGTCTCGTCGTAATGCGCATCGTCTTTAGAGCGAGGCCCCAATTCCTCACCTAAATACACATAACGAATATGGTTAGATCTCAAATGAGCCGCAATGGACTCTTTATGATAGACATGAAAAACTTTGCTATAGGGTACTGATCGAATATCAGCAACAACATCAATAGAATATTTTTTGAGTTGCTCGATAAAAACATCTATTGGCTTGGTGGCATAACCAATCGTGTACAAAGTCAGCGGTTGCTTTTTTATTGGCTCAAGTTTCATTAAACTTTTTTATCGTTTTCTTTGTCTCACGCCAAGCAAACCACTGACTTAAGGGTAATTGCAATAAATAATGCTTTAACCAACGACTTTTTTAAAGTATGCAATCGTCTCTTTTAAACCATCTTCCAATGCGACCTTAGGCTCCCAATCTAACTTTTCTTTTGCCATGGAAATATCGGGTTGACGCTGCTTAGGGTCATCCGATGGTAATGGCTGAAAAATAATTTTACTTTTTGAACCGGTAATCGACAGTACTTTTTCAGCTAATTCAAGCATGGTGAATTCACCGGGATTACCGATATTCACGGGCCCTGTAAACCCTTCTTCAGAGTTCATCATACGGATGATAACTTCAACCAAGTCATCAACATAACAAAAACTTCTGGTTTGCTGTCCATCACCATAAATCGTGATATCTTCGCCCCGGATAGCTTGCACAATAAAGTTACTGACTACACGGCCATCATTGGGGTGCATACGAGGACCATAGGTATTAAAAATTCTGACAACCTTGATCGACAAGTTATGTTGGCGCCAATAATCAAAAAATAATGTTTCCGCGCAACGTTTACCCTCATCGTAACAACTACGAATACCCACTGGATTAACTTTGCCCCAATATTCTTCAGGTTGCGGATGAATCTCTGGATCACCATACACTTCTGACGTTGATGCCTGCAAAATACGCGCTTTAACTCGCTTTGCAAGCCCTAGCATATTGATCGCACCATGAACGCTGGTCTTTGTCGTTTGTACAGGATCAAACTGATAGTGAACGGGAGAAGCCGGGCACGCCATATTGTATATTTGATCTGTCTCGACATAGAGAGGAAAGGTCACATCATGCCGCATAATTTCGAAATAAGGGTTGTTAATCAGATGACTAACATTTTGCTTATCGCCCGTATAAAAATTATCGACACACAGCACATCTTCACCACGCTCCAATAATCTTTCACATAAGTGCGAACCTAAAAAACCTGCCCCACCGGTTACTAGTGTTTTTTTCATAAGAGTATCATCACCCGTAATAATAATTTTTAGTCTATTACTTGTCAGTTATCGCTAAATTATTTCAAGAAAATCTAATTATTGCGATCAAGCACTTTATTATAGATATCAATAATATCTTTTGCCTTAGCATCCCACGTAAAACCGCTCACATAATCTATTGCAGCAGCTGACATAGACAGTCTTAAGTTTTCATCCTTGATAATAACAGGAATGCACTTGGTCAATTCATCAATGACATATTCACGGGATACAGGATCTATCTTATAGCCTGTTTTTTCTGTTACATATTCCCCAATACCACCGTTATTGACCACAACACAAGGTAAGCCGTTAGCCATTGCTTCTAATACAACCGCACCACCAAACTCTCTTACCGATGGAAAACAAAACACATCCGCTTCGCTATAGTATTTCAAAGTGTCATCTTGAGTGACCCAACCTGCAAAGTGCACTTGATCCCGCAATTGATACTTATCAACGATTTGTTCCAATGTTTCCCGCTCAGAACCATCACCAACAATGGTCACTTTGAATTTCGTACGCAAGCTCTTATCGAGTTTGCCAAGCGCTTCTAGCAGCATATCCGCGCCTTTATAAGGCACTAGTCGTCCAACAAATAATAAATTGACAGGCTGATCAGTATCTTTTGGCTTTTTCGCTTCTTTAAGAAAAGAGCTTTTAATACCGTTTTCATAAAATAGTTCGAGGCGCTCTTTTTGTATGGTAAAGAGATCCTTAATCATTCCATAGGTATAACTTGAGCCTGCCAGTACATGTGCTGCTTTTTCATAAGTTCTACGGTAACCCGGAATAAAGTAGCGGCCGATAGCTCTTAAGAAGTTTAAGTAAGCGAACTCTTGATTAGCAACCTTGCCAAAGCCTTCAGGGAAAGGCACACCACCATTAACAGGGCCGAAGATAAATGGCGTTTTATCACAAGCTTTAACAATTTTGACAGGGTAACGGGGCATCATTGGTGTGACGGCATGAACAAGATCATAAGTGCCTTGCTCAACTTCAGATTTAAACTGTCGATGTACTCGACGATTAAATTCGGCGTAGACTGGGTAAATTAACGTATTAAATAACGGCCAGATAACTTTATTACCTATTTTGCTGACAATCTCAGCAAAGCGCGCATATTTTTTAATAAATTCGCTTTCGTAGATATAAATGATTTTTCTATCTGGGTGAACCTTGTCTAGAGCGGCTTTATTACGCTCATGGGTTACCAATGTGACATCGGCATATTTGGCGATACCTTCATAGTAACAATAACCTTCCAATGGAACTGAAAACCACTCAGGATTACATTGTTCAACTACAAGCAAAACCTTCAACTTCTTTATTTTTGTCGAAGCCGTTATCGAAGCTGTCATTAAATAAATCTCTTTCCTAAAATAGAATATTCATGATATGGAGGGGAACAAGCGAGGCAATGGAGCCATTTTCCTTAAAACATTAGCAAACACCAGGTACTGTGAACTTAAGATTTAACAGATAATCCCTCAGGGTGTAAGTATACCTTCAATAGGCGCTTTTACAATGTTGCATTCATAGCGAGAAGCTGTTTGGGACAGTAATAACTAACTTTGCTACAATCTTCGGTATTTATAGCAAAAAGGATGGTATTCGATGATTGAATGGCTCGATAATAATGTTCTCTACTGGCACTGGATCATTTTTGGCATATTGTTGATCACTATAGAGTTGTTTGCGCCAGTATTTGTCATGCTCTGGCTTGGGGCTGCAGGTATCATTGTCGGTGTTTTATCGTTAGTTATCGACCTTGATTTCAGCACACAACTCATCCTTTGGGCGTGCCTTTCCACCCTGTTCCTGTTTCTTTGGCATAAGTTTATATCGCCTAAAATGACAGATCGCACCCTTGCAGGCCTATCCAAAGAAGCCATTGTCGGCCAAATAGGCATGGTTGTCTTTTTTAGTCGTGACCAGGGTCGAGGTAAACTTAAGTTTCCAGCACCTATCGTGGGCAATGATGAATGGGAGTTTATTCATAACGGGCCTCTCGCCAATGGCGATAAAGTTCAAGTGACTGACATTTCAGGCAATAGTTTGATTGTAAAATCTCAGACTTAAGCTTTCAGACTCTTTATAACTGCTCTCTTAGTGAGAGAGCTCAAAAACAACTATTTTACAAAGGTTAAGAATAATGGAATCTCTTTATATTGCCGCGTTTTTCGCTGTTCTCATTATCATCACCCTACTCAAAGGCGTGCGTATCGTGCCCCAAGGTTATAAATATATTTCTCAACGCTTGGGTAAATACCATCGTACTTTAAATCCCGGGTTAAATTTTATTGTTCCTTATATTGATTCTGTACCTTATCGCATTACCACTAAAGACATCGTATTAGACATCCCTTCACAAGAAGTAATTACAGAGGACAATGCAGTCATTATTGCCAATGCTGTTGCTTATATTAATATCGTTCAACCAGAGAAAGCGGTTTATGGTGTAGAAGATTATGTTTTAGCGATTCGCAATTTAGTACAAACAGCCCTGCGTTCTATTATTGGTGAAATGTCGCTGGATGACGCACTGTCATCACGGGATCAAATCAAAGCCAAACTAAAAGCTGCTATTTCTGATGATATTGCCGATTGGGGCATTGTGATGAAGACCGTTGAAATTCAAGACATTAACCCATCACCCACTATGCAGCAAGCGATGGAAGAACAAGCCGCCGCAGAGAGACAACGTCGCGCTGCAGTGACCAAAGCAGAAGGTGAAAAGCAGGCCGCTATTCTTGAGGCCGATGGTCGCCTAGAGGCATCAAAACGTGATGCCGAAGCACAAATCGTACTAGCCAATGCTAGTCGTAAGTCCATCACCCTTGTTAGCGACGCTATTGAAGGCGAACTTCCAGTGGCTTATTTACTAGGTGAAAAATATACCTCCGCTATGGAAAACCTAGCATCGTCAGAGAATACTAAAACCTTTGTGCTGCCAGCTGATTTACTCAACACCGTTAAGGGAATATTAGGAAGAAACTAATGCGTGACACTAGTTGTACTTTGGCATCTTTTTTATCTCGATTTTTTATCTTATCTGCCTGCATACTGGTCGTTGCATGCGGTACGTCACCAGATAAACAAGAAGTCGTTGTTTCACCCTACACCCACGTAGATTCCACAACCTATTTTGCAGAACGCACGGGTTCTGTCAGCATGAGAGCAACATTTTCTCGTGGGCAGTCATCAACCATGTCAGACGGGTATAAATTTCAATTCCGCACAATCAGTAACCGTCCTGTCTTCTTGAATAGTATTAGTATTGTCGCTGGGGGCAAACGTTTTTTCTTAGAGCAAGGGCAGATTGTTTTGCCCAGTCAAAAAGGTGTCACATTACAATTACCACTTAAGGATTCTTTATTTGTAGCGCAATACCCATCAGCTTTACTGCAATTCAAACAGAATAATACATCAGAAATTTTTTCAATTGAATTACATCAACTCAAAGAGTTTGCACCGCAATAATACATCCATTTTATTTAAATAATTTTTTAAAAGAAAAAGAAAAGGCTACTCATGCAGTAGCCTTTTTTATAACAACTCTTTGTACAAAAAGTTACTCAAAAAATGACTTAGCCAATATAGCCACCATCATCTTTAGTAATAGCAATTACAGATGAACGTGGCACACTATTGCCACCGCCAGGGAAATGGCTATTGCCTTTTTCTCCGGGATGCTGAATACCAATAAACATTGTTTTCGCATCAGCCGACCATGTGATACCAGTAACCTCACACTCTTTTGGCCCAACCATAAAGCGACGTATCTCTCCTGTTTCAGGGTCACCTGCTAACATTTGATTATTACCTTGCCCTGCAAAATCGCCTTTATTGGAATACTTGCCATCAGTTTGAATCCATAGCATGCCATGTTTATCAAACGCGATACCATCAGGTGAGTTAAACATATTGCCTGCATCAATATTTTCTGAACCTGCATAGACATCCTTATGGACAGTCGGATTGCCAGCCATTACAAATAAATCCCAAGTAAATTCATCTGCGGTATGATCGCTATTAGCTTCTTGCCAACGAACGATTTGACCATAATTATTCACATTGCGTGGGTTAGGGCCGCCCGCTGGTGTGGCATCGCCACCGGCATTAGGTTTCTTGCCACGATTTTTGTTGTTGGTTAACGCACAGTATACTTCGGCTTTATTAGGATGAGCAGCGACCCACTCTGGGCGATCCATCGTCGTCGCACCTACTGCCGATGCAGCAATGCGTGTATGAATACATATTTCAGCTTGCGTAGCCATGCCTGTTGTTTTCGGTGTCAATGCTAGCCATTGGCCTTTACCGCCATCGTAAAATTTCGCCACATACAAATCACCCTCTTCCAGTAAATTAGTATTGTCACCGCCTTTTTTGTATTTATTTTTACTGACAAATTTATACAAAAACTCACCGCGCTCATCATCACCCAAATACACAACAACATGACCATTATCAGCAACAATAACCTCTGCATTTTCATGCTTGAAACGACCTAACGCTGTGCGTTTTTTGGGTGTTGATTTTGGGTCCATTGGATCAATCTCAACAATATATCCCGCACGATTGGGCTCATTAGGGTTTTTACTGATATCGAAACGTTCGTCAGTCATGGACCAACCATAACCTCTATCTTTATTTTTTACACCATAGCGTTTTAGTTCAGGACTAGGGGCATACTTTTCATCACTACTAGAAAAATAACCATTAAAGTTTTCTTCACACGCAAGGTAAGTTCCCCAAGGTGTACGGCCATTACCACAGTTATTCCACGTCCCTTTTGATTCAACACCCTTTGGGTCAGCAGATGTTTTCAACAGTG
Source organism: uncultured Pseudomonadales bacterium (assembly GCA_947487765.1). Lineage (GTDB taxonomy): Bacteria > Pseudomonadota > Gammaproteobacteria > Pseudomonadales > Cellvibrionaceae > CANLBN01. Next base: position 45,839 of record CANKXO010000006.1, on the reverse strand, counting down.
CATGACCTCGTGCTGGCCCAGTTAGCTCCATAGTAGTATCAGCTGTAATTCTGCGATTGTATGAGGAATCTTTAACAATTGACCATTGGCCTTTTCTATTGGTCACTTCCATTACCGTAACACCATGACCCGCTTTACTCTTACGAACGTCGTCAGCATTTTCGGGTACGCCTGAAGCACGGTTGCCATGAAATATTTTACGATTTACATATTCATTATTAACCGCCAGAATATTTTTATCACCTTTTGTAAACAAAGCCATGCCATCGTTATTATCACCAAAAGCCAACTCTTGTGATGCGCCCGTACCACGAGAAGCATGGTTAAACTCAACGCCTTTTGACCATAATGGATCACCCCAGCTAGCAACTACCTGCCAGCTATAACCTTTGGGGACAGTTACGGTATCTAAACTGTTTGTTGCGACGGCATCGAATGACATGCGACTACTGGCTTTGGCTAATGCAGACATAGGGAAGCTACTGGTCATCCCCATTACAAAGGCTCCAGCACCCAAGCCAACACAAGTCCCCAAAAAACCACGACGTGATATAGCTTTCTCTGCAAGTGCGTCAAAATCAGTGGAAGCCGGCATAGCATCAACAAGCTCTGTCTCTATAACCTTTGTAGTGTCATCTTTTATCAAACCATTAACGGAACTGGTTTCTTTTAATTTATTCATATGTAATACACCATCACTATCTATTTTATAAGATAACAAGGTTATCAATACTATATTTCACCTTTATTTAAAAATAGCCAACCCAATAGATTGAATATTTTTCACTAAAATATAGTATGCTAGTAACTAACTTTGATAGTAAAAACAATTTTAAATATGCAATTAGATAACCCCTTACTTAAGTTGCTAGCATGTCCAACCACTAGCAATACCTTGCAACAATCCGGCGACACATTAAAGACTGAAAACGCTGAACACACTTACCCTTTAATTGATGGTATTCCCTGGTTATTACCTCAACCACAAAATTCGTTGGTTGATTGGAGCATTAAACTTAACCATTTTTATCAAGTGTTAATGGATGAAATTGGTGAGCTTGAAAACTCTATCAAATCAACCCCTGCACCTACACAACAACGATTGCAACAGCTACTCGAAGGAAAACGGTCTTTTATTCGTAGTGTATTAGATTTGCTAACACCTGTTGTACGAAATCCTATGGCGAGCACAGCGACTTATAACGCTCTTAATGATATTGCACCTAATACACAAAACCTACTGAGCTATGAAGCCAATTTGTACCGGGACTGGGTATGGGGAGGTGAAGAAAATCAGCTAAGTGCAGATATTGTCAGCCAATATATCGATAAAGAACAATGTAAAAATCTGTTGGTGTTAGGTGCAGGCGCTGGGCGTTTAGCTCTAGATATTCATCAAGCTATCTCCCCAGAAGTAACAGTAGCCACAGATATTAACCCTCTTTTGGTACTTGCTGCTAAGCGCATTATAGAAGGCTATGGTTTAGATATTTATGAATTTCCCATGCAGCCATTAGAAAGCCAATATGCTGCTGTTAGTCACCAAATCGAAGGTGTAAAAAAGCCTGACAATTTTTACTATGTATTCAGCGATGCAACCAAACCAGCCTTTATTAAAGGAAGCTTTAATACTGTATTGACACCATGGCTGATTGATATTCAGCCCTTAGAGCTTAGCCGCTTCCTACAACAATTAAATCAATATATTGATATTGGTGGCCAGTGGGTTAATTTTGGCAGTTTGGTTTTCCATCAAAAACGAGATGCACTCTGCTATTCCATAGAAGAAGTAAAAACGATAGCCGAACAGCAAGGGTTTGAAATACACAATATTCAACAACAACAAATCCCTTACTTAAAATCACCTTACAATGCCGGTCACCGTGTAGAAACTGTCTGGTCATGGTCAGCAAACAAAATAAAAGACGTTGCACCTATAAAACAGATACAAACACTACCGCCGTGGTTACTTGATATAAAAAAACCAATACCCAAAACACATTACTTTCAGCAATTTACAGTTACTCACCGAACTTATGCTCAATTAAGTGCAGAGGTAGATGGAAGAACATCTATTAATAAAATTGCAAACAAGATCGCCAAGCGACAAGGGATAAACCCAGACGAAGCCATAAACCTTGTTAGGAATTTATTTATCGATTTGTATACGCAAAATAATTAAAGGGGCTTATTGCCCCTTTTTAGATAGAACCTGTATACCAGAACGTTATACAGGGCTGTTAATATTGCCGTTAACAATAGGCTGAAATGCCGTCAAACTGTCCATCAACGATGCATTACCAAGCTGGTTACCAAAGACACTACCAAAGTTCCCTTGCTCACCATGAAGCGCCATATAGTTCAGAGCAACCACGTCAACCAACAAGTTAACGTTATTAGCAACAGGAGTTGCAGTCGTTTCTACGTTACCACTTGGTCTGAAGTAACCAAGTTGTTGATGGCGGAACTGCTCATCCTGATTAGCTCCCATCAATTGAGGTCGTCCACTTGGGTTATAAACAAGGAACCAGGAACACGCAGTTTGCTGATTATCACTGACCCATTCACCTTTACCACGGCCACCTGGATCAACACTGGCACGACCTTGCAGACCATCACCAGGTTGGTTATCAATTGCTCCATTACTGGAAAGAGATCCATCACTAAAGACATAAATCATAAGTGGTTTTGCTCGGCGTCTTGCATAATCTAATGCGGCTCCGATACAGCGTCCTGCACGCAAATCTCTAGCCTCACCACGGGCACGACGACCACCATGATAGTCATACCCACCCATCGTTACAGTACCTGCACCTGCGTAACCATCAACGACCATTTTCATAACCGCAGCTGTTTTCCGGAACTCACGATCGCCATCATATTCAGCTTGAGTAAAGATACCACTTGCACCAACAATCTCAGTATCGATAGATGGATCAATATCATCAGGGGTTTGCTCGGCATTAGATGCAGCCTTGACGTAACCACAACGCACTAAGTCTTTCACTATAGCGTCAGTAGTAATCGCTGTGTTAACACGACCTAATTTAGCATCAGATAAACGATATACCGCTTCCATAACCGCTTCGGTATCAGCACCGCCTAAAAGCTGGGCCAACTCACCAGTATCGACTAGGCTTCTTGCATCACCGGAACTGTCAATTTTTGTTGGGCGCACCTCAGGGTTCATATAAGCAACCGGCGCCATAGAATTACCACCCGAATCACTGTTACGGGACCCAATTAATGCAAGTAGTCGCCCATTCGCACCGTAGCGATTAATCGCATACATAGGGTTATGAGGGTTATTACCCGTATCATTTTCAGAGCGAGCGGGGATAACGGCTCCATTAGTATTCGCTGCAGCATTTGGGGCAAATTCTCTTAGCCCTCGAAGGTAAGGACTATCACTATGAAATTTTAAGCCATAGGTATCATCAATCAGTGGGTTAGTCGCTGAATCCAAATTGGGAGTTTGATCAACAGGAAGCCCTATCCTTTGGTATCCAGAAGTATCCAAAAAGTCTTCTTGTCCACCAGCGCCCCCGACTAAAACACTCGAGCCAGCAAAATTTGCACCACCGGCTAAATCAAAACAAATAAATGGGATCTTCGCATTACTGTTATCAAATGCACCACAGTTATTAGTCAAGAAGTCTTGTAACGGCGCAGACAATGCGTGGGACTTATTACTAGCCAACCCAAAAATGGAAGCGCCAAGGGTTAGACCTGTACCAAACGCAAAACCTTGGGACACAAACTCACGCCTTGTCATAGGCCGCTTGTGATCAGGATGCATTAAAGGTCTATCGATATCTCTTATAAATTGATTTTTTTTCATTACTACATCCTGACTATTGAATTAACATCATGCCACTGGCAAATGCTGACGCACAAGTGGCTGTTACAATGCTATTAACACGAGTACCGGTACTACCCGCAGGCATACAGGAATCAGCGGAACAATTACCCAACAACGTTGTGATTAAACCATCCAGTTCACCCTCAGCCGAAGCAAACGTTGGCTGATCGTCTGTAGCAGTTGTGTTAGCCAACAAACTATCTAATAACGGGGAAATAATTTGGCCTCTACCTGCTCCACTAAAGGCTGCTGTAGGTGTAGCACTAAAGTTAAACCCAGGGAAATAAGTACTGCTTCCAAGGGCCGACTCTTGATCCACTAGCTCTTTACAATAAAGCACTGCTAATTGCGTTACTGCCATTTGTTGGGCAGCCGCAAATCCCTGAATATCTTCATTTACTGGCAGCTGTTGCTTAACGGTATTGAAGGTTGATGCCACATTAGCATTCACTTTACTAATACCCGTCAACCCGGCAAGTGCTTCATTTATTTCGTCAAATGTTTTAACACCAATATCTGACTGCTCTTCAGTACTTGGGGATGGCAATTGCGGCGTTGGAGTTGCCTCTACACGTACATAGTTTGCCGTACCCAATAAATCAAAGGTAAGAAAGAAATTATCACTTGCTGGGCCTTGATCTACACCTATTACCGTTCCAACATTTGAAAGAATCTGTCGACCATCGTTAGCGTCAACTTCAGCCTGAGTAATAGTGGTATCCACATTCGCATATGCTTGACCAGACGATGCTTCCTGACCGTTTACACCAATACGCATACCTTGAACAGGCACATCAGTAATCGTGACGCCATCTTCAAAAGAAACAAAGAAAGGCTCGTTAAATAGATAACCGTGATCATCAAATTGCTCAACTTCCATCACGATGTAACTGCGAGGAATACCAATATGATCAGAGATATAGAACAACAGATAGAATTTTTGACCGACGCCAATATCATAGTTGGTCTGAACATCGTCCGCAGAGATTGCGCGATCATGGATAGCCAATAAGCGGACTGTACCCTGCCACTGACTATCATTGGACACTTCATCACCAACAACCAGCGCAAAATTTCTATCCCAACTATTAAAGTTACCAGCGCCCTGAGGATCATCAGCTGTTACCAATTCTCCATTCACATAAATTCTACGCCCATCAGTTGCGCTGTAAGTGGCAACGACATGCTGTAAGGTCGCCTGCAGAACCTCGTCTGCCATTGGCGTTGAAACCGCTGGCTGGCCATCTGCGTCTGTAGTACTGGAACGGGCATGGAAATCATAATCGTAAGTGGTCTGTCCCAACATAAAGTTGCGTCGGTCCGTGGCACCAGAATAAGTAACAATTCTAGCCGGCCCATCCTGAGTCACATTAAGAGGAACAACCCAGGATTCAATACTGTATTCACCACTCGCGATGATACGATCATAAAGCTTGGCACTAGTTGTTGTTGAACCTTGCAACTTACCATCATTAATACGAACACCACCAGCACCTAACCACTCAACATTACCAATTAGATTAAGCGTTAACGCAGGAGATACGCCACTGGTATCATCTGCAGTTCTAGTTGACGGATTAGATGCACTATCACGAAAATCCCATTTTGCGATAACATTTGTTTCAATACGTCCACCACCACCACTGGCTGCTTGACCATCTGTCTCAAGGTTTAATTCGCGACTAATGACTAAATCCGAATTAACAGAGACAGGTGTAAGGTTATTAGAGAAGGCTTGTATCGCAGTATGCATTGCCGAAGAACTCGTTGCACAGCTACCACCCCAGCAGTTATGGCCTTCATCTCGCAACCTTACAATTATCCTTGAAAGCGCATCATCTAGATCAAGAGAACCGTCTTCAAGGTTTATTCGTGTTCGTGCGGCTTCATATGAAACATTTACATCTTCAGCAATATCAGCTGGATCTGTAATATTAGGATCACTGCTATTACCACCGAGATAAGGCTGCTGTTGTAATGCCGAATCAGGAGAATGACAAGTTCCGCAATACTGATTCAACAGAGGATAAACAGTACTTTCGAAATCAGCACCTGAGCCATCATCTGCAAGCGCAGGGAATTGCTTACTATCACCTACCGTTCTTAATGTAGGCTCCTGTAAATTCAAAGCACCCAAAAATGATGTGCTGCCACCGACATTTGCAAACTGACTAACCCACGTTGCCATTTGAGCAGCACATGAACCTGCATTGGTTAACCAACAGTTATGCCCTTCGCCCACCTTAGTTGCTAAACGTGAATTACTGGGGTTACTGATATCAATTAGGTTGTTACTTGTTGCCTGCGAATAGGCCAGATTAACATCATCTGTACGAGCAAATGTGGGTGTTGCTGAGCCATCCTGAATATGGCAACCGCCACAACGACTGGCAAGCGCAATATTCGACCATATTGCATTACGGTACCGCTGAACTTCATCACTGCTAGGTGCCGGCCCATTATAGTTGATGACTTCAGGAGCAGAACTGCCACCCCCAGTACCACCAGGTGTTGTAGGTGTCGTAGTACCAGAACTACCACCGCCAGAACCACCACATGAAATTAAAACTATCGATAAAGCACAAATAGACGTTATTTTGCTAACAAGAGCTGATAACTGATTTAACGACGACATATCAATCTCCCGATTATGGTTGCTTACAGTAGTCTGCAGTCGCTGCAAACACATTTTTTAAGTTATAGTTATTACTCTGAAAAGTAGTCGTCAGAGTCTGTAATTCAGCAAGATCTGCCGCGTTAACCGGGTCTCTAAGACACACATTTTTGAAGACTTTCTCTACTTGGCATTGAGCAAAGACTTCACTATGAGCAAGCTCTCTTCCCATACTTTTTGCTCCATTACCTGAACCGGGAAGAGCACTATCCCAGCCTAAAAGCGAATTTGGCCCACTACGCCAATAATTATCCCAACTGTCATCAGGCGTCACATAGCCGTAAGGGAAAGTCGTGGAGTTAATGTGGTACTTTTTATCAACTCTTGTACCTGTTACAGGGTCTAGCTGCCCTGCCGCATTGTAAACAATGGCATTCGACGGAGTTCTTGCATTGCCATCTTCATCGGTTTCATCATTATCGAAATCATAATATGCAAAAGCTTGCGTTAGGGGGTCCATACCACTATGACAGGAAATACAATTATTTAAGAAAACGCGACTATCTCCACCTGGACTGCGACTTACATCCTGACGGATACGGTCAGGAGAACGCGTAGTATCCTGCACTTGCTCTAAATCACGGCAAGTATGATTTAGCAACGTGTAACGAAACATCGCTCTATTGGTACCATCGACAAAAAATGCCTCCGCTGCAGCCCGAGTGGTCATTACTCCAGCTGTAGCCTCTGCAGGCACACCGACTTGGGATTGTCTTACCAAGGTATCCTTTAAACTAACACCTTGAGTTTCTATCGCCTCATAATGAGCATTGTCGTTATTCGAGTAAGCGGGCAAACCCGCTGCATTAGAAACATATAAAACATTCTCATATAACACTTCACGAAAATCGCTTTCATCTCTGATCAACCCCATCACTGTTGCGGTATAGTCATTCAGAGGGACAAACACGTTTTGATCGCGATTAGTCCAGGGAGCTACCCAATTTTTTAGTGTTGCACTATAAAAGGCCTCATTCTCCATAGCGATCAAAGCAGCACCTTCACCACCCGTCACACCATCAATGAGTATATCTGTGCCCAAAAGCTCCTGTTCCATATCTAATAAGACTGACGCTTCCGGAATCACACCCGTTAAGCGCTCATGGATACGTTTTGCTTGTTGTTGCTCAGCGGGACCCGCATAGACTCCTGTACCGAAGGCGAAGGCAAGAATTGCCACCGATACTCTTTTTAGGGAAAGACATCTAAACATATTACGTTACCAACCCAATAACTTTTTTGTTTTAGTTGTATATACTTTAGCCACTTTTTGACGTTATTTCTGATGACAGGCTCACAAAAATTTAAATATTGCCTTATTGATCAAACAACAAACAAAAATCGTGACTGATTCAACGGAAAAAACGCCAAAATAGCCCATACTTGCTTACATACTAAGAATTAGGTTGTATTAATTATGTCCCTCTTCACGTACAAGCGCGTTTTACCGCGACCAGCACTCGATATCAAAACCTTTGCGACAGCCGGTATTATTTCCCTAATCATCAGTGGTTGTGGGGGTGGTGCAGGCCTTGGCAGCTCATCAGGAGGGCAAGATTCTGACCCATTAGCCGTTGACACACCCGTTGCCTATGTAAAGCGACCCGTGCCCGCCGACGATGACGACAATGTTGAAAGCGAAGACGTACTAGAGCCAGCAATCTATACTGGCGGGGATACTTTTACTGGTGGAACAGCTTTATATATAAGAGATCGAGGGAATTTATCAGCAGCAGAAACTAATATTACCGATGCTGCTTTTCCAGCAGGCACTATCTACGATGTAAAGGATGTTGAGGTTTCATACGATGGGCGCAAATTGGTATTCTCCATGAGAGTACTGGATCCTAATTTAGACAATGATGACCCACTTCAGCCAACATGGAATATATGGGAATACGATCTTGATGCTAATAGCTTACAACCTGTCATAGGGGATGCAATTAGAGCTGAAGAAGGCCATGATATTGGCCCTTACTACCTACCTGATGACCGGATTGTATTCACATCAACCCGTCAAGTTCGTAGCCGAGCAGTATTACTCGATGAGATCAAACCCGCTGCCAGCACTAATGGCGCTGGATTTTCTGCAACGACTGACGATGACGAAATTTTTAACCTCCATATTATCGACCCTATCAATGATCCTAATGGCATAAGTATTCAACAAATTACATTTAGCCAAGGCCATGATTTACAGCCAACCGTATTACAAGATGGTCGAATCGCCTTTCTTCGATCAGACATGGGGGATCAACGAGACAGGTTAAGCATTTATACTATTAATAGCGATGGCAGTAATTTACGTATTCTTTATGGCTATCATAGCCAAGAGACAGGCAATGCAGGCGCAGGAGTTGATACAACTTTTATTGATTTCAGGGAGCTCAGTGACGGTACATTAAGCGCTATTTTGCAGCCTAGAGATTCCTCTCAACTAGGCGGCGATATTATTCAAATTAATACCGATGGATTTATTGATAACAACCAGCCAACGTTTGACAATAGCGGAGACTCTGGCTCGGCTCAAAGCTCTTTAACCGCTCGCACGGTTGAGATCGACAATGATATTTCAGTACATGGCCACTTTAATGCGGCCTACCCTCTCAATGGTAGTCAGGATTTTCTCGTTAGCTGGAACTTATGTTTCCAGACCGATGCTGATGATAATACGGTTGTATGCGATAGAGATAATGACGGCGTTGTTGACGACCCATCTCTTGAGGCGGCCCAAGCAAGTTTTGGTTTGTGGGGATATGATACAGCGAATGGAACCCAACGACCGATTGCCACCGTAAATCAAGGAGAAATGATCACAGATGTAGCAATTATGGAGTCAAGAGCATTACCTTCCGTGTCTGCCGCAGATCCAACAATCTTTGATACAGATTTAGAAAGTGAAGGGTTGGCCGTACTTCATATCCGCAGCGTCTATGATACCGATGGCACTGATACTTCAGCCAGCGGCATCAGCGTTCTCGCAGATCCAGCCCAAACGTTAGCGGCTGAAAGGCCTGCTCGATTTATACGATTAGTTAAACCCGTAAGTATTCCCAGCGAAGATGTACTGGATTTCGACAATTCAGCTTTTGGCCTCAACCAAAACCGTGGCATGAGAGAAATACTAGGCTATGCACCTATCGAGCCCGACGGGTCTGTCAGTGTTAAAGTGCCTGCCGATGTTGCTTTTTATATTGACGTTGTGGATGCCGACGGAGAACGAATAGCACCGCTTCATCGAAATCTTGTCCAAGTAAAAAGCGGAGAAACATACCAATGCACCGGCTGCCATACAGCCGGCAGCGAACTACCTCACGGCCGCTTAGATGCAGAAGCCCCAAGTGCATATGCTGGCGGAATACAATTTGGCCTGCCTTTCCCTAATACCGAGCCGGCCTTATTTATCGACCAGATTGGCGAAACAATGGCGCAAGTATTTACCCGCATAAATACGGATGGCGCTCGTGATTTATCAACAGGACTGGTATATACCGATGACTGGACAGACCCAGCAGTCCGAGGAAAGGATCTCAACCTCAGTATTTTATATACAGACGGCATGACGACCCCTTCCCCAGCTAATACAACCTGCCAGGATACATGGCAACCCGGCTGTCGTACTGTGATTAATTACCCTGATCATATTCAACCTCTATGGGATGCGAGCCGTGTGGATGGTGTTGATAATAATCAATGTTCTAGCTGTCATAATACATCTGATGGAATGGGTGGCGTTCAAACACCAGCAGGACAACTTGAATTGACCAATTTACCTTCTGCAGCTGAAGCGACTCATTTCAGATCCTATCGTGAGCTTTTACAGCAAGGGACCCCACAAATTGCCAACCCTGATGCAACCGGTTTTTTACCTTTATTTGTACTTGATGCGGTTAACGGTGAACAATTCTATCTAGATGTTGACGGAAACCAGATTTTAGACGCTGGTGGCAACCCTATCCCAAGGTCAAGAGCTTTTAGCCCTGATGATGACAATGTAGCGGATATTTATATTCAGAGCTTTACCGCTAATGTTGTTGACGTTTATCAAGATAGCGGTGGAAATGATATTCTTGATAGTGGTGGAAACGTTATTGAGATACTAATCCCTATTGATCCAAGCGATATTCCTAATCCCCCTGTAATGAGATTAAGTAATTCTGCTGGCAGCCGTTTCTTTGACAAGTTGAATGGTGTTAACCTACCCGCAACCGTCAGCCCAACAGACCATACTGATTTTATGAGTATAAATGAACTACGCTTACTAAGAGAGTGGCTAGATATTGGTGGTCAGTATTACAATAACCCTTTTGACGCTCCACTCAATTAATCACTATATTTATAAGGATTACCTCTCTTGATGTTTGCGTTTCCGACTTATACGAGAATGGACTCTCTTTATCGCCGATTTTTTACTATAGCTTTATTTATTAGCTTACTTTTTAGCCCCCTCGCTTTTGCAAAGAAAAAGCAAGAGCTACAAGTTGTTGTTACCGACACTTACATCAGCATGCATACAGGCCCAGGGCGCGGCTACCCTATTTTTCATGTTCTTGAAAAAGGTGAAGTCATTACTCTGCTATACAGTAAAACAGACTGGATTAAAGCAGAAACGTCAAAAGGGCTGAAAGGCTGGGTGCACCGTCGCTCGATGGATGACACAGTGGGTGTTAATGGCGAATCCGTAGAATTAGGCATTCCTCAACTTGGGGACTTCAGCAATCGCAGCTGGGAAGTCGGTGTATCTGCTGGAGAATTTGATAAAGTCGAAAGCTTAGGGGTTCACGCAGCCTATCGCCTAACAAAAAATATCAGTGCTGAATTACGCTACTCACAAGCGACTGGGCGTTTCTCTAATAGTAAAATTGTTTCTTGGGGGCTTGTTCATCAACCCTTCCCCGAATGGAAAATATCGCCTTTTTTCACATTAGCTAATGGCCAAATAGATATTTCCCCCAATAATAATTTATCACAAACACAAGATCAGGATGATAATTTTTACCTCATTGGCACAGGCCTTTACTATTACTTAAGCCATCGGTTTATGGTTCGTTTTGAATACAATAATTACACAACATTACCTGATCGCAACAACAATGAAAATGTTGACGAATGGAAACTTGGAATAAGTGCATTTTTTTAACGCACACCTTTATTGGCCACACTGACAGCCATCATATATTGAGAGAGATACGATGCACCAAACATTTAACTATTCACTGCTGACATTATTACTGACGACTAACCTGTTATTTGGTTCTATAGTTGCCAATGCGCAACCGTCTAGCTCTGAAACAGATAATCCTGTACTTGATAAAATTGTTACACCCGACCTTGAGCGCCGCTCTATCACTGAAGACCAGCTAGATAATGAAGACTGGGAAATAGGCGTTTATTCAGGTGTACTTTCTATTGAGGATTTCGGTAGTAATAGTGTTAATGGTTTGCGACTTGCCTATCATATGACAGAAGATTTTGTTCTTGAGCTCAACTATGGTTTATCTGAAGCCAAGGAATCAAGTATTGAAGTATTAGGTGGTGGTATCCAGCTATTAACAGATGACCAACGCGAGTACAGTTATTACAACATCTCCTTAGTTTACAATATCTTTCAAGGAGAAGTATTCATGGGCAAGAATACCGCATTTAACAGTGCCTTTTATATCTTAGCTGGTGGGGGCAACACGACATTTAATGAGAATGATTATTTTACCTATACTATAGGAGGCGGACTGCGTTTTTATCTTACTGACTTTACCGCACTTCACTTTACAGTTAAAGACCACATTTTTACTAACGACATCATTGAAGACAAAGTAACTAACAACCTCGAAGCCACACTTGGCTTATCTTTCTATTTTTAATTGGAGACAGATCATGAAATTACTGTTTGCACTGATCATCAGCACAACAACAATTTTAGGTTCATTTGCGATACAAGCTAAAGAAATCAATGGGAAAATGCCTGACTTTACGCTAGCCACTGTAGCGGGCAATAACGTAAGGCTGGATGAATTAAAAGGGCAAGTGGTTATGATGAACTTCTGGGCAACATGGTGCGGACCTTGCCGCCAGGAAATGCCTGCACTTGAAGCGTTATATAAACGATATGGCAAAGCAGGCTTTACCATTTTGGGCATCAATATTGAAAATAGCGCTAATAGCAGTAAGCGCACTGAAATTGAAAAATTTGTATCGGAAAAGAACTTATCCTTCCCCATTCTTTACGACAATAAAAAAGTGGTAACAACGACACTTGAAAAGCAGTTTTTAGGGAAAAACATGGGCATGCCGACGACTGTCTTCTTAGATCGCAGTGGTAATGCTCGTTTCTTGCATGAAGCCTACAAACCTGGTGATGAAAAGAAATATAAAAAAATGATTAAAACGTTATTGAGGGAATAATCATGAAAATATTTTCTCTGGCATTCTGTATTTTATTTGTTAGTGCCTGCAGCATTAAACCTATCGAACCCTGGGTTAAAGCTCATGAAAGAGAGCTTTTATCTAGTCCGATCATGTCATTTGAACGTGATCCAGTCAGCACACGATACATTAATCATGTATATGAAGCGCGTGAAGCAGCACGTGGAGCTGAAGGTAGTGCAGGAGGCGGCTGTGGTTGTAACTAACCGGCTACTTTTTCTATTTAGCCTATTCTTTTTAAGCATTTATGCATCGATAAGTTCCGCCGCTATTCTGCCTGAAGAAAGGGCTGACGCGCTCTATCATAGCTATGATGGTGGGGGCGTTACCATTGACGGGCCTTCTGTGCTTTTAAGGAAAAATGTCGGTGAGAAGTTTTCTTTTTCTGGAAATTACTATGTCGACATGGTGACCAGTGCTTCAGTTGATGTACTGGCTACAGCAAGTGAATATACAGAAGAACGTACGGAATATAGCTTTGGTGTTGATTACCTGAATGACCGCACAATCATGAGTTTAAGTTATACCAATAGTAGCGAAAGTGATTATGATGCGAATACTATTGGTTTCAATATCAGCCAAGAGTTTTTTGGCGATTTATCAACACTGACAATGGGTTTTGCACTAGGGGATGACACTGTTAATGCGACAGGTGCCGATGATTTTGAAGCTGAAGCTGAACGCAAACGCATTAGCTTAGGTCTTTCTCAAATCCTTTCTAAGCGTTTCATTGCTTCATTTAGTTATGAAGGCGTATTTGATGAAGGATTTCTTAGAAACCCCTATCGACTAACTCGCGTAGCAAATGCGAGCGACCCTAGGGGGTACAGCTACATCCAAGGTAACCAAACGGATGCAGGGGGCACAACTCGCACACTATGTAGTGGCCAAGAAGGGGGCAGACAAGGAGGCGAATGCTATCCAGAGACACGTAACAGTGAAGCATTTGCAGTTCGCGGAATCTACGCATTTAACGAACGATCAAGCCTTCGCGCAGAATACAGATTGTACCAAGACAGTTGGGATATTGAGTCAAATAATATTGAATTACGATACAGCCACCAAATTACTGATCGCTGGTTGGCTGAATTTAGAACTCGAACATACCAACAAAGTACAGGTGCTTTTTTCTATAGTGACTTACTAGATCTCAATGAAGGGATACCGGAATTTTATGCTAGGGACAAAGAGTTAAGTGAGTACTCTGTCCAACAATTTGGCTTGAGCATTAGTTATAAATTTAAAAGCAGGCATGAATTCTTTAATAATAGCACCATTAATTTTAGCTGGGATCATATAACCTTTGACTACGACAATTTTAGCGAAGTTGATAATGATCTTAGTGATGGCGAATCACTATATAGCCTAGATGCAGATATCATCCGTATTTTCTATTCTGCCTTTTTTTAATCCGACAAGAATATTTAAATTCCTCAAGCGCCACGGAAGGCGTGAATATTTACTTTTCCAGCCTTTCATTTTCAATAAATCCTCCATCCCCTGGGGACATTGCCATATAGCCATTTGGCTTCTACACTTAAGCTAATCAGGCTTAATATCAAATAGTAATCTATGGCAGCCACAGAAAAACGCCAATTTACCCGGGTATCTTTTGTGACCCAAGTTAAACTGTCCCAAGGTGAACAGTTATGGCTTGGGCATGTGGTTGATATTTCATTTAAAGGTATTTTGGTTAATAGCCGAACTCCATTCACCTTTAATAGTGATAAGCCTGTTACCGCAGAAATCTCCTTTGATAATGGCACCAGTATGAAAATAAAGTCTGAGCAAGCTCATGCCAATGGGCAGTTTTATGGCTTTCGCTTTTTAGAAATCGATGTAGATGGAATGACTCATTTGAGAAATATCGTTATGCGTAATCTTGGAGATGATGCCGCCTGCGAACGTGAACTAATAAGCTTATTTAGCTATCACCAATAATTAAGGCTATCACTTCCACCTACAGCCCTTCCCTGACAATCCACTTCTGTTACCAATAGATTTTTAAGAGCTAAAACGCTATCCTTGCCGCTTTTTACTAAAGCCATTTAACTAACTATTTACCATAACCATCGAACTACAGGGTTTCAACCAAATGCGAGGAGTCGTTATTCAACTATTGATAGCCATCAGTACATGGGCTATATGGCTGTTATTCACAAACTTTAACGGCTTCAATATCATTTTAGATAACATCACCATTGCGCTAACCATGTTACTGGGTTCTTTTGTTGCTGGTTCAACCAGTGTTGGTGGTGGCGCAGTTGCATTCCCTATTTTCACTAAAGTACTACATATAGACAGCAATACTGCCCTGATCTTTTCTTTAGCGATTCAAAGTGTCGGTATGACAGCAGCGTCATTAATGATTGTATTAACAAAAATGCCTATCTGCTTTCGCATTATTCGTTATTCTATTATCGCCGGTGGACTAGGGTTACTAACCAGCCTTTTTGTTGTACGCCTGCATATTTCTAACGCAGATATAAAATACCTATTCAGTTGCTTCAGCTTTTTGGTTGCAGCCGGGCTGATATGGATTCGGTTAAATTATGATAAGGCTTTGCATTTAGACAATCCAAAACCCAGCGCGATAGCATTAACTATCAGTTGTTTTATTGGCGGAATGTTAAGTGGAATTATCGGAACAGGAATAGATTTTATCGTTTTTACGCTAATGATATTTATGTGGCATTATGACTTTAAAAAAGCCATTGCAACATCTGTTGTGATTATGGCAATCAATGCACTTATTGGATTTACTGCCATTCTACTAACAACCAATCAATTTTCAGACACCATTATAAACTACTGGCTTGCTGCTGTTCCCATTGTAGTGATAGGCGCACCTTTAGGCGCTCTTGCCTGCAAGTATGCACACAAAAATATTATGCTGTACTTTTTACTAGTGTTGATATTAATAGATATCGTATCGACGGTTGTTATTATGGGGCTAAAGCCCAATTACCTAATTTTATTGGCCATAGTATTTATGGGGTGCATCTATTATAAAAAACGCCAGACTCTATCTGAAAGCAATGGTATTTGAAAAAATCTAAAAAGGCCTTACATTATTATTTATTCACTAAGGTTTTAGATTTGAGTAAATATTTGCTATAGATAAAACCAACTGTCAGGTTTTCATCAGTCTCTACCAAAGGCGAATCATCAAAAACCGCACCTGAAATATTGTCATAACGTGCAAACAAGACAATCAATCGGCTTTTTGTTTTGGAGGTTATTGCAGTTTGAAAACGGGCTC
This sequence comes from uncultured Pseudomonadales bacterium, assembly GCA_947487765.1. Classification (GTDB taxonomy): domain Bacteria; phylum Pseudomonadota; class Gammaproteobacteria; order Pseudomonadales; family Cellvibrionaceae; genus CANLBN01. Next base: position 29,618 of record CANKXO010000006.1, on the reverse strand, counting down.
CAGAATAACCGCTCGAAGCTTCATAGGCAGGTCTATTAGCAGTCGCAAACTCAGCATCAACACCATAATAAATTTCATTATATTCTTTGTCTCCAAATTGAACGCCAAGAGAAAGGCCTAATTTTAGAGGAACGGTAGAGAACTTTCGCTCAAAAGAGAAGGAAGGAGAAAAGCTATAACCTGCAGAATCAACGTTACTATCATCAATTTCGAAAGCAGCACGCAAAGGAAGATTTAACTTCCAGTCACTTGTTCGATTACTATATAAAGAAACCTCAAAAGAAGGACCAATTTGTAATAAACTACCAATATCATCCATCCCTTCCCGCAAATCGATATCATCGCTATCGACAGAGAAGTTAAAATCTAAACTAAAATCTAGTTTATAGCGCTCATCTTCGAATAATTGGGCACGCAAACCTTTATCATCAGATTTAAAAAAATCTCCACGATAAACAGGCAATATAACAGGAAACACATAACCTCGAGTCTGTTTTGTACCCGTATAATACGATTGGTGAAGGCCACCAAAGCCCAAGCCCAATTCCCATAAAGGTAATTTTTCTGAATATCCCGAGGAAGAAAAGACAATAAATACAACAAATAAAAGACTACTTTTTATCAAAGCCATGAGGAGGTAATTCCTTAATAATTCTCAATTTTTATTTTTAATAATTGTTATTTTATTAATGTTGATCAAAGCAGATATCGTTATCTTTACTTATCATAGAGTTAACTATATTTGATTTGATTTTATAATCTTCCGCACTGATATCCTCCGACAGCAAGTGTTTGCAACTGTAATATAACGCTTGTTGATTATACGCGGAACGAGTTGCCGTACCAGAAACCATAGAAGAAATGACACGTCGAATATGCCACTCTAATAATCGATTAGGTGACCATCTGGATGCGTTTTTAGTCACATTTTGGCCAGCCTCAAATAGACCAAGCAATCGACCATCATAAAAATATTCGATTACCTTATCCCAGGACTCATGCCAATGATTTACGTCATTACAATAGCGTTCAAAACCAGCATCGATAGAAGAAACCCACTTTTTTGAAAAAACATATTTATCGAGTAACGCAGCAGATTCTAATGCCATAAACAAACCAGGAGATAGCATTGGATCGACAAAACCATAAGCATCACCTAATAAAACCCACCCTTTACCAAAACCTTTTTCACTTAACAGTTGATAATTGCTGTAAGACATCACCTTGGATTTTCGTTGCCGATTCCTACCACTATGAGATAAAACAGAGTCAGCATCAATAATGTTTTCCAAGCGCTGTTCAGGTGTATTACCATAACGAGGCGCCACTTTTTTATCGATAACAACGCCAACAGACAATGCATTTTTTAGAGGGATTTGCCAAGACCAACCTGAATCAATAACCGATAAAACCACTTGCCCTTCAACAGCAACATCCGAATCAAAACTATCATAGTGAGCAAAGTAAGATACATCATCTCGCTTACCTTCTGTTACAGATAATTTCAAAGTTCGACTGAATAAACGATGGCGCCCTGTTGCATCAACCAAGATATCGGGGTGTCGTGATAGGTTAGCCGCTTCTAAAGAAGATTCTGAAAGCTGTATTTCTCTATCAGTTGAAAGCGACGCGTCTACTTTTGCACGATGATGAGCAAAGCGCACTCCCATAGCTTCAGCCCTGTGGCGCAAAATACGGTCAAACTCTGGTCGAGGAATATTGTAAGAATAGTTAGGAACATGACGATTAAAATGTCGAAACTTAAAATCAACACGCTGACCATTAGGGTGGCGGAGCGCTGCTCCATACTTTTTGGCAGATATCTGGGCAACCTCAGATTCGATACCTAAACGTCGCAGATAAGGCATAACAGCCGGTACTAACGACTCCCCTACCAGTAAATCAGGGCGCTTATCATTATCGAATACTATAGACTGCATGCCCCTTTCTGCGAGGAAGCAACTTAATGCACATCCGGCTGGACCAGCACCGATTATCCCTACTAGCATGGTGTCGAAAGACCTACGTTTAAAAAACCAATCAATAAAATAAGTTTATAATAAAATACAGCCATAAAGCACGACTCTTTTGCTCAAAAATAGAACTGCATCAGCGATGCCCCAAGCTTTCTAGCAATTGTTGATAATAGTCCTGCAACTGACGAACAGGCAACTTGCCATTTTCTTCTCGTGGTAAAGAATCTACTTTAATAATAGGGCGCGGGATAAATGCATTATCAAAGTGTTGACGCAAATAACGGCGCAAATCTTCACTATCAGTACCTTCAGGCAACGTCACTAGCGCAGCCAACCGTGCCACTGCCCGCTTGTCTTCTGCTTCTGGCATAAAGACAACACCATCAATAATGCCTGGAAAATTCAACAAGACCTGATTAATTTCAAGCAATGAGCCTCGTTTTCCAGCGATATCAACCATATCCGTTGCTCTACCTTTAAGCTGAAAATAATTATGCCCTTTCATTTCAATTCTATCTTGAAGCACCACTGAAGCAGGGAGGTAGTCTGTGCTTGCGATTGAAGTTCCATCATTTTGTTCTTCAACACGAATACCAGTAAATAAATACCAATTATCACTCGCTGCAGTCTTTCTAACTGCCATAGAGCCTACTTCGCTGCAGCCATAAACTTCTCTTAACTGAGCGGAAAAAAGTCGCTCAACATTTATGGCCAACTCTTTCGAAAGAGGAGATGTAGCGCACAGGACTAGCTCTACATCAGGGTACTCTAATTGACTGCCGCACATCGCTCTCAAGTGAACAGGAGCGCTAACTAACATCCTTGGTTTCGGTATAACCTGAAGAGCATCGTAAATATCTTGAGGAAACAGAGGTTTTACATCAGCGACACAAATAGATTCAAATAATGGTAATAAAACAGATGTTTCTAACCCCCACATATGCTGAGCTGGAACAGTTGCCAATTGATAAAGCGTTGCATGGCCACAACTATCTGATTGAGCGCTTTCCAGCATATGCCGCGCATTAATCTCACTACTTTCAATAATTGTACGCCAGGTCTTGAGATTTGGCTTTGAGTCACCAGTAGAGCCCGATGTAAAACTAATAGCGGCAAGGTAATCTAGAGGGATCTCTGGACAAGCCTCTGTGCACAAAGACTCGGTAAACTTGCATTCCAATACATTAATATCAGCAATGTTCAGTGCTATTTCAGTATTTTCGTTATCGCTCTTTAAAAGGCCATCATGAAGAATATATACATCACCATAACGCTCAGATAAGCGCATTTGCGTCATAACTTTTTTATTGGGAGGCAGTAAGCTAGTTTGCTGTCTTAGAATTGAAGCAGCAAACGCTACCATAAATAGGTAGCGGTTCTCGCACAAATTAATAACATACTGGTGCTCAGGTAACTGTTTCGACAAACAATGGACATGACATAAAAACTGCTGAGCAGTAATAATGCCATTGACACCAGAGAGAGGTGCTAGCGCACTTAACAGTAGAGCAATAGGGTCATTGGCGCCCCGTGCAATTAATGGTGCTGTATGATTATTCAATGAAGCCTCACTATTTGGCTTTATTGTAGAAAACGCTATACGCTATCTATATGATTAAGACGGACCCGCCAAACCTACAAAACTTAATAACAGTCACTTAATCACTATTTTTATGGATTAAGCTTTATCGGTATCAACCTTTATTTGAATCAACATAGTGAGTTAGGCTTTTCAAGGTCGCAAACGCCTCGCGAGTTGACTCATCTTCTGCCTTAATCTGTAAGCCGTATTCTTGAGATATTGCCAAAGCAATCTCAAGCGCATCAATAGAATCTAACCCTAAACCGTCGCCAAACAAGGGCTCTTCTGGATCGATATCCTTAGCGTCAATATCTTCCAAATTTAATGCTTCAACCAGTAGTTCTGCCATTTTCAGTTCAGCTGGAGATTGTATTGCCACGTCTAATAACCTCATTTTCGTTGCTTTATTTTTGCGGGTGCGTAGTTTAAACTAACTAGCCATTATAAATCATTAAAAAGCATCTTCTAACGTCTAGGAAGATCATAATTTTTACAGAAACCTTTTGTAAGCCTATACCAGATGGAATTGTTGAAACAGTTGGAACAAACACCCCTTAGATGCCTACCTTTAAATACAATGGGAATAAATTACTTAATCGATCAACCATTCAAATCAGCGACTATCGGCTAAGGGAAGCCCTTTGAGAAATGATATGCTGAATAAATCCTCTGCCAGTTATATTACTAATTACATATCAGACCAGCCGGTAGCAACGCTTGCCGAGCAACCCAACACCTTGGCAGTATTACCTTATGGCACCCCGTGTATAGCGTCACATCCAGGAACGATCAATACTGGCCTCAGCTCACTTGGTAAAAAATGCGTAAATGAAGTCTGGTCTGTTGAGAACGACACTATCAGCAAAGGGGTTTCGGGGCGCTGCCATTGGAGTAAGACGGACAAAATACTCTCAGCTGCAATCTGGCTAACTGCCGAAGACTGCCAAGAGTTAGAAAAATCGACCGAAATCGCTTACAAGCAGTTACTACAGTTTTTGCAAGACGAAGGTTACCCTCACCCTTTACGGTTCTGGAACTACATTCCTGATATCAATTTAGGCGAAGATGATAACGAGCACTACAAGCTATTCTGCACAGGACGATTAAAGGCTTTTCGGGAAACAGGAATACCAGATGACCAGTTCCCATCTGCTTCAGCACTAGGCCACCATGCTGAAGGTGCTGTTTTTTATACATTATCAGCAAAGCAGCCTGGCAGGCATCACAATAATTCTCTACAGGTTAACGCCTACCAATACCCTAGAGAGTATGGCCTCAGCAGCCCTTCTTTCTCACGCGCCACTTGTACCACACTCGCAGAACAAGACTTATTTTTTGTCTCTGGAACGGCCAGTATCATCGGCCATCAAACGACTCACGAAGGTGACTTATCTGGCCAGCTTGAGACAACAATCAGCAATATTCGCCACCTGCTCGATAATAAGAATAAAACTAACAACAATGCCAATCTGAAGACGATGAAGGTCTATTTACGCTATGCCTCGGACTACATCGCCGCCAACCAGCAACTCAAGCAAGCATTTCAAGATACTGAGATGATTTTCACTCTAGCCGACATTTGCCGAGCCAATCTGCTTGTCGAAGTGGAATGTTTTTGTGGATAGCTCAGGCGACACAAGAGATATCGACGAGTCATTTACTGATGTTAAAAGCCATCCGGCAAATAAGGTATGGAGAGCATCAGCGACAGCATTTTGTTGGGCAATGTTTGGCGTTGGAGCACCGATTTTAAGCCTATTTTTACCTATTCTTTATTGCTTACCCTTATCTAAAGGTCGTAAAAAAGTCTGGATTCGCAGCAGCATCAGCAAAAGCTGTATGTTTTACCTCGATACGATGAAATTTTTTGGCTTACTGACTTACTCTCACAAACCCGAGCCAACTATTGCCCCTCACGGGAAACTGATTATTGCCAACCACCCCAGCTTATTAGATGCCTTCTTTATCTTAGGAATGTGTAAAAACTTATGCTGCATTACAAAGGGTGCCCTCTGGAAAAACCCGTTTACAACCTTAATTGTAAGAACCGCAGATTACATACCAAACAGCACTGATGATTTCATAGAACAAGCTAGAAAAAGGCTGGATGCAGGCGAGAATATTCTCATCTTCCCTGAAGGCACTCGTAACCAATATGACGATCAGCTTGATTTCAAACGCGGCGCTGCCAATATAGCCATATTGGCCAACTGCGATATCGTACCCATTGTTATCCGTTGCAGCCCCAGAGCTATGCAGAAAGGCGAGAAATGCTATAGCATCCCTGCTGTTGCACCCCACTTTTCGTTTGAGCGACTACCTAACATTAAAATAGTCGATCATGTCGACGTTAACTCACCAAGAACACTTCAATATCGCCAATTAACCACATTCTTAAAAAACTTCTACCGTCCCCTACTATCTAAATCAGACAAAAATTCATCCTAGATTTATGCTCATCCTCACTGTAGGCAAGCGCGATTTTTAGTTACGATCCCTCCCTTGTTATTGATATAATTGCCAATTTAATGCGATATTCACCTTTTATTCAGCTAAAGACAGGCATCATAAGCCATGACAAAAACCAAAGAAGAGATATTCACTCATACAAAACAAGTCTTAAATGAACTATTTGAGCTGGATGAATCGCTGATCACACCAGAGGCTCGGCTTTATGAAGATCTCGATATAGACAGTATCGATGCCGTTGACATGCTGATTGAACTTAAAAAATTCACTGGCTCGAATATAAGCCCTGAACATTTCAAAGAAGCAAAAACACTACAAGATATCGTCGATACCGTTCATCAGATATAAACCTTCCCGAAGAGCTTCCTGACGTACAGCTCTTATTGATATAAATGTAACAAGTGCGACGTAATTTTATGGAAAAAAAACTCAGTATTTCTTTAGATCATGAAGTTGCATTTTATGATGTCGATTCTTATCGAATCGCCTGGCACGGTAGTTATGTAAAGTATTTCGAAGTCGCGCGCTGCAAGTTATTGGAACTCATTGGCTTCACCTATAATGATATGGAGAAATCAGGCTATTTCTTCCCCATTATCGACCTTAATGTAAAGTATGTTAGACCACTGATATTTGGACAAAAGTTCACGATTACAGCAACCCTTATAGAATGGGAAAATCGATTAACTATTCAATATCTAATAGAGGATAAAAATACAGGGGAAAGGATCACTAAAGGTAGAACATCTCAAGTAGCCATCTCCATGCCTGACAATATTACCCAGTTTGTATCACCTCCTGCTCTTATTGATAAAGTCAAAAATGCAATGGAAAGAATATGCGAATAGTCAGTTTATTTATTATTATACTTTCTTCTTGCTTGAGCTTATTCACTATTGCTGACAATAAAATACCATCTAAAACAAACAAAGAAAATAAAGGCGATATTAATGAAGCGCTTGAACACATCTTGCCCGACCACTGCATCTTTTCAGGTAACTTCAATCAGTTAAAGCAGCTAGCCAAACTACCCGTTCCGCTCTCATCATCAGGCCAGCTTTTATTTTCCTGCCACCATGGATTGATTTGGAAAAGTATTAAACCTTTTAATGAAGACTTAATTTATACCTTAAAAAATACACATTTTCGTGTTATTGATAACAACGGACCTATTGCTTTAGACGGGCTACAACACCAGTATCTAGCAAAATTCTTATTAAACTTATTAAGCTCCGACACAGAGTCCATACAAAAAGATTTTGATATTAGCCTAGATCAAAGCAATCGAAATACTACAGCAATTAATTTATCACCTACCAACACCTACGCAAAGAAAGGCTTAAACAGTATCAACATAAAAAAAACTGTTACTGAAGCAGGCGATAAATTAACGATTAATATTATGGACAGTAAACAACAAACAACAAACATCAACATTTTTAACATCAATAATGCTAAAAATGATTCCAAGGATGAGATGAACTTTTTTTGTCAGGCCTTTTTCTCTCAACCTGAAAATATCTGTCCTATATTATCAAGCCCTCAACAGTACACTGACATCAAACCAAGCAACTAGAGAACTTTATTTAAATCATGCTAATTTCATGTCGAATTCTATTTTTAATAACACTCTGCTTTTCTATTCTTTTTATTACAGATGCGTTTATTATTAACAATAACGACAACAGTTTCAAAATTAGTACAGATTTTAAAGATTTATCACCCAAACTATCAAAGGACAGCAAGACACAGGATGCGATTAACCAACTGTCAAAAAATATAGAAAGTCGGCTATTACTCGTAGTTACCACTGAAAATCAGTCCAATGTAGAAAAGGCGGTAACATTTTTAAAGCAAGAATTTTTAAAAATACCTAATATAGAGATATCCGATGGACAGTTTATAGAACCCCTGATAGAAGAATTAAAGCCTTTTAAGTACCAATTACTCAGCCCAAAACAACGACAGCAGCTACAACAATTAGGTGACACTGCACTGTTAGAGCAAGCCCAACGCAAATTATTTAGAATGGATACATCTGTACAGATCATCCCATTTGACGAAGATCCTCTTGGTTTATTTAATGACTATATTATCTACCTGTCAGAAAGCGGATTATCGACAAACGATTCTACCCAAAGCATTCAGAAGGACGGAAAGACTGTTTATTATCAACCTATCCCCTTATTCATTACTCAAGGGGCTTTAGATATAGATGCTCAGGAGATACTACTTAAAAAAATTACAGCCCTTAGCAAAGTAAGCTCTTCTCAATTTTCTGTTGACATTCTACGTACGGGCGTTTTCTTTTTTGCAGCCGATGCAGCCCAAAAATCACAGAATGACATTAAGTTTATCAGTACTGTTTCGACAATTAGTATTATTGCTTTATTGTTATTTGTTTTTAGATCATTTGTAGTATTATTTTTACCGGTCATATCTATTCTGACAGGTATATTATTTGCCATCGCTGTTAACCATTATATTTATGGCTCTATTCATATCCTCACTATTGTCTTTGGCGCCAGCCTTATCGGCATTATTATCGATTATTCGTTACACTACTTTTACCACTTAAAATCACATCATCACACAGAATCAACGATAACGAAAAAGCTCCATAAAGCGATGCTGTTAAGCTTAGCCACATCTATTATCGGTTATAGTGCATTAAATTTTTCAGATTTGGACACCTTAAAAAAAGTGGCTTTATTTTCCTGCTGCGGGATATTCTCTGCCTGGCTGAGTGTTATTGCTGTAGGGTCATTAACTAATACACAAACACTACAAACAAAAGATAACGTCATCACTCGTATTCTGTCATCAATCAATCACTTCTTAGCTCTTACAACACAGAAACTCTCTTTTGTTACATGGGGGTTAGCGATTAGCACCGTCGCCATTGCACTATATTTACTAGGCCTACCGACCAATGATGATCCACGCTTATTTTTCAAACCACCACAAGACTTACTCGCTCAAGAAAAGGCAGCTAACCGATATACTAAAGGCTTCGAACCAGGAAGGTATTTAATTATCAAAGGCTCTACAGTTGAAGAGATTTATGATAACTACGATGATTTTTTAGAAAAAATAACACCACAAATACTGCCTTCTGATCTATTTAGCGCTATGCAGTTAGTTCCAAGCCCTAAGCAACAATCTAGCAACTATCAACTACAAAACCGTTTATATCGCTTAGAGGGAATAACCGAACGTTTTTTTTCCGATTTAGGAATACCGTCAGAAGAATCGAAAAAATTACAGTCACAGTACACCAATAGCTCTGAGAAAAATTTAACACCTGACACCTTCCTAAAAAGTATCGATAATATCCCGCCGGTATGGATTGAAAGAGATGGAGAAATAACAAGCTTTATATTGATTAACAAGGGTGTCGATACATCAATCATAGAAAAAGCTAGCGCTAATATAGAAAATATAACCTATATCAATACTTTAGAGTTATCTCAACAGTCACTAACACAACAACGTCTATCTGCTTCTAAATTGCTCATATTAGCCTATCTCTTTATTGCTGCATTGGTAGTAATATTTTACAAATCATTAAAAGCACTACAAATATTATTTGTACCCGTTACAGCAACAATTGGCACCCTACTCGTCTTTACGCTTTTCTCTATTGAAATTACCTTATTTAATATAATGGGCTTATTTTTGGTGCTTGGCTTAGGCATGGATTATGTTATTTTTATAAAAGAGATGAGTGAAGATAATATAACTACACAAATAGTCACACAAAGCGCTGTCCTTCTATCTACAGCGACAACTCTACTGTCTTTTGGCCTGTTAAGCTTAAGCACGATACCGGTTGCACAAGCTTTTGGAACAACATTATTAATTGGCAATACAATCAACTTCTTTGCAGCACTAATTTATGCCCAGACCTCAAAGAAGCTAGCAGTTTGATATTGCGGTCAAGATAGAGAAATATTACAACTAATTTTTGTGATTTATTTAAGGGAAAACTATTATGCAAACTCAAAAACGTGTTTTAGTAACTGGTGCCAGCCGTGGCATAGGGAAAAGTACAGCCCTGCGCCTGGCCAAAGAAAACTATGCAATCACTGTCCATTACAACTCGAATGCAGAAGCTGCTCAGGACGTCGTTAATACGATAAAAGAACAAGGAGGATCAGCTAATTTACTCGCATTTGATGTCAGCAATCGAGAACAAACACAAAGCATATTGTTAGAAGAAATAGAAAATAATGGCGCTTATTATGGCGTTGTATGTAACGCTGGGATTGCTAGAGACAATGCATTCCCTGCCATGCCAGAGGAAGATTGGGATGCAGTTATCCATACTAATCTAGACAGCTTTTACAATGTTCTCAATCCATTAATTATGCCGATGATTCGCCTACGCCAAGGCGGACGCATTATTACACTCTCATCAGTAGCAGGGTTAACCGGCAATCGCGGCCAAGTGAATTACAGCGCAGCAAAAGCAGGCATCATTGGAGCGACCAAAGCATTAGCTGTTGAACTAGGTAAGCGAAAAATTACCGTCAACTGCATTGCACCCGGCGTTATTGAAACCGATATGATCGACGGCGTTTTTGCAGAAGAAGCAAAAAAAATGATACCACTTCAAAAATTCGGACAAGCTGAAGACATTGCAGCAACTGCATCCTTCTTAATGTCTGACGGTGCGAATTATATTACTCGACAGGTGATTAGTGTTAATGGGGGGATGTACTAACCATTTCGCTATAAAATAGCTTTATATTGAATCCTTTACTTTTTATCACACCAAAGGGGACAATTCTGCTTATATAAAACTAAAAAATTAAAAATAATTATAATTTATGGAATAAATCTACAGCTATACATGTATACCTTTATTGTAATATCACTTTTCAGGAGAATACAATATTGAAAAATATAGCTGTGCCGCTAGTCTTAATAGGCTTTGCTTTTTGCTCGCCCCTATCCTTTGCTGAAACACAAGTACACCCTACACCTAATGGCATTAAATTGCCCAAAAATTATAAGGATTGGTCTGTAATATCTATGTCATATAGAACGGATAATCAAACGATGAGAGTTATTTTAGGAAATGATACTGCCATAAAAGCAGCCCGCACAGGCGAGACTAATCCATGGCCAAAGGATAGCGTACTTGGCAAAATAGTTTGGAAGGAGACCAAGGAAGAGTTTTGGCCAACCGCACTTGCACCCGATAAACTAATACATACAGAGTTTATGATTAAAGACACCGCAAAATACATATCAACTGGTGGATGGGGCTATGCTCGTTGGTTAGGGTTAGAACAAAAACCTTATGGAAAAGATGCCAATTTTACTCAAGAATGCGTGGCTTGCCACACAATAGTCAAAAATAACGACTGGGTATTTACTAAACCTGCACTATTTCCCTAAAACCTTCATAGTATACAGATATTTACTCGAATAAAGCGCCATTAAATTTTAACACCTCTATCATAGTACTATTATGATAGAGGTGTTGTACCCTGACTGCCCACTTATGAAAAGCTTTGAATCCAGTCTAGTCCAATGCATTCCTAGATTACGACGTTATGCGAGAGCATTAACAAACAACCCTTATGATAGTGATGAACTTGTCCAAGACACACTTGAAAGAGCCTTAAAGAAAAAGAAACTCTGGCGAGAGGAAAGTGAATTAAGGCCTTGGTTATTCACTATCATGCATAACATTTTAATTAACAAGGTTCGACGAGATAGCATCACACCCCCCATGCAAGAACTGAATGAGACAATTGAAGACGTTAGTACCCCGCCTGATTCTGTCTGGGTCATACGAGAATTAAAGTCTTCTATTAAAAATTTACCAGATGATCAAAAACAGGTATTTTTACTGATTTCTTTAGAAGAGTTTTCGTATGAAGAAACAGCAAAAATTTTGAATATACCGATAGGGACAGTCATGTCGAGACTTCATAGGGCCAGAGAGTATCTACGCCAACGTATGAATACAAGCAACAATAGTCAATTAAGGAGGGTAAAATAATGAGCGATGAAAAAAAAATAACTGATACCGAATTGCATTTCTATCTCGATCAAAAACTACACCAAGAACAATACGAAAATATCAAAAAAAAACTGCTAGAAGATAAAAATGCATATAAAAAAATGAACGACTACAAAAAAATTAATCAAACATTGCATAAAATTTATGATCCGATAATGGATGAAAAAATTCCAGACAACCTCTTTTTTGCAGCCACTAAAAAAAATCAGAAATCAAAAATTTCTTTAGTAGCAGCTAGCATATTGTTTTTTTTAACGGGCTCGCTATTTGGATGGCATATTAAATCACCATTAATTGACCTCGTGACCGTAGAAGCTAAAACTGAAACTGAAATTAACTTAATTCAGCCTGCAATGTTTGCCCATACAATTTATAGTGCAGAAATTGCTCATCCAGTTGAAATTAATGCTGAACGACACGAATACCTCAACCAATGGTTATCAGAACACCTAAAGACAACATTAAGTGCTCCTGACCTTTCTGAGTCAAACTACAAACTAATTGGTGGACGCCTACTACCTTCCACACAAAACCGCATGGCGGCCCAATACATGTACGAAAACAAACACGGCAATCGAATTACATTATATGTGCGCGGCGGCAACTGGAAGAGCTTCCAACCGATTAGTTATCAAGAAAAGCAGGACTATGCTACATTTTATTGGATAGAAAAAAATATAGGTTACGCTCTCACTGGTGATTTAAATACATTATCATACAAAGAAATAGCAAAAAAAGCTTATCAACAACTCATCTATTGATAGCCGCTTGGATATAACTATTTGCAATAGGACTCCAGTAAAAATTCATACCACTAATATAGTCGAAATAAATTAATGTTGTTGCCACCAATAAATTCAATCAAATCCTTTTCAGTAATAATGAGGTATTAACTCCACCAAAGGCAAAGTTATTACTCATAATTATATCCGTATCAATGTCTCGGCAGTCATTGGCAATATAATCTAGAGATGCACATCGTGTATCGATGTTATCTAAATTAATAGTCGGAGCAAACCAGCCTTCACGCATCATCATGATGCTAGCCCAAGCTTCGAAAGCACCACAAGCGCCTAGTGTATGACCGGTATAACTTTTTAAGGAACTGATGGGTTTAACACCTACGACTTGTTCTGTGGCTAAAGACTCTGCAATATCGCCGTGTTCGGTTGCTGTACCATGAGCAGAAACATAACCAATATCATCAGCATTGATACCTGCATCGGCTAAACTAAGTTCCATCACTTTTGCCATGGTTGCTTGTCGAGGGCGAACCAAGTGCGAGCCATCGGTGTTGGTGCCATAACCAATAATTTCCGCCAGTATCGGCGCGCCACGTTCCATTGCATGCTCATAATCTTCAACGATGAGTGTACAAGCCCCCTCACCTAGCACTAAACCGTCACGTGCCTCATCAAAAGGGCGAGGTGTTAATTCTGGTGTGTCATTACAAGTGCTAGCAGCAAAGATGGTGTCAAACACAGCCGCTTGTGTTGGACATAACTCTTCAGCACCGCCAGCAATCATTATTTTTTGTTGGCCACTGCGAATGGTTTCATAAGCGTAACCAATGCCTTGGCTGCCAGCGGTACAAGCACTTGATGTTGTTACCATACGCCCTTGGGTACCGAAATAAACACTGATGTTAATGGCTGCTGTGTGACTCATCATCCGTAAATAGGTCGTACTATTCATTTTACTGGTAGATTGGTTACCTAAGAGATGAAAAAACTCCATTGCGGCTGCACTACTACCCGTCGCGGAGCCATAGGCAACACCAACATCACCTGACTTTAAAATATCATGCTTTAGCAAACCGGCTTCTTCTAGTGCCATTTCAGTGGCTAACACAGACATCTGGGCAACACGCCCCATACTGCGTTTTTTCTTAGCTGTATAATTTTCTGGTAATGAGAAGTTTTTGACAGGTGCAGCGAGGCGTGTATTCATATCGCTATACTGCTGCCAATCATCCATAAAGCAAACAGCACTTTTTTTATTTTTAAGCGATTCGCTCACTTGAGTCCAATCATTACCCAGAGAGGAAATATTACCTGCACCTGTAATGACGACTCGCTGACGTTTTATATTATTCAATCAATACACCCTAATAATACTTTAAACCGTTGATTACAATTCGTCTTTTGGTTTACGAAAAACAGACAAATTAGCCGTTGCCAGCACATCGGATTCACCATCATAACGAATAGAGCAATCAAACGTTGCCAAAGTATCACCCACCAATGCTTTTTCCTGACATTCTACCAATAAATGTTTATTTGGCAGAAAGTATTCGCACTCTGCTTTGTATTGACGCGTACCTAACAAGAACCCTAAATGATCGCCAACCAACCCTTGTTGCAATTGATAACCTGCAATTAATGCGGCTGTTTGCCCCATATATTCCAAACCAATCCATGCAGGCACGCCCAGATCCGCTTCATAAAAAGGCGCATTACCATCAACAGTAACAATAGATGAAGAAGAACGCTCATCAACAGATACCATCTGGTTTATTAGCAACATAGGGGGACGATGTGGCAATAGATCAAATAAAACCTCATCGAAGCGCGTATCTTCAACACTACCCATTTACACTCTCCTTCACATATTCTTTTTGATTTTCCTTTATCGAAGAGTCGGACGCCCAAAAATCATAAAAGTTAAACCATTGATACGGCGCCTGCAAACAGTGCTTTTCTAGAGATGAGATAAACTGCTGCGCATATCCTTGTAGCTTTTCTTGTCTATCTTTACGAGCAAACGTTAATTTATCAACAAAAGGAACAACTTCAAAATACACTTTCCCTTCTTCCAGCTGAGGGTGTCGATAACCAAACATCAACTTTACAGGGCATGCTAATGCCTTTGCCAATAAATATGGCCCTATCGGCAACGGCGCTTTTTTATCTAAAAAGGTTACATCGACGGTATGCTCTAAGCCGGCGAGAGGAATACGATCGCCAGCAATAAATACCCATTCACCATCATCAATTTTCTGTTTTAACAATAGTATGGTTGCCACATCAAATTCATCCACCTGAAACACATTGATTCGAGAATCAGGATTCACTTTTTGCATTATTTGGACAAAATTTGCTGAGTGCTTATCATAGACAAGAATATTTATTACTTTATTTTTATAACGCTGCATAAAACCACGACAGTATTCTAAATTCCCGAAATGCGTCCCTATAATCAGCTGACCTCTTTCATCTTGCATTAAGGCATCGATAACACTTATATCATCGATAACAAAATCTTCCTCTGCAATTTCTGCCGACCAAGCCAAACCTTTATCTAAAATAGCTTCAGCAAACTGTTTAAAATGCAAAACACTGGACCAGCAGCCTGGTTTTCCTTTCCAAAATTCAGGATTTTTTTGCCAATGAAGCAAAAGGAATTTTTGTGAGGCTTGCCGAGAGACTCGCTTAAATATAACAAAGTAAAGTGCGACAGGGTAAATCACTAATGAATACATCTTGCGGCCAAAATACTTATTTAGGAAAAACAAAAACTTCAAACCGGCAAACGTTCCTGCTTCTTGCAGCGATGCCCAATGTTGTTTTTCTGTTGGTATAGGCGAAGAACTCATAAGAAATTAGAAAATAGATTTAAGTCGTCTCATAATTAATATAGGCGAATGCGCTAACATTCCCAAAATTAAACGAGCATGTAATGAAATAAGAATAAAATTATCCCTGCGATAATGAAAATGAGAAACCCCATCTTCTGGGTATATTACTTTTGTCGGCATAAAATGCAGAGGCACATCCGCCCAGACAGCTTTCACTAGCATCTCTGTGTCAAAATCCATTCTGACGCCGACATGATATTTATCTAATATTTTCTCCACCTGAGAAAGTGGATATATCCGAAAACCACATAAGCCATCTTTAATCTGAAAAGACAAGGTCTCTAAAGCAACCCAAAGATCGGTTACTCTGCGCCCATACACTCTCATTTTTGGTGCTGTTTCATCAAAGTAAGGCTTACCCGATACAATAGCCTCTGGCCGAGACTCACTATACTCAATAAACGTTGCAACATCATTTATATCATGTTGTCCGTCCGCATCTATCTGAATGATATGGGTAAACCCTAAAGTACGCGCATAGTAAGCCCCTGTAAAAACAGCGGCTCCTTTACCACGATTAGATGCATGTTTCAGAAAATGTATATCGACAGACTGTTCTGCACTTACATTCAACGCTTCAATAGACGCTTGTACTGATTCCACACTATTCGCCTCACTACCATCATCAATAACAATGCAAGGAATTGATAAACTCGCTAAGACTGGCAAAAATTTTGCAAATGCTTGATGGTGATTATAATGGGGAACAACAAAACAGTATTTCATGTGCATTTACAAATCAGAGCCACTGAACACTAATGTTCCTGTGGAAAAAATATGGCTGGAATCTTTATAAGCAAATTTAACTGACTGCTTTTCTGGATTATACGCAAAAACTATATCTACTTTGGCTTCAGGAAAAATCATTGTTTTAAATTTTATATTATTGACAATTCTAAAGTCGCCTAAACCTGAGAATATCGACTTAGCTATCTTAGCAGCCCAATGAATCTGAACAACACCAGGCAATACTGCTTGCTCAGGAAAGTGACCAGCAAACCAAGCAATATCTTTACTAACAGTAATGGACACAGTGGTTTCTTCGGCATCAGCTGCACAAGCAACAAATTCAGGCCATTCATCACCTGCCATCAAATCATTTAATTGTTCACTCCTCAAAGCACTCACCTATTATCTTTTCAGTTGCCAAATAAACATTAATCAAAATCAGGGAAATATTTTCTTCGATAGCATTGCCGAAACACCACTTCAACAGCAATAAAACCAAGGATAACCGCATAAGAAACAAAGCCGTTATAAATCAACCAGAAATCAGATGATGCGCAACAGGCAGAATAAGCGGCAACGCTTGCATTTGCGACCAATAATAAAACCCATAATTTTGTGAGTGTTCGCATATAACTACGAGCACCATCAGGATAAGGTTTACCCGACATTTGCGCAAAAGTTTCTATTAATGGCTGCTTATCAAAGAGCGACAGAAAAAATAGCAACGCAACATACAGACTAATCAATACAGGGTAATAGCGCAGCAACTGTTCACTATCAGAAATGGCAATCGCACCGCAATATAATGTAATTGCGACAAGCATTATCAATTTTCCTGCCTTATTTTCTGAGGGTGTTAATAACGTTCTGGGAACTAGCAATAAAAATAGCAGAAGAGAAAAAACGATAGGATCGTAATGGCGCAAGCCATAATGAATCAAAAAAGGAAATAGAATAAAAGCAATGGCCAATATAACGGGCAATAGTTTTTTAATCATCATGCTAAGCAAGTACGCTTAGGCGATAATCACCCAGCAGCTCTCTCTCATCATGACTAATCGTAAGCTCGGCATCTTCTTTTAGCATATCGGACAAATATTTTAGCAAGCTTTCCAATACTTCAACGTTTTCTTTGATAGCCGTTTCTGTATCAATATCATCGCCCGCTTTAAGAATATCATTAAAGCGCGTCAAGCAAGGAATTAAATATTGATCTAAAAATAAACCTTTGGCAGGCAATACAAGGCGCAACTTGGCACGCTCGATAAGTAGCGCCTGCATACGATTATTACTATCTTGAGCACGGCTCAGTAATGGATTTAAACTGCGCATTAAATCAATATCAGTAATCGTATTTTTAAAGAATAGAACCGTGAGCACTCCCCAATAATAGGCATAATCCCATAACAATTTAATTGACATCATTCTGCGGTCACCAAAACCGCCATACTGATGAGTATAAAGCGACAGGGTGCTTTCGAAGAATGAGTTGTAAAACATATGAAAAACAGCACTATCCAAACGGATATCTTTGCCTTTTTTATCATTACAAATAAGGTGCGTGATAAAAGTATTATTAATAGCTATAAAATCACTGCCTGGCGCATAGAAAGGGTCGGTAAAAGCACCGGCTTCTCCAGTCAAACACCACCCCTCATCAGAGAACATTTTTTTACAGCCGTAAGAATAATTCCGCACGATTTTAAAATCTAACACTTTAGCGCCTTCTACTGCAGCGGCACACTTAGGCTGTTGCTGTTTCAACCATTGAATAGTATCTTCAAAGGTTTCTATGCCACTCTCTTCAAGCGCTTGATCATCGATAACAATACCTATACTCGTCGCACCCGACCCCAACGGAATAACCCAGGTCCAATAGCCTTTGCCCATTAAGTGATTGGTACTCAACCAACGGTTACCTGGCTGTTTCAGGCGATTTTGCCACCCTTCATTACTTGACCATTCATCAACGACGATACGCTTATCAATACGAAACCATATTGCATTACCTTGATGCGCACTGGGCTTCTTTAAACCCAATTTATTTTTAACCAGCTCCTGACGGCCTGTCGCATCAACCAACCAAGGCCCACGAAAATGCATGTCACCTGCGTCAGACTTAACACTTATCTCCTGATTTTTATTATTTAGATCAACGCTCTCGGTCGTTGCACCATCGACAACACGAACGCCTTGCTCTATAAGCTCTGAATATAAATAATTCTCTAGCACTCCACGCTCGATCTGATAAGTAGGAATACCAAATAATTCACTCACCCCCAATTCATCTTGTTGTGAGTAATCGTCTTGAGGTGCGCCAAAAAAACATCGCAAACCATGTTTTTTTAAGTGTTTTTCTTGGAAGTGTTTTTTAAGGTTCAAATTTTCAGTAAAGTAATGAGAACCAATCTCTACTGTCGATTCACCAATTTTTGCAATGGTATCGGGAATAGGAAACTTTCTTTTTTCGACAACGGTGATATCCAATTCAGGATTGGCCATAATGAGCTGCTTAGCCAACGCTAAACCGGCAAGACCACCACCGGCAATAATGACATCTGTTGATTGTATTTTCATAGGCTAACCGGCTGAAAGTAAAATGGATAATTGTTCACTAATAGGATATTGCAATTCCTTTGTTCCCGACACACCCAACAACACCTCTAATAAAGGCAAAATTCGCGCAGAAGGATTATTGCTATAGCACCTTTGCAAAGCAGGTTGCTCTGACTGCAATACTGGCCAGTCACACGATTCAGAAACCACATTTAATCGTAAAATATTTTCTTCTGATGTTTTTTCAGAAAAAGACAGTTGCTCGGGAGCAATAATCATTGAGAAAGAAAACGAACTTCCCTCTCCCATGATATCTGTCAACACAGCCGAAACGGGCGCATCAAAAAAAGTAATCAGTATGGGTACTTGTTCTTCATGACATTGAATGGCCGCCTCCATTAACGCGAGCGGTACCGAATCCTGAAACCCTGCAACTGAGTTCGCTGCTTTTTCACAACCGGTACTGATCGTCCAATACCCTGCAGCAGCATTGTGAACAGAATTATGAAATTTAGTGGGGGATAATTCTTTAGAGTCAGTTGCCAGAACTTTACACATATAATCGGTTAACTGTGTATCACCAAAGCCCGAAACAAAAACACAACACAGCTCTTTTGGATCCACACCGGCCCTTTGCGTTGCCTGCCATGAGGTTTCTACTGCTAAACGTACCGGCAAAGGCGCACGTCGCCGCTCATTAGCAGGAATCACTTCAGGCTTTGGACCCTTTATTTCATTAGCAACTGCATCTTTATTTTTTAACAATTCAACCAATGCCGGCCAACTATCGAAGCTGTCACTCCAGGCTCCACAACCAATCACTTTACAAGAAAAATAATGTGCCGACATAACTAAGCACTCCCTACTTTATCTAAACACTGGTCACACATTTAGCCAGCCACCTTACTAAATAATAGAGAGCAATTATTGCCACCAAAGCCAAAAGAATTAGACATCACATGGTTTAATTCTGCCAGCTTATTTTCAGCCTGAATGGAAAAATCTAACTGATCATCTAGGACATCTAAATTCATTGAGCCTGGAATTAAACCGGTGCGCAAGGTATCCAAAGCAATAATACCTTCAGAGATTCCAGCAGCACCTAAAGTGTGCCCCATCCATCCTTTCGTTGAGCTGCATTGTGTTGTTTTCGGGAATAATTTTTCAATCAGTTGCCCTTCGATTAAATCATTGGCTCGGCTCGAAGTCCCATGTAAATTAATATAACCTATTGCATCTGGCTCCAGCTCAGCCATCGACAAAGCTTGCTGCATTGATAGCCTTGCGCCTAGACCATCTGGATGAGGATGTGACATATGATACGCATCGGAGCTTTCACCATAGCCACGCAAACTAATATCCAAGTCTGTTTCCGCATCTTCGGGTCGCATTAACACCGCATAACCGGCTGCTTCACCCAGATTAATGCCCTCTCGGTTTTGGTCAAAAGGCTTACAAGGATTCGGAGATACTAATTGCAAAGAATCAAAGCCGTGCAACACACTCATACAAAGCGTATCGACACCTCCAACCACGACCGCATCAACAATGCCGCTGTTCAGCCAGCGAGCGCCGGTCGCAAAGACTTTTGCAGAAGATGAACAAGCCGTATTAATGGTCAATGCCGGGCCGGTAATACCCGTATAATGAGCAACAAAAAGAGAAGGAGCGTGAGGATTATGAACTAGAGGCTGGCGATATTCATCGCTTAACTGCCCAGATTCGGTCAGTGCAGTATAAGCCGTTTCTGTCCGATCAATACTGGAGGTACTTGAGCCCATCACAATACCAATGCGCGTAGCGGAAAAACGCTTAATCAAACTATCAATCGTGCTTCGTATAGAACCTTGCTCCAGCCCTAATGCAGCCAAGGCATTATTACGGCTCTGCCACTCACCTAAATCAATAGTATCGACCTCAGTAATACGGCCAATCCAAGTATTCAGTGGGGAATCAAAAAAGTCATTGGAGCGAAGCCCACTGGTTTGGGTATCAATGGCTTTTCTTAAAGCAGTGAGATCAATACCGGCAGCGGTAGTGGATTCATAGTCGACGAGACGAATATCCATATTTAAAACTGTTTATTAGCGTGCATCACGGAGCGCGCAATTTTACCAAACCCCTCAATGCAATACTACGGCTATCTCTATTTACCCCTGCGGGCCTTTTCTTTTAAACCCTTTTACAGGGTTTAAATCAGGGCCAGTTAACAGGCCCTAAGTAAAATCAATACGCATAATCATCAATAACCTGTTTCACCTTATTCAACGCCATTTCCAGCACATCCATCTCAACCGAGCCAAGCGCCAAACGCAATGCATGGGGCACATGGTCTGTCGTAGCAAAAGGTTCTGCGGTAGAAACAGAAATATTTGAATTCATTAAGGCCATCACAATCTTATCCGCTCGAACCTCTTCAGGAAGAGAGAGCCAGAAGAAATAGGAAGCGGGATGACTGACAGAATCCATCCCACTGAAAATTTTACGGGCCATTGCCTGCCTAGCTGTCGCATCCTGGCGCTTTTCGACCTCTAAGCGCTCAACGGTACCATCATCAATCCATTTACAGGCCATCGCTGTCATTAAACCAGGAGTATTCCACGTCGTTGCCCTGATTGCTCTTTCTATCAGAGGCACCCATTGAGGAGGGGCTGCAATGAACCCTACTCGAAGCCCGGTAGCAATACTCTTGGAAATTCCAGATACATAAACGGTAGATTCTGGAGCGATTGCGGCCAATGGAGCCGGGGGGGCTTCTGCATGAAAAGCATACGCTGCATCTTCGATAATGAGTAAACCAAATCGTCGAGCAATAGATACTAATCGCTCACGCCACTCCATATTCATTACCCATCCCATTGGATTATGCAATGTCGGCATAGCATATACGGCCCGAACTCGCCGCTGTTGGCACAATTTCTCTAAAGCATCTAAATCTGGCCCCTGCCCTGACAACGGATCCACAAAGGGTATCGGGGCCAATTCCAACCGATGTACATCAGCCATTACTTTAAACCCTGGATAAATTAAAGCATCAGTAGCAACCACATCGCCAGGATGCAGTAACGCCATAGCAGTTGTTGCCAAACCATGTTGCGCTCCACTAACAATCAATATCTGGTCGGCATCAACAAAGAGTCCTCGACGCTCAAGATGACGTGCCACTATCGCTCGCTCATGCCTGCGCCCAGAATGAGGTTGATAATGCAGTAATGACTCTAAATCACCGGAAGATGCGAGACTGCGAAGAGACTCTCTTAGCATCTCCGTCTGTCCGGGCAACGAAGGAGAATTAAAATTAAGGTCGATCATGCCATCCGTCTTCGCTGGCTGGTCAATACCGTGCCCAGGTGGAAGGCCTGTTTCCCTCACAAAGGTTCCCCGACCCGCCTCACCACTGACTAATCCCATGGCTTCTAATTCTGTATAAACTCGTGAAGCTGTTACCAGAGCAATGCCTTTTTCAGCGGCAAGTTGTCGGTGAGGAGGCAATTGTGTCCCTGGCGGTAATTTACCCTCCTGAATCTCAGCCGCGAAGGCATCGACTATTAACTTATATCGGGCACGACCCATAGCAATGTATCCATGACAATAATTTTATTGTCATGATTTTAGAGAATACAATCTAGTAATACAACAACACTTAAACGAGGAACAACTCCATGCATATTGCTATTTTGACCTTTGATGGATTTAACGAACTGGACTCCCTTATTGCACTAGGCATTCTAAATAGAATTAAAAAACCAGATTGGCGGGTATCTATTGCCAGCCCAACGGCACACGTCACATCAATGAATGGAGTAGTTCTGGAACGTCACGTCTCACTTGAAGAAGCCAGTGCTGCCGATGCCGTTATTATTGGCAGCGGTATGAAAACAAGAGAAATAGTTGCCGATGAATCGCTCATTGCACAGCTTCAGCTTGATCCTTCTCGACAACTTATTGCGGCTCAATGCTCTGGCACGTTGATTCTAGCTAAGCTCGGGCTACTCAACGGTGTACCTGCTTGTACAGACCTAACGACAACACCTTGGGTTGAAGAAGCAGGAGTAGAAGTGCTGAATCAACCATTTTTTGCCAATGGCAATGTAGCGAGCGCTGGTGGATGTCTTGCATCAAAGTATCTTGCTGCTTGGATTCTTGCACGCACAGAAGGTGTAGAAGCGATGCAAAGTGCGATTCACTACGTTGCTCCTGTTGGGGAGAAGGAAGATTATGTAGCACGCGCAACAAAAAACATCAGCCAATTTTTGCCTGATGCCTCTTCTGCTGCATAAAATTTAAAACATATAATAGAGGCTTAATAAAAAAGCCTCTACTTATTGAAGAAACACAATTCAAAAAGACAATAGTGAATCACAAGGTTTATTATTTTTGAATTAAACCTCAGCAGCGACCACTGAAATTTCAAAAAGTAATGCGTCGCGCGCCATCGCGGCTTCCACACAAGCACGAGCTGGAGCATGGCTCTCAGGTGCCCAGCTGTCCCATACTTTATTCATTTCGGCAAAATCTTTCATGTCTTTTAAATAAATCGTTGCCGATAATATATGTTGTCGATCACTACCGGCTTGTTTCAGTAAATCATCGACTTTTTCCAACGTGCTTTCTGTTTGCTCTTTAATACCCTGGCTAGCATCTTTACACACTTGCCCACACAAATAGATGGTTCCATTATGTTTTACAATTCGACTGGTACGCTGGTTAACGTCAATACGCTCTATCACTTCTTTTATTTCCTTAAAATAAATGGACTAATAAATAAATTAAAAATATTCACTTCGCTTAATCAATAGCCGCAAGAGCATCAACTAATTTTTTAACAGGAATCACCTCGATACCTTCGATAGGTTGGCGAGGCACATTAGAGGCAGGAACAATCGCTTTCTTAAAACCATGCTTGGCTGCTTCACGCAAACGCTCCTGCCCACTTGGTACCGGACGGATTTCGCCAGATAGACCAACTTCACCAAAAGCAATCAAGGTTTGAGGTAATGGGCGATCACGAAAACTAGAAACAATGGCAAGCAGCAACGCTAAATCCGCACTGGTTTCTACGACTTTAACGCCACCCACAACATTCACGAAAACATCTTGATCGCCCACCATTAAACCACCATGACGGTGAAGTACCGCTAACAACATACTTAAACGGTTATGGTCCAAACCTACAGCCACACGCCGAGGGTTACCCAAATGGCTATCGTCCACCAATGCTTGAATCTCAACCAGCAGCGGACGCGTCCCTTCCCAAACTACCATTACAACAGAGCCGGAAGAAACTTCGTCATCGCGCTGTAAAAAAATAGCAGAGGGGTTAGTCACTTCTTTTAAACCTTGCTCTGTCATCGCAAAGACGCCTAACTCATTGACAGCACCAAAGCGATTTTTGTTACCGCGCAATGTTCGATAACGAGAGTCATGCTCACCTTCCAATAAAATAGAGCAATCAATCATATGCTCCAGAACTTTCGGCCCCGCCAAGCTACCGTCTTTAGTGACATGCCCAACTAAAATTAAAACAGTGCCTGTTTGCTTTGCGTAACGCGTTAAAAAAGCGGCGCTTTCTCTTACTTGCGCTACGCTACCCGGTGCTGATTGAACCTCCGCCATATGCATTACTTGAATGGAATCCGCTACCATTATTTGTGGTTTAATTTGCTGGGCAGTAATACACAATTGCTCGACATTTGTTTCGGACAGCATCTGTAATTTATCGGTTGCCAAACCTAAACGTTGTGCACGTAGCGCAACTTGTTGCAAAGATTCTTCGCCTGTCACGTACAACGCCGAATGTTTTTCTGCCAAGTGACAAAGAATTTGTAGAAGCAGTGTTGATTTGCCAGCCCCCGGATGGCCACCAATCAACACTACCGAACCTTTCACTAAGCCACCACCCAACACTCGATCAAATTCTTCCGTTCCAGTATTGATACGCGGAATATCTTCAAGGTCAATTTCTGCTAATGTCTTAACTATTGCGTCGCCTTCACCAGCATAACCGGTTCGTCCTCTCGACATGGACTTGGCCGATGCCAACCTGACTTCACTCAAACTATTCCATGCACCACAACTTGTACATTGACCTTGCCATTTGGAAAAATCATCGCCGCATTCACTACAAACATATGCTGTCTTCGCTTTAGCCATGCACTAAAATTCCTGATTATTTTTTATGATGATTGATTAAATAGAAGCACACAAAATGCAGCTAATGATATGAGTTGCACTCTGGCGACCCACATAGGAAGAATAAACTGTTGGATAATTTCCTGAAAAACAATATTTTTTTTGAACTCATTCGACGCCAGATAGTAGGCGAAAGGAATGGCTTTCCAAGTTAATATGGAAAATGCATTACCAATAGCTCGCTCAAACTCTTTTGGCTCTTTAGCGTGCAACATAGCAACCGGTTTCTGTACTAAAAAAAGCAAAACCATACCACTGATAAAATAAATTGAAATTGCGATGATTGCACCGACGTTATCCATTACCAAACCTTATATTTTATATATTTATGTAAATACTAACACTAGAACTAACAAGACCTAGGGCGTTAACTCGTAAACAATGGAGACCGATGCTCGCACAGTAATATCGCCCGCATTAATCGGTGGAGCTGCGACGGTATCTGCGGCGGCTGAGCGCATCACTTTAAAATTTTCAGCATGCTCTATAGAGGCAACAGCCTGATCAAGGTGAATCGTTTTGACGCTTTTAATGTTAGCCCCACTGGCTACCGCAGCTGCATCCGCATCTGCGCGTGCATTTTTAACCGCCTTAGTTATTGCCTGGCTACGAAACTGACGAGGATTCGCGAGACCAAAATTTACTGACTGCACCTGATTAGCACCCGCTGTTGTAGCAGCACCAATCAGATCGCCCACAAGCGATAATTGGGTAGTGGTAACCTGAACGCTATTATTGACTCTATAGCCAATGATTTTGGCTCGCCACAGACTATCGGCATTACGCGGCCGAGAAGACCATACGGGCTGAATACCAAACTGACGAGTACTCACATCCTTCTTCTTAAGGCCTATTCCATACAAAGCATCAATAACAGCTTGTATCGCTTTACTATTGTCAGCCAACGCTTTTTTCGTTGTTTTTGCCTGAGACACCACACCTAAAGATACAGATACTTGATCAGGCTCGACCTCTAATCGGGCTTCGCCTCGCACACTAAGTGTTGGCGGCTCTGGTTTTTGCTCTATATCGGCATAAGTCCCCGGAATGAACAATATCAGCATGTACAGCAGGCCTATATAGCCATTTTTGCGATATCCCTTATTGCATAGACCCGTATATTTCTCATTCATATCGCTACACTCTCCTCAATTAGCGTTATACGTTAGCAGGGCGATGGTATACAGTGAAAGTATCTTATGTAAAGCCAGTGAATAAAAGCATTGCATTAGGTCAACTTTATTACGACTTTCGTTGGATGTACTACACTAAAAAAATAGCCTTAATTTTATAGTGGTACCTGCATGACAATCAAAGCCAAAATTCTCGCACTTGTAGTAAGCACAGTGCTAATCAGTACATTTACACTGACCGTCGTCAAAATATCAAAAATCAAAAGCTTATCTCAGGAAAATATTGAGACAACTCGTGAGCGATTGATGGCTGGAAAAATATCAGAGTTGAAGCAGTTCATGGATTTAACAAGAACATCGATACAAGATCTCCTCAAAAAGGGAGATTTAAACAACCCTGACAATCAGGCAGAAATTCGAAAAAGGCTCACTCAACTAAGATTTGGAGAGACAGGCTATATCTTTGGATATACAGGTGACGGAACCCTGACCGTTTACCCTAATGCAGAAAAATTAGGGAAGAACCTCTGGAACCTGGAAGATTCTAATGGCGTCAAATTGATCCAAGAGTTAATCAAAGCGGGTAAAGCCGGCGGCGGAGACGTCTCTTACCAATGGGAAAAGCCCGGGCAAGAGGGCCTTTACTCCAAGCTTGGCTATGCTATCTGGCTCCCCGAATTAAAGTGGATGCTCGGCACAGGCTTTTATATCGACGATATTGATGCAACTATTGCCAGCCTTAAGAAAGCACAATCCAAAGAAATCACATCCACTATTGTGTCGTCCATTGTTATTTCTGGTGTCATTGCCGCCATTTTAATTGCCTTAGGCCTTGCTCTAATCAACACCATCATTAAACCTATCCATCAGATCACTAAGCGCTTAGATGATATTGCCAGCTGCGATGGGGATCTTACCCAGAGACTAGATGTCGCCAGCAATGATGAAATAGGCGCCTTAGCGAATGGCTTTAACTCATTTGTTGAAAAGGTGCACAATCTTGTTTTAAAGACTGCTGAAACAGCCGAATCTGTACAGGCTTCTGCGGCAACAAGCCAGAGCTTATCCAGCAAAATCACGCAATCTGTCGGCAATCAACGTCATCAAACCGACATGGTAGCAACCGCAATGAATGAAATGTCTGCCTCCGCTCAAGAAGTGTCAGGTAATGCATCTGAAGCGGCAAACTCTGCCAATCACGCTAACAGTAGCTGCAATAGTGCCAAAGAGGTCGTTGCCGAAGGCATCCACTCTGTCAAATCGCTTGTCGATGAAGTAGAAAAAGCCTCTAACGTTATCAATAATTTGCAAGGTGATGTGGGCGAGATAGTAACGGTACTGGATGTTATACGTGGCATTGCCGAACAAACAAATTTACTGGCATTGAACGCGGCTATTGAAGCTGCTCGCGCAGGAGAACAAGGGCGCGGATTCGCAGTGGTTGCCGATGAAGTAAGAACACTGGCCAGCCGCACGCAGGACAGCACACAAGAAATCCAAGGCATGATCGAACGCTTACAAAAAGGGTCCGAAGAAGCCGTTAACGTGATGCTTTCCAGCAAAACGGTTGGAGAACAAACGGTTGAGCACTCGACAAGCGCTGGGACATCACTGGATGAGATTGCTCAAGCGGTTAGCGCCATTAATGATATGAATGCTCAAATTGCTAACGCTGCAAAAGAGCAAAGCCAAGTCGGTGAAAGTATTAATGAGAATTTAATGCAAATGCTCAGTGAGTCAGACCTGACATCAGAGGCTACTGCAGATAGTCACAACACAGCTTGTGAGCTGGCAAACCAAGCAAAAGGATTGAGTAGTCTGATCCATCAGTTCAAAGTATAAACAAGCGAAGAGTGCCCAAGCCATGCTCTTATCGTAAAGCATGGCTTTTAAAATTGTATTAGCCCAGGCTGAGCTTACAGTTATTTTAGCATGATCTGACAGTCCGCTGTTTCCACTGAGCGGCCATTTTAACTATTTAATAAAAGGGCTCTACGAGCTGTTTATTTTATTTTTAAGTGTTTTGCTCATACCAGCCATCAGTTAGCATTGCTTTGAGATTACTATACCAACCAGCATCCATTCCAAAGCAATTGTCATTAGTAAAAATAAGCCCCCAAGTATCACCGCTCGCCCCATGGCCACCTAAACAGTACGCTGCACCAACATTTCGCTCACCAAAGTCGGCAAATACCCAAGCCTTAAACTCTTCGTCGTTTCCATATTCCCACTTGAGCACCTTTTCTCTCAACGGAACCAATAAAGAAAGGGCATATTCCTTAAGATTCGGCTCCATACTTTCTATCTCATTGTCGATTAGAGCATGCATTTCATCTTTTGATGGAAATTTATTCATGATGACACTTAACTGTTTAACAAAAGGACTCTACGAGCCGTTTATTTTATTTTTATGTGTGTTATTCATCTCTACCACGTAAACCAATTATATTACCAAAAGGGTCTTCTATTTGGCACATGCTAAGACCATTTTCTATGGAGATTGGGCCTCGGTATAACTTAGCACCTAAATTTTTGAAATGATTTAGAGTTGAATTTAAATTTGGGATAGACCAATACATTACAGTGCCCAGTTTGCCTGAGCCGACCTTATCATCTGCTTGCACTATTTCTATCATAAATCCGTTAATATCTAAAACTGTAAGATTAAACTTTTCTAGGTAGACTGGTTTAGCTTCCGGAAAGGCTTTTCTATACCAGTCTATTCCTGATACTACATCAGTGACATGAATTAGAAGCGCTATAGGTTTCAAATTAGTCTCCTAACTAAAGTATACATAACTGTTTAATAAAAGGACTCTACGAGCCGTTTGTTTTATTTTTATAATCCTGCTTTTATATACTCATCAATGCTTCCCAGAAGAAACTATGAAGCCCAATACATATTAAATACAAAATGCTAAGCCAAAATGACCAAAAATCCTTTTGCCTGAAGTTAACTATTGAAACGCAACCTAACCAGATTAAGCTAAATAGATTTACTATATGTAAAAGCCCAATTGCAAAATTAGCCATGGCAGAGTTTGCAACCAAAGTCCAAGACAAAAATGTGTAATACCCAGTAACCAAGGCAGAAACAAACATCGTCCACAAATGGATTCTATTTGAACGCTTAAACCACGACATGACAATAAAAGCCAACAAAAATAGAAGGCTTATATATGGCATAGACTCAACGTAAACAAAAGGCATACTTAGTAATCAAAAGGGTTATAACGCCGTGGTTAGGAGCTGGTATGAAGCGCAGCGTAATACCAGTCCCAGCCGAAGGCGACTATACCACCTTGTT
>CANKXO010000005.1 GCA_947487765.1 uncultured Pseudomonadales bacterium | reverse complement strand
AGTCACTCATATTGATTAGTTCTTTGCCTTACCAATACAAGTGCCCACACGCATTGCTTGATTTTAGTTTTTAAAAAGCTTGATTAATGCTCGATTAATCAGTTTTTTTCAGCCTTAAGTTAGAGCAGCGCCCTAACTAAGGGAGGCGAATTATACTCGCCTTCCAACCAAAGTAAATCATTATTTTCAACAATTTAGCTTTAATTTCGCCAACTGACTTTAAGCATGCTTTTTTGCTAGAAGTCGCTGTTGAGCGAGGCGCGTATTCTACGCATTTATCAACCAAAGTAAATCTTTATTTTTAACAATTTAGCTTTACTTGAAACGCTTACAAAACATCCTTTTTTTCCAACGACACTGTCGTTGAGCGAGGCGCGCATTCTACGCATTTCTTAATTAAAGTAAATCATTATTTTTAATAATTTGATTTTAATTAAATCGCTTATAAAAATATCCTTTTCCAACAACAGAGCCGTTGAGCGAGGCGCGCATTCTACGCATCTTCCAAGCAAAGTAAACCTTTATCTTTCACGAGATTGATTTATTTAAAGCACTACTCAAAATGTAACTGAGAGGGGTACAAAGGGCATACGAATAACATTGCATTTTAACTAGAATTGAGGTGTATGCATTTATACTTGAATACATCTCATTATCAAGAACCACTAATACAACCAAATAAGGTGGTTTATTCTTTTGGTGCTGTATATTTATTTCCAGACTGCCACAACCAGAGTAACGGCCCTGACACAGCATACAATAGCGCCATACTAAGGAGCATTACTGGCGGATTACTCGCAATAACAACAAATAGCAGCACAACTGCCAACATTTTGATAAATGGTACCCGGCCTTTAAGGTCAACCCCTTTAAAGCTGCTGTATTTCAAGTTAGAAACCATAAGCAGCCCTAGAAAAATCATCCCTATAGCTACCACTCCGGCAAAATAATTAGAAATCTGCTGATCGTGGAACACCCAGACTGTCCCTGCAATCACAGCTGCAGCGGGCGGGCTCGCCAATCCAACAAAAAAGCGATTATCTGTAAAACCTGATTGCGTATTAAAGCGCGCAAGACGCAATGCCGCACAGGCAGTAAATGCAAACGACGCAGCCCATGCCAATTTACCAAGAGGCTCCAAACCCCAGTTAAGAGCAACAATGGCAGGGGCAAGTCCAAAAGACACCATGTCGGCCAAACTATCGTATTGAACACCAAACTCACTGGATGTATTTGTTAAACGAGCGACTCGCCCATCTAAGCCATCAAGAATCTGAGAGGCAAAAATAGCAATAGCTGCTGCCTCAAAGTTACCAGACATACTCACAACAATGGCATAAAACCCACTAAACAGTGCACCCGTTGTAAATAAGTTAGGAAGAAGATAAACCCCTTTATGGCGGATTTTTTCTCCATTTTCAGAGACTTCTTCAACATGCTCATCGACAGGTATAAACCGCTCAGATGTTTTTTTATCCGCCATTTCAGCAAGCTTTGCAGCTTTCTTATCATCATCTGGAACAGACTTAATGTGGCGCGTCATAAATAACCTCAGTTTCCCATCAATTAGAATCAATTATCTTCAATCATACGCTTAAACAGCACTATAAACAAAAAACGCGATGCCTTTAAAGAAAGAAACATCGCGCTTTATTTTACCGATTAAAAAATATTATTAATTTTTGCTTTTATCAATAATTTTTTCTGCGGTAATCCAAGGCATCATTTCACGTAGCTTAGCCCCTACTTGCTCAATACCATGAGCGGCGTTATTACGACGGTATGCCGTCATTGATGGATAGTTTGTTGCGCCCTCCGAAATAAACATTTTCGCGTACTCACCATTTTGGATACGTGTTAGTGCATTTTTCATTGCTGCACGAGATTCAGCATTGATCACTTCTGGACCAGTAACATATTCTCCATACTCTGCATTATTAGAAATGGAGTAGTTCATATCAGCAATACCACCTTGATACATCA
Organism: uncultured Pseudomonadales bacterium; assembly: GCA_947487765.1. Taxonomy (GTDB): domain Bacteria; phylum Pseudomonadota; class Gammaproteobacteria; order Pseudomonadales; family Cellvibrionaceae; genus CANLBN01. The sequence continues at coordinate 310,177 of CANKXO010000005.1, read as the reverse complement.
AATCTACAATCAATTTCAATTCGTGCAAACACTCAAAATATGCCATTTCAGGTGCATAACCACCCTCAACCAAAGTATCAAAACCAGCCTTAACTAACTCAACACAACCACCACACAATACGGCTTGTTCACCAAACAAATCCGTTTCTGTTTCGTCTTTAAATGTGGTTTCGATAATACCCGTGCGACCACCACCAACGCCTGAAGCGTACGATAATGCCAAATCTTTTGCTGAGCCTGAAGCATCTTGGAATACTGCGATTAAGTCAGGAATACCGCCACCATTAACAAATTCACTACGTACAGTATGACCAGGCGCTTTAGGTGCAATCATGATCACATCTAGATCTGCACGAGGAACGACTTGGTTATAGTGAATAGAAAAGCCATGAGCAAATGCCAAAGTTGCACCTTGCTTGATATTTGGCTCAATTACCTCACGGTAAAGCTGACCTTGAAACTCATCAGGCGTTAGAATCATAACGATATCAGCAGAAGCAACAGCCGCAGGCACATCTGCCACTTTCAAACCATGAGCTTCTGCTTTAGCGACAGAAGTAGAGCTTGAACGCAAACCTACAGTAACATCAACACCAGAGTCTTTTAGGTTACAAGCATGGGCATGACCTTGTGAGCCATAACCAATAATGGATACTTTTTTGCCTTGGATGATCGAAAGATCACAATCTTTATCATAATAGACTTGCATGAGAAATTACCTTTGTATGTATTTTCTCCTAGTAATTTTTACCTGGAGAATGAATGAAAATAAAGTAGAGCCTGTTTCTGGGAGCGGATTATAGGGAATGCTTGCTATTGCGTAAAATGATATATTAACAAAATACTATTCCTAAATATGAAACACTCATAAGTATTATGGATAACAGAACATTAAAACTCTTTCTCCATTTGTGTGACACACTGCATTTTGGTCGCACCAGTCAAGCAATGCACATTAGCCCATCTGCATTAACGCGCACAATTCAACAGCTAGAAGAGACACTGGATGCCTCACTCTTCGAACGTGACAATCGTTCTGTAAAACTAACAAAAGAAGGGAAACTATTCCAAGAATACGCAAAAGAATCGATTGGCCTGTGGCAGGGGTTTCGCCAATCATTAATGGAAGAAACACAGGAATTGCAGGGTGAGATTAGTATCTATTGTTCAGTAACCGCCAGTTATAGTTTTCTACATACAATTCTCAGCGACTTCCGCAAAGCACACCCCAAGATAGTCATCACCTTGCATACTGGCGACTCGGAAGATGCAATACAGAATATCTTAGAAGATACCGACGATCTATCAATCGGCGCTCTTCCTGATAGGCTACCCAGCAAATTGGACTTTAAACGTATTACTACCTCACCACTCGTTATGATAGCGCCCTTAACAGAGGAAAAAAACGAAATACGAAATGATACCTGGAAAAAGACACCGGTAATCTTATCGGAGAAAGGGCTTATTAGAAAATATGTAGATACTTGGTTCCAACAAAAGAACATTAAGCCAACAATATATGCTCAGGTCTCAGGCAATGAAGCCATTGTAAGCATGGTTAGCCTTGGATTTGGCATAGGCGTTATACCGAAAATTGTTTTAGATAACAGCCCACTTGCTCAACAAGTGAAAATGCTGAATCACAAACCATTATTGGAACCCATTGATGTGGGCCTATTTGCGCAAAAGAAACGCTTACAGAACCCACTGATAAAAGCCCTCTGGAATACTGTTGCCAGCTAATCTTGAGTGTAAGTTAACGTGTCGCTGGAGATACCTGCCGTATCCACAGCAATATCATCATCATTACTGATTCTGCTAATTTCAATACTTTCTAAACCAACCGTAAATGTTTTATTTTGTGGAGGTGGTGGAGCACTTCCACCGCCTCCACCGCCACCACCACCACAGGCGGTTAAAACGATGACACATAAAGAACTTAGTAGTAGATTATTCATTTTTTTCATCATATTTCCTAAGGTTTATGCGACTTAAAAACTGTACGTCACTAAAAATTGTGTATTACCAATACTTAATTGTACCGGTGTAGAAAACGAAAATTCTAACTGACCGTTATCACTGGAATAACTTCCTGAACCGACCCGTTCATCGCCACTATCTACAACACCATTTTCATTTACATCATGATATAAATTTACAACACTAATATCTGCAGTCTCATCTAATGTGCCAGATGAGTTAAGCGTTAAACGATCAACCTGCGCGTCTCTTGAATCACTACTAATTGCAAATGCCAATACAACTTGTTCACCACTGCCATTGGAAAAAGTTGTTGATGTAGTAGATCGATTCAAATCGACATTAGGCTCAGGTATCAATATAGCAATACCACCTGGGTCTTTAATAGAGCCATTAACTTCACCATCGGCATCATTACTGCCACCATCCTCAATGGTTAATTGAATACAAAAGTTACCTTCAGTTAGACCAGGGGTATAAGCTGTATCACCAGGAGCAGGACAAATACCTAGCTGACCAGGCGCAGATGATATTGAATTATTCGCATCTTCTACGAAAGGGTTCCAACCATCAGACTCCGTATACTTTCGATAAACTGCATTAGCCGGTAACGCTGCACTCAAAGGAATAACGACACTTGCCGAAGTGGCTGTTAAGCCCAGCACTTCAAAATCAAACATACCTGCTGGATACTCATAGAAATCATCGACACCGTTAGTCACTGCAACACCACCAGCGCCACCAAAAGCAGACAAGTTATCTTGATCAATTAATATTGATGCATTTTGACTGGCAAATGATGTTTCCCCTAGTATCAATTTTAAGCCTGACTCTGTTTGTAAAAAGGCATCGTTATGACCTGCCTGAATTTGAGTATCTACCGCACTATTATCCAAATAGTCTGGGATTCTATCACCATCAAAATCAGTGAAACCTTCGTCAATATCAGAGGTACCATCACCATCCGAATCTACCGTTGGGTCAGTGCTCAAAACAGTCGTCACAACATTAACTAAAGCTGTCTGATCTTGAGCAATATTGCCAGAGCTATCCGCCACACTGAAAGTCACTATTGTTATACCCTCAAGAAACTCTAAGGGTGCGTTATTCACAACTGCCAAAGAGCCATCAACATCATCTGTTGCTGTTGCTGCATTTAAAAACGCCGCAATTAAGGGGTCACCTGATGGAACAGATTGACCAGAGGCTAACGAAATAGTGATATCGTCTGGAGCAGCCAGTGTAGGTGCGCCATTATCTGTCACCGTAATTGTGGCCGTTGCGGTACCCGTATTACCTGACGAATCTGTTGCACTAAACGTAATCGTAGTCGAACCTACTGGATAAGCAGTAAGGTTACCCGAAACCGATACACTTAAAGGACCATCCACTGCATCTGTTGCCGTTGCTCCACTCAAAAAGGCGGTTATTGCTGCATTGTTTCCTGAGACATTAGAACCAGAAAACAGCGGTACGCTTATATCGGCAGGAGAAACTACTAATGGTGGCTCACTATCGCCAGCAATGATGGTAATGGTTGCCGTGGCAGCTCCCGTATTTCCCACTGCATCCGTCGCTGTAAACGTCACCGTCGTTGTGCCTACTGGAAAACTGCTCGGCGCATTATTCGATATTGCACCCACAACACCCACATTGTCTGTCGCGGATGCTGCCGCTAAAAACGCCACAATACGCGAGTCACTCGCAGCCACACTGCTGCCACTGTTAATCGTAATCGCTAGATCGCCTGGCGCTGTCACCGCTGGATCGTCAATATCTGTAAATGTGATCGTGACATCGGCGGTATCTGTTCCCGTATTCCCAGCAGCATCAGTTGCTGTAAACGTCACCGTCGTTGTGCCTACTGGAAAACTGCTCGGCGCATTATTCGATATTGCACCCACAACACCCACATTATCGGTCGCTGATACTCCCGCCAAAAACGCCACAATACGCGAGTCACTCGCAGCCACACTGCTGCCACTATTAATCGTAATCGCTAGATCGCCTGGCGCTGTCACCGCTGGATCGTCAATATCTGTAAATGTGATCGTGACATCGGCGGTATCTGTTCCCGTATTCCCAGCAGCATCAGTTGCTGTAAACGTCACCGTCGTTGTGCCTACTGGAAAACTGCTCGGCGCATTATTCGATATTGCACCCACAACACCCACATTATCGGTCGCTGATACTCCCGCCAAAAACGCCACAATACGCGAGTCACTCGCAGCCACACTGCTGCCACTATTAATCGTAATCGCTAGATCGCCTGGCGCTGTCACCGCTGGATCGTCAATATCTGTAAATGTGATCGTGACATCGGCGGTATCTGTTCCCGTATTCCCAGCAGCATCAGTTGCTGTAAACGTCACCGTCGTTGTGCCTACTGGAAAACTGCTCGGCGCATTATTTGATATTGCACCCACAACACCCACATTATCGGTCGCCGATGCCGCCGCTAAAAACGCCACAATACGCGAGTCACTCGCAGCCACACTACTGCCACTGTTAATCGTAATTGCTAGATCGCCTGGCGCTGTCACCGCTGGATCATCAATATCTGTAAACGTAATGACTACATCCGCTGTCGCCGTACCACTATTCCCCTCCGCATCTGTCGCTGTAAACGTCACCGTCGTTGTGCCTACTGGAAAACTGCTCGGCGCATTATTCGATATTGCACCCACAACACCCACATTATCGGTCGCTGATACTCCCGCCAAAAACGCCACAATACGCGAGTCACTCGCAACCACACTGCTGCCACTATTAATCGTAATCGCTAGATCGCCTGGCGCTGTCACTTCGGGCTCAACACCATCAGTAATAGTTATCGTAGCCGTTGCTGTATCTTGATTATTCGCGCCATCCTCTGCAGTGAAGGTAACAACTGTATCGCCCAATGGAAATTCAGTGGGCGCATTATTCATGATTGTCACTATACCTGAATCATCTGTTGCAGTAGGAGCAGAGAGGAAAGTACTAATTTCAGCACGAGTCACCGGCTCAGTTGTACCGGCAACATTAGCAACTGAAATATCACTAGGAATATTTGCAAGTACTGGAGAGGTTGTATCTCCAGGGGTAGCACTCGCTATTACAGTTGATGAACGCAGAAATGCCTGACCGGTTTTGCTATCCGTAATCTGAGCGTTAACAGTAAAGGTTTCAGCGGTTGAAGGAGTAAATGTAATACTCCCACCTGTTACAGGAGGTGCAACTGTCGCCAAGCTCGCCGTTACATCTGTATCAGTACCATCAAAGATATTCCACACAATAGAAGAGGTGCCATCTGCACCAAGTGCATCTGTGGCTGTTGCATTTAATGTTATTTCAGTACCTGTAGCAACCGTTTGAGAAAGTACATCAAGGTTTAAATGCTGTAACTGTCTATGCTTACCCCAACCAGGAACGAATGAGGTTACATCAACACCACCATCGATTAATGCTTGCCTGACATCATAGAAAAATGGCGTCTCACCAAAGTTACCACTATTAACAGCAACTGGACCTCGTGTAACACCATTGGTGTTTCCATACAACATTGGGAAAATAGATTCAGTGGTAACATAATCACTAAGGGTTAATGTCCCCTGTAACCCTGAACTACCAATGATGTAAACAATTGGAGAAGCACCAGAATAATCCACAGCCAATCCAGCATAAGCATCATTGTTTACAAAATTACCTTGGGCAACCAGATTTCTCCAGAAAGGATTAGGACCAATCATATTAATTGACATCGAAGGTGGTGCTCCGGTTAGATCACCCGAAACACAACAATAGTCATCAATTTCAGCATTAGGGCCAATTAGACCAATCCCCATATCATCGTCAAATATTGCCAAACCTTCCCAATAACGAAACTCACCTTTCATTCCCTGATTCGCTCGGATCGCTGCTTTACCATCAATGCCGGGAATATAACCTACACTGAGCCCGTCATCTGATACAGATACAATACGAGAAGTCGAGCCTGTCTCAAAATTAAAGGATACAGAGTCTTCGTGGGCGGTCACTGGTAACGAAGCAGGGTCAGCTCCATTTGTCGGACTTGTGCTGTTTGCCACCTCATAACCATCGGACAGGCCATCACTGTCACTATCGGGATTTGCAGGGTTGGTTGCCGCTGTAATTTCCTGAGTATAAGTCAGCCCATCGCCATCATGATCTAAGAAATCACCACCTGTTGTAGGATGAACATAGAAATTCACGGTAGTTGACGCTGATAACTCTGTACTGTCATCCACATTCGCAGTGAGCTGGTAACTGCCAGGCGTTGATGTTGAAGGTGAAATAGAACTACCAGTCCCAATAGACACCCCATCTAAAAACCAATTAACAGAGCTTGATAAGTCAGCGGCATCAGTATCAGTTGCAGTCGTATTAAACGTAACAGAACCATTTTGTTGGACTAACTGGCTCCCTTCGGTAATAGCAATTGTCGGTTTTGCACGAGCAACTGGCATCCCAAATTCCAATAAAGGGCCACCATTAAAAATAAGCCCTTCAATCACTGTGGTAGGGTCATAAGTAAAACCTGCACCATCAGTACCACCAAAATTTAAACGATGCTGAGCCCCTCCTTCTGATGCCATGTATAAATAGATGGGGGATGTAACAGAATCCATTTCGATTGTTTCGAATTCGAAAGTGCCTAGACCAAAGCGGTTACCATAGGTATAAACAACTGGGTTTGTACCGCGATAATCAACAAAAACCCCAACAACGCCCGGAAATACCTGAGTCACACCTGTTTGAGCATTAAGAGCGATAGTCGTTACATCTGCAGCTGTTAAAGGTGCACTTGCAGTAGCAACTCCTACAGCGAACTCTCGGTCACTAACGAGTTGCTCGACTTCAAAATAGAAAAAACCATCACCAGAACTAATGGCCGAATTAGACCTCACCGCAAATACGCCTGGATCTGCACCGGTTACTTCAGCAACCAAATCACTACCGCTAAGAGTTACATGACTATCTTTATCAACACTACTCCAAAAAACTACTCCATCTGCAGGAGCTGCATGTGTATTAAGGGTTAAACAAAGAAGAGAAAGCGAGAGAAATAATAGTCTAGTAGAGACAACAAAAAGGCTATTAACTGCCATGTAGTAGAACTCCTAATGCAAATGGCTGTATTTTTTGCGAATACTATCACAAAACAAGGGGTTTATACTTACTTTGTACACAAATCATACAAAATAATAAGAATACCATTATAAATAATAGTACTTTTTTAAGTATTTGAGACTTTATTTTTCTTTATTTTAAATATAGGTCAATGATTGAGACAATGATCATTATGCTCAAATCAAAAACTCAGGGAAGCTATCAACCTATTGTTTCCCTGAGTTTTAGCCACTTAGGCTACTTTTAAAATAGGCCTTCGATCTGGCCTTCCTCATTAAGCCTGATATTGTTAGCAGAAGGAACTCGAGGTAAGCCAGGCATTGTCATTATCTGACCACAGATTGCCACAACAAACTCTGCTCCGGCTGACAGACGCACTTCGCGAATAGGTACGACATGGCCAAAAGGAGCACCTAGCAATGCAGGGTCGGTAGAAAAGCTGTATTGTGTTTTTGCCATACAAACAGGAAAGTGACCGTACTCTTCCTGCCAACTCGCCAATTTATCCCTTACCGCTTTATCAGCTACGATATCTTCTGCGCCATATAAGGTACGGGCAATGTGACGAATTTTATTAAACAATGGCATGCTATCGTCATAGAGGGTGCGGAATTGTGCTGCTCCTGACTCAGCTAAAGACACAACTTGCTTCGCTAATTCTTCAGTGCCCTTAGAGCCTTCAGCCCAGTGCTTACAAACACACACTTCAACACCGAACTCAGCGCAATAGTCTTTAATCACCTGTAACTCTTCATCAGTATCTGCAGTAAAGTTATTGATACCTACGACAACAGGCACACCAAATTGACCTAGATTGCGCAGATGGCGACCAAGGTTTTCTAAGCCTTTTTTAACCGCTGCGACATTTTCATTATTTAGATCTTCTTTGGAAACACCCCCATGCATTTTTAAGGCACGAGCAGTTGCAACAAGTACGACTGCATCGGGCTTCATACCTGTCTTACGGCATTTGATATCAAAGAATTTTTCGGCTCCTAAATCTGCACCAAACCCTGCTTCTGTCACGACATAGTCTGCAAGTTTCAGGGCTGTTTGTGTAGCAACTGCCGAATTACAACCATGGGCAATATTGGCAAAAGGGCCACCATGAATAAAAGCAGGGTTATTTTCCAGTGTTTGGACTAAATTGGGACTAAAAGCATCTCTTAATAATACCGTCATTGCCCCTTCAGCCTTAATGTCGCGCGCATATACAGGTTCTTGCTCCCCCGTATAGCCAATAATAATATTACCAATACGACGCTCTAAATCCTTAAGGTCTGTCGCCAAACAAAAGATAGCCATAATTTCTGAAGCAACAGTAATATCAAACCCTGTTTGGCGAGTGAGCCCATTACCAATACTGCCTAATCCGATGACGATATCACGTAAGGTTCGGTCGTTCATATCCATGACACGACGCCAAGTGACACGCTGAGGATCTAAACCTGACTCATTCTCCCACTTAATATGATTGTCGATGAGCGCCGATAATAGATTATGTGCTGCTCCGATCGCATGAAAGTCACCCGTAAAGTGAAGATTAATATCTTCCATTGGTACTACCTGAGCGTAGCCACCACCAGCAGCACCACCCTTCATGCCAAAGCAAGGACCCAAGCTAGGCTCACGCAAACACATAATAGTTTTTTTACCGATGCGATTGAGTCCATCACCCAATCCAACAGTTGTTGTCGTTTTACCTTCACCTGCTGGCGTCGGCGATATAGCTGTCACTAAAATTAACTTTCCGTTTTTGCGATCTTGAATAGATTCAATAAATTCTTTGCTAATTTTAGCTTTTGTATGTCCGTAGAGCATGAGAGATTCAGGAGGAATACCCAATCTATCACCAACCTCATTAATGGGTTGCATAGCCGCTTCGCGAGCGATTTCAATATCAGATTTAGCCATTATTATTAGTTCTCCGATTGTCACTGAACAAGCTTATGTTAAATACAAGCTGCCTAAAATGTACACTACATCGCTATGAGTAATAAACTACGACACACCTTACCTATAACTAAAGTAGTAATTTATCTGCAATTACACCGACAGGCTCTATTAACGCACATTGTTTTTATTTCTCATATAGGCAAAAAATTTCCAATTTAACGACGAACAAAGACTGAATGCTGGGAATATCATCCATAAAAAAACCGCCATAAAGGCGGTTTTTATTGTCCACTATATTAATTATGCAGCTTAAAGCTTCAGTATTTTTTCTCCACGACTAATACCCGAGACACCCGTGCGTACAACTTCAAGTATCACGGCTTCGCCAACCGCGCCGATAAAGGCTGTTAGCTTTTCCGCATCACCGGCCAATTGAATAGTGTACGTCGTTTGAGTTACATCAATGATTTGTCCGCGAAAAATATCAACACTACGTTTAATTTCTTCTCGGGCATTACCAATTGCACGCACTTTAATCATCATTAATTCGCGTTCTATATGATAACCTTCAGATAGATCAACCAACTTCACAACATCAATGAGCTTATTAAGATTTTTTGTAATTTGCTCAATCGAGTAATCATCACCCATTGTTGTTAACGTTAAACGCGAGAGAGATTCATCTTCTGTTGGCGCAACATTTAATGTCTCAATATTGTAGCCACGCTGAGAAAATAGACCCACAACACGAGATAAAGCGCCCGGTTCATTTTCCATTAGTACTGAAATAATTCGTCTACTCATGCTGTACGCTCCGTTTTACTCAAGAACATATCTCCTACTGACTGCAAAGGAATTTGCATGGGATAAACGTGTTCATTTGGATCAACATAAATATCCATAAAGACCACTCGATCCTTCATCGCAAAACATTCTTCTAATTTTCCTTTAAGCTCATCACGCTGAGTCACTTTTATACCAACATGACCATAAGCTTCTGCTAACTTAACAAAGTCAGGCAATGAATCTTCATACAAAATTTCTGAATAGCGACCGTCGTAGTTCATGTCCTGCCACTGTTTTACCATCCCCAACGCTTGGTTATTAATATTAATAATCTTGATGGGCAAGTTATATTGCTTCAGTGTCGATAATTCCTGAATACACATTTGCACACTACCTTCACCGGTAAAGCACACAACTGTTTCATCAATAAAGGCAAACTGTGCCCCCATCGCTGCAGGGATACCAAAACCCATTGTTCCCAAACCGCCAGAGGTCACCCATTTGCGTGGCTTATCAAACATATAATATTGCGCTGCAAACATCTGATGTTGACCAACATCGGTTGTCACAATAGCATCGCCTTTAGTAACTTGATAAACAGCTTGCACGACTTCTTGTGGCTTAAGCATTTCACTTTTATCATCAAAGCGATTCTGTGTATAAAGGCCATGTTTTTCTCGAGACTCATCAATCTCAACCCACCAGCTGGTCAATGCTTCCTGATCAATTTTACCTTTGCCTTTTTCAAGTAATGGCAACATCTCAGTCAACACTGATTCAGCAGGACCAACAATGGGAATATCCGCAGGGATTGTTTTCGAAATAGAAGTAGGGTCGATATCAATATGAACGATTTGCGCATTGGGACAAAACTTTTCAAGTGCATTGGTCACACGATCATCAAAACGCGCACCAACGGCAAAAATCATGTCACTTTTATGCATCGCTGTATTTGCTTCATAGGTCCCGTGCATACCTAACATACCAATAAACTGCTTATCAGTACTTGGGTAAGCGCCCAGCCCCATCAAGGTACTGGTAATCGGATAACCCAGTGTGCGAATAACTTTTGTCACTAGCTCTGGCGTATTTCCATGTATCGCACCACCACCAATATAAATGACTGGTTGCTTTGCAGCTAATATAGCTTTAACAGCTTTTTTAATTTGTCCGCTATGTCCTTTTTGTACTGGATTATAAGAACGCATAGAAACACTATCGGGATAGTTGTACTCGAAAGTAACATTTGGCGCAGTCAAATCTTTTGGCACATCAATAACAACAGGACCAGGACGACCAGACGCTGCAATGTAATAAGCTTTTTTTACAATCTCAGGAATATCTTCAGGGTTTTGTACCATAAAGCTATGCTTCACGATGGGACGTGAAACACCAATCATATCGGTTTCTTGAAATGCATCTTGACCAATCTTGTCGCTAGGCACCTGCCCAGATATCACAACCATTGGAATAGAATCCATAAAGGCAGTAGCAATACCTGTAATTGCGTTTGTCGCACCAGGACCAGAGGTTACCAGTACGGTACCGACTTTCCCCGTCACTCTAGAATAAGCATCAGCAGCATGGGTTGCCGATTGCTCATGTCGCACTAGAATGTGCTTAACTTTGTCTTGTCTAAATATGGCATCGTAAATATGTAGTGCGGCACCACCTGGGTAGCCAAACATAATATCAACGCCTTCATCGCTAAGAGCGCGGATTAACATGTCTCCGCCTGAGAGCATTTCCACTTTTGTATCCTCTGTTACTGTCATAAGAAAATACAAAGCCTTGCTAAAACAATAGGGTAAGGGTCACCTATCACAGATACACCATCAGCGATAATGGACAACAACGACTATGTAATAACAACTGCTTTGTATTAAGAAGCAACACTTATCCTCATATAGATAAAGTGCACTTGCGGAAGGGGCCATGAACTAACCGGTAAGTTAGCAGTTCAGGAGAAGCTTCAACATCGGAGGTAACCGACTTGAAACAACTCATAAACCTCAGCTTGGAGTGTGGTTTACGCCTCACACCGCGGAGCTCATTAAATGAGCTATGGACGGAAGTATAACGATTATAAAAAAAGGCGCAACCACTCTGTTGCTTTTTACTCTATTTAGTTTTCAGATTACAAATCTAATTATTTGAAGTACAAATGGCCTAGATCATCAAGGCTCACATGAATCGTATCACCGGGCATAAAATCACCAGCCAGAAGCCTTTGCGATAAAGGGTTTTCCAATAACTGTTGAAGCGTTCGCTTTAAAGGTCTTGCACCAAAAATAGGATCAAAGCCTGCTTCGGATAGTTTGTCCAACACCTCATCGGTTAGCTCAATATTTAGATCACGCTCTGCCAAACGCCCTCTCAATAGGTTTAGCTGTATCGATGCTATACCCCGTATTTGCTCTTTTGATAAAGGTTCAAATACGACCATTTCATCAATACGATTGATAAATTCTGGCCTAAAGTGATGACTCACAACGGACATAACACCCGCGTGAACTTCACTTTGCGATTTATCCGCTCCGTTCATTTCCTGTATTACATCCGAGCCCAAATTAGAGGTCATTACAATAACGGTGTTACGAAAATCCACTGTACGCCCTTGGCTATCAGTTAAACGACCATCTTCTAATACCTGTAGCAAAATATTAAAAACATCCGAATGTGCTTTTTCAACTTCATCTAGCAGTAAAACAGAATATGGTCGTCGCCGCACAGCCTCTGTTAAATAACCACCTTCTTCATAGCCGACATAACCGGGAGGCGCGCCAATTAAACGAGCGACAGCGTGTTTCTCCATGAATTCGGACATATCCAAACGCACCATCGCATCCTGACTATCGAATAAAAATTCGGCCAAGGCTTTACACAATTCTGTTTTACCGACCCCAGTAGGCCCTAAAAACAAAAATGAGCCATTAGGACGGTTGGGGTCAGACAACCCTGCACGAGAACGTCGAATTGCATTGGCAACAGCGGACACTGCGGTTCCCTGACCAATGACTCTTTCATGCAATTCATTTTCCATTCGTAACAATTTTTCACGCTCGCCTTCCAACATTTTGGAAACAGGAATACCAGTCCACTTAGAAACGACTTCAGCAATTTCTTCATCTGTTACTTTGTTGCGCAACAGTTTCATTTCCATCATCTCAGCCTGGCTCGCCATGTCCAATTGCTTTTCCAGTTCAGGTATAACACCGTATTGCAGTTGGGAGATACGTTCCAAATCACTGGCACGGCGTGCAGCTTCCATATCAATGCGCGCTTGCTCAAGATTACTTTTGATTTCTAAGGTTCCAGACAATGCAGCTTTTTCTGCACTCCATACCTCATCGAGATCACTAAAATCAGATTCAACTTCAGAAATGGTTCGATCGATATCTTTTAAGCGTTGCTTAGAGGCTTCGTCTTCATCCTTTTTAATTGCTTCACGTTCAATTTTTAATTGTATTAGCCGACGCTCTAATCGATCCATTGCTTCGGGCTTAGAATCAATTTCCATTCGAATACGGCTGGCTGCTTCATCAATTAAATCAATGGCTTTATCTGGCAATTGTCGATCTGTAATATAACGTTGAGATAATTTAGCGGCCGCTATAATTGCAGAATCTGTAATATCCACACCGTGATGAACTTCATAACGCTCTTTTAAACCACGTAAAATAGCAATCGTGTCAGATTCTGAAGGTTCTTCAACTAATACTTTTTGAAAACGACGCTCCAGTGCTGCATCTTTTTCAATAAACTTTCGATATTCATCAAGAGTTGTTGCACCCACACAATGTAAATCTCCACGGGCCAATGCAGGCTTCAACATATTGCCTGCATCCATCGCACCTTCTGCTTTACCCGCACCGACCATCATATGAATTTCATCTATGAAAATAATAATGCGGCCTTCTTGTTTAGACAGTTCGTTAAGCACCGCTTTTAAACGTTCCTCAAACTCTCCTCGAAATTTTGCACCTGCTAATAAAGCACCTAAATCCAATGATAAAACACGTTTACGCTTTAAGCCTTCTGGAACCTCACCATTAATAATGCGCTGTGCTAAACCTTCAACAATGGCAGTTTTACCCACACCCGGCTCACCAATAAGAACGGGGTTATTTTTAGTACGGCGCTGTAAGACTTGTATGGTTCGACGAATTTCATCATCACGCCCAATCACAGGGTCGAGTTTGCCTGATTCAGCTCTTGCGGTTAAATCGATGGTATATTTTTCCAGCGCCTGACGGTTTTCCTCGGCATCAGGGTCATCAACCGTTTCCCCCCCTCGAATCGCATCAATTGCTTTTTCAAGCCTCTGAACATCACCAAACTGTTTAAGTAATTTACCTAATGACGTTGTACCATCCTCCATTGAAGCGAGTAATACGCTCTCACTGGAGATAAATTTATCGCCATTTTTTTGCGCTTTTTTATCTGAAAGGTTCAGTAAACGCCCCATTTCTGGCGATAGCTGTACATCACCGGTAGCATGTTGTACCCGTGGCAAATCATTCAGTTTTTTACCTAGATCATTACGCAAGCCAGGAACATCAAACCCTGCCTGCGATAACAAAGGCCGCACACTCCCCCCCTGCTGATCCAACATAGCAGATAGAAAATGAAGGGGGTCTAAATGAGTATGATCTCGCCCAACGGCCAATGACTGTGCATCTGATAAAGCCATCTGTAGTTGATTTGTTAAACGATCGATACGCATAATTGATTATCTCTAAATAAGTATTCACTGCTTAGTAATATAGGGGACAAGAAAGGGAAATCAAGAGGGATGATGATTCTATATATATTGATGTTGATTAGGATCAAATAACATAGCGTTGATAAACACTCGCGATGTAATAAACCTTTGTAGATATAACAGCATTTACTTATATTTTCTGACAGTAATAAAGTGCGATAAATGGCGGCATATTATTATCGGCAACGGTTTTTCCTGCACTTTTGGTATTGATCGTTTTTTTAAAATTAGCTAGCAATCTTTTTTTCCGACCAGTATCTCCCCTATTGCCCCATATTGTTTTTGTACTACCTTCTTGATAGGTAAAAGAGTGGGAATGCCTTGGTACTTGATTTTGGGTTTCAATACCACCATTTTCAAATAACTTTCGGCTCGTTAACAATTTATCGTTCATATCGCGGTTATCTTCTACGGACCCAGCCCCTACGATCACCCTACCTGTAGAAGGTGTGAACAATTGCCAACCTTTAGGGCATCCAGTAGCAAGGTTAAACGCCATGACAGCACCACTGGGGATATGACTGGATTTATTGACGCTCAATATTGGAAAAACTGCCATGCAAAGCACTGGAATAAGCAGTATTAACTTTTTTGCATCGTCTAGAAAAAGACATAACCACACGCCACATATAAATAACAAGGTAAAAACAACCGGTGCCGAAACTGAATGAATAACCTCGTTAATATTTATCAAATCACTTGAGCCCATTAAGTTACTTGTAACGTAAATGATCGCAGGAAGTACACCTAACAACGCGATAAGGTAAATAATACTTTTAGCAATTTTATTCTTATTATTCATTCTTTATGACTCCATAATAGATGAGGCAAATATGTGACTCAATTTCAAGGCAAAACCCAAGGCAGGACTATCGTGACAAATGTTAACGGTAAAAGCAGATAGAGTGTTCTACGAACGGCCGTCGCCTTAGAAGAAAAACTGCTTTTATTATCGGGTGATTGCCTGATCACCGCAGTAGCCCCATCAGGGATTATTCGGTGGCCTAAGAAATAAACACTTAATGGGTTTAAATCAGCCAGAAGAGAATATTGCCCCTTCAAATCGAAAACAACTAAATCTCTTGGGTCAGATGGTTTAGTTTCATTATGGGGCATAATTTCTGGCTTACCACTGGTCGTACGTATAATTATCTCTCCAGGGCCAGAAGCTGTACTAAAAAAGAGCTGACTTTGAAAAAATGTCTTTAGCTTTAAACTTATGGTTGTTTTCAGGTTTACGTCATCAGAAAATGCCACGAGGTTTGAAAAATTAAAACAAACTGACTGGCCCTCTCTTAATTTTATTTTTATAAATCGGGTTAAACCATCAGCATGAGCTTCGATGGACTGTTTCCCATCCGCCTCGCTATAGCGAAACAAAAAATACTTTCCAGGCAAACGTTTAAACATTAAGGTTAGCGGCCTAGGAATAGAAATAATTCCGTCGATTTCATAACGTAATGCCGAATCGATAGCGGCATACCATGTTTTCCTATCTATAGACTGAGAAAAACTGTTCATACTGTCATCAACAGTGATGTCAGAGATACTTATGGCTTCAGTATCCTTTTTTAGTTCATCATCTATACAAAAACCACCTGTTTCATCACAAGTAAAAGAGACTTTCCCATGTTGCCTGTTGTATACATAGCGTATATAGAGATAGATAAAGCCTGTTAATAAAGCATAAATAACGATAGATATCCAAATAAGAAAAGATATCTGATCAATCGCTTTAATCGTACTAAAGCCATCTTCAACCGTATTATGCGCACGTTGACTATAGGTGCTTAAGCGCTGCCTAACAACAAAATTAACTGATCGTTTTATATCTTTAATTTTTTCATCAACTGACCTTTCACTACCAGAAGTCAGCTTAATGGTTTCATTACGAAGATCGTTACGAATATCTAAATAAGCGTTTGACAATGGCTCTAAGGCAATATTTTTGACGCAATCACGGAGTTTAAAAATTTGATCAATGACGCCATTACATTCTGGAGGCTCTAGATCTGCATGATAACCTGCTAATGTATATTCCAATACAGGGCCATTTTTAGCTTTATTGATAGACCTTTTCTTATGACGAGCATTACCAAATAAAGCTTGTTCTATATTACCGTTATTTTTTTCGATTGCTGCTTTGCTTTTATCAAGCTGATTTTCTATGCGGCTAATAATATCTTCACGAAACACGATTTTTAGTCGTTCAATAGCAGAGTGAATATCACGTTCCATTTCACCGCTATTTTGTTTAATCGAATAGTAGGTAGGGTCAACTGCTGGGCAATCATGGACGACCAGATTTTGTGACTCTAAGGGTGACTGACTATATTCATAACATTTACATATAAGATTAAAATCACTGCCACAACTGTAAGCTTGAGCATCAACATTAATATTATAGATGTAATCTTCAACACCGGTTTGAATCTTATTATTTCTTACTTCCAGCATCCAATAACCTAAACCAGCTAATAATGGAAATGGAAGCCATAATAACAATGTGAGACTAACCGCCGCCCATGAGCGCTTCCGTCCCATTTTTATAAAAGATGACCTGAGTTCTTGAAAAAATAAATAGAACAACCTTAATAATGAAATCAATATAATGGCTATCAATAGGCCCAGCACTACGGCATCATAGAAAGGATAAAGAAACAGGCTGATGATAAAAACAACAACAAGTGTTAGATAGGCATAAGAAAACAAATAATATTGAGAAATAAAGGCAAATAAAACGATAGCCGAAACCAGTATATATACAGAAGTCATCTATCTTCCAATTTATTATTTTAGTTTTTATTGAATTGTACGGAGGAGGTTTACTCCATCCATATTAGGTGGGCCATGCGCCCTGTCTGCCCATCACGACGATAAGAAAAGTAGTGACCTGATTCCAGAAACGTACAACAATCACCGCCATAAACCTGATTAACGCCCCGATCATTGAGTATCGCTCTAGCTATCCCATATAGATCAGCCATCCATTTGCCTGACTCTTCGCCACGAATAAAGTGCTCTTCTAGATGAAGAAATTTATACTGAGCCGTAAATGCTTCACGTACTTCATTACCCACTTCAAATGCTGCTTGGCTGATTGCCGGCCCTAAATAAGCTATTACAGATTGAGAGGAATGAAAAGTGGATAAAGTATTTTGAATGATACCGTTACATAAACCTCTCCACCCTGCATGAGCAATAGCTACTTGCGATCCTTGCTTGTCACATAAAAAGACGGGTAAGCAATCTGCTGTCATAACACAACAAGCTTGTTTCGGTTGACGCGAAAAGCTGGCATCGGCTTCGCTATTATAATCATCCATAACATTAACAACATTGGTGCTGTGAACTTGCTCCAACCAATGAATATTGACCGGGCCAATAGCATCACCTAATATTTTACGATTATGAATGACAGACCCTTCTTCATCACCCACATGAGCTGCCACATTAAACGTATCAAATGGTGGCCTGGAGACACCCGCCTCTCTTAGCGTTGAACAGGCTTTTACGTTGGATGGAGAAGGCCAATCAAGCCAGCTAATATCCGTCATCGCTCATATTCTCTTTATCAGTTCTTAATGCAGACAATAAGGCCTGCATATCTTCAGGCAACTCTACCTGCCAACTATGCTCTTGTTTTGATTCAGGATGAATCAATGTTAATTTTTTTGCATGCAAGGCTTGTCTAGGAAAGTTTGCCAACACTTGCTTCAATGGCTCTGCTGTCCCTGCCAGCCACCGCTGGCGACCAAGATAAACCGGATCACCAATCAAAGGGTGTTTAATATAGGCCATATGTACACGTATTTGATGTGTCCGGCCGGTTTCCAGCTTACAAGCTATATGCGTATAACGAGAATAGCGTGTCAATAAACGGTAATGGGTAATGGCTTGCTTTGCTGCTGCATTATTCTCCAAGACCGCCATTTTGATACGATTAGTGGGGTGCCGTCCCATAGGTTTATCTATCTTCCCGCCCCCCGTCAGTTCTCCCATGACAACTGCTTCGTATTCACGCCCCAAACTACGATCCTGCAATTGCTGAATCAACGATGTATGGGCCGCCAGAGAACGAGCCACCACCATTAAGCCTGATGTTTCTTTATCCAAACGATGCACAATACCTGCTCTAGGGATATTAACTAACTCAGGAAAGTGATGAAGCAGGCCATTAAGCAAAGTGCCATCAGGCACACCTGCACCAGGGTGAACCACTAAGCCTGCTGGCTTGTTTAGGACGGCTATATGTTCATCGCTGTAAATAATATCAAGAGGTATAGATTGTGGCAGCCAACGCTCCTCAGCTTCGACAATAGCAACAAGCTGTAGCAATTCACCACCTATCAATTTATCTTTAGGCTTACGCTGACTGCCATCTACTGTTAATTGGCCCGCTTTAATCCAAGACTGCAATCTCGCTCGTGAAAAATGATTAAATACCTCAGCAGCCACCTGATCCAAACGCTGCCCACTATAATTCGGCTCTACTCGATGAAGGTAGTTCTGAGAGTCAGAATCAGACATAAATAATAAGCCTATTGGTAGCTATAATCATAATGTGTATATTTTAACCTCTACAGAAATACTTTCAGTGAAAAGAATGACAGAACAATTGCGACATTTTAGTTGTCAAATTAGCATAAAAGTACTTTAGGATCACTGGGCACTATGGTTAAATATCGGATTGATTTTTTAGTGAATTTTGTATTGATGAAACAAGTCACCCCTCGTTTTTTATTAAACTTACTTATTTTTGGCCTTAGCTTGGCGCTTATCGGCTGCAGTAGCACCAAAAAAAATGACCTTGCAGGTTTAAGCGAACAAACACTGTATGAAGAAGCTCAAAGCGCTTTAAGAAGAAAGGACCATATTGGCGCAACAGAATCACTGCAACAACTTGAATCAGACCACCCTTTTGGTAAATATGCCAATTCCGCGCAATTGGCTCTGATTTATGCTTATTATAAAAGTAATGAGCCCGCTTTAGCTGACTCCGCCGCGAGCCGTTTTATTCGGCTACACCCCAATCACCCTAATGTAGATTATGCTTATTACATGAGGGGGTTAACGGCTTTCCCTAAACCTGGCACTCTATTTCAATCTATCTTAAAGTCAGACCTAAGTAAAAAAGATGCTAAAGCATCACAAACTGCATTTGTTCGTTTGTCAGAGCTAGCTAGACGTTTTCCTAACAGTCAATATACGCCAGATGCTATCAAGCGTTTGGAATATCTTCGCAATATGCTAGCACGCAGAGAAATTAATGTGGCTAATTATTACTTGGGGCGAAAAGCTTATCTAGCTGCAGCTAATCGTGGCCGTTACGTACTTGAAAACTATCAGCAAACTCCCGCAGCACCTGATGCACTGGCGGTAATGGTTCAAAGTTATAATGAATTAAATATGTCAGAACTGGCTAAAGATAGCTTGGAGGTTCTGAAATTGAACTATCCGGACTATCCGGCATTAACTCCAGATGGAGAATTTAATTTCAACCATTACCGAAAAGGAACCACGTCTTATATTGGCTGGCTAACATTTGGAGTGATTGATACTAGCCGTCCCCCAGGCTTTGATTCTCGCAAACAATATGGCGAATTCTAATCATCTAGAAAAATCAATAAAAGATGACTCACGCATTAAGCGCCTGGCTGCCATCCATTAGTTATAGGATAGCGCCGATCGCGGCCAAAACCACGTTGAGATATACGTACACCCACTGGTGCTTGTCGACGCTTATATTCATTGATATCAACTAATCGAACCACTCGATGGACGACTTCTGGATCAAACCCTTCCTCGATAATGGCATCTGCACTGCTGTCTTTCTCAATATAACGTTCTAGAATTTGATCAAGAACCTCATAGGGAGGCAGATTATCCTCATCTTTTTGATCGGGTGCGAGCTCTGCAGATGGTGGACGCTCAATAACAGAAGGGGGAATGACTACATCTACTTCTCTACTTCCTTCCTTAAACATACTATTACGGTAACGAGCCAGCTCAAACACCATCGTTTTAGGCACATCTTTTAGTACATCAAAGCCACCGGCCATATCTCCATAAAGTGTTGAATAACCAACAGCCATTTCGCTCTTATTGCCAGTAGTGAGCACAATTGCTCCGGTCTTATTCGATAGCGCCATCAGAATAACGCCTCTACACCGAGCCTGTAAATTTTGCTCTGTGAGATCCACTTCTGTACCCGCAAAAGAATCGGCTAAACCAGACATAAAGGCAGAATACATGGGTTCAATACTGATAACTTTATAATCGACTCCCATTCTCTGCGCCTGTTCCGCTGCATCATTACGACTCAATTCAGACGTATATGTAAAGGGCATCATCACGGCAGATACATTTTCTGCACCTAATGCGTCCACCGCAATCGCCAAGGTTACCGCTGAATCAATGCCTCCAGACAAACCTAAAATAGCCCGTTTAAATCCATTTTTCTTAACGTAGTCTCGCACGCCCAAAACGATGGCATCATAGATAATTTGTAGTGGAGGTTCCGGAGTAGGTAATTGCTGACAAACAACAACAGGGGTACTTTCTGATATGTCGATTTCCAAAGGAAATAAACCTTCCTTGTAGTGTGGCGCTTGAACACAACAATCACCATTTGCAGCGACAACAAAAGACCCACCATCAAAAACTAGCTCATCCTGCCCCCCTACTTGGTTAACATAGATAATTGGCATATTACCTTCATTGGCGCGCGAGGCCAGTAAATCGATACGTTGTTGCTGCTTTTGCTGATGGAAGGGCGATGCATTAAGATTCAGCATCAATTTAGCTCCCTGCTCTCGTGACTGAGCCATAGGGCCTGCATGCCAGATATCTTCACAAATTGTTAATGCGGTAGGAATTCCATGCAAATCAAATACGCAAGCCTTAGAACCTTTTTTAAAATAGCGCTTTTCATCAAAAACCTGATAATTAGGTAGCTCCTGCTTAGCATATTCAGCTACCCATTGGCCTTGCTGCAATACCCCGGCAATATTATATTGAGCAGTAATACCTGCTTTTTCTACAACAAGCGGGTAACCTAGAATCACCGTTGCAGTAAAAGCTTGTTTTTGTAAGTGCTTTCTTGCTTTCGCAATACGAGACTGCATACTGCGACGTAACAATAGATCTTCCGGGGGGTATCCGCATAATGTTAATTCAGGAAAAATAACGACATCTGCCGAGTGGATATTTTCTGCATCATTAATCGACTCAATAACCTTTTGGGTATTACCATCAATATCACCAACAACAGGATTAATCTGTGCCATTACAACATTCAATCTTGACATATTTCTCGCTTACTACATTATTAGTAAAAGGCATAAGCCTATAGATGCGCCTATTGTCGAGCAAAGTAAAAACTAAATCAAAGAAACTCATAGAAATTCAAAAAATATTTGAGCCAAAACGTGTCTTTTTTAACACCTACTACTAATGATACCCATCGCCTATTAGGCATTTATATCTATTATCGATTGGGGCTAGGTTTGATGCTGGGCATTATGCATTGGACAGGGCTCTCGAAAGATGTATTTGGCTATGCTCGTCCTGAGCTTTTTACTGATATTTCACTACTATATATCACGATTTGCACACTTTCATTAATGCTATATTGGGCAAATACCCTTAAAGCTTATACGACCCACCTACTCGCTCTGCTGGTATTTGATTTCATTGCTCTAGTCATCATGATATATGCCAGCGGAAATTTAACGGGTGGCCTGGGTTATTTATTACTGATCCCTATGGCTGTAGGCAGTACATTTCTGAGAGGTCAGGCTAATATCGGGCTCGCTGCTTTTGGCACTATTTTAGTGTTAGTTATGAGTCTTGTGATGATTAATAATGGTACAGGTGATGGGCGGTCTTTTTTTGCAGCAGGCATTACTGGCGTTTCTTTATTTGTCACTGCTATTGCTTTCCGTATTTTTTCAGAAAAAGTTCAAGTAAGCCAAGATGCCGCTCAAAAGCAAACAGACCAAGCAAATTACTTACAATTAATCAGCCAACGCATTGTTGAAACAATGCGCACTGGTATTATCGTCGTCGATCAAGACTTACGTATCAAATTAATTAATCATGCTGCTGCATCACTACTCACCACAAACGATAAATTTGAAGGTGTTGTTCGCGTAACACCAATATATGACCGCTTACAAATATGGCAAGAAGATGGGGTAACTCCCAGTTCCTTTACATTCACCTTATCCCACAATCAATCCGTTAAGGTTAGCTTTGCCCCTTTAGATGATTCCCTTTTTCCATCGATGATGCTTTTTGTTGAAGATATGCAACGCCTAGGACAAGAAGCCCAGCAACTAAAATTAGCATCATTAGGGCGGCTAACCGCCAGCATCGCTCATGAAATCAGAAACCCGCTGGGCGCAATCAGCCATGCTGGGCAGTTACTTAATGAATCAAAAAATATTAGTGAGAATGACCACGCTTTATTAGATATTATTCACAATCATTCACAGCGCATTAACTTTATCATTAATAATATTTTAGACTTTTCCAGAAGAAAAAGCGCAAATCCAGAGATGGTCGACCTCAATCAATGGCTAATAGATTTCAAAGCAGAATATTTGCAACATCATGATGGGATTATCGATATTATTAACAAAAAGCCAGAGATTCAAGCTAAAATTGACCCTAATCATTTGTATCAAATTATTACTAACTTAGTCGATAATGGCATTCGATATAGCAAACAGGCAAAAGGACAAAGCATTGTCCAGATATGCACCAACATACAACAAAAAGATCAAAGACCCTACATTGAAGTAATCGACTATGGTGAAGGGATCAGCACTGAAAAGCTTGATCACATTTTTGAACCATTTTATACGACTGAAGTTACAGGTTCGGGATTAGGCTTATATCTTTGTAAAGAATTAAGTGAAGCTAATCAAGCAAACTTAAGTTATCGCTACGATGAAGCTAATAAAAATAGTGTTTTCAGACTAGTACTTTCTCATCCACAACGCAGAATAGAATTGCAATGAGTAAACATAACAACATTTTAATCATTGATGATGAGCCAGATATACGCGGCCTACTATCAATGACACTAGAAAGAATGGGCCACAATACACATTGTGCTGCCAATATGAATGAAGCAAAAAAAGTATTAGCTGAAAAAACATTTGACCTATGCTTAACCGACCTAAAGCTGCCTGATGGTTCAGGAATTGATATTGTTAAACTTATCCAAGATAGTGATATGGAAACACCTGTTATTGTTATCACTGCCCACGGTTCTATGGATATTGCCATTCAAGCAATGAAATACGGTGCGTTTGATTTTATCAATAAGCCTGTTGACCTAAACAACTTACGCGCTCTTATTAAAAGCGCTTTAAGCATTCAAGACACTATACCCACTCGGCAATCTATCGCTGATATTATTGGAGAATCAACCGCCGCAGTTGAACTCAAAGAAAATATTGCTAAAGTCGCTCGCTCACAAGCGCCAGTATTTATTTATGGTGAATCAGGCAGTGGCAAAGAACTAGTAGCACGGGCGATTCATAAGACAAGCTCTCGTCAAAAAGCACCTTTTATAGCGGTTAACTGTGGCGCTATTCCAAAAGAGTTAATGGAAAGTGAATTTTTTGGGCACATTAAGGGTAGTTTTACTGGGGCGCACCAAGATAAACAAGGCCTATTTCAAAGTGCGGAAGGCGGAACTCTATTCTTAGATGAAGTTGCAGACTTACCCATGGATATGCAAGTTAAACTACTGCGTGCAATTCAAGAAAAGACTATTCGCCCCGTCGGCTCACAAAAAGAAGTTGCCATTGATGTTCGCATACTAAGCGCCACCCATAAAAACTTATTGGATGCAATTCATGAAGGGTCGTTCCGCAACGATTTATACTACCGCATCAATGTCATAGAAATATCTGTGCCTTCTTTAAGAGAGCGTAAAGTTGATATCGAATTATTGAGTCATGCATTGTTAGAACGAATTGCTAATAAAAACAATGCAGACAATGTCGATATATCTAACGATGCAGTAGCTGCTTTAAAAAATTATGATTTTCCTGGTAATGTTAGAGAGCTAGAAAATATATTAGAGCGAGCAAGCGCATTGTGTGGCACAGGAATCATTGAAGTAACAGATCTTCAGTTGAACCGTAATACTGCATCTACTATTTTCAGTAATCATCAGAGCAACCCAGAGTCTTCCGCCACTTTACAAGTTATAGAGGAAACTCCACACACCTCTGAGACGACTTATAATCCTGAAGAGAGCTCTTTAGATAATTATCTGGACAATATTGAAAAAAATATTATACTCGACTCTCTAGAGCAAAATCGCTGGAATAGGACCACAACCGCGAAAGTTTTAGGGATTACTTTTCGATCTTTACGTTATCGTATGAAAAAATTAGGTATCGATGACGAGTGAATATGAGAAAAGTACAATAAAAATTGCTTTTCAAACTGATAGAACAACAACTTACAATTTAAACTGCACCAAGGAAGGAGCACTCGATGAAAAGGATATATTCAGGTTTTACCCTACTTAATTTACTTATCACACTTACTATCAGCAGCTTGCTCGTGACCACGGGCGTTCCATATCTTACCCGAATATTTGCTAACTATCGGGCAAATAGCGCATATGAACAATTATTTACACTAATACAATTTACCAGAATACAAGCTGTAAATTATCAATCACAAGTACTCCTTTGCCCCACAATAAACCAAGAAGATTGTATTTCGGACTGGAATCAGGAACTAATGGTTTTTGTAGATTCAAATAATGATGAAATAAGAAATGATGACGAGTTACTACTCTATATAAAACCAGAAATATTTAATGACGATGAAAGCATTAACTGGAGAGTTTCAGGTAGAAGCCAACGCTACCTACGCTACAAACCCGATGGCTCTACACGTAATCAAAATGGTCGACTAACTTACTGCTTAATAAAAGGCGGAGAGCTATACGCAAGACAGATTATTATGTATAGAACAGGTCGAGCACGAAAAGCAAGCGACACCGAAGCTATCAATAGATGTTCACCACTATAGAAAGGATTAACGCCTCCAGCATTCAGCAGGCACGCCAAATTGACTACCTCTAACGCCAACATTATCTATAGTTAATTGCCCACAATCGGGGTCAGGAATTACAGGAGTAAGTGTCAAGGTATATGTAGTATTGCCGTTTGCAGTAACAATAGCCGCAGTATATGCTCCGTTTTGACTCGTATTGGCAGTCATATCAAGCGCTGCATTTCCTGCGCCGACAAATGCAGAGGCATATCGACTATATTGAGTAAAGTGTCTCTCTTGACGAGAAACTATATCCAATGCGAAAGCAAGCCCTTCGCCCGCACGACGTCCATCTCTAACATATTGGTGATATGCTGGAACCGCAATTGCTGCAAGTATTGCTACAATAGCAACCACTATCATCAACTCTACTAATGTAAATCCGAGTTGATTTTTTTTATAGCTGTTCATATTATTGCCTACTTTAACTTAACGAAAATTATCTTGATACAATAACAACAGAATCAAGATAATGCTTTTTGTTTTTAAAAGAAGAACTAAATTTAACTTTTTGCCCTACCCTTAACGCATAACGATTTAATTGACGTTTACGACTATCGGTCACTTTCGTATTAAGCCTTAACATATATTCCATATCACCAATAACAACACGCCCTTTTGTATTATCTACAAACTCAATCGTCTGATTATTATTTTCAAATGAATTAGCCATCGCTCCCATAGAAAATACAAACAGTAGTACAATCAAGCATTGTCTTATTAGAACAAACATTATTGGAACCTCATATTATCTAAGAATCGACCATGATTTTCGGCCTGCAGGACTCAATTCACCTGTATTAATATCTGTAATATCAATAGTACCATCCGAATTGGTGGTCACTAATTTAGGGTCGCTACCAGAAGTAACAGACCCCAAACCAACTGCTGCACCACTAAGTGCAATCGCAGGAGAAGAGCTATCTGCTACACCATCATTATTTGTATCAAATACATTAAAGTTTGCCTCTGTTCCATCGTAAGCATCAAGTGTTATCAAAAAGGTATCCCCATCTCTGTTACAAACTTCACCGCTAGGCACTGTTACAATAAAGAATACTATTTGATTAAGTACCAGCGGGTTGATTACTGCCCGTCCACCTTGAAAAGCGTTAGTCGTTGGTATGGATAGATCGATATACCAACCCAACTCACTGGTTTGTAAATAATCTACAACATTGTTTGAAACACCAACCGTCCCAGCATTGTTTGTAAATGACTGTTGCTGGAGATTATTCTTATTTAAATCACCAGCTGTGCTAGCAGCATCACTAGAACCCGAATCCCATACGGCATAAAAGGACTGGGTATCAATATTAACATCATCATTTTCTGCTAAAAATTGCCCAGTACCAAAATACACTAATACATTAGGATCTGTTGAAAATGAACGTCGACTAGGGTGAGAAATAATTTCAGGCTTCACCGTAATTGGCTGACGATTAGCCGTATTAGCAGTACTGCATGGTGCAACAGCACACGCAGTAAATAGAGGCTCACCTCCGAATGCTACTCCCCAGCTCCCAGGGTTTGTGTCTGACACGTCGAATACCCACATATTGCCATGTACATCACCAGCATAGATACGGTCAATTATAAAATCACCATTCAAGTCAGCAATTGTTGGTGATGACAAACCATTACAATCACTTGCAGCATCAGTACAATCTCCACCTACAACACTTCCAACGCCAGTATCAATCTCTCTAATTACTGTTCCTGTTTCAAGATCAATAATAAATAATTTTGCCGAACCATCACCATCTGAGTTATAACCATTTGCAACAACAGCAACCCAGCTACCATCATTCATTCTGGCAATTTGTGGTCTACTAAATGTAAAACCTAGATCAGAATCTTCAAATTCAAACTCAACTACAGTATTAGCACTTGCAGACGTTGCAAGTACTGCTGGATCAGTTACATCAAGGACATATATACCTCTACCACCAGAACGAGCACCACCTACCAAATAGGTACGCCACTGCCCATTAACAAAAACATCACGAACTGTGGGTGTAGCATCTACATAAGCTAGATGAGAATAATCCGTTTCACTCAATGTGTGTAAGTTGTTGACTAAAAAACCAGGAATATAAGCAAAAATTTCTGTGCCGCCTGCAGCCCCATCACTGCCATCAAAAGCATGAAGCATCCCGTCATTACCACCGATATAAACTAATGGTCTACGGCTGTCTCTTACTGTTCGAAAGGTAGAATATTCATTACCTACACCTTCAATTAAGTTAGGATACCTATCAGCTGGAGCTGCTACATACTGAGGTGATGAATGAACGAATGGGCCTAGGAATTCACCATTACGATTACGGAATAAGCCTAAAGAACCAGTTCTTCCTATCTCATTACTGTTATCACCCTTTAGGTAATCAACAAGCAAATTGCCATAGTTTTGCAGGTCTGTTGGATCTGGTGCATTGGTTAATAAATCATTTACTTGATCACTACTCAACGTAGTTGTCGATAACGTTGTGTAAGGGTTGGGAAATTCAAAGGGTACCCCTTGCGTCCCGTTAAATGTCATTACACTACGATTAGAAAAACCGGTTCCAGAAAATTGATTAGCAGTAACCGCACTCGCTGACCATATAGCATCATTACTATTGATCACTCCATCAGCAACATTATCAACAACACCATTGTCGTCAAAACGAAATGCTAACAAATCTCCCGTCCAATTCTCAGTTGAAAAAACACTCTGATAAACTAAAGTATCGGAACTGATACTACCAGAATTGAATGAGGCCGCCGCTGCCGTACCAGTACGATCACCAATATCATCAATTGCACTGGTTAACGCAGTAATTAATTCCTGGGGATCACCCGCACTCAAAAACTCACCACGCCCATTCCAAGCTGCATGACGCATATCATCAATGCGTTCATTACCATTATTAGCAATAGGGTCAGTCCAACCTGTAGTAAACCCTGCGTTATCAGGGTTGACCGCAAGAGTACCATCCAAACCAAATGCTACCGTATAAGTCGTTAGATGCTGGTGATTAATATCTTGTGTTGTATTACGCACATCGGGAATATTCGCAACATTAGGCAGAGTTGTGGATAAATCTTCCTTTAAATAGCGCATCGCAACATCAGCTAAAGTATTGGATAGATTTGACGCATTACCACCTAGGTATGTATCTGCAAAAGTACCGCCATCATAAGGGTTACCAGCAGAGTCAGAGTCTTGGTCTCCAACAGTAGGAGCCCCCCCATTCCAAAATCCATCAGAAAATACTACAGAGAAATTCTGTTGGCAGGTCCCGCCATTAGAAGAATTTAAAATAGGGCTATCGGTACTAACAGTGTCACCAGTAGAATGATTGGGAGTAAAACCAAACAAACCTGTTGGCGCATCAGTACCCTGTTCAAAGTACTGTCCAACCTGCTCCAAGTTTTGACGTAAAGGAGTACCATTACTAGAAAATACACCGAAGAGGCTATCAAACAACTCTGATTTTCGTGTTGCATTTTGCATATTTTGAATAATTGTGCCGCCACTACCATTATTATGCAATGTCGCCAAACCTAAACGTGAGGTACTACTATCAATAATATCTGACAATGCTTTTTTGGCAATATACTCACGTTTACGATAATACGTATACCAGTTAGCATAGTTTTCCTGTGTATTAGTAACACCCACCCCAGCCGTCGCAGCTGTAGGTAAATCATTCGCGACCGCTGTACAATTTGCATCCGCGCTACATAAAGCTAGATCAACGGTTCCAAAAGAAGGTGTGGGGACTCCACTGGTTGAGTGATTCCAAAACAAAATAAAACCACTTGCGGTAACAGAGCCATCACTAGAAAACTCTACAAAAACAGAACCTGAATTTACAGTAATAGACGGAGGTAAGCTTCCACCATCCAAGGTTGCAAGCAAAGTACCTGCATTTGAGGTTCCATCATAAATTCGTAAAAAATCAAACCCTGATTCCAAATTAAAAGTAGAAAATGAAATTGTGGTTTGCGTTGCACCTGTGGGCTGTATTAAAAAACCAAACGTTTCACCATTACTATAATCGCCGGCAGTGCCGCCTGAATCGACAACGTAACCTACAGCATCACTTGAGGACGTATCCGTACCCATTGTATATAGCGTAAAACCTCCTGGGGTAAGCGATGTTGATGCTATGCTGGCATAACTTCCACACTCACCCACCTCAAATACTGAATCACCATCATCCACCCAGGACATGTAGAAATGATTAGAAATATTTTGAATATTATCGTTATCGTAAGGGTTATCTAACGCAGTCGTAAGCGTCTTATCTCCATACTCGATATCATCCTCATCTTCTTCGGACCAAGGCTCGTAGACAACGGATGGATCATAAGCCATTACATTATATTGTAAGCAAAGCTCGTTCACCTCCGTATCTGTGGTTGGAGCAAAATTCAAGTTGCCAGCACTACCGTTTGCACCCACACCATATGCTGTTTGCGCTGACTGAGAAATTAATTGTTCCCAATCCATACTGCCAGAATCATCAAGCAAAAATAAAATATTAGGCTGTACACGTGTAGAGAGATTTAAAGGCAAATCTTCAAGGATACCCGGAGCAGCTAAAGTACCCCAACTAGCAAAAGTAACACTAGCGGCTAAAATAGTTTTTGAAATAAAAGAATACTGTTTCATAACCCACCTCAGTAGGGCATTTATTGATTTGCAATTGTTGAGTAAGTACTCTGCAAGACTGCGGTGATATCATCATTAGAGCCATAACCAATTGCTGTTATGCGAAAAACATAAGGTTCTGTAGATTGCTGATATAACTTTTCAACACTCCTATCCACACCAGCACTATCATTAGTACCGAGTGACAATCGGCCTATATATTCAATTGTATATCTAGGTAACGTCGAACTAGTTGCTGTAGATGCTGCTGCTACCGAATTAGTCGTTGTCCAATTTGTAGCTTCCGATAAGTCGCTAACCAATTCATCTAAATCTAAATCATATCCGGACTCTGCTATTGCAATGTATCTTCCATCACCTGCGGCATTAAAATTAGCGGCGATAACATCGCGCGGATTCGTATTTGCTGTTGTTGTGATATTCATATTATCCAATACAATTTCTGCTTGACGAAGAGCGGCCTCTGCATTCATTCTCGCTAAAGAAAGCTGACGATTGTTACTTGCCATTCGTTCTTGCAAAGTTGCGCCAGACATTAAAGTCACCCCAACAGCTGTCATCACTAACAACATGACTAAAGCGACAACTAGCACGACTCCTCGTTGAAATTTACTGTTCATAATAAATTCACTTTATAATTAAACTGCTCACACTAAGACTATCATTAAAGCTGATTTGATAAATTAAATGTTCTTTCAACTTCTCTTTCAATTAAACCATCTGTTGTTGATATTGTATTACCCGTGGTGCGCACATTTTCGATAGAATTAAATGTCATTTTTACACGCAGTCGATCCACACGTCCCCAATCAACACCACCACTAGCCCTAGAATAGAACAATAAACCTGTCGTATCAGTCCAACCATAATAAACTTCCATATTAGAGACTCCTTCAACTAATTCTTCATTCAAGCCTTTATGCCGGCGAAAAAGAGCGCAATATTGTGGGCCAGAAGTAAGTCCAGAAGTTAGTGCACAAGTGTTACTTCCTGCGGCAGCTGATGTCCCTATAAAATAGAGGGAAGAGCCCGTTGTTCCACCATACAGATAAGTCGGAGACTTTAATTCAAACGACCCATCTGAAACTCTCAAGTCACGTGCTCCCTGAATTATATTCCTAGCGTTAAACTGCCCTGGGTTAATACCTCCATTTGGAGCAACAGGGGCCGTATCAAATTGTATTTCTCCTGATGCAGTAGGAGTATTGGTAATCATAAAAATTGCACCATTATTGCAATTAGTCAAAGCCACTATTTGAAATTGAGTTAACCGACCATAATCAGGGTCAG
The DNA here is from genome assembly GCA_947487765.1 of uncultured Pseudomonadales bacterium. Lineage (GTDB taxonomy): Bacteria > Pseudomonadota > Gammaproteobacteria > Pseudomonadales > Cellvibrionaceae > CANLBN01. Next base: position 278,573 of record CANKXO010000005.1, on the reverse strand, counting down.
TAGTATCGAGGAATACACTACTGCTGTCCCCCGTTAGACGATCAGCAAGATCAATTCTAAATAAATGATTTACATATCTAATACGAAATGTATCAGTGCCAACTGCGACTAACCCTGCAGGATCGGTGGTTCCTGTTGCAGACTGATCTCCATTAACAATAGAAGAGAAATCATAAGGCTGTCCTGACCCACTGGACAAACCTAACAGGTTATCCATAAATGTTCCTGCGTTACCTCGGTCAGCATTGGAAACACTTACACACCCAAGGTTTCCAGTTTGAGCAATATCTTCTGCTATGCGGGTATATACGTAACGAGAATTTTCCTGAATCCGAGAAGCCCCAGCGGAAACCACCGCATTTTGACTAGTAGTGCTAAACATTTGTACTACGCCAGCCATAATAAACAGGCCTATGAGCATTGATATCATTAGCTCAATCAAACCAATACCAGATTGTTTATATTTTGACGCGCCTATAAAAATATTCATTACGGCCGTACCTCCATTTCAAAACAACTCAGGTTCACAGTTCTATTATTACTGTCACAATCAAGACCACCAGCGCCAGTCCGGTCTTGATCCCAATAAATTCTAATTGTGTATATTGGAGCAGCCCAGCTAACTGTGCCCCTACCACTAGGAAGAGAAGATGTATTAAATAATTGCTGCCACTCAGATTGATCATAAGCAACTGTATTTAAAGGGTTACAGCCACCACCAGCAGGCGACTCACAATTAGGGTCGGTAATTGGGCTATCTGTATCTGTGGCACCATATTCACCAGTAAACGCACCTCTATTACCATTAGTTTCAAGACTCCCAAATGCCAGAATACGATCCGCCATGTCTTGTGCCAAAACCTGTGCTTCGCCCACGAATTCAGCTCTCTTGTTACTACTTAATCCGCTAGCTTGCAAACTAAGCACCCCCAATAGACCAACGGCAAGAATTAATAACGATACAAGCACTTCAACGATACCTGCTCCTGCCTGCTTGCAAATTCTTGATCTTTTAGGTTGAATGATTAATTTTTTTATGGGCATACGGCAGTACCTGATTGAGCTGTTCCTGAGCCTATTGTAGTGACACCTATCGTTCTCGCTGCGACAATATCGTTGTTAGAGCCACAAACGCGAAAAGAAACCGCTGTTCCTGGAGATTGATTCTCACCAAGGCGATTATAAGTAATTCTCGTAACAGCAGTACCTGCTGCTTGTCTGATAGTGGTATTATTCGCAGAGTTATCACTGACTCGGATCACTTCATCAGCCGCAATACCTACACCACCAGCAGAAATTAACCCATCCCCATTAAAGTCAACAAATACTGTCCAACCATTATCCCAAGCAACGCCGCCAGCACAATTAAGCCCAGAACAAATTGTTACATTACCCACTCTGGCAACCGCTTCGCCTCGGGCATAGTTGAGTGCATTTAAAAATTGGTCTGAAGTTGAACGTGCTGCCATGTTCTGAACTAAATTAAATAGAGTTGGCACACCAGCTACAAGTAAGATCCCTAATATTGTTAGGGCTACAAGCAACTCAATCAAGGTAAAACCTTTTTGGGAGGAATTATTAGTTTTCATCATTCTTCTCTTCATAAAATCACTATACACCGCTACCACTCAACTACTAGAGCCTAGTGGATAAGCGGTTGGTTTTTAGAGATTAGTTGAGTATTGACAGCCTAAAGTGATAATTAAGTCACAAAAAGCCATGTAGATAACAACAATATTAAGAAATTACGCTGTACGTAATGCTTTGGGCAATGAAAAGCTGATATTTTCTGGCTCGCCGGGCATTTCCTGAGGTGGCAAGGCACCAAACGATTCAAGTGTTGTGATCACATCTTGGACTAAGACTTCCGGAGCAGATGCACCAGCAGTCACACCAATACTTTTTTTATTATCAAGCCAAATCTTCTGGATATCACTTGCTGAATCAACAAGATAGGCTTCAGCGCCACAACGTTCAGCTAATTCACGTAGACGATTAGAGTTAGAGCTATTTGGCGACCCGACAACAAGCACCAAATCACACTCAAGCGCCAACTGTTTTACAGCATCTTGGCGGTTTTGGGTAGCATAACAAATATCGTCGGTGCGCGGCCCTTGTATGGTAGGAAATTTTTTACGTAAAGCGGCAATCACCTTAGCAGTATCATCCATAGAAAGAGTCGTTTGCGTCACATAATAAAGGGACTCAGGGTTATTGACTTGCAGAGCTTCAACATCATCTTCATCTTCTACAAGATAGATTTCACCACCATATTCCGTAGTATACTGCCCCATCGTACCTTCAACCTCAGGGTGACCTTCATGGCCAATTAAAACGCACTCCGTCCCTGTACGACTATATTTAGTAACTTCCAAATGCACTTTAGTGACTAAAGGGCAGGTTGCATCAAAAACTTCCAATTGCCGATCAGCTGCATTTTTTTTAACAGCTTTAGAAACACCGTGAGCACTAAAGATAACAATTTTGTCATCAGGCACTTCATGTAATTCATCAACAAAAATGGCACCACGCTCGCGCAAGGTATCAACAACGAATTTATTATGGACCACTTCATGACGCACATAAATGGGTGGGCCATAAACATCTAGCGCGCGATTAACAATATCAATTGCACGATCAACACCGGCGCAAAAGCCTCTTGGGTTTGCTAATTTAATATGTGGTGTCATTTTTTTACCTACCAATTTTACTTACCAAGACTCAGCTATAAGGCTTTACTCAACCTGCTATAAAATTAATGCTTAACCAAAGGGTCGACTGAAATAATTTCAACTTCAAACTCAATTTCTTTGCCTGCTAAAGGGTGATTAAAGTCGACTGTCACTGATTCATCATCAAATGCGGCTATCACTCCAGGTAATTCTGCATTCTGAGCATCTGCGAAAGACAACATCAGGCCTTCTTCAAGCTCAATATCGTCCGTAAATTGATCACGAGAAAAGTGTTGAATATTACTTGGGTTACTCTGCCCAAAACCTTCTTCAGGTTCAATGATAAATGACTGTTTGGTTCCAGCAGTTAAACCAATCAACGCTTTCTCAAAACCTTCTAATAAATTACCATCACCCACAATAAATTGGGCAGGTTCCTTTTCAAAGGTAGAATCAACAACATCGCCATTTTTTAATTTAATCGCAAAATGTAGCGTCACTTGAGTCCCTTCACCTATTGACAACAATGTCATGAACTTTCTTCCTCTTTTTTACCAAAAAACATATCAATCACTAACAAAAAAACACCGGCCAATATAGCAGAATCTGCGATATTAAATGCTGGCCAATGGCAAGTTTGCATATCCAACCGCGCGTAAAAGAAAGGAAGACATGAGTTTGCTGATGGATAAAACCAGTCAACAAAATCAACAACATACCCTAACGATATACGGTCATAAAGGTTACCAATAGCCCCTCCTAAAATTAGAGTTAACCCTGCCAACTCCAATTTTTTATGCCTTTCAAGGCGCAAAATCCAAATAACCAAAAATATACTAACAACTAATGCGACAATACCAAAAAACCAACGCTGCCAACCTCCAGCATCACTCAAAAAACTAAACGCTGCTCCATAGTTATGCAACAACGTAAAGTTAAAAAAAGGCAGAAACGTTTGGGGCTGTGAATAGTCTAAAGCTGCAACGGCCCACTGTTTGCTAACTTGATCTAAACAGAAAATACCGAATGCAACTAACAACCAAATTGCTTTTTGCTTAAATATCAGCATAGAGTTGTCATTTACCTATCATCAATAAAATAATGGAGAGAATATACACTTTAAGCAAAATAGCGGGGCTCACCATCACCATCAACATTTTCCACACAACGACCACATAATTCGGGGTGGCTTTCAATATCACCCACTTCAGGTCGTTGGTGCCAACAGCGAACACACTTAGGGTCAGTGTTTGCTGAAACTGATACAAACAAACCTTCAACATCAGTTGCAACTGCATCCGATGGTGCAGCTCCGCTAACGACAACGACTTCAGAGGTTATCAAAACAAACCGTAATTCGTTACCAAGGCGATTAAGTTGCTCTGCTAAAGTGCCATCGCAATATAGCGTTACAGACGCGGACAATGCTTTACCAACAACACCTTCAGCGCGTTTAGTTTCCAATGTTTTATTAACAGCTGTTTTCACGTTCGCGATTAATTCCCAATAAGCAGCATCAAGATCACTTGCCTGTTGAGCTTGTGGCAACTCATACCATTCAGCTAGAAAAGCATTCTCTTCGCGATTATCTAGCGCAGGTAAAGCATCCCATAATTCATCAGCAGTATAACTTAAGATAGGTGTAATCCATCGAGTAAACGCTTCTGCGATATGGTAAAGCGCAGTTTGAGCCGAACGCCGTGCTTTACTGTTTTCTTGCGTAGTATATTGGCGATCCTTAATAATATCCAAATAAAAGCCACCTAAATCTACGATACAAAAATTGTGTAGCTTTTGATAAATAACGTGCAATTGATAGGAGTCGTATGCAACGATAAATTCTTTTTGCATCTCAGTAGCACGATTAACTGCCCACTGATCCAACGACAGCATTTCACTCATTGGCACTACGTCAGTTGCCGGATTAAACCCCTCAAGGTTTGCCAATAAAAAGCGCGCAGTATTGCGAATACGGCGATAAGAATCTGCTGTACGCTTAAGAATTTCATCCGAAACGCTCATCTCTGCACTGAAATCTGTTGCCGCCACCCATAGGCGCAAGATATCTGCGCCCAAGCTATTCATCACCTGTTGCGGCGGGATAACATTACCCAACGACTTAGACATCTTGCGGCCATCCGAGTCAACCGTAAATCCATGAGTCAACACCTGCTTATATGGTGGTATATCATTAATCGTCATCGATGTTTTTAACGATGACTGAAACCATCCGCGGTGCTGATCCGAACCTTCTAAATACAAATCTGCAGGAAAACGTAAATTATCGCGTTCACGCAGAACAGAATGATGTGTTACACCCGAGTCAAACCATACATCCAACGTATCTGTTACTTTTTCGTAATGAGCAGCCTCTTCTCCCAAAAGTTCTTCAGCCGCCAAATCAAACCAAGCATCAATCCCCTCTTGTTCAATTTTTTGCGCTACTTTTTCTATCAGCTCCGCTGTATTTGGATGCAATGCCTGAGTTTCTTTATGAACAAATAACGTAATTGGTACACCCCAGGTACGTTGTCGTGATACGCACCAGTCGGGGCTATTAGCAACCATCCCTTCGATGCGTGCCTGCCCCCAATCTGGAATCCATTGCACACCATCAATCGCGGTTTTAATACGCTGTTTTAAATCATTATGATCTAAAGTAATAAACCACTGTGGTGTAGCACGATAAATTAATGGTGTTTTAGTACGCCAGCAGTGCGCATAGCTATGAGTTATTTTCGTTTGAAAAAATAAATTACCTCGCTTACTCAGCAAGTCAGTCACTTTCTCGTCAACCTTATAGACATGATCACCCGCAAAAAACTCAACACCATCATGGTAAGTACCATCGGCATTAATATAATTAATGGTTTCGATGCCATATTTTTTACAAACAGTAAAATCTTCAATACCATGGTCAGGCGCTGTATGCACACAACCAGTACCAGCGTCCGTTGTTACATGATCACCTAGCACAACAGGAACTTGCCTGTCATAAAAAGGATGCTGCAACAACAAATTTTCTAAGACTTCACCCTGAACACGACCAACGATAGAATAATCGCTTATTTCTCCGCGCTGCATCACTGATTCAACCAATGTCTCAGCCACAATTAATCGTTCGTTATCGGCTTGCACAACAGCATAAGGCAATTCTGGGCTAAGACTTACCGCAAGACTCGAAGGCAGAGTCCATGGAGTCGTCGTCCAGATCAATACCGATATTTTGCCTTCGCCGGATAAATCAGGGATTCTTTTAGCTACGTCATTTTCATCAATAACGTTATAGCGCACATCAATAGAAAAAGAGGTTTTATCTTGGTACTCCACTTCCGCTTCTGCCAATGCAGAACCACCGACAACACTCCAGTAAACTGGTTTGTAACCACGAACCAAATACCCATTTTCTGCAATTTTTCCTAGCGCACGTACAGTATTGGCTTCCGTTTGAAAATTCATTGTTAAATAAGGGTTATCCCATTCACCCAATACACCTAAACGAATAAAGTCAGCCTTCTGGCCGTCGACCTGTTTATTAGCAAAAGCACGACATTTTTCTCTAAAGGTTTTTACATCAACTTTTTGCCCTGCCTTACCTATTTTCTTTTCCACTTGATGCTCGATAGGCAAACCATGACAGTCCCAACCAGGCACATAGGGTGCATCAAAACCACTCAAGGTTTTTGACTTAACAATAATATCTTTTAATATTTTATTAACCGCATGACCGATATGAATATTGCCATTAGCGTAAGGGGGACCATCATGTAAAATAAATTGATCACGACCATTGCGTGCAGCACGAATGCTTTCATAGACTTTATTCTGCTGCCATTTTTTTAGTATCTGTGGCTCCCGTTGAGAAAGATTGGCCTTCATAGGGAAAGAGGTATTAGGTAAGTTTAATGTTGCTTTATAGTCGGTCATGTTATTTGTCGTATATTTCTCAATGTCTATATAGGAAAACCTATAATAAAAATGTTCTATTAAATTATCGTAAGTTTATTTGCTAAAAAATAGTCGCGCCTGCTTAATATCTCTTTGTATCTGCTGTTTCAATTGTTCCAGCCCGTCAAAACGTTGTTCTTCACGAAGCCTATGTACAAACTCAACAAATATTTCCTGTCCGTATAAATCATCGTTTCGTTCAAACAAATGAACTTCTAAAATAGGCTTAGCACTACCGCCCAATGTAGGCCTGACACCAACATTAGCAACACCCTGGGCGTGATCCCCCGAACTCAATGCCACCTTGACACAAAAAACGCCACTCAGCGGTGAACGATAACGGTGTAAATGCACATTAGCCGTTGGCGCACCTAATTCTCGCCCCAACTGATTACCTTTTACAACACGTCCACTAATTGTGTAGGGTTTTCCTAATAAACGAGCAGCTTCTGTAAAATCATTCTGCTGCAGTAGCTCACGAATACGCGTACTACTGACTCGCTCACCACCAATCAAAAAAGACTGGGTGTCTGTGACAGCAAAACCATTATCTTCACCCGCAGACTCTAAACGAGAATAGTCGCCAGCTCTGCCTGCGCCAAACCGAAAGTCATCGCCAACTACTAAGTAGCGAGTCCCTAGACCATCGATAAGCACTTTTTTTATAAAGTCATCTGCAGATAACTGGCTTAAGGCGCTATTAAAGGGTAAACAAAAAACCCGATCAATACCCTGATCAAATAAAGCGTGCACTTTTTCACCGAGGCGCATTAATCTTGCTGGCGCCTTATCCCCCGCAAAAAACTCATGGGGTTGAGGCTCAAAAATCATAGCAACAGATGGCAACCGCAACTCTTCCGCTTGTTTTTTAACCTGCTGCAGAATTGCCTGGTGCCCTAAATGAACACCATCAAAAGAACCTATTGTCACCACGTTGCCATGGTGTTCGGCCCGTAAATTATGCAATCCGCGGATAAATTCCTGTTTCAATGTCACGACTTTCAAGCCAGTTACAAAAGCTGGCAAGTATAACGGGAACAGGCGAGAAACGACAGTAACTAGTGGGCTGTGGCTAGCTCTATCGTCTAATGAGTCTAGGAAAATTAGGTTATGACCAGCTTATGTCAGGAGAGCTATGAATAGGCCAGCCTCAAATCTCTTTGATATCGCCCATTTGGGAGGTTTAAAATCAGAGTCATCATATCAAACAGTATTTGATAACGGGGGTTTTTGCCACCCAATATGTCCATCACACAAGCATCATAAGACACCCCACCAGAATTGGTTGAAAGTATAACGGTTGAAGACAGTGACTCGGAGATTCTTAGCCGAGTATTCCAATACCCAGATGTATAAGTAGCATCAAATGCTCTTCTATGTCGACTAAAATCAGAATAGATACGAGGGATTTTCATCCCAACCTCCATGACATCAGAAATACTCATAGCAGAGCGGTCAAAACCATTATCAGCCGTCACAGCAACTGGCCTTATTCGTTCTGGCAACGCCACATAGGGAATAAAATTAGGCGCAACATCATCTAAAGCTGCTCGCAAGAACTCGTCTTTGATGACGTAGCGAAACAAGTTCATATAACATAAAGAATCGTAAAGGGGTTGTTTAAGCAAGTACTTCCTAGCTAGCACCAGATACTGTTTAAGCGGTTGCTTATGGGCCACCCTAGCCTGCCGATCCACTTCAGTAAAATAATGTGAGAAATCGTGCTTTAAATAGCCTTGCCTTTGAGCCAAATAAATACAGTAAGCACCAATACCACCAGAGAACGCATGAACATCTTCAAAATGGTCAACTGTATCAGCACCCATTCCATTCAGATAGGGTAGGTGCACAGTCAACCGAGGCCCAGTCCCATCTAGAATCAAGCGATGAGGTAAACCGGAATTTTCCGACAAATAGTCGTGAATAGGCTTAACAAGTTGCTGTCGACGCAAGGCATAAGTTTCATCGGAACTCACAGACTTAACCTTTTCAACGCCTAAAGATAATACTGGTATTTAAACCACCAAAAGCAAACGAATTATTCATCACATACTCCACCTTCATAGGTTGTGCGCAATTCACGACATAATTCAAATCACATTCAGGGTCAGCAGATTGAAAATTGACTGTTGGTGGTGCAACTTGATGCTCCAGTGCTGAAAGACATGCAGCAGCTTCTACCCCACTTGCCGCCCCCAGAGTATGTCCATGCATCGCTTTTGTAGAGGATATGGCAAGGTTGGTTGCATGCTTACCGAACACCGAATGAATTGCCGCTGTTTCTGTCACATCATTCTGCTGAGTACCGCTGCCATGAGCATTAATATAATCAATTTTTTCAGGTACTATCCCCGCATTATCCAACGCTTTGCTCATTGCTGACGCAGGACCATGTACAATTGGAGCAACAACATGATTAGCATCTGAACTCATCCCAAAGCCCACTAACTCTGCCAGTATTGTTGCACCACGCTTTTCTGCGTGCTCATAGGTTTCAAGAATTAATGTTGCAGCCCCCTCACCTAAAATCACACCGCCTCTACCCGCAGAAAAAGGGCGGCACTGATCATTTGATAACACCCGCATGCCCTCCCATGCCTTAACAGTGCCGACATTAATTGGCGCTTCAGAACCACCACAAATCGCCACATCACATTGACCAGAATTTAACATCATCACCCCCACACATAGGGCATGGCCTGCAGAAGCACAAGAGCTAGTCACACCAAAGCTAGGTCCTGTAATACCCATATCTATACTGATATGACTTGCAGCGGAACTTGGGACTAACTTAGGAACAGTAAACGGCGGCAATCGCTTTGCCTTTTCACCATATAACCGCCAGTACCCTTCATCTTGGGTGGTTTGCCCTCCGATACCAGTACCATAAACAACCGATGAGCTCTCACTTAAAACCTGATCTGTGAGCCCTGCATGACTCACAGCTTCACGCGCACTTACCAGCGCAAACTGCGCAAATCGATCAAGAAAGGGAAGCTGTTTCCTTACATCAAAGTGATTTTCGACAATAAAGTTTTTCACTTCGGCAACTTGCTGAGAAATAACTAAACTTTTATCAAACAACGTCACTGGAGCAACCCCACAGTAACCTTCTAACACATTTTTTGAAAATTGTTGGTAGTTATCTCCTAGCGCTGTGATACAACCAACGCCTGTAACTGCGACTCTATGCATAAGTTACCACCACTATTATTGTTATTTTATTTAGACTTCAACTTCACATTCGAGTTGCTGCTCTAATCGCTTGGCAAGATCTTTAATTGTACCCAGCTCAAAGCGCTCTTGTAATTCACTTGCGTTATCCAAAACGATATTATAATGTTCTTCAATATCGAACATGAGCTCAGCTGTACCTAATGAATCAATTCCAGTTTCTTTAACGGGCATACTTGCACTCAACGACTCAGGCTTTACTTCAGCATGTTTTGCAATCATTTCAATTAATGTTTTTTCTATTTCAGTAGACATAATAACCCCCATTAATAACTATTTATTTCAGCGACTTGCTTTGACAGCTCCGGATAAATTAACGGATTTCAACTCTTTAATACTAACCATCCGTTCTTCTTGCTCATCCCATAAACGCAAGCGCAAACAACTAATAATATCGCGCCAATAGAGAGATGTTTTCTTTGGTGAATGTAATTCCTCAATAGCCTGCATCGTTTCTGGCAAACGATAAAATGGAATACGGTGATTCAAATGATGAACGTGATGATAAGCAATATTCCCACTAAACCAATGAATTATTTTTGACATTTCAATAAAACAACTAGCTTCCAAGGCGGCACTTGTATAGCTCCAATCCTGTCGATTCAGTAATTTAATATCAGGGAAATTATGTTGCGCATAAAATAAATAGGACCCGAAACAACCTGCAATAGCTAATGGCAACAACCAAGCTAAAATATAATCCCAAAACAAGCCATTAAATGACGCAACAAAAGCTATAGCAATGTGAAGCAATACCGCTGCTAGTGCAGTCCAGTTCTTACTAGGGTTACGTATAAAACTATGAATACAATGATCGTAAATAAAAACGGTCAGCAAGCCAAATAAAATAACAGATGGATGTCGAAAAAGTCGATACCTCAACTGTTCTGCAGGCGTCATTGCTTCCCACTGCGCAACTGACACCGTCCAAAATGAACCAATATGAGACGTTTCTAAAACAGTATTATGGGCGTGATGAAAATTATGACTTTGTCGCCATACGTTTGCAGGCGTAAAAACCAAGTAACCAAATAGACCAAAAAAATAACGTGCCCATACAGAGCGAGACAAGATTGCTTTATGCTGAAAGTCATGAAAGAGAATAAAAGATCTCATCACCAATAAACCAATCGGCACAGCAAGGATTATTTTTAACCAAAAGTTAGTTAATATCAAAGAGAGGAGAGTTAATACTATTAATAAGCTAAATGTGGATAGAACACTCCAATAGCTCAACCATATAAACTCTTGAGCATAAGGACGTGTTTTATGAAGCAGCGCCGTATCATTACGTTCAAACGTAGCCATAGCAATCAAGACCTGTTAGTTACTTTTATTAACTTACTTTTTAACCAACATAGAACCGCATAAGTATAATTTTTTAATAACTAAATCTACATCTTGCAACAGAGAATAAACTACCGGGTTACTACACACAAGTTTTATTTTTTAAATAAAATAAGTTTCGCTTTAAAATAAAAAAACTGTATTTTTTAAAGCCAAAATGAGCAAGTCAGGCAGCTTTTAAAGTGTCAAAAACTGACATTTAGAAAAATTGGATTAAACACGAAGAAAGGATTTTGAGAGACAAATGACCACATTAAACAAATTTGTCTAATATGGCCAATGATAAATGAACAAACAGCTTTGGCTCACTGCTTAAAAAATAACTACTGACGAATACCTTCAACGTGTAATTCTAGCTCTACGTGGGTAGATGCAGGCCCTAAACGCTCAGGGATACCAAAATCTTTTAACCCTAGCTTAGTTGCACCTGAAAAGCCGGCTCTATATCCACCCCACGGATCTTTACCTTCACCAATCTTTTCAGCATCGATTACAATACTCTTAGTAATACCATGCAAAGTTAAATCGCCCACGACTTCCAGTTGATTATTACCTTTATCTGTTATCTTAGTGCTAACAAATTTTGCCTTACCATATTTAGAAACATTCAAAAAATCATTACTTTTTAAGTGTTTGTCACGCTCAGCATGATTAGAATCTATGCTGGTTGCATCAATATCTACAACAATTTTTGATGCATTAACATCTTTTTCATCATAGCTAAAGGTACCTGAAAAGGTGTTAAAACGACCCGTTAACCAAGAATAACCTAAATGCTTTATCTTAAAATTAATAAAAGCATGTGCGCCTTTATCATCAATCTTATAATCTGCCGCTACAACAGGCAATGAAAACAAAGCGGTAGTTGCCAAAGCAACAAGTAATTTTTTCATAATGTAATCTCCGTTTAAAATTAGGGAATATGTTGATATAAAGTTAAAGCATTCTTTTTAATGTATTATCTTTATCAATAAAGTGATGTTTTAGCGCTGCTATAGAGTGAACACTTACCAAGCCAATCAAACCATACGCTAACCACCGATGGATATCTCCAGCAATATCTTCCTGGTTTTCAAAAAAAGAACCGAGTGATGCCACCTCAAACCAATTAAAGACTTCAATACCTCGGTTATCCGCTGTAGAGATCAGGTAACCTGTCAAAACCATTAAGAAAATCATGACATACAATATTATATGAGCAGAATGTGCTGCTTTTTTTTCAAACAACGTATGTTCTATAGGCACCTCTGGCCGAACATTGCACAATCGCCACACTGTTCGAAAAATCATTACTACCGCCAATAAAATACCAATACTCTTATGATAATGCGGCGCTGATCTATACCACTCATCATAATAAGTCAGATCAACCATCCAGAGTCCAAGTGCAAATAAACCCAACACAACGACAGCGACTAACCAATGAACAATTTTAGTCATTGCGCCATATGCTTGGAAAGTATTCTTTAACATAACTTTATTTTGATAAAACAACTCTGCTTATTAGGGAATTATAAAATTAAATAGTTCAATCAATAAGGCAATAAGATGACAACAAAGTCACATTTATGCGATTTAACATTACAATCGATTACTATTTAGCATGATTAGCTAAACCATACTGACCGAGGTTCAGCAACTTAACTTTGCCAGGCCGTTAATTGCACACAAGGCCCGGAAAAGACTGTATTCAAAGAATCAGGAACATTAGTATTGGACGTCATCAACAACCGACTACTATTAGCGACGGCCAACCAACTAGGTTTGTCTAAATCCCAAGCCTGCTCTTGAGCTGGCTGTAAACCAATATAAACCATTTCGCCCGAATCTTTATCTTCAGCCCAAAGGTGTAGCGATTGATCACCCTTCTTATCTATATGCCCCTGTGACCACTGCACATGCAATCTAGACGGAGTATCCCCTTGTTTTTTATAGGCACTAATAACAAACTGAATCTCGGCCTTATCGATATTGTGTGCTGACATAGTGGCCACATAATTAGCGCCACCAGTGATCTGCGGAGAAGGAGAAATAGAAGGAAGCAATAAAAACATCGCTAACAAAAATGATGTCATCATGCCACCTATTCCAGCAACCCTCCATAACAACAAACTTTGCCACCAGCTGTTAGAGGCTGACTGCTCATGGGCATCAAGAACTGAGATTCTCCTATCGATTTGCTCCCAAGTCTTATTTTCGGGCACTTCGGCAGGCAACTGCTCATGCAAAACAGAGAATTGATCTGCCCAAAAAGCAACGGCTCGATCCAGCTCTGGTGTAACCGCAAGTAGCGATTCCATCCTAGCTCTTACACGAAAGGTCATCGCACCAGCAACATACTGGCTAGCCAGATGATCACATATCAGTTCATTTCGATACCTTAAACTGCCAGACATTGTTTCAACTCCTGCAAACCACGACGAATCCATGCCTTAACCGTTCCTAAAGGAACCGATAACTCACTCGATACCTCACCATGACTATGACCATAAACAAAAGACATCAATATACTTTTACGTGTCTGCTCTTTTAAGTGACCCAAACAACGATTAATAGAATGGGTTGTCGATGCATTGTCCGCTTCAAACAAACCTTCCAGCCACTCTTCATCATCGTGAATTGATGAGTGAGGATGAGAGTTTAAACTTCTCAAGCGATCCAAAGCTGAGTGGCGAGCCAAGACACACAACCAACCCCAGGCACTACCTCGGCCACTATATTTATTTGATTGCTCCCATACTTTGATAAATACCTCTTGCAATGTATCTTCAGCTTCTTCTCGATCTTTAACGATACGTACAATAATTGCGAGTAATTTACCGCCTGCAAAACCATAGAGCTCTTTCAACGCCAACTTATCATTTTGCTGAATACGATACAGAAGTAGATTAATGTTATTAAGCCAGTCAGCGTCTGCCACAAAGATTCCTTATAGAGACTGTAAAAAGTGAAGGACAAGCTATATCATAACGTGTTTAGTGATTGCATTTCATCAAGCATTCACAATAAAAGATGAGAGGTAACGCTCATCTTTTATTGAAAACCTATTGTTAGCAAACAATAAGATGATCTCAGTAATACGCTGCAATTCGCTTCCCTGCAAAAATACAACTCCTTAGTAATCAGATGAGTATGAAGAATAACTTGATTGACTGTAACTGGCAGATTTGGCCTTAATTTTTTTCGCTACATGCCATACACCTTTTACACCATCACCAGTCGTATCACCTGCTTTTGTATCACCTACCCATGTATATAAAGGCTGATCATTATATGTCCACTGTTTTGATCCATCTTTACGTGAAATAATTCCCCAGCCTTTCTTAGCTTTCGCATATTCTCCCGCAATAAAAGGTGGCCATTTTTCCGCACAAGCGCCATAGCATACAGACTCACCCGCTTTATCCTTATCAAAAGTATATAGGGTCATACCTGATTTATCGGTCAATATACTGCCACTTCCTGCGAAGACATAACCTGACATGCAAGTAATAGCACTGATAATTAACGCGATTTTTATAAAATTTTTCACTGTGTTTCTCCTAAATAATGATTAAATTAATTGACTTACATTACTTAAGACGAAGCAAAGAGATACTTTGGATGCAAAGATTTAAAAAATAATGAAATAAATATACTTTTATTGATTTATTGGGCTAGCTCATACTGAGATACACTATTACGTTAATGTTACAAACGCAGCGCTCAATAAGGAAGTGATGAGCAAGGTTTGCACCACACTCCAGCGAAATTTAAACAGTAACACGGCACTAAACACCATAAGAATAACGGCGACCCAATCAATAGAATGTACCTCCGGAAACCAGACAACAAACCATCCATATTCCTTGCGCTGCACATCCTGAAACATAACATGCAAAGCAAACCAAATACTAAGGTTTAGTATTACGCCCACAACTGCCGCTGTTATCGCTGATAGAGCACTCTTTAACCGTGGCTGACTAGCAATCCAATCAATATAGGGGGCACCAACAAAAATCCATAAAAAACAAGGGGCAAATGTCGCCCATAAAGCAATAGCTGCGCCCGCCAACCCCATCCAAAAACTACCATTATACGCTGCAATAAAGCCGACAAATTCTGTCACCAAGATAAGTGGGCCTGGCGTTGTTTCTGCCAATCCTAACCCATCAATCATTTCAGTCGCAGTAAGCCACCCATAATTACTCACAACATCTTGAGCCATATAAGACAACACAGCATAAGCCCCACCAAAAGTCACAACAGCTAACTTTGAAAAAAACATTCCTATATCAGCAAGAACACTATCAGGAAATACGCTGGCGATAAGTAGCAAGGGAACCCACCAAATGAGCAACCATACGATAGCAGTAGACAATGTCTTAAAAATAGAGTGCTTATGCTGAGCGACACTTCCCACATCATCTGGGCCATTCTTATCGACAGAGCAAAAGCCAACTAATGCTGCCGCGATAACAATATATGGGTAGGGTATATTAAGAAAGAAGATACCAATGAAAGCACAAAGGGCTACACACCAGTACAGTGGTCTCACTAAGGCTTTTTGAGAAATGCGAAATAAAGCCTGTATAACAATAGCAATCACTGTGGCTTTAATACCCACAAACAAAGCATCTAATAGATTTACATCGCCAAACAAAGAATAGATAGCTGCTAAGGCAAGCACAATAAAAGCACCTGGTAGCACAAACAGCAAACCTGCTAATAGACCTCCCCAAACACCATGGATACGCCATCCTACGTATGTTGCCAACTGCATGGCTTCAGGCCCCGGTAACAACATACAAAAACTCAGAGCATTTAAATATTGTTTTTCAGTAATCCACTTTTTATCTTCAACGATTTCCCTATGCATTAATGCTATTTGTGCAGCAGGCCCTCCAAAAGAAAGCATACCAATACGTGCCCAAGCATTGAACGTTTCACTTACTGTAGGCTGAAGTGATGGTGACGAGATTGCTTCATCTAAAGGCATTTTATTTTCTACATTCATGATTAACCATCCATCGTTATATTGTGCTGATGATCTTCCTCGCTAGCATCACGTAACCACCGGTAAAGAGCATCATAAACCACTAGCCCTGCCTCTAATTGCTCCATGTCCTTGGAATACATTCTCGACAAGCCCAAAGAAATAGCCAGTAGGCCGGCAGATTGAGGCGATGATTTAAGGTCACCCATATCTGCTCCACGAATAATCAAAGCCAGCCTTTTAAGTACATCCGTATCAAGCGCCAACTCACTAATGAAAGTATCAAAAGTACATTGACTGCCACGATGCCCCCAAAATACTTCACCAGTATCAAAGGGAATAGCATCAAACTTTTCAGCTACATTTTTTATTTGCGAAGGACTAACAAACAGGAATGTGGCTTTAGGATCAACAAAACGGCGGATCAACCATGGGCAGGCAATTCTATCTATCTTCGGGCGCTGACGAGTTACCCATACTGTAGGCTTTTCGTTACAGAAATAAGAATTTAATTGGGGAATTTTTGACACAGGAATCAGTGGTAATTTCGCCTCTCGCCAAGCAATATTTCCACCCTCAAGGCTTTCTGCATCGATACCCCGAGCACGCAATAAAGCGGCAGCCCCTTGACTTAATTTTAGGCCTTTTTGGCAAACGACGATGACTTTCTGAGAGTACAGCTGTGGCGCTAATTCAAGAATTTCAGTGTAAGGGTATCGCCTGGCTGTCGGTATCAAACGTGGATCTTTATTAAAATCATCATCAATACATACATCAACAATAATGGGAGAACCAGGAGTCCCAATAAGGCGTGACAACTGAGAGATAGTTATCTGGGTAGGAGACGGCATAACACATCCTCTAAAATGAGAGATTAGATAAATGCGAAACTTGGGCTGCCGCCTCACGGGGTGATCGCATACCCCTTAAGCTAATGATGATGATTTAATAAAATGATGTCAAGATAAAATAAAAGGGGTTAAAAAAACCTTCTGCCGACACTTAACTTCAGCATTACTAGCGCAATATTAAGGCTGATGCTTCACATCACTCACACGTAATCCGGCTATTAGCAGAGAAGCAACGTAAACCAATAAACCCATCCCACAAATAGCACCCGTATAGCTCACTCGTTGCCAAGCAGTTAATAAAGACCAATCATCAAAATAATTAAGCCCCAAGATAAGTACAATAATCATTGCAGAATTCGCAAACAATAAACGCACAAAATATAGCCTCCATCCAGCGACCGGCTGATAAACGTTATCTTTTCTTAAGCCTCGGTAAAGTAAACCAGCATTTAAAAATGCAGAAAGTGACGTTGCCAACGCCAAACCAACATGCCCAATTTGCCAAAGAAAGTGGAAAGGAATAACCAACAAGAGGTTAAAGAGCATATTGACTGCCATGGCTATAATGCCAATTTTCACTGGCGTTTTAGTGTCTTGCCGAGAAAAATACCCTGGCGCCAACACTTTAATGAGCATAAATGCCAACAGGCCAAATGAATATGCTTTAAGGCTTAATGAGGACATAGCAATATCCGCTGAGGCAGTTTTGCCATATTCGAAGAGCGTACTTAATATAGGCTGCGATAAAATCATTAAGGCAATTGCTGCGGGTAAAGCAATTAACAATATCCATCGAAGCGCCCAATCCATCGTTGAGCTAAATTGTGTCGCATCATCAGCCACATGCTGGCGGGACAAGCTTGGCAAAATAACGGTTCCAATGGCAATCGCGATTACACCTAGAGGCAGCTCAACTAGACGATCTGAATAATACAGCCAGGAAATACTACCTGTCGGCAAAAAGGACGCTAACACTGTATCTAACAGCAAGTTGATTTGAGAAACAGAAACGCCAAAAATAGCGGGTGCCATTAGTAACAGCACACGCTTAACACCATCATCCTTAAAATCAACTTTAGGTTTTGGTAATAAACGTAATTTCCATAAGAAGGGAATTTGGAAAGCTAACTGCACCATTCCAGCTATTAAAACACCCCACGCCAAAGCAATCACAGGAGGATCAAAATAAGGGCTTACCCAAACTGCAGCACCAATTAAACAAATATTTAATAAAACCGGAGTAAACGCTGGGGCCGCAAACCGATCATAACTATTAAGAATAGCTCCAGCAAACCCCGTCAAAGAAATGAGCAACAGGTAAGGAAATGTCACTCTTAACATCTGCTGAGCTAAATCAAACTTATACGGATCATTCCAAAAACCAGGGGCAAATACAGTGGTTACAACAGGTGCCCCCACTATAACCAGCAATGTAAGCCCAAGAAGAGTAATACCCAGACAACCACAGACTCGGTCAATTAACCCTTGAACAGCTTCCCGAGTACCTTTTTCTCGATATTCAGAGAGCACTGGAACAAAAGCCTGAGCAAAGGCACCTTCTGCAAATAAGCGACGTAAAAAATTAGGTATTTTAAAGGCAACAAAAAAGGCATCCGCACCCGCCTGCGCACCAATAATGTGCGCAAAAACAACATCGCGCACCAAACCTAACACCCTAGATAGCAAGGTCATCGTGCTCACAATCAACCCTGATCGAAGCAAATTGCCTTTTTTGGTGATATTTTTCGTATTATCTACGGGCTCTTCCACGGATATAGCTCTAATAATTTCATATAATCAAGGGCGCGAGTGTACTGGATATAAGACAACTCCGGAACCTTGCATACTATTTGCTTTACCACTCATATACATAAAAACCAGAGACCACTATTCAATGCCTTCTTTTAGCACCGATGCCGAAACACAATTACTAAATAATTTCTGTAGCGCCCAGCGGTTACCTGACCATTATCAAACCTTAGCTACTCGTTACTTCTTGCCACTTGCCAAAGAACTGGCTGAAGAGAGCGACACAGGAAAAACCTTATTTATTGGAATCAATGGGTGCCAAGGGAGTGGGAAGTCGACTGTTGCCGCATTGCTAACTCAGGTACTGATTGATATCTATAAGAAAAAAGTAGCTAACCTGTCGATCGATGACTTTTATTACAAAAAAGCCCAACGCAAACAGCTTGCAGAGGACGTTCACCCATTATTTTCCACACGAGGAGTGCCAGGCACTCATGATATTGAGCTCCTAAAAAAAGCATTGCACCAGCTTTTTCACACTTCCGGCAGTATAAGAATACCTCGCTTTAATAAAGCAGTTGATGACCGATTCCCGGAAAGTAACTGGGATTCAATTGATGGGCCTGTCGATATTATTATTTTAGAAGGCTGGTGTGTCGGGGTAACCCCTCAACCAAGCAACGAGTTATACACCCCCACCAATACACTAGAAATAGAAGAAGATATTCAAGCCATTTGGCGTAACACAATTAATAAAGCAATCAAAGAAGAATACAGCCCTATATTTAAGCAGTTTAACAAATTAATCATGCTCAAAGCCCCAAGTTTCGAGTGTGTTTACGATTGGCGTAAAAAGCAAGAAGACAAACTACAGGCCTTACAATCTAGCCAAGGCAAAAACGCTGATGCCATGAGCGGAATTATGGATGAGAAAAGATTACAACGATTTATTCAACACTACCAGCGATTAACCGAACACATGCTTGCTACGCTACCTCAGCAAGCAGATGTCACTCTCTACTTAAATGCTGAGCATCAAATTGTAAAAAGAGAAGACAATGACGAGCACTGAGCCTGATCAGTGGCTAGTTGTAACCGACCTCGATGGCACTTTACTAGACCATCATACTTATAGTTTTGAAGCGGCAAGAAAAACATTAGATGCTCTAGAATATCGAAAAATACCTGTTGTCATTAACAGCAGTAAAACAACCAGTGAAATTAAACAGCTACGCCTCTCATTAAACAATAAACATCCTTTTATTGTCGAAAATGGCTCGGCAATTATGATTCCTAACAATTATTTTTCAGCGCCAATCAAAAATGCAACCTTACAAGGAAATTTTTGGGAAATCATTCTTGGTAGATCACGAGATAAAATTATTGATCAACTCAACAAACTTCCATCAAGCATTAAGAACCATTATCGCAGCTATCACCAATCAACCATAAACGACATCGTAAAAATGACCGCACTATCTAACGATGAAGCCAGACTTTCAATGGATAGGCACTATACAGAACCTCTTCAATGGTTAGGCACTCCAGATCAGCGGGAAGACTTTTTAAAATATATTCAAATGCAAAACATCCATTACACAGAAGGCGGGCGTTTTATTCATTTGATGGGCAGCACACATAAAGGAAGTGCAACAACCTGGCTGGCAAAGCACTATCAGCAGCAATATAAAAAAAATATCAATGTCATTGCCCTAGGAGATGGCAAGAATGACATTGACATGCTCAAGGCTGCAGATATCGCTATCGTTATTCGCTCCCCTGTTAATGACCCGCCTATTTTTGACCACCCACACAAGATCATCAGCAATCATATTGGCCCAACCGGTTGGGCAGAAACCTTGGAAGATCTGATTTTAAAAACAAGCAATTATTAAGCTACGTAAAAATTCAAAATCAACAGGAGTCATCAATGGCCGACTTTTATCAAAATGGTATTATCACAACCTTACATGACTTATCTAATCGTAGTTTGGAGGAATTAGAATACGAATTAGTCTGTTTTTCCAAAATACGCCCAATGTCTTTATTGTTACCATCGCTCTATTCAGAATTAGAAGGTGAAGCACTGCCCAATATCATTGAGCATTTAAAAAAAGTACCCTACCTTAATGAAATTGTTATTGGACTGGATCGCGCGAATTTACAACAATATAAAAAAGCATTGGATTTTTTTGGTGAGCTACCACAACATCATCGAGTGCTATGGAACGATGGTCCCAGACTGCAAGCCATCGATAAAGAATTACAAGAACGTGGACTTTCACCAAAAGAACTAGGAAAGGGACGAAATGTTTGGTACTGCATGGGGTATATTTTTGCATCAGGAAAAAGCGAATCAATCGCACTACACGACTGCGACATTCTCACTTATGATCGCCGCCTATTGGCACGACTTATATACCCCGTGGCTAACCCTAATTTTAATTATGAATTCTGCAAGGGATATTATGCGCGCGTTGCAGGACAAACCATGAATGGCAGAGTCTGTCGCTTACTAGTAACGCCCTTACTACGTGCGTTAAAACGTGCCGTTGGATCTTCTCCCTATCTCGATTATATGGACAGCTATCGCTATTCACTGGCAGGTGAATTTTCATTTAGACGCGACGTAATTTCAGACCTTCGCATCCCCAGTGATTGGGGCCTAGAAGTTGGTGTACTATCGGAGGTTCATCGAAACTTTGCGAATAATCGTTTATGCCAAGTCGACATAGCCGAAACTTATGACCACAAACATCAAGACCTTTCAATTGACGACGCCAATGCAGGCCTGTCTAAAATGTCTATTGATATCAGCAAAGCATTATTTCGCAAACTTGCGACACAAGGTATTGTTTTCACTCCCGAGACATTTAGAACAATCAAAGCCACCTACTTCCGCATCGCGCTAGATTTTGTAGAAACCTATAAAAATGATGCGATCATTAATGGCTTGAACCTTGATGTTCACAAAGAAGAATTAGCAGTCGAAATGTTCTGTAAAAATATTATGACAGCGGGACAGGAATTCATCGATAACCCAATGGAAAGTCCCTTTATCCCAAGCTGGAATCGAGTTGTCAGCGCAGTACCCAACATATATGAAAGACTACGTCATGCTGTAGAAGAAGATCACAAAGAGTTTTCTCACAGCTAGCCCGCGTACCGATTAAACCCAAAAACTATTAATTAACGTTAGACTGACGATTCTATGCAAAACGTAACATTAAACCGATTAACAGAGCGCATTGAAGAGCACCTCAATATTATCTATGGCGATATTAATTCACAATTATTTGCACAAAAATTGATTAAGTTTATGCGCCTTGATGAATTTTGCTTTACTCCTCTACATCAACATAACCATTGGACCGAACATGATATTGCCGTTATCACTTACGGCAATTCTATTATTAAAGATCATGAGCCGCCTCTAAAAACTCTGTATCATTTTCTGCATCAGCATTTGCATGGTTACATTAACACTGTTCATATTTTGCCTTTCTTTCCCTACTGTGCGGATGATGGCTTTTCCGTTATTGATTACAAAGCGGTTAACAATCAATTGGGTAACTGGGAGGATATCGATGTTATTAGTCGTGACTTTCGGCTGATGGCAGACCTAGTAATTAATCATTGCTCTAAAGATAACAAGTGGTTTCAACAATTTATTAACAACGAAGAACCGGGAAAATATTTTTTTATCACCAAATCACCAAATGAAGATTTATCTACTGTTGTGCGCCCACGAACAACGCCCTTACTGCGTGAAACTAACAGTGGTGATGAAAAAAAATATGTCTGGTGCACATTCAGCCACGATCAAGTCGATTTGAATTTTGGCAACCCGGATGTCTTGTGCGAGATGGTCAAAATCATCCGTTATTATCTGGACCATGGTATACGTATCTTCAGGCTGGATGCCATTGCGTTTCTGTGGAAAGAGCAAGGAACAAACTGCATTAACCTTGCACAAACACATGAAATGGTTCGCCTCTTACGCTCACTGATTGAGCACGCTCAAAAAGATGCCATTATTATCACTGAAACCAACATTCCAAACCGTGAAAACTTGTCCTATTTTAGCAATGGCAATGAAGCTCATTGCATATACAACTTTTCCTTACCGCCATTGCTACTCAACACACTCATTACCGGAGACTGCCGCCACCTGAAACATTGGCTGATGAGCATGCCTCCCGCTCAAAACGGAACAACCTACTTCAACTTTATTGCCTCACACGATGGCATAGGTTTACGTCCCGCAGAAGGCCTATTAACGGATGAGGAAATTGAAGTATTAACAAATACAATGGAAACTTTTGGCGGCAAAATTTCCTGGCGAGCACTCGACAATAATATCAATAAGCCCTATGAAATTAACATTGCCCTTTTTGATGCACTCAAAGGAACCGCTGAAGGTCAGGATCAATGGCAAATTGCACGCTTTGTTTGCGCCCATGCTGTCATGCTGGCACTGGAAGGCATTCCAGCATTTTATATTCATAGCTTGCTGGCAACAGAAAATGACATTGCAGGCATAAAACAAAAATCTCATAATCGCGCCATCAATCGACATGAGTGGTGCTCAGAACAGCTAGAAAGCCAACTAAGCCACCAAGCGAGCCAGAACAACCAAGTACTACATCAATTAAAGAGCCTTATAGAGGTTCGGAAACAGCAACCGGCCTTTCACCCAAATGCAACCCAATTTACCCTGCATATCAATGATCAGATTTTCGCCTTCTGGAGACAGAGCTTGGACCGCAGGCAAAGTATTTTTTGCCTAAATAACATCAGCAACTCCCCACAAACCGTTTTATTGTCCAATATCAATCTGATCCTCACTGATCACTGGCATGACCTTATTAGTGGTATTCAACTCGACAACTCATCAAAAGAATTTATTATGGCGCCCTATCAGACACTCTGGCTGAGCAACTTTTAGTCAAAAAATGCAAAATAGGTCACATATTTAAAAAAAGGGACACAAAAAGTCAGAATTAGCGCATAAATCTATCTTTTTCTCTTGACTATGTATAAAATACGACCAGACAGATAGATTTGTACGACTATGCTGCCTTGGAATTAAGGCGGCAGGTTCTCAATATTTAAGGATGAATCTTTTATGAATACCTTTGCACCTACCTATAAAGTCGTTTTTTCAGGCACGACACTTGATGGCCAATCACCGCACGATGTGGCTAAACGATTTTCTGAGGCCTTCAAACTAAGCGATGAAGCTTCATTACAGCAACTATTTTCCGGCAAGGTCATCACTTTAAAACGCGGACTTAGTCATGAACAAGCCAAGCGTTATAGCCAGATATTGCAAAAATTAGGGGCTGACTGCTGTATTGAATGCGAATCTAACCCGCTGTTCTCTGAGCATGAAGTTGACTATGATTACGAACGAAAAAAACGTCGCCGTGTTGCCCAGTTCAATAAAGACAAATTAGCTGATTTAGAACTTACGCCTAAGTAGTTGACAAACCTTCAACAGCTGGCATAATTGCGCCCCCTGAATTTACCCCAGTTATTAATATTCGGTCAGTAAACTCAACAGTTATCCACATTAGCGGCTAATGCAGCTAATTATTTACTTTACATATATACATAATAGGAGCTCAACGGTGGCAAATTCACCTCAAGCGAAGAAACGTGCTCTCCAGAATGAAAAAGCACGCAAGCATAACGCCAGCTTGCGCTCTATGGTTCGCACTTACATCAAAAAAGTTATTACCGCTATTGAAGCTGGTGACAAAGAAACAGCAACAGCTGCATATGCAGCAGCGGTGCCTGTTATTGATCGCATGGCTGACAAAGGCATCTTGCACAAAAACAAGGCTTCACGACATAAGAGTCGCCTAAATAACCAAATTAAAGCTCTATAATCACTTTGATATAGAGAGTAAAACGCCCTGTTTATCAGGGCGTTTTTGTTTGTGTAGGTTAATCCAACTTCTCATATACCCATTCCTGTGACAAACTAGCACTTTTAACTTACACCATTTGTGCACAGAAGACCTATTGAATGTTGTCATTGACCGCAAACATCTCCGCGCTGCTTTTATACCTGTGCGCTAGCACCTACCTGCTTACCCTAATCAAGCGACAGAAAAACTTACAACAACGCCCGCTGTTTGTACTCACAGCAAGCGCCATTATAATCCATGGTATTGGCTTACAGCAGCTGATGATATTACCTAACGGTATTAATTTAGGGATCCATAATATGGCATCTCTAATATTCCTATCTATCAATGCCATAGTATTGGCCAGCAGTATTCGGAAACCTTTACACAACCTATTTATTTTCCTTTTTCCGCTTTCTATTATTTCCATCGCACTATCAATTGCGATCAAACAATCAGAACCTCATTTTATTGCTGTCAATCTGGGTGTTGCAGCACATATTTTACTATCCATTATTGCCTACAGTATTTTAGCTCTCGCCTCACTTCAAGCAATTCTGTGGAGCTGGCAAAACCATCAACTAAAACAACATCGACTCACCGGAATAATGAAATTACTACCCTCCCTCCAAACTATGGAATCATTGATGTTTGAATTAGTCTGGGCCGGGGTAGCACTACTAGGTTTAGGTATTGTGGTTGGATTTATATACCTAGATAATATTTTTGCTCAGCATTTGGTCCATAAAACGGTGCTATCTCTATTCGCTCTGTGCGTATTTGCAACGCTACTTTGGGGAAGACATAAGTTAGGCTGGCGCGGAAATACAGCGGGCAAATGGGTTCTTAGCGGATTTTGCCTGTTAATGCTATCCTACTTTGGTAGCAAATTAGTTTTAGAAGTTATATTGAGATAACTCTTTTGCTTATTAAAAACCATTCAATCTAACCATTTGTTATAAGCAAACTTACTGTATTTATTTTATACTATGTGATGTAGATCACATTTATACAAAACCAGTCACACAACATATCTGCTGCTGACATAATCAGTAGGATACAATCCGTTGTTGTCTCTGGATCTTATTTTTTAATAATGATGGATTAACGTAAAGTCAGGGTGAAGTGAATGACTGAAAATGAAAAATCAATTGAAAAACCTCGTCCGCACTTGCGTTCAGTATCTGCAGGTAAGGTTACATCGTATGACATCAAGGTAGCGGCCTGGATAAACCATTGCCAAGAGGTAGCGGTTAACCAAGCAGATATGTTGTTTCAAGAGTTTGTAGAAGCAGCTGATACAAAATTAAACGAAAACATCGATAAAGCGACGACTAACCAAGGCAACCTTGTTGCCATGGATAACCTTCGAGAATTTAGAGCCAACTCGGATCGCTTAAAGCTCAATTTTGGCGATCAAATCAATCATGGATTTGATCTCTTCCAGCGCAAAGCTCTATCCACCTACCTTCGTGAACCTCACCCTGAAGATAAGATATGGTCCCTGATCGATAATGATGAGCTGGAAGAAACAATCGCTATCAAAACCATCGCTCACGAAAGTAATATTGAGTTTCAAGATGAACTATGGCGACTTGAAAAGCGCTTTGGCAGTATTAATGGTGGCGAAACAGTTGATGAGCACAACAATCCCATTTCACCACTACAGTTTTGTGTAGCGCTACGTTCCAGCTTAACTCTCACTACTCTCAATACAGAATCCAAACTGACAGCCTATAAGGTCTTTGCCAGCTTGATATATAAGTACCTCGAACCACTTTACAGCACAACAAACGAGTACTTTATATCCGAAGGGATACTGCCAAACTTACGCTACGATCAAGGTGTCACAGAAAACACTTATGACGTAAAAAAGAATGTTGAGAACAACCCTTACCTAGACCCTGATAACGAAGAAGGTACCGGTAATGAAATCTATGATGATCAGCCCATCAAAGATGGTGATCAGATCCAGCTAGTCTATGCCATCCGCTCTTTACTACAACAAACTCGTCAATATGAATCTGACGATGGCCCAGGAAAACCCCCGGTTGTTTCGGATGTAGCTCCCCCTGAAACGTTTAATAGTCCAGACCAAAAGGTCTCTCACCCGCCAATATTGTTTGTTAACCAACAAATTATTGATGCCGTTGAAAATGTGCAATCGACAAAGACTGTACTGATTCATGAAGCTAAAAATATCGATCCTCAGAGTATTATTGAGACTAATAAGCAGATTGCTGATGAACTTGCCAAAGAATCGCCTGATGGAACAGTCGATCCTCAGGATATGTATACCATCGATCTTGTTGGAATATTATTTGAATATATTCTGACAGATGAAAGCTTGCCCGACTCAGTAAAGACGTTATTGAGCCATTTACATACACCTTTCTTAAAGCTTGCATTTATTGACACTCAATTCTTTGAAAAGCCCGAACATCCAGCAAGATTACTGTTAGACAGCCTCGCAGAAGCCGGCGCAAACTGGGTTAATAATGATGGTTCTGCGCAATACGACATGTACGATGAAATTAAAGCCGTTGTTATGCGTATCATGGATGAATTCAAAAACGATGTACGTTTATTTGCTGAGATTTTATTTGAGTTTAACCGACTTAAAAATAAGCTTCACCATAAACACCAGCTCAAAGAGCGGAATAATGTAGAACGCGTGCAAGGCCAAGAAAGGCTGCGCTTAGCGAAGCAACGAGGTAAAAAAGAGTTAGAATCCCGCGTTCAAGGTGTTAAATTGCCTTCCGCTGTAATACAGCTGCTAAAGCCTTGGTTCACTTATCTAACATTACTGCAACTGCGTGACAGCAACAATGAGGCGCTTTGGAAACAGGCTCTTCGTGTTGTTGACGAGTTAGTTTACTTCTTTAACTTTCGTGATGATGACGTTGATCGTAGCGAGTTAGAACCACGCTTTAATGGGATATTAACGGCGATTAAAATCGGTTTTAATACCATGGGTTACGATCAAACCAAAGCCAAGAAAATCCTTGTTGATCTTACCGCCCTGAAAATAGCTACTGTCAAAAAATATACCAAGACAGCATCAACACAACCTGACGAAGCCGTTGCAACAGAGCCCACCCCAACTCTAGAAGCTACAACAGCTGAAAATGTTAAGCCACTTCCAATTAGCGAACCAGAACCTATTCAGCAAACAGAAGAACAGCCTACAGATGAAGAAGAGAAGGTAATTAATTATCTTAAATTAATCGAACCCGGCACATGGTTTGAGTTTCCAGATAATTTACGGCTTAAGGTTAACGGCTTTAGTTCCAAGCTAATGAAATATATGTTAGTTGATAGCACTAGCCATAAGGTAGTTATGATTTCACGACTAGAACTAGCGCGTAAAATCATGTCAGAGGAAGCAAAAATTGTTGCTGGTAGTACCAAGCCATTATTTGAACGTGCTTTAGAGCGCATTTTCCAACGGTTGGACAAAGAAGCAAAATCGTTAAACTAGATTAAAGGGATGTTACAATTGGAAATGTCAAACGCACTAGCGAATAGAAGACAGCTGAGACGTCATAAGCTTTCAGAGAGTATTCAAGTATTTGACCAGCTACGCAATCACCCTGTTGGTAAATTAGTTGATATTCACCAAGAAGGTTTATTACTGATCGGGAATGAGCTTAAGATTGATTCATCTCATCAAATCAAACTCATCCTTCCCAGCAGTGTAAATCTCAAGACAAATTTCCAATTGGGCATTGAGTGCTTGTGGAGTCAATCTGCCGAATCAGGTGACGACCTCTACTGGACAGGATGTAGTATTATTGATAAATCAATGATTGCGTCTGCTTGCATACAATCATTGATCAATATTCAATCGTAAATTGTCATCAAATCAACTATTGCCAATCTAGCTAAACTCATTAATATACCCTCTATGTACAATTCTAAGTTGAACCATCCTTGAACGACATTCCCCTGAGCTTCTTATTTGGCTCTCTTGCTATCCTCATTTTATGCTCTGCTTTTTTTTCTAGCTCTGAGACTGCCATGATGTCGCTCAATCGTTATCGATTGCGCCATCTCGAGAAAAAAGGCAGCCATGGAGCCAAACGCTCTGCATCACTGCTTAAACGCCCAGACAGGTTAATCGGTGTTATTTTGATTGGTAATAACCTTGCCAATAATTTTGCTGCCGCGTTAACAACACTGATTGCCATTCGCTTATATGGTGAAGAATCTGTATTTACAGCCAGCGTCTTGCTAACGTTAGCTGTATTAATATTTGCGGAGGTCACCCCAAAAACAATCGCTGCATTGCACCCTGAAAAAGTCGCATTCCCATTCAGCTACTTGTTAAAGCCTTTATTGTCCCTGTTATACCCTGCTGTATGGGTGGTTAATCATATCTCCAATAGTCTTGCTAAACTCTGCGGGGTAAATACTAGCAACGTACAAGCACACGAACATCTTAACCCTGACGAATTACGCACTGTCGTCGGTGAAGCCGGCGGACTAATTCCAGACGACCACCAAGAAATGCTTCTAAACATCTTGGACCTAGAGAAAGCGACGGTAGAGGATATTATGATTCCTCGCAATGAGGTTATAGGGGTCAACATAGAAGATGATATCGCCAGCATAATCGCGCAATTGGAGGGAGCCGAATATACCCGCTTACCGGTCTACGAAGGCAACATCAACAATGTTATCGGAATATTGCACCTGCGTTTTACACCTAGGTTCCTATACAGTAAGGAAACACTCACTCACGACAATATTCTCGAGCATATAATAAGCCCCTATTTTGTGCCTGAGAGCACTCCTCTGCATAAGCAGTTAATCCATTTCAAAAACCAAAAACATAATATGGCATTGGTTGTAGATGAATATGGAGAAATTCAAGGGTTAATAACATTAGCTGATTTACTGGAAGAAATCGTAGGTGATTTCACTACGAATTTGGCCGATCAAAGTGAGCTAGAGATTAAGCCTGCAGAGGATGACTGGTATATTATTGATGGCGGCGCTTCTATTCGTGACATCAATCGAAACCTGGATTGGGAACTACCCACTGATGGCCCAAAAACGTTAAACGGGCTAATGATGGAATACCTTGAGAACATACCTAAAGGACAAATTAGCTTTATGATTCAAGACTATATTTTTGAGACCGTGACGATTTCGAGTACAATGATTGAAAGCGCCAAAGTCAGGTTAATCCCAGAAGAAGAAGAGGAACAACAGTAACACTGTAAAAAGGCGCCAATTATAGAAACGGGTTAACTAGCCTTTCTCTCTCTAAAGCCTTGCTAATCACTTCACGCCGTTGGGAATTCGTTAGATCTCTCCAATCACGAATTTCCTGAACACTACGGTAGCAACCCGTACACACGTCAGCTTCATTCAATGCACACACAGAAATACAAGGCGAAGGGACATTTTGCGCCTTTTTTCCGCCATCCTCATTACTAGACATCGTACTTATCACAATCAACTATCAAAAGAGCCTATTCTACCAAAATTTTTCTGGTGCATGATGCTCACGGGGAAAATGAAAATCTAAGCACTTTTCTAATAAAACTTTAATTACACCTGCCGTAAACCCCCAAATCTCATAACCTTGAAAATCATATGCGGGCGCCCAGACAGGATGCCCTCTACCGGAGAAGATATCGGTGCGAACTCGCTTATCTGGGTGTAACTCAGACAAAGGGACGTAAAATATACTATCAATTTCATCTGGGCTTGGCACCAAGGGTAAATTAGTCTTAATAGTACCTATGACAGGAGTCACCTGGGTTTTGTTACGTGTTGGCATGGCAGGTAGAGTACCGAGTAAAGTCACGCATTCAGGACTAAGCGCAACCTCCTCCTCAGCCTCTCTCAAGGCTGTAATATGAGGAAAGTGATCCCCAAATTCCCACATCCCTCCTGGAAACGCAACCTCACCCCCATGATGTGTCATATGTATCGCTCGTCGTGTTAAAAGCAGTGACGTTTGTTTACCATCATCAATTAAAGGAACCAGAACCGCAGCATGACCTGACCAGTCTTTAGACTGATGATTGTCAGGTACGGGACTCAAACAGGATTGAAGCAATTGAAAATTAAGTTTCATAGCATAGAAAAGAGCAATAACAGCACAAAATGGTTATAAAAAAAATTGGTCTCTGAACAAGGATTAAACAGCAAATTCATCACTTTTCACTGGCAAATAACCAATTTTGACATAGTCAGACCCAAAAAACTGTCGCAAAAATCAACTCGGCACCTTTCCGACAAGTTTTTTAATAACGATTTAGTCTAATAATAGCTATCTACATAGCAAAGTTTTTTTTGTAGTATAAGAATTGTCCAATTGACCATTTATTCAATGTTCTTTGTGGTATTCGAGGTGGGGGCCTCAGCGCATAGAACAACGATAGGAGTAGTAGTATGTCAGATTTTCCAAGCTTTGATCAGTTACTTAAACTGGCTCAAGAGAAACCAGAAGAATTAGAGCAATTTCGCCAAGAACAAGTAGAACTGTTGATTAGTCAAGCGCCCGAGTCGAGTCGCCGCCGACTCCGCGGGTTACAATTTCAAATTGACGCACAACGCCAACTTCATTCTGACTCACCTATGGGGGCTTGTATGAAAGTGAGCCAAATGATGCATGAATCGTTTGCAGAACTACGCGTATGGCTGAATGATATTACCGGATCAAATGATCCTTTACGCGGTGAAATAGATGCGTTTCAAGCTGAAGAGAAGACTGCAGCTAAGGTATTAACCTTCCCTGCAAGTTAGTTTTCAACCAGCGACTGCACTATAATGGTTTCTCAATCTAAGAGAGACCATTATGAATTTTTGCAGCAGCTGTGGAACACCGGTTAAATGGGCAATACCACCCGGCGATAATCGCGAACGTCACGTTTGTAATAATCCGGAATGCGGCACGATTCATTATCAAAACCCCCGAATAATCACTGGTTGCTTGCCCATATATGGTAATCAGGTTCTATTATGTAAACGCGCTATAGAGCCTCGTCATGGCCTATGGACCCTACCTGCCGGCTTTCTTGAGAATGGTGAAACAATCGAGCAAGGAGCAACGAGAGAATCCTGGGAAGAGGCAAAAGCCACATTGAAGCTTGAACAGCTTTACACCATGTTCGACTTACCCCACATCAATCAAGTCTATTTTTTTTACAAAGCAGAATTAGTGGATATGAATTTTGGACCGGGAGAAGAATCCTTAGATGTTCAATTGTTTGATGAGCAAGATATTCCCTGGAATGAACTGGCCTTTCCCGTGATAGAAGAAACGTTAAAATATTACTTTCAAGATAACAAACAACAGGACTTTATCTTTCGGTCCCAAGTATTAACAAGATCACATCTAGACCGTTAGCTTTTCTTAAGAACATCTCTAAGCTAGATTTTTTGCGTAAAAGTAAGAAAGCTAGTTTTAGAGCCCCCGTTTAAAAATCACAGAGATGTACAACATCATAGGCAGGCTCTTCATAGGGATGCGATTGTTTAAGTGCTAATACAGCAGTCTGGATAACGTCATCCTCGCAGATCATTTCGACCCTATATTCAGGAACCGTCTCTACCTCTCCATGCTTTCCCAAGAAGGGTTGACTGTTCTTTAAAGGGCGAAATTGTCCCATCCCCAATACTTGCCAACAGCACTGATCATAATCACCCTGTTTTCCTGCACCCGCAGTAAAAACTGCCGTTTTAACGTGTTGATGATGTGATTCTGGCACATAAAAAATTAGCTTATACATATGCACTTAACCTATTTAGTCTAGAACAATCTAATAATGACCGCCTCTACAATATGATGGCCTATGGATAATGTGACTTGATTTGTAACTGAAATTAACTGAGAAAAGAGGAAAACAAAAAGATAGGGGTGATTTTTATAAAAGCAATCGTGAATCGTGTGGGATAGCACTACTTAGCATTATCCCACATCAATAAGTATTAACCCTTACCCCATTCATTAATAGTTTTTGTAACATCACCCTTATTTTTTTCAACTTCTGCTGCAAATTGCCCGCGGAATGTTTGACCTAAATTAATGCCATTGAGTACAACATTAATCATCTTCCATTGCCCTTTATTATTTTTCGCCATGGAATAAGAGACTTGATTCGTATTCGACGCTCCACGAATTTCTTGAACAACGGCAATACGGCGTTGTTCACCTAATGGTTTTTCTGGCACTAATA
Source organism: uncultured Pseudomonadales bacterium (assembly GCA_947487765.1). Classification (GTDB taxonomy): domain Bacteria; phylum Pseudomonadota; class Gammaproteobacteria; order Pseudomonadales; family Cellvibrionaceae; genus CANLBN01. The sequence goes on along the minus strand of CANKXO010000005.1, from coordinate 245,687 downwards.
CAGCAACTTCTAAATCACTGAAATTCGCCATACCTTTACCGTAGGTAGTCACCAAACCTAGCTTGAAGGCTTTTGAAAACTGTTTTGTTTGATCTTTACTAACCTTTTTCGCGTAGTTGCCCATCACACCCCGCGCAATATAATCAAATGCCACAACCGGGTCGAGGATCTGAGAAAGCTGCTCAACAAATTTCTCAGGCTCTTTAACAGGGTCTAAGCCACCATCTATAGCCGATAAAACCTTAAGAGTCGTTTCTTGAACAACTTGGTGTGGCTCTGAATCAAACTTTTTTTCAACCACTTTAACATCAGCTGATAAAAGTTGAGAAAAACACAAAACAAGAACTCCCAACATTGATGTTAATCGTTTTGTATTCATCATATTTTGTAACATACACTTCTCCAGAAATTTGATCCCATACGATATTTTTACTGACATCTAGGACGGCACACTATACCATCTGCACCCCTACGCTTAAACACTATTACAGCCTCTTTCATTGACATTAGTAATAGATCACATAAACACCAAAATAGCCTATTTGACCTGAACAGAGACTGAATTATGCTCGACACGTTACTCCCTTGGATTGCAATTTTAGCTGGATTTACCGGCTTAGTGTGGAGTGCAGATAAATTTGTAGAAGGTAGCGCTACAATTGCTGACAAATTTGGCCTATCTAAACTCATTATTGGTCTTACTGTTGTTGCTTTTGGCACCTCAGCACCTGAAGTCGTCGTATCTATTAGCTCGTCTCTGAAAGGGGCTGGCGAGCTAGCCATCGGCAATGCACTGGGCTCTAACCTGGCCAATATAGGCCTTGTACTAGGGGTGACAGCATTAATTGCACCATTACCCATTAAAAGCCATATTTTGAAGCAAGAATACCTCATTATGTTGGCTGTTATGGCTTTAGCTGGCTATTTTTTATGGGATAGCCATCTCCAATTCTGGGAAGGAATAGTACTTGTCAGTCTACTACTTCCTCTACTATTCTGGATTGCTTACTCAAAAAAGCAGCACCCTGAAGAGATAGAAGAGCTACCCGAAAGCACCTCATTGAAGGAAGGTTTTCTTTGGTTTGCGATTGGATTAATACTGCTGATATCCAGTGCTGAAATATTGGTATGGGGAGCAAAAATAGTTGCACTCAATCTCGGTGTTAGCCCACTGATCATTGGCCTAACCATTGTCGCTGTAGGTACTAGCCTTCCCGAGCTTGCAGCTTCAGTTGCAAGCGCACTAAAAGGGCATCACGATATTGCTATAGGGAATGTGATTGGCTCAAATATTTTTAACCTTCTATTAGTGATGGGAATTGCACCAACCATCCAACCTATCCTGATGAGCAGCGAAGTCTTTTCAAGAGACTTTCTAGCAATGGTAGGCATTACGCTATTTTTGGGTGGCACCATGCTCTTCAGTTACTTGAGGAATAATAATAGCCATAGCCAATTAGGCAGACTCGCGGGTATAGTCTTGTTACTATTGTATGGTGCTTATTACACCTTATTATTTTAACGCCTTACTGATTAAGGCATTACCGTTTAAAAGAGTATCGATTATTCATTATGAATCAACCTTCGAATACCGAGATCACTAGTGATCAGACTTTTCTCAACGTCGGAAAACGCACGATCACTATGGAGATGTCTGCCGTCAATGCCCTTGTTGACCGTATTGATGAATCCTTTGTTAAAGCCTGCAATATCATACTAAATTGTAAGGGTCGCACTATTGTGACCGGCATGGGAAAATCAGGGCATATTGGCAAAAAGATTGCGGCAACTCTAGCCAGCACTGGCACGCCATCATTCTTTGTTCACCCTGGTGAAGCAAGTCACGGTGATTTTGGCATGATAACCAATAATGATGTTGTTATCGCCATCTCCAACTCGGGCAGCTCTGCCGAAGTAGTCACACTATTACCATTAATCAAAAGGCTAAATATTCCCTTAATCAGCATGGCGGGCAAACCTGATTCACCATTAGCCGAACAAGGCGATGTACATCTCGATATCAGCGTGGAGTGCGAAGCTTGCCCATTGGACTTAGCACCCACCTCTAGTACAACAGTAACTCTAGTCATGGGCGATGCTTTAGCGGTCGCATTATTAGAAGCTAGAGGTTTTACAGCCGAAGATTTTGCTTTCTCTCACCCCGGTGGCGCATTAGGACGAAGGTTGTTATTAAAAGTCAGTGATATTATGCATGCTGATCAGGAATTACCTGCAGTGCCAGAAGAGACACCACTAACCCAAACTCTCGTCGAAATGACACAGAAAGGCCTAGGTATTACAACAGTTTTAGATAGTAACGGTAAGCTTTCTGGCGTATTTACTGATGGGGATTTGCGTAGAGCCATCGACAATAAAATTGACATCAACAAGGCACTTATAAAAGACGTCATGTCTCCTAACCCCTCATACATCAACGAACAAATGTTAGCCGCCGAAGCTCTAGGGTTAATGGAACAACGCTCGATAACTGCATTGATTGTTGCTGATGATACCCAACATCCTATTGGTGTTATTCACATGCATGATATTTTACGCTCTGGCATTTTATAATATTATCGAGGCTCAAAGACTTCAATTAACGTTATTTATGAAACTATCTGCCCCAACGGCCTGACCCAAACGATCTAATGAAACTGCCTTATGAAATTGTCTGATATAGATACAACGGTTATTAATCGCGCTCGCAATATTCGTTTATTAATCCTTGATGTTGATGGCGTGCTAACGGATGGTGGACTTTATTTCACTAATACGGGTGATGAGCTAAAAGCATTTAATTCGTTAGATGGGCACGGCATTAAGATGCTGCAAAAAAGCGGGGTCGCTGTTGCGATTATCACGGGACGTACCAGCCATATTGTGGAAAAAAGGGCTAAAGCATTAGGCATTAAACACCTTATTCAAGGGCGAGAAGATAAACTCACAGCGCTAGAAGAGCTCAGATCAATATTACCTATAGAGTATGGCCACATTGCACATATCGGCGATGATTACCCAGATTTACCACTGATTAGACGAGTTGGCTTAGGCATGAGTGTCGCTAATGGGCATTGGGCCGTTAAAGAGCATACCCATTGGGAAAGCCAGTTCAGCGGAGGCCACGGTGCAGTTCGAGAAGCTTGCGATTTAATCATGCTCGCCCAAGGGACTTTTGAGCAAGCTCTCAATGAATATCTATAAACAAGGTATTGATTGATGCCACGGCTTTGGAGAACCCTCCTCACACTACTATGTGCTGCAGCTCTGGTATTTTTACTGTGGCGTTCGCCACCAAAGGAATTAAAAGACTTTTTGACGGACACTAATGAAACCGCTTCCAACTACCCTACTACCTATATTTTAGGGGCACGAACACTGCAATATACTGACTCAGGAAGACTGGACTACACCCTAAACGCACAGAAAATTAACTATTTCGAAACTAATATCACAACGCAACCAGAAGTTATACTAGAACAACCTCATCTCATTATTTATGATCAGCAAACCGATGATGCGCCATGGGTATTGTCTGCAAAAACCGCTGAAGGAAATGAAAAAACGGACGAACTTATATTGATTGACGATGTAGTTATCAAACAAACACAAAAAAATGGAAACAGGACTCAATTTAAAACAACACTATTAAGAATAGAGCCGAGCCGTCGATACGCTGAGACAGATAAACCTGTTATCATCACAGATATTACTGGTACGACTCAGGCAACTGGCCTGAAAGTTTTTTTTGATGAAAAACGTATTGAGCTACTCTCTAATGTTAGAGGCACATATGCAGCATCTCAATGACTCAACAATGCAATCTAGTCGCTTTACTAAGTGCCTAACTTTACTTATCACTATCGCTAGTATAACCATAGCTACTAGCCCGTTGGCTATTGCTCTGCCTGAAGATAGCCAACAGCCTATTCATATCAGTTCGGACTCTGCTATTAGAGATGATAAACGTGGCCTCACTATTTATGAAGGTGATGTTGATATCACACAAGGAACGCTGAATATTCGTGCAGACAAAGTCACCATTTACTCTGATGCCAAACAAGTCACCAAGATGATTGCCCTGGGAAAACCTGCACGCTTCAAACAAAAACCTGAGCCAGAAAAAGGAGATGTGATCGCAAAAGCCGATACAATTGAGTATCGCGTAACAAAAAAAATAATCACACTGACGGACAATGCCTCACTGGACCAAGATGGCTCCAAAATTACCGGCGATAAAATTGACTACGATATCAACGCAGCCCGAATTGAAGCTGCTGGCTCAGAACAACCTGAAAGTGGTAATGGCCGAGTTAATGTAGTAATTCCTCCTGCCACCACTAGTCAAGATACCCCTCAATAAATATCATTTCATAAGACATCTATGCCAACCCTTTACGCCAAGCATCTAGCCAAAACCTACAATAAACGCCCAGTCGTCATTGATGTTTCTATTTCTGTCAGTAGTGGCCAGATTGTAGGTTTACTTGGACCAAATGGCGCAGGCAAAACCACGTGTTTTTATATGATTGCGGGGCTCGTCAATGCCGATAAAGGCACCGTAAGTATTGATGAGAGAGAGATCACTTCACTCCCCATGCATGGCCGAGCAAGAGCTGGCCTTGGTTATTTACCTCAAGAAGCATCAGTATTCCGTAAGTTATCAGTCGCTAATAATATTCTGGCTATTCTGGAAACTCGTCGTGACTTATCGCGAAAGCAGCGCTTAGATAAGCTAGAGCAGCTGCTGCAAGAATTTCATATTACTCATATACGCGACTCGTTAGGCATGTCCTTATCTGGAGGAGAACGACGTCGAGTCGAAATTGCTCGTGCCTTAGCGACGGAGCCAGGGTTTGTGTTGCTAGACGAACCATTCGCAGGCGTGGATCCCATTTCTGTGAACGATATCAAACAGATTATTACTCACCTGAAAGATCGCGGTATTGGTGTATTAATTACTGACCATAATGTTAGAGAAACTCTGACTATTTGCGAAATTGCCTATATCGTGAGCGAAGGCCATATTATCGCAGAAGGGGATACAGAAGAGATTATGAGCAATCAATCCGTACGTGATGTATACTTAGGTCAGCAGTTCACTTTGTAACAGCGTACACACCATTGGATATCCAAGTATTCGTCCTCCAAAATACTGAATACCCAAAACAGCATCACTTTCAAGTAATACATCTAATTAAAATAGCATTAACATACCCAATTGCTGCTATTTTAGGCATAAAAATTGCTTAAATTTCCCTTGCACCTACACCCAGTCATGACTAGAATTAGTAATAACATCTTAGTTAGGCTGACGTAGGCATTAATGAAGCAATCACTCCAACTCAGAATGGGTCAAAGTCTCACCATGACCCCACAATTGCAACAAGCCATTCGCTTATTGCAACTTTCTACCTTAGATTTACAAAATGAAATTCAAGAAGCTTTAGATTCTAACCCCATGCTGGAAGTCGGTGATGACACTACCGATAAAGACGGCAACACAATTGAAGAAAAAGCGATTTACGAAAATAGCCAAAGTCCTAACGAAGCACCAACAGAAACAACTCACGAAGCCTCCACCTCCCAAACTGAAGAAGCCCACAATAACACTGAAGGCAATAACGAAGAGAGTAATGAAGAATGGTCTCAAGCAATACCTGAGGATTTACCTGTCGATACCAGCTGGGATGATGTTTATCAAAGCACAGCGCCTGTTGGACCTGCCAATAGGGACGAAGAAGACAATAATTTCGAAAGCCGCCGAGGCAGTACAGAAAGCCTGCAGGACCACCTTCTGTGGCAACTCAATTTAACGCCGTTTTCCGATCAAGACCGCTTGATAGCGATGATGATTATCGATGATATCCAAGATAACGGCTTACTATCTTCATCCATTAATGAAATACATGCAGGGCTTTTAAATCAAATTGATGAAGTTGAACTCGATGAAGTCGAAGCAGTACTACACAGGCTACAACAATTTGATCCCCCTGGTGTCGCTGGGCAAGATTTAGGAGACTGCCTATTTATCCAGCTCAACCAATTAGATTCCGATATCCCCTCACTTGATACTGCCAAAGCTATTGTTAAAGAACACATTACTCTTCTTGGCAGCAAAGACTACAAAACATTAATGCGTAAACTACGCATCCGTGAAAATGAATTACGCGATGCGATTCAATTAATACAAACTATGAACCCTCGCCCTGGCGATGATATCGGCCTTGATACCACTGAATATGTTGTTCCCGATATTTTTGTCAGTAAAAAAGCAGACCGCTGGGTAGTCGAGTTAAACCCCGATATCGCACCAAAACTCCGTATTAATTCCGACTATGCCTCTATGGTGAAACGTGCAGATACGAGTGGCGATAACACCTTCCTTAAAAATAATTTACAAGAGGCACGCTGGTTCTTAAAAAGCTTGCAGAGCCGCAATGAAACCCTATTAAAGGTCGGCAGTGCAATTGTGGAGAAGCAACAAGGCTTTCTCGACTTTGGTGAAGAAGCCATGAAACCTCTGGTATTACACGACATTGCTGAAACGGTAGAGATGCATGAATCAACAATATCTCGAGTCACAACCAATAAGTATATGCATACTCCTCAAGGCATTTTTGAACTAAAGTATTTTTTCTCTAGTCATGTGAGTACAGATAGCGGCGGAGAATGCTCCTCTACTGCTATTCGGGCCATTATTAAAAAACTCATTGCCGCTGAAAATATCCAGAAACCCCTTAGCGACAGCAAAATTACTGCTTTATTAGCGGATCAGGGGATTAAAGTTGCACGACGCACTATCGCTAAATACCGCGAAGCCATGAACATCCCTCCATCTAACGAGCGCAAACAACTGGTATAAATCGACGAAAGGGTAACCATTTGATGCTGGCGTAGATTGAGGGACATATTTATAGGGATGTAGTTATTGAGGATTAGTTAAGCACCTCCAAATACAGTAGAATGCGCGCTTTGCTTATTCCGAGACATTATTTCGAGGCTTTATTTCAAAAAGTGTCTTATAAACCTATTTAGGTAAGATTATGCTTACCGCTATTTGCTGTAAAATTTATGGAAATCGAATCGTTACTTTCATCAAACTGCGTATTATTTAAGCACCAATGCAATAGCAAGAAACGTCTACTTGAAACTATTGCATCTCACCTCTGTGACCAAAAGCCCATGCTGGATCCAGGCAACGTATTTAGCGCCTTGATTGCTCGTGAACGTTTAGGGTCTACCGGTATAGGTAATGGCATAGCCATCCCTCATTGCCGTATCAAAGGCTGCGCAAAAACGATTGGGGTGTTGGTGACACTCGACAGTCCCATCGACTTTGACGCTATTGATAATGAGCCTGTTGATATTATTTTTGTCTTAGTTGTACCCGAAGATCACGATCAAGAGCATTTAAAAACCTTGGCAACGTTGGCAGAGACATTTTCGGACAAGTCTCATTTAGAAAAGATTCGTCAGACACAGAGTTCTGAAGAGCTATATCAAGTCATCACTAACATGTAGAAACTTTATCGACTAGCGGTTAAAACCAAACGGAGAAATCAGCGGTATGCGTCTTATCATTATTAGTGGTCGCTCAGGCTCAGGCAAAAGTACCGCCCTGCATGTGCTGGAAGATGTCGGCTTCACCTGTATCGACAATCTGCCCGCAACACTTCTACCCACTTTGGTAGAACGCATCACACCTTATGATGAAAAGCATTATGCAGTCAGTATCGATGCTCGCAACTCCGAAGCAGATATCGAACTTCTGCCTAACCTTATGCAAATGCCCGCAATCGCAGCACTTGATCACCAAGTCATTTTTCTAGATGCAGATGATGAAATCTTATTACAGCGCTTTAGCGAAACTCGCCGCCGCCATCCATTAAGCGATAAAGAAACCGACCTCCAAAGCGCAATAGCAAAAGAGAAAGAATTACTCAAACCCATTATTGATGTTGCCAATATTACAATTGACACAACTGATATGGGCTTTCATGATTTACGTGATCTTGTAAAACACCATATGTTGGCTATCGATAATCCTGGAACCAGTATTTTGTTTCAGTCTTTCGGCTTTAAATATGGCGTACCTCGCGATGCCGATTTGGTCTTTGATGTACGCTGTCTTCCTAACCCTCATTGGAAAACCAAACTACGTTCATTAACAGGGAATGACAAACCCGTTATTAAATTTTTAGAAAAAGAGCAAGAAGTCACAGATATGTATAATGATATCTCTGGCTTCTTAGAGCGTTGGCTACCTTGTTATGAAGCCAATAACCGTAGCTACATGACCATTGCGATTGGCTGCACTGGTGGCCAACACCGATCAGTCTACCTTTGTAATAAACTGGCCGATTATTTCGGCCAATCATTAACTGACGTACAGTGTCGTCATCGCGAATTGAGATTATGATTACCACTGAGCTAACTATTATCAACAAACTGGGATTACATGCCCGAGCAGCTGCCAAACTAGCCAGCACTGCCAACCGCTTTGCCAGCGATATAAAGCTAACAAGCAATGGAAAAACCGTCGACTGCAAAAGTGTAATGGCACTGATGTTATTAGCCGCGGCTAAAGGCACAGATATAAAACTTGAATGTAATGGTAGCGACGAAGAATTAGCAATGACAGAGGTTACAGGGCTTATCAATAACCGTTTTGATGAAGATGAATAGAGATTCTAGATTACCAATAATTAAATAATAATGGCCCGAGGGCTTTGAGTAGAAGATATAGTTATGCAACCTGCTGTTGACGAGGAATTCGACAAAACTCAAGCTAACCTTTCCAAGCTTTCAGAAATCCAAGAAAGCCACGGCGAATTGCGCTCGGCCAAACGCATGCTCAACGGCCTCACACCCGTTGAAATAGCAAACCTAATTAACTCCTCTCCTCCAAAGGCTCGCATCTACCTCTGGGGCCTCATTGATAAAGAATCTCATGCCGACATTCTTCAGGAATTACCTGAAGATATTGCTGTTCAATTCGTTGAAAACATGGACAGCCAACAAGTTGCTGAACTGACCGAGTCTCTGGATGTAGATGATGCGGCAGATATCTTACAGCATCTGCCAGATCAGGTGATGCAAGAAGCACTATCAGCAATGAGCGCGCAAAACCGCGCAAGAGTTGAAACCGTCTTATCCTATGAAGAGGATACCGCTGGCGGCCTGATGGATACGGATGTCATTACCATAAGGCCACGTTTTACGTTAGATGTTGTTCTACGGTACCTACGTCGCCATGAAGAAATCCCACCATCGACTGACCAACTTGTTGTTGTTAACGGAGAAAATGTTTATCTTGGCACTTTATCAATGAGCAAGCTGCTGACATCCGATCCCAGCATTAGTGTAAGGGAGATTATGCGTACGGATGTTGAAGCTATTCCCGTTGATATGGATGATGGCAAAGTGGCCCAGCTATTTGAACAAAATGACTGGATTTTAGCGCCCGTTATCGATGAAGAAGGAAAGGTTGTTGGCCGTATTACCATTGATGATGTTGTCGATGTCATTATTGAAGATGCGGACCATTCATTAATGAGCATGTCCGGTTTGGGCGAAGATGAAGATACCTTTGCCCCTCTATTAAAGACGGCACCTCGTCGTGCAATCTGGCTAGGTATAAATTTAATTACAGCTATTGTGGCTTCCGCAGTAATCAACCTCTTTCAAGACACTATTGATAAAGTGGTTGCTCTAGCCATTCTCATGCCTATTGTTGCCAGTATGGGTGGTGTCGCAGGCAGCCAGACACTCACTGTTGTTGTAAGAGGTATGGCGCTTGGCAAGATTGGTTCTAGCAACCGCAACTGGCTATTACTCCGTGAGATATCTTCTGGCATCATGAACGGTTTACTGTGGGCCTGTGCTCTGGGTTTATTAACCGCGTGGTGGTTTAATGATATTCGCATTGCCATCATTATCGCCGTTGCCACTATCATCAATTTATTAGCGGCTGCTATCGGTGGAACATTACTACCTTCAATACTAAAACGTATGGGTATTGACCCTGCACTTGCCGGGGGTGTTGCCTTAACAACACTAACCGATGTAGTAGGCTTCATGGCTTTTCTTGGCCTCGCGACAATCTTTTATGCGTAGTAATTAATAGCGCAAATTATTCAATGAGAACAATCAATGATCAGTGAAGAAAACCATTCAGATATGGACGACGAAGAGTTTGTCAGTAAAACAGCCGTTAAAAAAGCCCTCCGCGAACTACAATCTCTGGGTGATGAATTAGTATTACTCTCCACTAAAAAATTAGCTCAACTACCATTAAGTGACATGTTAATCGACGCGATAGAACTAGCGAAACGATTAAAAACAGGTAATAGTCGCCGCAGACAAATACAACGCATTGGGAAAATCATTCGTTCAGAAAACCCTGACGAAATTCAAGCTGCACTTCACGACCAAAAACAGCAAGACAGGCAAAGCCAACAATCTATTAATCCAGCAGAGGAATGGTGTAATCGATTACTTTGCATTAATGATCAAGATGGCAACTCTACTGATGCTAATGCATTATCGGAGTTTATTACTTTGTTTCCAAAGAGCAATAGGCAACAACTTGGACAGTTTATTCGATATGCGAAAAAAGAAAAAAGTGAAGGCAGCTCATCAAATAAATATAGACTGAAATTATTTAAAACTGTGCAGGATATACTGCTTAATAAATCCTAAAGTCACATCTAAAAATAGAGACTTTTATCCACATCAAGAGCCTGCATTTTCATTTACCGCAGATGAGCCTGTACCACCAAGACTATCGTCCTGAACATTGTCAACTTTAATAATAGGGTTCTCCCAGCTACCGTTAATGGTGTAATTAATGCTGGAAACTTTGGCAACCTGCTTTTCAAATAGCTTACTGACGAGGTACACACCTGCCGCTGCTGGCAATCCCCCCGCCAGCGCAGCAACTACCGTTAAATTACCTCCTACCGGCAGAGTAGCCGTTAACCTTGCATCCACAGTTTGCAGAGGGTAGTCAATAAGACCCGATAATATTAGGGTACTTGATGGCCCTTTCATTGTCAGTGGCTTAGATATTTCTATCATGCCATCGTTAAAGGTTAACTGCCCTTGAAGATCATCAAAAACAATACCTTTTTTATAAACATCAGAAAAATCTAACCTCACTCGACGTGCCCATGAGTCAAAATTTAATAAGCCAAATAAACGTAAGGCATCTGTTGCATTGTCTGTCTTTTCCTGAGTAAACACTCCGTTGGTATGACGAGTATTAATAGTACCTTTTAAGCTTTCAATAGAAAAAAAAGCGGGGGAACCCGTCCAAAACAAATCTATTTCAACTTCAGTTTTTTCACTTTGTAAAACAACCGGCAATTCCCACTGTTCAAATAGTGTTTTCGGATCATCTCCAACAATAGTGCCTGTAAAACGAGTTGATAATGGAATCGCTCCAATGGCTGGCTGCCAACGCAAAAATGCACCTGTATTTTCTGCTTCACCCATCAATGAAAAGCCCGCTGCCGTTGCGTAAATATTGCGAACCTCTAAACTTTCACTATCAGGTCTGATTTCTAGAGACCAATTACCTAATGGCTTATTTTTGTACACTAGACGATTGATAGTGATATCCATAGGCGGTAATGTAGAAGGATCTATCGTAGCTAAAGGATCTATTTTAGGCTTTTCATCAACGATTACTTCTTCAGTCAATACGGACGCTGGCTGCTCTGGAGGCCACTTCAAATAATCGATATCGACAATTAAAGGGCGCTGTTTATCGTCATCGATATATATACCACCTAACACATCATCACTATCTACAATAAAGCTCCACCCTTGCTTTTCTCTCTGTCCAGATAATAAAAAATTATTAAGTCCTTGATCTTTAAATTTCAAGTCGTCAGCAGAAAAAAATAAATCCATAGCTGAGGGAGAATCACTGTCTTCTCGAGGATAAGAGCGAAAAAATGGCAACCAGGCATCAACATCAAACTGTGAGAATTGCCCAAATACTTTAATACCTTCTTCAGGTAATTTAATAAAATCCGGAGCCTGAGTATCACTAAAAGCGAGTGTCATTGCATAAGGTTGATCTGGTCCTGATTTATTTTTAGTAGATTTTCTTACACTTGCATCAGTAGACCGGTAATGCCCAGAAAAATAGGCCCCTAATGTAAATTGATAATCGATAATATCGTTTTGCAAAGGCATATCAAAAGAAAAAAGCATGCTATCACCACCTTGCTTTTTGAATGGTGCCGGCAACTCAGCATTGACCCCGATTAAATCAGATCTTATTGATAACATAGGCAAAGTATCCGAGTCAGTTTCTAATGGAATTTTAATATTAAGGTCATATGCCAGCTCACCCTTGAAAAAAGACAATACCGGTTGCTGAATCCATTCCTCTATCGATTTAATGTCCGTTTGACCGATGGCTTTAATTGTGAGGGTATCATCAGCATTGGAAAAACTTTCACCTTCAGCATTCTCACCCACAAAGAGATTAAAAGTGTTATCAAAAAGCACTCCGGATAAATTTTTTGAAACAAACCCTTTTTCCGTTGTGTAATTAAGTGCGCCATCAATCTCATTAAAAACGAGATCAAGCTCTTTAAAGCGCAATTGGCTATTATCAAAATCTAGCAGAATATTATGTTTAGCTAGGGACGAAGAATCGTTCAGAGGGATATCTAAATCTACATCTACTGTCAAACTACCTTCTGCCGACAGCTGATCGGCGATTCCACCAACTTTGCTACTTAACCATGATTCCTGGATATATTTCAAGCCTGACGAAGAAGAGGCTCGACCAGAGGCGTTAATCTTAAGAATGTCTGTAGAGTTCTCATTCCAACTAAACTGCCCCTTAAAATTATCATCACCATAGATATTTGCATTATCTATCACGCCATATAATTGATTATTATCAATCAGTAATGAGCCATTAATACCATTCAATGCTGGCCAGTCAGAGCTGTAATCTAATTGCCCATTATTGATATCGGCAAAAAACTGTACACTCCGGTCAGACTTTTTCTTTAACCCTCCCCTATAGAAAATACCTGCGTTTTCAATATTGCCTCCCTTAATAGAAGTATCCATCCAATCCAGTAAGGTTTCAGGAAGGACCGTTGGCACAAGATCTCGATGATAAATCGCCTTGGAGTTTTGCAAACCTATCTGTAAATTTAGGTGATTTTCTCTTTTATATTGTTCAGGTTTTTTTCTTCCCCATACAAGATCGAGTAAAAAATTACCATTAGCATTACCGTACTTGCCTTGCATACTCAAATCATAACCATACACTTTCGCTTCTTTTTGCTTAAGTGAGAAATTCCATGCTACAAAACCTTTTGCAGATTGAGCAAAAATGGGGGCAGAATATATTTTATCTGGAAATAATGAGAATTTTTTGGCATCCAGCAATACAAAACCTTCATTCAAGCCGGCTTCAAGATACCCACTTACCTGTTTAAAGCCAGGGATATTCGCCCATACATCAGTATCGACCTTATCGAGGTTTGCCTGAATTTTTAACTGAGGCAAATTCAGTAAATCCAACGTTAAATATAGATTATGTAAATCCCCCTGAGGAGATAATGTACCAATAACTTCCTTCAATTTAGATTGTTTTGCTTTATGTTCACCAGAAACATTGCTATCTACCTCATCAGACAATGAAAGGAATCGTTGCTGCCCCCACTCCATCAGCTCTTCGATATTAAGTTCTGTAACGGCTACCGTTAATTGATTATCGTGTAGAAGGATATGTGTAGGACTTAGAGAGAGCTCCCTATCAACCTGTATATTGCGTAAACCAACCGCTAATCCGCTGACAATACCGTAGTCACCGGCAATATCAGCCTTAAAAGGAATATCAAGGTAATTGTCTCGAGCAAAATCTGATGCTTCATCATTAGACAGTTCAATATGGCCATTCATTAAAAAACGGCTAGGCGATGCAAAATCGAACCAAAGTTTCAGGTCTGCACTTGATTGTGAGTTTGGCGCACGGGAATCATTCTGAGTATTAATCGTTACTTGACTGAATAACTGAGCAAGGCGCTCAACAGGAAAGCCATTGAGTGTTAAATGGGCTTTGGCAAAAAACTGTTCGGCAATCGAAGGGTCTCCAACCCCCTCTAATATAAATTTAAAGTTAGATTCATCACCAATAGCCGCTTGGGCTGTCAATCGATGAAAATGACCATTATTCTGAATATCGATGAATGGTATTTCTGTAACCAATTGATGATGATTATAGAACTCGAAGGTAATATCTGCATTTTTAAGCTTGACATCACGAGCCATCAAAAAAAGGGCGCCGGGACTACGATAACGCCAACTACGGCTATCTTGCGAGGGCTTTAAACCACCCAATGACCAACCACCTTTTTCACCTTGGCTTATCGTTAACCTTAACCCATTGGCATCAACATGACGCCATACAGGAGCCCAATGGAAAAGGCTTAATAATATATCCAGTTGCATGCTGACATGGTCGATATTTAAAAATGACTGACCCGTAGCTGTCTTTATAGACAGGTCATCAATCATGACTTCAGGCGTCAGTGCTGGCCATTTAGCCGATATTTTACCGATAGATACCTGCGCATTAAGTTGCTGGCTGGCAAATTGCTCAATAGAAGCATGGAAATAATCAATACGTGGAGCAGCCAACCTGGCAAGCTGGATCAAAAGTGCAATAACAATAATTACTAAAGCACAAAGAGCCCAAAGCGGTTTCATTGGTTTTTTGATATGACGAATCATGGCTTAACAACACATAGGTAACAATATTACTCTTACAATCAGCCTATTATCCCTAACCTTTACTGAACATAAGCTTAACCGCTGCACAAGATAAACAGAAATACACTAAAGACTAAGTAAAGAGCGTGTAAGACCATTTTGTTATTACTGAAGCAAGCGAAAATATACTTGTAAGCGGCTCATTAGGATGACTAAAAATGGCCAAAATAAGCTGCTCAATAAAGCTGCGACTAGAAATACAGGAGTACCTACCTGTTGTCCCATAAAACTACTCAGCCAACTAGAAAACAACCCAAAAATTCCAATCAATACAAAGACCCATAATGCTTGATGCCAGAACACATAGTTACGGATTCGCTGATAGACAAGATGAGAAATGTAGGCCACTAGCATCATTGCCATTGCATTCAGCCCTAAAGGCGCTAGCTCTAATAGATCCTGAAATAAACCAACAAGCCATGCGGCCCCGAGCCCAAAATGCTGAGGAGTAAACATCGCCCAATAAATAACAAGCAATACAACAAACTCTGGACGACACCAACGCCATTGGAAGCTAACCGGAACAACCATTAAAACAAATGCAAGCAAAAAACTGATAACAATTAACGCCCGCATTAGCGCACCATAAAATCCGATTGCTCGCTAAACACAAGTAATACATGTCGACTACGGTCTAGCTGTGCGGCAGGACGAGCAATCACTGTTGCAAAAGGCTCTCCAGGGTCATAAGTAATGGATTCAATCTGAGCAACAGGATAACCCACAGGGAAACGCCCTCCCAAGCCAGAGCTCACGAGTATATCCCCTTCCTTAATATCCATCGTCGAAGACACATAGCGTAAACGTAATTGATATAAGTCACCCACGCCTTCCGCAACTGTCCTAACATTATTACGAGTGACTTGAACAGGAATAGCATGGGAATTATCGGTAATCAACAACACCTGCGATGTATAAGGTGTTACAGAAACTACCTGGCCCATGAGCCCAAAAGCATCTAATAATGGTTGTCCCACATAAATACCATCATTACTGCCCTTGTTTACGATTACTTTGTGAACGAGCGGATCAGGTGAAACACCTATTAGCTCGGCAACAAGCACCCGATCCTGAACGATTTCAGATGAATTCATTAACTGGCGTAAACGCAGGTTTTCAGCAACCAAAGAGGCCATCTGTTGCAAACGGGATTCCTGTACTCGGATCTGATTACGTAATAATTTGTTTTCTTTTTCAAGTTCTTGGCGTGCCACCCAATCAGTGTCAATCCATTCAGATAGACGATGGGGGATATTAGTAACCCAGTAAAAGGGCATAGAAAGCAAATCAAGTTTACTGCGGACAGGCTCAAGCCAAGTGGTATAGCGCCCTACGAGTAGCAGCGCTAATGCTAACGCTGCAAGTATAACCACTCGAGCAAAATAAGAGGGGCCTTTGGTGAATAAGAGTTTAATCGTAATCCTCGGTCAAAAATCAGAGATGAAAGTCATCATAACTCGGCTTTAAGAATAGATATTTACCTTCAAATCAAAGAGAAAATATACCTAGTTAGAGGACTTACATCGAATAATCGTCCTGTTAAAAGCACAAAAGTTCACAACGAGAGAATAAAAAGACCTATTATGGAACTTACCTAGTCCTCAAGGAAGCCCATTGTTTTATTATCCATCCATCCCATAGCAATACCACCACCACGAGCCACACAAGTAAGAGGATCATCAGCGACAATAACAGGCAAACCCGTTTCCTCAGACAATAATAAATCAATATCTCTCAATAGTGCACCACCACCCGTCAGCACAATACCGCTTTCAGCGATATCCGACGCTAGTTCGGGAGGCGATTGCTCTAATGCACTTTTAACCGATTGAACAATACCCGCTAGGGCTTCCTGCAATGCCTCTAAGACCTCACCACTACTCAAGGTAAAACTGCGAGGTACACCTTCTGCAAGGTTACGTCCACGCACATCGATATCTCGTGCTTCACTGCCAACATAGGCACAACCGATTTCCTGCTTAATACGTTCAGCGGTTGCATCACCAATCACCGTACCGTAATTACGACGTACATAATTGACAATAGATTCATCAAATCTGTCACCACCGATACGGACTGAATCCGAATAAACAACACCATTTAAAGAAATAACAGCGATTTCAGTGGTACCACCGCCGATGTCGACCACCATTGAACCACTTGCTTCAGCAACTCGCAGCCCTGCACCAATAGCAGCAGCCCTTGGCTCTTCGATCAGCCGCACTTCACGAGCCCCCGCCCCCATAGCAGATTCACGTATCGCCCGTTTTTCAACTTCTGTTGATAAACAAGGTACACACACTAAAACCCGAGGGCTAGGCTGAAACCAGCTATTTTCATGTACTTTACGCATAAAGTGCTGAAGCATTTTTTCAGTCACTTGGAAATCGGCGATAACACCATCCTTCAAAGGGCGAATCGCGGTAATATTGCCAGGTGTACGCCCTAACATTCGTTTAGCTTCAACACCAACAGCTTCTACCAGCTTTTGACCATTATGGTGTCGAATAGCAACCACTGAAGGCTCATTTAGTACGATGCCTTTTTCGCGCACATAAATCAGCGTATTTGCGGTACCGAGGTCAATAGATAAATCGTTGGAAAATATGCCGCGCAGGCGCTTGGGAATTAGCATAGAAAAGTGTTACCTATGAGTACTTTATTAGTGTCATTATGGATTGAGTATGATTCTTAAAAAATAGATCAATAGCGATTTATTTTTATTAACATTATCAATATTAATCAGGCAATTAAATAAATAGTTAATCTAGCACCTTAGTAATATTTAAACCAATTATATTAAGTTGCGAGACTCTAACAATGCCAGCCTTATTCGGCAAGGCGCAATTAGGCAAAGATGAGTATTTAGCAGCAATTTTACAGTGATTTTTATAGTTTTAGCAGTTGTAAGGCAAAAAATACGCTAGAATCACGGGCTTCAAAAAATATCCCAAAAATAGCAACGACGGAGAACAGTGTGGAAGCTAATGAAATTGCCAAGTTAGCGCAGCTTGCGAGAATTAATATTGATAGCGAAACCGCTGGTGATGTGGCAGAAAGTATCACCAGCATTTTAGCGCTTGTCGATCAATTACAAGCAGCTGATACCAAAGGAGTCGCTCCCATGTCTCATCCAATGGATGCCGTTCAACGATTACGAGCCGATAAAGTCACTGAACCTGATCAACGAGCACAACTGCAGGCAATTGCTCCTGCTGTTGAAAATGGGCTTTTCCTAGTCCCCAAAGTCATCGATTAATCAACTTGTTGACTATAGAGAACCAAACACTAGAAAACACACTCACGCTATTACTAGAAAATAACTGACACCATTATGCATTCAACGAACCTTCACCAATTAACCCTGGCTGAATTGAAACAGGGCCTAAAAAAACAAGCATTTTCCAGTGTGGAGCTCACTCAACACTACCTCGAGCGAATCCAGCGGCTCGACAACCAATACAATAGTTTTATTAGCGTCTGCCAAGAAGAAGCGCTTAGTATGGCCAAACAAGCCGATACACAATTAGCTCAAGGCGATGAATCTGCTCTTTGCGGCATTCCTATTGCCCATAAAGATCTATTTTGTACAGAAGGTGTACGTACAAGCTGCGGCTCCAAAATGCTTGATAACTTTACCCCTCCTTATAATGCAGCGATTGTTGATAACTGCATCAATGCCGGCGCTGTCATGTTAGGTAAAACTAATATGGATGAGTTTGCGATGGGTTCATCCAATGAAAATAGCTTTTACGGGCCGGCAAAGAATCCATGGAACAGCAATTGTGTACCTGGTGGGTCGTCTGGTGGCTCAGCCGCTGCAGTAGCTGCACAATTAGCGGTAGCGGCAACAGCTAGTGATACCGGAGGCTCTATTCGCCAACCTGCCAGTTTTTGTGGCGTAACAGGTTTAAAACCGACCTATGGCAGGGTGTCTCGTTGGGGCATGGTAGCGTACGCCTCTAGCCTTGATCAGGCAGGCCCCATCACAAAAACAGCTGAAGATGCCGCCATTATGCTGAATGTACTAGCAGGCTTTGATCATAGAGACTCTACCAGCATCGATGAGCCCAAACCCGACTATACAACAACACTCTCCGATTCATTGGAAGGTCTGCGTATTGGCTTACCTAAAGAATACTTTAGTGATGGACTTGACTCTCAGGTAGAACAACTTATTCAGGATGCGATAAAAACTTATGAAGCATTAGGTGCGACTGTAAAGGAGATATCACTGCCTCACACTCACCTTGCTGTACCTGCTTATTACGTCATTGCACCGGCAGAGTGCTCCGCCAACCTCTCTCGATTTGACGGTGTACGTTATGGCTACCGCTGCGAAGACCCTAAAGACTTGGAAGACCTTTACAAGCGTTCACGCGCTGAGGGCTTTGGCGAGGAAGTGAAGCGCCGTATATTGGTGGGCGCCTACGCATTATCAGCAGGTTATTACGATGCCTATTATCGTAAAGCCCAACAAGTACGCCGCCTAATAAAACAAGACTTCGATGCCGCTTTTAATGACATTGATGTTATTGCTGGCCCTACTGCCCCCAGCCCTGCTTTCGAGCTAGGCGCAAAAACCAAAGACCCTGTATCAATGTATTTAGAAGATATTTATACATTGCCTACTAATTTGGCTGGCCTGCCAGGTATATCAATCCCATGTGGCGTCACGAAAGAAAATAAACCTGTTGGCCTACAATTAACTGGGCACTACTTTTCAGAAGCAAAACTATTAAATATCGCTCATCGATATCAACAAGAAACTGATTTTCATCAACACACGGCACCCGCCATCGACTAAACAGCAAATAGAAAAGAGACTTAAATATGGAATGGGAAACCGTTATTGGCCTTGAAGTCCACGTTCAATTGGCCACTGATACCAAAATTTTCTCCGGGGCAAGTACTCAATTTGGAGCTGCCCCCAACACTCAGGCCTGTGCGATCGATTTAGCCATGCCAGGCACATTACCAGTGGCAAACGAACAAGCTTTTCGCTATGCCGTCATGTTTGGCTTAGCAATTGATGCCGAAATAGGGAAACGTTCATTTTTTGAAAGAAAGAATTATTTTTACCCTGACCTACCTAAAGGGTATCAAACCACGCAATTAGAAGAGCCCATTGTTGGCCCAGGCCATGTCGATATAGAGTTAGATGACGGCTCAAGCAAACGCATTCGTATCCATCATGCCCATCTAGAAGAGGATGCAGGAAAATCACTACACGAAGATTTTCATGGCATGTCAGGTATCGATTTAAATCGTGCCGGCACACCACTCATAGAGATTGTCTCTGAGCCAGATATGTCAAACTCAGAAGAAGCAGTAGCATTTGCTAAAAAACTACACTCCATAGTAACGTCTCTGGGAATATGCGATGGAGAAATGTCTCAGGGATCTATGCGTTTTGACGTCAATATATCTGTTCGTCCCAAAGGCGAAGAAAAATTAGGCACTCGCACGGAAACGAAAAACCTGAACTCATTTAAATTTATGGAAGAAGCCATCGCACTTGAAGTCGAACGCCAAATTGACGTTCTGGAAGATGGCGGAGAGATCGTTCAGCAAACACGTTTGTATAATAGTGATACCAAATCTGCCCGCTCGATGCGATCGAAAGAAGATGCCAATGATTATCGCTATTTCCCCTGTCCTGATTTACTACCCGTCATTTTGGATGATGACTATATTGAAGAGATTCGCGGAAGCTTACCTGAACTCCCAGAAGCTCGTCGGCAGCGCTTTATAGAAAGCTACAAGCTGTCAGAGTACGATGCCAAATTATTAGCTGATGATGCGGCAACCGCCCAGTTTTTTGAACAAGCCCTAAAACTCTGCGGTGATGCCAAATTATCTGCTAACTGGATGATGGGAGATGTGGCAGCCAGTTTAAATACTGATGAAATCAGTATTCACAATAGTCCAATAACACCAGAGCAACTTGCTGGAGTTATCGAAAGGATTAAAGACGGCACTATTTCTAACAAAATTGCGAAACAAGTATTTGATGCCCTGTGGAACAAAGAAGGAAACAATGCTGATGAAATTATAGAATCCAAAGGCCTAAAACAAGTATCAGATACAGGCGCTCTGGGGGCAATAATTGACGAAGTGATTAGCAATAACCAAGCACAGGTAGAAAATTACCGCAAAGCTGATGCCGACAAACGTCCTAAAATGCTTGGTTTTTTTGTAGGTCAAGTAATGAAAGCATCAAAAGGGCAAGCAAATCCACAAATGGTTAACCAACTGTTAAATGAAAAACTTAACAGTTAATCGAATAATACAAAAAACCCACTATTAAAAAAGAGTTAGAAAAGAGATTAACGATGGTACTAAAAAAAGATAAACAGAAAGTATTAGGTGAAGTATTTGATGATGAACGCATCAAAACATTTTTAAACTATGAAGCTTATGGAGAAGCTAATCCAGACTTCCATTTATTAGAGAAAGCTTATCGTGGGATGAAAGCCGACAATTTTGCAACGTTTTTAGGTTTTTTTAAAGCCGAAGGCCATGATATCAATGCCAAAAACCAGCAAAATAAAACCTTTTTAGAAACTATTGCTGATCACCGACAAGCAGAAGACTATATCGCTGCCATGAAAGCTGCTGGCGCGCAATAAAATAGACTGGCAGTAAATAAGAAAGATGTTTTTAAAACCTAACACCATCACGACCGGCTTCAATTATTTTGTTCAAGGCGCAAAACTGTTAACCAGTTCAGGTATGAAACGCTTTGTACTAGTACCTTTATTAGCCAATATTGTTGTTTTTATTATTTTAACATCAATACTGATTCAGTATTTTTCATCCGCGACAAACTGGTTTAACGAACTACTCTCTTTCTGGTCGTGGATTGCTTACTTCGCTGCATTTATTGCCACATTACTTTCTGGCTTGGCCTTTTTTTTAATATTATTGGTTTATGGCTACAGTTTTAATTTAATTACTAATATTATTGCTGCTCCTTTTTATGGGCTTTTGGCAGAAAAAATCGAAGCTCGGTTAACCAATACTACTCCACCTCCAGAATCATTTAGCAATATGGCAGTGCGCACGCTAAAAAGAGAAATGGTAAAACTGTGGTATTTTATTACTCGAGGCATACTGGTCACTATAGGTTTATTTTTACTCGCCTTGATCCCACTGGTTAACTTTATTGTACCAATACTTGCTCTACTGTGGGGAGCTTGGGTCGTTACACTACAATATGTGGACTACCCTGCAGACAATAATAAAGTTGCATTTAGCCAGTTACGTAAATACCTAAAACAACAACAGCTTTCGACCACAGGCCTTGGTGGTACAATAATGTTAGGTAGCATGATACCGGTAGTTAATATATTTATTATGCCAATTGCTGTCGCTGGAGGGACTCTATTTTGGGCAAACGAGCTTCAAGCCAAGCGTTCTTCATTAGCAATGGGGTCAGAATAAAATAGAGAGAGATGGAAAGAATAAAGCCCAATATAAATTTCAACCAATATTGAGCTAAATGAAAAGAAACACGCAGAATTAATCAGCGTTTATTTAAAATCACTAGCGGCAGTGACGAACCATGCTTTGATTATAACCTTCCGCATACTGATAAGCTTTTTGTAACAACTGCATATGCTCATCGTCACGAATAGCATCCGTGCTACCTTCCAAGTATTTGACTCCACATCGCTGTTTTAGATCACTCATTTGCTTCGCATCCACACCAGGCATACGCTCACCACGCCCTGCTATAGCAAATAAGCGATAATCTTTATTTGCTATAGCTTTCTGCACGTCAGCCTCAACATCTGCAGATTCGGTCCAAGTTAAAGCTTTCAAGTGATCCGGCATTGCAGCATTTCCACTCTTATCATCTGCTGTCACATTACATCCACTCAGAAATAACATAGACAACACAAAGCACAGTGAAGATTTTATTTTTATAGTAGCCTTCATGCACGTTGCTTCCTACTCGCGAGCAATAACGTTGCTAATAGAAATAGTATCAGTCCATTAGTAGAACCGCCCGAGCTACCCTCTACTGAACCTGGAATATTTGGGTTTGATCCTCCCCCAGTACTTCCACTATCATCATCAATAATAGTACCAACACCACTAGCACTACCGACAGACAGTACAAATGTTTCGTCAGGTTCAGAAGCACTATCTTCATTTGTATTTACAGTCGCAGTAAAGGTAACTACGCCAGCAGGAACGGTTAATGTTCCATCATTATTATTCACAACCCCACTGGAAAAGGTTCCAGTGCCAATATCATCTGCGCCTGCAGTCCTTGTCGCTAGCTCAAAATCAACAATTTCATCAACTAAAGGCTGAGCACTCATAACAATAGTAAATGTAATTGGATTCCCTTCCGTTGCGCTACCGTTACTGACACTACTCACAATAGGATCAGAGGAAGCAGACACTTCAAAGTTAGAAACGCTGACTGCATAAAAAACGTTATTCGAGCAACTCACCATTACTCTAGCATTCAATGTGGCAACAGTTGGCGTATTCACCAATTGAAGTCCATCATTAGGGACATTCGTAGCTAGCACCGTCGCAAAGGAGGTTGGAGTAACATCTGCTCCAGTGGCAAGATTACCGTCATAACTAATATTTACTTGGGGACAATTAACAGGAGAGAGATCAGTTCCTGCAACATCCCAAGTAACAACAGTAGTCCCTTGTGTCCATACATCATCAGTCTCTGGTGTCAGTACATCAAATGGCCCTGCTGCGGTGGTTACTGCAACGACTTTATTTTCAAAAGCAGTACCACCATTTCCATCACGAACAGTTAACCTAAAATTAAGGTTACGATTCGTTGTCGGTATAGATTCGCCTCTTTCCAACTCGTTATCGATAAGATCGTCCAAATTCGGTAAGAAACGAACTGGATTAGTCGTTGGTAACAACGATCGAAATATTGCTCTACTACCATCATCAATCCATTCATCAACACTAGAAGAAGCAGTGCCTGCATCTAATTGCTCCCAGACATAAGTAAGAGTATCTCCATCCCCGTCTGTAGCAGAACCCGTTAACACAATAGGCGTATTCGCAGGAATAGTGACATCGGCTCCTGCAGTTGCATCTGGAACAGCATTAGCTGGCGTTGAAACAGCAGCACAAGACGCTCCACCGCCCGAGGTAATGAAATTAGTAATTTCTTCGATTGAGCCTGCATGAAAATAAGGGTCTGAGTTGTCTTGGCCAGGCAAATTTTCAGCCCCACATATATCCGCATAAGCCATTATTGTTGAGCCGCCACCTGGCTCATAAGCAGTTGCCTGATTACGGTTAAAGCCTCCGCAACTACCTGTTGTACCATTAAAGGTATGATTACCACCAAATTGATGCCCGATTTCATGAGATACGAAATCAATATAAAAAGGGTCTCCTGTTGGCATATCCAAGCCTGTGAGGCCTCGAGCTTTTCTTGTGTTATTACACACACTTTCTAGAGCTGCAACACCACCAGAGCCAGTTCCAAAAAGGTGGCCAATATCATAATTTGCAGATCCAATTACCGTATCAAGGTTTACCTGATTAGCGCCTAAATCATTAATAGAACCGTCGTTAAAATAAGGATCTGTTGTTGCATCCACGTAAACAATTTGATCATTATTAGCAATCAATACTAAACGAATGCCTAAGTCACTCTCAAAAACTTCGTTAACACGATTTATAGCGGTTGTAATTGCCGCCATAGAAAGCATTCTTTTTGTAGTAATAGGGTCCGTATCATCGCTAAAAAAATCTGTATATTCACCAGTAGCCGCAACCGCTAAGCGATATGTTCTTAGGCTCCCATCAGAGCTGCCTTTAGCTGCAACACGATTACCCGTTCTCTCAGCAGTTTTTAATAAATCACTATATAAAACCTGATCATCAGGCCTTTTTGTTAAAGGCACTGCATCGTCAGAGCGATAAGAGATGTAGGTATTAACATCTTCTATATATTGAGGGTCAATAAATACAGTTTCGCCATTATGCCTAAACATGCCACGAAACCCAGCAGGAGATATATCAAAACGACCCCGATTGTTAGGATTGTCAATATCAACCCCTCTAAATGTTCTAATTTGAGGATACTTATCCAACAAGCCCTGCTCAGCTATAGGAGAATACTCAAAATGATAAATAGCTGTCTGTCCATTGGGAAGTGGCAGCTCAACATCAACTCCATCAAGGTTTGACAATTGCTGCTGAAGCGATTGAATATCCCCTCTTAAAAGCCTACTCTCTTTGGCCTTTACCATTAAGGGGGCATCACTACGAAATGCTGTGGACTC
The DNA here is from genome assembly GCA_947487765.1 of uncultured Pseudomonadales bacterium. GTDB lineage: Bacteria > Pseudomonadota > Gammaproteobacteria > Pseudomonadales > Cellvibrionaceae > CANLBN01. The sequence goes on along the minus strand of CANKXO010000005.1, from coordinate 220,590 downwards.
TAGATCTTGCCAATAATTAGCCCCATACGCTGCTGCTGATAGGCAATAGCCCAAAACACATACCAGACTAACTACCTTTTTTGACAGCTTCATCTTTATTCTCCATGAATTACATTTAATCTATATTATTATGGTCGATAATTACAATTATTACAGAATTAGTATAATTTTATAGTATAAAATTATACTAATAATAAGTTTTATGATCTTACTTTAATTCTTCACTTTTATCCTAGCCAAAAAAGTAATCAGAGGGTCTATGTCTAATTAATACCCGCCCGTCTTCTTAAAACAGCCAAAAACAAACTCATCAGCAGAAATAAAACTCCACTTGCTCCACCACCACCTCCTCCACTCGAAGAAGATCTGTCATTATCTTGAATGGTTCCAGTACCTGTAACGCCATCGACTATTAGAGTAAACGACTCATCACCTTCAACAACTGAATCGTCAATCGTACCAACAGAAAAAGTAAATGACGAAACACCAACGGGGACGGTTATAGTCCCATTGTTATTATTCGTGACTCCATTGCCAAAACTAGCTAGTCCATAGTCAGAATTCGATGTTGTTACATTATTTATAGAGTAAGTGTAATTTTCAGCTACTGTTGTCGTTGCACTCAAGGTGACTGTTGCAACAACGTTACCACCCTCATTTGCATTTGCATTGGAGACACTAACAATAGTTGGCGAAGTAGATACTGAATCATTGTCCAAAATAGTACCCGTACCACTTACACCACCTATATTTAACGTGAAAGTTTCGCTAGCTTCTACTAGTGTGTCGTCCACAGTTACCACCGCAACTGAAAAATTGGAAACGCCAGATGGAACTGTTATGGTCCCATCGTTATTGTTTGTTACTCCGTTATCAAAATTAACTAGTCCATAATCGCTATTATCCGTTGTTCCATTATTTAATGAGAACGAAAAATTAGTATTCGAAGTTGGAGCTACATTTAGCGTACTTGTAAAAGTTATAGTGCTACCTTCGTTAGCATTTACATCATCAATACTAATAATCGTAGGAGCTACAGTGGATGCTGAAACTTCAAAATCACTATCACTAACCGCGTAAAAAATATTATCAATACAACTCACCATCACTCGTCCTTGTGTTGTAGCATTAGTTGGAACAGTAATAGATTGGCTACCATCATTAGCCACATTGCTTGCCAACGTAATACCAAAAGTAGAGCCACCATCACTGGAATAAGTAATATCAACTTGAGAGCAATTGACTGGTGTCGAATCTGTATTAGCAACATTCCAAGTAACCAAAGCTGTTCCTTGACTCCACACACTACCTACACCTGGAGTTAAAACAGCAAAAGGACCTGCACCAGTTGTTACAGATACTACCTTATTTTCAAATGCTGTCTCTCCACTGCCATCACGAACAGTAAATCGAAAATTTAAATCGCGGTTGGTTGTAGGGAATGCTTCACCCGCGGTTATAGAGCCATCTAAGACATCAGGCAAGTTTGGTAAGTAACGTACAGGGTTAGTTGTTGGCGATAAAGACCTAAATATTGTTCGACTACCATTATCCACCCATTCAGCTTGGCTACTTGAAGCAGTGCCAGCATCTAATTGCTCCCACACATAATTAAGTGTATCGCCTACATCAGCATCTGTTGCCGAACCGGTTAAGACAAAAGGGGTATTAGCAGGGATAGTCACATCAGGACCAGCACTCGCATTAGGTGTTGTATTCGCGGGCGTTGAAATGCTACCGCAAGATGCACCGCCGCCTGACGTCACAAAGTTGGTAATTTCTGCGATCGAGCCTGCATGAAAATAGGGGTCGGAGCTGTTTTGTAAGTTCTCTGAGCCACAAATACCTGCGTATGCCATAATCGTTGAACCGCTTCCAGGTTCATAAGCAGTTCCTTGATTACGATTAGCTCCACCACAACTGCTTGTGGTGCCATTAAATGTATGATTTGCTCCAAACTGATGGCCAATTTCGTGAGATACAAAATCAATATAAAAGGTATCCCCTGTAGGGTTATTTAACCCAGTCAAACCACGTGCTTTACCCGAAGAACTACAGACACTCCCTAATTGCGCTACCCCCCCTGTACCTATACCAAATAAATGCCCAATATCATAGTTTGCTGTCCCAATGACTGCATTGATATTATTTTGATTCACATTAAGGTCGCCAAAGCCGTCATTAGCGTAAGGGTCGGCGCTTGCATTGGTATAAATAATGTCGTTGTTATTAGCAACTAAAACCAATCGAATACCAAGGTCATTTTCATAAACTTCATTAACTCGATTTATTGCCGTAGTAATTGCTGACAATGCTGCACTGACAGTGCCTCCAAAAAATGCTGTATATTCTCCTGTTGCAGCAACTGCTAAACGATAGGTCCGCAAATTACCATCCGAACTTCCTTTTGCTAGGGTACGATTGGCAGAGGTCTCCACAGACTTTAATAAGTCAGTATAAAGCACTCGATCAGCCAATCTCTGCTCTAGAGGCTCAGCATTGTGAGAATAATAAGAAATATATGTATTTGATTGGTCACGATACTGTGGGTCAATAAAAATGGTCTCACCATTATGGCGAAACATCCCTCGAAAACCTGATGGCGATATATCGAAGCGACCTCGATTATTGGAGTTGTCTACATCAACGCCCCGAAAGGTTCTAATGTCAGGGAACTTATCTAACAGTCCTTGTTCTGCTATTGGAGAATATTCCAAATGATAGACTGCTGTTTCACCATTCGGAAGTGGTAATTCAATATCGACGCCGTCAGAAGATAATTGATTACTAAGTGACTCTATATCACTTAGTAACAACCTGCCCTCTCGAGCCTTAATCATTAGCGGTGCATCATGCCGAAAAGCAGACGATTCTATATCTTGCCAATAGTCTACAGCAGCATTCGCATGAAACGAGAGACAACAACCTAAAAAAAAGACTAGGTTACACACGTTTTTCGACAACACCATTATTACTCTCCAATAATTCTTATGTGCTGAAGTGTATATCAAGGCCCAGTCTAAACAATACTTAAGATCATTTTTTGTGCAGAATGTCCCATAGACCTACAATAAATCTATTAAAAATCACTCCCACTCAATCGTAGCAGGCGGTTTACTAGAAACATCATAAGCAACTCGAGATATCCCAGAAATTTCATTAATGATGCGATTTGATACTTTTTCCAATAGGCTATACGGTAAGTGAGCCCAACGAGCGGTCATAAAATCAATGGTTTCTACGGCTCTTAAGCTGACAACCCATTCATAGCGGCGACCGTCACCAACCACACCAACGGACTTAACTGGTAAAAATACAACGAAGGCTTGGCTAACCTTGTGGTACCAATCTGCATTATGTAACTCTTCAATAAAGATAGCGTCCGCTTCTCTGAGCAAGTCAGCGTATTCTTTTTTCACTTCACCTAAAATACGTACTCCCAGACCTGGACCAGGGAATGGATGCCGGTAAACCATATCGTAAGGCAAGCCCAACTCTAAACCTATTTTGCGTACTTCATCCTTGAAAAGTTCTCGTAACGGCTCAACCAGTTTTAGCTTCATATCATCAGGGAGGCCGCCAACATTATGGTGAGATTTAATAACATGAGCTTTACCGGTTTTTGAAGCAGCAGACTCAATCACATCGGGGTAAATCGTCCCTTGAGCTAACCAGTTAACATCCTGAATTTTATGAGCCTCTTCATCAAAAATATCAATAAAGGTATTACCAATAACTTTACGTTTCGCTTCAGGGTCGCTCACGCCTTTTAAATTACCAAGGAATATTTTTTCAGCATTCGCACGAATAACTTTGATGCCCATATTCTCAGCGAACATGCTCATCACCTGTTCGCCTTCGTTTTTACGTAATAAGCCATTATCAACAAACACACAGGTTAGCTGATCACCAATCGCTTTATGCAATAAAGCAGCAACAACAGAAGAGTCGACCCCCCCAGATAAGCCTAGTAACACTTTATCGCTTCCGACTTGGTCACGAACGCGTGTAATCATATCTTCAATGATATTAGCAGGCGTCCATAAAGCTCGGCACCCACAAAGCTCTAGCACAAATTTTTCATAAAGAGGCTTGCCTTGTAACGTATGCGTCACCTCTGGATGAAATTGAATACCATACCAATGCTTTTCATCACAGGCGATACCCGCAATAGGGCATGACGATGTAGAAGCGATTAAATTAAAATTTTCTGGTATCACAGACACTTTATCGCCATGACTCATCCAGACATCTAAGTAATTATCGCCCTCATTTGTTTGTCGATCACTCAATCCAGATAGCAACTCACTTTCTGCTTCAATTTTAATTTCTGCATAACCAAACTCACGTACATTGGATGTAGAAACCTTGCCACCCAATTGCTCTGCCATTGCTTGCATACCATAGCAAATGCCTAATACGGGAATACCTAATTCAAAAATGATATCGGGAATTCGGGGCCCTTCGTTATCAGTAACCGACTCAGGTCCGCCTGATAAAATAATACCCTTTGGGTTAAATTCGCGAATATCTTCATCGCTCACATCAAACGGGCGGATTTCAGAGAACACTCCAATCTCACGAATACGACGAGCAATAAGCTGGGTATATTGTGAGCCAAAATCTAAAATTAAAATACGTTCGGAATGGATGTCTTCTTGGATCATGAAAAATTCTCTCAATAAAGCGCGTTAGTTAAAGTGATGCTTTAAAAAAGTAAAAGCGGAGCTCATTTAAAAACAAGCCCCGCTACACAAAGTAATGATAATAATAATGATTTAACGAATGGGGTAATTTGGTGCTTCTTTCGTAATCTGCACATCATGAACATGACTTTCACCCATGCCTGCCGATGTGACTTTGACAAATTGTGGACGGGTGCGCATCACATCAATTGAAGCGGAGCCGGTATAACCCATTGCAGAGCGCAAACCACCCATCAACTGATGCACAATCACTGAAATGGGTCCTTTATAAGGAACTCGCCCTTCAATACCTTCAGGTACAAGCTTTTCGACTGCACTACCTTCTTGGAAATAACGATCGGATGAACCCTGCGTTTTTGCCATCGCGCCTAAAGAGCCCATGCCTCGGTATGATTTATAAGTACGCCCTTGGAATAATTCAACTTCACCAGGCGCTTCTTCGGTACCCGCAAACATAGACCCCATCATAATGGCACTCGCCCCAGCAACCACTGCTTTAGCAATATCGCCTGAGAAACGTATACCACCATCCGCAATCACTGGAATACCAGTATCTTTTAACGCTTCGGCAACATTCGCTACTGCTGAAATTTGTGGCACACCAACACCACTCACAATACGAGTAGTACAAATAGAACCTGGGCCAATACCTACCTTAACCGCATCTGCACCCGCTTCTACTAAGGCTTTAGCTGCTTCAGCAGTTGCAATATTGCCGCCAATAACCTGCATTTCAGGATAAGCTTGTTTAATTTTACGAACCCGATCAATCACATTTTTAGAATGGCCATGAGCCGTATCAACAACCAATACATCCACACCTGCTGCAACTAAAGCTTCAACGCGATCGTCTGTATCAGGACTGGTACCTACTGATGCACCTACGCGCAAACGGCCTTCTGGGTCTTTACAGGAATTAGGGTAACGCTCTGCTTTGTTGATATCTTTAACTGTAATCAACCCGCATAAATCAAATTTCTCGTTAACGACAAGAACCTTTTCAATACGGTACTTATGTAATAGCTCACGGACGACAGTGGCTTCAGCACCTTCATTAACAGTAACCAGCTTATCTTTGCGGGTCATAATGCTGGCAACGCTTGCGTCTAAATTAGTTTCAAACCGCACATCACGCCCTGTCACAATACCCACTAACTCGCCATTTTCTAATACCGGCACACCCGATATCTTATTTTGCTGGGTCAGTTGTATTAATTCATTAATCGTAGCACTGGATTCGATAGTAATCGGATCTTTTACCACGCCGGCTTCAAACTTTTTCACTGCACGGACTTGCATGGCCTGATCTTTAATCGACATGCTTTTGTGGATAACACCAATTCCCCCTTCTTGAGCAATAGAGATTGCTAGCTTTGATTCCGTAACGGTATCCATTGCCGCAGAAATTAAAGGGATATTGAGTTGAATATCGCGAGTTAATTGGGTACGTAACGATACATCTTTTGCGGTAATCTCGGAGTACCCGGGTACCAGTAATACATCGTCAAATGTAAGGGATTCTTCAATAATTCGTAGCATAGATTTATCAATCCAGAAAATCAGGTTTACCTGAACGGTGGCTTACCCTTAAATAAATGGTTATTTGCTTATTAACTCAACGTTCCATGATCTAGCAGCTATAGCCAAAAAGAACACGAATTAAAAAACATATGCAACCAAGATTGAGGTAAACCGGTAATTATAAACTTTAACAGCATATAGGTAAATGTAATCATTGGTTTTCACCAACGCAGAACCCCTTTAGAATGATGGGATGATTATCCCTACCGAAAAAACCATCTTTTCTGTCAGCCAACTCAACCGGCGAGCAAAACAACTACTTGAAACACACTTACCGCTTATTTGGGTATCTGGAGAACTTTCCAATCTGGCTCAACCTGGCTCTGGACACTGGTATTTTTCGCTTAAAGATGATCGTGCCCAAGTCAAGTGCGCCATGTTTAAAAATGCAAACCAACGCCTTCGCTGGAGACCAGAAGCAGGCAAGCAGGTGCTTATCAGAGCAAGAGTAAGCCTGTATGAAGGCAGAGGGGATTATCAGCTAATCGTTGAGCACATGGAAGAATCAGGAGCTGGCGCACTGCAACAAGCTTACGAAGCACTTAAACTGAAGCTTCACCAAGAGGGATTATTTGATGATGCTAACAAACAAGAACTTCCTTTGTTCCCGAAGCATATTGGAATTATCACTTCACCCACAGGTGCTGCCATTCGCGATATTCTAACTGTACTACAACGGCGCTACCCAATTGCACCGGTAACAGTTATACCCGTTGCAGTACAAGGTGAAAAGGCCGCACCAGAAATGGCGGCCGCGCTGAACAAAGCACAACACTTTAAGCAATTCGATATCATTATCATTGGTCGTGGGGGCGGATCAATTGAAGATCTATGGGCCTTTAATAACGAAGAACTGGCAAGAACGATAGCCGCAAGTAAGATACCTGTTATCAGCGCTGTCGGCCATGAAGTTGATTTCACCATTTGTGACCTTGTCGCTGATATGCGAGCCCCCACCCCTTCAGCCAGTGCTGAAATAGCCACACCAGACTTAGAAGAATGGGAACAAGCGCTCGATGTATGGCAACAGCAGTTAATCCGGCGACAGCAAGCTGTCGTCCAACAAAAACAGCAGCAACTATCATTTTTACAAAAGCGTCTACGTCACCCTGGCGAACGTATTAGTCAGCAGCAACAGCAGTTACAACAGCTTGAATCTAGGTTTATTCGCTCAATCATGACCCAGATATCAAGAAAACAGCAACAACTCGATTTACAACATCAACGCCACCATCATCAGCACCCACGTACTACGCTTAGAAATCTAAGCGAAAAGCTAGTGCAACTGCATCGGCGATATCAACAAGCCATTGAGCACAATATAAGTAATAAAGCTCAGCGGCTTGCCGCTTCAGCCCAGTTGTTACAAGCGGTTAGCCCTTTAGAGATACTTGGCCGAGGCTACAGTATTGTAAGTAATGAAAGCGGATCAATTATTAGAAATAGCAAAGGGTTAAAAACAGGGGATAGCGTATCAACAAGGCTGGCTAAAGGGAGCTTCACCAGTACTATCACTAAAATATCAGATGAATAAAATCAAAAGATCAATTAATCATTAACAGAGATAAGCGCGCTGTGAAACTCTCGTGAAACACCCGTGCCTTCTTGCTTAAAACTTAGGCGTTTATTTCAACCATCTTCCATAACAAAATCATCCTTCCTCTCTGCATTTTGGGCGCTATAGTCAATACAGAATAAGTGTGACTCATGTCACATATGCATTTTTCGTTGGCCAAGGCAGTTATTGGCTTGAGGTACGTCGTACATGTTCTATTTTTTACAATTTATCTGCTTACTTGCTATTTTTTTAGTACCCCATTCACAAGCAGTCATATCAGATAACCATGATGCTAATATGACTCTCGCCGGGTATTATTGTAAAAATCATAGCGAAATACGCACTATTAATATTATTTATAGCGACAAGCCTCAAGGCTTGCCTTGCCAAGTGACATTTCAAAAGAACTCAACAGAAGTAATGCAATTATTAGAAGCAAAGCGCAATGTCGAGGCCTGCAAAAATAAAGCGGTTAGAATGGCATCTCGACTTAGAGATAGAGGCTGGCAGTGCCAATCCTCTGGAATTTAGCTACGCCACATAAAACTATCTATTAAAACTAAATAAATTTAAATTTTATATGCCGCTATACTTCGACGGTTGTAATGTCTAAGTTTCCATGGAGTGTTTTATGCACTGGACATTTATCCGCAATCAATAAAAGCTTCTCTCTTTGCTCAGCAGATAAGTTACCTTTAAAAGAAATCTTTCTTTCTAACACCTCGATTGTTTTATCTTTGTCTTCACAATGCTCACAATCATCAACATGCTGACGACTATGAGAAAGCTCGACAGAAACATCATCTAACGGTAATTTTTTTCGGTTAGCATACATTCTGATAGTCATTGATGTGCAAGCACCCAGTGATGCCAATAAATGTTCATAAGGGTCAGGACCTAAATCGGAGCCACCAAACGCCACGGGCTCATCTGCAAACCATTGATGAGTATCTGAAAACATTTCACGAGTAAACTTTTTATTTTTCTCTTCAACCAGCAAATATCCCTTTTCAACAGGAGGGCGCGAAACATTAGCTTGCAAAGGTACCGTAATATAACGACTTGCCCAAGCTGTAATTGTTGTGGCAACGTATTCTGCATCTTCTATTTTGCTCAGCAAGTGATCTGCATTATCGAGACTCACAAAACTTTTGGGGTGCTTAGCATTTAAATATATTTTTTCCGCTTCTTTAATAGAAACCGTTTGATCAATCGGCGAGTGAAAAATCAACAGAGCTTTTTTTAACGATGCTATTTTTTCATTCAATTGATGAGTTTTTAAGTCATCTAAAAACTGCTTTTTAATTGTAAATTCTCTGCCCGCAAGCTTCACTTCAGCTTTCCCTTCAACCTCGATAATGCCAATATCACAGGAAAACTGCTTTGCCACGTGCAATGGATCAGAAGGCGCGCCAATGGTTACCACACCCTTCACTTCGGGTATCGCACCTGCTCCGGCCAACACCGCTGCACCACCCAAACTATGGCCAATCAAAATGGAGGGTGCCATATAATGCTCCCGAAGATAGTCTGCTGCTGCAACCAAGTCCTGGACATTACTGGAGAAATTAGAATTAGCAAAATCACCCTCACTACTCCCTAGCCCCGTAAAGTCAAACCGAAGTACAGCAAAGCCTTTTTCCATTAAAGCGCGCGAGATACGCGATGCCGCCATGATATCCTTGCCACAGGTAAAACAATGAGCAAAAAGTACAAACGCCGCAGGTGCTTCATCAGGCATATCTAACAAAGCCGCTATTTTTAAATCATCCGAACCAAGAAACTCTAACTTTATACGCGACATCGCCTTTTCCTCTCAACATTAAGCACATTGATCTCTCGACAAAAGAAGTAACAGCCACTCAATTAGCGCTGCCGATTCAACCTTAGAGTCTCAACAAGTGTATATTAGTCTATGACCTTCTCGGTTTGTTCCCGAACTCAAATTCTTATTGCAAATTTATTAGGGGTTGGAGAGTAGAAAAGAAAGTAGTTTTTTGAAACTATCTGATGTTTAGAAAACAAAAAAACGCCATATCAGAATAAATTTATCCAATTAATTTCTTCACAGAAACTCACACATTTTCTCTATGCCTACCGAAAAAACATGAACTAAAAAGGATAAATTTTAAATAATATCGAACAAAGTATAACAAGTGACTACTATAGCTTCTCTGTGTTTATCAACAGCGTCATTTATTCCTTACTTCAACCTCACCAATTAACCACGAACTAAAACACTCCATGCTTGGATGATAATGTTCAAGTGGGACCGTAAGATGAAATGCTTCGTCTGTAATAACTTGTTGTTCAAAGGGAGCAATTAACTTTCCTGAGGCAATTGAGTTCTCCACTAACGACGTCCGCCCTAATGCAAAACCATGACCTTGTTCTGCCATTTCCAGTGCTGAAATCAAAGTATCGAACTGAATACTTTGTACAAGGTGAATATTGTTTAAACCGACTTTATTGAACCAATGCCCCCACCCCTCTTCGTATCCCATGACATGCAATAAAGTATGTGTTTTAAATACTGTTAGCATATTCAAAGGCTCGTCATCAGGATCTAACAAACACGGGCTACAAACTGGAATTAATGCATCCCATGTGAGTCGATCTGATTTAAAACCAGGCCAATTGCCATGCCCATAACGAATATCCATATCCACTTCTTCGATTTTGTCGTCAACCCAAATATTGCTACTAAAAGACAAGCTGACCTCTGGATAAGTCTCTCGAAAACGATGCAACCTAGGTGCTAGCCATTTAGTAAAAAATACAAGATTAACTCGAATTTTCAATGGAGGATTATCACCATGACCAAAAATCTCATCGGTAGCAACTTCAAGTCGCTTAATCGAATCTCTTACGACAGGCAGGTAAGCTTGGGCAGCCTCGGTTAATTCTAGACCATTCGGCAAACGTTTAAATAATACTACACCCAAATGAGACTCTAACGCTTTAACCTGCTGGCTGATAGCCGCTTGCGTTAAACTAAGTTCGACAGCTGCTCGGGTAAAACTCAAATGCCTTGCTGACATTTCAAAGGAAAGCAGCCACTTTAAAGGGGGAAGCCTTCGTTTCAATATAGCCACCTTGATAATATTTTGTAAGGAAGTAAAGAGTATAAAGTTAGAAGATGAGAAATAACAAATAGATGTTTTCCCTTTTTAAAAAGAGAAAACATCTATCTAAAGAACGTTGCTAGAGAAGTTAACTACGCTTACTCAGCTAATGAAAAACATCACTCCATTGTCGGCATTGAAAATGTTGTTCCTTCACGCACATCGGCTGATGGCCAACGCTGAGTGATTGTTTTACGTTTTGTATAAAAACGCACAGCATCCGGACCATAAGCATGCAAATCACCGAATAAAGAGCGCTTCCAGCCGCCAAAACTATGGTAAGCCACTGGTACCGGCAAAGGGATGTTAATGCCAACCATGCCCACTTGAATATTATCTGAAAAATAACGCGCGGCTTCACCATCACGAGTAAAGATACAGGTGCCATTGCCGTACTCATGATCATTGATCAATTGCATCGCCTCTTCCATGCTATTCACACGCATCACCTGCAATACAGGGCCAAAGATTTCTTCCTTGTAGCTGGTCATGGTGCTTTTTACATTGTCGATCAGCGTTGCACCCACAAAGAAACCGTTCTCATAACCTTCAACTTGGATCTTACGGCCATCCACAACAATAGTAGCGCCATCCTCTTCTGCACTAGTGATATAGCCCACCACTTTCTGTTGATGCTGCCGTGTAATCACAGGACCAAAATCATTATTTTTATCAGTACAGACTCCCATTTCCAATGATTTCATCGCCTCGCTTGCTTTAGCAATCAACGCATCTGCTGCTGCATCACCTACAGCCAGAACCACCGAAAGCGCCATACAGCGCTCACCTGAAGAGCCAAAAGCGGCTCCCATTAGTTGATTAACCGCATTATCGATATCCGCATCAGGCATCACAATCGCGTGGTTTTTTGCGCCTCCTAAGGCCTGGCAACGCTTACCATTTGCAGTTGCGGTGCTATAAATATATTCAGCAATCGCTGTTGAACCAACAAAGCTTACCCCTTTAACATCAGCATGACTGAGCAATACATCGACAGCTTCTTTATCACCGTTAACAACATTCATGACGCCATCTGGTAAACCGGCTTCTTTTAATAATTGTGCCAGCAATAATCCTGCACTGGGGTCTCTTTCTGAAGGCTTCAATACAAATGTATTGCCACAGGCAATGGCCATAGGAAACATCCACAAAGGCACCATGGCGGGAAAATTGAAGGGAGTAATTCCAGCTACAACCCCTAAAGGCTGAAACTCGCTCCACGAATCGATATTAGGCCCCACATTTTTATTGTGCTCACCTTTTAACAATTCAGGGATACCACAAGCATACTCGACATTCTCTATACCACGTTGCAATTCCCCTGCAGCATCGTGACAGATTTTTCCATGCTCATCGCCAATCGCTTCACAGATAGCATCGGCATTCTTTTCCAACAACTCCTTAAAACGAAACATAACGCGAGCACGCTTAATAGGTGGAGTATTGCGCCATTCAGGAAAAGCCGCTTGAGCAGCAGCAATAGCTTCATTCACCGTTTTAACGGATGCTAAAGCGACTTTCTTCGTAGCAGCACCTGTGGCCGGGTTGTAGACATCCTGAATACGTTCTTCATCCTGACGAATACTGCCATTAATAAAGTGACCAATTACGTTCATGCTTACCTCTTTATTTTTAACGCACAGTTGCATCTGTACAAACGGGTAGAGAGACTTAGCCCAAGGGTGGACTAACTGAAAATTCTTTTATCTGCTTTTTCTATTGTGGATGATTAAGTGTTTTACCATAACTGAGCGTATATCTCGACCATTTCATCAATCGTTGGTACACGAGGGTTATTGCCAGGAGAACCTGACGCCAACGCCTGTTCAGCCATTGTTGGCATGAGATCGAAAAATTCTTGTTTATTGATGCCAAATTCTTGTGCTGTTGGTACATTTAAATCATGATTTAACGCTTCTAGCTCATCCAATAATTTATCATTCGCAACTTCATCGTTATCTTGATAACTCGCCGCCCCCATAGCACGAGCACAATCGGCATAACGGCCAATAGCAGCAGGAATAGAGAATTTTGTAACAGATGGCAATAACATCGCATTCGATAAACCATGGGGCACATGAAAAGCTGCACCAATAGGGCGGCTCATACCATGAACTAATGCCACCGAAGCATTAGAGAATGCAATACCAGCCAGCGTAGCCCCTAACATCATCGCCTCCCGTGCTTGCTGATCACTGCCATCATCATAGGCCCTACGTAAATTAGGACCAAAAAGTCGCATTGCTGATAATGCCTGACTGTCACTATAGGGGCTGGCTTTCTTACTGACGTAGGATTCAATGGCATGTGTTAACGCATCAATTCCCGTATCAGCCGTTGTTCGTTGAGGCAGGCTTAAGGTTAACGAATAATCAACAAGAGCGGCTATTGGCATAAACCCCATACCTACACAGAGCATTTTTTCGCTAGTCACTTCATCAGTAATAATCGTAAAGCGCGTCACTTCTGAACCAGTACCGGCGGTGGTTGGAATGGCAATAATTGGTAAACCTGACTCATTGACGATTCTAGGGAATTTATAATCCCGCATCTCCCCACCGTGCCTACTCAAAATACTAATGGCCTTGGCACTATCAATCGGGCTACCACCACCTAAAGCAATAATACTGTCATAATCACCTTCTCTCGCTTTTTTAACACCTGCTTGTATGGAAGCAACCGTTGGCTCGGGTACAGTATCATCAAAGACGTCAGCCGATAAGTGGCTTTCAGACAAACTCTCTTTCACTTTATCGACATAACCCAGTTTGACCATCATTTTGTCAGTAATAATTAAGGGACGGTTGCAACCCAAGCTATTCAATACTTTCGATACTTCCTGACTTGCATTGTGACCAATCTGCATCGTGCGCGGAAGAATAATCTGTGTCGACATAAGAACCTCATAGACAGTGAGTGAATAGCAGAATGTATTAATTCGTTTATTGTTAACGAAGCTTAGAGAAGTTGAAAGCAATAAAAAATCACCCTGAGACCCCAAAAAATTTATACCAGCGACATACCTTCAACGGTTCATATAGATAGAGATTATACCCATAAAAAAAATTATACCTAAGGGCCATTTTTTATTGCTGGATCAGATGATTGTTAACTTCTAACATCATCGAAAAGTGCTTGTATTTTTAACGTAAAAAGAATGATGAAAAATGACAAATAACAATCCATTACCTTTGGCAGGTGTATGCGTAGCAGATTTTGGTCAGCAAATAGCTGGACCTGCAGTTGCAATGATTTTAGCCGACCTAGGCGCTACTGTTATTCATATCGACCCGCCTTCAGGCCCACAATGGCAACACCCTGCTAATGCTATTCTTAATCGTAATAAGAGTTGCTTAAAGATAGATTTAAAAACAGATAAAGGGTTACAGCAAGCCAATGCGTTAATTGAAAAAAGTGATATTGTGATTGAAAGTTTCCGCCCAGGTATTATGAAACACCTTGGCATTGATTTCCAACAGTTACGAACAATGCGTCCTGACTTAATTACACTCTCGATGCCGGGCTTTGCCAGTAATGATCAACTTCGCCGAGACTGGAAAGCAACCGAAGCAATCGTTGCTGCCACGTCTGGTGCTTATACCGACATGGGTTTCAACCGAGTATTAATGGGACTAAACCCCAGCTTTTCCCCTTTACCTCTTGGCTCTTCTTATGCAACAACACTGGCAGCCAGCTCTGTTATTTTTGCATTGCTGGAAAGAGAAAAAACAGGGCGAGGGGACTGTATCGAAGTACCGATAACCGCCGCATTAATGGAAGGATTATCTTACAACTCTTATGTTATAGAAGGCTTGCCTGAGCGCTACAAAACAATGAGAGAAGAAGAAATTGAAAAACGAAAAGCCTCAAACAAACCAATGAATTTGAGCTACGACGAGCTACAAGAATACCTCGATCCTTTTTATCGTAGCTACACTTGTGCCGATGGCCGTATGTTTTATTGCGTCTGCCCTTCTCATCGCAACCATGCCAAGCGTTGCTTACAAACTTTGGGAATCTATGAAGAATTAATTATAGAAGGGCTACCTGATGTAAAAGATTTGCATTTGCCTATTGCAGAATGGGAAAACGAAACATCTATTGGTGTTTACCCTCTTCCGCGAAAGTGGGCAGATATTATTTCTGCAAAAATGAAAAAAGCATTTTTGACAAAGACATCGACAGAATGGGGAACTATTTTTGGTGAAAAAATGATTCCTGGTGCACCTCATCGAACCACCCAAGAATGGGTTAACCATGAACATACTAATGCAGCGGGACTAATCGTTGAAGTGAATGACCCAGAATATGGTTTAATGAAACAACCAGGCCCCATTGCATGGCTGGAAGAATCAGCTGAGCTTATGCTGACACCTTCTCCACGAAAAAAAGTCAGCTACGAAGAGGCACTGCAAGAATTAAATAATATCTCTAAGACTGAAAATTCTACTCGCCCAACAGGTGACGAGATACTTCCTGCAACAGGAAAAGGCTGGTTGGACGGCTTACGGGTCCTTGACCTTACTAATGTTATAGCGGGGCCACACTCTGCGGCTTTTTTAGGTCGCTTCGGTGCAGAGATTATCAAACTCGATCCTGTAACACCCTTATATGATCCACTGATTGGCATACTCTTCAGCTTTCAAACAGATATGGGAAAAAACAAAGCCCTTGTCGACATTACTACCGATGAAGGACGCGATGTCTTTAATCGTTTAGTTCGTTCGGTTGACTTGGTCATTATCAACGCCCCTGAACGCCAGATTCAGCCTCTAGGTTTGGATAATGAAAGCTTAAAAGCCATTAACCCAAATATTTTATTTTGTCGGCTCGACTGTCTTGGCGGTCCCCGACAAGGCTCCAAAACTAATTATATTGGCTACGATGATATCATTCAGGCACACAGTGGCATTATGAGTCGCTTTGGTGGCCCCAATACCCCTGAGGAACATGCACATCTTGGCACACTGGATGTTAACTGTGGCTTTGCCGCAGGCCTGAGCATTGGGGTTGCGCTCTACCATCAATACAAAACAGGCAAAACATCAAGAAGTAGAACATCACTTTCAGCCGTAACCAATCTCGCTCAAATTTCCTTTGCCTTTGATTACAAAGGGCGACCACCTTTCGATGAAGCCTCTGGGCGAGAAGCATTAGGCAACCACCCTTTATCTCATTTTTATCAAACCAAGGATGGTTGGTTATTCATTGATTCCGATAATAGCGAACTGGAAAAATTAGAGCGAATAGAACCATTTAGAAATATTAAATCTACAGGCAATATAAAGCACTTTTTATCAGAAAAATTTAAAACACTTAAGACAAGTGATTGGCTTCATTCATTACGAGAACTGGACATTGCCATCGCCGAACCTCAATCGATTGAAACTATTCGTGCTGAAAACAGCAGAATTGCAGATAACAGCGTTGGTATAGACAAAGGAAGCTATGCATTCTCAATTTATCCCGAACATCCAAGTGGCTACCGTGTCACCCAGGTTGATCATTATGCTATTCGCCCAACAGAAGCAACCATTAAAGCAGTGAAACCAACAGAACGTTTTGGTTATTCAACACGAAAAATTTTAAATGAGCTAGGTTATGATGAAATAGAAATTGATTCTATGATAGAACGTAACATCGCTGCTTCAGGATGGGGGAAAGGAGTATTCCTTCCAACATAACATTAAGCAATACCGATTATAAAAATAACCAGCAACATGGCCAATACAGTTTAATAAGCTAACGATCGCTGACGGCGCGACAGATAAAAACCAAAGTGAACAACTTTAGCAACAACTAGTAGTGCTATCCATTGGTAACAGAGTGCTAGAAAGATACCCAGAGTAATCCAATGAACAAAAGTGGCAATAGCAGCAAAGTAAGCAAGGCGTTGCAATTGCTTCCACTGTTTTCCCATTAGCTTCATAAAATAGTTATTTGACGTAACAGCGAGGGGAATAAAAATTAGAAATGCAATCCAGCCAAAGCCTAAGGTAATAGATAATGCTTCTTCATAGATTTCAATAAACTCTTCAGTTTCACGAATATATAATACTAAGTGAATAAAAGCATATGCAAAACTGGCAACACCAAAATAACGCCGACGCTGCAACAACCACTTCCTCAGATGTTTTCCAAAAGACCACCTTTTTAACACATGCGTCATTGGTGTAATAGAGAGAGTAAACACCAGTAACTGCGTCGACAGAACACCAGTCTCATACATCATTTCGCTATAGTATTTATCTTCTGTAATAAAATCGATAAGAAAAGGAATTGATGGAAAGGCCAGCAAGAACCACAGCAGGTATCGGGAATTAATTACATAGTTTACTGCTGCCATTCAAATACTCGGACTTTATTCTGAGATTTATATGACAATTTTTGCTATTTATCGTTTCGTTTTTTATTGCGGGAGCGTTTAGGTGTGTTTGCTGCTAATCGACGTTGCCTCGCCTGTTGGCGGGTACCTGGCGTTTTACCAGCATAAGGGTTATCCGACGATTTAAACTGCAAACGCACTGGTGTGCCATGTAGCTCTAGAGCACGACGAAATGTTTTTTCCAGATAACGCACATAGTGACCTGGGATCTCTTTCGTTTGATTACCATGAATAACAATGATTGGAGGGTTATGGCCACCTGGGTGGGCGTAACGCAGTTTAATTCGATGACCACGAATCATTGGCGGCTGATGTTCAGATACCGCCATTTGCAATACTTTAGTGAGGTAATTACTGGAAAAGCGATCCGTTGCTGATTTGTATCCCTGCTCAACAGACTCATACAAATGGCCAACACCAGTTCCATGCAATGCCGAAATAAAATGAATATCCGCAAAATCAACAAATCTTAACCGGCGCTGCAATTCATTTTTTATATATTCTTTGATCTCTTGCTCAAGGCCATCCCACTTATTTAAAGCAACAACTAAGGCCCGCCCCGCATCAATCACATGCCCCATAAGATGGAGATCTTGATCAACCAAACCTTCGCGAGCATCGATCATCAAAATAACAACATTGGCATCATCAATAGCTTGCAGGGTTTTAATAATAGAAAATTTTTCTACCGTTTCTTTCACTTTTTTACGGCGACGAATACCCGCTGTATCAATTAAAGTATAGGGCTTATCGAAACGTTGGTAATGAATATAAATACTGTCCCTCGTAGTCCCTGGCATATCATAAACGACTACACGGTCCTCACCCAACATTCGATTAACCAACGTGGACTTACCTACATTAGGCCTTCCAACAACCGCGATCTTTATACCTTTGTCATCGGAATCTACATCATCGGCTTCTGACTCTTCCTGCTCAGGCAAAACATCAAGAACAGCTTCCATTAAAGCACGCACACCCCGCCCATGAGTCGCAGTAATCGGGTGAATATTGTCAAAGCCCATTTCGTAAAAAGGTGCCGTCGCAATATCGTGATCATTGCCATCAATTTTATTGGCAACTAATACAATTTTTTTACCTGAGGTTCTCAAGTGATTCGCAATATGGGTATCAGCTGCAGTGAGGCCTGCGCGACAATCAACAATAAACAAAACAACATCGGCTTCATCAATAGCAAGTATCGACTGCTCAGCCATCGCGCCGTCAATGCCCTCTTCGCCACCCGTCAAACCACCGGTGTCTATGCAAATCATCTTTGCGTCATTGAACTCAACTTCACCGTATTTACGATCTCGAGTTAGTCCTGCATAGTTGGCAACCAGAGCATCTCGACTGCGAGTAAGGCGATTAAAGAGAGTGGATTTACCCACATTAGGGCGCCCAACGAGGGCAATGACAGGTAACATGGGTACAGCCTGTTGTGTTAGGAAGAAGGTTTAAACAAATAGACAGCAATTGACTTTAAAGTACCATCATTGCCTAAAGCATAAAGATAGGTGCCATCGGACACCATAGGCGAACGCACGCCTTTTTTGTCAATGCGAAAGCGGTCCAATATCCCACCAGACTCAGTGTCAAATACATGCACATAACCTTCATAATCTGCAGTCACCATAAAGCCCGCCAAGTTTTGTGGCGCAGCGAGTTTACGGCCTGAGAGTATTTTACTTTCCCAAAGCTGTACACCGGTTTGAGCGGCAAACGCTTTCACCCAACCTTCAGCCGTTGTAACAAATACACGGTTACCGATAACTACAGGGCTACTGTAACTGGAAGATGATTGAGACCAGAGAATATCACCACGGGGATTTAATGCACTCAAAGTACCATTGTAGCTGGTTGCATAAATTGTCTGGCCACTAATGATGGGAGTGCCATCAATATCAACCACTCTCTCTATATCAGAGCGGCCTTGAGGACTTGCAATCCGCCGCTCCCAATAAGGAGTACCATCAACTGCAGATAATGCTAGTAACTTTCCATTGGCAAAACCGGTTATAACATTCGGCCCCAATACTTGGGGAGTAGCAGTACCGCGTAATGTCAAGATAGGTAACTGTGAAGCATAACTCCATAAGGTTTCACCTGTTTTGGCATCCAAACCCAACAACTTACCATCATTCGTTTGAACCACGACTACTGAACCATTATTTTGTGGTGGGGCAAGAATTTCACTGGTGATATTTGCTCTCCATTGCTCTTCGCCCGTTTCCCGGTCCAAAGCAACAACATCACCGTTTAGCGACCCCAACAGAACTAGGTCACCACCGAGACCAACCCCTGCGGCTAAATCCAACTTAGTCGATTGGCGCCATTTTCTTTTGCCTGTTTCTCGGTCAAAAGCATACACACGGCCTTTGTAGTCATTCGCATACACCGTGTTTTGATCAATGACTGGAGCCATGACACGGTACAGTTTACTTAAACCTGAACCAACGGAGGTCTTCCAACGCGACTGGACATCCACTCGCTGAACTAATGAAGTTAAGTCATTAGGACGCTTTTCCTTCTTACCACCAAACCACGAACAACCACTAGTGACAATAACCAGTAATAGAACTAAGAGTAAGCGTGGTATTGGCAATCGGAAAATTTGCATTAGGGTTTATCTCCGCTGGTTTCCCCTTCGGCGACATTTTCGTTTGGTAAATCGGACAATTTAATTTCTAATAAACGACGCTGAATGTTGTTACCAATATCCAAAGCGCCTAAGGCTTGACGATAAGCCGTTGCAGCAGCAACTGTATCACCCTTTGCTACTAAGATATCACCCCGAAGAGCTGCATATAGGCCGGTAAACGTATCCTCTTTATCGTAGGAGGCTGACTGCAGTGCTTCGTCATATTTTTCTTGAGCAAGATATACACGAGCCAACCTTAAGGCCGCGATGGTTTTGATTTCTTCATCTCCCTGCTCCAAAGCCTTCTTCAATTCCTGCTCTGCTTTAGAAAGATCATCTTTATCAACGGCTAACTTGGCCGCTAATAGAGAGGCATTAGCTGCATAGAGTGTTTTACTGTAATCATTTTGTAATTGATCAATTAAGAATTGAGCCGTTTTTAATTTTTCATCACTCAAGTCCTGGCCTTCACCAATGGTCACTGCATCAACTAACTCTATGTAGAGCGAAGACGCTTTTTCAGCATAATCCTGCTGATATTTATTCCACCACTGCCAACCAAAATAGCCAATAAGAAGAACAGCAACAGTCATGACTAAAAAACGGCCGTTTTCTTTCCACCAGTTTTTTAAAACCTGTAATTGTTCTTCGTCCGTTAAATGATCTGCCACTCTATTACTCCCGTTTCTGTTCTACTATATTATTAAAATGACGTTATCTATTTTACATTTACCAGCTGATCAAGCGCTGCTGCGGTAGGCAGTGTTTGCTGTGGTTGATCGCTACGCAAATATTTAATGGTTAATTTTTCGCTTATCGCTTCATCTTCACCGATCACCAAAGCAATCCCAGCACCACTTTTATCGGCTTTTTTCATTTGTGATTTGAAGCTGCCCCCGCCGCAATGGCTATGACAACGCAATTGAGGGCAACGTTCACGTAACTTCTCAGCAATAGAAAGCGCATATGCTTCAACACTTTTGGTATTATCTGCACTTGCTTTTCCGGAAACGGCAAGTATATAGATATCCGGAGACTGATGAACAGAAGCCGGCACTTTATCCAAAGTTTGCAGTAAAAGGATTAGCCTTTCCACCCCCATAGCAAAACCGACACCGGGTGTAGGTTTACCACCAAGTTGTTCCACCAAACCATTATAACGGCCGCCTGCACATACTGTTCCTTGGGCACCCAATTTATCTGTTACCCATTCGAAAACTGTATAACCGTAGTAGTCCAAACCTCGCACTAACCGAGTATTAATGTGGTAAGCAACACCAGCACAATCCAAAATTGCTCTTAAAGATTCAAAGTGCTGGTGAGAATCTTCATCTAAATATTCTTCTAGCTTAGGAGCATCTATCAATAATGACTGTGTATTCGGATTTTTACTATCAAGAATACGTAATGGGTTGGTACTTAAACGACGCTGACTGTCTTCATCTAATTGATCTTTAACGCCAGATAAAAATGTGACCAACGCTTCTTTATAAATCGCACGTGATTCTGCTGTACCTAGAGAGTTAATCTCCAAGGTCACTGCATCAGAAATACCCAACGCTTTCCATAATCGAGCCGTCATTAGTAATAATTCGGCATCGATGTCAGGTCCTTGCATCCCAAAAGCCTCAACACCAATTTGATGGAACTGACGCAACCGACCTTTCTGAGGACGCTCATAGCGGAACATCGGGCCGCTATACCACAAGCGTTGGGTTTGATTGTAAAGCAAGCCATGCTCTTCGCAGGCACGTACACAGGAGGCAGTACCTTCTGGACGCAAGGTCAAACTTTCCCCATTACGATCATCAAAGGTATACATCTCTTTTTCAACGATATCGGTTACTTCACCAATAGAGCGCTTAAATAGCTCCGTTTTTTCAAGCAACGGAAAACGAATCTCACGATATCCATAAGATTGTAAGCATTGAGCAACAGTGCTTTCCAAATATTGCCACAAAGAAGAGTTGTCAGGCAGAAGGTCATTCATGCCACGAATTGCTTGGATCTTGCTCAAAGGGTAAATACCAGTCTCATGAGTATTGAAAACATCGCAAAATATCAATTTCGCAATGATAAAGGTGGGGCATTATATGGGAAAGTGGGCAATGACTAAATACGTGCGTGCCTTTCAGATCAGTTTTATGCTTTAGCGATCACATCTTCCATCATTTTAGCCTTAGCATCAGCTTTTTGTCGTATAAGATTCTCAAGCTCATCAACCAAGCCATCTTTACTTAGCTTAGTCGCTGGCTGCCCATCAATATAAACCAAATTATTCGGCGTGCCGCCAGCTAAACCAAGATCCGCTTCTTTTGCTTCACCAGGACCATTGACGACACAGCCGATCACAGCAACATCCATAGGCACATTGATATCTTCTAACCGCGTTTCTAGCGAATTCATCGTAGCAATAACATCAAAATTCTGACGAGAGCAGCTCGGACAGGCAATAAAGTTAATGCCTTTACTACGCAGCTTCAGGCTCTTCAAAAGATCCCAGCCAACCTTTACTTCCTGTACAGGGTCTGCAGCAAGAGAAATCCTTACAGTATCGCCGATACCATCCATCAATAAGGCACCTAAACCCACTGCAGATTTAACGGTGCCTGAACGGAAACCTCCAGCCTCAGTAATACCGAGATGAAGAGGTTGCTCTATTTCCTTAGCTAATTGACGGTAAGCAGCAACAGCCATAAATACATCAGATGCTTTAACACTGACTTTAAAATTCTGAAAGTCTAACTGATCAAGGATATCAACATGACGCATTGCTGATTCTACAAGAGCTTCCGGTGTTGGCTCCCCATATTTTTTCTGCAAGTCTTTTTCGAGTGAGCCTGCATTGACACCAATTCGGATAGGTATATTCAAGTCTCTGGCTTTATCGACAACAGCCCGGATACGTTTTTCTCGTCCTATATTACCTGGGTTAATTCGCAAACAATCAACACCTAAATCTGCTACTTTTAACGCTATGCGGTAATCAAAATGGATATCAGCTACAAGGGGAATATCAACCTGCTGGCGTATTTGCCCGAAAGCATCAGCCGCTTCAATAGAAGGCACGGAGACACGCACGATATCAGCACCAGCTTGTTGAATTTGCTGTATTTGCTGAACTGTCGCTTCAATATCTGTCGTTTCAGTATTCGTCATGCTCTGCACGCTAATGGGAGCATCACCACCCACAGGCACGTCACCCACCATGATTTGTCGCGACTTTCGACGCTTAATGGGAGATTCAAAATGCATGATAATTACCTAAGACAAAGAAAAAGATATAAAACAATGAAATGCTGTAGAAGCAGAAAAAGTAGCTAACCACCCACCTGTAAACGCAATGCTTTACCATCACTACGAGCATTCAACTGCACAGGCTCGCCATTGTACACCAAAGAAGTGCCTTCAACATTACCCACAACCACTCGAAATGGCGCTTGTCCATTAACCGCTAATTGACTGCCCGCTTGCTGCAAACCAGCAAATACCACCTTACCGGTTGAATCAGTTACTTTAACCCAGCAGGGGTTATCAAAGTTAAAACTCAATGTATCTCCTTCTACAACCAAAGTAGTCGCACCAGCTTCTGGCACTTCTGGCTCTAACCGCTCTTCCTCAAGCTTCATTGTTTTTACCAGATCAGCCGCAGTGACCTTACTGACAATAATGGGCTGTTCAACAATTACCGGCTGCTCATCAGAGATTTCTTCTTGCAACAGATCTTCTTTTTCTGGTGCCTGCTCAGGAACTTGCTCTATCGTGTTCTCAAGCAATTCGACATTTTCAAGTGATGATGAAGCTTGCCCTTCTTCAACGCTATCATCCAGCTTAGTATTAGCAAACATAGGACTTACAGGCTTAGACTCTTCACCACTATTGTTTTTGGTTTCAAACGCACCGACAACCTTCTCTGGCACATCATCCTGCGCCGGAATAAGCACAGTATCTTTAGAGCTACCAAGCAGCCAGTACGATAAAGCCCATAACAAAAAGAGAAGCACTAATACAGCATAAACTACCCACCATGACTTATGCTTATTTGGGTTATGAGTAGAATGACTATGCTCATGACCTTCTTGAGCAAATGGATCGGCAGGAGGGTTAATAGCTGTATATGAGTCTAAAATTGCAGTTTCATCAATATTAAGGAAACGGCAGTAATTACGAAGATAACCACGAATATAAGTATCCGAAGGAAAGCCCCTAAAATCATCACATTCGATAGATTTAAGGCGAGAGACGGTAATTTTCAGCGCATCAGCTGCCTGCTCTTCATCAACACCTTGCTTCTTTCGCTCTGACGCTAGCAGCTTGCCCGGAGGCATTTGTCCTTGTTCAATATTTTCCTGATGTGCATTTTTATTATTATTTTTGCCCATTCTCTAGAACTCGCTGGCCTAGTAGTTTCTTGTACTCCAAATATTCTTTAGAGTAAGGATGTAAATTCTTCAACGCTAATGCATAACTTGCTTCTTTATCTTTATTTCCAAAAATACGTTCTATGCGAATACCTAGCCAGAGACTTTTAGGCGATGGTCTTGCTATAGACGTATATTGATCAAGGAGCCTCTTAGACGAAGCATAATCCTGATCGTCAAAATTAAGTAGCGCCAACTCTATCATAGCCAGTGATAAAGTGTTATCAACATTCAATGAATGCTCAAAGGCAGATTTAGCTCTGGAACGATCCCCCAACTTTAACGCTGTCTGACCAACATATGCCAAAACTAAAGCACGCCTATCATAAGTAAGGTCTTTAGAGCTACGCTCGAAGCTTTCATAAGCCTCCTCATAGCGTTTCTGTTGATATAAAAAAGCGCCATAATTAACTCGAGCCTCAGTAAAACTACTTTTTTGCCTAAGGGAATACTTGAAAGATTTTTCAGCTAAACCGACTTCACCAGTCAGCTGATATAACAATCCCATACCATTATGGGCCTGATGAGAATTACTATTAATATCAAGTGCTTTTTCAAAATTACGCCGAGCTGAATCGCGGTCATTTCGCTGCAAATAGGCCATTCCTAGGGTAATATAACTTTCTAGAGACTTCTGCTTATTGGCCACTCGAGCCTTGGGGTACGTTGTTTGCACGCACCCAGTAAGCATGATCAATACAAACAGATACGTTAACGGAACTATAGAGCGCCAATTGCTGCTCACCATTACCTCTCTCATTATTTAAATATAACGTTATTATTATTACTAGCTATTACAACGATTACCAGTCATAAAGCTCTAGAATGTGTACTTTATCAAATGATTACGTTCGCGGCACTATTCTTATGGCTTCAGGTTTGCCTGATTCACCATTTTTAAGATTTGCTGACAATTGTGATTTTTTATAACGCTCACTTCGACGAGTCCTGTCATTAACTTCACCTGCAAGCTGACCACAAGCGGCATCAATATCGTCACCACGTGTTGTTCTCACCGTTACGATATAACCCGCATCAATCAAAATGTCCTGAAACCGACGCAAGGCATTATTACTCACACGCTTATAATCAACCAAACCAAAGGGGTTAAAGGGGATAAGGTTTATTTTGACCGGAATATCTTTTAACAAATCGGCAAGCTGGTGAGCATGATGAGGACGATCATTTACATGGTCAATTAAGGTGTACTCAATAGTAATCTTGCGACGATTATCCGGAACGCCTTCTATGTAACGCTTGGCAGAATCAAGCAACATAGCAATCGGATATTTCTTATTAATGGGCACTAGCTGATTTCGCAGCTCATCATTAGCTGCATGGAGAGAGATAGCCAGCGATACATCTGTGACTTCCCCCAAGCGATCTAGAGCCGGCACAACACCAGCAGTGCTTAGTGTAACTCGTCGCTTAGACAAACCATAGGCATTGTCATCCATCATTAATGTCATTGCAGCAACAACATTATCAAAATTCATCAAGGGCTCACCCATACCCATCATGACAACATTCGTCACTGAGCGAGGGGCTTTAGGAGTAAGTTGGCCATAGGATTTAGCGGCTGCCCACACCTGACCAATAATTTCCGCTGCACTTAAGTCACGATTAAAGCCCTGCTTACCGGTAGCACAGAAACTGCAATCCAAAGAGCAACCCACTTGAGAAGAAACACATAGAGTACCTCGGTCGCCCTCAGGAATAAAAACCGCTTCGACAGCATTTTTACTGGAACCTTCTTTGGCGGCAGAATCATTTCCAACCTGAAACAAGAACTTACGGGTTCCATCCTCAGAATCCCATTGTTTAATGATACTTGGAGCCTTAATAACAGCAACGCGCTTAAGCTTTTCTCTTAAAGGCTTACTTAAGTTAGACATGGCATCGAAGTCATCGACCCCATTTTGATGAATCCACTTTATAAGTTGAGTCGCGCGAAAGCTTTTTTCGCCAACAGATTCAAAGAAAGCAACCATCTCAGAAGGGGAAAGTCCGAGCAAATTAACCTTTTGCTCTTCTACGCTAGATTCCGGTTGCGACTCAACGGGCATGATATTGTCACGCTATAGTTAGCGTGCGCAAACCTCACTATCATCAAAGAAATAGCTTACTTCTCTTGCAGCGGATTCAGGGGAATCAGAGCCGTGCACTGCATTCGCATCGATAGATTGCGCAAAGTCGGCACGTATAGTTCCAGCTTCCGCTTCTTGTGGGTTGGTTGCCCCCATCAATTCACGATTTTTAACGATAGCATTTTCACCTTCCAGCACCTGAACAACAACAGGACCTGAAGTCATAAATTCTACTAATGCAGGAAAAAAAGGTCGCTCTTTATGCTCAGCATAAAAGCCTTCAGCTTGTTCACGTGATAGTTGTTGCAATTTTGCAGCAGCGATCTTTAGGCCGGCTTGTTCAAAACGGGCGATGATTTCACCAATTACATTTTTTGCAACGGCGTCAGGCTTAATGATGGAAAGTGTACGTTCAACTGTCACGACAGTGTTCTCCTGAATATAACGAATAGATTAATTAAGAAAATGAATGGTCTTCTAGGAAACATTTAATTTAAGGGTAAACATCATCTGTTTATGCCAGAAAATAATAAGACACCCCTAGGGTCGAAGCGGGCGATATTGTAAGGATTTATAAGCTATACAGCAATAGGCTGCTGCGGATTAATCAAACAACGCCTAAACATACTTAAAACTCAAAAAAACGATCAATAAAAACAACAGGCACATTATGCATTTAATCGCAGTAAAAACTTAAAAAGATAACGAAAAGTAATAAATAACTTAAAACCCACATAAAAAGATGTAATGCGCGCCAAAAAATCAAAAAAAACGTTAATTATATTGCACATGATAGTTAAAAAAGCTACAAATAGACTCCTGCTATTAAATAAGAAAAATGCATTAGTAGAGGCACCTCTATTGATCAACAATTTTTACCTTAAACTATGTCAATAAAAAAAGTCGCTCATGCCGCCGGCGTATCTATTGCAACTGTATCGCGCTTCTTTAACAACCCTAATCAGGTGAGCAAAGAAACACGAGAAAAAGTACAGCAAGCGATTAAGCGATTAAATTACACACCCAATACATTGGCGCAAAACCTTCGTAGAGGCAAGACAGGGCTAATTATCGCTGTTATTCCTAAAATAAGCTCACCTCGCTATGAGTCTCTTATTAAGCAACTCAACAAGTCTGCCAATGACAATGGCTATACACTTCTGGTAAAAGAGGCCGAGTTCAACAGTTTGTCGCTGGACTACTATCAAAATATGATCCGCTGCAAACAAGCAGATGGATTTATACTACTCGTAGGGTTGCCCAAAGAGTCAGCTCACAAAATTGATAGCACGCTACCCATTGTGTTAATCAGTGAACCCCACTCTCTCCTCAATGGTAACCGCCTGTCATATTTATCTATTGATTACTGTCAGGCCGTACAAGAAGCAACAGAGTACTTTATAAGCTTAGGCCATAGCTCCATTGCATTTATCGCTAATAATTACAGTCCTCTAACCATTAGTGAACAACAAAAAGGCTTTTCTCAAGCGATGACCACTGCTGGATTATCATTGTCAGGGCGAATTATCCCTTCCCACCAACACACACTTAACCTACAAGAAAAGCTACGTTTACTGCTCGGCACAAAGCCAACACCAACAGCAATTTTTTGCGCTGATGACTATACAGCCATAGAAAGCCTACACTGGATAAAAGCCGAAGGAATGAAAATACCAGATGACATCTCTGTTATTGGCTTTAACGATACCCGCTATACAGAAATCACTTCTCCTCCCCTGACAACGATTAAACAGCCCATGGACGTTATTGGCGCTGAAGCAATGGCCTTACTCTACAAGTTAATTGATGGCCAACCAACGAGCAGCGACCCCACAACTTATGAGCACAAACTCATTATTCGTAATTCCACTAGCCCCATCACATCCTGATCCTGTTTGTTTATACTTTGCAGTACCTTTCTGATATGATTGACCAAATGTAAACGTTACCAATATAATTGTTTCGACAAATAATATCGTTTTCTCTGTTATAGATAAGTGATTCATCGAGCTTTTTCTAAATAAACTCAGAGCAAAATAAAAATAGTAATAATTCGAATAGCCAGAAATCGCTTATGACGCAATTTCATTGCATTACAACATTAGAAAATAGTGACAATGGACAACCCGTCTGGATCGATAGCCAACAATCCTTATTCTGGGTTGACCATGGGAATCAAAAACTTTATCAGTACCACGAACCAAGCCAAGAAGTTACCGAGTACGTATTAGATGCGCCTATATTGAGCTTATCACCTCGAGTCAACAACGGATTTATTGCAACACTTGAAGATGGCATTGGTTTTTATGACATACAGACTCGACAAGTTAAATATATTTCAAAGCCTGAACCTTTCTCAACCAATAAAGAAACCATTGCAGGCGTAACGGATAACTATGGGAATTATTGGTCGTTCACCCATCCAAAAGACCCTTCCGGAAAACCAGGTAACTTGTATCATTTAAGTGCGAAAATGGATATGAAACGCGTCATTGGCGATGGATGGAACTGCACTGCACCACCTGCTTTTTCTAAAGACGGCTCAATGCTATACCAGAGCTCAGGAGTCACTCGATATATTTATGCAACTAAGCTTAATGAACAAAGGCAGCCAGTAGAAACTTATAATCTTTGCCGAATTTCTAAAGCGGAAGGATATCCACATGGACTCTGTGTCGATAATGAAGATTTTTTATGGGTATGTCATCGCAACGCAGGACTTATTAGCCGTTTTAACAAACATGGCGATTGTATTGAAAAGATAAAGATTGCTGCACCAGGAATTAAATATTGTACATTTGGAGGTAGTAATTTAGACCAGCTATTTATTGTTACTTCCGGCTCTCAGTCATTAAAACAAAGCCGCAAAAACAGTCAATATGCCGACTCCATTATTAGCTTTAAGCCGGGAGTGACCGGCTTACATGCACATCGATTTGCAGGTTAATTTGAAAAATCTATTTAGCCTCTTCTATCCAAGCCGCCTGAATCCCTTCTAGGATTTTTTCCCCGCAGCGATTAGGATCATCATTAAAATCAGGCAACTCCATCACCCAATTACGTAAATCAACAAAGTTTACATAAGTAGGGTCAACATCTGGCTTAGCATCACTTAGCTCAATCGCAATATCTTGTATATCTGTCCACACTAATGACATAGACTCACCTTTAAATTATTAAAAAATACTTACAGCGTTGAATTCAGATCTATAAACATCAATAAAATACTGCAAGAATTTAATACTAGTGGTTCTCCGACACCATATTAATTGTATATTTGGGTATCTCAACAATTAAATCTTTATCTGCAACAATTGACTGACAGCTTAACCGCGAATCAGGCTCTAAACCCCACGCTTTATCCAAATAATCATCTTCAAGCTCATCAGGTTCGTCAAGGGAGTCATAACCCTCTCTAATAATAACGTGGCATGTTGTACAAGCACAGCTCATTTCACAAGCATGCTCAATTTCTATACCGTTACGCAATGCAGCCCGACAAATACTCTCACCTGCCTCAACATCAATAGCTGCGCCTTCTGGGCAAATTTCTTCATGAGGTAGGAAAACAATTTTTGGCATAATATAAAACCTGCT
The DNA here is from genome assembly GCA_947487765.1 of uncultured Pseudomonadales bacterium. Classification (GTDB taxonomy): domain Bacteria; phylum Pseudomonadota; class Gammaproteobacteria; order Pseudomonadales; family Cellvibrionaceae; genus CANLBN01. The sequence continues at coordinate 190,489 of CANKXO010000005.1, read as the reverse complement.
TAGTAACGTATTTAATAAAATTATAACGAGGTATTATCAAACTCATTTAGATGGTGACCCGATAACGCTTTCTTAATATTGTTATCCATACGTCTTGCCGCAAATGCATCAGAAAGACCATTGACTCTTTCTATTTCAGCTCGAATCTTATCAGCACCATCTTCGTTATGAGAACGTTTCAAATTATCAATTGCTAACGATAGAGCCTTAAATTCATCGGCAGATAACAATTCCTGCCCATCCTCTTCTAACGCTATTGAGAGAGCTTCGATTAACCTTTCTGCTTCAACCTGCTGCTCTCGTTGAGCTCGTATTTCAATATCACGCTTAGCATTGGAAAAAGAATCCCTCAGCATATCCGTTACTTCATCATCACTTAAACCATATGAAGGCTTAACTATTATTTCAGCAGCAACACCTGTAGAAGTTTCTTCTGCATTGACACTCAACAAGCCATCAGCATCGACCTGGAAAGTAATACGAATATGCGCAGCACCTGCAACCATAGGTGGAATGCCTCGCAGCTCAAAGCGCGCCAAAGAACGACAATCAGAAACCAATTCTCTTTCGCCTTGCAACACATGAATGGACATTGCCGTTTGTCCGTCTTTAAACGTTGTAAATTCTTGCGCCTTAGTTACCGGAATTGTCGTGTTACGATGAATCACTTTTTCGACCAAACCACCCATGGTCTCCAACCCTAATGATAAAGGTACAACATCTAGCAATAATAAATCACTATCGGGTTTATTCCCGACTAGAATATCCGCCTGCAATGCCGCTCCCATTGCAACTACTCGATCAGGGTCAATATCAACTAAGGGTTCACACTCGAATAACTCAGCAACATTTTGACGCACTCGCAAATTACGTGTTGAACCGCCCACCATAACAACATTAGCAATATCAGCCTTATCAATACCGGCATCACGTAAGCTGCGCTTACAAGCCAACAAAGTCTTTGCAATCAACGGATCAATTAATTGATTTAGCTGTTCACGTGTTAATTCAATGTCATTTTTTTTGTAGGATATAACAGCAGTAGACTTATCCGTTAGCTGCTCCTTCAAATCACAAGACAAGGTTAATAACTCACGCTCCTGTTCTGGTGATAGCTCCTCAACCGTCAGAGGTGTCTGCTCAGTTGATAGTTGCTCACAGACCCATTGCATAATGGCATAGTCAAAATCATCGCCCCCAAGAGCCGAGTTACCTCCTGTAGCCAAGACTTCAAAAACACCCTTTGTTAAGCGCAAAATAGAAATATCGAAAGTACCACCACCCAGATCGTAAATGGCTATAACACCACTATCCTGCTTATCCAGTCCATAAGCGACCGCTGCTGCAGTTGGCTCATTGAGCAGGCGCAGCACATTCAACCCCGCAATACTCGCAGCATCTTTTGTCGCTTGCCGTTGCGCGTCATCAAAATAGGCTGGAACCGTGATCACAACACCGTCTAACTCTCCACCCAGAGTTTCCTTTCCTCTCATCGCGAGTTCGGACAAAATTTCTGCGGATATTTCTATCGGGGTTTTAATACCTCCCGCAGTTTCAATGTGAGGAACAACGGAATTATTACTGACAAAACGATACGAAAACTGCTTTTCTTGATTCTGCAACTCTTCGTTGCCACGCCCCATTAGACGTTTAATTGAAATCAATGTATTTAGAGGGTCAATCGCTGCGGCTGCTTTTGCTTCATGACCAACGACAACACCCTCTTGCGTATAACGCACCACAGAAGGCAATAACACTCTTCCATCAATGTCAGACAATGTTTCTGCACGATTATTACGCACCGTCGCAACCAAAGAATTAGTGGTTCCTAAGTCTATGCCCACCGCACGCTTCAACGCATGGGGCTCCGGGGATTGCCCTGGCTCAGCAATTTGTAATAAAGCCATAAAAACTACCTTTTTGAATACTCAACCGCTTTGTAACACTCAACACAAAGCTCTCAGTAAATTAATCAAGCAAACTCTCTTCTAAACGGTCAATCTCACTTAGCATTTTCTCAACAAAGTGTAATTTTGCAACGGCTTGCTTTGCTTCATTAAGTTTCTGTTGATGAAAGTATGCTTCGAAACTTTCTAATAATTGCTGGCGTTCGTCGACAACCTCTAACATCAGTGCTTCCAATTGCTTAGTAGTGGACATCACATCAAGTGAAGGCGAACTAATTTCAGCTGACAAGTCCGCTAACCCTTCTCGCCACTCCATTTGTTTATATAAAAAAGCACTATCATCAATGGTAAGGGAATGACTATTAACGGGAAAATCTGCCAGCTCCAATAAATATTCAGCACACAACAGCGGCGACTTTAATGTTTGGTAAGCAGTATTAATATGAGATGAAAACTGAACAGATAAACGCTGCTCACTCGCACTTTTATTCGCGAACTTATCAGGATGTAACTCTTTTTGTAATTGCCGATATTTATCGGCCAACATCATGGTATCAACTAAAAATGCTTTAGGAATACCAAAGAGCTCAAAATAGTTTTGAGAAAAATCCATAAACACCCATCATCAAAACAAAAACCGGCGCTAACGCACCGGAGTAAAAACTATATCAATAGTACTAATTAAACGTGAAAACTTTCACCACAACCACATTCACTTTTCATATTTGGATTATTAAATTGAAAGCCTTCATTTAGCCCTTCTTTGACAAAATCCAACTCCGTACCGTCTAGATAAACCAAACTTTTAGGGTCAACGACTAAGCTAAAACTACCTTGATCAAAAACTTCATCTTCTTCTGCTGGCTCATCAACAAACTCCAATACGTAGGATAAACCTGAACAACCCGCTGTTTTAATACCTACACGAATACCAAGACCTTTGCCACGGTTTTGCATTTGCTTTGCAATATGCTGTTTTGCAGACTCAGTCATTAACAAGGCCATAACATTAAACTCATCCAGCTATTATTAAATTATCATTTCGCGCCATTACTTTTAAACACAAACACCCCTGAAAATTAAACAGGCAGTGATTACTGATCTCGCTTTTCACGCAAGTCGGTGATTGCAGCTTTGATTGCATCTTCCGCCAGCACAGAGCAATGAATTTTTACTGGTGGCAATGCAAGCTCTTCAGCAATTTGCGTATTTTTAATTTCGCCCGCTTCATCTAAGGTTTTTCCCTTTACCCACTCTGTTAATAACGAACTGGAGGCAATAGCAGAACCACAACCATAGGTCTTGAATTTAGCATCTTCAATAATGCCTTCATCACTGACCTGGATTTGTAGACGCATCACATCACCGCACGCGGGAGCACCCACCATACCAGTGCCTACGTTGTCTGACTTATCGTCCAACTTGCCTACATTACGAGGGTTTTCGTAATGATCAATTACTTTTTCACTGTAAGCCATTCTATTTCTCCACTCAGCAAAATCTATTTAACAATCAATTAGTGGGCAGCCCACTCTATCGTATTTAAATCAATACCATCTTTGTACATATCCCAAAGTGGTGATAATTCTCGCAATTTGTCCACAGCCATATGAACTTGACCAATAGCATGATCTACTTCTTCTTCTGTTGTAAAACGACCAAAGCTGAATCGTAATGAACTATGAGCAAGCTCATCATTCAAACCCAAAGCACGTAGCACATATGAAGGCTCCAAGCTAGCAGACGTACAAGCAGATCCCGATGAAACAGCCAAATCCTTCAAAGACATAATCAATGATTCACCTTCGACGAAAGCAAAGCTAACATTCATATTATGAGGAACACGCTGTTCGAATGAGCCATTGATATGAACTTCTTCCATATCTTTAATACCAGCCAAAAAGCGATCACGAAGTTTAATCGCATGCTCTCTATCCTGATCCATTTCTAGCTTTGCTAAACGGAAGGATTCGCCCATACCAACAATTTGGTGCGTAGGCAACGTACCAGAACGCATACCACGCTCATGCCCACCGCCATGAATTTGAGCTTCTAATCTGACTCTTGGCTTACGTCTAACATAAAGGGCACCGATACCTTTCGGGCCATAAACTTTATGGGCACAAAGAGAGATTGCATCTATTTTCATCGCTTCAACATCAATAGCTAACTTGCCAGGGCTCTGAGCCGCATCAACATGGAAAAAGACTTTTCTCTCGCGGCAAATTTCACCAATAGCAGCAATATCATTAATAACACCTATTTCGTTATTAACATGCATTAATGACACAACAGTTGTATCTTCACGAATGGCGTCAGCAACTACTTGTGGAGCGATTAAACCATCACTATCAGGATCCAGATAAGTGACGTCAAACCCTTCTCTCTCCAACTGACGACAGGTATCCAAAACCGCTTTATGCTCAATTTTAGAGGTAATAATATGTTTACCACGTTTTTGATTAAAATGGGCAAGCCCCTTAATTGCCAAATTATCTGATTCAGTTGCGCCACTCGTCCAGACGATTTCACGAGCATCGGCATTTAAGTAATCTGCAACATTCTGTCGGGCTTCCTCAACAGCTTCTTCTGCCTTCCAACCATATGCGTGAGATCGAGATGCAGGGTTACCAAAATTCCCCGCCATTGTTAAACAATTCATCATTGCTTCAGCAACACGAGGGTCGACAGGTGTAGTGGCAGAATAATCAAAGTAAATAGGTAATTTTAAAGACATCTTATATATAAACCTTTTTCAGTATAAACCTTACAGTTAAATCAGTTGTGACGAAGAAATAACATCTATTGTCGAGCTTAATTCATCAGAGTTTTCTGCTTGCTCCTGGCGATCCTGACGTTCGGAAACTGCCTTAACATCTCTACGTGCAACAAGATTGGCCAAGCTAATATTGCTCAAAAAATTGTGTATCTGTGCACTGAGATCTTCCCACAAATGATGGGTCAAACAGATCTCACCATTGTTACAATTACCTTTGCCATTACAATTAGTAGCATCGATTGACTCATTAACAGCGTCAATAATCTGAGCTACAAAAATGCCGTCTAAAGCACGGCTTAACTGATAGCCGCCCCCAGGACCTCGAACACTGCTCACTAGATCCGATTTGCGCAATTTCGAAAACAGTTGCTCCAGATATGACAGCGATATTTCTTGTCGCTTAGATATATCTGCCAAGCTAACCGGCCCTTTATCAGCATGAATAGCCAGATCGAGCATAGCTGTCACCGCATAGCGGCCTTTTGTGGTTAAACGCATAGTCTTTTAGACCTTTGTTACACTGCAATTAGTCGCATTGTGCAATAACCTACTTTTTTAGTCAAGTATATAACAGAGCATTTTAGTAGGTTTTATTAACCCTCCCCTTTCTCAGACTCGAGCTTTTCTATTCGCTTATTTGTGTGAAAGATATAGTTTTGAATTGATGTCAGCATACCCCTCATAATTGCCAATTCCATCTCATCTAATCGTACGCGATTATATAATCGTCTTAATCGTGTCATTGTCTGACGGGGGTTATCCGGCTGGATAAAATTCAGCTTTTGTAAGGTTTCCTGCAAATGCTCATAATAATTTTCCAAAGCCTCTGAATTAGCCGGCGGCATATCCCAATCATCAAAGTGTAATGGCTTACCCGACTGCTGACTCGTTAAGCAAGTGACACGTAGCTCATACGCAACCACCTGAACGGCAGCAGCAATATTGAGTGAGCTGTACTCAGGATTGGAAGGAATATGGACATGATAATGGCACTTATGTAACTCTTCATTGGTTAAGCCGCGATCTTCGCGGCCGAAGACAATGGCTACTGGATGCTCAGCTGCTTCAACAATTGAACGCTCACCGCATTCTCTAGGGGTAAATAATGGCCATGGAATACGACGCTCACGGGCGCTGGTGCCAATAACGAGACCACATTCTGCAATAGCCTCATCTAAATGATTCACAACATGTGCTGATGACAATACATCTACTGCATTTGATGCCCGCCATTCTGCCTGCTCTGACGGATATTCTTTGGGGTCAACTAAATATAATTGACTTAGCCCCATATTTTTCATTGCTCTAGCAACAGCGCCAATGTTCCCAGGATGACTAGTATTAACTAATACTATACGTATATTATCCAATATCGCTTGGGATTCTGTTGTAATGGTTGCCTGATCTGAGGTCATGATTTTACGGTATATATTAGTAAGAGGATAAAATAAGCGGCGCATTCTACAATAGATTATGCCCTACCCCCTAACATCCATTACTTAACGTCTGTAAAACCCGAAAACTATCCGTTATACTGCGCGCCCATTCCGAATGATCTAGCATCATCTCTGTTTATTCTATTTACTGGTGAGTTTTCCCTATGGAACCAATGTTGAATATGGCGCTAAGAGCTGCTCGTAAAGGCGCTGAAGTGTTAGAAAAAGCAATACAACATCGTGACGTTATTCAAATCGAAGAAAAGTCGAAAAATGACTATGTCACTGAAGTAGATAGAGCGGTAGAGAAAGAGATTATTTACCACTTGCGCAAAGCGTATCCCGACCACGGCTTTCATGGCGAAGAAAGCGGTATCACTGAAGGTAAAAATCCTGATTACGAGTGGATTATTGACCCCATTGATGGCACCACAAACTTTATAAAGGGTATCCCTCACTACGGAATTTCTATTGCCTGCTTATACAAAGGCAAAATAGAACATGGCGTTATACTTGACCCAATTAAACGAGAAGAATTTACCGCCACACGAGGTAAAGGAGCTGCGTTAAACGGGCGCCGCATTCGCGTTTCTGATCGCAAAAGCCTCTCAGGAGCTTTAATCGCTACAGGCATTCCATTCAATGGGAAAACAATGGATCACCTGACACCTTACTTACAAAGTATGGAAGACATATTACAACAGCAAAGTGCTGGGATACGACGTATGGGCTCAGCCTCACTGGACCTTGCTTATGTAGCTGCCGGCCGCTATGACGGCTTTTGGGAAATGAAACTACAACCTTGGGATATTGCTGCAGGCATTCTATTAGTCAAAGAAGCCGGAGGGTTTGTGAGTGACTTTCAAGGCGGAAACAGCATGATGGAAACAGGCAATATTGTCTGTGCTCCTGCAAAAGTTTTTAAGGCGCTCGTCTCCATCACAGGTAAAAACCTAAAAGACGTATAGAACTAAAAATAAAAGCCTCTTAAATAGAGGCTCTTTAAGCAGCTTTGCTGCTAAAGAAGCGATTAAATACGGAAGCAAGCTTATCAATATCTAGCGGTTTCGTTAAATATTCATCAAACCCCATCTTCAAGCCCTTCTCAACATCTGTTGCCATAGCACTTGCAGACAAAGCTACCACAGGTAGATGATAAGTAAGAGGATCTTGCTTAAGCACCTTCAAAATTTCGTAACCACTTATTCCTGGCAAATTAATATCAAGCAAAATCATATCGGGTAATTTTGACCTGATTTCATAAAGCCCCAAAAAAGGATCTGCTTGAGAAAGAAGCGTTAGTTGAGAGTACGGTTCCAACCATGCATCCAACAACCGTATATTTGACTCGTTATCTTCTATATAAAAAATATTTTTCGATTCAGGAAATAGCAATTCGATTTTTTTAGTTTTATCGTTTTCGACCTGCTGCGCTTGAGGTTTATTTAAACTAGCATCAGCAGCGATAGGAAAGGATAATTTAAAACATGCGCCAGGAGCACTTTCATCACAATAAAGTAAATCTCCACCCATTGCAGCTGCTAGTTGTTTCGTCAGAACTAAACCTAAACCACTACCCTCAATTGCCGAGCGCTCAGCACCCAAACGATTAAACATCTCAAATAAAGATGACTGCTTTTCTTCGGGAATACCCGGACCAGTATCACTAACCGATATAATCAAGTTTTGGCTGTCTTTAGCAAAATGCACGACAACTTCACCACCAGCCACATTATACTTCACCGCATTACTGATTAAATTCAGTAGGCACTGACGCAATCGAATAGGGTCAACTTGAATTACTAAATTTTGAGCCTGGCGTTGATCAAACATTAAAGAAATCTGATTTTCTTCCGCAGACGCTTTACAGTATTTAAAACTCTCTTCTACCAACTGAGCAGGCAATACAGCTTCCATTGATAACGACAATTTCTCTGCTTCAATTTGAGCAAGATCCAACACATCATTAATCAATCTCAACAAATGCTTTCCTGCATCGTTGATATACTCTGCATTTTCTATATGTGTAGGCTTTAGTGTTTTATCAGTTGCAAGCAATCGTGAAAAACCTAAAATTGCATTTAAAGGCGTGCGCAATTCATGGCTTATACTGGATAGGAAATTTGATTTGGATTGATTAGCCTTTTCAGCTTCATCTCGCGCCTTGCGTACACGCTCTTCAGATTCTTTGAGCTGGGTAATATTGATGTTAATTCCAGACATCAAAATCATGCGACCATGAATATTGAAAATACTATTACCTCTGGTGCGCATCCAGAACATCTTACCCTTCTCACCAAACATTCTATACTCGAAATCAATCGGCTGCTTCGTGACAAAATGCTTCATTAAAACATGATGCAGCTTTTGCAAGTCATGAGGATGAATATGGGATTTCCAAATAGATAGACGTTCATTTTCAGGTAGGGCGTCAATTTCTACCTCACTGTAGCCTAAATGCTCCCAGAAGCTGTAAGAGGTATGGAATTTACCAACTCGCCCAGCTTTTTTAGGATTAGTACTGGCGTCGGTTGCCGACCACTCCCAAATACCATCATTAGATGATGCCAACACACGCTCATGACGAGACTCTGAAAGCCGTAGCGCTTTTTCGGTTTCTTTTAGATGTGAAAGGTCAAAATTTACACCGGTCATATGAGTCACACGACCAGAACCATCACGTGTAGAACTTGCAGATGCTTGTGTCCACCAGTAAGTGCCATCTGCCGCCCTGATCCGATAAACAATATCGACTGGAGTATTGTGGCGCAGATGATCCATTAACGCGTTATAAACAAACCCAAAATCATCAGGGTGTACATATTCTTGAATAAATTCAGTCGATGTTAGTGGTGCATCAATGTCCTGATGACCTAGCTTCTCCCAAAAACTGCCCCCACATCGATAACTGCCATTCGTTAACCCCCACTCCCAGAATGCGTACCCACCCCCATTCAGTAACCGCCGATAGCGAGACAGCGTATCTTTTAATAGTTCTGGGTTATCAATAAATGCATTATCTTCAGGTAACCATAGACTCATCCGATACTTCCTGTTTTTAATTGATCTATATCAGTTCGTTCTAGTGATAATGCAATAATAAACCACCCTAAGCAACTAGAGTAGTCAACAGACGTAAATACAGAGGAAAGAGAAACCGAAAAGGAGATATGGAATATATTTTTATTCTATGAATAACCCCAAGCCAGCACTCTTAAGGCCGGGGTTACAAAGAAACTATCATGGGAATTTAAGGCAGTTCGTCTAACTCTGCGCCTTCTCTCTCGGGCACCATTAAATCTTCTTTCGTAATATGCATCAACAAAAGAATATTTGCTGCAACGTAAATTGAAGAATAAGTACCAATTACAATACCGATAATCAAAGCTACTGAAAACGCATGAATTAATTCACCACCAAAAAAGAAAAGCGCCAACAATACTAATAAGGTCGTTAAAGATGTTACCAAGGTTCTTCCTAACGTTTGAGTCAACGATATATTAATCACATCTTCCGAAGTCCCCTTACGAACCTTACGAAAGTTTTCACGAATTCGATCTGAAACAACAATCGTATCATTGAGAGAGTAACCAATAACTGCCAACACAGCAGCAAGTACCGTTAAATCAAAATCCAATTTAAAAATTGAGAAAAACCCTAAAACAATAATCACGTCATGAATTAATGCTGCTACCGCACCTACAGAGAATTTAAACTGAAAACGCAATGCAACATAAACCATTACAACGGCCAGAGCGAAAAGCAAACCAATGCCGCCTTGGTCACGAAGCTCATCACCTACCTGAGGCCCAATAAACTCGGTTCGCTTTATTGTGACATCTCCATCCGTAGATAACATAAGCGTATTCGCTACTAACGTTTCTGTGACTACCTGGATACCATTTTCACTAATAACAGAAAATGAACCCTCCTCTACACTCGTTAGTGAATAACGATCTAAATTAATATCTGATAAACCACGGTCAATATTATTACTGACAGAAGAGTCACCTACTATATCAATGATTAAACCACCATTAGGTAACCGCTCATCACTGCGACTTGCTATTTGATTAACCGTTATATTTTCAGAAGAGAGCCCATCTACTATTTTAGACAGCTGAGCCTTGATAAGATCAACCCGATCCTGCTGAGTAGTTATTTTCAGGTCTTTATCTGAACCAAAATTAACGGCAACCGCATCTTTAAAGCCATTTTCAGCTAAAACACCCCTCACTTTTTTGAGGTCTGCCGACTCACTGTATCGAGCCTCGATCTGCAAGCCACCAGTAAAATCTAAACCAAACTGCAAGCCATTGACCGCTAAAGAAACTATTGAGCTCAACAACAATACTGCAGAAAAGATCAATGCAACTTTACGCTGCCCCATAAAATTAACAATGTTGCCTGTTACACCATTATTATTTCTTGTTGATTCACCCATTGATCGTACCCCTTATATCCAAAGCTTTTTCACGGTACGACCACCGTAAATCAAATTAATAATAGAACGAGTACCTAATATAGCGGTAAACATCGACGTTAAAATACCGATTGCCAAGGTAATCGCAAAGCCTTTAACTGACCCAGTACCTACCCCGTAAAGAATGACGGCAACAATTAATGTGGTTAAATTCGCATCTAGGATTGTTGTAAAAGCACGGTCAAAACCTGCATTAATTGCTTGCTGTGGAGATAAGCCATTCGCCAGTTCCTCTTTGATACGAGAGAAAATTAATACATTCGCGTCAACGGCCATACCCACCGTCAGAACGATACCTGCGATACCCGGCAAAGTCAGTGTGGCTCCAAAAATTGACATCACAGCAACCAACAACACTAGATTTACAGCCAAAGCAATATTCGCTGCAAAACCAAATACCTTATAGAAAACCAACATAAAGACTAAAACTAATAGCAAACCTATTTGTACTGATGTTACACCCAACTTAATATTTTCTTCACCCAACGATGGGCCGATAGTACTTTCTTGAACAAATTGCATTGGTGCTGCCAGCGCACCAGAGCGAAGTAACAACGCCAGCTCTGAGGCTTCAGCCGTATTTTCAAGCCCAGTAATTCTAAAGTCCGCATTAAGTGCACTTTGAATGGTTGCCAGACTAATAATTTTTTTCTCAACAATCTGAATAGGTTCTTCTAATTTATTACCACTTGCATCCTGCGTCCGGGTTTTATATTCAATAAATAACACACCTAAGCGACGGCCAACATTTTTTACCGTTGAGTGGAACATACTTGTACCACCATCACTACTCAATGTTATATTTACTTGAGGCTGGCTAGTCTCGGGGTCAAAGCTCGCTTGAGCACCGGTAACATTATCACCGGTAACAACAGCACGGCGTTCCAAATTTGCCCTTTGGCCGCTACCGTCACGAAATTCAAACTGCTCACGAGTAGAAGCCAGCGAACCTGACTCCGCTTCTAAACGAAATTCCAAGTTAGCCGTTTTACCAATAATACGCTTAGCTTCAGCAGTATCTTGCACACCAGGCAACTCAACAACAATTCTATTGCGTCCTTGACGTTGAACAATAGGTTCAGAGACACCCAATTCGTTCACTCGATTACGTAAAGTGGTCAAATTCTGATTGACCGCATAGTCTTCGATGTTAGTAATTTCTTGCTCAAGCATTGTGCCTTGAATCAGAAAGGAATCATCTTCATCCAAACTTTCAAAAATAAACTGCTGGTATTCACTGCGCATCAAAGAGGCCGCTTGATCTCGAATATCTTCCTTAGTGAAACGGGCGACGAGACGATTATCCTTAGTCACAAGAAGTGACTGATAGCGAAGGCGAGCTTTGCGCAATTCGCTTTTTGCCTGGCTCTCTATAGACTCTAATCGAGCAGAAAGCAATGCCCCAGTATCGACTTCCATTAGGAAGTGCACACCTCCTGACAAATCCAAACCAAGCTTCATTGGGTTCGCGCCCAAGTTATCGAGCCATTGAGGTGTTGTAGGGGCTAAATTTAATGCAACGATATAATCATCCCCAACGGCTTGCTTGATTAACTCTTTTGCTTTTAGCTGAACATCCTTATCGCGCAAACGAATTAATGCACTTTTATCGGTATGCGTTTCGCCAAAATACTCAATGTTATTAGCCTCTAACACCGCAGTTGCTTTTTTTACATCACGCTCGTTAATGACTAAAGAACTCGATGTTCCTGATATCTGTACAGCAGGGTCAGGCGCATACAAGTTCGCAGCTGAGAATAAAAATCCTAGCGTGACTACGCCGAGAATAAGTAAGTTTTTCCACAGGGGGTAACGATTTAACATAGGTTAGTGCAATTTTATGGTCATTTATGGGTTAAGGTAGTGTATTTATTACACTTACCATTTACATGTTCTTTTTCTGTACGGTAGAGCCTATCTAGTTAATATCACTATATCCTTGGCGCCTATAGAGTTGTGAAATCTGTATGGTGGCAGCTCTTCTATATTTCATTTCACGGCAATTTAGTCTTCCGTATAGATAGGAAAACTTATTGTAAACAGATAAATCTGTACTATGACCGTTATCGGGCTCCTGCCCTTAATGGCACTTTCACGTCCTGTGCGGCGCGATTATACCGACTTATTGTGCTTTGGTCTTAGCCTATATGGGGACAATTATTCAGTTTCAAACAATGTCCGGCACTTCTTTGCCCTGACGCTGATAAAATGCCTGAACATAATCATCAAGCTGGTGCTGATTGATCGCATTACGCAACTCTGACATCAACTGTTGATAGTAGTGCAGATTGTGAATTGTATTTAACTGTGCACCCAACATTTCCCCACACTTGTCCAAATGATGCAAATAGCTACGAGAGAAATTCTGACAGGTATAACAGGAACAATCAGCATCTAGAGGAGCAATATCATGGCGATGCTTGGCATTACGAATTTTAATCACACCATCGTGGGTAAATAAATGCCCATTACGCGCATTACGAGTTGGCATCACACAATCAAACATGTCGACGCCTCGACGAACAGCCTCAACAATATCTTCAGGCTTGCCAACCCCCATGAGATAGCGGGGTTTATCAGCGGGCATTTTACAGGCGATATGATCAAGCACACGTACCATATCGTCTTTAGGTTCCCCAACAGACAAACCGCCGATAGCATAACCATCAAAATTCATTTCCACTAGGCCCTCCAGAGACTCGTCACGCAGATTCTCATACATGCCGCCTTGCACAATACCAAACAATGCGGATGGATTATCTCCATGAGCATCCAGACTTCGTTTTGCCCAACGTAAAGATAGCTGCATGGATTCCTGTGCTTGCTTTTCAGTAGCAGGGTACGGCGTGCATTCATCAAAAATCATTACAATGTCGGAGCCTAATTTACGCTGCACATCGATAGACTCTTCCGGCCCCATAAAAACTTTACTGCCATCAACAGGCGACTGAAATGTCACCCCCTGTTCCGTAATTTTACGCAATTTGCCTAAACTGAATACCTGAAAACCACCGGAGTCTGTCAGAATTGGCCCTTGCCACTGCATAAAGTCATGCAAGTCGCCATGCTTCTCAATCACTTCAGTTCCCGGACGCAACATCAGATGAAAAGTATTACCTAAAATAATATGCGCACCAATGGACTCAATATCACGCGGCGTCATTCCCTTTACGGTGCCATAAGTGCCTACCGGCATAAAGGCGGGTGTCTCCACGGTACCACGAGGAAACCGAAGACGACCACGGCGGGCCTTACCATCGGTAGTATCTGTTTCAAACTGCATAAAACATTGCCGTGATGTCATGAATAACTCTCTCTAAAAATATTACTCTAAAAGGTCTTTTAACTACTCGATGTGATTTTTTCAGTCGGCGCTAATGGATTACAGGTCATCCACATAGCATCACCATAACTGAAGAAGCGATACGACTGATTCACAGCCTCCTGATAAGCATGCTTAATATTCTCGTAACCCGCAAAGGCAGATACCAACATTAATAACGTCGACTCCGATAAGTGAAAATTAGTAATCAATGCATCTACCTGTCGAAAGACATAGCCTGGGTATATAAAAATATCCGTCTCCCCTTGATAAGGTCTCAGGGTATCATCTTCGCTTTTTTGAGCTGCTGTTTCCAAACAACGCACACTGGTTGTTCCCACTGCAACAACTCGTCGCCCTTCTGACTTAGCCCTATTTACCACATCACAAGCCTCTGGGCTGATGGTCATCCATTCAGAGTGCATCGCATGATCATTAATATTATCGACCCTAACTGGCTGAAAAGTACCTGCACCGACATGCAAGGTGGCATAAACAATCTCAACACCTTTCGACTTAATAGACTTCAATAACTCATCATCAAAATGCAAACCTGCTGTCGGAGCAGCAACAGCACCGGGGTGGCGGCCATATACAGTCTGATAGCGCATCTGATCATCAGGTGTATCATCACGATCGATGTAAGGAGGCAGTGGCATATGCCCAATATCTTCTAACAGAGGTATTACTGAGGATTCCCCACAGTCGATTTCAAACAAAGCGTCATGCCGAGTTATGACCTTAACGTGAACACCATTATCTAAAACCAAGTTTGAATCCGGCTTAGGTGACTTACTGGCCCGGATATGGGCCAAAAATCGATGTTCTGTTAATACACGTTCGACTAATATCTCAATTTTTCCGCCACTAAGCTTATGCCCAAACAAACGCGCAGGGATGACCTTAGTATCGTTAAAGACCATTACATCCCCTGCCTGCAACTGATCCAGAACATTGGAAAACTGTTGGTGATGAGATAAACGTCCTGTTTCACCATCAAGACATAGCAAACGGCTGGCCGTTCTCTCCGATGCCGGCTCACGCGCAATCAAATTATCAGGCAAATCATAGGAAAAATCTTGGCGGCGCATAAAATACAAAACAACTAGGTAAAAAAGCGGCAAGGGTAGCCGAAAAGCCCAGAAAAAACCATGCTTACAGAAAGATAGTCACAAGATAGTATTGACGACACCCAAGCCACTGTTATAATCCCCGCCCCGACATGCAGGACGCATTAGTATCGCGGAAAGCAGGAGCTTGGGAGCGATCGAAGTGCAGGAAGCACAAGTGCCGTGAAGGACAGGAGTCCGAGAACGGTCGACATGCAGGACATTAGTGCTGCAGAAGGAAACATCTGCAAAGATACAAATATTGCCAGAGTGGTGAAATTGGTAGACACACGGGATTCAAAATCCCGCGCCCTTAAAAGCGTGCCGGTTCGAGTCCGGCCTCTGGTACCAACT
The DNA here is from genome assembly GCA_947487765.1 of uncultured Pseudomonadales bacterium. Classification (GTDB taxonomy): domain Bacteria; phylum Pseudomonadota; class Gammaproteobacteria; order Pseudomonadales; family Cellvibrionaceae; genus CANLBN01. The sequence continues at coordinate 175,099 of CANKXO010000005.1, read as the reverse complement.
ATTTTCCAATATATTCTACTGTCTTGAGAATATATTGGGGCAGCACACTCGTTTTGCTTATTATACATTCTTTATAGTTATACACTTTATACATCTACAGCACCTTAGCTATACACTCATCCCCTTATTAGATATATTTTTGATATTGCTAATCAGCAAGAAATGCTTTTATTTCTTGTACAATTTTACATTTAAAAAAACATAATAAATATCCGAGCGCATGACCGAAAGCACTTCTAAACAACACAAAAATATCTCATATTGAGAACAAAACTATTATTACGAAATAATCTGGCACCCAACTCTTCTTTTCGATTGACAAGTTTAGCGATTGAGCAAACAATCCATTCTGTCTTTTTTTTAAACACCTAAAACATGCCATAACACACTAGTTATACACTTTATTATGTACTCAATTTTACCTGCATTAGTTGCCGTACTGTTTTTATTTTATGGTTTTTATGTTGTCCATTCGAAAGGCCTAAATCGAATAACAACGGCTTTTCTTATATTGTGTGTCACTACTTTTTTTTGGCAATTTGCATGGGCAGTTCTATTCCAAATAGAAGACCAAGAGTTTGCTTCTGGCATTATTAAAATTGGCTGGCTTTTGATTTTATTTCTACCAACCAGCCTTTATCAATTTTTAACTGAAGTGACCGGCCGATACAAAGACCTTAAGTTTGTCTACGCCTCTTATATTTTCTCAGGCATATTGGCTGTAGCACTTATTACAACCAATGGCTTAATTGATGGAGCCTATGATTTCTTTTTTGGCTACTATCCCAAGGCGGGCTTACTTCACCCTTTACATGTTTTACAAACCTGTCTTGTTGTCAGCCGCGGCTTATATATCACCTATAAGAAACAACAGGTCGCACAAGCGGGAGAAAAAACCAAACTTCAGTATTGTATTACAAGCCTTTTTATCTATTTCTTCGCTGCCGTCGATTACTTATGTAACTATGGTGTTGAATTCTACCCTCCAGGCGTTATTTTTATTGCTATTTCTCTTGGGATTATGGCATTAGCAACTACACGTTATCAGGTGATGGATAATAGCCGTATGATAGCATCGTCCATCGCTCACGAAATGCGGACACCATTAGCAACCTTGGGGGCTCAGTCTCAAATTTTGGCAGAGTATTTACCTGAACTAGTCGAGAATTATAAAAAAACAACTTCTCCAGAAAACAGAAATATTCCAGAAAATATACTGTCTGAACTGACAGGTGTGACAAAATCGATGAAAGTTGAAACACGGTCAATCAATGATGGCATCGATCACCTACTAGCGGTCACTTCATATGAGTATTTAGACAAGAGCGATTTTCATGAGTTTTCTGTCAAAAACTGTGTCGAAGAAGCCGTTATCCGTACCAATAGCAAACAAACGATGCTGTATACCAGCAAAGTACATGTCTACGGAGACTTTATGGTGTATGCGTCGAGAGAGTTTTTGACATTTGTTCTAATCAATTTGATTAAAAATGCCTACGATTCCATACAAAAAAATGGCAGCGGTCATGTCAATATTTATATTTACTCAGACAAAGACAGTAACCGTATAGAAGTGACTGATACAGGAACAGGGATAGATAAAGAGGTGTTACCTCATATTTTTGATAAGTTTTTTACAACAAAGAGGCGAGGCAAAAATTCTGGTATCGGACTAGCTTTCTGCCGTTCCGTAATGACTGCATTTGGTGGCTCCATTACTTGCCAGTCAGTTGTGGGGAGCCACACGACATTTCAACTTTTTTTTAAAAATCCCACACAAAATAAAGTTAGTGCAGCATATTAATTGTCTTCAAGTTTAAAATTGGCAATGAATAATCTTCAGCTGGCGCATCGATAAGAGCACAGTAATAGTTCTCTTGTCCTTCTACGATTGTTGCTTGTAGAAAAGGATCTAGAGACTTTTGCGTTTCTGGAGTATAAAAACCATCTCCACTTTCAAAATAGGGCACATACTGTTTTGATTGAAGGCGTTCTATCCAACTTTCAGGAGCTTCTTCATCCCTTAGTATATTAATATGCTCTTCCAGATCTTTATCTGTTAAAACAATTAACAATGATTCCTTGGAGGCACCTCGCAAAATAAATCGAGATGGCTTAGGAATAAAATAATATTCTTTTACACCCAGCTTTTTACAAGTAGAGTCAAAAAAATCAGCCAAAGCACTGTCTAAAAAATAGGGGGCCTCGTTTTTTACTAATGACATAGTTAGCTTGTGTAATCGGTTACGAAAATATTCTTTTTGCATTTCAATCACTATATCGCGCACAGTGCCTAGCAAGTCCTCTTCTTGCTTGTCAATATAATAGTCAATGATATTTTCATTAAATGCAGTCACAACTTGTCGGTGAGTAGCACAACCGGTTAGTAATATTTTTCTGACACAAGGGTTATTTATCCGCGAGCAAAACTCGACACCATTGATTCCGGGCATATCGTAATCGACAACCACAACAGAAAGCTCTTCGCTTTTGCTCATATCAAACTGTTTTTCACTGACACTATCGAACACACTTTCATTAATATACGGTACATCTATCGGGGAATGGGTGTCCTTGATATTTTCTGTTGCATGCAAATCATTAGCAAATTTGAGGGCATTGAGGGGGTCTGTAAAAGTATTGCAATTGAAAAAACGCGTTAAATACAAATGCAGTGTATTTAAAAAAGCCTCATTATCATCAACGAGCGCAATATTGGTTGGATAGTAATACGGAGATATTTCAGATTTCACACTTGGATCCACACAGTAGGCTACAACAAAAAGCGTTGATTTTAATGCCAAAATACAAAAACTTGTCGCTAAGTAGGTATTTTAGCATCAAATCAACGCTAATTTGGTTATTTTACATACTTAAAGTTTATACTACAAAACCCATTCATATTGCTTTATTTTTAAAATGATATCTTTAGGTAATCGCGCAATTCTCTTATCGTGATTGGTAAAAACAATGTGCTGACAACCATAGGATAAAAGCTGATTATCGCTGAAGAATCTAAACAATAACCAGAATGCACAACGCTGTATCTGAAAACTATTCAAATGACAATCAATGGTCTGGAATGGAAACCCTTCCTTTAAATAGTTTTGCTTAACTTCCTTTGTCACAAAAACACCATGATTTTGCAACATATCGGGAGATACCGCTTCATAAAACCAGCGCTCACGCACCGCACCTTGCCACTCAACATAATTAGAAAAATAAATGTTTTGTGTCGCATTGGAGTGCTTTAGTGATGTAGGCAATTGATATTGAAAGGTATGCTTTTTATCGTTCGACAAATCATTAAGAGAGCTTAAGGAATGAAGTGTTTGTTGGTCAAAGTTTAATGGAGTATTTAACGCTTGCATAATAGTACCTCAGTGTTCATTAAGTGGATTAAGTGAGTACAAAAAAGTACTCACAACCAATTCTAAGGGAACACCAAAATACCTCTGGCCAAATGTAGAAATTTGCGCCATTAACTCAACATTATGCTTGTTATAGTTGATATTTAAGGACACAAACAAGCATTATTGATAATTATTACTTGTTTGCGCCTACCATCAGAAAATACTGATTAGTTTTTATTAATCTCCATCTGCAACAAATTTTCTTTTTTCTTTCCAGTTTGAAATCCAGAGCCTTAAAGAAGGCAATAGCACTAAGAAAACAGCAATGATGAGCAGCGCACCTGTCATGGGCCGCTCCCACAAAAAGCCTACCCCATCATAAAGCTGCACACTACGAGAAAAATTATTTTCTAACATAGGCCCAAGAATAAAGCCTATCAATAACGGTGCTAATGGATAACTGGCCATTCTAAATATCGTTGCCAAGATGCCAAGGACAATAAGTATCAATAACTCCACAGCATTATTTTGCCCTATGTAAACACCCATTAATGTAAAAAATAAAATAAAAGGAATTAAATACGTTCTTGGAACTGTTAAAATTTTAGCGATATAAGGAATCAACGGTAGGTTCAAAATCAACAAAACGATATTCCCAATATACATAGAGACAATAACGCTCCAAAATATCTCAGGCTGATCCACCATTAAACGCGGTCCAGGGGTTACATTTAAGGCCACTAACGCTCCCAATAAAATGGCCGTAGTGCCGCTACCAGGAATACCCAGCGTTAATAAAGGCACAAAAGAACCTGTACAAGCAGCATTGTTAGCTGTTTCTGGAGCCGCAAGCCCTTTAATTGATCCATTACCAAATTCTTTTTGGTCATCCTTGGTACTTAGGTTTCGCTCTACGGCATAACCAAGGAAAGACGCAATCGTGGCGCCTGCACCCGGTAACACCCCAATCAAGAAACCGAGCACTGATTGACGGCCAATAACAGGAGCAATTGTTTTAGCTTCTTTCTTACTGATACGTAAATCTTTAATCTCATTTTGCTGTTCAGATTGAGACTTTGATCGAGACGGATCTAAAATGAGAAAAATAGCCTCTGGTAAAGCAAACATTGCCATCGCCAATGTAATAAAACCAATACCTGATTGGAGATTCATCACGCCATAAGTAAAACGTGGCATATTGAATAGGGCGGATTCACCAATAGTCGCCAACATTAACCCCATCAAGGTCATTGCAAGAGCTTTACTAACCTGCCCATTACCCGCAAAAGCGGCAATAGCTGACAGACCAACAACCATTAACGCGAAATATTCAGCAGAGTGAAATAGCAACGCGACACTAGCCAACGCTGGAGCAAACCCCATTAATAAAATCGCACCAACTGTACCACCGCAAAAAGAGGCAATAGCTGCAACTGTTAATGCCTTACCAGCTTTACCTGCCCTCGCCATTGGATAGCCATCAAAGCTAGTCGCGACCGTCCCTGCAACGCCTGGAGCATTGATTAAAATAGAGGATGTAGACCCACCAAAAATAGCGCCATAATACACGCCTGCAAGCAAAATTAGTGCTGCTGTAGGGTCACCGACAGAAATCGCAACAGGAATCATAATTGCAATAATCGACATCGGGCCAAGCCCTGGCAACATACCAATAAATGTTCCTATAAGGCATCCACCAACGACCATTAGTAACATTTTGAACGAAAGAGCGGTCGACAGACCAATCAATAAACCTTCTAACATATTAAAACCCTCCTGATAAAAACCAGGGCCAAGGTCGTAAATAAATGCCTAATACTTGTTGAACCAGATACCAGATACTAAAGGCAGCAATACCCGCTATGATAATCAGCCAAAGTAATTTTTTTTCGCCAAGCACCATTGAACCAACAACTAAAAAACTGAATGTAGAGATAATAAATCCGATAGGACGTAACAATAATGCATACGCAATCATCATTCCCAGTAATACCAATGCTGGGCGCCAACTGTATTTTTGCAATTGTTTCAGATCAACCTCTTTACCTTCTGCCACGCTAGGTTTTGAAAAAACTAAAATAAACCCAAGTAAAATACCAACAATAGCGATAATTTTAGGAAAGGAGCTTGGCCAAATTGGGCTTAGTTTTGCAAAGGGGGGTAAACTTGCATCAATGGTAAAAAAAGCAGTATATCCGTAGACAATTGATATCGTTAAAAAAAATAAAGCAAGGGAGCGCTCTAAAGACACGACTCTGACCTCCTATAATAAAAAAGCCCTAAGGAAATACTTAGGGCAATACACTTAGTATGAAACTAACCTTATAGGAAACCTAATTTACGCATTAAGTCACCAATAATTTTTTCTTGTTTCTCTAGGAAAGCGGTAAAGTCATCGCCTGCATTATAAATGTTAACCCAGCCATTACGTGCACGGACTGTTTCCCACTCTGGGGTGGCATACATTGCTTCTAATGCACTGATATATTGCTTACGCTTTGCATCCGGTAAATTAGGTGCTGCGAAAAAACCACGCCAGTTAACAAACTCTGCATTTACACCTTGCTCCTTAAGTGTCTTGGCATTGGGGGCAGCGGGTACTCGCTCAGATGCAGTTGTCGCAAGAATACGAACTTCACCTGCGTCGGCTAATGCAATCGCTTCAGATAAGCCTGTAGATACCACCGCTACTTCACCACTTAATAATGCCGCCATTGCTTTACCGCCAGCATCATAAGCAATATATTTTACTTTAGTAGGATCCTCACCGGCGGCCTCAAATGCCATTGCTGCAACTAAATGATCCATGCCACCTGGTACTGAACCACCACCAATGGCAATTTTTCTAGGGTTGGCTTTAAAGTTCGTTATTACATCATTGAAGGTTTTATACTTACTATCTTTGCCTACAATAAACGCTGCATAATCACCAATTGTGCCTGCAACCATCGTTAAATCGCGAAAGTTTTGTGGGAATACTTTGGTTAAAGAACGAATAACAATAGGGGTAGAGTTAACCATCAATGTCCCTTCGTTACTTTTGGCATTTTCGATCAAATAGCCAATCGCTTTACCACCACCACCGCCAGACATATTTTCATATGATGCTTTTTTAACTAGCCCTGATTTTGTTAGTGCTTCACCTGTACCGCGAGCCGTTCCGTCCCAGCCTCCACCAGCACCACCGGGAATTAAAAAATGAATGCTATCAACAACAGGTTCAGCTGCCATTGTATTAACCGAGAAATTGAGTGCGCAAAATGCTGACATTGCAAGAATGGCAGATTTCATGCCAAAACGGTATTTCATATTGATATCCTCTTTATTTTTATAGTGTTGTCATGAGTTAACACATAACATTTAACGTAGAATATACATCGCTTAGAAGTACCTAAACAAAAAATACATAAATAACATTAAGTACATTTTCCCAATATTGTTCATAATGTTCACGAGCAATATATAAACAATACTGGGATAATAGATCCTTATTCTCCTAAAATGCAAATAATAATAATTAACCATTTATTACCATAATATGTTGTTTTTTCGCTCATCTCTCAAAAACCGTATGATCATGGCATTGGGTATTACAGGTGCACTGCAAACAAGCCTGATCGGTCTATTTGCATGGGTATACCTAACCAATTCATTAAGCGATCAAATTGGTCAGCGAGCACTGAAAGTTGCGCAAACGATCGCCGCTATGCCTAGTGTTATCCGATCAGTAAAACGAGAAGATACCGTTTTCTTAAATCACCTTTCAAGAAAAATGGCTGACACCAACGACGCCTTATTTATTGTCATTGGTAACCATAAAGGCATCCGTTTAGCACACCCAAATCCCAAAAAAATAGGCTTATCAATGGCCGATGATGATGGGGATGACAATGCACCCGCCCTTATTGCTGGTGAAGGTTATATTTCTAAAGCCCAAGGTAGCTTAGGATTAAGTATGCGTGGTAAAGCTCCTATTTTTGAAAAGGATACTCAACATATTATCGGTGTTGTCTCCGTTGGCTATTTATTGGATCAGGTTGAAGAAACCATTAATCGTTATAGCTTAGTATTATTAGTAGCAATCGCCTTTATGATAATTTGCAGCATTATCATGGCAATCATCATTGCTTACCGTTTTAAAAAAGCTATTTTTGGCTTAGAACCAGAACAAATTTCTCAGTTATTTGAAGAGCAAAATGCAACTCTGCAATCGATCCGCGAAGGTGTTATTGCCGTTAATCGCAACGGCATCATCACGACATTAAATAAAAAAGCGATTGAAACTCTAGGACTTGATCAAAATATACCGACCGTTGGCCAACATATCTCTACCGTATTACCTGAAAGTGGCATGTTAAAGATCATTGAAACTGGACAATCGCAATTTGACAGAGAGATTTGGCTGAATGGCCGCGCGATGATTGTAAACCGGGTACCACTAAAAATTGACTCAGAAATTACCGGTGTAGTATCCAGCTTTCGCCCAAAAAATGAAGTTGACCTTGTCAGCAAAAAACTCAGCAGAATCCAAACCTTAGCCGATTCACTCCGTAGTCAAGCTCATGAATATTCTAATAAGTTACATACTATCGCGGGTTTGATTCAGCTAGGTGCTTACGATGAAGCATTAAATATCATTGGCAATGAAACAAAAGTACACCAAGCCTTAATCAAACAGCTGATGGATAACATACAAGATCCATTGATTGCTGGCTGCATTTTGGGTAAATACAGTAAAGCTCGTGAGATGGGAATGTTATTAACCGTAGATGAAGATAGTCAAATTGATTTTATCTCCAACCACCTTCCTAAAGAGCAAATCGTCAGCTGCCTGGGCAACCTAATTGATAATGCTTTAGAAGCGACATTCAATCACACAGGTAGTGGCGGCAAAATAAATGTCAGTATGACAGATATGGGCAACGATATTATTTTTGAAGTTGAAGACCAAGGCGGAGGCATTGAAGATAACGAACAAGACCATGTATTTGAAAAAGGTTACAGCAGTAAGACCGATGAGAATCATGGTTTAGGTTTACATTTAGTAAAACAACTCATTAATCAGTGGGGAGGTAGTGTCACCATCGATTCAGATATAGGTCACGGTTCACGCTTTACTTTATATTTACCTAAAGCACCAGCAAAGATACAACAGGAGCAACTATGACGCCTATCAAGATAGTGATAGCGGAAGATGACCCGCAAATTGCAGAAATTCAACAGCGCTTTTTGGAACGAATTAACAATATTGAATTAGTGGGAATAGCGCATACACTTCAAGAAGCAAAAGATTTACTACAAGTATTTCACCCCCATCTAATTTTATTAGACATACAATTTCCTGAAGGCAGCGGACTCGAATTACTAACAGAGCTTAGATCAGACAATGAAGCCATTGATGTAATATTAATTACTGCAGCAAGAGAAGCATCCACCTTGACAACAGCACTACGCAACGGTGTATTCGATTATATTTTAAAGCCTTTAAATTTTAGCCGGTTAGAAACTTCAATAGAAAAATATAAAGCACATATTAATAAGTTATCCAACCTAAAAGAAGTTGCCCAATCAGAAGTAGATGAATTTATTCATGCAAAAAATAAAGAGTTAAAAGAGCTTGAAAGTAATGAAGAACGGCTTCCTAAAGGCATTGATGCAATTACACTGAAGTCAGTCAAACTATTATTTAAAAATCAACAAGATGCTTATACTGCGGAGAATGTTGGCAAACTTATCGGGTCGGGCAGAACAACAGCAAGACGCTACTTGGAGTATCTCGTTTCTACCAATATGTTAGTTGCCAATATAAGCTATGGTACTGTTGGTCGACCCGAGCGTCGTTACTCTTTACATGAGTCAGAGCTGTAATTAGTTAGCTTATATCTCAAACCAATTTAAGCTAGGACCAAGATTATGAATTGTCGTTTTACCTACCTGACTCGACTGCCCCCACGAAAAGTGCATATGGCCACACAAGTTTAATTTAGGTTGTCGCGCCTCTATTGCATGAAGTATTGCTTCACTTCCATCATGAATTCCATCTTCTTCAACATCAACATGACCAACCGGTGGCGTATGAGTCACTAACACGTCATATTCTTGGCTACTGGATAAGATTAACCTTGCTTTTTCTTCACTGATATCTTCATTCCAATGAGCATTATTGCGCGGTGGTATCTCTCCACCTAATCCAAAAAAGATAACTCCCTTTATCTCAACTGCATCGCCATGTAAAAAATGAACCAAGGGCCAATCAGCACATAATGCTTTTAATTCTGCAGCGCTGTCATGATTGCCTGCGACGATAATCACTGGAACAGATGAATATTTTAATATATCAATAGTATCTGACGCGCCTTGCCCACACGTGGCAAAGTCCCCTGCCCCAACAATAACATCGGCATGACTGCTCGACTCCATTATTGTTTTGGCTACGTCTTTATTTTGGTGGATATCACTGAAAGCAAGAATTTTCATATCAACCTTTACTTCGAAAAATAAATTAATATCCATCGCTATTTTGAAAAACGCATTAAAATAGCACCCAGTAACGTTACCATCGTAGAGAATACTTTGGTGACATTAAGCTGCTCTCGCAAAAAGAATGTACCTATTAATAAAGCAAAAATAATGCTGGTTTCCCGCAACGCAGTGACTAATGCAATAGGGGCCTGAGTAAATGCCCATATAACTAAAGTATAAGCGATAAAGGAAGCACTGCCCCCTATAAAAAATACACGCTTACCTTGCTTGGGCAATAGCCTCAACGTATTCGGGTTGATAATACCCATAAGAATAACCCATACAATTGCATTACCTATTCCGAGCCAAGCATAAAAACCAATAGCGGTGCCTGCTAATCGAGCGCCTGTACCATCATTCAATGAATAGGCAGCAATAAAACAGCCAGTTAAAAAAGCAAACCATGCAGCATTAACATTGCGTAGGCCATCTTGCTGACGCACCAGAGTCAAACTTAGAATACCAATAGCAATCACCAATATTGCCAACTGATCCATTGGTTTTAATACAACCCCTAAAAACAATACCGACACGATAGCAACGAGGAGAGGCGCTGTGCCACGCGCAATAGGGTAAACTTGCGTTAAATCACCCATTCGATAAGACTGTAATAGAAATAACTGATAGCCGGTGTGAAAAAATAAGCCAGAAGCAATGTAAGGCCAACTTTCAGGTGCAGGAGAAGGAACAAATAAAAGAAATAACAGTGCTATTGGTACATGACCTAAGACAACTCCCGTCATATTCAGGGCTTTATTTTCACCGCCTTTAACAATTGAATTCCAAACAGCATGCAACAGTGCTGCAAGAATAACGATACAAAAGATAGTAATACTCATCATACAGTCCTTTAAGGTCAGTCTGGCGAACACCAGACAACTCCATACTAGCAGATATTACAACGATTAATGGTGCCAACAGATTAAGAGCTTTACCGCCAAGACTTGCTGATAAGGCTATTTAGAAAGCCGCTTTAATTGTGTAAAAACATCGCCGTCTTTCGATGCATAACGCAGCCCTTGCTTAGCAAAATAAACGGATTGCTGCTTATTCGATAGACCACTATAGGCTTTTGCTAACGTGAGATATAAACGCGATTCTTTTCGATTAATACGAAGGCCGCGTTCCGATAAGTTAATCGCTTGATCATAATTACGATTAGCAATTTGCTGATTGGCCTGCACAACCAATCTCTCGATTAATGGCACTGTTGCTTGTTGTCGATCGGGCACTACTGGCTGCGCAATCACGACTTGCTGCTGCGTTTCACCTGCCCGCTCCTCTCCTGTAGCGGGGTCTGAAAAGACCGGCTCTTGGCTGTCGCGAATGATCACTGGCCCACCTGTAGAAGAACACGCAGATAAAATAAGTCCAACAAACAATAAACAGAAAAGTCTCAAGGTTAAGTTATTAGTCATCTTTCTGTTTTCCTAGTGTTTTCTAATTAAATTAAAGTTATACAAGAGTTAAATTAGGTAATGGTTTAACAATATTTTGCATGTCGTATTAAATGCAAATTACTTCTTAAACCATTTCTTAAACCATTTTTTAACTGAAGACCTGACTAAATTACAATCAGTGGTTTCCTCTGGTTGAGAGCCTGCGATAAAGGGAACTAATTGGGCATTTTCACACCCTTCTGCACTACGTAGCCCATTCTGATTATCGACCCAGTAATATTCTATCGATTCAGGTGCGGTTTGCGAAATACTTTGCGTTGAAAGTCGACTAAAAATATCAGTCCATATCATTAATGCACCGCTGCTGCCGGTTAACCGAGTTGCTTTGTTTTCGTCATTCCCAACCCATACGACACCGAGATGATCACCACTATATCCGGCAAACCAACTATCTCTCTGCTCATTAGTTGTGCCTGTCTTGCCTGCAACTGCCAAATTGCTCGACAATGTCGCATAGGCTCTACGGCCAGTGCCAATACGCATGGTTGCTTGTAGAGCGTAGTGCATCAGGTGACTATGTTCAGGTGTAAAACGTGGCTCACTGGACAAAACATACCGCTGCAACGGCTGGTTATCAGCATCCAGTACCGAGCGAATAGCCCGTAATGGCGTATACACACCATCGGCTGCTAAAGTGTGATACAAATGACTCACATCCAGAGGGCTTAATGTCATTGCCCCCAATAACATAGAAGGGAAGGCCTCAACATCTTTGGCAAGACCAGCTTGCTCCAATGTATTAATGACATTTTTAACGCCTAATTCCATACCCAATCGAGCCGTTGCTTGATTATAAGAAAAGGATAAAGCTTGATATAGTGGTAAGAGGCCATGAGATTCTTCCGTATAGTTTTCAGGCTGCCATTCCGTGCCATTTTCCAGAGTAATACTGAAAGGGCTATCATCCACCATCGAAATGAGTTGATACTCTTGCGACTGCATTAACGCAGTTAGATAAATAAAGGGCTTGATGAGCGAGCCTATCTGCCTCTCAGCATCTAAAGCGCGATTAAAGCCACTATAACGAGGATTGCGATCACCAACCACTGCTAAAATTTCACCGCTACCCACAGCAGTTACAATAGCCGCAGATTGCAATGTATTATTCACCGGTTTATTTAAACGCTGCATTTGCCGTACAACAGCTTGTTCAGTCTGTTTCTGTACGTGCGGAGACATGGTAGTAAAAATACGCAACCCTTCGCTCTGTAAATCTTCCGCTCTGTAATCTTCCTGCAGCTGACGTTTCACTAAATCTAAGAATGCAGGATAATCACCAAACTGTCGCTGTGCTGTAACAGCGACACCTAAAGGTTGCCTCAATGAAGACTTTAGGGTTTTGTCATCAATCAACTGATTTTCAGCCATTAAACCGAGCACAAGATCACGACGGGATTTGGCACGCTTAGCAGAACGCCAAGGGTTATAGTAAGAGGCTCCCTTAACAACGCCAACCAATAACGCTATTTGATGAGGCCTAAGTGCATTTAATGGACGATTAAAATAATGTTGAGCCGCAAGGCCAAAACCATGAATAGAACGGGGCCCACTCTGCCCTAAATACACTTCATTAATATACGCTTCTAAAATTTCAGCTTTACTGTAATGTACTTCCAATAGAATTGACATCACCGCTTCTTGGATTTTACGCCATAGACTACGCTGATGTGTCAGGTAAAAGTTTTTCACTAACTGCTGAGTTAATGTACTCCCACCCTGTACTAAACCACCGGCTTTGAGATTCGCCAACATTGCCCGAGCGATGCCTTTAAACGAAATTCCGAAATGGCGAGCAAACTCTTTGTCTTCAACAGCGATCAGTGTCTCGCCAAGTAGCGGGGGCACATCATTTAACCGGGTTAAAACTCGGTCTTCACCATGATTGGGGTAAATACTACCTACTTCTTGGGGTTCCAAACGTAAAACTAGGTCATCTGCACCTATCAACCGTGTGACTTGTCGGCCATCAAACTCTAATTGATAACGAGCAGCGGGTTCTGTTTTATCCCAGAAGACAAACCCTTTCGTCTGTATCTCATAACGAGTATTTCGTTTAACGACTTGACCCGGGCGTTGTAGGCGCGTGACAAATTGATAGCCTAAACTTTTTAATTCTTGTTCAAAGCTTTTAGGGCTTATCAGCAAGCCTTCGTATAGCTCCAGTGGTTGTGCATAAACACGAGCAGGAATAGCCCATTTTTTACCATCAAATTTCGCGCGAACAGTAAAATCCAGATAAACAACCCATACTGATATAGCTAATATACTCAATATGATTGTCTTCAAAAAGAGTGATCGTGTAAAAAAAGAACTTTTTTTGCGGGTTTTCCGTGTGCGACGAGGTTTTTTGGCCATACTTAAAGAGGTGTACTATAAATATAATGAATCAAGCCGACTATTATACCCCGAAGCCTTTACTTTTCTGTGCGTGCTTCGATAAAGTGCCTTTCTTTTGCAAAAATACAGTACAGAATATTATCACTGTAAGGCGCCGATAACATAAAACGATGTCAGTTTAGGCCACATCAAATTCATTAAGTACAAAAATAGGTTAATAATACAATGAGTCATTACCACATCTATGGCATTGGTGCCGCATTAGTTGATACCGAAATTGAAGTCAGTGATGAAGACCTGAGCAATTATCAGATAGATAAAGGAGTAATGACTCTAGTCGATGAAGCACGGCAACATGAGTTAATCCAGCATTTATCTGATCATTTAGTGGCCTCAAAACGAGCAAGTGGCGGGTCTGCCGCCAACACCATCATTGCAGCCAGCTATTTTGGCGCCAATAATTTTTATTCATGTAAAGTTGCCAACGACGAAAATGGTGAATTTTACTTACAAGATATGCGCGACGCGGGTGTTCATTTCCCTCCCAATAGTGGTCACCAACCCGGCATAACAGGTAAATGTCTGGTCATGATAACGCCTGATGCTGAACGCACGATGAATACTTTTTTGGGTATCAGCGAAACAATATCGACGAATGAACTCCATAATGATGCTATTCAAAATGCACAATACGCCTATATAGAAGGCTATTTGGTAAGCTCTGCCACTGGTCGAGCTGCTGCTATTCAGCTCCGTGAGCATGCCGAAAAAAATGGTGTTAAAACTGCTCTCAGTTTATCTGACCCAGCGATGGTGCAATTCTTTCATGATGGATTAAGTGAAATGATTGGCGACAAAGTCAACCTGTTATTTTGTAATGTTGACGAAGCACTTGGCTATACACAAACTGAGTCTATTGAAGATGCCATTGAAAAGTTAAAAAACATTGCCGATGAATTTGCAATTACATTAGGTAGTAAAGGAGCTGTCATTTATGATGGAAGTAAGCTTATTAACATTGAAGCAACACCAGTAAAAGCTATCGATACAAATGGCGCTGGGGATATGTTTGCAGGCGCCTTTCTATATGCCATTACTCACGGTTATTCTCATGAGCAAGCAGGAAAACTCGCCAGCGCGGCGGCAGCGAAAGTTGTCAGTCAATTTGGACCTCGCTTAAAGCCTGAACAACATCAAGATATTATGAAAAGTGTCTTATCCTGATCGCTCTTATTCTATTTCTACATTTATGGGTTCTATTATTAATAGAACCCATAAAAAAATAACTTGTCTATCCATGGTAATGAATGAAAGCATGATTACATTGCAGGCAATAAAACATGAGGGGAAAATATAAAGTTCAATTCTTAACAGCATTTCCTTTGCTCTGTTTATTTATTTTCTGCATCAATTCACAACTTTCATTTGCCAATACATTATCACCTGAAACGGTGCTAATCCCTACAGGCAAGGTAATAATAGGCTCTGACCCAAAAGAACGAGAATACGGATACCAGCTTGACGAAGTAGCCTATGGCCATTCTCGTACAAGACAGTTAGGTTGGTATGACGGTGAACTAAAGCGTTCAACCATTTTAATTAACGAGTTTTACATCACAAAAAACCTCATCACTAATGCACAATATGCACAATTCCTATTAAAAACAAAACATCGCTTCCCTCATGTCACAAAAGCAACCTGGGAAGGTTATCAATTAATCCACCCCTATTCCCGAGCTAAGCATCATATGTGGTCTTCACGGATAGCCCCCAAAGAGCGCGAAAATCATCCTGTCACTATGGTTAGTTATCAGGATGCTCTCGCCTATGCTGACTGGCTCTCTGAAGAAACAGGCAGGCAATGGCAATTGCCTAACGAGGCACAGTGGACAAAAGCGATGCGTGGTGCGGATGGGCGCTACTTTCCTTGGGGGAACACATTTGATCCACATAAATTAAATAGCCATGATAAAGGCCCATTCGATACAGTACCTGTTGCCACCTATCCAAAGGCAAGCAGTCCTTATGGTGTTCTTGACGGTGCAGGCCAAGTATTTGAATGGACCGAAACACCTGGAGGTGCTTATCGACATATTGTAAAAGGAGGCTCTTGGGATGATCGCGGATGTGGTGCTTGCAGAATAGCAGCTCGACATTCTCGACCAGATACCATCAAACATATATTGATTGGCTTTCGCCTTGTTCGGATAACGAAAAACAACGATGACAATTGATTGATCGTATTGCTTAATAGCTATATTTTGGGGTCAATCAACTTTGTATCTTTCTTTGTTTTATAACCTAGATAGGGGCTATCAATAACATCTTGTAATTTAACGAGTGACAATGCGTCAACAGAAAATACACTCTTATAATAATCAAAACCCAACATTTTAATATTATTAACTGGCAATTGAGAATGAAGCCCTTCAATGACGACTTGCTTACCCAGACTATGGGCTAAATCAACAAGGGCTTTTGACATTAAGGTATCGTAATCATCGTGTGAAATTTCTTCTACAAACTCTTTATTTAATTTAAAAATAGAAATAGGCAATGTTTTTATATAGGAAAGTGATTGCTCTTCACTCCCAAAATGATTAACACCAAAAGTAACCCCTTGGGATTGCAGTCGTCTCATACAACCCTCCAACAAGTTATTATGCTGCGTGCTATTCACCTTACTTAGGTCAAACTCTAACTGACTGCCAGATATAGAATAGCTTGTCAAATGTTTCTCAACTATTTCGGGAAAACCAACAGATGACAAACCTTGAAATTCAACATTAAATATCAATTTAGTCGAGCTCGATACCTTTAATTTTTTGAAGTATTCAAAACTTGTCGCTAACAACCATTCGGTAAATCGACCTGCAACATCTTTATCTAAGCCATTCCAAATAAATTGTTCATATTCTAACAAGCCTTTTTCCGGATGTGACCAATAGGGATTAACCTCGATTCCAACAATTTGCTCCGTACTACAGTCTATTCGTGGATTAAAATAAAGTCCTATCTCATTCGTTGCCAAAGCATTGATAAACTGTTGCTGTAAACTATTATAAGCCGTTTCCAATTTCTCGGTATCATCTGAATAGAATTGGTAACTGCTAATGACGTCTTGCTTAGCCTGCTTCATTGCCAAACTTGCGTTACGTTGCAATTGGTTTTCATTCTTACCTGTGTTGGGGTATATCGCCATTCCAATACTTACATGAGCAATAATGACGTTGTTATCGATTTTAATTCTAGAGCAAGCTTCACTAATCAACCTTTCTGCCAGTATTTGCACACTCTCTATTTTACCGATATCTCTTAGAATAATGGCAAATTCATCACCTGCAATTCTGGAAACATTACTTTTTCTTCCCGATATTTTTATCAAGTTTTCGGCAAACTCTTTTAAAAATTCATCACCAATATCATGACCATAAATATTATTCACTTCTTTAAAGTTATTGATATCAATGATCATCAACACAAACTTATCGCCTTCTCTGTCTGACAAGCGGATAGAGTGTTTCAATCGTTGACGAAATAAGACTCGATTCGGAAGGTTAGTTAAATGGTCATGGTGAATAAGATAATTGATATGATCAAAATTAGAACGCCTCTCAATAGCATAACGAAGTGCATGATCTAACGCATTTGGATTAAGGTTATTTGCAGTCAAATAATCCGTAGCACCCATTTTAATCACGACACGATCAATTTCTGAGTCTAGGTTTTTCGTAATAACTATCATGGGGATTTGAGGCTTTTTAATTTTTGCCCATCGCAACAGTCTTTCCCCAATTCGTTCTCTACCCCAATAATAGTTCATTAAAACAACATCACAGGCACCTTTTGCGATAGCATTAATGGCTTGATTAATACTTTTTGCACGCAATAACTGATAATTTCTAGCATGAGATTTAGAAAGTAAGGAACCAAGAAATGAAGACATCTGCTGGTCTTCGTTTACCAAAAGCACTCGATAAGTTTTTACAACTTTATTTTTATTGATATTGTTGTCTCCTTTGCGTACCACCCAGCAATAAGCTACAACCGATCGTTTTCAAAATCAGTGCTTATACACTTTCGCTTCCTTTAGTATAGTTAAAATTATAGAAAACTTGCGTAAATTAAATGACGCAATAATCTAAAGACAGGATCGAAAAGATTCGATCACTGTATATTTATAAGAGGTAATGCAGAATTCTTTCGATATTTTATATAGCTAGGCAATTTTTTAATAAAAATGAGACTACTATACGTTTCTGCAACGACTTAGAGCAAAAAGCATAAACATCATTATCATAAAAGTCTACTTCGATTTTTATCTAAGAAAGGCCTGTATTCTGCTACATTTTAGACTATATTTATAACTAAAAAGCACTAAAAAACCTTTCCAGATATAACTGAAAAGGTTTTCATAAAACAGCAATTATTTAGCTTATTGACTTATAGCTTCATGCAGTTTGCATAATACGTTACAGTTGCTGGCCAATCAGAGAAGATACCGATAACACCTACGTCTTGTGCTAGCACATCGATCAATTTGTACATGTCACCGTCACTATCAATAGCATCAAGAATCGATGAATAATAGAAAGGATTCCCAGCAATCTCAGTTAATGGCCCAGAACGCTCAACGGTCCAAGTAATGATGTCTAAACCTGCTTCCTTAGCAAGATTGGCATAATCTGAAGGTACAATATTGTTAAGCGCATCAGTTGTTACTAGAGCAAATGTCGGCGGGGCAACAATGCGCACACCAGAAGCATAGAGTGATTCGAAATCCGCTAAGGTAGGAATAAAAGATGGGTCGTTATAAACACGGCTATCTAAGTAAACACCTTGCTTACCAAACTCAGGATTATTATTGATCCAGTATTGGACATCATTTAAATTAAATGACTGCGCCCATACATTATCTGGAGAGACACCGGCTTCTATATACTCATTGATCATTTGTTGAGCATACTGCTCTTGTGTGTAATCACCCTCATAAGGCATCTCTACTGTTGGAGATTTCAATTCAGGAGTAAATTTCACATTTAACTTTTTGAATAACTCAATACTTTCTTTATGAGTCATCAACGTGCCGCGTGTAGCATATAAATCAGTGCGATAATTTGGTGTTCCATCCAAGTACTCTGCAACAGTTGTTGCATTTGGGTTGGATGCATCCATTTTCCCTTGCAAGGTCTTAAATTCCGCTAGAGTAATATCACTGGTACGGCATTCAGCTGTTGCAGGTGTTCCAGCAATTGGGTCTGCAGGTGTAAATGGTACGGTGCACTTTTCTGCTAATGGTGTTTCGAGGATATTAGTCGTGGTATGTAAGTCTGCTTGAGAGTGGCGACATACTAAATGACGGTCTTTAGTGAAAGTAACATCACATTCCATGATGCCCGCACCCATTTTAGCCGCTGCCTCATAGGACTCTTTAGTATGTTCTGGGAATTGGAGTGCAGCGCCACGATGCCCAATAGAAAAGTCAGTTTTAGCAAATGGTCCATTAGAGCATTGTTGTAATGTTTCTTTTAAATAGCCTTCATCCATATCATTCACTAAGAAAAAAGGTCTTGGTCCTAGCTGTACAGGCTGCTGTTTCGCATATCTAAATTTCTTTCTTAACTTATGATGCCTTCTTTTTAATTGATAGTACTTTCTCTTCCATGATTTTGAGTAAGATACTTGTCGAGATTCGTTATACTGTTTAACCCAATCCTCTTTATCATCTGCAAAGGCAGGAGTAATCCCCATCATTAAAACGACACATGTCGCCAATGAACCAATCATTGTTTTTTTATACATATTGTTTTCTCCAACAAAAATTAATGAACCCCAGTAACTAGAGGCATGTCTATTATTGTTTTATCATCTTTCATATGTGTGACAATCAGGATAAATTTAAGAATGAATAGATTTTCAGTCTGTACACAGAGTAGTGCATTGGGAAAACTGACAAAGAAACCCTATCATTTCTCTATGGAATAAATTGCAAAAGAGATGCCATTAAAAAAAATCCTTTTATTTCAATAAAGTAATATAGCCATACCTTTTTTTGCCAAATAAATAAGACAATGAAGCCCCATTGAACATCTATTTTTGAGTCATAAATGTCCATTTCACCGTGGCTGATTTTTTGCTAAGGTTCTGCAAAAAGCTGGCATTAATGTTTTATGCGCCAAATGGCTCAAATAACAATACTTCTGATGGCTATTTTATAACCGCATATCAGTCGGTATATTCTCCTTTCTACACTCATAATTATTTAATATATCCAGAAGCAGATATACTGGCATTAGCGGTAAAAAAAGGGAGGTAAATACTTCCTGGGACGACGCATACTTTACCTATTGTATGATTAGTCTTTCACTGAGCTCGATTCCAAAACCTTTATCTTTTCAATAGTATCCTGAACTTAAGAGGTTTGTGAGGTGGCGCACCTTCCTTCATGAAGGAATCACAGTGAGTACAACTATCGGCCAATGTCTGCGTCCGTTTAAGCCATCAACCAAAAGCTTCACTCAAAGCGATATAGACATGTAGATATAGGGGGAAATTTTTATTTTAGTCATTACATTACAATCGAGAAAATGACATGGTGGGCTTTAAGCCCCTACTTTTTTCTCATAATAAATATGCTCTTATAGTTGATTGCTACGCTTGAAAGCAATGCTCGATCAAGGCGTGTTAGAATACCGAATGTTTCTATATGTATAAGTGATTTATGATTAATCCTGACACAAAAAAGCGAGTTGGCCTAGTATCGTTGGGCTGCCCAAAAGCACTGGTTGATTCTGAACGTATCCTCACAGAGTTACGTAAAGATGGTTACGATATCGTGCCAACCTATAAGGATGCAGACGTTGTAGTGGTTAATACCTGCGGCTTTATTGATTCTGCTAAAAAGGAATCGCTTGATACCATTGGCGAGGCACTTAATGAAAATGGCAAAGTCATTGTTACCGGCTGCATGGGCGCTAATGCTGAAGATATTACCGCTGTACACCCCAATGTACTGGCAGTCTCTGGCCCACACGCTTACGAACAAGTCGTCGGTGCAGTACATGAGCATGTCCCACCAACCAAAGAGCATGACCCCTTTGTCGATTTAATTCCTGCACAGGGCATTAAGCTTACGCCTAGACACTACGCTTATTTAAAGATCTCCGAAGGGTGTAACCATCGCTGCACCTTTTGCATCATTCCATCGATGCGTGGTGATCTGGTCAGCCGCCCGGCAAACGATGTACTAGCCGAAGCTGAAGGGCTGGTTAAATCAGGTGTTAAAGAATTGTTAGTGATATCTCAAGATACTAGCGCTTATGGTGTTGATAGAAAGTATAGAACTGAATTTCATGATGGTCGCCCGGTAAAAACCAAAATGTTGGACTTATGCGAAGCATTGGGTGACTTAGGTGTATGGGTACGCTTACATTATGTGTACCCTTACCCTCATGTAGACGATGTCATACCACTGATGGCCGCAGGTAAAGTACTACCTTATCTGGATATACCGTTTCAACATGGCAGCCCAAAAATACTAAAAGCCATGAAGCGCCCAGGTTCAATCGATAATACACTGGCACGGATCAAAAAATGGCGAGAGATCTGCCCCGAACTCACTATTCGCAGTACATTTATTGTCGGCTTTCCTGGTGAGACAGAAGAGGATTTCCAACAACTATTGGACTTTATCACCGAAGCACAACTCGATCGTGTTGGCGCCTTTAGCTATTCGGCTGTTGATGGCGCTGCGGCTAATGAGCTTGGCGAACATGTACCCGAGGAAATTAAAGAACAACGTCTCGAACGCTTTATGATACTTCAAGCGCAAATAAGTGCCGATAGACTTCAACGTAAAATCGGTAAAACAATCGACGTCATCATTGACGAAATTGATGAAGAAGGTGCAATAGGCCGCAGCCAAGCGGATGCGCCAGAGATCGATGGTATGGTCTATTTAAATGACGAACTAAACCATCAGCCAGGTGATATCGTTAGTGTAAAAATAACGCACGCAGATGAACATGATTTATGGGGAGAAAGCATTTCTCAATAAACACAAACACTATAACAATAAAAATCCAAGTATTTAGATAAGATACCAAGAAGGCCTCTACTTTTTGAATAAAAAAGGAGGGGCTTTTGAAATGAATACTAATCAAATTACAAAAATAGTGAACAGTCCATCACGTTATGACCCGCAACAATAATCATTTTATTTTTACATTACTCCGATATATACCACTGACAATACACCTATTAGTCAACCACTATTGGCAACGCTTGTTTTCGACAACACCAAAAGATGAAAGGGCACAATCTGCTGAATTAATAGGTTTCACCTTACGATTGCTTGGCGTTAAAGTAACAGATCATCGATTATATGAAATAGCTGAAATAAGCCCCAACCACCTTGGTACTGATGCAACTGAGTCGATTCCTTTTTTATTAGACCAATGGAATATTCACACAACCGTCGGCATATTGGACGATAGTAATAATGCTGCTGGGAATAATCTAGATTCATTAACATTGCCCTGTTTAATTCGTTTGGACAACGGGGAAGCCGCAACAATACTTTCGATTTCAAAAGAAAATCACTATATATTGCTATACCACCCTAAAGATGGAATAAAAGTCATGGCAAAAGAAGCTCTTGACAGTATATGGTCGGGATTCTTTTTTACTATCGATATCAATAAGTCGCTTCAGCAGCCACTGTATTCAGAACATATTATGAAAGAGTTTTGGAGGAAGTGGCGTTACTCCTTAACTGCCTCATTTTTCGTACTATTGATAAGCATCAGCATAGTTAACCAGCTCATTAACAACTCAGGTATAGCACTGATTTTATGGCTGTCTGTTGGCTTATGTTTATTAAGTGGATTCTCATTATCATTTATTCTTGCTCAACACTCGATGGGAAATAGCGGAGGTTTATTAGCCAGTTTATGCTCCCATGATTCAAGCCGTTCTTGCAGCGATATTATAGATAATCCTAAAGCTAAATTTTTTGGCATTCCTCACTCTGATATTGGTATCGTTTATTTCAGTAGTTCTTTTGTACTGCTAAGCACCTCATCATCAATCCCATGGCTAGTTGCTAGTTTAAGCATACTAGCTTTAGGCTACAGCCTATATTCTTTTATTTTTCAGCATTATATTATCGGCCGATGGTGCCGTTTATGTTTAGCCGTACAAGCCGTCGTTATCCTACAAGCATTTATTATTTTCATAGCGTCTAAACAGCTCAATTTTTTACCTACAGTAGGCGAGTATCCATTAAGCATTGCTTTAATTATCTTTACACTCCCAGGCATACTGTGGGCTACTATCAGGCACAGCCTTGTCACTGAAAAAAATAGCCATGAACTAGAACAACAGTTTAAAGACGTAATATTAAACGAAGATAAAATACAGATTATTGAGCATAAAAAAAAATCACGGTTAAGCTATTCATTCATAGATGATGGAACAAGTAACAATGAAGGTGACGAATCACTGGAAGGCGATATAATTCTTGGAAAAAATGACTCTCAAGATTTAAGAGTCACCATAGGTTTATCACCCAACTGTAATCATTGCGGCATTTTTCTAGAAGAGATTATTCAATTCATTAGCAGTAAACACTGGCCAATAACATTGCGCATTCGTTTGATCATCAGCGAGGGGTACGAGCAGGACGCTATTAATGATCGTACTCTAGCTGAAAACATTACTGCATTAGCTGTTAGCGATGGATCAGGTATTGCTATTGAAGCCCTACGAAATTGGTATCAAACGTTCGAGGCTAAAGATATTAAAGCTTGGGAAGCAAGCATTCGTAATATTACTAGTGACGAAATAAATGATGTTAGTATTTTATTAGCGGATACCAGCTACTGGGTTAGCCAAAATAATATTGATGCCATGCCAGCACTATTTGTTGAGAACGAATACATCCCTTATGTGAGTGCGGAATACTCTACAATTCTATTACGTAAAATATGTTTAATTTAATAGTATAAATAAGTTGGAACACTCTCGATGTATTTATACTTAACAACAGCTCTCCCTCTTATTTTTAGCACTCAACCCAGAAAAGCATTTCTTTATTTAGATTCAGGGTAGCAACGTTATAAAAAGTAGCTCCTTATATCTTATTCTCCACATATGATGTACATCTACAATGGTGTCACTTATTATTACAGCAATAAATTTAAATGGGGTGTAGTGTGTTGAACACATAATTATAGAGGACACCTTTATGCAGTTATTACACAAGAAAACCATACTGTATGCGCTTTTTTCATTCATTGCCATTAATGCTCATGCACAAGTCGATCAATTTTCAGATTCTACGGGCGCAGTAGATCTCCATATGACAAGTCCTTCTGCTTACACTTTTGATACGGTTGATGTTAACAATCTTGATATTTCTCAAAGTGGATCTCAACTTATTGCTTCTCAACCTGGCGTATATAAAATTCATTACCAACTGAATTGGAGTACAACCGATACAAGCCGACGACAAATTAAGACCTATGTATTAAAAAATGGAACTGATATTGTTTCTGGATCATATGCTTATGGATATGCCAGACGGGTAGATCAAGCTGGCAGTGCCACAAACTCATCAACGTTTTACATGGAATTAAGCGCCAATGATTATATAGAGCTTATCCATTTAAAAGCCAGCACAGTCACTGGTCAAGCACTGAGCATCGCCGGAGAATCTTCAATCTCACTACATAGAGTAGGTAATATATTGGCAAAGCCTTCATGTATGGAGATTCTGCAGGACGATCCCGGATCAACGAGTGGGATTTATACCATTGATCCAGACGGTGCTGGACCTATTGTAGAATTTTCAGCATATTGTGATATGGCATTTGATGGAGGTGGCTGGACACTTGTCTCCATTAAAGAGAACGGTCAAGCCGAAAGCTTTTCTAGCAGTATTACTGACCTAACTGATTACGGCAAATCATTAGATGATAATATTTATTTATCAATTCGGTCTTTATCAACAGAAATGCTGGGCTTTGTCGAGTCTACAATATGGGGAATAGCTGATTTAAATTATCTTACCTCATCAGCAAACTGTTCGACTTTACCTAATTCATTGATTCATACCTCAGCTTTAGCTCATGAAGAAACAATAGGTTGTGATACAACAGGATTAGATTATTGTAAATTTTCTGGCGCCCTTAATCCACCAGCATCTCGACAAACTACATTATCTGCTCTTTGTTCTCAGGCCAATTCATTTTGGTCATCTTATGACCTGCCTCCTGTAGGGTACTCTGTTGATGAACCTTATATGTGGATCTACCTTCGTTGAGTACTATTTTCATCTGTCAGAATATCAAACGTTAAAGAAAGATAATTATAAATTTTGAGCATAAAAAAAGCCGAGATAAACTCGGCTCTTTTTATGTCTAGTTAACAACAATATTAACTATTGCCATTTGGTTCAGAACCTTCAGTAGTCACTTCTGCCGCTGGGGCCTCTTCTGCTACCGGCGCTTCTTCAACGGGCTTAGGATTAGCTTCCTTAATAGAAAGCTTAATTCGGCCACGCTGATCAACATCCAAACATTTCACTTTAACCATTTGGCCTTCTTCAAGGTAATCAGTCACCGCATTTACGCGCTCTTCAGCAATTTGTGAAATATGCACTAAACCATCTTTACCTGGCAAGAAGTTAACGAAAGCACCAAAGTCGACGATACGTACAACTTTACCTTCGTAGATCGCACCAATTTCTGCTTCAGCAGTAATTTCGCCGATTTTATCTAATGCTGCCTGTAAAGCTTCACCGTCATCTGCATAAACTTTAACAGTACCATTATCGTCGATATCCACCGAAGCACCAGTTTCTTCGGTTATAGAACGAATCGTTGCGCCACCTTTACCAATAATGTCACGTATTTTGTCTGGATCAACTTTGATCGTTTCAAAACGTGGGGCATTGTTAGACACTTCTTCACGAGATTTATCGATGACTTTATTCATCTCAGCCAAGATATGCAAACGTGCTTGAAGTGCCTGTTCTAAAGCAATTTCCATTATTTCTTCGGTGATGCCTTGGATTTTAATATCCATTTGTAAAGCGTTAATACCGCTAGCAGTACCTGCTACTTTAAAGTCCATATCGCCGAGATGATCTTCATCACCTAAGATATCAGTTAATACAGCGAAACCTTCATCTTCCTTAATCAAACCCATTGCAATACCAGCGACGGGGGCTTTAAGTGGTACACCTGCATCCATCATTGCCAAACTTGAGCCACAAACTGAAGCCATTGAGCTTGAGCCGTTAGATTCTGTAATTTCACTCACAAGACGAATGGTATATGGGAAGTCTTCTTCTTTAGGTAATACCGCTGCAATACCACGACGAGCTAAACGACCGTGACCAATCTCACGTCGACCTGTACCACCCATACGCCCACATTCACCTACAGAGTACGGAGGGAAGTTGTAGTGCAACATAAAGTTATCTTTACGCTCACCTTCAAGCGCATCGATAATTTGCGCGTCACGTGCATTACCTAAAGTAGCAACTACGACCGCTTGCGTTTCACCGCGAGTAAATAGAGCTGAACCATGAGCCTTAGATAAAACACCCACTTCAACATCAATTGAACGAACGGTGCTGTTATCACGGCCATCAATACGTGGTTTGCCTGCAACAATATTACTTCGAACAGTTTTCTTTTCGATTTTGCCGAAGGTGGCTTTAATTGCCTCTTCGGTTGCGCCAGCTTCTTCATCTAACAATGCTTCAACAGCAGCAGTACGCAACTCACCTAATTTCGTGTAACGCTCCATCTTATCAGTAATACGATAAGCTTCATCAATCGCTGCACCGTATTGCTCTGTAACAACAGCAGTTAACGCAGTATCTTCTGCAGCTGCTTCCCATTCCCATTGCTCTTTACTTGCATCTTTAGCAAGTTCGGCAACAGCTTGCACAACAGCCTGCATCTCTTGGTGTGCATATAAAACAGCACCTAACATAATATCTTCGGGTAATTCATTCGCTTCTGATTCAACCATCAATACCGCGTCTTGAGTACCTGCAACGACCATATCCAACTCTGATGTTTCCAAGGATGAATACGATGGGTTTAATAAGTAGCCATCGGCTTGTGTATAACCTACACGCGCTGCACCAACCGGGCCTGAGAAAGGAATACCAGAAATAGCTAATGCTGCTGAGGTACCAATTAATGCTGCGATATCTGGATCAACATTCTTTTCTGCCGACATAACGGTACAGACAACCTGTACTTCATTCATAAACCCTTTAGGGAATAATGGACGAATAGGTCGGTCAATTAAACGCGAGGTTAAGGTTTCTTTTTCATTAGGGCGGCCTTCACGCTTAAAAAAGCCACCAGGAATCTTACCTGCAGCGTAAGCTTTTTCTACATAATGTACTGATAACGGGAAAAAATCCTGTCCAGGTTTAGCTGACTTTGCACCAACAACAGTGGTCAACACTTGTGTTTTGCCTATGGTAACCAATACCGCGCCTGATGCTTGTCTAGCAATGCGGCCAGTTTCTAATGTGACGGTATCGCCACCAAATTTAAATTCTTTAATAATCGGATTCACACTTTTATCCTTCTTTCATTTAACTTTATTTACTATTTACTTACTTAATCTATCTTTTAATACGATTGAAAGCTCTCGTTAAGCCATAACTTCGTTGCGGCAACAATTCATATGCAGCTATATACAAGGCAAAACCAGAAAAAATCTATTTAACTAATGCTTACAAAAACACTATCGGGACATCTAAACATAAAGATGCCCGCAGTAGCGGGCATCTTTATATCAATTAACGACGCAGGCCTAATTTTTTAATCAAATTAGTATAGCGTAGTAAATCTTTACGCTTTAGATAATCCAACAGCTTACGACGCTGGTTTACCATACGTATCAGACCACGACGAGAATGGTGATCTTGCTTATGATCAGCGAAGTGACCCTGCAACTTATTAATATTAGCTGTTAACAATGCAACTTGAACTTCAGGAGAACCTGTATCGCTATCGCCTTGTTGGTTGTCTTGAATAATCGCTGCTTTTTCTTCTACACTTAGTGCCATGGTTATTTCCTCTTTCGTTAATATGCAGAGACAATAATTTCCTATCAAGGATCTAAAACTACCATCTCAATTAATGGCCTGCCCATGCATATTTATAGGCAAGTCGAACCTCATTTCTGAGGGCTTTACACCGACAATCAATCAAATCATTGCCGATATATTCTGGACATTATTCAGTTAAAAACTCAATAATTAACAATTCTCTTTGGCGCAATACTACCATCAATAAGCTCACCAACGCCTAAAAACTGACCGTCTTCAAGGCAGACGCGCACCATACCACCTTCTTTCGCACAACGATAGGCTTCTAGACTCATAACTGGCTGACCTTGGCAAAAATAAGCACCCATGTCAGCGGTAACTTCAACTCTTGGTACTGTTTGTATCGGTGTATCCATTGGCAACAAGTGATGATCAAGTGTTTCTGGAGGATCTTCGCCACGCTCCTGCTGCAATTCTTCAAGCGAAACTGCTTTAGTATCTTCGAATGGGCCTGCCGCCTGACGATGCAAACGAATCACATGAGCTCCACACCCCAGACGTTCACCCAAATCTTCCGCCAACGTTCGAATATAAGTCCCTTTACTACACGATACTCTAACATCCAATTCAGGATAACCTGCATCACACATATCACTTGAACGAAACCCAGTAATGACATAATCATAGACTGTGATTTCTCGCGACTGCCTTGCTTCAGGGGGCAAATCCACACCCTCTCTAGCCCACTTATACAAGGGTTTCCCTTGATATTTTAGTGCTGAATAAACAGAAGGTACCTGTCGGATATCACCTCGAAACTCAGGTAACACACTTTCAATCATTGCCTCTGTAATATGATTTGCTGATTGTTGCTCAATCACGTCACCATCACAGTCGCCTGTTTCTGTTTTTACACCGAGACGAAAAGTACTCAAATAACGCTTATCTGCATCTAATAAGTATTGAGAAAACTTAGTGGCCTCACCAAAACAAATTGGCAAAACGCCTGTTGCCAAAGGATCAAGACTACCTGTATGCCCCGCTCGCTTAGCAAAAAATAATCGCTTTGCTTGCTGCAGAGCAGAGTTAGACGTCATGCCACTGTCTTTGTTTAACAACAGCACGCCATCAATAGGCCTACCCCATTTAGGTCGCCTTCCCATTAAGCAATATACCTACTATTGATACTAACGATGCACCCTATCGACTGTCGTCTTCATCGTCATGTCGCGACTGATCTTCAGCTAACGCTCGATCAATCAAACTAGATAATGCTTGACCACGAATAGGGGTTTTATCATAAAAAAATTGAAGCTTGGGAGTTGTACGCAAACTTAACTGTTTAGCTAACAAACTACGTAAATAGCCTGCTGCTTTATTAAGAGCAATCGTGCCTTCCTCGCATTGCGCATCGTCGTCTCGCCCAATAAATGTAATATAGGCTTTAGCAACGGCAAGATCTCGAGAGACAGTAACATCATTGACATTAACCATCCCTACCCGAGGATCACTAATTTCTTGCTGAATAATCGTTGCCAATAGTCGTTTTACGGCATCAGCAACGCGGTCAGCACGAGAAAACTCTTTAGACATACACGGTTTCTCTGCGATATTTTTCTGTAACCTTATAAATCATTACAGCTCGCGCTTAACCTCTGTTACTTCGTAAACTTCGATTTGGTCACCAACTTTTACATCGTAATCTTTTACGCCAATACCACATTCAGTGCCATTTCTAACATCTGCCACATCATCTTTAAAACGACGTAGTGACTCTAATTCACCCTCATAGATGACAACGTTATCACGTAAAACACGAATAGGTTTGCTACGATATACGGTACCTTCAACCACCATACAACCAGCAACTTGACCAAACTTAGGTGAACGGAAAACATCACGTACTTCAGCAATACCAACAATGGTTTCAACACGCTCTGGATCCAGCATACCTTCAAGGGCACCTTTCACGTCATCAAGGAGTTGATAGATAACACTGTAGTAACGAACTTCAACAGATTCAGCCTCTGCTATTTTTCGCGCTGTACCATCTGCTCGAACGTTGAAACCAATAACAATAGCACCTGATGTTAATGCCAAATTGATATCGTTACCGGTAATACCACCAACACCAGATGAAACAACTGTAATCTGTACTTCATCATTACCAATTTCGGCAAGTGCTGCAAGAATAGCTTCTAAAGAACCACGAACATCAGTTTTAACCACAACGGGTAAGATTTTCTTCTCATCAGACCCCATACCTGCAAACATATTTTCTAAGTTAGCCGCTTGCTGTCGTTTCAAGCGATCTTGGCGCTCACGCTCACCTCGGTGCTCAGCTACATCACGAGCACGCCGTTCATCAGG
Organism: uncultured Pseudomonadales bacterium; assembly: GCA_947487765.1. Lineage (GTDB taxonomy): Bacteria > Pseudomonadota > Gammaproteobacteria > Pseudomonadales > Cellvibrionaceae > CANLBN01. The sequence continues at coordinate 144,974 of CANKXO010000005.1, read as the reverse complement.
CACCACAACAAATTCATCACCAGCATTTGGCGTACTATCTAAACCAAGGATTTCAATTGGAGTCGATGGGCCGGCTTCTTTGACTTGCTGGCCTAATTCATTGGTCATTGCACGAACACGACCATAGCTTTGACCCGCTAATAAAATATTGCCATATTTGAGTGTGCCGGCCTGAACCAAGACAGTCGCAACAACACCTCGACCTTTATCAACGCGCGATTCAACAACCACACCTTTTGCCGCAGCATCATTAACAGCACTGAGCTCTAGTAGTTCTGCCTGCAAAGAAATAGATTCCAAAAGAGTGTCAACGCCTTCACCGGTATGTGCGGACACATTAACAAACTGTACGTCACCACCCCAATCTTCAGGGATAACATCTTTTGCGGCTAATTCATTTTTAACGCGCTCTGGATCCGCGCCTTCTTTATCGCATTTATTCACAGCGACAACGATAGGAACACCAGCAGCTCGAGCATGCTCTACAGCCTCAATAGTTTGCGGCATAACACCATCATCAGCAGCAACCACTAATATCACAACATCTGTACATTGAGCACCACGTGCACGCATCGCAGTAAATGCAGCGTGTCCAGGGGTATCTAAAAAGGTAATTTCACCATTTTCAGTTTTAACACGATATGCACCGATATGCTGTGTAATACCGCCTGCTTCACCAGAGGCCACTTTAGCATTACGAATATAATCCAGTAGCGACGTTTTACCATGGTCAACGTGCCCCATAACGGTAACAACTGGCGCACGAGAAATTTGCTCTCCGGTCGTCGTTAAATCTTCTACCAGCTTTTCTTCAACAGCATTACTGCTTACCAATACTGCTTTATGCCCCAACTCTTCAACAACTAACTGAGCAGTTTCTTGGTCAAGCGGTTGGTTGACCGTTGCCATGACACCTAATTTAATCAGCTCTTTTACCAACAAATTAGATTTAACATTCATTTTACCCGCTAGCTCACTAACGGTAATACCTTCGACAACTTCAACACTATGCACTACTTTCTCAGTCGGCTTTTTAAAACCATGTTTGTTAGAGCGATGGCTACGAGGGCCGCGCGGACGAATAACTTCATCTTCTTCGTAATCTTCGCTTAAACGATTAATAGCAACTTTGTGTCCCGCTTTCTTAGGACCAAGACCTTTATTACGAATAGTTTTCTTACGAGTTTCTTGTTCAGGCGCACCAACTTCTTCGTGCTTTTCTTTCTTCTTGCCATGTTTGCCGCGCTCTTCTTCCTGCTGAGCCTTTAATGCCTCAGCTTCGATAGCAGCCTGCTTTTGTTTCGGGTCAAGATTCTCTACTGATTTTTTCTCACTCTCAGCTTTCGCTTTTTTCGCAGCCTTCTCTGCCAGCAACTCTTCGTTGCGACGTTTCTGTTCTGCTTCTGCCTGACGACGCGCTCCTAAAGCCGCTTGACGTTTTTCCTCAACATCGTCAACCAAAACACTTCTTGTTGGCGCTGGCGCTGATGGTGCAGTAGGAGTAACTTCTGGAGTTTTCTCTTCCACAACCTCTTGAACTGGAGCCTCAATCACTTCAGGTTCCACCACTTCGGGCTCTACCGCTTCAGGCTCTACTTCTTCTACAGCATCGCGCTTAACATAAGTACGCTTTTTACGTACTTCGACATTCACAGTCTTACGGCCAGAGCCGCTACCAACTTTCAATGTACTTGTTGTTTTACGCTTTAATGTGATTTTTTTCGGTGCTTCATCTTGCTCACCGTGACTAGCTTTAAGAAATGCCAATAAAGTCTTTTTCTCTGAGTCAGACACAAGCTCATCTGCCACATTATGAGGCAAGCCAGCATCTTTCATTTGCCCCAATAGCCTGTCTACTGAGGTCCCCACTGATTTAGCGAGATCGTTAACTGTTACATCCGCCATGATTTATCCCCGATGTGTTATTCACCAGCTCCTGTTTCAGCGAACCAAGGTTCACGGGCTTTCATAATCAACGCCGCAGCGCGCTCTTCGGTCATACCGTCAATATCTGACAACTCATCTACTGACTGCTCTGCCAGATCCTCCATGGTCACAACACCACGCTTAGCTAAAATAGCTGCCAAGGTGTTATCCATTCCTTCCATATTCAACAAATCTTCTGCTGGCTCTGCACCCTCTAGCTCTTCTTCAGAAGCTAGTGCCTGAGTCAGTAATGCATCTTTTGCACGAGATCGAAGCTCATTAGCAATCTCTTCATCAAAGCCTTCAATGCCCAACATTTCCTCTAGCGGTACATATGCCACTTCTTCAAGACTGGTAAAGCCTTCTTCAACCAAAACAATCGCCGTATCTTCATCAACGTCCAATGCCGACATAAATAGCTCGACTTGACCACCCGCTTCTTCTTGCTGCTTGTCTTGCCATTGCTCAATACTCATGACATTCACTTCCCACCCGGAAAGCTCAGCTGCCAAACGAACATTCTGGCCACCACGGCCAATTGCCATTGCTAGATTATCTTCAGCTACGGCAACATCCATTGACCCTGTTTCTTCATCGACAACGATCGATTCAATTTCTGCAGGAGCCATGGCATTGATTACAAACTGGGCTGGATTATCATCCCATAGAATAATATCAATACGCTCATTGCCTAATTCATTCGATACTGCCTGTACTCGAGCGCCACGCATACCGACGCAAGCACCAACAGGATCTATACGGCCATCATTGGTTTTAACCGCAATCTTGGCTCGTGAACCTGGGTCACGAGCAGCGCCTTTCAATTCAATAACTTCTTCGGCAATTTCAGGTACTTCAATACGAAACAGCTCTACCAACATTTCTGGACAGGCACGGCTTAAAAATAACTGGGGACCACGTACCTCTGTACGAATATCGATTAAGATCGCGCGAATACGGTCACCGATACGGAAAATCTCTCGCCCTACTAATTCTTCACGAGGCAATAAGCCTTCGGCGTTATTGCCTAAATCGACGATAATGTTATCGCGAGTCACTTTTTTCACTGACCCGCTGACTAGCTCTTTAACTCTATCGCGGTATTCTTCAACTACCTGTTCACGCTCAGCTTCACGTACTTTTTGCACAATAACTTGCTTGGCCGTTTGAGCCGCAATACGCCCAAAATCAACATTTTCAATCTGCTCAATATGAACATCACCCGGCTTAAGCTTAGGGTCTTTTTCTATCGCTTCTTCCGTGGTTAATTGCGTACCTAACAATGCCAGTACATCATCATCTACGACTTCCCAACGGCGAACGGTTTCATAATCACCTGTCTCACGATCAATTGTTACGTGAATATCGGAGTCCTCGTCATAGCGTTTTTTTGCAGCAGTAGCCAACGCCAGCTCAAGAGCTTCAAAAATAACTCTTCGTTCAACACCTTTTTCATTGGAAACTGCTTCAGCCACCAACAATATTTCTTTGCTCATAAGTTGTGCCTCTATAACCAGAGATCTTTAATAATTTGCTTAAATAACGTAACGATTAGAACTGCGGAACAATATTCGCTTTTTCAATCCATTCAATTGGCAGTACGTACTGCTCATCATCAACTTGCACTACCACTTCATCATTTTCAACAGCAACTAATTTACCATTAATTTTTTTACGCTTCTCGAAAGTACGGCTCAATTTCACCAATACATTTTCACCAATATATCGCTGAAAATGTTCCAGCGTATACAAAGGCCTATCCATACCCGGCGATGAAACTTCCAAGGTATACTGCCCGGCTATCGGGTCTTCAACGTCCATCAAGCTACTCACTTGACGGCTTACTTTTTCACAGTCTTCTAAACTCACACCTGAGTCTTTATCAATATAGATCCGCACCAAGGTATAGCGGCCTTGAGATAGAGAGTCGATACCCCAAAGCTCACAATCTAATGCCTCAACAATAGGGGCAATCAATTCGGTTAATGCTTGCTGCCTAGATGACGCCACTGATAATAAACCTTGCCAATAAAAACTAAAAATGGGCCTTAAGCCCACAAGAAAATATGCTATTCCTAACGCGATAGCGAATAAGAATAAAACCGCAGATACAAAAAAACCCCTATCAGGGGCCTCTTACTTCATGCTTTTAACATGATATGTCTTACAATGCGATTATATTATAACCGTATAAACACATTAGCTCTAGCGGGTCTTAACGCCAATGGCATGTAACTAGCGAACATCTATAACTGCCTTTGATATCACATACTTAGCGCGTTACTGTCGACCTATGAGGGAGCCCACGCTTCACTGGGCGCGAATTATACCTGCAATCCCTCTCTATCTTCAATAGTTGGAAAAGAAAATACCCCATAAAGCCCCGCTTCATCACACAATAAGACTCTAATGAAGCGAAAAGTCTATTAAATAGAAGAAGTATCGCCTATATGTGAAATAATATGAGCTGATAATTGCTCTAAAGTATTACTTTCTCCAGACAAAATTTGAAGACTTATCGTTGCTCCAGCATCAATGCCCATATTATCAAATGCGAACCATTTATCGCTGGCAACAGCACCCTTTAGCGCATCATTAGCGCCAAGAGATGATCTATAGTGAGATAAGTTGTTACCGATATTATTGATAGTTGTCATATGATCACTTCACCTTTAATACTTTAAACGGTGCTAGTATAGAACACCGCCCACAGACTAATAGTAAATGAATTATAGACTTGAATACATTAGGGAAAACCCTAATACCACAGTCTCTACTCTGGCAACCAGGCTAAACTACCCGCCCTAACACCGAACCGAGCATTTAACGGTATAGGATCAGTACTACCGGGAGGAGCATTCACTTCTTCATAATAAGAAAGCACTGGCCTTGCGACAGTTGTTCCACTCTGAATCAAGGGTGCCCTTTCAGCTCGTGAAGGCACAACATACGCACTCGTTTCAAATGATACTTGATCTGTAACAAAGATCCATTCACCATCAGGGGACCAAAATGGTGATCGGTGATTTGTCGTATCAGCATTAGCAGCTGTTAGCTGACGCAAACCAGACCCATCAGAGTTAATCACCCATATAGTTCCCAAAACACCCGAGGATGTATCTTCACCAATAACAAACGCAATTTGAGTGCCATCAGGGCTAACCGAAGGCTCACCAGGAACTCCTTGCGCGACTGGAATAGTGAGCAACGGCGCTTGCCCCGTTGCATAAAGGGTTTGCCCTGAAGCATAAACGACTTGGTCGCTCATTAACCAATCAAAGTTATGCGCCTCAATTTGACGCTGATCAACCCTGGCCGTTAGGGTTCCCGATCGATCATATACATGAAGTATTGAAAAAGGCCCAGAGTTAGGGTTTTCAACAACTACAGCGACAGACACTCCGTCTCGAGACAGGCGCGCAGGGCCAAAAGTAATATCCGGCAACTGAAACTGGCTATTAATACTGCCATTCTCATCATGAAACACTATACAGTCTCTATCATTACCAAACTCTACTTGGCAATTCTCAACGGTCTCTATGTACTCAGAGCCACTATAAGAAAGTGGGTAAGCTGTAAAATCAGCTAAACCAGGATAGTTAGGATTAGATTCCCAGACAGCCCCAGGAATAGAAGAATAATGCCCGGTAGATAAATCTAAAATCCATGGGCCAAAACGATTACCAATGAATATTCTGCCGCTGATATCAGGATTCGGGTTACCTACTGGATTAGGGTTAGAACCAGGATTGGAAGAACTTCCGCCTCCACCGCCGCCTCCGCAGGCTTGCAACAAAAAAAGACAAAAAGCATTAAGTAATAGTATTTTACTGAATTTCATATTACATCGTCCTTAACTTGAATTTAACAAACAGATAAACAAATAATCACTTCAAAAAACGTTGGCAAGTCTAACGCTTGAATTGTTCAATGTCGCTATTCAATTATGGATATAAATCACAGTATGAATAAAATTTTTATTATTTTTTTAATCCAACAAAAAAATGAATAAATCATTTAAAAATTAATAGAAATTATCACACCATCATCACTAGGTAACATTAAAAATATAGCTTGGGAGGATTTTTTATAAGCACATAATGAAAAAAACGCCAGACGCTGAAGCGCCTGACGTTTTCATAATAATCAGCGTACTGGTTATTATTGCTTACGAGCCATTGAAGAAAGGCCTTCACCAATTGACTTCACAGCAGTACTTGTAGCTTCTGACGCCAACTTAAACATTTGTGATTGCGCTTGGAACTCAGCTTGGGCTTCTGCCATTTTACCCGCATCATCTTTATCAGTTAAGTTAGTCATTTTTTCTTGCAGATCAACCATTTTATCTAGGTATTGACCAGCAGTTTTACCTAGAGCTTGAGCTAAAATAGTAAACCAGTTTTTAGCGCCGCCTTTACTTGACTCCTGACCCTCTTCAGCATTTTCTTTAACGGCATTCTCTAAGTTAGAGCGGAACAAGTCAGCTTCTTCTTGAGCAACTTCACCAAAAGTATGATCTACAGCACACTGGCATTCGGGAGATACATCTTTTTTTGAACCATCGACAACACTGTCAACAAGACCATTAATCATGTCTTTAGCAAATGAAGGAAGCGGAAGGCCATTAACAACTGATTTGATTGCATCGCCAATTTTTCCGCTCATTAAATTACCTAAAGCATCACCAACAGCTTGTCCACCAAACTGGCTAATCAAGCTAGTAGCTGCATTCAAGATGCCGCCTAAACCGCCACTTAAAACACTGCTAACTAAACTACCTGCTAAACTACCTACGATACCACCAATTGCACCAGCCATAACTCTTCTCCTAAGATCAATATAAATTTATGTGTTGAATAAAAGAAGATACGTTTAAATACACTTTTTTTTGTTTAAACATATCTTATATATTTACAATGCCATCTGCTCATTTATTCAGTTGACGGTAGCTATTAAACCAAGATCACTTAGGCATGGGTATCAGGGAAAACCCTAACTCCCTTAAAATTTTTAAAAGAATTACTACTCCCAGATACAAAGAAATAAAAGCCTGCGCATATTCGCCAGGTAACCAAAAAAATGACTAAGGATAAAAAGATAGTTTTATCTAACTGGTTGATGACAGATCATTGCTTCATCATAAGTAGAAAACCCAACGGGGTCTTTATAACCTATGAGTTCTTCATAATATTGATTATTCTCACGCATCAAACTTCGAGCTTTATGAATTGGCGTATTATACATAACCAAGGTTCGGCTTGAAGAAATAGACATTCGCGTATCTGAAGGGATATTTTGGGGAAATCGCTCATAAAGAAAATGTGTACTACCATTTTCTTCTGTTACCGTAATAAACGTTCGCATACCTAAGGGGTTAAGCTGACCAGAGTCAGAGTGATAGGCACAGGTCTCAGTAACACCAGAAGCGTTACTTGCGTTTAACACGTTTGCTGTCAACATATACAATGGCATTAACAATACTATCATTATGATGATATGCAAGATAGAATACTGCTTTAAAGTGGACGAAAAAGAAAACAAAATAGTAAATATAAATTATCTAAACAATCAAAACATATTAGCATTTTAACTATGCTGTAACAGTGACAATTTTGTGATACAGCTAGCAATAAAATTAATCAATGAGGATCATATTCAACATGAATGTGATCATTTGACGGATTATTACTAAAGCGCTCAAAAACAACATCATAATCATCACCTAAGCGGCGTTGTAAATCCGTTGCAATTTGCTGAGACATTGCATCCGAAAGATTATTTGCTCGTAAATCCAATGCCTGATTTTGATAATGCAAGGAACCCAGCATATGTCGGCCATCATTACCCGATGTAATAACAGGCGTCTTGTTTGTTTGAGATTGCCAAGAAGCGACAATATCATCCAAGGTAGAAACCATAGACTCTGATAAATAGCTGATATCAGCACTTGATTTTGTCCAAACATCAGCATTACTACCTTCAGCCCCGACAGTAATTGATGATTGCCCGCTTACTAAAGGCGCATCAATTATATCTGCCGTGATAGAATCATTGCTAGATAATGCAACTTGATAGTTTTCTGCATAACCTGCTATCAACGTAGCTCTATCACTTCCGTTAACAATTCGCCTAGCATTTTCAAAATCAACTGATCCATTATTAATATAGTCCCCTAAACTTCGTCCAGTAAACGTTCCCTCTTTCATACCCACGACAAGAATCTCAGCAGCAATCTCTGGGCGCTCGGCCAACTCGGGATTATTTACCAAGTCAATACCAAGGCGATCTGACCATGCTTGATAATTCGAGCGCCCCGTTACCTGTACATAACCGCGCCCCTTAAATTTAACGCCATCCCCCACTTGAGTATTACCTAAATCTGCTCGGCCCTCATAGGCACGTCCAGAAGCAAACTCTTCCATATATGCACCCATTGCTGATTCATGGGTCGCTGTTGCAAGTACATACGCCGTTTGATCTGAACCTAATCCATGTTTCTCTGCCATCGAAACAATTCTTTCAATATGAGCGTTGATATCAGGGTTTGCCCTTCGTACAGAAGCAGGCACAGCATCGATAATAGCTTGTATATCTGTATCGTGAACGATGCCACCTGATGATGCAGACACATCAGTGCGACCTATTGAACCCTTCGACTCAGGTATCACTAAGCTATCGCCACTATAGATACGATTAGGGTTACTAATATTATTTAGTTCAGCTAAATCTGAAACACTAATACCAAATCGTTTCGCGATATCAGTTAAAGTATCTCCAGGCTTGATTTGATAAGTTTGTTCTGGGATGTTATTCGTTACACCTTCATTTCCAGCCACCTGATGATTAATGCGCAGCTTATCTCCAACAAAAATTCTATCTGGATTGGCAATATTATTACTTTCAACCAAGTCATTAACACTAACATTATAAGTCGCAGCAATTTCACCTAGAGTATCACCAGCTTTGACTGTATATTCGCTAAGGCTGTCACCTAATTGATCAGCAACTCTCACAGTAGAAGCCTGACCAAGCAACTGCTGTTCAGTTGTAGGGTCCTGTAATAACTTTTCTGCAACAGTAGTGCTGCGGGAAGCAGATCCAAAACTACCCTCTTCATTTATTTGAAATGAACGTGTTGAAGAAAAACCATTTTCAGATAATGATCGATCATTATTCGAAATAAAAGAAGAAGAGTTTATGGATGATGATTCATTCATATTGCAGCACCTTTATTATGTTCCCGCTTTATACGTTTCCGTTTCACTCTCGACATTTCTGTCTTTAATAGTAAAACTCTGTTAGCAAACAACAACCGGCATACTAAACAACAGCTTTATTTTAAATATCAGGGATAACCCCTATAACTGCTTAAAATGGATACAATATAATAATTAAAATCAATAAATTAGAACTAATAGCCATTTTAACGGCACACCCTATCTCTTAAATTTAAAAGTCCTTACCACTAACCTAGCAATTTAGTTAACAAAGCTATTAACTCACCACTGTGTTGAGTTAACTCCCTAATAAGTAATTCCACTATAAAAGTAATGCTAATTGACAACATAAAGATAGAAGCAAACATCTTGATAGACATCGATAGGAAAAACACATTGAATTGCTGTGCATAACGATTAACAAGCCCCATAGCAGTATCAATTAAAAAGGTGACAATGAGAGTGGGAGCAGAAATCAACAACGCGAGCTTGAAAAAATAAGCAAACTCACTTTGAAACAAGAAAACACTTGCATAGGCTAAATCAGGAAGCCTTTCATTAATAGGCCAAAGTGCATAACTCTCCATGATTGCTCCAGTCAGCAGCATCAATCCGCCAACAACCATAAAAATGTAGTTAGCTAAACGACCAAGAAACTCTCCAATCAATGATGTTTGATGCCCTGATATCGGATCAAAAATTTGTGCTGTACTTGCCCCTATTTGTAAATCGATGATTTGACCTGCTGTCTCAAATGCCCATAAATGAACACCAAAAAATACACCAATTGCCATACCAATAAAGACTTCTTTACCTATTAATGCAAACCAGTCATACATGGCAAAACTATCAACAGCAATTGCCGGCTGAACCACAACAACAACAACAGATAAAGCAATAAAAATGGCATTGCGCACTGTCGCTGGAATCAACTGTGTCGAAAAAATAGGAATCAAGCTAAACGCGATAGCGATGCGCAGAACGGCCAAGCCAATAACAAGCGCCTGATCAGATAGAGATTCAAAAGCGTTTATGCTATCCATACACTTTAATCATGCAACAAAATAGATAACCCTAATCATTATTTTTTTGATAAGGACGGAAACTCAGTAAAAAGCATATCCGAAAAATTATAAATGGAGCCTCCTAATAGTGACGCGGTTACAAATATTGTAAAAACAATTGCAAAAAACTTTGCTGCATATTGAAATGTTTGTTCTTGCAATTGCGTTGCCGCTTGAATAAAGGCAATAAGCAACCCCACTAGCGCAGCCACAATAACTGGCGGCGCTGCCAACATTAAAATCAACCATAATGCTTGCTGAACCAGCTGTAGAACTTCAGAATTATACATTATTCATTTCCTTACACATACGTCAGCACAAGCCCATGGGAAAGCTTAATCCAGCCATCAATCAAAACAAAAAGCAGAAGTTTAAAGGGAAGTGATATCGTTGTTGGAGACAGCATCATCATCCCCATAGCCATCAATATATTGGAAATAACTAAATCAATAATAATAAATGGCAAAAAAATAAGAAAGCCGATTTTAAATGCCGCAGTTAACTCGCTAATCGTAAATGCTGGAATGATGACTATAAAATCGCTAGGCAACACTTCATCTGCCTTTTCAGGCGGTAACATTTTTTTGATCGTCTTTAAAAAAAATTCACGCTCCCGTGAATCCGCATGTTTAATCAAAAAATCACGCATAGGTTCTTTTGCAGAGTTTGCGGCTTCCAATAGACTGGAAGTATCCTGACCAATATTTTCCATAGTAGCGATTTGATCTGACATTTCCTGAATCACTGGATACATAACATAAATAGAAAGGATTATTGCCAAACCATTAAGCACTAAGTTAGGGGGTATCTGTTGTACACCTAAAGCATTTCGGAGAAGATTAAGCACAACAACAATTTTAGTAAACGAAGTTACCATCACAGCAACAAACGGAGCCAGCGCCAACAAAACAACGGTAACTAAAGCTGACGATGGAGAAAATTGAGTTAAGTCCATTTTTAATCCTTATATTTTACACATCTGGATTAACAAGCGAGTCCAGCAGCAATCCGAACCCGTCCGCAACTGGCAACAAATGGCCACAACCAATACATTGATTATTCTGTTTAATAGTCATGGTTGGCAATATCGGTTGAGATACCGACTTAGTCAAAAAAGGCTTCAAGCTAGAATCCCAGCCTAGCAAAGTACCGATATCGATAAGTAACGGCGCCTCCAACTCAATAGACAATAGTGATATTACTGAGTCATTACCACCCATGATCATTTCTTGATTTAACAACGCTTTGCTATTTTTAGTAGCCTGCATTATCTTTTGGTTATCATCTATATCAAAAGAAAGGCTAAAAGAACTCTTATCCAGTTGAGCAGTAAACATTAATGGCAAGCCAATTTCATTGTTGTTTAAATATACTCTGCATAACCAAAGATAAGAGAAACTATTAGGAATCAGCAATAGACTACCCTCCTCTAAACGCTGAACTTTTTCTTTATCTACTTCAATTTCAGCAATGCAAATATTACAGTTAACTTCTTGCCAATCAGTGTTTATCGGTAGTGATTCTACTGATATAGGGTTAACTAGATTAGGCAAGAGGTTTATTGGCAAAGATACAACAACATTTTCTGTAGAAACCTCTTTTGCATCATTCATTAGTGACACAGAAACACTGACGTTTTCGGCAGGCAAGCTATACTCACTATAATTAACATCCAATGGTATATTAATCCAATCCTCGATTAATCGGACAATTGACTCGTCGCGCCCGAGAGAGTGAGCGGCATCAAGGATAATAAGATCTTCTTTTTCTAGCAAGTTACTCTCAAAAGGAGTGAAACCTAGTTTCACATCACCAAAAGCAGTGGAAACACTAAACCAATGGCGTGCTTGCATCGAATATTGATTATGCAAACTTGTTTTAAACTTACGATCACTTTTTACAATGTTTTGCCTTGGATTTTCCTCTACCACACGATCAAATTCCATAAAACCATTCTCTATTAATTAACTTATAGGAAAAATTTAATTACCAATCACAATCGGCATTCATAAAAGGTCTATAAAATCATACAACTTTCTCTGTAAGCACCATTTTCACCAAATCTGCCGCAGACTTTGCTTGCATTTTCTTTTTGACCTGAGATCGATGTATTTCGATGGTTTTAACACTAATACCTAGGTCATAAGCAATAACTTTATTCATCTTTCCATCAACAATGCCACATAACACTTCGATCTCCCTTGGCGTTAAGCTAGAGTAACGTTCTTGATAAACCACTTTAGCTTTATCAATTTCGTTATCTTTTTTATCAACTTTTTCACTTTCTGTATTTTTATTATATTTCTTATTTTTGAAATTATATTGCTCTGAAAAGGCGCTATCTAATGCTGTTTGCAACATCTGAGAGTCTAGAGGCTTCTCTAAATAAGTTACTGCGCCTTTTTTCATTGCTTCTACCGCAACAGCAACACTGGCATGTCCTGTCATATATATAACAGGAATATCAACACCTTTAGTATTGAGTTGATCATGCAAATCCAAACCTGACATTTCAGGCATTCGTACATCCATCAAGATGCAAGCACCTTCTTCATATTCTATATTTTTATTCGACAATTCAGAGAAAGCTTTTGACGCGTCAGCATAACTTTTAACACAATACCCTACTCCTTCTAACAACCAGGCAGTAGATTCTCTAAACTCATTATTATCATCAACAATATAAACGGATTTCGCCATTTTCAGACTCGCTCTTATTTATATATTTAAATTTTGATATTGAACCAACTATCACTCACTGAAGCTCACCATCAATTGCAAGTGGTAATCGCAAATGAGCAGTACAACCTGAATTCGCATTTGAAGACAACCATAATTTACCCTGATGCAGCTCTATAAATGAACGGCAAATATTTAATCCCACCCCCATACCTGTAGATTTGGATGAGGCGAAAGGTACAAACAATTTCTCCTGCGTTTCATCAGTTAACCCGCTACCGGTATCAGACAAAGTGATTTCAACATGATAGTCGTCAGTTAGAATGGAAATATCTAAAAAGCGAGATTTACGCGGAGTTGCATTCATTGCATCAATTGCATTACGCAGCAAATTAACTAGAACTTGTTGCAACAGTGTTCTATCCCCCTTAACTAAGGGAGATACAGTTTCACTTTCATCAAATGAAATAACGACACTTTCTCGAGAAAGTTCCCAATCAAGTAGAGAAATGCAGGATTCGACCAGTTCAACAATAGAAACCACTTCATATTCTGGGCGACGAGAGTGTGTGTAATCTCTGATACGTGAAATGATATTGGCAACAAATGCTGTTTGTTCAATAGTCTTATCAAGTGCAAGTAGTAGTGTTTTTCGCCCAATTTCTGTAGCTTGCACCTGCATACGCGTGCGTATGCCATGCAGTAAATTAGAAATTGTTCCTATAGGTTGATTGATCTCATGAGCCAAGGTGGTAGCCATTTCGCTAACAGAAATTGTTCTTGATGTAGAGAAGAGTTTTTCTCTATCTTCCAGATACCGTTGTCGCTCATACACTTTCTCTGCCGCATCAAAAAACCGTAATACAAACCGTTGACATCCACATAAAGAAACTTCAACTTCGAATAATTCCGCAGCCTCACCATAGTAGGTAGAAAAAATTTTTGTAGAACGTTGATTTTTCTTATTATCATTTTCGGCTACAGTAACGTCAAAGCACCTATTATTTAATTCATTCAAAAATCTTTCGACAGCATGATGCAGTTCCTTAAAGTTTTTATACAAGCATTTCACTTGGGCATCATTATTTACAACACTAGGAAAGCGCATGGAAAAATGGGAAGAACACCATACAAAATCATTCATTTTATTGTCGACAATGACGATATAATCCTGCAGCGAATCAAGTGCATTTATTGCTACCTGAGAATCAAGCAAATCACTTTTAAAGCTAGCTTTTTGATTAGTATTACCCAGCATTATTAACTTACCTGCTCACTCATTATTTTCTGCCTTGCCCTCAATAAGAACTGCATGTATTTTTTAGTAGTGGTTTTTTAAAGACAGGCAAGCGTTCTTCTAACCAAATTTTTTTGGCACCTGGAATATGCAGGCTAACCTCTGCATGAGATTGGTTAAATTTAGGAACACTGCCAACAATAACAGCATTACCTAACAATTCAGCTTTAAATCCATTGGCACAGATACGAAAAACACTCTCGGGCGTTGGCACGGTAGAGCATTCACCTAAATTAAATATCTTACTTAGCTTTACAGCCACCCAATCGCTGGAAAGATGGTAAAAGCCACTAACTAGTTGAGCTGGCAAATTAGCAATAGAGGGCCGACTTAAAGAATCAAATCTAGTTAAAATTGGCTCTATCACAAAAGTAGTATGAGCGGGCGCATCGATGTGATCATTCTCTTTTAAGCCATCCAAGGGAGCGACAATCATCATACGTTTTGCAATACCTATATTAGATTTACAAGCTTTCTTTTGGATAATTTCTTTCTGGTACAGCATGGCCACTATAAATCGGTTAAATAACGCTTCTTTTTTTATAACAAGAGCGGTATCAATCACTCTCTCGACAACTTCAAGCTCAAGCTGACACATAATTTCTAATTCATCACTACTGTCATCGCCGTCGTTTTCTCTAGAACCTTTACTATTATTGATGCCTAAACCCGATAAAAGATTGGCTTTATCAGCATCGAGAGAGCTATTCTTCTTCCTAACCGAATTTAAATCGCGAATAGATAAGTTACTTTGAAGACCATGGGATATTTGTTGACTGGAAACAGCAGAGTCCGCTCTTTGCATAAGGGAAAAATTACTTCTGTCTACGGCCTGGTAATTATTTATATGCCCATGGTTATTTTGATAGTGTGAATGCTCGATACCATACCCACTTGCAGGCATTGACAGCTGGTGAAGAACCATTGCAGATAAATGAGCCGGAAGAATCATAGAGCACTTTCTCCAAGATTATGAAGCGATTGATGCTTTCGACAAGCGTTCACTCCACACTTTATCTTTTGTCTACGAGGCAACCTCCTCCACAATTCCCAATGTTTTTTATATAAGCAGTAGTACTGGGCTTCAGCATCACAGTATTTTCTCACTTCATCTTTTTGAAAACCTAGGGCATGGGCAATGTAATTTACCGAGTGATGCTCTTTATGGCTAACAATCCATAAACGATCACAATTCAATTTCATGAACGCATGCTCTAACAAATATTCACCGCCATCCATCGCCAGCCCAGTTCCCCAGTTTTCGGGAAGCAATCGGCTACCTAGCTCAACTTCATCTAGCTGGTCTGGTATAGGCATAAGATTAAACCAACCAGCAAATTTTGGTTGAGGAGTACTTAACTTCTCAACCAGTTCAGTAGGAAAGCTCTTAATTTCTGGTCGCAAAAGATCGGCTTGATCTAATGCGATAACCATTCTTTCCGCACACCAAATACCCAGACCAGGAAAATCTCTATAAATTTCTTGTTGGCGTATTAAGAATGCATGAGAAAAATATGGTTGTTCAAAAGGCTGATCATCAATCAACAATGATCTTACACGTGCATTTCTATGCATTGACACTAGAGCTTGACGATCATCTAGAGTGAACTCTCTTAGATGCAGACGAGACAACGATACATTCATTGTAAAGTCATTTGATAATGAACGTACCTTTTCCTGCCCTTTTATATAATGGCTTTTCGTTGAGCTGGTTGTTTTATCAGTATTATTCATGACTTATCTTTAATAAATGCGACACTAGAGAATACTGATACTAATATCATAGTCATCTTTTGATTCACTTTCATGTTGATTCAATCTATCTTTTAAACGATCAGAGCAAACCTCTAGCATTTCATGCTCTATATTTTCAGAGTCAGATAACAATGTAATATCCCACTTACCAGAAAGCTTGTGAGCCATCATTAAACCAACAACAGGTAAATTTTCATCCTGCAATGAAAAATGCCACTTTTTTTCCGCTAAAAACTGTGTAGCGGACAATGCTTGCTGCCGATTCAACTGGTCAAACATTGATAAAATATCATTAATATTTACAGCAGCTGTAGAAGCTTCATGGGATGCCTGAGTTTGCAATATAGGTGAAAAAGCATTTTCCCTGGCTTCAGATATAGCGACCAACGTTTCAGACTCAGAGTGCCTATCATTGCTATCACCGCTATATCCATAAGACTTATGAGTATCAGCAAAAACAGACAAGCTACCTTCGCTTGGTCGCCCTTGATTTTCTTTTTCTACTTCTTCATTAACATCAGCAAGCTTTTCGTGAACCTCTCTATAAGCGGCATCTATTGTTGATCGAGCATTCCTTAATTCTCTATGCGACGATAAATTATCAAGCACCTTATATCTCTGGTTAATATCTTTTTCCGTGTTATTCAAAACTTTATTATCGCCGTATTTTTCTTTACGGCTTTGTATATTCTTGCTCTCGTCGTGCTTTGCCTTATCTAAAGCTTTATTGAAAGCAATATTATCTAGTTGGTAATTGCTTTTTGATTGCTGGGTAGCAACAGATGCACTGTTGCGATTCAATGACTGCACATCATTTCGTCTAGATGGAGAATAAATTGTTGTCATAAATATTCTTTCCCTATCAATATTTCTTCATTATCTAGTTCTTGTTTTACCTCATAAATGCGAAACATTTCTCTTTGAGATTTTTCCAACAGTGATCGAGTACTTTGTTCCCGTGAACGGGCTTGCAGCCAGTCTGATTTTAGTTTTAAACAATGTTTTTTAGCTTCTTCAAGAGCATCCTCATCCATTGACAAGTAATACTCATCTTTTTCTAAATCGTAATTTATCCAAAAGCGTCGTGTATCTGCAGCCTTCATTAAACTCGGAGCGGCAGTTACTCGATCTGAAGCGATATAATCATTTAATTTATGCCTTTGCTCTTTTAATTCCTTAATACCCGCTTTACGCTCATCAACATCTTGCTGAGCCTGATGCTGTTTTTCTTGCGCCTCTCGGTAGCGCACCTCACATGATTTAACGCGTATATCGTGGAGTTGCAAGAGTTGCTCTCTTTGCAGGATTTTTTTCTTTTGACTATTGTGATGCATTAGCAATACTCATCAATTGATCAATTGAATCCTCTAAACTGATCGCTTCATCGACGTGCTGTTGTAGTAACGCTTGAATATCTAAACGTTTACGAATAGCCTCATCAGCTAAGGGATCAGCACCTTCCTTATATTCTCCAACTTGAATCAAAAATTCTATTTTTGTATATTCCGCCATGAGTGCTCGTAAGCGCGCCGCACTATCTTGGTGCTCAGCGGTAGTAATGGTATTGAATACACGACTGGCACTCGCAAGAACATCAATAGCAGGGTAATGCCCTGATTGAGCCAACTGGCGTGAAAGGATGATATGCCCATCGAGAATAGAGCGAACCTCTTCCACTATAGGGTCTGCGCCATCTTCGTCTTCAGCTAATACCGTGTAGAAAGCAGTAATAGATCCCTGATTATCATTACCACTACGTTCAAATAACCTTGGTAACTCTGCAAATACCGAGGGAGGATAACCTCTCCTGACAGCGGGCTCTCCTACAGATAAACCAATTTCTCGGAGAGCTCGCGCAAATCGAGTGACTGAATCCATTAATAAGAGAACTTGCTTTCCTTCAGAACGGAAACCTTCCGCTATTGCCGTTGCTGCATAAGCCGCACGCACTCGCTCCACCGCAGGCCTATCTGATGTAGAGACAACAATAACTGAGCGCGATAACCCTGACTCACCCAAATTGTGTTCAATAAATTCTCGAACCTCTCTTCCCCTTTCTCCAATTAGCCCAATAACAATTACGTCAGCCTTTGCTTGCTTAGCTAACATCGCCAACAAGGTAGATTTACCACCACCAGCCATTGCAAAAATCCCCATGCGCTGACCAACACCTGTGGTCAACATACTGTCGATAGAGCGAATGCCGGTACAGAATACCTCTTCAATTAACTGGCGCTGCATCGGTGACGGGGCATCAACATATAATGGCTGCGACAGAGTATCATCAACTTCAGATTTATTATCCAAAGGCTCTCCCGTGCCAGAAATCACCCTCCCCAGTAAACCTTCACCAAAAGGGATTGCCGACTGACCTTGGAGTACTGTTACTTCTGAATCAACAGCAACACCTTGCAAATTACCAAGAGGTAATAAAATCGTCTGACCATTCCCAAGACCAACAACATCCGCAATCATTTGATGATGGTTTTCGCGATCGGTAATCAAGCATTGCTGTCCAATGCGAGCTCGCACTCCTGTGACACGAATGATCGTACCAAATGCCTGCACAACCCTACCCTTTTGCCCTAAAGACTTTGCATTACGTAAAACATTGTCAATACGATCATGATCAATCGCAAACGGGTTCGCTTCTGAAGAAGAATAATCTTGCATCACTCAACAACATCCATTTTTGTTGGCGGAGTAGACATTGAATTATTTTCAGAAGAATAATTAGCGCCTTGTTTACTAGTTATATTTTCTTGAATTAACTCAGTTAAGCATTCTAATTGATAATCCAGTCCTGCTATTGTTGTTCCGAACTCAGTATTAATTTGGCAATCGAATGGAGACAAATCATCATCCGTACGTATATCGACATATGGAATTTTATTGCTAGAAGAATAGCTGGTTTCCACTTTATTATTTTCCACTGAACCTTTTATTTCATTTAATAACCCACAATTCAGGCGTGCTTTGACTTTGTCAATAACAGAAGGGTGTACATATAAAACTAAAAAATCACTTGCAACTAAATCCTCTACTGCTTTTTTTGCTAGCGTAGCAACAACTTCCTGGGCACCAAAATTATCAGCAATACGGCGAACAATCTGCATTGCCAACTTGACAATAGAGTCTTTCATACTTTGCTGCTGACGCTGTGAACGAATAGCTATAGATGTCAACTGTTCTGCAATTTCTCTTCGAGAAAAATCCATCCCATCCTGTCTTCCTTTTTCAAAACCAGCTTCAAAACCTTTCTTTTCGGCGTCTTCAACACGCTGTTCAAACTCATAAAGAATTTTTGTTAAATTTTTATTAGCATCCAGAACATCATTGAATAACGCCACATTCTGTGCCGGAATAATTAATTGATCAGTAGAGAAAGACAATTTTTCTTCATTGATTAACGTAACAAAACTCATAGGGTCCCCTCCTCTGATTCAGATAATTTTTCACGATTATCAGTGTAATCATCAGACACCATATGGTTAATTGTTGTTAAGGTATTCAATGCTTCTGACATCAGTAATGCAGCAATATCAAATGGTAACTTGCCAGCCACAGCAGGCAGCATAGTCTTTATATATGGCTGTAGTTCCTCATCTGCGCTGCTCAATAACACTGCCGCTCCAGAACAAAAAAACAACTGTTCAACGCTTTTATTAGAAGCTGCTTGAGTACATTTTTGCGGAACAGATTTATTAGCCATTACCAATTCAAATGTTTTATCACCAATCAACATTCTGGCTTCACGTATCTTTTTTGCATCAATCCATAAACGGATAGATGGGAGAGAAAATAATGCACCCGCAACAAGAATTAATCGATTAAGTTCAGGCTTTGGCCAACGACACCAATCCGGCAATTCAGAGAGAGCAGCCCATGTTAAGCTACTATGGTTGCCTCCCTCACCAACTAAGGGAGCAATAAATTTTGCTGCTTCAAATTGAAGCAATCGCCGCTCTCTTGCTAAAGCTATATTGTCACTGACCGCCACGACCTGCACCTTGCTTTGATTGCTCAGAAACCGATGAATCTACAACAGAGATATTACTCATCACTTTCTTTTGATGGCGCCATAAAAGCCAAGCAATTATTCCAATAAAAAATACGATTATTATCGACATAACCAACATCATTGGAGAAGCTGAAGATTGCTCACTTCGAGATTCTGTCGATGCTTGGTAATTAATAGATACTGATTCAGAAGGAAATAATGCAACCGTTATATTTTCATACGGCAAGCCTTCTATGCTGTTTACAACTAGTGCCTTTATTTGGCTTTCCCTATCACTTAAGTCAATACCTCTACGGTGCTTTATAAATACTGAAGCAGATGATGGCTTTTGTTTGTCACTCAAAGGATCATCTTTAGGTAACGCCAAATGCACTCGTGCCAACACAACACCATCGATACTTTCAATCGTTTTAGTCAACTCTTGCGATTGAGCATAATTAAGGCGAGCTCTCTCTTCCAATGGAGACGATACAAAACCTTCTTTTTGGAATACATCTCCTAAACTTTTAAATTTATTGCGTGGATAGCCATTGGCACGTAGCACTTCAACCGCTCGAGAAAAATATTCCTCTGGCACGGATACCGAAAAGCTCTGATCATTTAAGAGTCGCTTATCCGCGGACATTCCGGTGTTATACAGTAGCGCCACCATCTCGTTGGCCTCCTGCTCAGAAAGTCCTGAGTAAAGTGATTTACTGCCACATGCCGCCAATAATAAAGCAACAATAAAACTGATTATTCTTATACTCATTGATCAGCTCTGCTGTTTAAATAGCTGTTGCAACCCATCAGATGTACGGTTTGCAACATTAGACGTCAGTTGGCAATGGAACATAAACTCATGACTCCTTGCCGTTAACATGACAATTTCACTGGGCGTTAACTCATTACCACTTGCAACAGCATTTTTTGCATAATTAACAATCTCTGCAGCTTCATTATTAATGTAATCCAAAGGTTTAAAAGCTGCCCGAGCAGACTCAGAAGGCGCTGTTACTTTTGATGATGATTGAACATGAGACAAACTTTGCTCAAACGCTGAGACATCGCTTAACGATGTATTGTAGTTAACCGACACCTGCTTATTTGCAACATCAGTTGCTATTTCCGATGCATTAACTGCCGGCATTAAAGAAGCTTCTACCATGTTTATCTCCTAAAACAATGATAAATATCACAATGTTTACTATTGTTTGCGTGCCATTGTTTCAAGCGCACTACCTGTACTACTTAATGCGGTGTGTGAGCTATTAGATAAGAATGTCATTTTCAATGACTCAGCTGTTAATTGAGTAATTGCAGCAGGAGAATCAATTCCTTGATCACCCAATTGTGTTGACTGAGTTTCAATACGTGAAGCCTGCCGATCTAAGGCTTGCCCCCATGCTTCAGCCATCGCTTCAAACCAACTTCCATCGGCAGAATTTTCGTCTACACTATTTGATTGAACCAAACCCATCGCTGCATTCAAATTACTGATATTGTTCACTTTATGTCTCCTAGATAATTAATGAATAGTAAATTTATACACTCGTTATGTTTTACACCTACACCCAATATCACACCTAAAAATTCAAAGATGTTGTCGCCTCATTTTTTTCAAGCATGACATTATTTTCAGTAATCTCAGTGATTTTATGTCCTGTTGGCAATAAAGCACCAACGTAATACCGCGACTTATCAACTGTTACAATATAAGGCGACTCACCAGGAATAATCATTGCTATACGCTTCCCAGGATCATTAGCGACAGAGGAATCAGGAATGTCCTGACTGATATCGGGCATCGTATTGTCGGAAATAATTTCATCCAAATTGGCAACATCCTTAAGCACAACTGCTTGCACTTGCGCCAATTTTTCAGTATCCGCCACTGTCGTTTTGACAATAGCAATTCCTTGCTGATCAACCTCAACGGCAGCATCAACGCCATTGACTCGATAAACATCTTGAATTCGCCTTGCTAAACGTTCACCAACCTGTAAATTTATAAAAGAAAAAATCTGTTTTCGATCAAGAAGACGCTCTAACTCCGCATATTTTTCTGCCGTTGCTATATACCCAGAAATCACAAGCTTACCTGCATTATCTACAGACACATCTAATTCGGAGAAGCCAGCATCATTAACAATTGCCTTAACACTTGCCACTTTTTCATCAAGAGAGATCGTGGGAGCCGATGAAAAGGAAATATAAATAAAAGCAGTTAATAAGCAAAAGACAAAAGCCGCTCCTGAAAAAAAACCGTACTTCACCCACGGCTTTGACCAAACTGTAACATCATTATTGATAGTTATTTCTGTGCCAACTGAGTTTATTTGGCCAGGGCATTGGATCCAATCTTCATCGAAATTAAAGAACTTTTCCCAATCAGGAGCATCAACGTCACCATAAGCAAATGATGTATCACCAAGAGTCATTGTTTGATAAGGCAACACCTTAACAACTTGCCCTTCGGAAAAATGCTGCCCCGCAATGCTGACCTCTCCAGACAAAACATGGAGATCTGCATCACCCCTATTAATAGATAATTCAACTTTTTTACCTTTAACTAATGGATCACTTAGTACGATATCGCTATCGATGCTATCACTGATCTCAATGTCTCCTTCTGGCTTCACTATAGAACGAGCACCTGCCTGCTGACCCGAAACAACAACCAATTCCAACAAATGATTTTCTTTCATAACCAGCACTCTTGAAAAAATTCAAGCCGCCAAAGCACTTAACGGCCAATTAAAAACTCTCTTAGTTACGGCTATACTCTTCGGCATCATCAAAGAAGTCAGTATGTTGATATAACGGCTTTGACTCTAAAGCAGCATTTTTTAACTTATCCGGATCTGCATTCCCAAAGATAGGCTCAACCGTTTGATTTTGTAAAAGACTGATCCTTTCCTTGTTTCTCTGACGAGAAGAGGCTAAACGTGGGGAAATTAAAAACATTCGCTCTATACGCTCTGCTTTTTTTGTCTTTGATTTAAATAAATTTCCAAAAACAGGCACATCACCTAATAGCGGCACCTTATCCACACTTTCTTCTGTTGTTTCACGAACCAGACCGCCGATTAATACACTTTCGTTTGCATTGATTAAAGCTTGTGTATTAATAGTTGAACGCCTTACAACAGGAATATTATCTACCGATTGATTTTCCTGTTGACCATCTTCAATGGTTATCAAAAGCTTAATCTTTGCCTCTCCATTATCTTTAAATACATGGGGAGTTACTCTCAAAGAAGTCCCTACAGAAACATTAAACAAATCAACTTCGTCTTCACCTTCGAGGCGCACATAAAAAGTCGAACTCGTATCAAAGATTGCCTCTACGTTCGAAAGGGTTAGCACATGAGGGCTAGACGCAATGCGGGCTGCACCTTTCGCTTCCAAGGCATTAATGCGTCCAATAAATTTAAATGTATTTCCCGTAACAAAAGAAGCAAAACCACCTCTCCCTAAAGGAGTAATAGTCCGATCGACATTCAGATTCAAATCAGAAGTACTTCCATCACCAAACAGTAATTGGTCATCACCTCTTATTCCTCGCCAGTTGATACCTAGCTCACGCAAACGATCAGTATTAACATCGATGATGGTTGCTTCTATCTCCAACATTTGCGGTTCGATATCAAGCGCATCAATCAGTGCTTTGTATCGACTCATACGATCTGGAGAGTCTCGAACAATAATCGCATTTAATCGTGGGTCAACACCAATACGTATACTTTCTCCATTACTATCTATTGGTCCCCTGAGACGGCCAGCATCCATCACAGGGATTGGTGATACAGCACCACCATCCAAGCCCAAACGGCCCTCAGTACTAATATTGGCCAAACCCTGTCCGCGCAAACCTTGCTGAGCAGAGGCAAGCTGTGAAGTATTGCCCAACGTGTCTACAGGCTCAGAAAGATAATTATTAGAACTATCATCGGTTAAGAAACGCAGAGTACTTGCTACACCAGGAATAATGACTTCACGGCCACCGAACCTCATAGTGACATCCTGAGCCCACGCATATTTCAAATAAAATACTTTAAAGCTTAAAGGTGGCTGATAAAATTCCACATTACTTTTAGTCACATAGACCAACTCTTCTATCTGCTCAATAAAACGCTTAGTTCCTCTAACAACCAGGCCTCCATCATTAGAGGAACGCAATTGGTTTTGCTGATCAGTAAGACCTAAACTATAAACATTTTTGAGAATCCTATTTGTCATATGCTTAGGTGTGGCTAAAAAACGTTGAGAAATATTATTCGCAGTATAAATATAAGCAACGGCACCATCGTAATAGACGACCAACCCAAACGAACGGCCTACGTCTTCAAACACTTCTTGTGCAGGCAAGCTGGAAAAGCTGGCATTTACCTTACCTTCAACTCTAGAATCAACTACAACAGGCACATCTATTTGGCCAAATAACTCCTGCATAAAAACGGTAATTGCCTGCTCTCTAGCCGTTAAAGAAACCGGCTTATCAAAGTTAGGGACAGGGGCCGAATAGACTTGTACTGAAAAAAATAAAACTGCACAGAACTTTATTATTTGTATAATATTTTTTCTCAAAAGTAACATCCCTTTATTATCTATCATCATTTCGTTTTTACTCATATTTTTTCAAATTACATTTAAACTGGCTTTATTTTCATTAAGCAGATTCAAGATGCTGTATTTTGGGCAAACCAACTCGATCGATAACATCAATATGAACTGTTGAGACTAATTCATTATGTGACAACACCGGAAAGTCAAAACAATCTAACTCAATTAGTTTACGAACATATTTCCTTACCTGAACATTCACAACAATTGCTGTGGGGTTATGCTGCCGAACAGCTTCAACAAGCGTAGAAATTATTGCTTCTACATCCATAGGATCCATTGACAGCTGTACTTTACCCGCAGTAACTCTAAGTGATTGCAACAACCTATCTTCAAGCTCTGGAGATAAAGCTAGCGCTCTTAAAACACCTTGCGGAGCAAATCGATAACTAATTTGTCGACTGAGCGCGATACGAACAAACTCTGTTAGGTTATTAATATCTTTTTCATGCTGACCTGCATCAATTAAAGCCTCTAGAATTGAACGCAAGTTACGAATTGGAATTTCTTCTTCTATAAGATTTCGAAAAATTGCGGCAAGGTTTTGCATGGGAACAACACGCAGCGCTTCTTTCACAATATCCGGGTTATCGTCGCTTGCCTGAGCCAATAAAAAGCTAGTCTCTTGAAGGCCAAGAAAGAGTGTTGCATGGCGCCGTAACGCTTGATGAACAGCAGAAGGGATAACACTAAGGGGGTCACCGGCAGCAGACTCACTTTGAGCAATAGGGACTTCGTAAGCTAGTAATTGCCATTTATCATTTAAACTACTTGTCCAATGAAAGTTGATGGCAGGCAACTTAAAACCTAAATTCAATTGAAGCTCCTGAAGAACTTCATCCAGCTCGGCGATTAATAACGCTGGAGTATTATCTTTCCCCCAACTACTTGGCAGCTGCAACAATAAAGGCACAGCCGCTTGGAGCTCAATTGATTCAGTAGATGACCCTACAGGAACGCGCGTACTTTTTTCTTTGCTTTTAATAATCGCATCAAACGTAGGCTTTGAGGCTTGCTGAAGGCGATTCCTCCAAACTGGAATTAATAATATTCCAGAAGCAAGCAGCATCAGGCCCAGAATAATAAAGACACCACTGGGAAAACCTGGAACGAACGCCATAAGACAACATATACCCCCTGCAACAAGAGAAACACGCGGAATAGATGTTAACTGCTTCTGTATAGAGTCACCCAGATGCTTATCGCTCTTTTCATCAGTTGCACGAGTAACAATTAAGCCAGCAGACATTGCGCCTAAAAGCGCAGGGATTTGTGCAACCATTCCATCACCTACAGTGAGAATAGAGTACTTGGCCATCGCGGCACTGGCACTCATATCCAATTGCAGCATACCAATAGCTAATCCCCCCAAAAGATTAATAATGGTAATCACAATGCCCGCAATAGCATCACCCTTAACAAACTTCATTGCGCCATCCATACTGCCATGAAACTTAGCTTCTAACTCTATTTCTCTGCGTTTTTGTCTGGCCCCTTCTTTATCCAACAAGCCTGATCTTAAATCCGAATCAATAGACAGCTGCTTACCTGGCATCGCATCTAAAGAAAAACGAGCACTGACTTCAGCAACACGCTCAGCACCCTTAGCAATAACGATAAACTGCACTAAAGTAATAATTAGAAAAACAACAAGACCAACAATTAGATTTCCTCCCGCCACGAGATTCCCGAACGTGTCGACGATATTTCCTGCATCGCCATGCAATAAAATCATTCGGGTTGTTGCAACAGATAGCGCCAAGCGGTACAAAGTACTAATCAACAAAACACTAGGAAATGCCGAGAACTGCAGAGGAGATGTAATATAAACCCCCATTAACACCAGCACCAAACCAAATACAATATTAATGGCAACTAACACATCCAGCATTAATGGCGGAACAGGCAAAACCATCAAGGTAACGATAGCAACAACGCCTAGCGCTAAAAATAAGTCACTCGTATGAGAAAAAAAGCTGGGCGCAGGCTGGGAATTCGACTGCAAATAATCTTTCAAACTCATCAGCCTTTCCTAAGATAAAACTGTCCAAACACCAACCAAAAATTCTGACATTTCAGTATTGCAATTTCATAACAAAAGTCAGCTCTAATCACGTCCTTAAATCCAAATAATGCGCCATTACCTTTTGCACATAGGCTTGCGTCTCTTGATAGGGAGGCACTTTTCTACCATATTTAATAACTGCATTTTCACCGGCGTTATAAGCAGCCAAGACCAACGTTAAATCATTCCCAAACAATTTATACAATTTACGTAGATAAAGAGAACTCAAGCGCAAGCTTACAAGAGGATCAAACAGTTCTTCTTCAGAACCGACAAGGCCAAAGCGGCGGGCCGTCGCTGGCATCAATTGCATCATCCCTTTTGCACCAGCAGGAGAGATAGCCGAAGGGTTATATCGAGATTCGACATAGGCAATTGAGTGAAGCAGCAGCGGGTCAATATTGAACATATCTGCAATAAAATTAATATCTTCAGCAAAGATAGAAGCCCGAGAATGATACTTATTTCTCTGCGGCAAGCGAGTCTGAACAACATCACTAGAAGATAGAGGCCCAATTTTCACTACTCTCCCCCTAAAATTACTATTCCACAAAGAAGGTTGCTCACTCTGCATATCTTGAGCGTCGTAGCGCTTAAGGTGTTGCGATTCCAGGTTATCAGGCGCAATAAAGTAATCGTTAATCTTTTGACAACTATCAGCGGAAAATTTGTTTATTGACTTATACGATGCAGAGAACCAAACACCGTTGGCGGCCAAACAATCAATAGCTGAGCCTGTGCTGGAATAAAACAACATAATTACCAATGCTATACGAGCTTTACGTACAAACATCAACAATCGCCTCCATTTGTTGCATTAGGGATACATTTATATTTTTTTGTTCATCAATCCACAACCAGAACAGTCGGCGATTATACTTAAAATTAAAAATAAAAAAGCAAAGTTCCAACCTGCTTTTTAGTTATGAGGACTTTGTCACATTTAAAAATTAAATATATAAAATGTCATTTTATCGACATAAAAAATACACATTATCTTAAAGACAATAATATCTTCATTGAAAAAAATTATTATTTTGTCGCGCATTTCATCAAAAAATAATCTTTATTTTTTTAATTTTAAAAATTACCAAAAAACCCATACATTAATGCGAAAAATTAATCTATAAGGGAAAACCCCTACACGATAATAAACATTAAAAATTTAATGAAAATAATATTTATTAATTTAATAATTATTTAAATTGATAATATTACTTGTCAAAAAAGGACACTTTATTATATGGCAGATAAAAATAATGGCGGTGACAAGACCGAAAAACCTACTCCCAAACGATTGAAAGATGCTAGAAAGAAGGGAGATGTTGCAAAAAGCAAGGATGTAACAAGCACTATTGTACTAGCGCTTTGGCTCGTCTTATTCAGTATTAGCATGAGCTACATTGGAGAAAGAATAACGTCTTTTACATCAACAATTCTTTCCGTACCCACCGATAACTTTATTTATTCCTTACAAATTATTGGAAAAGAAGCTATCAATACACTATTGATCATTACAGCCTTATTGTTATGCCCTATCGTTGCTCTCACTCTATTAATAGAATTTTTACAAACAGGCCCAATTTTAACCTTCGATAAAATGAAACCAAAAATGGAACATCTCAATCCAGCTTCAGGCATTAAACGCATGTTTAGCATGGACAATTTAATGGAGGTATTAAAATCTATCGCTAAAACGGCCATTTTATTTTTCATTGGCTGGCTAATTTTCAAACACTTTCTAGCACAAATTATGTTAATCCCCCTAGCATCGGTTACTGTCATCGGTGAAGGCATCTGGGATACCGTCTTTAATTTCTGCATATGGACGATCAGCGTATTTGTCTTTATAGCAATTCTTGACTCCGCATATCAACGTCATTCTTTTATTAAAAAAATGAGAATGAGCATGCGGGATATCAAACAAGAAGTTAAGGATAGCGAGGGTGACCCGATGGTAAAACAAGAGCGCCGCCAGCTTCATCATGAATGGTCCGAACAAAGTTCTGTACAAGCCGCAACAAACGCCAATGTACTGATTGTAAACCCCACACACATTGCTATTGCTTTAAATTACGATAGGGACAATACTCCAGTACCAGTAGTATCTGCAAAAGGCGAAAATCATATTGCTAAAAGAATGCGCGAAGCAGCTGAAGAGGCTGGCATTCCAATCATACGTAACATCGAACTCGCTCGAACATTATTAAGAGAGTCAACAGAAGGCAATATAATACCAAGAGAACTATTTGACATTATCGCTGAGGTTATTATTTGGGCCAACGAAGTTACAGAAGAAATAGAGCGCCAAAAATATCATACCAATCAAGCACCTAGCGAGTCCCTGCAAAATCCCCCTGGAGAAGACCTAACCCATTACCCTCCAACCTATACGAACATGGAGACTAAATATTCATGAAAGAATACGTTATCGAATTATTTTTTATGCTGCTTGCATTAGCAATTGTTATTGCACTCGCTTTTTTAATTCTAAAAGGTATTAAAAGCGCGTATACACATAAAAATAAAGACAACCTCCTAAAAATAAAGTTGTCACTACCAATTGGTAATCGAGAAAGAATAATGATTCTTAACTATAAAGATGCTGAATATATACTTGGGGTCACACCTAATAATATCAGCCTGATTGACAAGAACATGTCCACACCAGAAACAATAGTCACTAAGAATGAAGAGAGCTCGCAGTTTACACCCCCGAATAGCAATCTAGGATAAAAGCTGATTAAATACTCACAAGGAACAACTTTACACTGAAACCTTATAACCCAATATCGATAATATCATGACTGGCACACTAACATTAAAAGAGAATCCGGACTGGTATGCTGCCGCTCAAGCACTCATTAATAGTTGTGCAACATTAAAATCGATTGATGAGCGCGTAAGATTAATGGAAAAAGTTTGCCTCGATATGGGAGAAAATATTTATCCTGCCTTCTTGCAAATATTATGCTACGTAGAAAAATATGGAGACGATAGCGCACAAAGCCTTATAACGGATACACTCGTGAATGCATTGACAACTGGTCGCCTGCCATCCGGGAAACTATCTGCTTGGGGAGCTGCTACAGTTAACAGTAGCAGCGCTTTTGGACAGACTCGAAGCCTGGGACCTATTGAATATTTATGCGCCTGGTACTCTCAACCTTCCGGCAGACACCCCCTACCTGCCAACAGCTTTCAACAAGTTATGTTGTCATTATTAACACTAATATCAAGCAATGAGTCAGCCAAACAACTTTACTGTGAAAAGCTAATTGCAGAAGTTCAAGACCCAATCAATGGAACTCTATCGAGCCAAACCAAAATAGCAATGGAAAAGTTAGCTCAAGAATGGAGAAGTGGAAACACTTTAGAGAATATTGTTGATGCTTACTTTAATGCTCTACAAGGCGACAGGCTTGATCGCCTCAATAACATTGACCTCCTATTAAGGCGTTAATCCATTAGGGGAATTCCCTTATACCCAAACAGTCTCACCACGAGTATCGTTTCTCTTATAGATTTGACATCAACTCATTGAGAGAAAACATCATGACATCATCAAGCATTCAAAGTGGTATTGGCAATCAGCCAGCTGGCGGCTGGCCAGCATCTCAGTCTAATGACGTTACTGAAGCAGCAGATAAAATCGAGTCTTTAGTTAATTCAGATGGCGCATTTGAATGGGCTGATACCAATGAGGTCACTGAAGCTGCTAATACGTTAGCCAAACTACCTTCTCAGGAAGCAGATAGTGTAGTTGATGAGCTTGCTCGACGCGGCTCACTTGAAACTTTTGCCAATGAAGTCACTGATAAAAGTTGGGTAGGCCCAGGATTAAGCGCTGACAATAGAGCAACTCTATTTGATAATTTTGCCAAGCAACTAGACGCTGAAAGCTTATTAAAAGTCTCTGACGCTTTCCGTGCGGCAGGCACTCCTCGCGATGGAGACACCTATGCCCAAGAACTTACCGAAGCAATCAATACACACACCAGCCCCGCTGCAAAAGCAGAATTAGTGGAGTTACTGGCAGAAAGAGCTGAAAATAATACAGGTACAGGGGCAGAAGCCCTAGCACAGCGCAGAGAAGATAGAGAACAAGCCGCAGACATTCTAGCGTCACTCTCAAGTAATGGCACTCACTTCGAAACTGCAATTCAGAAGTTAGAACAAGCGGACATGCTGGATGATGTACTCAGAGCATCAGTTCAAACCGAATATCATATTACGATGGGTAGAATTACCCATACAACTTACGACACCTCACGCTTTGATGTCATTATGGAAGGCGTTGCTGATTCAACTGATTCACGCCTCAAAAAAGATGTGTTTGCTGCCGGTATTACTGCAATGGAAGCCGTGGATGCTGAAGCCAATCCTGCTGTAGAAGTTATTCGCGATGGCGTTATGCCTAGCTTTAATGACGAAGCTGCTAATGAAATGGCTGACAGTCTCACCAAAATACTTGATAGCGACGCTGAAGGAGTCATGGATGAGTTAACTTATGGCAGCAACACGAATAATGGAAAAGCATTTACCGCTTATGCTAAACAAATGCTTGAAGCCGGTGAAACAGACAAACTAGGAGAAATTTATACCAAATTACAATTGGGTAATGACCTGAACGGTGATGCAACACAACGCTTAGAAACTGTCACGACTATTCCAGGAAGCGGCAGCGAAATTCAACCTCACGCTGATGCACTTGGTCATTTTGTTGGCTCTATCTATGCTGCATCTAAACAAATTACCAGTGATCAGGCCAAACAAGCCGAATATGCCACCATTGTTATTAAAGCCGCAATGACAACACTGGATAAGTCTAAAATTGGCGGACCTGTAGTTGGCGGCATAGTGAGCGTTGCCAAAGAAAGTGTCAGCCTCTCTATGAAAGAAGCATTAATTACTCAAGATTTAAGTGCCGCACAAATCTGGGAAGCAGCCAGTATTCCGACAGACCCATTGACAGGTAGACAATCTATTGGCCGCGATGCATTTTCTGCACTGACAGATCGCATTGACCATATCTTCCGCTTAAATCAGTAAAACGTACCAATGACAAAAAAGCTTATAAAGATCGCCATTATTACTCTAATCAGTATGGTGGCGACGGCTTGTCAAAAATCGACAGAAGTGGATGAACCTATTAAGCTTCCAGAAATCATTCAAGCCTATGATAGAACACCATTTGGAAGAGACCACTTTCATGTTTATAAACGTGCAATTACTCCATTATGGGAACATGTAAAAGCCGATCACCCAACAATCGAGCTGTTAGAATATGGCGTCCCGCACAACATAACGCCTGATGAAGTATTAAAGCAATTCCAACAGACCCTAGGAAAGAACTGGGCGATAGACCCAAAATTGAACCAAGAATCTGATTGGGGCTGGTCTATTGGCTTTCGTAACCACAAACATGTATTCATATTCACAACAATAAACAACCAGCTTGTTAATATACCCCCGTCTTTCCCCGTAATTCCTGCCGGCATTATTACCAATGCCGCAATAAAACAACAACATACAATTTCTATTCACTCAGCAACAAATAATTCAGATATATAAGAAAAGCAAGATAGATGTTAAGAAAGCTTGATTTCCATATAATTAGCCACTACAATATCTACATACATATAGGTAGATATAAATTAATATGGGTAACACAAAAACAAAGATACTGGATTTGGCCGAATGCTTAACCCAAACCAATGGGTTTAATGGGTTTAGCTATCTAGACCTTGCCGAAGAGATCGGTATCAAAGCAGCTAGTGTCCATTACCACTTTAAATGTAAAGATGATTTAGCTGCGGCATTGGTTGAAAGGCTACATGAAAGCCATGCCCTCGCGTTTCAGGATATAAGTGCAAAGCTGCCATCACCTAAAAAACGCTTGGAGACTGTGGTTGATGTTTTTCAGGGTTATATTACCAAAAACCAATTTTGCCTCTGCGGGATGATGGCTGCAGAGTTACGCTCAGTTAGCCCTCGAGTAAGAACACTGTTAGATGCGTATTTTGCACACTTTGAAATGTGGTTAACCGAACAATTTAGAGCAATGGGGTATAAGGATGCTAAAACACAAGCCTTATCTTTTTTAAGCGCTCTTGAAGGATCATTGCTACTCGCTCGATTAAGAGACGACCCAAAAATCGTTCGCAATGCAGTAAAGGGCTTTTTAATCATTTAATTTTTAACCCAAAATTACCTACCTGCATACAGGTAACTAACAAAGGATGACATGATGAGTTTTTTCAAGAAAATATTTGCAGTTTTGTCTATGGTGTTACTACTTTTAACAAGCAGTACATTTGCTCAGGCAAAAGAAACAATCGCTGACGAAAAACACAGCTTTAGCGAATACCAAGCAATTGCTGAAGCCTTAGAACCTTATATTCAAAGTGCTAAAACAGGTAACGGTAAAACCACCCGAGCGGCTTTTTACGACCATGCACATATTGTAGGGACAATTAATGGCGAATTTTATAATGCTGATCTCGATGCATTTGAAAAAAGTGTTAGCGCTGGTGGCCCCGCGCCAAACGTTCAACACCATATTGCCTGGATTGATATCTCTGGACCCGCCGCCGCCGCAAAGGTTGAATTTATTGACTGGGGCAGTTTTCGATTTACGGACTTTTTTGTTTTATACAAACAGGATGGCAAATGGAAAATCAGCGGTAAGGTTTATGACTCGCACTCAAATAACTAAACCTTAATCAGCTGATCAAGATTTTTAGACATAAAAATATATTTACAATCATACGATAAACAGGAAATATTATGATTAAGGCATACGCAGCACTTGAACCTAAAGGCGAACTACAACCTTTTGAATACGCACCCGGAGCATTAGGAAAAAACGACGTTGAGATTGATGTTTTATACTGTGGTATATGCCACAGTGATATCAGCATGATCGACAACGAGTGGGGCTTAAGCGAATACCCGCTCGTTCCAGGCCATGAGGTAGCAGGAAAGATTGCCGCTATTGGAGATGACGTGAAAGGCTTCACAATTGGTCAGAACGTTGGTCTGGGTTGGCATGCTGGATATGGTGATTGCCCCTCATGTAGCTCAAGCGATTTAAATTTAGCTGCAACAGCTCAACCAACCATTGTTGGTCGCCACGGTGGGTTTGCCGATAAAGTCCGTGCAGAAGAGACCAGCGTCGTCGCCATACCCGATGGCATTGACTTGAGTGTTGCTGGGCCACTTTTTTGTGGCGGTGTTACTGTTTTTAATCCTCTCGTACAATTCGATATTAAACCCACCCATAAAGTGGCAGTGATCGGCATTGGTGGCTTAGGGCATATGGCGCTGCAGTTTCTTAATGCTTGGGGTTGTGAGGTCACCGCCTTTACTTCCAGCGAAGCAAAAAAAGAAGAAGCCATTACGTTAGGGGCACACCACACTCTCAACTCACGAGACGAAGCCGAAATTGCAGCCGCTGAAGGTCAGTTCGATTTTATTCTCTCAACAGTAAATATTAAATTAGATTGGAATCTATACATTTCTACTCTTGCACCCAAGGGGCGTTTACATTTTGTTGGTGCAACACTTGAGCCTTTAGATATTAATGTATTCGGGATGATGATGAAGCAAGCAAGTATTTCATCCTCACCCGTCGGCAGCCCCGAAACCATTACAAAAACTTTAGATTTTGCAAACTTACACGGCGTAAAACCACAAATTGAGATATTCCCAATGAGCCAAGTTAACGAAGCCATTGAGAAACTGAAATCAGGTGATGTACGTTACCGTATTGTACTTGAAAACAAGTAAAGCAAAATTCGCAAAAGCTCTGATTAATTTCGCATAAATACAAGTCACAGCATTTAACTGTGACTATTTTTTCACCAAATTAATCTACCTGCATACAGGTAATAATATTTCGAATTACTTTGACATAAAAACGAAAGGAAAAAACTGATGACAAACGACCTAAGCAATATCACACAAGCAGATGAAAAACACAGCTTCAATGAATACCAAGCGATTGCTGAAGCACTCCAACCTTATATTCAAAGCGCAAAAACCGGTGACGGTAACGTTACTCGCACAGCGTTTTATGATCACGCCCATATTATCGGTTCGATTGGGGGTGAATTTTACAATATGGATGTCGATGTCTTCTCGGGTGCGATCACTGAAGGCGGCCCCTCTCCAGAAGTGCAGCATCATATTGCCTGGATTGATATTTCTGGACCAGCAGCAGCAGCAAAAGTGGAGTTTATCGACTGGGGTGGCAATCGTTTTACAGACTTCTTTGTACTCTATAAGCACGAAGGTCAGTGGAAAATCAGCGGCAAAGTTTACAACTCACACGCCAATAACTAGTTTTTATTACCGTATTAATTTTAAATTATAGGAAAAAATTATGACTACATTTACCGTTCACACAAAAGAAACTGCACCCGAAAACAGCAAAGGTATTCTACAAAATGTAGAACAGGCTTACGGCTTTATACCTAACCTTATGGGCACACTTGCAGAGTCACCCGCCGCAGTTGAAGGCTACGCGACCTTGTCAGGTATTTTTGATAAAAGTGATTTCACCGCCACTGAACGCCAAATTATCTTAATGACCAATAACCGTTTAAATAATTGTACTTACTGCATGGCGGCACATACCACTATTTCGGGTATGCAAAATTTACCAGCAGATGTTATTGAAGCGCTGCGTACTGGGTCTGCCATTGCCGATGCCAAGTTAGAAGCACTGCGTCAGTTTACCATTAGCATTATTGAGAATCGCGGCTTTGTTAAACCTGAGGATACTGATGCTTTTCTTGCTGCTGGTTATAGCAAGGGAAATATCCTTGAAGTCATTCTAGGTACTAGCTTGAAAGTGATGTCTAACTACACCAATCACATTACCCACACACCACTTGATGGTGCCTTCCAATCGAATGAATGGTCTGCAGATACATCAAACGCTGCCTAAAAGGTAGATCAGTCCGCTGTCTGTACTGATAACGGACTGATCGTCTTAAACAGTATCAAACTATCCATTCCATATAGGGGCGCTATCAATATGTCACCCAAAATCATTACAACAATACCCAGTAATATTGCTCCAAGTCGTATTTTATTCGCCATGTTACGGGTGAGTGACCTAGAAAAATCGATCGCTTTTTATCGAGATTTTCTTGGTATGAATGAAATTGAACGAGAAACTTTCAAAGATGCAAAATTTACCGCAGTTTATATGGGATATGGCAACAAAGACACCGATACCGTACTGGAGCTCACCCATAATTGGGGAAATACCGGTTACGAACAGGGCACTGCATTTGGCAATATTTCTCTTGCTGTTAAAGATGTCTATGCGACAGAAGCTTTTTTAAAAGATCAAGGAGTGACGATTTTACGTGCAGCAGGCGAACTGGCAATAACTCCCACCGAAACCGGTAAAAAATATATTCTTGCACACATTGCTGATCCAGATGGATACCGTATCGAACTGATTCAACAGTAATTTATTCACGAGATAACGAACCTCATATAAAACGACACCTACAAACGTAAAGGTCATTTCATTATGTTAGCAACTTACTATCACGATCGTTCAGAAATTCGAGTGGGCAATTTGCCCGAACCCACAATCATTGCCGATACCGATGCCATTGTACGTGTTACCCTTGCCGGTGTCTGTGGTGCTGATCTGGATTTTATTAATAATGGGCCAGAAATGGGAGTACCACAAGGTATGCGTATGGGGCACGAATTTGTGGGCATTGTTGAAGCTATCGGCAAAGATGTTCATACCGTTAAAGTGGGCGACCGTGTTGTGGCTTCTGCCATGTTTGTCGATGGAGAATGCCACCACTGCAAACGCGAACTCACATCAGCATGCGAACACGGTGGCTTATTCGGCTCACCCCTTTTTGTAGAACATGGCGGCAATGATATTCAAGGAGGACAATCTGAATTGGTACGTGTACCTTATGCTAATACATCCTTGTTTACACTACCTGAAAGTTTAAGCACCGGGGCAGAAGATCATAAAGCATTACCGCTGGCCGATAATTTTGCCACGGGGTATCACGGTGCACTCAATGCCAACATTCACCCTGACGAAACTGTTGTTGTTATTGGTGATGGCGCTGTTGGTCAGTGTTCTGTTATGGCTGCCAGTCTATTTAACCCTTCACAAATTATTCTTGTTGGTCGACACGATAGTCGATTGGAGTTTGCTCAGCAAAAAAGTGGGGCAACACATATTGTGAACGGGAAAAAACATGATCCGGTAGAATTTTTGAAAAACCTGACTCACGGTTACGGCGCCATGTCGATTATTGATACTGTTGGCAACAAAGCCTCTCTCGAGCAGTCGTTGGCCATGGCACATGCAGGTGGCAAGCTAAGCGTGCTTGGCTTTGGACACCTTTATGCACCAGTCGATGCACCTTATTCAGAAGCTCTATTTAGAAATTTAACCATCCACACAGGTGTCGTTAACGTGGTTGCTTACATGAAAACACTGTTGCCGATAGTCGAAAGTGGACGTATTGACCCAAGCATTATTTTTACCGATACATTACCACTTGCGGATGCCCAGAGGGGTTATGGATTAATGAGTAGCCGCTCATTGGGTACCATTAAAGTTGCCCTTAAACCATAGCATCAACTAATAACGAGAGAGTATTCTTGAAGTAACTAAAAAGTGATATTGGGATCTCATCGATTCAAATCCCATTCTCAACCAGAAGGCTTAACTTTGAATTTTACTAGAGTTACAAAAAAGGCCCACTTTAACGTGAGTCTTTTTTGTATAAGTTATTTAACTTTAAACAACTTACAATGATGGTTTTTCAAGAAAAGCTCTAAGAAAGCCTTTTAGATAGGAGGTATAACAACCAGATTAAAATGGTAATCTAGATATAGAGCATCACCTCTGATAATAAGAATCCGAATATTATATTAATATCAAGCAAACTATACTGATATACACCGTGAAAACTGACTTCCATATTGACAATAGTCACACCAAGCACCGAGATTTAAACAACTATGCACATACTGATAATTGACGATGACGCCGACTTGGCGGCAGCTATGGCAGAATTTCTTGAGCTGAAAGGTGCCATCTGTGATTTTGCATACCAAGGGGCAACGGGTTTAAGTATGGCGTGCGAGCTTACATTCGATGTTATCGTACTGGATTTAATGCTTCCGAAGATCAATGGCTTTAGCGTTTGTCAGCAGCTTCGAGAAAGAGGCTGCCATACCCCCGTACTGATGCTAACCGCTTCCGATACCAATGAAGAGCAATTGGAAGGGTTTAACTCTGGAGTAGACGACTTTGTCGTAAAACCCTGTCCGATGCCCATTCTATGGGCTCGCCTACAGGCACTTTACAAACGCAAGCACCCACAAAAAGACAGTTTGAGTATTGGTGATCTCACACTGCATTTAAAAGAACATAGAGCGTGTCGCGCTGGCAATGAACTTAAGTTAACACCGACCGGCTGGAAAATTCTAGCGTTGCTGGCTCGCAATAGCCCCAACGTGGTATCTCGATCAGAATTAGAAGAACACATTTGGCCCGATGGTGACGCCGACTCAGGCAACTTTAATGTTCAATTACACCAGCTACGCAAAGCGGTAGATAAACCCTACGACCAAGCACTTATACAGACGTTAGTTGGTGTGGGATTAGCGCTAAGAGAAAATCAATGAAAGACAAACCTGTTCAGATCAAAAGTCTATCGCAACAGGTTCGCTGGCAGATGGTCCTGCTAGGTTTTGGGCTTTTTTTGGCCAGCCTTATATTGTCATTTCTATTTTCCTTTCACGCCATCGAAACAACGACAAAAAATCTTGTCAAGCTAGAGG
Source organism: uncultured Pseudomonadales bacterium (assembly GCA_947487765.1). Classification (GTDB taxonomy): domain Bacteria; phylum Pseudomonadota; class Gammaproteobacteria; order Pseudomonadales; family Cellvibrionaceae; genus CANLBN01. Next base: position 106,498 of record CANKXO010000005.1, on the reverse strand, counting down.
CAGAATCCATTGTCCGTGACGCGTTGGCAAACCCTGACTCGCCGCTCCCCGTCGGTAAAATGGAAGCCGCCTACCGGCAGTGGGCAGATATTCCTGTGATCATCAGGCATTTGTTTACAAATGAAAGTATCGAAAACCCACCAGAAACCAAGGGTGAAATACTTGAGGCGACCAGGTTTAACGACAATGGTCAACGAGAATATTTTTACTTACTCCATCATGTCGATGACACATTTGGGGACTTGTTTTTGTTGAGTCGCCATAATGCAGATGACATTGAAACAATTGCCCTGCGTTTTTTTACAGCAACACTGGTTCAATCATTTTGGTCAACACTGATTATTTTTATTCTGTTATTTTTCTTGATCCGCTGGGTTATTCGACGTACCAGCGAGCCCTTGGTACTCCTTAGCCAATGGGCAGCGAACTTAGGCAAAAATCCAGAGTTTCCCTTAAAAACCGACTTTCCAATCCAGGAACTGAATCAACTAGCTGCACAACTGCGCGAAGGCGTTGATAAAATTGAAACCTATAATCGTCGAGAACAGGAATTTCTACGCTACGCCAGCCACGAACTGCGCACGCCCCTTGGCATTATTCAAGCCAGCCTGGATACCTTGGCATTGCAGGCTGAGGGCAAAGAAAGGCGATCACTTTCACGGGCATTAAAAGCCAGTGACAACGTTAGACAACTTTCCTCTGCCTTGCTCTGGCTTGCACGGGAATCCAGTAAACCTATTGAAAAATCAATGGTTAATATAAAAGAAGTAGCAATGCAGATTATCGACCATCATCGGCACCTGGTACATGAACGAGATATTAATATCAAAATCGATTGCACAATAGATACTCTTTTAATAGAAAAAGACTTATTTGTTATTGTCCTTTCCAACCTTATTCGTAATGCTTTTCAACACAGCACTGATGGCAATATGGAAATAGTGATTTCGGCAAACCAGCTACAAGTAACCAATACCCACACAGACATTGATGCACAACCACAGAAAGAAGATGCACTATTGCAAAGTTTTGGTCTGGGACTACAACTGGTGCAGCGGATATGCCAAAAGCTCTCTTGGCAATTTGCATTCGATGAAAATGCCAACCATGTCAGCGTTTCAATTTGCTGGCCAGTCAATAAACCTTAAGAGATACTCTTCTTAACCTTATCTTAATGCTCTATTTCCTATAGTAGTCCTATCACCGGGAAAATCTATAGGAAACAATCGTGAACATATCTACCTTACACCCGCAGACAACGCGTATTGACATACTGGATATTCTGCGTGGCTTTGCTTTGTTGGGCATTCTCATCATGAATATCCAGGCCTTCGCAATGCCCAGCCATGCTTACTTTAATCCTTTTGCGTTTAATGCTATTCAGGGAACAGCTCTCGACACTCAGGGCACAGATTTATTTGATACCAACGGCATCGTCTACATGCTCACCCATATTTTTGCCGATCAAAAATTTATGACCATTTTTTCTCTATTGTTTGGCGTGGGGATAGCACTCATGGCGGAATCTCATCAGACAAAAACTCCACAGGTCAATGGCAAAGATATCAGTTCTATAAGATTTTTACTTCGACGAAATTTCTTTTTATTACTCATTGGTCTGGAGCACGCCTATCTCATTTGGGAAGGGGATATATTAGTGACCTATTCACTTTGCGGCTTCTTTGTTGTCTGGTTCCGAAACAAATCAGTCACCTTTCTTATCAGCTTAGCAACCATACTTTTCTCAGTTCCCATCATACTGCTTTTACTTATTGGTGTATTAGTGCCAGCAGAAATGATCGCAGCCGAACTTGTAGCAGAATGGATTATCACTCCAGACCAACTGCAAAGTATCTCCAGCAGCTTGCAGGGTAACTGGCTTCAACAAATGGAATACCGTGCGCCTGCGGCACTGGAAATGCAAATCGTATTATTTATTGCTTATAACTTTTGGCGCGCTAGCAGTTTGATGTTATTAGGTATGGCATTACATAAATTCGGTCTATTCAGAAATAAATTATCTCTAAACACACTAGGAAAACTCGCGTTAATTTTAATGCCTTTAGGCATAGGCATAACAGCACTGGGAATATATCAAAATGACATTCATCAATGGCAAGCATTCTACTCCAATATTTATGGTGCTCACTTTAACTATATTGGCAGTGCTATTCTTGGCATGGGCTATATTTTTGGCCTTATGTATTTATACCCGCGTCTTCCTCGCTGGATTTCTTATACTTTTCAAGCGATCGGACGAACAGCACTGAGCAATTACATACTGCAAAGTTTGATTTGTGCATTTATTTTCTACGGTCACGGGCTAGGACTGTACGCTCAACTCGACCGTCTTCAACAGTTGCTACTACTGCCTTGCATTTGGATAACGCAAATCCTGCTATCAATCCTATGGCTTAAATATTTCCGACAAGGGCCACTGGAATGGGCATGGCGCTCTCTTGTTTCCTGGCCATCGCTATCTCAAAAAAAATAGCTCTCTTTTAATCGTTTTATCTGTAACAAAAATCTTTCTAATACATCCGAATACATCTTAAGATCAACTTAATATCTTCCAGCTTAAGATGTGTTCGCTTTTTAATTTTATCGACACAACAGGGCTTCGATATGCGCCATTCTATTATTGTTACAACATCACTAATCAGTATACTGGGAAACATATTATCTGCAAATGCTATTGCACAATCATCAACCTCAGTCCTATCCAAGTCTGTTTTATCTGAAGAACAGAAGCAGGGATTAAACAGTAAAATAGGCCTTTACATTGTTTCAGGTAGTGGAGAATCAACTCGAAACCAATCTATTGACGACGAAAACCCAACCATTAGCTCACTTGATGCGAGCCCTACCGACTACGATTTTTCGACACTCATCCCCACATTGACTATAAACTATGGTTTATCTGAAAGTAGCTCCTTGTCCCTGGGTATTTTTGACACGGGCTTAACAAGTAATAGCCTGATTGAAAACCAAAGCCTTGTTGCAATCAGTGCAAATAAAACCTTTGTCGATGGCTCTTCAGTATGGATGTCATTGACTCCCAATATTCCCGGTCTCTATGAATCATGGCAAGACCCTTATCTCACGGGCAAGCCACTACAAAAAACAGACGCCAGCCTGAATATGTTGGCTGCCGGTGCACAATATATTTTTGGTACACCGTTTTCTATTGCTTCATCCATAGGCCAGCATCACATCGACAACGATCAAGCCGGTATATCGTTAGGCAATCGGCTCAATAAAGATCAGCGAAAGCAATTGCAACGGGACACGACCTTTGCTGATCTTAGACTCTCGGCAACTATGTCAATTGTTAACAACCTGTATGTGGAAGCAGGCATAAGCCACTTTCGTGCAAACGCGGAAGGGAATGCTAACAGCTTTGATGCCAATGGTGTCGATATAAGTTTGGCTTATTTGTCCGGCTCAATCGATATGTATATTTCTGCCAAAGTGGATCGCATTAATTTTGAATCCTCAAACCCTGTATTTAATCGCAAACGCGAAGAAGACAAGTACAACATCCAAGCCGGATTAAGCTACAAAAACCCATTCTTATGGAAAAATCTTTCAGCTGATTTTTTTGTCAGCACATCCAATCGAGATAGCAACATTACCTTTTACGACGAAAAGAATACAACCCTGGCTGTTGGTTTAACCTATGCCTTCTAGCAATATGATTGTAAAAACGAAAATGTACGCATTAACATCATCCATTGGAGCATTGATGATGTTATCTGCGTGTTCATCGTTCTCGCTCAAAAACAAACACGATATCATTGCTTCTAATAATAAGTTATTGGAGACATGGGATACCCACCATAAAAGTATCAACAATGACGAGCTGCCCTTCTTCAGTATTTTTCCAGAAGAAGATCAAAATAGTAACTTGAAAAATTTTATTAGAGAGGTACTCGATAAAAATCCTGACTTACAATCCATTATAGCAACAGCCCAAGCAGCCAAACACAGCCATAGCCAGGCAAAAGGTTACACCTCGCCTCAAGCAGATTTATCCACCGACAAAAACCATCTTAACTCTGATGACCAGAAAACCATAAAAACCGTTAGAGCGACGATAAAAACGTCTTGGGTACTCGATATATGGGGCAAGTTATCGGATGAAAAGCAAGCTTTACATTTTCTTGCTGAACAAAAGCAATACGATGTACAACACGCAAAAAGAGCATTGATTGCACAGTCTAGCCATCTCTGGTTACAGCATATGGAAAAAACAAACCGACAGAAAAAAATGGAACTGCTATTGTCCTTTTACCGAAAGAATCTGGCTCACTATCAACGCAGCTATATCATTGGCTTAAGTGATTTTGATAGCTATATGCAAGCCAAAAATCGTTTTATAGAATATCAAGTTCGCTTGAAATATACCCAACTAGAAACCTTAGAAACTAAACAGATACTCAATATTCTGCGCGGACAAACACCGAATGCTCACCTGAGTTTAGGGGAGTTTTCATTTTCCAAATACAGCCTATCACTGCCTCAAAAAATTAATGCCACTCTACTAGTTAACCGACCCGATATATTGGCTGCATTTTCACAGGCAAAAGCATTTGATTACACAGCACGCTCAGCTTACAAAGCAATGCTACCTCAACTTGGCTTAAGTGGAGAATCATCACTATCTGACAGGTCACTCAAACAAGCCTTAAATGACGATGTTGTCTGGCAATTGGTAGGCGGTATTGCTCAGCCAATTTTCAGAGGTGGCCAACTGCTTGCAAACGCCAGACAAAAATCCGCTGAAGCCGAAGCTAACTGGTGGCAATACCAAGCCCGAGTATTAAAAGCAATGGAAGAGGTGGAAAGCACATTAAATCAAGAAAGAGGATTGTCTTATCAAGTCGTTCAAGAGCAAAAGATACTCAACAATCAAAGCCGCTTGCTCAGCACCACAGCTGAACAATTTAGTCACGGCAATGTAGCACTCCCGCAATATTTAATGGCACAGATGGATAAAATAGAAAGTGAGATCCGATTGATGGAAGCCTATTTTAAGTATCTGAAAAACCGCTTAACGCTAATGCAAGCCTTGGGTGTCCCTTTTAAACATATAAATACCTAAAAAATGAAACGATCCCGAACACTCTGGCTATTGTCAGCCATACTTTTATTTTTTTTAGTCTTGGTTCTACTTGCCATTATCGAAGCGCCAACACAGGTCGAAAATCTGAAGAATCATGAACACATAAACACTGTTTCCTATGTTGAGGTTGTCCCCCAAAATCTAGTAACGACGATTCAAACGTTTGCAGAAGTGAAGCCGCTTTGGGATACCACCATCAAAGCCCAGAACAACGGGCAAGTCACTCATCTATTCGACATTGCAATGGCAGGACAAAGGGTTAATAAAAACCAAACGTTAATAAAAATTGAAAATAGCCAATATCAAGCCAGCCTTGATGAAGCGCGGCGACGGGTGGCAGAGGCAGAGCTCAATGTCGCGTTAGAAAAAAATAAAAGCATACAGGCAAAAAGTAATTGGCAGGCTGCTGATATTACTTTACAAGCCTCCGACTTGGCACTGAATATTCCTCAACAAAAAGCAGCAGAAAAAAGCCTGATTGCCGCTAAAAGTCAGGAAGCAGCCGCACTGGTTCGCTATAACAACACTCAGGTTAAAGCTCCCTTTGCTGGAGTCATCAGTGTGCGTTATGTCAGCCTGGGGCAAACCGTTGCCGAAGGGGAAGACTTATTGCAATTACAAGATCACAGCTCCCTGGAGATAGAGGTATTCATTAGTAAGCAACAACAAGAGAGACTTGCTGAAAATTGGCGTGAACAAAAGGCAAACATTATTGATACAGATGGCAACCTGCTTAGCCATGCCCAAATCCAACGCAACAGCGGCATATTGGATCCAAAAACCCGACAGTACAAACTCTTCCTTAGCGTTGAACAAAGCATACAAGGACCTCTAACACCCGGCGACTTTGTAAAAATTGAGCTGCCTGGCAAAGTTGTTCAAAACGTTATGGCGATACCTGAAAGCGCTCTATCTGGCGATGGTTATATCTGGTACCTGGATAAAGAGGATAAGTTACGCCGCTTTTTTGCGTCGGTCCTTCTCTATCAACATGGCTTTGTAATCATCGAGCCTCCTGTACTGGAAAATACCAATCAGCCTGCTTCACTTCGGGTGGCGACCATGCCTTTAGCTTCATTTCTCAGCAGCATGAAAGTCAAACCTGAACGAATAAATGTAGCGCCGCAGGAGCACTGAATATGTACACATTGATTCTCTGGTTTATTCGCAATCCCGTTGCTGCCAACTTGGTGATGGTATTTATTCTTGCCGCAGGTTTTTTAACATTGGCCACCATGCGTATTGAGGCCTTCCCCAAATTACCGGCCGACACCATAGTAATATCGACCACCTTCCCTGGCGCTTATGCCGAACAAATAGACCGGCAAATTACTCAGAAAATAGAAACCGCACTTGAAGACTTACCCGGAGTGAAAAATATCTACTCAAGCTCTGTGGATGATTACTCCAGTGTTAGCGTACAAAAAATAGGAAGCTACAAACTTGAACGTTTATTGGAAGACGTAAAACTGCGTTTGGACAGCATTGCCGACTTTCCTCAAGAAGCCGACAAGCCGCTAATTAGCAGGGATGACTATGATATGCCCGCACTCTATGTGCAGGTCTATGGCGATACCGACACTTACACGCTACAGAAAGTAGGGCGCCAGGTTAAACAGGCGCTACTGTCGCAGTCAGAGATATCCAAGCTCAATATTTGGGGAGAGAAAACCGCCGAAGTTCGTATAGAAGTCAAACCAGAGATTTTGGAAAAATATCAGCTGTCATTAAGTGATATTGTGACCAAAATTCAACAATCATCGCTGACTTTCAAGGCCGGCTCTTTAAAAACACAAGGAGCAGAAATCTCCCTCCGCGCGGATAGCCAGGCCTATCATTACAATGACTTTGCACGCATATCAATCTTGAAAAACAGCAATGGGTCGCAACTTATGTTAAGCGATATTGCCCAGATTGTAGATGCTTATGCGGAAAACCAAAACATTGTGCGCTTTAACGGCGAAGCCACAATTGGCATAGAGGTATTAGTTGGCAATAAAGACAATGTCCTGACCACCGCAAAAGCCGTTGACAGCACTCTGGAAACACTGCGTAAAACCTTACCAGCAGATATCAACGTTATCGCCTGGGGGCGATCCGATCATTATATCGCTGATCGTCTTACACTACTAAAGAACAATGCACTACAGGGACTTCTGCTCGTTATCCTGATATTGGCTTTATTTCTGAACCTTAAACTTGCCTTCTGGGTTGCTATTGGCATTCCAGTTTCTATCGCCGGCACAGTTGCCGTTATGGGTAGCCCGTGGATTAATTACTCCCTCAATGAAATCACTACCTTCGGGTTTATTATTGCGCTAGGTATTGTTGTTGATGATGCCGTTGTTATCGGTGAAAGTGTGTTCGAAGAACGACGCCATTTGAATGACCCGTTATTGGGAACCTATAACGGTGTAAAACGCGTAGCCACAGCCACGGTTTTTGGTGTGCTGACCAGTATCGCCGCGCTACTGCCATTACTGCTTATACATGATGCCTTAGGAAAAATATTTGCAAGCTTTGCCGGCGTTGTCACTCTAACCCTGCTGTTTTCTATTTTTGAAAGCAAATGTATTTTGCCTGCACATCTGGCAACCACATCACTAGGAAGCACAAAGCCCAATACCGCAATATCCTCCGCTTCTCTTTTTCACAGATTGCTTAACCGTATTTCAAATCAATGGCAGCAGCTTCAAACCTTTGCACGCACAGGGCTAGAGCGATGTAATAAAAAAATTTATAGACCAGCCCTTAAATGGAGTCTACAGCACCGTTACGCCGTGCTGGTATTATTCTGTACCTTTGCCATCTTGGGAATAGGATTGTTAAGCAAAGGGCTTATTAGAACCGTTTGGTTTCCAGAAATACCAGGGCAATACATTACTATCAACATGAAAATGGATGCCCGTGCGCCCTATTCACTGACTTTAAATAATGTCGATAAAATCGAAAAAATTGCAGAAGAGCTTAACCAGAAACTCTATACCGAATTAAATCTTGATGCTCCTCCTATTAAAAATATTCTCACTGTTGTGATAGGCGCTTATTCGTTGGAGATGTACGCCGAACTTAATAACAATAAAGGAGTTAAAACAACAACAAAAAATACCACAGATTCTATCGGCTATAGCACCTTGGGCATAATGAAGGCCTGGCAAGATCGTGTTGGGCAATTGGAAGGAGCAACAGAACTTATTTTTGATGCCACAGAAAGTACCGGCGGCGGCTTTATGTTGAATCTTTACAGTAAAGATGAGCAGGCATTAAAGGCAGCTAGCGCAGAAATTAATAAGTATTTACGTCAGATAAAAGGCGTACGTAACCTTCGAGAAAGCCTGACCTCAGGCAAGCCGGAACTCTATCTTGCACTAAAACCGGAAGCCAAACACCTTGGGTTTGATACTCAAATATTGGCAAGCCAAATTGCTTTTCATTTTGGCGGTGCGGAAGTGCAACGAATACAGCGCGACCAACAGGAAGTGAGGGTTATTGTAAAAAACCAACTCAGTGCCAGAGACTCCATTGTCGACCTGATGCAAACCCGCTTGCAAAACAGAGAGGGGCAATGGCTACCACTCACTGCAGTCGCGACTATTCAATCGACCTATGCTACCGACCATATTGGGCATCGTAATGGCAAGCGAGTTAATACCATTGCCGCAACGATAGATAAAAATATTATTTCGCCAACTGAAATATTTGCAAATTTACAACACTCACTGTTACCTGATGTCCTAGCCCGCTACCCACAAGTAACGTCAAGCGTTGGTGGTGAATTAGAAGACATTATCAAAATAAAAGACAAACTTATCAAAATTTTACTACTGGTTTGCTTGCTTATCTTTACATTACTCGCAATTCCACTTAAATCCTACTGGCAACCGCTGGTAATTATGTCAGCCATTCCCTTTGGTTTTATAGGCGCCAGCATCGGCCATCTAATAATGGATATGCCACTTAGCCTGCTGTCATTTTTTGGCATGCTTGCCTTAACCGGCATTGTCGTCAATGACTCATTGGTCATGATGGTGCGTTATAACCAATACCGTGATGACGGCCATTCTGTTAGTGAGTCATTAATCAGTGCGGGCACGAGCCGCTTTCAAGCAATATTTTTAACAACCACAACAACTGTCGTGGGCCTAATCCCCTTAATCAGAGAAGATTCCGAAAGCGCTCAATATCTTATCCCTGCCGCCGTCTCACTGGCATGGGGGGAAGCATTTGCAACCGCCATCACCCTGATTCTTATACCCGTTCTAATTGCGATAGGGGTTGATATAAAGCGCACTTTAAGTTCATTTTTTAAAGAATCAGGAATAACAAATACACAATAGTACTCGTTAAACATTTTACTTGTTGCACCATCATCAACCAATGCATCGACAAAGGAAAAACTTATGATCAAGGCCATTATCTATTCGGTATTTTTTATACTGATCAGTCAAACCTGTTTCGCCTCCAATCAGAACCGGCCAAGCAATTACCCACCAGAAACGAATGACAATAAAACTCATAAAATGATCTACGAAATTTTGACAAAAGGCAAACCGATAGGACACCTAACACACAGAGTTATACCTACAGAAAAAGGCTATGCAATCACTGAAAGCAGTGATATAAAACTATCCGGATGGTGGGGGAAAATTCATATCCACTCTACTTTTATTGATACCTACAACAATAAAGGCGAACTATTAACCTCAGACAATAAAATGCGGGATGGTTCAACAACCCACGAATTGATCACACGTCGTCAAGCAGACAACTATTTCGCTTCATATCAGAAAATAAAAAAAACAACAAAAGATGAACTCACCAAACTCAATACATTAAGCGAACTAATCAATAAAGATGACTATATTAATCCAGAAAAAATACTTAGACTTTTTCAAATGGCCTTTACCAATAGAACCGCAAAAAATCAGGAAGAAGGTAGTTTTTCAAAAAACAGTTTTGATACGACATTTACCTACTTACCATTCTTTTTTCAGAAATATGCTCAAAAAGACTTTAATAAAGATATCACCCTGTACGATACCGAAGAATTAAAGCTGTCGACACACACAGTCAAAGACCTGGGTTGGGAAACCCTAGAGTTAAAAGGCAAGCCAATTAAAACCCGGCACTTTAGCCTGAACGACAAAAAGAACCCCGAAACCCATATTTGGCTCGGCGATTTCTCAACACCAATAGGAGAGACTTTTATTCACGCTTACCAAACGATTCCTTATCTAGTGCGGATGACAGCAGAGGACAAAGAAGGCCCTATTGAAATTTTACTTAGAGAAAAAACCTTTATTCGCCATCACTGAGATGTTAATTATTTTATTTTTATATCTTTAACTATCACAATACTGGCTATGTGTTTATAAGTTGGACCGGCGTGTGCTCTAGCAAAGAAACGTGCAATATAAAAATAACAGTGACAACCTAGATTATTGCAAACTTTTCAGAAATTTCATCCCCCAAAACTTTTTCAACAATTATTCAATGCCCCTCTATAAAAAGAGAGGATAGTTCACCTTTAGCAATCAACAAACTCGAATCCTATGAAATTATTTACACACAACTGGCAGATAATGTTTCTAATACTATTACTCCAATGCAGATAGCACAACGCTTAATGACCTACCACCGGCTAATAATAAGTTTCGCGCAACAGCTATCATGACTAACTCTTTGAGGAGTGCATCATAGATATCTTTGCAGTAACTATTGGGAAATAATTGAAATATTAGTTATAGGAAAGTTATAAGAGCTGTATTACTGACAGCACCGAGACAATTGATTCGATTAGAAGGAATATTTCTTAAAACACAAAGCCAGATTGCACTGGCTTCTTAATAAATTGGTAGCGGGGGCTGGATTTGAACCAACGACCTTCGGGTTATGAGCCCGACGAGCTACCAGGCTGCTCCACCCCGCACCAGTACCCAGAGGCAGCTGCCTAACTGAGGAGCGAGATTATAGGGATAGCCCGCCTTAACGTCAACATAAAAATGAAATTTAAGTAATCTATTTTGGTAAAGGCCAATTTTTGACAGATAATAAAAATATCCGGTTACAAAAAAGTTGGAGCAGCCTAAGTTATGAGCAGCTAAAAGTCTTATATGTAAAACACTCTTAGCCCCATTCTATCTCTCGGCAGAATAGGGGTCATCTGCCAATAGATAAGCTCTCAAGTCTGATTTTTGAGGCTGAGATTGCAACCATTCTCGGAGCTCTTTAATCTTTGCATAAACATCTTTACCAAATTTTGCTTCATACATATCAACGAAATTATCCTTAGCTGTTTCTGCACGTATATTGCGCTGCCAAGACTGAGTTACCAACACATTTAATGAAGCAGCTAGCCCTTCCTGCTTAAGCAATTGCCACTCCCCCTTATCTAACCAAATACCACCAACACTTGCACTATAGTCAATACGATGATTAGTGTTGGAAGAAATGCGAAATTTAGACATAAGTGAACCGGTAACCGGACATAACATCGCTTTGGCAGAATCAATATCCTCCCCTTCAGCATACCCTATATCTTTTGCAAATGAATATTCAGGGTTACTCTCCTTCCAAGCCAAAAAGTCTTCTATCAAAACCCAATTCCCACCACAATGGGAACAAATATGGGCCCTAAATAAGCTATCGATAAAACCCGGTGATAAAGTACCTTCATGGCAACTTGTACATTTCATCTATCATGCTCTCCTATTTAGTATTTTCTATTCATCTACTTTACTTTCTGGTAAATCATTATGAATTAAAGATAATAGATCCGGTGTTTTTAACTCCAAACCAACAACTGTAGCAGCCTCTAACACAATATGGTTAATTGAATATAAGCTAGACAAAAGATGCTTTCTAGCCAAGGCTGTAATCTTTGTCGTAGGAACACCTTCAAGGTAAATAAAAAGTGTATATTCCAGTGCGTAGTCACCAGCACTCGTCAAATACCATTCAAATGCCTTTTGACTCTTTATAGGCAAGTCGCTTTTACCAAGGGCAATTTCATTGGCCTTAGTAAAAAGCTTATCTACGCGACGAAAAAATGATTCAAGATTTTCTATGCGAGCCTCCCTGTCATTCGATGATAATTGAGGATAACCAATTTTGTACGTGAGCGATTTTCTAATACCATCCGTGCTTGCAACGCGGCTTAAATTATCGATTTTTGATTCTATAAATCGCTTATTACGAATAAAGGTTCTGTGATTGTTGCGAATATCATAAAGAATTGTGTAAATAAAACTGACTTTATGAATTATGTATTCGTCCTTATAACCATCAATAACAACTACATCGCCATCTTCTAATATTTTTGTATTTAAAATTATCAACCCGCTTAAGACATCTGGCGCCCATGCATTACTGGTCAGAGCAATAAATCCGATAGCGATACCAAAGATACCCGTTGTTTCCAACAGGCTATCCATATCCCATATTTTAATTAGCGTGTAAGTAGCAAAAAGAAAGACAACAACCAGAAAAATCAATTCGACTATACGACTACTATAAGAATCAAGGTAAATAGTTTCACCTTCGAACGACTTTACCTTACCGAAACGTCTCCTAAAAAATACATTACCCACCTTAAAAACAAGAACACTAACATAAAAACATAACGCACTATGTGCTAATTTTATAAACAAATTTTGATAACTGATATCTATTGTCATCAACAAGATATCAAACACATGCAAAATCAGAAAAAGTATATTAATCGTAACAAAAAAGCGTAATGCCACACTATGATCTTGCCCAGGATCAATACGATTAATAATAGGCTTAGCAAAGAAAAGAAGAAGAATATTACAGGCAAATATAATCCCATGAATCATCCATTCTGCCTGCGAAAGGTCGGGCAAGCTTAAACTTATCATTTTCATCTCCCTACTAACATCAGAATTAATTCTTCATTGCAAGACTAAAAATACTGTTTCTTAATCGTTGATATTTTATCTTGCATCGCATTGGTCAATTCCTCTGCGTTCAGCTTACTAAATATGTTAGTCAACACTCGCTTTTCGTCATCATCAACCACACCATCTCTCAAGGCAATAGTCAGCAATTCTTCTAGCTCGTCAACTAATAATTTTCCATCATTGGCAAAGCACTGTATTGATTGATATGTTAGCTCTAGATAATCATTACTCATACAACTCTCCTTAGGTTAAAATTTAATCTTTAGTCTTTTTTTTCGTTCGTTTTTTCGTTGAACCTTTTGGCTGTTGGCTTTTTTTCAACTCGACAACCTTTTTTGATAGCTCTGTAATCCTGTAATAAGTGCGGAGATCAACAGCCAGCTTTCTATCCATTTTCTTAATTAAGGGCTTGGCAACAGAATCTACTTCGCCAGCTAACTTTAACAATGAAGCACTAACACCCTCTCCATTATTGTCTTCCAATGCATGATCAATTTTTTCGAGCACTGACATCAGTGCATTAACCATCTGGGAACTTTCTGGTGCAGCGGCATTTTGTTCTTTTTCATTAGCCAACAATAATTTATCATTTTCTTCATCCAAGCCCTCAAGCAAAGATAAAAGAGAGGCTCCATTTCCCGCTGCCACTTGACTTAAATTCTGCAAATTATTAACAATATTATCCAAAGGAGCAGCGAGTTTTTCTCCGACATCTAGACTTTCAGTTACCTGCCCCAACCCTTTTAAGCTGCTGACAATATCGTTCAACTGAACAACAATTTTGCTGCCTGTATCCGCATCATCTCCGCCCATCGCCTTATTTCGTAAAAAGTCTTCCTTGATCTGCTGCCAACGTTCAGCTTGCTCTGTTGTCATATTACCGCGCAACTCAGCTAATTTGAGTAGGTTATCCTCTGCTCCTGTTGTTAATAATTGCGACTCTCCTAAATAATGATCCGCGATCATTTCCATCATTTCTTCTTCATTCATAACCGAAGAGACTTTTTCGGCCATCTTATTCATATTCCGATAGCTACCCTGCAACTTAAACGGTGGCTCTGTACGATACTTATCATTTTGCGCTGCAGAAGCAATATATTGCTGATTAATTTTTAGTACAACATCCTGAATCACAAATAGTTTTCGTAAAACTTCAGTGATTTCATTAATTTCAGCACCGCTGTATTGATGACTTAAATCTGTCGTTGGAATATTTTCGCCTTTCGACATACGCACTAATTTATATAGATCATTTAAATCTCGTAGTGCCAAGGGTGCTAACACAGGATTAGATGTCAATGAATTTTCGATATAACTCAAGGCAAATTGCTCATCCATTCCACCTAAAATATCACCCAGGTTATAAATATCTGCCCGGTTAGCCAACATATCTGGCACTTGAAAGGCTTCACCAGACTCTGTGTAAGGGTTACCGGCCATCACAACACAAAATTTTCGCCCACGCATATCATAGGTTTTTGTTTTTCCTTTCCATATGCCTTCAATTCGGCGCGTACCATCACAGAGAGAAATGAATTTTTGTAAGAACTCAGGATGCGTATGCTGAATATCATCAAGATACAGCATGACATTATTGCCCATTTCCAAACCAAGATTAAGCTTAATGAGCTCTTGTCGCGCTGTTGCATTAGGTGCCTGCTCAGGGTCAAGCGATAAAACATCATGCCCTAAAGAAGGACAATTGATTTTCATAAAAATCAAACCCAAACGACTTGCCACATACTCCATCAAGGTCGTTTTACCGTAACCAGGAGGAGAAATCATCATTAACAGGCCCATCAAATCGGTACGTTTATTTTCACCGACAGTGCCCATTTGTTTAGCGAGGTTATCACCGATAATAGGCAAATATGCCTCATTAATAAGGCGGTTGCGAACAAAAGAACTCAAAGGCTTCGGCTTAAACTCTTCTAACCGAAGCGCTTCGCGCTCAGCATGAGTTGTTTGCTGACGTATTTCTAAATAGCGATGATAAGCAGGTATCACTTCATATTTATGGTGTTCTATACGCTGTAAAAAAGAATCGACAGAGAACGCTAAGGCTTGCTGCTCAATGCGGCTATGCTCACCTAGCAATCCAGTAACGGTTAGCTCAAGATCTGCCTCGACAAAACGCCGGCTTAAACGCTGGTCTGCATTAATCAAACTGATGGCTTCCGGTATGTAATGCTTTAATAAGACTAATTCTTTTTCATCGGCTAAAGCTTCCAGCCACGCATGAGTTAGATTCCAGCGCTCCGCCGGCCATCCTATTAATTTTTCTAAGGATTTTTGATATTGTCTCCAAGTAGAATCGTCGAGAGAACGCTTAAACTCTTCCACCAATTCAGATGCATATTTACTCCCGATAAACTCTACTCTTTCACGGCCAAGCTCTGCGACTAGATAATTAGCTGATCGACGTACAACAAGCGCATTAACGGGAATAGGATGTCGCTCGATAAATTGGGTTAAAGCACTACGCACCTCTTCTACCAATAAATTAACGGCATTGCTGCTCGAAAAAACTGATTTCATTTGGGCAGCAGAACGAGCCCGCTCAGGCCACGCGTCCTGACTTAGGTCGTAATAAACCGTATTATGCTTACTATTTATATTTGCCCAAAATATTTGAGCAACAGCGCGGCTTAGCGGGTCATAAGTTAGCAAATCAGCTCTTTCTATCGCTGGAATTAGTGCTTGCAGCAATAATGATGCATCATGATCATGCACTCCCTTTTCATAGCCTTCTTTGTAACGAGGCGTGGCAAAATCTCTGACTATTTTATTCAGAGAGTCTTCATCAAGAATTGCGGCATGCAACTTTTCTGTAGATAAATCATCTTGCCGGTTTTCAGCTGCATCCAGTATTGATGCAGCAAGGTATTCAGACCGATAAACTTGATCTGTTTCAGACTCTAAAGATAAGCTCCAATATTCTTTTAACTGAAGTAATTCAGGGTTTTGAATTTCCTCATAAAAATTCGTTCCGGTTAAATGAATATTCAATATTCCATCTCTAGGTAATATTGTTAAATCCAACTCCTGAGTATTAACGCTGAATTTGTGGCGAGGCCCCAGCTTAATAATATTACCGCCATCTTCATAAATATCGGTTTTATCCCGTAAAGCTCGTAAAGCTTGTTCCTTAATGGCTTTAAAGCGTGCCTCAATATCATCTGCTTTAACGGCACTATCCAACTCTCTTAAACGCTCTACTAATTCTCGACTTTTACCAACTAATGAATCTGCAGCAAAATACGTATTAAGCTCATCGGCATCAGTGAATTTCAGTGAACGTTTTTCAATGCTCTTTAATATACGATCAGCTGCATCCGTGACTGCTTGTGCCTTACGCTGACGCTCATCCAGTAATTGTTGTTTATGAGATTCAAATGACTGATAGATTTCTTCACGTTTATCAATAATATCCGACAAGAAATCATCATAATCACTGAACTGGCTTTCTAATTCTTCTAGCTGCACTAATAATCGAGATAATTGCTCATCACATTTCTCAGGTGTTGTCGACAAACCCAGGGCATTAGTAATCGTTTGGGAAAATAATTTAAATTGGGCGCCAAATTGAGCAATAGCTTCTGACGACCCCAAGCCTTTCTGCCGGTGCTTAGCTTGCGCTTTGCTTTGATTGAGTTTGGAATAAACTTCAGAAATAGTATCAATGATACGGGTACGCACTGTCGCATCATCAATTTTCAGGGTGCTCATTAATTCCGACAACAAATCTAAACCTGCCGCTGTAGATTCAATATCTTCAACCAAAGGTTGCAAAGTAGCGATACTCTCAGTATTTTCTACTTGTTGATTAAGCTGATCAATTTTTTCAAGATAGGGCATTAACGCTTGCTCATCCATCAAGAAGTCAACTGTTTGCTCACTCAGTTGTTGCTCGACTTCAACAAGCTGCTGATCCAGCTCTTCAATACGCCCAGTATCGATATAGCGATATTCTTTTATTGTTGTTAAGTGACCACGTTGGCGTCGTAGCTTTCCGAGCGCATCAACATACTGCTCAGCCGTCTCCCAATTATCTGGCCGCACCAAAATAAGCAAACTATCTTGATCTTGCTCAGCCTTCGCCATAGTTTTTGCAGACTGCTGACGAATACTTTCGACCTTTTCAAATTCATCAATAACCAGCTCAGCAGTATCTGCAATGGCTTTTAAGGTATCATCAATCCCTTCGGCTTCTTGCTCTTCGATCCAATAATGATCGTCAAATGATTTTCTAGCGGCTTTACTTAGCTCTTCATAAAGGCGAACCGAGACAGATTGATTATTAATCATCCGGCAAATGCTATATATATCAGAAACACCCCTGACAAGCGCAGCATTCCCTATTCGCCCAAAAAATGTCTGACTAGTTGGAGCTTGACTCGCAAACTCAGCACTGACATAAGGGGTATCCCAAAGCTGCATAGGGTGCACACGGGTAGGCTCTTCTTCAGCAGAAAAAATAACGATACGACCATTATCAAAGCGCGCATAGCCATTGCCATAGATAGGATTTTTAAGCGCTTTCTCAATCATATTGTAAGCAAATAAGCCTACAACACCACCTTCCGGTTCATAGAAAAGATACAACACATCCTCACCATTAGGTGAGCGAATACTACGCTTAAATTTAAGCCCTTTATACTCATCACCAAACGTTTTATGCTCACCATTTTCCAGATAATAACCGCCTGGGAAAATGATGCCGTGGTCTTCTGGCAATTGCACACAAGATTCACCAATCGCATCTATTCGGTTCACTTTCTGAGTAAGCGTATTAAAAATAAGATAACGCCACTGGCTTTCTCTGTAGGGCAATATCTTTAAGAGAACCAACTTCCCAACTGACGCATAAAAAATATCCGCATCATCCAATGACTGGGTTTTATCGTCCACAGGCTCTCGATAAATGCCAAGACCATCTTCCGTATTATCTTCAACTTTAACAGTCAAATCACCATTAAGCGTTTCAACAAAAACAGTATCCAATACATTGATATGCGCATGACGCCCATGGACAATATCTTCTCTGGTTGCTTCAATCCATTCAAAATCATATGGGGGAGGTAGCTGTATATCTCGCTCACCTCGATTATCGATATAATCAACTTTTTTACCGTCAGCAGAAATTGACCAACGAAAAACTCGAATATCGTCTAGCTTTTCGCCGATCTGAAATCCAGCCAACAACTTACCATGCATAATGGAAAGCTGAATAAGGCGAGTATTTTTATAGTAACGATAGAGCTCATCAAAATCATTAACGAAACGAGAATCAGATAAAAAAGAATCTTTAATTGGAAACGGCAACATTTCATAATTATCATTATCTTCCTTGATACTAAAAAGAGAAAATACATCTTCAATTTTCGTTTCTTTTTTAAGACCAATAAAAACGTTATAACCAAATAATAAATGCTCACCAACCTGAACAATATCTCTAGCAATACAGTTATTTTCAGTGCGCACACGAACCCGGGCAAGCACACTCATTTCAGAGCTGCCGAACTCCTGCAAACGAGCCTCATTAAGCATTTGTGCCTTTTTGCTCAGCTCTACACTTTGATCGATCAAACGTTGACGAATAATCTCGTATGCGCCGCCTTCAGCAACAGCTTTATCGACGATTGTTTCTTCATCTTGATGAGAGATAGATGTGTCCTGGTTTACCATAAAATCATCCTTCTATCGATAGTGACACTCCACAGCAGAAAACTGGGAACAGTTTGAGATAAGAATAGAAGAGTGACCTAAGCCACTCTTCAAAATTATCACAAATTACACTTCAGCTTTTTCATCCTTAGCTTTAGCCTTACCAACAAACTTACTCACCAATGAAGTGATCGTACTGCTTTTATCTGCCAATCCATCAATGGCTTTACCAATAGAAAGCGCTTTCGCAAAATTATTAAAGAAGTGGTCTTCACCACCTACAATGTCAATGTTCGCTTTCTCTAATGCAGTTGCCAACACCTCAGCATTTTCTTTAGCAATATCTTTACCTGCTTCAATTGAAGCCAACGCTTCTTTCAATGCAGTCTCCAAACTCATACGGAACTCTTCATGTGCTCTTGCATCATCGCTCATTGAATCCATAGCCTGGAATTTCTCAACCAAACCATCCGCTTCAGCCTTAAACTGCTCCCGAGTTACATTAGCGCCAGCCAGGCCAATTTCTTTCTGTGCTGTTGCTTCAGCACTACCCTTGGCATCGATAACTTTAGCTTCTGCAATACCTTCTTTTTCTAAAGCGTCCGCTTTTGCTTCTTGAACTTTAGCTTCTGCAAGCCCTGGCGCAGCACGTTCTGCCTGCACACCTTCAGCCAGTTTTTTCTTCCCATCCGCTTCTTTAGCGGTAGCTTCTAACTGTGCCTGAGCAATGGTAGTTATTTCGATAGATTTATGCTTCGCAGCTTGCTCTTCTGCTTCTGCCGCTTTGACTTGTTTAACTTTTTCTTCATCGGCCTGAGCTTCAGCAGCCAATACCTGAACTTGTTTCAAACGATCCGCCTCAGACACTTCGCGCACTTCTTTAATACGCTCTTCTTCGATGGCCACTGTTTTATCCACTGCAACACGCTCCCGAATCACATTGGCAATTTCTTTTCTCTCAACTTCAACGGCTTTTTCTGCCTCAATGCGCTGCAGCTCAACTTCTCTCTCGCGAGAAACAACCTCTAAATCACGTGCGCGAGTAACCTTTTCTTCCTCAATAGCAACAGCACGCTGCCTATTTTGCTCGGCCACTTCAATTTCACGCTTCTGGTTTTCAGTTTGAACAGCAAGATCTTGCTCAACAGAAATCGTTGTTGCCTCTGCTTTTTTACGCTCTTCTTCTTGGACTTTTTTCGTTTCTGCTTCTTCTCTTGCTCTCAATGTCGCTATTTCACGCTCTTGCTTGGCTTCAGCATCAGCCTGCTGTCGCTGAAGCTCTAACATGGCCTCTACAGTTTCAACGTCTTTCTTCTTGATAGCCAACTGCTCATCACGCTCAAGTACATTGGTGCGCACATTCTGAGTTGCAGTTAACTCTGTGATTTTCTTGATACCTTCAGCATCAAGAATATTATTAGGATCCAAAGCATTTTTAGGCGTTTGTTCTAAATAATCAATCGCGACATCTTCGAGAATATAGCCATTTAAATCATTACCGATTACTTCAATAATCTTCTCGCGGAACTCTTGGCGATTTTCAAAAAGATTTACAAATTCAATCTGTTTACCAACGGTTTTCAATGCTTCTGAAAATTTTGCATTGAATAGCAAATTCACAGCCTCTCTGTCCGATGCACGCTCAGCACCAACAGACTTCGCAACTTTTAATACGTCCTGTGCAGTTTCATTAACACGCAAATAAAATGCGACAGTTATATCCGCACGCATATTATCTTGACAAATCAAACCATCTTTCCCGCGGCGATCCACTTCTAAAGTAATCAATGATATCTTCATCAACTCTTTTTTGTAGATAACAGGATACACAATAGCTCCGGTAAAACTTACCTTTAAGGCACCACCTAAACCATTAATAATTAACGCTGTACCTTGTGGCACTTTGATATACCAGGCTTTTACAATCGCTATTAACCCTAG
This sequence comes from uncultured Pseudomonadales bacterium, assembly GCA_947487765.1. Classification (GTDB taxonomy): domain Bacteria; phylum Pseudomonadota; class Gammaproteobacteria; order Pseudomonadales; family Cellvibrionaceae; genus CANLBN01. Next base: position 85,843 of record CANKXO010000005.1, on the reverse strand, counting down.
CAATATGACAAAAGCTACGCCAATAACAACAAGCAAACCTGCAACATCTGGGATATATTGACTCATAACACTTACACTCCGTTTTATTAACCTTTATTTTATAAAGTCTTATTTATAAACCTTTAAATTCTTCTTCTGAGACTACCCTGAAAACATTGAGATCTTTTTGATATTCAATCAAAACAACCTTATCTCCTGTTTTGTAGCGGCTCTCACCTGAAGAACGAACTTTCAAAATCAAACCAGCTCCACCATCATCTAGAGTAGCTTCACCAAATTCATTATCAACTCGAGACGTTCTCACAATAGCGGTTTGGCCTAGCACTAACTTTTCTACATCTTGCTCCATTTTTTTAAACAAAGGCCTTAATGGCTTAATCACTTTAGATGTAATCAGCGCAGCGATATAAAGAGAGAAAAACAATACAACTAGTCCCACAGCATAGTAGAAAATACCACCGGGAATATAATTATAAAAAAAGTGGACAATGTAATAACTTATAAACCAGCCAAACAATGTGATTAAAGAAATTACTACCGTTAAAGGAACACCATTTAACCCAAGCTTTAAAATAATGCCAGCTACCGCATCCGGTGTAGATGGAGCATCCGTATCTCCACTGACATCAAAATCTGGCTCAGGAATATCTAGAAATGATATATCTAAGAACCCTAAAATGGCGACAAACCAAAAGAGTATGCAAAATATCAAAACAATACTGAAAAATATTGTAGGGAAAGAAAGGATATTTTGATAAAAAGGATCCATCTTACTACTCAACAAAATGGCAAACATACCCTTCCCTCCTCCTTATTAAAATTATTAAAATCGAAACTATGAACTCAAGCCTGAACGGTTACTTGTCTGACGACTTCTTTTTAAGCCTTTCCAAAATATCATCTGCACTTTTTCCAGTAGGTGCAATACCTGCTTCCTGCAATTTTGCATCTAAAGAAGAATTCGAAGAATCATTAGCTAAATCGCTGGCAGCACTCATCGTTGCTGCTTTAAGCGCTTGCTTCTCTTTAATCCGCTCCAAGGAATCCATTGCCGTGCGTAATTTTGAATTAGATCCACTGTGTCGCTCAGCAACAGCCTCTTGGGCACGCTGAACATTTTCAGTTGCTTTTACAGTATCAACCTGCTGCTTTAAACGACGCAAATTACTTTCTGTTTGATTGATAGCAGAACGTAAATTATTAGCACTCTCAGCAAAATTGCGGGAAGAATCTTGCTCAGTTGTCAGCTGACTTTCAAGATCAGCAATTTTTTCTGCAACCTCATGTGCCAGTGATTCATTCTCCTGATCTAGCGCTTTAATGGCATAACCCTCATGCTCTTCAATTTTCTGCTTAAGGGTCGCGCACTTTTCTTTTGCCAACTTTTCTCTTGCTATAATCGACGCTAAACTATCCTTTGATTGCTTCAATTGCTCCGAGGCATCTCGAATTTCTTGATCTAAAATACGCAACGCTTGGCTATCAACAATAGCCTCACCAGCTTCATTAACACCACCACGTAAGGCGGTCATCATTTTGGCCCAAATATTCATGTATCTGCTCCTATCAATTAATTATTGCGCTTCAATCGGCGTATTAAGAAATCCACTATAAGCTGACGTGGCCTGAATTACATTGCTCGCCAAAACCTCTATTTCGAATACGACATTGTGCAAAATAGAAGTTGAACTCAAGGCACCAAACATATGGTAGTAATCTGCACCATCACTCATGACATCTAAGCTAATAGTGGATAATGGAAAGTATTTATGGGTTCTTAATATTGCCTCATTAAAAGCAGAGACATCATTAATTTCCGACACTTCCCACAGCACGGCCTCAACGATTATCTGCTCCCCTGACACTGTCAGAAATATAGGCAAATCACCATAATCGTGCATTACCATATGAATAGCAGGATCAACACCGTCTATCATTTCTATTGAAGCACTACTACCTACAAACAAATCAGCCCCTTTTAATGCATCAAAAAGGCTAGCTGTCGTCCAACTTTTAAGGTTACCTGTCATTACGCTCACTCCTGTTTTTCGGTTTTGGCCTGTAAAAGGCATTTCATCCACTTGAGCCTCAATATCAATCTTACGAAGCCGCTTTTCAATACCAGCAAGCAGGCGGGTATTTTCTGGACGGATCCAGACCTCCTTCTTGACAAGGCCCTGCTCACGCAGGCGCTTTCGGTATTCCCGCTGATAATGCGCAGATGATTTTGTATTCATGAGAGCCAATATATTTTATTACATGTAATATGTCAAGAAACATTACATGTAATAAAATATATGTATAATGAGATTAAAATCATTCGTTAAGATTAGAACAGAAAGCGACAGACGCCATGACAAAGCCCTTCAGCAACTTTTTAATACCAACCATCACCGTTATCTGGCTAGTTGCTGGTATCAACTGGCTACTTAACTATCAACTTAATCGCTTTGGAATATTTCCCAGGGACCCCGAAGCCTTAGTAGGCATTTTAACCACACCATTATTACATGGCGGTGTTTACCATTTAATGAACAATACAATTACCTTTCTCTGCCTTGGCTGGCTGGCCTCGCTGCACAATAAAAACAACCACCTTATTAAATTAACGCTCTTTGTTGCTTTTTGGGGAGGGTTATTAACATGGCTACTAGGGCGACCATCTTTTCACATAGGGCTCAGCGGCGTAATATTCGGTTACTGGGGCTTTGTAACCATCAACGGATTCATTGAGCGCTCCATTAAATCCTTATTCATCAGCGCAGTCGCCATTTTTTTATACGGAGGCATGATCTTTGGCGTGCTTCCTTCATCACCCAATATCAGCTTCGAAAGCCATTTTTTTGGGGCACTCAGCGGCATTCTGTATAGCTATCTTTATAGGCGGAAGAGTAAACGCTAGCCCTAACAACAGACGCATTTATACCCCACAGCGGCATTTAAATCAGAGCCTATGGCCCGATGCCACCCTGACTTTTTAGACCGACAAAATAATAAAGAAAACAACACCCCACAAAACAACATCGACAATACGATCAATTCAATTATAAAACATAACATATATTATGTTATTCTTTTACCAAACCATACAATTAAAAGACTACGACTATGAAACCTCAGCGCTTTACAAAAGAATCCTGGCTACAACTAGGCTTATCTGAGCTTGCCAAAAAAGGGCCAGAAGCACTGACAATCCACAAGATATGCCAAGCGGCAGGCAGAACCACAGGCTCGTTCTATCACCATTTTGGTGATCATGCAGGGTTTATCAGCGCATTGATGAAATGGTGGAATGACCGCTATACCAATGATGCCATTAAACAACTAGAAGCTTCTGACAATAAAGAAAAAAACAGTACACAACTTGGCGAATACGTATCCAAGCTGGATCAGCGGGTTGAGACAGGTGTACGACATCTCGCCCAAAAAAACCCTATTGCAGCGGAGATCGTTGCCGAAGTGGACAAAATGCGTATCGGTTACCTAACAGAGCTTAGAGAAAGAAACCACAAAGTAAACCATGAAGACGCTGTAATCATGAGCGAACTGGAATACGCCGCCTTTGTGGGTCAACACGTCATATGGAAAGACTCCCCGCCTGACCACTTTCGCAAATTGGGGCAGCTATTTGAACAAATGGCAATCGCCCACCTACACCAAAACACTAACCATTTACCTAAGACAGACACCCATAGGAGCACCTAATGGCAGAATCTATTGAACTCACAAAGGTTCGGAAAAATCTAGAAACATGGCTCACTGCATTCAATGCAAAGGATATTGAAACACTCTTCTCTCTCTACGATCCAGAAAGTATTTACGCAAATGCTGACGCACCTCTTATGCAAGGGGTCGATCAAATCCGCCCATGGTATGAACAAGTATTATCAAATACACAAAGCACACTATTGTATAAAGAAGAAACAGCCTTTCAAGAAGGCAATATGGCTCTACTGATTGGCACCTACTACTTCAAGCCTCCTTCAGAGATGGAAGAATCAGGCCCAACAGGTCGCGTAGCCCTCCTTTATCGACGAGATACAAATGGCATTTGGCGCTTACTCTTTGACATGGACAACACACCACCAGATGTAACCCCAGAAGACTTTTCATAAAAATTTCAGTTAAAACAAGATATAATAGAGAGCCGTATATGACCACTAGCACTCGCAAAATTGCCGAACACCCCCACAAAGTTGTTGAAAGAGTCGCGGAATTTTTAAAGGAGGGGGACCTCGAAGGTATCGTCACCATGTTCCATCCCGACTGCAAAATTAGTATGAACCCAAGTCAAGCGCCCATTGAGGGTCACGAAGGAGTCCGTGAAATTTTTTCCGACTTTGCCAAAAACAAGGTCAATTTAATGGGCTCGGTGACAGGCGAAATGATTAATGGGGATACAGCGATTCTTCAAGGCCAATGGCATATTGAAGATCATAATGGAGAAATACTAGCCGGAGGAACATCCACGGAAGTCACAAAACAACTCGACCATGGCGGCTGGGTTTATTTTATTGATTGCCCGATTAGTGTTCCAGAACCCCAAAGGCAAAAATAGCAATAACGCAACCCTACCAACAATAGCAGACACAAAAAAGCCCCAATTTATGGGGCTTTCAGGTCAGCATTGGAGGTTGCTGGATTATAAAATGGTGCCCAGAGCCGGACACGACTTTTATAACTAACCTATTGATTTTTATATAGTTTATAAAGTTAACTTTTTAAATATAGCACCATTTGTAGCACCACTTCCTTCTTACTAGGGCAATTATCAAACCTTAACCTAAGATCCGTAATTTATTGATTGCATTACTTATAACAAATAAGAATTGTAAAAAGAAATTTCACACCAAACCTACTTAGAGAAACCGCTGAACAACCAATTAATCACCTTTTTGTTCTGGCATAGGGTTCCAATCAAAGTAGGCCCTAACACAACCATGATCAGAAGCCCCCTCATCTTCAAATGATTCTCGATTCAAATGATCGTTAAACACCTCTAATTCTCGAAAAGACCAAAAGCGTTTACGTGAATGATCGTAGAACTCCTCTGAAACAAATATATGATCCAAGCTTTCGAGTTTATTTTTGTATATATGCGTATAGTACACGTGCCTAGGAGAACGGTATTGTTGCAATCTTTCCGTTGAATACAGGCCTTTATCTGAGGTAAGGCCTGCCCGGCTTTTTTCAATAAAACGATAAACCGGTTGGTCAGATAGAAGTCCGTTAGTAACCGATAATGTATCATCATTTAAATCTCCAATAACTACGACCGGCGAAATAGCTTCATCATCTTCAGACTTCATGACCACATCAAGCATGGCTCTCATTGCCCCAGCTTCCATAACTCGGCGAATATGTGATACCGCAGACTTTGTAATTTTTGCATAATGGATGAGCGCTTCTGGCTTTGGATCTGCAAAGCTTAAACGAGCGGGGCCTTTAGACTTAAAATGAGCAACATAAATAGAAATTAGCGGGGGCTTTGGCCCAGATCCTTCTGGCTGTATAATCGCATGCAATACAGGGCGAGAAAAATTATTAATTGTTACAGTAATTTCTTCTTCCGCGCCATCACTTTCACGCAGCTTGTCAAAATTAAAACCCTCGGGGAAATCCTCAATCCACTTCCACCCATCTAAAAGCTGAGAACCTCCGCTTCTATCTTTCTGAACGGCTAATGCGACTTGTGGCCTCCCTCGCCCCGGAGCATCACGAGCAACAATATCATATTCTCCAAGCAACCCCGCCTCTTCAAAGACATCAACAAGAGCTTGTTTAGACCACAACTCTTGGAAAGCAACCACTTCAGAATCTAATAACTTCACTTGATTGGCAGTCCACTTAATTTTTTTCAAATAAGCAGCCCTTCCCTCATTATCATCTGGATATGGGGGTTTGTTTGAGTACGTTACCCCTCCTGGAATTTGCAAATTTAACAAATTAAATGTAGCAAAACTTATATCTCTCATATTTGTACGCGGCATATCATAATCCCTAAAGTATTTATAGCTAACTTATAAAATATACTGCCTTATCAAAGTACGATTAGACATTCTGAAATATTATACGTCAAGCAAACATCAGAAATATGGCGTAGAATCCAACAAATCACGAAATTGTCACTATTTAAATTACTAGCAGAATATAAATTTGAACAATGAAAAGCTTTTCAAAGCTTAACGACACGCTTTTAATTTCTCTTAATATAAAATTTATATATTGATACTTTCATCTGGCCAACAGTTTAATTTTCTACCCCCTACAAATAATCTCATTCTACATCTCTTATTTAAAACCCTAAAAAAACCAGACTATTTCATGTAATATTCTGGCACCAACTACACATCATAGCCAAAACTTCTGTCTATGAAACTATTTAAGCCTCAGGGAGAAAAAATTGAACTTAGAAAAAATCTTCGAAAAAGTTTCAAATCGGATGATTTCTGACTTTGAAGAAGCTAAGGATGCTTTAAATCACTCAGGGCTCAAAGGAACTGCAAATGAGGAAATCGTTAAAATATTTTTAAGAAGATATCTTCCCAAGACTCTAGATATTAGCTCAGGCCAAATAGCTGATTCTGAGGGGGGAGTTTCCAAGCAGTTAGATATAATAATACATGATGCACATAAAACCCCCATATTCTATCAGTCTGCTGATACTCGTGTGATACCAATCGAATGTGTTTATGCGGTAATTGAAGTAAAAGCTTATTTAAACAAAACTGAACTAAATACATCTCTCCAAAATATGAAAAGTGTTAAATCACTTAAGAAAAAGGCTTTTTTCACACCACACCCACAACAATCAATAATAAAAAGGTATGATATGTTTGGGAAAATATGGGATTACTGGCCAACTACCTATTTTATTTTTGCTTTCGACTCTCCTGACCTTACTTCAGTTCAGACAAATCTTTACCAACTACAAAATAGCATAGAGATTCATAAACGAATAGATTCTGTTTGCATCATCAAAAAAGGGGTAATCACAAACAAAAGAATAACCGATAACACTTTCACCTTACTGCCCGAACCTAAAACAGTATCATTTAGCTGTGGAACAAAGAAATCGATATTACTTTTCTACTCGCTGTTCACAATGGTATTTAATAAAGCTGATATGGAACCATTTAACATTCAACCATACCTTGGGGAAATGGTATTTGGAGATGATCACTGAGATATAAATTAAACATATGCCCCCCCCCCGAAAGCAAAAAATATAATGGAGCTATAACAACCTCATGAGTAATATCCCAGAAATAAAAACACTTCACGGTGGTTGGAAATTCAGGCCGCCCAATGAACTATCATTACAAATACTAACCAATCGAGAAATATGGTTTGCATCAATAGATACTCTTAATGACCCATTTGATTCAACTCAAGATACTATTGAAGTAATTAATAAGACAGAAGATGCTCTCAAGGAAAGAATTGAAAAAATACAAACAGCAATTGATGCTCCACGCCAATATGTTTCTCATCGGGCTGGAAGTTATAAGCCATGTTTTATTTTTTCACTATGCGGAAATGTTAACAACTCTCTTATGTGGGCCCACTATGCAAGAAACCATTCAGGCATCGCATATGGGCTTGACTTCTCAAACGACCAAAAATTACACCTTAGATCTAATGTTTTAGAGGTTATTTACAATAGATCTATATCTGAACTATACGAAGAAGCAGTTTTAATCTTTGATCGATATTATAAAAATAATAGAGCAGAGGAATTAAAAGAACAATATCACTACAGCATGAATATAATGAGGTACTTGCAATATCTTACAAAAGGAAATGAGTGGTCATATGAAGAAGAAAGACGACTTATAACAGGTGGAGCAGATACACTACAGGGGCAAGCCTTAAAGTATGAAGACGAATCTCTAAAGTATATTGTGTTTGGCTTACAAGTTGATTTAGCTTACAAAGAAAGAGTCATTAACTTAATAAAAGAATGTCGTCTTGATTATGTTAAACTTTATCAAGTTCATGCTGACTTTAATAATAAACAAATGCTATACGAAGAACTAAACTAGACACTGTGTGATAGTTACGGCTTCGAGGTCATATCGCTCTTCCCACTCTTCAGCACTGAAAAACTTGCAGATTACCATAATATTTTTAGCAACTTTTCCTTTATAACTGTCAGGCAATAATCCAGTATCAATATAAACTTTATGCTCCTCTGGATATAACTCAACTACTGTAAGCAGATGCTTATCCTTCCGCTTTTCCAGCTGCTCTAAGCGTTTTTTAATATCAGACATCTAAATACCCTCTGGCACACTTAAACCCGTATCAATGGCTTCTTGGCGAGTGAGTGGAACATAATAACTAATTACTGGCGCATCAGGATGCAAGCCCTTTACATTCTGCTTTTCCATTATTTCTTTGTCATCATCAAGATAATAGAAAAAGACCCTAGGTCTTAGTTCGCCAGCCAGCCTCTTTAACTCTAATTTTTTAACTCTATTGCTTAGCGTTTTCTAAACTCTCTATTCGTTTAACTAATTCATCTATCTCTATTATTTTCGCAACACTACCAACTGAGCTAATCAACTGAGAACCAACATCTGGTGGAAGATCACCATTTCCAATAGCTTGAATAATTACTTCTGCTTTTTCAGTCAGTGTTTTAGCCTTTGCTAAATTGGGTATTGATATAGCTTTACTTTCAGACTTTTTCGCTGGAATCATTCTTTCCAACAACAGCCTGAGAGCACCTGTATCCCCCTCTAACGCTTTTGCTTTGGTTGCCTCTAATAATTCAGGCAAATCGCTCTCAAGCTCACTTAGGAGCCTTGTAGAGATATTCTTCGTGCCCTTTGGTCGCCCGTTAGGATTTCCTGACTGACCAGGTTTAAACATTGATATTCCTCTGTTGTTTACAGTCATTAAAACGACAAATAAAACCCTATACACATGGTAATATATAAAGGAGCCTAAATTTTAGGCTAAGTGACTAACCTCAATCGTCCTAAATTTTGGGACGATGAGTATTGTCCTTTTGTATTTCTTGACTGCTCCCGTCCTAAATTTAAGGACGAGCTACGCCTAGATTTTAGGCTCGGTGTTTTGTTATTTTCTAAACTAAATTTTCTTGGTGGGGCGGTGGTTGGATTTACTTCTAACTTACCCCCGCACTCATTAATTGGTCTCCATGTAATGGCATACAAAGTACAAACACCCCCAGGATTACTAAATCTACCCTCCCTAGTTTTAACAATCAGATTGGCTGCCATAAGCTCATCAACGCAACGCTTTAACGTACTTTTAGAACCCAGATTACGATTACCAATAATGGAATTAGCTAACGTTAAGTCACCATTATTTTTCCCCCTATATTGCCTCACGAGCTCAGTAAGCACTTTAACCGCATTACCAGACAAATTAATATAATCAGGATGATCCAATACTTGGCGATCAATTCCAGCAAAGCTTTGACCTCGGCCTTTTTTAAAGTCACGCCTAGCCATCACGCCACCTCCTTGCTACCAAGGCCAAAACGCTTTTGTGCTTTAAGCAAATTATCACCAGTCAGCCAATACTTTGTTACTGATGTAAGCGTTCCAAAACGGTTAGGCACCTTAACTCTAACCCGATCAAAGAAAATCACATACTTACTCTGAAGGTCAGACACCGTAGTATGGAGACAATGATCCCCTAGATGCTCTGCTTGGAATCGATGTAGCCTCTTACCTTGGGCAAAGTGATGTAGCATTGAATCTTCTTTGCCCAATTTGATATTATTACTCTGCTTTGATTTGGGGGTGTGTTGTGTCACACCCTTTTTCTTTTTCATCTTCACTCCTCCTTAAGCTGCTGCTTCACTTTCTAGCGATAAGTCATCTAAAAACTGATGGATGTCCTCAGCTTTCCACGCTGTTATTTTTGGGCCTAATTTGATAGGAGCTGGAGCCTTACCTTCTTTAACCCAAGACCACCAAGTAGACTTGCTGACGGGAATAAGCTTTAGGACTTGCGGGATGCGTAGATAGCCCTGTGGAGAGGGAGGGGTATTGCTATTTGATTGAGACATATAATCAACCTCGTGTTATAAAGACTGATTAGGGATTTTATAGGCCAGATTTTTTTTAGTAACAGGTCTATTTTAATTTAGACCTGTTATTAGGTTTTTTTATCGCTTTGTTTGAGCTGTTTTTATAATTAGCTTTAATAAACTCCCGATCTGTATCAGGCAAGCCATAACAGGTTAGAACAATACCAGGTATATCGACTGAATCCGGTAATTGCCACATTTCACTCTTTGTTAGTAAACTCTTATTATGTAGGTCATGATATGCTAAAAGTGCTTTTCCAATACTTGCGAATACCAAAGGGTTTTCTTCATTAACTTTTGCTAATTCATCAGTATTCTCGTAGAACTCCATTAAAAACATTCTCCCAGCCCATAGGTGGCTCACGCTTTTATATTTAGACCACATATCAGATATATAACTTTCAGTAGACCGTTTTGATTTAAGTCCATTAGGTGCAACTGCTTCAAATTTATAATAATTTACAGCAATTTTTTTAGCTTTTTTAATTGAGGCGTCTTTTATATTAGTGTCATTCAGCATTTCAACATAAAGAAGAAAAACCTTGCCGGCAATAATCCCTTCAAGATAACGCTCAACGTGTTCACGTTCAAAATCTTCAGAAATCGGAATCGACAACAGTGTTTTAAGTGTAGAAATTGGCAGCTTCATTGCTTTTTCCCCTGCCTCTTCAAGACTTTCAAATGTGGCATTGGCATGAAAGTAAGTTAGAAACTGATCTCTTCTTGCCTCATCCTCCGGATACAGCATGTATGATCTTATTTCCAGCTCGGTTAAGGCGGGAGCATCTACATTTTCGATATCCATAACTGGCATTAATTCACCTCCCACAGTGAACCCAATTAAAACCCCAAACCAAAGGCGGTGGGTGCCGCCTCTTTCGCTGATCAGGCTAGGCCTGGGAGAAAAGTTAAGTTATTGACTTACCACTTCCTTCTTATTAGAAATAAACCAGTCCTCAGCATTAAGTCTTGTTAAATAACCTCCAGGCATAACCTCGATACCCTGATGAGCAAGCCAGCCAACTTTCTGAGTTAATGCCTCCAAAGAAGACGCCAGCATACATACTTCATGGTTGGCAGGATCAGCCTCTATTATTTTATTGCTTAAGCCAATGATGTTTTCGGCCGCCATACTAATTTCACCAAAAATATTTCCAGCTTTTTCAATATCGTATTGTGAAACTTCGTCATCTTTCATAAAACACTCCTACTTAATGTTATTAATATCCGATTGCCTCAGCATCAAAGGATTTAAATATTGGCTCCAACTCTTCAGCCGCTTCATTTCGTAGGTTCTGGACATGCTTACCCAAACTTTCCACCAAACATCCTATATGCGGCATGGAGCAATCGGTTTCATGTTCTGTAATATCAAGCAAAGTCCCTAACTGTTGGATTCCTTCTGCTGCCATCAGCAGTTCTTGGAAACGCCTATCAACAGAGCGAAACCTACTAGCTTCAATTGACTCCGTTGCCGTGAGTTTTTTGTGAAAGTCGGGAGTTTCAACACTGCTAACGATGTAAGTTTTATCCATAACAATTCTCCAAAGGGTTTTTAAGTTTATCTCTAGATTACTGAAAGCATCCAAGCCCCTAAAATTAGCTCGAATGAATTAATTCTGCTTGGCAAAGATAGGAATTACCTTGCCAGAATTCTTTAACTCATCTAGACAATCAGCCCACCATTGCATCATAGAACGTCTCTCATCGAGATAACGAGCATGATGTGTATAAGCAGCCCTTACTCCATCGCGTTCCATATGCGATAACTGACGCTCGATAGCATCAGGATTAAAGCCTGTCTCGTTTAGGATAGATGAGGCGGTTGCTCTGAAACCATGAGGGACACATTTACTCTTACCTGATGTATTACCATCATAACCAAGCTTGAAAATGGCTCGCCTCATAGTGTTGTCAGACATACATTCAGTACGCCTACGTTCAGAGGGAAACACTAAATCGTAATGCTCCGTAATAGGTCTAATCTGCTCTAGAATCTCAATAGCCTGATCAGAAAGAGGGACTATATGATCAGTACCCATCTTCATTCGATTGCCAGGGATACGCCAAAGCTTTCCCTCAAAGTCGAACTCTTTCCACATAGCGCCACGGAGCTCACCAGGGCGAACAAAAGTTAATACTAGGAACTGAATAGCTAGCTGAGTTAGCAAGCGACCTTGCTCATGATAGCCATCCAAAAGCTTTAGGAACTCTGGTAGCTCATTACGTGGCAGCGAAGCTCTATGCTTCGTTTTACGACCCCTGAGTATATCTGTGAGTTCTGAGGCAGGATTGCTAATTAAACGGCCTGTCTGAACAGCGTAACGACACACACGGCGAATGTCTTGCAACACTCTGGCGGCAACGTCTGGCGCATCTCGGTCTTCAATACTACGAATAATGGCGATCACCTCTTGAGGCAGAATATCACCCACAGGTTTGCCGCCTATTTGAGAAAAGCTGTTGTCTCTTAAGCGTACCCAAACTCGGTTTGCATGATCTTCCGTCCAAGTGCCTTTCTGATGCTCCCACCATTCAAGAGCTATCGATTCAAAACTGTGAGCATGGCGTACCTCAGCAAGGTAGCGGTCATCCTTTTTCTTTTGCGCAGGATCGATACCCTCTTTCAAAAGCTTTCTAGCTTTATTCACTTCATCTCTAGCCTGCTTAAGACTCACTTCAGGATAAACACCAAGCGCTAAGGTTTTCTGTTTACCCAGGAATCGGTATTTCAAACGCCAGTACTTCGAACCATTCGATTTAACCAATAAACGCAAACCACGCTCATCTGACAACCAAACGTCTTTATCACCTGGCTTGGCCTGCTTAATTTGAAGGTCTGAAAGGGGCATATGGTGCTATCTATCCGTGTTGCTACAATTCATAGCACCAAATATAGCACCGGGTAGCACCAGATAACAATGGACGACGTTAGACGAATATGGACTATGAGAAATGAAAAAGCCCCAAGTCATGGGGCTTTCAGGTCAGCATTGGACATTGCTGGATTTTAAAATGGTGCCCAGAGCCGGACTTGAACCGGCACGGCTTACGCCACTACCCCCTCAAGATAGCGTGTCTACCAATTCCACCACCTGGGCTTATTCGCTTATTGATTTACTGCAGGGATATCACTCTGATTATCTGTGGCCTCAGGTGCAACAACAGGAAGATCACTTTCAGGGTTTGCAGCTTCAGAATTGATAACCGGCACTTCGGACTCTTCAACGATATTTTCTACTGCAGGAATACCTGACTCATCAGAATAAACAGTCGCTTTATTTTTAGCAATGATTGCTAAAGAGAAGCTCGTTGCAAAAAAGATAACCGCTAAAATGGCCGTTAATTTAGAGAAAAAGTTACCGCCACCCTGACTACCAAAAACAGTTTGTGACGCACCGCCACCAAATGATGCTCCCGCTTCTGCACCCTTACCTTGCTGAAGTAAAATTAATCCAATAATGGATAAAGCAACAAGAATGTGAACAACAATAACGATATTTTCCATCGATTTTACCTAATGTGAATTATCTCTAAAACTACTAAACAGCCTTAGCAATATTAATAAATTCTTCTGCTACTAATGATGCACCACCAACTAGCGCGCCATCAATATCGGGTTGTGCAAATAGATCTGCAGCATTCGCTGCTTTCACACTACCACCGTAAAGAATACTGATACCATCAGCAATACTACCCAATTGCTCTCGGATAAACTGATGAACTTCCTGAGCCTGCTCAGGTGTTGCCGTTAAGCCTGTGCCAATTGCCCATACAGGCTCGTAGGCAATAACGGACTTTGCCAATCCTTGATCACCAATCACAGACTTCACTGACTGCAATTGAGATCCGATAACATCCAAGGCACTACCTATTTCGCGCTGTTCTAAGGATTCACCAACACAAATAATGGGAGTTAAACCGCCCTGAATAGCAGATAGTGCTTTTTGTCCTACCAGTAGATTGCTTTCGTTGTGATATTGGCGACGCTCCGAATGACCCACAATAGCGTAACGACAACCGAACTCAGCCAACATTGGAGCCGCTATTTCACCAGTATATGCGCCACTTACATGAACACTGACATCCTGGCCCCCTAACGCTAATGACGTATTGGCAACCTGCTCACTTACCTGATCGATATAGACAAAAGGCGCACATACCGCCAACTCTACTTTTTCTGATTCGGGTAACAGCCCAAGTATCGATTGTAATAGCTCGGTATTTTGCTCTCTGGAACCATTCATTTTCCAGTTACCGACAACTAAAGGGCGACGCATAAGCAGATTTTCCTGATACTGGGACTTTTACGACAACTTTGACCTTAAAAAGTACAAAAGTTGCTATAGAAGAAATGCAGATTTAAAACGGCGGCAATATTAGCTGAGATAGCGCCAAGTTACAACTTGATTAATCGGTATACTTTAATCAGCGACTTTCAATATAGGTACATCGCTGGTTAATTCTGCTTGAACAACCTCCGCGAGTCGCCCTGCCAAGTCACTGACCAACATCTGATCCTCACCTTCAACCATCACTCGAATAACAGGCTCAGTTCCTGAAGGCCTCAATAACACTCTGCCCGAATCGGCCAATTCCGCTTCGGCGGCAGCCACTGCGGCATCAATAACCTTATTGGCTTGAAGATTAACGCGTTGCGGCAAACGCACATTGATCATCGTTTGAGGTAACTTTGTCATACCTTTTTTGGATGTCGCTAGAGGTTCTGCAAGTATATGCAAAGCATTAACGACTTGAAGGGCAGATACCACACCATCGCCGGTTGTTGTGACATCACCACAAATAATATGGCCCGACGACTCACCACCTAGCATCCAGCCTTTAGTGCGCATCATTTCGATAACATGACGATCACCGACACCTGCCCGATCAAAGGGAATACCTAACTTCTTAAACGCTAACTCCAGACCGTAATTAGACATTAAGGTACCGGCCACACCGCTACACCCTCTTAATTGGTGGCGTGCTGCAGAAATAATATAGAGCAACTCATCACCGTCAACCAGCTCACCTTCATGGTCAACAAATAGCACCCGATCACCATCGCCATCAAAGGCAATACCGAGATCAGCCCCTAACTCCAGCACTCTGGCTTGAAGCTTGGCAGGGTGAGTAGAGCCACAACCTTCGTTTATATTGCGGCCATCAGGAGCTGCATGAATCACATCAACTTGAGCGCCCAACTCTTGGAAAACACTTGGCGCAACTTGGTACGTTGCACCGTGGGAGCAATCCAATACGATATGGTAACCATTTAATTTAAGCCCCCGAGGAAGGGTACTTTTACAAAATTCAATATAACGACCTTTCGCATCATCGATACGTCGCGCCTTACCTAACTCATCTGCGCTAACCATTGTTTTGTCGAGCTCAGCTTCGACTTCCAGCTCGATTTCATCAGGCAGTTTTGTCCCGGCACCGCTAAAGAGTTTGATGCCGTTATCATAGAAAGGGTTGTGCGATGCACTAATAACGATGCCGGCTTGGGCACGAAACGCTTGAGAAAGGTAAGCAATCGCCGGTGTCGGCATAGGCCCCAACAGCCCAACATCAACGCCAGCATTAATTAATCCAGCTTCTAGCGCGGATTCAAACATGTAACCTGAAATGCGAGTATCTTTACCGATTAAAACCAAATTCTGTCCCTTGGATCGCCGCGCAAATACACGCCCCACTGCCCAACCCAAACGCAACACAAAATCTGGCGTAATAGGGTATTCACCTACCTTGCCTCGAATACCATCAGTACCAAAATATTTTCTCGACATTACATCTCCTTTTACACTTGCGCCCAAAAAATAGACCCGTAGTGTAACAAAAAATGACAAGTGTTATTGTTGATTTGACGCAATTTTTACAGCCATGAAAGTATCGATCACATCACGAG
This sequence comes from uncultured Pseudomonadales bacterium, assembly GCA_947487765.1. Taxonomy (GTDB): domain Bacteria; phylum Pseudomonadota; class Gammaproteobacteria; order Pseudomonadales; family Cellvibrionaceae; genus CANLBN01. The sequence goes on along the minus strand of CANKXO010000005.1, from coordinate 69,866 downwards.
TTTCAGAAATATCATGCACTCGCAATATTTTTGCGCCACGCTCAAGCGCCATAAGCGCCAATGCTAAACTACCCGGCAAACGTTCAGGCAATTCTCGCCCCAACAATTTTCCGATCATAGATTTCCGTGAAAAACCTACCAGCACAGGAAAACCTAAACTAACTAACTCCGGTAAATGACGCAACAATGCCAGATTGTGCTCCAAAGTTTTGCCAAAACCAAATCCTGGATCAAGCCATATTTTGGAGCTCGATATTCCCGCATCCAAACAACTTACAACTCTCTGTTGAAGAAAGTCACTGACATCAGTCACCACATTAGAGTAACCCGGACTATCCTGCATCGTTTCAGGCGTACCTTGCATATGCATTAAGCATACAGGCAAGCCTGTTTGTGCTGCTGCAGATAAAGCACCGCCACGAGTTAAGGCTCGCACGTCATTAATCAAATGAGCACCACTAGCAGCAGCTGCCGTCATCACCTGAGGAGAACTTGTATCAACAGAAATAGCAACATCACAATTATTGGCGATGCATTCCACAACAGGAATAACTCTATCCAACTCTTCCTGTACACTTACTGATGCAGCACCTGGCCTTGTCGATTCACCACCAATATCGATGATTTCCGCGCCATCAGCTACCAGTTCTTCGACACGCCGACTCACAAGAGCCTCATCAATCTTCGAGCTTTTAAACAATAAACCGCCATCAGAAAAAGAGTCTGGGGTCACATTGAGGATGGCCATTAATCGCGGCCGAGACAAATCAAGGTATCGATGAGTTTTTATCATAGTAAATATAATAAAGGCGTTTCCCTAAAAGAGAAACGCCTTTGCCAAGAAATTAAAAAATGATTAGCTTAATGTTCGCCAGCAGGCCCACCGATTGGATCACTGGAATCTTTAGGCTTTCTATCGCCAGCCACCGAAGAACCACCAGACGAGTCACTATTATCAGTATCATGCCAATCTTTTGGTGGCCTTACAGTTCGTCGTGCCATCAAATCACCCACTTGCTCCGAATCAATAGTCTCATATTCCATTAATGCATCTTTCATCGCTTCGAGAATATCACGATTATCTTCAAGCAATTTCTCCGCACGGGAATATGTGTCATCAATAATAGAACGCACTTCTTCATCGATATGCTTAGACGTCTCACCTGAATAATGAACATTACCGGCACCTGGCACACCGGATTCATCTTCACCATAATGCAATGGACCTAATTTCTCTGAGAGCCCCCACTTGGTCACCATATTATTAGCGAGCTGAGTCGCTCGCTCAATATCGTTCGAAGCGCCGGTTGTCACGCCTTCTTTACCTAGGGTCATTTCTTCTGCAATTCGACCACCAAACAGCGAACACAATTGCGACTCTAATGCACGCTTACTGTAGCTATAGCGGTCTTCCTCGGGTAAAAACTGAGTCACACCCAATGCTCGTCCACGAGGGATAATGGTCACCTTATGAACAGGATCATGCTCTGGCACTAAACGACCAACAATAGCATGACCCGCCTCATGATAAGCAGTATTCTCTTTTTCCTTTTCGCTCATCACCATGGTTTTACGCTCAGCGCCCATGAGAATTTTATCCCGAGCTTTTTCAAACTCTTCCATAGTCACAATACGGCGATTCCCGCGAGCAGCAAATAAAGCCGCTTCATTAACTAAATTAGCTAAGTCTGCACCTGAAAAGCCCGGGGTACCACGCGCAATGACAGTCGCATCGACCTGGTCTGACAATGGCACTTTACGCATATGGACTTTTAGTATCTGCTCACGTCCACGAATATCTGGCAAGCCTACATAAACCTGACGATCAAAACGACCTGGACGCAATAGTGCTTTATCCAATACATCGGGGCGGTTAGTAGCAGCGATAACAATGACGCCATCGTTAGCTTCAAAGCCATCCATTTCAACCAAAAGCTGGTTCAATGTTTGTTCGCGCTCATCATGCCCACCACCATGACCACCACCACGATGACGACCCACAGCATCGATCTCATCGATAAAGATAATACAAGGCGCGCTTTTCTTAGCCTGCTCAAACATGTCACGTACCCGAGAGGCACCAACACCAACAAACATCTCAACAAAGTCCGAACCGGAAATAGAGAAGAAAGGCACTTTAGCCTCGCCGGCAATAGCTTTAGCTAATAGTGTTTTACCTGTACCAGGCTGGCCAGCCATCAAAACACCGCGAGGAATACGGCCACCAAGACGCTGGAACTTGCTTGGGTCTCGCAAAAACTCTACAAGTTCTTGTACCTCTTCTTTTGCTTCATCAACACCAGCAACATCACCAAAGGTCACATTAATCTGGTCTTCACCCAACAATCGAGCCTTGCTCTTACCAAAACTCATTGGGTTACCACGGCCACCGCCACCACCTTGCATCTGTCTCATAAAGAACAGGAATACAGCGATGATGATCAGGATTGGGAAACTGGCAACAAGCAATTGCTTCCATAAGCTTGTCTCTTCTGGCTTAGGTGCCTTCACCTGAACATTGTTATTTAGAAGGTCATCCATCAATTTCATATCCAACACTTCAGGGCGAATCGTCGTAAAGACTGACTGGTCCTGATAACGGCCGGTGATAACCTGGCCACTAATCGACACTTCTTGGATACGGCCAGATTGGACTTCAGCCACAAATTCGGAATAATCCAGCGTTTTCTCCTGACTAGGCTTATCGAAGCCTTGAACCACCGTTAAAATAATACCGGCGATTATCAACCACAACACAAGATTTTTTGCCATATCGTTCAAATGGATACCCTCTATGATTCTTTATTTTCTACTTTTCGAGTTAATTAACCTAAATCTGCCAAAAATGCAGATACTTTAACTCTTCATACTCTTACAAAACGCTAATATTCGAAATTACTACCTTATATCCCAGTATAGCCTTTGGTCAAACTATCCGGCAGATAGTTTCACTTTATTACGACTTAAAGCCCTTTAAAGCCTTTCCCAACCCAATATATCTCACGGGAACGCGCCCGGGATGATTCCGGTTTACGAGACACAAAGCTATTATAGTACTTACGCATATCCCGCATTAATGTATCAGAGCCTTCACCCTGAAAAACCTTAGCTACAAAAGCGCCCTCGGGACTAAGTACTTGGTGCGCTAGATCAAAGGCCAACTCAACCAACCCCATAGCTCTCGGCTGATCTATATCAGCCATACCACTCATATTGGGGGCCATATCCGAAATCACAAGGTCTACTGGACGTCGATCAACAACTCTTAGTATTTCTTCTAATACTGCATCTTCGGTAAAATCTCCCTGAACAAAATCAACACCGGCCAGCATATCCATTGGCAGGATATCTGACGCGATAACCATGCCTTCATCACCAACAAGCTCCGCGGCCACTTGAGACCAGCCACCTGGCGCCGCCCCAAGATCAATCACTGTCATTCCTCTGCGGATAAGCTTATCCTTTTTATGAAGCTCTAATAATTTATAACTAGCACGAGATCGATACCCATCTTCTTGTGATTGCTTAACGTATTGATCATTAAAATGCTCTTTCAGCCAGTGCTTACTGGTTTTTGAACGCGCCATAGAAATAGGTTACTCATGGAAATTCGATAGGAGTCAGGCTAGAATACTTGCCCATTTATACAGAAGCTACATTATGTCATTGAGTAACGAACAAAAGAAGCACTACCGATCGATTGGCCACTCACTAAAGCCTGTCGTCACTATTGCTGGTAACGGATTAACTGAAAACGTTTTAGCCGAAATTGAGCGAGCCCTCACTGACCACGAACTCATCAAAATCAAATTGGTTATCGAAGACAGAGAGACTCGCAAGCAAGCAATAGAAGAAATTAGAAATCAGACTCAATCTACCGTTGTGCAAGAGATTGGAAAGGTTGTATTGATCCTGAGGCCCGCTAAAAAACCAAACCCCAAACTGTCAAATTTGCTGCGCTAAACTCCCCTCTTATTTTGGCAATATTTGTCGGTTCCCAATGAAACTGCTAATCTTCGCTCTCCTAAAAATTAAAATAACAGAATCAGGAGATAATTATGAGCGTTGCACGTATTACCGAAGTTAGCAGTTCATCGAAAAAAAGCTTTGACGATGCCGTTGAAGAAGGGGTGAAGCGCGCCTGCGAAACCCTTAAAAATGTCAAATCAGCTTGGGTTTGCGATCAAGAAGTGTCAATCGATGATGGCAAAATTACTGAATACCGCGTCAAAATGAAAATTACTTTCGTATTAAAATAATTTACCGCCAACAATAGATAGAACCACTACAGGGATGTAGGTCTTTTTAATAGCCTAAATCACTTATCAATACCATGCTCGATGGCATAACGCACTAGCCCCGAGGTTGTATTTATATCCAGCTTTCTTGTTAAGTTACGCTTATGCGTTTCGACGGTGCGAACACTATTATTTAATTCTTGAGCAATCTGCTTATTACTGTACCCCAATGAAATCAAACGCAGTATTAGTTGCTCTCGATTAGTGAGCTTACATTCACTTTTGTCTATATCCTGTTGCGCCAGAATAGACGCTACTTCTTGGCTAAAATGCTTTTCCCCACCATACACTTCTTTGATTGCGCTAATCATTTCATCGCCGGATACGTCTTTTAGCATATAACCATCAGCCCCCATACGAATCACACGCACTATATATTCTTTATCGTCATGCATACTAAGAATAATAAACTTAGTATCAAAGTCCATTTCAGTCACCACTTCGAGGACATCCATACCATTCATCTCTGGCATATTAATATCCATTAAGACAACATCAGGCTTTAATTCTTTGAGCTTTTCTATTGCTTGCTTTCCATTTTCTGCTTCACCCACCAGAATAATCTCATCGCTCATTTCAAGACGCGCACCAATCCCTTCGCGAAATAGTGGGTGATCGTCTACCAGCATCACTCGAATCATACTAACCTCTAATTATTTCATTATTTTTATTTTATTTATTCAACATGAGCAGCATAGCGCAATACCGACTTTGGTATTTTAGCAACAACCAGTGTGCCCTTTTTATTCGACGTGATCGAAAAAACACCCTTATGATACGCTAAACGCTCATGCATATTTCTCAGGCCAATACCTTCTGTTGGCGACTTACTCCGCTCCAATGACTCAACATTAAAACCTTTGCCATTATCTTGTATCGAGAGAATCACCCAAGACTTATCAACTCGAATCGATATTTCTATTTGATCTGCTTCTGCATGACGCTCGATATTTGTTAATGCCTCTTGAGCCACTCGATACAGTGATGTTTTGATATCAAAAGGCAATATATTTCTTACAGAGATATCATTAAATATAATTTTGGTTCCAGTTCTCTCTGAAAAGCTTTTTGCCAACGCCTTAAGCCCCGTCGATAAACCATGATCGTCCAAAATAGCCGGATGTAAATCCCGAGATATTCGCCGCAGATCCTGCAAGGTTTGAACAATGCGATCTTGCGCGATAGATATATCCTTGTCTGGGTTTTTATTCTCTTTTATTTTAATCGCTGCAGTTTCCAGTGAAAACTTAGCGCTCGCAATTAACTGACTAATACCATCATGTAGTTCTCGTGAGACGCGGCGACGTTCTTCGTCTTGAGTATTAAGCACACGCTTTGTTAGCTCTTGTAACTTACCATCCGCTAATTTGCGTTCACTAAACTGCAAAAAAATACCACAAATAAATATAACGCCAAAAGCAGAAAGCGCAATAAAAAGGATGACATAAGAGGAGGTTTTAATTTTTTTATCCACTTCGCTCTGCATCGCGGCAACATCCCGGTCAATATCATCAATATATATCCCTGTACCTAACATCCATTGCCAACGATCAAGCATAACTGAATAAGCCAATTTTTTAGCCGTTTCTTTACTGGATGGCTTTTCCCAAACATACTCAACAAAATCTCTATCACCTTGAGCACTATTGATCAAATCTCGAATGATGTACTGCCCTTCCTGATCCTGTAGATCCCACCAATTTTTGCCAATACGGTAAGGTTGTCTAGGGTGGACAATATTATCGCCATTATCGTCATACGCAAAGAAGTAACCGTCTTCGCCGTATTCCAAGTTAGTCAAAATATCGATGACCAATTCTTTAGCTGCACTATCATCCTGGTGGTTATGCTCATAAATATGATCAATCGAAGACAGAGCCAGTGATATATAGTTTTTTAATTCCTGCTTCCTACTATTAGTAATACTGTCACGAAAGCTATTGGCTGTTTGGGTTGATAATTTTTCGAATTGAATTTCCGTCACCAACGCCACTACCAACATAGCGATCATGAGTGGCAAAATAGATAATAGCTGTATTTTTTGCGACAGATTCATAACAACTGAAACACTCTTGATAAGTCCTTGCTTAATCGATGCATAAGCATAATTATTGGCTAGAAAAGCAATATTAATAGGGCACTATATTAGCTGGTTATTTTTTGCTCTACAACTTTGTTTTACATCTACGCTCCCTCACCACAACGTTTTCCGCATAACCTATATAGGTTATGATGAAAATAGTGGCGCGCGCTAAGACTAGCAATGGCAAATTAACTGGGCGTCAACAGAACCCCTTGATCGACTATAAAATAATAAGGCTAATAATAATGATTAAAAAAACAATAATACTAATCTCCCTTGCTGTTGCCGTTACCACCGCAACGATGAATAGTGTCGCTCAAGACAAACCTATTAAGTGGCGCTTAGCAGAAACGTGGCCAACCAATTTCCCTATTTTTGGCGATACATCCAAAATTATGGCTGAGAACGTTAAAAAAATGTCTAACGGACGTTTTTCAATCACCATTGACTCAAAGAACAAGCATAAGGCCGCACTCGGCATTTTCGATTTCGTCAAATCGGGCCAGTATCAAATGGGCCACTCTGCGTCATATTATTGGAAAGGTAAAGACATCAATACCTTGTTCTTTACAACCATGCCTTTCGGCATGATCGCTGCCGAGCAATACGCTTGGTACTATTATGGCGGCGGTCAGGAATTAGCTGAAAAAGTCTACAGCAAGTACGGTGTTCGCCAATACCCTGGTGGTAACACGGGTAACCAAATGGGTGGCTGGTTTAAAAAGGAGATAAATACGGTTGCCGATTTACAAGGCCTTAAAATGCGCATCCCAGGTTTTGCCGGTGAAGTATTAGCAAAACTTGGCGCTAAACCTACCAATATCCCCCCCGGTGAGCTCTATACAGCACTTGAGCGTAATACGATTGATGCACTTGAATGGGTTGGCCCTTCTTTAGACTTGCGTATGGGCTTCCATAAAATTGCGCCATTCTACTACACTGGCTGGCATGAGCCTGCAGCCGAATTGCAATTCATGGTCAACCAGAAAGCCTTCGACAAACTGCCTGCCGATTTACAAACTATCCTAGAAGTCGCCATGAAAGAAGCCGCATTTCAAATGACAGCTATGTCATACCATGAAAGCGGAAAGAACTGGGCAACGATCAAAAAAGATTACCCCAATATTCAAGTGAAAACTTTCCCACCTTCTGTTATAGCCGACCTTAAAAAGGCTAATGCATCATTACTTCAAGAGCTAGAAAGCAACGGGGGCTTAACAGCAGAGATAATTAAGTCACAACGCGAATACTTAGCAAAAACCCGCGCCTGGACAAACATTTCCGATAAAGCCTACCTTAACAATTAAACGCTAATGTAGACTTAACCGATATTAAACCCTCTTAATCACTGATCAAGAGGGTTTAAACAGCCAACCTTAAATGAGTTGCTCAAACATCAACCCTACTTGCTTCACATTATTTATCCCTGCAGCCATACAATATAAAAGAGCCGCTATTCGCTATTATTTAGACGAATGTCAGCTAATTCTACGCACTAGCGACTCAGAACCTTATTAGGGCCTTGCATCGTTAGTAGTCTGCGCTATGATTACCTCTACGTAAAAACCCGTAGTTTTATCTAGGTGGTGATACGGATTTCAAAATTTCGCAATCATTTGTATTGTAGTATCGTTGTAAAAACAATAATAATTCACTTTTCTAAATAGATGATAATAAGGTTAATAGCTATGAAAAAAACGATTACAGTCCTGTCACTGGCAATTGCCGCTACCGCAGCATCAGTGAGCAGCTTCGCAGCAGAGAAACCCATCAAATGGCGCCTAGCTGAAACATGGCCAACTAATTTTCCTATTTTTGGCGATGTCTCTAAAAGAATGGCCGAAAATGTCAAGCAGATGTCCAATGGCCGCCTATTGATTACCATTGACTCAAAAAACAAGCACAAATCAGCTCTCGGGATTTTTGACTTCGTTAAGGCAGGCCAATATCAAATGGGGCATTCTGCGTCATACTATTGGAAAGGTAAGGACATCAACACACTGTTCTTTACGACTATGCCTTTTGGCATGATCGCAGCTGAGCAATACGCTTGGTATTATTATGGTGGCGGTCAAGAATTAGCCGAAAAAGTCTATAGCAAATATGGCGTTCGCCAATACCCTGGTGGTAACACAGGTAACCAAATGGGTGGTTGGTTCAAAAAAGAAATCAACAGCGTCGCTGATTTACAAGGTCTGAAAATGCGTATCCCTGGCTTTGCCGGTGAAGTTTTAGCCAAATTGGGCGCCAAACCAACGAACATTCCTGCTGGCGAACTGTATACCGCACTTGAGCGTAATACGATTGATGCACTTGAATGGGTTGGCCCTTCTTTAGACTTGCGTATGGGCTTCCATAAAATTGCGCCATTCTACTACACTGGCTGGCATGAGCCTGGTACTGAACTTCAGTTCATGGTTAACCAAAAAGCCTTTGATAAATTACCTGCTGACTTGCAAGCAATATTAGAAGTCGCTATTAAAGAAGCAGCGTTCCAGATGACGGCTCACTCTTACCATGAAAGTGGTCAAAACTGGGCAACCATTAAAAAAGATTACCCAAATATCCAAGTTAAGACATTCCCGCCTGCAGTAATGACAGACCTACGAAAAGCTAACGACTCTTTACTTAAAGACTTAGAAGGCAAAGGCGGTCTAACTGCAGAAATCATCAAATCTCAACGCGACTATTTAGCTAAAACTCGCGCTTGGACAGATATTTCTGATAAAGCTTATCTAAATAACTAATAAAAAAATAATACGTTTATCGAGATAATGAAAACTCTCTTTGTTGATCGACAAAGAGAGTTTTTTTCAGGAATATAATCATCATGAAATCTACTCTCCGTTTCTTGAACCGTATCATCGATATGGTTGGCTGGATCTGCGTCATTGCGATGTTGTTAATGGTCCTCAATGTTTTTATTGACGTTTTCGTCCGCTATGTAGTGGTTGATACACTCAAATATTTTGATCTCTACCTTTGGTATGACAAATACTTAAGCTGGCTTGGTGGCGTTGGCATGCAAGAGCTAGAGTGGCATTGGTTTTCTGTGATGTTCCTCTTAGGGCTTGGCTATACACTTCGAGAAAATGGCCACGTTCGCGTTGATGTTTTCTATGATAATTTCCCAAGAAAAGCCCAAGCATGGATCAACATTATCGGCGCTTTAGTTTTTACTATCCCATTTTGTATTCTCGTCACTTATTACGGCTGGGAATTCTTCGCTGAATCTTTTGCCAATCAGGAAAACAAAGGTGACCCAGGCAGCCTACCCCGACTTTGGCCTATTAAATTTGTTATTCCAATTTCTTTTGCTTTTCTTATCCTCAGTGCCGTTGCTGTAATATTAAAAGAAGCTCTGGTGTTAACTGATCAAGAAGAGGAGACACCATAATGATCGGCATTTATTTATTTATTTTTGCGCTGGTTGCGCTATTTATCGGCTACCCCATTGCCTTAACATTTGCAGGCCTCTCATTAATTGTCGGCTTCTGGATCGAAGGTGTTAGCCTCTTCAGTTTTATGTCTTATCGATTGTATTCCATTATGGAAAACACGATATTGATGGCAATCCCCATGTTTATTTTTATGGGAATTATCCTACAGCAATCAGGTTTAGCTGAGCGTTTATTGGAATCCATGGGACGCTTGTTTGGTGGACGCCCCGGTGGTCTCGCTATATCAACTATTGTTGTTGGTGCTTTTTTAGCTGCATCAACAGGTGTTGTGGGGGCTAGCGTTGTTGCTATGGGTGTAATTTCGCTACCGGTGATGATCAAATATGGCTATGACCAGAAATTAGCAACGGGCACCATCTGCGCTGCGGGAACATTAGGGCAAATTATCCCTCCGTCCATTATCCTGATTATTCTTGGCGATGTAATGGGAGTGCCAGTAGGCGACTTATTTAAGGCAGCAATCTATCCAGGCTTGGCTCTAGTAGGCATGTATCTTGTTTATGTCTTTACTGTCTCTCACATCAATCCTCTTACTGCCCCACCAATACCTTCTGATGCAGAGAATAATTATGAGCTGATCAAAGATGCTCTACTTAATATTATTCCCCCACTACTCTTGATTATCGTCGTGTTAGGTTCAATTTTAACGGGCATAGCGACACCAACTGAATCTTCAGCACTTGGCGCAATAGGCTCCTTGATTCTTGCGAAGTTTTACGGGCAATTAAAATGGAAGATGATGACGGATAGTGCGAAAGAGACCGTTAAGGTCACCTCTATGGTATTTGCCGTACTGATCGGTGCAACTGCATTCTCAATGGTATTTACCTATTCAGGTGGTGACGGCATTGTCGAAGAGTTTATGGCTAACCTTCCTGGAGAAAAATGGACTTTTATCCTCTTGTCCATGTTAGCCATCTTTGTTCTAGGGTTCTTCATCGATTTTGTAGAGATTGCTTTCATTGTTGTCCCTATTCTAGCTCCTATCGCTGAATTAATGGGACTCAATATGGTGTGGTTTGCTATTTTGATTGCAATGAACTTGCAATCATCCTTCATGACACCTCCATTTGGTTTTAGCTTATTCTATTTAAAAGGGGTCGCCCCTCCAGAAGTTAAAACCCTCACAATTTATAAAGGGGTTATTCCTTTTATTATAATTCAGCTGTTTTTAGTGTTTTTACTAGTAGTATTTCCGCAATATCTTGGGTTATCATCGACCTAATCCGATAAAAATAAACCAGAAGATCACGAAAATCTTCTGGTTTATCATTTTTGGGATTATGAGTATCAAAATTAAACTTTTTTAACATGAGCTCCGATCATGACAAATTTATGGTCTGATAGCGTTGAACTAATGCTGTTAGGAATGGGGAGTGTTTTTGTATTTTTGGCCTTACTTGTCATTGGCATGATGGTAATGTCTTCTTTGCTGAATCGCTTTAACCATCCAACCAATGGGAAAATGCCCGCCGCGAACTCTTCTGAAGCTGAAGTTGCTGCTGTTGCAGCTATTGCTTGGTCGATCGCACAAAAAACCTCGAAATCTTAAACTAATTAACGGAAACCCTTATGAGTAGTGATGCATCACCTATCCTGCTTACAGATGTCGTATTGCGTGACGCACATCAATCATTGTTTGCCACTCGTCTTCGAATCGATGACATGCTTCCGATTGCTGAGAAATTGGATAAAGTCGGTTATTGGTCGTTAGAGTCTTGGGGCGGCGCCACTTTTGACTCGTGTATTCGCTTTTTGGGCGAAGACCCATGGGACCGCATTCGCGAACTAAAAAAAGCAATGCCAAATACCAAACAACAAATGTTAATACGCGGCCAAAACCTGTTAGGTTACCGCCACTACGCTGACGATGTTGTTGAGAAATTTGTAGAGCGTGCCGTCACTAACGGCGTTGACGTTTTTCGTATTTTTGATGCGATGAATGACCCGCGCAACATGCAAACAACTATGGCTGCCGTTAAAAAGCAGGGCGGACATGCGCAAGGCACATTGTCTTACACCACAAGCCCGGCTCATACCAAAGCTGGCTGGCTGGAATTAGCGAAACAAATAGAAGACATGGGTGCCGACTCTTTAGTTATCAAAGATATGGCGGGAATAATGACGCCATACGATGCTTTTGATCTTGTCAGCGAGCTAAAAAAATCATTGGATATTCCAATTGCATTGCATGCACATGCAACAGCGGGCTTATCATCGATGACAATTCTTAAAGCGATCGAAGCAGGCATTGATCATGTCGATACCGCTATATCGTCTATGTCGATGACCTACGGTCATTCGCCCACCGAATCGATTGTTGCTGCATTAGCAGGCACACCGCGTGACCCTAAATTAGACTTAGAACTTTTAGAAGAAATTGCATCCTACTTCCGTGGCATACGCAAAAAGTACGCTAAATTTGAAGGGGCGTTGAGAGGTGTCGACTCTCGCATTTTAATCGCTCAGGTTCCTGGTGGGATGCTCACCAATATGGAAAACCAATTAAAAGAGCAAGGAGCTGGCGATAAATTCGATGAGGTATTGCAAGAAATCCCTCGAGTACGTAAAGACCTCGGGCATATTCCATTAGTTACACCGACTTCTCAGATTGTTGGTACTCAGGCAGTACTGAATGTACTCACCGGTGAACGCTACAAAAGTATCTCTAAAGAAACACAGGCCATTCTTAAAGGTGAGTACGGTAAAGCACCTGCCGCTTTTGATAAAGAATTACAGGAACGTGTACTTGATGGCGCTGAGGCGGTTACTTGTCGCCCTGCTGATTTAATCGAGCCAGAAATGGATGCCTTGGTTGAAGAATTATCTCAGCACGCGAAAGAAAAAGGCTTTGAACTTGCCGAGAGCAGTATTGATGATGCGTTAACCTTAGCGCTCTTCCCACAAATTGGTTTGAAGTTTTTGGAAAATCGAGGCAACCCCGATGCCTTTGAACCCGCACCAAAAGAAGAAAACACTAGCGTAACGAGTACTGAAGCCAGTGATGGTGTGTATACCGTAAGTATGAATGGCACTAACTATACCGCTGAAGTCAGTGGAGACGGCCAAGTGAATGTTATGGTCAACGGTATGAGATATAGCGCCAATGTTGCTGCTGGCGCAGATGCTGATATCGTACCAGCTCCAAGCAATAGTTCAGGTGAAACCATTACCGCCCCATTAGCCGGTAATATTTTCAAAGTTAATGTACAACAGGGACAACAAGTTAACCCGGGCGATGTGTTGATTATTTTAGAAGCCATGAAAATGGAAACTGAAATTAAAGCATCTGAAGCGGGCACAGTCAGTACTGTTCATGTCAAAGCAGGCGACGCGGTTGCTGTTGGCGATAATCTTTTAACGCTGTAAGCACAGCGTTATCACTTAACTTTGTAAATAAAACATCATGGAAAAACTCACTGCATTACTACTGGACTCAGGTCTAGCCAACTTAACAGTAGGTCAAGCTGCGATGATGCTGGTAGCACTGGTATTATTTTACTTGGCTATTGCCCGCAAATTTGAGCCACTACTTTTAGTACCCATCGCTATGGGCACCTTACTTGTCAACATTCCTGGCGCAGGAATGTATGCAGAACCTATATACGATGCTCAAGGTCATCTCGAAAGTGCGGGTGGATTGCTCTACTACGTTTTCCACATAGGTATTGAAACTGGTATCTTTCCTTTACTCATATTTATGGGTGTCGGTGCGATGACAGATTTTGGTCCGCTGTTAGCCAACCCTAAAATGCTTTTCCTCGGTGCTGCGGCCCAATTTGGCATTTTCGCTACGGTATTAGGGGCTGTTGCCCTTAGTGCATCAGGCGTTGTGGACTTTTCCCTTATGCAGGCAGCAGCTATTGGTATTATTGGGGGTGCCGATGGCCCCACATCAATCTTTGTTGCCAGTAAACTTGCACCAGAATTATTGGGCGCCATTGCGGTAGCTGCTTACTCTTATATGGCATTAGTACCCATTATCCAGCCTCCTATTATGAAGGCCTTAACTACCAAAGAAGAGCGCAAAATAGAAATGAAGCAACTACGCCCAGTTTCTCGAGCGGAAAAAATTTGCTTCCCCCTTACTGTATTAATTTTGGTGGCCTTGTTTCTTCCCAGTGCTGCCCCCTTACTTGGCATGTTTTGCTTCGGCAACTTGATGAAAGAATGTGGTGTTGTTGAACGTTTAAGTGATACAGCACAAAATGCCTTAATTAACACTGTCACTATTTTTCTTGGTTTAGGTGTTGGCGCTAAAATGAGCGCCGAAAGCTTTTTAAATTTAGAAACGATCGGCATTTTATTATTAGGTTTAGTGGCTTTTTGTATTGGTACAGCAACGGGTGTATTAATGGCAAAAGCGATGAACGTATTCTTAACAATCAAAATCAATCCGCTCATTGGTTCAGCAGGTGTATCTGCTGTACCCATGGCCGCTCGTGTCTCTAACAAAGTTGGATTAGAAGCTAATAGCCAGAACTTCTTACTAATGCATGCGATGGGGCCAAACGTAGCTGGCGTGATTGGATCTGCTGTTGCTGCAGGTGTAATGATCAGTTATTTTAATTAGTTTTTCTTTAAACAAATAACATCAAAAAAGGCAAACTGCATTACAGTTTGCCTTTTTTAATTAGAGCCTGATACTGTTTATTCGCAAACATACCATAACAAAAATAAAGCAAGCCAATATATAACAGTATGACTATGAAAAAAATGATAGCCATTATTATCCAAAAAGTGCTATCTGCTGACTGAAAAAACTGAGCAACACTTCCATCAAATATTAACGGAAGAAATATCCCAATACTCACCACTATCGATAACACCCACGAAATGGCAAATGACGTCCATATCATTCTAGATTTTTCGCCTTTATTTGGTACCCGTTTATTATCTTGAATAAAAACACTTACAGCATACATAGCAGAACACATCAGAATGATAACCGATGGTGCCGAACCAAGATCTATATCTAAAAAATAAGTAATAACTCCTAGCAAAACAACTAGCCCGGCATGGACCAACCCAAATCTAACCATATACTTCTTAATACTTACGCCATCATCAACCGCTTGCTCTACAGAATACTCCATTACCTTCCCTTACTTTAGTTAGTTATTAACAATATTCAATCACTTCTGAAGCACATACAATTTGAACGTTATACGTTTACCATTCTAGAACACCAAGCCATTTCGTAATAAAAAATATAAACATACAAACCATTAATATACCAAAACTAACAGTCTGCATATAAGCTATCCCCTTCTCAAAAGAGGTTGCAAAAGATGCGACATCAAAGCCATCATAATAATTCTTTATCGCAGGCGACTTTCTTACCCAAGGGAACACAATAGCATTACCAAACATGACTGCACGGAGATAACCACAATAATCATCAAGGTAACTGTCGTAAACTTTATCAGGCGAGAGAGCTTTGCGAACACGTCGATCTAACGTTAATCTCAAAAGTAATTGAGAGAGCATTAGTAAAACAGCAGAACCAAAGCCAATTAGCGATAAAAATAATTTCCAATCATCAGCAGTCACTTTAGCAACCTATCATATATCTCACCTGAAAACTGCTTAACGGCAACATCAATGCCAAATGCGGCCGCACCAGAAAACCCAATAGCCAAAACCAAGCCAAATGGAGATGACACAGCAATCATAGTGATAACTACGCCGGCTGCCGTTAAACCAGCAGCAAACCCAGAGGTTTGCACAACTGCTTCACGGACCCAATCCTGATTAGTTCGAGCAGCTTGATAAACGGAGTTCACGCGTAGACCCGCATCCAAGACAATCAGTCGCTTTCCTACATAACGCGCGGTCTTAGCAAAACGCTTGAGGTTCTTCACTTCAGCACTGTTACTTATTGGAATAGATTCATTAACGATACGGCCATTTAGATTCGTGGTTTGGCGCATTTTAAACGCATGCTTATGTAATATATGTTGGCCTTTTTTATTTAAGGCTTCGTTCATTTCATTAAATGCAGCCTTGACTTTTGGTTCATAACGGTTAAGTGTCGCTTTAACGCCGCCGTGATTTTCGAAGTCCTCATATATTTTGAGTTCTTTTTCGTACTTGGCGATACTGCTTAAAATATAATTTGATGTTTTAATTGCACCCGCGCTAGCACCCGACATAAATGTTCCGGTATTGCCAATATGGTCAAGAATTTTGGTGTTCGCAAGCAACTCCGATATTGCTACAACGCCAACGCCCGTTATTGATTTGCTCAATGCCGCAAGTGTTTCATGCTCCTGTGGCGTACAATTAGGTATATGAATACTCGGAGCATTCGATGATCCAGGCAGTATTAAGGGGCGATGCTTTTGCTGTAGATTGTCGAGGCTGTTGATACGACCATTAGCGGCGAGTAGTGTTTGGCTATAATTTTCAATATCAGCGGAGCTCTTGCAGGCCTTTTTAGCGATATCGTTAAGTGAACAGGTAGACGATGGATAATAGAGGAAATGGCTCATGAGAATAATCCTTTTCAAATTTTTATAAGAGCTTTAAGTATAAACTGTTCAACTCTCCAAAAAACACAGTCGTTATTTATTATTGTGACCAATTCCACAACGGAGCAGTAGCGAAAACACCAAAAATGAATTAGGCGCCAGAAAAAGTCTGGAGGGTAACAGTCACTCTCCCTTAGTCAAAACCTTAACGCTAACCAAATAAATCGGTTTGTTCGCCCGCTCCCCGCTCACTTAACTGCCAATCATAACGCTGCATATTAACTTGGTAGTCACCGATAAACTCTATGCCCTCTTCGCATAATAACTCACGTTGACGCTTTTGCAGATCGGGGCGAGTTGGCATAGCGATTTTTCCCGAGGCCAGCACGACTCTGTGCCAAGGAATATCGGTTTTCACTAAACCGCTTAACGCACTACCCACGTGACGAGCATCTTTTGGGCGGCCTGCCATTTTTGCTATTTGCCCATAACTCGCAACTCTCCCTACCGGAACGGTACGAATAATTTCGTAAAACTTTTCGCGTAAGGCCGCCTGTTCGGCCTTACTTAAATCGTCAAAGTTACTATCTAAAAGAGTCATTTTCTCTAAACCGATCTCAATATTTAGTATTATTTATATACTATAAACAAAAAAGCCGCAAAGAAATATCTTTACGGCTTTTTAAAAACATTGGCTAATAAGCAAACTATATATGCTTTACACTATCGATTTCATAAGTCACTTCACCAGAAGGCGTTTGAATCGTCACTTCATCGCCCACTTCTTTGCCAATTAGGCCTCTCGCGATTGGCGAACTATATGAAATTTTTCCTGCTTTAACATTCGCCTCATCATCACCGACAATTTTATAGGTAACTGTTTCGTCTGTATCGACATTGATAATATCAACCGTAGTACCAAAAATAACTTTGCTGCCTTCCGGTATTGTTGTGATATCAATGATTTGTGCGAAGGATAATTTACCTTCAATTTCCTGAATGCGACCTTCACAAAAGCTTTGTTGCTCTCGTGCAGCATGGTATTCCGCATTTTCTTTTAAATCACCATGTTCACGCGCTTCAGCTATCGCTTCAACAATTCTTGGGCGCTGAACTTTTTTTAGATCGTCTAATTCAGCTTCCAGTGCATCAGCACCGGCTTTAGTCATTGGGACTTTATTCATTAATTTCTTCTCAAATTTCTCTTGCTTTTACTTTTTTATAAAATAACGCTATAAAAAGTAAATTTAATTAGTGCGTTATACGCTTATGTAAGTCTTGCAGACGACGCACTTGTAGTTCCTTTCCAGCTTGCAGAGCCAAGCATACCGCTTCACCGCCAGCTAAGGTAGTCGTATAGTATACGGAATGATTTTCAGCACTGCGACGAATACTTGCAGAATCTTTAATCGCTTCCTTACCTTCTGTGGTATTGATCACTAAAGTAATCTCGTCGTTCTTAATCATATCGACAATATGAGGGCGCCCCTCGGCTACCTTATTAACGACTTCGACCTCTAAACCAGCTTCTTTCAACACAGCAGCAGTACCACGAGTTGCAACAATTTGAAAACCTAAACGGTCAAAGTCTTTTGCGACTGCTGCGATGCCTTCTTTATCAAAATCGCGCACGCTGAGAAATACTTTACCTGAAGCGGGGATCTCAGAGTTAGCGCCCTGTTGTGCTTTACCATAGGCTTCTGCGAAGGTATCACCAATCCCCATCACTTCACCTGTAGATTTCATCTCTGGCCCAAGAATAGGGTCCACTGCAGGGAATTTATTGAATGGGAACACAGCCTCTTTAACACTGAAATAATCAGGAACAACTTCCGTCGTAAATCCTTGTTCAGCTAATGTATTACCTGCCTGGCAACGAGCCGCCACTTTCGCCAATGACGTCCCGATACATTTTGAGACAAATGGAACCGTCCTAGATGCGCGAGGGTTAACTTCGATAACGTAAATTTCATTATCTTGATAAGCTAGCTGTACATTCATCAAACCAATAACACCCAGTTCGATAGCCATTTTTTTCACTTGCTCGCGCATTTCATTTTGCACATTTTCAGGCAATGAATATGGCGGTAATGAACAAGCAGAATCGCCAGAGTGTACACCACATTGTTCAATGTGCTGCATGATGGCGCCAATCACTACTTGCTTACCATCACTCACGGCATCGATATCAACTTCGATAGCAGCATTCAAAAAGTGATCGAGCAGTACAGGGGAATCATCAGATGCTTGCACAGCTTCTGTCATATAAGACTGCAGTTCTTTTACGTTATATACAATTTCCATAGCACGACCACCCAGCACATAAGAAGGGCGCACAACTAAGGGATAACCTACCTGTTCAGCAACTGCAATTGCTTCTTCAGTAGAACGTACAATGGCATTAGACGGTTGCTTAAGGTCTAAATCTTGGATCATTTTCTGGAAGCGTTCACGATCTTCTGCCTGATCGATCGCATCCGGAGAGGTACCAATAATCGGCACACCTTCCGCCTCTAACGCTTGAGAAAGCTTCAATGGTGTTTGTCCACCAAATTGAACGATGACGCCTTTTGGATTTTCTTTATGAACAATTTCCAGAACATCTTCCAAGGTGACTGGCTCAAAGAACAAACGATCTGACGTATCGTAATCCGTTGACACAGTCTCAGGGTTACAATTCACCATAATGGTTTCATAACCATCTTCACGCATCGCTAACGCAGCGTGTACACAGCAATAGTCAAATTCAATACCTTGACCAATACGGTTTGGTCCACCACCTAGCACCATGATTTTATTTTTATCGGTAGGCTTAGCTTCGCATTCTTCTTCATAAGTAGAATACATATAAGCTGTTGGCGTTGAGAATTCACCCCCACAAGTATCAACACGCTTATAGACAGGGCGAATACTTAGTGAATGACGATAATCTCGAACTGCTTTTTCAGTTTCGTTTAATAAGACTGCCAAACGCTTATCAGAAAAACCTTTACGCTTAAGTAGTAAAACATTATCTGCTGTTAAATCTTTTAAGTTATGTGCCCCTACCTCTTGCTCAAGATCAATAAGCTCTTTAATCTGAACCAAGAACCATGGATCAATAGCCGACAAATCAAAGACTTCGTCAACTGTCATACCTGAACGAAATGCATCACCCACATACCAAATACGCTCCGCACCTGGCGTTGATAGATCTCGTCGGATTTTACTCATGCAATCTGCTGATTCAAAATCGACAATAGACTCTAAACCTGAGGAGCCGACTTCAAGACCACGTAATGCCTTCTGCATAGACTCTTGGAAAGTACGACCAATTGCCATCACTTCGCCCACAGACTTCATTTGTGTCGTTAATCGTGCATCGGCATCGCCAAACTTTTCAAAAGTAAAACGTGGAATTTTTGTAACAACGTAGTCAATACTCGGCTCAAATGATGCTGGTGTCGTGCCACCTGTAATATCATTTTGAAGCTCGTCTAGCGTATAACCAACAGCCAGTTTCGCGGCCACTTTTGCAATAGGAAAACCTGTTGCTTTAGAAGCCAATGCAGAAGAACGAGATACACGAGGGTTCATCTCGATGACGACTAAACGGCCATTTTCTGGATTAACTGAAAACTGTACGTTAGAACCACCCGTTTCAACACCAATCTCGCGTAAGACTGCCAAGGATGCATTCCGCATAATTTGCAGTTCTTTATCCGTTAAAGTTTGTGCTGGCGCAACAGTGATTGAATCGCCCGTATGAACGCCCATAGGATCAAAGTTTTCAATGGAACAAATAATAATACAGTTATCATTTTTGTCGCGAACCACTTCCATTTCGTATTCCTTCCAACCCAGAAGCGATTCATCAATCAGCAACTCGTTGGTAGGTGACAAGTCAAAACCACGCAAACAAATTTCTTCAAACTCTTCCCAGTTGTAAGCTATACCACCGCCAGAACCACCCATTGTAAATGATGGACGGATAATCACAGGGAAACCAAATTGTTTTGGCACTTCGTTCGCTTCGTCCATAGTATGAACAATTTCAGCACGAGCGCATTCGAGGCCAATTCTTTTCATAGCCTGATCAAACAGGTTACGGTCCTCGGCCATATGAATGGCTTCATAATTAGCGCCAATTAACTCAACATTATATTTTTCAAGGACACCATTTTCATGCAATGCCAATGCGCAGTTAAGCGCAGTTTGCCCACCCATTGTCGGTAAAATTGCATCAGGACGTTCTTCTTCAACAATTTTTGCTACGGTTTCCCATTGAATCGGCTCAATGTAAGTCGCGTCAGCCATCGCTGGGTCAGTCATAATAGTCGCAGGGTTCGAGTTAACCAAAATAACTCGGTAGCCTTCCTCACGCAATGCTTTACAGGCTTGGGCACCAGAATAATCAAACTCACAAGCCTGACCAATAACAATCGGTCCAGCGCCAATAATTAAAATACTTTGTATATCTGTTCTTTTAGGCATAACGTTTAGTCTAGGTAAGTAAATCCGCATTAAACATAACGGATAAAAATATCAATAATCAGTTTACGTAATCATATGTAAGTAAGGTGTATTAGCCACACCTAATCAAACTATTTGTCTACGCTTTTTCCATCAACTCAATAAAGTGATCAAATAATGGGGCAGCATCATGAGGTCCAGGACTCGCTTCAGGGTGCCCCTGGAAGCTAAATGCTGGACGATCAGTGAGTTTTATACCTTGCAATGAACCATCAAAAAGAGACTTATGAGTCGCTTCTATATTGGCGGGCAAAGTTTCTCCATCAACTGCAAAGCCATGGTTCTGACTGGTAATTAACACAGTTTTATTCTCAAGGTTTTGAACAGGATGGTTTCCACCGTGGTGTCCAAATTTCATCTTGATCGTTTTCGCGCCACTCGCCAATGCCAATAGTTGGTGTCCAAGACAAATACCGAAAATTGGGATATTGGTTTTCAATAATGATTGGATTGCTTTGATCGCATAGTCACAAGGCTCGGGGTCACCAGGGCCATTTGATAAGAAAATACCATCCGGCGACATCGCTAACACTTCATCTGCAGGCGTCTGTGCAGGTACAACGGTGATATCACAACCACGGTCGGTCAGCATGCGCAAAATATTCCGCTTTACACCATAGTCATAGGCTACAACCTTAAATGCTTTACGAGGCTGTTTTGCAAAACCTTCACCAAGTGACCAACTACCCTCTTCCCACTGGTAAGCTTCCGCAACAGTGACTTCTTTTGCCAAGTCCAATCCTTTTAACCCAGGAAAATGTTGAGCAGCGGCTAATGCCTCGTCTTCATTAATGGTATCGCCTGCCATAATGCAGCCATTTTGTGCGCCCTTTTCACGTAGAATGCGCGTTAAACGACGAGTATCAATATCAGCAATGCCCAATATGTTGCGGGTTTTCAGATAGACATCTAAGGTTTGCTGGCTGCGAAAGTTACTAGCTAAGCTGGGAAGGTCTCTAATGACCAAGCCTGCAGACCAGATGGTTTCACACTCTTCATCTTCTTTGTTAACACCGACATTACCGATATGAGGGTAAGTTAAGGTCACTATTTGCTTAGCATATGAAGGGTCTGTCAGGATTTCCTGATAGCCTGTCATTGCCGTGTTGAAGACAACCTCACCAACAGTAATGCCTTCTGCACCAATAGCGGTACCGCGAAAAACGCTGCCATCAGCCAATACTAATAAAGCAGGTTTCTTATTATTCCCTTGAAGTAGGGATGTCGTTGGGGAAGTCACAAGGGTGGCCTCTGTATTCAAGGGTTTCTCCTGCACTGTCCATCATTATCTAGCTGTAACTGTAGGCGGCAGTATGCCGCGGTTACCATTATTGCCAATTAGGCAAAGAACCAGGCTAATGATGAAGTGGTTTTGTAAACGATGTTCTTAACACCCTGCGCTAACTAACTATCGCTAAAGTAGCAAACAGAGTTTCAAATAGTCATAAAAAAACGAGATGAATGGACGGTAATGTATAAAATACCTGATTCACCTCGCTTTCAGGAGGGAAATCTCATACTAGATACCCCTCTTTGGCTGGAGGCGTATTTTACGCCAGAGGGTACTTGTCTGTCCAGCAGACTATGGGGCCTTTATGAAAAAATGAGGGGTGAAAAACGTGATAATGCGAAGAGCAGAGGTTTTGGCTCCACAAGTTAAGAATTGGGGTCAAGTACAACAAGAGAAGGGAGGGTGACAACCGCTTTCACACCCGGCTGATTATCAGGGACTGACTCCATACTAAAGTGCCCGTTCTGTAGTTCAGCAATACGCTTAACAACGGATAACCCCATCCCTACACCAGAAGGAATACCATCAATAACTCTAAAAGGCATCATTGCCATATCAATCTGCTTCTGAGTTAACACTACACCGTCATCCTCTACAATGATGGTGGTTTCACCCTCGTCTTCCTGAGAGTAAATACGGCAATGCACATCTGAAACTCCAGATGAGTTACGGGCACTATTTCTAATCAGCTCAGCAAAGAGGTCAACCCACAATCTCTCATACCCCTTGGCAACAGGCAAAGCCTCTATCGTTATTGTAAAATTTGGATAAAGCTCATCTAAAGAAGACAGGCCAACAGCTTTGTGACAAGCCTCATAAATATTGCAAACATCGACCTCATCCGAAATATCATAGAGGCGAGCATAACGAGACAAGGCAACGAGCTTTTCTTGCGTTGCTTCACCGTCGGATTGAATCAACGAAAGCCAATGCAGCACTTTTTCATCAAGTTGATGAGAATAGCTTTCCAGAATTAATTTAGAAAACCCCACAGCAACACGTAATGTTCCTCCCATATCATGAGAAACAGTACGCAGTAGTTTTTGCAAATACTCTTCATCAACAGACATTACATCAACACCTCGCTATACACTCTTTGGCAGACGTATGAAAAACTGGCTACCCTGACCGGGCTGAGACTCTAGCCAAATTTCGCCATGGTGCTTTTCAACAATTTTTTTACAAATTGAAAGGCCAATACCCGACCCTACATATTCTCTTTTAGTCACTAAACGACGAAACACTTCAAATATTATTTTGTGGTAACGTTGGTCAATACCAATACCGTTATCTTTTACCGTCATCAACCAATCATCATCAGACTCAGATATATTCACCGTTACCTTTGGCTCTGAGCTATGGTTATACTTAAGGCCATTCGTCACCAAGTTTGTAAGCAATTGTACAAGTTGGGATTCGACACCATTAATTTTAATATCGTCACCATCCCAATCAAACTTCCCATTCAGCTCTTCCTGCAATATAACAATTGAACCTTTTACCTTTTCATATAAGGTATCTGAGGCCACCCACTCCTTTTTCACAGATGATTGATCAAGCCGGCTATAAGCTAGAATATCTTTAATCAATTCTTTAGCGTTTTGAGCACCATTAGTAATAAAACCAAGGTATTTAGCCGTTTTTTCATCCATCTCTTCTCCCAAATGCTCTTTAAGCAAATCGGAAAAACTTAACACCATCCTCACCGGCTCTTGCAAATCATGAGAACAACTGTAAGCAAAGCGCTCTAAATCAGCATTGGAGGTCATTAATTCATTAACCAGCGTTTCAATCTTTTCTTTTGCCATTTGTTCCGCAGTAATATCTCGAACAAAACAACTATATAAATACCGGCCTGACAAATTAATCAAACTGACGGATAGACTACTAGTAAATTCACTCCCATCGGCTCGAAAGGCTGGCATCTGATAGTTTTCACAAACGATATAACTATCCCCAGCTGCATTTTTTTCATGCTCGGTAAACACTTCGAAGGCAGAAGGTAAAAATCGCAAAACATCTTCACCGATGGCATTGTCAAAATGCAATTCGAAAATAGACTCACAGGCAGGGTTAAATGTCTGAACAATTCCAGCAGTATCTACAGTGAACAATCCTTCAGCCGCATTATTGACCACTGTTGACAAGGTTTCTTCTCTATCCGCAAGTGCTTGCTGAACCTCATCCTTCTCAATTAGCTGATCTCGAAAATAAGCTAACGATGTTGCCATTGCTGTTATTTCATCATCACCTGCAACATCAATATTTACATCATATTTATTATCAGCAATAGCTCGAGTATTATTTTTTAAGCCAACTAATCGGTTAATAACTTTCGGTCGAATAAAAAAGATATAAAGAAAAATAACAACTGACAAAAACACGATTGAAGACATTAACAATATTAATTTTGATGTCTCAACAACATCCACTAAGCTTTGGGCACCCAAATCAACATCGTAATTAGCTTTAAGTGATATAGCACTATACAATGAGTTTAAATCTTGACTTAACGCCAAGCTTTCTTCTTTTAACCTCACCAACTTATTAACATTATTAAGGCGCACGGTAATCAGCTCAAAAATACTATTATTTTGTAAAAAGGTGTTATTAATTTTTAGTATATTTTTCCCTAAATACTGCTTTTGGCTTTCGTTTAAACTGAGTAATTGAGTACTTATTTTTCGTATATACAATTTGTTTAAATTTTCTTCTTTATTCACCTTTTCAACCGTATCAACTAGCAACAATCGTTCTACTAGACTTTCTATACGAAGCACTTCAAAACGCATTTCTACAAGCACATTTTTTTGACTATTATCAATAGAAAAATCTGATCCTCTCTCATCTAAAGCCTTTGATAAAATTTCTGTATTAACTAATTTAATATCAATCAATAACTCATCTATCCTTTTATATAAATATTCCATTATTTTTTCTATTGATTGCTTATTTTCCAAGATATCTTTCTGCAAATTAAGCTGCAGACGTATCTTTTCCATCAATTGCTGAACTTTAAGTTTTAATTGCTGTGTATTAGAAAAGTTCGAACTATTATCGTCAAAACCTGCAATATCCTGCCGAGCCTGGGTCAATAGGAAATCTGCTCTACGCTGCAGTCTAGAATAATCAGACTTTGAAAGCTCTCGACTTAACGATGAACTCAATGCTAACAAGTCCCCGCCGGAGTCAGCCGCGTTATCAGCAAAACGCATAACAGGCAACGAATGCGTTAATAAGGTTTGTTGCTCTTTATTGATCCGCTCAAAAACAGTCCAAATTATAATAGATGACACAAGAACCAACCCTGAAAGTAAAATCAGCGCAATCAATAAACTTTTTTGAATTGTCAGATGGAACCACTTCTTCATTGCGAAATGCTGGACACTTTGCTATATATTAATAGGATAATTATCATTACAAGCTTAGCACGCAAATTTCACTCCTGCATGGATTAAATACCGAGGCAAAAGCACCCATGCATGAGTCTAAAAACAGCTTTGGATAAACAATATGCTCACTCGCCGTCAATTCCTCAAGAACACCTCTTTACTTTCCGCCTCAACGGCTCTTTCATCTACGATAAGCTATGCTGGCGATAGCGCCACGTTGGAAAAAATTGTCATCGAGCATGTTAAAACCTTATCTGAAGGTAAAGAGACCCTCACGCTATTACACCCGAAAGGTTCTCTTGCCAATATACAACCCGTTGCCGCACAATTTACTGCGGCAACGGGAATTAAGATTAACTTTTCGGAAGTTGGGGTTGATGACATTAACTCCAGTATTATTTTTAGCGCGACTCAAAACCAATATACTTTTGATATCGCTCTCCCAGCGACATTTGGCATTCCTGATCTAGTCAGTGCCGAAGCACTGCATCCTCTAAGCCAATATACTAAACAATATGAGCCAAGCGACTATAAGCAATACCAGCTGTATGATTATGGTGACTATGTGAATGATGAGTTTTATGGCTATCAAACCGATGGCGATACTTATCTCATGTTTTTTAACAAAGCTATGATGGACGATAAAGACAACAAAAAGCGCTTTAAAGAAGAACACGGATACCCATTAGTTGTTCCCGAAACATGGGACAAGCTCGATGACATGATTCGCTTTTTTCATAAGCCAAAAAAAAGCCAGTATGGTGGTTGCTTATTTCGCGTTCTTGGATACGGCGCATGGGAATGGTGGTCGCGCTTTCATGCAAAGGGGTATTTCCCCTTAAGCGATTCACTAGAACCACAAATCAATAACGATGCGGGTATTGCTGCCTTACAGGAGATGATTGATATCTCGCAATACCTTCACCCTAAAACCGCAACGGATGGGTTATTCGAGAACTGGGCCACCTATGCTAAAGGGCAAACCTTTTGTAATATTGGCTGGGGCGGCAGCCAAAAATTCTTTAACAGCAACAAATCATCAGTTAAAGGGGGACTGTATTATAGCCCAACGCCCGGCGGTACATTTACTGTAAATGGAAAAGAAAAAGATGTGCATTGCCCTATTTTTAACTGGGGATGGAATTATGTTGTATCTTCTCAATGCCCACACCCAGAGATAGCGTACTTGTTTACACTTTATGCCTGTAGCCCCGTGATGTCTACATTATCTGTTCAACAAGATGGCTTTTTTGATCCCTTTAGAGAAGAGCACTATGACGATAAAGCTATACAGAATGCCTATTCAATTAATTTTTTAAAAGCCCATCAACTCAGCATGGAAGAAAGCATTCCAGATTTTTACCTACAAAGCCAGAGCTCTTATCTATCTTCTCTGCAAGAGAATATTCACCTTGCCTATAAAGGTTCTCTTACAGCCAAACAGGCTTTAGATATTACAGCAACCGAGTGGAAAATAATTAACAATAGAGTCGGAAAAGAAAAACAAAAAAATAACTGGCGAGAACTTAAAAATAAATACCCAAGCCCATTAAAGAATATACTCATATAGGCAAGCATTAAGACCTGCTATTATATTAAGGCACCAATTACAATGGCTGGTTAAGTAATTTTTTGAATGGGCAACTTAACGACTTCTATCCAGAAGTGCTCTATAGCTTGCACAACATTAATAAATTTTTCAACCTGCACAGGCTTGCTGACAAAATTATTTGCATGCAATTTATAAGCGGCACAAATATCTTCAGCATCTTCAGAGCTGGACAAAATAACAACTGGTATGGACATTAAATGCTTATTAGATTTAATACCTCTCAATACTTCTCTACCATTTAATCTAGGAAGATTAAGGTCCAGAAAAATAAGGTCAGGGCGAGGCACGCCTTTATATTGCCTTCGTTGATACAAAAAATCTAACGCAGACTCACCATCTTCTAAAATATGTAAATTATTGAGAATCTTACTTGCACTTAAAGCATGAGCCGTTAATTCGATATCCCCAGGGTTATCTTCAATCATCATGATCTCTATAGGTGCCATCATACGGCCTCCGGGACCTTATAATTTACGCAAGACGATTAACGTTTATACCTACAATCTAATGGCCTGGCAATTTAACAATCTCAACCCAGAAATGCTCAATTGCTCTAGCAACCCGTAAGAAATCTTCGACTCGAACAGGCTTTGTTACAAAGCTATTCGCATTTAGAGAATAAGCCTCCTGAACATCATGGGCATCATCTGAACTGGAAAGGATAACAACAGGAATAGTTAATAAATCTTGATTAGATTTGATATCAGCAAGCACTTCTCGCCCATTTAGTTTGGGAAGGTTTAAATCTAACAAAATCAAGTCCGGCCTTGGAGCATCTTGATACTCGCCTCGAGTATATAAAAAATCTAAAGCAGCCTCACCATCTTCAACCACATGAAAGTTATTTCTTAGCTTTCCATCAACCAGCGCTTGCCTTGTAAGCTCAATATCGCCAGGGTTATCTTCTACCATGAGTATTTCAATTGAATCAGCTGGCATCTATGACCTCTAATTATTGTTATATTCAATAATATCAACGATAGCAGAATCGCCCTTTACTTAAAATCATTTTTTATAGTCGTCAAATTGGCCTTAATAATAACGGGCTTAAACAACATTGATTTTATCTGAGACCTTACCCAAAGGTACAGATATGGAAGAGCATTGTTGATAAAATTCGCGCCAATCATTACAACCCAAATGTGGCTTATCAAAATAATACCCTTGAATAAAATCACAACCAATATCCCGTGCCATATAATATTGCGCCTCGGTTTCAACACCTTCAGCAACGACCTTCAAACCTAAACTATGACCAAGAGCGGTTACTGCTTCAACGACTTTACGATTTCTAATATCTTTTTCCATATCGATAAAAAATTTTTGATCAATTTTTAAGGTGTTTAATGGCAATGTTGTTAAATATGACATTGAGCTATAGCCCGCACCAAAGTCATCAACCGCTATACGCACACCTTCATTCTGCATAGACTTCAGTAACTTTGTACTTAATGTTGGATGTTTCATCAATGTCGTTTCAGTAATCTCTAATTCTATTTGATCAGGGCGAATACCATACTGACTCATTGCTTTGCGCAAGCAATCCACAACCAAATCGCTATGGCATTGATTGGCTGGGATATTTAGGCAAATATTCAAATCAGGATTAACTATTTGCCATTGATATAATTGATATAGAGCCGCATTGATCAGCCATAGATGAAACGGATCAAATAAACCTAAGCGTTCAACCATCTCAACAATTTCTGCAGCACTGACGTTATAATTTTCTGGAGACCAGCGAACCAATACTTCTAAGCTATGCAATGATTCATCTTTAGCACTTATAATCGGCTGATACGCCAACAGTAATTCATTGTTAGTTATCGCATCAGGGAGTATTGTCTCCAAGTAGTTACGCCTCTCCCATTGTTGCTTTTGCTCTTCGCTGAATTGAAAATAACGAGCCTTACCGGTTTTTTTGGCTCGATACATTGCTTCATCCGACTGTTTAAGCAATTCATGAATACTTGCAGCTGTATCTGGATAATGAGCTATACCAATCGATAACGAGACATGAATACTATGCGACTCCAGAAAAACCGGCTCAGAAACCTTACGCAATATTTTTTCTGCCGTAGCATCAGTATTTATCTCATCGATACGGTCTAAAAGAATAACAAATTCATCGCCACCAAAACGAGCGGCACTGTCTGTTGCACGACAGTTTTTCTTGATGCGCTCGCCGACGGCCTTAAGTAAAACATCTCCAGCATCATGGCCATATTGGTCATTAATTAATTTGAAATTATCAACATCAATATATAGCAAAGAACAGCTATGGCTATATCGATCACAATGATCAATAGTACTCTGCAAGCGATCCATAAATAAACTACGATTTAACAAGCCGGTTAAGTTATCATAATGAGCCAAATGCCTGAGTTTATTTTGTAGCTCGCAGGTATGTATAGCATTAGTAATACTGTGTATTAAATTTTCAGCCGTCATTTCATTTTTAACGAGATAATCCTGAGCACCATTGCGCATCATCTCTACGGCAACTTTTTCATCACCCTCTCCAGTCATAATAACAACCGGAACGCTATCGCCACATTCCATACGTCGAATAGCTTTAAGAAAATCTAATCCATTATCTGCTGGTAACTGGTAATCAACCAAACAACAAACAGGTACTATATCCTCCAGCATTGTTAATGCTTGCTCACAAGAGCTCGCTTGAAGGATTTGAAAGGCAGAAGAGCGGCTTCTACTAATTAGCTGACAGAAAAGCTCGCGATCGCTAGCGCTATCATCAACAACTAATAAAATATTAGTTTGCTTAGAGAAATCATTCCCAGTTATCATTATTCTAACATCTTCCTCTATGGCTCATTAAAAAATGGCATATATGTTATAAGAATTACAAGCTCATGCTCACGTAAAAATACTATGCGTGATCGTTTTATGAGTTTTCGTATACGTTCAACTTTTACGCTATAAAATTTAAGATAGATGTCTATTAAAAAGAACAACCTATTAAATTATAGAAAAAAACTATAGAAATTCGAATTATAATAAAAACAATACTTCATTAAAAAAAATCTTTTTATGCTTTTATTACTATCGCAATACTTACTGAGAGGCTTCGGACAAGGCAATTGATGCCTCAATAAAAGATTCACAGTCATTCAAACTGGATTTAGGTGCCGAGATATAATCGCCTTGGACTAAGTCACACGCTATATTTTCAATAGCACTATGCTGTGATTCTCGACCAACATCTTTAACAATAACTTTTAACCCCAGCGTATGCGCTAATAAGGTAATCGCTTCAGTAGCCTTATATTTTTGAGGGTTTTTTTCAATATCAATACAGTAGGATTGATCGACAATCAATGTGCTCAACGACAATAAAATTAAATCATCAACAGATATATAGCCCCCACTAAAGCCATCAATTGAGACCCGTGCACCCGAATTTTGTATTGACTTTAAAAATTTTCGGCTTTGAACTATATCCGTCATAATCACTTTTTCAGAAATTTCCATTTCTATTTGATCAAGCTGAACTCGATAATTTTTCGCGCAATTACGGAAGTAATCAAGTAACCATTCATTATTACAATGGTCGATAGGCACACTTAAATTAACAAAATTATCAGGGTTATTTTGTTGCCACTGACATAAACGTGCCATTGACGTATTAATTAACCATTTATAGTAATTATCATATAAGCCTAAATGATCGATCATTTCTTTAAGCTCTATATTCGATACTTTATATCGACCTGGCGACCAGACCACCATAACGTTTAAACTATA
This sequence comes from uncultured Pseudomonadales bacterium, assembly GCA_947487765.1. Classification (GTDB taxonomy): domain Bacteria; phylum Pseudomonadota; class Gammaproteobacteria; order Pseudomonadales; family Cellvibrionaceae; genus CANLBN01. The sequence continues at coordinate 38,979 of CANKXO010000005.1, read as the reverse complement.
GAGTGATTGATCCTCAATATTCACAATTGGCTGGAAAAATAATTCTAATTCATTATTTTCTAACGCATCTGGCAGCATATTCTCCAAACGGCTTCTTCGATCTAATTGTAATTTTTGGTTTTGAGAAAATTGAAAATAGCGTGCTTTACCTGTTTGTTTAGCGCGATACATTGCCTGATCAGCTTGATCCATAAGCTCATTAATATTATCTGCCGTATCTGGATAGTGGGCAATACCTATCGATAGTGACACATGTAAGCGCTGGGAATCAATAAAAACGGGTTCAGACACTTTCTCGAGAATTTTTTCAGCGGTATGATTTGCGCGATCTTTATCAACTCGGCTAATGATAATTGCAAATTCATCACCGCCGATTCGTGATGCACTATCTGTCGTTCGACAATTCTCCTGAATTCTCTTAGCGATTGTCTTTAAAAGAGCATCACCCGCATCATGGCCATAGCAATCATTAATAACTTTAAAATTATCAACATCGATATAAAGCAAAGAGCAATTTTGATTGTAACGATCACAATGGTTGACAGTATTTTCAAGACGATCAATGAATAAGCTGCGGTTTAACAGGCCTGTCAAATGATCATAATGCGCCAATTGGCGTAAGTTTTTTTGAAATTCACAAGTGTAAATAGCATCAGCAATACTGCGGCGTAAGATATTTTCTGTCAGCTCTTCTTTTATAAGGTAATCCTGCGCACCTTGATGCATGATTTCAACAACAGATCGCACATCTCCATCGTCTTTATTACCCAAAACAATCACAGGAATATCTGAATTAAGTTTACTTCGGCGTAATGATTTTAGAAAACCAAGAACATTATCCCTTGGTTCCTGATAACCGACGATGCAACAGTCAGGTTTTGAAGAACGTATTAATTTTGATACATCTTTAAACGAAGTTGTTTCAATCAATGCAAATGAAGAAGCACTGCCATTGGTTTTCAATAATTGACGAATGATAGAGGAATCTACGACATCGTTACCAATGATCAGTAATATTTTCTGATTATCCTCCGGTTTATTTTCGATACCCATTAATTTCACCTATTAATAACAAATCACTCATTCCTTAAGCTTTCTCTAAGAAATAGTCATCATTCAATTCAGTGAAAATAAAAACTGTACCTCAAAAAATATAATAAACTGATACCACAGAATAATAGTTAAGGTATAGTCAGGAATTTGACAGTTTGCAAGAAATTAATGGAAAAGCCTTAATAAAAAGCAACTTTTTGGCTTTTTTTAAAGGAAAGTATTAAAAAAAGGAGGTATATAATTGTTATTACTGGAAAAAGTAGCGCTAGCTATCAATAAACAATGAACGTAAATGTAAGAACAAAATAAGAAAATCGCCCGTACACTGACGGGTTTTAATTAGATTAAGAAATATAAGCTTACGCTATAGCTTATATTCCTAGTACGTCACGCATGCTGTATAAGCCTTTGTCTTTTCCGACTAACCAAGCTGCTGCGCGCACTGCTCCACGCGCAAAAGACATGCGACTCGAGGCTTTATGCGTAATTTCAACACGCTCGCCATCAGCCATAAACATAACCGTATGATCACCAACAACATCGCCACCGCGCACGGTGGCAAAACCGATAGTATCGCGCTCGCGGGCACCTGTTTGCCCTTCTCTACCATAGATAGCTACCTTTTGCAGATCGCGACCTAAAGCATCGGCAATCACCTCGCCCATCGCCAAGGCCGTACCTGATGGTGCATCAACTTTGTGGCGATGGTGAGCTTCAACGATTTCGATATCAACGTCATCACCCAACACACTGGATGCAACCTCTAAAAGCTTGAGCGATAAATTAACACCGGTACTGTAATTAGCCGCTTTAATCATGGCAAGCTGAGCTTGTAGTGCTTCTAGCTCAGCAAGCTCTTCCTGAGAAAAACCTGTAGTCCCGATCACAATACCTTTGTTATTGGCCGCGCAAAATTGCGTATTAGCCAATGTTGCTTGTGGCGCAGTAAAATCAATCAAAACATCAAATTGACCTTTCACTTCAGCGATATCACCTACGATTGCAATACCATTCTTGCCTATACCTGCCAACTCTCCAGCATCTGCACCGATTAACGATGACTCTGGGCGTTCAATAGCCGCGGTTAACTCAGCTTCTGATGACATGGAAACTGCCTCAATCAGCATTTTCCCCATTCGACCAGCAGCGCCAGTAATTGCAATGTTTGTTGGCATTATCTAAAACCTATGTTTTTATTTCTTCTAGTTAACTAAAAAAGTCTTTCATACCCTCGAACCAAGTATTTTGGCGAGGCGAATGCTTTTTACCTTCTAGAGACTCTTGAAATTCTCTTAGTATTTCTTTTTGCTTACCTGACAAATTAACAGGTGTCTCAACAACTACTCGACATAACAAGTCACCTTTGGTGCTACCACGGACAGGCGTCACGCCTTTACCGCGTAAGCGGAATAGCTTACCCGTTTGAGTTTCTGAAGGAACTTTTAATTTTACACGGCCATCCAATGTCGGCACTTCGAGCTCACCACCCAATACTGCGTCGGCAAAATTGATCGGTACTTCGCAGTATAAGTTAGCGCCTTCTCTTTCGAAAATATCATGAGCTTTTACCGCTATCTGTACATAAAGATCACCGGCAACACCCCCAGCAGGACCTGCTTCACCTTCACCCGATAAACGAATACGGTCACCGGTATCAACACCTGGCGGCACTTTAACAGACAGTGTTTTTGTTTCTTCTATGCGACCCTGTCCATGACAGTCACCACAAGGGTCTTTAATGATTGTACCTTGACCACGACAGGCAGGGCACGTTTGCTGAACAGAGAAGAAGCCTTGCTGCATACGCACCTGACCAACTCCACCACAGGTGGTACATTGAACAGGTTTAGAACCTGCTTTTGCACCACTGCCATCACAGGTATCACAAGACACTAATGTAGGGACTTTAATTTTTGCAGTTGTACCTTTAACGGCCTGCTCTAAGGTAACCTGCAATGTATATTGTAAGTCTGAGCCTCGTTGCGGACCTCTACGCCCGCCACCGCCTGCGCCGCCAAAAATATCACCAAAAACATCGCCAAAAATATCACTGAAGTTACCAAAACCACCAGCACCTGCGCCCATTTGTGGATCAACACCATCATGACCATACTGGTCGTAGGCTGCACGTTTTTGCGAATCAGATAATATCTCGTAAGCTTCGCTCGCTTCTTTAAATTTTTCTTCCGCAGCTTTATCGTCAGGATTACGATCAGGGTGATGTTTCATCGCCACACGTCGATAGGCCTTCTTCAAATCCTTTTCGGAAACGTTTTTATCAACACCCAATATTTCGTAATAGTCGCGCTTAGCCATTAAAAATCACTCTATTCACATACAACAAACGCGGACTATAAAAGTCCGCGCTAATATTATTTAAAATACTGTAAAAAAGGTGTGGCTAGACACTAGGTACTAACCACCCTCAAAATTACTTATCTTCTTTTACTTCTTCAAACTCAGCTTCAACTACACCGTCATCAGCTGACTCAGCTTGTGCGCCATCTGCCGCATCGGCAGCACCTGCACCAGCATCAGCCGCTTGTTCAGCGTAAAGTTTCTGCGCTAAAGAACTAGAGGCTTCAGTCAACTTAGTTGTTGCTGCTTCCATCGCTTCTTTATCGTCACCTTTAACAACTTCTTCTGCCTCAGAAATAGCAGCTTCGATCGCAGCTTTTTCTTCATCAGTCGCTTTATCGCCAGCTTCTTCCAAGGTTTTCTTGGTAGCACCGATCAAGCCATCTAAGGTATTACGCGCAGTAGCAAGCTCTTCGAATTGACGATCCGCTTCAGCGTTAGCTTCTGCATCAGCTACCATTGATTCGATCTCGTCATCACTTAGGCCTGAAGAGGCTTTAATAACAATAGACTGTTCTTTACCAGTGCCTTTATCTTTCGCGCCAACATGCAGGATACCATTTGCATCGATATCAAATGTCACTTCAACTTGAGGCACACCACGTGGTGCTGGTGGAATATCCGCTAAATCAAAACGACCTAGTGATTTGTTTTGTGCCGCTTGTTTACGCTCACCTTGAACAACATGAATTGTTACTGCAGATTGGTTATCTTCTGCGGTTGAAAAAACTTGCGATTTTTTCGTTGGGATTGTTGTGTTCTTTTCAATTAATGGCGTTGCAACACCACCCATGGTTTCGATACCTAGAGACAATGGAGTCACATCCAACAACAACACATCTTTCACGTCACCGGCTAATACCGCACCTTGGATAGCAGCACCCATTGCAACGGCTTCATCTGGGTTAACATCTTTACGGGGTTCTTTGCCAAAAAACTCAGCGACTTTTTGCTGAACCATCGGCATACGTGTTTGACCACCCACCAAGATAACATCATCAATTTCACTAACAGATAAATCAGCATCACTTAATGCGATTTTAAGTGGCTCTAGTGAACGAGTAACTAATTCTTCCACTAATGACTCTAATTTTGCACGAGTCATTTTCACAACCAAATGCTTAGGACCTGTTGCATCTGCTGTAATGTAAGGAAGGTTAACTTCAGTTTGCGTGCTTGAAGACAATTCAATTTTAGCTTTCTCAGCCGCTTCTTTTAAACGCTGTAGTGCCAGTGGATCATTATGAAGATCAATACCGCTGTCTTTTTTGAATTCATCGGCCAAGTACTCGATAAGACGCATATCGAAATCTTCACCACCTAAGAACGTATCACCATTAGTTGCTAACACTTCGAATTGATGCTCGCCATCAACATCCGCAATTTCAATAATTGAAATATCGAAAGTACCACCACCTAAATCGTAAACAGCAATAGTGCGGTCGCCTTTTGCTTTATCCATGCCGTAGGCTAATGCTGCGGCAGTTGGTTCATTGATAATGCGCTTAACATCAAGGCCCGCAATTTTACCGGCGTCTTTAGTTGCTTGACGTTGAGAATCATTAAAGTAAGCAGGAACAGTAATTACTGCTTCTGTCACTTTCTCACCAAGATAGTCTTCAGCTGTCTTTTTCATTTTCTTCAAGACTTCAGCAGAAATCTGTGGCGGCGCTTTTTTGTCGCCCTTCACTTCAACCCATGCGTCACCGTTATCGGCTGCTACGATTGTGTAAGGAACCATAGAGATATCTTTTTGCACAACGTCGTCTTTAAATTTACGACCAATTAAACGCTTAACCGCATTTAAGGTATTTTTCGGGTTGGTAACAGACTGACGCTTAGCACTTTGACCAACTAAAATTTCATTGTCATCAGTAAAGGCAACAATTGATGGGGTAGTACGATCACCCTCTGCATTTTCAATCACTTTCGGCTTGTCGCCTTCCAGTACTGCCACACAGGAGTTGGTAGTACCCAAATCTATGCCAATAATTTTACCCATCGGGTTTCTCCGGTTTTGTTCAATAATATGTTTTTACTTTACGTTCTTACTAAAGCCAGCTCGCATTGCAAACCGGCCAAAATCAATTAAGTCTAAATATTGGTCTGAAGCGACTAACTTCAACCCTTTCCCTAAAGAAAGTATGGAATTTTTCAGTACATACTTATCAATAAAGATTTAAATCTGTAGTTAGTAACTACTAAGCACCTTCGCTTGGTGGCGCACTGGACACAACAACCATCGCAGGGCGCACTAAGCGGCCATATAAGGTGTACCCTTTTTGAAACACAGTAAGCACAGTATTTGGTTCGACATCAGGGCTAGGAACCATTGACATTGCCTGGTGCAATTGAGGGTCAAATGGCTCGCCGTCTGGATCAACAGGTTCAACCTGAAACTTTTTCAGTGTATCGAGTAACGATTTATGAGTCAGAGCTACGCCTTCCAATACTGCTTTTTGAGACTCATCATCAACATCCCCTGCTGCCAGTGCTCGCTCTAAATTATCCGCAACCGGTAGCAGTTCATTGACAAATTTTTCTAACGCAAATTTACGCGCCTTTTCAACATCCTGCTCTGCACGACGACGAGCATTCTGGGCTTCAGCATTAGACCTTAAGGCCTGTTCTTTCAGTGCCGCGATTTGCTCATTAAGCGATTCAACATCTGCTCCAGCCTCGACGTCATTCTCTTGGTGGTTTTCTTCAGCGGTATTCTCTTCAGAAGCGTCTAATGTTGCCGCTTCAGCCTGATCAATATCAACTTCATCAATTTGAGGGGAATCTTTGGATTCGTTGGACACAACCCTGCTCCTTTTAGCAAGTTCAACAAAAAATAATCTGGCCTGTATATAGGGTCAAACCGACCGGTTTCAAGCATTTACACAGCAGATATCTGCAAATGTACAAATGGCTTGGCTTTACAGTAAAAATACTGTATAAAAACACATGTTTAAAATAACAGTTTTAGTGGAGCGATTACCATGCTGACACATCTGACCATCAATAACTTTATGCTGATAGATCATCTAGATTTACAGCTTAAACAAGGAATGACGGCCATAACCGGTGAAACAGGAACGGGAAAATCAGTGTTGTTAGGTGCCCTGGGAATGGCATTGGGTGAACGCGCTGACAGTGATCGTGTCAGGCTAGGAGCCGAAAGAGCAGATATTACCGCAACCTTCTTGCTCGATGATCTTCCTGAAGCACGCAAATGGTTAATAGAACATGACCTATGCCATGCCGATGAATGCCTGCTGCGCAGAGTCGTCACTCGAGATGGTCGCTCACGTGCATTTATCAATTCTCAGCCGGTCCCCCTTCAACAGGTTAGAGCACTGGGCGAGCTGTTAATCGATATTCATAGCCAACACGCCCACCAGTCACTGCTCTCTAAAAATAGCCATCAAAAACTGCTTGATGAATACGCACAACATCAAAACCTGGCCGATAAAGTCAGAAAAGATTACAAAGAATGGCAAAGCTTACGAGAGCGTTATATTACGCTGCGAGATAATGCCGATGAAATGAATGCCCGCTATCAATTACTCCGTTACCAAGTCGATGAATTAGATCGGCTTGATTTACAGGAAGGCGAGCTTGAATCATTAGAAACTGAACAACAGACATTAGCTAACGCCGAAAACATTATTGGCAAAAGCCAGCAGCTAGTTGACATTTGCGATGGCGATGCGATGGGAGGCGATAATGGAGCCAGCATCAGTTATCTATTACAGCAGGCAATTTCTGTTCTACAAGGTATTCGCCCGCAAACTAAAGCGCTAGAAAGCATTCATGATTTACTCAACAATGCGATCATCAATGTCGATGAAGCACAACAAAGCTTAAGAGATCAAATTGAAGGCATTGAAATAGACCCAGAACGTTTACAACAAGTAGAAACACGCTTATCGGCGATTTATGATGTCTCACGCAAACACCATATTGGTCCTGAGGCCATTATTGAAAAACATAACGAATTGACTGAAGAATTAACACAGTTATCGGGAGGTGACGAAACGCTCGCGGCACTGGAAGAGCAAACTCAAGCAGCAGAGAAACAATTCCTCAGTAGAGCAGAAAAACTGTCGCGACAGCGCCAGAAAGCAGCAAACAAACTGACCAAAATTATTAATGAACAGCTACAAGCGCTCGCCATGGGTAGCGCAAATTTTTCTGCTGCTGTCTCAGCCGCACCAGATAAACCAAGCGCAATTGGTATTGATGATATCGAATTCTTAATTAGCACCAACCCAGGCCAGCCTCACAAGCCATTAAGCAAGGTAGTGTCAGGTGGTGAACTGTCACGCATCAGCTTAGCCATTCAAGTGGCAACGGCACAAACGTCCCAAGTCGCCACCCTAGTCTTTGATGAAGTCGATGTTGGTATTGGTGGAGGCACGGCCGATGTTGTTGGTAAGCTATTGGCAACATTAGGCATGCGAAGCCAAGTATTCTGTGTCACACATTTAGCACAAGTCGCCAGCAAAGCGAATCACCACTGGCGCGTCAGTAAAGCTTCTAATGCAAACAGTGCCGAAACACATATTAGTGAACTTGAAGACGCGACAAAAATTGAAGAAATTGCGCGCATGATTAGCGGCAGTCAATTATCAGATGAATCCGTTGCTCATGCTAAAATTATGCTTGAACAAGCCGCGAGCTGATTTATTATTATGTGGTAATTTAGTTTATTAAAAGTGATAAAAAGAGGCTGTAATTTACATACATTGATTTATATGCCTCTTTTTTAAAACTGTTAATCAATAATATTATTTATATCGCAAACATTGTCAGCCTACTCAACCATTTAACGCTTTGCGGTAATCAACTACTGGTAATCCACCAACCCCCCAATCATCTAGATTAACTTCATCAATGACAACAAAGGTTGTTGCTGGGCTTTTATTTAACACTTTAACCAAAAGGTCGGTTGTGCCTTTAATTAATTCTGCTTTTTGCTCGGCGCTCGGCCCAGCCCCTTCAGGGCCACCCTCTCGGGTAATTTTGATATTGACGTAAGGCATTTATTTCTCCTGTGAGATAGATGTATAAAAAAAGACTTTGGAAATTATTTTCCATTGGTTATCGCCATAAATAAGCGTGAGAAAATCAATATAATCTCGATCAAGCATTGTCATCGAGACTTTTGCAAAAGCCATCGTTGCGCTGGCAAACTCAATGGACAAAATCTGATCCAAACGGGCGGCTGCACTCACTGCGGGAGGAGTACGTTGATTAACGACATTAAAATATTCTTCAATCGAATAATTCATATAGTCACCCTCGACAGTATTGACATAACGTGCATCATCATGAAACACACTTGATAGCTTTTTCGCATCCGCTTCGTAAAGCCCATCAAAATAAGTTTCCAACACTAAAACAACATCGGCAAAATGATCTTTAGTGTCCATCACTCAATCAACCCTTCTGCTTTCATAGCTGCTTTTGTTGCTGGACGCTGAGCAACACGATCAACAAAAGCATTCAAATATGGCCATTGATTCAATTCGATACCAACGAAATTGGACCAGTTACTGACGACAAATAAATACGCATCAGCAACAGAAAAATTCTCTCCAAGAAGATAATGTCTGCCATCACTTAAAAGGTCATTAATGTAATTGAATTTACTCTCGACATTACTTCCCGCCTGTTTTTTATCGTCATCTGTAGCACTATCAGAAAAAAATGGTCCAAATGCTTTATGCAATTCGGAGCTGACATAATTCAAGTATTCATGCAAACGTGAACGAGACAGAGATAGTGGTTTTGGAGACAAACCGGAACTGCTGTACTGATCAGCAATGTATTGCAATATTGAAGCGCCTTCGGTAAGAACATCACCAGACTCCAAAGCCAATGCGGGCACATATCCCTTAGGGTTAATTTTTTTATAATCATTACCGGCCTTTGTCAGGCCAGCATCAGTATCGACTTCCTCAACGCTAAATGTAGCACCAACTTCATGCAACACGATATGTGATGCCAAAGAACAAGCACCGGGTTTATAAAATAATTTCATTGTTATCTCCTCAATTAAATTTAAATCAGCTAATGACGATTTAAAAAATATCAAAAATAACAATCTATTAATAATATTAATAACTAACTATAATGATCTAAAAATAAGATCATCTTTTTAAGGTAAGCCAATGACCTACGAGCAACTTATTGTTTTACAAGCCATTGTGACAGAAGGAACCTTTCGCGCAGCGGCAGAGAAGCTCCATAAATCTCAGTCCGCCGTGAGTCACATGCTTAAAAAGTTGGAAGATGAAATTGATATCATCTTACTATCGCGTGAAGCATACCGCCCGACACTGACGGTAGCGGGAGAAGTCTTTTATAGGCAAGCGATCAAAGCACTTCAACAAATGCAGCACCTTCAAAGTACTGCTCAGAACCTGAACGCCAAACAAGAAGCCGAGGTGACCGTGGCCGTTACCGCAACTTATGCAATAAATCCCCTTTTAAAAGCAGTGAACAAAGTGAGCACTGCCTACCCTGCAACTCATATTCGTTTGTTGACCGAAACAATGGGTGGCCCTTTAGAGCGGCTACTGAATAACGACGCAGATATTATTATTGCCTCAATGGATGGAATACCCAGTGACCAAGTAGAAGCGATGCCTATCTCTACAGTTACCATTATCCCCGTTGCACATCCAGACTATGAACCTGCACAAACTGACCACATAAAAACAGTCAGTGATATGCAAAATTACATACAGGTGGTAGTTGCTGGCAGTAGTAGCAATGAATTCTCCCAAAGCCGAGATTTACTGCCGGGCGGCTTTCGGTGGACAGTTTCAGATTTCGCCACAAAAAAAGAAGTATTGATGGCTAAAATGGGTTGGGGAGGCATGCCGGAATACATTATTAAAAACGAACTCAAGCAGGAAAAGCTAGTTCCTCTCAATGTTGAAGGTTACCCAGTCCGCCACTCTGAACTTTATCAAATACGCCTACGCGATCGAGAAGTTGGTATCGTTGCTCAAGCGATATGGGAGCAACTATCAGAAAGTAAAAGAAATCTTATTTAGGCTTCACATACAACACTAAACTATGGCCTGTAATTTCGTAACCATGCTTATTGGCAATTTGTTTTTGTAACTTCTCAATTTGGTCATTGTGAAATTCAATCACTTTGCCCGTTTTGATACAGACCATATGGTCATGATGCTCACCACGGTCTAACTCAAACACCGAATGCCCGCCATCAAAGTTATGGCGCTCGACCAAACCTGCTGTTTCAAATTGGGTGAGCACGCGATAAACCGTTGCTAGGCCGACATCTTCGCCGGCTTCTAACAAGACTTTATACACATCTTCAGCACTTAAATGATGCTGCTCAGATGTCTCAAGAATCTGAAGGATTTTCACCCTAGGTAGGGTAACTTTAAGGCCTGCTTTACGTAATTCGTTATTTTCGGTTGGCATTTTCTGTCTCGATTTCTCTTTAAATACAATGACTTGGAATGAAATATAGCTATAAAACGCCAAAAACAAGGGGTTTACTACTGTTTTTAGCTTCTCATTGGCCAACTAGGCCGGTATTATCTCGTCTCAACCTGATGAGTGGAACCCCTTTTCATGCGAAAAAACGATTTCGTCAAAATAGCGAGTATTATCGTCACTATCACAGCCTTAACGGCTTGCTCCGCACTTCGCTTCCCTGGCGTTTACAGAATTGATATTCCACAAGGCAATCTCGTAGAAGAAGAGAATGTCTCACAGGTCAAAATAGGTATGGAACCACGCCAAGTACGCTATCTCTTGGGCACACCACTGATTAGAGACACCTTTAATCAGGACCGCTGGGACTACTTCTACAGCATACGTCAAGGCACCAATACAACAGTTGAGCATCATCTCAGTATCTTTTTTAACAATGGTCGTGTTGCTTCGATCAAAGACCAGCTAAAACAACAATAAGTTAAAAACGCCTACCCTTTACTCAGCGGGCTTAGCAGCCGCAGCGGCTTTAGCTGCTCGCCTGCGCCGTGCTTCTTTTGGGTCAGCAATTAATGGTCGATAAATTTCCACTCGGTCACCTGCTTGCAGTGGATGCTTCGCCGGAGCTTTAACGGTTTGACCAAATATACCCATTTTGGCAGACTCTATATCAACACTCTCAAAGTCCTGAAGAATAGAAGAACGCCTAACAGCATCTAAGGCACTAGTGCCTTTTTCGACCAGCAAGGCATATATTTTTTGCTTCTGAGGCAACGCATAAGCGACCTCTACTTCAATCATTTCGGGACCAGCCATTTAATCTACCTTTTACCTACAACCTTATTTATCTCTCGCCTTGCATCTAGGCGTTATACACCTGATCTGCTCGCTGGCATAAGGAATCCACTTGTTTACTTGCAACTTCTTCCAGCCACTTTCCAGCAGTCATGCTCAGTATGGGGTTATTAAACGCAAACTCAAGATTTAAGCTGACTTTACAAGCATTCTCATCAAGAGATTCAAATTGCCAGCGCCCTTCAAAATGACTAAAAGGGCCATCCACCAAACGCATCACCATTTGCTCAGGCGGCAATAATTCATTACGAGTAATAAAGCTCTGCTGAAACCCACTCTTACCCAAAGTTAAACGAGCTTCAACAAATTTCTCGTCGGCGGATAAAACCTCCGCGGCCACACAACCCGACAAAAATTGTGGGTAGGATGGAATATCATTAATCAAATCAAACATCTTTGTGGCTGAATGGGTCACTAATGCAGAACGTGCAACTTTTGCCATGAACTTAACTACTCAACTTATTAAACAGTGTGATACAAAATACCAGCCCTAAAAGCACTGGCGATACATAGCGCAATATAAAGTACCAGCACCTATAGAGTCCACGACGGATATCACCTATTTCTTCTGCGACGAACGATGGCTTCATCACCCAGCCCACAAAAATGGCGATAAACAAACCACCCAAGGGCAGCATAATATTCGCCGTTAGAAAATCCAGCGCATCAAAAAAGGTACTGCCAAATAAGGTCACATCCGACCAAACATTAAAAGAGAAAACCGTACCCAAACCTACTAACCAAACTGCCACACCTAGCAAAGCCGTGATTTTCAAACGGGAAATCCCTTTTGTTTCTACCAGCCAAGATACCGTTGGTTCGATCATCGATATTCCTGAGCTAAGCGCTGCGATCACCACTAGGAAAAAGAACAAAGCAGCAAAAAATGAACCCGCTGTCATCCCGCCAAACGCAATAGGCAAACTCACAAATAACAGGCCAGGGCCCGCACTCGGCTCAACAGAAGCATTGGCAAAGACGATAGGGAAAATAACCAGGCCGGCCATAATGGCCACAAAGGTATCAAGTATGCCAATAACCAATACGGTTCGCCCGATAGAAATTTTAGTATCGGGCAAGTAAGCTCCGTAAGCCATAATTGCACCCATCCCCAGACTCAAGGTGAAAAAGGCATGTCCCAGAGCCACCGACACACTGTTCCATTGCAAGGCCTGAGTATTAAAATTGAATAGAAAACTTAATGCAGACGCAAAATCACCAACAGCCGCACTGTATATCACCAGCACCATTAGCAATAACAGCAAAACCGGCATCATATAGCGGGCCGCAGTCCCCAACCCTTTAACAACACCCCCAGCAACAATACCCAGAGTAATTAACAAAAATAAGGTATGCCAACTGATAAGAGCAGGAATGTTAGAAAGCAAACCAGAAAATAAAGCACCCGATGATTGCGCCTCAATTTGATAAAAATCGCCACTCATCGCCAACATTAGATAGTGAAAAGCCCAACCGGCAACCACGCTGTAAAACGATAAGATAAGAATACCCGCAAGCACACCAGACCATCCAACGCCCGACCACCAGTGCGATACCTTTGACTCACGAGACAAATGCAACATGGCATTAATAGGGCTTAATCTGGCCCGCCGACCCAGCATAACCTCAGCCATCATAATGGGAATACCAATCGCCATAATGCAGGCAAGATAGACTAATACAAAGGCACCGCCACCATTCTCACCAACGATATAAGGAAACTTCCAGATATTACCCAAACCAACAGCTGAACCCGCTGCAGCGAAAATAAATGTCCAACGGGAGCGCCACCGACCATTCACACCTTGTTGTATACTCAACTTCACCACCCCTACTTAAAAGAACTTATACCTCGCTCTTCGAAGCCTTTTCTTCATTATTTTTTAACGCATTGTACACTATCGACTATAAGTACATGGAATCGATACCTTTTCTGAAGTTTTGCCGATATAATCCGCCGCCATGGCTAAGAAACCCAAAACTCCAGATAACAACATCGCCCAGAATAAACGCGCGCGGTTTGATTATCATATCGAAGAAAAATTTGAAGCAGGTGTTTCCCTACAAGGTTGGGAGGTTAAAAGCCTCAGACAAGGCAAAGGGCAAATCACCGAGACTTATGTGATTGTTCAAAACGGCGAGGCATTTTTAATTGGGGCACAAATACAGCCATTAAATACAGTGTCGACCCATTATGTCATTGAACCCCAGCGTACCCGCAAACTATTGCTCAACCGCAAAGAGCTCAATAAGTTAATGATGGCTACCGAGCAAAAAGGCAAAACCATTGTGGCACTCTCGCTATTTTGGAAGCGCCATTTGGTGAAATGCCAAATTGCGATTGCTTCGGGCAAAAAGCAACACGATAAACGCGATACGGAAAAAGACAGAGATTGGAATCGCCAGAAACAGCGAATCATGCAACACAGCAACCGTTGATCATCCTTTATTAGACATTCATGCTTAGCTATAGCTCATCGTGAGCTATAGAGAAACGATAATCGCCACTGGTTAACGCCAACTCTTCACCGCTGTCATCAGTATCTAACACCTCTGCCATCCATTCGTTGTAGACATTGCGGTTCAGCCTTGCCCACAAATCATAACGAACCTGTACATAAGGTACCCACTGCCCTTTGTAAGACCGCAATTCGACCTTATGTTCTTCGCCAATAATTAACTGATCCGATAGGTTCGTAGTGACTACCCAATGGCCGTCGATATAGTTTGATTCAACAATTAAAAAAGGCACATCATCTACACGAATCTGCATCTTCTCGACAGGCGTCACCAGGTAATAGTTGTCATCTTCAAACCACAAAATATTGGAAAATAATTTAACGAGTTTATAACGCCGAATGGGATCGCCTTCGTGAAACCAGGCACCATTTGAATCGATATAGATATCTATCTCGCCACTGAAATCTGGTTTCCATAAGTGCACGGGGGGTTTAATTTCTTCTTCAATCTGATCGGCCAACTGCTGTAAATTACTCACTTACACTCTCTCAATCTAACTCATTATTCTAAGTACGTTATGCAAAGGCAGCGACACAGTGGCCATTACTCCATAGCAGGTAATAACTCTACCGTCACCTTTTGGGAGCCCGGAAAAACTGCCGGGCCAAACTGATTATAAATGGCAACATCGGCAGCGTCTCGCCCAAACCCAACGGCTACATAGCCACCGGTTGGGGTCGGCTGCGTCGCATCGAAACCATACCAGCGGCCACCCACATAGGCTTCGAACCAGGCATGTAAATCCATCGGTGCTAAGCCATACAAATAGCCGACGCCCATGCGTGCAGGAATACTGATACTGCGGCACATCGCAATCGCAATATGTGCGAAGTCGCGGCATACGCCTTCTCGACGTTTATTCACCTGTATCGCAGAGATAGAATTAACACTCGACTCAGGCGAAAACACAATATGCTGTTGCACCCAGTCAGTAATTGCCACCACTTGATCATAACCCGCAATTGCATCACCGACAATTTCTCTTGTCATCTCATGAAAACACTCTGACTCGCAATAACGACTGGGTAATAAATACACCAGCACCTCTTGTGGCAGATCTTGTATCAACGAAAAAGGCGCCGCGGGTGCTTGATCAAATTTCTCTGACGTCATCACCTCCGCACTGGTGCGCACATCCAATATACCGGGGGCAACAAGCAAACGCTGGCATAAGTTGCCATATATATCGCTATATTCTTCCACCTGAACATCCGGCTTAATAGAATACTCATCCTTCGCCACCCATTGTGAGGCACTGCTGCGGGGCCTCAACATAAAGACAAAAGGGGTCGGAAAATCTATCACAAAACTCAGCTCACAGGTCGTACGTAACCACATGACAAACTCTTGCATAGCGTCAAAGTGTTCGCGAGTGTCGCAAGCCAAGCGCGTAATTTCAAGCCTTTAATGGCAAAGGCGTAATATTAAGACCCTGCTGCGAAGCCTTGATTACACCGTATAAATAAGCACCCAAATTCGCCCATTAAAAAGAAATAACACGTTTAGTATAAATCTACGTTAGAATAACGCCTATTGGGGGCGATCTGGATTCGACGCCGGTGACAAAACCCAAGGTGCATGTCGTGATGGTAGCCAATCACGTAAATCAAAAGCTGCAAACTTATAGTTGCAAATGATGACAACTACGGTGCTCAACTAGCTGCGTAAGCAGTTACTTAGTACCACTCTAGGACTACGGTCCTAGCGGTCTTTAGCAAGGTGCCTGTATCGCGCTACTGACTGTCATATAGAACAGGATCGCAGCAACGTATGTTCAGGACCGCGCTGTTAAACTTTTACTGAAACCGCCAACCACGTCCTGCCCGTTGGGCTGTGGAAGGTTAAATTAATTAACGGAATCTAAGCATGTAGAGCCGCGGACGGAGTGCTGACGGACGGGGGTTCAAGTCCCCCCGCCTCCACCAAAAAATAAAAGCCGATCATCACTGATCGGCTTTTTTATGCCTTTAACATACTGAAAATGTTAGATTTTTTAAAATTACCACTTTATTCTCAATTAACACGCTTCATCAAAAAACCCGCAAGTGTCGAAAAAGTGTCGATAGATTTTTAATTCACAACTTTTAATGCTGGCTGTCGTTTTTGTCTAAGTATAGCGACCGGGTTTAAGGTTTCTGCATTGCTCTGACGAGCGGCAATAACGTGCAGGTATTTTTCCGTAGTTTTGATATTGGTGTGGCCGAGAATCTTCTGTAAACGCAGCAAGCCATCAGCCCCTTGGTAGTTTGCTAAAAAGTGCGTAGCAAAGGTATGACGCAACACATGAGTCATTTGTCCATCGGGCAAATCAATACCGGCTTTTTTCACAGCCGCTCGAAAAACTTTGTCGCATCGCGTTTGCCGAAACAAATAGCCATCACCTCGACGAATTAAACGTTTGTATAAACTATCATCAATACCGACCATTCTATTTTTGTAGGTCTTTGTTTTAACAAAGTGGACTGTATTGTTTTTCACTTGTCTTCGCTTTAAGGTTTGAGCTTCAGTCCAACGAGCGCCCGTGGATAAACACACCTCAGCAAGTAATGCCACTTCACTATCAAGCGCGTACAACTCTACCAATAACAAATCCACTTCGCTTTCATCCAAGTAAGCCAATTCTGGTTGAGAGTATTTAAGTTTCGATAGACCATCAATGGGGTTGGCTTCATGCCACTTACCCAGCTCAATCAACTTATTAAACAGAGAGCAAAAATAACCATGTTCATTGTTAACGGTTTTGACGGAGACCTCAGCAAGCCGCTTCACTCGGTAATCAGTAAATGTCGATTTATCAATGGTTCTTGCCATCGGGTCATTCATACTGTCAGCAAGACTCAGTAGCTTTCTTTTTCTCCGCTCGCCATCTTCTAAAAACTGCCCGGCACAATCAAACCATTCTGTAATTAACTCACATAATCGGCGGTCATCTTTATTGGATTTTTTAGGCTTCCATTCTGGCTCATTGGCCCAATTGGATAATACCCACGTTTTGAAGTATTTAGCTTCACCTAATGTTTTATGCTTCTTTCTAACGCGTTGGTTTTTATTATCGGGGTTGGTAAGGTCAACTTGGTAACCGGTGTTTTTCCCATCAAGTTTCCAAATACCGGTTTCGACCTTTTTCATTTTGTTTGACATGAAATGCACTCCTAGAATCCTTTTTATACTGCTATATCCCAAGGTATGGCGGTGCCCTTCAATCAAGGGCTAGGAGAATCGCCATACTGTATAGGCAAACAGTATAACAAATCAGCGATAGTCGCGCCTCCGTCAGAGGCGCAACACGGTCATTAGCGGTTGATGTGAAGTGCGTTTTGCAGCTCGGCTTTCTCATGTTTTAGCGACTTTCTGACACATTCCATCAATAGCCGGAGTCCATCTAGACTGGCATCGCTAAAGTCTTTCGGGGTATGGGCTGCGAGAGAATCTGATAAGTAGGTTAAACAGTGAATACACTCAATCAGAGTATCAATGGCGTCTTCAAGTAAGGTGGGATCAATGGTACACGGTGTAAAATTTTTCATGATGGTTTCCTTATGCAATTTTCTAGTTTGCGAAAAAAGAGACCACCCTCAACATTAAGGGTGATCAGGAGGCTAGAAAACAGCACAAGGACTGCTCTGGGTATTTCCCGAAGGTATTGTATTCCCCAGACCTCCCGATCATTACGAGGAGGCAGCAAATAACAGGCACAAAAAAACCGCGTGCTACCGAGTCGCGGTTCTACCCGCCTTGTGGGAGTTTTCTAGGCTCCATACTGCAAAGGATACGCCCTCTCTCTGCATTGTCAAACCAGAGGATGAGTTAAACGCCAAAAGCCTATTGAAGTGGTATTCTCTACCCAAAATACTGTATAATTATACAGTATCGAAAGCGGCCTGATTTTCCCCATTCTCTTTGAATGCCCTACCTCGGAAAACGTCGGATTTTCGGTCATTAAACATTTAAATCTACAATTAATTTGAAAAAAAATAAAAATAATTTTATTCAATATTTTGACTAATGACGGACAAAGGAGATTAAAGACGGTTTTGCATTAAAACCCTATTTTTACAGCACTAAAAGGGTATAGACAGATGGTTTCGACCTGTTTATATTCATTTGCATAGAGTCGAAAAACAGGAGGTAAAGCACCCAAAATGAGTTGATTTTTAACTCTCGCATGAAGCACTTTTTCTAGTCGCTTCCCGCTGATTCCCAGCGCCAAATTTGCATATAACGATAGTACATTTTTTATTCTATTGAACTGAATCTGAAAAACGGTCTTTTTTGGGTTCATGGGGCCTTTTTGTGCCTGCATTTTATGGAGAGATAACACTTTATGACACAAAACACACAAACAATCTCAGTCACGATACCGGAAATGACCATGGAGCAATATGCACAAGCGGTAGGCGTGACCAAGGACACAGTAGATGGCTGGATTAAACGCGGCTATTTACCATCTTTTAAGCTTGGCAAATACCGCATGGTTAATGTCATGCAACGAGCCATTGATTGCGCTAACGAAGGCGACTTAAGCCAAGGAGGTAAATCATGATGCTATCCCCCTCTCTTATTAAAAACCTACTCGCCAATATTCAGTTATCCATTCGCGATGCTGATCACTTTACTCGTTTAATGGACGGGTTGGCGGGCACCTTAAAAGATGATCAGCACCTTGATCATTTTGATTGCTTTGCCTTTGCATGGCAGATGCTGCCTTTATGGGCGCGAGTCGCTTTACTCTCTATTGCACAGCGGGAATGTGGCGAAGTCTTTACCGGTATTTATCCGGAAACCCCCATCGAAGACTTCACCCCGGCGCAGCGAGACGTACTGACAAAAGTCTGCGAGCAATTTCTCGCGGCATCCGTCACCTTATTTGCCGACTGGCAATTTACCGATGACTTTTATAAACGCTGGGCAGAAACCCGGCGCGAAGTTCTCACACAACAAGAATCCCCAATACCCGGTTTTGAACACCCACAGGAGCACGCTGCATGATGATCGAAAAAATTAAAACCTACCGCTTTAACGATGCACAAGAAGCACAAGAAATTGCAGAATCACTCATTGAGAAGGATTATTTTTGCCAGCTCGAACTCGCGAATAATCAAGTCTTGATACATATTTTTCGAGGCCATGAATAAATGGCGATGGAGATAATTGATACAGAGACCTTTGATACCTATCCGGAGGCGATGGGTTTTATTCAGCAAAACAATAATGAAGGCAATTTGTGTTTAGTCACTAATTGCAATGATGGTTTTTTAGTAGACGTTTACGAGGAACAATCTAACGAATGACAACCATTCCAAAACATCTTTTACCAACCAAAACATTTAACGGGTCTCTTGACCCGTTTTTTGTGTTCGCCGATGGCATGACCTTAAATCAGGTTAAATCTTTTGGCGGTCAGCCTTGCAGCGAAGCGGAAAGGCATAGGCTAGTCAAGGCGTCCAAAAGTCCGACAGTCGAAGAAACGCTGAACTTACAGCACAAGAAAGCATTGTTTCAAACCGACGAACAACGCCTTAAACACAATCACCAACACATGCTTGAAACGGGTGAAACGACAGAGCCTCATTTTACTGAAGTCGAACATAAAAAATATCACACGCCATTAAATACTGCCGGTTGTCGTGCCGTAGTGGAATTTAAAGAATGGGCTGACGAGTGGAGACTACGTACCGAAGTCGATGGACAAAACCTACAGCCACCGGAACAAGCCGGGCAACGAATCTCTGATATGTTGTCACACCGGGGCGCGTCTAAGATTGCAGAAAGCTGCGCGTTTATGGCTGTGAAAAAAGGCGGCTATAAAACCTTTGTGACCGGTACGTTTAAAGAAGCGGTCAGAGAAAAAATTGCTAACGGTGAAACGACGATACAAAAAGAAGTATCACGCACCATGGATGCCTTACAGAAAATGTATCAACGAGGCTGGACGACCAAGAGCGGTGAACGCATTGATGGCCATACCGACGGCTTACCCTATTGCTGGGTGGTCGAAGTCCCTAAAAACGATGAGGGCGAAGACAACCCCCATATTCATATGCTCTTGGGCTGGCGAGTGGATTTTAGGATCTTCAAGGAATGGGCGGCGCGTATCGAAAAGCTCTGGGGTAATGGGTATTTTCATTTAGAAAAAATTAAAGACTCATTGTGTGCCGGTGCTTATATGGCAAAAGCCGCTGGCTACCTCTCTAAAGCACAAGACAGTGATACCCAAGGCGAAGTCAAAGGCAACCGCTACGGCATTAGTTCAGTGGCTCGTGCGCCCGGTTGGGTGACGTATGCCAAAGCACAACTGCATATCGTTAGCCAATTGATTGTCGATGTGTACGACCACCTTACCCAAAAATACGGCGAGCAATTCCGAGAGCGTAAACGCTTAAACAAAGCCCTTTCCACCATACCCAAAGATAAAAAAGGTTTACGCCAACGACTTGGTAAAAAACTGGCTAAGGTTCGGGACACATTAAACAAATTACCCATTCGCTGCAATCAATACCAAGTCGTCATTAAAAACACCGGCGATGCCTACCGGTTTTTTAACTGGTGCGTGAATGAAGAAGACCCCGGTAATGAGTTCTTACCCAAAAAAGAACCCGGCATGGCATGGCTACCCGGTAAAACACCGGGAGCCAAAGACTCCCTTTATTTTAATACCCTCTATAAAAAAATAGAACGGCGAAAACTCTGGCGACGACTCGCCCGGATTCCTGATTGGGTTCATCGATCCGATACCGAATGGCATCAAGTAAAAAATGAGTATGAACAGCAAGTCTTGAATTGGATAAAGCCGGAAAATACCGGCTCGATATGGCAAGAGTACTGTAGCTCTAGCTAGAAAAAATCAGCTAGTAACAAAATAATTTCAATAATCCTGCAAACAATTTCTAAGATTTTTAGCAGTTTATATAACATAAGGTAAGCCTTTAAAAAGTTGGTTGTACTTATATATATCTATAGAAAACGTACTAAAAACCTCACTTTTTAGAAAAAAGTCTATTTATTTTTTTTACAAAAAAATTCTGGACTCATTACCGGAAGCATCCGGTAGTTTATTCAATGAATACACATAGACGTTAACACCAAAGGAATTATTAACCTATGCCTAAAACCACCAAAGGCCATGCCAATTGTCCAGAATGTAACGACACACAGCCGGTTCAATTTGATGGCAAAAAATATTTTATTAGCTGCACTAGTTGCCGCACATTTACCAGCTACCAAAGCAAAGAGGCCAAAGCGCGAATACAAAACCGGTTAACCCCACTAGAGGAACCCAAAACAGAACCGGTAGAAGAGCAACCTGCACCGGTTGAAGGGACACCGGCCATCAAAACCAATGGGCAACCCTTTAAACCAGTCAAGACCCCGAGTTTTTTAGAATCACTCAGCGAATTTTTATAAGGAGTCACCATGAACGAAGTCGATACTTCAACCGAAACGATTAATGCGGAATTTGAAGCAGCCGAGCAAGCCATAGGTATTGAACCCGAAGCCGCACAACCAACGATTGATCCCATGGCCGAAGCCGAACAACAAGCCCAAATTGCGATGGCGCAACAGATGATTGATACCACACTCCGGTTAAGTATCGGAATGTTTGCCAATGTGTCCATTAGCAAGCAACAAACGGATGAAGCCTCACACGCTTATGCGGTACTCATCATTAAATATTTTCCCGGTGGCATTTTCGGTTTACTGGATCGCTACAAAGAAGAGTTAGGCGCGGCTACTGCCACGTTTATGTTAGTGAAAGCGGTGAGTCAAGCCAGAGACCAACAAGCAAAAGAAGAGGCAGAAGAAAAACAAAAAGAAGCTGACGCAAAAAAGCCAGCATCATCCGGTACTGGCCCGTTTATGTTCAGCGAAGAGTCAGAGAAACCTACAGGAGCTTTCACCAATGGGTAAACGTCAAGATGGTCTTATGGGGTTGTTTATCGGCATTACGCGATCAGGCAAAAGCACACCGATTAAGGCAATGATTAAAGACCCAAGAAAAGCCAAACGTGTTCTAGTGTGGGATGCTAAAAATGAATACGGCCCCTCATTGGGCCTCACTGTCATTAAAACATTACCTGACTTATTAACCACGTTAAAAACGACCAAAGGCAATGGGCGCTTTAGCTATGTGCCTACCGGTTTTAGCAAACAAGAGTTTGATAACTTTTGTCGACTGGCTCATATCTGGAACCGGCAAAAAGAAGCGGTGATTATTGTGGAGGAACTAGCCGCCGTCACCAATACCGGTAAAGCCTCCGGTTATTGGGGTGTATTAGTCAATCAATCATTAGGTTTAGGTGCAATACTCTTCGCTACTGTACAACGTGGTCAAGAGGTCGATAAGTCTGTCATGAATGCCAGTTCTTACTTGTATGTGTGTCAGCACAATACCGATGACGATGCTAAATATATGGCGAAGAAGCTTGGCGTTAAAATCAACAAAATCCCTAGAGAGCCTCTTACGTATTTACTGTGGAGTCCAGCCCGAGGGCTGCTGACCAAAGGCAATGTAACTTTTAAATATAATGTTCCACGCTTTAGTCATGCAACACCTTTAAATCAAATCAGCCAACCACTAGCTGTTGTCTGTGCATAGGTAAGCACACTATCTAATTTCATATTAAACAAAGCCAGATTATTTTTTAATTAAAGAAAGTGCGACAAATTATTGATTTTGTTATTATTTGTAATTAACTAGTAAAATTCACCTAAGCACTTTTTGTTTAGTCGGAAGTTTGCCTCATAACTGTTAGAGAGAATTATGGAAAATATAGGATCTATTGCCATTACTGCATTGATTACACTTCTAGTGACTCTGGTCGCTGGCCTTGCTCTTGAGTATTTCAGGCGTATAAAACCAAAGCTAAAATATTCAGTTAAAGAATCTATTCCTATTGATCTTGATGGTAAAAAAGTTGGCGCGAATATTATCGAAATTTCAAATCCATCTTCAAAATCGGTTAAAGATATAGTTCTTAAACTTCGAGCCAAAAGTGTAGAGATAAAGAATGGTGGTATTAATACAATAACTGGATTGGATTATGAGGTTGTTGATGGCGATGATACACTAGAGGTTACAATACCTTTTCTCAAATTCAAAGATTACTTATCTATCACTGCAATATTAGAAAGCCAACATTACATCCCTAACAAGCCTGAAGTTACCATACGCTCTCCAGATAATTTTAAATTAATCGAAGATAGAGGAGGAAATGACAAAATATCTTCTTCAACATTCGGTGCTGGTTTTTTATCTGCTTCTGTTGCAGCAGCAACTGTTGCACTTGTACTTGTGTTTAATGTTGCACTTAATAGAACAGAACAAGGGACCAACCTCTCTCTCGCAGCTGCGGCAGTAGGCTTACCTAATCTAGCGAAATATTATATAAGCAATAATAAAATACATTACTACAATCAAGGGCCTGTCGTTTACGCGCTAGCAAAGTCCAGTAATGAACCAAGTGAAATCGCCAAATATGGAGATTTTCTTGAAAAGACGTTAACTATAGCCCCTAGAATAAATTCTCGCAGTGAATCCGCATTGCAGTTTTTTATTGCTAAAATTAGAGAATTAGAAGGAAAGCAGTCCCTTGCTGATAAATGGTTGGAAGAATCAAAATCTTCTGAAGAAGATGAATATAATCAGTTAGTAGAATACTTTAAACCATAAGCCTAATAAATATCACAAGTTAGGATCAATAAGTTTATTATATATTAATAAACTTATTGATCTATTTCCGGAACCTCTTGTTAGCCTTGTAAACAGTCCCTGAGACTTTCTTTTACTGTTTATAAGGTTAACTTATGTCTGCTTCGTCTAAAAAACTCGTCGGCACTTTCGCCGTTGTTGTGGTCGCTATGATCACTGTTAAATTCGCGATTAAAAATGTCCCTCAACTTAACCGAGCTGTTGGCTAAGGAGGGTCATTTATGCGTCATACCGAAATTGATTTCGACTCCTTCAATGGATCATCCTCTAACGGCTATAACGGTCGTTTTAACCTGCAATTACCGGCAGGTATTACCTATAAAGAAATTACCTTACACGGCGTTAATCTAAACAATGACCAAATTCGTCGGGTTACGTTGTCGATGAACGGTGATTCCCTCATTGATGTGACGGGTTCTGTGTTGCGAATGATCCAGCGCTTTAAAAATGATTACATTGAAGATAGCAAATGGGTGATTCCGTTTACTGACTTTTCAATGACGACTCAGGAGGGGCAGAACTTAACCTCATTAGTGACTTTGCCCGGTGAGAATATCGTACTGGAAATCGAAACCGATGCACCGACACAAGCCCAAACTGATGACAATGCCGTGGCCTCTATTCGTGCTGAAGGCATTCTAGGCGTTTCACAATTACAACGCTTAACCGTGCCGCGTTTGTATCGTGATGTCATGAACGGTGGTGTGGCAGGTGAGAACCGCTTTAAAAACTTTGTTAACCAAAATAAAACCACAAACCCTGTGCGTATTCGTCGTGTGCATATGTTTGATGACTCCATTCGCAACTTGGAGATCAAGCGCAACGGTATCACCTTGTTTGATAAGCCACTTGCAGATAATAACTACTCACTGCGCCGGTTTGAGAAGCGTCCGCAAATAGGCATTTATCATTTTGATCCGGTTAAAACGGATTTTGGTATTGCCGATGCTCTGCGTACCCAAGGCTCAACCTTTGAAATGATCGTCGATAAAACGGCGGTCGGTGATTTTGAAGCGATCTTTGAAACACTGGAAATTCTACCCACTGCCGTTGGCGTGTAAGGAGGGCTTATGCAAGCAGAGAGCAGTACAGGTGCGTCTAGTGGCGGTTTCTTTAATCAGCTCGGCGGTTTCTTTCTCGATACCTTGGATAAGGTCACGGACAAAGTGATTATCAAAGAGTTTGGCGAAGATGCCTCGGAGCAATCCGAAGGCATCGGTGAATTTGGCAACCCCAATACGGTGAGCCAGCCGGTCCGACAATCGCAATTGCCCAGCGGTCAGCCCTTAAATGGTTTCGGGCCGCTTAATGGTTTTGCTGCACAGTTGGGTATTCCAGTGTCTGTTTTGGTGATCGCTTTAGGCAGTCTGGCCTTTTTCTTGTTACGTAAGGGGAAGTAATCATGGCCTTACCCTTAGTCGCTGCGCCCATTGTCGCGGGTTTAGTCGGTGCCGGTTTGATTGGCACGGGTGGTTTTGTCACGGGTGCCGCGACGAGTGAGAAGTTAGGCACCGGCATTACCGCCGCCAGTATCGTGGTGGGTTTGTTTCTGGTGTTTATCTTACTACAACGTTTCAAACTATTCAGGAGTTGATATGGCCGGTGCCGGTGCGGCGGGTACGAGTTTATCCGCATCAGGTGGGGCCGCTGGTCCCGCACGATCAGGTTTAACCTCTGATCAATCCTTTAATGTCGGCGGTAATGCCGGTATTGGTTCTAGCCAAGGTATTAGCAGTGCCACCATTGCGATCATTGCGGTGGTGGGGTTTGCTGCCGTTCTACTGTTAAGAAAGGGATAGCAATTAATGATTGAAATTATTTTACATCCTCAATGGCTAGATAACGCCACAGCGGGATTAAGTGAAACCCTGCGCGGTGATCTCCCCAGTTTAAAGCAACAGGTGAATAATCGAGTTGCCCAGCTTTGGGAAATTAATACCGACAACGGTAAATCATGGATGGTTAGCCGTGTGGAATACTTTGACTATAAACCCGCTGAGCTGGTGATTTGTTGCTACAAAGGGTGTGACCTTAAACAAGTCACACAATTGGTTCACGACAGCGCACAAGCGCAAGGTATCGGGTCTATTCGTTATCACACTCAACGCAAAGGCTTAAATCGTTTGGTGGTTGATTTAGGGTTTACCCCGTATGAAACCGTCTACAAAAAATATTTACAGGAGGCTTAAGTATGGGTGGTGGTAGTTCAAGCTCCAGTACGTCGAGTACATCCATTGTCGATACGGACAATTCCAACCTGCAACAAAATGATAATGCAGTCGCACTCAATCTTGACGATTTTAGTGTCGAGAATATTGGGGATGCGTCGAATGTCGAATTTAATTTAGATATTACCGATGCGGGAGCGATTCAAGAAGCGTTTACGTTTAGTGCCGATGCTTTAGACGAGGCATTTAATTTTGGGGCAGAGAGTTTAAATACCGTCGGTGAATTTGGGCGTGACATTATTCGGGAATCGCAAGAAACCAATCGCGATGCGTTAGCCATTGCCGGTAATGCACAAACCAATGCCTTTAAGAAAATTAAGGATCTTGTGGCTGGTTTTGCTAATACGTCCAACAGCAATAATGCCGCTATTTTGTTAGCTCTGGCCGGTGGGGTGATATTGATTATTGTGGTGTTTTTATTGAGAAAAAAATAGTAACTTAAATCGAGTGTGCAGTTTAAGAATTGAACATTTTTGTGTAATAAAATAGTGTTTTTGTTTAAAGATTGAATATTTTTGTGTAATAAAATAGCGTTTTTGTTTAAAAAACGTTTATTTTTAGAAATTCAGGTTTTTTTTAAAATGCTTAATAAAAATATAAACAGATAATGTTGACGTAATAACGATGGCCCATGCCTCCAAAAAATGTATAAAGGCAACAGAGAAATTAACAGCAGTAATAGAAAAGTTTATTAAAATTTCAGAAAGCTCTAATAGGTTCATAATAAATATTTTATAGGTTTTAAATAATTCTAAATGAGATTTTTATATATAGCAAACTAGTCGTATTGAGGAAAAATGTTAAGAGAATTTACTTTGCAACCTGACGAGGTGAAACGTATACAGTTTGAAGGCAAGTGGCTGATTGTTACTCAAGCGACTGGACCCGTTGAATTAACCATTGGTGGCACCACACCCATTATTGTGGATGAAAAAGACCGTATCCATTTACGGGATGTTAGCCCCAATGACCGAGCTATTCGTATTGAAAATATTTCCGGGGCGGTGAATACGATTGAATTGCATACCAGTGATTTACTCGTGGATAAACGTACCGCAATCGATGTAAAGAACGCGATTGAAATAGCGCCAGATCAGATTATTGGGATTGACCCGAATAACAACATTGTACAAGCCGTGGTACAGAATCCCGTGTGTATTGATGAGTCGTGTAACACGGTGCAATTGCAACAAGAAGCTATCGTCTACCAAGCCTTACCGACGATTATTTTTGAAGAGGTGACACTATGACGGAACCCGTTGTATTACCTATTACGATTTCCGGTAATGCGTTGCGTAAAGAATTGATCTTATCGGCCAGTAAAACCAATCAACAAGCAATCTGGTTAGGCGGTGAAGAAAATGCCGGCACACCGTTGTTGCCTGATGAAAAGATAACGCTCAAAACCAATCAAGCGATTACTGTATTAGGTGAAACGGGCGACTGGTTGTATGTGGCGGAGTTAGTCAGTGTGCCGCCCGTATCCAGACCCACGGAGGACACACCATGAAAATCTTTATCTTTGTGTTAGTGGCGGTATTAACGGCACTGATGGGTGAAGTGATTCGCCGTGCAATTCAACAATTATTGCGGTAGCCCTATGCCTACATTTGCTATTCCTTTTTTATTATTACTTGGAGTTATTCTATTGAAACCTAAGAAAACCAACATAACTAACACAACCACGACACCATTACCTGTCGGAACCAATACCGTACTACAACCGGCACAGCCAACACCGGCACCAACAACCGTCACCAATAATCCTAACATTTTAAATGCGGGTTTATTGCCACGCGGTATCCGCAACAATAATCCCGGTAATATTCGGATTACTAATGACCGTTGGCAAGGGATGTCTGAGGTGCAAACGGATGGAGCCTTTGTGCAGTTTGTCAGCCCACAATACGGCTTTAGAGCCATGACGCGCATTTTGCGTAACTATCATCGACGAGGCATCAATACGATACAAACCATGATTAGTCGATGGGCGCCGACCAATGAAAACCATACAGCGGCTTACGTTAATTTTGTGTCTAAAACCATGGGTATTGCGCCCACCGTTGAACTCGATTTATCACAATCACTGTTGCCATTAATGAGAGCAATCACGATTTATGAAAATGGTCAGGACTATGCGCGGTATTATTCAGATCGAACCATTAATGAAGGGATTGCCTTAGCATGAGCTGGTTAGGTGCATTATTTGGCAGTACAAACTTTGTGAATAAAGGGATGGATATTATTGATCAAATGGTGACAGATAAAGATAAAGCGGCAGAATTAAAGGCCGCTTTTTATCTGCAAGAATTACAAACACCCACCATTCCCATTGTTGATGCGATTCATAAGATGGGCAGACAAACCTTAGCCTTTGCACAGATGGGCTTTTATTTTTACACCATACACCGTTATGGCACAGGCGCTATCACGCCAGAGTTAGTCGCGGGTGTGTCTGGTGCGGCGAGTATTTATACACTAGTTAAGGGTAAAGGAAAGTAAATGACAGACTTATTAGGTATGACGGATTTAATTATTACGAATGGCGTACTCGGTTGGGTCGGTTTACGGTTGGTTAAAAAGATAGATCAACTTGATACCAGAGTGGATGATCATGAAACACGGATTCAATTAAACGAAAGAGAATTACAGAATGCCAAGAAAAGTTAGAAAAGGACGTGACGCGAAAGGCCGCTTTAAAAAAGGGTTTTATCAGCCGTGTACAAGCGGCGCGAAAATTCGCAAAGCAAGAAACCGTTAGGAGTCGGGTTGCCCCCGACGTGCTCACCACTAGGCAGGTGACGCGGACGCTGGGCAACAACTTTTTGCGAACGTCCTTTTTCACAGCATCAAAACACAATGAATTTGATGAATATTATTTAAACAAATAATGACACCAAAAACAACACCTTAAAATTTTCTGTCCCTGTAATCGTTCCCATGGGTCAAACTGTGATAATGATCACGTAGTTAATTTTGACAAACCCATGGGGCTATTTAACAATCTTGATCATCTAAAAAGAGATAAGGATTGTCCTCCCATGCCTGTTACTCAATTAACGCTTGGCCACCCCCGCCTAGTCGGTTTTGAAATCCATGATGTCTATTGGATTTTTGCCTCTGATGAATTTAAACCCTCTTACTGGTTGATACTAAAACGTGAAGGTTTTAGTGGTGATGTCATGCAAGCGAGTGAAGAATTAGACATGCTCACATGGCACCTAGAACTTGACCACCTCAATGATATCTATCGACTCGAAGCCCCTGCTCCTGACTATTGGTTTACCGATAGCGTTCGCACAGAACTAGAGCAATTTATTTTATCGGGCCGTATCCAAGTGTTTAAGGTGGATGAACAAACCTCCAAGCGCCTCGCTGATCGTAACGACCCTATTTACAGTAACCCAACAAGACACGATCAAGCCGGTGATCCTATTGCTGACAAACGCAATGAACTCGCCGAAGAGTTAGGGAGTGATATCGTCACTCGCTGGATAGGCAAAGACAAAGCTGACCAATTGCACTGGGATCGTTGGGGTTTATGGCGTGAAACCGTTGAAGTTTATGATGTTGGTGCTGAGGTTGTTGATACTGTTGTCGATTTAGTCGTGGGCCTATGGGACATCGTTAAATTAGTGGTGACGATTGCGGGCGATACGATTAATTTTGCTCTTGATGCGGCAAAGGCTGCTTATGCTTTCCAGCAAAAAGTGTTGTCTGGTGATGTTGACGCCATTAAACAAGACCTTGAGAATATGGGTATTGCCATTGGCAATGCCTTAGACAGTGCTGAAGCACTAGTGGCAAAAGCTCGCGAAGGTTTAATGGTCTTTAATCGTATTAAAGATGATCCTGTCTCCCGCCAACTTATTATTGATTACCTTGATAGCTTGTATCAGTCGATTGAGTACCGAGATAGCCGAACGATCGGCATTCGTGTGTTTTCTGAAATCGGCGTCGAGGTATTACTTGCTTTTGCTACGGGTGGCGCGGGCAATGTCGCTCGTCGTGCTGGACAGGCCAGCGCCAAAACAGCAAAGGTTGCTCGCGCTGCCAGTGCCACTAAACGCATTGGTCCATTCACGGTTAAGGCTATTGATGACATGGTGGACTTAGCCAAGATGCTGGATAAACCAGCATTAAAAATTGAAAAGCCACCTATGAAGGTGTATCCGGAAAACTTGCCCAACAAGCCTAAACCGGATGTTGATGCACCTGAAGCTAAAACCAAGCCCAAACCTGATCCGGATGTTACCGAGCTAGAACCCGGCGCAAAAGGTAGCTGGAATAAGCAACTCAACGGTGAACTCACGCCTAATCATAAATATAAAGTTGGCAGTCACACCTATGAAACTGATGATATGGGCCGAGTTAAACGTGTATCGGGCGATCTAGACCTTAATACTCGTGATCGGAACACCTACCAACAAGGCAAATCAGCTAAATTGGATGGCATTAAAGATGGTTTAGATGACGATGATGGTGGGCATTTAGTCGCCTCTATATTCGATGGTCCGGGTGAACAAATTAACTATGCACCGATGAATTCCAACCTCAATAGAGGTGCGTGGAAACGAATGGAAAATGATTGGGCAAATGCGCTTAAAGAGGGAAAGCAAGTCAATGTTGATATACAACCCATTTATGACGGTGCAAGTAAAAGACCAACCGCTTTTGAGGTATTATATGATATTGATGGTGAAGAAGAATTTGTTGAATTTGCAAATAAAGCAGGCGGTTAAAAAATGACAGTTGATGAGATATATCTAAGTATTGCTAAAAATATAATCAATAGCACAGATAGTGGTTGGGATGAAGCCATATTAAATGTAGAACGAGCTGCCGACGATGCAATAAAATTTAAAGGTGGGTGTTCTAGTGGGGAAGACTACACCTCATTTAAGTTTAGGAATTTTGATAGACGTCAATTAACCAAGGACTTCCATCAATTGCACAGCATTACAACAGAAAATGACTCAAACCAATGGAATAGAGCAAAATTCACTCTTGCTCCTTCTGGAAAATTCAGTATAGACTTTGAATGGGATCAGTCATTAGCCGATGAAATTGAAAGTCTTAGCTAAGATCTATTAACGGACGAAACATTACTAAATGAGTATTGAATTGCAAGAAAGTATAGTAAGAGAAATAGTAGAAAATATAAAAGAAAACTGGGATCGATTAACCGTCAACATTGAAATTGATGATATTGATGGCGAATTGGTAAGCAGTGACGAGAGTGATACATGGCAAGGTGAAACATCTGAAGAGTTTGATTTAACATTTGAGGCGTCAGAGTACTTTGAGAACTTAAGAGACTCAATGGCCCAGTTTGATAAAGAGAGTCGTAATTGGACAATTTGCGATCTCGAAATACTAAGCGATGGCAATTATAAATTTAACTTCTCTTATGATAAGCCACCAAGATTATCAGAGTTAGGTTAATCAAATATATTAGTTTAAGGAATATATGACTACTTCATTACAGAAGGAAATTGTTCAAGAAGTTTTAGCTCTTGTTTCCGAAAATTGGGACAGAATAACAGCTAATATTGAAATCGATGATGTTGATGGTGAAATTATAATGAGCCCTAAAAGCAACTATTTTGTTGAAGGGCAATCAAATGAACTTAGATTAGGCATTGATGCAACAGATTGTTTTGAAGAGTTAAGAGAAAAAATGGCCCGAAATGCTAATCAACCATGGACAATTTGTGACCTTGAAATTTTGAATAATGGAGCTTTTAAATTCCAATTTTCTTATGATGAACCACCTAGACTAGCCAAATTAAGAAATTAATTAAAAGAACTCTTACCCTTATTTTAGGTGTCGAAAAAGTGTCGAAACTAGTGACTTATTAAGACTGACAAAGGCTTATGTGTTAAACATGAGGAATTTGTAAGTGATTGATTTTGCTAGTAATGACGGACAATGGCTGAAAACGGACTTTTACGGACGCGGGTTCAAGTCCCCCCGCCTCCACCATTTGACAAAGGCCAACGGTTCTCCGTTGGCCTTTTTTATTGCAGAACCCCCGCGCTACGGCCCAGTAACGGCGGGCTCTGCGGACTTTAAGCCCAAAGCAAAAGCGGATGTTTCACACTAATATTCTCTCTCTACGCCCATATTCTCTAACACTCTCCTAGATAACCCGTTCGCCGTCCGTCGTTAAAACCCTTTAAATTCAAAGACTTATAGATGGACGCTTCAAGCGTTTGAGAAAGGCTAAGTTTTGGTAAGAGAGGGATGCATACAAGAGAATGCTAAATCCCTAGTTACATATTGAAAGTGTTAGCTAAATCGCTACACAACAACCAAATGATACAAACTCAATCGCTTGATAAACGTAAAAGAAAAAACGATAAAATCAAAAACATTCGCTAACAACCAATTTAACAATCTAAAACTGTTGATAAGAACATAAGCCGTTAACTGGTATCCAGCGTAAAACAATCTAAAACGATTGATGATTTTTCTAAGTCGCTTGATCGACACCCAATATAAAAAACCCCAATCCGTTGATACTTAATTCCAAATCACTCGACAACCACCCAATTCAAAAAAACTAAATCTATTGATTGTCCCAGCCACAATGGACCAAGACTCTTAATCCATAACTCTCAAATTTTTAACGTCGCCAACACAGGCGAGCGCTAGCGAGTCCAGCCCACGCTTTTTTTGGGCGATGTTTAATGTGCTTATATGGATAAATACTAGTTAACCGCAGGCATACCACTAAATATAGAAAATTCTTTACCTTGATACTTTCCCTGCCATGACGTTGGCATCAAGCCCGTTATTTCTTTGAGCTTTTTAGTCGGAGGCGATTTATAGGAATAAAAATAGCCTTGCCCTTGAAAACATTTTTTACATGGAGAGCTATCATTAGTATAAACATCGACAGGGGTATTTTCTGGCAACCCTGAAACTGACTGTGAATGATAACCTGACAATACTATTTTCTTTATGTTAACAGCGCCTTCCGTTTTAATAACCCATTTTGTCTTATCATAGGATGACAATGCCAATATGATTGGCTTTTTAGTGATAGAAATATGAATCATTATTTCGCCACCAACTTCCCTAGATTTTTGAGTCATAGATTGATGACATGAAACGTTAGACTTTTCTTTACACTTTGACCACCAAGGCTTACCGTCATCCTTAGGGATGGTACCTTCATACACACCGATCACATGAAGCTCTGGTTCTATGTTTTTTTGAAGGCTTGTACAACCAGAGAGTACAAATAATATTAGGGCTAAAATTGTATATATTTTCATTTGCTATTCCTTGCATAGCTTTCTAATAAAACGACCATACGGCGCTTTATTTTATTTTTATGCTTCATTGTACTCAAATAACCCCTTAGCCGTCTAAAACTGTTGATAACAATCTAAAACGATCGATGGCATATCTAAATCGTTCACTAACACCCAATTTGAAAACGGAAATTGATACGAACAACTAATCACTCTCTTTCATGTAACTTATTGAGTTCACAGTGTCTTTAAACACGGCCATTCCAAATTCAGTAGGAATATAGAAAACAGAATAGTAAGCACTACACCTTTTAACCAAAAAATTATTGTTTATAAGATATTGCAAATCACTATTAATTTTTTGTTCGCTACACAGAGTAAAACCAGCCAACTCTTTTACATTCACAGAATTGTACTCAACAACAATTGCGAATAGCGTTAATTGCCCCACGGTCAAATCAAATAGAACATCCTTCCCTAATCTATTTTCACCAGGTGGTAAATAACGATTAATCTTTCTTCGTCTATACACTATTTTTTATGGTCAGAAGAATTATATTGACCAAACGTTAACATGTAGATAACGACAGCATCTTATGTCTTTTATAAATCACTTTATCCGAACCTAAAATGTTAGAGCGTATTTCACAATCGGTTAACGTTTCTCTTTGAACGTTAACTTTCTTGATTTTATCAATCGCTAAATGCTTACTTTCTTTATCAGCACTTTTGGAGATTACAATCCTCATCAAATCATTCATATAGGCGTCTAAATGTTCAGTGCACTCATCACCACAAGAAAAGCTTGACCACAAAAAAAATATAGCCATGAATAATATCTTCATTAAACATTAACCCCTAAAAAATATTTTCAATATAAGTCATGGTTACATTAAAAAAATCGCTCGTAGAAATTATTTTTTGTGGGCAGTATAAACATCGATATAAAAAACAATACCGTGGTTGACAATCTTACCCCTACACACCCCATTTCTATTTAAGCATATAGCTAATTTGATAGACTACATTTCGTAAGCGGTGATTTAACGCCAGAGTGTTAAATCACCGCTTACATTTAATTACGTTCCCAATCAATGTGCTGGCCATTTTGTCCCTACAAGGAATTATTTTCTATAATAGCTTGCGCCAACTTGTTGAAAAGCGTGATTTTTGAGAAAAAAAGTGCCAACTATACATTGTATTAAATAAAACAGTCGTAATAACGTTTTCGTTATGATTCAAACGAGCAGTTAGCCAATAATATAAAACGCCCCTCGCTCTACTGAACGAGGGGCGTTTCTTTTGTCTCACGGTTTAAATATCACTTCCGCCATTACCAATGACAGCAACCCGTGTTGATTACACCCAACTAGACGCAATCGCCGTTGTCACCTCCTCCTGCTCGGTATCCGATAGCACAATATTCCCATTCACTGGTGCACCAAACGCGGCCATCGCCTGAACTAATTGCGTCACCGATGTATCTGACAGTTCTTGAGTGCCCGCATGAATCGTCTCAATTTGGTGGTGTGTATTCGTATCAAACCAATCCGTTACTGTCACGGTATCCTGGCTACCCAGCACACTCACTCTTAAGTCATTACCTAACTGCTCTAACCATAAATCACTCGCGGTCGCATTCGTAAAGGTAAGCTCATCATTGCCGGCCGTATCAACAATCGTATCCTGACCATCGCCTGCAGCAAATTGATAATGATCATCACCAATCCCGCCTTGTAATTGATCATTGCCAGTGCCACCTGAGAGAGTATCGTTGTAGTGACTGCCTTCGAGTGTGTTATCGCTACTATCACCCGTTACTTCAAGCCCCTGAAGCTCAATCAGTTCAGATAAAGTGTACGTTGTTGTGTCACCCGCAAACTCAAATTGCTCGATAGCGGTAACCGTCAAATCACTTTGCAGAATTCTATCGTCTGAAGCCAAGTCATAACCTAAAGGCTCCAGTGTCGCCTGTAACTGACTAGCGACATCGGCACTGCCATATAACGCCGTTGCTACAGTGGCCCAATCAGCACCTGCAGGTACCGCATAATACGATGGGACAGCAACATCATGATCAACGAGCGAGGCAGGCAAACCGGTTAACTGTAAACCCGGCGTTAAGGTTGGATTACCGAGTGCCGCTTGAAGTTCATCGGCGATACCTGCTGCATTGGCACCATACAATGTCGTGGCAATGGTTTCCCAATTCGGATCAGCAGGCACTTCGTAGTAATCGGGTGCACTCGCTGCGGCAAACGATGCCGTAATATCCGTCACCTCTGCGGTACTACTGTATAAAAAGCCCTCGAAGCGTAGCGCTTCAGTACTTGTTAATGTAGAGCTGTAAATGACCGACCCATTTTGTGAATAGCTAATAGTGCCCCCTTGACGTTCAATACGGAAGGTATCACCGGCAACGTAAGTACTTGGCGAAGAACGCCATTCACCCTCTTCTAAAATGAGAATCGCGCCCGATTCGTGTAACCACAGTTGATAATTAATCTCCTCAAACGAATTAGCAACAGGCAAATTCGCATCGGCAAAACCCAACACCTGTTGTGCCAAGGTCCCTACGGTAAATTCAACAAACCCTGCTTCACCGGCGGCTAAGGTTTCGGTGGAATCAAAACTCCCATCTTCCCAACCATCCGCTGACGTTTTTGTGATATCGCCATCCGCAGCCACATTGATCGCATTGGCGTCTCGCCAGGCAATACCTCCTGGGCCACTGCCTCCACCAGGCTGTTGCAGCTGACCTGAATCAAGAGTATGTGAAACCTCAACCAACGGATCGGTCGTAAACGCTCCAGAGAGCAGGCTATGATCCGTGACGACAGCAGGCGGCTGAGTGGTTTCATCCAAACTGGCACTGAGATGTATTTGCGGAATCTCCGAGCTGTTTTCGCTATAGCCTAGAGGCTCCAGTAACGCCTGCAACTGGTTAGCAACATTTTCTGTACCGTAAAGCGCTTCCGCTATATCAGCCCATGTTAAATTATCCGCTACCGAATAATAGGCAGGCACGGGAACAATCGCTTCATTATCATCCAGAGTGGTTGGCAAGCCTGTTAACTGGGTACCTTCTGCCGGTACCGTTGTACCAAAAATCGCTTGGAGTTCATCCACAACACCAACAGCATCGGGACCATAAAGCGCTGTGGCGATACCTTCCCACGTAGGATTAGCAGGCACTTCGTAGTAGGCATCACCACCACTGGCGGCTGCAAACGATGCCGTAATATCCGTCACCTCTGCCGTACTGTTATATAAAAAGCCTTCGAAGCGCAGCGCTTCAGCACTGGTTAACGTTGAGCTGTAAATGACCGATCCATTGCGAGAGTAGTTAATGGTGCCGCCCTGACGTTCAATACGGAAAGTATCGCCAGCCGAATAATCACCAGGCGAAGAACGCCATTCACCGCCTTCTAAAATAAGAATCCCGCCTGATTCCTGCAACCAAATTTGATAATTAATATCCTCAAAGGCATTACTGACAGGTAAACTGGCATCAGCAAAACCCAAGACTTGCTGAGCCAAGGTACCTACAGTAAATTCCACAAACCCATCCGCGTTGGCGGCTAAGGTCTCGCTAGAGTCAAAGTTACCATCCTCCCAGCCATCCGCTGACGTTTTTGTGATATCCCCATTAGCAGCGACAACAATGGCACTCAAATCACGCCAGGTAAGATCACCCGGACCGCCTCCTGATAACTGCCCTCCATCTAACGTATGCGTTTCAATACCAGGGCCGGTATCCGTTAAGGCACCCACGAGTAAATTGCGAGGTGTCACAACAGGGGCAGGCAAACTCTCTGTACTAAATACATGAGTCGTTGTTGTAAAAGCATTATCGATGCGCACTTCATCACCCGGTGTACCCAATTGAAGTACCGCATCACGCCCTTCACGCTCAATGGTAATACCCGCCCGTGAAATGCCTGGGCCAAAGGCAACGCGATCAACCAGACCACTGGCATCAATGATACGATCAGAACCCGAACCTGCATTGATAGTATAAGTATCGTTACCCGCAAGCCCGATCAATTCATCATTGGCAGTGGTAGCCACCAAGGTATCGTTACCGCTGGTGCCTTGAATACTGTTTGGTGTACTCCCTGTGTCTGCGTTAATGGTAAGTACAAAATCATCACTGACCGTGCCGCCATTATTATCATCCGCAGTTACTCGTATAGTTAATGTCCCTATATCGTTATTGAGTGGTGTACCACTAAAAGTTGTTCCATCAAAACTTAACCATGTCGGCAGATCTGATCCGTCTGGTAACGTGGCACCGATAGTTAAGGTATCACCATCTGCATCGGTAAAGGTACCGGCAGGAACGGTGAAACTAAAGGCTACATCTTCAGCTGTAGTTTGATCCGTAATCGCCGTCGCCACAATTGGCGCATCATTGGTATTGGTAACCGTCAAGGTAAAGTCATCACTGATCGTACCACCATTCATATCATTGGCTGTCACACGCACAGTGATATTCCCCACATCACCATTTAACGGTGTACCACTGAACGTTGCACCATCAAAGCTCAACCAACTTGGCAAGCCTGAGCCATCCGGCAAGGTTGCACCAATGGTTAACGTATCACCATCCAGATCAGTAAATATATTAGCCGGAAGAACAAAACTAAAGGCTGCGTCTTCCGCTGTAGTTTGATCACTAATTGGCGTCGCAACAGTCGGTGCATTATTCGGTGCCTCCGTCACAGTGATAGCAACCGTTGCTGTCTCCATACCACCGGCACCATCGCTCACCGTGTAATCGAAACTCGCCGCGCCAGAGTAACCTGTTGCTGGAGTAAAGGTAATGGTTTGCGCTACGCTATCGAGTACAACTGAGCCGTTGCTTTCGTTCGATACACCCGTGATCGTCAATGTATCACCAGCATCAACGTCACTGTCGTTCGATAATAACTCCGCAAAGGTAAACACTCTTACTGTGTCTTCAGCCGTCGTTCCCGTATCATTCCCAGCAACAGGCGCATCATTACTATTGGTCACAGATAAGGTAAAGGTATCACTGACCGTGCCACCATTGTTATCATTCGCAGTAACACGGATATCGATATTACCCACATCACTATTTAATGGCGTACCACTGAATGTTGTACCATCAAAACTCACCCAACTCGGCAAGTCAGAACCGTCTGGCAAAGTCGCAGTGATATTTAATGTATCACCGTCTGCATCCGTAAAAGTACTAGCAGGAACAGTGAAGCTAAACATTGTATCTTCAGTGATTGTCTGGTCGGCAATTGTTGTCGCAACAATAGGGTCATTATTATCATTATTTAATAAAACCTGGACATCAGAAAGGCTTAATATCGTTTGAGGTGTATCGGAAAATTCAAATTGCTCAATGCCATAGCCATTACCCAGCAGGTTATTAGTGATACGAATGGTATCGGTACCAATATTCACTAATAAATCATTGCCATCACTCGCAAACGTCACATCCGATACTTGAATTGTATTATCAAATATTATCAGATCAATACCTACTGTATCACT
>CANKXO010000004.1 GCA_947487765.1 uncultured Pseudomonadales bacterium | reverse complement strand
AATCACACAAAAACTCTTCTGCTTTAGATTGAGTCAATATTCTATCTATCACTTAATCCTCAAATACACATAACGCCTGCATGTGGGGCGGGCCACGAAGTGGACCGTCCCAGCAGCCGAAGGCTGCGCCACCATGTTCTTGTTATGTGTTGTATTCATGCATAAATTCGTACTCACGTTTTTCTCCACTAAAGCTAGAAAAGAGCCTTCTGTGAAATTGAAGCGAAAATTCATCATCTCTGGACTCATATTCAGCTACCCACAGTTGCAATTTTTCGAATTGAGTGTCTTGCTCCTCTTTGGAGGTGTATTTATGTGGCTCCCAAACTCTCTCTGCGTTGTTCCGAAGGCTTACTTCAATACCTGGGTTAAGAAAATGCAGTTCCGTGCATTCTTCAACCAACAGTTCAACCATTTTCCCGTAGCAGCCCTCAATAACCCAGTCAGAATTAAGGGACAGAAATTGGAAAATACTTTCTAGCGATTTTTCTTCTAACTCTCTGACTCCTAGAGCGCTCCAAGCTACCGTGTCCAAATCAAGATAAGCTAGTTCATGCATGCGCGCCATTCTACGCGCGAATGTCGTCTTGCCTGTACCAGAGTTTCCGTAGATGAGAATCTTCTTCATACTTGATCAAGACACATAACGCCTTTGTCAGTTGTGTTTTGGTTGTAGTGGAGTTTTGGAGTAAAGTGGCATAGCCACCCCAAAACGAAGCGGAGACCAAAACGTCAACTGGACAAACTTGTTATGGTTTGAACCTAACTAACGTATGGTTTTCGCCCATTAGTTGGTCGTTGATAATGTTAGATATAACTTGCCAGTCGCCGCTGGCGAGCCCCGCACCAATTAAAGGATAACCAATTCTCTTGCCGGGAAAATCTGCCTTTATTTTTTGCATTACGGATTGAATTGCTTCGTAGTCTGCTTTTACTCCTGCTCCACGCCAGTGGAATTGAGTATACGCATTTACAATAACAAAACGATACCCGCCAGATGTTACTTCTACGCTTGAGTACGTGCCAAGTTTTTCTCTAGAACCCTTTTCTGTCGCGCAATCTGCTGCATAAGCCGCTGGGTATTTGTTTTTTACAGTAAGAGCAATTCCTTTGCCCATTTGGCATTGGCAGTTACAGCCATGAATGATCACATCAAATTCGCCTTCAGAGGCTAACTTGATAAGGTCCCCATCAATTTCCTTCATACTTCAATTCCTAGTGAACCATAACGGGCGCCGCGTGCGGTGTCCCGCGGAGGGCGCGCTTTTTGCGCCCGGAGTGTACTTAAGCAACTTGTTATGAGTTGTATTTGGCACCGATATAACCTGCTATTTCACGAACCAACGGATCTGCTGATTTTGTTTTTGCATTTATTATATAGCCAGACCAATTATCCCACTCTAAGCCAACAACAACGTCACCTCTTTTAAAATCTTGGAACATTTCATCAGGGCCGTTAGTTTTATCGCCAGCTACCTCAAGGCTAAATTTAGCAGCGACTTCGGAGGTAATCTTTTTGTACATACCAGCCTCGATACTATAAAAATCGATTGTCAGTCTGTCGCTACTATCTCTGTGCTCATTCATTCGCCGGCCTTAAAACTCATAACGCCGCGCACAGGGGCGGCCAAAAAAGCGACGCGTTTTGGGCGTCCCAGCGACCAACGGGAGTGATTGCTGCGCCTTGTTATAAATTACTTTTTCGGTCACAAGAATGATTCCTTCCATCCGTGGTAGGTATTACACCAAGCTCATTTGTATTAACATCCTCAAGGCAACCAACATTAATGGAATATTTATCAGGGTGTGAGCGCATTTTGTGGTGCGTATAGATACCACAGATTGAACAAAAGTAGTGCTCTGCCGTTTTTGTATTAAATTGATAAATACTTAAACTCTCTTTGCCTTCTTTGATTGTTAGAGCATTTAATGGCACAGAAACCATAATAGCTCCCCGCATCGAGCACATGGAACAATTGCAACGACTCAAGTCATTGAGCCCACTAGGCAACATGACTTCAAATCGTATTGATCCACAATGACAATTACCCTTAGCCACCTAAAATCCCTCCCAAGATTTATAACGCTTAAAGCAGCGGCGCGCGTTAGCGCGTCCAGCCCGCAGGGCGATGCTGCCTTTACTTGTTAAATGATTCACCGCCGTGTTCCTTAAGGTGAGCAACCATTAGTTTACTTTGCTCCGTATAAGCTCCGTTTCGATATTCACCATACCAGTTGGCAATATCTATTGGTTGGTAGCCCAGCTCATCTTTATGGTTAACATTGGCTCCTGCCGAGACTAACACCTTTAGAATCTCTAGCGACTGAACTTCACAGCAGTGTGATAGTGCAGTCATCTTTTTTTCATCGCAGTGCTCAAGATCACAACCAGAAGCAATAATGCTCTTAACATCCTGGATGTGCTTACTTCTCACAGCATTAATTAGTTCTTGGCTCATATTCATTTAACAGTTTAATCAATAGACCCGTTCCACTTATCACCATTCTCTTGATCAAAAGTAAGCCTTAACTAGGTTTAGGCGTTTTTTCAGTAAAAACAGTTGGTTAGGTGATAACAATCTATAATGTATTTTGTAATCAAGAGATTAGAGAACATATATAGCACAACGGTTTTCCCTTGATCAATATTACACATCCTTTATATATCAAGGACTTAGGGCATCATAGACTGATCAAGAGAATCGGTCTACTGATAAAGGGCTTGCCAATAGATTCTCGTTGGTTAAAATACTGTCTTTATATACAGTATTTTGGCGAGTCATTATGGATGATATTCGTGTCACTATTTCTTCAAGTTCACCACGCCTGCTTGATCAGCTTCGGCTACATATGCGAAAAAATGGCCTGGCTTATCGAACAGAGCAAACCTACATTCATTGGGTTAAGCGGTTTATATACTTCCACAATAAACAGCACCCCAAAGCGATGGGGCCAAAACAGATTGAGGACTTTCTCGCGGATTTATCCAACACACGCTATTGCTCTGTTAATACACAACGTACAGCGTTGAATGCGCTCGTATATTTATACAGGCGCTTTATGGGTGTCGATGTGAATAATTTAAATTACACACCTGCTAAGCAATATCGTAGGCTGCCCGTTGTTTATAGCAGAGAAGAGATTACAGCCATCGTACAACAATTACAGGGTGTTCATCGGCTGCAAGTTGAGTTGATGTATGGGTCAGGTTTACGCAAAGCTGAGTTGCTATCTCTACGTATTAAGGATATTGATTTTAGTAGTAAAAATATTATTGTTCGTGGCGGCAAAGGCAACAAAGACCGTTCGACTCTGTTGCCCGAAAGACTAATTTCTCGTCTGCGTGATCAAATTGATACTGTTGAACGATTGCATAAACAAGATATTCAAGAGGGATATGGAGAAGTTTATTTACCCGGTGCACTCGCTCGCAAATATCCCAATGCAGCAAGAGAAATCGCATGGCAGTTTCTTTTTCCTTCTAATAATATTAGCCGAGACCCTCGTTCCGGTATCTTACGCCGCCATCATATGCACCCTTCTAGTCTTGCGAAACAACTTAAAAAAGCGGTATATGCTGCTAAAGTGAGAAAACCTGCTCGCTCACATAGTTTTCGACATAGCTTTGCCACACATTTACTGGAAGCAGGCTATGATTTGCGTACGATTCAAGAACTACTGGGGCATTCTGATATTGCAACCACAGAAATTTATACGCATGTCATTAACCGTGGTGGCAAAGGGGTAAAAAGTCCTGTTGATCGTTTAGTAGAGAGTTACTAAATGGATAGTGTGAATGTCTCTTATGGGCACAAACCAGACGCCATTATAATAACATATGCTATTTAAATCTTATGCAAGCATCTGGCACCAAATAGGGAATTTACGCATCAAGTGTAATCTGGCAAATCGAAGATGAATCGTCAGATTACATAGCCTATATTTAAATCATTATTTTTGGCTACTAAATACTTTTTGCAATAGTGCAGTTGTCTGCTTCACTGGATCTTTGCGTATGGCGGCTTCTTGTTCTGCCAAATAATGGAAGATACCATTTAATCCGCCCTCAACCACATGCTCTGTCAAATCAGCTTTCACATCAGGCACAAAAGGGATAGCCTTGTAAGCTGAAATCATATTGTCATAACTCTTTATCGCACCCACTTCAGACAAACTGTCTGATACAACAGGTTCCATTGCCGCTGTCAGTCTATCCGTCATTTTAGTCTGAAAATAACGTGTTGCTGAATCTTCAGGGCCATTATAAATACGACGCACGTCATCAAAACTCATTTGCTTAATGGCATCGACAAACAATGACTTTGCCTGAGGTGTTGCTTTTTCTGCCGCTCGATTTAATTTGAGTTCAAGGTCATCCAGAGTACCACTCATACCTACCTGAGAAAGCCATGACTTTGTTTGATTTAAGGTATCTGGTAAGGGAATATGAATCGCGGCATCATTATTGAAACCATTCGTCTGTCCAAGCTGGTCGACGACTTTGGCACTGCCTATTTCCAAAGCCTGCTTAAATGCCTGACTAATATCTGCATTTGATAAAAGAGAGCTAGAACCTGAATCAGAAGACGTATTATCTTCCAATATTTCATTCAGCTTATCAAACCAGCCTGCCATAACAGGTAACGAAACAACGGAAATAGATCCAACAAAAAAAATAGTGATTAATTTTTTCATACTTTAAAAATCCAATAAATTAAATTTATGCTCCACGCATTTTTAGTTAACTTTTTTACCAGACCACATTATCTAATTGCTCAGCGAACGCGTTGTGAGCAAGCTTATTATAATCAATTTTGATAATTAGACACTTCGATTAAATTACCATCAGGGTCTCGAAAATAAATAGATTCAATATTGCCTGTTGCACCTGTTCGATTCACTGGCCCCTTAATAATATCAATGCCTAAATCATTTAAATGCTCAACCGCACCTTTTATTGATGTGTGAATAATAAAACAAAGATCCGCACTCCCCGATTGAACATGCTTTGCTTTTGGTTCAAACTCATTCCCCAACTGATGCAAGTTTATTTTTTGCTCACCATAAGTTAACGCAGTTCGATTTTGCTTAAATGTGACACGATTCATTCCCATCACAGACGTATAGAAATCAACAGTTGCGTCAATATCTTTTACGGTTAATACAAAATGATCAAGGTGACTGACCTGCATAGTCTGGCTCACTAGAGATACGGTTTACACTGAGGTATGGTTTAAATAGATGAACTGGCTCATTATTGACGATAACCTCGTCTAAGGAGCTAGTGTATGTGCAAGCCCTGAAAATTGATAGCTTCATGAGCGATTATTATCAATAGACTCAGGGGTATAGGTTATGTAGCTCATTCCATACTTTAACTACATTTATAGATATGCATAACTATGAATGCAGGATTTTAAACAAACCCTACGCTTATCAATAGTGTCACCGTAAGCAGAGTGTTAGAATTGCTCCTATGAAATCGCTCTTACCCGAAAAACCCATACTCGTTCACCCATCTCTAGCCGCCACTATCGGCTTGGAAGAAGCAACGATGTTATCAATATTGGATGATATGGCTCGCTACTCCAACCACGGAGAACACGGCGTAAGTCAGGGTTATCAATGGTATAGCTTAGGGCAGGAATCACTTGAAGAACATATGCCATTTTGGGATATCCTAGATATTCAACGAATCAGCCAACGATTAAGGGACTTGGGCTTAATTCTATTGCGCTCGGCCCCTTATTCGCAAAGCCACAGTATTGAGTTCGCTTTTAATCAACAGCAAAACACGCCGTTAACCGATAAAACTC
This sequence comes from uncultured Pseudomonadales bacterium, assembly GCA_947487765.1. Taxonomy (GTDB): domain Bacteria; phylum Pseudomonadota; class Gammaproteobacteria; order Pseudomonadales; family Cellvibrionaceae; genus CANLBN01. The sequence continues at coordinate 562,352 of CANKXO010000004.1, read as the reverse complement.
CTACACCGATACATACTGGCCAAACAATGCGCCATGTGACACCGGGGGCAACTCCCATAGCGGCTAACTGGCAACCAGATGGAGAAACCTTCATCGCACTTGGACAATTAAATGTGCCAGAACACTTCGCTCGTGACCAAATACCTGAATTTGTTCGTTATTGGCGTGAGAATGGTGAATCGCAACGCTCTTGGGGCAGCAAATTTATCCAGCACACCAAGCGCCAGTGGACATTCCATACTACGCGTATGGCACGTAACAACCGAGCGGTAACACTCCCTCAGAACTGGCAACCGAGTGATGATCTACAAACACAGATCGCTAACGAAGGTATCCCAGCCACGTTTGCCAGCAAGGTATTAAGTCAATTTAGACGCTACCATCAACGCTCAGGCACTACGCACCTCAACTGGGATATGCCTTTTTTCTCTTGGGTTAAAGAGGAATGGCAAAAACAAGACACGCCATTTATTGAAGCTAAGAAAAGCACACCCATGCAGGCCAATTGGCAACCAGATCAGCATACCTTAGATTATCTCAATATCAGCTACGGTATTGACCGTACGTTCATTCAAGAATCTATTCCTGAATTTATTCACAAATGGACAGAGAAAAAAGCAATCTATTCCGAGTGGGGCAGAATTTTTGCCGAACATGTTATTGAGCAATGGCGCTTTGTTCAGGCAGGCGTCAATAGAAACTCTGAACGCAGACCAATCTCGAAACAGTGGCGCCCTTCTCCAGATTGCCTAGAGATCTTGCAAACACAATCTGAAATTGATCGACGCTTTATCGAATCACAAATACCAGAATTTATTTTGTATTGGACCAATAGAGCTGAACCCATGCACAGCTGGGACAATATTTTTTTACGGCATATAAAACATCAATGGGCAGCTGCTCATCAAGGCAATAACAATGAAAGACAGCAAACCGCTTCTGGATCAAGTCGCACAAAAGATCGCTCCATCGCAGAACAACTCAGTGATACCAGCTGGGCATCCTGAGGAAAACGCCGAGCGTTCAAAGGCAGCACCAGAAGCCTCTGCAGAACAAAAAGCAAAATTAGTGGACGCCATTAATGAGTGTTTTGAATTGCTGCGTATAAATTATCAACATTTGTATTTTAGTGCTTACCCAGAAGTTGATGCAGTGAATGCAGCAAAACGCTTATGGCTTGAAGGTTTATCCAACTTTTCTGCCGATACTATTCGTCAGGCTACTCACGAATTAATTAAACAATCTGATTATTTACCAACAATCAGTAGAATGATTCGCAAATCGACAGAGTTAAGCGGTTCAACTGAATTACCTAATGCACATTCGGCTTATGTTGAAGCATGCAATGCATCGTCACCTAAACAAAATCATCCATGGAGCCATCCCGCCGTTTATTATGCAGGGAAACAAAGCGACTGGTTTTTTTTAGCGAATAATAGTGAAAACCGCACATTCCCAATCTTTAAAGCCAATTACGAGAAGCTGTGCGAAAAAATTCTCTGTGGGGAAGCCTTACCGCCTATCAAGCAACTCGCATTGCCAGAGTACTCAGAAACGCCGCTATCAAAAGAAGAAAATAGTGAACGCATGACAGAGCTACGCTCAGAACTAGGAATTTAATAGTAATAACGTCGAAAACATTGTCAATATTTTCTCTATTAACTTTCCATAACCGAAAAAAAAACCGCCTAATTTAACTCGTTAATTAGACGGCCAAGGCATAACCTTCAGAGGCTTTATTTAACCTGCTTTACACTATTTCCAGCTTTTAAGTAGCTCAGAATAAGCGATGGTTTTACCCTTCGGCTTTTCATTCGCTAACTTAGCCTTAGGAGAACCAGGTTGACTGAGCCAATATTCTGAATCCTTCACTGGATTGAGTTTTGGACCACACTCACCTTGAGCATTAGCACGCTCTAAACGCTTTAATACTTTATCTTGCGCTTTTGCTAAACCATCCAATGCTGCTTGCGGTGTAGATTCACCGCTGGCAGCTTCAGCAATATACTGCCACCACAATTGTGCTAGTTTTGGATAATCAGGAACATTAGTCCCTGTTGGCGACCATTGGAGACGTGCAGGACTACGATAGAACTCAACCAAGCCACCTAATTTAGGCGCGGCATCTGTCATCTCTTGCGAGTTGATATCTGATTCACGAATAGGTGTTAAACCGACCAAGGTTTTTTTCAATGAGACTGTTTTTGATACTGTAAATTGCGCATACAACCAAGCCGCTAGACGACGCTTCTCTGGCGTTGATTTTAAGAACGTCCAAGAACCTGCATCTTGATAACCCAGTTTCATACCTTCTTCCCAATAAGGGCCTTTAGGCGAAGGTGCCATTCGCCATTTAGGCGTTCCATCGGCATTCACAACGGGCAAACTTTTTTCTGTTAATGCAGCAGTAAAGGCGGTATACCAGAATATTTGCTGAGCAATATTGCCTTGTCCAGGAACTGGGCCCGCTTCACCGAATGTCATGCCCTGCGCTTCTGGCGGTGCATATTGGCGCAACCAGTCAACATATTTTGTTGTTGCATAAACCGCTGCAGGGCCGTTTGTCGCACCTCCGCGAGATACACTTGAACCTGCTGGACGACAGCCATTGACACGAATACCCCATTCATCAACAGGTAAACCGTTAGGGATGCCTTTATCACCGGCACCAGCCATAGAGAACCATGCATCGGTAAAGCGCCAGCCTAAAGACGGATCTTTTTTACCATAATCCATATGGCCATAAACACGCTTACCATCAATGGTTTTAACATCATTTGAAAAGAAGGCAGCAATGTCTTCATAGGCTGACCAGTTAACGGGCACACCTAATTCATAGCCGTATTTTTCTTTAAATTGTTTTTTTAAATCAGGGCGCTCATACCAGTCAGCTCGAAACCAATACAAATTAGCAAACTGCTGATCCGGTAGCTGATACAATTTGCCATCAGGCCCTGTTGTAAAGCTCAGACCAATAAAATCCTTAAGGTCAAGCGTTGGCAAGGTTAAGTCTTTCGCTTCGCCAGCGATCATATCGGAGATAGGAACCACTTTACCGTAACGAAAATGTGTACCAATAAGATCAGAATCATTAATCCAGCCATCGTAAATATTACGATCTGATTGCATTTGTGTTTGCAGTTTTTCTACCACATCACCTTCGCCAATGAGATCATGATTTACCTTAATGCCTGTAATTTCTGCAAATGCTTTTGCAAGTACTTTCGATTCATATTCATGAGTCGTAATGGTCTCGGAGACAACATTGATATCCATACCGCGAAATTCTTTAGCTGCATTGGTAAACCATTGCAACTCTTTCATCTGCTCGTCACGACTCAGTGTTGATTTAGTAAATTCATTATCAAGCCATTTCTTAGCAGCATCAGAGTACTGATCCGCCATGGTGCCAGTGCTTATCCCAATAGCAGATACTGTTGCAATTAGAGCAAGCAGACTAGACGGTTTTGTTTTAATTTTCATATCTAACCTCTATTCTTTAATTTTAAAATTCATGTCTAACACTACCTACATACATCACTAGACACCCACCCACTGAATTCACTTGCAGCAATACCGCCCATGAATATCAATTCTTTTTAACCAACATTCTAAAATTCGCACAAAATGGAAGAACATTACCCCCACCTCAATACTGATATTAACCAAACTACGGAGATACCAAATGCAATCCAAACTGATTGCTCGCTGACGGCAAGAAAAAATAGATGAATATAAGCACTCCCCAACAAACCGATAAATAATCGGTCTCCTCGAGTCGTTGCAATAATCGGCAAAAAACCTTTTCGCTCTATCGTCGGGCATTTAATTTCCGCGACAACCATACAAACCAGGATCACGCCAATGCTGATAAAAAATATTGCGGTCACTTGTGACCAAGCCATCCATTCCATTTACCACCTCTTTGTATAACTCAGCACTTACACACGGCCTAGTGCAAAGCCTTTAGCAATATGATTACGAACAAACCAAACAACAAGACAACCAGGAATAATTGTTAAGACCCCTGCTGCTGCCAACAAGCCCCAATCAACACCTTCACCCCCAATAGTTCGGGTCATAATGGCGCCAATAGGCTTGGCATGAATAGAGGTTAATGTTCTAGCCATTAACAACTCTACCCACGAAAACATAAAAGAAAAGAATGCCGTTACCCCAATGGCAGAACGAATCATGGGGATAAATATTTTTATAAAAAAGTGAGGAAAACTATAACCATCAATATAGGCTGTTTCATCAATTTCAGTCGGCACACCCGACATAAACCCTTCCAATATCCATACCGCGAGAGGCACACTAAATAAACAGTGCGCCAAGGCAACGGCGATATGAGTATCGAACAAACCAACTGATGAATACAGTTGAAAGAAAGGCAGTAAAAACACAGCCGGCGGCGCCATCTTATTAGTTAACAGCCAGAAAAATAGTGGTTTATCACCTAAAAAACGATAACGGCTGAATGCATAAGCAGCTGGCAAGGCAGTTAACAATGTAATGATGACATTCATAATGACGTAGATCATCGAATTCACATATCCCATATACCAGCTGGGATCTGAAAAAATAGTAATGTAATTATCGAATGAAAAATTCTGCGGCCAATAAGTCAGCGAACCCAGTATTTCTTCATTACTTTTAAACGACATCATAACTAGCCAGTAAATAGGTAAGGCAATGAAAAAGATATAAATGCTGATGCCAATAATTTTACGTTTATTCATATTGCACCTACTTCTTATTATCTAAATGCGTAATCGTAGTAAAGAACAACCACGACACCAGCAGAACAATTAAAAAATACACCAGCGAAAATGCCGCAGCAGGGCCTAAATCAAACTGACCAATGGCCATTTTGGTTAATGTCTGGCTCAAAAACGTCGTTGAGTTTCCTGGCCCACCGCCCGTTAGAACAAAAGGTTCGGCATAGATCATAAAGCTATCCATAAACCGGAGTAATACCCCAATGACCAACACATTTCGTAACTTAGGCAATTGAATATAACGGAAGACTGCCCATGCAGATGCCTGATCAATTTTTGCTGCTTGATAATAAGCATCCGGAATAGCTCGCAATCCCGAATAACAAAGTAAGGCAACCAACGATGTCCAATGCCAAACATCCATAAGTAGCACGGTAAACCAAGCATCAGTCGGATTGGATGCATAGTTATAATTAACCCCAATGCCGTTTAAGAATGCTCCCATAAGACCAATATCAGCTCTACCAAATATCTGCCAGATGGTGCCCACAACGTTCCAAGGAATCAGCAATGGCATTGCCAAAACAACCAGACACAACGAAGCCATGCGACCTTTTGTAGGCATCATCAATGCAACTAAAATCCCCAATGGGATTTCAATTAGCAATACCGAACCTGAAAAAATAAATTGTCGAATTAACGAAGCTTGCAAACGAGGGTCATTAAGGACTTCTCTGTACCATTCTGTTCCCACATAAACACGACTATTATCGAATATATCTTGCACGGAATAATTAACCACCGTCATTAAAGGGATAACGGCTGAAAAAGCAACAAGCAACAGCACAGGCAGCACCAGAAACCATGCTTTATTATTTTGCACCTTCAAATTCATATGGATTCCTCTCGCACTAAATAGTCATCGAGATACAGTTTTAACGATTGCTCAGGAAACAACACAAAGGCTTTTTCTGTTGGTGCGATTTGATCTTCGTCAATACGTGCCTTTATTTTTTGCTCGCCTAATTGCAATGTCAGAATTTTATAGGTACCCAAATTCTCAACATCTAGCACGCTACATTCATAAGAATTATCGGCAGACTCATCTAATACCGCTACAAATTCTGGCCTAATTCCAATCTTGATATTACTTGAACTAATGACTGACAGTTTTTTTGTTAATTGACCGATCAGTCCTTGAGCTAGAGGAATTCTGATATTATCAAAGACAGCATGAGAATCATCGATAGACACCTCGATAATATTCATACCAGGGCTACCAATAAAGTAACCGACAAAGGTATGTTCAGGCTCTTCGAATAATTCTTGTGGCGTGCCAAATTGAACGATTTGCCCTTCGTACATGAGCGCAATCTTATCCGCAAATGTCGACGCCTCTAATTGGTCATGAGTAACATACACCATAGTGATATTAAACTTTTCATGAATCTGCTTTAACTTGCGGCGTAATTTCCATTTTAAATGAGGGTCAATTACTGTTAATGGTTCGTCAAACAAAATGGCTGACACATCGTCACGCACTAACCCGCGCCCCATCGATACCTTTTGTTTTTCATCTGCCGTTAAATTGTTGGCACGTCGATGCAACAAATCACCCAACTCTAAAACATCTGCAATTTCTTGTACTTTCTTTTCGATACGATCTTTTGGATATTTTAAATTTCGCAGCGGGAATGCCAAATTATCAAAAACCGACATAGAGTCATAAACAACTGGAAACTGAAATACCTGGGCAATATTACGCTGATTTGGTTGCAAACCATTAACATTTTTTTGATCGAATTTTACTGTACCTTCCGATGGATTTAATAAACCTGATATTATATTTAACAAGGTGCTTTTCCCGCAGCCTGAGGGCCCCAGCAAGGCATAAGCACCACCCTGCTCCCACACATGATTCATTTCTCGAATAGCATAGTCTTCGGGTTTAGTGGGCTGCTCAAGATAACTATGCGCTAGGGATTCTAAATGTATTTCAGCCATTATTTGCAAACCCTTTTATTTTTTCAGGATTATGTGAGGCTGAAAAATAATGTGGCGCCTGAACCATTTTCCCACCTTGATCAAAAACATAGAGTTTATCAACCGGCAGATACACTCGTACCGGAGTATCTGTATGAAAGTTATGAACGCCGGTAAGCTGGGCAACTGCGGTAATGCGATCGCCTGCCATATGTAAAAATGTTTCTGACCCGCTAATTTCAGCGACATCTACTTTTAAATCTAAAGCAATATCATTACTGTTTTTTTGTTCCATCGTCATATGATGAGGCCGAATACCGAAGTTATATTCCCCGGAATCAATACTTCCTAGATTTTCATTAAACTCAAATGTCACATCACCCATTGTCGCTTTACCATTATGAATAGCGCCTTCTAGAATATTAATGGGGGGCTCACTAAACAGTTCTGCCGACTCAATACTATTGGGCAAACTATAAACATCATTAACAGGTCCAGTCTGAATAATTTTCCCCTCATGCATTAATGTGGTAACACCGCCTAGAGCCAACGCCTCATTAGGTTCAGTGCTTGCGTAAATGGCAATCGTGTTTTGCACCTTAAATAGCTCACGTAATTCAAAACGTAATTCTTCACGCAACTTATAATCAAGATTAACCAATGGCTCATCAAATAAAATCAAACCACCTTCTTTTATTAAAGCTCTTGCCATTGCTGTGCGCTGCTGCTGACCTCCAGATAACTCTAAAGGGAAGCGCTGTAAAAATTGTTCAATGTGGAGCATTTCAGCAACAGCTTTAACACGGGTATCAATTGTGGAAGAGTTAACGCCCGCTATTTTTAACGGCGATGCAATGTTTTCATAGACAGTTAAATTGGGGTAATTGATAAACTGTTGATACACCATGGCTATATTGCGCTTCTGCACAGGCATACCGGTCACATCAACACCATCCATAAGAATATTGCCATGAGTTGGCTTATCTAAACCTGCAATCAAACGCATCAATGATGTTTTTCCTGCAAGCGTTCGCCCTAAAAGCACATTAAATGAACCTGGCTCGAATGTAATATTGGCATTATCTATATAGCTTTCACCATTCACGACACGCGAAATATTTTGCAAGGTCAATGACATAAAATATTTTTTTCCTGTTTCATCAAAAGCCTGTTAAATACATAGCTTTCATATAAATTATTATTATCTTATTTTTACGACCTAAGAATGTAACGTAATAGTCTTTACTTTAAGTCACTACTCACACGAAGCACCGCTTTCTTCCAGCCCGCATAAAAATTATCACGTTCCGCTTTCGACATTACAGGTTCATAACTGGCATCCAAGCTCCAAATACTTTCTATATGCTCTAACGAAGAAAACACACCCGAGCGCAAACCGGCCATAAAGGCAACACCTTGTGCCGTTGTTTCAATCAGCTTGGGAACATCAACTCGCGCGCCTAAAATGTCGGATAAAAATTGCAGGAACCACGCGTTGGCTGCCATACCACCATCGACTCGTAATGAGATCGGCCGTACACCATCAACTTCCATGGACTTCTGTAGATCTTTTGTTTGATAGCAAACCGATTGCAATCCAGCGGTCACGATTTCTTTAATGCCGGTCTTACGGGTTAGGCCAAAAATAGCGCCTCGAGCATCCGGGTCCCAATACGGAGCTCCTAAGCCGGTGAATGCGGGCACCATATAAACGCCATGGGATAAGGACGTGTCTCGCGCTAAAGATTCAACTTCGTCGGTTTTTTCGATTAGTTTTAAACCGTCACGCAGCCACTGTATCGCTGCACCTGCGACAAAAATACTGCCTTCCAAAGCATAGGTCACTTCACCATTTAGCCGATACGCCACCGTTGTTAGCAGCTGGTTTTTAGAAACTAATGCTTCTGTACCGGTATTTAACATTAAGAAACATCCGGTGCCGTATGTACTTTTAGCCATCCCGGATTGAAAACATGCCTGCCCGAATAAAGCAGCTTGTTGATCTCCTGCCATGGCTAAAATAGGCACTGCCGCCCCCATAACTGCAGCATTGGCAACACCAAAATCATCAGCGGAATCCATGACTTCGGGCAACATAGAGGCAGGGATATCGAACAATGCTAATAACTCTTCGTCCCAACATTGTCTATGAATGTTAAAAAGCATGGTTCGAGAAGCATTGCTTGCATCTGTTTTATGGGATTGCCCATCGGTCAGGTGCCATAATAAAAAACTATCCACGGTACCAAATAGCAGTTCACCTTTTCCTGCTCTCTCACGAGCTCCGTCTACATTGTCTAATATCCACTTTACTTTTGTGGCAGAAAAATAAGGGTCAGCCAATAAACCGGTTTTTTGGTTTAGCATTGCTTCAACGCCATCATCTTTTAACTGCTGACAATATTGGCTTGTTCTTCTGTCTTGCCAGACAATCGCGTTATAAATAGCTTTACCTGTCTTCTTATCCCATATGATTGTTGTTTCACGCTGGTTAGTAATACCCATTGCAACGATATCGGAAGCTGTTATTGATTCTTTTTTGAGTACTTGGCGGCAGCACTCGATTGATGTCGAAAGAATGTCTTCTGGGTTATGCTCTACCCATCCATCATCAGGGAAATATTGTGGAAATTCGATCTGAGAGATAGCTTTAACACTGCCATCAACAGCGAATAATACCGCTCGCGTACTTGTCGTACCTTGATCTATAGACAATAGGTAACTGCCCATAAGCGTTAAAACCTCGTTATTATTATTAGCGAGAGCATGATGTTATTATTTGTTCGTTTATTTTCGTATTAAATCATATTCAATTAAATTATCCTAGTTTAATTTGTTTAGTTTTCGCATTAGCGGTAAAAATACTCATTAATCGCAACAAAAAAGCAAAATCAGTTAAAATGAAAGAAATAAGACAAATATAAACGAAAACACTATTCAAAAATGAATCAAACTTACCGCCATAATCAAATAATTGCGCTAATAGAGCAACGAAACTTTGTGTCTATTGATGAATTGGTCGATCATTTCAAAGTAACACCCCAAACAATTCGACGAGATTTAAATACATTAGCCAAAACCAACAGTATTACTCGTCACCATGGTGGCGCCTGTCTTGGTTCAAGTACAAAAAATACGGAGTATCTGGAACGCAAAGGGACCAATCAACAAGCAAAGAACAATATTGCACGTCAACTAGTACAATTAATACCCAATAATTCCTCATTATTTATCAATATAGGCACAACCACAGAAGCCGTTGCTCAAGCATTAATCCATCATGAAAACCTAAAGGTCGTTACCAATAATATTCATGTAGCCTCGATTCTAAGCGAGAACCAGTCATGCTCAATTATTGTAGCGGGAGGAGAGGTCCGCAATAATGATGGCGGTATCATTGGTGAATCTACCATTGAGTTTATCAATCAGTTTCAAATGGACTTTGGTATTATAGGTATTAGCGGTATTGATGAAGATGGCTCATTGCTCGACTATGATTATCGAGAGGTGAGAGTATCACAAAGCATTATTCGCAATTCCAGACAAGTACTTCTGGCAGCAGATCATACTAAGTTCGGTCGTAACGCGATGATACGCCTCGGCAACATCAACGAAGCTAATCACCTGTTTACCGATTTCGACCCTTCTGAGAATATCAAAAACCTTTTACAGTCCAATGGCGTGCAACTACACATAACCTAACTGTATACAATTTCCCCTACCTACCTTATTTCAGGCACCCTACAGGAAAAAATAAGCTGTTTTTGCTTAAAATGTTCTTTTTTGTTCTTTTTTATTCTTTTAATGTTGAATTTTTTTCAAAAGCAACATATATTCCTGACCTACACTCCAGCAAATAAATCTAATAATGCTTATGGCAAACAAAGATATACATGATCTAATCGTGATAGGCGGAGGAATCAATGGTTGCGGCATTGCCAACGATGCAGCGGGCCGTGGCTTAAATGTACTTCTTTGCGAAAAAGATGATTTAGCTTCCAGCACCTCATCCAATAGCACCAAATTGATTCACGGTGGGCTTCGTTATTTAGAGCACTACGAATTCAGACTAGTCAAAGATGCGCTGGCTGAGCGAGAAGTCTTACTAAAAAATGCCCACCATATTATATGGCCATTGCGCTTTATCTTGCCTCATCGTCCTCATCTCAGACCGCGATGGATGATACTGGCAGGCTTGTTTTTATATGATCACCTGAGTAAACGTACTACCTTAAAAAAATCTCATGGTGTCTCATTCGATTCGAGTAGCCCCTTGATAGATACAATGAAAAAAGGCTTTGAGTACTCAGATGCCTGGGTTGATGACGCAAGACTGGTGGTACTGAATGCGATATCAGCGAAAAACCATGGTGCAACGATAAAGACTCAATGCACCTGTGTTAAAGCAGAACGGAAAAAAGACCATTGGCTGGTGCACCTAAAAGATAACAGAACGGAACTGACGACAACAAGTAAATGTAAAATGCTCGTGAATGCCGCAGGGCCATGGGTGGGTAACTTATTTGCCGACGTCATCGAAGCCAAAGCGCCTCAAAATGTACGCTTAGTCAAAGGCAGCCATATCGTCGTCCCTAAAATACACAATCAAGAAAAAGCCTATATTCTGCAGAATGAAGACAATCGAATCGTTTTTATTATTCCTTATGAAGGTGACTTTTCATTAATCGGCACCACAGATGTTGAGGTCGATGAAGACCCATCTCAAGTTTCTATTTCGGATAACGAAATAGATTATTTGATTGATATTACCAATAAGCATTTCAAACATAACATTACTCGCTCCGATATCGTCCATACCTATTCTGGAGTACGACCATTATTAGATGATGAGTCCTCATCAGCCCAAGCAATTACCCGAGACTACACACTGGAAGTAGATGACCAAAATGAATTAGCTCCTCTACTTTCTGTCTTTGGTGGAAAAATCACAACCTATCGTAAATTAGCGGAAGCAGCGACAGATAAAATAAAATATTTTTTCCCAAGCATTGGGCCCAGCTGGACGAAAACAACAGCCCTACCCGGAGGAGACTTTGAATCAACAAAGGCTCTCGCACTAGACCTAACAAAACAATACCCTTGGGTAGAGCGCCATACTTTAGAACGGTACATTCGCAGCTACGGCACATTATCCACGGAGCTTTTATCTTCCTGTAAAAATCAGCAGGACATGGGGGAACATTTTGGTGCTGGGCTCTATCTATGCGAAGTGCAATATCTCATTGATCAAGAGTGGGTTTTGTCAGTCGATGACTTGCTCTGGAGACGAACGAAGCTCGGGCTACGATTATCAGCTCATGAAGTGGGAAGACTAACCACCGTTATTACTGACTTAATCGGCGGAAAAAGCTACCAAAGAAAAAGGCGCCAAGAGGCCTCTTAATATTTTCTCGTCGTTGTATTTTTATCCTTAGCGGCTTACAGCACCAATTTTTAAATAACTGGTAGGTTTGATGCCGGCACATATCAAGATATAGAGGAGAATTATTGACAAAATTTAACGTATACATTAATGTATACAAATATTCCCTTGTCGTATTCTTTGGTTTTTGCGCTGTAAATCGAAAGTTATAGGGATCTTCAGGCCCAGTTATTAAAGAAATAACGATTCGTATCAGTAGCGGCAACTTTTGGCGCGATAAAAAACATACCTGTGTTTGATATCTTTCTAAAAGCTAAAAACTAAGTTCATTCAACAATCCTCTACTAATATTAAAAGTAACGTTATACAAAACATTCCATCAAATCACAGAAATAATAAAGGAAAATAGATATGACGATAAAAGTCGCCATCAATGGTTTTGGTCGCATTGGCCGAAATGTCCTACGCGCATTATATGAATCAGATCATCACACATTAATTAAAGTTGTCGCGATCAATGACTTAGGCAGTGCAGATATTAATGCACATCTACTCAAATTTGATTCCGTACATGGGCACTTCTCTCCAAACGTTAGTAATACCGATAACCACATTAAAGTAAATGATGATTCAATTGCTATCTACGCTGAAAGAAACCCTACTGACTTGCCATGGAAAGAGTTAGACATTGATGTGGTTTATGAATGTACAGGAATTTTTAATAACCGCGAAAAAGCCAGTATGCATATTTCTGCTGGCGCAAAAAAAGTTATTATTTCTGCACCAGCAAGTGATGCCGATGCAACAGTCGTATATGGCATCAATCACGCAGTATTAACTCCAGAACATACGATTATATCTAATGCCTCATGCACTACTAACTGCCTGGCGCCTATTGCCAAACCTTTGAATGATGCACTGAGTATTCAAAGTGGATTGATGACAACTATTCACTCTTATACCAACGACCAAAAGCTCAGTGATGTTTATCATAGTGATTTATATCGGGCACGTTCCGCCACGCAATCAATGATTCCCACAAAAACAGGGGCGGCAGGTGCTGTTGGTTTAGTGTTACCAGAACTTAATGGTAAATTGGATGGCATGGCCGTTAGAGTCCCGACTATCAATGTCTCTTTGGTTGATTTTACTTTTTATGCAAAAAAGGAAACTAGCGTGGAAGAAGTAAACTCGACAATTCAATCGGCTGCAAATAGTTACCTAAAAGGTGTATTGGAATGTAATGAATTACCTTTAGTCTCTGTCGATTACAATCACAATCCGGCATCGTCTATTTTTGATCTAAGCCAGACGAAAGTAAAAGGCAATTTAGTTAAAGTGATGTCTTGGTATGATAATGAGTGGGGATTTTCAAACCGAATGTTAGACAATACAGTGGCGTTGTTTTCCGCCTAGCCCCTGTATCTCACTTTATATACAAAGCCTGTCTAACATCGGTTTGTACTTTCTACGGTATCTTTTGCTTATCTATTTATTGTGATTAACTTATTTAGTGATTACTTCAGGCCCCATCATTAATGTAGGCAACCAACTGGAAATAGCAGGAATATAAGTCACTAAAATTAAAAAGACAAATAGAACACCTACAAACGGCATTGCCGCTTTCACTACGCGAGCCATGCTCATCCCGGTAATACCTGATGTCACAAATAGGTTTAAGCCAATAGGCGGGGTGATCATTCCTATTTCCATGTTGACAACCATCATAATACCTAAATGTATCGGATCGATTCCCAATTCGATCGCAATAGGAAAAACAACAGGTGCTACGATCAACAACAACCCTGATGGTTCCATAAATTGCCCGCCGATTAATAGGATAATATTAACGACTATTAAGAATTGCCACCATTCGAAACCAGCATCTAGCATTAAGTTTGTAATTAAATCAGGGATTCTTTCCCCCACTAACACATGAGAAAACACTAAGGCATTCACGATGATAAACATTAGCATGATGGTTGTCTTAGCCCCGTCGACCATGACATTGCGCGTATCACCATGAAAAAACAACAAAGGAAACTTTTTAACCATTAAACAGCTATTGCGCATGGCAGATTGAGAAAGTGATTCACCTTCATTACGCCATGGCACTTCTTTGAGCGGACCCATATCCCGATAAACCAATGTTGCAATCAAGAATGCATAAACAGCCGCAACAGCCGCAGCCTCGGTCGGTGTAAATACACCACTGTAAATTCCACCAAGAATAATGACAATCAACAATAAACCCCATGATGCGGAACCAGCTGAATCCATAATTTCAGCAATACCTGCAAATGGGCGCTTTGGCATACCACGCATGCGTGCATTGATATAAATAACAGTCATCAGCATAAGACCGGCAAGAAGGCCAGGAATCACGCCCCCTAAGAACATACGCCCTACAGAAACATCGGTAGCAGCGGCATAGACCACCATAACGATAGAAGGCGGGATTAAAATACCAAGCGTTCCCGCATTAGCAATAATACCAGCGGCAAAATCTTTACTGTATCCCACTTCACGCATAGCAGTAATGGCAATACTACCAATAGCAACCACTGTTGCTGGAGAAGAGCCAGATAAAGCAGCAAATAACATACAAGCAAAGACACTGGCAATGGCTAAACCACCGCGGAAATGTCCCATCGTGGCAATTGAAAACCTGATAATTCGCTTGGCCACACCGCCAGTTGACATAAATGCAGATGCTAATATAAAGAAAGGAATCGCTAATAGCGTATATTTTTGTGATGCATTTAATAATTGCAAAGCTACCGACGAAACAGAGTCATGAGAAAAGAAAGCAATAACTAAAACACTCGACAAACCTAAAGAAACTGCAACGGGAACACCGAGAAACAAAAAGAAAAATAGTAGTCCAAAAAGAAATATACTCTCCACAATTAATCCCCTACTATATTTTTATTTTGTTCAAGCAATTCTTCTGCTTCATGAGAAGCAATAATCATTTCACGCTTATTAAACAGTATTTCAAAAAATGCCTGTACACAGCGCAATACAAACAAAGCCAAACCAACAGGTAACATCAAATAAGCCACCCAGCGAGGCAAACGTTGATCTTCACCAAAAATAAATTCAGGTAAAGCAATACTTTCCATACCAATATTTAACTGGTACATCTTTGACCAATAAAAATAGGCGCCACCTTTCCCTGGGTCACCACCCACCCATGTAACCCAGTGAGCAGAGAAAAAAGTCACACCATAAATAATACAAGCAATAGCACCAAATAAAGCACACGCCTTAAATATTGGTGCTGAAAATTTTCTAATTAAAATATCAACACCTAAGTGAATCCCTTTCTTGATGCCGTAGCTCATACCAAACAAAATTAACCAGGCAAACAATACTTGTGTTATTTCAAGTGCACTCCCCCAGCCAGAGTTAAAACCATAACGCGCAACAACTTGAGTAAAAGTAATCAATACCATTAATCCCAATAATAGCGCTATAAAATCTTCTTCAAGTCTATCGATAAACTTTGAAAGCTTATTCATAACTATTCGCCAACTGTATGTATACGAAAAACCCCATCAATCACTTATAGAGTGACAATTGAGTTTTAGTGAAAACTTAAAAATTGATAAAAAGTGATTTAAAACAACAGAAATATAAGTAAATTATTTATTATTGTTAAATAAACGTAGTACTAAAAAAGGGCCTACTTAAGCAGGCCCTTCTAATCTTACTGACCCGCTGCAACAGCAGCATCAATGGTATCTTGACCAACATCCTTAGCAAACTTATCCCAAACTGGTCGCATAACCGTTACCCAGGCTTTGCGCTGTTCTGGAGTCAATGTACGAATCGTACCGCCAGCAGCAAGGATTTTCTGTTTATTCGCTTCATTAACTTCAGTAGAACGCGCATTGGCCTTATTGGTTTCTTCTTTAAAGATAGTCAAAAACTGATTGCGCTCATCTGCTGGCAAGCTGCTCAACCAATCTTTAGAAGTAACAGCTAAGTATGTTAATAATTGATGGTTGGTTTCAGTTGTTCCTTTTTGAACTTCAAAGAATTTTTTGGTGTAAATGTTAGACCAGGTATTTTCCTGACCATCAACAACGCCTGTCTGCAATGCACCATAAACTTCTTTAAAGGCTAGCTTTTGCGCATTACCGCCGATAGCTTCAATCATAGCAACAGCCACATCGGATGTTTGTACACGGAATTTTAATCCAGCCGCATCAGAAGGAAGCGATAAAGGCTTATTGGCAGAAAAGTGCTTCAGACCATTATAAATATAAGAAAGACCCACATAGCCTTTATTTTCTATAGCGCCCAATAACTCTTGGCCTTTTGGACCCTGAGTAAATTTATTCACAGCATCCATATCACTGAATAAGAATGGGAAATCGAAAATGCGGTATTTTTTCGTATAGGCTTCGAATTTAGATAGAGAAGGGGCGGCAACTTGTACATCCCCCAACAATAAAGCTTCCATTACTTTATTATCATCAAATAACTGGGAGCTAGGAAATAATTGCATGCACGCTTTTCCATTCATCTCAGAGTTAATGCGAGTAGCAATGGCTGTAGCAGCCTCACCTTTTGGATGACCGGTTGCAGCAGTCACAAAGCTAAACTTGATGACGCGCTCACCCGGGTCACAGTTAGCAAAAGTATTCGCACTAAAAGCTGTTGCAGCAATAACAGCTGCAGTGAATAGTTTTTTCATAGGTTCTCTCCAGTGAAGTTCATTATTATAGGAATATTAACGTATCATTATTATTTTGATAGTAAATCAGCCTTTTATATAGCATCCACTGTGCCAACATTTCAAAGACAGCATAACTCATTGATTTTAAAATATTTTTTAATTTCAAATATTAAATACTTATGCAAATTAAAGCGACAGTGTAACCATTGCAACACAAAAAAATAACGGCATGTTACGTTATCGACACACTTATCAAGGTGTCGATGACCATACTGTTATTAAAAGTCTTCTTTTTTATTATCGGCTTGAAGTTGGTATTTTTTCATCTTTTCGTAAAGTGCTTTACGCGATATTTGCAATTGCTCGTAGGTCTTCTTAATACTTCCATTGTTTGCCGACAATGCAGTAGCAATTAAATGCTTTTCTATATTCGCCATTTGTGTAGGCAAATCAACCAGTGCCGAATTAGTAGATAGAGGCTCTTCTGATGACAAGCCAATACCCAAACCTAAAACCCAGCGATCTACGACATTGCGCAGCTCGCGAACATTTCCAGGCCAATCGTACGACATAAGCTCAGCCATTAGCTCCGGCGTATATTCTGGAATTTCTCGACGATAGCGAGTTCTTGCCTCACGTGCCAAATGGTGCATTAATGCAGGGATATCTTCCTTACGCTCCCTGACTGGGGGTATCGTTAAGGTCACAACATTTAAGCGGTAGTATAAATCTGCACGAAATTCTTGCCGTTGGCTCGCAGCGTCTAAATCTGTTTTTGTCGCTGCAATAAAACGTATATCCAAATCAATAATATTATTTGAACCTAAGCGCTCGATACTGCGAGTTTCAATCACTCGTAATAACTTAACTTGCAATTCCATTGGCATAGATTCAATTTCATCTAAAAAAATTGTTCCACCATTAGCATACTCAAGTTTTCCAACTCGTTGTTTATTAGCACTGGTAAATGCCCCTGACTCATGCCCAAACAACTCAGACTCCATCATTTCAACAGGGATAGCCCCACAGTTTAATGCGATAAAAGGTTTATCTTTCCTATCACCTTCTTCGTGTAGGGCTCTTGCTACCACTTCTTTGCCTGAGCCTGTTTCCCCCCATATCAATACATCCACATCTGTCTGAGCAAGGGCTGAGATTTCTGATCTCAATTTCAGCATTGATGGCGTACGCCCAACCAGACGTTTACCTAAATCTTCCTGACCAGACAATTCTTCTCGCAGGGTACGATTCTCCAAGACCAAACGACGCTTCTCTAACGCGCGAGAGACAGCACCGACTAAGCGCTCACTTGCAAAAGGCTTTTCAATAAAATCATAAGCTCCATTACGCATCGCATCAACGGCTGTAGAAATATCACCATGTCCAGTGATTAAGATAGTCGGAATTGCAGGATCAATTTCCAATACCTTGGACAGCAATTCCATCCCATCGATAACAGGCATTCGGATGTCTGTTACTAACACACCGTATAAACCTCGATTTATATGACTCAACACTCCCTGCCCGTTGCTGTAACCACTCACTTCATAGCCAGCTAATTCCAAGCTTTGTGTAAGCGCATGACGCAAATCATCGTCATCATCGACAACTAATACTCTAGCGTTTTCTATCATTATTTATTCTGCCAGCGGTAAAATAATTTCAAAGACAGCACCATAATCTTTCTCTTCTTTAATAGATAAAGAACCATTAAAGTCATTGATAATATTCATTACTATAAATAATCCCAATCCTAAACCACTGTCAGTACCTTTAGTGGTAAAAAAAGCATCAAACATTTTTTCTTTTATCTTATCATCAACACCAGGACCAGTATCCTTCACTAAAATAATGGCTTTATCAAGCTTCCGATACCAGCAGACATCGACTTGCCGTATCGTCGACTCATTGACAGCATCCATAGCATTCGTCACTAAGTTAGCTACAATCTGGGATAATCGTCCATGCTCTCCCATCACAAATACTGGATCTTTAGGCGCAATTAGATTAAGTTTTACCTGTTGTTTTTTTGCCTGTGGCGACAATAAAATCACCAATTCATCCATAACGCCATTAATAGAAAAACGTTTGGATTCACTGGTCGACTTATGGGTAAAGTTACGTAGTGTATTTGTTAAGCTAGCCATTTTATCCACCAACATATTAATGCGTTGCAGGTTATCCGTCGCCGCATCGGCATTATCCTTAGATAAAAATGTTGTAGCATTATCAGCATAAGAACGGATAGCAGCTAGCGGTTGATTATACTCATGCGCCAGTACTGCGGACATCTGCCCAATACCTGCCAATTTAGCGGCTTGAACTAATTCTTGCTGAGCCTCGCGTAAGTGTTTTTCGGCAAGACGTCTTTCATCAATCTCTACTTCCAATTGCTGGTTTGTCGTTGTTAGTTCATGAGTTCGATCTCGCACTTGACGCTCTAACCTCAAAGCAAATGCCTGTTGCGAACGCTGCTCCTCTAGTAATCTTTTTTGACGGCTACGCCATAACCCAAACGCCATGGCTAGCAAAGCCATAATGAGAAAGCTGATTAGTACAACTGTATTTCTCTGTACCGCAATCGATTGATAATTAGAAAGTGCGTGAACTTCCCAGCCTAATAAAGCAACATACTGGGTCACTTGTAAAAAGTCACGCCCCCTACCTTTATCAAGCACGTGGTATAGCATTAACCGGTCTCTGGAATGTGTTGTAAATTTTTCTACCAGATAATTATCAACTTCTTTTTTTGCATTTTTTAATTCAACTTCAGAATAAAACGACTTTAATCGCCACGCCGGAATACTGGAAAGTAGCACCCTTCCAGTTTCATCGATGACTAACATTGGATCTTGCAAAAGCACCCAAACTCTTTCCAGGTATTCCAAGTCGACCCGAACAACAATCACACCGACCACTTGATTATTGCTAAACACTGGAGATGCAAAAATGTATAAGCGCTGACCGGCATTGGTTACAACACTGGCACGGCCTAAACTGCCTTGTATTGCGCTATTAAAATATTCTTTATCGAAAATATTAGGAGACTGATTTAAGGGTCGATTACTAATTAGTATTGAACCACTAACATCTACTATCCATACATCGTCCGCGCCACTTAAGCCAGCAAAATCCGTGGTCAGCTGATCGGCTGTCGGCAACCCCTGGAGTAAATTATCTTCACCTAGCGCTTTTATAATATCAGGGCGTCTAGCGATTAACGCTGCGAGAACCGTGTATTTTTCCATGCTGGCTTTTAATGTCGCCGTCTGAAAAGCCAATGTATTTTCCATACGAGTTTTTGTTTCATTTAACGCTGTACGCTCTGTTAAATACCCTACCAATAACAAGGCAAATAAAGAGCATAGAACTACAGCAGGCAAAAAAACCCAGCGATATTTTTTTAAAACCATATTATTTTTTGTCATGAAAAATAAACAATAGTTATTAAGACAAATTATATAATTATTATATTGGCAACTATTTTGTATTACTTTTTAATTCAGCCCTTTATTTTTATTTATATTTCCAGGCCGATTAATATAACTTAACTCTTAACTATAGGAACCTCTAATTAAGATAACTCCATCCCTGGAGCCAACATTAATCAATAATATCTATACGATCAACTTTTTGGAAACCTCTAGGTAGCTTATGTCCTCGTCGCCCACGCTCACCAATATAGTGGTCAAGCTCAGATAACTTAAAGCTCGCATGGCGCTTACCAGAATAGACCTTCAACTTTTTCTTATCACTGATTAACCCTGCCGCTATGACAAACTCTTCTCTTGCTTGCACCCGTGCCGGTGGAATACTCAGCATTTTATTGCCTTTACCACGCGCTAATTCAGGCAACTCTGAAAGAGGGAACAACAGCATGCGACCTTCATTACTAATAACAACGACTAAAGCATCCTTATTATCTGTCACTAAGGTAGGTGCAAGCACTCTAGCGCCCTTCGGTAAGGTTAATAATGCTTTACCCGCTTTATTTTTAGTATACAAATCGCTGAGCTTAGCAATAAACCCATAGCCAGCATCACTAGCAACCATCACTCGCTGTTCATCCTGCCCCATCAATAACCCAGTAAATGTTGCTCCACTGGGCGGATTCAAACGGCCACTGGCGGGCTCCCCTTGGCCTCGGGCAGAAGGCAGTGTATGTGCCGCTATCGCATAACTACGTCCGGTAGAATCGAGCAACAATACATTTTGATTTGATTTTCCAGGCACTGAAAATTTATAACTATCACCTGACTTATAGCTTAACGCAACAGGGTCGACATCGTGACCTTTAGCTGCACGTATCCACCCTTTCTCTGAGATCACTACAGTGATAGGATCGCTACTCAACAAATCAGTTTCGCTTAACGCTTGCGCTTCGTGTCGAATAACTATTGGTGAACGGCGGTCATCACCGTGCTTATCCGATATTTCCTGCAATTCTTTTTTGACTAAGTTTTTCAATTTAGTCGCAGAACCTAAGGTTGCCTCTAAACCATCACGCTCTTTTGACAATTCGTCTTGTTCACCACGAATCTTGATTTCCTCAAGCTTCGCAATTTGACGCAACTTTAATTCAAGAATAGCTTCTGCTTGAATATCAGTAATTTTAAATCGCTCGATCAACTTTTGTTTAGGGTGATCTTCGTGGCGAATAATTTCTATAACTTCATCAATATTTAAAAACGCGGCCAAATAACCTTCTAATACGTGAAGGCGTTTAAGAATTTTATCTAAACGGTATTGCAGGCGGCGGCGAACAGTCGCTATTCTGAATTCAAGCCATTCACTTAAAATCATATTGAGTGGTTTTACTGCAGGCAAACCGTTAATACCAATCATATTCATATTGATACGGTAGGTTCGCTCTAAATCCGTTGTTGCAAATAAATGATTCATTAACTGATCAATATCAATGCGATTAGAACGGGGGATGATCACCAAGCGTGTAGGGTTTTCATGATCAGATTCATCACGCAAGTCCGCAACCATCGGCAATTTTTTCGCCTGCATTTGTGCCGCAATTTGCTCCATGACCTTAGCACCGCTGACTTGATGAGGTAATGCGGTGACAACAATATCGCCATCTTCTTTTGACCATATGGCACGCATGCGTAAACTGCCACGGCCCGTTTCATACATATTAATAATATCTTGTTTCGGCGTGATAATTTCAGCACTGGTCGCCATGTCTGGCGCGAGTACAAACTCACACAACTCGGCTGTAGTTGCCTTAGGGTTTTTCAATAAATGAATCGTAGCAGTAACCACTTCTCGCAAATTATGCGGTGGAATATCGGTTGCCATACCAACAGCAATACCCGTTGTTCCATTCAATAACACATTGGGTACTTGAGCAGGCAACACTTTTGGCTCTTCCATTGTTCCATCAAAATTAGGAGCCCACTCAGCAGTTCCTTGCCCCAATTCAGATAACAGTACTTCGCTATATGCCGTTAGGCGAGACTCGGTATAACGCATAGCCGCAAATGATTTAGGGTCATCGGGAGATCCCCAGTTACCCTGACCATCTACCAATGGATATCGATAGGAAAATGGCTGAGCCATTAACACCATAGCTTCATAAGCAGCGGAGTCACCATGGGGATGGAATTTACCAATCACATCACCAACAGTACGCGCTGATTTTTTAAACTTTGCTGTTGCTTTTAAGCCTAACTCACTCATCGCGTAGACAATGCGGCGCTGCACAGGTTTTAAACCATCTCCAATGTGCGGTAAGGCTCGATCAAGAATGACATACATGGAATAATCCAGATACGCTTTCTCGGCATACTCTTTTATTGAAATCGCTTCGTGGGCGTCAGGGCTCACCACTTCAGACATATATTCTTCCTATTTTCTTTATATTTAAAATTAAACGTTATTGTAAAAATGTATCGTACAATCTCTATACGTAGTCGCTGGCAGCAATAATAGGCACATCCCATGTTTGCTTAAATGCTTTATTACTCGAATAAACATATAGTCGCCAGAATTTATATTGGCTTTTTTGCGGTTGTGAAGGGGGTTTATCATCAGGCAATTGAGAGTCGATAAGCAAACGCACACCCAGCATAGCGCGTTCAGTATGAACGTTAAGAGACCGTTTCCAAATCATATCTCTGCGCGTATTTCTATTATCACCCTCATTGGATTCGGATTGCTCCATCAATAAGAGTTCTGCCATAAACTGTAGGTCCTCAGCCCCCTTATTAATTTCAAGATAGCCACCGAACTTTTTCCCCATAATGGCTGGGAAAGGATCCATGACAAAAGAGACGTCTCCAAATCGTGCACGCTGTCGACTTTTTTTGATTTGCTGAGCAACGAAGAGTACAGGAAAAATAATGACGACTAACTCTGTCATTTTCAAGTATTCACCTGCCTGAAAATGTGCGAGTAGCTCTCTATGGCTCTCATACAAAATAAAACCTACAACGGCTAATAGTAACAACAGAAAAAGCCAGCGTTTACCACTGGATCGCCTGCTGCCATTGGCGGGAATGATATTGTGCCGCCACTTGGGGTTTAATTCCCACCAGTTTTTATCGATATTCATGGTATCAATATTATCTTAAATGCATAAATTGCGGGCATTGTAACCGCCACATCACTTAGATAGCCACCTAGGAGAGCTAAAACCCGCTATCAATACTTATAATCGACAATCAATCTCATACACATTAGCGAGCACTATACTAAAGTATTAGTCTATTTCACCTCTTAAATAGCGTCGATAAGCCTAATTTTGCCACAAAACCCGAAATCATTAGCTATAGTTATTAAACACCCAATCCAACGATGTATTAATGAATATATAGGAGAGATTCAGTTAATTGTTGCGGTTACCTTTGAATATATGTTGAGCAAATGCTAAACGCATAAAAGCTTAAATCTCAGCAGCGGAGCAGCCCTACACAATGAAGCATCCATCTTTTAGTCTTATATCTTTAGCTATTGGCTTGTCTTTTATTATCGGAGCTGGTAGTTTTTTCTTTTCATTCTGGCCAGTATTGATCACTTGTTTAAGCTCTGCCTTAGTGGCTTATATAGTCTTCCATTGGACGATACTTAAACCATTAAGCCAACATTTATCTGCACTTCGAGAAAAGCACTTCAATCATCTCGACGTCAGTAATAATGAGCTTTTTGCTACCATCAGCCATCACTTTGACCAATCATTCGAAAAATCAGGTGGCATCGCAACCACTTGCAGCCAAGTCGCCATCGCAGGTGCAGAGGTTTCATTTGCCTGCGAGTCACTGAAAAAACAAGTCAATGCTCAACTCGAAACCATTGAAAACGTCACGGAAACGTCTTCTATTGTAACAAGCAATATTCAATCTGCCCTAGAAGGCAGCAGCCACCTTGGTGAACTTTCTTCACATACTAGCAAGGCAAGCCATCAAGGCAGAGAAGCCATTGAATCCACCAGCAAAGATATGGATCGAACGACAGACCAGGTACAAGAGGTGGCTCAATTAGTTTCTCAATTGGATAGCCAGACCTCGCAAATATTTGATATCACTCATGAAATCAACAGTATCGCTGATCAAACTAACTTATTAGCTCTGAACGCTTCTATTGAGGCTGCACGAGCAGGTGAGCACGGTCGCGGATTTGCTGTTGTGGCAGATGAGGTACGCAACCTGGCGAATAGAACATCGTCATCGACTAGCGAAATCAGTGGTATGGCTCAGGAAATCAACAAAGAGATTACTAAAGTTGGCAAAGCTATGTCACAACTGGTTAATACAGTAGGAGAGACCAAAGAGAAAACACTAAAGGTGGATACCTGCCTATCAGAAATTGATACTCAAGCTCAAAAGGTGGATGAGCAAGTCGTTATTGCCCGCAATAGAGCTCAAGAAAATAGTGAGCACCAGATATCTATTGCTGCTGGCTTTGAGCAACTGGCCACTGAACTCAGCACCACGAAAGAGGATGTTGAAGATGTCTCCGGTCAATCAAGCGAACTTTCAAGACGTGCTGAGTATATTTATGAATTACTGGGCCAAGAAGCATTGCAAGGTGAACATGAGGTTGCTATGAAGAGAGGGAAAGCAGCGGTAGAAGCGATCCAACACACCTTTGAACAAGCCATTGAGAACAATGACATTACACAAGATGCTCTATTTGACCGTAATTATACCCTTATACCCGGGACAGACCCCATCAAACATAGCTCTCGCTTTGATGAATTCACTGATCGCGTATTGCCCGATATTCAAGATCCAATTCTTGAAGAAGACTGTATTTTCTATGCAGGCGCAGTAGACACTAACGGCTACTTCCCAACACACAATAAATGCTTCTCCGAACCACTTACTGGCGATTATGATTACGACTTAGCACACAATCGCACTAAACGTATATTTGATGACCCTACGGGTTCACGCTGTGGTAACCATGACAAAGCATTTTTAATCCAGACTTATAAACGTGATACCGGAGAAATTTTACATGACCTTTCCATTCCAATAATCGTGAAAGGAAAACAATGGGGTGGCTTTCGTGTAGGTTACAAATCAACGGCGGTTTAATTTAAAAATCACCTAGTCGATGCTGAATAATAGATAAAGCAGCTAATGGGGCCGTCTCTGCTCTCAGAATGCGAGGGCCTAATGCCATGGAAACAAAGCTATGCTGATGAGCCAAGGCCACTTCTGACTCCGTTAAACCACCCTCGGGACCAACGGCAAGTGCAAGCTTTCCAAAGGCGCAATTATCAGAAGAATGCAGATTAAAGGGCTGCGCATTATAAGGGTGTAATACGTATTTACTATCTGCTTCAACCTTTTCAACCCATTGAGTAAAAGAATAAGGTTTATGAAGAACGGGAATCTGCGTACGCCCACACTGCTCACACGCGCTAACAATAATTTGTTGCCAGTGTTGCATCTTTTTCTCTAAACGATCTGCAGGAATTTTCACATCCATATATTCGCTAATTAATGGCGAGAATGTATTCACCCCCAACTCAGTTGCCTTCTGCAACAACCAATCCATTCGATCATTTTTAATGAGACAGCAGCCTAACTCAATAGCGACTAGGGGTTCCGTTTCTTTACTCTGAAATTTTTTAATTTCGACAGCAACAGATTTTTTATTAACTTCTGTAATAACGGCTTCATATTCACCATACTGCCCACCCAACAGTACTCCATTAAATAAAATCAGCTCACGCCCCACCTTCATGCGCAAAACTTTCGCAATATAATGTGATTCTGCGGTTCCTAAAATTACGGAGTGATTCTCAGCTAAAGGTTGTTCAGTATAAATCCTGGTGATGCGCATAAAATACACTGACCTTCTTTAACTTACTTAGGTAGTTATCTACTAAACTAGTTATTTTGTTTCACTAGCTATCTGTATAGTTAGCCTTCTACATAACCTAGTTACAAGAAACAATCTAAAGAGTATCTTTAGATTGTTTAACATGAGAAGCCTACTTATTTAAACCTAAATTATCAATAATAGTCTTTACAGGTTGCAGCTGGTTCATCGTATAAAAATGTAATCCTGGGGCACCATTATCTAAAAGCAACTCACAAAACTCTGTCACAGCATCTGCAGCAAAGGCTCGCATGCTTTCTTGGTCATCCCCATAGGCTTCCAATGCTTTACGTAGCCAACGCGGAATCTCTGCACCACAAGCATCACTAAACCGAGTTAAGCTTTTAATATTGAGTATCGGCATAATGCCCGGATATATTGGCTTATCAATACCAGCATCTTGGCAACGCTGCATAAAATAAAAATAGGCATCAGGGTTGAAAAAGTATTGTGTCAAGGCACTATCAGCACCTGCATCAAACTTACCTTTTAAATAGTTAATATCTGTCGTATAACTTTTAGACTCTGGATGAATTTCCGGATAAGCAGCCACCTCGATATGAAAATGATCACCAAACCGTTCACGTACAAACGCAACCAATTCATTCGCGTAAACCATCTTAGAACTACCTAAGCCTGATGGCATATCACCACGCAGTGCTACGATGCGATCAACATTAGCCGCCTTGTATTCTTCGATCAACCCAGCAATAACATCATTATTATCCCCACCAAAGGACAAATGCGGTGCCGTAGAAAAACCAGCATTATTATACTCTACAACCAAGTCTTTGGTATTGGTACGCGTTGTCCCACCAGCTCCATAAGTCATCGAATAAAATTCAGGAGAAAACTTTGCATATTCATTACGAATATTAATTAGTTTTTTCTTACCCTCATCAGTTCGAGGAGGGAAAAACTCAAAGCTTATGCGTAAATTTTGTTCGCTAGACTCATTGTCAGTCATTCTATTATCCTGTATTTATGGTCTTGTTAATCCCTTACATGAAATAGGCAAAGGATTAACATAAAAAAATAAAACTAGTATTTATAAGCTTCTGGCTTAAATGGGCCATCAACTGACACATTGATATAATCTGCTTGAGTTTTTGTCAGCTTGGTAATAACACCATCAAATCCTGCAACCATATCAGCCGCCACTTCTTCGTCCAGTTTTTTAGGCAGCACTTTTAAATAAAGGTTGCTAGTTTTTTCTTCAGCAGGCAAATCAGCAAACTTGGCTTCGTACAAATACATTTGGGCAAGCACTTGGTTTGCAAAAGAACCGTCCATGATACGCGACGGATGACCTGTTGCATTACCCAAGTTCACTAGGCGACCTTCTGAAAGTAAAATCAGATGATCTCCATCGTTATCACTGCGAGAGATTTTATGCACCTGAGGCTTTACTTCATCCCATTCCCAATTTTCTCTCATGTAAGCAGTATCGATTTCATTATCGAAATGACCGAT
This sequence comes from uncultured Pseudomonadales bacterium, assembly GCA_947487765.1. GTDB lineage: Bacteria > Pseudomonadota > Gammaproteobacteria > Pseudomonadales > Cellvibrionaceae > CANLBN01. The sequence continues at coordinate 534,763 of CANKXO010000004.1, read as the reverse complement.
ATTACAAACAACAGCGCCAGGCTTTAATGCTTGCAACATAAATTTATCACAGACATTACTATTACCAGTTGTTGTCACAATAAGATCTGTAGTGCCCAATAATTCCTTATTAATGCAATCCGCATTTTCCAGGTTGACCCCATTAATATAAGGAGAAGCGACTTCAAAACCATCCATACAGGCTTGCATAGCACAGATAGGATCGATTTCTGTTACTTTAACAACCATACCTTCTTGCTTTAATGACGCCGCGGAGCCTTTACCCACATCACCATAACCAATCACTAACGCTTTTTTACCTGACAACAAATGATCGGTACCACGCTTAATCGCATCATTTAAACTATGACGACAGCCATATTTATTATCATTTTTAGATTTAGTGACAGAGTCATTAACATTAATCGCAGGCACTTTTAATTCGCCCTTTTCTAACATTTCTAGCAAACGGTGAACGCCTGTTGTCGTCTCTTCAGAGATGCCATGGATATTATCTAACATTGTAGGATACTTGCTGTGGCACATCTCTGTTAAATCGCCGCCATCATCCAGAATCATATTGGCATCCCAAACTATGTCGCTCTCTTTCTCAGCTTTAATTGTTTGCTCTATACACCAAATAAACTCATCTTCTGTTTCACCTTTCCACGCAAATACAGGAATACCCACAGCAGCAATTGCGGCGGCGGCATGATCTTGTGTTGAAAAAATATTACAAGAAGACCAGCGAACTTCCGCACCCAAATCAACCAGCGTTTCAATGAGTACAGCAGTTTGGATTGTCATATGAATGCAACCCATAATTTTTGCACCAGCTAATGGCTGCTGTGCTTTATATTTTTTGCGTAACGCCATCAATGCAGGCATTTCACCTTCAGCAATATCTATTTCCTTTCGGCCCCATTCAGCCAAGTTAATGTCAGCTACTTTATAATCTGTAAAATTTTCTACTGGCTTTACATTTGTGTTCATCGTTTAAATCCTCAGCTAAAGCGCATAAGTGCACTTTGATTAAATTGAGTTAAAAAATCACAGCGCTTTTTTTAATAAGTCTGCTTTATCTGTTTTTTCCCATGTGAAATTTTCCTCTTCTCGACCAAAGTGACCATAGGCTGCTGTTGAACGATAGATAGGACGTTTAAGATCTAACATATCCACCAAACCTCCAGCACGCAAATCAAAATGTTCGCGTACCAACGCAGAGATTTCTGTATCGGATATCTTTCCTGTACCAAAAGTATTAATTGAAATTGAGGTTGGTTCGGATACACCAATGGCATAAGACACTTGTATTTCGCAACGATCAGCTAAACCGGCAGCAACTATATTTTTTGCCACATAACGTCCAGCATAAGCCGCCGAGCGATCTACTTTAGAGGGGTCTTTACCAGAAAATGCACCGCCGCCATGACGCGCCATACCACCATAGGTATCAACAATAATTTTACGGCCGGTTAGACCACAGTCACCGACAGGACCACCAATCACAAAATTACCCGTTGGATTAATATGGTATAAGGTATCTTTATGGAGCCACTCTTCAGGCAAGACAGGTTTAATTACTTCCTCTAATACCGCTTCACGTAAATTACCAAGTGAAATATCTTCATCATGCTGAGTAGATAGTACTACCGCATCAATAGCAACAGGCTTACCATTGTCATAGCGCAACGTTACCTGACTTTTTGCATCTGGGCGGAGCCACGGCAATACATTTTCTTTACGCATTTTTGCCTGACGCTCAACTAAGCGGTGAGAATAATAAATAGGAGCAGGCATTAACACATCAGTTTCATTACTTGCATAACCAAACATTAAACCCTGATCGCCAGCACCCTGCTCTTTACCCTCTGCTTCATCAACACCCATTGCAATATCGGACGACTGTTTGCCTATTGCATTGAGTACTGAGCATGACGCGCCATCAAAACCTACATCACTTGAGTCATAACCAATATCTAATACCACTTGTCGAACCAAGTCTTCTAATTCAATATAAGTAGAAGTTCTCACTTCACCTGCAAGCACCACCATACCTGTCTTCACCATTGTCTCTACAGCAACTCGTGAATTAGGATCATCTTTCAACATCGCATCGACCACTGCATCAGAGATCTGGTCAGCCATTTTATCAGGATGGCCTTCAGATACAGATTCAGATGTAAATACTGAATAATCAGACATGTAATTTTCCTCGTAGATTAATTTCTTTGTTAATTAGGTTAGTCTTAAATAAAAACTAACGCTTAATAAATTGCTGCAACTGAATTTGAAAACCATTGCGTAGCGCCAAATAATTGCTATGGCCTTTTGCTAAACCTGCAATGGATGCCCAATGTTGCAACTCTTCTGGATCAAAACCTAACCATAGATCACCACAGGCAGCCTTGGCCCAGTCTTGGTCGTGACGACACAAATCAGTAACCAATAAAATTCCCTCAGGCTTTAAACTATTCGCTACATCAATAAAAATATCAGCAGGTGACGAAGTATGATGCAATACCATATTCATCACGATGCAATCGGCCACAAGATTATTGGCAGATAACTGCTGGGTATCACCATTAATAAATTGAATATTCCCAATACCCTGCTGCGAACAATAATCCCGTGCTTTTTCCAACATTGTCGGGGCGTTGTCTAATGCCATCACGTGCTCGAATTGGCCAGAGAGTACACTCAAGAATTCGCCAGCCCCAGGACCTACCTCTACTGCCATATCATTAGCAACAGGCTTGGTTTTACGTAACAACTCGGCTACTGCGTCACCGTATACTGGGTATTCGGCAATTAAATCCTGCCGCTCTTTAAATTTATCTGCCTGCTGTACAAAAAACTGTTGGGACTGGCTTGCCCTCTCTTGTTTAACACTATCTAACCGTTTGGTAATTACCGACGACAAATCGATGGTATCCACTGTCATATAGAGCTGTTGTTGTAAGGGCGCTATTTCGCTGTTATCACTAGTGAGAGCCCTGCTGTAAAAAATCGAGTTACCTTCTCGACGTTTAGTCACGAGCCCTGCATCTGACAATACTTTGAGATGATGACTCATCCCCGATTGTTTATGCTGAAAAATCTCACACAGCTCCAGAACACCATACGAATCCTCAGCCAATACCCTAAGTATTTCCAGTCTTAATGACTCACCAGCCGCTTTATTCAAGGTCGCCAAGCCAGCAAAATTAAGGGTTTCAGTCGTCATAGGTGGAGCACTATAACAAGGTATAAAACCTATATCAAAATTTTTTGATATAGATTAGAGATAATAGACTCAAAAAGGTATACAAAAAGATATATCACTACAAATTCCTGAATAACAATGAGCAAAAAGGCTCTCAAAAGTTATACCGCCTTGATTTACTTTCCCCACCTCTACACTAGACTTATATAGAAGATATAACGTATGGATGGGGAATCCACTGAAAAAAATCGTATTACCATTCACTTTTGAGAAAAAAGAGAATAAGCAATTTAGTAGTCACTATTTACGGCACATAAACAACTTGCGGGGCTTTCTGTGGGTATTCGCAATCGTTATCTCATCGTCCCTTTTACCATTATCTGGGTTAGCCAGTACGCTAAAAGAACTCAATTTATCCAATAACGCTCGCTGGACGATTGACCTTTCCGCCCTATCTTCCAATGAAGTGCAAAATGGTGAAAGTGCAGAAATCTATACTATAGGGTTCGATTACTATACAAAACTGACATATCAAGATCGTGATATTGCTACCATTATCTTTCAACCTTACTGGGTGCAATTAAAAGGTGTTAGTGCACCCCCTGAGTTTTTCGACGATGGCGATGACAATGCAATTAATTGGCGAATTACCAATATTAACTTCACGGGACTCAGCCGGGGAAAGTTCAATATACGAGTAGGTCACTTTGAAGTCCCCTTTGGAATTGAGCAAAATCTCGATAGCAATGGCACACTCAGACAATTCACATTTACCGATAGGGCGATAAAAGCAGATTGGGGAATCTCAGCAAATGGTGTTTTACCGTCGTTTGACTATGAATTTGCACTAACACGGGGTTCAGGTAATAACTGGACCAATGATAGCGACCCTTACTTAGTATCTGGCAGGGTTGGTGCGCCTCATATCAATAATATTGTTTGGGGTATTTCATACTTTTACGGCAATCTTTTAGCTCCCCAAGGTATTGTTCATCGTAGACGCGCTGGCCTTGATCTGGCTTATTACTATTATCAGTGGGAATTCCATAATGAGCTTTCCTTTGGGAGAGACGAAAATATCGATACTGAAAATGCATGGATCGAAATAGCTTGGAACAATAGAACAGAATCATTAAAAACTTATACACAATGGCAGTATCGAACTCGAGACGAGTCAGGCGATAAAGAAACCCTAAACGTCTTTGTGTTAGGGGCACAATGGTTTGTCTCACCTGCCATTGATATTAGCGCACAATGGCAGGAAGCATTAGTGCCAAAAAAAGAAGATGATAAATCCATTATAAAAATACTACTTAGGTGGCGCATATGATGAACACAGAGATAAAAAACATATGCAAGGCCAATCGAACGCACTGCTTTTACTTAATTACATTTCTTTTTTTATGGGGCTACAGCATACATAGCCAGGCAGCTTATTGCTCTCTGCGCGATCCTGTTGTTGCAATTAATACGCTCTATCCAGATGCAAGTCATCATTTATCGATTACGAAGGAAGTTAATCGCCATAGCCGTAACCAAATTTCTGAACGCTTACCATTCACCTTATTATTTAACGAGCTAGGTAAGCATACACTGTATGTTGTGATGGAAGACAATACTCCATTAGGGTTTATTCATGCTCGATCAGAGCTTACTGGCTCAGGATTAATCGAAGTCGTTTGGGCAATTAATTTAGATATGACAATTAAAGACAGTTATTTTCAACGTTGCCGCGACCCTAAAAGTAGAGACCCAATATTTATTGCAGACATGAAAAAAAGAGTCCAAGGAAAATCTTTCAATCAATTATTAAAACTAGTAGATAAACATCAAAATGCATTTTCAAATGACAACCCTGATCTAATATCTGCTGTCACTAAATCAGCGCTAAAAACCATTGCAGTGACAGAATTCGTTTGGGGAGAAGATATAGATAAATTCAAAAGAAAGGCTTTAGTTTACTCTATTTTTGATAAAGAAAATTTAGAAATAAATTATAAAGATATCGCTAAAAAAGAAGAGCTAAATAACAACATCGTATTCTCTATGCTTTTAGAGGATACGATTGAGGTATATGACGTTAGTAGCAACAAAAATAAAGTAGGAATATTGGTCCATGCAGAGTGGTCTCAATATGGGTTCGGTGGGGGGTTTCATTGGCTATTTTCACCTGACGGAGAAATATTAAACATAACACCGGATAAACCTTGGCCAAGCCATGAAATCGCTAATGAATTTGATAAAGCCTTAGGGAAAAATATAAAAAATGAGGAACATTGCACGACTGCAATTGAGTTAGCAGGTTCAAAATTATTTCGCGTAAGCCAATGGTAATCATAAGTGAAAATTAAACACTATTTGGTTATTGTGATACTGGGAAGCTTAGGCTTGGGCTATGCGATGGAAGCATTGCTATCTAGCAAATATAAATATAATCAAAAAATGATTGAAATCAACAATAGCTACAAGTTGACAATAAAAGATATTGACCGTTTACGAAGTGATATCAATCAATATTTAATATCTACTGACTTGATATTAGGATCTGACCAAAATTACTTACTACCTAGTACATTAAAGAAAAGTAAACTTATCATTCAACAAGCAGAAGAAACAAAAAAAAACTTACCTTATAACCACCATGAAGAAAATCTGGAGCTATGTCACGCACTAATCACTAAAATCGACAACAACATAAAGTCAAGCATAGAAATCGATTCAGAAGATCGCGAACAAAAACTTTATGCGCTACTGATAGAAAATGACAAAGTTGCCAATCTATTATTAATAACTGTTAAAAAAATCATCTCAGACATTAGTAGAACACAATTAGAACATGAAAAAAGAACTAACGATGCCATAAGGCTATCAGAAAATATAGCTCTTTTTGTCCATTTAATTTATGCATTTATTGTATTTTTTATATGGTATTGGGCCAACAATAGAATATGCAAGCCCATTTCTTATTTAGCTGAAAAATCTAGTAACCTTGAAAACAGTGACAGCATTGATCTCGATCATAAAGGACCGAAAGAAATCAGCGACCTCTCACAACAAATTGAGATTACCGCCAAAAAACTACTCTATCAGGCCCGCCATGATCCATTAACCCAACTGTATAACCGTCGGGAATTTGCTAGGAAACTGACTGATGTTTTCAGCTCAATAAAAAAAGAAAATAGATATATGCCCGCCTTGTGTTTTATCGACCTCGATCGATTTAAAACAGTCAATGATAGCTGTGGCCACGCAGCAGGTGACGAATTACTGGTTATTGTTACTAAAGAGATATGTGCGAATGCAGGAGAAGAAAGCATTGTTGCTCGGATGGGCGGTGATGAATTTGCCATATTAATTCCGAATCAATCTAACGAAACTTGCCTTACAATTGCAAATAAAATATTAAACAGCATTCGAGATATAAAATTTGAATGCAACTCATCAGTTTATCGTATCAGTGCCAGCATAGGGATTACTTACATTACCGACACCCGTGTCAATATTACTGAATGGCTCAACGCTGCTGACTCTGCCTGTTTTACTGCAAAGAATGAAGGCAGAGATACCATACAGATATTTAGCCTTGATGATACTCGATTAACATCCATTAGAGATGAAACCAAAACTTATAATGAAGTTGTTGAAGCATTAAACGAAGATCGCTTTGTACTGCACCACCAGGAAATACGTGACCTGCATTCTAGCAATAGAGAATATCAACATTACGAAATTCTTGTGCGAATGATTTCAAAAACAGGGGAACTGGTATTTCCTGGAAAATTCCTCGACATCGTTGAACGCTTCGATTTAGCTGAGCGTCTTGACACGTGGGTTATCGAGAAAACCATTCAATGGATGGAAGATCACCCTGAGGAAATGGATAGTATACAGACTCTTTCTATTAACCTGTCAGGAAAATCATTAGCCAGCCATAAAATGCATAAGCTCTTAACATCTCGCGTGAGTTCATCACATATTGCATCGAATAAACTATGCTTCGAGATTACAGAAACTGCTGCAGTTAATGATATGGATGCAGCAAAAGAATTAATAAAAAGTTTGCGCTTATTAGGCTGTCGTTTTGCACTTGATGACTTTGGAACAGGACAATCCTCTTTTGGCTATTTACGCAACCTGGATGTCGACATTATTAAAATTGACGGAACATTTATTCGAGACATGGTTTCAAATACTTTTGATCAAGTCATGGTAAAAAGTATGAATGATTTAGCAAAAAGTGTTGGGATGAAAACGGTTGCTGAGTATGTCGAAAACAATGATATAGCGACAGCTCTTCGCGAATTGGGTGTAGACTATGCCCAGGGGTTTTATATACATAAACCTGAAGCGCTAGACAATAAGGTAACAACGCCTAACCAAATCGCCTCAACAAGACACTAACCTCCAAACTCCAACCATAACTTCTCAAATATAGCACTGAATTCATTCAGCAACTCATCATGGTTCGTCACAACAATATTTTCTTGATTATAGACAGTTGCACTCCGTGTCCAATTAAAACTGCCATTGATCAAACGGCTATCAATTAAAGCAAATTTATGATGCATATGTTTAGGAGAGGTATCCATGCAAATAGAGACGCCTTTTTGCTGTAAGGAATAGACATCACTACCTCGATCATTGGCCTTATCGTTGTCAGTAATAATACGAATAAGAACCCCTCGCTGATATGCTGAATGAATAGCATCGGTAATGTAATTGTCTGAAATCGTAAAGACACAAATATCGACTCGCTCCTGCGCATGATCTAATAAATCAATAATTGCATCTCTACAGTGCTCACCAGGGCTAAAATACGCTGAAGTATCTACTGGCTTAATGACATAACTTTTATCCGTTAGTTTTGCCACCTTCTCTAACCATGCCAACATCCTCATTACATCCGCACCACCTTCAATCTGGTCGCGAACCATCGCAAATGCCTTGTTACGAAGAAAACGTTTTTCATCAACGTTCAGTGTTAACAACAACTGATATAGCTCATGCTTTTCATCTACATCAAGCTTATTATCAATGAGAGACTGAGAAAGGAATTGAGTAATGGTAGATTGCATAATTTTAAAACGTATACGTTATATAAGGTTATGTCGTTTCAACGATTGATGATTATAACGCCAAATAGCTTCACTATACAGACACTGTGTTAAGTAAGCAGCCACAATATTGTTCAGTGAGCAATGTGTTTTTATTTTACTTATTAAAAAATCATAGTATCCTATCTATTGCGTTAACATGGATGCACGCAATGATTAGTACTCCATCACCAAAGTTACAAAACGCATAGTTTTACCACTAACACTTTGCTGAAAGGATACTCGATCATGACAGACCATTATCACCATAAATACAGTCACCATCAATCCAACCCTCTGATTGATGTGGATTTTCTCGACACATTGGCTAATATCCAAGCCATGCTGGCGCGCATTCAAACATTTGCCATCAACACCAAAGAAAAGCACACCGTAAATTCTCGTACAAAATCCCCTGATACCGAATTTTATTCTCGTTTACTTATTATGATTAACGAAGCTATCAGTTATGAGATTCAGCGTTTAAGTCACCAAAAATATGAAAAATAAAAAAATTTCTATTGCTCATAAAAAAGGAAATTACATGATGAAAAGCAAATACACTCACCAAATCAACCCACTAATTGACAAACACCCGGTAGATACATTGTTACAAATTCAATCCACTCTTATTTTTGTGCAGGAATATATAGCAAAAATTGTAGAGCAATCTGATATTAGTGCTCAAGACGTACGCACCAATGCTGGGCTACATGTTATATTAAAAACTGTAAATGCTGCCATTGATTATGAAATTGACCGTTTAGAAAATTACCAGCCATTAACAATCGTAAAATAACCCGAAAGGAAGGAAGTAAACGTTTTCACCAAACAAGCGGCGTTTTAAAGCATTTTTTCCTGCAGTATGGAGTAAAGTATTTCAAGCTCACCCAACGGTGTAGCAACAAATATAGATTTATCGCTTAAGGTAATAGAAAACTCCATCGAGCGTTCGATCAACAAGGCGAGAGATTGAATGCTCGACCAAGAGAATTGATAAATATCGACATTAAGCGGTGAAAACTTTTTCTCCTCTTGCTGCCACCATATATCGCTTTTACTGTTAAAACTATAGATTTTAACAGCAGGGGATAAGCGTGAAGCTTTCTTAATACGCTCAAAGCTGGGTTCGCCAACGTCTAACCATAAAAGCAACTGATCATCCAAGCTCTTCGCCCAAATATCAGGTTCATCGGGTATAGACAATCCTGCTGTAAATACCAACCCTTCCCCCGCATTAAGACAATAAGCCAACACTCGTGTCATCATTCTCTCGATAGTTTCAGATGGATGCTGCGCAACCGTTATGCTTAAAGTATCATAATAATGGCGATCAAGATCTGATATCGATACGGTAAATTTAAAAATAGTCGGTTTTAAAGCCACAATAGTTATCCTATTTATTTAACGCAAACATCATTAACACTAACTCAGTTCGATTTCTGTAGTTTAGCCGTCGTATAAATACTCACAACGATCAATATGATTCCTAAAAAATTAATCAAACTAATCGTTTCATCAAAAAAGAAATACGCAAGTATCAAAGCGAATGGTGGTGAGAGATAAAAATAGCTGGCTGCTGTATTTGCCGAATTATGTTGGTACAGTACATTCATCAACAATACAGCTCCTACCGATAGCACAACAACCAGCCAGAGTAATGCAAATATTAATTCTGAATGCCAGACAATACTCGATATATAATCTAATTCGAAGTAAACAACTGCCGTTAAAAAAATAAAGCAGGTAGGAATATACTGTAAAAATGCTGAAGACAAGACATGCACATCGGTACAAAATTTCTTTTGATAAATTGTCCCAAAGGTAATCGCAAATAAAGCAATAACAGCCGGCAAGTAGCTGAATACATTACTCTCTACACCAACGTCGAAAGCCGTCTGCATACCGTTAAAACTTTCCCCGCTATACAGTACTAATAGCAAACCAACAAACCCAATTAAGGCAACTGCTATTGTCAATGGTGACTTAAATCGACACATCAACAATACTGTCAGCACAGGCTGTATCCCAACAACAACAGCTGCCACACCTGCGGGAAGACCCAGCTTAATGGAGGTAAAGACACCTCCCAGATAAATACCATGAATTAAGACACCTGCGATAAACACATCGATATAAGCTTTATTACGATTTGGGAAAGGCGGCCTTAAAACAAGAATAATTAGCCCTAGCAACACCAAGACAATCAAAAAACGTGTAGCAAGAAAACTAAAGGGCTCTATGTAAGGCAGGCCGTACTTAGCTCCAATAAATCCGGTGCTCCACAGCAAAGCAAAGAGAAAGGGTACAAATCGAATAAACACGATATGAAAAAGCTCCCTAAGACGCAAAGATAAACAATGCTATAAATGTGAATATAGCGTTTTATTCATATCATTTTAAAAGGCGGCAATTCAATACTCTCTACTCGATTACCCGTTAAAGTAATAACACCTTTATAGCGAGAATCACCAACAGAAGAGAATTCAAAATTATATTGCCGTTGAAAGGCGAACAAAGAATGAGAGGAACGCTTTATCGATATACGCTTTAATATGACATTCTGATCTAAAAATTGAACATCCATTTTTTCGCAATAACGCCTTGCCGAATTCCTAGCAATACGACTCATATTAATATGTAGCCAAACAATATAAGCAACCCCGGTTAACAGACTAACAAAGAAAAGGTCATTAAGCGTCACAAACAATTTACTACCTATACATCTAGATACTGATAGAGTACGAAAATTCAGGCAAAATAGAAACCTTTATTGCTCTATTTTTAACGAAAATTAAATAATCTACTTTAGGTTTTATTTGTGTGGTTACCCGCACCTCTCTGCTCAAGATTTTGTAGAATGTTGGGCACTAATCGCTCTGAATAACCGGCAAGAAAACACCACACCAATAGCTTACCAAAATCCTGCACTGACACAGGTCTAATCTCTAGTGCCATTTTAAGATCCAAAGATTCACCTTCGGTCAATTGAGGGCTGGAAAACAATGGAAACAAATTACTAGTAAACAAGCCATTGCCACCATCACCCGTTAAGATACCCGCAAAAAAGACAATATAGATGAAACCACCCATGACTAGACCCACTAGCATAGGCACAATAACAGACCACCAAGAAGTCACCATAAACTCTAACTCAATTTTACTGAGCTTCGGGAAACGTAAAAAAAATGAGATACAAGAACCGATACCACCAATTAATAAAGCAAATAACATAGTTCCCATTTGCTGACTTGCAATATAGAAGAGAATAACCAATAACGCCGAGCTTACTATCAGCCCCAGCAATATAATACCCAAGCGGCAAAGTATCGTCTTTTTTTGTTGATAACTATCCATAATTACACCCTTTGATATTCTATTATTGAAAGGTATTTTTACAACAAATTTTATACAGGAAACTTTGAGTAGAAATCACTGGTTAATCTTGAACAACTTCTGGCTTAATCAGCGATACCCAGTAAACCTTGCTTTAATTTTTTATCCGCTGGTTTCTTACCCAACCAAACTCTTAGTAAAGCCTGATGAAACTCAAAACCCGGAATGACTCCTTGTAGCTCCGCGTTAAAGAATAACTGCGTACCAACACCGGGAATATAATCCAAAACCACTTCATCACCTTTACTGACCGTTTGAAATAATGATTTTAACTCTACGATTTTATCTCTCAAGGCATCCATTTCTTGTTGCGTATGATTTGCTTTAAATCCTGTATCTAATGTTTTCAATAGCTTTTCTCGAGAAACCTCACGGTAAAGAAAATGCATTCGCATACGCTTAGGGCCAACCATCGATAAAACATCATCAGCATCTTCTGATACTGTTGGCAGATACAAGCCTGCTGCATACACTTTAATAAACCATTTTCGTCGTAAACCTGTTCCATTTAGCACTAGTTTTGAATCGCCTAGCTGAAGGCTATCAGTAAATCTAATGCCGCTTTCTTTTGCTCCATACGCTATATCTATCGGTATCATGGTACAAACAAAGAATAAACTGCATGTGAAAATAATGGCTTTAATCATCGCATGAGGATCATTAGTAGAAAGAATCAGTCAATACATAAATATAAAACGAATCTAACACCTTGTCTCCTACTAAAAGTAGTGAGTTAATACATTCCTCATCGTTTACTGCAAGCCGCTTATAAAAATAGCCTTACTATATTATGAAAAAGCATATATGATTAAAAAATGATGAATAAAACACTACTCATTGTCGTCGCCACCCCATTTCTGCTTTATGGCGTAGCCATGCTGGCACTTTATTATTACCAAGAGTCATTGATTTTCCCTGGCAAGAAACTACCAAAAGACTACTCATTCTCCTTTGACCTTCCCTTCAAAGAAGTGTCTATTCCCGTGGAAGGAGCAACACTTAATGCTCTACATTTTGAGCAAGCCAACCCTAAAGGCGTTATATTTTTTCTTCATGGTAATGCGGGCAACCTTGAAGAATGGACAACGGGCGTCGATTTTTATCAGCGAGTAAACTACGATTTATTTATTTTTGACTACCGTGGCTATGGCAAAAGTACAGGAAAAATTCAAAGCCAAGAACAACTTATAGCCGATGTACGTACCGCATGGGACTTTATAGCGCCACAGTACACAGACAAATCTACCGTTATCTATGGTCGCTCACTGGGTTCCGCATTAGCCACAGAATTAGCTCATCAAGTAAAACCCGAACTATTGGTACTTGTCTCTGCTTTCAGTAGCATGGCTGCTATTGCGAAAGCACAATATCCATTCGCCCCTACACAATTATTACGTTACCCTTTTCGGACAGATAAAATCATCGACAAAGTAGCCTCGGATATTGTATTAATGCACGGCAGTGACGATAACTTTATACCAATGAGCCATAGCCAGACTTTGCAATCTTTAATCAAAAAACCTACCCAATTACTCTCGATAGAAGGCGCAGGGCATAACGATATACATAACTTTAAAAGTTATCTTGACGGCCTTGCGGGAGCACTCCCTTAGCCCTGTAAAAAGCAAAAAATACAAAGCGAAGGTTATACATTATGTGGAAGTACACTGGCCAACAACGACCCGACTTTGCCATTGACGTTCAACCAGATGAAGAATCTGTTTGGGATTATCCTCGCCCGCCAGCTATCAAGCCCGATAACCGCGATATTATTGTTGGAGAAAAAGACAATATTATTGTTAAAAGCTGCAATGCCCTTCGTATTCTGGAGACAGCAGGACCACCGACGTTCTATATTCCTGTTAACGACATTGATATGTCATCGCTACAGCAAGTACAAGGCAGTTCTTTTTGTGAGTGGAAAGGTAATGCAAGTTATTGGGCATTAGCCAACAATACCAATAAAGAAGTAATTGCCTGGAGCTACTCAGACCCTAACTCATCATTTACAGTGATTAAAGATTACTTATCGTTTTACCCTGGTCGCATTCCTTGCTTTGTGAATGGCGAAAGAGTCAAACCTCAACCAGGCCATTTTTACGGTGGCTGGGTTACCAACGAAATTGTCGGCCCTTGGAAAGGCGAACCAGGCACTGAACATTGGTAACCGCTAATTTTTTTAACGGAATCATTGAAAAATTATGAGCCAGTACTCAAGCATTTAATTCATCCCATAAACGCTTAAGCTCATTAATTTCACTTTGCATACTTTCCACTTGCTGCTCTAAGGCTTCAATTCTTTCATTACTATTTTTGCCATATGAAGAAATGTCGGTTTTCATCTGTATAGCAGCTGCTTCACTAAGCTCAGCAGGAAAATCAAATTCATCACCGCTGAATAAATGCACGTAGCGTGATTCACGCTTACCTGCTTCACGCGGTAACTTGGCAACAAACGCATCGCCAGGACGCTCAATCAGCGCTTGCAATACTTGCTCGACTTCATGAACATCACTAAATTCGCATAAACGATTAGTACGTGTACGCAACTCTCCGGGAGTTTGCGGTCCACGTAAAAATAATACGCAGATGAGACTTTGCTCTTTGAGAGACAATGTAAAATCGCTAAATTCAGTATTACCAAAACGCTGGCGATATTTTCTTACCCGGCTTCCAACAACGACTTCTGTTGCCAAACCTTTTTGAATCAATAAATCGATAGCTTCTTGCACTTCTGTTTCATCGAGACTTAATACCGGTTCACGATTACTTTTTTGATTACAACCATTCGTTAATGCATTAAGCGATAAGGGGTACTGATCCGGCGTTGTATGCTCCTTTTCAAATAGCACACCTAACACACGAGTTTCATGTAAAGACAGGTTAATCATTGAACAATTCTCACTATACTCTCAGGAATAAACATATTTTTTATAAGGATAAATATAGACTACATAGCCACCCGAGGAACACCCAGTAATTGGCATTTATTGTCAATAAATTTTCATGGCATGGTAGGATGATACTCCTTATCCTATTCTGCAATATTGAGAGACTATCACAAGGCATGGAATTAATCGTTTTTGATTTAGATGGCACATTATTGAATGATGTCTCGCAAATATCATCCTTTACTCAAGAAACACTGGCATTACTTGCTCAAAAAGACGTTGCATACACAGTAGCAACGGGGCGCACCTTACACTCAGCGCAAAATATCATCGAGGGACATGGTTTCCACTTACCTCACATCTATAGCAACGGGGTTATTATTTGGGACCCTCGCGCCGAGACACTATCCTTAGATAATTTACTGACAGTTGCTGAAGCTGAGCATATATTAACAGCTTCTTTTGCCCAGAAAATCACTCCTTTTATTTCCTGTACCGACACTAATAATAGCCACTTTATTTATCACCCGAAAGTACGCACCCCAGTGGAAGAACGCTTATTAAATGATTTCCTTAAGCGTACCGACACCCTTGTGTTACCCGTAGAAGACATGCCAATTGACGCGCCGATCACCAATATCAGTATGTTGGGCCCAGAAGCTGATATTGATATTATTCAACAAGATATTAATACAGAGGCACATCTAGTCGCTTACTCGGGCCCAGCCATCGAGCGCAATGGATTGAAATGGATGGATATCCATCACAGCAAAGCTAGCAAAGGAGGCGCAATCGACTTACTAAGAGAGCAATTAGGCGTGAGCAAAATCGTTTGTTTTGGTGACAGCGATAATGACCTTAGTATGTTTGCCGCAGCAGATGAAAGCTATGCTCCCGCCAATGCAAACCCAGAAGTGAAAGAAGCCGCAACCGCAATCATTGGCCACCACGATGCTGACGGCATTGCCCACTACTTACGGAAACGGTTTGACCTATAAAATGGCTTAGCATTTAAAGCGATTCATTCTTAAATAAATCATCGCAGGTATCACAAACAAAATATGTAATACGTTGACCACAACGGATACTCCCTGTTGCACCTGCACGAATCTCCCACTGACAAGACTCTGATTGATAACGCAGGGTTCCCTCAATATAACAGGGTGCATGATTATAGTGGTCGTGAATAACTCGACTATCTACTTCTTGCGCTCTGACAAAAAAGTCCTTTGCTTGAGCATGACTAAGGTCAACATCAGCAGGACCACAGATTTTTATATCATCTGAATGAAAGTCGCTAACATAAACCTTTGAAAAACTCTTGCCCTTATAAAGACTACTACAAGAAACACCGAGTAAAGCAAATAGTAAAATAGAAAAAATTCGCTTATCTACTACCATACCGCTGTACTCGCTTCACCTGGGTTTTTATAAGAAACTTCAGGATGTTTATACACATCATTAGTCCCTAACTTAAAATGCACAAACAATTCATTAACAAGCCACTTTAACGATGTATTCTGCTGTGCTGTTATTTGCTCATAAGTTTTACTATCTATATGACTACCTACCAACTCAATGCCAATTGCTTCGCTATTAACAGGGTATCGATCAGGATAATTTTTAGCCCTCTCATGAGAGTTTAATGCTTTAATTTGTTGGGACCAAGACATCGCTGATATTGTAGCCATATGAGAACTATTACAATTACTTTTATTCAGTGTAAGGCATTTTGATTTAATTAAACGGCCAACATGATAGCAACGCTTATTCACACTTGCAGTTTGGTAGATAATGCCATTTTTACCTATTAAAAAGTGAGCTCCATTACCTCCTGACTGATAACTATTAAATGCCTGCTGTACAGTGGAAGAATCTGTTTGATGAACAACAATAGCTTTAACGCTATTAATAAGACCATGTTCGATACTTTGAAATCGGCGTAAGTTGATCTTTTTATCAACTAGCATCCCATCTTTATTGATAGTAGTCATACTATTTCCCTCATTGATTATGACGATATTCCTTAAAATGATTGAACATTCTGAGGAAAGAAAGCTCAATGATCTAGCTTCTACTGATTTAAATTTGACTGACATCACATAGGTTGGCACAACAGTTAACATTAGACCTCTATAAAGCAGCCCTAACACTACTTACAGTTTGTGCTGAAATAATGAATAATAGCGAGCAGTACATATGCCTTGGGAGGGTTACCACATGCTTAAAATTAAACCACAATTACTATTATCTGCCACGCTGATTGCCTTATCACCCTCTCTCTTTGCAGGTACATTGGATACCATTAAATCCCGAGGCGCATTGAAGTGTGGCGTTACCAATGGTTTGACTGGGTTTTCTAACCCAGACAAACAGGGCAACTGGGAGGGTATGGATGTGGATGTCTGCAAAGCTGTCGCAGCAGCTGTTTTAGGTGACCCCAATAAAGTAACCTATGTGCCTACATCAGGCAAAACACGCTTTACTGCCTTGCAAACTGGCGAAATTGATATTTTATCTCGCGTGACTACATGGACATTAAGCCGAGATACAAAACTCGGCTTAAACTTTGCTGGCGTCAATATGTATGATGGCCAGGGCTTTATGGTACGCAAAGACCTTGGTATTAAAGAAGCTAAAGAATTAAATGGCGCATCCATTTGTATGAATACCGGCACCAGCACAGAAACCAATGTCGCTGATTTTTTTGCATCGAACAATATGAAGTACAAAGCTGTGCTTTTTGAAAAATCCAGCGAGGTCGCCAGCGCTTATGACCTGGGTCGTTGCGATGTCTACACCAGCGATAAATCCGGCCTTGCGGCACAACGTCTAAAAATGCAAAAGCCCTCTGATCACATCATCCTGGCAGAAACTATCTCAAAAGAGCCTTTAGGGCCTGCGGTACGCCATGATGATGACCAATGGTTTGATGTTGTTAAATGGACCTTAATGGCGCTAATCGAAGCAGAAGAACTTAAACTCACCCAAGCCAATATTAGTTCACAAGCCTCTAATAAAAACCCAAGGATTGGTCGCTTTCTTGGCACCAGTGGGGAGAATGGGAAAAACTTAGGGCTAGAGAAAGACTGGGCAGTTAAAGCTATCAATGCTGTCGGCAACTACGGTGAAATTTATGACCGTAATGTCGGCGCCAACAGCCAACTTAACATTCCTCGTGAGCTGAACCATTTATGGAAAAACGGCGGCTTAATGTATGCTATTCCACTAAACTGATATTGCTGGCTAAACCGCTATTATTTTGAGAGCTTTTATAGGCAGCCATGTTGAAAATAATAATAGTGGTAACGGCATTATTTTATGTTTAACGAAGTCCACACTCACCCTATCATTATTATTCACTAATAATGAAACCTAATTTTTTTAACAGTATTCGTGTTCGCAATGTTATTTATCAAACATTGCTTTGGCTCGTTGTTCTAGCCACACTTTTTTTCTTAATTAACAACGCCAGTAATAATTTAGTTAAACAAGGTATTGCATCAGGCTTTGATTTTTTGCAATCAGAAACAGGCTTTGATATCGCCTCCAGCCTTATTGAATACAACTCTTCCAGCAGCTATCTGCGCTTATTTATTGCCGCCTTACTCAACACTCTACTGGTTTCGGTAATATCCATTATTTTTGCAACGGTTATCGGTTTTTCTATAGGGATTATGCGGCTATCCGGGCACCCTATTGCATCAAGGATTGCGACTTTTTACGTTGAAATACTACGTAATATTCCTTTATTGCTACAAGTATTTTTTTGGTACTTCGCAGTCTTGCAACCGCTACCATCACCACGTCAAAGTCTAGAGCTTTTCGACACTGTTTTTATGAATAACCGTGGCTTACACCTTCCTAGCCCAATAACTGATGGGCACTATGGGTGGTTTTTTATTGGGCTAGCCCTTGCACTCGCATTACTTATTTTTTTCTTTAAGCAAGCCAAAAGATATCGCATCACCAGAGGAAAAGAACATTCAAAACAATGGTGGTTATACCGACTTGTACCGTTAACTACATTTATAAGCATACTATACCTTCTTACCGATATAACCATCACCTGGAGCACCCCTGCTTTAAGTGGTTTTAATTTCGAGGGTGGTTTTGTTGTCACGCCAGAATTTTTTGCCTTGTGTTTGGCGCTTTCTACTTACACAGGGGCTTATATTGCAGAGAATGTTCGTTCAGGGATTCTGTCTGTCGACAAAGGTCAGATTGATGCTGCACGTGCTTTAGGCCTGCGCAGCTTACACATTATGCGCCTGATAATTATCCCTAACGCCATGAGGGTAATTATTCCACCCTTAACCAATCAGTACTTAACTCTTACCAAAAACTCCTCCCTCGCAGCAGCGATCGCCTACCCCGATATCGTTTTAGTATTTGCCGGTACCGCTTTAAATCAAACCGGCCAAGCCGTAGAAATACTGTTAATGGTCATGTTGGTGTATTTATTCATTAGCTTAGTCATTGCCTTGCTGATGAATATTTATAATAAACGTTTCTTGTTAGTTGAGCGTTAAGCAATGAATCAGCGAGCGCCTAATAAAATTAGCGATGTTTACCAGCAGTTATTTGGCAACTGGGTAAAAACCTTGCTCACTATTTTGTCTTCAGGTTTTTTATACTTCACGCTACCGCCGATTATCAACTGGGCCATTCTAGACGCCAACTGGTTGGGGAATGCTGCCAGTGACTGCGACAAAGAGGGGGCTTGCTGGGTATACATTAAAGTCTGGTGGCAACAGTTAATGTACGGGCAATACCCAAGCGAGGAAATCTGGCGATTAAACCTTTGCATTATTGTCTTTGCTGTTTTGGTATTTCTATCGGCAGCCAATAATATACTCAGCATGCGCCTGCGAAAAATCTGTTTTTTAGTCACTTTACTCGCGTTTCCCTGGCTCGCGTTTGCGTTAATGTACGGTGGCGCATTTGACTTAGCCGTTGTCGAAACTCGCTATTGGGGCGGCCTGTTTTTAACCTTGGTGATTGCCGTTGTGGGCATTACCTGCTCCTTTCCTCTGGGTTTATTACTGGCACTAGGCCGGCATTCAAAATTAAAAGCCATTCGGTTTTTTTGTATTGGTTTTATTGAGCTCTGGCGTGGAGTACCGTTAATTACCGTTCTATTTATGGCCTCTGTTATGTTTCCCTTATTTATGCCCGAAGGCGTAAATGTGGACTCCCTACTACGGGTATTAGTGGGCGTTAGTTTATTTGCTGCTGCCTATATGGCGGAAATTATTCGCGGTGGCCTACAAGCGATCCCTAAAGGGCAGTATGAAGCCGCCGATGCCACAGGCTTAAGTTACTGGCAATCGATGTACATGATCATATTACCTCAAGCCATCACCCTTGTTGTACCCGGTATTGTTAGTGCGTTTATCAGCTTAATTAAAGAAACGACGCTGGTCTATATTATCGGTATGTTCGACTTTTTAGGCATTGTGCAATTTACTGCGAGCAACTCAGAATGGATTCGCTACACCAAAGAAGGCTATGTCTTTGTTGGTTTAGTATTTTGGGTGATGTGCTATTCTCTGTCACGATATAGCAGGCGATTAGAGTATAGGGAAAAAAAGTAATACATACACAGCAGTAAAAGTAAAAAAGAGCCAAAGCCCTCTTTTACTTATTTTCTTCAGTTAAATATTCGCACCCTATTTTTCTTTCCAGGGTGGAACAATCGACACTACATTCGGTACCGCATATTGCGTTCCTTCAGACAATACATGACTAATCGCAATACGGCGGTTTGCCAGCTTGGGTAATGAACTGCTAAAAGAATACGATGTAGGGTTGTGACATAAAAAACAATTTTTCCACTGTTGAGCAGGCCCTGTATTCGTGGCTTGTTGCACAAAAGTCTCTGCCGTACTATTTGCCAAGCTGACAGAACCAACCGCATTAGCTTGGTTTAATTTCTGCCAATTGGGTGTTGAAGTGACATAGGTATTTGGAGACATCCATACCGTACCTATCAAATTGTAATGGCTAAATACTGACTGCGGCGCACCTTGGCCAGATAAAAAACCTTGAGAGGCCTGGTTTAACGCTTCGATATTAGCCGGTCCTTGAGGAGAGTTATTTTCTCCCCCTGTTTTATTTTCTTGCACAACATTCGTCACAGGAGAAAATTTACCTGTGCCCGAGTCATACGACAATGCTGAAGGCTTAGCCGCATTAGCCGCTATATTTACTTGTGAAAATGGCGTGCCGGCCTTATAAAAAGTATACGTATTTGGGTCACTAATACTGGCACTAGGAGTAAAAGTATTATCCGGTAACATTGGCGCGTTGGCATTGTGCTCAAACGTCGCCCATAAAAATTCCGGATGGTTCTCGACATAACCCACGACATGTAAGCCGACTAAAGCGACGGTGACTGTTTCAAAGCGCCCCGAAGTAGCAACAGTAGCGGTTGTTTTTGTTGCATAAACCGTGAGAACAGGTACTTCTGCCTGAGTGGTAAATGCACCTGCTGGCGCCACCTCACCTTCATCAAGACGGTACCACGTCGCTTTAAAAACAGCCGCGCCCACATCAAAATAATCATCCGCTGCTTGTTTTTGATAATCTCCTGTTTTAATTAAATTTCGCTTTGCCGTATTAAAGTATGACTCGTTCATATGTACTGAAGCGTAAACCGGGTAACCATTGGGCCCAACTAACATATTGCCATCAGCCTCGACAATAGCACCGGCTCCTTCTGTTATAGCACTTGTATTATGTGCAGATGTAGAGCGTGATGATAAACGTAATAGCCCATCATTACTCTCGCTGTATTCGTCCAGCAAGTCATCCGGTGTTGGAAAACTCATAAAACGAGGAACGCTATTAAACTCTGCGGTGGCCCACACAAACGACTCCCAGGACCACTGATGAAACAAACAGTCCGATGCTGTTGCTGAAAATTTCGTTGGCATTTCAGCATTCGGTAGCAAGTAAGCTGCCAAACCCTCAGCCCACCCAAAACCTTGCGGGCAATCCAACCCTGTTGGCGACTGTTTTTTTATTTTTTTGACGTGAGAATATTCATTACTTTTAGAGGATTCATCAGTATATACACAGGCACCCGTTAGTAGCGCGAATGACGCAGCAACAGCTAGCATAAAAAAACGCGGACAATGCAGATAGCTTTTAAGATAAATCGCGCCAGAAAATAAGATACTTTTATTATTCATTTAACATTCCTTAGTGAAATTAAGATAAAAAATTAAAAAAGCAATAAAACATGACAAACAATAAAGCCATTATTAAAATTAAACTATAGCGTGATGCATCGATAACACACACCTAATGCTTAGCCTGTTTTTAGATAAAAAATTTTAATTAAAGGATAAAAAGATATGTGATTTACGGCGTCGACAACCAAGATAAAGTAGCCAAAAAAACATTTAATAAAAAAACAAAGCGCAGCGTTTTAAAATAAGGGAATATGTTAGTTGGGTTTTCCATGCATGGAAAAGAAACACTCAGCGATTTATTGGTAAGGTTTTCGTGCAATCATTCGCAATAGCATCCTTACCTACCTCGAAGCCGATATTCGGTATTTCCATACCATTCACTACCCTCAAGCTAGCTAAGAACACATTTAGCATCAAAGCTCGTTAGCTATCTATTTACACGCTCTAATACTGATGGTTCTGTGCTAAACAACAACCATTACATTAACTCTAACCATGCTTCTGTTATCATTATCGGGAAAAGCGGATGCAGATGAACTTTATTTAGATACCTGACTCTAATTCATCTATTGCCTTAGATGTCCCACTAAAACCTTAATATTCTAAAAAATGAACCCTAAGTTACTCTTTTTTATCTTATTGTTATTCGTAACCTTCGCATTTTTACTGCTATTTCAAGATCAACTTTCATTGACCACAGTAAAAACCGGTGCAAACGATGCGCTAATGTATGCCGAAGAAAACCGCTTAAAAGGCGCACTGATGTTTATGGCCTTTTATTTTCTGGTATGCGCACTGCCAACCCCTTTTGTTAGTGTCCCGACCATGATTGCCGGCTATTTATTTGGCAATATACAAGGCCTATTAATAGTATCGTTTATGAGCGCCTTAGGTGGGACATGTCTCTTTTTATCGACACGTTATTTAGCACGAGATTGGTTGCAGGAAAAGGCACAACAGCACCTCGCTAAAAAATTTCCTGCCCTGCAACAGGCCACAGAAACAGATAGCTTTATGGTTGGCCTCAGCATACGGTTAATACCCGGCATGCCCTTTTCTATTCCTGCCATTGCCCTAGGGGTGAGCAAAATCAGCACGTGGAAGTTTTATCTATCTACTCAACTTGGTCTGCTCGCCATATTATTTGTATATGTGAATGCTGGCCGCAGCCTTGCACAAATCAACTCAGTGCATGATATTTTTAGCTTGCAGTTAGTCGCCTCTATGCTCTTAGTTGCTATCGTGCCATTAGCGTTTGGGTTTTTATTGAGAAACCGAGTGGTTATTCGATAATAAAAAAACCTTAGCTGGTTTTTAACCGAAAAAATAACAAGTTGATGCTACAAAACAACAACTTCCAGCATACCACCAGTATCACGAAGCTCTTCTATACACTCACGCATAACACTGATTAAATCCCGGCCCGCACTAGTGACAAAGTAATTTGATAAATCCGTTATATCACTACTGATTTTATTACCCCATGGCGCGGCAGCATCAAGATTTTCAATATCCCAAACTACTTTTTCAGGCGGTAAGCGCTTTAACTCGGCCGCAATAATGTCAAGTTCGTCAAGCGCTTGCTTCGCGTACTCTTGAATGAGCTTTCCTTGATAGAGGTGCTTAAGTAGATAAGGGAAACGTGAACCCCAACCACTAACCTCGAGCCGATAACTTATAGTCGAGAAAAAAGCATGAAAAAAATCCTGCCCGCCCACTTCGTCAGTAATGTTACCTAATTTAAGACCTACAGCCATATTGTTATGCTTTACTAATGGAGTTTGCTTCATTGTTTGAACCATGATTTTACCCACTTTTGTTGACTAGCGCAGTATATTAATATTTTCAGAACTGAGTATGCCGTTAGACTTATCTACAATTTTCTCTACCATATCATTTAATTCTGCACGAGACACATGCTGGCCACGAACATCAATATAAACCTGCTGAACAGTGTTATCCGGTAAGTTTTCAGCCCGATGCTGTGCCTGAGTCGTCAAATTACGCACAAGGTTACTACGGCCTTGCGCTGTTTCTACATTGTAGTTCTTAACTTCTACACTAATACCTGAACGATAATACTCCGGGCGTGTACTACCTTTAGTACCATACTCAACAACTTCACCATCCTTAAAGGAAATTTGTGGCCTGAAACCTTGTTGCTCCAATGGAGTGCCGACATCAAGTTCTGATTGGCGCCAAGAAGGGCGTTGAACAGGTAAATTATTAGCAGCTTGCGCAGCATCATCCTGACTACGCACCACGATTTCTACAATATCATCTGCTTTGGTGGCTAATTTAATACCACCTTTAACTAATGCCCCCACACCTGTGGCCAACTCAGCAGCAGTACCTATGACCGCTCCGCCTCGCTGTGCGCGGTTAGTGAGTTCGAATGAAGGCACATCAATCTTCTTGACCTCCTCTATAGAAACAGCCGCTTGATCAAATAGCTGTTGTCCCAACTCAGGGTTTGTCAGTGATACCATCGCTGCGGAATGATTAACACGGGCCGCCCCATAATAACCAAAACCTTGAATAGCAAACTCTGAAAGATCACTGAGGCCATTAGCAAAATTTTTGCCCGCACCGACCAAGCCTTCAACAGGATGAGAAACTGCAAGCGACATATTATCGACAAACGTATCACCACCACCAACGAGCCGATTTAATTCACCAAGCTGGTTAGCACTCAACCTATCATCAATAGTCATCTTGGCAGCCATCGCCATGGTAGGGTCTTGCTTTGCCGCCGCCTCTAGCTGATAAGACAATTCATTAATATCAAGATTTTCTCTAGCACTTCCTGAGCGAGTACGACTTACGGTTGTCGCATTATCCATCAACTTATCGGCAAGCTCAGATGCAGCGGTAGCATCTACCTCAATTGTTCCCGTGAGCTGATCACCGGCTAAATTCTGATAAGCCTGAGCCTGCTGCCTATAAGCTGAATCTAATTGCGTACTGAATGACTCATACTGAATATCACTTAATTTATTAGCGAGAGACTGATTAACATCTTTCGCGAGCTGCGGGCTCGTATGACTTAATTGCACAACATCATGCGCTAACGATTGTGTATCCAAGCGCTGTACTGATGGATTACCACCACGCATATTGATTGTGCGCGAGTGATTGGCAATCATCTCATCCGCTTTCACATCGGCTGGAGATTGTGTCGCTTGACTAGCATCCACACCCATTAATTGCTCTGCTGTGGTTCTCTCTGCTGCAATCCTTTCCTCTACCGTTGGCCCTGCAGTTAACTGTTGCTGAGTTGTCGCAGAATTAGCTAAATCATCACTCGTTGTTCTGGATGAAGACAGATCATCATTAACACTGGAAACTGATGATAAATCCGATTGACTATCATTCGAGCTATCACTCTCTGAGAATGATGATGAGTTATTCGAAGAACTAGCGCCAGAAGCGCCGGAAACACCAGACATGATATGACACCTATCAGTAGCGAATTGATGCCTTATATTAATCAGGATCATACTGCAGATATATTAGGGAAAGCCCCTAGGATAAACGCGACAATGATGACTAGTAGACAATTATTAACCTTTAACCAGCAATTAATCACAACCGCTAGCCAAAGGTTATAAAAACCCTAAGTATTAGTTAGAGGTATCAGAGTAAGACTCACCATAAGACACACTACTGGCGGTATAGGTAATTGAGTTCAGCAAACTACTGCTGCTGGCATTAACCAACCAGGATGCTGTTTTTGACTCACTGGCATTAAGGCCATCCAGCGACGTAGACGCAGAACCGATTAAGTTAACACCTGCTGGCACAGAGATAGACACATTGACATTGTGCGCTTTGATATCACCCGTATTTGTTACATTGGTTCTGACGGTATACAAGTTACCGATACCTGAGTAAGTCCAGCTTTTAATGTGAGAAAACGCTGGCGGGTCGGCCCGAGTAAAACCTTCTTCCGTGGCAACGGCAACACGCTCATTCACACTACTATTCCACGAATAGACTTTAACCACTTTAATACCGCTTTCTTCAACGGCTACCTGATGCACATTGTCACGAGAAGAAAAATCCGTATCTTCCAAAGTATGATCCTGCTCATCGTAAAGGCGCATATTAATATCGCTCAGGTTACTGAACGCCGTTGGTGCATCGTCATCGTTGTATTCAACAGCACGCTCCCAAACCGCTGTTGCCTTATCGCCAACCCAACCTTGACCGACATAAAACTTATGGTCATTGGCAGTACCATTCGGTGTAATAGTATCGATAAAGTAATCATCCTTATGGAACTCGGCATGCCAAGCATCCAGATAACCCCAGCCGTAGGTACGGTTCCATTCTTTACCAGTGACCGGGCCATCATCGGCTGCACTTTGAGTATTATTATCGTCCCAGGAATCCGCTGTATTGATTAAAGTTGCTTTAATAGAGATAGGATCGTAATGCCCCGAGTCTTGCAGTAAGAGCGCAACAGCCCCTACCTTAGGTGCCGCAGAACTGGTGCCACCCAAAGTAGAAAACGTATTGTTCAAACCACACGTCGACGTAAACTGCCCCGGCGCAGACATATCCGGTTTGCGTCGACCATCGGCAGCCGGACCCCGACTACTATCAAAATAAATGACATCATCAGAACGACTATTAGTATTTTGATCATTCATATTCGTGACCGTAATACCGTTATAATTTTCGCCAGGTTGCGTCATAGTTGGGTCGTCGTCATACCCTTGGTTACCGGCCGATTTTACCCAGACCAAATTATGGTTATACACAACACCATCGACAAAACGTGCCATATCACCCCAGTTAGTATTTGTCGCTAAGCCATTACCCCAACTGTAATTAATTACTTCCGGGTCATCAGTCGCTGTTGTCACCATCCAGTCTGCACCTGCCATAGAGACCGAAGAACTACCGGCATTCTCGACTAAAAGTTTATCCATGCCGTACGCCAAGCCGCGTAAGGTGGCATCGGTACTGCCGTACATACAAGCAACACCGGTACCGTGAGAACCATTAGGCGCATAGTTTTGCAAAATCGTATGGCCAGAAAGCGCACTATGGGTTTCTTCAACACCACTATCGAGAATACCCGCATCCCATACGCCACCGTCATCTCCATCGTTCCAGAATGCACTGACGCCTAACGACACGCGCTGAGAATTTAACTCCGGCTTACCAGGGTTATCCTGACTTAACTTAATCACCTCCCGGTGCTCGGCTAATTCTTTAAGCGCATACGAAGGAATCGTCACCGCTAGAGAATTACTGGTGTAAATACTCTCGGTCACTTTGCCGCCTAACTGCTCAATAAAGGCTTGGAATTTTTCATGCTGGGGCTGCAAGGTTTTCTTTAACCTAGCTTTATAACGGGCTTTAATTTCCCCCTTACTCTTTTCCCGCGCTTCATTCAGTTTGCGAATATTTTCTTGCAAAAACACGGGGCGATTATTCGCACTAATTTCCAATGCTTTGCGTTCTTCCTCTTTGGTTTGATATTGCCCACGAGGCATATAGGCTTTCATTAGCTTACGTAACTCTGCGGTTCTCTCTTGACTATTTTTTTCGTCATCATCTTTCATTGACTTTAATAAATTCCGCGCCTCTTTCGAGTTTAACTCGACTAGTAACGATACCTCATTGCGTTCGCTGGCCAGCTTCTCAATAGACTCTGGCAACTTACTGAACTTTTCGAACGGCTGCATCATATTGTAACGTGTTGGCTTTTCGCCTTCTGGCGCTTTCGCTATCGCAGGCGCCACCACCAAACTAGCGGATGCCACAACACTGGCTAATAAAAAAGTGTTTTTCATTTTCATCGTTGATCTCCTGTCTTTTAACGACAACATAAAATGTGTATTGATATTTTTACAAAGTCACATCATTGAAAATAGTTTGCGATTAATTTTTAACTGAATACAAATTAAGACCATGCATATCACGCACCTCCCTTGCATAAGAATCAATAACAGAAAAAATAACCTTATTTATTTTCAATGAAGCGAGACTATCAGCTTTAGTCGTTAAGGGTGCTCACTAGAAATAGTGAGCCAAGGTAGAACTCACTAAAAATAGTGAGAGAAAAGAAGAATCACTAGAACTAGTGATTGCTATAGGAAAATATAAAATTGGCACATATCACCATAGCTTTTTTATTTTTTCTCCACTAAAAAAAATCTATGATTCTACTATAATTTCATATAGAGATATAAAATGAAAAACCACGCGGTTAAATACCTTTTAGTATATTCCAATACATTTTTCTTAGATAATTAGATACGCTTAACTTAACCACTCTTCAAAGAAAAAATAAATGGTTTACTCCGTGCATAAAAGACCTTTGGCAAAATAATAGCGTTATGGAAAATGTTGAAAATGGCGCCATTATTTAATAGTGAACTCAGTATAATGTTGAAATAATGCACAAATCATTTATGCTGTACAGCCTATAGGATATTGAAACAGCTGGTACTTAAGGAAAGACCTTCCCCGCCTCTGCATATTATCTTCTATAAAGTAACGAATTAACTTTCAGCAATTGCATCGATCTTTTAAAAGAGCATAGCTTTTATATAAATCTATTTTATTATGGGCAGTCGATGCAGATCTCATGAAACATTAAAGAAAGTTTAACCCGAATAATTTCTAAAAAATCTAAGGAAAGTATATGAAAAACAACTTCAAATCCACCTATCTTTCAAGTATTTTATTATCTAGCGCATTACTCATTAGCAATGGTGTTGAAAGCTCAGACTTCCAAGTAAGTCCATTCATAGCAAGTTATTATGTAGAAAATGATGGTAGATCTCCTGGGCAAGGTAATAATGGAACTGACCCTAATATAGTGCCAGAACTAGTGCAGATAGAATCAGCACCCTACCCCTCTATTAATTATAGTTGGAGAAACTTATATGGAATTGATGCCCATAACTTTCATGGCGTTTGGGAAGGTAGTATCGAAGTCTTTTCCCCGCTAACAACAGTAAATATGAATTTTAGCGTTTCATGGTCGGATGTAAAACTTTACCTAGATGATGAACTTATTCACGATTGGAGAAACTACGATAAGGATGTACAACTGACGTTATCTCAAGGAGTGCATAATATCCGAGTAGAACATCACAATCACTGGCATACCGCAGGATTCAATGTTTCCTTTATACAGTACCCACAACTCTCAGTTGCGGATGCTGCATCATTCGGTGATATAGAATTATTAACAACGGAAGACACAAAAATTGTTTATGTGAGTGGTTATGAAGCTAATACCCGCTACAACGAAGCGGCAATAACAATTCCTGAATATGATGGCTCAGTCATATTATTTTTGAGTTCATATAATGCGATTAATTGGGTACTTAACAACCCAAACAACACTGATATTGCAGCTGTGATATTTGACTCATACAAAATAAGTTCAACCATTCAAAATAATACTACATCACCTGTCTTTCAAATTACTGATTTGAATCGAAACGTGAGTCAAGGCAGCCTACAGATACAAACACTTACAGGGAGAACACCCGACTACACTTATTCTCAATATAATTTATCAGAAGTAATTATTCCTGTTTTTGAAGAATAGGAAACACCATAAATTATAGTATCAATAAAGGGCACCTATCTCTCTATTGGTACTATAAAATAACCAGAATAAAATCTGTTATTTATTAACAGATTTTATTCTAAGCGCACGTCGGTTAAATAAGCCTATCAATAAATGGATAAGAAACAGCTCCACCGTCACTACTGCTACCGCCATAGGAAGCATCCAATCGGCTGCTTTGTACATAGATAGCCATTCAGGCCCAGATGCTTACACATCAACCGCTTTACATGAACAAAAAAGGCCAAAATTCATTCAACTATACCCTTTACAACGATTCCTCTTTGGGTATAGTGATAACCGGTCAAAAAGCAACCGATACTCTTTAAGATACTGGTCTATACTCAGCTTATTGATCCACCCCAATACCCACATAACCGTTGTACAGGAGAAGTATATGAGGGATTTTTTCGTTGCCATCATTTTTTTAGCTTACAGCCTCCCTCTTTTAGCTTACGAAATAGCGCCACATCCAGCCTGGGTCGAAGACTATTCAAAAAACATTCAGGCAGTGCCCAGCAACGAAAATACAGGGGCTAGCACCTTATATCACCTAGTCGATCGCCAATTATATTTTGATGGCGATACTCATAGTTATTACCGATTTATTTCGACCCCCATCAACTCACGAGGGCTAGATGAAAATGGCAAGCTTAATATTGTGTTTTCAGAGGCTTATCAGAAAGTTAACATTCATCATATCCGTGTTGTCCGCAATGGAAAAACACTAAATTTGCTTAAAAAAGTGCGAATCAGAGAGTTTCGAACAGAAGATCAAGTAAAATTAGAACTATATAATGGCTATCTCACCGTTAATGTTTTAATCAAAGATTTAAGAATTGGCGACAAGCTGGATATAGGTTATTCGATTATCGGCTCAAACCCCATATTGGGTCACTTTTTTAGTTCAGCCTATACACTTGCATGGGATGTCCCTGTAGAGAAACTATCTGTACGGGTGATCGATAATTCCAATAGTAAAATCTATTCTCACAGCATTAACACCGCTATCGAACCCACAATGACAAAAACAAAGTGGGGTACTGAACATAGGGTCGAGCTTTCTCCAACACCTACTTTTCAGTCAGAGAAAAATACTCCGGCAAATGTTATTCAAGGGCCAATTATGTCCTTTTCTAATATTGATTCCTGGCAGGAAATTTCAGATTGGGGGCAAAAGCTTTTTCAATATAGTGGCAGCAGGCAATCCCGCGAATGGCATGAATGGAAAAAAGACGTCGGCAATGAAGCAAACCCTGAAGCTAAAGTGCTTAAAGCCTTAAAACTTGTGCAAGATCAAATTCGCTATGTTGGCATAGAGGTAGGAGAAAACTCCCACAAACCACGTGACCCTTCCGAAGTCATCGATAACCGGTATGGTGACTGTAAAGACAAAACCCTATTGTTGGTTTCTCTACTTCGCAGCAATGGTATTGAGGCGAACCCCGTTTTTGTATCCTTAAGTAATCGAGGCGGAATAAAACATTTATCCCCGTCTATTATTGCCTTCGACCATGTCATTGTTGAGGCAACTGTTAATGGTAAAAAATACTGGCTAGATGGCACCGCAGGCTTTCAAGATGGCTCCAAAATAGAGCAGCTTGGCTATGCTAATTACGAGTACGGCTTAGCGCTGTCAGAACCTGCCGACCTATCTGCCATGCCAACGGATAATTTTTTACAACCCAAAGTACAGCTCACTGAAAAATATTATATTCGCAGTCATAAAGCACCAACATACCTGGAGATTAATGCAAAATACAGTGGCAGCAAAGCAAACCAGCAACGCAGTTACTTTAATACCTACAGCGCACAAAGTATTAGCCGAAAATACCAAGAGTTTTACTCAAAATCTTATGACTCTGTTGTTCCGGCTAAAAAAGTTGGCTTTTTTGACTCAAAAGAAGGGAATTCATTCTCAACCAATGAAGGCTACTTGATCTCTAACTTTGTCAAATCTGACAAAAAAGGAAACCCTTACTATAGTGTTTGGCCTACTGATTTTCGTTCATACTTAACCGCACCGGAAATCACTTATAGAAAAACACCTTTTAACATAGGTGCACCTATTCATGTGACACAAAGAATAGAAGTTTATTACCCTATAAAAACTAATTTCTTTTACGAGCCAGTCAAGATAACTCATAAAGACAAGTACAGAGAGATCGAAATCAAAACATGGGATATTGGTCAAAAATCTGTTTATGAATATACCTACAAATCTTTTAAATATTCTGTTCCCCCAAAGGATATAAGCGATCATAAGAAAATGATCAATAATGCTCTGGAAGATTTGGACTACAGCTACCAACTGAGAAACTATAGTTTAAAAGGGGAAGACCTGACAGGGGCACTGTACAAACGTCTGGACGAAGAAATTGGCGGGGTGAATAATTATGCCAACTAAGTATATAGCCTTTTTTCTTATCTTTATTTTATCCGGGTGTGGATCGCAGAGTACAATCGATAATGCAACAACACCTCAGGCCTCAGACAACACGAGTAATGATGCCTCAGTACTTAACGTTGCGGTTGATGATTGGGCCACATTTACATCAAATGCAACAGATCTAGAGTTTTTTAAAATTGGCTTCGTTGAATTGATTAAACGTGGCGAATTAAAGAAAATTGAGCCTTTATGGGATATTGACTTAGCAGTCGATAACATATCATTCAACCTAAGCAAAATAGGAAAAACATTTATTAACAGCAAGGAATTTAAATCGAGCGCTGAAAAAACTATTAGAACCATTGCCACTGGCTTCTGCTCCAACGGAGAGTCAGATTGGCATTACATAGGAAGTACTTCTAACAACAAAAACGTAACAACTATCCACTTTCGGGTTATGTCTAATGGCAGCCCACAATGGTGTAGCTTCGACATCAAAAAGGCCAACAACCATTATAGAATCATTAACAGTAAAAATATGAATGTGAATTATTCCATCAATGATTTCTTTTATGACTACGATGATGCAATACAACAAATGTTCTTGGATAAAAGAAACTTCAGGCAAGATTTTTGGGGCAATGCACCTGACAGCAAAACAAAAACAGTGATTAATGTATCGTCAGGCACAACGAGCAGAGAAGCTTTATTAGCGAACATGAAAGAAAGTGAAATACAAGATTATGGAGTTATGTATTTAAACTGGCTAATCGACAGAAAGCGTTTTTCAAAGGCAAGAGCGGTAGCCAAAGAACTGGCTAAAGAAATACCCGACAACTATTTTCCGGCTTATTCCGGTTATTGGATAGCATACGATGAAGGCAACAATCAGGAAGCCATTAAGCATTTATACCAAGGCTTACAATATGCACCAACCGACACTCTCTTATATTACTTTCTTTTAGAGAGCACAATAGCCGATAAAAATTACGAACTAGCCGTTATGACATTGAATACGCTTAACAACGCATTTAATTATAATTTAACCGCCTCGGATATAAACACAATTAAATATGGAATGGCATTTACACGCTCAGACCACTACAAAAATTGGAAGCGAACGCAATAACCATTGAGCATTGCGCTTGATAATGTCGGTAAAGGGCAACCTGCTTCTTTACTGACATTATGAAACGCCAAAATTAAATACCCCTCAATATTCATTGGCGTTGCCAACCATCATCGAAACACCACATTATTTTCCATCCAGATAAAAATCATCATCGTAGGTTTTGACTAGATCTGGCCTTAAAACAGTAATAGTGCTGACAATGGCACCATTACAAAACCCCTCTGGAAAAGCCAACAAGAAAAAGAGATAGGCGTTATCCCACACGGGCCATAATAGCGTTGAATTACTCACCCACAAGAGCAACAGGCAAACACCGCCGCTGACAATTTGAGTTGCCATACCACCGATAAAACTGCCCCCCAAGGTATAAATAAAAAGATTCTGCCAGTGCACTTTATTAATGCACCATAAAACACCCCCTGTCACCAGCACGGGCGTTAAGACACTAACGACATAATGAAAGGCAATAGTCTCCCAAGGGCTGGCCGTTAACAGATGCATCACCAGTAACGCACCCATACCCGCAACAAGCGCAAGCCTGATACCAAAAACAAAAACCAGCGTAGTAATTAACAACGGGTGAACCGCATAGATATCGCGAACATTGACTGCAAGCCACGACCAAAACAAACCCAACGCAATGATTGACCCTACAAACAAATGCAAGCGAATAAGCTGATTACCCAATTGGCGCCAAGGTGCCGTCACTAACGCCCACAGCAATACCATAAAACTGATACTGGGGAGCCAGAACAAAAAGGGATGAGTATGTACGAGAAGTGTCACAGCTTAACCGTATAACCGATATGTGAATGTGGCTATTCTATCATCCCGAAAAAGTCATTCACATATTATTGCCGTGTAACATGGATGACCATTAAAAAATAGCTATACCAATAAAGTATAAGGCTAACAGAGCTTTTTTACCAAATGGTTAGCATTCTTGCTTCATCATCAACGTTTGCCTTTTAACGGGGCGGTATTTTTATGGAGAAATAATGAAAAAACTATCTATCGTTATTTTAACAGCAGGACTGTCTGTAAATGCGATTGCAGAAAAGACCATTGACATTTCTGCAGCACAAATTGATGCCATTAGAATTCATACAACTCAACACGCAGCATCTACAGCAAGGAAAATAGTGACTATAAAAATGTCTAACCTTGAAGATGGCTGTAGCTCGGGCGTATTTTTAAATAGCGAAGACAACGCTGCAACATTATCTATTGCGCTCTCTGCTTTTGTTTCTAAATCCGATATTCGAATTGCATACGAGCCTAATTCACCTGCTCCTTGGGGAGATACCAAATACTGTGCATTAACGTACTTGGATATCAAATAAATATACTAATAACTATGAAAAAGTAGTGATTACTCGCAATTCGCAAATGATGCCTGCTTAACATCCACGTTTTTGCTTACAGCCTTGGCAACGCTTTTGACTTGGTTACTTGCAGGGAATTTTGAGCCGACACCGGGCCAAAAAAATATGCCCTCTTTTTCACACAGGGTAAGAATAACAGGCTCTTTAGAGAGTATGGCAGCCTCGCCTTTTTCGACGATCATGGCATAGCTAATATTTTTTAATGGCTGGCCGCGATAAGTTTCTAACACAGCGGCATTGTAAACATGCTGCTCTTCGGCATAGTCATCGCTTGTGTCTGTATCGGGTAACGGAATGACATCTACTGTCATTTGTTGCACTAATGCTGAATACGGTGTTTCCGTAATAGCATCGGTTAAGCCTTGTATCAATAGTGGCTGATGCACGGGTGACTGCGTTTTTTCCGGGCTGGTATCGTTGGCGCCACAAGACTGAAGCAAAAGAGCACTTAGCGTTAAAGAAACTAGTTGTAATTTCATGGTTAGCTTTCTCTACCGCTGCTTGCGGCCTTTTGATTGTAAACAGGTAGCCAGTCATTGCTATTGTCGTAATCCTTAGGGATGACAAATGTTTCCCATACACTTCTATCGTATTTACGAATATTCACTTCGTCACTTTGGTTACCACCTAACATGTATAAGTGTTTACCGTCTTGGCTTTTGCCAACAACAAAGGCCACATGGCCACCGCCTGCGCGGCTCTTAACACCAATGGCACCATAAGTAGGGTCGGAGACTTTTTCACCAAAGTTAGCCCATGATTTTGCCCTGAATGCATTCTTGGGTGGCGTATAGCCATGCTGCTCCATTACCCACGCGGTAAAAGACGCACACCATGCATTTTCGCCACCGCTGTCGTCTGTACCCCAAAATTTTGATGATTTAAAATACTGCAAAATTTTTGGATTAGCTTTAGAGCCTGCCACTTCATGCTCACCCAATTCTTGTTGCGCCGTCACCATCCAGGGTACTTGGTTGCCATAGGCGATTTTTAAACGCAGTTGGTCCTTACCGGTATTCAGTGCATAAGTATTGATAAACTTAAAAAAAGCTGGCTTGATTTTAATGCCTGAGGTTCTGCCTTTGTAACGGTAGTCATGTAAATACGCGGGCCGAGTGCGCGTACCGTTTACCACAAGGTTAGGCGTAATAGGAATGAGGTGATTAGCAAGAATAGACTGTCGAGTATCGTACAGTAATGGCGTACCGGAGGAGCCCGCTGCCCCACGCTGCCTCGCTGCTTTTAAATCAAGCGTGTAAAGCCCATCGTTAAGTGTATTGGCAGATAACAAGTCGCTGGCGTTTGCTTTACTCCAACGACCTGTTCGTAATTTAAGTTGCGCCCCATTAAAAACAATGTCGCTTATCATCGTACTCTTCCTTCTATACTGGCTATACTGGTCGCACTGCATTGATCGCGAGCTATTAAGCACTCACGTTTTATGAGCGCGAGTATACCTAAATGTTTTTATGGCTAGAGAGCTTAGGTCTCTTTTCGCGCCATAAAAAACTCAAAACCATTCCCTTTTATCTAAAACGATAACTCGTTAACATTTCAATCGACTTAAAAATAATCAATGGGGTGACTGATTACTGTTTTGCAGCAATAGTTTATAAGCCATTTGAATCAAGGGTTTTATCGAGATCTTTAAGGAAGTCTAAATAGGCTCTCTTAAACGATAATTCCCAGTTCGCATTACTGGCGACTTGGCCTCGGTTATTCCCTTTACCCTCGACGTTTACTGTTTTTTCGCCTGAAGCACTTTCGAAGTCGATGGTGCATTGTACATTCGACTCAAAACCCACGGATGCAAAGCCAGGTGTAAACCATGCCCAAAATTTTTCAATATCAACCGAGACTTGATGGTTTGCATTTTGGTCATCGACCACTGTGTAGCCACGGCTTTCCAAACCCTCGGTTAACAGCTCACGCATCTTATCTTGAACGGTGACGCCTTCAGGTAATGCCACATCGCCCATGGCTGCACCGTATCCGTTTCGCTGTCTTCCGATTAACGTCGACAATTTTTCTTTTGGTGTTTCACTTAATACACCCCGAACAGAAGGTGTCGATGGACTTTTTGGTTTTTGCTCGAATGTGCGGTTGTCGGTAATGGCTTTAATATATACCGTACCTGATGCAGTTTTGTCATTTTCATAGTCAGGCACATTGAGATTTTGAAGGCTTCGCGTTCCTGTTACACACCCTGTCAGTGCCACAACCAATAAGAGTGCAGTTAATTTCATTTTTATCATAATAACTCCTTACGTTTAATAATTGATCAGCAAAATAATGCAAACATCCGCAAGACCGTACAATTCAGCCTTACCGTTGGCGCTACACATCACATTATAGGCCACTTATTTTTATGCATATGATTTTTTATAGCTCGACAAGATGAAAGTATTAATGATGAAGGTATTGATATAGATTCCACCTAGCATAGAATAAGCCATGCCTTTTAAAGACTTCCACCCGGCTGTTAAGGAATGGTTTGAGTCGGCTTACTCCAAACCAACGCCCGCTCAGCGCGATGCCTGGCCTGCTATTAAGCAAGGGCAGCACTGTTTAATCGCAGCGCCTACAGGCAGTGGTAAAACGCTGGCCGCCTTTCTGGCGGCGATTGATGACTTAGTGCAAGAAGGCTTACAGACAGGCCGGCTTGAAGATCAAACGTATGTGTTATACGTCTCGCCACTAAAAGCGCTCTCGAACGATATTCAAAAGAATTTACAACATCCCATTTGCGGCATTGAGGATTCTCTTAATGCTCACGGTTTGCCAAGTATTGGTATTCGAGCACAAGTGCGCACCGGGGATACCCCCCAAAGTGAACGCACACGGATGGTGAAGTTTCCCCCACATATTTTGGTCACGACGCCGGAGTCGTTATATATTTTGTTAACCTCAGCCAGTGGTCGCGATATGTTGCGCACGGTGCGTTCGGTTATAGTCGATGAGATTCACGCACTGGCAGGCAATAAGCGCGGCGCACACTTGAGCTTATCGTTAGAGCGCTTACAAGCATTGGTTAAACAAAACGACTGTAACGTTAAGCGGCTTATTCGTATTGGCTTGTCAGCGACTCAAAAGCCTATCGAAACGGTTAGCCGCTTTTTAGTCGGCGCACGAGATGAACCTTGCCTTATTGTCGATAGCGGCCATAACCGAAAACGAGACTTGGCCATTGAGGTCACGGCATCACCACTGGAAGGCTTAATGTCGAATGAAGTCTGGCAGGAAGTCTATGACCGCCTAGCAGAGTTAATCCGTGACCATACGACAACTTTAATTTTTGTTAATAATCGCCGTTTCTGTGAAAGGGCGACTCGCTTTTTAGCGGAGCGGATTGGCGAAGAGCATGTTGCCGCCCACCATGGTAGCTTGGCCAAAGAGCATCGTTTAGACGCTGAGCAAAAATTAAAACATGGCCAACTAAAAGCCATGGTAGCAACAGCCTCGATGGAGTTAGGCATTGATATTGGCGATGTCGACTTGGTCTGCCAGCTAGGCTCCCCTCATGGTATTGCTGCATTTTTGCAACGGGTTGGACGCTCAGGCCATGCAGTAGGAGGCTTACCCAAAGGGCGCTTGTTTCCCACCAGTCGCGATGACTTGGTTGAATGCACCGCCCTGCTTCACGCTATTGAACAGGGCGATATGGATACGCTGGAAGTCTGCCATTCTCCACTGGATGTTCTCTCACAACAAATTATTGCAGAAATTGCCAGCCGAGAATGGCACGAGGACGCACTCTATACCGCACTGACATCAGCCTACCCTTACCGCGACTTAAGCCAGGATGAATTCGAACAAGTCGTGGCCATGGTGGCTGATGGTTTTGCGACTCGTCGCGGGCGCCGAGGTGCATATATTTATCGCGATGAGGTTAATAAAGAATTGCGGCCACGAAAAAGTGCCCGCTTAACGGCTGTAACTAATGCCGGGGCGATACCCGATCATTTTGATTACGACGTATTATTGGAACCGCAAGGGCTCAAAATTGGCACACTGAATGAAGACTTTTCCATCGAAAGCTTGCCCGGTGATATTTTTCAATTAGGCAATCAGTCCTATCGCATTTTGCGTATTGAAAACGGCATTGTGCGCGTGGAAGACGCCCATGGCCTGCCACCGAGTATTCCTTTTTGGTTAGGCGAAGGCGCAGGCCGCACATTGGAACTCAGTGAAGCCGTATCGAGTTTACGTCAGCTCATTGCGGATAAACTTGTCGAATTAGGTGTTGACCATACGATTGAGTGGGTTGTTAAAACTATTCGTATTTCCGGGCAAGCCGCTGTGCAACTGGTGGAATACCTCGCGGCAACTCAAGCCGCATTAAAGGGTATGCCAACACAGGAGCATATTTTTTTCGAGCGTTTTTTTGATGAAACCGGTGACCACCATATTGTTATTCATTCACCTTATGGTTCTCGCTTAAATCGCGCTTGGGGCTTGGCATTGCGCAAAAAGTTTTGCCGAAAATTTAATTTTGAATTACAGGCGGCTGCTCTGGAAGACAGTATTGTGATCTCTTTAGGGTCGACACATAGTTTTCCACTGGAAGAAGTCATTCACTATTTGCAATCCACGTCGATTAAAGAGGTAGTGACGCAGGCTGTGCTACAAGCCCCGTTATTCCCAACACATTGGCGTTGGGATGCCAGCATTGCACTTGCGGTTAAACGTAACCAAAGTGGCAAGCGAGTACCGGCACAATTTCAACGCAATAATGCGGAGGATTTGGTGGCGGTTGTCTTTCCTGATCAAATTGCCTGCCAGGACAATATTGTCGGCGAACGTGAAATTCCCGACCACCCTTTAGTGAATCAAACCATTTATGACTGCTTACATCAGGTTATGGATATTGCCGGGCTTGAAACGCTATTACAGAAAATCGAGGCCAAAGAAATTACAATCAGTTGTCGAGACTTGGTTACCCCTTCGCCTTTAGCGCAGGAAATTTTAACGGCTAAGCCCTATGCCTTTCTGGATGATGCGCCTGCCGAAGAGCGCCGCACACGCGCTGTTAACGCCAACCGAAATTTAGATGCTGAAAGCGCAAGAGACATTGGCACATTGGACCCCGCTGCTATTGAGCGGGTTTGCAAAGAAGCGTGGCCAACCGCCAACACTTTAGATGAAGTACACGATGCATTATTAATGCTTGGCTTTATTACGCAACAAGAAGCCGATGATAACCAATGGACAAAGTTACTCGCGGAGTTGACGCAGAGTAAAAGAGCAACGCTATTTTCTATAACAAACGGCTGCCTTTGGGTAAGTGCAGAACGCTTACGCTTACTGCAATGCCTGCATCCCTCGGGCAGTATTGAGCCCAGCATCAACCCTGTTGGCATCAACAGTAAACAAGACTGGCAAACTCATGATGCCTTAACTGAACTCATCCGTCACCGCCTACAAGGTTTAGGTCCTGTGACTGAAAATAGCCTTGCTCACAGCTTACAGGCAAGCAGTAATGATATTGCCCTAGCTTGCTTAGCTCTTGAACAAGAGGGTTATGCCATGCAGGGGCAGTTTTTACCCTTATCCGCAGACACCGATAAACAATGGTGTGAGCGGGGCTTACTGGCCCGCATCCATCGCTATACTCTTAAACGATTGCGCAACGAAATAAAACCCGTTACTCCCGCTGAGTTGATGATGTTTTTATTTGATTGGCAGCACCTGGGCGAAGAAAAACCCAGGGGACCGCAAGCATTAGCGAATTCGTTACGTCAATTAGAAGGTTTTGCGATTCCTGCTTGCGCTTGGGAGAGCGATATTTTACGCGATCGCATTGATGAATTTAGCCCTTATGATTTGGATCAACTGTGCTTAAGTGGTGAATTTACCTGGCTACGCCTTTTTAATAAAAATAGCAAAGGCAGTAAAAAATCATCTAAGGGGCCAATCAAGACGACTCCGGTTACATTTGTTGAACGCCAGCATCAATCTATTTGGCGCTCGCTACAATCTCGCACCATCGAAGAAAAAGATACCGAACTCTCTTCTGCCACAAACACTTTACTACTTTGTTTACAAGAAAAGGGGGCTTCATTTTTTGCTGAGCTTTATCATAATAACAACAACCCTAATGGCTTATTGCGCAGCCAGGCAGAAACAGCGCTAGGAGAGTTAGTCGCTAACGGGCTTGTTAATTCGGACAGCTTTGCTGGTTTGCGTGCGTTAATTGCACCAGCCAAAAAGAAAAATGATATCGCCAGAAGATCAAGGCGACGCTCATTAAGCGCTCGCTTAACACCAATGAATACAATCGACAATGCCGGGCGCTGGGCACTGGTAAACATAACTAATGATCTAGAAAAAACGGCGCCCGAACCGCAGCATGCAGAAAAAAATAAACATCGTTGGCTACAGACGCCTTACGATGTCTTAGAATTTATTGCGGAGACATTACTTATACGCTACGGCGTCGTTTTTAGAAAATTACTGGAAAGAGAAACCGGCCTGCCACCCTGGCGTGAGCTGCTATATGTATTCCGACGTCTAGAGGCTCGCGGAGAAATTCGCGGCGGCCGCTTTGTTGACGGTTTCGGTGGCGAACAATTTGCGAGCCCAGATGCCGTCGGTTTACTTCGCAAACAACGCAATAAAAAAACCGACACCTATATTACACTGTGTGCCGCCGACCCGCTCAACCTTGTTGGGGTTATCCTTCCTGGGCAAAAAATTACCTCCCAAGCCAGCCACCGCATTTTATTTAAAAACGGCGTTGCTATCGCAGTACAGCAAGGCAATCAAACTCACTATTTGAAACCTCAAAGCGCTGATATTGAATGGAGAATCAAAAATATACTTTTACAAAAACAAAATCCTGCCAATTTTTTCCCGCAATAACCTTCAGCGAATAGGAATTAATTTCAGCTATTTAAAATGAAAAGCTTTTCACTTTAATTTTATGTCGCCAAATTCAACAAGCGTCAGAAAAACAAATAAAAGGCTGATACAGTTAAAAAGCTCTGGTTTTATCAGTGACTTTGCTTATTAACAGGAAGTAAACCCACTCTTCAAAGCGCCCCTCCGGTCATATTATTGACATTAAACAGTACAAAATATAATACAAATAATAACAATAGGTACCTATATGTATAAATGTGCGCTTGCAATCTTACTAGTTTTTTATTCTTTACATTCTAACGCTCAAAGTATTTTAACCGGCGATAATGGATATTCCTCAACAACATTACCTGCACCCGCGGGTGAAACATTTGAAGCTGCAACAGCAAGCTGGCAAGTGCATATAGGAGGGGATGGCAGCTTAAATTGTAATAGTGGCACTTTCCCTGTGTTAATGCGTTGGCATTCTGACCAAACTTTTCTACGCGGCCTTATCTATGGCGACATACCTAACGAAGTTGATATGTACGGGCGTCTTTGCTCTTCATCTGCCGCAATTCTTATACGGGACAATGCAAATAACAGTACGGTGAGTGAAACTCGTATCGATGGTGCTTATGATGCAATAAGAGCCACGTCATCAACGGCCGGTAATTTTTCGATAAAGAGTTCATGGATATCAAATAATAGAGCTCGATGCTTACAAAATCTTTCGGGCACGAGGGGATCAATATCAGACAGTTTATTTGAAGGCTGCTCCACAGGAATTAATATGGGCAGCACTGACCCTGAAGGCATTAATAACCAATTAACCATTGATCAATTGCTATTACAGGTGAAAGCTTACAATATCAGCACAGGCTTTGAGAGTGGTAATTTATTTACTGGTAATGGTAATGCCACAACGTTAACTATCAATAATAGTACCCTAGCCTACAATGACCCAGATATTTTTCAAGGTATTGCATCAGTGCTGGATTTTATCGGAGAAGATTCTACTAAGCTTGCAGGTTGTAATGCTAATCAACTTTTGTGGATGGCAAATGATAATAGTCCAGAAGCACTCGACGATATATCACCTTGCTTTGAGTTAATTACAGGTCTTCAAGCACAAAAGAAGTGGGAACAAGAACGCTGCCGTTGGATTAATGATCATGCCTCTATCGATTCGATACCAGCAGCGGAAAGACAGGTAAGACGATTACCAGGAGACCCTGTAGATTGCGATGAGAACACTCTGGATGGTCTAGTTATTTTGCCAGAAGGCGATTACATGGATGATGATGTTTTTAATGCTGAAGGTATTCAATTTCGTAAATTTGAAAGTGACATTGTCTATGATGCTAGCCGGACGCGTTTTTTTCTTAACAACTGTACTGTAGATGATCCTGAAAATTATCCCGGAATTCTGAATGACCCTGATCGCAACGAACGCAATGAAGTGGGCTGTGCAATTTTTGCTAATGATCCCTTAGCTGAAAATAGAAACCCTCTATCACGTTACCCCTTAGTGCTGGAAGGTGTCAATACAACCATTGTAAAACCTTTAATTGACGGCCAAGTGCCTCAAAATTTTAATTTTCAACTGAGCTATTTTAACTCCGCTGCTATCTTGTTAAATAACAATGCCTCCAACAGCAAAGTTTATGGTGCACGTATCAATAATGCCTGGGATGGTATACGTGTTAACAATGATAATTTTATTATCAGCGATGTGTACTCCACC
Source organism: uncultured Pseudomonadales bacterium (assembly GCA_947487765.1). Lineage (GTDB taxonomy): Bacteria > Pseudomonadota > Gammaproteobacteria > Pseudomonadales > Cellvibrionaceae > CANLBN01. Next base: position 491,907 of record CANKXO010000004.1, on the reverse strand, counting down.
AACACTCGCGACGATTGTATCGAAAATGATGGATATAATTCAGGAAAAATTATTGATAGTTTATTTGATAACTGCAGCGTTGGCTTATCAATACGCAATCCACAAGCAACAGTTAATGTTGAAGATACCGAGTTAGTTGTAATGGACCGCGTATTAATGCGCCTGACCTCTCATAAAACTTCCGATAATATTTTTGATATTGTCGATTCGGCTAGAGAAGGCTCTTTGCATGCATTCAAGGCTAAGGCAACATCACCAGGTATTGAAGTCCACAATAGCATTTTTGCCTATGACACCAAGAATATTCTAGGCGCCAATCAATTAAGCACCATGCTAGGCACAGCTGATAACCCCTCATCAAAACTTAAAGGCTGCTCCAACAATAAAATTCTTTGGTTAGAAAATGATGCGCCTCCGTCTGAATTTGACAACCTACCTCTATGCTTCGAACTTGTTACAGGAATTCAAGCCCGTAATACTTGGGAACAAGCTCGCTGTGAGTGGATTAATAATCACCCTGCCAGTAATGTTCGACGCTTTGATAATGAAACAGATGAGTGTGCCTTACCTCAAATTGACAGTTTAGCGGCAAGTGCAACGACTATTCTATGGGGTGAAACGGTAACGCTATCGACAACCGTCAGTGACCCCGATGGAGAAGAATTCAATGATGAAGACATTCTCTGGTTTTCATCTATTGATGGTGAATTGATAGAGCTTGATGGAACCGTTGCTCAGGGCTTAAATATATCGACAGAGGCTTTGAGTGTGGGCATTCATGATATTCGTGTTCAAGCAACCGATGTGACTGGCGCTAAAGGTCACCAACAAATAACAACCACCGTGCAAGCACCGCCTGCCAGCCTGAGCCTCAACACGGATATGCCATCACCGATCACTGCTGGTAACTTACTACTATTAACGGCGGATATAAGTGGTGATAATCCTTCACAGTATTCTTACAAGTTTGAAATTAAACAGGGTGACGCGACTTCATGGACAGAGCTTCAAGGTTTTAGCAGTTCGTCGAATTATTCTTGGGATAGCACAGCGTTTTCTGGTAAAAATCGTATCAGAGCTGTCGCTCAGCATATTAGCGATAACACCATAAAATACCAATCAAAACAAACTCTCTGGGTGAACCAACCGTCACCAGTCACGCAGTTGCAACTAGTACCCAGTCAAACTGTGATACTGACTAGTGACGAAACTATCACTCTCATCGCAAACGCCACTAGCGATACTATTGGGCCTTATGAATATCGATTCGAAGCAAAAAATGTGATGACTAAAACTGTAACCGCTCTTCAAGACTATGGCACGATAAATAATTACCTGTGGCAACCACACACCTTTTTAGGCAAGCATCGCATAACAGTGTATGCGCGAAGAGCGAATACCGAGGATCAACCTGTTAAGCAGTCTGTAATTGTCTGGATAAATAATCCTGATGCTGTACAAAATGCAGAACTGACGACCTTAACCAATAGCCCTGCAACGGCGGGAGCTCTTATTAGCTTATCTGCTCAAGGCCTAGATGGCACTGGAAACTATGAGTATGCTTTTCAATATCGTTCGATAGAAAATGACAGCCAGTGGCAAACAATACAGGGGTTTAGCCAAAACAATAGTGCCACTTGGGATACAAACAGTCTTTTAGGTAACTACAGACTACGTGTACGTGTTAAAAATGCAGGTAGCACTGACAGACCGATATCTGAACATATTCGCTTGTTTAAAATTCAGTAATCGTATAGATAAATTAAAGAGAAGAGTATATATGTATTGTTCTCTTTTTTACTTTAGCGTTAATATTATGGTCGTTCATCGTATAAAACTGATAAAAAGATAGTTTCCACTACAACAAGGAGTAGGTAGAACAAGATGATCAATAATAGCAAAAGCAATAACGACAAACTGGCTTTGTTGCTGTTAATTATGAGCATATTTATCACAGCATGTTCAACAGGGCCCGCCAAGACAACTGAGACCTATAGAAGCCTTAATGTTGAAACCTCAAAAAAGGATCGGCAACAATACTTTTTACTTGATCAAAAAGGGAGAGTTGTGAGCCGCGGTTATGGCAACAACGGAAAGCTATCATTCTCTCTAGACCGGCTTTACAACCCTGGTAATCAGTGCTTCAAGGTCGTTGACAGACAAAGGAAGGTATTTGGCAAGCTTGAAGCTATTAATCTATCTGTTCTACCTGAATTTCGTAAAACAGAAAGTGAACTAAAACAGATAAATGCTTCTCTGCGCTCACTGCAATCTCAGAGCACTCGCAATAAGCGTGCATTAAATAACAGTAAACAGCAGTTGGCCTCTAATCGCGCCTATAAAAACGGGAGTTGTATTTTACCTAAGCAGCGCTATCTTGCACCTAAGCCCGCAACAAAATGTTCCAGTGAATACCAGTGCAAACAAGAAGGCGGGGCCATTTGCTACAGCATGACCTTTGGTTCGACGGGGTGTTCGATTGCAGCAAGTGAGCTAAATATTAGCGGTATGCTCACCAGCCCTTTTTGTGGTGCCACAGCGGCCAAACTGGCGAAACAGAAATACGGGTTAGGCGATGCGGTTGCAGATGCAATTATTGGCGGCATCGAAGATGAAGCCAAATCAACATGGGATCAGGGCAATTGGTTTGGCGCCTTATTTTTGGGGGCTATTGCTGTAGGTGGAAAATATTTACAAGCTGAATCTTGTACCGATAATTTTATTAAAAAACACTACCTCCCTTTAGCTAACTGGAAACAACGCAAAGCTTATATAGAAAGGGAACCTCATACAGCTATAAGACAGTGCAAAACATCACTTGCATCTATTGAGCAATATCCCTCTAAACAAAAAAACATCAACCGAAAATTAACGAGCTTGCATGAAAAGAAAAAATTGTTAGAAACTCGCTATAATCAACTAAAACTATCAGCAAGCCCTGTTCAGCACTGTAAACGATAATAATGTAAAGTTTGTGCATTCTATTTAGATAATTGATTTAAAAAAATCAATAAACAAGGAAAAGTAGAGTCTATTTTTCCTTGCTTTTATCCTTTCATTTAGATTCCCACCATACCTTTCCTCTTGAAAAATGCAAATTTTGACGCCATCTGTATTTAATTTAGTGCTCCAGTAGAGATAAATTAAAAAATGGCGTCAAAATCCATTTTAATCTCCCTTTTATCACGCTAACGTCGTCATGTTTTCACACACAGCAATGCATTGTACCTGTGTCACAAAATTCAACATTTCAATTCTATAAACCCACAATATTATATTTTTTAGTTTTACTGGCAATACTATTTTTAATTTTAATCGTTATATCTATCAATTTAATAATAAAAGGGATACCTATGAAAAAAATTAATTTGTCTGACTTTCAAATACAAGTTACCCGCGGATTTCTTCCTCCTGTCGACCCCCTAGAAAAGCTTTCTGATAAATATAAAGCCTGGGATGACCTGATTAATGCATTACCTGATCTACTTGAAAAATTTCAACTCGGTAATGCTGTCGATAATATGCCTTTACTAGAAACAACCTCCTTATCAACTGGCGAGCTGGGAAGAGCAAAATTAATTTTGAGCATGCTGGCGCAGGCCTATGTCTGGGAACCTAAATTTCATGACGAGACTTTAGATGCAAGAAATAAATTACCATCGCAGTTATCGATACCGTTGATTGAAGTGAGCGAACAGGTCAATGAGCCACCTATTTTTAATTATGCTGATTATGTTTTACGCAACTGGAAGCTAATCGACCCTGCTGGACCTGTAACCATTGAGAACCTCACTACACTCGCCACATTTTCGGACAGAGATGATGAAAAAATGTTTGTTGTGGTGCATGTTGCTTATGAATATGTTGCTGGCAGATCCTTTCATTTAGGGGAACAAGCTATCGCTGCGGCTGAAATAGAGGATATCGATACACTCACAGCTCACTTAAATGAAATAGCATCCATATTAAAACAAATGAAAGCCACATTTTTATCAGTTAAAAATGTTGTTTCTCCTGATATTTTCCGCAATTATATCCGCTTGTTTTTAAAAGGCTGGAAGAATAATACTGATGTCGCTTATGGAGACATACCCGCAGATCAAACTCAGTACCGGGGAGAAACTGGTAGCCAATCCAGCGTGATTCCTTTTTTTGATGCCTTGCTCAGCGTTCATCGGCAAGACCAATGGCACCGGCAAAATATGCCGACTGAGTGGGAGCCGTTACAAACAGCAACATTAGATGAATATTTAGATTTTCGAGACTATATGCCTTTAGGCCATCGCCAGTTTATTCGGTTTGTCGAGCAAGAAAGTCCTATTCGCGATATTGTGATTAAGCACAGAGAAAATAAAGAGCTTGTCTCGGCTTACAACCAGTGTATACATGGCGTAGCAGGTATGAGACAGGGACATAAGAGTACCGTTAACCCTTATATAGGAAAACCCGGACAACTAGGGAATCTAGGTTATGGAACAGGCGGCTCCGATTATCAGCAATATCTAGGCGCGCTTTATGAAATCACCCAATCAGGGAAAATCAGCTACGCCGAAGAACTCGCATGACTTTTAAACACTGCATTTAATTTTTTAACACTATATCCTACCTTTTAACACCACCAAACTTACAGATAAAATATATTTTATCTGTAAGTTTTTTATTAAAAAATAATCAATAAGGGATAACCCTTAAAAAAATTTATCTCATTTTTTTATTTACCTTATAAAAATAAAAAACGCCAAACACTTCACACTACATCTATGTGACATATAGATGTAATGAATAGTTAAAAAATCGATCGCATACTCCTTTTGCCCGTAACACTTCCTCACACTCTAGGAGATTGAGTATGCGATTTTTTTTGGCAGGTGCTTTTGCTTGTTTATTTTCTACAGCTCAGGCTGTACCTATTAACAATGATACAACCCTTAATAATTTAAATGCTTCAAGTGGCAATACGCTTGAATATGAATTAACCGTTCCTACTAATGCCTCCAACTTAGAGATTTCTATTAATGGTGGCAGTGGTGATGCAGATTTATATGTTCGTGCGGGCAATCGCCCGACATCATCCAGTTATGACTGTCGCCCTTATCTGACAGGCAATAATGAAAACTGCAGTTTTTCAGCACCTGAAACCACGACCTATTTTATCGACATACGTGCCTATAGCACATTTTCTGGCACAATATTAACCGCCAGTTATGAAAATAATAATGGCGGCTCAAGCTCTGAGAGGACCTCGATAACCAATGGCCAAACGGTTAATAATTTAGGCGGCTCTCAAGGTTCTGAAGTGACCTTCACGATTGAAATACCCGCTAATGCACAGAATTTATCTATCACAACAAGTGGAGGATCAGGTGATTTAGATCTTCATGTTCGACACGCCTCTCCAGCAAGTACATCAAATTATGATTGCAGACCTTACCGCAGCGGCAACAACGAGACTTGCACGTTCGCGACACCACAAACAGGTACTTATCATATTATGCTGCGCGGATACTCTACCTATAGCAATGCCAGCTTAACGGCCAACTTTCAAACCTCCGGTGGTGGCTCTGGTGGTAATAGCGGCAGTACTTGGGATGGATTTAACAGCTACTATGCCAATGCCATTGGGTTAAGCGGAATACAACTTGTTAACGCTTTACATGATACTGCCGCACTTAACCATAACCGCATGAGTTACTCTCAAGTATGGGATGCACTTCGCTATACCGATGAAGATCCTAATAACACAAATAATGTTATTTTGATTTATACCGGGCGCTCGCAGTCGAAAACATTTACCTCTAGTGGTAACAACAATCCTGACGCATGGAATCGTGAGCACTCGTGGCCAAAATCTCATGGCTTTCCCAGCTCTGGCGATTGGGCTTATACCGATATACATCATTTGCGACCTAGTGATGCATCAGTCAACTCTTCTCGTGGTAATAAAGATTATGATAACGGTGGTAGCAGTATCAGCGAAGCACCGGGAAACTTTACTGATAGCAATAGCTTTGAACCACGAGATGAAGTGAAAGGTGATCTTGCCCGCATGATGTTTTATATGGATGTTCGTTACAATGGTAGTGACAATACAGGAACAGAAGATCTCGTATTAGTTGATCATAGTAACACTAGCGGATCAGAACTTGGGGATCTTTGCACATTATTAAGTTGGCATAATCAAGACCCTGTCAGCGACATAGAAATTACTCGGCATGCCAGAATCGTAGAACGGCAAGGTAATAGAAATCCATTTGTTGATTATCCTGCGTGGGCTAATCAAATTTGGGATTCTGCTTGCAATTAAAAAATTATCTACCGTAAAAGACCGATGATAAATTTATTGTTATCGGTCTTTATTTATCAAACTTGCCTTCTCTTAAATAAAAAATCACTTGATGAATCACTGAATCCTTTTTCATCATAAATGTGTGTGTTACCGGCATCACAATATGATCATTCATCCCTGATAATTTTGTACGCTCAATTGACACTTTACCATCGTCAGGCCCGGGAATAATCAGCGACAATATCCAGTTGATACTTTTATTACCGGCTATGATACCCACATCAAAATCAGCAGCACCGAGCATGTTAGGTAAGCTATGCTTACCGGTACCTAACTGTAACCCTGCTTCTCCATTAAGCCAATAAAAACCAGGCATAGAACCTAAAGCATCAACGACTTCACTGCCTTGATTAGGCGGCCCCAACATAACAACCCTTTTTAATGTTTCAACATCATGTTCACTGAAATACTGCCTAAGCAATATAGCTCCCATTGAATGAGTTACAACATGTATATCGTCACCCTCACATTGTTCTAGTGCGGGGGGAATCGCATTGTTGGCTAATATATCGATTGCATCGCGTCTCGACGGGTAATCTATATTGACGACGTTAAAGTTATTTCTTAGTAAGGCATTTTCAAGATTTGCCATCGAATAGCTTGAGCGAGCTAAGCCATGCAACAACAGTACACATTCAGCATAGACATGCGCAGACAACAACGATAAACATAAAGTAATCGATACGAATTTGACCGTATGTAACACATATTGATAAAGACTGAATTTCATCACTTTATTCTACCTGTATCAGCCACGCTTATTTAGTGATATAACAAAAGTATCAACAAGCAATACCACAGGCATTATCTATTCTTTATTTATTCGCTCTTTTCTTTTCATTCACAAAAGATAAATAACCAGTGATAATTTAGCTCGACAAAATAGTCGAAACGATCGCTTCAGGTGCATCTTCTTGAACCAAATGACCAGCACTTGGGACTGATGTAAAGCTATTGGGAGAAATTAATGTTGCCAGCTCCTTTCCTTGAGAGATTGGAATAAAGCTGTCTTGCTCCCCCCAGATTAAATGAACGTCATTATCCATCGGTGCATAGAGGGATTGAACCTCCTCAATACAGTGAGCTGATGACTGTGAGATTTGGCGATAAAAGGCGGGCTGACCTACATCATCAAGCCACGGCTGTGCATATAGTTCGACAACCTCTTCTGACAATGCTTTATGGGCAGCCTGTTGAATGTACGCTGCAAATAATGCTTTATGCGCATAAGCAGGAAGCGTCGAAAATACAGCTTCATGCTCACGAACATGCCGATAAAAAGGCGACCCCGATGGCAAAACAGCAACGGCATCGATAAGTGTTAACTTACGGTATCGCAAGCGATTTAGGTAATAGCCTCGTAGCGCTGCTAAACCACCAAAATCATGGGCAATAACCTCAGGCCGATCCAGACTCCAATACCGTATTAGCTCAGCTAGAAGATCATTTTGTACGCTGGCGGCTACATCCTGCCCCGCTCTTTTTTCTGACTGGCCACAACCCAACATATCGAAGTAAAAAACTCTTCTCTTCCTGGCAAGCCAAGGCGCAACATTCCTCCATGACTGAGAAGACCACGGAAAACCATGAATCATCACCAGCGGCTCACCCTCACCTATGCAACCCCATGCCACAGATTGCCCATGATAGTTAAAGGCCTGCTCTAATAACAAAGTCATCTCAATACCCCTTCCCGCCACTGTAACCGTTAAAATACACAAAAAGGTTACAACGTTTGACCTTTTTGCGCAACCTATATATATTCGATTAATGGTTACAGATAAACAATATTACTGGGAGAAGCTAGGATTCTTTGGCGGACACCCCTTTCTTGACTTCATCAACACTTTTGATGATTTAGGCAAAAGCCGTGAGCTGGATACGATCCCTGATTGGGATGGCTTACTTCGATGGGCAAAGCATGCTGATATCATCAATGATGCGGAAGCTAATGAGTTGAAGATGAGCTATCCCAAAAAAACTACACAAGACGAGTTAAATAAACTGCGGAAACTTCGTCGCCTTGGCTGGGAAGTATTCAGCACCATTGCTGCAGGCCAAAGTGTTGATTCGTCTGACCTTTCGTCTCTTAGCGAACAAATACAATGGGCATATTCGCAATCTACTCTTACCCAAACACAACAACATTTTACTTGGGTAACCCATTTATCTCCCGTAAAGTCTTCAATCAACATTACCACCATACGCGTGCGCTTAATTTTAAGCACTAATGATCTACTATCAAGCGAAACCTCATTAAAGATTGCTGAATGCGGCAGCTGTACTGGGTTATTTTTAAATAACGGTAGAGGTGTCGGTCGTAAGTGGTGCCGAATGAAAACATGTGGAAACCGAGCAAAAATTCACAAATTTAGAACGACTAAATAAACGGTTAACGATCAGTCATGGACGTATATTCTATTATTAAAACGCTACACATCATTAGTGCAACTATTTTATTTGGCACAGGTCTCGGCATTGCATTTTTTATGTTTCGTTCATACTTTACGGATAATATTCACGAAAGATTATACGCAGCTAAAAACACTGTACTCGCCGATTACCTCTTCACCTTCCCTGCCGCTTTTGTACAACCTATCACAGGCGTATGGCTGGTATGGAAGGCAGGTTACGATTGGGCAAGCTTATGGCTTGTCATTACTTATATTCTTTACGTCATTGCCGCACTATGTTGGCTACCTGTTGTCTGGATACAAGTACAACTGAAAAAAATAGTGGTACAAAGTCACAACAGCGGGACAGCCTTACCTGAACGTTATTTTGCATTATTCAGGGTATGGTTTTTCTTAGGCTGGCCGGCATTTATTAGCTTAGTTCTTATCTTTTTCCTTATGGTCACTAAACCCTTATGACGAATCACTCCAATGAAGACCGTATCATTTGGTTTATTTACGATGGTGATTGCCCGCTATGTAAAAATGCTGCCTTAGCATTACGCATCAAAGAGGACTACGGCAATTTAACTCTTTTAAATGCCCGAGAAGAAAAGAATCATCCACTTATTCAGCACATTAATGAGCAGCGACTTGACTTAGATGAAGGTATGATTATTTATGACGGGCAATCATTTTTTCACGGTAAGGATGCACTTCGCTTTATGGCTAAATATAGCGATAGAAAAGGTTGGTTCAACCTTACCAATAAAATATTATTCTGGTCTGACAGTGCAGCTAAAATACTCTACCCATGGATGCGCGGTGTGCGAAATCGCCTCGTAAAACATAAAGGCATATCTCGCATTGACAATCTTGAGCTTAAAAGTGAGCCTATATTTAAAGGGATATTCGGCAGCGCATGGAACAAATTACCAAAAGTTTTACACAAACACTATCGCAATAAGCCCTACACTAACGATATAACAGTTGTGAATGGAAAATTAGATGTCGAATGTTCTGGCCCAATTAAATGGTTTGCACCATTTTTTTGGCTAATGCGTGGTATTCCACCACACACTGAAAAAGAGGTGCATGTGACGGTCAATTTTGAAAGTAATAAAGATACAAAGGCCTTTCATTTTAACCGTCTATTTCATTTTAAAAATAGAAAGCCTTATTACTTCAAGTCCACAATGGTACAAATAAAAGGTAATGAAGTTATCGAGATTATGCGCTCTGGCCTCGGTTGGCGAATGAACTACTTATGGGAAGATGGGAAAGTTAAGCTTAAACATAAAGGGTATATAATTTATGTTTTGGGACACTATATTCCTGTTCCTCTAACCTTTTTAGTTGGTAAAGGGCATGCAGAAGAAATTGCCATTGATGATAATACATTTGAGATGTTTGTTGACATCACGCATCCATGGTGGGGGAAGATTTATGAATACAAAGGGTATTTTACAATAAAGAGCGAATATGATTAAACGTATTCTTGTTATTGGTGGCTACGGCAATTTTGGAAGCTTTATTTCTAAGTCATTGGCAAAAGAAAAAAATATCCAAGTCATTATTGCTGGGCGCTCACTGGAGAAAGCCAAAGCCTCCAAAGCTAATATTTCAGCAGTAAACCACATTGAAGCCGTTGCACTTGACATTAATCAAAATTTTGAGAATTCATTAAAAACAATTGAACCTCATATTGTGATTCATACATCTGGCCCATTTCAATCACAAGGCTATCGTGTTGCCCAACTCTGCATTAAACACAATGTACATTATATTGATTTAGCCGATGGAAGAGATTTTGTCAGCGGTATTACTCAACTTGATAGTGAAGCAAAAAAGCACAATATATTAGTGTGCAGTGGAGCAAGCTCTGTGCCTTGCCTCACATCTGCATTAATCGATGACTATATTAAAGAATTCGAACAGCTTGAGTCAGTAGACTACGGGATTACCACAGCACAAAAAACAACACGAGGCTTAGCCACTACCGCTGCAATTTTGGGTTATACAGGGAAGCCATTTAAAACATTAATTGATGGAAGAATGCAGAATATTTATGGCTGGCAAAATTTGCATCAACACCGTTACAAGCATCTCGGTTCACGCTTACTGGGCAATTGTGACATACCAGACTTAAGTTTATTTCCTGAACGCTATCCTTCACTGAAAAATATTCGTTTTTATGCAGGTTTAGAGATACCGTTTATTCATGTTACCTTATGGGGCCTTTCTTGGTTAGTTCGCATCGGCTTAATTAAGCATTTAAATCGCGCAGCACCATTGCTACTGAAAACCTCATTCTTGTTTGATTGGCTTGGCAGTGCAAATAGCGCTTTTCATATGACACTAACGGGAAAAGATGAAAAGCATCACAAGAAAACAATCACTTTTGAGTTAACTGCCCGGTCTGGAGATGGACCTTACATACCTTGTATGCCTGCAATATTGATGGCAACAAAATTAGCTAATCAGAAAATAGAAATAGTTGGTGCCCACCCATGCATTGGGTTTATGACACGCCTTGAATACCTTGAAGCCCTAAAAGAGATGGATATTTCATGGAGTGTCGACATCCATAAAAGCTGATAAACCACCCAACACCAAGCTTACGCTCATCTCTAGACATCACAAAACCTTCACAGAACCCCCTCATTTTGGCATTCATGTTTTAATTTGTGACCAAACTCACAATTTCAGCCCTAGCGACCTGATAGCCTAATTAGTGTAAAATATTGTTCGGAAAACAGTTCATACGGTTGCAGTTATAAAAGGAACCGGAGCTAACAACTCCATCATTTGAATAACCTCGCGTTTCCCAAAATTTTAAGAAATAAAATTTCACTTTTAAAGAAAATCGCAATGATATGTAAAGCCTTACTTATCATGTGCTTTTGTCTTTTGAGAATAATCAAAAATAAAATTATACTTCTGATGGATAAGACTTAACATGGCCAAGAAAATTTCAGCCAGCGTCGGCAAAGGTTGCAAAAATAACAAACACGATGTGTCCGTTATACGCGATTTACTCACCGCCCATAAACAATGGTTAGCCCCTTTTGTAATCAAAACCACAGGTGCATATAACCAAGAACTGAGTAATGCAATCGAGATATTTCAGAAAAGAGCCTGCGGTTTAAAAAATCCCAATGGTCGTATCGAGCCTCATAGTTTTACATTGGCTCGCTTAACTATGACCAAAATTCCTCGGCCGATGCATCCTGTATTTAATCTGTCTTACAACATTAATACACATTCGCTCAAAGAGAGCGACTATCATAGAGTTGCTAACTTGTTACAGTGCGACGTTGAAGCGATCAAAGCTGTGGCGGAAGTTCAAACAAAAGAAAGTGCCTGGGATCATATGGGTAGACCCAAAATTTTATTTGAGCCTCATTATTTTAGGCAACTCACACAAGATAAATACAGTAAAACACACCCCGACATTTCTGGCCCGTATTCGCCAGACTCATATGAAGGTAGTAGACTTCAGTACCCTAAATTATATCGTGCAGCCGTGTTAGACCAACAAGCTGCATTAAAAGCAACAGCATGGGGCCGCTTTCAAATAATGGGGGCTCATTACAAACAAGCGGGATATTCCTCAGTTTCCGTTTTTGTGCAAGATATGATGATAAGTGAATATATGCACTTAAACACCTTTGCCAACTTTATTAAAAATAACAAATACCTACTTTCAGCAATACAAAAAAGAGACTGGACAGAATTTGCCCGCTTTTATAACGGCCCGACTTATGCGCAAAGCAAATATGATATTAGAATTGATGCTGCCTATAAAAGATTAAAAGCGATGAACAAATCTAGCCATGCCAGCATTGATTCGTAAATTGCAATTAAAAAATTAACAGCATACAGGTTCATAATGAAAATCCGCTCTCTATTGACTAATATTCTAACATCACATCACAATCGACGTATCGATGAAAAAACATTGTATGGGTCCTACAAAAGCAAGAACGGTGATACGGTATACGAAGAGTTTTCCTTAAATAAAGACCATACATTTTCATCTTGGATTCATCAAAAGCCCAACTCTAATGGCTCTTGGTCATTGGAAGGAAATATTATTCACATCAAAGAAGATAGCAACAGTAACGATATTAAAATCAAAGTAATTAATACAGATAAAAATCAGGCAACGTTTAAATTTGACAGCCTTACTGACGCGACAGAGTTTGAATGCGTTGAATAAAACAGATTTGCTTATTTTGTGTATTACCTTTATTTAGTACCATTACAACTTAGGAGGAAGCAAGCGAATAAACGATTCGCATAGAGCCAACCAATACTCTAACTCAGGCTCACTCTCTAGCCCTTCCGGCAGCACATAGACAATACCTTTCATAGGCTTGCCAGTAAAATCCATCTCCGTAACATATGAATTCTCTAAACATTCATCATATTTTTCTGGCCCAACACGAGCCATTAATTTTTCCCCAATGATTCCACAGCACATATGATTCGCAACCATAAAACACAAACCACCGAACATCCTTTTCACTTCCACCTCAGGACGCCCTTCAAAGTAGTCATGCAACCTTTCAGCTAACCCTGGATCATACGCCATAGTTATTATTCTCTATATCACAATAAAATCAAAAAAATTAGGATAAGCAGGTATTAATCACCGACGAAAACTTTAATATCATTGGGGTATGGCCTGCCTTTACCTGTCTCAACCAAGCTTTTAAGGCTTAGCAGGTAACAGGTCCATTTTGTTGAAAAATATAAAAAATCATCATCACTGGCATTATCGTTTTGATGAGTTAGCGTGACGAACACTTGATTATCAGCCTGCTCCAGCTCGAATATTAGCGCTGAATTCTGCCAAGCCCCTGGCCCTTCGATACATTGGAGTGCTACTTTTTTGTTCTCTTTGATATCTTGGTATGTAAATTTTAAAACAGTGAGGCCATCGAATGTTAGATCAATCTTTCCAGTAATCTCTGCATTGATTTTTGCCGAAGATGCCCACCACCCAGAAAACCCTTCGTTAGTGGTTATCGCTGAGAATATTTTATCGATAGCGCCATTAATGCCTACTTGATGTTTAACCTGTGCCATACCTTATTTTCTACTCACACTGATTGAGCCCAAGTTCTCTTTGCAATTTTTTGGTCAACCCCAAAGACACCATACGATGGGATTCTTTAAGGTAATATTTTAGCTCATCGTCCGTTGATTCAGATGATTCATATTGTTGTATCCATTTCATTCCACGAGAAGCCATGTAAGGCGCAGGCCTAAACCCTGGCCTGTCTTGCAAAACATTATAATTAAGCTCCGACACTTTAAATGTAAATGCAGGCTGATCTGTTTTTTCCCAACCACCAATGGCAAATACTTTTCCACCAACTTTCCACACATGGGAACCACCCCACTGAACAACATAAGAAGTTGCGGTTAACGAGCGGCAGAAATCATTGTATTCGTCATAAGTCATATACATTTTCTATTCTTTATGAAGGTAATTCACTACTTATGAAATCCCGCTTATGGTGATTTCGCCTCAGATAATAACTTTACCCCTAAAGCTCCAATAACGCCGCTAGCGACTCGGTCCAACACTATTTTCATATTTAAGTAGATCTTTTTAGGCGTTGTTGACGACAATAATAATGCGACCAATGCATACCAGCTCGTTTCTAGCATGAATATTATTGGCACTAGAATCAATACAGCTGAAATAGACAAGTCCGCAGGCAATAATGCAGCGAAGACACTGCCATAAAAAATAGCCGTTTTTGGATTACTAAGCTGGGTGATTAGCCCAAGCTTGAATGATCGGTACATGCTGGCCGATGCCTTATAGTCACTATCCACATCAACAGATTGCTTAGCATCGCGCCAAATAATGAGTGCGAGATAAACCAAATATATTCCACCCAGTACTTTCAACACCATGTATAAAGCAGGAATACTCAGCAAAACGGCTTGCAAACCTAATAACGTTAAAATGGCAAACACCGTACCACCAACACCCATACCAATAGCCGTAGCGAGACCATCACTTCTTGATACGGCAACAGACGTTCGCGCCACCAACACAAAACTTGGCCCGGGGCTCATGATACCGAGGCATAAAACCCCCAAAATACCGAGATAAGAAATGATAATATCCATTGTTTATTACTCTCTTTTACTTGTAGTTTAGCTTTACACTGATTCAGACATTGAGCCATATTTATTGTATATATCGTCCTAATTGACGCTAAGTGCTTTTTCTATCTTTCTGGCCACATCAAAGTTTCGGCCAAAATAGAAAGAAACATCAATGTTAGGAGACCATTTATGTGATCCCGATAGAACTATAACGTCAAACCCACCCGCTCTTTTTCGTTTCAGTTCCAATTTGGATTTATAGAATTTGAAATCACTATCAAACAGATTGGCAATTTCCTGACCTAATTGTTTTTTATAGTTATCCGCCGCTGACACGTACTCTCCTTAAAATATAACGCCGTGATTAAAAACTATTAATAAATCTCAACACACCTCAATTTGGGACGAACGTCGGCGAGTCCGGGCGCGATAGCGATAGCGATAGCGCCGAACAACATTGGCTTGTTATAAATTGATTTCATTTGGTATATCGCTATAAAACTCAAAATCATCTGCCATACCAACCCCATTGCCTCCATCTAAGTACCTAACACCAACAGTAGTACCTTCAGATGTATTCTCTATTTGTATTGCAATACAAGGGATTTTTTCACTACTGCCCTCTTCCAATTGCAAAGCAAATAGCGGAAGTTCTGTCTCGTATGGTTCACTTCCCAAAGGAATATAGAACACAGCACGACCTTCCTGAACATCATTCTCAGTTGCCACGCGTCCTGAAATGTATGGAACACTTTTCCAAGTTTCTACTTCGATTGCTTCCCACATAACTTCTACCTAAAACTTATAACATTTGTAAATAGCGCCAACGCGCTTTCTACCTTATAAAACTGTTAAGTATCCATGTTAATTAATTGATTTCAACAATAACTTCCAAAACTTTATTAGTGACAAAGTAACCTATGTCACTTTGTCACTAATGCTTAGCGCATCATCTACCCAGCCATTCTTATAAACAGTTGATTTTGTTAACCTTTTAAATCAAACGAGGTGAAAAGTGAGCACAATTGGGGGTTTAAATTGCCTATTTAGGTAACACAATCAAATAACCTGCTTATAAAAGTGAAGACCTTATATTGAGCAGATACTACATTCACTTAATATAAAAAATAAAAGGTGATTTTAACAACAATAGAAAATCAAGTTATTTTAGCATTTTATCTAATCGATAGATTGTAAAATTATCATTTGTATTCCCTCCAACTTTCTGCTTATTCTGCTAACCATTACACCACCTATTCATCTGTTGGCAGCATTCAGAACAATGATATTCGGCATGACCTGTTCAATTATTGAAAATGATCACGGCTAAAATATAACCTCTTAAACAAACAGCCCTTTTGCATTGCTTTATCCACGTATAGTTGAATCACAAAACTATTGACCCATTACTATCTCTTGATTACTCTTTTACTTACGTAATAACAATTAATAATAATGTCAAAAGGAATCTATGCTACCTATTCTACTCATCCACGGTTATAGCTCTGAAGGTAAAGATACCCCCGCTAAAAAAATTTACGGCAAACTTCCCAAACTATTGCGCAAAGAGTTTGGCCATGGCGTTATTAAAGAGTTAGACCTCAGCCGCTGGATTTCATTAAGTGATGGCGTATCGTTAAATGATGTAAGCTTTGCTATGGACCGCGCACTGAAAAAGGATTACCCACATTTATTAGAATCTGGCTTTCATGTAGTGATACACAGTACAGGCGCATTAGTGGTACGTAATTGGATTAAACGATACAGCACTAAACCTTGCCCCATTCAAAACCTTGTTCACTTGGCTGGCGCAAACTTTGGCAGCGGCCTGGCGCATATTGGCAAAGGCCAATTGGCACGCTGGGGGCGCTTTATTTTTACAGGCAATCAATCTGGCACACGCATACTCAAGGAATTAGAATTTGGCTCTTGGAAAACACTGGATATGCACCGGCATTTTTTACAACCTGGCAATAGTATGTACGACGATTATCAAGTACAGGAGTTTTGCTTAAACGGTTCGCAAACATTTGCAGGCGCATTAAAAACGGTGATGAAATTAATCCCTATTCGTTATGTTAAAGAGGATTCATCTGACAACACTGTGCGTACCTCTTCCTGCAATTTAAACTTTAATTACATTGAGGTAAAGCCTGCAGAGAAAACAAAAAAACTCACCGCTAAAGGGTTAATCAACTTAATCAAAAAACGGGAAGGCAATACCGCTGTCACCGATACTTATTACGAATATTCTTTAGATCACTTAATTATCAAACGACCAACAGTGCCGTTTGGCCTATTGTATGAAACCGCCCATTTTGGTGATGACATTGGCATTGTTGATGGCGACGACAACCGCCGCCATATTATCCCTTATATCAAAGCCGCGCTACAAACCCCCTACGATAGCCAAGATTATAAAAAAACAGGAAATCGTTTTCAGAAACTCACTGAAAAAACCTTAATAAGGGCCAGCAAGCTCAAGAAAAATATTTTTGGATGGGACAAGCAAGCCCAATACGAAGGCCATATACAAATTATTATCCGTGTGCGTGATCAGTTCGGGCATAGCGTTGATTACAATGACATTACCTTTCATTCCTCCAAGGAAAATTCAAAACAGCACGCACTAGAAGGCATGATTGAAGATAAACATTGCAATCAAAGCCACCCTGGAACCACAACCTTTTATTGCCGTACAGTGGAATACAATAAGCACACCAAACAATGGGACGATAAACTCAAACATATAGCACCCTTAAATGTAGAAATTACTGCTTACGAGCCTGACTCGAATCATATTGCTTATGTGCCAATTACACTTAAACTGAGCAGTAAACACCTACAACACATTTTAAAAACGTTTAGCGCGACAATTATTGACGTCAAAATAATGCGGCTACCTAAAGACGACGTCTTTAGTATTGAAAAAAATTAATTACGTAATAATGGGCCTTACAAACCTTGTTAATTAGCAAAAAAAGTCTATTATTAATCGATAAGGCTTATAAAATAATAATATATTAGCAATACTCTTTAAGACTTTACTTTCTTTGCTAACGCTGTCTGAACAATGGGTTACATGTATGCCTGAGTCTCGAGAATTTCTAGAATCCACCCTCAATGCAATGAAAGACCACATTGTTGTTATCGACCACACAGGAAATATCCTTTTTGTTAACAATGCCTGGACGACATTCGGCAAGGACAATAGCTGCCCGTCCAGCATCGACTGGAAAAACACGAACTATCTAGAAGTTTGTGAAAACTCAGCAAGTACAGGTGATGAATTTGGTCGACGTGCAGCTGATGGCATTACCGACGTCATCAGCGCTAATTCAGAAGAATTTTATTTAGAATACCCTTGCCATAGCCAATCAGAAAAGCATTGGTTTATGATGCAAGTAACGCCATTTAACCTGAAAGATCATCGCTACTTCGTTATTTCTCATCGCGACATCACAAAAAGAAAGTTAGCCGAAAATAAAGTACTCACACTCTCCCGCATTGATGGCCTGACTGAGGTTTCTAACCGCCGGCACTTTGATGAATACCTCGATTTTGAATGGGAACGCTGCGCACGCTTAAGGTCACCTATCTCTTTAGCGATGATCGACATTGATCACTTCAAAATACTAAATGACACCTATGGCCACCAAGCCGGAGATAGCTGTTTAAAAAAAATAGCCGGCGTACTGAAGACATATACGCAAAGGCCTAGTGATATGTGCGCCCGCTATGGCGGTGAAGAATTTGCTATTGTGTATGGCAATACTGACGCAGATCACGCGCAAATGCTTATTAAACGATTAATGAAATCCATTAGGGATCTGAGAATTCCTAATGAAGAGTCACCTATAACGCCCTACCTGACAATAAGCATTGGTTTAATAACAATGTATTCTCACGAAAAGAATAATGCCACCATGTTAATTAAAGCCGCTGATCAACTT
This sequence comes from uncultured Pseudomonadales bacterium, assembly GCA_947487765.1. GTDB lineage: Bacteria > Pseudomonadota > Gammaproteobacteria > Pseudomonadales > Cellvibrionaceae > CANLBN01. Next base: position 473,083 of record CANKXO010000004.1, on the reverse strand, counting down.
CTCTACCAAGCAAAGGACAACGGAAGGAATCAGGTTTCTTATAAACAAGAAGCCCTTCAAGCAGCGCATAGTGACACGTAAACATCATTTCAATTCATTCTAGCTCTTCTGAAAAACCAAACTGACATTAGTGCCACCAAAACCAAAACTATTACTCATTACTGTTTTTAAATGTTTATTGATTTTCTGCAAAACAATTTTTTCTCGCAACATAGAATTTTCGGCAATACTGTTATCCAAACTTTCAATATTGGCAGAAGGTGTAATAAAGTGTTCGTTCAGCATAATTAAACTGTAAATCGCTTCGTGAACACCTGCCGCGCCGAGAGAGTGGCCCGTTAATGATTTTGTCGAGCTGAATAAAGGAAAACGATTGCCAAAAACATTTTCGGTAGCAGTCAACTCAACAATATCTCCGACGGGTGTGCTGGTACCGTGTGTATTTAAGTAGTCGATAGGCTCATCAACAGTGAACACAGCCATTCTCATGGCGTTTTCAGCACCTTCGCCCGATGGGCTGACCATATCGCAGCCGTCAGAAGCTGTGCCGTAGCCCACCAACTCACCTAAGATGTTAGCGCCACGTTTTAACGCATGCTCACGCTCCTCTAGCACTAAGGTCCCTGCACCACCGGCAATCACAAATCCATCTCGGTGTTGATCATAAGCTCTGCTCGCCTTCTCTGGCTGATCGTTATATTGCGTTGAAAAGGCGCCCATAGCATCAAACAGACAACTCATACTCCAATGCTCTGCTTCACCCCCACCAACTAGCACAATATCTTGCTTGCCCCACTGTATAAGCTCCATCCCGTAACCAATGCAATGTGCACTGGTAGAACAGGCCGAACTCATACTGACATTCATTCCTTTAATACCAAACGCTGTAGCCAAGCAGGCCGACATGGTGCTGGCCATAGTCGATGTCACTCGGTAAGGGCCTATTTTGCGTACACCTCGCCTATCCAGTAATTCGCTGGCTACAACAATATCTTCTGTCGATGCACCCCCAGACCCCATGACTAAACCTGTTCTTGGGTTACTAATCAGAGACACATCTAAACCGGATTGCTTAATTGCCTCTTGTGATGCGATATAGCCATAGGCTGCTGCATCACCCATAAATCGATACAACTTACGCGGAATATGCTCTGAACAATCCAGATTTTGTATGGAGCCTGCAACCTGACAGCGTAAACCTTTTGCTCTATAAGCCCCTTGATATTGAATGCCAGACCGTGCATTTTTGAGCGACTCTGTTACTTCACTAACATTATTCCCAATACTGGAAACAGCCCCCATTCCGGTAATTACAACTCGCCGCATAAGACACCTATCTATTGAAGAAAGGTGTCTTATATTAATTATTTTTATTATATGATAAACAACATATTAAAAATTAGAGGTGATTATGCCATTAACACCAGAACACAAAGAAAAGAGCCGAGAGAAAATTTTAAGCGCAGCCTCGAAGTTATTCACAGCTCAGGGATTTGAGAATACATCGATTGATGAAATCATGTTGGAAGCAGAGATGACTCGCGGTGGTTTCTATGCACACTTTTCCAGCAAGGCAGACCTTTATAAAGAAACTATTTTCAGCATGTCCAAAAATAGCCGTTTAGCAAAAGCCATCGAGACACTCAATGATTCGGACAAGTATAAAAATGACATGGAATATAGTGCCAACAGCATGACTCTCAACAACGATTGCTTTTTAGAACTGATCGAACGTTATTTGAGTATTGGACATGTGAACCTAGATATAAATCAATGCCCTTTAGCATTCTTAGCAACAGATGTTGCCGTTAGAGAACCCTCAATTAGATCTGCTTACACCACAGTATTCGGCAATATGGCCCAGATTATTACCCAGAAATTAGACACCACTTATAAGGAAAAACAATTAGATGGCATGGCAATAACAGGAATGCTTGTCGGTTCTGTTGCAGTCGCACGTGCAATTAATGACACGAAAATGGCAGAAGAGTTATTGGCAAGCTGCAAACAATTAGTTTTCCATTTACTGGGCGAACCCAGCTCCACGAGGTGAAGACAGCAAGAAAGATAAACAATTGTCTCAACCAGCCGAAGATCGGTGATTATGTTCAATTTAATGCAAAAAAAGGGGTGATTTACGGTATTGTCTACCCTGTAAATATGCGAGAATGGCGGCTTTTTACAGCACCCCCTACAGCCCTTTAGATTGACTCAGGAACTTCCCCCTATGCCAACTCGTCAAGATCTCGCTAATGCCATACGCGCTTTAAGTATGGACGCCGTTCAACAAGCTAATTCTGGTCACCCAGGCGCGCCTATGGGCATGGCCGATATTGCGGAAGTGTTATGGAATGACTATTTGCAGCATAACCCGGTAAACCCTGCATGGCCTGACCGTGATCGCTTTGTGCTGTCTAACGGCCATGGCTCGATGTTGATTTACTCATTGTTGCACCTGAGTGGTTACGAGTTACCCATTGAGGAATTAAAGAACTTCCGCAAGTTGCACTCGAAAACGCCAGGTCATCCCGAATACGGATATGCCCCAGGCGTTGAAACAACCACCGGGCCTTTAGGTCAAGGGATTACTAATGCAGTAGGTATGGCGACTGCAGAAAAAGTGCTGGCTGCCCAATTTAATCGTGATAACCACAATATCGTCGATCACTACACTTATACCTTCTTAGGTGACGGCTGTATGATGGAGGGCATCTCCCACGAAGCTTGTTCACTAGCAGGCACCTTAGGCCTAGGCAAGTTAATTGCTTTTTACGATGACAATGGCATATCCATTGATGGCGAAGTAGAAGGTTGGTTCAGCGATGATACACCTAAGCGCTTTGAAGCTTATGGCTGGCAAGTGATTCCTAATGTTAATGGTCACGACCCCGAAGAAATCACAACGGCGATTAAAACAGCGCGTAGTGAAACCAATAGACCAACTCTGATCTGCTGTAAAACCATTATTGGCTTTGGCTCACCGAACAAACAAGGTAAAGCGTCTTCTCACGGTGCAGCCCTAGGCGAAGATGAAATTAAATTAACTCGCGAAGCCTTAGGCTGGACACATGCTCCATTTGAAATCCCAGCGGATATATACAATGGTTGGGATGCAAAAACAAAAGGCGAAAGCGCTGAATCCGATTGGAATGCACGTTTTGAAGCCTACAAATCAGCTCACCCAGAATTAGCCGTTGAATTTGAGCGCCGTGTAATTAAAGGCGAATTGCCCGCAGATTTTAGCGAAAAAGCCGATGCATATATCGCTGAATGCCAAGAGAAAATGGAAAAAACCGAATCCCGTAAAGCCTCGCAAGCCAGCTTAAATGCTTTTGGGCCATTATTACCTGAATTACTCGGTGGTTCTGCTGATCTAGCCGGCTCCAACAACACAATTTGGTCTGGCTCAAAACCTGTTACGGCTGAAGATGCCAGCGGTAATTACCTCTATTACGGTGTTCGAGAATTTGGTATGAGCGCTATGATGAATGGTATCGCCTTACATGGCGGTTTCGTGAATTACGGTGCAACCTTCCTGATGTTTATGGAATACGCTCGTAACGCGGTACGCATGGCGGCCTTAATGGGCAAGCAAAGTATTTTTGTCTATACCCATGATTCAATTGGCTTAGGTGAAGATGGCCCCACTCACCAACCTGTTGAACAGTTAACTGCTTTACGTGCGACCCCTAACCTTCATACCTGGCGCCCTTGCGATGCCGTTGAATCTGCCGTTTGCTGGAAAGCAGCCATCGAACGTCGTAATGGCCCCAGCGCATTAATATTTTCACGCCAGAAACTAGCACCAATGCCCCGCAATAAAGAACAAGTCGCCAATATAGAAAAAGGTGGCTACATTCTTAAAGACTGTGCTGGTGAGCCAGATCTAATCGTTATTGCAACAGGCTCTGAACTGGAACTTGCCATCAATTCAGCAGAGGAATTAACGTCAAAAGGCAAAAAAATTCGTGTAGTTTCTATGCCTTGTGCTGAAATATTTTCTGCACAAGATGCCGCTTACAAGCAATCTGTTTTACCAATAGAAGTTGGTGCGCGTGTAGCTATCGAAGCGGGCCATGAAGATTACTGGTATAAATTTGTTGGCCTTGATGGACGCATTGTTGGTATGAGTACCTTTGGTGAGTCAGCCCCCATTAACGATTTGATGGAGCACTTCGGCTTTACCGTTGACAATGTTGTTGCAACGGCTGAAGAGCTATTAGCAGAATAAGACTGATATGGCATTAAGAGTTGCTATCAATGGTTATGGCCGTATAGGGCGCTGTTTTTTAAGGGCCCTATACGAATCGCAACAACTTTCAGGCAAGGACCCTATTGAAATTGTGGCAATTAACGAACTTGCCGATAACAACACCATCGTTCATCTAACAAAATATGATTCAACCCATGGCCGCTTTCCAGGTCGTGTATCTTTGGAAGACGATACGCTACATGTAGCAGAAAGTGCCATTAAAATACTGCACGAAGAAAATATTGAAGCATTGCCATGGAAGGCATTGAATATCGACGTTGTGGTTGAATGCACGGGCTCCTTTACTGATCGGGCAACAGCAGAAAGACATTTGGCAGCAGGGGCAAAACGCTTACTCTTTTCTCAACCAGCCGAAAGTGATGTAGATACAACGGTTGTGTTTGGCATTAATGATCCTGAACTCTTAGCCAAACACAAAATTATTTCGAATGCCTCATGTACTACAAATTGTATTGTGCCAGTGATCGATGTACTTGACCGTGCATTTGGCATAGAGCATGGCGTGATAACAACGATTCATTCGGCAATGAATGATCAACCCGTTATTGATGCTTACCATCATACGGATTTACGCAAAACACGTTCTGCCATGCAGTCAATCATTCCTGTTGACACAGGCTTAGCTAAAGGCATCGACCGCTTACTTCCTAACTTGGCAGGCCGTTTTCAAGCACAGGCAATGCGAGTGCCAACGGTGAACGTATCGGCTATGGATTTATCCATTACCGTCAAACAATCCGTTAATACCGAAATAGTGAATGCTGCACTCGCCGTTGCGGCAAAAAAAATGCCGACCATATTAGGCTATACCAACGAACTGTTAGCCTCTTGTGATTTTAATCACGACCCACGCTCAAGCATTATCGATGCAAGCCAAACACGGGTTGCCGGCGATAAATTAGTGAAAGTCTTAACATGGTTTGATAATGAATGGGGGTTTGCAAATCGTCTGATCGATGTTGTAAACAAACTAGATTCACTGTAAATATTTATTTTCCAAGCAAATATTTACAGTATTAGTTGTTAAAGTTTTTAAATACTTTTTTAAGCACTTAGGCAAGGTTAATCATCATGAAATATATTTTTATTTTTGCTCTTGGCGTTGCAACTTGTTTTAACACCTATGGCGATACCATGTATAAGTATCGTGATAAAAATGGCAATTACGTTTTTTCTGACAAAAAACCTGAAACCCAACATGAAGTGATAGAAAAAGGAAATTACAAAGGCTCCAAAAAAGTTGATGAAGAAAGTATAGAACCTCAACCTACGCCCCCTACCAGATTGATGGAATCCGTACGCCCTATTATTGAAGGGATCAAACCCGAGATCAATGAACTCTATAAACAACTCTTTATAGCGGACAAAGAAACCCAAGGAAAAGTCGTTGTGGCTTTTAGCATTTCTAAAGAAGGCAATGTCACCAGCTGTAATGAAGATGAGTCCGGCATGACTCGCCCTGGCTTTAATGGAAAAATTTGTGAAAAGATACAGTCATTAAATTATGGCATTGTCGAAGAAAGCAAACCTGTCGACATAAAATACTCTTACAATTTTAAACCTAACACCTAAATATTTTATATTTTTAACAATTGCTTAATGAACACAAGTGAAACATAGGAAATAGCATGAACGTTTTATCAATGACCAATATAGACCTGACCGGCAAACGTGTACTGATCCGAGAAGATTTAAATGTCCCGATAAAAGATGGAAAAGTGACATCTGATGCGCGTATTCGTGCGTCACTGCCAACTATCGAGCATGCACGCAAGGCCGGCGCAAAAGTTATTGTGATGTCTCACCTTGGCCGACCAACCGAAGGGGAATACGCCGATGAGTTTTCTATGCAACCTGTTGCTGATCATTTAAGTGGTCTATTACAGACTAATGTACCCGTTATTAAAGACTGGAAAAATGGTATTGACCTTAATGATGGTGATGTTGTTTTACTAGAGAACGTTCGTTTCAATCCTGGCGAAAAGAAAGATGCCGAAGAACTTTCTCAGGCCTATGCAAACCTTTGCGACATATTTGTAATGGATGCCTTTGGTACTGCTCACCGAGCTCAAGCATCAACCCATGGCGTTGCTAAATTTGCACCCATTGCCTGCGCTGGCCCATTACTCGCTGGTGAACTTGACGCCTTAGAAAAAGCCTTGGCCGAACCTGCCCGCCCCATGGTGGCGATTGTTGGTGGCTCTAAAGTATCAACTAAGTTGACGGTTTTGGAATCGCTAGCCGATATCGCCGACCAAATCATTGTCGGTGGTGGTATTGCCAATACATTCTTGGCTGCAACAGGTAAACCTGTTGGGAAGTCGCTATATGAAGAAGATTTGATTCCCAATGCAAAAGCCTTGATGGCTAAAACTGAAATTCCTGTCCCAGGAGATGTGGTCGTGGGTAATGAATTTTCTGAATCAGCGGTAGCTACATTAAAAGCAGCAGAAGCGGTTAGCGATGAAGAAATGATTTTTGATATCGGTCCAGAAACATCATCAAAGCTGGCATCTATCATCAAAAATGCCAAAACCATTCTCTGGAATGGCCCTGTTGGTGTTTTTGAATTCGACCAATTTGGCGAGGGCACCAAAGCCCTGTCTCAAGCCATTGCGGACAGCGCTGGTTTTTCTATTGCAGGCGGTGGTGATACACTGGCTGCTGTCGATAAATACGACATCGCCGACAAAGTATCCTATATTTCTACCGGCGGTGGCGCCTTTTTAGAATATGTGGAAGGTAAGGTATTACCTGCCGTCGCAATGCTTGAAGAAAGAGCCAAAGAAAACAACTAGCTATCTATAGCCGCTGTAACATTAGAATCACATAAAATCGTGTCATATCACGTATTTTCGAAGAATTACCTTAACAACAACCACTTGAAAGAGCAGTGGTTTTGAAAAACAAAAGAGAAGGACAGAGTTATGCCAGTCGTTAATTACGAACAATATTGCCAGATGCTGGATAATGCCAAGCAAAATAAATTCGCTTATCCAGCAATTAATATCACCTCCAGTGAAACCATTAATGCAGCGTTGCTCGCATTTAAAGAAGCTAACTCGGATGGCATTATTCAAGTATCGACGGGAGGCGGCAAATTCGCATCAGGCCAGGGTGTTGGTTCCATGGCTAAAGGTGCTATTGCCCTAGCTATCTATACCCATGTTATGGCTGAAGAGTATGACGTCAATGTTGCCTTACATACTGACCACTGCCATCCAGAATTTGTTGAACCCTTCTTAATGCCTCTTATTGAAGAAACTAAAAAGCGTCGTGCCGCTGGTTTACCTAACCTATTCAGTTCACACATGTACGATGGCTCTGCCTTGCCCATGGATGAAAATATTGCCGAATCGAAACGACTCATGGCTGAATGTGTTGCCAACGATATTATCCTCGAAATCGAAACAGGCATTGTCGGCGGCGAAGAAGATGGCCACGATACTTCTGACGTTGCTGCTGACAAACTCTACACCACCCCTGAAGACATGGTGATGGCAGCCAAAGAGCTGGGCTCGATGGGTCGCTTCATGCTGGCAGCCACATTTGGTAACGTTCACGGTGTTTATAAGCCCGGTAATGTTAAATTAACACCTAGCATCCTGAAAGACGGACAAGCAGCGGTTGTTGATGCCTTAGGACAGGATGCTTATTTAGACTTAGTTTTTCATGGTGGTTCTGGTTCAGAATTACATGAAATTCATGAAACATTAGAGTACGGTGTCATCAAAATGAACATCGATACCGATACGCAGTATGCGTATTCACGCCCTGTTGTTGATCACATGATGAAAAATTATGACGGCATGTTAAAAATTGAAGGCGAAGTGGGCAATAAGAAGGTTTATGACCCTCGCTCTTATGGGAAAAAAGCAGAGCGCAATATGGCCGATCGAATTATGCAAGCCTGTAACGACCTAAAATCAACGGGAACTTCTCTCGGTAAAAACATCTAATTCTTTTGCTGTACAAAAGGGATAAAAAGAGAGGTATTAATTTTTAGTCGTTTGCAGACCAAATGTAAGTAACGCTTTTTTAACAAGCAACTTATAGTGAAATAATTAATAACGAAATAATAAATTAATATTGTAAAGTTAGCATTAACCTCTTTTTACTTTTCCAACTGTGAACAAGAGCCTAGCATTTTCTATTAAATCTATAGAAACTATGGCTCTATTCGACCGACCATTAGGAGAACATCATGCAAAGCATTATAAAAAAATCATTAACTTCTTCGGCTATACTTTTATCAAGCCTTATTTTTTCCGCTACTGCATCGGCAGCACACCATGAAACTGGGCACGCCTATAACCCAGCAGGAAAAAATGGTTTAGTGACCGTTAAAAGTAACCACAATGTTAAAATGACGGCCGATAAGCTCGAAAAAGTATTAAAAGCAAAAGGCATGACCGTCTTTACTCGAATTGATCATAGCGCTGGCGCCAAAAAAGTTGGTAAGCAATTAAGGCCTACCGAGCTAGTGATTTTTGGCAACCCTAAAGTTGGCACACCATTAATGCAATGTGCACAATCTGTTGCTATCGATTTGCCACAAAAAATGCTGATTTGGCAAGATAAAGCCGGGGCAACTTGGTTAGCGTATAATGACCCCCAGCACTTGGCAAAACGCCACAATATCAAAGGCTGCGACGGCGTACTCAAAAAAGTCACCGGTGCATTAGGTAAATTTGCAGCAGCAGCTACTCAATAACTTTTTAATCTTTATTTGCAGAAAACGCTATGGCAGGCTCCAGTCTTTTTATTTTAATTGATGATATCGCTACATTATTAGATGATGTGGCATCAATGACAAAAGTTGCAGGCAAAAAAACAGCGGCGGTATTAGGCGATGATCTAGCCGTTAATGCTCAGCAATTAACTGGAGTCAATGCCGACCGCGAACTACCTGTGGTTTGGTCTGTTGCTAAAGGTTCTTTTAAAAACAAACTGATCTTAGTTCCAGCGGCACTGGCAATTAGTGCATTTATTCCCTGGCTGATTGTTCCTCTACTACTCTGCGGCGCACTGTTTTTATGCTTCGAAGGTTTCGAAGCAATATGGCATTACTTAGCCCATAGAAAAGAACAGGAAGAGCATCACGAAGAATTAGTTGAAGCGATCAATGATGACAGTGTTGACATGCTGGCTTTTGAAAAAGAAAAAATCAAAGGGGCCATTCGCACCGACTTTATCCTATCCGCTGAAATTATTGTCATCACACTAGGCGTTGTCAGCGCTAAACCGTTCATCACTCAGGTCGGTGTACTATCGACTGTAGCTATTATTATCACTGTCGGTGTTTATGGCTTAGTGGCCGGTATTGTGAAACTGGATGATCTAGGTTTATACCTAAGCCGTAAGAAAAATCAAATACAGCAGAAATTGGGTATGGGGCTCGTTAAAGCAGCACCATGGTTGATGAAGGGTTTATCTGTTTTTGGAACCATAGCCATGTTTATGGTTGGAGGCGGTATCATCAGTCATAACCTTGAGTTCTTCCATCACATGAGTCAACAGTTAACTGAAGCCGTACTGCACACACCTGGCGTTGGATCTATTCTCTCCGCTATTAGCCCTATATTATTTGACACAGTGATTGGTATCATTTTTGGTGGACTTACAGTGCTAGCATTCTCTTTCTATCAAAAGGTATTTGATAAATAAGCCCTCAATTTCAGCTTTTGATGCTATGCAAACAAGCGATATCTGCTACTCTTAATAATAAGAATATTGCTTGTCTCGATATAAAGATAACCGTTGAGATTTTTATATGTTAGGTGCAAACATGAATGAAGCTGACGAGAGAAAATTTATTCGACACCCCTCAGATATCCCACTCGAATACTGCTTTGTCGATAAACCGCTTTGCATTTCAGATTCAATCAATAATGTCAGTATTGGTGGTTTAAGTTTTAGCGCCACACAAGCCATCGCTGTCGATAGTTGGCTGCACCTACATATTCCCATTAATGATGAACACTTCGAAGTGGATGCACAAGTACGCTGGTGCCATAAAAGAGGCGATGGTTTATATGATATTGGCGTTCATTTTCCAGATCAGCTTGAAGCTTTTTCTGCACGAATGGTAGAACAAGTTTGCCATATCGAGCATTACAAAAAAGAAGTGCTTGAAAAAGAAGGACGTGCACTAAGTGGCGATGAAGCAGCTGCCGAGTGGATAGAAAAGTTTGCCCCACAATTTCCACAAAGCCACTGACCAAATAATGGATGGATCCACACCTATGCCGGTATTCTTTGAGCAAATAGATGAACTGATTACGGCAATACCTGACACTCTTCAACCTCCCAACTCTTCTGCACTCATTAACAACTATCTTGATCACTACTCGATGAACTTAGTCAAAGAGACTTCGGCGAAAAGTCATCAGATATGGAAGAGTACTATTGCAGACTACCGTATTATAGAACAACGCTGGGAACCATTAGCAAAAAGCCATAAAACTCTCATTTTAGTGCACGGTTATTTCGACCATACCGCACTTTACGGAAAAATTATTCGCTGGGCGCTCGAACAAGGTTACAACATTCATTGCTTTGACCTGCCTGGTCATGGTTTGAGCAGTGGAGAACCAGCGGCTATTGATAGTTTTGACACTTATAGCGAAGTGCTAACAAGTATTATTGAGCGCGAGAACTATTCTCATTATTCACTGGCTGGTCAAAGTACCGGTTGTGCGGTGATACTGAATACACTCTTAAGCGAAGAATTTAATCAGCGCTGTACTAATAAACCAAGACATACGACATTACTAGCGCCACTGGTTCGCAGTTTTTTATGGCAACAATTACGTTGGTTGTACTTTTTGCTACGTGCACCGATGAAGTCAATCAAACGTAAGTTTACCTCATCCTCCCATGATAATGGTTTTAATGAGTTTCTAAAACTTAAAGACCCATTACAAGCGACACGAATTCCACTTTGCTGGTTAGGTGCGATGGATGAATGGATCAAAAAAATCCAGCAATTACCGCCCATACCGGATTTAGCTTGCACAATTATCCAAGGAACAGGCGACGCTACTGTCGATTACCGGTATAACATCAGCCAAATACAGCGCTGTTTACCCAATGTATCGTTACACCTTATTCCAGACGCCTGGCATCATTTAGTGAACGAAAGCTCAGAATACTGGACGAAAGTATCTGATGTACTGGAGACCACTAAATAACTTCTTCAGCATGCACTTTAATCCGAGTTTGCCGCTGATAATAAGTTGCTGCTTTCATTATCGACGTGAAGTCATTCAGAGCTGCTTTTATATCATCTAGAGATTCAATATTTTCCTCTATTTTTTTGACGACTGCGGAGCCACTGATTACTCCTTTTGCACCAGCGTTTATAGCACTAGAAATATGTTCCGGCCGCGATATCCCAAAACCCAACAACGGCGGTGCAGTCTTATAATGCGATAATTTTTTGATAAGTTCTGCGGCCGGCATCTGCGCCACCGATTCTGTCCCAGTCACCCCTGCTCGACTTAAGAGATAGGTATAACCTTCACTTTGCTTCGATATCCGCTGTAAATTTGCCTCTGTGATATTCGGCGGCACAATAAAAATAGGAGCAATACTATGCTTAATAGCTGCTTCACAAAATGGTTGACTCTCCTTTACTGGCACATCAGCAATTAGTACTGAGTCCACCCCCGAGCTGGCAGCCTGATCGTAAAATGGGTCAAGACCTTTCGCTAAAACAAGGTTACTGTAAAGTAATATTCCTATTGGAATATCTGGATATCGATTGCGAATTTTATGGATAATATCAAAGCACTCTTTTGGCCGAACACCCGCATCTAATGCTCTAATTGAAGACGCCTGAATGATCGGTCCATCAGCAATAGGGTCCGAGTAAGGAAAACCTAACTCCAAACCATCTGCGCCTGCATTGATCAAAGTTTCAATAATGTCTAACGACGCTTCTGGAGTAGGGTCACCCAAAGTGACATAAGGGACAAACGCACCTTGCTGTTTGCGATCCAAATTTGCAAACATAGTACGATAACGAGTCATGATGCCTCCTTACTGAGCAATTGATTAACATAATCCAGATCTTTATCTCCGCGCCCAGAAAGGTTGACCACAAGGAGCATTTCATCTTCTGCTTGATCTGCTATTTTCATTGCATGTGCTACAGCATGTGATGACTCCAGAGCTGGGATGATGCCTTCAGACTCAGCAAGATATTGAAATGCCTGAAGCGCTTCATCATCAGTTACTGCAACATATTCTGCACGACCAATATCTTTTAAATGAGAATGTTGTGGTCCCACCGCAGGATAATCTAGGCCGGCAGAGACCGAATAAGACTCTTCTATCTGGCCATCAATATCTTGCATGATATGTGTATAGGTCCCATGCAAAATACCGGTACTGCCCTGACAAAGTGCTGCACCGTGCTCTTTTGTGTGTAAGCCTTTACCTGCAGGTTCGACGCCTATTAAACGCACATTTTCTTCATCGATAAAATCTGCAAACATGCCAATAGCATTAGAACCGCCACCGACACACGCTATAACCGCATCAGGAAGGCGCCCTTCTTTTTTAAGAATTTGCGCTTTGGTTTCAGCACCGATCATGCGATGAAACTCGCGGACAATTGTAGGGAAAGGGTGAGGGCCTGCAGCAGTTCCCAATAAATAGTGGCTACCTTCATAATTGGCAGACCAATCTCTCAGTGCTTCATTGACCGCATCCTTTAGTGTGCCTGAACCACTGTTAACAGGAATAACCTTAGCTCCTAACAAACGCATACGAAAAACATTGGGCTGTTGTCGCTGACAATCTTTCGCACCCATATAGATACAGCACTCTAATTTGAGCAACGCACAAGCTAAAGCTGTCGCCACACCATGTTGCCCAGCACCTGTCTCAGCGATCACACGTGCTTTTCCCATACGCTTAGTTAATAGAGCCTGTCCCAGCACCTGATTTGTCTTATGCGCTCCACCATGCAGTAAATCCTCACGCTTTAAATATATCGTCACTAGCGGGTTACTGCTAAGGTTTCGTGTTTTTGTCAAAGGCGTTGGTCTGCCTGCGTAATTTTCTAGCAATGAAAAAAATTCTTCATTGAAGCTAGCATCCTTTTGAGCATCAACAAACGCCTGCTCCAATTCGTCTAATGCAGGAATTAATAGCTCAGGCACAAATGCGCCACCGAAATTACCAAAATATGCCGTACTCATTGTCGTTTACTCTGATGAAATATGACAGAAAAATAGAGAATTATGCAGCAAGTAAGTCGAGGCTTTGCTGCAAGAGTTGTGTGCCTTGAGGCGTTAAAATTGATTCTGGGTGAAACTGAAACCCCAAGATTTTTTCTTTCTCACTATAGACTGCCATCGATAAGTCCTGATAAGAAGCAATAACAGAAAGTGAGTCAGGCACAAAGTCCGCTATTAACGAGTGATAGCGAGCGACTGATAATGGTTGCGGCAAGTCATAGAAAGGTCCTTGGAAATTATGCGTAATTCGAGACAGCTTTCCATGGACAGTTTCCTTAGCTCGTTTTACCTTACCACCAAAGGCTTCCACTAATGCTTGATGACCAAGACAAATACCTAGCATCGGTATTTGTCCACGTAATAGAGTAATGAGCGATAGTAAATTACCCGCTTGCTCTGGACGCCCTGGTCCAGGGCTGATCACCAATAGACTCGGCAACTCTGGATGGTTTAAGGCTTCGATAATTACAGTAATAGGTACATCATTACGATAAACCCGCAATTGATGCCCCAAACAGCGAATTTCATCGACCAAGTTATAAACAAACGAATCGAAATTATCAATAAGAACAATATTGTATTTATACATAGTCATAAGGGACTGGCTGGTTAGCATGAGTGAGAGACGATTGAATTGCAGTAATCACCGCTTGCGCCTTTGCTCGAGTTTCATCAGCTTCTGCTTGAGGGATAGAATCAAAAACAACACCTGCTCCAGCTTTAATATAGGCGAAGTCATCTTTCACAAATGCTGAACGAATAACAATGCATGTATCCATATCGCCTTTGCCATTCAAATAACCGATAGCACCACCATAACTACCTCTTCTTTTTTTCTCGACTGATCGAATTAGCTGTGCCGCTTTAATTTTCGGCGCGCCAACCAGCGTTCCCATATTCATACATGCCTGATAAGCATGTAATGCATCTAAGCCTTGACGCAATTCCCCCTTAACGCGGGAAACCAAATGCATCACATGTGAGTAACGATCAACTTTTAAAAGGTCGACAACATGACGAGAGCCAGCAACAGCAATTCGAGAAATATCATTTCTCGCCAAATCAACTAGCATCAAGTGTTCAGCACATTCTTTGCTATCACTTCTCAACTCTAATTCAATACGCCCATCGCGATCAAAGTGTATACCACTGGCACACTTTGCCCGTGGTCGTGTGCCCGCAATAGGATAAACTTCAACAGCTCTTGTTTGGTGATCGTATTTCAATGCTGACTCTGGCGATGCCCCAAACAAAACAAATTCTGGTGATTTCATATAAAACATATAAGGGCTTGGGTTTTGCTTTCTTAATATTTCATAGGCTTTGAGAGAATCTGGACACGGAATGGAAAACACGCGTGAAGGAACCACTTGAAAAACATCACCAGAGATAATATTTTCCTGCAGCTCTTCCACCTGCTTACAGTAAGATGAATCATTAATATCAACACTGACGTCGATATTACTTTCACAATAAATACTATCAGTGGCACCTTTTTCCTGTAGAGAGCTTGCCATTTGGCTAATTGAAAATTCAATCAGGATTTTAATCGAATCTAATCGCTGCTCTGCCGCAAAAAGGAGGGATTCTTCAGAAACGCGGCTAAAGCTGTTGGCGATCAGCTGTGTCGTTTTCTTTTGATGATCAATAACGACTAATGTCTCAGCAAGATAAAAAGCGTAATCAGGACAGGTATCTTCGCCTTCGGGAACACTAGGTAGCCTTTCAGTAATAGCAATAGCATCATAAGCAATCACTCCACCCAGAAAAACACTATATGGCGAATCTATTTCCTGTTCTATATTCTCAACTATATAACGTAAGACTGAAAAAGGATTAGGTTTCAGCAACCTAGACTCTTCATCATAGCAATCATCAATATACTCGTTACAATTTTCAAAATGGACAATCAATGTATTATTAATTAACTCTTGACCAATCGCACCAAAGTCTACCTGAGATAATAAATCAAGAATATTTTTTCCATTTTCTGTCAAAGCTATTATTTCTACATTAACATCACGGCAAATTAATTTAACAGCCGTATCAATAATGATAATACTTTTTTTATTGTGCTTGCTTTCAATATCCGCAGACTCCAATAGTAAGCTGTGGTCTTTATTACAGCACAATTTATCGAATATCTTCGGTGGATCAGCCACGTAATTTATATTTTTAATAATACTTTTAGAAATAACAGGGCGGGAAACCATACTCTCTCCGACTATGCTTTATTGCGAGGCAATAAAGCATTCAGTAAATTATTATAATTTTTAATCCGCTAGTGCAGGATAAGAAAGTTTAGGAATATCACCCACTAAGTTATAGCTAAAGGCGACATTCACTGCCTGAGTACGATTATCGACACCAAGTTTTCTTAAAATATTAGCCACATGATTTTTAACCGTGTAAATACTAATATTTAAAATTTTACTGATATCCGAATTTGCCTTACCTAATACAATCCATTCCAGTACTTCAGTTTCTCTTGACGATAACGAATAGACATCCTTTATCATATCAACCCCCAGTAGTAGTAATATAATGTGCAGTATTTTTGAACATAAAACTGTAGAACGGAAAATATAAAGTGATTAGCCTCCTGAATTTAAGCGCTTATATAGTTTGAATACCTTTCTAGCGACTTTTCTACCAATTTTTTGCCCTGCGGGAATAGAGGGTTCGAAATGAACACCGGCCCAGAGTCGACTAATACCACAGACAGTTTCAAAGTCTGTCCAAGTTTCAAAACTTAATTGGATATCATTAGCAGGGGTTACCCTTGGCTCTACTCGAGATGTGCCTTTAGGTACATCAACTGTCCAGCCAAGGTCATCAGATTTTAAAAATAATCGACTAGCTTGTGCATGGGCACCACAAAAGCCAGCTGTTGCAGATGGATACTCTGGATGATCGGCTACACCAAGGTAGCTTTGCCACTGAGAAGCCGGAAGATCACTGACAGTACCTTTATTTGGACCTCCCCATGCAGTAACAAACTCATCGCTATAAATAAATTTAATCGCACTAAAAGGCCTGACTGCATCAAACTTATACTTGTTATGCCAGATAGCAATCCCAGTATCAAATTCAGCAATATTAGTAACAAACTCATAATGAATTGCATCGAGTAAGGATAAGTTTCTTTGCTCAATTGCAAACTGTCCCGAGGTCGCCAAGCTTCTCAATTTATCGTCAAAAAGCTCCGCTGACATTTTCTGAAAATCATCCAAACTAGCAGACACCTCTAACACTTTATCCGCCTGCTCTTTATACAAGCCAAAATTTTCAACTTGGCTAGCATAAGGAAAGGGCGCTCTGAAACGTCTAGGATATTTATAAGAGTAAGGCTTCGTCACTCTTAGCTGGGGTGTAACATAATTCTGTACTGTATAAATCCCCAAACCCTTTCTTTTGATCGCTGGCTGCCAACGGGAAGGATCAATCAGAGTCTGGGCACTATTGACAGGTTCATAGTTTAAATAATCAGCATAAGGCGTTAAATTATAAATTCGTCCACCTTCATCACCGAGCTGGTTCATACCATCGTGCTCTCTAACTTTAACAATCATTTTTCCAGCAACATTGCCTATACCAATAGGGGTAGTTAGATCTTCACTCTCGTTGTCTGGATCAAGCCCTGCACTAATAAGCATCTCACGCCAATCATCAGCATGCTGAGGTAAAAGACTATTCAACACTTGAAAAGACGCATAAATTGTTGCGACATTAATATTTTCATTATCCGTAGATTCAGAGGCCGGCCGACGTCCTAGTCTAGAATAGACACCGACAGCACTAGAATGATAAGGCGCGCTTGCATCAAACCATGCATTGGCAAGAATTGCAGCAATTCTTATTACCAAGGTTGCATCACCAGCCGTTGGTGAGACTGATTGATAGATAGCAGGCACAACGAAAGGGATGACTATATCTGCGTACCCTTCTCCGTGCTTCGGATCATACCCATCATCAGCTAAAGTAAAAGACGCTTTACCACCAAGGAGTAGTACAAATAAAAAAGTAATACATCTTTTTTTTAAATAGTTATTCATAATTGACTCTTTTTTCATCTGTATGAAATTGACATTAAGAAACTTATTTTTTATTAGTGACTATTAATAATAAAAAGTAATTTCCATTTAAAATATATTGATATCAGTTTGACTGTGTAAAACTTGTATCTGTGACTAGAAAAATATTTATTCATGAACAACATCACACAATTCAGTTTTTTCGGAATTTTTTGCAGAATTAATAAACTGTTTGACTTTTATTTCATCCTTAAAGCTATTATGCAGAGGGTGAACATTTGTCAAGGTAAATGAATCAACCCCCCAAGGGTTAACAACTTTGATAGCTTCCTTTACATTAGCTGGAGATAGACCGCCTGCGAGAATAGTAGGGACATTAACTTTTCTCACAATTTCTGCGCTGACAGTCCAATCATGAGTGCTGCCAGTCGCCCCTACACCATAAGGATGCACCTCGACATCACCATCGCTATCCAGTAAAAAGTAATCGCATACTGATGAATACTTCAATGCAAATGCAATGGGTTCAGGCTGATTAACTGCAACAGCCTGCATGATTTTAACACTGGGAATAGTTTTTTTAAGTTCTGCGATTCTCTCAGGCAATATTTTTTCTTTTCCAGCCAAATGCACAATTGAAGGTTTTACAATGTTAACCATTTCAACAATTGGCATTATTTCCGTTTCAAAGGTTAACGCTACTTTTTCTATGGATTTTGGAAGGCAAGAAAAAATACTGCCAATATCGCTAAAAGAAGGTAAATTTCCGCCGGTATATTCTGTATCATTCAATAGTTTTTTATCTGCTGCAAACCCGATCAAGTCAGACCCCGACTTAACACACATCATTGCATCACTAACACTTGCAGGGCCTAAATATATTTGCACTTTCATATGAATCCCTCATCATTAAACCAACTGTAAGCTCTAATATTCCAAAGCTAATGCGTTATCTTTTATGGTTTTTAATTCAGGCGACTTCTTTTGAGGCGTTAATTTGATAGATAATTTATTGCCAGCCTTCCCTATAGCGCAGTGTCCAAAGTATTCTCCAAAGCCATTTTCGATCACTCGTTTCAGCTCTTCTGCTTCAGCCTGTGTACCGGCAAAAGCGAAAAACCCTGGGCCAGCACTACTCATTCCAGCATATAATGCACCGGCCTCTTTCATTGCTTGATTTATCGCTTGCAGAATCTCGGTTTTATAAATTCCCTCCAACACTTTCAAATTACTCATCTCATTCATTTTCCAACCTAGATTCAATACTTTCTCAAGATCGTTACTAAGTAGTGCTGGACACATTTCATTTCGAATAAATGCTTTAAAGTCTTTACCGTACCGTTTTTCACATGCCATAAAATGACTCGCGACAAGATCTGTTTCCGTCGTATCAGACAATGCAGCCCCTTCACCATAATGGCGCAAGATATCTCCTGTTAATTTGACACGATCACCCACAGCAGTGACAACCCATAGATCATTGCAACTGACATTATTAATGAATCGTCCTTGCCCATAATTTGAATCCACCCAGACCAAACCTCCATACAAAAAACAAGCCTCACCTACTCCCGTATCTAGCCCGAAATAGATATTTTCTTTATCTTCCGCATTTTCCACATAATTCTGGGTAACGATATTCCATACCTCATCGATAGAAAACGGAGATCCAAAAAGTGCGTTCAAACCCGATATAACTGCTGTATTGAATGCCACATTAGAACCAAAACCGCTATGCTTGTAATTTATATTTTTATCGATTCTTATTGAAATATCATCGATATAATAATTGGTCATGGATTTAAAGAGCTCCAACAAATGTCTTCCGGTCGGAATATCACATTCTCCTAACCTATTTTTTTCCCGAGAGAAAACAAGTCGATAGCTAACGGTATCCGTTGAGATACCAATACCACCACCACCCAATCCCGGCGACATTTTCGAGAAGTCGAGGACACCGAAATGTAAGCGACCCGGAATGGCCACTTCCGCTTTATCATAAAGGGGGAATGCCTTGCGCTTCCATTCAGAGTTTATTGTGAAATTCTCTCCAGGAGAAAAGTGCTGCGTTTTATCATTTGAAGTCATTTTCCAGCCTGCTTTTTTATAATGAATAAGAAATAATGGGTTACTTTTTTTTCAGAATTCGTTGATATTTACGTTCTGATAATTTATTTGGAACCCCTTGAATCAGGGTCCATCGTTTATTGGCACGAACACGCTTGAACACTTGCTTTTCACCATTAGGCCAAGTAACAACCACTTTTGCTCGTTGAGATTCCCCCATTCCAAAATGAAGTAATCTTTCACTCTGTGAATAAGCGCTACCACCACCATATAAGGTTTGATATTGTTGATTCTTTTTCTTATTTTTTCTCGTGACGATTTTTACCACTGCTCCTGTAGCATTAACATTGGAGCCATTAGCACCAATTAAGCGCAGTTGTAACCAGTGATTATCTAAAGATGAAATATTTTCGAAAACTTTAGGCTTTCCCGATTCTGTCTTATTGGGCTGAGGCACATTAGCCAGATAGATATCCATTTTTCCATCTTTATTTAAATCAGCAGTTGCTGCGCCACGAGCATCTAGGAAATGTTGGTCGCCAGGGATATCTTTGTCGATATTCGCTGCACCAGATTCAACAGAAAAATCCTGAAAAGTGCCATCTTTCTTGTTAATAAATACTCGCCCTGGTCCGGCTCCATTCGGAGAGTCACCAATAACACCGACAGGTGCAAAATTTTGTGCAAGATAAATATCTTGCCAACCATCATTATTAAAATCAGTAAAAAAAGTTCCCCAGGAAAACTCTTGAGGAATTTTAACCCCGGCCTCTTCACCAATATCGGTGAATGTTCCATCGCCATTATTTCTAAATAATGTTGGCCAAGGGTTATCCCATGTCTCTCGCGGAGGAACAACGATAGGAGGTCGAGTTGGGTCACGGAGAATATCAAGATCGCTGATATTACTGGCATAAATATCTTGATAGCCATCATTGTTATAATCACCGACTGCCAGCCCCATCCATGCACCATATTCTCTAACGTCACCGGCTATTTCAGTAACATTGGTAAAGGTACCACCATCATTCCTGTAGACAGCTATAGGGCCTTGCTCATGCCCTAGAAATATATCCATATCTTTATCGTTGTCATAATCGAAAGAGGTAAGTACCCAGGTAGCAAATTCTTTACCGGTATCAAAACCTGTCGTAGCCGTCACGTCAGTGAAAGTTAAATCGCCATTATTGCGATACAAATGGCTCTGTGTTGTCGGGTTCGTTCTATTCGCGGTGGGGTCAAAAAAGTCTAAGTCAACCATTCGCGCCACAACGATATCGAGAAATCCATCACTGTCATAATCAACGAACCCAACGGACGTAGTAAAGCCAGGTTCATTGATTCCTGACTCAAAGCCAACTTTTTTAAATGTGCCATCGCCTTTGTTGATATAAATGTAGTCAGGGCCATCGTTAGAATCGATACCATCGCCTATGGTACTTAGTTGTCCGAGATAAATATCATCGAAACCGTCATTATTTAAATCGCCTATGGCAATACCGGTACTGGCACCTGTATCATCTAAACCTGCCTGCTGGGCGACCTCGTCATAACTTCCATCACCATTGTTTTTATACAATAAATTAGGCAACCCTTTACCATTACCAACGTAGATATCTACCCAGGAATCATTGTTAAAATCAATAAAACCTACACCAGTCATAAAAGAAAAACCTTGAACATTAAGATCAGGCGATATCTGATCAGCAATATCATTAAACTTAACGCTATCAATATCGGCATAACTTACTGTGGAAAACAAGAAAAGAGTCGATAAACTTTTAGAAATTATATTGCCTATACCAATTTTATATTTAGATCCCATCATCATCTCCGAGCGTTACTTTTATCCATTAAAAAACATTATTATTTCAAAAATAATAAATTTAATTTTCTATACCATTTGACTTTTATAACAATGAAAAGATTATTTTCATGACAATCTATTAATACGATTTCGGCGACAATTTTTAGAATAAACCGGCCAAGTGTCAATAGCTCTCACGGGGGATTGATCATATTATTAATTACACATTATGATCCACGTCACAATTTCAGACCCCTAGAAAAAGTGTTTTTTTTACGAAAGATGATTTTGACGAAAAACTAGAATCACAAGCATTCACTAAACCATTATCAACAGTTAATAATTAATTTATCTTTAAAGGAGTCTTTACGTGTCATTTCTACTACGATCAGCTTTTATTGCGTCCTTAATCGCAAGCACCCATATGTGTTTTGCAGAAGATACCCATAAAAATTATGTGATACCCGGACATGTAGCGCATGGCGTTAATGTTTTTAACGATGAACCTATCGCTGACTACTCTATTGTTACACCCTATGCTCGCGGCCTTAATGAAAACCCTCCCCTAACAGAGATCGGATATTACCAACCTGGTGCTGATGATGCAGGAAGAATCACAGCAGATGTAGATCCAAAAACACCAGTAGCAACGTCATCTTCGTTAAGTCGTTTTTTTGGTGTTTTTGACACTGTCGACCCGTCTTTATTCAATCAGACCCTGGATAAAATTGGCTCTTACTTCACAGGTTATAGTTCAGCGACAGACAGGATATTATTAACGCCATATGCAGATGCAGAACCCGGAGATATTTATGTGGCGAAGGGAGTGAGAGAAAGACCAACGATAAAACAGTGGAATAAAATTAAAGGTGTTGCAAGAATGTGGTGCAACAATGACGAGAGTAGGGGTGTTGTAGAAATCGCTGTACGTAATGCTTTTCCCAATCAACTATATACCCTCTGGGATATTGGCGTATTAAACCCCCAAACACCTGATTCAACAACGTACGCTGCTCCATTTGGAGGCCTGCCAAATGTATTAATGACTAACAAAAAAGGCTGCGGTTATAAAAAACTGCATGTACCTTTTTGCCCAAAAAGAACTTGTGATGGCGGCTCAGCTTCCTGCTCATCGTATGTGTCTTTATTTTATCACTGGGATGACCAAGTATACGGTGGTGCAGCAGCGAATACTTTTGGCGGGTTACCATTAGGTGTTCTTGGAGGAAATCATATGGTATGGCCCATGAGTGGAGAAATTATTCAGGAACCTTCAACAAATTTTGGCAAAAAACGCCTACAGTGTAGAAGTTAAGTTAAAAATTTATTCTACCCTTCAAATCTATTTTTAGATTCCCTCTAATTATTCAATGGGAAAAGAATAATTAGAGGTTTCACATCCATATCAGCTCCCTCCTTCTATACTGTCAGCCAAGTATAGCGTTTGACATTTTTTTATGTTTTCGGTAGCTTTAAACGATATTACTATACACGTCGTTAAAGACCTCAAAAGGAGGATTTAAGTGTCAGAAGTTATCGATATACCTTTAGAAAAGCGAGTTAAAGAAGCAGTCACTGGAAATAAAAAAGCATTATCTGACGTTATCAGAACGATAGAAAAACAAGTGTATGCTCTTTCCATTCGATTTTTATTACACCCACACGATGCTGAAGACGCCACTCAAGAAATATTAATGCGCATCATTAACAATTTATCATCTTTTGAAGGGAATAGTCGTTTCTCAACATGGGTATATCGCGTTGCTTGCAATACTTTAATCAGCATACAAAAAAAACGTGATAACAAACCAATGATTAGTTTTGATATTTTTGCCGAAGATTTAGCCCACGGCAATGAAGAGAACGATGATGGACATAAAAGTAATCCTGATTATCAACGTATTCTGCAGGAAATTCGTATTGGCTGTACAACTGCAATGCTTCAATGCCTAGATGATGATTCAAGAATGAGTTATATCCTTGGAGAAATTCTAGAGTTTGATCACAGTGAAGCCGCAAATGCCCTTAATGTGCCTTCGGCCACCTACAGGAAGCGTTTATCAAGAGCAAGAAAAAATGTTAATGAATTTATGTCTGATAACTGCGGACTAGCCAACCCTAAGAATGCCTGTCGATGCAATAAGAGGGTAAGCAAAGCAATCAATGCAAAATGCATCGACCCTGACAACCTTATTTTTGCAAGCAGCGACAACAGTGCAAAATCTTTTCCCGAAGTACTCGATTACATTCGTTCAATTGATACTGCCCATAGAGCTGCTGCAATTTATCGCGCCAACCCGACAGATAAACGCAGCGAGCAGTTTTTTTCCTGGCTGCAGTCTCAATTAACCGAAAAAGAGTCTATTGAAAAAACAGCTTAACCATTAAATATAAATAACATACAAAGGCAACCTTATTTCGAACTTATTAAGGTGCCTTATTTATAATCCAAACTTATTTCACTGCCTTCTCTAACCCTAGTTACAAAATCAGTGATTCCATCAGGATAATTCATGAGAGTACTCGCAAGCGCATGCACTTCAACACCTGGGGCATAGTGTAAAGCACATGCCCCTGAAGTACGGTAGTCAGAGCGATAAGCGACAACTAAACCTGATATTCTCAAACCCGCATCATCTTCCACTGGATCGGGGAAAGGGTTATGAACTTTTCGAACAAAAGTTGCATTTCCTCGATAATCTGTTTGTAAAATCTGCGGAAGTGCTAATGGATCAGGTAATTTAGGGATAGGGGAAGGAAGAAAACTATTACGCCTAAAAGCCATTATTTGATATATAGCATTGGGCAATAAATTTTTAGCGCGAATAGCAAATACAGCCGCCGTATACGCGCCAACATTGTAGTCATAGTCAACCAGCTTGATAGTGAGGAGGACCTTTGCAGATAACCATCGACCTAAAGTGATTGGTCGGCGCTGTGCTTCATCGACAACATCCTCCCCTTCGCAGCCTTGAACCGGGCATTCAGCTCCAGAGCGGTTTAAAGGGACAAAGCTCTCGCCAGTATCTACATCATAAGCGACTTGATCTCCCTGAAAACCAGGGATAGGGGCTTTATGCAAGGGAAAACTGTCCCTCGTATAACGTGTTCGCTGCGACTCTGAAGGGAAAATGTCCTGACAAGGAAAACCGGACAACATGTTTAGATTATACTTAGAGTCTCCGATTCTTGGCACTCGCGAACCACCACCAAAATCTCCAACAGGCGGGCCAAATGACGAGGTATACAACTCCATTTTGAGATCAGGGCTACCTTTTCTCAAATCCAACGTTTTTATAATGTCGTAAGCTGCTCCAAAAGGATTAGAAAAATCCTCCCTACCATCACTGTCTAAAGGTGGACGAGTATTTTTAGAAACGAGCGCAGCTTGATTAGGTACAGGGACAATGACACCAGGTTCAACCTCAGTCAACAGGGTCCCGACTACGACGAAATCACCATTTTCGTCGACAAGACTACTAGGGGGCCACAACGGCCCCTGAGTAGTAATAGGCAATACAATCTTTATTTTATGAGCCTCATCGACTGCTGCTGCTAATGAGGAAAAAAATAAAAGAGCGATTAAACTAATTCTAATCATGGGGAAAAACTCTCTACAATATAATATTAGGTTATTTGAGGTTATCCGGTTCATAAGTCATTAACACATGATGCAATGGCGGACCATCCCACATTTCTAAAAATTTAGCTGCTACAGGTATTTTAGGGAATGTCTCCGAAGATTTCTTAGATGACCCTATATCATCCCATATCATGGTATCTGCAAAAGTATATTCATCACTTAAAATTTTCGATGTTGTTGCAGAAAGTAAACCATCAAGGGAGGCTGACTCTTTTAGCACTTGATCTTTAATTTTCAAAAAATCCTCGAGGCGCTCTTCTTTTATTTTATAGACTATAATTTCTTTAACCTTCTCTCCGTTCACATCTGTCTCCTCTGGAAAAGCATAAATAGAATAAAAACAAGAAAATATAATAAGAAACGACCTTACATTTTTATTTTTCAGTAATCTCATGTTAGTTCCACCGCATTCTTCTCATTGAATTTAAGGAAATCTTTATCACAGAGAAAACCTGTCAAAGCACCATAAACTAAAAATATCGCTGCCAACATGCCGATTTGATTCGCTTTATCGTTTAATGCGTAGTCAATAAACCAAGGAATTCCCATTGCCATTGCAATCACTATTCCTTTTAGAGCGGGTTGTAAATTGAGCGAAGATGTATTCACCAAAAAACCAGCAATAATCCAGTAAGAGATAGGACCCACAGCTTCGATAAGATTTTCCGGGAAATTCATCACTAATTTAAAAATAGCGACATCGACAACACCAACAAATAAACCAATGAGCATACCATTTATTGCATTTTTCATATTATTTTCCATCTGCATTATTAATATTTTACCAGCGGCAAAGTACCTACTGGGATATTCACACTATTGGACATATCAAGTTATCAAGCTGTGACCGATTTTTAGTAATTATTTACCACTAAAAAATATTACTCGATATGGTCACACCTTATTAATTGAAAGAGTCAAATATGAAGCGTATGAAAAATATTCAGAAATACCTGAACTATTTGTACAGCACATATTACTATTGATATTAAAAACATTAACCATTAGAAGGTATAACGATGAAATTTTACACACACCCATGGTCAAATCATGCCGCCCGAGTAGCAATTGTATTGAAAGAGCTTAATATTGATCATGAAGAAAAAGTGGTAGATCTAATGAGCGGAGAAAATAGAACACCGACTTATTTAGCTTTAAACCCTAATGCAAAAGTCCCAGCTATTGATGATAATGGATTTGTGTTATGGGAATCACATTCAATCATGAAATACTTGTGTGGAAAATACGGAAACAATGCGTTATACCCTACTGATGCTGAAACTCGTGCACATATTGATAAGTGGTTAGACTGGTCTCATACTCGCTTGAATAATGAAGCTGTAACCATTAACTTTAACAATGTTGTTCTAGGTGAAAATGGTAACAAAGAAAAAGTTCAAGAAGCCATTGATAATTTAAGTATTGCACTAGAAATACTGGACGATGCTTTACAAAACACAGAATATTTGTGCGGAAAAATAAGCATTGCAGACATATCGATTTACAGCTCAATAATTTATATTGAGAAAAATAATATCGACCTAAAGGAATTTACTCATGTTTCTTCTTGGTTAACAAGAATGAATAACATAGAAAGTGTTCAACAAGCTTACAATCAAATCAGCGCCTTTTATCAAGCTGCATAGTATTGTTTTCACATCAAGATAGCTTTATTCAAAAACGGCCTTATTAGTTTCACTAGTGAGGCCACTCTCAAAAATCCAATAAAAAACGCAAACCAAATGTCAATAGTTCTATCGATGGATTAACAGCATTAGACTAAAAAAATAAACTATAGAGAAATAACATTTCCGATTCAGCGTTTCGCAAAAGGTAATAAAATGTTACTTCTCGACAAAAACGAAAAACCAATTACTAAAAAAGATACCAATGCACGGATAGATAGCATAATTGAATCCAGCAGCCTAAAAAATAACAATTTTAATATAGAAGAATTTTGGGAAACAGTTAACAGAATTGAAAATGAATTAGGCATTAATTACATTAGAATGGATTTTGGTGTTCCCAACTTGAAACCTCCTGAAATATGCATAACTCAACACACAACAAGCTTACAAAAAACCGATGCACCATTAAGCTACCCTCCTTACAAAGGCATTCCTGAGTTAAGGTCAACTATAGCTCAATTTATTAAAGAGCAACTCAATATTAGCAACGCTGACAGAGAAAACATTTTCATTACCTGTGGTGCCACTCAAGCATTGCTCATAGCGCAGTCAGCCTGCAAAAGAATAAACAATAGTAATGGAAAGAGCTCCGCTGTCTTTATCTCGCCTACTTACCCACCAATGATTGCACAAAGCCAATTTCTTGACATGAATACTATCACCATAGAAATTGATAACCGGAGAGGGAAAGCATTAACGGATGCTATTCAAGCTGCTTTTGAAAACAATAACGTTTCTTCTATTTGCTGGTCCAGCCCTAACAATCCCACATGGGCGATATTGACTCATGAAGAATTGAAAGATATCGCAGTATTATGTGAACAATATAATGTTATACCTATAGAAGACCTTACTTATTTAGGCATGATCGAAAAAAATCATGAACCTTCATCAGAAAACCTTCCTAGTATTTCTAACTATACCGATAATTATTTTATTGTACTAAGCGCTTCCAAAATGTTGAGTTATGCGGGTGAACGCTTAGGTATACTAACATCCTCTAAAAACTTCTTAAACTTGCCCGCAAGACAGACTCACAATGCTTACGAATCAATTAAACAGTATTGTGGATCTCTTATTTTCAATATGACTGCAGGTGCTCCTCATAGCGGCCAATATGGTATTAATACCTTATTAAAAAAAATTAATGACAATGAATTCGACCTATACGAGTTTCTATCAGAATACAAATCTCGATCGAAAATAGTTAAAGGAATACTTAAAAAGCACGGATTTACTTTACTTTACTCCAACACGAAAAATATTGACGGATTTTACATTTGTGCTTCCTATCAAGGCATGAGCGGTATTGAGCTCACTAAAAAGCTGCTGTATTTCGGCGTCACATTATTGCCACTCAGTATATTTGGCAGCAAAAGAAACGATGGTGTGCGCATCTGTGTTGGGAGGCTTAACAACGAGAAAATAAAATCTCTCGATGAAAAATTGGCATTATTTTCAGGAGTGGTATCTGATGCAACCCTATAAAACAGAAACAAATGATGATAATTCATGGTCTGTAAGACAAATAGAAGATAGTCCAGAACTTACCTTGGAAGGCTTTAAAATGTTTAGAGTCCTTGAGGATTCCGGGTTTAAGAATATGGGTTGCGAATTTGTGGTCATTGAGCCTAAAAAAATATTAGACCCACACCATCACAAAAAAGGGCATGCCATCATATTAGTATTGAGCGGTCATGGTTTTGCTCTCATCAACAAAAAAAAATACAAAATAAAAAAACACTCTGTGCTTAATATCCCTCCCGGCGTAGAGCATGGACTGGAAGCAGGTGATGAAAACCTGGTAGTTTATGGCTTCCAACACCCCGCCATTATCGATGAAAACAATGATGCAGATATCTACTTTACCAAAGACAATCGTAAAGGCGAAGTTGTCATCGATTAATAATTTACAAACTCACCCAAAACACTAAATATGATTAGGAGAAAGACATGCAAACAGCCTTAGACGATTCGCGTTTCAACATTATTGCTCAATCTTACGAGTATGCAATTGCAACTTACCCCGATGCTCGCAAAGATGGCGACTGGTTGATTAGCAGCATGGAGATAAAAGAAGACGATACCATATTAGAAATTTCTGCAGGCACGGGGTTTTTAACAGAAAAAATAATTAAAAACATAAAAAGCGGATTTCTATATGCCCAAGATATTGCACCTAGAACACTAGAACTTAATCAAAAAAAATGTGGTGTTCACAGCAACCTGAAATACATTACCGATATCGACGCTGTAAAAGATAACTCGTGTGACAAATCAGTAACATTAGGCGGATGGCACCACATGGAAGACCAAATCAGCATCACCCGTTCAGCAATGAGCAAGCTTAAAAAGGGTGGCACTTTCTGCGTCGGTGACTTTTCAGACAACTCAAGCATTCAGCGTTACTTCGATGAAGTTGTCGATGACATAACTAGCACAGGCCATCAGGCTTTATTTCCTTCGAAGTCTAGAATGATTAATCTTGGCCGCTTTGCGGAAGCCAGTAACACCGAAGTCGAAGAATTTGATGTTCCATTCGATTTCAAAAATGAAGATGAGGTCGGTGAATTTTTTCAAAAGGTATTCGCTTTAGATCAGCCACACGAGGAAACCTATAAGGATATCGAAAAATATTTCGATTTACAGCACTCTGAAGGAATGATATCGGTAATGGTTCCTTACATCTATGCAAGATACACAAAATAACCTCCAATATAATCAATGGCATAATCATGACTCAACAACATTTTACAAAGTCGATATTGATATTTGGGGCAAAGGATCATATAGGTAGTGCTGTTGCCAAATACATAAAACAACATTCACCCGAAACCAAAATAAGACTGGCCACTCATAAAAAAGAAAACTTAGGCTTATTAAATACAATGTTTCCAGATTTGGAGGCTGTAGTTGCTGATTTTTTTGACATAGATTCATTAAGATCAGCATTACAAGGGATAGAATCAGTCTTTCAAATATCACCGGATGTATTTCACGAAGACGACCTTGTGAACAATATGTTAACTGCCTGCGAAGAAGCAGGCAGCATTAAGCATATTGTCAGAATTTTAGGTACTCCACCAGATGCTTCTTTTGACATCATCCCTGCCGAATTGAAAAAGTTTCGATATTATCCAGCCATGCAACACCTTGTAGCGAGGGAAAGATATCGCGACTCTGGCCTACCGGTCACATTTGTCAATGTGGCAGGGTATTACATGGATGATTTCCTACGCATGTTCTCCCCCCCATTATTCGAAGAAAAGACCATAAGAGTTGCATTCAACAAAACTCTGGCTTGGGTTGATCACGTTGATGTCGCAGATCTCAGTGCAAAATTACTACTCTCTACCCCTACTGAATATATCGGCAAGACTCTAGACATAACGGGTAAAGACCTTCTTCAATTCAGCGAGGTAGCTGCATTATTCACGAAAATATTAGGCGTCAAAGTAAAATATGATGGTGATGAGGAAAATTTTTACCGTTCTATTAAACCAGTCTTTAGTCAACTTTGGGGAGAAAAAGCGCCAAAGTATTTCATGAAATACTTTGAATGGGAGACCCAGCACGACCACCTATTCACTCTCACTCATCACGTTAAAGAGATACTGGGCCGTGAGCCCAAATCGTTTGCTGCCTGGATAAATGAGCATCGTGAAATATTTTTCAGTGAATGGGAGAAAAATTTTATCAGTACATCAAAAAAATATCAGGAATCGATACACTAAAAAATCGAACAACACATAAATATCACTTCACATTTAGGGATAAAACACTATGAAGCAAACTGCTGAAAAAATACAGCTAGAGCCAAACTCGCGTCGAGTTTTTTTAAAAGCAGGATTAGCGTCCGGGGCTGCTTTAGCATCGGGGTTATCCTTTGCTCAAGAGCCTGTAACATCTTCAACTAATAGCACACCCGAAACCGCCAGCAACAATCCCAACAGAGCAACCGCTGCCTTTGATTTACGAAAACGTGCAGCACAGGAACACTATGAAAATAGTCTGTTACTAGATAAGCAAGCGGATAATGGTGATGAAAAACGCTATAAAGCAGATCGTTACTATGCCAGCTTTTCAAAAACATTGCCCTGCAATCGATTTGGCGAAGTTAACCCCAGTGCTTTTTTAAAATTAAAACGCGCCATGAAACGCGGGGGTAAAAAACAGTTCGATAAAATTCCTCTAGCCTCACAAGCCTCAAGAAAGCTTGCCAATCCTCAAGGTGCATTTAAATATGAGCTATCGGGGCTGGACTGTCATGCAACGCGCATCGAGCCATCTCACCGCTTTCGCAGCGCTGAAATTGCGGCCGAAGTTGCTGAAGTCTATTGGCAAGCCATAACACGAGATATTGCCTACACAGATTATGAGAATAATAACCTTGTTCATTCAGCCATTCAGGATTTAAATCAATTCTCTTATCAAGTAGCTCCACTTAATGGCCCAATTACCAGCACAACGTTATTTCGGGGAGAGACACTGGGAGACCTTAACGGGCCTTATATCAGTCAGTTTTTATGGCAGGATTTTAATTTTGGCCCTGTCGAAGTTACACAACTATATCGTGCTCCGACGCCGGACGTTAATTTTATGGCAGACTCTGTTAACTGGCTGAATATTCAAAGAGGTGGTACGCCTTTAGAGCTGTTAACCTTTGATTCAAACAAACGTTACATATACAACAATCGAACATTAGGGGAATATGTTCATCAGGATGTCTCTTTTCAAGCCTATTTGCATGCAGCAATGATTTTACTAAGTTATGGCAAAGATGCATTAGATAGCACAAACCCTTACAAAGAAAGCATTGATAACCAAAGCTCTTTCACTTCTCTAGGTGCCCCCTTTATATTAGATATGGTAACTAAAGCGGCCAACTTGTCGTTAACAGGCGCATGGTTTCAAAAATGGAAAGCCCACCGTTACCTGCGCCCAGAAACATTTTCAGGACGCATTCATTTCCATATTGAAGGGCAGCGCCAATATGAACTGCATACTGATATTTTAAATTCACGAGCACTGGCAGAAGTTTACAGCCGTTATGGCTCCTATTTTTTACCCCAAGCTTATACCGAAGGTTCTCCGACGCACCCCTCTTACCCTGCAGGTCATGCAACAATTGCCGGCGCCTGCGTCACCGTACTTAAAGCATTTTTCAACGAAGCTTATGTTATCCCCAATCCAGTGGAAGCCAATAACACTGGAGAACAACTAAATAGTTATACAGGATCAGATCTCTCAGTGGGAGACGAGCTCAATAAGCTAGCAAGTAATATTTCTTTAGGTAGGGACGCAGCAGGTGTTCATTATCGTCAGGATGGAATACAAGGTTTGCTATCTGGCGAGCAACAAGCCATTGCCTTATTACAAGACCAATCACTCACACTGAACGAATCCGACTTCGACGGTTTCACATTCACCAAATTCAATGGGGATTTTATCAAGATCAAACAAGGCAAAATCACTCCTGCTTGATATCGCCATTTTGAGTTTTGTGGCAGGGACTCCTTTTAACGTATAATGCAATACTTATAGTATTAAGGATTCCCTACATAACTCATGTCTAAAAAAACTGTTGCCCTATTTATTCTGGATGGCTTTGGCTACTCCGAAACGTCCCAGTCTAACGCTATTGAAGCAGCTAACTGCCCTACATGGGATCATTTGTGGACCAACTATCCACATACATTGGTAAAAACATCTGGCTTAGCCGTTGGTTTACCAGACGGACAAATGGGTAATTCCGAAGTGGGCCATATGAACTTAGGGGCTGGGCGCATTGTTTATCAGAACTTTACCCGGATATCCAAAGCCATAGACGATGGTGACTTTTTTGAGAATACAGCCCTGACAAACGCTGTCGACAAAGCAGTTGCGAACAATAAGGCTGTACATATTCTTGGGCTGCTATCTCCAGGCGGTGTCCACAGTCATGAGGACCACATTGTCGCAATGATAGAGTCCGCAGCAAAGCGCGGCGCACAAAAGGTCTATGTCCATGCCTTTTTAGATGGCAGAGATACCCCTCCTCGCAGCGCTAAACCCTCTTTAGAAAAAATAGCTGCAAAATTTACAGCATTAGGTAATGGCCATATTGCTTCACTGATTGGCCGTTATTACGCGATGGATAGGGACAATCGCTGGGAAAGAGTCCAACAGGCTTATGATTTATTAACTCAAGGGAAGGCAACCAATACTATCGACAATGCTATTGCGGGTTTGGAGTTAGCTTATAGCCAGGATAAAGACGATGAATTCTGCCCGGCAACATCGATTCAGCCAATAGGGGAAGCCGCAACCATTAATGATGGCGACTCTGTTATTTTTATGAATTTCCGACCCGATAGGGCTCGCGAACTCACTCGTGCATTTGTTCAAAATGATTTAGACAGTACATTAGATCGCACTGTGCGACCCGAGCTGGCGGACTTTGTGACTCTCACTCAATATGCAGGTGATATTGGCACCCCCTGTGCCTACCCACCCGAAAGTCTCGAAAACACTCTTGGGGAATATCTGGCCAATCAGGGTAAGACTCAATTGCGTATTGCAGAAACTGAAAAATACGCTCACGTAACCTTCTTTTTTAATGGTGGTATAGAGGAAGAATTTGAGGGAGAAAAGCGCATATTGATCCCATCACCCAATGTGGCAACCTATGACTTACAGCCAGAAATGAGCGCACCAGAAGTTACGGATAACCTGGTCGATGCGATTAAAAGCGGTGGCTACGATTTAATCGTTTGCAACTATGCAAATGGCGACATGGTTGGGCATACCGGGAAAATGGATGCAGCCATAAAAGCCGTGGAAGCGTTAGACGCGTGCTTAAAACGAGTGACAGATGCGATATTGGAAGTAAATGGAGAATGCTTAATCACCGCAGACCACGGCAATGTCGAGCTAATGGTTGACCCTAAAACTGGTGGCCCTGTGACGTCTCATACGAATGGGCCTGTACCGTTGGTCTTTGTCGCTAACAATAGTGATAGCAAACATCTGAAAGAAGGCAGGCTCTGTGATATTGCACCGACGTTACTTTCTATGCTTTCTCTCAATCAGCCAACAGAAATGACGGGTGAAGCTCTCCTAAGTAACAAAGCCTAAGAAGAACTTAACGTTTTGTAGAACTAATCTGTATGACAAAGGCTACGCATTAAAATATTGAAAGAACCTAATTCTGGCATTACTTCAGCTTTATTCGCTTCCAGATAATCTTTCTGTATTTCGTAAGCGAGTTTTTCTGATTCTCGAATACAGCTATAACCATCCATTGCACCACTAACATTTTGATAGTGGTGTACCAATTCGTGCAAGAGTACAGATGCGCCTTGAATAGTCGTTAGATCAACATGATCAGACAAATAGATCGTTGCTTGTTCATGACCATATAACGCGTGAACAGGAGCACCATATTTTTCTGTCAGCTCCGCTGAGGTCATAACAACAACCTTCGGAGACTCCTGAATTGTTAATGATGCATTCAGGCTAAGCCATTCAATTAATATTCCTAATAATATTTCCACATTACACCTCCATAAGGGTAGCTATTTGTGGCCTATCCTTTCCACAAAGTTCTTGCACCATGAGTATTAGTGCCATTTAGATAATAGGTATCTATTAATAAGCCTAGCTCATAGTGATAAAACGGCAAATACAGCTCAGAGCAGTTCTTTAGAAGATTATTTATTAAAGAGTTCGCAGAATAAAAGAAATAAGCCCATCGCTATTGAACGTAAATATGACTTAAAAAGATAACCTCATTGATGATTTTTTTAAGGCGATTGATTATGAAATATTTTTTATCGGTAATAACACACATTACTCAATCGCGTTTTCATTTGCTCTTAAAAAATTAACAACAAGTCAAACAGGCTATTTGAAAGGACTTTGGTACACATTTCGCTAATGTAACTCTCATAAATATCAATAACGCTCTGAAGCAAGTTTTACAGTAGTTGCAGCACAAATAAAACGAGCGACAACAGCTTTTTGTTATTTATTAGGGCAAGCAAGCATCATAACGGTGCAGAAATTAAAGCGAAAACAACGATGCACGATAAAAGCGCCTTATAGTTTTTGATAACACCAGAGCCCGATTATCGACTAGCTTATTTAAAATTATTATTAACAAAAGAGACTGAATAATGAAAAAAATTGAAATGACCGAGGCCATTATGGCAGCAAAAGCTACAAAGGGTTTATCATGGGAAAGTATTGCGGCCGAAACAGGTATGTCACCTGTTTTTATTACCTCTTGCTGCTTAGGCATGAACAGCACACCCTCTCAAGCTGCTTCCAGAATATGCTCACTGCTAGAACTTGATCAAGATGTTGCTACGGCTCTAGAGGCTTTCCCTACAAAGATCTGGGACCAATCAGTTCCTACCGACCCTCTCATTTACCGCCTCTATGAAGTTGTTGGCGTTTATGGAGAAACCCTAAAAGAAGTGATACAAGAAAAATTCGGCGATGGCATTATGAGCGCCATTGATTTCACCATGGAAGTGGACAAAGAAGAGAACCCTAAGGGTGATCGTGTCATTCTATCGCTAAATGGTAAATTCCTACCCTACAAAGCCTGGTAGGCCCATATAGTATGCATATACCCTGTTAGCTCATGGCTTTACAAGCCATAGCTAACTGGGTATCGAAGCAATAATGAATATTTGTCCGCCGACTTAAGAGATTTACATTTCAAAGAAAATCACTTCAAATGAAAAAAAATATTAATTTTTCATTTTCAAACATATTTCCCCGATATATGATCAAAAATAATAATAATGTCATGAAAAGCCGCAATAATAGGATCAATACGAGATTCACCCCTAGTAATTGCCAGAAACGGACACATATAAAGATTTAGAGATTAGCACTATGGTGTAATTGCTAAAACTGGGCGAAAACTCATAATGACAATAAAACAATAGATAGCAGTCATCTGACTTAAAATAGTGCTATCATTGCGCCAGAATTATAGTAGGTAGTAGAACATGAATGACGTATTGGCAGAGTTAACTAAAATGCTTGCCGAACGTAGAGTATCTGGTTCAGCTGACAGCTCATACGTTGCCCAGCTTCACAGCAAGGGCCTTAATAAAATTCTCGAAAAAGTCGGCGAAGAATGCACTGAAACACTGTTAGCAGCAAAAGATGCTGAAACCAGTGGCGACAAAGATAACTTGATTTACGAGACTGCAGACCTGTGGTTTCATTCCATGGTGATGCTCTCTCATCTTGATACAGACATTCAGGCAGTTCTGGACGAACTAGGACGCCGAATGGGCCTATCGGGATTAGAGGAAAAAGCATCCCGTAACTGAACATGTAATCAAAACATGTATTAAATATATAGGAGAGATACTTATGGGTATTGGTGGTATTGGTATCGGACCGTTATTGGTCATACTCGTTATTGTCGTATTATTATTTGGCACAAAAAAACTGCGTGGCATGGGTACAGATTTAGGCGGCGCTTTAAAAGGCTTTAAAAAAGCATTGAATGAAGATGAAAAGCCAAAAGATACGACAACTGAATCAGTTGAACAAAAAGAAAAAGACACGAGTAAAAACTAAAAATTAATGGGCCTTTTTGAGATTCTAATTATTGCGGTTGTGGCCCTCTTAGTCGTTGGGCCAGAACGCATGCCCGAGGCAGTAAGAGGTGTTGCTCTGACACTAGGTCGGATAAAACGCACCTTCAACAGTGCCAAAGAAGAATTTGAGAAACAAATAGGTGCCGAAGATATTCGACGTCAACTTCACAATGAAACAGTAATGGCTAACCTGGAAAGAATGAAGCAGGACATGGCCGAGATAGGCGATGACATTGAAGGATCAGTCAACAAAACGACCTCCTGGATGGATGACGACAGTAAAAAAGAAGAACAAAAAAATGAAACGCCTGTAAGCGAAACGTCTACAGCAGACGATAGCTCGCCAACCATTCATAACAAAACAGATTAATCGTATAAGTCTCCTCCATGACAGATTTAGCCAAAAAAGCCTCTCCTTTAGTTGAACACCTTATAGAGTTACGCAATCGCTTACTATACTGCTTATTGGCCGTCGCCGTTTTTTTTCTAGGCATGCTTCCTTTTGCCAATGATATTTATGTATTTATTGCTGATCCTTTATTGGCTTTGCTGCCGGAAGGAGCCTCAATGATTGCCACTGAAGTTGCTACGCCTTTTTTAACGCCCTTTAAATTAACTTTTTTTGTTGCATTCGTCGCTGCCCTGCCCTTTTTGCTTTATCAAATTTGGTCATTTTTAGCGCCGGGACTTTACGATAATGAAAAGTCATTGATAGTACCGCTGATTGCCTCCAGTGTTTTATTATTTTACATTGGCATTTCCTTCGCCTACTTTATTGTCTTTCCATTGGTATTTGGATTCTTTACTTCTATTGCCCCTGAAGGGGTAACAGTAATGACAGATATTTCCAGCTACCTGGATTTTGTCCTAAAACTCTTTCTAGCCTTTGGAGTTGTCTTCGAAATTCCTGTTGCGATTATTTTGCTAATTCGTTCTGGCGCTGTGGATCCTGAATCTCTGGCTAACAAACGCGCCTACGTTATTGTTGGCTGCTTTATTCTTGGCATGCTACTAACGCCTCCCGACGTAATATCTCAAGTACTGCTCGCCCTACCTATGTGGCTACTATATGAGTGCGGCATTCTTATTGGGAAGCGATTAATTAAAGATAAAGAAAACCCAAGTACAGAAGAGCCAGAAGTCGAACAAGAATAATAAGTTAATACTTTAAAACCGCACATTTAAGCCCTACTAAAAACTTACATGTAATGCGTGTAACGTTTTTTAAATTGAATAATAAATACTGATCATTCAATTAAAAGCCACTTCCCTCAAAAAATCAGCCACTTAAATTTATTTAGAACGGCAGAATAAAGAATCAACAAACAAAAAGGCGCCCATAATGACGCCTGTCAGATAATATTTACTAACTATTGAGGGAAGAAGTCGAATGTGTAATTGATGGTTGTTCGAGAAACGTTAGCTGTACCAAAGTTAATAAAGCGGACACGAGCGAGTAATTTTTTCTCTAGAGCCGGGTCATTAAGTTCGCTACTCACTACTCGAGCAGAAGAAACCTGTCCGTTAGGCTCGATTACTAGTTTGATAACAAAACGCCCTTCTAGCGCTGGATTTTTCCTCAATGCACGCTGGTAAGTCGTATCAATCGCCGCTTTATTTCTATCAATCATTTTTCTGATTGATTCTTCACTGCGTGAAACTAAGCGGCGACCATCACTCGTCGTAGCCGTTTTCCTCGCATCTGCAGCGCGTTTTTTATCCGCAAGTGAGCTACTGACCTGTGTTGTTTCCCGGCCTGAAAGTGCTTGGCCTCCGGTATCACGACTCAATCTAGCAGTATTAATACCGCCACTACTTCTCTTCGATTGATTGGTTATCACCGAACGATCTAGTTTTTTAGCCTGCGACGCACCGCGAGCGACATTATTATTTGCTGCTGTATCAACGTTTAAGTTACGCATGTCAGCCAATGCATCTTGAAATTGGGTAATCTCCCTATTTGCCTGCTGTTTTGCTCGCTCAACTTTTTGCTGTTGAGTCACCTTGGGCTTTTTCGGAGGCGCCTTCACGGGCTTAGGTTCCGTTTTTTTTGGCTTAGGCTCTGGCTTTTTAGGCTCAGGTTTTGGCTTCGGCTTAGGTTCTGGTTTTTTAGGTTCAGGCTTCTTGGGCTCAGGCTTCGGTTTTGGCTTGGGCTTCGGTTTTGGCGGTGGAGGCTTTGGTAATTCTTTCTTTTCCAATATTACGCGCGCCAACTCTGGTGGCAGCGTTTCTTTTTCCTCACGCGTTTTTTCAGGTACAGGATAGAAGTAAACAATTACTGTAAAAATTAAAAAGGCCAACAAAAATTTAAGAATAATTTTCTTAAATTTAGAATCCTCTTCCCAAGTGCTATACCAAGGAAGCAGAAGATCCGGACCAGACATTCGATAATAACTCAACCGCCCGCCCCTGTTGTTGAAACTGATGTTGAAACCGGTGCTGTTACATTAGATTGTATTTGAGTCACTGCGAGAGAGATATCACGAAAGTCTGTCGCTGCACAGGTTGTCATGATCCTCTTCAATAACTCATAGGGCACAGACTGGTCTCCCAGAATAGTAACAGCCCGGCCTTTTTCTTTCTCTTGCTCTGTTGCTGGCCGGCGTCCAGCTTGATATGCAAGCTCTTTCTCTAACACATCAATAGTGAGTGTACCGCTCGACAAAATATCTTTTACTTTTGCAATAGGCCGTGTACCAACCAATAAATCTTCATTGTTTACTTTGATTAATAGGGTAGTATCTGGCTTTTGTGTCGCTTGCGACTCAGGCAATCGAATGGATTTTTCTGTTGATAATACTTCTACGTCTGATGAATTAATCAATAAGAAGAAAACGAGAATGGTAAAAATATCCATCAGCGAAACTAAGTTCAATTTCGACATCGAACCCATACGACGATGGTGTTTTTGCATACGCTTAGCGCGAAGAGACTCCTTCATTAAGGTCTGCCTCCGTTTGCTTTAACAGGCGCATCCCCAAGAGAAACGGCAGGGAATAACTCAGCATCGACAACATCAGTTACGACAACAGCTTTATAGGAACGAACTGTATCAATAGCTGTAATTAATTCTTGGTAATCCGTCTCTGGCTGCGACAATATTAACGCATCACGTTTTTCGATGCCTTGGTCATTAAAATTACGCTTTACTTGCTGCAAAACTTTCGACAATAAATCAAAGTCATGTTTGCCTTCTTTTTTGGCAATACGCCTAACTTCAATACCCGCAGGATAATTAACCCCAATAGCATCAGGATAAAAAACAATTTCAAGTTGTTTAACAATATCAGGGTTTTGCTGTGAAGGATCGCCAAGGTCGGGCAAGATCAAGTCAACGACTGTAATTCGTGAAAAAACCATCATTACCAATAGTACTGGAACCAGAATAATCATCAGGTTCAAGAAAGAGGTAATTTCAAGCTCTGCTTCACGCTTATGATGATGACGCTTAAACCGCATAAATAAATCGCTCTTTAATCGTTAAGCGACTAGTCAGTTTCGCGGGTTTGAGAAGATACGCCCTTAACTCTGGACATCATATTCAAACACTTAACGGACGCCATTTCCAAACCATCGATAATATCTGTTGTTTTATTTTGCAATATCGCATGGATAAACAAGAGAGGGATAGCCGCCATTAAACCGAAGGCTGTTGTATTCATCGCAATAGAGATACTGCTGGATAGCTGGCTGGCTTTTTCGGCAGGGTCTGCATTCGCAACAGACTCAAATGCTGCAATCAAACCGATAATAGT
This sequence comes from uncultured Pseudomonadales bacterium, assembly GCA_947487765.1. GTDB lineage: Bacteria > Pseudomonadota > Gammaproteobacteria > Pseudomonadales > Cellvibrionaceae > CANLBN01. The sequence goes on along the minus strand of CANKXO010000004.1, from coordinate 432,963 downwards.
ACCGAGCAGGCCAAGAAGGGTAGCGATATTAGCCAAGGTGGCCAAATAGGGTGTGCGTCGCTCTAATCGCGGCAAGGCTTCTAGTACACCTTCCTCCATTGCCAACTCTATATCATCACGACGAGGTGATTGCGTCATTCGTGCAACACCAGCAGCAATAACACGGGCAATGGGTGCTCGGCTGGATTGCCCAAAATTGACAATATCTTTGTAGTTTTTCTTTTTTAACAATGGCAGAAGACGATTAAATGCACGCTTATTCGACGCTTTCGCGTAAGACAAAAATAAAAAGCGCTCCAGAGATATTGCCAAACCAATAAATAGCACTATCGCAATAGGCACCATAAATGGCCCACCGTTCTTAAAAAATTCAATAATGGTATTTAAAGTACCCATACAGTGTTAACTCCACATCGACGATTTAGATATAGCTAATCGAGTTAGCTTATTTATGTATAAAAGGCATCTGTTTAATTCTAGCGCAAAGCCTGAACTGATGCCTGAAATTTTAAAGTCTCTCTATCAAAATTGTGATCTTGATAGCGTTATCTAATAGCAAATCTACTTTTTATTCCGGTTTTGGCGAGGTTGCAGCCTCTTCGTAATAGCGCAAACGACGCTGTTGCTCCAACCGCTCAAGCGGTGCATAAGTCCGCTCAAATACATTAGCAGAATGCGGCACTAAAGGGTCAACCTGCCCTGGGCCTGGAGGTGTTGCCCAGGGAATGATATAAAGGATCTTAGGTAGCTCATTATTACCCTGGACAGTCGTACCAATATTTAACTCTTCAAGCTCATTCTGAGCAAAGGCACTTAGCGGCAACAATATCGACAACATTAAGATTTTATATCTGGCAATCATGAGGTTCTCCTCTCTAGGTCTTTCACCCAGCCATTTAATCTTTTGTCCTTTTTATTAATCGCTTGAGCTTGCTTGTAATACTTCAGAGCATCGGTGAGACGCCCAAGATAAAGCTCATAAAGAATGCCTAGATTTTTATGCAACACTGCATCGCCTGGCCATATCTGAATCGCTTGCTTATAAAGCTTTTCTGCTTGATTAAACTTACCTTCGCCACGGTAAATGATCGCTAAATAATTATAGGCATCAGACCGATACAGTTTTTTGGTATCAATAGCAGCTTGGAGTTCAGCAATGGCTTTTTCCGTTTTACCCGATTGCCAATATACCCAACCCAAAGTTGCTTTTGTACTTAATAGCTTGGGGTAACTCGCTTGCATTTTTTGTAATACTGTTTCAGCTCTACCCCAGTCTTTTTTATCAATCGCTGCTAATGCTGATTTATACTCGTTTTTTGCGGCATCAGGCACATCAACTGCTTTCACTCTATTATTCGTAGTACCAGAGCCTTGTTGACTTGGTGTTGAACCACAGGCTGACAACAAAACTACCAGAACACATAAGCAAGCGAGTATTAACTTATGAGAGCTCAATACTTTTGGCATCTCTTTAATATAATTCACGAATAACCCTCCCATCTTCCTGCTTGTTGTACTGGCCAGGAGCCAATTTGGCTAAAGAGGCATAGCTTTTTTTCACCCAGTTATCGTAAAGATTATTTTTAGCGCGAGAAATATTATCTTTATGTAGCTCAATAGCTTTCTCTTCGAAAGGATATATTTGCTCCTCTAGCAACACTTCATATTGTTCCAGCGCTAATGCATTTAACCCTTTAGGACGCTTTGATTTCAACAGATCAGCACTTAGCCGGACATATAATTCACCCAGGTGATAATTCGCTTCTGTTACATAATCAGCCACGCCATAGCTAATCACTTTCTGATAGGAAGCAACGGCTGTTGATAGCGCAGTTTTCTTTTTCGCTAGACTATTTTTTAATGGCAAGGTTAAACGTATTCTAGAAAAACGTTGATAATCTTTTTGCGCTTGGTAATTCAACGCCATAGCAGCAAGATAGAGTGAACGATCTGTTTTTTGAGCACCTGCACGATCATGCGTAACAACCAATTGTTGCAACCAATATTCGTACTGACGAATATTTTTTTGCCCTTTATACAATTGCGCTAATTTATTCATTGCCTCAACACGGTCATCTAAAGGCTGCGGATATCGTTGGATATATTGCTGATAGTTAGTGGCTGCACGTTGAGTTTGTCCAGACTTTTCATAGAGTTCTGCACCTAATAACAATGACTGTCGACGCAGCACAGGATCATCACTAACAGCTGACATAGCCGTTAACTCATTACCCGCTAAACTCCACTGTTGCGTTTCTTGATAAATCACAACCAGTTTTGCATAGAGCGTTTTTGTTAACGGATTATTAGGGTAACTGCGACGGAAGCTTAATAATACTTTTTCTGCCTGTGACCAACGCTTCATCGCGATAAGCTGATTACCGGCATCATACTGAGCAGTAATTGCAATTGGGCTATCCGGCGCAACGTCTTGAACGCGCAATAACTGGGCAACTGCTGCTTGCTGTTGGCCTTCTTGCGCAAGCAAACTCTCTGCATATTTATAAATACTCGCGGCGCGACGATCAATAATTGACTGACGATCAGGACTATTTTTTGAGGTTAAAGCCAGTGCCTGAGCATAAGCTTCATCGGAGCCACGGTAGTTAGCTAAATCGAATTCTGCTTGACCAATAACAAGCCAAGCCGTACGGCGAAGCTCTGCTTTAGGTTGAGGTTGCCACTGGGCAACACGCTTTGCCGCAAGAATAGCTTCGGGTTGACGCTCTACCTGTAATAACTTTTCAGCGCCTGCCCCCAACACACCAGCAGCACGTTTATCAGCAGCATATTTATCCGCAAATGCTAGAGACTGCTCTATTAATTTATTTGTCCATTTTTGTTTTTCAGTGTCAATTTGGTTTTGAGCGAGTAATTTTTGGGCAAGCACAATAGCTGAGTATCCTGCTTCTGCGCCTTTAGCTTTTTTCGCTTCTGGGAGTTCATATTCATATGCTAGCAATGTATAGGTATCAAATGCACGACCAAGCTCACCAGCATCACTTAAGGCTTCAGCCATTAAGAAATACATATCTGCTGTTTTAGCATCTTTCGGAAAGGTTCGTATAAATTGATCGTACCATTTAGCGGCTTTTAAAAATGCAGGCTTTGGATCATTAGCTGCAAAGGTAATTGTTTTATTTTTCTTGGCTCGTTGATCGCGCAATAATTTTTGTGCATTATTGTGCTCGTATTTTGCCAACTCTTCCAAATAGACTTTTAAATTTTTAGAAAGTGCTTCTCTTACTGGTTCAGGCTTTGTTTTCCAAAACTCACTATCAATACCATAGTTATTGACATACTCTTCTTTCGCTGGCACTAATAGGCTCGGGAAGTTACCCTTTTCATATACATCGATAATATAACCGCTGAATAATGGCGCGCCATCCGAGAGCGGATTATCCAAGACATATTGTCGATAGGCATTAGCACTGTCTCTGTAGCGTTTTTTAGAAAAAAACAATTGCCCTAACGCTCGATAAAGCTTGGGAATATAGGGCTTTTGTTTATTATCGGCAAATTTTTCAGATAATGTTTTTGCACCGTCTAAATAAGTAAAAGACAGGCTCATGACCCGCAAAGTATCATCTGCCAAGTTCTGCTGACTTTTAGGAATCTCTTTGATCGGTGGTGTTGCACCATAAAGGTGATCCAGCACTTTTACAAATGCAACGATAGCATCATCATATCTGGCATTTTTAAACTGTGACCAACCATGCATATATATAGCATTCTGATAAAACGGTGTGAATGTTCCCTGATCGATGACTTCTTTGTATAATTTTTCTGACACCTCGTAATTCGAATTACTGAATGCTTGCTCTGCACGTCGAAACTTTGCTTCAGGGGAATAGGTAGAATCTTGATAGTCAGTAGTTAATTTTTCTAAACCTTTATCCGAAGATTCTACACGTCCATCCAAAGCATAAGCTTTGGATAGTTGATACAACATTTTATCCAACTCTTTATTGTGACGATCAACATCACCACCTTCTGCGATCGTTTTTTTCTGAAGTTGTATAAGTTCACGGTAGCGCGCAATCGCTTCATCAAAAAAGCGTCCAGGCGCTTCTGACTCTAACATTCGCTCCTCGCTGCGTAACATTAATATATCCGCCAAGCGGATCAATATTGTGCGACGTGTACCGGGATCTTTAGAGGCATTCAACGCACGCTGATAATATTCCTCAACTTGATCTAATGTGACTTCATCAGTTAATTGTGTTTGCTGTGCCGGCTCAACAAATGTTTTTGGTATGTCAGATAGAGTAGCGCCTACTAGTTTTTTTCTACTTTTATCTACCGAAGAACATGCCACCAATGATGACAAAGTAACAACGGTAAGAATTAGAGGGAAACGTCGAATCATTGCTTCGCTCCCTCTAAGTATTTATTGTCATAGAGTTGCGCAACCGCTAATCGTGCTTCACCCAAATAAAACTGAACGCGCTGCCGTTGCAATGCTAACGCTGTAAATATTTGGGCTCTCACATCAGCTTCTATTGATGCCATCACATCATTATTGTTTGTTAACAATGCATTTACTTTTACTGCATAGCCACTGATCCTTTCTTGTGCTGAAGAAATGTCAGGTGCATCGGTCAACAATACCTTTATTTTGTCGTTGGCATTACTGGCAGAAGCTAATGTTTTGGCAACAGCATTTAATTCTGACTCTACCTGCCAAATTCGCTCATCAAAATCCAACGTAGCGGACCAAAGCAACAACCCTCTGTAGCGTTGCAGCCATTCGCTCTCTTCCTCTGTTGATTCGCCAGCTGCTGACAATACCTTGGCATTACGTTCACCACTTTGGACCATTTCTAATAAGTCCTGACGATCTTCATCCAACAACATAAATACATCTTTCTGTTGTTTTGCTTCATTGAGTACTGCAGCCATTTCATCACGTTGAGTTTTCAACTCAAGTAATTCACTCGACATTCTTCCATACTCGGCAGGTTGTTGTTGGCGTCTGAATGTGGTCAGACGATAATCCATCAAATCAGCATAAGCATCTAAATTTTCCTGCCATGCTTCCAATTTCTTACGGATACGATACAAATCCACCAATGTCTGAACAGAGTTTTGAAAGCGGTTTAAAGTATATAGTGGCAATAAATAACGAGAAGGCGTCTTAACCAGAGAATTATGTTCGGGGACCAACCAGCTGTAATTGGCTTCAGAATCCTCCAACTGAAATAATTCAACAATTGACTTGCCCAACACCTCTTCACCCGCTCTATCAATATGAGCCAGTTCTTTGATATAAATATCTTCGGCGCGCGCATAACTATCCAATGCGCGATTAATATCACCCAACTGTAAATACGCATTGGGAATTGCAATTAATGCTTCTTGAACAGCTTCATCAGCTAATGGCCTTTGACTTAATATCGTCCAAGGGGCCAGCGCTGCTTTATAGTCACCCAGCTTGGCCTTCGCCCAGCCATACCCTAATAAAGCATCATTAGCGAGTGGCGTTGCCTGGCGTACCTGTCCAAATTCATCAATCGCTTTTTTATAATTTTCCTGCTGGAAATAACTATAAGCCGATGCAATAAAGGCTTTGTCATACAAAGCTAATTGCTCTGTATGAAAGTTACTATTTTTAGATAGCCGCTCAGATATGACTTTAGAAAAAAATGTTTGCGCAGTATCCATTTTTTCATAGCGCGCATAAACAGCACCAATATTAAAGTTTAAATAAGGGCGCCAATATTGAAACTGTCTTCCTGACCGCGTTCTAGCCGATGCTTTTGCCAGGCGTTGTTCCGCCTCTTCAAATTGGCTCTTTTTAATCAGCAACTGAATTTCCATTGCCTCCATTTCATCAATTAAATCAGATGAAATTGGCTTTTCAATATTCGCAAGGCTAGCTCTAACCTCTTCATATTCGCCACGTTGATAACGTATTTTTGATAGGTAAAACCACGCAGCATTGCGCACTTCTAATGGTTTGGCATCATCGAGCAGACGGTTATAGATAGCACCCGCCTGACGATCCATACCATAAGCAAGGTTTAAGCTACCTTCAATCAGCTCTGGGTTATCTTTATGGCCCTGGATGCCCCCTCGTTCTTTGGCAACCATTAATTCACTCAGCGACTCAAAGTGGTTACTTTGAAAATATTCGTAAAGCGCAACGCCGTAGCGTAAATCAGCCACGGTAGTAAGCGGCTTTTCAGCAAAAGATAAAGGTGAGTTAATACTTACTAAAATAAAAAGTAGTATTGCACGAAGACTTTTATGAGAACGGATAGAGGACAAGAAACAGCCCATGATAATTAACACCCCTAAGGCAGTTCCCATTCTTTGATATCAAATATCGGCTGTAGTTTTTGGGTGGAATCAACAATGCGAAGCTCTAATAATGCGGGATCGCTGGTTTTTTCGAAATTCAGCTTGGCAGCTCGCTTATAATCACGCCCTTGAGGGCCTTTACCAGTGAAGAATGCACTGATCTCGTGCTCTCCAGACTTAACATTACCTACATAGATACGTTGTATACCACCTCGATACAAGGCGCTCACTTGCTTTTCGGTATATAAATGGCTACCAATCACTCGATCATCAATTTTGACCTTAACCGCGTCTAGCTGGAAGAATTCACCAACATCCATTGAGACAAAAACCGCGACCTGAGTATTACCAGGGAATAATAACTCTTCTTCAAGCAATAATAAGTCACGATTGAGGTTAAGTGCAGCTTGTTTTAAGTCTTCAACCTGCTGATTAAGCGCTGTATTTTCTTTTTCTTGCTCTACTTGTGGATCTGTCTGCGCCATAGAGATGGAACTGGCGAATAATAAGCATAGCGCTAAGGTAATTCTATAAATGTTATGACAAAAGCGGATCATTCAGTACTCCTCCGGATTACTACCCTCACCCAAAACGACAGTAGTAACTTCTATAATATGACAGCATAGCTTTTTATTATTTTTTTTCTGGTAATTGGCACACAATTTATTGTTTCGATGGAGGTAATAAGCCCTCACTATAGTAAACCTTGCCTTGAGTATCGATAATAATGGCATCAATCGTCGGCAAACGATTAATTAGTGCCAAGCCTTTTTTGACACCCATAACAAAAACACTAGTCGATAATGGGTCGGTTTGCAGGCCTTTTTCACCAATAATTGTGACGCTAGCTATTCCCTTTGCTGATTTGCCAGATCGAGGATTGATAATGTGATGCACTCTTTCCCCGGTTTTTTGATCAATAAAGAAACGCTCATAATCACCAGAAGTCGATACAGCGGTATTATCCAGAGGTAAAGTAATGGCAACAGCGTCTTGCTGCCGTGGGTTTTCTATACCTACAAGCCAAGGTCGACCTCTACGGTCCCCTAATAACCGGCTATCCCCACCAGCACTGAAAGATGCGTGACGAATGCCCTGACGCCACAAAATATCAATTGCTCTATCGGCAGCATAACCTTTAGCGATACCCCCCAAATCGATAACCACACCGGGGTGCTTAAAGCTCACCTTACCCCTCTCGACAACTACCCAGCGATAATCAATCGCCTCTTGTTTTTGTTCTCTTTGAGAGCTATCTGGCTGCTTCTCCTTACGATAATCATAAAGGTGCCCAACACTGGCGTAAGTAATATCAAAAGCACCCTGGGTCAGCTCACTGGTTTTATAAGCCGCCGATAACAATAAGGCCATTTCTTTGGATATAGACTGAGGTGATTTAGCAGCCAAGCGGTTCAGGCGGGAAAGCTCGCTGGTTTCAATATAAGGGCTATAGGTCTGGTCGATGCGCTGCATCTCCGCCATGACATCAGCAATCGCTTTGTTAGCAACTGTATTGTCATCATGCCAAACAGTGACACTGATACGAGTGCCCATCGCATCCTGCTGTTCGCTCACCCAAGCTGAATGAGAAACAACAGAAAACACACTGAATAAGAGAGCGATAAGAAGCTGAGCCATGGATTTATTCTGTCACATCAATACGATAAGCCCCATTACCTGCTGGCTCACCGACAAATTGTAACATCTGCTGCAATGCTGAGGCTCGTGGCCCCGGCGTTACCGTTCCTGTGACTTTTAATACTGGCTTAGAGGTGGCCAATTCAGTCACCCCTGCATTCAAGTTTAAGGCGACTGGTGATGGTTTTTGGGCACTTTCCACATTATTCCATTGAGATACCACACCACCATTACCATCATCACTGATACGGCTCTGTATATCACCCAAAGGAATCCATTGATTGCCATTATAGAGAGAGGCTCTTTGCCACAATAAATTAATATCTGTCTTCCCTAATTGCTGATCTTGCCATATCGCCTGCTTAATATAAGCATCAATATTGCCATCAAGATCAACACTAAAAAATGGAGCGACCTTTGCTACAGGTACTGAGGCATCAACTTCCTCTATTTTGGCTGCACCACCAATTAAGGCATAGCATGCTTCACCTTTAATAGTCTGTTGATTCGTTTGTGTTGAAAAATTCACACAAGGGTTTAGCATCAATAAAGACAAACCCTGCAAATTCCACTTCAGTTCACCCAGAGGAAGAGTATGGCCACGATCAACCCATTGACTGTAGTCAGCCTGCCCTGCCCATAGGGATCCACTAACACCAGACACCTGCAAACCAGGCGCAGCTTGCTGAACACCGTAAATAACCCAAGCCGCAGGAAAAGTACGTAGAACTAAAAAAAGAGTTAACAGTAGGGTTATAATAACCCAATAGCGTTTTTTTAAAAGAGACATATTTTCAAAACAACTTTTTAAAAGAAGCCAGTGCAACCGGAGCTTACTAGTAGATAAAAACAGACGTAAGCTTATTGGCTAACTCTGACACTCACCATTAATCGTCCTGAAAGTTTAGCAGGTGTCAGCGATAAGTCTTCGATACTGACACCGTGTTTATATTCCAAATCATATAACCATTGAGCCAAAGAAGAATAGGCGGCATTTTCAAGACGTAAGCGCGCATCTTGTTTAGAGCCTGGCTGAAAGCCTCGCATAACTAATTCATTTTCGCGTAAGCTACTATCGATTAACACTGCTAGACTTTGTTTCGAGCGTTGATTATTACTCGACTTTTTCTTGGCCTGAACGCGCGCAGCCAATTGTTTAACTTCAGCCACATCAGCAAGGCTACGCTCTAATCTTATTTTCTCTTTTTCATGCCAACTCATTACCGGGTCAATCGCTAAAAAAAAGAATAAAAAGATTGCTAAAACAACACCAACGACTGCCAGTATCATTTGCTCTCGCGGCTCATGATTTTCCCACCACGCAAGTAACCTATCCATTTCTACTCCCCTTTAGTGCAATGCGTAGACGAGCCTGAAAACCTTCATCCGCCGCATTGGAGCTTTGTAATTCAGCTTTAATGCCTTGCTGGTCCAATTGTTGTCGAAATTGTTCAACCCCGTTAAAAGATTTCGCTTTGATATTGATACGCAAGGCTTGCTCACGGTTACTGTAATTCAGCGTCGCCAGGTTTATTTTTAATTGATCCAGCACCGGGGCCACCTTTGATAAAAGATAAACCGCCTGACTAGCTTCATTACTGGCAGTATTTGATCCCAGCATTCTTTTTAATCGTGTCACTGGATCATTCACAGGACCTTTTGGAACAGCAGCCTTATAAGCCGATAATATCTCCTGCTGAACACTGGCTTGCTGTTTTTTAATTAAATAAATATCAGCAAAAGTGGCAACAAAAAATACGGCAACGGCTGCTGCCGCTAATATCGCCAGCGGTTTTGCTTCTTTCCACCATTGCTCAACAGGTAACTTCTTACCAAACTTACCGGAACAAAAATTTAACTGATTATTCTGCTCAAAATGTAATGCCGGCTGACCAATAATTACCTCATATTCTACTGGAGGCATAATATGGCTTTCGATAATTTCTTGTGTTTCTGCATCATCAACATACACCCTGACTTGCCAAGGGTTTTCAATATCTTGTTGATTTTGCAAAAGATCCTTTAAGAAAGGTTGCGACAATGACTGGGCAATACTAAAGCCCAAGCCGTTTGCACGATGACCTTGCACATTCCCATCGACAAACCATATCAATAATTCGTTGTCACTGGCCTGCAAGCATTGATAATCAGCGATACAACGATCGATAAGTAGCTCGTTTTCTTTTGCCCATAGCAGTAGACCTGAAATCCAGTCGTAATCAACATAAGCCGCTGAAATAACCTCACTTTCCTTATTGCTACTGACGGCAAAGTGCAGATCTTCAACCGGCCCAAGCACGTCATCTTCGATCTGATAAGGTAACAGCTTAAGAAAATGCCGCGCCTCCTTTTTATTGTAGGCAACAGGCAAACTGACAACTTTATTACCAGAAATCAGCAACAGAGCGGGCCGAGATTGATTCTCAAACGCTACGAGCAATTCTTCGCCTGAACCTTCATGGGTGTCTTCAGGCCAATGAGATAATTCATCGACAAACCCCCAACGAAAATGACGAAGGGTTTCTCCCTCTTCATTTACCGTCTCTTCAAGCAGTTGTATAACCAATTTTTCTGTCACTGTTTTCTCTACTCTATCTGAGATAACTGATGTGAAATATCTCTTTTTTGTCTAAAATTCTTATGTATTCTGAATTCAGGATAGCACGTTTAAAATACATCCTCACTACTACGCCTGACAACACGAACGGCAATTTTACCGGTATTCTGGTCAGTATCACGTTTCAACAAGCTAACCCCTCGACGCGTCACACCATTAATTTCCAATTCGGAGCTCAATAAGAAATAATTACTACCTGTAGTAAGCCCATCAGCTACTGGCTGCAACTCTGTATCCGAACCAAAAATGGTTCCAACTTCATTACTATCTAAAAAATCTTCGATCTTGGTAAAGCCTTCCTGCTTTTTAGTACCATCATTAACAACTGTACGTTCACCATCCTCAGAATTTTTATCAACTTTAACTGGACGAGTACTCTCCAATGTACTTCCATCCTGCTCAGATAATGGCACTGTTTCTTCCTTTGAATTTAATGTCCTCATTATCTCAGACGAAACGGTATTAATATTCATGCCCGCTGCGGTATCAGGGATCGCTATCACTAACGGGGCAATATGCTCATATATTTCTTCTGTGATGCCTTTAACTAAACGCAGCTCGCTGGTGCTCACAAATATTTGATTAGGCGCACGATAGGGCTGCTCCTGAGATGCATAAAAATCTGTTTCCGCTCCACCTGCACCCGTCACGTTATTATCAGAATCAATCCAGTCAATAACAGCTTGAGTAATTTCCTCTGCCTCTGTACTGCTCACAACCCCATTAGGCACTGTCTGCAACAAACGAATAAAGCGCCTCTGCTGTGGCGTATAACGTTTATCAAAAGATAAACTAGGGTCATATTTTGTAGAGCTGAGACCAAGTTGATTAAGATTAAAACGCCCTTGAGCATCTTCTATAGACACTTCATTGATTAATACATCTCCAAATTCAACTTGTATCAGTTGCTGATATTGTTCCGCTTTTGCCCAATCTTCCTCTAAATAATCATAATTCTTATTGCCATCGTCAACATCCCCTTCTTTATCTTCTCGAAGCGCCCACATGGAAGCATGCTCAATACTAAATAAAGACTGTTGCATTTGGTTAGTAAAAAAACGATTTTCTGCTCGGGACAATGAGAGCTGAAACCGACTGGCAAAATCAATTGCTAAGCCTGTAATAACAGCAACGACTAACAAAGCAATAATAAGCACCGTACCACTCTGCGATGACTTTAATCCCACTCTTTCACTTCGAGGGCTTGTTAGGCATGATAAAGGCAAGTCAGTCATCACAAAAACCTATCCACCAACAACTGAAAGGTTAAATATACGAACAATTTTGCCCATTGAAGCGGACTCAACCGTTACCCTGACAGCCGCAGGCAATTCTTTTGTCGCACCTCCTGTTCTCGAATTTGGCCACCCTGTCAACCACGCACTACTTTCAAGGCTGTTAAATTTTTTGGGCAAATAACTAAACTGTAGATCTCGAATACCACTTAACAAGCGTCGTTGTTGCATTTTAGGCTCACCACTGCCATCAACAGGCGACCAATGATCCCGCCACAGAATTTTTTCGTCGCTGCCTTCATCTTGAGTTAACCGATAGCCCACCAGATACAAATCACTACGCTTTTGATTTAATAAATTTTCTCGGTTGCCACGAATAAATTGCAACAAATAGTCATCTTCATTGGCAATCACGACATCGCTTTGAGATAAACGATCACCAAACACACCAACAAGTGCTGATTTTTCCGTACCGCCTGTATCTCTCCAGGTTCTATCCACAGCATAAAGTAGATCCTTCGAAATATATTGCCAAACACGGTCTACTTCATTCACCTGTTGCGTAACGGCTGATATTTTATTATCAGCCTTAATTGTCCCTTCTAAAGCACGATAGGACATTGTTGCTATACCTGCACCAATCGCCAAAGCGATTAACATTTCGATAAGCGTAAAGCCTTTTATTAATTGCCGAGAAGTTTTAAGTGTCATGCAAATATGTATCTAATGTCGCTAAAGGTTTATCGGGGTCACGCCCCACTGTAATTCGATACCTAATCCAAATTTGAGCTTTATCGATATCGACATCAACTGTCCATTCCGTGCCAGCCATTTCAATTTTTTCTGTTTGTTCGCGCTGCAATAGCTGATTTAAAAAAACGCGCTCCAGTCTTAACTCCGTCGCTTTATTTTCAGCAATCCAATTCGCAATTGTTTTATCTCTGATCGCTCCAGCAGAATCAGTTAATTGCATCATTAGCAACATTACCGCAGGCACAGCAAACCCAAGAACAGCTACAGCTACCATGACTTCAATCAGGGTAAAACCATTTGTTTTTCTACGTAAAAAAAACTTCATTGTTCTTCGACACCTACGCGATAACGCGTCAACTCACCACGCTCATTCAGTGTGATTTTATAGCGTTCATTAATTGCTTCAGGGTCATCCTGCAAAGCTTCTTCAGACAAAGTAATTGTGATAGAAAATTCTGAAACCTCGCCACTTGGATAAAAGATGATACGGGGATCAATCTCTTCATCATCTTCATTGAGTAATTGGTCAAGGTTTTCCTCTAGCGAAACCTCTTCAATTTCAATAGACCAAGCAAATTCTTCCGCCAATTCATGGACACCAAGAGGGTTTTCGGTTTTTAACCAGCGCCGCTCTTTAGTTTCACGATCAACACCACCGTCACGTTTCCAGGCGTACTCTCTGGAAACCTGCAAATCACTTTCATCCTGCTCTACCGCTAAACCTAAAGCCTGATTTCTAACCAAGGCTTCATCAAATGCATACAGCATTTGCGCGAATAATCGTTCGCCTTGTAAATTAATTTGCTTGGCGCTTGAGCCTCGAGGGTTAACCGCTAAAGAGACACCTGCTGCTATAACAGCAACGATGAGCATCACCACCAACAATTCGATCAGAGAAAAACCGGTGTAATGGCGAAGCCGCATTAACAATTACCTATAATAATTACACATTACATACTTAAAAAATTACGGCGCTATTTTTCGCGTCTATCCCGATTATATAAATCTGCATCAAAGCCTTCACCACCTGCACGGCCATCAGCGCCCAAGCTATACACGTCATACTCGCTCTGCTCACCAGGTGTCACATAAACATAAGGGCTACCCCATGGGTCAACAGGCAAAGAATCCAAGTAACCACCGTCTTGCCACTGGCGAGGAATAGGGTCGACAGTAGGCTTTTCTGTTAACGCTTCTAAGCCTTGCTCATTCGTGGGATAACGATAATTATCTAGGCGATAAAGCTTTAAAGCTTTTTCGATAGTTGAAAAATCTATTTTTGCCTGATCAACACGAGACTGATCCGCCTTACCTAAAAACTTTGCTCCTACCCCAGCGGTAATAACACCAATGATGATCAGTACTACCATGATCTCAATTAAGCTAAAGCCACCTTGTCTTCTGTTCATTTTTGCTCCAAATTAAAATATTTTAAATTTTACGTTTCCAGGTTTTAAAATCACTCACTACAGCAAGTCTGTCATACCAAAAATAGGGGTCAATATTGCATACATAATGCCGCCAACAATTAAGGCCATAGAGACGATAGTCACTGGCTCCACAATACTCAAAGCGGTCGATAGTTGTAGATCCAGTTCTCTCTCTTGGCTGCGAGCCGCATAACCAAGCTGCTCACCCAAAGTACCGTTCATTTCGCCACTGGCAGCCATTTGCACTAACAGCGGCGGAAATACCTCAGCCTTATCGAGAGCTCTGTGCAAGCTCGCACCTTCCTGGACAGCCGTTGCTACTTTCTCTGACTCCTCACTGAGGATTAAGTTGTTCATTGTTTTAGAACTGATACGTAAACCTTGTAACAATGGCACACCACTATCAATCAGCATACTGACGGTTCCCGCAAAACGCGCAGTATCCGACTGCACTATTATATGACCAAAAATAGGCAACTTAATGAGTAACCGGTGCCATTTACGAAGATTGGCTTGAACGCTAAGCCAACGCTTAAACCCGATCACCCCCAACACAATGCCTAAAAAGCAATACAAACCATAATCTCTCAGAAAATCACTCGTGCCGATTAAGGTTTGAGTAGTCCACGGTAACTCCGTCTTTGCTCTTTCGAATACAGTAACCAACTGAGGGACAACCAATACCATTAAGGCAATCACAATTGCGACACAGACTACCATCAATACCATAGGGTAAATCATGGCGGACATAAGCTTTTGTTTTGCGTGCTGGCTATTTTCAGTGTAGTCAGCCAAACGATCCAGCACTGGCCCTAAAAAGCCTGCCTGTTCACCCGCGTTCACCATCGCACGATACATTGAGTCAAACGAACGTGGATGCTCCGCTAATGCCTGAGCAAAACTTAATCCCTCAAGAACTCGAGAGCGAATCTGTAAAACCAGAGATTGCATAGATTGTTTTCGAGACTGTTTGGCAACACCTTGTAAAGCGTCCACCAAAGGCATGCCTGATTGAACAAGAGATGCCATTTGCCGAGTCAACAAGGTAAGGTCTTTGGTTTTTAAACGAGGGGCAAATAAACGATTATCTGATGCTTGCTGCTCTTTTTGCTTAGCACTTTCGACACTGATAGGTTTCAGTTTTTGAGCACGCAACTGGCCGCGCACTTGTCTCTCGGAATCACCTTCAAGAGTACCCTTGACAACCTTGCCAGCATTATTAATTGCGCGATAACTAAAAGCAGCCATAATTTAACTCAACCGGAAGATGTTACTCTTAAGACTTCTTCCAGGCTCGTGGTTCCTTCCAATATTCGACGGCGACCATCAGCCATTAGAGAAAGACTGGTTTGACGGGCATACTTCAACATAGTTTGCTCACCAGCCCCTTCATGTATTAATTGCCTTAAAGCATCATCAACAACGATTAACTCGTAAATGGCTGTACGGCCACGATAACCTGTTTGATTACAGTGATCACACCCTTGAGCTTGATAGACAGTACTGTATTCCAACGTCGATACATCAGCACCTATACGTTCACACTCAGCCTCTGTTAGTTCGTAAGGAGTTTTACAATCTTTACATAGCAGCCTGACTAGTCGTTGAGCCATAACCACTTCGAGGCTCGACGATAATAAAAAAGGCTCAACACCCATGTCTTTTAAGCGGGTAATGGCGCCGATAGCCGTATTAGTGTGCAGGGTAGATAATACTAAATGCCCTGTTAAACTGGCTTGCACTGCTATTGAGGCTGTCTCGCCATCACGAATCTCACCAATCATAACAACATCAGGGTCTTGGCGTAGAATGGCTCGCAAACCTCGCGCAAATGTCATATCGACTTTTGCATTCACTTGAGTCTGCCCGATACCTGATAGCAAATATTCTATAGGATCTTCGATTGTGAGGATGTTGCGACTGCGGTCATTAATTTTACTTAAGCCTGCATAAAGCGTTGTTGTTTTACCAGAGCCCGTTGGACCGGTGACCAGAATAATTCCATGGGGGCGCGCTAACGAGCCACTAAATCGTTCAAACACTTCTGTCGGCATGGCAAGCTGTTCTAGACTAAGGTGTCCAGCTGCCTGATCCAGCAGACGTAAGACTACTCTCTCACCATGGGCGGAAGGTATAGTTGAAACCCGAATATCAACGCCATGCCCGGCAATACGAACGGTAATACGGCCATCTTGTGGTAAACGTTTCTCGGCAATATCCAGTTTCGCCATTACCTTTAAACGTGAAACTAACACTGCCGCAAATTCTGGCTTTGGCGCCAAGACTTCTTTCAATACACCATCGATACGAAAACGAACCGCTACGCGATCTTCAAAAGGTTCGATATGAATATCAGAGACTTTTTCTTTAATAGCCTGGGAAAGAATCGCGTTAATCAAGCGAATGACGGGGGCATCATCATCACCCGCAAGCAAGTCAGATTGCTGCTCGAGATCATCCGCAATTTTACCTAAATCTAATTCTGCATCGAGTTGATCAACAGCACGTTGAGCTGCACCATCACCGGTCTGATATTTAAGAGTAAGTTGCCGCTTAAACTCAACAGCATCAATACTGTTAACCGTTAAGTCGGTACCCAACATTCTCTGCAATTCCAATAAGGCTGGCGCAGAAATATCACCAGTACAAATGAGCACACCATCCTCAAGAAAGACTTCGTGCTGCTCTGCAAAACCAAAAGGAATGTCAACGGGCACTTTTGTTTGTTCGGGTATTTGTTCAGATTCAGACATAATGATTAATTAGGATCACTACTAGTATCAGCACCAGTATTATCAGGTACACCTGCACTTTCCGGGGGAGAGATTGGAGCATTAGATGCATCATCCCAGATAGGTAACAATGGAATAACATCATCACGGACCAACGCTACACCATTTTTCTTACTCTTGATTTGCTCATTGCGGATGCTGTTGTATTTTTCAGCCGTGGCACCACGCAAGACTTCTTCATCCCTAATGACAGTGGCTTTTAAAAATACCATTAAGTTGGTCTTACCAACTGTAGTATCATCATTTCGAAATAAAGCCCCCAAGACAGGAATGTCGCCAAGAAGAGGGACTTTTTGCTGTATTTGCTGAACCTCATCTTCCAATAACCCGCCCAGAATAATGACTTCCTTATCTTTCGCAATTACCTGAGTTTTAATTTTTCGCTCGGTTGTCACAATATCTGATGCACCTGCAACGGGCTGACTACTAACACCAGAGACTTCCTGATCTATTTCTAAAACAACGGTTTCACCTTCACTAATTTGTGGAGTAACCGCTAATTTAATACCTACATCACGGCGCTCAATGGTCTGAAAAGGATTCGTACTATTACCAGAGTCATTAGTAAAAGAACCCGTAACAAAAGGAATATTCTCACCGATAGAAATAGTGGCTTCATTATTATCCGTTGTCAGGATACTCGGTGTTGAAAGGATATTCGCTTCAGTATTACTTTGTAGCGCACGAATCAAGCCCGCGAAACTGGTGCCATCATCACCGCCATCCGTTCCAAAACCCAAGAGTAAAGCAGGGCTTCCAAGGGTTGTCGCCGTACCCGCTGTAACATCAGCAACCACACTCGCCAATGCGCCCGAATTAGTTGAAGCACTGATAACACGATCCTGTTTAAAGGCTGCCCACTCAACACCTAGCTGCCGACCCAGATTACCCGTCACTTCAACAATGATGGCTTCGACTAAAACCTGTGAGCGTCGAATATCCAACCTATCAATAACAGGAAGCAAGGTTTCTAAAGTCGCAGCATCCGCGGTAATCAATAATGCATTCGTGCTAGGATCAGCCTCGACGGTTGTTGCCGAAGCACCACCTGCAGCAGCACCTTTTCCTTGCTCTGGGTCCAGCTTAGAAATACTGGAAACAACTTTAGAAAGTACCTCCGCAACTTTTTCGGCATCAGCATATTCAAGATAAATCACACGAACATTGCCCGATTGCTGGCGAGGTACATCCAAACGTTCGATTAATTCGCGAATACGTTTACGACGAACATCATCAGCCGTCACTAGAATACTGTTACTGCGAGCATCGGCAACCATGACCGCTTTAGAGTTTTTAGGGGCATCCTTTTCATCAGGTTTCTGCAATGTCTGCAGCATTTTAACCATCGCTTCAGCTTGAGCATATTTCAGCGCAATGATATCGGTATCCGCAACGCCAGCGCGGTCAATGCGGCTGATCACATCCCGTAAGCGGGCGATATTAGCAACGGTATCAGAAATGATAATGGCATTACTGGGGTCATACGCTGCTAGGTGAGCATGCTGTGGCGCCAAGGGCCTTAATACCGGTAACACTTTAGCCGCAGACACATTATATAATTGTATAACTTGCGTTATGTAAGCATCGCTACCTAGCGATGAGTTACTCGTCACCGGCACAGCAGATGTTCGTGCATCTTTACGTGGCAAAATTCTAACAACCTCGCCAACTTCGATGGCAGTAAAGCCTTGAATTTCTAACACTGATAAAAATAAATCGTATAGAGCCTGCTTAGAAAGAGGCTCTGCTGAAATAACTTTTACACGTCCTTTTACCCTAGGATCAATAACAACTGTTTTGCCAGTCACATCTGCAACAAACTTAATAACTTCCTGTATATCAGAATCTTTAAAATTAACTTGCCACTTTTGCTCTTGTTCACTTTGTGATTGCGCATTAGCGACAAGCATCACCGTTGTAAGCACTACGATAAAAAAGGTTTTAATATTTGACGTTAACAAAGTCTTCACTACAAGATCCGTAATTAATTAACATTGATGTTGTTCAAATCAACATCAATGGTCAGTTGCTCTTCACCACGCAGCACCGTGAGCGATGCTTGAGTTGCGTTCCGTTTTTCTTGATAAACCTGGTTGGCCACTTTCAAGTTATCCAGTGCCTGACCATCAATAGCCGTCACTACATCGTTTAATTTCAAACCCGTTTCCTCAAAAGCTGCCCGATTTCTTCCCGGTAGCACGCGAAACCCAATCATTTTTCCATTTTGAGTTTTACGAGAGAAACGAATTGCATCACTAATTTTTTCTAATCGCTGGTTAGAGCTTAAATTTGCCAACGATCCTGCACCACCCGTTGTTACAGGTGACCTAACTCCGGTCGAAGGTACCGCGCTACCCGATGTAATCGGCTT
Organism: uncultured Pseudomonadales bacterium; assembly: GCA_947487765.1. Classification (GTDB taxonomy): domain Bacteria; phylum Pseudomonadota; class Gammaproteobacteria; order Pseudomonadales; family Cellvibrionaceae; genus CANLBN01. The sequence continues at coordinate 413,824 of CANKXO010000004.1, read as the reverse complement.
ACCTTCGGGGTACATGTAAAGCGCTTCCTGACGCCCCCGGTTATTTAAAATGACTTTGTCAGAAAATACGCTGACCAACTTAACGTTATTTAATCCGCCAACTTCCTCACTGACCCGGTAGAGCTCCTGTTTTTTTCCATTAGCAATAATCGCGTAAGCTTCTTTCTGTTCACTACTCGCGAAAGAACCCATAAGCTCTAAGTTAAGCTTAGTCGCTTCAACCTTTTCTTTCACGGGTTCAGCAGCGGCTACTTCAACAGGAGCTGCCTCCACCTCCTTGCCAAAAAGTGCAATATCCTTAAGAGCCGCGACATCGACAGGGGGTGCTGTCTTCTTTTTTACTGACGCAAAAGCAGGGCCATCTCCCGAAGCATCAATAGATTCTAGCTCAGGCTGTGGAAGCAGCCGCCAGAATACGCCTGACAGACTAACCGCCATCCATACAACCAACAGCACAACGATAAGCCCTTTAATTAATAGCAGAGGGCTAACAGCACCGGAAGATCCGGAGTAATGATGACCTTTTTTCGGTAAAGTCATTAACAAATGGGCAGCCCTATTTTTTCTCAATTATTAAATAAAACAACGTTATCTATACTCTATAGCAACTAAGTATATGAAATAGAAAGACTTAATCAGCAAACTATTTATATCTCTATGATAGCCACATAAATTTAATATAATACATAAGCTTATAGCACTTTCTTCAGAAAATACATAAGAGCCAGACTATCACAACCTGTAGCTAAGTAATACACCAGGCCGCTACTATAGTTCCTAGTCTGTGACGAAACTGTGACGCTCAACCCAACCTCTCAGAATGAACAAATTAATATAACAAGATATTGTGGTTTTCTAATTTTTAAGCCACTATTTACACTACTTGAGGCAAATAGTTGATACAAGCTTTTGAGCAGACCATTTTGGGCCAATAACCAATCATTTTAAGCCAATATAGATAAAGCTAGACAATTACAGATTTATTACAGACAACACAAACAGGCACTATGTATATATTACAAAACCAAGAAGGTTACTTTCTAAGCAAGTCAGGTGAATGGACAGATGGTCGTGAAGCCTCACAATTATTCAGAACACTTCATAGAGATGAAGCAGTAAATCAACTTTTTGAGGTAAATAGCCGTGACTTCAGTTTGCGAATTACCTTGCTAGAGTGCGAGGCGACATCAAAGAACTTACCAATAATAACAGAAGACCAACTACCGCCCCCGCTGCCTATTGTAGAAGATCCGCAGAACGAAACCCACGATTCCTCTGCTACGACAGAAACTCCCACTGAACCACAGAATAATGCATTAGCATTCTAACTACTCAATTGATGCAGATATTCGAAGATATCTAATGTGGCTTTTGACTTAAATAAAAATTATCTAGATGAAAAACGAGTCACATTTTAGTAGTTTTAACCACCGCTGCACTGCCATAATGCACACTTTACACAGGAGCTGTTAATGTCTTTACTCTCAAAACGCTTACAAGGTATCAGCAATGCTACCAACTTAGCTGGCATGGCTGATATTACCCGCGGCATTGAGAAAGAAAGCCTACGAGTGTGCAAAGAAGGGACTATAGCCAAAACAGACCACCCAAAAGCTTTAGGGTCAGCATTAACACACCCTCGAATTACAACTGACTATAGCGAAGCCTTATTAGAATTCATTACCCCCCCCAGCAACACTATTGATGAACTAGTGAGCACTCTCAGCAACTTACACCGATTCACTTACCAGCATCTCGACAATGAATCCCTATGGGTCAATAGCATGCCCTGCATGCTTGGCAATGATGCCGATATTCCTATTGCTCAATATGGCACGTCAAATAGCGGGAAGATGAAGAGCATTTATCGTTTAGGTTTGGGGCACCGCTATGGCCGCTCCATGCAGACCATAGCAGGCATTCACTTCAATTTTTCAGTTTCTGATGAGCTATGGACCTTCTTACACGAAGAAGACAAAAGTAAGTTATCGCTAACTGACTATAAAACAGAAGGGTACTTTCGTTTAATTCGTAATTTTCGCCGTTATTTCTGGTTATTATTATATTTATTTGGTGCTGCACCAGCAGTCTGCAGCAGCTTTGTGAAAGGTCGTAAGCATCAATTAAAGCCTGTTGGAGGGGACTCACATAGCTTGCATTTACCCTTTGCCACTTCGCTACGAATGGGTGATTTGGGTTATCAAAGCTCCGCTCAAGAATCACTAGTTATTACATACAACTGCTTAGATAGCTATATCAAAACCCTTTGCAAAGCCATTACTCAAACACATCCTCAATACAAAGCCATCGGCGTACTCGACAGTCAAAATCATCATCAGCAACTGAATGATAGCTTGCTGCAGATTGAGAATGAGTTTTATAGCGTCATTCGACCAAAACGTACCGCGCGCAGTGGCCAAACAGCACTTAATGCACTTTCAAGCGGTGGGGTTGAATATATTGAAGTACGCTGTCTAGACCTTAACCCTTTCGAACCCATAGGCATTAATGCTCAACAAATACGTTTTCTCGATTTATTCTTGATGTACTGCCTATTAGAAGACAGCCCATTATCAGACGATAATGAATATAGAGATTTACAGGAAAACCAAAAGCGCATGGTTTATGAGGGCCGCAACCCAGATTTAAAACTCCATCATTTTGGCAATGAACGATCTGCCAGAGAATGGGGACATGAGATCATCGCTAAACTACAGCCGATTGCTCAACTCATGGATAGTCATGCCTTTTCTGATGAGTATCAACAGGCATTGAAAAATGAATCACTCAAACTCGGCAATGAAAAATTAACACCTTCGGCTAAAGTATTGGAAGCAATGCAGACTCAAGACCTGACCTTTTATAAGCTGGCACAAAAGGCGTCCACGGAAAATCGGCAACACTTTTTAGCGAAGCCACTATCAGATGAAGAAACAGCCTATTATGAAACAATGGCAAATGAATCGCTGCAAAAACAACAAGAGATAGAAGCCGATAAGAGCATCAGCTTCGATGAATTTCTTAAAAATTACTATGAAGGGTACAACCACTGCTCTAAAGCTAAAACACAATTCAGCACCACTGCAGATTAGCGCTGAATAACGAAGTTATTAAAGTAAAGACCGGTCACACCAACCTCATCACCATCCTCTTCCTGCAATAGCGTTTTAACGCCATCCAACGCAGCCAAACGGACGGCCTCTTTGCCTTGCTGGGTATCTACATCCACATCTCTGAGCTTGCTGAACTCTCTGACTAAGTAATCTCGAATCAAAGGCATATGATGACGGATAGCATTTGAAGATATCGTATCTTTAGCTCTAAGAGAAATTTCCAATTTAATGTACTTTAACTTTCCCGGCCCACCATAATTAACAACAAAAGCTGGTTTAACAGGAACATAGATTGGCCTTTCCAGCACAGCAGGATCGCCACCCTCTTCTTCTGCCGCCTCTTCATCATCTGCCGCATAAGTATTACCAATAAAGGCAATCAACATACAAAAGCCGAATATTCGCCACAGTGACATAACTAACTCCGATATTAACGATTCTTATAGCTACCAAACAAAGGTTACACCTTGAGTATAGAAAGCTTTAACAGGATTGACAGGACAAATAAAACATAGGCATTGATTAATACGGTTACTTTTCGACCGAACATTAATCGTCACCCTTGATCTATTTTTATCCACTAAAAGGTTTTCTTATAAATCATTTTGCAATTATTGACCCAGTATTAGACGATATTAGACTAATAAAACGCTATCCCTTGCCAATGTAGTCCAGTTCTCCTATCTTTGGTCCAAGAATGGTAAAGACATAAGGTGTGCCAAGCGCATTATCGCTAACTCACCCTTTTGAAAAATGCTTTTAAAGACAATAACGAATATCGATTAATACTAAGGAATCAACCATGTTAGAAAACTGCAAATCAGCCAAAGAACGTTGGGGCGGAGTCAATGATATTGTCGACCGTTGGCTGCAAGAACGTCAGGAGTTGCTAGTTGGTTACTGCGGACTATCAGAAGTTAAGTCCTTTGATGAAAACAACTCTGACCACAGCCAAAAAATCCGCCACTTCTGCCAGACATTAATGGATTATATCTCCGCCGGCCATTTTGAAGTGTACGACCAATTGATAAAAGAAGGTCGTGATTTCGATGATAAAGATGCACTTGAAGCTGCTTCTAAGCCTTATGAGATCATTGATGCAACAACAGAGAAACTACTCGACTTTAACGACAAATATCAAGAAACCGATGACTTATCATCACTTGTGAATGATTTATCACAGATAGGTCAGCAACTAGAGTCTCGTTTTGAAGCAGAAGATAAAATGATTGCCATCCTGCATGTTTCGCACAAAGATATGGTCGCGTAATATACGCCTCCCCTCCTATCAGCAACGACAGTTTACAATTTTAAACACTGACGTTGCTGATACCGCAACTTTCAACGGTCTCTACCTTTTCTCCTGCAACATTCACTAACCTCGTCTACGCTTACTTCTATAACCATTGACTTTATATAGCAGTGATTGAGGAACCATAACCAATGAGATTGAAACGCATTCTGCCCATCAGCGCTATGCTTTTGCTACTAACAGCCTGCGACCAATCCACTCCGCCCAATGAACGTATCGAAGTCGCCGTCAACGGTATACATAATGGCGCTATCAGCCACGATGGAAAGTTTGCGATTGTTGGGTCTGTACAGCACGGTGGTAGCTTTTGGCGACTAAGTGATGGAGAGCGCCTTTATAACTGGAATCACAGCGAAGAAGAGCTAAGCGTCCTTATTTCTGCTGATATCGATTCCAGTAATAGCTGGGCACTGACAGCAGAAGCACATACTTTAGTATTGTGGGATATTAATACCGGCAATGCAACCCGCTTTTGGACAGCACCAGGAGAAGTTTTAGATGCCGCTTTAGCCCCCGGAGGGCGTTATGCGCTGCTAGGACAAGCAGATCATTCCGCTGTGATTTTCAATACTATCCGTGGCGGCATCGTTCGCAGCTTTACTCATGAAGGTAGAGTTCGTAGCGTTGACCTTAGCAGTGATGGTCGCCTCGCCATCACTGGCTCAGAAGATCAAACTGCTATTGTCTGGCGTGTGGACAATGGGGAGAAAGTCATGACCATGCAACATCAGGAAGATGTGCAACAAGTGGCAATGAGTGACGATGGTCGCTACGCCTTTACTTCAGCAAAATATGACCGAGCAGAAATATGGGATATTAATACAGGCAAAGCACTGAAAAGCATCCCTTTATCGAAAGAAAGAATTAAGCGTGGACTAGAAATAACATCCGCCCGATTCAGTAGCGACAGTCGTTATTTACTATTAGGTTACACCAATCAAAAAGTAGAGCTTTGGCAAACCAAGGGCGCCAAATTACTTAAGACATGGAAACTCACTAAGCGCCATCAATGGCAACCAACAGGGGTGTCAGTCATTGATTTGGCCTTCTCTGGGCAATCCAACCGCTATTACGCCATTGGCTCCAGTGGCTTTATCTATCTGCTGCAATAAAACATCAGCAGATAGATAAGTAACGCTCTAAATATGATTACTTAGAAACATCGACCGTTGCTTCTGGTTGGATAACCTCTAGCAATTCAACTTCAAAAATTAACGTCGCATTCGGGCCAATCGCACCACCTGTTCCACCCGGACCATAAGCAAGATCTGAAGGAATTGTTAACTCCCATTTATCACCAACATTCATTAGCTGTAGTGCTTCGATCCAACCTGGAATCACGCCAGAAACAGGGAAGGTAGCAGGCTCATTGCGGCTATAAGAACTATCAAATTCAGTGCCGTCAATTAGTGTACCTTTATAGTGAACAGATACAGTATCTTCTTGTGTAGGTTGAGCGCCTTCACCGGCAACTAACTCTTTATATTGCAAACCACTCTCTGTTGTCACAACGCCATCTTTTGCGCCATTTGCCACTAAGTAAGCGGCACCTTCTGCTTTGTTCTTCTCAGCAGCTTCAGCGGCTAGCTTAGCTTGCTCAGCCTGTTGCTCTTCTTGACGCTTTTTAGCACGCTCTTGCAATGTGGCAATGGTTTCTTGAACTTGTTCTTCAGTTAACCGAGAGTCTTTACCTTCCATAGAATCATTAATGCCCAACTGCAATGCAGTAACATCAATTTCTACACCATCACGCTTAAACTGTTGGGCCATGTTATTGCCAACCATATAGCTAAGGCGTTGCTCGACTGATTCTAAAGTAGCCTCGGTCTTTGCAGCCGCCGGCTCGTCACTTTTCTCTCCACAAGCAACTAACGACAAAGCGACAAAACTCGCCATAAAAAGCTTCAATTTCATGAGATTATCCTAAATATATGCTAATTTATTAAAAAATAGGTGCTGGAGTAGCTGCCCGAGACACCAAAACGGCAATGGTATAACAAAGTTGTTGTTATAGATACCTGCACCCCAAAGGGGTTTGAACATGTTCACAGAACCTAAGCAGACCTAAAAGTTCCATTAGGGCCAAGCAAGTCACAAAAATTTGATAAAAAACAGTTAAGCTGTTCAAAAAGAAAGATTATGATTAGATAGGCTAGAAAATCCAGCCTGTATGTTTAACAACATCAAGATGACATAAAGTCTTCTCAACGGAGGTAAGCATGCCTAAAAAAATAATTAACCCTATTGAGCCATTAAGAAAGAGCATTGCCAAACTACAACTACAACTGATGAAAGCACATCAGAAAAAAGTCGCAACACTCGAAAAGAAAATCGTCAGCACTGCTGGCAAACTTAAAAAGAAACAAATACAGCTCACTTCACTAAAAAACAAAAAGTCCACAGCAGCAACCCAACGTCGGACAAAAAGCACTCAATCAGATATTGAGGCAACGAAAAGTGAACTCAAGGCGCTAAAGCTTAATTTAACTGATGCCAAAGCTGCTTATACAAAAGCCAAGTTATTAGAAAAAGCAGAAACTCAAGCAGTCAAACTCACACAAAAGCCAAAACAAAAACAAAAACTTAAGAAAAAAACATTACGAAAAAAAGCCATCAAAAAAATTATTAAAGCAGCTGACAGCATCCAAGAATTGTTAACTCCGGACTTATCTATACCTATCGATAACGCAACAGAAAAACCTAAGAAATTATGGAAGCCGAAAATAGAACAAACTAAAGATGAAAAAACATTACCTCCTGTAACAGGAGCCAGCTCCGAGACGTCAGAGCGAACATTGGATGGCTCTACGCCTACCGATAAAAACATCACATCATCACAAGATAAAGACAGTAAAAAAGAACAGGATATAAAGGAAAGTTCAGACAAAACATTGGAAATGACTACAATAACACCATCAACTGAAACCTCAAATGATTCAGAAAATGGTCATACAAATAAAAACTTAAAAGAAGAAGCTCAAAAGGACGTTGAAGATACTGAAAAACCAGCAATAACCAATTGGCACACAATACCAATTGTAAAAACAAATAAGGAATGATTATTAACAGCAGTTAAACGTCATTCCTTAAACTAGCTGCTTGACTAGCTTTCTAGCTTCCAATTGAGCGTCTTACCCGCGAAAAACGGAACAATTGGATTACCGTTAGGCAATATTATTTCATCTGGCACTTGCCACTCCTGTTTGATCAACGTAATCGTATCCGTATTACGCTCCAAACCATAAAAGTCCGCCCCAAAATGACTAGCAAAACCTTCTAATTTATCAAGAACATCAAGCTGTTCAAAAATTTGCGCATACAGCTCAATAGCACTCCAAGCACTGTAACAACCCGCACAACCACAGGCAGATTCTTTACGATGCTTCTCGTGGGGAGCAGAATCTGTTCCTAAAAAAAACTTCGGCGAGCCACTTACAACAGCATCCTGTAAAGCGAGCTGGTGAATATTACGCTTCAATACTGGCAAACAATAATTATGAGGCTGAACTCCTCCCACCAATAAGTCATTACGATTCAACAATAAATGCTGCGGAGTAATAGTTGCCGCCACATTAGCCGATGACGCCAGCACAAATTCAACGGCATCTTTTGTAGTAATGTGCTCGAATACAACTTTTAGCTCTGGGAAATTTTCAACGATATCCTGTAGATGACGATCAATAAACATTTTTTCTCGGTCAAAAATATCGATTTCATTGTCAGTGACTTCGCCATGCACTAGAAGCAATAAACCTTCTTGAGCTATCGCTTCAAATACTGGCTCCAAGTGGCTTAAATCACTAACTGCCGCATCCGAGTTAGTTGTTGCGCCCGCAGGATATAACTTAACTGCGATAACGCCCTCTCGCTTAGCATCGACGATATCCTGCGGTGTTGTATCATTCGTTAAATACAATGTCATTAAAGGTTCAAAATCACTGCCTTCAGGGCTAGCAGACAAAATACGCTTTTTATACTCCATCGCCATAGAAGCATTAGCCACAGGAGGAACTAAATTAGGCATCACAATCGCCCGGCGAAAACATCGAGAGGTAGCAGGTACTGTTTCTTTTAAAAAGTCACCATCCCGAAAATGTAAATGCCAATCATCCGGAGTTGTGATAGTTAAGCTTGTCATTTCAGTACTCATTATAAATAGTTACTCGCTGTCATCGGTTATACGAATCAATTTGCCATTCTTAGCATCGGTTAAAAGATAGAATATCTTATCATTAAATGTTCGCACATCACGAATTCGACCAAACTTCCCGGAAAATAAGCGTTGTTCTCTAACAACCAGTTGATCTTTTAATTGTAACTGGGAAAGTAATCGAAACTTTAATGCACCAACCAACAAATCATTTTTAAAAAAAGCCATGCCCGAAGGGGCAATAGAGGGATCCCAAAAATGAATAGGTTGCTCCATTCCTTGTTTTGCGACACCTTCACCAATTTTGAAGCCTGAGCCATATTCCGCGCCATACGTAATCACTGGCCAACCATAATTTTTTCCACCTTTAATAACATTAACTTCATCACCGCCTTGAGGACCATGCTCATGCGTCCAAACCTCTCCGGTAAGAGGGTGCAATGTCATACCTTGAACATTACGATGACCATATGAATAAATTTCAGGAAGAAAAGAAGAATCATTAATAAAAGGATTATCATTGGGAATACGCCCATCATCATGCAAACGAATAATGCTGCCATGATGCGTCTTGGGGTTTTGGGAATGCTGGCGATCCCCTCTATCACCCAAGGAAATGTATATATAACCATTCCTATCAAAGACCAAGCGGCTGCCAAAGTGTCGGCCTCCCTGTACCTTTGGTAGAGCAATAAAAATAGATTTGGTATCTGTTAATTCAGCATTGGAAACATTCAGTGTACCGCGAACAACTTCAGTGCTGTAGCCCGTAGCAGAATTGCCAGAGACATAACTAATATAAACCCATTTATTTTGATCAAACTCAGGATGAAGAACAACATCTAATAAACCACCCTGACCTATAGTCGAGATAGCAGGCAAACCTTTAACAGGCTGAGAAGCTACTCCCGCTTTAGAAACAATACGTAATTTACCGCCACGTTCGGTAACAAGGAATCGACCATCAGGCAAAAAAGCTAAACTCCATGGCCGTTTTAACTGGTCAGTAATAATCTCAACATTAAAATTAGCGGACGCTATATGGGAGACAATAAAAAATACAACACCGAAAAGGATGCGTTTCATTTTAGCCTCGGGCGCCAAAGAAACTTGGCGCTGGTATATGATTATTTATAGGGATACAATTTAGCGATGCAGCAGAGGTGAATAACCATTAACAACACCTTTTGTTGCCATAGCAACGGCATCATGTGCATGCAAGCTTTCAATGTGTTCTACTCGAACCCAAAAATCTGTATAGCTAGATTGTTGGTTTAATGCATCTTTTAAACGTCGAGCAGCATCTTCACAGAACATCTGGTTCGCACCATTTAAACGAGCAAACTCTTGTTCATCTTCTCGTTTAACCGCTGTTTGTACAGCGGTTTTCAGTGTTGACTCTGCAACTTGAATCAACTCGCTAATAGGAAAACCATCGGTATAGGTTTCATCAAGCTTAACGAGAATATTGGCATAACTACGCTGACTGTGAGGGGTCGCAACACTGCCCTTTTCTGAACGCAACCATTTCTCAATCGTTTCTTTATCAATGGTTTCTTTATCAGCAAAATCATCCAAAAAAGCTTGCTGTAAAATTTGTCGGGACAATGCCGCAGAGCATGGACAAGTTGATGAATAAGGTACTTTTACGGAAACCTCAATATTCACTCGTTTACCATCAAACACTGCTTTAAGGCTGACAGGGTAATCTTTCCAACCACTGTATTCGCTTTTCAACGCAGGCTGATTAATTAAGTAATCAAAATCTACTTTCAAGCAAGTGCTATCACTAATATCTTCGTGGCTTGCCAATTTATCTCTTAAAAAATTCGATAAGTTTTCAATTGTCAGCACTTCATCTTTCGCAAATTCTGCCAATAACAAATAAAGTCGTGACATGTGAATACCCTTTACTTGAGGGTTTACCAAATTCACATAAGTCTCTACAAATGCTGTCGCATTATAATTACCAAGGTCTTGATCTTTAATTGAAAGAGGGAGTGCAATGCGGCTCATGCCAACCCAGTCAAGAGTACCATTTTGCTGAGCAGTTTGAGTGGCTGCCACATCGGGCATATCAGGTTTAGTATATGAATTCATAATTAAATAGATTGTCTTAGCAATGTCTCAAATCATTAACCACATTTTTTAAAAGGGCTATATCAACGACCTTATAGCAATGTAGTTAAATCTCCTTAACGGGATTAGCAACCACAGATAGTGTTTTTTCATCTGCGCGCAAATAGAAACAATTAGTACGGTCTGTGTGACAAGCTGGACCTTTTTGGTCAACTAGACACAGCAACGTGTCTCCGTCGCAATCTATTCGCAATTCAATTAGTTTTTGTGTATTCCCCGAACTCTCACCTTTACGCCATAGTGCTTGGCGAGAACGCGACCAATAACAAACTCGACCTGTCTTTAACGTTTCGAGTAAAGCATCACGGTTCATCCATGCCATCATTAATACTTCGCCAGTAGCATGCTGCTGGGCGATGACTGGGATTAATCCATTTCCATCAAAACGTAATTGCTCTATCGCTTCGTCTAAAGCTACCGTATCGCCTTGCGATAAAGGTTCTAGCTGTTTAAAAAAGCGGTTTTCCATAGTTGAACTATTCAGTTTATTTGGGTTCAGGCCTAAAAACCCATAATTACTTATAATTAAATGCCAAGTGTAAGCTAACGCCTATATTTGGGGCAAATAAAAACAATTCAATAGTCTAACAGAAATGATTTACGATCACTCATAGTTAAGACCTGCTCTCTTAATAAATAAACTCTATAAGCAGAACTCGAGCTTATCGCGCGCTATTATGAAAAATTAAGCTGCCTTGGCTACAAACAGCAAATCCCATACACCATGCCCTAAGCGATGCCCTCTGCGCTCAAATTTAGTCAGTGGCCGATAATCAGGCCGAGAAGAAAAACAATACTCTGCAGCTTGATTACAATAACCTTCAGATAATGTCATTACTTCCATCATATGATCGGCATAGTGCTCCCAATCTGTTGCAAGATGGCATATCCCGTTTTTCTCAAGCTTACTATGCACCAACTGCATAAACGGCTGCTGGACAATACGTCGCTTATTGTGCTTTTTCTTGTGCCAGGGATCCGGGAAATAGAGTTGAAAGCGGCTTAATGAGTGCTGAGGAATACAATCTTCTAACACATCAACAGCGTCAGCCATAAAGACTTTTAAATTCGTCAAACCAGCTTTGGATGCATTATTAATTAATCGGCCTACACCAGGAGGATGAACTTCAATCCCAATAAAATCATTTTCTGGTTGTGTTTCAGCCATTTCCAGCAAGGAATCCCCCATACCGAAGCCGACTTCTAAAACCAATGGAGCCTTTCGGCCAAAAATACGTTGGGGATCGATTAAACCATCAAACAAACTTAATCCATAGGTAGCCCAAGCACTATCAAACGCTTTTTTTTGCGCTTCAGTAATACGGCCACCGCGTATTACATAGCTACGGATCGCTTTTTGTTTATATTCAGGCTTAATTTCAAAAGATTGGGACATAATTTTACAGCTTGCCAAAAGTGACGCATTATAACCGAAGCTGTAAAGCACCTATAGCTAAACTCACCCAACCCGCCATCAATAATAAACCGCCAATGGGCGTTATGGGCCCAAACCAAGAAGGGCCACCAAGAGCCAAGCAATACAAACTTCCACTAAAGAGTACAATCCCTGCAACCCAAAAGTTAGCACTAAAAATAAAAGCTTTAGGCACAACGCTAAGCTGATTAAGTAGAACGACTAATACCAGCAGCGCTAATGTATGAAACATTTGGTAATGCGTACCAGTTTGAAATGCAGATAGCAGTGATTCAGATATCTTGCCTTTTAAACCATGGGCACCAAAAGCACCTAAACCAACAGTTAACAAGCCACTGATACCCACAATAAGTAACCAAATTTTTATCACTGTTTCACCCTATAAAATAACGAAAATATAGACTATCAAGTACGTTTCTAGCTCAACGCCTACTTCGGAGCATTTTTTGCGAACACCCATTCTTAGACATAAAAAAAGCCGCTTATTGGCGGCTTTTTAAAATACTGGGCAATTAATCAATCAGGCATCCATCGCTGTTCGAACTTTCTTCATCGCATTCTTTTCCAGTTGCCGGATACGCTCAGCAGATACACCGAATTCATCGGCCAACTCATGCAATGTTGATTTATCATCATCATTTAACCAGCGGCGCTGAATAATAACTTGGCTACGCTCATCTAGCGTTTTCAATGCTTCACGCAAGCGGGAAACATTGTCATCATTCCAGTCAGCAGCTTCAGTCTGCTTAGCAGGGTTATAACGGTTATCTTCCAGATAATTAGCTGGTGCTAAATAGGCAGACTCTTCATCGTCATCAGCACCCGCATCAAATGATGCATCGTAGGAAGATAAACGACCTTCCATTTGCTGAACATGCTTAACTTCTACATTTAGATCTTTAGCAACAGCTTCAGCTTCTTCATGAGTTAACCAACCTAAGCGCTTCTTCTGACCACGCAAATTAAAGAACAGCTTACGCTGAGCTTTAGTCGTTGCCACTTTAACAATACGCCAGTTGCGCAATATAAATTCGTGCATTTCTGCTTTAATCCAATGCACAGCAAACGACACCAAACGCACACCCTTTTCAGGGTTAAAGCGTTTAACCGCCTTCATCAAGCCAACATTGCCTTCTTGGATCAAGTCAGATTGAGATAAGCCATAACCAGCATAAGACTTAGCAATATGAACAACAAAACGTAGATGCGCCATTACTAATTGACGAGCCGCATCAACATCTTCTTCGTAATAGAGGCGCTCACCTAAACGCTGCTCCTCTTCGACAGATAGTATCGGAAAACTATTGACCGCTTGCATGTAGGCATTAATGTTTGCACCTGGTGCAAGCATTTCGACAGGCTGTAAGCTAGTTCCCATTCATTTCTCCAACATTAAAAAATAAGGGTAAATTTAACCGTACCGAACATTTTAGCACGGCTCTTATAAGATCGCTAACTAGCGTATAAGTTCAATGTAAATATCCATTAAAAACAACAGCTTATTTGAAATAGGTCACAGAAAGTACCAATAATAACCCAGGCGCTTCGAACCTAAGACGGCTCTATACCCCTCAAGTGGCGAGAAACCGCCAACCAGGCACCCAACCATCCAAGCAAACCGCTACCTAATAATAAAACGAAACTAGATTCGAACCCCAAGCCTTTAAGTGAATGTTCACTTTCATACAAAGTAACTAAATTACTGACTGGATTGGATAACCAGAGCCCAACAAACAACAGTAAAATAATAGCCAATAAACCACCACCGATGCCATACCATAAGCCAGTGTATAGAAAGGGCCTGCGAACAAAACCATTAGTTCCACCAACCATTTTGGTGACAACAATCTCATCACGGCGATTTTCAATAGCTAATCGTAAGGTATTACCAATAACAAGTAGCACCCCCAAAGACAGCAATGCACCTAGGGCAAAGACAATACGCTCACCCAAAGCAAGTAATTCATGTAAACGCCGCAACCAACCCATATCTAACTGAACATTATCGACTAAGGCGTTGGCTTTAATGCGAGTTTGCAGAGCAGCTAAAGCATCAGGTGTATTTACAGCGCTTTCTGGCTGAATCACCAATACTGTAGGCAAAGGGTTTTCATCTAAATTTGTTAAGGCATCACCGAGACCCGAATATTGTTGAAACTCAGCTAATGCTTTACTGGGGCTGATAATATCAATCGCGGCAATACCATCATCTTTTGTTAATTTTGCCTGCAATTTTTCAATGGCTCTTGGTTTTGCACCTCGCGCTAAAAAAGCCGACATTTGAGCGCTATCTTGCCAGCCTTGACCCAACTGCTGAACATTTTGCAAGCCCAAATATAGGCCCGCAGGCAATGCAACAGCGATGGCAATAACCATCCACGTTAATAAACTTTGTAATGGTGATTCCAATAAACGTAACAAGCTATTAGAGCAAGAGCTGCGATGGTGACGCCACCAAGCACTGAACAATTTAAGACCTGAGGATTCTACTGTTTTAGCGCCCGAGACTTTTGTCCCTGAACTTTTGGCACTGCGGTTACTCTTTGATTCAGGCTCTCTACTACGCCTATTCATCAGAGGTGCTCCTCAATGCATCCATATCACTTCGAATTAATCGCCCGTGTGACAATTCCATTAGTGGACAAGGCATAGATTCAATCAGAGAAATATCATGGGTCGCGATTAATACAGTGACACCCACGTTTTGAAAGTCCTGAAACAGCTGCATAATTTCTGCTGAAAGTTGTGGGTCGAGATTACCTGTCGGTTCATCCGCCAAGAGTATGGCAGGCTTATTGACAACAGCCCGGGCAATACCGACACGTTGCTGTTCACCACCTGATAGGGCCATGGGGTTTTCTTTTTCTTTATGCAATAGGCCAACTTTATCCAATGCAGCACGCACTCGTTTCCCTTGATCTTTTAATGGCATACCTGAAATCTGTAGTGGTAGTGCCACATTGTCGAAAACGGTACGATCAAAGAGTAATTGGTGATTTTGAAACACCACACCAATCTGACGACGTAAGTAGGGAATTTGCGAAGCGCTGATACGTGCTAAATTTTTCCCGCCAATTAATACTTGTCCACGGGTTGGCCGCTCGATCAGCATAATGAGTTTTAAAAGGGTACTTTTACCCGCACCTGAATGTCCGGTTAGAAAAGCCATCTCCCCGGATTCAAGTTCAAAATTCACACCCAGCAGAGCATCATGGCCCTCACTATAACGCTTACTCACATTATCAAAACGAATCATAAATTATTATTTTTCTGGGTTCGTGTTAGCTGAGTGCGTATTAAACAGCGCATCAACAAATGTCGAGGCGGAAAAAGGCTGTAAATCGTGAATACCTTCACCAACACCAATAAATCTTACCGGCAATCTAAAGCGCTCACTTAACGCAAAAATAATGCCGCCCTTGGCAGTTCCATCCAGCTTGGTGAGAGCAAGACCCGTTACACCTGCAGCTTCATTGAATTGCTGCGCTTGGTTTAATGCATTTTGGCCAGTTCCCGCATCGAGCACCAACAAGACTTCATGAGGTGCAGAGCCATCCAACTTACCCATTACACGCTTAACTTTAGCAAGCTCATCCATTAAATGGTCTTTATTATGTAAGCGGCCTGCCGTATCAGCAATAATCACATCAATCTGTTTCGCTTGAGCAGATTGCAAAGCATCGTAAATCACCGAAGCACTATCAGCCCCGGTATGCTGAGCAACAACCGGGACGTTATTACGCTCTCCCCATACTTGTAGCTGCTCAACGGCTGCGGCACGAAAGGTATCGCCCGCTGCCAACATCACTTGCTTTCCTTGATCTTGAAAACGTTTCGCTAACTTGCCAATCGTAGTGGTTTTACCAACACCATTAACACCCACCACCAAGATTACAAATGGCGCCTTATCGGTCTCGATACTCAATGGCTTTTCAGCTGGAACCAGTAATTCTCTTAGCTGCACCTGCAAGGCAGCGTAAAGCGCATCGCCATCTGCTAGCTGCTTACGTTTCACACTGTCGGTTAACTGATCAATAATCTTGGTAGTCGCATCGATACCGACATCAGCCATCAGTAATTGTGATTCCAGCTCTTCCAGCAACTCATCATCAATTTCTTTTTTGCCCAAGATAAGGCCACTAATACCTTCAGCCAACTGACCACTGGTACGGGATAAACCTCGCTTAAAGCGCTGAAATAAACTAATCGATTCTGTCTCAGCCGCGGACTCTGCTGCTGCCTTATCCTGTGGATTAGCGTCTTCCGGCTTAGAAGGTTTAGAACGTTTGAAAAACATACTGCGTATTGCCTTTAGATGGGGCGGTGTTAGTCGGGGAATTATCTAAAAATGCTCTAATTACATTAGTTAGGCAAGGCCAAAAACTACCTTCCTTTATACAGAGCTCGTAATGCAATTCCACACACG
This sequence comes from uncultured Pseudomonadales bacterium, assembly GCA_947487765.1. Lineage (GTDB taxonomy): Bacteria > Pseudomonadota > Gammaproteobacteria > Pseudomonadales > Cellvibrionaceae > CANLBN01. The sequence continues at coordinate 397,249 of CANKXO010000004.1, read as the reverse complement.
AGAAATAACAAACCAAAGATTACAACAGCTACCGTTGAGTCATCTCCGTTGTGAACGACAGCTCTTATTAAAAGACCTATACCGAGTGCATATAAAAGAAAAATGGCGTGCTTCATAAAATTGTACAGTGTTAGACAGGTCGACCCTGTGAAAATAAACCGCTATCCTACCATCCCTCGAAATACTTGTCTTAGCTAAAGGTTTATTTTGGCCAAACAACACTCTGTAAACACCAACCAGTTACGTATTATTGGCGGCCAATGGCGAGGTCGAAAACTGGCAATCGCCAATATCGATGGCCTACGACCTACCGGTGACCGTATTCGTGAAACCTTATTCAATTGGTTAATGGCAGATATTCCTGGCAGTAGTTGCCTGGATTTATTTGCAGGATCTGGAGCACTGGGCCTGGAAAGCCTATCTCGAGGCGCAAAAAGCATTATTATGCTGGAAAAACATCCAACTGCCGCCCGACAACTACTTCAGCATTGCACGGATCTGAAAGCTGAATCGGCTCAAGTCATTCAACAAAATACGCTGGACTGGTTACGCAAAAATGAACTACCCAAACATTCCGTTCATATCGCTTTTATTGACCCACCCTTTGCCGAGGGGCTATGGGAACAAACAATTACCAGCTTAGAGCAAAGCAAGCTACTTGCAGCCGACGCAATGATTTATATGGAAAGCCCAAAAAAGCAAATCATTAACACTCCCACTGACTGGCAAATACACCGAGAAAAAACAGCGGGAGATGTCTGCTATCGCCTTTATAGGAACAGCTTAGCTAATTGATGTTAGAAAATAAGCCTGCCGATTTATTCTTCGGCGTCTACAACTTGCCTTTTATCTGACCATACAGCAAATTCGTTGCCGTTAGGGTCGGCAAAGTGAAAACGACGCCCTCCGGGAAAGTCAAAAATAGGGGCAAGAATTTCACCGCCGGCATGGCTTATCTTTTCTTCTGTGCTTTCCAAGTCATCACTGTAAAAGACAACGAGTGCACTGCCTCTCTCGGTAGAAACAACCAAATCAGACTTATAAAAACCACCATCAATACCGGCATTAAGGAATGCCGTATAGTCTGCTCCGTAGTCTTCAAAACTCCATTGAAACACTTCCTTAAAAAACACTTTAGTTGCGGTAATATTTTTTACTGGAAACTCAATATAATTAATTTTTTCATGAGCACTCATGCGTTACAGCCTCGTTTCTTTCACACGCCAATAGTTGTCGGTCTATTTTTTCCAATATATCTACAGCCCAGTTTGCAACATCATCTCGTCGAGTCATTGGGAACAAATGCCCATCCTCATACAACCGAATAACTTCTGTTAGATCGGGATCTAAAGCTTCCTCGGCGAAATCTGCATTTTCAGGGTAGACATTAACATCTTTCATCCCTTGCACAACAGTTGTATAAGTCCTTACATTCTTCCACAGTGGCGCCATCGCGTCCATCTCTCCTTTTAAAGCAATGATTTCACGGTTGGATTTTCGCATCCAGTCACCGAGAAGCCAATTAATACCCGGCACTTTAGCCACCTCGTTATACCACCGCAAACCAGACAATTCCGGACTCAGAGTACCCGCCAATAGCAGCAAACCATCAACCGCTTCGGGGTGATCCATTGCAACTCTGGGTGCAATAGAGGAGCCTAGAGAATGTCCCATCAGGATGACAGGCTTGTTACCACTCTTACTTTTTAGTTTAGTGGATAATGCCGCCAGAATAGTAGCCTGATCCTTATAGCTAACAATTGTATTAGTGTCTCCACCAATGGATCGTCCCCAGCCTGGGCGATCAATAACTACAACATAAAAGTGTTCTCGTAGCTTCTCATTTAACAGATAACGAGCATACTGGTTCCAACTTCCGGGTGTGCCGTGAATTATAATCAGCGCAGGCTTTTCTTCATCACCGGCAGCCGCATAGAATAGTCGCCCACTCTCTATTTCCAAATTTTCATTTACTTCTAAAAAATAACGCTTTACCTCAACGTTATTAGCGACCATATCTCTAAACAAAACTCGCTCTTGCTGAATCACTTTTGGCGCAAAACACGCCGATAGTGACAAGACTACAATCAATAGCAAACATCTAATTAACACACTAACCACTCCTAAATTATCCCTTTTCAGACGCTGAATAATTCTAATAGTTCGATAATAACGCTTGATGACAACACTTATTAGAACGTAAAAATTCAGCCTGCTATCAACCACACAAAAGCTGCTTTAAAACTCGCTGCAAATATTGGCTCACCTCTAATACATTAGGGAAAGCCTGCCTTTCCTTATTGATATAAAGAAATAGATTCAAAGCACCTATAACACTTTCATCAACTACTTTATTGAGCGACTCGCTGTCATCAACATAGATACTAGGCAGTAGTGCCAAGCCCATACCCGCCATAGCTGCTTTTTTCCGTGCCAAAGGGTTATTACTGCGAAAGCTTCTCTCCATTGTCACTGCGCGCTTAAACCAGCCTGTTGGAGCTAGGTGTTCACTATCATCATCAAAATCAATAAGCTTATACCCAGCAAGATCCGAAAGACATATCGAATGCGCAAGATAGTTTGTAGACCCATAGAGCGCAAACGGAAGCTTAAATTGTGACAAGGGAATCATCTGAGGCGAATGACTTTTATTAGTTAGAATACCAACATCTGTGTCACGAGAGGATAATGGTGCTGATGGGCTCGATGTTACTAACTCAATAACGAGCCCCGGCTGTTCAGTATGTAAGGGCTGAACAACATTACGCACCAAATGAGTCGCTAGAATATCTGGCGCAGTTAACCTTACCGTCCCCTGTAAGGCACTAGGTTGCTGTAAAGAACGGCTCATTTCTTCTGCCGCCACAGCCATTTGTTCTGCGAGAGGCAATAGTTTCAGACCAGAAGGGGTCATGATGTAACCTGTTCGACTAGCCTTAAATAGTGATGTACTCAACTCACTCTCTAGCTGGAAAATCTTTCTCCATACCGTCGCTTGAGACACATTTAAGTGTCGAGCAGCGGCACTTAAGCTCCCCTGTTTCGCGACAGCAACAAAATAGCGTAAATTATCCCAATTCATAATCTAGTGAATAGGTTCCAATTAATAGATAGTCGTAGCGTTTATGATGAACTCAGCTATCCAAATATGAATAGCTTTAATTCTATTATAGCTATTTATTATTCATAAATAGAAGTCTACTCTAGCTCTCAATGAATCATTCACTAAAAGGAGCCATCCTGTGAAAACCATAGGTTTACTAGGCGGTATGAGCTGGGAAAGTACCGTGAATTATTATCGAGCGATCAACGAAGGCATAAAGGCTGAACTTGGTGGATTGCACTCCGCAGAAATTGCCCTCTACAGTATTGATTTTGCCCCACTGGAAAAACTACAACATCTAAACGATTGGAATGGTACCGCGAAAATACTGGTTGATGCAGCGCTGAAAATTCAAGCGGCTAAGGCAGACTTTTTATTAATTTGCACCAATACAATGCACAAAGTTGCGCCAGCAATCGAAGAGGTTTTAGATATCCCCATACTTCATATTGCTGATGCTACTGCCGAAGTATTAATTGCCGACAACATAACAAGGGTCGGACTACTGGGTACAGCTTTCACAATGGAACAAGATTTTTATAAGGGTCGACTGAGTGAGAAATATAGTTTAGATGTTATTACTCCCAGCGATGGCGACAGAGCAATAATCCATCGCGTGATCTATGAGGAGCTGTGCTTAGGTAAAATAGAAACAAAGTCGAAGCAGGAATACCTACGCATCATACAACAGTTGGCAGATCAAGGCGTCGAAGCAGTGATACTTGGCTGCACTGAAATAGGTATGCTGGTTAAACAAACAGATACACCTATTCGGTTAATCGATACCACAGTGATTCATGCTCAGAAAGCCGTTGAAAAAGCAATTGGTAAAAAATGATAAAAGGAGAGAACAGCAAACGATGAAAACCATTGTATTCCCTGAAAAGTTTCGACAACTGGAAGCTTTTTCTGATCGTTTCGATGCATTTCGATTACAAGGCAAAGATTGTGATGTACTCTTTGCCATGTACCCCGTAGGCACTACCATCGAACCCCATACACATGAAACAGACAACTACGGTGTTATTACCAAAGGGTGCTTATATCTCACTATCGATGGAGAAGAGGAAACGGCTTACAAAACCGGTGAATGGTACCATGTCAACAAACACCAGTTACACTCTGCTCGATTTGAAGAAGAGACCGAAGAGATCGAATTTTGGTTCAAAGAATAGCCGCCTATGAGTGGAGTTTAAAAAATAAAAGAAATTTACCAAGGATTTGTGGATCTTTATCGTCTAACCCTTAGATGATAAACAAACACCTTTAAAGAAGTGCTTGATGCAGGATGACGATCTAATCAAACAGGCGCAAGCGGGCGATGCTCAGGCATTCGAGACTCTTCTCGAACGCCACTACGATACATTGTTCAAGTTTGCGTTCAAGTGGTGTGGCAACCGTGAAGACGCTGAAGATGTGGCTCAACAGGCCTGCATTAAGCTCGCCCGTGGACTGGAACAATTCCGCTTTGAATCCAGCTTTAGTAGCTGGCTTTACCGATTGGTGATCAATTGCGCAAAAGATTGGCAGAAAAGCCAGACACGCCATCAACACACTACCGAACAAGAAATCGCCTTAGTCGATACACTCCATGATGAACAGCCTGATAAAAAAATCTTAATTCAACAATTACTGAATCGTTTAGATAGTTTTTCTGAAGGCATGAAAGAAACAGTATTATTGGTTCATGCGGAGGGCTTTACCCATGGTGAAGCCGCTACTATTTTAGGCGTTAAGGAAAGCACAATTTCCTGGCGCATTCACGAAATTCGCAAACAGCTCCAGTCAATGTTTGGCCAGGAGGACTTATGACCGATGACAAATTAAACGACTTACTATCGGATATGGATACACCACCCATCGATAAAAATGCCAAAAAGCGAGCAATGAATCTTGCTATGGCTGAGTTTGTACAGCATAAAAAAGAAAAAAATCAGCAAGAGGAACAACAAAATTCAGATACTGGCACTTCTGAAAATAATCAAAATTCTCACCAAGGATTCTGGTTCTGGGTTCGTCCTATAAGCAACTTATTAAATGCAAGTAGGAAAAACCTTATGATGACCTTAAACAATAAACTTTTTTATTCTGGTGTTGCGACTGTTTCAGTTGCTGTGATGGGCACACTATTATTTCAACAAACCTATAAACCATCTGTCGACCTGAGCTCAACGATTCTTCACGAACAATCAGTGGGCTTAAGTGAAGAAATTGCTCTTCAAAAAAGAGACGACTACCAGGGGCAAGCTATCGTTATTGACAAGCAAGAAATACTTACGGAAGCGAAATCACCAGCTAAACCCGCAAGTCCTGCTCCACAATCTAGTATTGCGATTAAAGAAAATAATTTGGCCAGCACCTCGATACCATCACCCAGTGCTAACGAAGCAGATGCCATAATATCAGCACCTGCACCATCAATAGTGTTAGAAGACCGTTCGAGATTACAATCTCCAGCACTAGGCGCTAGCGAAAACAAATCTGACCTAGTTACCACTAAATCCTTCGCACAAGAAAAAGCTAAGGCTGCCAAATCCTTAACTCCAGTAGAAGCAGAAATAGCACCTGATATTATTGCCCAGCAAACTTACCAGAATGAAGGTAGAGACCGATTTGAATCAGTAGAAATCAATCCTATTAAATTAGTGAGTGAAGAACCCGTCTCTACTTTTTCAATTGATGTCGACACAGCATCTTACAGTTTTGTTCGCCGACAATTAAATCATGGTGTACTCCCACAAAAAGATGCCGTACGCATCGAAGAAATGATTAACTACTTTGATTATGCATACCCGTTGCCAGAATCAAAATCTCAGCCCTTTAAATCATCGGTTGTTGTTCACCCATCACCTTGGAATCCAGGCAAACAACTAATTCATATTGGCGTCAAAGGTTACGATATTGCTCCTACCCAACAGCCACGCAGCAATTTAGTTTTACTACTAGATGTTTCTGGCTCAATGAACAGCCCAGACAAGCTACCGTTAGTCAAACAATCTATGAGCATGTTGTTGAACAGCCTTCATCCAGACGATACTATTGGCATCGTAGTTTATGCCGGCGCAGCAGGGCAAGTGCTTGAGCCAACACCGGTAAAAGAAAAACAAACAATCCTCAATGCATTAAATAGATTAAATGCAGGTGGCTCTACAGCGGGAGGAGAAGGCATTAAGCTTGCGTACCAACTGGCAGAGTCCAATTTTGATAAAACAGCTGTTAACCGTATCATTTTAGCAACCGATGGTGATTTCAATGTGGGCATTACCAATCAAGAAGAACTTAAAGGGTTTGTTGAACGAAAGCGTGAAAAAGGAATTTTTCTTTCTGTACTGGGTTTTGGCCAAGGTAACTACAACGATCATATGATGCAGAAGCTGGCACAAAATGGTAATGGTATTGCTGCTTATATCGACTCAATGAGTGAAGCCCAAAAAGTCTTGATTAACGAAGCAACCTCTACATTGTTCCCAATTGCAAAAGATGTAAAAATTCAAGTTGAGTTCAATCCAAATACCGTATCTGAATATCGACTTATTGGTTATGAAACACGCCACCTTAATCGTGAAGACTTTAACAACGATGCAGTTGATGCTGGTGATATTGGTGCAGGCCATACCGTAACAGCCATGTATGAGATCACCCCAAAAAACTCGGAGGCGAAGCCTTCCATTGACCCTTTACGTTATAGCAACAACAATGAGAAAGAAATATTAGAAGATAAGCAAGCTTCTTTAAGAAATGAATATGGATTTTTAAAAATTCGTTATAAATTGCCTAATGAAGATACCTCTAAATTAATCACTAAAACAATTAATATGGAAGGTGAATTACAAAACAATAAAGTCGATAAAGAAATACAATTTGCGACAGCGGTAGCTGGGTTTTCTCAACTATTAAAGGGTGGGAAGTACACCGGCAATTATAATTACGACAATGTAATTAACTCTGCTCAGGCTAGCAAGGGGGAAGATAAGTTTGGTTATCGCACAGAGTTTATTCAGTTAGTTCGCAAAGCCAAAACTGCTCAAGCAATAAGGTAATTTCAGTAAGGAAAATTTAGAGGAGCAAGGACGCTTTTCAAGATCTACATCAATTACCTAGCTGTCCATCCACCATCCAATACTATGGTCTGCCCTGTCATATTTCGAGCTGCAGGAGAAATAAGATAGCTGACAGTATCCGCTATTTCTTGTGTATCAATAAAAGATTTCTTTGGCATAGGTGCCAACATAATTTTTTCAATAACTTCCTCTTCTGAAATTCCATGCTGCTTGGCCTGACTGGCGATCTGCGCCTCAACTAATGAAGTTTTAACATAAGAAGGGCAAATAGTATTAATAGTAATATCGTTGTCCGCTGTTTCCAACGCTATCGCTTTAGAAAACCCAATCAGTCCATGCTTGGCAGCAACATAAGCACTTTTAAACGGCGATGCGATTAGAGAATGTATTGAACCAATATTAATAATTCGTCCGAAATTATTACCCCTCATTAACGGCAACACCGCTTTGGTCGTGAAGGCTGGCCCCGTTAATAATATATCGATAATTAACTTCCAGCGATCTGCTGGAAAATCTTCCAGACTGCTTACATGCTGTATACCTGCATTATTCACAAGCACATCGATATGTCCTGCTTGATCGATGACACTAGCTATTTGACTTTCTAATGCCACATTTAGCTCACAAGCTTCTGCATTACCACCATCATTAACAATTGCCGTTACCGCGTATTGCGCAGACTCTATTGATAGATCACTAACAATGACACGATATCCTGTCATCGCAAGGTGATGAGCGATAGCGTAACCAATACCGCCTGCAGCACCAGTCACAAGAGCAGTTTGACTCATTGTTTAACCTTATTATTAAAATTAAAAATCACTGGAAAATGATTACGTAGAAAATCAAACTACCTCATAAACCTATGGGCGTTCAATAAGAATCGCTGTTGCTTCACCACCGCCAATACATAATGCCGCTATACCACGTTTTTTCCCTGTGCGTATCAGGTTATGCAATAAAGTCACAATTATACGAGAGCCACTGGAACCTAAAGGATGACCTAAGGCACAAGCACCACCAGCAATATTTGTTTGCTCAGCCGTAAAACCTATTTCCTGCATGCCCAACATGGCAACCATCGCGAACGCTTCATTGATTTCGACTAAATCGATATCACTAGCCGTAAGATTTTGTCGGGCCAATATTTTCTTTACCGCACCAATAGGTGCACAAGTGAAAGTGCTTGGCTTTTGCGCATGAGAGGCATAGTCAATAATTTTTGCCATTGACGGTAGATTCAATTCATTGGCTTTTTCTGCATGAGTAATCACTAGCGCCGATGCCCCATCAGAAATCGAGCTGGAATTGGCTGCGGTAATTGTGCCATCTTTCGTAAAGGCTGGGCGTAAGTTAGGTATTTTTTCTGGCTTTGCTAAACCTGGCTGCTCATCTGTGTCAACAATCACTTCGCCTTTACGAGTATTAATCGTTACGGGAGTCACTTCCTCAGCAAACCAGCCTTGCTCTATTGCTTCTTGCGCTCGACCTAATGACTGTAAAGCAAAATCATCCATTGCTTGTCGACTTAATTGGTATTCATTCGCTGTTGTTTGCGCGTGCAAACCCATCGCTTCGCCATCATAGGCATCCTGTAAACCATCCAAAAACATATGATCAATAATCTGACCATGCCCCATGCGATAGCCAGAGCGAGCTTTATCTAATAAATAAGGTGCATTGCTCATAGACTCCATACCACCAGCAACCACAATATCAGCATGACCCAAGGCAATCTGATCCGCTGCCAACATCACCGCTTTCATACCAGAACCACAGACCTTATTAATCGTTGTACAAGGCACGTTTTCTCCCAAGCCAGCACTTAATGCCGCTTGCCTTGCAGGTGCTTGACCAAGACCTGCAGGCAAGACACAACCCATATAAACTTCGTCAATATCGCTAGCATTCACACTGGATTTATTGATGACTGCCTGAATCACTGTAGAACCCAAAGCTGATGCAGAGGCAGAAGCCAAACTACCTTGAAAGCCACCCATCGGTGTACGTTGAGCTGCTGCAATTACTATTTCTTTTGTCATGTAGACGGCCTCTGTTTTTCAGTCATATTAGCAATCAAGTTTCCAATATTCATTCACGCGATGCAAGCCGAATAGTTTATAAATTATTTAGGTAGGCTTGATCAGAGATCTCTGTCCAGGCTCTTGCTTTCGTCATATATTCTCTTCGTGACTTAATAATTTCTGCCGTTAGCCCACCTTTCTCCTCTAAAGCATTAAGTAAATCTGTATTGGCTTTTTTCAATGCATCCATCACTGCAGGAGGAAATGATTTTACTTGAATATTGGGGTAATCCTGTTTCATGCTGGCCCAGTTCACAGCACTTGCATGATTGGATTGCGCCGTCATTTGAAATGCTGCTTCTTGCATAGCGACTTCAAGAATAGCCTGAAGGTCTTCTGGCAATTTCTCATAGGCTTTTTTATTCACCATGAATGAAAGTTCTGCAGCAGGCTCATGCCAACCTGTATAGTAGTACGGTGCTATTTTATGAAAACCCATTCTAAGATCAAGAGATGGCCCAACCCATTCTAACGCATCAATTGAGCCACGCTCTAACGCAGTGTACAGTTCACCAGCAGGAATTAATGTAGGTTTGGCGCCTACTTTAGCAAGTACTTCACCGGCAAAACCAGGAATACGCATTTTCAACCCATGAAGGTCTTCAATGGTGTTAATTTCTTTCTTGAACCATCCACCCATTTGATTTGAAGTATTACCGCCAGGGAAATGCATGATGCCATATTTATCGAATACCTTAGCTGCCAACTCCTTGCCACCGCCATAATAGAACCATGAATATTGCTCAGAGGCGATCATACCTAGAGGCAGGGTCGTAAAAAATAAAGTATTAATATCTTTACCTTTGTAGTAATAAGATACTGTATGCCCCATTTGATATTGGCCTGATTTTACAAAATCAAAAATACCGAATGCTGATTTGTGTTTATTTTTTGAGTCAATTGTTATTAGCAAACGTCCACCGGACATCCTTTTGACATTTTTTGCCATGGTTTTGGCAGCATCACCAAAAATAGGAAAATTTGTCGGCCATGTTTCAGCCAAACGCCATCGATACACTTTGTCACTCGCAGCAGTAGCACTAATAGAAGTAAATAGGCTTATTAAAATAATTGATAGTAAAAGCGTTGTTCTTCTCATGATGATTACCTTTTTATTATTGATTAATAGTCAGTTACTCAGAGCATTACAAAAACTCATTCCCTATATTATCTCAGAACTCCATGACAGAAATTTTTTCTGGAATGACCAGTTCACCTTCAGTTTTTGAAACCACCTCGTCCACTGAAATGCCGGGCGCAATTTCTTTCAGAAAAAACTTACCCTCGGTTATTTCTATATAGGCAAGATCGGTTAACACCTTTTTAATACATCCTGCACCAGTCAATGGAAGAGAACATTTTTTAAGAAGCTTTGACTCACCATGCTTGCTCGCATGAGTCATAGTAACAATAATATTATCAGCTCCAGCCACTAGGTCCATTGCACCACCCATCCCTTTAATCAACTTTCCAGGAATCATCCACGACGCAATATTACCTTCTACATCCACCTCAAAAGCACCGAGTACAGTTAAATCCACGTGACCGCCTCGTATCATTGCGAAAGACTCAGCCGACGAGAATATAGAAGCCCCTTTAATCGAGGTAACCGTTTGCTTACCTGCATTAATCATATCTGCATCAATACAACTTTCATCGGGAAATGTCCCCATACCCAACAGTCCATTCTCTGATTGCAACATCACGTTGATATCTTCAGGTACATAATTAGCCACAAGTGTTGGGATACCGATACCAAGATTGACGTAGAACCCATCTTGCATTTCTCGTGCAACTCTTTGGGCCATTTGTTCTCGCGTTAGAGCCATTTCTTTTATTCTCTACTTAATTTGCTTCTTTCTAACCAGCAGCAACCGTTCGCTGCTCAATACGTTTTTCAAAACTACCCAACACCAAACGATCGACATAGATGCTGGGCGTATGAATCTGAGCAGGCTCAAGCTCTCCCGGCTCAACGATTTCTTCAACTTCAACCACAGTAACTTTCCCTGCTGTTGCAGCCATAGGATTAAAGTTTTGCGCAGTATGACGATAAATCACATTGCCATAACGATCGGCTTTCCAGCCCTTAACAATGGCAAAGTCACCCGTAATCGATTCCTCCAAAATATATTTTCGACCAGAGAATTCACGCACTTCTTTACCTTCACCTACCGGTGTTCCATAGCCCGTAGCGGTATAGAAAGCAGGAATGCCAGCACCACCTGCACGCATCTTCTCTGCCAATGTGCCTTGTGGAGTCAACTCGACCTCTATGTCACCTGATAACACCTGCTTTTCAAATAAAGCATTTTCACCGACATAAGATGAAACCATTTTTTTAATTTGCTTATCTTTAAGTAATAAACCAAGACCAAAATCATCCACACCACAATTGTTAGAAACAAAGGTTAAACCACTCACCTTCATCTCTTTGATCTTATTAATACACCCCTCAGGAATACCACAAAGCCCAAACCCGCCGGCAATAATGGTCATATCGCTATCCAAGCCTTCCAGAGCTTCGGCATAACCACTTACCACTTTGTCAAAACCTGCCATAAAAACTCCAGATGCAAGATAAATCGTCAATAGGATCATCATCCAGCAGGATGATATATTTATCAAATATAAAAAATTCATTAATTGATTTATAATTTTTATTAATAAGCCAATCATTAAGAGGTGGAAAGAGACGTGAATATCACGATTAAGCAATTAACGGCTTTTGTTGCGGTGGCAGAAAGCCAAAGTTTCGCTGAGGCCTGTGATCGTATACACCTGTCTCAACCTGCGCTGAGCATCACAATCAAAAACCTTGAGGAAATATTAGGCGGCTCATTACTCACTCGTTCGACACGAACGCTAGCGCTGACGCCAGAAGGTCAGGCCTTTCTACCCGTTGCACAACGCCTACTGGCTGATTGGGGGCACGCCTTAACTGACATTTCGAATTTATTTTCCCTAAAAAGAGGGAAGTTGACCATTGCCTCAATGCCCTTTTTTGCAGGCAGCATACTACCCACCATACTGTCTGAATATCAGTCAAAATACCCGAATATTAATATTCGGATACATGATGTCGTCAATGAAGCCGTTATTGAAGAAACCCGATCTGGGCGAGTAGAACTAGGAGTGTGTTTTGATCCAGGAGAAAATGATGACATCCAATTTACAGCACTTTTTAGAGAAGAATTTATTGCTGTTTTACCTGCCGAACATCAACTAGCCAATCAACTTAACAGAGAACATGTGGAGTGGATTGATCTATTTCAATACCCTTTTCTCACCTTACTGCAACCCGCCAGTCTACAAGAATACATCAAGGAAACTGCAAAAGGGCTGGATGTTCAGTTCTCCCCACATATAGAAACACATCAATTATCCACTATAGGGCGCATGGTTTCTTTGGGATTAGGAGTCGGCACTGTACCCAAAGCATGTGCTCAACAAATGCAAGAAATGGGAGCGGTTTGCCGTCCACTTGTAAATCCATCACTGACCCGACAAGTAGGTCTTATTCATCGCAGGCGCTATGCCTTATCATCTGCAGCGACTGCTATGAAAGACATTATGATCAATCACTTTTCAGAAAATCAATAAAGCCTTTCCAAGATATCATCAATAGATAATAAAAAGCCATTGTAGCTATCAACAACATAAGGCCAATACATTAAATCAACATTTTTATAATGACGATCATTTAGCAAATGATAAAATTGTTCTGCATAGGGGCCATTACCATCATTTAATGTAGAACCAGTTATAACTATCTGTACGGGCAAATCTTTTGCCACCGCAAACAGTTGGGATTCCAGGTCATCGATAATTAATGGCTGATCTAAAAAGCTACCATCCAGAGAAATATAACGATTAAAATATCGGTCGTTTGGGTTCTCTAATAAAATGGCTAGCCCTGTAAAGAGACCACCCAACCTATAGCCAATTAGCCCTCTGCTCGACGTGTCGGTTAAATAATGTGAATCCACAAATGGGATGACTTGCTGAGTTAAAAAAGTATAATAAGCAAGTGCCCCAGGCATTCTGTAATCGACTATTCGTCTTCCTACAATCTTCCCATCAGTATTACCTATACCGACAACAATAACCGATTTATTTTTCTGATTAACCTTGTTCGCCACCAGAGGAAAATACCATTCAGCATCTAATACGTACAGCACTGGATAACGTGCATCAGCGTCTTCTTTATAGTCTTTAGGTAAATAAATCGTTATCGGATAATCAATCTGGCTATGATCACCATTAATCTTTATAGGGCTATAACCGTTCGATTGAAGGTTGTCAGCATCGTTGTTACTATCTTTTATCATTGCGCAGGATGACAAGAGAATACCTACAAAAAAAGTTAATAAAATACAAATCAACTTATTAATGAAATACTCAAAATTTTTATCTCTTAACTGGTTATTCAAACCGAACCTTTAGTCTTTTTATAAAAGTCTGAAAACTAATAATAGTGAATGAAAGCTAAAGCCTAAGGTAGATCACAGCACTTGAACTAATTAACTCCCAAAAAATCTGGCAATGGCGTTAACTGACACCCCATTGAGTTTTTCGAGCAATGAGCATAGGCACCTTTGTCTAATTCATTCAGTTTTTCAATTCTCTTTTCTGACAAAGGGTGAGAACTTAACAATTCTGGCGGACTTAATATATGATTTGATTTTTTCAATACATTAAATAAATCTGTAGCACCTTGCGCATGGCCGTAATAGCTAATTAACGCATTATAAGCATCGATATCTGATTCCGTTTCTTGGCTGCGACTAAATGCAAGCGACGTTAACAAACTCATTTGACTCGCGATACTACCGCCATCTCCTACTCCTGTCAGCATAGATAAGATTAAACCGATGCTCGCACCTCGACTTAAAGCCACGATAGGGTGGCGGTATTTCACATGAGCGATTTCATGGGCGACGACCATAGCCAATGCATTTTCACTATCCAACACATCTATAAGCCCTTGATAGATAAAAATATGTCCGCCCAGTGTCGCAAAAGCATTAATAACAGGTTCATCGAGATAATGAACCGTAATCTTTATTTCCTCGGGAAGTTGATGTGCCCGACTAAGCTTATCAGCTAAGTTTTGTAAATACGCTTGAACCTGTTGATGACGAGCCTGTTCTGAAGCATTAAGGTTTTCAATAGCATCATCTGAAACATTGGCTTTTATTTTTTCTGCTAGGCTTACTTCAGTTTCAAATGGAACAAGTTTAGCAAGCTCACCAATACTCAAAGAAATAACCAAGACAATAATAGCAATAGTACCTGCAACCGCTGCTAACAGATAAAGAAACCCCTTAAGAGGATGTTCATCAGTGACATTAATTCCTTCAGGGATTTTCGGATTTTGATAGTCCATAGTTTTTGCTTAATAAAAAATTAAATCATCAGAGAACGACTACTGGTCAATATTGGAAACTAAGCCAGTGCCATAGGCATAAACTTCAACTGCACCAACTTGATTCCTTCGGCCTTTAGTGATGGATGATGTTTCTAGCTTTACATTAACAATGGTATTCATTCCTTGCTGGCGTGCCTCTTCTTTCATTCGTAAAAGAGCTTCGCGACGAGCGCGTTCCAATAACGATTCATAAGTGGTTACGCGGCCACCAATTAGATTGCGCAAACCTGCCGCAAAGCGTTTAAAGTAATCTACCGAGATAACAACGCTACCACCTACAAGGCTTGCTTTTTGATCATAATCCGCGTCTAAAGGAAAACGCTTACTAAATGTCAGTAAATCTCGATATTGTTCTTCGCGTTTAATAATAGATCGAAAATGCCGTTTTTCAGCAGCTTGCCCAAAAACATACCCCAGAACTAATAAGATAAATATAATTATTAAATCGTACATAACTTAACCCTTATCTTCTCTATATTTATTCCAAAACAACCGCTGTACCATAAGCAAATAATTCAGCGGCGCCAGCAGCAACAGAACTGGTAGAAAAACGTACATTAAGAATGGCATTAGCACCAATTGCCTGAGCCTGTTGTTTCATACGGTCCACCGCTTCTTCACGAGACTCTGTCAACAACTCAGTATACCCCTTGAGCTCACCACCAAATATATTTTTAAAACCTGCCATAATATCTCGACCGGCATGCTTGGAACGAACAGTATTTCCTTGCACCATACCTAAGTGCTTCACAATTTTACGGCCAGGGATGATTTCAATATTAGTAACGATCATGGTCAATCCTTTAGAAATAAATCAAAGCATCGACTTTATTATGGATTGAATCATATTGCTAGAGAATCTATCACTAAACAGTGGATAGCTTGCCTTTTCACAATATCGATAGACGTTTTAGAGGAGTTAATTATTGAACATTCGATAGTAATTTTTTTATTTCTACCAATTGATACTTAGCGTCTTGGGCTGCAGAGATCATCTCTTTGCCTACCTCCATATTGGCGGCAGACCCTTTGATCGTGTCTTTTGTTGACTCAGCCATTTCAGAGACATGAGAAAGAATATCTTGCATACTTTGCGACTGCTGTTGAGCTTGCTGAGCCACATTGAGCGCTGTCATTTTGGTCTCTTCAATAGCGGCATTGACACCCTCTGCTTTTACACCAATGTCATCCTGACTTTCTTTATCGCCATCGTTACGAATGGTTTCACCCAAGGCTTTAACCTGATTAATAAGTGATACCATCGAGTCACTGATATCTTTCATCATTTTGGTAATTTGTTCCGCAGTATCACCAGACTGCTTGGCCAGCACTTTTACCTCATCGGCAACAACGGCAAAACCTCGTCCTTGTTCACCTGCTCGAGCAGCTTCAATGGCTGCGTTTAGTGCTAATAAATTGGTTTGATCTGAAATAGACCGGATACTGGACGTCATATTAGATATTTTTTCAAACTCTTTACTAAAATCTTCGAAGACTTCAAGCACGCTATCAGTAGAACGAATATTCTTTTCCATTTCGATGAGATGCTCTTTAATGTGCTGATTTGTTTCATTAAATGTATCGGCAATCGTTGCGAGCTGCTTGGGAGATTCCTCAACTTGGCAGCTGATGCTCTGGCTGGCCTCAGCATTAGTTTGTGTTTTGGCGAGCACTTCCTCCGCATAAGCACTGCGGTCTTTTGAACGACTATTCACTGTTGTTGCGTTATTGAAAACTTTTTCGCCCAGACGCTCTAAATCTGCAATAATCTCGCCTATCCTCCCGAGGCTATGAATAGCATCTACAGACTCTTTATCAGTATGTTCATAACCCGACTGAGCCATAAGAAATGATGCCGTTGAGACTGAGTACGGGATCACAAAGCTCAGAAAGCACTTAACCCAATCAATATTACCTTCAACCAGCAAGTCCCACTGATTAACCAGAACAATAATAGGGCCCACAACTAAAGCGACTTTGATTGCCGAGATGACAACCAATGGTCGAAAAATAAGACTCAATTTCTGATTCATAAACACCTTTACTATTATCCATGCGCACAGAAAATACACGGCCATTCATTTGAGTATAGTCAGGATGTTTATTATTTAACCTTGGAAAATATTACATTCACAGAAATATAAACTATCAATTTAAGAAAATCGATTTATTTAAACTATTGAAAATAATGGATATAAGCAGGAGGCTAGAAATTTAAAGCGAAGAGGAGATCTACAAGCCGAGATCAATAAAGCTCAGCTTGTATTCACAGGACATATTAGTGAGCTTGGTTTTTCTTCTCTTCCATTGCTTGCGCAAACAATGCTTCAAAATTGATAGGCGGTAACATCAATGGAGGGAACCCACCTTTAGATAAGGTACTATCAATAGTTTCACGGGTATAAGGAAGAATAATATGGGGGCAAACCGTATTCATCACTCGTGACAAATGGCTTTCTTCTACACCACTGATGTGGAATAAACCTGCCTGCTGTACTTCAACCAAGAAAGCCACTTCATCTTCTACTTTCGCAGTCAATGTGATCTTTAAAACTACTTCATACAGGTTTTCATCAATTTTCTTAGTCGCCGTACCGAGTTCTTGGTCAATTTTTGGCTGAATTTGATCAATAAATGCCTTAGCACCCATTGGCGCTTCGAAGGACAAATCTTTCAGGTATACCTTCTGAATAAAAAATTGTTGGTCATTTGGAGCAGCACCGGCTTGTTCCGTTGTTTTTGTTTCATTATCAGTCATATTAATCCTATTAACTTTTCTGTTGTTTCAATAATTTATCTAGCTTGTCTGCTCGCTCAAGCCCATACAGTTCATCACAACCACCGATGTGTTTTTCGCCTATCCAAATTTGCGGTACGGTACGACGCCCACTCTTTTTCATCATATGCTGGCGCTGACCAGCATCCCTGTCTACAGGGATTTCACGATATGCAACATCTTTAGAGTCGAGCAGGTGCTTCGCACGCACACAATAAGGGCAAAAACGTGTGGTATAGATAGTAACATCGGACATAATTTTTACTTCATATTAGCCTTTAACGAGTGGTAAACCGTCGTTTTTCCACTCGCCCATACCACCTTGCATACGCGCTACTGTAAAACCACTTTTTGCCAGTAAACGACTCACAGTACCAGAATGTTGCCCCATACTATCAGTCACAATAATTTGCTTTTCGCGATGCTTTTCCAACTGGTTAAGACTATCGCCTATTTTCCCATGAGGGATATTAATGGCATTTGCTACATGCCCTTGGCCAAATTCTTTACTCTCACGGACATCAAGTAATACCGCGACATCGGTATTCATTGCCTGAACAACTTGGCTAATAGAGAGCTTAGCTCCTCCGCTTGCGCTTTCACGCCGATATAAAGCAACAACTAAGATTGCAAGAGCAGCAACTAACAAGATCTGCTCTTGTATAAAAACTAGGACGTCTTCCACGAATTACCTCTAATATTTTTGTGAATCAGCAGACATAAGCGGTGCGCATTATACACGAATAAAGCGATGTCATAGTCTTTCCTAAAACAACAAGGTAGACTTCACTGCTATATCGACCCATGTTTTGACAGACAGTTCTAAAAAGTACGATATACGTCAACATTTAGAATGTAAAAACGACCACAAAAACAGGAATAACCCTTGAGACTTTGGCCTTTCATCCGCCCCCTAGTATTTATATCTACGTGCCTGATGGTTACTCTCGGCAATAATGTCGCTCTGGCCCAATCAGAGAAAGATTACGAAGAGCAACTTAAAGCTTTGTCGGTCACAATTGCTAAGCTGCAGAAAGAATTAGCGAAAACTAAAACCTCCAAAGACAAGCTGCAGCAATCTCTGCAAACCTCTGAAGAAGAAATTGGCACCTTGACGAAAAAAATTCAGTCTATCAAGGAGGCATTGAATCGCGAAAAAAAGCAGCTAAACCAGCATCAGGAGCAGCGCGCTGATCTGGAACAATCACGACAAAAACAACAAACACAAATTAACCGCATCATTCGCCAAGCGTACTTACTAGGTCGCCAAAGCCAAGTGAAGCTGATGTTGAACCAGGAAGAACCTTATCGAGTAACGCGCATGCTGCGCTATCACGACTATATTATCGGTGCCCACAAGGAGAGGATGGATGAATACTTGGATACTATTCGCAAAATTAATGCGATTGAAACAACGATTACCGCTGCGACTGAAAAGTTAGAAAGCAAACAGCGGCAACTCAATGGTCAATATCAGGAGCTTAAAGATTCACAGTCACAGCGATTGGCGACACTGAAATCACTGACCCGAGAAATTAGAAAGAAAGGCGGCAGTCTCTCAAAGCTTCAAGGTGATCATGAACGGTTAGAACGATTACTGGAGCAAGCGACCCAGGCATTAAGTAAGCTTATACTACCTGGTGACGCTAAGCCTTTTCGTACTGCTCGCGGGAAGCTACCTTTTCCCGCCAAAGGACGAATCACAAGGAATTACGGTACACCCCGGCTTAATGGCAAACTGCGTTGGAACGGTTTATTTATTACAGGGAAATCCGGGAGCCAAGTGGTATCCGTACATCATGGGCGTGTGATATTCTCCGACTATCTTCGCGGACACGGCTTATTGCTGATTATTGACCATGGCGATGGTTACATGAGTCTTTATGCTCATAATCAAACACTATTAAAAGAAACAGGGGATTGGGTTAGAAGTAATGACCCAGTCGCTACGGTAGGTAATACCGGCGGACAAGCCCAAGCTGGGCTATATTTTGAAATACGCCATAACGGTAAGCCGCAGAACCCGAAACCGTGGTTATCCTCTGGTTCACGTAATCGAGGTTAATGCTTAGCCAAAAGCCTGCCACATACTGACAAGATGGTGATTCGTCACCATCAATACATAAGAGCATGCTTGAGCTCTTCCTAATCATCAATTAAAAACAGGATTGTTATGTCCCTGACTTGCCGTGTTTTAATTATTGCTTCTAGCCTGTGCTACATAGCCTCACCAGCACTCGCTCAACAAACATTACCTGAAACCACACCCACCGCGGCTGACCTCAAAGCAGACACCAATAGCAAAGACCCATTACCACTCCAAGATTTACGTTTGTTTACTTTGATTTTTGATCATATTCGACGCTCTTATGTGGAACCAGTCAGCGATCAGGAGCTCTTGGAAAATGCCATTAAGGGTATGCTACAGGAACTCGATCCACACTCTGACTACCTGGATGCCTCTCACTTCAGTTCACTTCAAGAAAGTACCCAAGGGCAATTCAGCGGTGTAGGCTTAGAGATCGGCAGTGAAAATGGTTACATAAAAGTTATCACGCCCATTGACGACACGCCGGCAGAAAAAGCTGGAATACAAGCAGGTGATTTGATTATTAAACTGGATGAAAAGTCTATTCGCGGTTTGAGTATTAGTGAAGCAGCCAAGATTATGCGCGGCCCTAAAGGTACACCTGTTATTTTCACCATCGTTCGACAGGGTGAAGACAAACCACTCACGATTACTGTTGTACGCGATACCATCAAAACAAAAAGCGTTCGTTCACGACTTATCGAAGATGACTTCGGATATATCCGTATCTCCCAATTTCAATCTCATACAGGTAAAGACTTTGCTTCCGCGGTCAAAAAGCTACGGAAAAAAAATCCGGATCTGAAAGGTTTCGTTTTAGACTTACGCAATAACCCTGGCGGAATCTTACAAGCATCGGTACAAGTCGTTGACGCACTAATCAATGATGGCTTGATCGTATATACTGAAGGGCGTTTAGAAAATAACAATCAGTCCTTCTCTGCTCAAACAGGTGATCTCGCCGAAGGTTTACCGATAGTCGCTTTAATTAATGGTGGCTCCGCCTCTGCAGCTGAGATTGTTGCCGGCGCCTTACAGGACCATAATCGGGCTATCATCATGGGAACTCGCAGCTTTGGTAAAGGTTCCGTACAAACCATCTTACCCGTCGCTCAAGATAAAGGAATTAAGCTGACAACCGCTCGCTATTTCACCCCCAAAGGTCGCTCTATCCAAGCTCAGGGAATTGAGCCTGACGTTGTGATTCAACGAGCCACGATTACTGAAATAGGTGGTGACCAGAGAATTAAAGAAGCAGATCTCAGCGGCCATTTAAGTAATAGCAATGGGAATAAGAAGGATAAATCTGACAAAAAATCCAAAGGCAGTGATACCAATGACAACCAACTATTTGAAGCGCTAAATATGCTGAAAGGGCTCGCTATATTTAATCAAACCGCTCTGAATAAAAAGACAAACGCAACTAATACAAAAAATTAGCTAAAGGATAACCATAATAATCAAAACCATTACAACTATGCGGCCTACTCTCGCTTTACTTTTTGCGCTATTGGTAACGTCAGCATCCCATGCAGAGGAAGGGACGGTTTCCGATAAAGGTAATCAAGATATTATCGCCCACGTCGCTATCATCATCGATGATATAGGATATAGCCGCAATCAAGGCTTGGCGGCACTGGCCTTACCCGGGCAAGTAACTTATGCCATTATTCCTCATAGTCCCAATGCTCGATTTCTGGCAATAGAAGCTCATAAACAGCAAAAAGAACTCATCCTGCATGCACCTATGAGCAACATTCACCATTACCCCTTGGGACAAGCAGGTTTGACTGAATTCATGGATAAACATGACTTTAACCAAACACTGAATCAAGCTCTGGAGTCAGTCCCTTATATCAGTGGGGTCAATAACCACATGGGCAGCTTGTTAACACAGAAGCGTTTGCCCATGGAATGGACGATGAAGACTCTTAGCGAACGTGGGCTCTATTTTATCGACAGTAGGACAACTCCACAGAGCATTGCATGGCAAACCGCTCAACAACACAATGTCCCATCTCTAAAGCGTGATATTTTTCTTGACCATGAAAGAGACCCAGCCTTTATTGATGAACAGTTCGCACAATTTATAGCAGTTGCTAAGCGCCGAGGCTATGCTATTGCCATTGCACACCCTTATCCAGAAACATTGGATTACCTCCAAAAGAATATCTCCAGATTAGCATCCCAGGGGATACAGCTGACAAGTGCATCTAAGTTGGTAAACAGTCACTCACCTAATAAGAAACATATACACGCAAAAATGTGACGCGCATCACAAAACCAAAGAGAAGCAGTTCCTAATTGGCTCTCATTGAGTATATTTAAACCACCGTTCGTCGTACTTCGGAGATATTTTCTCCGTATAAAGTTAGAATGGTAGTAAGAATGCTTATTTTGCATACAACAATGAAAGCATCTTGATTGTTTGAATTTGAACAGTGAATTATCGAATTCAGCACATTTTATTATTAAAAAAAGCGCTAAAATAATTATTACATTGCTTAAATACTTTTATAGAGGATTTACACATGACAATGGATAGCGTAGCAATGAGCCGCAAAAATGAAGCGGGAAAGATTCCTATTCGTAGTGACCGCCTGTTTACTCAGCATAGCTACTGGTATTTCCGCACTCGTGAAGGAATGGATATTGGCCCCTATGACAGCGCCAATGAAGCTCTTGATGGCATCAATGGCTTTATGGAATTCCTTAATACTGCGGAACCAGCAATAGTTGATCGTATCAGCGAATATGTAAACGAAGCCGCTTGATACTCTTATCACTTCTCCCGTATCAATAATTGATACGGGCAGCGTTTTACACTGCCTAATTTGGCAGGTCTTCTCTGACTTCTATCCCCTGTTTAGCCATAAATGCCTTTGCTTCAGGTACTGAATATTCAGCAAAGTGAAAAATACTGGCCGCCAACACAGCATCCGCACCGCCTTGGGTCACACCATCGGCCAGATGCTGAAGATTACCCACACCACCTGATGCAATCACAGGAATAGAGACCGCGTCGCTAATAGCTCTTGTCAACGCAAGGTCAAAACCATCTTTAGTGCCATCTTTATCCATACTGGTAAGCAAGATCTCACCCGCACCATAGCCAGCCATCTTCACAGCCCATTCAACGGCATCGATACCCGTCGGCTTTCGCCCCCCATGAGTAAATATTTCCCAACGTGCAGATTCATCTCCAGTACTGACTTTCTTTGCATCGATTGCCACGACAATACATTGGGCACCAAAGCGCTCTGAAGCTTCTTTAACAAATTCAGGGTTAAAGACAGCCGCAGAATTAATGCCAACCTTATCCGCACCGGCATTCAACATAGTACGAATATCATCTAATGTACGGATACCGCCACCCACTGTTAAGGGGATAAACACTTCAGAAGCAATCGCCTCTACGGTATGCACTGTAGTTTCCCGACCTTCATGAGTTGCTGTAATATCAAGAAAGGTAATTTCATCAGCACCTTGTTCGTCATAGCGCTTGGCAACTTCAACAGGGTCACCCGCATCGCGAATGTCCACAAACTGGACACCTTTTACAACGCGGCCACAATCAACATCAAGACAAGGAATAATTCGTTTAGCAAGAGGCATAAGATAGTCATAAAGGTAAAAAATAAGAAGGCCGTATTATACAGAGGTTTATTTATTGCCGCTTAGTTAATATTGGAAGAGCAACTCAATAGAAACTGCCTGCCTCTTGCCCACCTTAGGGTAAGCGTTTTACTATGCTTGATGAATTACTATTGTTATCAATGAGGATGATATGCCTGAACAAAAAGAGCACGAATATACCCCAAGAGAGACTATGGATATGTCCGACCGAGAATTTCGTCTTGGTGATGGGAATATCAGTGGCTATATTGCCTGCGGACTGGGTGTACTGAGCTTTCTAGCTGTGCTGTGTTATTTATTTCCAAGTTATCTTACAACAACCGATTTGCGCCAAGCCTATGATGGTGAAACACTACAAACTGTTTTGATGGTCGGTATGTGGACATCGCTAGCTTTCGGGCTGTTAACATTTATTCTTGGCAAGCGGCGAAAACTGGGCGCTATCGGCGTTGTTTTTACTGCTATCGCAATGTGGCTGGGTGGATATAACGTTCCAGTCGAGCCGGTTACCCCTAATCCACTTTCTTTAGGGCTTGATTGGTTAATCCTGTCATTAATCGCATCCGTTGTTATTTTTACTTTTCTGGAAAAAATCTTCCCCAAATATAAAGAACAGGCAATCTTGCGACCCGAGTGGCAACTCGACCTATGGTATTTTTGCTTCAACCATTTATTGATCGCAATACTATTACTGATAGGCAATTATTTTGTGGCTACTGTGTTTGATTGGGCATTGAGCACAGATTTACAACAAGCGTTACAAAGTTTACCGATTCTTGCTCAGGTTATTATTATTATCTTCTGCGCTGATTTTGTTCTGTATTGGTCGCACCGCTGCTTTCATGAGATACCAAAGTTATGGCCTTTTCATGCAGTACATCACTCGGTTGAACATATGGACTGGCTCGCAGGTTCACGCAACCATATCATACAAACTATTGTTGACCGCTCAATCGCAATGGTGCCCTTGTATCTACTCGGGCCGGATAAAGCCGCATTGGATATTTATGTGACATTTGCGGCATTACAAGCGGTGATTGTCCATTCGAATATCAGTGTTCCATGGGGGCCTTTAAAATACTTCTTGGTCACACCGCAATATCATCACTGGCATCACAGTTCAGATGCGCCAGCCATTGATACTAACTATGCTGTGCATATGCCGCTCTATGATCGATTATTTGGAACTTACCATATGCCAATAGAACATTGGCCTAAAGAGTATGGAACAACAAAAAGGCTACCAAGAACATTTATGGGGCAATTGGCTTACCCCTTTAAAAAGCAAGAATAAAAATACATTCAAAGTGCTGAATCAATGAAAATGTCATTGCCCTACATCATCATTGATTCGGTTTTTATATAAGAGCTATTACCATCATAGAATAATTATTTAGAATCAGCTTTTCCCATAAATTTACGCTCTTCGACATTCACCTTTATTTTATCGCCAGTAGAAATATGCTCAGGAACCTGTACGGTAACACCTGTCGATAATAATGCAGGCTTTGTTCTCGATGTTGCGGAGCCACCTTTGATCGATGGGTCTGTTTCCATCACTTCAAGTTCAACACTGGTCGGCAAATCAAGTGCTACCGGTACATCATTAACGACGACAACTTGAACGCCCTCTGTTGACTCATTAATGAAAAGTATTTCTTCGGCGATCGATTCTTTATTTAAGTTGTACGGCGTGTAATCCTCTGTATCAAGAAAGACATACTCATCGCCATCAATATAGGAAAACATAGCCGGCTTACGGATAAGATCAGCAAGGTTCAGCATATCTGAATCTTTAAACGTTTCATCAACTTTGCTACCGGTCACAACGTCATACATGCGCATACGATAAAGGCTACCGCCTGCTCGGCCTTGAGGTACAGAACGTTCAATATCCCTGACGATATAGGTTTTATCGTTATAATCGATCGCAGCATTTTTCTTGATTTCACTTGCCTTAGGCATTTTCTCTAATCCTGAAGTTAAAATAAATGAAAGTGTATATGATTTCTATTGTATCGACTAAAGACTCAAATTTCCTCAAAGTTATTTGTCATTCGACAATAATCGTCCAATTTACTATCAATAGATCACTATAACTAGGGATAAAAAATACTTAGAAAAAGGAATATGATGTCAATCCCTAATGAGGACATATAACGTAGAGTTAACACTACAGGAGTTTTTTATGAGATTAATCACACGAAATTTTATTCAATTTATAATATTTTCTGCCTTTACTTTTGGTTTGGCACTACCCACTTCAGCACAAATGGTTCAGCAAGTTGCTGTTGGCGTTTGCCAATCATCAAATGATTCTAAAGAAGCTGAATTCGATGGAGCTAGCTTTTTAATTCCATCAAACATGAACGGTGGCGCAGACTTTATCTGCCCTATTGACGGCGTAGATGCTCACCCGACTCATATTAGCAGCGTAACCGTTTATCTTGGTGACCCAAGCGTTACTGAAGATGCATCTGTTGAGCTTTGTTTTACTGCACTGAATAGCACACCATCTGAAATATGCGGACCACCCGCTTACTCTGTCGGAGCTGGTTATTTTGCTCAAGCGGTTAAAGCTGGGCCACCACCGTTACCTCGAGGCTCGCCATTAAATGCATTTATTAAAGTTTATATTCCACAACCCAATCCGCCAGGGTATGGCTTTTTACGCGGATTTGAAGTGAACTAAAATATAGCTATAAAGTAAAAACACCCTCTCTTTTATTATTAAAAAATAAAGAGAGGGATCTAATGCACTGAGAATCTATCACTAGTTATTTTCTTGAAAATGTTTTGCCAGACGTGATTTTAGTGAAGAAGGGATATTTTTAATGGTTAAACTATCCGAGTTGGGGTCATAGACAATAGTGTCTCCCAGGCAGCGGGAAGAAAAACTCATACTTAAATTATTGTCACGACCGCTAATTCTCACAAACTGCCGCAGCTTTGATTTATCAGGAATTAAGTCTAGCTTCGACTCTGGCTTATTTTCAGAAACAAATGAAGCAAATTCAGGTAATTTAGGGGGTGGGGCTGACACACTTCCGTCACTATTTTCTATTGCTGGAACGGGGTTTTCTTTAAGTTGAGTAGATAGCTCATTAATAACAACTGGCTTACCGATTTTGTCTTGCTCCAAACAATAGTCTACGACCTGCTTCTTAGTATAGTGGGCAACATCTTCAGGGAGGTCTTTTGTATAGTCAGAGACAATATTTAAGAATTCTTCAGTATCAGCACTGACATCAATTTTTTCTGCAAAACCAATAAAATTAACAAATACATCCGTCAGTTCTTTTTCACCTCGCCAACGCAACAAGGTAAGGGAATTAGCTGCGCGATGAACGTCACCACTCTGCCAGTCTGTGACGTTAATTTTAGCGGCAAGGCAAACATTTGATGTATCAAGATAAAAAGATTCGTTTATCTCAACATCACCATCAATAAATTGCCCGGTATTATGTTGCACAAAAAATATATGAACTGCATTTTCGTGTTCTAGCTCTTCGTGCCCAAAAAACAAAAAACCATCAAGTGGCACTTCTGTTTTATCCAACTCAACCTTTAAATGCTCCATTGCTTTTTTGCTAAAGCTTTCAAAGCTCATTTTATCTTCACTGTATTGCTTCAACCAGCTAGACAATGGATGAGCGCCATGATCATCAGAAAAACGACCATAATCCTTACTGAATCGCCTGATCACACAATGCTTTAACTCACGAAAGCATTCCTCGATACGCCCATTTTTTGTCCAACAGCTATCTCGCAATGTCAATGTTGTCGTTGCACTGGGGTCTGGTCGTTGGAGGTGATGAGCAATAAGGTGGGATAAAGCCATAATAGTGTACGTCGGTATTCAAATTATTCAAAAAATTAAAAGGCGAAGAATAACACATCAAAGACAATCTTGACGCGGCTTCTATTCAATCGCCTATTACGAATAAGGCTTATGCTAACGTTAGTTTTTTTGCACGGGCAAAGTCAACCTTGCCAGACCCTAATTTTGGCAAGGCATCCACTGTAATCACACTATGAGGAAGCATTAGTGGATTGCAGCGATTTGCTAGCATGGCATTTTTTAGTGCATGAATGTCTATTTCATACTCACAGAGCAAAATAATTTTTTCACCCTTTTTTTCATCTGGCACATTAACAGCAACCACTTCGACATCTTGCTGCTGGCCATCGGCATCATCACCAAAAACAATACTCTCCTGCACTTTTTGCTCAACAGCACTCAAGCTAATCATTTCCCCACCTACTTTTGCAAAGCGAGAATAGCGATCGACAATGGTTAAAAATCCATCTTTATCGAGGTGCCCTTTATCGCCTGTGATATACCAACGAACCCCGTCAATCTCACGAATGGCCTGCTCTGTTTTTTCATGATTTTTTAAGTATCCCTGCATCACTTGTGCACCACCAATAAGAATCATACCGTCTTCATCAGTTGGCAACTCATCAAAAGTTTCTGGATCAACGATTTTAAAGCTGGTTCCGGGCAATGGCATACCAACAGTCCCCGGCTTATCGCCTACTTGTACTTTCCAGTCTTCAGTCGATAACACGGCAGGAATATTCACACCTGCTACAGGTGTTGTTTCTGTTGCGCCATAACCTTCATAAATTTCTTTATTAAACTTAAGTTTGAAAGCACTGCGAACCGCAGGGTTTAATTTTTCTGCGCCAGAAACAACAATTCGCAAACTATCAAACATCAATGGGTGCACTTTTGTATTGCGGCAATATAAGCGTAAAAATGTAGACGTTCCACACATAATCGTTGCTCTATATTTTGCAACGGCTTTAGCCGTTCCCTCTGCATCTGTAGGATCTGCATGGCATACTAACGGCATTGCTTCAATCAAAGGCATAAACTGAGTGACCGTTAAGCCAAAGGCGTGGAACAATGGTAGAGAAGCCATCACCACATCATCTTCGCGCGTATTTAACACATCCGCAATCTGCTTTAAGTTAGCCATAATATTCATATGACTTAGCTGTATACCTTTTGGCAAACCTTCACTACCACTGGAAAAAAGAATAGCAGCAGTATCTTGGTTATCATGAGACCGAGAATATAAAAGCTTTAGCAACCGAGTAGGTAGCAACTTAACCGACAATAATATTGTTAGCATTTTCCATTTAGGAATTGTCTCTTTTAACTCTTCTAAATAAATAACTTTATAGGAGGTTAATATTTTTTCGAAATTTATACCGCGTCTTGCTAACTTTGATAAAAATAACTTTGACGTATAAATAGTTTCGATATCAGCCTGTTCAAGTGAGGAAATAAATGCTTCACTACTTGCCGTGTAATTTAAATTAACTGCCGTTTTACCACTTAGCAGTACTGCCATATTAGCCAATACTCCACCCGCACTGGTTGGCAACAACAAACCAATATTTTTTTCTCCGCTCAATTTCTTTATTTTGCTGGAAAATGCAATCGCGCCGGTTAATGCTCTATGGGTTGATAAAGGTTGAGCTTTTTTGCCCATTGAAGTATCAGCAATTGATAAGGCATCACCTTGGCGTTTAACACTATCAATCCAGGCATCGGGTAGTGTTGGCAAGTTTTCAGCATAGGCCTGCCAGGAACTGATTGATAGATCAAATACACGCCGTTTAAGTTCGCTTGCTTCAATATCTTTTGGTAAGGGCTTACCAAACGCCACAATTAAGTCACGACGCAAACCACCACTGCGCAGTCGCTTAAAATTATCTGATGAGCGCGAAAATTGGCTACCCCATAAGCCACGAAGGTAAAATGGCAAAATCACCACATCTTCATTACAGGCTTCCGCTGCGCGCTCGTAACCACGGCGAAATTCTGCAAGGTGACCATTGCGGCTAATCATTCCTTCAGGAAATAAGCACACCACCTCACCGTTATTCAGTAATTCAGCAACATCTTCTAATGATTTTTGACTACTGGCCCCTGACTCAATGGGAATACAACCAAACAGTTTAAAAAACCATTGCAAATACCAACGCTGATAGATGCTTTTTAGCATCACAAAACGAACCGGGCGCGGAGAGGCAATTTGAACAATAGCCCAATCGATCCAACTGATATGATTGCCCAATAGTAGTACGCCCTTCTTCTCTGGAATATTTTTCATCCCCTCTACATTGATACGATACCGACGAGAAACGATATATCCAAACAACAAACGTACTAAACTTTGCGGTAGTTTAATAATGGTGTAAGCACCACCAATAACGGCCACAATAGAGATTAATATCAATAATGTTTTAGGGCTAATGGCCAATAAGGAAAAGCTAGCCGTCAATACCAAAAACAACAGCATAGAAAAGTTTTGCACTAAATTACTCGTTGCTAATAATTGCCCCAGCTCATTTTCTCTGGCATAAAACTGGATCAATGCGTTTAGGGGAACAATGAATAACCCCCCCATCAATCCAATAAACAAAAAGTCGATGGCCATCCACAACGTACTTTCTAAGTAAGGAAGAAAACAAAGTCCTAAAGCAAAGCCTATTGCGCCGATAGGAATCAAACCTGTTTCGATATAGTTTCGTGAGAGGCGGCCTGCCAACGCTGAGCCCAATGCAATGCCTACACCACTGGCGCCTAAGATAGCTTGAATCACAATGGTATTGGTTTCGCCCAATGTTTCTTTAGCAAAGGCGGGAAATGCCGCCAACATAACCTGCCCTACAGACCAGAATACCGCAAGTCCAATCATCGCCTGCCGAATAGCATGGCGATGAAGCAATGGCTTTAAATTAGCAACCGCTGATTTACCTGTGACGTAATCTTTCATCACAAATGTCCGGCCGCGATCCGTTTCTTCTTGCGTTGGCAAGTAATACATCATGATTAATTCAATCACGCTGTTCACCACCAGAATCAGACCAACAGGAACCAAATTCAGCAAAATATCGCTTTTGGTGGTTGCCTCAGGGGAGTACCAATATTCAAACGCAATCGAGAAAATTAATGTGCCCGACAGAATAGCCACAATAGAGATTGCCTGAACTAAACCATTGGCCTGCGCGAGCCGTTGTTTACCGAATAAGCCTTTGATATAGCCATACTTTGCTGGAGAGTAAAAAGCCGATTGCACAGCTAGTAAGAAAGTCATCGCAAAAGCTACCCAGAACCAGCCAAAGGCATAACAAATCGTGATTGCAATCGTTAAACCCACTGCTGCCCATGCAGCCATGCGCATCGTCTGATTTTTGGGGTACTTATCGGCAATAAAACCGGCGGGGCTAAAGAGCAAGATAAAGGGCAGAAGAATCAGAGCATTTAAGATAGCCGTCAGAATTACCTGTTCCGGGCCATCGTAGATCTTAAAAATTGTATTTTGAACAATGATTTTATGGCCCAGATCAACAAAGGCATTAAGAAATACCGCCACCAAAAAAGGGAGTGCTCCAAGTGTTCGAATCAAGCTTTGCATTATTAAGATCCTTTAAACATGTTTCTGTCGTGTTTTTATTGTGTAGACGTTGTATCTAACAATATTAAGCTTGCTCAAAAGTAACAATAGTTACAACTTTTACTGGCAAAGTAGAGAAATAGCTCACCAAAAGAATTATTATATGATACTTTCATATGATAGACCGCTAACTAGTAGGCTCTTCCACCAAGTCGAGAGTGTGGCCACGAGCTGAGCTATATCTGAAAACAGGCCAAAATTAGCCAAACAATACACTGTGCACTAGCCGTAGGCGATCAGGAGAACCAACAATGGCGCAAATTCAAGCACTCGTACAGACCCTGAAGAAACAACTCAAAGCACATGGCAAAACCTATACCGATGTTGCCCACGCCTTAGAGTTGAGCGAAGCCTCAGTAAAGCGTCTATTTGCAGAACAAAATTTTACACTACAGCGGCTCGATTCAATTAGCCAATTAATCGGCCTACAGATTTCCGACTTGGTCCAATTGATGATGCAGGAACAACCTGAACTGGTTGAACTTACCGAAGAGCAAGAAAAACAAATTGTCAGTGATCCTCTGTTATTGATGATTACTGCCAACGTGATTAACTGCCTGACCTATGAAGATATTATTAATAAATATTCGATCAAGCCCACCGACTGCATTCAGAAGCTAGCCCATTTAGACCGCTTAAAGATCATCGAGCTGCTACCCAATAACCGTATCAAGTTATTGATAGCACCTAATTTTTCATGGCGCCCAAACGGACCAATACAACGTTTTTATCAACAACAACTGGAGCGTGAGTTTTTTCAATGTCGCTTTGATAAAGAATCAGAAAAATTAATTGTCTTGAATGGTTTACTAACAAAAACATCCAATCTTGAACTGCAAAAGAAAATGCAGCAACTTGCCAATAGCTTTAACGAATTGATTAAAGAAGATATTCCTCAACCCTTTGATAAAAAATACGGCAATACGGCCGTTATTGCTTTACGGCAGTGGCAATACAGCCTATTTGATGAGTATTTAAAAAAATAATAGAGACGCCATTATGATTAAACCAATATGTCTCGCACTTAGTGGGCTATTTTTTTCGCTTAATACATGGTCATTACCCTCTAGCTTTCCAGGCTCTAACCAATTTGATCGTTTGATGAATGAGTTAATAAGGAAATACCACATCCCTGGTGCATCGTTATCAATCACTAAAAATGGACGCTTAGTCTACGCAAAAGGTTTTGGCTACGCCGACCTAAACACTAAGGAAAAAATGAAAGCTAATCATCTTTTTCGTATCTCCAGTGTATCAAAACCTATCGCAGCAGTAGCTGTTCTCAAATTAGTTGAACAGCGAAAATTGAGCTTAGATGATAAAGTCTATTCAATTATTGGAGATACTCCTTTACCAGAAGGGAGAAAGATTAACTCAAACATAAACAAGATTACAGTCAGAGATTTACTCAGACATAGCAGCGGGCAAGAAATATATAATCGATCAGGACGTATTAATTCACCGATGCAACCGCCGATTTCCAGAGAAATTAGTTCGCTTTTTTCAATACCTCACCCGCCTTCATTTAAGCACGTTGTTGGATATATGAAAACCCAACCACTACTCCACCCTGTAGGTAAGAACTTTAAGTATTCTAATTATGGATATGCTCTATTAGGTATGTTAGTGGAAAAAATAACATCGATGCCTTTTGAAACTTATGTTAAAAAAACCATTCTTTCTCCCATTGACATTCAATGTATGCAGTTTGGAAAAACGCTTAAATCTCATCAAATATCAGGAGAAGTAAGTTATTATGACCTTCCAGGTAGGAAGCCTGTTAACTCGGTCATTGATGGCGAGAGTTCTGCTCCTTTCCCTTATGCCGGACGATACATCCAGGGCTGGGGCGCTGCAGGCGCCTGGATTGCTTCGACAGTTGATATCGTGAAATTTGTTAACCATGTAGATGGTCAAAGGCGCCCGTCAATTCTTCGCCCATCTAGCATACAGACAATGATTAAAAAGCAAAATTTCCCTGAACATCGTCGACCTACATTCTGGTACGGTTTAGGATGGAGAGTACAAAAGAAAAAGAATGGACACCATTGGTACCATAATGGAGCATCTAATTCTGGTGCCGCCGCGATAATGCTAAGAACAGCAGATGGTATTGCATGGTCAGCACATTTCAATAAGAGAATGCCTGCCGGACGAAGTATGTATAAGGAGTTTAATAAAGGAATGTGGAAAGCCATTCGGTCAAATGTATCGTGGCCAAAAGGGGATTTATTTAAACGCTACAGCGCTTGCCTTAACTAAAAAATATTTTTCTCTACCAAGCCATATTAATGATACATCAGTCTTATCTATCGACACCTCAAATATTATTTTTTAGTTGTACTTGTACGATCAACTTTCCGCCTCGCTTTTTCTTCAGCTTTTCGCTCTTTAATCACTTCACGCCGAACTTTATTCTTCTCTAACTGTTCTCTTTTCCACTCACCCATTTTCATTCGATGTAACACAAATACTCTAAATTTTTCAGTAGTAGTTATCCAGAAAACAAGAGAGCCGCAAATAAAAGGGAAAAGAGCAAGCCAAGCGTAGTCAAAGAAAAAATTGGGAATCGAAGCTACAACATAAATAGCAGCTAGAAGCTGCAAAAAAATAATACCCCGACTATAACCATAAGCTAGCATAAAGTTAGGTGTTGAAATAGCAAGACTAAATAGCACCAACCCCAGAAATTCTAATTCAATAGGTGCAAAGGGAAAAAAGTTATCTGCTATCATACCCACTAGGAGACTCCCTCCCAGCATCATAAGCATTATTTCTACTAACCATAGCCATGTATATGGAGAAAAGATGGCAAAATATTCAGGTAACTCATCGTAGGGGGTATTGTAAGCACTAGGGCCACGTTTTTTGCGTTTGGTCATCACCCTTCCTTAGTCAAGCACTAGTTTGCTTTTTTCGCTTCACTTTTTCCTCGGCTTTGCGCTCTCGAATCACTTCTCGCCGAACTTTATTCTTCTCTAACTGATCTCT
Organism: uncultured Pseudomonadales bacterium; assembly: GCA_947487765.1. Classification (GTDB taxonomy): domain Bacteria; phylum Pseudomonadota; class Gammaproteobacteria; order Pseudomonadales; family Cellvibrionaceae; genus CANLBN01. Next base: position 363,603 of record CANKXO010000004.1, on the reverse strand, counting down.
TCGCCACTCACCCATTTTGACACGGTGAAGTACAAACACTCTAAATTTTTCGGTAGCAGTAATCCAAAAAACAAGGAAGCCAAAAATAAAAGGAAAAAGTGCAAGCCATCCATAATCAAAAAAGAAGTTAGGTATTGCACTTACAATATAAAACGCACACAAAACCTGCAAAAGAAAAACACCACGGTTATAACCGTAATTTAACATAGCATTCGGTATTGAAAAGCAAATAGTGGCCATGACTACACCTATAACACCTGCTACTGGCACTGAAGGAAAGAAATTTGCAGCTGTTATAGACACTAACACCCCTCCCCCAATCATCATTAACAAGATTTCTACTAACCATAGCCATGTATACGGAGAAAAAACGGCAAAATATTCTGGAAGTTCATCGTAGGGAGTATTGTAGGCACTAGGGCCACGCTCTTTTTGCTCTGTCATTATTTATCCTGCGACTCATACACACCAATTACAAAGTTTTTTACATTGCCAGAAAAGGCGCTACCGCTAAAACTCAGGGTGGCGCCCACAGCATCTTTAACACTTAACATAAGGGCAGTATTGATACTGTGATTTGAAAAGCGTTTAGGAAGCTCGCCTACCCGCACCATCTCTTTAAATGCTTTATTGGATAAGCCGGGGCTTTGTGCTCTCGCCAATTCCTTCGTTAGTCGAGCTCGCTCTGACCGTGTCATACCCTTGAGTATATCTAAAAGGCTTCGGGAGGAAGCTTTTCTTAAATTTAACACGGCCTTAACAGTGGTTAAACCTGTGGCACCAACTCCTGCTAAAGAAATAAGATCTAGAGCTTTTGTAGTCTCCTGATACCATTCTTGGGAATCTAACCAATCATTTGTTTTAGGGGATACTAACTCACTAGTAGTTCGAAGAACGCCATTTGCACATTGAAGGCCACTCGCTACCGCTGCTCCAGTAGCAAGAACAGTTATTACAGAGGATGTACCTGCTGTAATCGGCGCTGCAAAAGCACTACCTGTAGCCACCAACCACCCCAGCACTGCTGCCCCACAGCTCAATACTGTACCTACCGCCTCACCTGCAAGTTTTGATGCCCGAGCATTATTGCGCAGCTTGATGGTATAAGCATCGATAGACTCACTGGGAGGTGCTTCATGTACCACTATATGAATAGGCTTGACGTGGCAAATGGGCTTAAACTCACGCAACCTAACGGCTGTATAGTGTTGGTCGATATAAACCACACCTGCGCCAACCAAGCTGGTATCAGCGTCGAGTTGTTTAAAGAGTTGTTGGGTTTGTGGTCGACTCAATACGTCGTTTGTCGTTTAGTAAGCGTTCTTCTTTATAATCGTTATAGGGAAATAGAGAGGCACTCATTGTATTGTTCCTTAATATGTGAGATTGGCAGATAGCATTTATGCTAACAGGGAATGTAATGAATTGGCTATATGGAGTCACGCGATTTACTAGCGCATTTGGGGGAAAGCACCTTTTTGTGATCCGTATCACATTGGCAAGCAAGAAGAGTATTTAACAAATAGCTAGCCAACACTATTGCTTAATATCTGGCCTAGGACATATCTCTTAAATGTCATATTTATTTTGTTGCTTTTGGCGACATCTTAATGCTATTAACAATGATTCAATTTAACAATATTTTAAACCGTTACTTATTATCAATAGTATTTGTTTATTTTAAAAAGGTCAGTTTTACCCACCTATACCATCAGTATTACTTAGCGATACTTTTCTAGTTCTCCTTGTCCGCTCAATAGGATTCATCAACACTGAAACCTCTTAACTCATTTATTAAAGAGGTTTCACCATGAAAGACTATGATATTCAAAGCACATCTGATGGCTGGTTGTTTTTTGTAAAGGCCAGCTTTGCTATCGCCATCGCAGCGGTTGCTGCGGGTATTGTTTTAATCCCTGGTAGCTTTTTAATTAAAGGCTATTTCGCGCTTAGCTCTTTATTTCTTGTTAGCTCAACTATCACATTATCAAAAACATTACGCGATCAGCATGAAGCGAATCGACTCATTAATAAAGTCAGTGAAGCAAGAACCACCAAAATGATTAATGAGATGGCTCAATAGGAGAACGACCATGGGAATATTTAGCAAATTAACTACGCTTGCAAGAGGTGCGGCCAGAGAATCAGCCGAAGTATTATTGGACGCCAATGCGATTCGAGTGTTTGAACAAGAAATTGTCGATGTAGAGCATTCAATACAGCTCCGCAAACAGGCGATGAGCGAAGTGATTGTTGCCCGCAATCAGATTGAACGAGAGATAGAATCCGTTAAGCAAGTTCTGGCTAAACGTGAACAGCAAGCAGAGGCATTACTCGAAGAAAATGGTGAGCAAAACCTGATAGATGAAATTGCCTATGACATTGTTCAATACGAGGACACGCTTAGTGATTTAAAAGAACAACACGGGGATATGACAAAACGTATTACATCGATTGAAACAGCATTGCGCAGAGCCTTAACGGAAATCAGTCAGTATCGCCGTGACTTAAGGCTAGCTAAAGCGCAACAGATAAGTGCCAGCGGTTTAGCTAAAGCGAACAATATCCCCAGGCAACTCAGTGAGCTTGAAGGAACACGTCGTCATATTGCTGCGCTACAAATGGGCGACGACGACAGAGAAACTGCCTGGACAGAAATGGAAAATCGTATGGATCCGCATGGACTGAACCAACGGCAGACTAAAATAAGTCAGGCAGATCACGAACGAAGAAAAAATTCAGTGCTGCAACGGCTTAAGAAAAAAACCACTAGCCCTTAATTGCCATAGGGGATATTATTTTATCCCTTATTTTTCAATTTTATGTATTACAAAGGACAACAACCCCATGGATCAAATTCTTGTTTATGGAGACTCGCTAACATGGGGAATTATCCCTGGCACACGCAAACGTTTATCATTTGAAAAACGATGGCCTGGCATTCTAGAAAATTCACTGCATTCCAAGAATCATAACGTTCGCGTGATTGAAAACTGTCTAAATGGCAGAAGAACAGTGTGGGATGATCCGTTTAAAGCAGGCCGCGATGGCTCGCAGAGCTTGGCGGAGGTGATTGAAATGAATTCGCCATTGCAGTTAGTGATTCTTATGTTAGGTCAAAATGATTTTCAATGTACACATGACCACAATGCACTGCTATCTGCTCAGGGAGTAAATAAATTAATCAGCATTATCCAACAGGCTCCTATAGAACCCGGCATGCCGGCGCCAAAAATTCTTGTTATTGCTCCGCCTCAGATCATTAAACCAATGGGGATAATGGCTACTAAATTTGAAGGTGCAGCGGCACGCTGCCTGGGCTTGTCAGCAGCACTAGAGGCTATCGCTCAAGAGAATTCCACTGACTTTTTTGACTCCAACAGTGTGACAACAACCAGCCTTGTTGACGGAGTTCATCTTGATGAAAACCAACATCAAGTATTGGGCGAAGCAATAGCTAACAAAGTGATCGATTGTCAGCTCTTATCTATTGATAAATAAAGGGCTCTTATTAGCACTCATATTGAAAACATAGTGTAGATATTTAATTCATGACAATAACAGAACTGGAAACTCAACGACTCAAGCTAAGACAATGGAAGCCTTCAGACTTACCTGACTTTGCCAAACTAAATGCAGACCCTGCTGTGATGGAATACTTCCCATCGACATTAAGCGAAACTGACAGTAATGCAATCGCTGAAAAGTGCAGATCTCTTATTATTGAACGTGGCTGGAGTTTTTGGGCAGTCGAAGAAAAATCATCTAATCAGTTTATAGGTTTTGTTGGCCTGCATACTCCAAAAGACTCATTACCCTGTGCGCCCTGTGTCGAAATTGGCTGGCGCTTAAGCAAAAGGTTCTGGAATCGTGGCTATGCATCAGAAGCCGCCCAAAGTGCCTTGGCTTTTGCGTTTGAGGCATTGCGACTCGAAGAGGTTGTTTCTTTTACCACAGTATCGAATCAACGCTCAAAAAATGTGATGAAGCGTATAGGCATGACTAATAGCCATAAAAACTTCCATCACCCCGATTTACCAGACACTCACCCACTGGCAGAACATGTACTCTACACAATAACAAGAGAGCAATGGCAAGCTAACCGCCTCAGTTGAGGCCCTGAAGTAATTTGGCACAAAATATCAAAAAATGCATGCCTTAGTCACTTAGAATTCTTGCTTTATTTTATTTGAGAAGAAAACATAAGTGATGAAACCAACCTTTGTCGTTAAAGATTTTATTATCATTACATTTATTACCAGCCTCTGGGTGAATGCCTCCGAGGTGTTTCGATACTTTGTCATTGTCCGACCAGAAATGCAGCACTATCTTTCAGCCATTGATAATGTGGCTGATATGAACTGGCCAATATTTATTATATGGGGATTTTGGGATACGCTGTTATCCGCACTCTATGTGTTTTTATACTGGCTGTGCTTAAATGTGTTTGGTAAAAACAAGCAAGCTATTTTAATCAGCGGCATCACCTCTTGGTGCTTTTTCTTTGTACTGTTTTGGGTTGGTATGGCCAATATGAATTTATCGAGCTGGAATTTTACAGGTATCGTATTACCATTGGCTTTACTCGAAACATTGGTCGCCTCTTGTATAGCAGCACGACTTTATTTTAACAAACTACCTATTTAATCCATGAAATATATCGAGCAAATTCAACGGGGTGTTGATTACATTGAAGCGTCCCTCAATAACGATATCGACATTAACGACGTAGCGAAAGCAGCTCATATGAGCCGTTGGCATTTTCAACGAATGTTCAGGGCACTAACAGGTGACACAGTGAAATGTTACATTCGCACACGCCGCTTAAGCCATTCGATTGAATCATTAATCAATACGGATGTCAGTATTCTCGACATTGCTTTAACAGCAGGTTACGACTCACAAGAAAGCTTTACTCGTGCATTTAAGCAAAATTTTGGCATTGCACCTGGAAAATTTAGAAGCGCTGGGCAAAGTCATCAGTTTATGCGACGCATACAATTCGACAGAGAGTACTTACAACATATCGGTACCAATCTCAGTAAGTCACCTGAAATCCATACGATAGATCAACAATTTTTTGTGGGCATGAAGACAAGTTACTACGGTATTGATTCAGAAAAAAATAATTTATCCGAAAAAGTGATGGGTTTATGGGATAGTTTTTTACCTCGAATGAGCGAGATAAAAAATGCTGTACCCAATATAGGTTATGGCATTATCGAACAAACAGCCAACGACGCTGAACTGTTAAACTATTACAGCGTCGCGAAAGTTAATACTATCGATGTGCTCCCTGAACATATGATGAGCCTTGCACTCCCCGCACAACAATATGCAACATTTGAGCACAAAGGTAACCCGCGACAACTGGATAATACGGTTAATTACATCTATTCAACCTGGCTACCACAATCCAATTATCGGCACACCAATGCCGCTGATATAGAACTTTATGGCGAAGAATATATTCCCGATAACGAAGCATCATTGATTTATTACTCGATCCCCATCGAATCATAAATCAATCAGTATCATCCAGAAAAATGACTAGCAGCCTTTAACACAACGACCTTTGCTATTAAAACTCATTGTTACGCCACTCAGCGGCGTATGCACAGGCATTTTGCTGTCGTTAATAAATTGATGAAGCCGGGTCCCTTCAATAACTTTACCCTTTTTTGTTGAAGGCTGATTCGCATGAGAAGCAATCACTGACGTTGGCTTTACAAGTTTATTAACCACCCATGAGGCTTCTTTAGGACCAGTCGTAAAGGTGTCCCCAATATTTATGACAACCAGTTTTGCTTTGTAATATTCACCGACAACTGTTTTTTGTTCAGCGGTAATGCCTGTATCACCCGATAAATAAGCCACAAGGCCATTAGAAAATGTCAGTACATAACCGGTAGGCGGCCCAGCGTAAGCTGTTACACCCGCACTACTTAACATTTCGCCAAGCTTGCCACCAATCATTTTTGCAGAGATCCCATTAGAGTGAGCCGCAGGGACAGTCGTTATAGTTACACCACCAACCATTTTAGATGCGCCAAAACGAACTAACTGGGATTTTTTTGGGTCGCCGCCGAGAGACTTCAGTTTTCCCGCAAAAAATTTAGGCATTTCGCTACCCGTCATTATAATCGCTCCCTTTTCCAATGCGATATTCACAGCATTGGTATTGGGAAGCACCTTCACAGGAAATGTCGTTGCCTTGCATTCGCCATTACCCACCTTGGCAATATGCTTATCACCCACATGATCGCCGTGCATGTGACTAACCAAAATAGCATCGATTTCCCCAAGGCGCGGATCACCTGCTCCCGCAACGGTACGGCCTGGATCATAGAGTATACGGGTGCCATCAGGGTCTTCGAATACCATTGCTCGATCCAGCTGACAAAACTCTCCCTCCATACTACCTAAAGGGGTAATGTTTACATCTGCTGCAAACGCCTGTTGAGTAAAAGAAGAAAATGTCAAAACCAAAGAAGTGAATAAAGTGGCCAATGCACCAATGGAGGGATTAGGGATTATACGATTAACTCTCATCTTAAGTTACTCCTATATCAGATCAGGCATATCGGACTGACTGACGCTAATAGCCTGCTGATTGAATTAGTGTTATGAATTACAGAGCTTACTAAAAGGACTTATGGATCATCACCGACTATATCACCTCTCTGAAAAATATCGATATAGATATCGAACATACACGATTTTTCCTCAATTCATTCAGCTTGCCTCCCATACTTTACGAATATAACTATCATCTATCATCTATCATGCCCAACATACGTCAAATAACGCCGTCGCCTTGCCATATAAGACCGTAAATAAAAACGTATAACTCATCACAGCCAATACCAGACAAAAGAAAGTTGCACTATTTAACACCTTAAGTCTTAAGCAATACGACTTTTTTAGTATCGCTTTATTGCCTCCTTTTCCCTCGGCACACTCTCCCCCATGCATGACAGACACAGTACGTCGATGCGAACTTATTGATGAATCAGGAGAGTTAAAATGAACTGCATAGGAAAGTTACTACTCGGTGGCCTACTGGCCGCCTCAGCCGCATTATCACAAGCGGCGGGCTTATTAACCCCCACCAATAGCCAGCTAGGAACACTGGACATTCGCGAACACCATGTGGATGTAATGATCGACAATGGTTATGTCACAACATCCGTAGAGCAGGTATTTGCCAACCCTAACCCTCAGGACCTAGAGGCTATCTACTCTTTCCCTGTCCCGGAGAAAGCCGCTGTGGGTGAATTTACCTACTGGATCGATGGCAAGCCCGTTATAGGTGAAGTTGTCGAAAAACAACGAGCTAAGACGATTTACGAGCAGGAGAAGCAAGCAGGCCGAGAGGCAGCATTTGTCGAAAAGGATGACTATAAAACCTTTGATATCTCCGTCACCCCGGTACGCGCCAATAGCGATGTGCGTATCAAGTTAGTCTATATCCAGGCCGCCCATATCGATACCAGCGTCGGGCGTTATGTCTACCCTCTCGAAGAAGGCGGTGTCGATGAGGTGAAAAACTCCTTTTGGTCGCGCACAGAGGTTGTCAAAGAAAAATTCAGCTTCAATGTGCGCTTACGCTCTGGCTACCCTGTTGATGCAGTTCGTTTACCACAGCACCCTCAGGCAAATATCCAGCGAGTGAACGACAAGGAATGGAGTATCAATATTGCGAATAGCCTCCAATCAACAACAGAGGAGGCCCTTGATGGCTCAAACGTTAACTTAGCGTCTCAAACAGACATTGAACAAGTGACAACTCAGCAGGCTACCCCGCATGTCGCCCAATTGGATAAAGACATTGTGGTGTACTGGCGCTTGGCCGATAACTTACCAGGCTCTATGGATATGGTCACTTACCGTGATGCGGGCCAAAGCCAAGGAACCTTTATGCTGACATTAACCCCCGGTGATGATCTCAGCAAAATACAACAAGGTAACGACTGGATTTTTGTATTGGATATTTCCGGCTCTATGCAAGGCAAATACACTAGCTTAGTCGAAGGTGTGCGTGAAGGCTTGAGCAAACTACGCAACACTGACCGCTTCAAAGTCGTACTTTTTAATAACAACGCGATTGATTTTACCCAAGGTTTTTTATCGGTCACACCCGCAAATATTCAGCCAGTGTTAGATCGCTTGCAAAACCATAGCCCCGGTGGTGGCACTAATTTATATGCAGGCTTACGTAACGGTATTACAGGCTTAGATGCAGACCGCAGCAGCGCAGTTATTTTAGTGACCGACGGTGTAGCCAATGTGGGCACAACTGAAAAGAAAGCTTTTATAAAACTGCTAAAGAAAAATGATGTGCGCTTGTTTACCTTTGTCATGGGCAATAGTGCCAACCGACCTCTGCTGGAAGAAATGACAACAGTATCTAACGGTTTTGCTCAATCGATTTCAAATGCTGATGATATTACCGGGCAAATAGCACTCGCTTCGCAAAAAATGACACATCAGGCACTGCGTAATATTCAAGTGAATATCAAAGGCGTTAAAACCAATGATATAACCCCGGCAAAAATTAGCAGCCTTTACCGTGGGGAACAATTAATTATTTTGGGACATTACTATGGTGACCAAACCATTAATAACGCTGATATCACGATTAAAGGTCAAACAGGTGCCGATACAGTAACGTATAAAGCGAACATGCAGTTTCCTGCAAGCGATACAATGCATCCAGAATTAGAGCGCTTATGGGCTTACGGTTATATTGAAAATTTACAAAGCCAGTTAGATTATTACGGACAAAACGGCGAGCAAGACGGCGCTGCAAAAGATACAGAACAAGCGATAACCGATGTTGCTGTACAGTATGGCTTAGTGACGGATTACACCTCGATGATTGTCGTACGTGAAGAAGTGTTACAACAACTAGGGATTAACCCACAAAATAAACAGCGTGTTGAAAAAGAACAGCAAGCAAGAGCATTGCGCGAGCAACAAGCAACAGCTCAGTCGTCAAGCACACAGACAGCACCGCAATACAACCAACAACAAACGGTGTCGAACAAACCACGTCCAAGCATTGGTAATGGCGGCGGCGGTGGTGGTGGCTCAATGCCATTATGGTTTGCTGTTTTCATGTTGGCATTATTAGGGTTTACACGCCTTAAAAAAGACTAACAAAATGAATACCGTAAGTACTGATAGAAAATAAACCCGCTTGGCCTTTGGTGAAACCCAAAGGCCTTTTTTAATTAATACGAAAACTTATTTATTTTTAGTAGCCGATCTAGAAGACACAATATGCAAAAACGAAAAAAGAACGCTTTAATTACCCGTGAGAAATAATGCAATAAATCGCGCCACTCATAGCCGTATTACTTATACCAAAACGTGACACTCATCACTATTTACTTGATTATAAGCCAGCAAGCGCCGCCATCAATTGCTATTCTCCGAGCGTTATTTTTAAATAGCAGCAGTCATTAGTTTGCCAACGGCGTTTTAAATAAAAATCACCTGCTGCCAAACAACTAACACTCTACACCACCTTGTAGAATACTCATGCTACAAAGCATATGAAAAAGGAACTTGTTATGACCGAACTACTCTTTTGCCCAAAACCCCAATCACAACACGTTTTACGACAAAGCCTCGGCATCAAATCAGAATCTATTGTTGACCGGCACGGCAATACACCCTCCCGGTTTACTGCCTACAAGCCTTATGCCATCACCCCTAAATTAACCAGTGAAGATATTGCGATACTTAATCGTTTATCCTCAATGGAAGCTTCACGAAAGATTACTAACCTGGCCAATACACTGGGGCCAGAAAATGCCGTTGCTGCTGCCGACGTAACCGCCAAGCTATTCGACTACAATATCGGCCTAGTCGGTGCATCAACAGCTGTTTATGGTTATCGAGTTAAAGACTTTGGGACAGCGGTACAAAATTATCAAGCTGCCTTGCTTAAATACCGTGATGTTATGAAAAGTAATGGTGCCGATAAAGCAGCTGCCAAACTAAAAGCTCAGCAAGCCTACAACCTAATGCAGAGTAAATTTCAGCATGAACTCAACACCGTCAATAGCCTTTCCCGAGCCCGCAAAGGTACACCGCTTAGTAGCAATTCACGCGCATTAAATATTGCCCGTAGTAGCCGTACAGCCACTAAATTACATGTCACTAATACTATCCAGGCATCTAATCTTATTAAATTCGGCAAATATGCAAATACCGTTGGCAATGGTTTAGTATTACTAGATGTTGGCAGCCGTGTAGGTAATATTCATAATGCCTATAAAGCTGATGGCAATTGGGAGAGAGAATTATTTATTGAGTCGAGTAGTTTTGCTGCGAGCGCAACGATGGGCATAGTAACAGCAAAAGCAGGTGTTGCAGCATTGAGCTTTTTAATGGTCGCAACACCGGTTGGATGGGTAGGCCTAATTGTAGCTGGGACAGCCATTGCCGCAACTAGTGCCGGCACATCAATGATAATAAATGAGAAGATTAAGAAAAAAAGTGGAAGTTGGTACGATTACATTATGAATTCTATAGGGCAATAAATGATTACATCTTCTTCTTTTCTACTTATTGGGTTTATTTTCTGCTTATTTGCACTAATCATGTGTGTTGTTTTTGGTCAAATTACAGTTCGAAAATTGAGAAAAAAGCCTGAAACTAGAGATGCATTGGGTATGGAATTTATTAGCGGCTGGGATATCTTGAATGTCGCTCAGACACTATCAACACCACGATCATGGAGTAAAAAATTAGAAAGCACCCCTTTAAGCTTTCTTCATGCCAACTCAGATTTATTATTTGAGCATACCAATCGACTTGATCGCTTTTTAGCTTTTATTTTCTGGATTCCTTTTTTGATGTCAGGCCTACTTTTCTTTATTTCAATTATCTTGGACTTATTTGGATTGTAACCAAATATTAATACAGGCCATTAACTTGTTTACACGAAATATTAAGGATAATCAAAGTTAAAATGATAGGTGCTTTTTTGCGCTTTATTAGCTATAGCAGCTGACATGATGAAATGGATAAACTAACAAATGAGCACACCATCCATATTATTCGGAATCACACTACTGACCTGTATGTTTTCATTGGTTATGTGTGTTATTTTCGGTCAAGTAACCGTTCGCAAGCTTAGAAAAAATCCACAAACCAAGGATGCGTTAGGTATGGGATTTATCAGTGGCTGGGATATATTAAATGTTGCTCAGGCACTATCAACACCACGATCATGGAGTAAAAAATTAGAAAGCACCCCTTTAAGTTTTCTTCATGCCAACTCAGATCTATTATTCGAGCATACTAACCGATTTGATCGCTTTTTAGCGTTAATTTTTTGGATACCTTTTTTAATGACAAGCATAATGTGCCTAGCTCTAGTTATGGTAGATTTTTTAGGTATATTTGATTAACTACTAGAGGTCTGAAAATAAAATATGGATATTTTATCTACTTTATTAGGCATCTCTTTTGCTTTCTGCCTTACTGCAGCAATAATGTGTATCATTTTCGGTCTGGTAACTATGCCTAGGCTTAGAAAAAACCCTGAAACAAAAGATAAGTTAGGTGTAAGTTTTTTAAGTGGCTGGGATACATTTAATGTCGCCGGTGCTTTTTACCGGCCTAAGTGGCTTGATAGAAAACTTAAGGAATCGTCTCTCCCAGGTTTAGCCGCTGATTCTCATGCGCTATATAAACATACAACGGTTTTTGATCGAGTACTAGCCAGAATGTTCTGGCTACCTCTATGTATTTCTGTACCCTCGATGTTATTGCTTGCAATTTTAGAAAGCCTGGGCATTTTTACTTAATGAGTACTCTTTCTTTTATGTTGTCTATAGCAGCCGCACTATGCTTTTTCGCATTAATTATGTGTGTGGTTTTTGGTCAAGTTACTGTTCGTAAACTTAGAAAAAACCCAGAGACTAAAGAAGCTTTAGGCATGGAATTTTTCAGCGGCTGGGATATTTTAAATGTTGCCCAGGCGCTATCAACACCGCGATCTTGGAGCAAGAAATTAGAAAACACCCCACTAAACTTTCTTTATGCAGACTCAAGCTTATTGTTTAAACATACTAATCGATTCGATCGATTTTTAGCTATAGTCTTTTGGGTACCTTTTGCAACGTCGGGGTCATTATGCATCATCTTAATGATACTTGATTTACTAGGCGTTTTTGATTAACAGAATTAATGGGTAACTTTTCATCTCTATTAGGCATTTCGTTTGGCATTTTTTTTTGCAATGATCATGCATATCGTATTTGGCCTATTTACAATGCGAAAGCTTAGAGAAAACCCTGAAACCAAGGATAAATTAGGAGTAAGTTTTATCAGCGGCTGGGATACATTTAATGTTGCCGGTGTTTTTTGTCGACTTAAGTTTGTATAAAAAAATCAAAGAGAAGTACGGTATACGCTGGTAGAGATAGTTATCAAAGCCCTGACAAGAAATTTTCTATATCATCCAACACTGGCAATTTATCCCGAAAAGGAACCCATAGAGCAGCAACAGTGATTGCATGTTTACCCGGGTAATACTTTGTCGTCACTGCAACACCCTTCCCTGTTAATGCTGTTGCTAAACGTTGAGTATTTCGCGGTAGTACGCGGGTGTCTTCTGTTCCATGGACCAATAAGGCAGGTGGTGCTGTACTGGAAACAAAGTTAATCGGTTGGGTGCCATTAATATCCTCAGCACCATTAAAAATAGTTTTTAATCGCTCGCTTTTTAGTGGCAAAAAATCATACGGCCCGGAAAGGCCTACCCAACCTGCGATACGGTTTTTTTCAACATTAGCTCGATTAAGGTATTGATCATCCAAGGCCAGTAAAGCTGCTATATGAGCACCTGCAGAATGCCCCATTAATACAATAGAATGATCCGTTTGTGCTGCGGCCCACTGTACCGCTAAGGCGGCATCACTTACAAAATCGGGGAAAAGTACATCGGGGTAAACGCGGTAGTCAGCAACAATAACAGGATAGCCTTTTTCAGCAAAGGCTTGAGCCACAAAACGATAGTATTCTTTATTCCCTCGTTGCCAGGCACCCCCATAGAAAAATACCAGTGTGATTGCTTTCGCATTTGGTATTTCGGGTGTGTATAAATCCAGACGTTGTCGCTTATAGTTACCGTAGGGAATATCTTCTTTTAGCCGATAACCGTCTTTAGGCGTTCCCCAATCAAGCAGTTGCAAAGCACAACCCTGAAGGCTGATCAGTAAAAAAGTAAAGAGGCTGTAATTAAACCATCGTTTTATCGTAATGTTGAACATATTGTTTAGGCAGTAGCGGTATGTATGAACACTTACGCCAGAAGCTACTATTGAGATGACTTATTTATTATTTATCTTATCAATCAACACTCTTGGTCTTCGCAGAATATTTTCCTAAGAAATAGAAAAGACCATGGATATAACTATTGAGAGCTACTCAACTTCTCAGTAATTTTTTTGGTGATGATATTGATACACAGAATATTCATAAAAGACAGGGAGAATGCGATCACAAGATATAGCGCAATATATTTATAGGTTTCGCTCCAAGTACCAGAAAGCGCGATAATACTAACAGGAAATAGCAATAGAAATGAAAAGAAACAACCAAAGAAGCATTTAACAATAGGGTCATGGATTGAACTCATCCAATGTGTCCAATTGTGAATATTACTGAACATCGTACCTTGAGAAACATCCAACCCTTGCCTTAACTCCCTTTCGTAATATTTCATCTGGTCTGCATAAAACAACATGATTGATTGCTTCATACAATCGTAAAGCAGAACAAATAAGGCAATAAATATAAGCACAAGAAACCCCAATGTTAAGATCACTGGGTCGTTACGTTCGGATAGAGCATTCAGGATTGGTTTCCATGCGAGTATTGCACCGACAGCACCTAAAAGCCTGACATCAGAAAAGGCAGATTGCAGATGTTTTTCTTGAATACCTGCGAGACGGGTATATTCTTTATAACAAAATTCTAGATAATCTTTTGACTGCTTATCCAGTATCGGTTTCTTATCCATAAAAACCTCTTTTATTATTAGAGAGTTAAAGGCACTTAATTAACCATAAACCTAAGCGCCTGTTTTGAAGTTCTTTTAAGCGCTGTTAAGAATAGGCAACTATCAACGCTACTATACCCTTTTTATTGACGGTCGCATAACGCCTGCGCGTCTTTTACATTTAATGTGCCTTCGTAAATTGCACGACCGGTTATAGCCCCCATAATACCTTGATTAGCTTGCGCTTTTAACGCTTTGATATCGTCAATATTGGTGATACCACCTGAGGCAATCACAGGAATAGAGGAGGCCTGCGCCATCGCTACAGTAGCCTCAACATTAACGCCTTGCATCATGCCATCGCGAGCGATATCGGTATAGACGATAGAGGACACACCATCGCTTTCGAAACGCTTAGCTAAATCTGTCGCCTTAAGTTCAGACACTTCTGCCCAGCCATCGGTGGCCACTAAACCGTCTTTCGCGTCCAAACCAACAATGATATGGCCAGGGAATTGTTTACACATTTCAGTAACAAATTCAGGTTCTTTCACCGCTTTAGTTCCGATAATGACGTAGTCAACGCCAGCCTGTAAGTAATGCTCTATAGTTTCGCCATTGCGAATACCACCACCAATTTGGATGGGTAATTTTGGAAAGGCTTTTGCGATTTCAGTCACCACATCGCCATTGACGGGCTCTCCCGCGAAGGCACCATTTAAATCAACCAGATGCAAACGTCGGCAGCCTTGATCCACCCATTGTTTCGCAAAATCAACAGGCTGGTCACCAAAGACGGTGGAGTCTTCCATTAGGCCTTGACGTAAACGAACACATTTTCCGTCTTTTAAATCTATCGCGGGGATTATTAACATCGGTTTTTAAACTCTTTCTAAAATTAATTTATCTTCTGATATACAAAAGGAAGACGACGAAACTATACGAGGCCATTCCATTCAGTAAAATTTTTCAGCAATTGCAGGCCATTGGTGTGACTTTTTTCTGGGTGAAATTGGGTGGCAAACAAATTGTTATGGCTCACTGCTGCTGCAAATGTGTTGGGATATTCGCTGCGACCAGCTAGATGCTCTGCTTTCACGTTATCAACATAATAACTATGCACAAAATAAAAACGGCTATTATTTTCTATGCCATGCCATAAAGGGTGGTCGATGGTTTGCTCAACATTGTTCCACCCCATATGTGGCACTTTAAGGCGTTGGCCTTGAGCGTCAGCGAGGTTGTCGCCAAAAAAGCGGACGTTACCTGGCAATAAACCAATACAATCAATACCTTGGTTTTCTTCACTGTGTTCTAGCAGGGCTTGCATACCAACACAGATACCCAATACTGGTTTACCTGATTCGACAATTTCTGGCACTAATGTATCGAAGTGCAAACGGCGAATTTCTGCCATGCAATCACGAATAGCACCCACACCGGGGAAGATGACTTTATCAGCATCGAGTATTGTCTGGCGATCGGCAGTAATTTGTATATCACTTTGCGGAGATACGTGAGCAAGTGCACTCGCTACCGAGTGTAAATTACCCATGCCGTAATCAATTATTACAATGGAACTTGCGCTCATTTAGATTTCACTTAACGATTAGAATGTTACAACATTCAAGGTGACTCAAAGAACAAAGCATCAGGCCATTTCTCAATAAACCTAACGCCTATGTTTTGACTTACAAAGAACCCTTGGTAGAAGGCATAACACCTTCCATTCTAGGATCTAATTCCAACGCTACCCGCAATGCACGACCAAACGCCTTAAATACGGTTTCAATTTGGTGGTGGGCATTGTGGCCTTTGAGACAATCAATATGCAGCGTCACTTGTGCATGATTGACGAAACCTTGAAAAAACTCCCAGAAAAGTTCTGTATCAAACTGACCGACGCGCTTTTGCGTAAAGGGAATATCCATCAATAATGCTGGTCGACCAGAGAAGTCAATAACAACGCGTGACAACGCTTCGTCTAGTGGCACATAGGAATGGCCATAGCGACGAATGCCTTTTTTATCACCCACGGCTTTAGCGACTGCTTGCCCTAAGGTAATACCAATATCTTCTACACTGTGATGGTCGTCAATATGGGTGTCCCCATCGCAGGTAATATCCAGATCAATAAGACCATGACGAGCAATTTGATCCATCATGTGCTCTAAAAATGGCACGCCTGTCTTAAAACTGGATTTTCCAGTGCCATCCAGGTTGAGACTAACCTGAATTTTGGTTTCCAGTGTGTCGCGACGAACGCTAGCGGTGCGCTGGGTCGCATTGACTTGAGACATAAAGTTCTCCAATGAGTATAAGCAAGCCCTCACATAAGAATAAAGGCAGCATAATTAAGGCGGCAATTATACGTGTTCGGCACTGCGGGTGCTAGGATGCACTGATAATCGATAAACAATAAAAGGAAGTAATAGAGAACTCATCCCCTGAAATTTTGTCTATTTTTGACTAAAGACAGATTAACACTCATTCAATGGATTCTAACCTCTACTCCTGAATTTTGACTCTATGAGAAAAACACTGAAAATTGCCAGCATTTTATTGGCTTTACTGATTGCCCTGCTGATGGCCGCCGCTCTACTGTTACCGACACTGGTCAATACAGATACTTTTCGGCAACAGATCGCCCAACAGGTGAAACAACACACGGGGCAAACACTCACTATTCAGGGGGACCTGAAACTCTCTGTCTTTCCATGGTTAGGTATACATACGGGCGAAATCACATTATCACAGCCAACAGACCTCATCTCCGACATAAATACTGACAAGTTATTGCAAATCAGCAGTGTCGATATAGGAGTGAAGTTATTACCACTACTGCAAAAGAAGTTAGAAGTCAGCCGTATTGAGCTTAATCAACCGAAATTGCATTACATTATCACTAAAGATGGCAAAAGCAGCCTAGACGGCATCAGCTCTCAACCTGCAGCAGGTCAATCGCCACAAACAGCTGACAGCGATAACTCAGCGAAGGATGAAGGCAAATCGTTATCAGACCAATCCCCAGCATCATTAGCTGCCATTGTTATTGCCGGCATATCGATAACAGAGGGAGAACTTACCTATGATGATTTTCAGTCCGGCGAACAACACCGTATACAAAACATTAATGTAGAAACGGGTAACCTTCTTTCTAAAAAAGAGGCAGCTATTGAGCTATCTGCCACAGTAACACCCCACCAAATCGATACAGTTTCAGTTGCGATAAACGCCTTATCCACTATGGATATCACTAGCGACTCAGTTACTCTTAAAAATATTACGGCCGCCATTAATCAAGCCAAGAGCGGACAAACACTGGATGCCGATATTGATCTATTTACTTTCGACTCAAAAACGCAATTGCTCAAAGCAAGTCAATTGATAGTTAAAGCAAACAATGGCGACTTTTCTCCTGAGCTGTCGATACCGGAAATTAGTATCTCTTTACAGGAATATCATACTTCGATGTTTCCTTTTTCATTAACAGAAAAAACGTTGGGCGTTAATGTTGATGGCGAAATGATTCTGAAAGATTGGCATAACGATGTGATGGCAAAAGGAAAGCTATCGAGTAATGAAATTAATCCTCAAAAAATCTTGCAGGCGCTGGCTGTTGATTACACACCGACAGATAAAACAGTTTTGCAGAAGATGGCTTTTAGCACTAAATTTAGTGGCAGCTTACACGGTATGGCTCTGCACGCTATCGACCTGAAATTAGATGA
The DNA here is from genome assembly GCA_947487765.1 of uncultured Pseudomonadales bacterium. Classification (GTDB taxonomy): domain Bacteria; phylum Pseudomonadota; class Gammaproteobacteria; order Pseudomonadales; family Cellvibrionaceae; genus CANLBN01. The sequence goes on along the minus strand of CANKXO010000004.1, from coordinate 345,849 downwards.
TAGCTATTTCGCCGGCGATGTTTCTCTCATGGGCTTCGAACAACCTCATTATCATTTCGACTTAAACCTCGACAAGATAAACCTTGATCGCTATGCACCTAAAAGCGAAGACCAAGCAAATGATTCATCTGATAAAAATACCGATGATAATAAAGCCGCACTGGCCATTGTTGCGCCCATTCCAATTTTTAAGGAGCTTACAGCTAACGGTATGTTCCGCACAGAAAATCTACAAGCCAATGGGGCCAAGCTAGACAACTTTACTGTCGACATTGAATCTAAAGATAAACAGGTTGTGATCAAACCTAAAGCCAATCTTTATCAAGGCACTTTAGATGGAAAAATTACATTCAATGAAAAAGATAAAGAATCGACACTTCGCATAGAGAATAATTTAAACGGCGTAAATTTTGGCCCTTTATTAAAAGACACTGATATTACAGACCAGGTATCCGGTATAGGCAATGCAAAAACAGATATTACGATTGTCGATCGAGCCGGCAAACAAACCAATGATGGCAATATTTCTCTCTTTGTAAAAGATGGTTCTATCAAAGGCGTTAACGTGAAAAAAATCCTCGATGAAAGTCAGGATAAAATTGATTCTCTACGCGGTAAAGCAGTCGATTCAAAACCTGAGGTCGAAGATGAAACACAATTTGCAGAAATAGCCGCGAACCTTAAATTAAATAATAATGTTCTTACTAATAATGATTTAAATATCAAAGCACCAGCTTTTAGAGTTGGCGGAAAAGGTAAAATCAGTCTTGAGCCACAAACACTCGACTATACAACCTCTGTTTTTGTCGTTAATACCAACGAAGGGCAAGGAGGAAAGAGTCGTGAAGATTTAAAGGGCCTAGTTATCCCTGTTAAATTTTATGGCAACCTTACGTCACCGGATTACAAGATAGACTTTAGCTCGTTGGTAAAAGCCAACACTGAAAAAACTATTGATCGCAAGCAAGATGAACTAAGACAAAAAGCCGCTGAAAAACTAGGCCTGACAGACAAATCGGAAGGCGAGCAAGTTTCAGAAAAAGAATTGAAAGAAGAGCTTAAGAAAAAATTATTGGATAAGCTCTTTAACTAAACGGTAAGTAGTGGTCACTGTATAGTGAATGTAATGATTTATTTAATGACCGCTTTAATTGTTCGAGAGTATTCGCACGAACAGTAACATGGCCTAGTTTACGGCGAGCACGTTCTTGCTTGCCGTAGGCATGATAAAAAATATTATTATCAGAAAATTCTTCGGGATCACCGTGCTTACCCAGCATATTGACCAAACCAGCCAAACTATCCATTTCTGTCGAGCCTAACTCCATACCCGATATCGCACGGCAATGGTTTTCAAACTGGCTAGTAGCACTGCCTTCGATCGTCCAGTGACCCGAATTATGAACTCTGGGCGCTAATTCATTCACAACAATACCGGCTTCAGTCTCAAAACATTCCATCGTTAATACGCCAACATAATCCATTGCTGTCAATAAACGTTGCATAAAGTCGTAAGCTTGTTTTTCTAAACCAGCATCGATGCTAGGCGCTGGTGCCATCGTCGCGATCAATACACCCTCTTCATGACGATTTTCCATCACTGGGTATAGCGCAACCTCGCCTTTCGCATTACGTGCAGCAATCACAGAAACTTCGCGGCTATAAGCAACATGTTTTTCAGCAATTAAGGAAACACCGTTATCAATCGCGGCAATTAATTCTGCTTGGTCTAGATCGTTGAGTGCTTTGATGCGCCACTGGTTATAACCATCATAACCAGACTCGGCAGCTTTAATATAAATAGGAAAGCCAAATTTTTCTGTTAACGCTGATAACTGCTCTCGCGAATGGATAATTTCAAAATCAGCAGTTGGAATCCCGTTATCACGCAAGTAGTTTTTTTCACGGATACGGTTCTGCGCAATGCGAATCGCATCGCCACAAGGGTAAACAGTAGAGAACGCTTTTAGCGACTTGAGTAATTCGGCATCTACCATCTCTTTTTCGACGGTAATAATGTCAGGTTTATGCAGCGCTGAAAACAGTGCTTCAGCGGACATTCCAGCAGTGTAAGGGACTATATCACCCAGATCATCGACACAACGCGTATCTTCGCCTTCATCGGCAATAAATGAAAACTTAAGACCGAGTTTGATGCCAGCCTTCGCCGTCATCTGTGCTAACTGACCACAGCCAAAAATCGCAATATGCATAAACGTTACTCTACAGACCAAGGCACATTATTTGTTTGCTCCTTGCGCCAACCCTGAATCCGCTGACTCAATTCCTCATCACTCAAGGCTATCATCTGTGCCGCCATTAAACCTGCGTTATACGCTCCAGCTTCGCCAATGGCCTGGGTGGCAACAGCAACACCACGCGGCATCTGGACAATCGACATCAGGCTATCCATACCTTTCAGTTGCTTACTGCTGACAGGAACACCAACAACCGGTAAATGGGTAAGTGCAGCAGCCATACCGGGCAAATGAGCAGCACCGCCTGCGCCGGCAATAATAACCTTTATACCTCGATCAGCCGCACCTTGAGCAAATTCTACCAAACGTTCTGGCGTACGATGAGCCGAGACGACATTGGTTTCATAGGGGACAGCAAGCGCATCCAATACCTTGGCCGCTTCGGACATCGTGGGCCAATCTGAACGAGAACCCATAATTATGCTGATAATTGCACTCATAACTCTTATCTCATAAAGCCAACATTGGATATTCTCGCCCGGATACTCATTTTTGAAGAAATCAATAAATCACTCTGTGTCTGTCAGAGTGAAAAATGTCATTTCACAGAAGTATCCTCAAGACGAGGAAGGCAAGAATGGCTGGATGTTGAAAAAGGGCGCAATTGTACCAACAGTTATAACAATAGGCTACTATTTGCCCCAAAAGTGCCGTATAACGCTATGAATAATGGAATATGGGTCAGATAGGCTCAGAAGTGATCTACCCCGTCTTGCTTGAAGCAGATCCTATTTTGTTGAAGGCCTTATCAGTCGCTAAAGTATCGTCTTTTAGATCAGGGAATATAGCAAATGAAATGCCATTACTTTCAAAAAACCGCCGATGGCCAGAGTTCAAATACTTTCCAACCCTAGGTAAGAGGCGTCTAATATAGGCATCGCTTTGCCCCGAAGCCCACTTAAGCATTTTTAAGACTTCTTCAGGCCTATCAATCGAATAACGTGTACCTTCCTCTTTGACGGCTAAATCAGCCAACGCGGTGAGTTCCATTTTAAGCTTATCTTTAGAGTCTTTGCTATGAGCTTTCATAAAACCGCTGCCCCAAACTATTCTTTAGTCATTTCCATACCTTAATGTAGAACCAAATGAACTTTTTATACTGCATTTCACAAACGACAATATCGATTGGATTTTTGATGAGGTGATCAAGAGAAGATAACCTTACTATTCCATGGAAGGTTAAAATCATTAGTACTCTACGTTAACTGAAAAACATTAGATCACTCTCGATATTCAGGCTATTTGCGTGACAAATATTGGTATACTCAGCTCATTAACCTGATACTTATTTTTTATGCCTCAAAAAAAGAGATTACTTATCGTTGCTCATGCGCCGTCAGACAATACTCGTCTACTGGCTGATGCAGCAGTTCGTGGCGCAAGCCATTCTGACATTGAGAATGTGGACGTCACCTATATCCCACCACTTCAAGCAGGGCCTGATGATGTTTTACAGTGTGATGCCATCTTGCTAGGTACAACTGAGAATTTTGGTTATATGAGCGGGGCGATGAAAGACTTTTTTGATCGAATTTACTATCCCTGCCTTGAGTATACCGAAGCATTGCCTTACGGTATTTTTATTCGAGCCGGGCTGGATGGTACAGGTACTCAAATCGCGATGAAAAAAATTATCTCTGGTTTAAAATGGAGCCCCGTGCAGGATATTTTATTGTGCCATGGTGAATTTCAAGAGGAGTTTATCAATCAGACTGAAGAGCTAGGTATGACAATGGCTGCCGGCTTAGATGCTGGCATTTTTTAAATAGCGAATTAAATTTAGATAGCAGATAAAAAGAGTGAATTATGGATAAAGAATTAGAATCAGAAGTGGTTGATGCTATTCGACAAGGCAAAAAAATTGAAGCCATTAAAAAATTAAGAGAAATAAGAAACATAGGACTCAAGGAAAGCAAAGATTTAATCGATACTTATTTAAATGATAACAACCTGAACAACGACAACAGCATTGACCATAAATCAGTAGAAAAACTAAGTTCCAACAATGGCCTTATAATCATTATTATCATTGGTGCTACTTTATATATGGCGTATAAACATTTTAATTAGTATTGTCAGCGACGATGTGAGTGCAAGTTGTATGCAAGATTTATCTTTTACTATCTAGCCACTAATAAATTATCCAATACGAAAAACGTTATTAGCTACAGCCAAAGGAGCCAGCAACATTGAGCTATAAAAATAAAGACCTTTGCAAAATCAGAACAATAACGACTTTTTTATCATTATCCCAAGAGAAATCGACGTGGCAGCAGGAAATAGTCAAAGCGTCTAAATTTTGCGCTGAATTATCGGCTGACTTCCAAAACAATGGTTATACCGTCCAATCTGTCAGGATTGTCACAAACCCCTTTGGAGAATATCTGAACACAAATACGATAGATAATGCCAAAGAAGACTTAAATTACATTACAAAGCTATTAGACACACCTGAAACATCTGGTATACGCATACGATTTGCCATCGGAGAAGCAAGAACAAACCATGAAATAGAAATGTTACCTGAACTCATTAAAGAGTTTGGTGATTTATGCAATGTTTGTGTCAACATACCAATGGATGAGTTTAATATTCTAGATAATGCCCTTATATCTTCTTGCGTGAATACCGTTAAAAGGATCAGCGACATCACTCCTCGAGGAGAGGGTAATTTCAACTTTACGGTTAATTTTAATTGCGACCCATTAATTCCTTATTTCCCCGCAAGCTACCACCGAAAAAATATTGAAAACTGCTTTGTTGTTGGCTTAGAAACACCTGATTTATTAGTGAGTGTATTAGAAAATTTCAATCAAAAAACAACGACAACAAATCATAACAACTTATATAAAGATTACTACGAGCATATGAGTCATGCTCTTCAATATCACATTTCCTACATTAACAACATTATTGATCAATCACCCATTGACATGCCTTTTCATTTCTCAGGGTTTGACAGTTCAGCAGCGCCATCCAAAGATTGCGCTAGCATGGCAGCAGTTTATGAAGCAATGGGAGTTGAGTATTTTGGCGCATCGGGAACAGTAGAAGCATCATCATTATTGACCAAAGTATTTAAATCCATTCAAGGAGTCGAGCTTGTTGGTTTTTCCGGGCTGATGCTGGCATTAACAGAGGACACTGGGCTTGCTCAAGGAACGATTAAATCGAATTTCGATATTCGCTCCTTACTCACTTATAGCGCCGTGTGTGGTATAGGTTTAGACACAGTTCCAATACCGGGCAACACCTCTATTGAAAAAATAGCAGCCCTTATGCGCGATACCGGCACCATGGCATATCGCTTAAACAAACCATTGACCGTTCGCCTCTTCCCTGTCCCTGGACTCAACGCAGGAGACATGACCCAATTCGAAAGCTCAGACCTCTGTAATTGCATGGTACTTGACGTACCATAAAGTTATATCTAAAAAATTTTTAATGAAAAGCCATTAAAGAAGAGACTGCAGGAAATTCAAAAAGCCTGCAATCTCTTACCCCCTAAAAATAATTACCCTTTAATTATTTATCACAGCAACGCATACCCTTTTTTCTGTTTGCCATTTTATCCATATGGACTTTCATTTTTTCTAACTGCTCTTCATTGAGAATAGTGCTAAGCTGGCTTAGGGTCTCATCCTTTGTCGACTCTCGATACTCCTTTCGTTTTTCATGTTGAGACTTCATAACTGCATGAAATTGTTCAGCCTGCTCATCAGTTAATTGTAAGTACTTCTCGATTCTTTCTTTTCTATCGTGCTTTTGATACCCCATTGCTAAGGTAGATAATGATGTGATACTCATTATAGAAATTAAGAGTATAGTGGCCAGTGTTTTCATGATTGTCTCCTAGTGTTTATTTTCTGATAAAAACTAATTTATATAGCCTTATCACTAGGAATAATTTTAGACAGGCAATGTGCAAACAATATGAAATATAGTAGGCAAAATTAAGCAATATTCTGGTTCAATCCACTTCAATTTTATAACCCGCCCCATAGACTGAACGAATAATATCTTCACCTTCTTTATTTTTAAAAAGCTTTTTTCGTAACTTCTTAATATGACTATCAATAGTTCTATCACTTACGACACGATTATCTTCATAAATACTGTCCATGAGTTGTTGCCGAGAATAGATTCTCCCTGGATCATTTGCTAATCTTTGCAACAATTTGAACTCAACTGATGTTAGCTCTATTACCTGCCCATCAAGTGCAACTGTATATCGAGCAGAATCTAATACTATGCGCATAGAGCGAGGGGAGACAACATCTCGATTTTCTATACGTCGCAATATAGCTTTTACTCTGGCAACAACTTCGCGAGGACTAAACGGCTTACAAATATAATCATCTGCACCTAACTCCAATCCCAACAAACGGTCAATCTCTTCGACTCTTGCGGTAATCATGATAATAGGAATATCAGAGACTATCCGAATGTCTTTGCATATAGCGATACCATCCTTTTCTGGCAGCATGATATCCAATAAGACAAGAGCTGGGTCCTCTTTTTGTACAACGCATTCTACTTTTGAACCATCATTAACCCAAACGGTTTCATACCCAGACTGATTTAAGTAATCTTTTAACAAAGCCGCTACTTTAGGTTCATCTTCAACGATAAGGATTTTTAACATACTTTAACCATTCTTTAGTTTTCTTTTTACTATTGCTTATCTTTACTGAAAATTAGCTGAACACATAAACCACCTAGATAAGACTCTCTGGCTTTTATTTCCCCTTGATGCGCCGCAACAATATTCTGACAAATTGACAATCCTAAACCTGCCCCGCCTGAACTACGATTGCGAGATGATTCAACTCGATATAAGCGTTCGAATAGCTTTGGTATTTCATTTTCTGAAACACCAGGACTGGAATCATCAAATGTAATCTTAACGTTTTCACCAGCATCCTTTATATCAATAATCAATCTTCCACCCACGTCGGTATAACGTAGAGAATTTGTCAAAAGATTACAGAATAGCTGCTGTAACCGCATTGCATCTGCAAAGACTATCAATTTCTTTTGAGCTGCATCCTTTATAGTTAAGGTAATTTTCTTTGTTTTAAACTCATGCATTATTTCATTAATGCTAATATGTAAAATTCTTTGAATGTCAACAGCTTCCTTTTTGTAACTGAGCGCACCAACATCAGACAATGACAACTCATATAGATCGTTCACAATCTTTTCTAAACGCAATGACTCATTAAGCAACGATTCTGTTGTTTTTGGCTCCCATTCTCGGACACCATCTTTAAGCGCTTCAAGCTCGCCACGAAAAATAGTAAGCGGGGTTCTTAATTCATGAGAGATATCTGCTATCCATTGTTTACGGGACTGTTCATTATTTTCCAACGTTTCCGCCAACACATTAAAATCCTTAGCAAGCTCCCCAAACTCACTTTTATTGCGAATATCTAAGCGAGCGCTAAAATCTCCAGCTGTTAGCATTTTTGTCCCTGTCGCTAGTTTTTTAATTGGCCGGACTAGGCTTCTTGCTAACCACAACCCTAATGTTGCAGATATAAACAAACCAACCAGTGCAATGATTTGAATCGTCTCGATAAGCTGCTGAGTAAAACGCACATCTAATTCATCGTAGATGGTGCCGACAGGATCTAAACTCAAATAGCCGACGATATTATTATCAACACGTAATGGTAATTCAAAAGCATGTAGCTTAGTTTTTGGTGGACCGATAATCATATTTTTTTCACTATCAAGCAAACGAATTCCTGGCGGCATACCTTTCCTTTTGGGAGGATGTCCAAATGGTGGCGGCCTATCATCGAGCCTACGCTCATTATGGTTAGGAAATTTTTTCTTATGAGGCTTTTGAGAAAGAGAGCCATTCAAAATACGTTCTGGCCGATGTCGTTTAAGCAACTTATGCCATATACGCGGCCCCATAGAACCCCACCCGCCTTGCTCTTGATAGAATTCTTCTAATTCAGGCTGGAGGCTTTTCAATGTCGAATGTTGAATGTCGTTAATATAAGTTAAAAAACTACTATTAATAGCAGACTTCGTCAGCAGCACCATTCCCCCCAGCATTAGCAAGCTAACGGAAAAGATAGATAAAAACAGCTTATAGCTTAACCTCATAAATTATGCCGATATCACAGCCCTACAAAAGATTACGGTACTTAGAAATATTAAAAGTGATTGTATACATGTGTTCATTTCTAACTAATGCGAACTATATCAAGTAAGTACGGTGATGCGCGCCCATATTTAGGTAGCGTTCACATTTTTTCCTTATTTTTTACACGTTTATGCTGCATTTCCAACTTAGCCTTTCTCCTCAATATTCTGCTGATATTTCACAGACATTGAATGATAAAAATTGGGAGCAAATAATGAAGAAACACAAGCCTACTATATTTACCATCCACTTACTTTCCGCTGTCATATTGTTAACAACAGCTTCAATCAGCTGGTCTACCGAAAGTAATGTTTCAGCTTTAGAAGGAAGCTCTATATTACAATCAGCTGATAGAGATAATCATGACTCCAACGTGTCCCCGATTCGCCGCATTGAACGTAGGCCTCAGCATAACCTTAATGCAAAACAGAAACATTTAGATGAACCATCATTAGATGGCTCAGGCAACAATGTATCAATAGAAACAATGAATCAAACTGACACGCAATTACGCCGTTGGTTAACGCCAGAATATACTGACGGGGTGCAAGCTCTGGGTGGCGCTGAACGACCCTCACCACGAACAATTAGCAACATAGTGAATGATCAGGAACAATCGATCATCAACTCAAAAAATGCCAGTGACTTTTTATGGCAATGGGGGCAGTTTTTAGACCACGACATTGACTTGACCGATGGCGTTAATCCAGCCGAACTTGCCAACATCGCCATACCTTCAGGAGATGCTCTATTTGACCCTGACAATACAGGCAACGCTGAAATACCTTTTAATCGCTCATTGTATGATGTTGAAACAGGTGTCGACAATACCCTTCCTCGCCAGCAACTGAATGAAATTACAGGTTGGATTGATGCATCAAATGTTTATGGATCAGATGAAGAGCGGGCGCATGCACTGCGAACCAATGACGGCAGCGGGCAACTTAAAGTCAGCGCGGGCAATTTACTCCCTTTCAATGAGGAAGGTCTCGAGAATGCAGGAGGAAGTAGCAACACATTGTTCTTAGCCGGTGATGTCCGAGCGAATGAACAAGTAGGACTTACTGCCATGCACACATTATTTATGCGCGAACATAATCGCTTAGCACAAATAATCGCTACAGAGCAGCCAGCCTTATCTGGCGAAGACATTTATCAACGCGCCAGACGTATTGTTATGTCAGAAATTCAAGCGATTACGTTTAATGAATTTCTGCCAATATTGCTTGGGAGGAATGCTTTACGCCCTTATAAAGGCTACAAACCCAATGTTGATGCACGTATTGCCAATGTCTTTTCCACAGCCGCTTATCGCTTAGGACACAGCCTACTTAGCACTCAGTTGCTACGCCTCGACCAACAAGGCAACGAGGTCTCAGAAGGGCATTTAGCGTTACGTGATGCTTTTTTTGCCCCTTACCGGTTAAACGAAGGAGGCATAGATCCCATCATGCGCGGCTTAGCCAGCCAAGCCTGTCAGGAGTTAGATACTTTGATTGTCGATGACGTACGTAATTTCTTATTTGGTAACCCGGGAGAAGGTGGCTTTGATTTAGCGTCCCTCAATATTCAACGTGGGCGAGACCATGGCCTCCCCTCTTATAACAATGCGAGAGAAAAATTAGGTTTAACACGCCTCCAGAGCTTTACTGAAATCAGCAGCGATGTAATTATGCAACAGCGATTAACCGAAGCCTATAACACCGTTGACGACATTGATTTATGGGTGGGCGGCTTAGCTGAAGACAAGGTTCACAATGCAATGGTTGGGGAATTATTTTTTACAATACTGACAGCACAATTTGAAGCACTTCGTGATGGTGATCGATTTTGGTATCAACGTGCACTCAATAAACGCTGGAGGCATTATGTTAATGAGAGCCGATTATCAGACATTATTCGACGCAATACAGATATCAGTACTGAGATACAGGATAATGTTTTTATTATTGAAAAAGAAATAAACAAAAAAAGCAATCGTTCTAAAAGTAAAAGAGCACGGAACACATAACTAGCCTAGATTTTTATGTATAAAGAGATGCAATAGCAATCATCTCTTTATACAATACTCAGCATTTAATTAACTTGCCTGAGACCGCCTAATCATTAATTCGAGTGACGCTTTTAACGATTGCAAACCTTCATACGATGAAACTACTTTTTATTACAATCATTAGTTGTTATAGAATAGTCACTCAATAGTTTAGCTTGAGGATAGCGAGCATACATGCTGCCAACCAATGAAGATTTATATATCATGAATTAAAAGCCCTTTCTCGTCAGCACCCTATTAACCAATTTTTTAATACATTGCATTACCGTTAGCAGTTTCTTTTGGCACTGATTGAATAGCATCCCAATGTTCGACGATTTTTCCTGACTCATCACATCGAAAAAAATCCATCGTGACATACTCATCACCTCCAGGCCAAACTTGATGAGTATGCAAAGCGACCTGATTATCTTCAGCGACTGCACGAACAAATTCGATAGATTTATTTGGATATTCTTTTTCCATACGTTCAAAATATTCAATAAATGATTATTTCCCATTACCAACTAATGGGTTATGCTGGATATATTCATCACCAACATATTTATCAACAGCCTCTCTAGGTGATTCGTCATAAGCCATTCGATAAAAATCAATTGCGTTGTCTTTGTTTTCTTTTAGATCTACAGACATAGTAATTATCTCTCAACTATGAATTATCATATTAGGAATATAGGAAACAATTTAATTTAGCTATGAAACCAAAATATTATTATAAAACGATAAGAGCTCTTTAGAATTCAAAGGCATATGGAATAAATAACCTTGATAATAATCACACTGTAATTTTTGTAAATAGTCAAGCTGCTGTTGATTTTCAACACCCTCAGCAATTACCTCTATCGACAAATCATGTGCTAATTTTATTAGCGATTCTACTATTTTTTTACTGGAATTATTTTCAGGTAAATCCTTTATGAAACTACGGTCTATTTTGAGCTGATCCGAAGGTAAGTTATTCAGGTAACTCAAAGAAGAGTAACCTGTTCCAAAATCATCCAATGAGATAGATACACCAAGTGCACGAATATCTTCAAGCTGTGAAATGACATTGTCCATATCACTCATAAATGTACTTTCTGTTACTTCAAGTTCAAGCTGCCTAGGATCCACAGAATATGCAGCAAACCCCTTCATGAGGTCATTGATTAAATTGGAGTATTTAAATTGTTTTGGTGAGACATTAATACTAATTTTTACATTTAGACCTTTATCTTTCAGCGAGCGCAGTTCTTTACAGGCAGTCATTATGACCCAGCGCCCAATATCCAGAATCAAACTTGACCCTTCGGCTATATAGATAAAATCAGCGGGTAAAATTAATCCATGAACAGGGTGATTCCAACGAATAAGCGCTTCCGCACGGTGAGCACCTGAAGAATCCATGCAGATCTGAGGTTGATAAAATAATTCGAACTCTCCATTTTCAATAGCATGCTTTAATCCTTGCTCTATATGTAATTTCGAGACGCCACTTCTGATCGTATTAGGCCCGTAAAAGTGATACTGATTACGCCCCATTTCTTTTGCATGATACATAGCATAATCAGCACTTTTGACAACTTCTCTCGCATTACTTCCATGCTGTGGATATGCTGCAACACCGATACTTGCAGAGACATTCAATGTCAATTCATTGAATGACACGTCTTGGTAAATACTCGCAATAACCCTCTTGGCAATATCCGCAAGCGCAGAATCATCTTTACATTGCGTAACAATAATAGCGAACTCATCTGCCCCCAAATGCGCAACATAATCCTGACTTTTAACACATCGTTTTAAACGAGTTGCAACAGTGCTCAATAAAAAGTCAGCCTGCTCCGGACCCAAATCGTCATTAATTTGCTTAAAATGATCTAGGTCGACGTATAAAAGAAATAAATTGCCTCCTTGTAGCTTTTTCTCATCAATCTTCTCGGCCAGATAACTCCAAAAATTACTCCTATTCGGTAATCGAGTGAGTGTATTGAATTGCGCTATTTTTTCAACTTCAGTAAGGGACACTTTCGATTCACTGACATCATTTGCAATACAAATATAATGGGAAATTTCATCCCCCTCTTTCATAGGAGAAATAATTAAACGAATCCATTTGTTTTGATTATTCGCATCAAACGTTTCGAATTCACCCTCCCAGCTACCGCCAACTTCCAAAACCCTATAAATCTCTGGATATAATCTTTCGGCTTCCTTCATCCATTTATCTAACAATGACTCTCTAGGTAATTCAGCATGATTTTTTAAAGAATAAATATCGATTAACGCTTTATTATAAACTTTCACGCCACCGTCTTGAGCAAGAATCAGGACAGCTGAAGACTCCTGCTCGACATTTTCAGAAAGCTCTTCAAACGAACGTTTTTGATGATAGAACTTCTCTAACTGTTGCTTTAATTGACGCTGATGCAGCTTAACAACACTTTCTAGCTGCTCATTTTGCAAAGCAATATCTCGTGCGGTCTGAAAAACCTTATGACGCACATCGTAATTACTTGTTTCATTAACAAATAATAGAATAGGAGTGCCGGTGACATTAACTGCTATTGCCTCAAGGTAAAATTCTACTTCTTCACCGAGCTTATCGACAACAGATTCTGTCCATAGGCCAGAATATAATCGCCCTTCTTTTGGAGCTTCCCAAATTTTCTTTGCATCAAATAAAAAATTCTCAATAAAAGGAAAAACCTGCTCTAAATAATATCGATCTATCTGATAGGAGTGATCAACTTTATTGGCATAAACATCATGAAACCACTCAGGAAAATCATATAGTGGAGTGAAAAAACCGTCAGGATGCCACTCGAAACCAGCAATTTCCATCTGCTGTAAAATTTTACGAAACATAGAGTTTTTTTCATACTTCTTGTACATCTTACCCCCACCGGGCATCACCAGTCCTGCTCTTTAATACAACACTTATTACACCGATAATAAATCTGCCATTTTTTCAAAACACTTTTCTACATTTTCCCCAGTTTTTGCACTAGTTAAAAATGTGTCTTCGCTTTTTAAGCCCAAACATTGAACACTCTCTTGAACAACTTGCCAATCTTCTTTTAAATCAGACTTATTAATTAATAAGAGCATTGGGATATCGCCCAGAACCTCAACGACAAACTCCTTGATTTTGTCAGCTGACTCGAACGTATTATGTCGTGTACCATCTACTACCAACATAACCCCAGAGGCACCGCGCAAATAGGATGCTTTAAGGTCTGTAAAAACATCGACACCTTCAATATCCCAAATCATCATTTGCAATATCTTGTTATTACATTCAATGACTTTTTTATCTATCTTTACTCCAATAGTTGTATGATACTTTTCGTCAAATAAACTCTCGACAAACTGCTTAACCAGGCTTGTTTTTCCAACTGCAAAAGCACCCACCATACATATTTTTTTATTTATCATTAATACAACCTTAATTGGGCATATAAAGCACTTCGATTCTAGCTCTTCTTTGAAGGACACTAGGTACGACATCCAAATCTTTAACTCCATAACCCCAACTAATTGTTAAATCTTCCGTTATACCATTTGCATTCAATATATTTTTAATTGATTGCGCCCGTTCAGCACTCAATGCACGATTCACAGCATCACTTCCTTGCCTGTCAGCGTAACCAGAGACACTAACCTGTTTTACACTAATACCAGCTCGCTTTTGCAACTGAAGAACTTTTCTAATTTCAGCAATGGTTGTATTTAACGTCTGCCGACTTGTTTCTTCCATTAGGGTAGATGCTGTTTCAAAAAAGAAATATCGGCTATTAATATCTTTAACAAGCCTTTCCACTTCCCCCTTTGCTTGTTCCTGAACTGACTCAGGTACCGTTATCTTTAATTCATCGCCTAATATAATATTAAAATAACGTTTTACTAAATCATCATTTTTTAGCTGATCAAAATTATCTTGAGAGATAGATCCATCCAAAACAATGTCTATTATTTTCTTATCTTGATTTTCACCCACAAAAGAAAAAGTAGAGTGATAGCGCTGAGCAAGGTAAGGAATATATAATTTAGGGTCATCTAAAGATGCGACCTTTTGGTTAAAAGCTAATGCAAAGCGCATTGGTTTTATAGTATCGATCAATGCTTCTGTTGTGATAGCTAAAGGAGATCTTAATATATAAAGGCGTAGCTCATTATTTTTATATTCATCATCTAAAACGTGATAACCAGACTGCTGATTTACTTGCTGGATAGTATTATCAATCTCGACTCTCAACGACCATTGCTGATAAATAAAATAACAAGCGACTGTCACTAGTAACATTACGGCAATAATGGCTAACCAAGGACGTGATACTGACTTATCTCTTTTCTTTTCCTTTTTGAGCAACGCGTTCTGCAACGATTCAGTCACAGGATCAAATGGCGTAGTGTCGCCATTAAATGTAAGAAACTCTGAATAATATTGACTGTGAATTTTTTCTAATAACTCAGACAAATGCTCTTTAAGTTCGCTTTGAACGACACCACGAACAGCAAAAGCTAAAATAGCCTCCGGGCCAGTTTCAATTAACAGACTTAAGTCACCAAACTCGACTATGCTTAGACTATCCGGCTTTTGATCGAAAGAGTCACTGGCAAAATCAGTGATGGCTGTCAGCATTGAAGAGACAAGTTCAGGATCATTATGTACCACCCCATCAGCAATAGCTGATTGAATCAACACTCCATTCTCTCTGTGAATTAGAAAAACTTGCTCTACCTGATAGTGAATCAGTTGCAATAAAAAATACTGACTGTAAGGTATTCCTAATCGCCATGCCTTTATTCTCCAAAATAGCGACTTTAATGTTAATGCCTCGGTCAACATTACATTTAAAGAATGCATCAACTCTGACAAAGCATTAGAGACTGCTTTTCTTACTGCAGGACCGATAACAGGAAATATTACATTGGTGATACGTTCAGGGTGTGTTTTGATAGAGGTATCGATAGAGTTTTCAATTACTGGCGACATTTCTTTCGCGAGAGAGTCATCCTGCAAGTTTCGACGCTGAAATGCCTCGCTAATCACTTCAGCAACACGATCAATACTTTCCTGTGTCATCTCTTGCTGGATGACGGCCTCATAGTCTTTTCCTAATAAAAGAGAGCGCAACCGCTGATAATCATCGTCTTTGTCAGCCGTATTGCTATCAACCTCTCCCTCAATCATTGTTTTACGCCTGACTTTCAGTTAGATTACTTGCCATACTTTCAAGCAAGTTAGCTAGTGTTTTCCTATCAGCTTTATTGGTACTAAGCTCTGTAGAAGCCGCATTTAACTTAAGCGTGAGCTGTTCGACTTCTCGCTGCAATGACTTATTAATTTCATCCGCAGTATGGTTTAAAGCATGGCGTGCATCCTCTAAATTATTATCCGTAAGCTCTTGAAAAGCAGACAGGCGATCGGTCAAACTTGATAATTTATCCTCAAGTATGCTCTCTTGGCTCACATGCTCGACTCTATTTGATTCAATATCATTAGCAATTCTCTGGCTAGCAGCATTTATTTCTTCATTAACAGCCTCATGGTTTTTAATCATAAGCGCCTCAATACGATCTAGTCTTTCAGTAAACTTTATATCTTGCTCATGAATTTGATTTTCTAATTGCTTTACTTGCTCACCAAACAATAAATTTCGTATAGCGAAAAGCTGCTCTTCAGAGGAGGGGATATCTATAGGATCAGAATTATCAGATTTTTTATTTGGAGATGAAGCGTTCTTTTTATTTGCGTTGACAGCTTTGGGTTGATTCATAACACACCCTTATAACGTTTTGTTTTTAGAATAACTATCGACCAAATTTTTAGATTTATTAGGAAAACGGTCAATATATAACGTAGATGCTACAAAGAAATACGGATCAAGTTACAAACCGTAACCAATGTATTTAGCTTCTCCCATGATACTCGTGGTTGTAGAATTTTTCTACATTTCACTTTAAGTAATTGGTCTTATGGAAACAATGAAATAATGAAGAGCATAACGGAATGGCTAA
Organism: uncultured Pseudomonadales bacterium; assembly: GCA_947487765.1. Taxonomy (GTDB): domain Bacteria; phylum Pseudomonadota; class Gammaproteobacteria; order Pseudomonadales; family Cellvibrionaceae; genus CANLBN01. Next base: position 329,375 of record CANKXO010000004.1, on the reverse strand, counting down.
TTAATCCATTTTGTCGCCTAAAGCAACATAAACACAAGCAATGTAAATAACACTTCGTGGACATCAATCATCATCAACATGAAATTAGAACGAATGCATCACCCGTATTAAAATGCATATAACGCAACACTCACTTATACAGTTAAATACTCTCATATGGATCATTATTGAAACATATTATCTCATTGCCACTCTAAAAATCTGTAAAATACAACTTAGAACAGTTAAGTAAATGTATAAAAAACACTTTTATTTAAGCATAAGAAGGCATATCAAAAACCGCATACGACGTTATTACATGCGAATACTATAAGGTTTTAATTGTATTTGTGTTAATGGTGCCCAGAAGAGGACTTGAACCTCCACGACCTTGCGGCCACCAGCACCTGAAGCTGGCGTGTCTACCAATTTCACCACCTGGGCAAAGATCTGACTAAGTAAGCTAATAATCTCGTTTTTTATTTTTTATCGAGGAGATTAAACAATGCATGAACAACTATTTTAGCTTACATCAACAATCAAGAGATTTAATATTAACTCGATATATTTGTATCATTTTTCTTTTCCTCTCGTCGCTCATGCAACCAACGCCAAAATAAACCATCAGGTTCAACACGCCCACTCTTAATATAACGCATAGCATTATGATTATTAATCGCCCAACGCATCGTTGCTTGCGCACTTTGCTGACCACAAAATAGTATTTGATCATCAGGCTTAAGCAAAATAGCACCTTGAGGCAAAAGCGATAATGTTCTGCCGCGCTTAATTAACAGGGGAATAGTTGGCAGTCCCGCATCGCGATCACGAGGATTATCGTATAAATGAGAAAGCTTAACAGGAAAACCATCCATCACAGCATCATAAGCCGCTATACAATCGTTAGCATTAACTGTGATTGTCCAGGCATCCATTTCTGCATGATTAATCGTCTCTGATATGCGAACAATCAAATTGCGAGCCCACTCTTCATTTTGCTCACGTGCCAATCTAAAGAATTCATTCAATAAAGGCGTTCGCAATAGCATGTAAATTTCATTAGCGATGATTCGTCCAGATTCCATAATGATATTGACTTCAGCTGCTTTGAATACTGGCTTATTACCGCGCTTATTTTGTCTCGCAACCGTAATAAGGTCTGGATTAATTTGCCGAGCTGTAATGATAATAGAAAGATTATCGGCATCGTCAGGCGTACCAGCAATGACACCAACAGCACTTTCGATATCGGCTTCTAGCAGAGTCTTTGCTTCAGTGCCTGTTCCAAAAACTGTTCCTTCAGGAACATCATAGACATCATGATCGATTTCAATAAAGGTGACATCAATGTCGAATTGCTTAAACATTTTATGCAGCGCCTTACCCATACGCCGATATCCGCAAACAACCCAGCGGCCTGAGGTGTCTTGATGTGGCGTCATCCATACATTGTGTTTAGGATTTACAATAAGATTATGAATGATATGCTTGTAGGGTTGCTGCAAGATAAGGCCAAGATGATCAGCAAAGGTTTCAAAGGGATCAATAATTAAATCAGTCCCGAAAGACTCCAGGTTAGCTGTTGTCGCTTTTGACTGCGCTCTGCTAATCACGATACGTTTCGGTTTCACTAACTTACTATTAATTGCAATAGACAGGTTTGCATGGTCATCGATTGTCAGTGCCAACACACCGATACATAAAGCACTATTAACCCCTGCGATATTCAAAACACTAGGGTCGGCAGCGTCTTCACACAAATAAGGGACACTTAAACTTAACTCATCCGCTTCAAGCTCATCAATAATCTGTTGAGATGAATCAATAACCACTGTTTTAATTCCATGAGTGACTAATTGGCTGACAATACGCTTTCCTGTCACTCCATACCCACACACAATATAAAACGGTTGATTGAGTCGATTTACTCGGCGGGCGAATTGAGTACTTTTTAGCAAGCGACGGACATTCGCATCTTGCAGTAAAGAAAAAATAGTACCAATACTGTATAACCAAGAAACGACCGATGCATAAACAGTAAATGTCACCCAAAGCCTTTGACTGGGCGTAAAAGGGTAAGGAATTTCACCAAAGCCGATGGTCGTTCCCATAAAACTGACAAAATAAAAGGCATGGAAAAAATCCATATACCAGATATTACCCTGGTCATCTCGACCAGGTATCAGTGTGAGCCCCACCATAGAGATACCGTACACAGTAATGAGCACGATAATGGGCGTTCTCAAACGCCTGAGTAGCAAGTAAAAAACGTGATGCATTCAAATGCCTAGGCAGTCATATTGCTTTTTAGTGGCGCAGAGTGACAGCTTCTACTATTAGTAAGATAACAGAGGTTAAATTGGCCAGAAACGCGCCTGCAGAAAGTGAAACAATACTGGCCATTGTTGCCGCAGTCATGCCATCTTCAAATACATGAGTTGCAGCACCCCATAACATCGCAGCAAATATTAGTTGTAGATCGGCCACCAGACTGGTTGCAAGCAATACTGCTCCAACATGCGTACGATCACCAAACTTCATCACTGTCGCAATAACACTGATCAATATTGCAGCAAAAAGCTCGTATACATTGTGATGATCAGGGTTATCAATATCGCCAAGAAAAAAGCCAAAATTTAGAGTGAGTGCCAATACAATAAAAAAAGCAAAAACAACTTTTTCTGTATTCATATAATTAACCTGCAAATGCTTCTTATTCTTATGCCAGCCAATCTGATGGCTGGGTTACTAATGGCGCCAGTTTATTCCTTAACAAAGCCTGATACAAGTAAGCCAGAAATAGTCCTATATTAGAAACGCCTTACGTCCATTCAAACATGTTCCTGACAGCCCCAAAAGTAAGGCTCCCATAAAGCCTAGTCAAAAGGCGCTAAATCATCAAATTAGAATATCCACAGTTAGCACATAAATCTAATAGCGGTATAAGTAAGTACTTTGTGTACATGATCGAACGCACAGCCTTTTTCACATAGTAGCCATTTCTAGTGATAGACAATGAATACACATAAATCTAATGTGTGCCTCACACTCTAACTATTGCCGACTATAAAAAGGGCGAAAATATTGAGTGCACAATGATATAAAAATATCTAGATGGATATTGAGTTAAGCACATAATTTTCAATTCATAATGTGCTAGATAACTATGTAGTTATACAGAGTCATGTCGTATAGGGATATCTAGCCATGCTTGAATTTGATTGTTATGGGAAACCACAACATTTAAATAAATATATGGAGATAGAACATGTCTAAATGCCCCATTCAACACCACGGGATGACAAAAGCTCGCGGTTGCTCTCACGCAAAATTAGGAAACTTTGGAAAACTTTTTCCAAAATTAAAACCCTTATCAATATCAGAAGAACAAGCAAAAATCCTAGGCGGGAAGGGGTCCCCAATGGATGATGCTAACGACTCTTCAGGCGATAGTCACCTACCAGCTGGCTATACGTTTTTTGCGCAATTTATTGATCATGATATTACTCTTGACACAGTGACAGATTTGCATGGTGCCCCACTTAGTTCAGAAGAAATCAGCCATCTAGCCAACCTCCGAACGCCAACATTGGATATGGATTGCGTCTATGGTTTTGGTCCGGAGGCAAGCCCTCATTTATACGAAGGCGCAAATGCTTTTGGACGACTTAGAGAAGGTAACGCCATCAACTCGAACGACCTACCGCGCAGCGATAATGGTACGGCATTAATAGGTGACCCAAGAAATGATGAAAATATTTTCGTCTCTCAAATGCAATTATTATTTATACGCTTCCATAATAAAATATACGACAGCCTGGTTTCGCAAAGAGATGCTGGTGATCGTTTTGAGGAAGCCCAAAAGCAGACACGATATCATTATCAGTATCTGGTTGTTAATGATTTTTTAAAGCGCATTTGTGATAAAAGCATTTTCGATTTTGCTATTAAAAAAATTAACGAAAAAAAATACCCTTTAGTTTATGGAGCAGATAAACATGGAAAATTCCCCATGCCTGTTGAATTCAGCGTTGCCGCTTATCGATTTGGTCACACAACGGTAAGGTCACGCTATGCTGTCAATAGTTTAAATCCCGAAGTTGATTTATTTGACGAACGTTTCGGTACCGAAGGTTTTAGTGCTATACCTGAAAATCTTGTCGTCGACTGGCGTTTTTTACTTGAGGTTGACCCTTGCATTACACCACTTAACACCAAAAAATTTGACTTAAAATTCCCTTCAGAATTAATCAATATGCCAGATCCTATCGTAGGGCGTGATGCTAGTGAGCATGAACGCTCTTTAGCCTGCCGAAACCTTCTTCGCGGTAATGTCGTTTCTTTACCATCAGGCCAGGACATTGCTACAGCACTAGAAAATGTAGGCTACCCTATTGATTTAGACTTTTCTAAATTAAAACTCGGTGATGTCATTCCGGGCGATACAGAAGTACAGGCGTTTATTGATGAAACACCGTTATTCTTCTATTTGATGAGAGAAGCAGAAATTTTAGCGTCTGGAAAACATTTAGGTCCAACAGCCTCCGCCATTTTATTAGAAGTCTTTCTCGGTGCATTAGTGCACTGTGAAGACAGTTTCTTAAGCGATCCTGCATGGAAACCTTTACCATGCATCAAAGGTTCAGGAAATTCTAAATTTGATTTAGCTGATATTGTCCGTTATACACAATCTTAACAGCAATAATGAAAGATAAAATAGAAGAAGGCACCGCCATCTTCTATTTATAACACTCACTTAACCAACGTTCCTTCTCGATAATCTGAGAATGCACGCTGCAACTCTTCCTGAGTGTTCATCACGAAAGGCCCTCTTCTGATAACCGGTTCATTTAATGGCGCCGCTGCCAAGACTAATATACTAGCGCCATCACACTTTGCACTTAATTCAATGCTTTCACCTAGAGATAGATAAGCCAGCTGCTGTGCCATTAACACATCATTATTGATAATAAGACTACCTTTATAGACATATACAACTGCTGTATGCTCTGAGGGAATTGAAAGTGAATATTTTTCGTTTTGCTTTAATCTTACATCAAGCAGTAAAGGCTGAGTGGCGATATCTTTCACTGGACCAATTACACTCTCAACTTTCCCTGCCAATACTCTTACACGACCTTTGCCTTCAATATTGTTAACGCTAGGAATATTAACAGAGGCGATCTCTTGGTACCTTGGCGCACGCATTTTTTGTTCAGCCGGCAAGTTAATCCACAACTGAAAACCCCATAACCTGCCATCTTCTTGCTCTGGCATTTCAGAGTGAATAATGCCCGACCCTGCTGTCATCCATTGAATATCTCCTGCTCCAATAACACCTTCGTTACCCGCACTATCTTTATGTCGCATTTGCCCTTCAAGCATGTAGGTTACCGTTTCAAAACCACGATGAGGATGAGGGGGAAAACCACCGATATAATCTTTTGCCTCATCACTTTTTAATTCATCCAGCAACAAAAAAGGATCAAGTTGAGGCAATGAATACGAGCCGATGCTACGAAATATTTTTACCCCATCACCATCACTGGTTTCAACGGCATCGATGATATTAACAATTCTTCTATTCATGGTTAGGTCTCCGATTAGATTCGTTAATGTCTATGATGAGGCTTATGCAAATCCAACTCAGGCCCAACAGGAACGACTCGAGTAGGATTAATCGTATCGTGACTATAATAATAATGCTGTTTAATATGATCCATATTTATAGTCTCTTTCACTCCAGGATATTGATACAGCTCACGCAAATAGCCAGATAGATTTCTATAATCTGCAATGCGTTTCAAATTGCATTTAAAGTGCCCGACGTAAACAGCATCAAAACGGACCAACGTTGTAAACAAACGCCAATCTGCTTCAGTGATTTTATCGCCGCTCAAATAAGGCTGCTGCTCTAATCGTTTATCAATCACATCCAAGGCGTCAAATAAATATGAAAAAGCACTTTCATATGCCGCTTGTGTCGTCGCAAAACCAGTTCGATAAACACCATTATTGATGTTGCCATAAATGAATTCATTAATCTCATTAATACTTTTTCGCGATGCTTCAGGATAAAAATCGTCATAATTATTTGTCAACTGATTGAACGCCGTATTAAACATACGGATAATTTCTGACGACTCATTGTTAACAATACATTCCTCTTTCTTATCCCATAAAACTGGCACAGTGACTCGACCAGAATACTCAGGGTTATTGCGGATATAAATTTCATACAAATATTGGGACCCATAAAGAGAATCTCCTGTTGCAAAGTCATCCTCCTCAAAGCTCCAACCATTTTCCAGCATATTCGGATGAACAACAGACACACTGATCATATCAGTTAGCCCTTTTAATTCACGAAAAATTAATGTTCGGTGCGCCCAAGGACAAGCGAGAGAGACATATAAATGATAACGTCCTGCCTCTGCTATAAAACCACTAGCACCACTTGGCCCAGCACGCCCATCGGCAGTCACCCAATGACGATATTGAGCGTCTTCGCGAATAAACTCACCATCGCTTTTCTTCGTGTCGTACCATTTATCTTGCCATTGACCTTTTACTAATAAACCCATAATGCCACCTAATATTTCAATGTTTTTCAAACTAAAAAATACAAATTAACAATACGCAGGCTATAGCTTAGAAGCTAAGTTACCGTCTAATGAAAAACGCCCACCACCTAAGAACACCAGCGCAATAGAAACCGCCAGTAATGCTAGTGGAAATTCAAAGCCACCATTGGCAGCGAAAAGACCTGCAGCGCCATGGACAACAATGGCCGCAACAAGCATTGTAAAAGCCAGTAATGCTGCCGCTGGTCGAACTAAGAGGCCAGCGATTAGCGCCAAACCACCAAAAAACTCTGCACTACCAGCAAGCAATGCCATCAGGAAACCTGGCTCTAAACCCTGAGAAGACATAAATTGGCCAGTTCCCTCCAAGCCATAACCTCCAAACCACCCAAATAATTTCTGCGCCCCATGGGCAGCAAAAATAACCCCTACAGGTAGCCTTAACACTAAACTTGCCCACTGATCATCTGTTTTTACTACGGGTTGAATATTCATTACCGTTTCTCCTAAAAGTGCCATCATGGCGTAATTGAGTTGATGGAATGCACTATAGCTATAGGCTTTACCGAAGAAAATTGATATATTTTGCAGTAGTTGTTCAAAAAAATTGAACTCTTTAATAAGGCACACTTATGCTACCTCTTGAAGCTTTGCAAGCACTTGATTCTATTGACAGAAAAGGGAGTTTTGCTGCCGCTGCCGCAGAGCTCTATCGAGTTCCATCTGCAATTACTTACACGATTAAAAAGCTTGAAGAACAGTTAAATATCAAATTATTTGATCGAACTCAGCAACGAGCCCAACTGACACCAACGGGAAAATTACTTTTGGAGAGAGGGCGCCATATACTCCAGCAAGTACAACAGCTGGAGGAACAAGCAAAACGTGTCGATAGTGGATGGGAAACCACATTGCGTATCGTTGTAGATACGATTTTACCAACAGAACCGTTATGGCCATTACTACGAGAACTACAGCAACAGCATACTTGGCTTAATATTCAGCTGAAAGAAGAAGCCCTTAGCGGCAGCTGGGAAGCGTTGGCCAACAACAGAACTGACCTGATTATTGGAGTCACCGGCGATGAACCCGCAGGGGGACATTGGAAAAAACAAGCCTTGGGACAAATGCAGATGGATATCTATTGTGGTACGGAACACCCCGCAGCTCAATTAGCGGAGCCCATCAGCCACCAACAACTAGAAAAATTTACTCATGTTGTCGTGAGTGATAGCGCCCGTGATTTACCTCCGCGCAATGTTGGCATGCTAGGTTTAAAACAAGTACTGTCAGTCGACAGCATGCAACAAAAACACAATGCCTTGCTTAACAATATAGGTATCAGTCATTTACCAGACTATTTAGCCCATCCTTCCATAGAACAGGGGCGACTTAAGCCCTTGAAAGTAGATTTAAGTCCTTTTCCACAAACATTATTTATGGCGTGGTCAAAAGAAGAAACTGGCATGGCCAATCAGTGGCTCCGTCAGAAAATACAGGAAAAAAATATCTTTAAGCAGATATTTTCCTCATAACACCTTGCCACCAATGATCTCTAAACGCGGCACTGATCAAGAATAATTACATTTATCTATAAGCGCCAGCCATAAAATAGTTTAAAGCAATCGATATGATTTAAATAATAAATTTAATCTATATTGGTCTATTCTATATAGTGGCCTCACTTTTTCAGACACAGTCATTATTAATATTTTACAGGAACCCGATATGCTCCCTACCAAAGAAGGACAAGCCGTACCATCAGTTACTTTCCGCACTCGCAAAGGCGATAGCTGGGCTGACCTAACCACTGATGAGATTTTTAAAGGAAAAACCGTTGTATTATTTTCACTACCCGGTGCATTTACGCCAACATGCTCATCTACTCATTTACCACGCTATAACGAGCTGGCACCCGTATTAAAAGCCGAAGGCGTAGACACTATTGCCTGTCTCTCGGTTAATGATACTTTTGTAATGAATTCATGGGCTGCAGACCAAAATGCAGACAACATCTTATTTATTCCTGATGGAAACGGTGAATTCACTGCCGGCATGGACATGCTGGTCAGCAAAGATGAAATCGGCTTTGGCAATCGCTCATGGCGCTATTCGATGTTGGTCAAAGATGGCGTAATAGAGAAAATGTTTGTTGAGCCTGATTTACCCGGCGACCCATTTGAAGTAAGCGACGCTGATACCATGTTGAATTATATTAACCCGAATGCCTCAACCCCCAAACGAGTAACCGTATTTACTAAACCCGGCTGCCCTCATTGTTTACGTGCTAAAAAAGCATTAACAGAAAATCGCTACCAATATGAAGAGATCGTTCTAGGCGATAAAGGTATTACTTACAGCTCCCTAGCCGCAGTAACTGGCGCGGGTACTGTTCCGCAAGTATTTGTTGAAGGCCAGCTAGTTGGAAGCGCCGACGACTTAGAGAAGTGGTTAGCCGCTTAATTGGGATCATTCAATATTACAGCCCTATAATATTTTTTGGTGATTCAGAGAGAAACCTTTGAATCACTTTTTTCTTTATTTAATTAAGCTTTATTCTTCTCGCCAATACCGTGTCATTTCTAAAAACATAAAAGAAGCAGACCAGGTAATCAATAACAGCCCAACCAACGCTTCTAAACCTGCCAAAAAGCGAATATCACCTAAGGGTTCAATATCACCAAACCCCAACGATGTATAAGAACTAAAAGAAAAATAGACACTGTCCATCAATGAACCATTATAATTACCTTGCAAAGTACCAAATCGGGCATCAAGATTCATCAAGTAATAAGCAAGACCAAATACCCACACTTCTAACACATGCCCACAGAGAGCACCAAAAACACCAAACAGTACTCGCAAACGAGGGCGAATAGGCAAATCGGGAATAATAATCGATAACTGTCGTAAAACCTCATAATGAATGAGTACTACCGTAGCTACCAGCAGCGCATTAATTATGTATATCAGCATATATTGACCCGTTGAAATATATTGGAGAGTAGTAATTTTATGGCTAAAATAACAAGTGATAGAAAACTAAAAATCTCGCGCTACACTATCTATAGATAAATGATTTAGAGAAAAATACATGTTTGATTCAAAAGCAAAGAAACAGGAAAAAGATTATCAGTATCTCGTGAAGATCTTAAAATCATCCAATATCGATACACTAGAAAAAGTAGACAGTTACCGTAAGAACATAACACCTAAGGCACTGTATGCATCAATAGCGATACTAATCATGTCCGCTCTGCTTTCTCTTCTCTTAAACAAATATTATCCCATCTGGGGCATTATTGCTGTATTGTGTTTGGCATGGGTTTGGGCATCAGCCTTGACCACTAAAAAGATAATGATTCGGTACGTAAAAGAAGAATTAAGTAAAGAAACAAATAAAGAGGCTCGGCTTTAGTATTTATCTATAGACATAGAGCCTGTTAAGATAGCACCTCTTCTGCTCCTTCCAATTGGTAATCCTTTTCGTTAGCTGATACAACACAGTCTCTCCCATTTGCTTTTGCCGTCTTCATTGCTCTCATAGCAACGTCGATAAAATCAGAGAACGCGGCATCTTCAACCCGGTTATTCTCATCAATCGTTTCAATTCCCGCACTAAAAGATAAACGCACCAATAGATCATCGACTGACAATGGCCAGGCATCCAACTGTTTACGCATGCGATCTACAACTTTAATTGCACGTTCATTTTCCATACCAGGAAAAATAACCACAAAAGTATCACCACTATAACGAGTAATAATATCTTCTGGACGCAGCATTTTTTTCATAAAATCTGCGAAAGCAATTAAAACATGATTTCCAATAGTATTGCCAAATTCAAGATTTGTCTTCCTAAAAAAATCAAGATCGATAACAGCAATAGATATCGCCTCATGTTGGTCTCGAAGCAGGCGAATATACATTCGTGAACCTACATTTTCTAAAAACCGACGGTTAAACAAACCTGTTAACTGGTCTGTAATAACATCATGAAAAAAGTGTTCGAACGGACGCCATGCTTTTGTAATAAGAACCCACCCTACTAATAATGACAATATCAAGATACCCAATGCAATCATTGTGTTTCTTGTTTCGCCTGCGCGAATTTTTGAAAGGAATGTATTCTGTGGCGCATAAGCTCCAATAACCCACTCGGGGCCACCTTTCAATAGAAAAGGCTCATAGCGAATAGCATAGTTACTACCCTCATGAACAAATTTACTGGAGAACGAAGTAGGGAGGTCTTGCTCAGAGTGTTGCAGAAAATGGTTAACTGCTTTCTTCTCAACGGTAAAGTCTTTTTCACTTGCGGAAGCAACATCTAAAGATTCTAACGCCAAACTTTTAGAACTTAATGAAGGAGTTGCGACAAAATTTCCTGAACCCGACACCATAGATACTGAAATCGAACCATAAACTTTAAGTTTTGCCAAAAACATTGATAAACTTGTCAGCTCGATATCAATACCAATAACACCAGCTAGTTTTTTTGAGGCATTATAATAGGGAGAAGCAACGGTAATACCGGGTTTATTTGATGTATAGAATATATAAGGCTCAGTCCATATCAACCCGTCTTGGGCCACAGCCTGCTTGTACCATAGTCGATCTAATGCTTTATATTGATCGGCCTGGTCGAGATGAGTTTCTATGACAGATAAAGACTCATCACGAAAAAAGAATGATGCTTTGCCTGGATCTTGCGCATCAATAATTTTGGTCATATAGCCTTTTTGTTCAAATTGACGGCTATCTCGAGTAACAAAATGAAACCCTCCTTCGACACTGGCAATATAAATGCCAGTCATTTCAGGGTTATTTTCCAGCTGGCTTAAAAAGTAGGCTTCTATTTTTTGATTATCAGTGACATCAATAATATTTTTTGTAAGGAGTTCGGAGCTACTCTGCGTAATTCGATAGGCTGGTTCCAAAAAACCTTGCGTATGTTCTTTAGATTCATTTAGCGCGTTTTGAATAAGGATAGAAATTTGCTCATTAATATCTCGGCTGGAAGAAAAATGAGTAATAAATAAGATCAATAAAACCGTAGCCAACTGCAAACCAACAAGCAAGAGCACTAAAGCTCGACGCACTGATTGCGCTTTTTTTTCATTGGGGTCAATTGCCATGTATTTTCTCGTGGTTCAATATTTTTAATTATCCACTTAATTAGGGTAATTAAAAAATTACACTAACAGTAATCATATTATTATTATAAAAACAAAAGCTACAATCAAATTCTCATTGCTTGCTTTGCCAACCATTTTTTAACTGGTTTAATACTATCGATTTTCCTTATACCGCTGTTACGTAACCAACGCGCCGCAAGATTACGGCTACCAAACAAGCGTTTAAAACCTTCCATCAATAGCATAAGCTCAAGATTATGTCGCTTTCTCTCCCGCTGATAACGGCGGAGTATAGATTCATCAGCCAATGACAAGCTGCGTTTCGATGACCGGGTAATCTCCGCAGCTAATGCCTGTGCGTCCAGCAATCCCAAGTTCACCCCCTGCCCGGCAAGGGGGTGAATAGTGTGCGCTGCATCGCCCACCAATGCAAGCTGGGGAGCAATATAATCAACCACATGACGTTGCATGAGAGGAAAGCAAAAGCGCTTATCAATCGACTCTATTTGCCCCAACCTATTTTCAAATGACATCCCCAAGGCCGACATAAACTCTACATCGCCCAATTGCATTAATTCATCGGCTCTCTTGCTATCAACCGACCAAACGATAGAGCAATACCGCTCAGAAGCGTCATCTAGCGGAAGGAATGCTAAAGGCCCCGTTGTCAAAAAATTTTGCCATGCTGTAAATTGATGCGACTGCTCAGATTTAACCGTTGTTACTATCGCCTTTTGGTCATAACTCCATGAACGAGTTGCTATTCCTGCTAGTTCACGTATCCGCGAATGCGCACCATCAGCAGCGATGATCAAGCATGCTTGCACACGACTACCATCGGATAATATCAGTTGTTTTATTTTTTCTTCTTGCTTATCTTGAGCATCTATATTTTCTAAGCCATCTATCGATTGCTGCCGAATAAGGGTTACATTATCGAAGTTTTTAAGAGAAGCTAATACTGCACACAATAAAATTCGATTCTCTACGATAACACCAAGCGAATCCTGCTGTAATTCATTGGCATCAAAATTAATCTCTGCTGTGCCTTCGTCATCCCACACCCTCATATAACGATAATGACAGGCTCGTTGCTCAAGTATTGTTGACCAGGCACCAATAGATTGCATTAGCTCAATTGACGCATGGGTTAATGCGACAACCCGAGCATCAAAAACAGGAGGCTCGGTCTGTAAATCTGGCAATACTGGCTCATTTCCCTGATCAATTACAACAATATTCAGATGCTGGTTCGCCGGCTCATTAGCGATCGCTGCTGCCATTGTTGCACCAACCAAGCCGGCGCCAATAATGGCTATATCATAATGATTTTTCATATTCATAAAATAGACAACATCATCATACGCTCATACCCATCATCTGCTCAGCAAATAGGTTTTTGGCTGTAGGTAAAGTATTCAAACTCATCAAACCTAGCTGACGCAAGACCGCCTGAGGCAATTTACTCGAGGAAAATGTTTTTACCAAGCTGTCCGTCAGACCAATGGTTAATTGCTGGTCGAACTCCTGCCTCTGTAGGTAATGCTTCAATACCGAATAAGTGCCCAAAGGCTGCTCTTGTGCTTGAGCCACTTGTAAGCAGTCCGTTAACATCTGACAATCCCGCAGGGCAAGGTTAAACCCCTGACCAGCAACAGGATGAAGAAAGTGGGCAGCATTCCCAACAACAACTAGGTGAGATCGCACCTGCTCTCTTGCCTGAATAAGCTTTAACGGATAAATGGCCTTTTTACCAATTCCTGTTATTTTTCCTGCGCGATAACCAAAACGATTATGCAATGCTTCTAACAGTTCTGGCTCACTCATATCTAACACACTAGTACTTTTTTCATTGCTTAGCGTCCAAACTAATGATGCCCTATTAATAACCTTATGCTCATCATGAACTTGAGATAAAGGCAAAAGAGCAATAGGACCTTCGTCGGTAAAGCGCTCATAAGCAATATTATTGTGTGGCTTTTCTAATGATATATTGGCAATTAATGCTGATTGACCATAATGCGTTGTACTCGTATCGATACCCAGAGACTGGCGTAGTGCAGAATCAGCACCGTCAGCAATAATGAGCAAATCTGCATTCAGCTTCATTTCATCAGGATTAGACTCTATGGTTAGCTGGTAACCCTCTTTTTTTGGTAGGCATTGCTTAACTGTTGAAGGTGCTAGGCATTGTATATTCGTGCCCTGCAATTGTTGCCATAGAACATGGCCTAACCAGCGATTCTCAATCACGTACCCCACAGCATCGACATCGTAGTTATTCGCATCTAGACAGGTACCACCAAAATGGCCTCGATCCGAAACATGAACGGTTTGTATTCGCTCTGCATGATCATTCAGCAATGGCCAACAATCAAGCTGCTTCAATATAGCGGCACTACCAGCACTGATTGCGGTGGAACGATCATCAAAACTAGGCTGAAACATGGATTGTTTTGGTGTTTCGGGGAACGCGAATTTTTCAACGAGCGTCACTGAATAATGATCAATTTCTTTTTCAAGTAATTTTTTTGACAACAAAAGTGCTAGGCTGATGCCAACCATGCCACCACCAACAATAACAATATTCTGTTGTTTATTTTTTTTCATAGATTATTGAAGTATAAAAATAATCATTGTTATTTTTTCTTTCTCATTAATTTTTCGATATCTTTAATCTCTTTAGGCACACCACCAGATAGCACTTCACAACCGGCTTTTGTAATAACGACATCATCTTCAATACGCACACCAATGCCTCTCCATTTTTTAGCAACCGTTTTATCATCAGGCGAGATATAAATGCCTGGCTCAACAGTCATGACCATTCCAGATTCCAGTACTCGCCATTCACCTTCAATTTTATAATCACCGACATCATGCACATCCATACCCAACCAATGTCCAATACGATGCATATAAAATTGCTTATATTTTTCTTCTACAATTAAATCATCGACATCGCCTTTTAATAAACCTAAATCAGCAAGGCCTTCTGTAATAACTCGAACCGAAACCTCATGCGGATCGTTCCAATGCTTGCCTGGCTTGATAACAGCAATGGCTGCTGCTTGCGCATCCAGTACAAGTTGGTAGATAGCTTTCTGTTCTGCCGAGAACTTTCCTGATACCGGAAAGGTACGAGTAATATCAGACGCGTAATGCTCCAATTCACAACCCGCATCAATCAATACCAAGTCGCCCGCTTTCATCTGCCGAGTATTTTCAATGTAGTGAAGAATACACGCATTCTTCCCACTTCCTACGATAGAGTTATACGCAGGATGGCGAGCTCCCGCTTTAACAAAAGTATGAAGCAACTCAGCCTCAAGTTCATACTCATACATACCCGGCTGACACACTTTCATCGCATGACAATGAGCTTCTGCAGAGATTTCTGCGGCTTTTTTCATGATCCGCACTTCTGCTGCCTGCTTAAACAGGCGCTGATCATGTAACAAATGGTCTAAATTCAAAAATTCGCCAGGAGGAGTTGCTCCAGAACGCACTTGAGCACGTATAGCATTTACCCAACCCATCACTTTTTGATCAAACTGTTGATCACGCCCCATGGAGTAATACACTCGCTCACGCCCTTCGATTAGGCCAGGCAAAATATCATCAATATCATTTATTGGAAAAGCATCATCTGCCTGATAAGTACTACAGGCACCTTCCGGCCCCGCACGATAACCATCCCAAATCTCTCGGTCTCGATCCTTCTCACGGCAAAACAAGATAGTTTCACCATGCTCACGGCCAGGAATCAGCACCAATACTGATTCTGGTTCAGGGAAGCCGCTTAAATACTGGAAGTCACTGTCTTGGCGAAAGGGGTAATCCGCATCTCTATTGCGAATTTTTTCAGTCGATGACGGCAAGATAGCGATACTATTAGGCTCCATATGAGCCATTAACATCTTGCGGCGGCGGGAAAATTCTTTTTTACTGATAGTTGACGTCACTTTAGGCATATTACGCTTAATAATTAATATCGATTAAATAGACAGTTTGTTTAATGGACCGTTTTCGAAGATTTTGAATCAGTGGATGGTTTTTTAGCTTTTTTATCTTCGGCATCCTGCAAGTTATCTTCATAGAAATTCATCGCAACGATACGCACATATTCCACCAATTCAAGAAAGTCACCTTCTTGCTCATCCTCATCCCTATCAATATCATCATCTATTGTCACTTGAACAATAGCAGCAAGATCTCGCAAAGAACCCGCTTGATCGCTTGAGAACTCAGCATTTGGATCGATACCCGCACTGCCAAATCCTGTCAAAAAACCATGGCACCACTGCGATAACGCTTGGGTACGCTGCTCCATATCGGAGTCATCGTCAGGGAGAAATGGCTGAAGATCATAATCACCAGAGCTTAATTGCTCTTGGGTTACTGTATACATAGTCATCACCGGCTGCTCTATTTCAGCATTCGGCTGCCCAGTAATATCTAACAGATCCCACGCCGCTGTCAGCCACTGCGCCGTTGATAGTGATGCACCACCACATAATTTACCACACAATAAACCATGCAATTCGGAAGGGCTATTTAGCGCTCCAAATGGCATCAATAAATTACAAAAATCATCGAAATTCAATATTTCTGGAACCGACAATGGCTTTTCCTTATCTATAAGCATTTAGAGGATGTAGATATTAACACGATAAGCCAATCGCTTTTAAAGACAAAGCTCTCCTGTTAGCCTATATTACATAAAACTGCCATATCGAAGTGCCCAAGAATAGGCTGTTACATTGAAAGAAGAACGGGCTAGGCGCTACGGAACCCCTCTTTGCGCCATTATCCTTGATCTCGATAATTTGAAACAAATTAACGATTGCAAAGGCCATACAAAAGATGATGATATCATCAAAAAGACAGTACAAAGCTTAAGAAAGGCATTAATGAGGGACGGATATAATTTCACACATTGGCGGCGATGAATTTGGAATTATCGCATTTGAGTGCTATAAAAATAGTGCTAGCGCCTTATTAGAAAGTATACTTTACGAGCTAACATCCTATAAAATTGATGCCTCCGTTGGCCTTGCCATTCGCAACCCAACAAAAGGGCTAAATCATGTAATCGAAAAATCTGGCGCTATAATGTACGAACAAAAAAAGTCCAAAAAGGCACAAATCATCCCGCTCTCATAAAGACTGTTTTCCTTTATTTATTAATACAACCGTCATCAAAACATGACACTATAGATACGCTATGAAATTGACATTCTTCTTTATTTTCACTTTAGCTTTCCTAACATCCTGCGCCACTATAAAACCAACCAGCGATTGGCATCAAGATATCCCTCCTCGCCCTTACTTTATTGACTACTATGAAGCAAATGTCACCGATAAAGACATTCTAAGCCAAAATGATTACCTAATATGGATACATCGCTTTTATTTTGGCTGGGAGCTTTATGCACGAGGCTGGATAAAATCAACTGAAGCATTATCCAAAACATTAGATAATCATGACGATAGTCAGCTGGCAAAAGAAAAAGCCTTGTTACTAGGCAGCATTGTTTCTCCAGAATGGGCAAAGAGCAAAGGTGATCGAGTAATCAACACACGCCATTTGAATATCTGGGGGAATGTGCTGAATGAATCAATTGTGAGAAAAGAGCAACTGATCATATTGGACAAAATATTATTTGACGTAAATGCCTTACTTGAGAAAAAAATACGTCCTAGAGACATTACGTTTAATCGTTATTATAAAGTAGAAGAATTTGGTGATGGAGATGATTTTAGTTAACATCTACGAATAAAAAATGGCTTAGAGCTTTCGCTCTGAGCCATTACATATTATCCATCATGATTATTTTTAACAATAAATTCGATCAGTTATCCAACCAAATATTTACATCTATACTATTTAACTCTCCATCACCATTCAAATCAAATATAGGATTAAAGCCGCCTTCAAGCGCTACATTTAATTGGTCAAGATCATCATTATCCAAAACACCGTTACCATTAAAATCACCTACTAAATCAGAAAGTAAATCCACTTTAACGATTACAGGGTCATGATCAGATGCGCGATATGGCTCTGGCGAATACCAATCTATCAACTGCTGCGATGACTTGAACTCTTCATTGTAATCGAGTATACGAGGCTCATCGGAGTTAATATGCCATTCGGCAACATCAACAATTTGTGGCTGTAATGAGGCATTTGCCATCGCATAATCGAGATAACCAAATTGGCCACCAAATACAAATGAATAGGCTTTTTGACCAAGAACAGAATTGATAAGGTCGTTATAACCTGCATTGTTCAATGCTGTAATTGGATCTTCTTTCGCATAAGCATTCAAATCACCAATAATCATCACATCAGTATCATTTGTACCCGTAGGATTAGTTGCCAACCAATCCACTAACGCTTCTGCCGCCAAAGTACGTGTTCCATTACAGTTACCCTGACCATCATTTTGATTAGGGTCATTAACGTCATTACACGATGAACCTTTTGATTTAAAGTGATTAACTGCAAGGGTAATAACGCCTTGACTATCCAGAGACTTAAACGTTTGCGCTAATGCTGGACGGTTTTTAGTATCGAGAAAACGACTATCAACAGAAGAATTTAGAATAGCCGCATTACCAATCGTCTCAACGCGATCTGCTTTATAAATAAAACCAACGGCGATGGCGTCTGTTCCTATCTGGGCAACACCAGGATCAACGACATTATAAACTTGACCACTCAATGCAAGGACATCATTTAACCCTTTGACTAAATCC
This sequence comes from uncultured Pseudomonadales bacterium, assembly GCA_947487765.1. Taxonomy (GTDB): domain Bacteria; phylum Pseudomonadota; class Gammaproteobacteria; order Pseudomonadales; family Cellvibrionaceae; genus CANLBN01. The sequence goes on along the minus strand of CANKXO010000004.1, from coordinate 310,912 downwards.
TGAATAGCACTATTAGGCCCATAACCATCATTCTCAATTTCAATTAAACCGACAATATCTGCATCAATTGCCAATAATGCATTGATAATTTTTGCACGCTGCCGCTCAAATTCTTCTGGCGTATCTGCACCACGTGGAGTTGGAAAACCTCCACCCTGACCATCACCATTAAAGTAATTTAACACATTAAATGAAGCAACTTTAAGGTTACCCGCTGAAGAAATTTCAGGTTCACTAGTACGCAAATTCGCTGTAATAAAGTTAGGTGTTTCTGTAGGTTGAATACGATATGAACCAAATCCATAGCTCATAATCCCCGTTACACCTGCAATAGTATCGCCACTGCGCAAGGAATTAAATGCATTTAACTCAGGTGCAGGGTAAGACACTACCTCAGGATTTTGCTGTGTACTACCATCGTCAAGTATTACACGTTTTAAATTATTGCTGGCCTGAGCTGCTAAAGCGCTGGCACCTGGTGCAACCACATGAGTGGGCTGAAACAAACGCTCAGACGCTATTACAACTTCATGAAAACGACCTAGGTTGAAATTTTCGGTCGCGACCATCGTTTGGGGGATAGTGATCAACATGCCTTCAACGGCTTCTAGGCTGTCTGCCGTTGCGACAGGAAATTCAATGGTGGTTGGAGCAGCACTTAAGCCTGTATCACATACTTGAACAGAAGAAACATTGTTAACTTGTGTTAAACCAAACGCTTCCGATGCCGTCCCCGCAATACGCACACGGTCACCGACAGATACATCGACGAGACTGGTGCCAGCAAAAACGAACAAGCCTTCAGATGTTACCGAAGAATCATCTTGATCTTGAACCTCTTCTTGAAGATAAAAACCACTTAACTGACCACCCTCCTGAAAATCGCCAACAACAATCGCTTCAACTTCAATCGATTGACCTGCAAGCGGACTAACCGTTCCAGCACCTTGAACAGCACTAATTAACGTTGCAGGATCGCTACATTGACCAATCACAAGTGTTGGTGCACAAGTATTTTCAGCTCCCGGAGTTGGCGTAGTTTGAGCAAAAGAGCTATTTCCACAATATTGAATAGAATGGTTATCTTTATCGCCTACTCCACCTTCATTAACCTGCTCACTTTCTCCTAAGCCAGCTAATAACCCAGCGTCATCACTATCGTTAGTATCATAAACGATCACATCAACAATATTAGCTGCGCTTAGCAAAGACGCAGGCGTGTCATTTGGGAAGTCAGTAGCATCACCTATTACAAGAGCAACAGCATCAGCACCATTCTGCAAGCCATTAGTTGTAAACTCAACCGCATCTACGTTAGCAACATTAGCGCTGCCTACAACAAAATAGCCATCGGCATCTGTACTGAAGCCATCTAGATCAATAGCATTGTAACTGGCGTCATCACTACCATTAAACAATACCAATGTTAAACCATCCAGTGATGTTGAACCTCGCCCACCATCATATAACTCAATGAACTCTAGGCTGTCGGTACTCGGGTTATCGGAGTCAATCTCATTAATAATGATATTGCTACTGCCGCCATTGCCTCCGCTGCTTCCCATAAAAATACCAAGGTCTTCAAAACTATTTTGCGCAAACCCTTCCCATTCCGTAGAGGGGTCAAAGACATCACTCGCATTAGAGTCGCCTTCTGTTACGGGCTCTATACGACGCAAGGTGTTATTTTGTGTTGAAGTATCACCAGCTCCCCACTCAGAACCGGGGTCAGTTCCAATTTGGCCAATTGAATCAACAATAATTCCACCATTCAACAATACGATAGCATCATCACCATTAAACCAACCGGCACCATTTGTTTGATCAGCCACATTCAAAATATCAGTCGTTGCATTACTATTAGCAAGAACAAATACATTGTCATTCTCAACAGCACCCGATAATGGAATCGTTAAACCTGCAGTAGTATTGCCATTAAAAAACATCTGTACTTCGTAACTGGATAAATCGATATTTCCTCCAGTTGTATTTGCTATTTCCAAGGCTTTATTATTGCTTGAACCTTCAATATACTCAGAAAAATAAAGTTCAGGTGCTGCCAATACATTCAATGCTGGCAACGACAAGAACAGACCTAAAAACCAATGGCGAGAGACCATAGTTAAACCCCTGTACGAAAATAATTATTGAATTAATTTATTAATAGTTATGAACGAAAATTAATAAATAGACGTGCTTTATGAAGACAAAAAGCAACCAAAGGATAGTGTTTGTAAATGAAGGGGCGATGAAGAATTTATGTAATTAAATTGACACTTAAATAACAGTTTAGTGAATGATTTATGACAAAAAAGCCCTGATAAATCAGAGCTTTTTATTAGAGAAAAATGTCTAAAGCTTGCCTTTATTTTACTTCGACATCGATCCAGACTAAATGATGATCAGATGAGATAACAGGGAAACCGGAACCAACCAAACGATAAGTTTCATCTGTTGGTGCTGGCCAAAATACACCACCACAAATAGTGTTCAGACCACTTTTTGAAGGCAGTGCATAGTCAACGCGTAAATTACCAGGGCCATTAGGATTGAAATCGCCAGTGTCTAATGCAGGATTACCACCATGGATATCATTCATTAAGCCTTCACTTTCAGCATCAGCATATCCACCGATACTACCAGGAGCAACAGCGTTATCTACCGCAGAGTGTTTTAAAAGCTGGTTAATTGCAAAATTAACACTATCACCATCCTTCGGGTCAGCATTGTAATCTCCCATAATTACAAAACGCTCTGACTCTTTTAAACCACCAAGCCGACCGTTATCATCACGAATATAAGAAGACTGTTCCGTTGAACCAATATAATCTGCCCAGAAACGAATTTCATCATGATTACGACGGCCATTGCGGTCTTCCGGGCCATCAAATACTGGCGGTGTTGGGTGAGCGGCTAATACATGGATAGTCGTTCCGTTGACAGAAACAGGGATATCCCAATGGCTTTTCGATGATAAGCGAAAAATATCTAGCTCAACCTTGCTGTAGTAATCAGCATCTTCTTCTGTAGATGGATCATCAGGCAGTAATGCCTCTGGCATATCTTTCCATAAAAAGTTTTGGAAAGTTCTAGTGTCATCACCAATTGGGTGCCGTGAAAGTAAGGCCATGCCAAACTGACCAGGAAAAAAACCAAAACCAAATGCATCACCAGGACCCGCGCTTGAACCATTATTATCTAAATCTTGACCTGAGGGTAAGCCAGTATTAGAAGGCGCATTATACGTGTAGCCGTAATAAATAGGCTCTTGACTATTCTGGCTTACCGCTAAATAGTTTTCACGAAATAACTCAAGTGCTACACCATACTGATCGTAGTCAAATTCATTGAGCAAAAGAACATCTGGACGTACACGCTGAATAATCTCGGCAACCGCTCTAATCTGAGTGTCTGCACCACCAATGCCTAATTGGTCGCTAGGATCACGCAGATCATTAATTAGATCACCTTGATTAGAACGATTCAAAAATGCATTAAAGGTAGCAAATCGAATAGCTCTTTCACTAGAACGCTGTTGAACAGATGAAAAATCCCCACTCATACAAATATAAGGATTAGTATTTTGATAATCAGCATAGGCATTTGTTGTTAAGCCCGCTATCCCAGCTAATAAATAAACAAGGTGGCGTATTTTCATACTCATTTCCTTTAAAAGTAAATTGGTAAAGGAAGAGAATAACGACACTTAATGAAGAATCCGTGAAGAATTTATGTAAGAAAATTGACAGCAATATAACAGTTTAATGAAACGCTACAGCAACTCAAAAACCCCAGACATAGTAGGCAAAAATGCCAAACCCCACGTAAATACACAGCAACAAACAACTAATAGCCTTAACCCATCGAACATTATGCGTAACTAGCAAATACAAACCTGCAATAAATGAGAGAAAGACTTCGATAAATAAAAAATACTGACCATAATGACTTGAATCCCAATAAGAGAACGGGCTAATAAAGCGCCAATCACTCAGAGGGAAGAAATGGCGATGAGCATCATCGTTATGCAAAGGAAAATCCAGTAAGCAATGAAACAACATACTCAATGTTAAGGCTTGAAGAAAAAGCGACTTGCGATAAAGGCCGATTAAAAAAGCTACGGCAATTAAAGGAATGGAATTAAATAGATCAAATATATTTTGCCAAAAAGGCAAGAAGTACTTTATTCGCCAGATTTCTTGTTCATGAGTACCTAAAATGAATTTTTCATAACCATAAAAGATAAACATAAAGACATCAGGCAATAATGCACCTAACAATATTGCCAGACCATAGGAATGCAAACGCCCACTGTCAATGCGACGGCTAGATAACACAGCAAGGTTAATCAGTAAATGAGCCGGAGTGTTCATCTGCTATGATGGAAAGTCTATTATCTCAAAACTATATTTACTTTGGACGCATTAGTGAAATGATCTCACCCATAGAAGCATAATGAGAACCGCCTAACCGAGACAAGGGATTAACTTTTTCCGCATCAACAGTATAACGATTATCGCTATATTCAACGACACTATCATCCATATAGAGCTGTAATATTTCAGCATAAATCATGGCTTGCTTATTAGGGCCAACCTGATGCACATCATATATTTTACAATGGTAAGCAATATGACACTGCTTAAGTCGTGGTAAAGGGCAATTAGGGAAGTCGGATAGAGGCAAGCTATTGGCAGTAACTTCAGATTCACCATAATCTAAAACCGTTGCGCTATCATTAAGCGCCTCAACATTATCAATGCTAGCAATATGTACAACAAATTCACGACCACTAAGAAGATTGCGACGAGTATCCTTCATGTCTCCCCCAGGCTTTTTCCCGATAGACATGACTAATAATGGTGGATCAGAGCACATAACATTAAAAAATGAGAATGGCGCTAAATTGAGTGACGAATCTTCATTTATGGATAAAACCCATGCTATAGGCCTGGGTATTACTGTCTGAGCAAGTAAATGATAACGACTTAAGGGTTCAATCAAATTAAAATCAACAATCATGCTATGTCGCTAAGCCTAGTTAAACTTTTAAATAAATTAAATAGTGTATATTGCCAAGAATCATTACTTAGGCTAATTAATTGGTACTGAACAATAAATATTACTCCATGGAGAAGGATGTTGCATTATTTATAGCCGAAAAGGTTTTTGCTAACACTTTAAGACATAAGATTCTACATGTCTAATTGCCTGTCTTTTTATAGCTCTTAAGTCAATTTCATTGTTGAGAGCTCGAGATAGCACCATAATTCCCTGAATACAGCCCATCACATAAATCGCTAAATCATGTGCTGATATTGCATCATTACTCTTAATATATTTCTGCTCAATACTGCGCTCAAATAAGCTCTCCAATGCAGAAATGACTGTTTTGTACCCTAATTGTAACTTTTCTTTAGTCTCATAAGACAGACCATTGGTAACCGTAGAATTAACCGCAATCATACAACCTGTCGGCGTTTCTGAATTACAATTATGCGCAATAATCGAGTCAAAAAATTCATTAAGAATAGAAATAACAGATGACTGCTTATTTAAAATTTCAACCCATCCTGAACACTGCTCTCGAATATAAAGATCCAGTGCAGCTAGAAAAATCTTTTCTTTGTTACCGTAAAAATGGTACAAACTAGTCCGTATTAGCCCACTTTCTTTCTCTAAATCTCCGATGGACGTAGAGTCGTAACCCTTCTCCCAAAATAGAAGCATTACACTACGCAATACGACCTCTTCATCAAATGCTTTTTTCCTCAAGAAAACAACCTCACACCCATTAAAATTTGCTGGCACAAAATTCAACTATAGTACATTTTTACATCTATGTAACGATAATTATAAAATTAAATAAATAAGATAGATATTAATTTTCTTTTATCATCTCTCAAACATTGACAATCCTTACAATGTTATAAACACCTTAAATACTGTCGATTAGTTCCTATTTTTGATATCTCCGTATGAAATTAGCATCTTGTTTCATAGTTTTAACATTGACACAAAAGAGAATCTCGTAATATATTAAAACCTTAATGTAACGACCATTACAAAAAGGATGGAAAACATGACAAACATATCAGTAACCAAAAAGTACAATACCGAAGCATCTAAAATATGGACTATTGTGAGCAGAGCAGATTCTATGGATAAATACCTCCCCAGCATGATAACTGCCTGTAAAATAGATGATAATAAAGCAGGAAGTAAAAGAGTTTGCTCAACAGAACAAGGTGATATACATGAGACAATCTTAGTAAATAATGATGAGGAAATGAAATTTCAGTACTCAATTGATAATGAAGATGCCCCACTCCCCGTTAAAGGCTATATTGGAACAGCAACCGTTAAAAAAATAACTGATAGTGAAGCTGAACTGTCGTGGGCGGCAAGTTTCGAACCAAAAGGAATGCCAGAAACTGAGGTAGTTGGCATGCTAGAGGCTGCACTTGGCGGGCTAATGGACAATATCAATGCTGCTGCACAAGCAGCTTAGGCTATCCATAGCATTTGTATGAATGATTTTCACTAGAGGTGCTGTATTATAAAAAATATGGCGCCTTTTATAAAAATTACCCACAGCAATTACCTACCAAACCAAAAGGAGCCCCTTAAAAAGTAACGTATACCTTACATTACTTATAAAGCTTTATATCTTGCACAATAAACTATTAGGGTGATTTTTTGTGGTCAAGCAGAAGCAATTTTCTCTTTACATATAATTCCTATAGCTATTTATAGTTATTAAGAAAATTTATTTATTATGACGAGATGCAAGTCATATTTTACCAATTGATGATGTAATAGACTTCTCCCCCGTAAAGAAATCTAAATACAGAATTTCCAACGCTTACATAAAGAGTAATAACAGGATTTAATGTCTCTTAAAATTTTCAAGCTGCTTTAATTTTAATAATGGTTATCGAATTAGTATTTAGTAAACTTTAAATAGCTATGCAATAAGGTTAGCTTACCAATAAGGACTATGCAAATGAGAGCTCACACAGGCATTGAAAAGCTATCATCAAATCCAACCGAAGAAAAAATAGACCCGTTTTCTGATGTTATACGATTACTAGGGCTTCAAGCCAATATATGTCACAATATAAGTCAATGTAAAAAGCAAAACTTCAACACAAACCAAATAAATCAAACTTGTTTTTACTTTGTGACCAATGGATATTGTAGCTTAGATGTACCAGGCCATATCAAAACTAATTTAAACAAAGGTGATCTAATTATCCTGCCAAGTAAATTAGATCACAGCCTCAGACCCATTAATAGCTGTCGACCTGACATTATATCAGATTCATTTTCTTTCAATTGTCCTGATGGAGATGCATGCATTAAAGCAGGCATCCTATGTGGACAAGTTAAGTTCACACATCAAGCAAGTAATTTTTTATTAGACGGATTACCAAAGGTCATCATTCTCAAAAACGATAAATCTTATCCTTGGTTAATCCCTATATTGGACATGATGCTAATTGCCAGCCGAGATGACACAATAGGAGCAAAAGAAATCAAAAACAAGCTCTCAGAAGTGTTATTTACCTTCTCCTTAAGGCAATATTACTTCAACAAAAAAGATACTGTTGGCTTGCTCGCTCTTTACTCTCATGAAAAATTAAAAAAAACAGTAGAAGACATTCATAACTTTCCTGAACGAAAGTGGACATTACAATCAATGTCTTCCAACGCAGCATTATCCAGAACCGCATTTACTGAGACATTTAGAAATACAAGTGGCTGGACTCCAGGAAATTACCTTAAATGGTTTCGCATGAACCTTGCATGGTCATTATTAAGCGAAGGAAAAGGGATAACAGAAGTTGCCATAAAGGTAGGCTACAAGTCTGACGCTGCTTTTTCTCGCGCTTTTCACGATTTCTTTTCTGTACCCCCCGGGAAAATTCGCCGTCAATCTAATTCGGCTACACCTTAAAATTTATTCAAGCTGAAAGATTAAAAATACAAACTCTCATCCACCATTCTTACCTACATACGTCAAACATTGGCGCTTTTATCCTCATCATTTTCATAAAGAATTATTCCGAATGTATTTTATAAGTATCGTAAATACATGACATATATTTTAAAAAATTATTTTGTACGATTAAACATTTAATACGAACTAACTAGCATTCTTTGTTAAAAATTTATGGGCTACCATTCTTCGCGTTGACAGAGAGTTGATTTTTAGTAACCACCCACACTCTTTTCAACAAAAGAAAATACTTTTACCGGGAACTATTTTTCATTTTGAAAAAGAGGATATCAACATGAAATCACTTAATACTTACAAAAATATAACGACTATAGTAATTACACTGATTAGCATACTCTGCTTTTCAACTACAAGTTATGCAGACGACAATAAAAAACGAAGAGCTGGAAAAATGTCGACACCTGATGGATTCGATCAGGTTTTACTTTACATGGGTACAGGTATATTCGACCCTAATAATCCAGAGCCCTTCCCAGGAGTTACAGGTTGCAATGGAGGTTTCTGTGATGGAGAGTTTTTTCAAAAAGAGATAATGAAAAGAACTGACGAAGAAATAGCAGCTCTAGAGCAAAGCGCTAAAGACTATTTTAATACAGAATATGGATTAAACGTTGATGAACTTGTTGCAGATGAACGCATTGAATTTAAAGACTTTACATTCAACCCTGACATCCAATATCGCCTCTACGCAAAATCTGGAACACGAGTTCCTAGTGAGGGCTGGATAATTCGTGATGGAGGCTTTCATATTGTCGTCAAAGACCCTAACGGTATCGAGTTAGGCGGGGATCATATCGGCAAAACAGCGACAACAAACAATATGATGTTTTTCGGCAATTACAATATCTTAGTCACAGATCGTTATGGTTACCCTAAAAGAGAATTAATCATTAATTATCAATCAAGCGATCCGGCCCTAATAACTCCTGACGGAAGTCTAATGACATTTAACTGTGAAATCATTCACGAAAAATGGGGAGTTGGTCAAGCATATGGGACCTATGAATTTATTCCTCAAGATGATGGAAGAATACAAGCTAATGGCCGAAATATACTAACTTTTGGCAAGCTTAGTACGGTAACTGAATACCCTGCATTCCCTGCTCATGATATGCATCCATATGGTCATTAATATTAATTAAGCATATTCAATTCGCAATTAATCAATAGAACCAGAGAATATTAACTATGGAAACAGAAATCATAAGTAAAATTAAAGGGTTTCTTATTGAAACCCTTATGAAAGAGCAGGCTGAGTTTTACGGCCCAGATGATGAACTTGAATTGGACAGCCTAGACCAAACCGAGCTAAGGGTTTTTCTTATTGAAGAATGTGGGGTGACAACAAAAGCAGAAGATCTTTCTGTCGAGTCCCTGAGCTCCATTAGCAAAATAGTAAATTTAATATCTTCATCAGCAACTGTAGCAAGTTAAGTAATCGATCATGGTATATGGGTAATGTAAGTTACCCATATGTCTCTTATACGGATCAGGACATGAAAAGCACAATATTTGAAACAGACGATTTGAAAATTAAGAAAAATCTTTGGAATAAGACTACCTGGCCAACCTATGACCGGCTAATTAATATTTATGAGACAGATCGTGATCAAGTTGTCCATTTTAGTAACTACTATAAGTTTTCAGAAGAAGCATTAGTAAATGGCTTAAAATCATTAGGGTGTGATTTAGATAGTGGTGAAATATCTATTGCTATGATAAGCAGTGAGGCGAAATATATTAACCCACTTTCTTGCGGTAATAAAATATCTATCTCTCTAAAAAAGATTAATTATGGAAAAGTTAAAATATTTTTAACACTTGAATTCTCCGTAGAGAATAAACCTCATGCAGAAGTCGCATTATGCTTTGTGTTTATCGATGCTGCGCTAAGACAATCAATTCCCATCCCAAATTTAATCATATACTCCTTTGAAAATATAAGAAACTTTCTACCAAATTCTCAATGACACGACATAAACCTCAGGTGAAATTGATCAACAATACATCATATACAAATTTAATTGGATAGAACAATGAATGAAGACATGAACTTTCACACAATTCTTGAGAAAAGCGGATCTGGGCAAGGCCCTATTACACATACCGACTGCAAAAGTTATTTACGCCACACACACCCTATGCTGGGTGTAGATCAAATTGCTGACCATGACTTCGAGACAGGCTGGATCCATGCGGTAAGAGCAATATCTTGCTCAGACCCAGTCTTTGCTGGTCACTTTCCTGATGCAGGGGTATATCCAGGAACAAGCATCAACCAAGATGTTAATCAAATTGGCATCATTCTTTTAATTGGTATGACATCAGCTTTAAAAGAGGACGGAGCCGGACAAGAAATTACAGCAGTTAAAGGGGTAAGTTCCACATTTGGCCACCCAGTTCCTCCAGGATGCCTGTTAGATATTGGTGTATGGGCAACCGCAAAAGAAGGATCAAAGACTATCGATATGAAATTTGAAGCACGCATGAGAGATTTTCCATTTTACAACAAACCCAACAAATTTGGCTTAAGTTTTCCAGCTGCTATTGCAGGAGAACTAACTCTAGTGAGAACGAAGCGAAAATTTTACGACGGTATTGGGCTATAAAGGTAATCGCTTGAAAAGGGGATAATTAATTATGAATGCATATATCGCTAATCCTAAAATCATAACTTGTCTTGGCAATAACCAAGAGACATGGAATGGATTAATAGAGGGCAGATCGGGATTAACTCCAGCTGAGCAGGCCTATCCAGAATGGTTCGAAGGTAATTGTTCTAAGGTCGGTATTCTAAAAGAAATCGACAACTCTGCACCTTCACGGCTAACCCAAATTATTAAAAAAATTGATGCAAATTGTATTGATCAATCTGCATTAAACCTTTGCGATATTGTCATTGGGGCTAGCAGTTTAGGGGATTTAACAGGCCCTTTCGAAGGGGATCCATATGGGTGCATTAAACAATATCTATCGAAAAATCATCAAGGCATATCTGAAAAGTTCAAAACAGTCATTACGAGCGCTTGCTCAAGTGGGACTGATGTTATTTCCATGGCTTCATCATTAGTCGATTCAGGCACACATGACATTGTGGGAGTGCTGGCAGCAGATTGCCTAGACCCTGGGAAAATCTTGCAACACATCACACTAGGCACTCAAGCGAGGGATCAAGCTCGCCCTTTTGACGAGTCCCGAAGTGGTACTTCTTTTGGTGAGGGTGGTGGCTTTGCACTAGTCGTCAACCAAACAGGTCTAACTAAACTACAAAAAGCTTTCTCAAATAATGTTCATTACTACAGCATAAAGGGTTTTGGAATGTCGTGCGATGCAAAACATATAACAGCTCCCGATGAGACAGGAGAAATACCGGCGCTAGCTATTCAACGAGCTATCAATAGCGCTAATATAAAATGCGATGATATAGGTTATATAAACGCTCATGCCAGCGGTACCCCAATTAATGACACGGTAGAGTCCGTCGCTATCAACAAAGTATTTAAGTCATCTCTCGACAATACCTGTGTAGGAGGTTCAAAAGGAGCCATTGGGCATCTACTTGGCGCAACTGGTTTCGTTGAAGCTGTAATCTGCTGTATCGCTTTAGATTATAAAACTGCTCCAGGGACAGTAGGGCTTACAAGTAAAGATAAAAAAATTCAACTACCTGTTTCAGCATCAGGAATTCCAGCCAAATTTAAGCAACACATAGCAATGTCGATTACTTTTGGCTTCGGCGGTGTAAATTCTGCTATAGCATTGATGTCTGCATAGCGTTCTTAAAGTTTAAAAGCAACTCCATATACATCAGCAATGAATAATTAGAGAGGTCGATTATGAGCGATTTAATTTATGCAAATTTCAAAACCGACTCCAACCATATTGAACTACCTGAGATATTAAAAAATAAAGACAGCCGAGCAGACATGCCTGTTCGCGCTTGTGTTATGGCAACTCAAGCACTTTTAGAAAAATTACCCTCTTCAATAGATTTAAATAATACCAATATCGTCGTCGTAAGCAGAAAAGGCTGCGAAGGTCATATCAGGAAGGTAGCCGAAGGGATAGACCAAAAAAAAGCACGCCATGGATTTTTTGTAAGGGGTGGACCCCAAACATTAGCTACCTATACAGCATTAGCTTTTGGAATCCATGGCGCAGCTTTTAGCGCAATTGGAGATGAGAGTTCCATCGAAGAGATATTTTCTATGGTGTCTCACATGATGAACATTAATGAATCTGAAGCTAGTATTTTAATTTACCTTACCCACCCAGATAAAAAAGGTTATCAAGCGAAATCTATTTTTTTAAATAGAGCCATTTCTGCAGAAGACTTCTCCAATAAACAATTTAAATTGATTAGCAAGGAATCTGTATGAATATTGAATCTTTATTAAACGAAGTAGAACGTCGCCACCATACTACCATTTCAGATGCTAGTGAAGATCTCACAGGCTTTCAATTCTATAAGCGCGTGTGTGACAGACTTGGTTTTTATGAAAAACACTTACCCGACAATGGCTACCCAGTACTTCTTCGAATGACTAATGATATAGATGCAATCGTTTCTATGTTTGCATTATTACTAAATAAGCAAGTAGTCTTCATAGCAAATCCACACGATCCAGTTTCAAATTTAGAAACAATAATCAAACGTTTCTCTATCTTTTCAGTAATAGCTGATAAAGCAACCTGCCTAGCTATCAACAAACGATTACCATTAAGCGAAAAAGATATTTTCAAATGTGACGGCTCTTCAGCTCGCAAGACAGGAAATACATGGCTGAGAACTATTCGTCAGCAACAAACTAAACTTTCCCATGTAGATCATAGAATGGCAAATAGTAATATCGCTATTTTCAGCTCTGGCACCACAGGAAAGCCTAAAGCTATTTTAAATAATTTTGACAAGTTAATCTTAAATGCAAAAATGCATGCAGAATCTATAGGCATTAGGCCAACCGACGTTGTTGGAGTAAAGCTGCCAGTCTATTACAGTTATGGACTGGTTGCTAATTTCCTTGGCGCACTGGTTTCTGATGCAAAAATCGTTATTTATAACCATGTCGGTGAAATTAATACACAGTGGCTGCAAAAAGAGAAAATATCAGTTCTGAGTCTTACCCCTTTCTTTGCTTCTCAATTAAAAGAAAATGTACCCTCTCTAAGAGTATTAACTCTCGGCGGAGATAGGCTATATAGCTCGCAAGCAAGACAGCTAATAAGCACATTACCTAACTGTCAATTAATGGCTACTTATGGATTAACAGAAGCGGGGCCTCGAGTATCGACATGCTTGATTGATAATAATAATTTAGATCAAGATGAAATCCCATTAGGCACACCACTATCAGGCGTCATTATAAAGCTAGAAAAAAATAATGAACTCAAAAGTAATATGGGGGAGCTTCTCATTAAATCTCCCACTAGTATGGAAGGTTATTATTTAGGAGAAAAGAATGGCTTTTTACCTTTTAACTCCGATACTGACTGGATTTTCACTGGAGACTTATTTGAACTAAAAAACAACAAGTATTATTTTCTGAACAGAAAAAAACACATCATCATCCAAGGAGGGGAAAAGATATACCCTGCTGTCATTGAGGCTGAAATAAAAAAAATACACGGCGTGACAAGCGTTAGAGTTCATGGTGTCAAAGACGACAATCAAGGAGAAATAGCAAAAGCGCTTATTGTCGCAGAAAAAAATATTAGCTTAGAACAAGTTAAGCGTAGTTTGCTGGGTTCCACTTCGCGTAGTCGAATACCAAAACAATTCGAATTTGTCGATTACATTCCAAGAAATAAAATTGGGAAAATAGCCTGAGTAATTTGGCTAAAGAAATAAAGGGTAATCATAATGTTAACTATAGAAAAAAATAGAACAGATAAAAGCGTAGATATTTTAACTACGACCGGTATTGTGGGAAGCTGGAAATTACAAAAATGTATTGTAAATAAACTAGATGGATCCCCTCTTCCATATTGGCGGGAAAACACAGAAGGCATAATTACTTATCAAGACAACGGAAGGATGTCTGTTTTTGTATCCAGCAAAGACCGACCTTGCTTTTTAGTGAATGATTTTCTAGGTGGCACAGACACTGAAATAAAAAAGGCTTTTGAAGGTTTTATCGCATATTACGGAAGCTATGTCTATGAGAAAAATAAAGGTCTAGTTCACCACAATATAGAACAATCACTCCTACCTAATTGGAGTGGAACAGTACAAACCCGATTCACTCAACTATTCTCCAACCATTTAATACTTAGTACCCCCACCGTAGAAATTAATTCGACCCCCTGCACCATGGAACTATCATGGGAAAGATTTTAGTCAAACAACTTCACTTATTAACAGGTAAATTTGATATGAAAACGATAGAAACGCCCATTAACATTTTGATAATTGGGTCAACGGGAAATACTGGTAGTGCAGCAATAACTCACTTTGAAAAGCTAAACATCCCTGTCAAAGGGCTAACACGTAATATAGCAAAGGCTCAGAAGAAATATCCCAATAGAAATATAGAATGGATAGAAGGCAGCTTAAATGACCTAGAAAGCTTAAAGAGTGCTATAAAAGGCATAACATCCATTTATGTAGCTGTTCCAGTTACAGAAAATATGGTTCAGTTATTTAATAATTTACTCGTGGCAGCTAGCGAAAGCCAGGTTGATCATGTGGTAAAACTTTCGGGGCTAGGTGCCGAAAAGAACTCAACATCAAAAATTTTAAAATGCCATAGCATAAGCGATCAGCAGTTAATAAACTCTGGCATAGAATATACTATTTTACGCCCAAACTCTTTTTTTCAGAATATTCTGTTAGAGAATACTTATATTAATAGAAGAGGCTATTTTAGCTTACCCATGGCAGATTCTAGCCAAAGCCTGGTTGATCTACGCGATGTAGGCGAAGCAATCGCGAAAGCAATAATTTCACCAAGATTCAGAAATAAAATTTTTAACATTACTGGGCCTACCGCCATTAATTATCATGAAATGGCTGGATTAATATCTGATCGCTTAGGAAAAGAAATCACTTATAAGCCTTGCAGCCAGGACGACTCAAAAAAGAGACTTTCCTCCGCCGGCTTACCAAACTGGAATGCAGATGCTTTGTCTGAAATTCAACATCATTTTCAAGAAGAACAGTTCTCTAAAGTCTTTGATGATTTAAGTAATATTTTAGAGAAAAAAGCAAAAACGCCAGCTGATTTCATTCTAGACTTCTTTTCTCTACCTAAAAATCTTAAACCCGAGCCTAAAAGAGAATCAGCTGCATAGTTTTACACCCCTAAAATAAAAATGGAGTAAAAACATGGACGTCAAACCAAATAAAAAACCTTACATCTAGCTTAACAAGAAAAAACATCAGGCCTGCGAAATAATCATCAGCATTACAGCCTGAACTCAGGAAACACCAATTATTTTCAAAAGAAATAATCAATTATTTAATAGGGATTTTTATGAAAACAATCGCAAATTTAACATCAACCATTATTTTTATTTATCCTTTTTCAGCGCTCGCTCACCTTCGCTGGTTCACAGAAGATCAAGCTAAGGTCAAGACAACATTTGAATTTGATCACATCTATTTTTTTTTAATCATATTAGCCATAGGGTACTGCTTAATATGTTTATTTCTTGAAATAAGGTCAAAAAAAAATATCACGATATCAAAAATAATGAATAGGAGCATTACATTTAATGGATTTGAATGGGAAATCTTAAAAGGCTCAATAGTATTAATGCTTATTCTTAATATAATCCATGGCGTTTATATTGCTCCAAACCTAGACCCAGCCGTAATAGGCAAAGATCTATGCATACTAATACAAGCTCTTATCATAGTATGCAGCACCATCCATAATCTATTGCTTTTCTCCTCAATTATATTTTGCTTATCATTAACATTAATTAATTTTGGATTCGGCTTATCCATAGACTATATCCCTGAATTTCTTGCTATAGCATTATGCTTCTTTGCCATAGAGCTAAATAAATTTAGAAATATTAATTTATTAAAAAACTTTAAACGTTACATTAATAAAGATTTACCTTGCCAAATCCTCCGTTTATTTTTCGGAGTACAGTTAGTCGTACTAGCCATTCATAATAAATTTATGAACCCAGATCTAGGGTTGTTTTTTTTGAGAGATTATCCGTTTGTCAATTTTGTTAAAGGTATCGGTTTACATTTTTTTGATGATATTTATTTTGTTTTCTCTGCTGGGCTTGCAGAGCTTTGTTTTGGCTTGCTATTGATACTAAATATTTCCACACGATTTGTTTCCTTGTGCGTGATATTTTTCTTTTCAGTCACATCCGTCATTTTCGGAATTCATGAGTTAACAGGGCATTTACCAATTATATTCGGGTTAATTATCGTTTTTTTACATTCCAATAACGGAAAAGATATTAAAAATGCCGAAAACTCTGAATGGAGCCCCAACAACTATTCATTATCCAAATCTTCCACATAACAATATAGGAGCAATCATGAAAACTATAAGACTATTATCGCTCGCTGCAGCTGGGCTATTCAACTTTTCCACCATGGTATACGCCGATATAAAAATTGGTGAACGCCCTACTGTCAACAAACATTTAGAGCAATCAAAAATAGAAAGTCAGGAAATACCTCTTTCCGCTGTAATCAAACACGGCAAAAAAGTCTTTAATGCCCGTTTTAACGAACTGGATGGCCAAGGCCGTCCTGCATCAACAGGCGGAGGCGCACCTCGCAACCCTCACGATCAACCTGCATTTATTCGAACATCAGGGCCAGATTCAAACTCATGTTCAGGTTGCCATAATCAGCCCGCATTAGGAGGAGCAGGTGATTTTGTTGCCAATGTATTTGTGTTAGCCCAGCTACTCGATCCAGTCACAGAATCAATCTCTCCAAATTTTAGCAATGAGCGCAATACTCTAGGTATGTTCGGAGCTGGGGCAATTGAGTCATTAGCGATTGAAATGAGTAACGACCTTATCGCTATTCGAGAAAAAGCACAGTACAAGGCATATCAAACAGGAAGTGATATTACATTACCTCTTCTAACAAAAGGGATATCTTTTGGATCGATTACCGTTTCACCGGAAGGTATTATTGACCCTTCTAATATTGAAGGCGTTGACTGGGACCTTATTGTGAAGCCTTTTCATCAAAAAGGGGCTGTTGTGTCTCTAAGGGAATTTACAAACAATGCAATGAACCATCATCACGGCATACAAACGGTTGAACGCTTTGGCAAAGATACAGATCCGGATGGAGATGAGGTATTCAATGAATTATCTGTCGGTGATGTTACTTCAGCAACTATTTACCAAGCCACCTTACCAGTA
The DNA here is from genome assembly GCA_947487765.1 of uncultured Pseudomonadales bacterium. Taxonomy (GTDB): domain Bacteria; phylum Pseudomonadota; class Gammaproteobacteria; order Pseudomonadales; family Cellvibrionaceae; genus CANLBN01. The sequence goes on along the minus strand of CANKXO010000004.1, from coordinate 293,538 downwards.
CCCAGACAAAAATTACCTCGCCATCCCAAAAGACAAAAAGCGGTTGATCAAGGAGAAAACATTTTTAACGAAATCGGCTGCTCCGACTGCCATGTCCCATCTCTGAAATTGACATCACGTTTTTTTATAGAGCCGAACCCCTATAATCCAACGGGAAACCTTCAACTTTCTCAGGCCGAAAGACAAGTAACATGGGATATGACTGCAATTGGACAAAGAGGTAATAAGCTTGAACGCTATGGTAATGGGGCGATAGTTAGAGCATTTACTGACCTAAAAAGACACAATCTATGCGATGAGGACTTCAATCACTTTTGTAATGAGCAGCTTGTGCAAGGCAGCCTGATAGGTTTCGCTACCCCAGAAGACTTTTCAATCCCTCCGGCACCGAGACCAACAGAAGAATTTTTGACTCGTAAACTATGGGATGTATCCGATTCTGCTCCATATGGACATAGAGGTGACCTACCATCGATGACAAAAGCTATCCACTTTCATGGAGGAGAGGCCAGAGAGTCAAGGGACAACTTCTTCGAGCTTCCCCAAGCAAAACAAGATGCAACCATCGAGTTTTTAAAGTCTCTTGGAGTTTTTCACAATAACTAATCTATCAGCCCCCCTCTTCAGGGGGCACATAAAACAATGGCCAGCTTTATTTAGCACGCCTAGTTAAAAATTTAAGGAATGGAATGGTTGAAATACTCAGGTAAAAAGCACCAATGAAATTTCCTATATCACGGAACTATCCATTATTCCCCAATCTAATCTAAAGCTTTCAAGTCTCTTAAACTTACCTTACAAAATCTATTAAAGTTAACAGACCAAGGCATATCATTTATGATATCGCCTCTAGGCGTTATTCAAGACTATGGGTACTATTCAGGCTCCCTAGTTAGCAAAACTATATAAAGAAGAAACACTATGACTATATATCTGATTATTGGGATTGCCATCACCACAGTAGTTTGCTTCCTACTGTCTCCTAGAGTACAAACTGCAGACGGCTTCTTTAGAGGCTTTTCCGATACAGGAGCAGCACCCTCACTGTGGACTTTAGTGTTATCACAAGTCACCACATGGATTTTTGCACGCTCATTGATGACTGCCGCCATTCTTGGCTTTTATTATGGTATCGCAGGCGCTTTAGCCTATGCGGCCTACTATGTAAGCTTTCTTACCGGCGGAAAAATTATTGACCATCTCCGCTTTAAGCACGATAAGGGCAATATCCAAAGCTTTATGCAAGAACAATTTGGGACGATAGGTAACCATTGTTATAACTTGGTGATTGCATTGCGCTTACTAAGTGAGGTTTTTTCCAATTTATTAGTTATCGGTTTAATTTTCGGGATATCTGGCTCCCAAGAGCATTTTCTTGCTATGGCGGGTATTGCCGCTATTACGTTTGCTTATTCTATGTTTGGTGGCTTACGTGCCTCTCTCAGAACAGACGTATTTCAGGCTATTCTTGTTATTTCTGCACTAGCAATGCTATTCACATTAATGGTGTTTCATCCGGGCTTTAGCTGGAATGCTGCATTCAGCTCATCACCAGAGATTTCAAGCCCCGGCTGGGTATTATTAGCTGTTGCCTTTTTACAAGTATGGAGCTATCCACTACATGACCCTGTGATGATGGACCGAGGGTTTCTGGCCGACCGTGAAGTAACTCGAAAATCATTCAATTACGCTGCGGTTATTTCCATTATTTCTATTTTAATTTTTGCTTTACTGGGTGTATTTGCCGGCGTTGTAAAAATGGAAGGCGAAGCAATGATTGCAACCCTAACGCGCTTATTTGGCGAACCTTGCATGATTATCTTTAACTTGGCGTTGATTATTTCTGCTATATCAACTCTGGATTCTACTTTTTCAAGTGCGTCTAAATTAGTTGCTGTCGATATGGGGATTGTTAAGCCAACGGCTGCGAATGGTCGTTGGGTCATGCTGGCATTTTTAATAGGCGGCGGATTATTTTTACTACTTGACAGCAAAGACCTGTATTCTGCTGTTGCGATTAGCGGAACAGCTTCTATGTTTTTAGCCCCTGTCATTTTCTTCAATATATGGGGCAACCAAAAAGTGGCAACGTGGGCACTGCTGGTCGCTTTTGCTGCGGCCATTACAGGTGGCGTACTGTATATGCTAGAAAGCTCAGCTTACATCAATATTATGGAACCTTTATTTGGATATTCCCATAAGTATTCCAAATTATTAATTATTTGTATTTCAATATTAATGATTGGTTGTTTAGCATTTTTTATTGGAAGAAAACGCAATAACGCTTATCAAGACATACACTCAGGCAATTAATATGGACTTAGGGACATTCACCCAACCAGTACTGTTATTTGGGGGTCCCTATTCCAATCTCGATGCTGTAAAAGCTCTCAAAAAACAGGCTGACAGTATAGGCATTCAGCCCAGTCATATTATCTGCACAGGTGATATCGTAGCTTACTGTGCTCAACCTTACGAAACGGTCGAAATGATTCGCAATTGGGGTATCCATGTGCTGATGGGAAACTGCGAAGAATCATTTGCCAACAAAACAGATGATTGCGGCTGTGGATTTGAGAAAGGTACAAGTTGTGATTTGCTTTCTATTGAGTGGTTTCAATATGCTAATTCTCAACTCATTGACAAACAGCGACAATGGTTTGCTAAGCTTCCAAGAAAATTAACCCTGACTTTTTTTGATAAAAAAATCCAAATTGTGCATGGTAGCGTCAGTTCAATAAACCAATTTCTATTTGCCTCCAGCGATCCTCAATTATTTATGCAACAAACCTCAATATCTGAGGCTGACATCATTATTGCCGGGCACAGCGGCATCCCCTTTTCAAAAAAAATTAACAATAAACTTTGGCACAATACTGGCGCAATTGGCATGCCTGCGAATGATGGCTCTCCCAACACTTGGTTTAGCATTCTATCAAAAAGCGACGAGAAAGCTAAAATAGAATCCATTAAACTAGACTACAACTATGAACGTGCCTATGCGGAAATGCACTTAGCGGGCTTAAAGAATGAATATGCAAATGCAGTAAAAACAGGGCTATGGCCAAGCATGGATGTTTTACCTGAAGAAGAAAAGCTGCTTCAAGGAAAAACAATACAACCTCACACGACTTATTATTAACAATGCCTGTTATCAAACATAAAATGGATTTCTATCAAAATTTATCATTTTTGATTCTAATCAGCCTTATTTTATTTTGTATACCGACACAAACTGTTATTAATATATTATCACTACGCCCAAATTACGATAGCGGACAATTATTCATTGAGCCCTGGCGATTATTGACAGGTCATATTGTTCATGCCAGTTGGCAACATTTATTAGTCAACCTTTTAAATTTAATTTTATTAAGATTTGTTTTTAAGGAATGGTTATCAAACAAGCAATTTTCTTTTTTTATTATTTTTAGTGCTCTCTTTATAAGCCTTGGATTATGGGTAATTGGGTCACTATCGTCGTATATAGGATTCTCTGGGATATTCCATGGTTTATTGCTGTACCTTCTACTTTTTTATTGGCAAAGATCACCATGGATCTTTAGCATAGCTATCGTATGCGTATTGGGAAAGGTTATTTATGAACAATTATTTGGGCCTAGCCCGGCTCTTGAAGACTTCATCAATATTGGCGTTGCTATTGACTCTCATGCACTAGGGGTTATGTCTGGGCTAATTTTTTGGCTTGTTGAGAAAGTATTATCCAACAAATATTCTTAGTGGTTATCATTATTCTCAGCGAAAATAATCGTCATCGACTTACGCTTTACAGCTATACATTTTTAAAAATAGCAATATTCACAATCAGAGACTATACAACATTAAGATCGACTAAGGTCACATCTCTTTATAAAAAGAAAACCAACCGATAGCACTCATTAAGTTTTGATGCTATAGATAGGCTCTATAAATTTTTAGTCATTAACTAACTGACTAACGATACTCTTTGCAGCTGGATATTGATCTAACATGCGTCGATACCAACTATTAACAATATCGTTATCATCGAGAAATACTATATCACTAACGCACGCTATCCATAACAATGTTCCTAACAAACATATATCTGCATAGCTGGGTTCCAGCCCTCCTAGATAGGGCTGTATGACTAATAGTTCACGTACCGCACTCAGCTCTTCGCGAAATAAATATAAAGCTTCGTCAGGCTTGCTATCAAACTCCTCTAGGCTCATACCAAGCTTATTTTCACGACTTTCACGAAAATAAACTTTATCATCATCATCGATTAAGTGATAAATCTTCATCAAGACTAAGGGACGAATATACATGGAGAGGGAAGTACTACACCAATAATCGATGGATTCTGCTAACGCCTTTGCTGCATCATCCGTAAATAGACTTGGACCTTTAGGGTAATTCTCTTCTAAATAGCAGGCTATATCCCAAGAATCAGCTACGGTTACCTCACCATCACTCAAAACAGGCAACAAAGTTTGGCCAGAAAATTTTATTTTTTCTTTTTCACCAAATTGGACAGCAATACCTTCGAAAGATAAGTTTTTATGAATTAAAGCTAAACGGGTTTTCCAGCAATGAGGGCTAAATTTCGTTTCAGGTTTTTTAGCAGACAATTCATACAAAATTATGCTCATAATTTCTCCAACTGGTCCTGATGTAGCCAACCAACACTTTACTGCAAAATCAATCCTATTCTGAAGAAATACTTCCGTCTATATGACTTGTTACGCCGTATATATAAAGAAGAAATCAGCGGTTAAGTTAAAATCAAATAGCGCACTAAAATTGGGCAGCCATTGGTTTGATTTGCGGTTATGATTAATTTATACGACTAAAGTCGAATATGACGACCAGTTCTTATGCAACACAAATATTACTGTTCAGTGAAATATAAAGACAAAAATGTGACGAAAGTCACAAAAACAACCCGTTGTCGTCAAACAACTCGCCAAAAAGGTGTCTTAAACCGTATAGTTGAGCCATATTTATAGCAGACATCATTAATTATTGACTCGAAAATTCACAGATCAGACTTTATAACAATAAATTCAAGTAAATGATCTTTAGAGGTATAGAGATTATGTTTTTTACGTCGCGCAAACAGTATCTAGCAGAGAATGCCAGAGAGATTAATATTGCTCAGGACAGTAAGCTTCCGCAGCTTCATCGCTTATGCACAGACTTCGGCTTTGCAGTAATCGGCTTAAGTGAAGATTCAGCGACTCCGAAGAAGTATGTATTGTGTGAAGTAGGGCTTGTCAAAGGCGGTAAACAAGCTCCTGATAAGGTCACTCCTGAGTTTACATCATTGTCTCAATTAGAAGACTATACCACTGAAAATGTTGTTGAGATCGTGCAAAAGTACCTGTTTGGAGAAGATGGCTTTATGGATGAATCTTCACCTAGCGCTGTTGCATAAAGTTCAACGCTACCAAAACACATTAAAAAAGGCTTAGTTATTGATAACTAAGCCTTTTTTAATGTTTATCACTCTGATTCCAATCCTAAGAGTTTCCTAGTGCCTGCTCAAACTCGTATAGAATATCCAAGGGCTCATAATCATCTCCATTTAAATCACTATCCCAGTTGATCCCTGCTAACAAAACATCTTCGTGCATCCCAGTCAGCCAATCATCCAAAAACTCTTCTAAAGAAATGGCAACAATGTCATATCCCGACCACTCATCTTGCCTATGAGGCTCAACATAGTCGGGTTGAGACCAGAATGGGATAACGAGCGTGTCTTTGTATTTTTCTGAGTCGCACTGAGCCCAACCTTCCTCGCTCTGCAAGCCCCAGACACAGCCTGTATTAACAGCATCCACAAAAAACTGTCGATAATTGTCCAAGTGACTGTCCGTTAATAAAGATGTCTTATCCAAAAACTTAACCTCACACTATGTATTGTAAAATAAAACCATCCCAAGATAGCTTTAGGCAATATCTGCCAGGTTTCCATATCGTTCTAACCACTGCTTTCGGTCAGCTGATCGCTTTTTGGCTAGCAACATATCAAATATTTGGTGAGTATCATCAGCTGCTTCAAGCGTTAGTTGAACCAAGCGACGAGTATCAGGGTCCATGGTCGTCTCACGCAATTGCAGCGGGTTCATTTCACCCAAGCCTTTGAAGCGCTGTACATTAGGCTTGCCTCTCTTCTTTTCAGCAGCAATTCGGTCTTCAATGCCCTGTTTTTCACTATCATCCAGTGCGTAATAAACATCATTACCTATATCGATACGGTACAGAGGAGGCATAGCAACAAAAACGTGCCCCCCCTTTACCAACGCAGGGAAATGTCGCAAAAATAACGCACAGAGTAAAGTTGCGATATGCAATCCGTCAGAATCAGCATCGGCCAAAATACACACTTTGTGGTAGCGTAATTTTTCTAAATTATCGACACCGGGATCAATACCTAAGGCCACAGAAATATCATGCACCTCTTGGCTTGCTAAGATTTCAGCGCTATCCACTTCCCAAGTGTTTAAGATCTTACCTCGCAGCGGCATAATCGCCTGAAATTCTCGATTTCGGGCTTGTTTTGCTGATCCACCAGCTGAATCACCTTCCACAAAAAATATTTCTGAACGCTCAGGCTCGGCACTGGAACAGTCTGCCAGCTTTCCCGGCAATGCCGGGCCTTGTGTAATTTTTTTACGGGCAACCTTTTTGCTGCTACGCACACGTTTTTGTGCATTACCAATACAGAATTCTGCTAGAGCATCCCCCTCTTCTGTATGCTGGTTCAACCATAAACTAAATGAATCTTTCACAACACCAGAAACAAATGCTGCGGCTTCACGAGAAGACAAACGCTCTTTGGTTTGCCCGGAAAATTGTGGGTCTGATAGTTTGGAGCTTAAAACAAAACAACAGTTAGTCCAGATATCATCTGGCGCTAATTTAATGCCTCGTGGCAATAGATTTCTGAACTCGCAATACTCTCGCATCGCATCAAGCAAACCTGTCCGCAATCCATTAACATGTGTACCACCCTGTGCAGTCGGAATTAAATTAACATAACTTTCTTGGGTAACTTCTCCGCCTTCTGGCAACCATTGCAACGCCCAATCAACGGCTTCTGACGTTGCAGAAAAGGAACCGGTAAATGGTTCTTTAGGTAGCAGCTCCCAACCTTGAGTAGCACTCATTAAATAATCTTTTAAACCATCTTCATAATGCCATTCTTCAGTCTCTTTTGTTTTTTCATCCTTAAAAATAACGCGTAAGCCTGGGCACAAGACCGCTTTTGCACGCAGCACATGACGCAAGCGTGGTATGGAAAAGTTAGCTGAATCAAAGTAGCTTGGGTCGGGAACAAAATGAACACTAGTACCTGTATTACGCTTGCCACAGCTATCAATCTCCTTAAGCTTTTGACTTAAGTCCCCATTGGCAAAAGCAATTTCATAGACAATACCATCGCGTTTTATTGTCACTACCAATTTTTTAGATAATGCATTAACGACACTAATACCAACGCCATGTAAACCACCAGAAAATTGATAATTTTTATCGGAAAATTTTCCACCTGCGTGAAGCGTTGAAAGAATAACTTCTACACCTGGCTTTTTTTGTTCTGGGTGAAGGTCGACGGGCATGCCACGACCATCATCATTGATAGTAATAGACTGGTCTTTATGCAATACAACTTCTATGACTTTTGCAAACCCTGCCAATGCCTCATCAACACTATTATCAATGACTTCTTGCGCCAAATGGTTCGGGCGTGTTGTTTCGGTATACATTCCCGGGCGCTTTTTAACAGGGTCTAAACCTGTTAAAACTTCAATGTCTTCTGCGGAATAATTACTCATTTATTTCCTATTTTCACTGTGTTAAATAACTTCACGAATCGTTATGAATATAACTTTATTAACGAGAGATTAACTTTCACAAAAAGTAATTGCATCACTAATAAAACGTTCAAACTGCTGAAAACTATGATCACCACCTTCTTCAATTGTTTGAAAACAACCTTTATATTTTTCAACAGCCAAACGATAATCTAATGTCTCATCACCAGTTTGAGCTAGCAGCCAATAATGCGCCAAATTTTTCAGCTTTTTATATTGATAAGATGCCAATTGCTGTAAATGGTGCTCTGTTAAATAATAAGTTTCATCGTTATGGTAATTTTTTAATTCTATATTTAAATACTCGGGCAATAAATCTAGCACATCAACTGCCGGATTGATAAGCACTGCTTTGAGTGCATAGCGCTCTGCACACCAAGTTGCCCAAAAACCACCCATTGAACTACCCATTAAATAGACGGGCTTTTTCGATTGCTCAATAAGTGTTGTGAGTGTCTGGGCACACTGATCAGGATAAGGCGTTAACTGAGGACAGTAGTAATCTATATCAGGACGATATTGCAATAACCATTCTTTTACTTGTAGCGCTTTATAAGAGAGTGGAGAGCTTAAAAAGCCGTGAATATAAACCAGAGTTGCCATGGAGGAGGATTGTAACGAAGGCTTGGGTTATTGGCTATTAAATTGTATTCAGAAAAACGTTAGTAACCACGAGAATGAAAATCAATACCATAATTTTTGTCGACGACACGCTCAACACCCGTCTGAATGGTGCCATCATCATGCAATTCTAACCAACGATAGCCTGGCATCGTATTTTCAACCATAAAATCATCTTGTTCTGGTGCAAACTGAATACAAGTGGAAGGAGTAGACAGCAATCGAATGTCGTTATGCCCCTCATCAAATTCTTGATGTACATGCCCCCATAGCACACATTTAACATTAGTATACGGGCTAATCACTTCCCAAAAATGATGTGCATTTTGCACAATATAACGGTCCATCCACTGACTGCCTATCGGTACTGGCTGGTGATGGAAAGTAATAAATACATGTTTATCGGTATGTGCAGATAAAGATTCTGATAAAAAATCCAATTCTGACTGTGAAAAATTACCATGAATCTCACCGGGCACGTGAGAATCAAGCATAACAATTATCCATGAATCCCTGACTATTAATTGGTGTTTCGATCCTGGAAGAATGGCCTCCATCATTTCATGATCATCATGATTGCCTGGAAGCCATGCCATTGGTGCTAATAAATGGTCGGATACAGTGGTATAAAAACGCTGATAAGCCGCCAGGCTAGCATCATTAGCAATATCACCTGTGGCCAAAATTAGATCGATTTCGGATTGTTGCTCATTAATCAAACCCAATACATCAACCAAACTTTCGTCGGGGTTCATCGACAACAGCGGGTCACCATGGTTAATGCCCAGGTGGCTATCGGTAATTTGTATAAGTTTAATCATATTACGTAGCGACATTATCGCTTATGGAGTTCTCTGTGAGAAGTATAACCATAATTTAGATGTACGTGACATCTTTGCTCCCTGTCTACTTTATTGCTTTTCTAGGCTGCCAATTAGATCACAAATCAGCGTATTTAAATGAATTTTACAGATTAATACGCTTCACTCAACCATGACTATATCGTGCATAACCCGTCCTTGCACTAGGCAAAATTCAAGTAATTCACCTAAAAACTGATTTAATTGCGCTTTTTCATCACATTGGTCCATATTGCGGTTAGGGTATTCATTACGCGCTTTAAAATAACGGCGCCCTTTCCAGCCAACAACTTCCGCAACAGCTGCATCATGGTATAACCGCACATCCAAAGAGTAAGTTTTTAAACTATCCCTTAATGCCTCATCACTTTTTAAAAGGCTCTTTACAGATGCATTTTTATTTTGTATTTTATTTGATCGGTGTTTTTCGTATAGCTTGTTGCTTAACGACTTATCGGCCCTAGGTTGAACGGTAATATGAATTGTTGTTGTGTATTTGGCACACTCAGTAATATCGACTGTCATTGCCATTTCATCGCGGCTTTTAGAACCGACAATGTAATGCCAACTCTTGGCATTGCCTAAAGGGCTATTCAAAGTGTGGCTGTCAGCATTATCAACACCAATAACAGCACCAACAGAGGGGCTAATAGGCCAACCCGGCATTAATCGCCGTAAACGGCGATAATTGAACTCGCAGTTTGCAAGATGGCCAGGAAAATTAACGATATACCGCTTTTTATTCATGGTCATCGACGCTCTCTACCCCATCACTTTCTGCTAACCCTGTCCGGTTTAGTATAAGCCATTGCAAGCAAATTAGCGTTGCGGCATTGTTATAACGACCATTATAAAGCTGCTCAAACACTTCTTTTTCAGGCACTACAATAACTCGAATATCTTCATTTTCATCTTCCAGACCATGAATACCACCAATATCTTTTAAATCGCCAAGCGCACAGAATAGCGTTAGCAATTCATCTGTACCGCCTGGACTGGAGAAATAATCACATATGGGGATTAAACGCTCGGGTTTCATATCGGCCTCTTCAAGTAATTCACGCAAAATAACCTGCTCTGGCTTTTCGCCCGCTTCGGCCATTCCAGCAACAATCTCACACAACCAAGGGCCATTAGTCGAATCGATTGCACCAATACGAAACTGTTCTATCAGACCAATCAGTTGGTGCCTAGGATCATACATAACAGCAGCAACAGCCTGACCTCGCACAAACATTTCACGGGCAATCGTACCACTCCACCCGCCTTCAAATAAGCGGTGACGCAGCAGTATTTTTTCCATTTTAAAAAAGCCCTGATACACGAACTTACGTTCCAGAATATCCACATCATCATGGGATAACGTCGTCGAAATTGAAGGGCTGTCACACATATTCTATTCCTAAACTAAAAGTCGAGAATTCCTATCGACGATGATTTACTAAAAAGCTACACTGTCGGCCATTATTGTAACAACCTGCCATTAATATATGAAAAGACTTTACGCCGTACCCGCTGTTGTTTTATTGGCCTCCAACTTACTGATAAGCTCTGAAGCATATAGTGAATCCTTACTTCAGGTTTACGCATTATCCAAGCAAAACGATCTTCAACATAAAGCAGATATTGCTCGCTTTAACGCCAATAAAGAAGCCGTCAATATCGCACGCTCTGGATTGCTGCCCCAAATTACAGGTAATGCCGGCTATAGTGATGTTGAGACAGATACAACTACGAACACATCGTTTACTACCCAAGGTACGGCAAATACAGATACTACAGAGTACTCCATCTCACTCACACAACCTCTTATAAACTTTAGCGCATTAAATACCTACCGTAGTGGGAAAATACAAACAACAGCTGCTGAAGTACAATTGGCGGCTGACGAACAGGCACTTATTATTCGCAGCGCACAAGCTTACTTTGATGTACTTAGCGCTATTGATCAGTTACGCACATCAAAAGCCGAAGAAAAAGCCTTATCAACACAACTTGAACAAACTCGCCAACGGTATGAAGTAGGATTAATTTCAATTAACGATGTACATGAAACTCAAGCAGCGTTTGATAGCTCCGTCGCTAATCGTATTAGTGCTGAAGCTAATGTAGGTATTCAACTTGAAGCCTTAACAATTATTACCGGACAAGACCACAATAGTATTTCACCGCTCAAAAATAGCTTTATTGCGAGCTATCCAACACCCAATGACAAGCAAGCTTGGATTGATGCAGCGAGAAAAAATAACTTATCTTTACAGGTGAGCAAACTCAATGCCGATTCTGCAACTTATGATGCAAAAGCAGCCAAAGCAAACCGCTACCCGGAATTAACAGGATCTCTCGGTTATGGGCATAGTGATAGAGACACATCCGGAGCAAACTCAGGAACTACAGATGTCGACACCACTAGTATAAGCCTTGATTTATCTATCCCTCTTTACACAGGGGGCAATCTGACCGCTCGTCAACGACAAGCAGCACAGAATCAAATACTTGCTAGAGAACAGTTTTTACTCGCCCAAAGAGAAACAATACAAACCACCCGTTCTGAATTTTTAGAAGTAACAACAGACATTGCCCAAATCAAAGCGAGAAAACAGGCCATTGTTTCCAACGAAAGTGCTTTAGATGCAACCCGTGCCGGGTATGAAGCCGGCACCCGTGATATCGTTGATGTGGTTAATGCTCAACGCAATTTATTTCAGGCTCGCCGAGATTATTTTACCGCACTCTATGGTTACATCATTAATACTTTAGAGCTGAAACAAGTTGCAGGAACATTAAGTGTCAAAGACTTGGAGCAATTAGAGGGTTGGCTAGAAAATGATAAAGATATTACTTATTAAAGCTATGACAAAAAAGAATTAATAATTTTCATTAATTCTTTTAGGGCACCCCTATTACTCTCAATATAATGCTTTGCAGCACTCCCTTTTTCTTTACGCAACGCATCATTACTTAATAGCTGCTTTAGCTCCTTGGCCAATAGGGCATCGTCACTTTCTATCTTAATAAGAGCACCAACATCTGAAAGGTCATTTGCTATTTTTGAAAAATTATAATCACTGCTACCACTGACAATAGGCACTCCCCAGGCCGCAGGCTCTAAAAAATTATGGCCACCATGCTCAATAAAGGTTCCTCCCATGATTGAGACATCACAAGTCCCATAAAGCATTAACAAGTCACCCATAGTATCACCGAGTAAAACATTAGTTTCGTTGTTTATAGGCTTACTTAAGCTTTTTCTTATTGTTTTTAAATTGTACTGCAAGCATAACTTTTCAACGTCATTAAAGCGTTCCGGATGACGAGGCACTAATATTAAGAGTGCATTCGGTATAGTTACTTGCATTTTACAAAACGCGCTTAGAATAATTTCATCCTCACCATTGTGCGTACTTGCTGCTAATACTATTTTTCTATCACGTTTCTTTTCTAAATTTCCTCGATATTGTTTAGCTCGCAGCTGCAAGTCTTCACTTATAACAATATCAGACTTTATATTACCCGTAACAACAGTTCGGTTAGCGCCCAACAAATCAAATCTCTTTGCATCCGCTGGTGATTGCGCAGCAATAGTGGAAATGCATCTAAAAATAGATGTGGAAAATTTTTGAAACTTTTGATAACGCTTTAATGATTTTTCGGATAATCGGCCATTTGCCAAAATCACAGGGACACTATTTTTATTACATTGATAAATAGTATTTGGCCAAATTTCTGTTTCCATTATGACCAGTGCGATCGGCTTTATATGCGCAAAAAAACGCTTAAGACTCCCAGGAAGGTCATAAGGAATATAGACATGAAAAACTTTTTCACCAAATAATCGATTCACTTGATCTGAACCTGTTGGCGTCATCGTCGTTACAACTAATGTGATATTTGGGTGCTTTATTAATAATGCTTCAGTTAGCGGTTTTGCAGCGAGCACTTCGCCAACCGAAACAGCATGAATCCATAGTGACTTTTCTAATGCTTCATCGCTGTCAAAATAACCAAAGCGTTCAAACCAACGCTGCCGATAGGCCGGTGCCTTATAGCCTCGCCAAAACAAGCGTAATAAAATAATTGGAAGGGCACAATAAAATAAAACCGTGTAAATCAGGCGCATTACTGTTTAACTTCTTCATCGGCATTATCTTCTTTAAAGCTATCCTCCTCTTCAGAAAAACCCTGCTGATAGAGCTTTGTATAATGTCCATTCATAGCTAATAAATCCGTATGTTTACCTTGTTCAATGATCTTACCTTGCTCCATTACAATAATTCTATCGGCATTCTCAATGGTCGATAATCGATGAGCAATAATAATTGTGGTTCGCCCCCGGCTCGCAACCTGCAATGCATTCTGGATATGACGTTCAGATTCATTATCTAATGCAGAGGTTGCTTCATCCAGGATTAGTATTGGCGCATCCTTTAATAATGCTCGCGCAATCGCAATCCGCTGACGCTGACCACCGGACAAACGTGTTCCATTTTCACCCACCATTGTTTCTAAAATATCTGGTTGAGCTTCAATAAACTCCCATGCATTCGCTTGCTTCGCTGCATTAACAATTTCTTCCTCAGAAGCATCCTGCATATCACCGTAAGCAATGTTATTTGCCAACGTATCGTTAAACAAGGTGATATTCTGATTAACCAATGCAATTTGTCCACGGAGTGATTTTAAACTCAGCTTTTCGATATCGTGCCCATCAATCAAAATGTTACCATGCTGATGGCTAACAAAACGTGGCAATAAATTAGCTAGCGTTGTCTTACCACTGCCTGATCGACCAACCAGCGCAATGGTTTCGCCCGCCTTTATAGAAAAGGAAATATCATCTAATGCTTGTGATTTATCATTGTAAGCAAAGCTGACATGCTCAAAGTCAATATCGCCATTGATTGTCAGACTATCTCCGTCGTCTATATTATTTTCAACAGATTCGTCCAACTGTTTAAAAATACTATCTGCTGCTGCGACACCTTTTTGAATTGAACCTAATATTCCCCCCAACTTTCGCATGGACTGAGGTATCAATGCAGCAGCAGTGATATAAGCCAGAATATCTCCAGCTGTACTGTTTTTCATTAGTGACAATGCGAGAAAAACTAATACGGCAAGAGCAATCACTGCAAAAAGCTGAATTAATGGGCCAGCGGCGGCAGAAGTAATATTTCTTTTGATATTTTGCTGTGCATTATTCCGACTCGCTTTGGCAAAACGCGCCTGTTCGTATTCTTCACCACCAAAGATACGCATTACTCTGAAATTATTAACCATCTCGGCACAAACATGAGTTAAATCTCCCATACTGTGCTGTATTCGAACACCTAGCTTCCTTAAGCGCTTACTGACTTTGAGTAGTATCCACAAAACAAGAGGGACAATCAGGATAAAAACAGAGGTTGCCAACCAATTAATCCATAACAAATATCCCATCAACACAATGACTGTTGCCCCTTCACGTACAAGGGTTTTCAATGAATTAGTCACTGATTGAGTTACTTGTAGAGTATCGAAGGTGATACGTGATACCAATTCACTAGAGTTTTGCTTCTCTATTGAAGCTCCAGATAAATAAGTAATATGGTTAAAAAGATCCAAACGAAGCTGGTGGACAACACCAAAAGCTACTCGTGTAAAACCATAATCGCCTATAAAGGAGCCAACTCCTCTGATGATAAATATACCTATCAAAATACCGGGTATAATCCAGCGAGCCATAGGATCAACACCGATCGCACCCGTCATATATCGCATTAATTCAGCAAAAGCCGCTTGAGACAGAGCAAAAATAATGTTCCCAAAAATACCTAAGGCAAACATCATCCAGAATGGCTTAATATAAACCAGTAATTTCAGGTACAATTCAGTTGCGCTGAGGGTTTCTTGTTTAGAAGTCATAGAGCGTATCGGTAAAAATAAGCTAGTTTATCATGCATTTATGGTTTCTTTTTATTCTTCTTAATCGCTTATTGATAGGGCTTATCCACACTCATTAACCATTATGTCCAACGCACAAACCCCTCCTATTATTATATGGCGCCTTACTGACGGCAAGATTGGCCATGAAAAACAAAGTCAAGCTTTTATAGAAGCGTTATCTAATGAGCGTGAAATAAAAGTGGTTGAAGCAAAAGTGACTTATCACGCTCTATATTACATATTCCGCTGGCTGTGTAAGTTACCTATTTTTCCAGACAACTGTTCAAAATTAACCCAAAAACCTGATTTAGTTATCGGTACAGGACATAAAACCCATATTCCAGTACTACTAACCCAGCGACAACAGCGATGTAAATCCATTGTAATTATGTCTCCATCGCTCCCAGCTCGCTTTTTTGATGCTATTGTTGCGCCAGAACACGATTACATCAACAAAAAAAAGCCACCAAATGTTGTCACAACGCTAACGGCTCTAGCGCCAGCCATTGATAGTCGACCTAATTCAGCACATGGACTCATCTTATTAGGAGGGGAAAGCAAACATTTTTACTGGAACAGCGATGAGGTAGCACAAAAAGTAAAAAATATATTATCATCGCACCCAAAAGAAATAATCTGGCAGCTTTCAGACTCTAGGCGCACACCTAGCGATACTCTGAGCTTTATTCGCAATGAGTGTAAAGTACATAAAAATATTAACATACTTCATCACGAAGATATTGGGAAAGACTGGCTAAAAAATCAGCTGCTAACCGCTGGTAACATATGGGTAACGGCTGATTCTGCTTCCATGCTGGCGGAAGCTATGAATACAAAAGCAAATATTGGGCTAATTTCTCTTACACCCAAAAAAGATAATTGCAAAATTAATGTAACAAATAACAACCTGGTACATTTAGGATATTTAAAGAAAGATAACAAAGAAAAAACATTCAACTCGCAACAAAGACCTCGACTCACCGATGTTATTAAAAAATCTTTATCCTTATTGGAGCTGTAATTGAGTATTTATAATCCTTTTTCAAAAAAGCAACGAAAAAAGAAAAAAGCAGATGAAAAATTAGCTCGCCTATGTGAGCAAAAATCATTATCTCTTTGTCTTCGGTATGAAGATAAAATTCTTAACAGCAACACTTCAGGCGTAGGCAATGATATTGCTGATGAGATTATAATATCACTCACCTCAATTAAACCGCGTTTAGATAATATTGCTTATACTATCGAAAGTTTAATGCAACAAACTCTAAAAGCTGATCGAATTATTTTGTGTTTGGGCAAAGAACAATTAACACACGAAGAAATACCGTTTTCTTTAAAACTTCTAGAAAAAAGGGGGTTAGAAATACGCTTTTATGAAGAAGACCTAGGCCCTTATACAAAGTTTTTTTATACCTTAAAAGAAAACCCCGACAGCCTAATACTTACCGTTGATGATGATATTCTCTACCCTTCTTATATGATTGAAAAGCTATATAAGGCATACCTAGCTGAAAATCAGTATATACATTGTCATCGAGGCCATAAGATCACAGTTAAAGAAAATGAAATAGCGCCTTATAAACAATGGGAATATTCTACACAGTTAGAAGAGGCATCAAAATTAGTATTTCCCACTGGAGTCGGTGGAGTGATGTATTACCCTGGTAGCCTTGATGATGAAGTGCTGAATAAAAAGGTATTTATGGAAATTTGTCCAAAGTCGGACGATATTTGGTTAAAAGCGATGAGTTTAAAAAAAGGGGTGCTTTGTAAAACCATTAATTATAAGCAACCATTCTCCTATGATTTCCCTACGATTTTTGGCTCACAAGAAATCACATTGAAACGTTCAAACAAAAAAATGGGCGGAAATAATGAAAAGCTTAAAAAAGTATTTGAAAAATACTCACTAAAATCAAAATTGTTAGAAAAATGATCAATACAATATCACTATCAAAGGAAAATTCAGTTGCTAAAGGTGGTGAAAAAATAATTTATTTTCACCCTAAAGATAACAACAAATTAATCAAAGTCATAAATCCAGATTATATTAAGTTTATGAAAGACAATCGCTCACTGACCTATCGATTGCGGCGTCTTACCCATTACTGGTTTTTTTCCAATATGATCATCGAACATATCGCCAGCCGAGAAGAAAACATTGAAAAAAAGCATTACCTCCAACAGATTATAGGCTTTGAAGACACCGATATGGGGTTAGGCGTTGTCGTAGAAGCTATTAAAAATAAAGATGGCTCACTCGGCCATACGCTAGGAGATATCATTAAAGATAAAAGATTTAATGATGTCCATCAAAAAGCTCTCGACGATTTTATATCTTGGATGCAGGTTACACATATCATTATTAGGGATTTATGGCTTGACAACTTGGTTTGGCATGAACAGGGACAGTATTTTGTCTTGGTCGATGGTATTGGAGGACGATATCTACCAACACTTCGCTCCTATTGGCGCCAATACAACCTTAGAGGGAATAGGAAGAGAGGTGAAAAACTTAGGCAGAGAGTTAAACGCTATCAAGCGCAATAGCATTATGAAAATATCTCTTTAACTTGAGATTCAAACTTGCTACGTTCTAGCTTGATTTTCTCTCTATAATTATTAAAATTACTAGAATGAGTAGCGTAGTCATCAAATATGCCATTAACAATATTTTTAAAGCTTTCACTAAAATCACTACGCTTATCATTTAACTTATAAATAGCAGAAATAGGTATGTCAACATTATTTGCTGCGCTACCTGCAACGCCAGTGATGATACAACAGCCCGCCATGGCGGCCTCTCTAGGGAATCTATCCTTACCAGGATGGCTTCCAAAATCAATGTACAATTTACTTTCTCTCAACACTTCAGCAACTTCCGCCGATGTCATGTTTTGTAAAGGAACGAAGTCGATCTCAGGGTTTTCAGCAATAAGTCTTGAAGTGATTTTATAGCCTTTTTTGGGGTTATATGCGATTTTATTTTTCTTTAAACTTTCATCAGCAACATGGCCAAAATGAGCTTCATTCAAATAGTCTGTTAAGTAGGCACTTCCTACACCATATTTTTTTAAAAAAAGGCGTGCATATTCACTCTGAACTAAATGCTTGTATTTTTTTAAAACCCATATAGGTTTTGACCTACCATTCAATAAGCGCTTGATATACTTATAATAACTTTTACCATTAGTTCTTGAGCTTTTACCAAAATAGCTATCCACAGATAGCCACCATATATAAATATCCAAACCATCAAACATATCAATAAAATTAGTTCTTTCCTCAGGGAAAATAACTATTCCATCAATACATTTTTCTTTTTTTATCTGCTCTACATTATAGTGTTCATAAGCATCAGGAATATTAAAAGTATTTTCAAAAGGATAATACAATATATAAGCTGGCTTTCCATTTTCCCTTAACTTATCAACAAGTTGATGCAATAACTCTGGCCCTCCTGTAACAGAATCACCAGGACAACAAACATATATATTATTAACTTGATTATTCATAAAATTCGTGGGACAGAAAAATTAAATAGGGTTAACAAAAAATACCGGGATTTTTTTATTTTTAGAAATACAGTCAACTACCGTATCTGCAGCACTTAAAGCTTCTGCTATAGTAACATCCATATCCAAATACCGATAAGTACCTAACCGCCCTAAAAAACTAATACCCTCTTGTTTTTCAGCCAAATTCACATAATTCATTAGCATATTCTTCTCCTTGACCAACCTAATGGGGTAATAAGGTATGTCATCAGCCTCACAGTTACGGCTATATTCTTTATAGATTATCGTTTTGTCGTGATTATTCCAAGGGGAAAAGTGTTTATGTTCACTGATACGCGTATATGGAACCCCTTGGTCGCCATAGTTCATAACAGCACAACCTTGATAATCTCCATCATGCACTTCTTTTTTGAAATCTAATGTTCTATACCCTAGTCGTCCATATACATGATCAAACCATTCGTCTATTGGGCCGGTATAGAAAATATGATCATACTCTTTTGACTGCTTTGAATTAATTTTATTATTTAATCGTAAATTAATTTTTTTATTATCGAGTATTTTTTCAAATATAGCCGTATATCCGTGCTTTGGCATACCCTGAAACTTATGGTTAAAATAATTATCATTATAGTTAAAGCGTAAAGGTAAACGCTTAAGTATACTTGCCGGCAACTTATCTGGCTCAATACCCCACTGCTTAACGGTATAACCTTTAAAAAAAGCTTCATAAAGATCTCTTCCAACAAATTTTAAAGCTTGCTGCTCAAATGTTTCTGGCGTTTCAATGCTTTGATCAGAGATAGATTTAATAAAGCTTTTGGCTTCATTAGGGCTAAATGTTTTTCCGAAAAATTGATTAATAGTATGCAGGTTAACAGGTAATGAATATACATTGCTATCAACAACTGTTTTCACACGATTCACATAAGGCATAAACTCAGAAAATTGATTAATAAACTGCCATACAGATTCGTTATCCGTATGAAATATATGAGGACCATACTTATGAATGATAATACCGGTCTCGACATCTATTTCTGAACAACAATTGCCTCCAATATGATTTCTTGAGTCATAAACATCAACAGAATATCCATTATCGGCGAACTTATGTGCTAAAACAGCACCCGTAAACCCGGCTCCAGCAATTGCTATTTTCATATTTTAACCTGGGAAATTACTGTTGTTATTGATAAGTTTCTCAGAATGTCGGGCAACATCATTTGCAAAAGCTTTTTCGCCTCGAAGATATGCAGCACACCCCAAAAATCTTGCTCTATATTTTTTTCGTTTCCATTGCCTTAAATTAATAAGGCTTTTAATGCCATATCGAATCATTAAAAATATGCCTTCATATTTATTTTTCATTAATCCATGCTTATAAGAGTAATAAAAACTAGACCATGCCACATGCCAATTGCGCAAAAAATCAATACTTTCACTTTTTTTAGTTGAGGCAGACTTTATATGCTCAACATAATGATCAGACATAAGTACTAACTGATAACCTTGTTTTATCGCTCGAAGCTCCAAATCTTTTTCTTCATAGAAAAGGAAAATATTTTCATCAAAAAAACCTATTTTTTTCAAGCATTCCATATTAAAAAGAAGAAAAGCACCGATTAGATACTGCACTGAAATATTACCTTCTTTTAAATAGTCCTGGTTTTTTAAGGATGGAGAAAAAATAGCAACATCTTGACTACAAGCAAAAACTTCATTGAAAACTAAAGATAAAGTTTTAATATCAAGAAAAACATCTGGATTCAAAAGCAATGAGTATTTTGTTAACACTCGCTCCAACCCTAAATTT
This sequence comes from uncultured Pseudomonadales bacterium, assembly GCA_947487765.1. GTDB lineage: Bacteria > Pseudomonadota > Gammaproteobacteria > Pseudomonadales > Cellvibrionaceae > CANLBN01. The sequence goes on along the minus strand of CANKXO010000004.1, from coordinate 272,939 downwards.
GCCGCTCTCCCGTAACCTATATTCTTTTCCGACAAAATAATTTCGACATTAGGGAAATCACTCTCTATTAAGGAAACAGTATTATCTGTACTGGCATTGTCAACAATCAATATTTTACAGGGGGGGGATTCAAGCAAGAGACGAAGGCACTGGGTTATCGCATAGCCACTATTAAATGACACAATAATAATAGTTAGATTTTTATCAATTGCCACAATATAATCCCAATTAAGCTAAAAAAAGTCGTATTGTTTTTTATGTTTCGTAGTTTTCTTTCTTGTCGAGCACCGTACGATAAAAATCACACGTCTTTTTTGAAACGATATCAGCAGACATAGTACCCAGATTTGGGCTGAGTCCTATTGATAGGGACTCAGCCCAAACTACAGCACTCTCTAGTTTTTTAACATCCAGAGGCTGCTCATATAAATATACCCAATCTTTACCTACCTTTTCCTGCAACTCAATCAAAGAGCCTATTGCAGGGGCAATAACTCTTCGATCAAGAGAAAGTGCTAAAATAGCTGTACCGGAATTAAGAATATTTTCGTAAGGTAAAACAATAGCATCTGCAGTTGAGAATAAGTCTGGTATTTCTTTATCTTCGATATGTCTGCAGGCCTTATATACAATGTTATTATTCTCCCATGCCTGCTCAAGCTCATCACAAACCCCCTCCTTTCCTGGATTCCCGGCAATAATCCAACCAATGCGGTCACAAGAATCAATTTTTTGAGCCACCTCAAACAACCTTCCATAGCCTTTGTGATTTCTTATCAGCCCAAAGCATAATAACTGTATAGGCAATGGGTTTTTAATGAGCCTTTTTAAAGCCGGTTCTTTATCAGTTTTCTCATAATAATCTTTATAATGAATATGAGGAATAACAACAGTTGGCGTATTTTTTGAAGATGGATATAGATTAAAAAATTCCTGTCGACTAGTTTCACTTAGAAATATAAAACCATCTACAACCTTAATAATTTTTTTAATGCTTTTATCCACCAAATCAGAATGATGCATTTGATGAGGTTGCAGATTATGCACTGTCCAGATCAACTTCCCTCTTAATCTGTGTAGTTTTTTTACAATACGAAAAAATCGCCAAAGCCTCAATTTAATTTTAAAGCTACTTGGGGAGCGCAGCATATGATCAGGCCAATGAACATGAAGTATACTCTCTTGCTCAGGCTTAAACTTTCGCCTATTAAATTCATCTATAATAAAGTCGTTATCAACCATAGCTTCATATAGAATTTTATTATAGGGGTTATTATTTGCATTCTTTTGTTTTGGCCAAGCAAATACTATTTTTTTAGACACAACTAAACCACTCGCTCATTTTCCAATCGTGATAACTCAGCTGCAAGTATTGCAATGGGCATCCAGTACAAAAACCAAACATACCCTCCTGGACGGGTAATCGGTTGCTGAGCGTATACTGTCATTATTGCAACTCCAGCTACAAACCAAGCAAGACAAAATTTAATTACAATATGCTTATTTGTGGATATTACTCCGCTTACCGTTAAAAAAAATACATTAAATACTAAAACTAAAAACCCTACAACACCACCAAACCTGAGCACATCTATGAAAATATTGTGTGGATGAGGTAGAGAATAACTACTGCCATAGATAACACCCTGCTCAACAAATGGCAACTTATGAGTGAGACCCAAGCCAAACAGTATATTATCTTGCAAAGAAACCAAAGAGACATAAGCAAGATCTAGACGAATTCTATAGCTGGCATCCTGCATCAATATTGCATGAGCATTGAAATAATAAAATAAAATTCCTGACAATAAAAATATAAAAATTAACAAACATGCTATCTTAGTGGTCCATTTAGGTATCAAAATTAAAAAAAGGGTTATTATCAACATGAACCATGTCGCATGTGTTTTTGCTAAAACAACAGCATAACCACTGACAAAAAAACCAAGCAAAAGTATTATATATACTGTTGCGCTATTCTTTTTTTCTTTGAAAAAACCATAAACCAAAAAGAAAGCACTTAATCCCATTTGCAATGTATAAATTGCTCCAGCCTTATTAATATCTTGAACTGAAAACCCACTTAATCTACCGCCATGAATTCCACATTTCTCAGAGATAAAGCAAGCTATAGAAGTAACTGCAGATAGAAAGCCAACAATAAAAAGAGTTTGGAATAGTAATCGCAAAAAATTTGGCCACTTTTTTACTGAATAAAAGACTGCACTTAAAAAGAAAAATATATAAATTACTTTTTTAATGTGAAAAAAATTTGAGCGGATGATATTTTCTTCGTCTGCCCAAAAATGGCTTGCAGTCAAATAAATGGGAAGCAACATTAATAGCCAGAAATACTTATCCGCAAAAAATTCCTTATTAAAAGTAAAAATAACATAAAGCATTGGCAGCATGACAAAAGCATAAAATACTCGATTCATGTCACCGCCATCTGGAAAAATATAAATACCAGAATAAAAAAGCAGCAGCCCAAATGCTATAATTTTGCTCAAAAACTCTAAGGTTTTTTCCTTAGTGTTCATTGAAGAAGCCGTTATCTGCATTCTTATACACTCTTTTGTAATAGCTTATTAAATAATGATAAATATCTGTTAGTAATTATTGTTTTTTGATACTTATTTAAATATTCAGTTTTACCTTGGCTCTTTAAATTCGACGCTAATAATCGATCATTCAAAACTTGATTGATGGCCTCAGCAAGCATATTTACATCATCAATAGGTGTTAATAAACCTGTATTTTCATGCTCAATCAGCTCTTGAGGGCCTTGTGAACGAGTAGAAATAATAGGGCATTCATTAAACCAGGCCTCAGGAACAATACTGCCAAGCCCTTCATGACGAGACGGACAGACAAACAAATCTACGCTTCGCATAAGAGCGTTAATATCATTTCTCCACCCCAAAAATCGCACTCTAGATACAATACCCAGCTCTTTAGCGAGGCCTTTGAGATTATCAGCTTCAGGCCCATCACCTGCAAGCCATAAAACTACATCAGGAATAGCGATCATGGCACGTAGTAGAGTGTCAAAACCTTTATTAGTGTGCAGCCTACCTGCCGCCAATATTATTGGGCTTTCAGTATGAGTGTTAAAACTATCCCTTGGTAATGGTTTAGCAATGCTCTCATCAACAAAATTAGGGATTTGAAAGACTCTTTCTTTAGGGAAACCTCCCTCGATCATATAATCACAAATTCCTTTTGTGATACCTATCCAATAGTTACAATGCTTATAATATTTGAGATCATAATAATGTCCTAATCGAGCAACCAATTTATAGTTACCTGGCGGGGTTAGCATCGTTGCTCTATTCATATAAGTCATAACAATATCTGGCTGCCATTCTCTAAGCGCTTTGTGATATTGATAACGACCAATGATATCCAATGTACCTCCTAAACGATGCTTTGATACTGGGATATTTGCGTCTTTGAATTGTTGTTCACGCCACCCATTTTCTCTGGTAAAAGCACGCTGCTGTAATTGATCATACTTGCCCAATGCACAAACCAAACGCGTATAGAAATTTTCAGCACCACCTATAGGTGCTCCCGCTAAGGCCTGAGCAACTTTTATCACAGTTTTAGTATCATTTGTCATTAGTTTTTGCCAACCGTTGGTCTTCATTTAACCAACCGTGATATCCCCAATCCGATTGATTTTCTTTTTTATGGAGCAATTGTGTTACTGACTTATCAAGGCCTGCAATCTTTTTTTTCGCTTTAGAAACAGCTAAAAAATGAAAGCGATAAAAAAGAAACGAAAAGCCAGCCCAACCCAAACCATCGATAACAACAAGGCGCTTTACTACACTATCAGAACTGGCATTCTCTTGCTGAACAACAATATTGTGAAGCAACAGATCGCGCGATGGCATTCCCATTACAATCCACTTAGTTTTAAACGTATTAAGAGCTTCATTAAGTGAATCCGTTAATCCATATACCCAAATATATTGCTTTAAAGAAATCGACACCTTGCCATCATCATCTCTAATCATTTCGCAACAAAGGCCTGGCCCTAAATCACTTTCAAGCATACCAAAATATTTAGGGATCACATCGAAAGCACCATCGCCAATATATTTTTTAATTCGTTGAATTTCGATTATTTCATTGCGATTTTCATCAAATCGAGAAAGAGGCTTAAGGTTTTTAGGGAATCTTTTTTGTTTTCTTCTTATCTCAGGCGTACGATCTGGTCTGACAACTTTAATGCAACGACCTGCATCATCAGGATGAAAGAAACACAAGCGATTACCACCTTGAGTAAAGGCATTATCAATATTATCGAGATGAACACCATCACTCATAGCTTACTCATCTTTCAAGCCAAACATAGTTATGGCTATAAGGGAGCTCTAAAGCCGACTCGACAATGTACTGTGCATATAGCGTTGAATTTATTTCTTGATGAAAAAAATCCCTTGCTCTTCCAGCCCAATACATACGTTTTCCATTGTCCTGATAAAAACCTTCTATCAAGGTTTTCAATTGCTCTTTATCCTTAAAATAAACTAAGGTTTCATCAGGAAAAAACCGATCAAAGCCTGCAGAGCTATGAGTGAAAGTTAGCAAACCGTTACCGACCAACTGAGCCATTCTTGCTGAAGAATACCAATCCAAACCTTCTTGTCGATTTAGATTAAGCGCCATTTTAGAGGACGCCAATGCCTTATCATAATCTCGCCCCCAAACGGCTGGTTCATCAAAGCTACCTGGTGTTGAAAAATATATATCATCGAGCAAATTCTCTTTTAAATAACTAACTATCTTTCCTCGTGCGGTATGGGTTTTTTCTTTACTACAAAAAATTAAATCAACTGGAAAATCTGATTTCAAAGCACAATTTTCTGTTTCGATAGAAGAATCAACAGGATTAGGCATATGAAATAATTTTGCCTTCCCATTAGAAAAACGAGAAAGCTCTTTCAAGCCTGTAGACACAAACATTGAATTGGCGACCTTACAACGGTTATGTATTTTTTCGACATTATCAGGAACAAATAACGGATCATTATTACAAGACGCAATAACTAATCCTGGCCGTACTTTTTTAGCTTCAACCAATGTTTCGTTAGAAATAATATCGCAATGTCCTACAATCATTAAATCTGGCTCAAACGCTTCGACAGTCTGCAATAATCTTTGGTTAGCCTTTTTTTTCCCTAAATCTCGAATACCTAAAGGAGCTTCAAATGCAGCCACATCTCTATCACTAAATGCTTGCACGCAATGGTTATTACGAATTAAGCCAAAATATAGTTTCTGTGCCCAGCTGACCCGATTATGGCCGTACTTTCTTAATTGTTGATGAGCAACGTGTAAAATACGCATAGATAACCTACGAGCTAGCAAGTGCTTTTTGATAAACTGCCAATGTTTTTTCAGCTTGATATGACAATGTAAACTCTTCTGGCAATAAAATCTCTGGCTTATTATTTAAGCAAGAGCGTATCGCTTCAGCAACCTTAATATTATTTTTATGTGGAACAAGTCCTTCTGGGAAGCATGCTCTGAGCGATTCTGCAGGTCCACCGATATCATAGGCAATAACAGGAACCCCAAGAGCTAACGCCTCGATCACTGTTCGCCCAAAAGGTTCGGGGCGATTTGACAAATTACACACAACTCTCGCTACCGAATAGATATTCTGTATGTCTGATCGGTGCCCTAAAAATGTCACATAATTTTTTAACTCCAGCGTGGCCACTTTGTCTTTTAGCTGATCTAAATAGGAAGTTTTTGAGTTTTCAGCTCCCCCGACAATAACCCCATGGCAATCAATACCGTCATCTTTAAGAATTGTTATTACCTCCAAGAAGTCAACATGCCCCTTCCACTGAGTGATTCTTCCTGGCATAACAATCAATGGTTTGTTTTTCAACTGAGGATAATCTGAAAAAAATTGCTCTTGCCAATCTTCACGGCAACAGAAACTCAAATTAAATACTTGTTGATCAACGCCACGATGAATAACTGATATTTTTTCAGGGCTTATGCGAGAGTAGTTTTCAACAACATAATCATAAACACATTGCGAAATAGCAATAACTTGATCACTGCGCCCCATAATTTCACTATATCGATTAATCGAATATAGTCCATGAAAAGTAGAAACAATAGCGGGTCTTTGTGCGCGTGGAAGACGACCTACTGCTAACCATACCAGCCAAGCAGGAAGCCGCGAACGAACATGGATAATATCGACCTTTAAATCTAACAGTAGCTTACGTAAAGGCTTAACAAAACGAAGGGAAAATAAACTTTTCTTATGAACAGGAAAAGTGATATGTACACTTCCTTGTTTCTCAAGTTGACTAACTAAACGCCCACCATTAGAAATAACAATAGATTCATGGCCATTTGCTACTAAATAATCCGCAAACTCTACAGCGCCCCGTTCAACACCACCTGAATTTAGCTCTGGCAATACCTGAATAACTTTCAAAGGGCACTCATTATTATTAATAATTTAATTACAAGCAGTCAGCCATTTTTTATGGTTATTATCGCGACCATGGACTACATCAAAATACATTTTTTGTAGCTTTTCAGTGACAGGGCCACGCACCCCTTCACCGATAGCTCGATTATCAACTTCACGAATTGGTGTAACTTCCGCTGCTGTGCCGGTAAAGAAAGCTTCATCAGCGATATACACCTCATCTCGAGTGATCCGTTTTTCAATAATGTCATAGCCTAGCTCTTTGGCTAAAACAAAAATAGTATTACGAGTAATACCATCTAGTGCTGAAGTGAGATCAGGCGTATAGATATTACCACCACGAACAACAAATATATTTTCACCACTACCTTCTGCCACAAAGCCATCCACATCTAATAGCATTGCCTCATCGTAACCATCTTGCATCGCTTCCTGCAACGCCAACATAGAGTTCATATAGTTACCATTGGCTTTTGCTTTACACATACTGACATTCACATGATGCCGAGAATAAGAGGAGGTTTTAATACGAATACCTTTATTGATACCATCTTCCCCGAGGTATGCACCCCACTCCCAAGCGGCAATCATGACATGAGTTTTTAAACCATCAGCACGCAAACCCATCCCTTCAGAGCCATAAAAACACATAGGGCGAAGGTAAGCACTCTTTAGACCATTTTCTACAACAATTTCCCTTTGAGCGTCATTTAAGTCTTCCTTACTAAAAGGCATGGGCATGTTCATGATTTTTGCCGAATTAAATAAGCGGTCTGTATGTGCTTCCAAGCGAAAGATTGCTGGGCCCTGATCGGTTTCATAAGCTCGTACACCTTCGAACACCCCCATACCATAATGTAAGGTGTGAGTTAACACATGAATCTTTGCGTCACGCCAAGGTACCATCTCGCCGTCCAACCAAATAAAACCATCTCGATCGGCAAATGACATAAAACTCTCCTAAACTGAAGTCAGCGTTCGTCAGTACGAACTCATATAAAATTCTTAAGAAAAAAAGTAATTCCACAACGCCTTAACCTGTTCGCGTTGCTCAGTAAAGTCACCACTTTCTATCACAGAGGAGGTGTCTTGCTGAAGTGCTAAACGGTGGCTATGCATACGGTAGAATTGGTATATAGCAATCAACTGGTCTGCCTGTTCAATGTCAATCAGACCTAGTGTTCGCAAGGTTTCGAGGATTCGAATATTATCCGTCCACTCGCTTAACGAAGGCTGTTCAGAGCTCCACGCTAAAACCGCATATTGAACCATAAATTCAATATCAACGATACCTCCAGCGTCCTGTTTCAAATGAAATTCAGAGGTTTCTGCGCTATTTTTAGGGCTTTTTGGACTGGTACCCAAATGGTTACGCATTTTTTCGCGCATATTAACCACCTCTTCTTTTAACTCGTCAATAGTTCGAGACCGAGATAAAACCTCCTTCCGGAGAGCCATAAATTGCATCGCGAGCTGTTTGTCTCCCGCCACAGGCCGAGCGCGAACCAAAGCCTGATGTTCCCAGATCCAGGCTTCCTGATTTTGATAGCGAGAAAAGGCCGTTATAGAAGACACTAATAAGCCTGAATTACCTGAAGGGCGCAGCCTCATATCCACTTCATACAACTGACCAGACATAGTTCGCGTATTCAAAATATGAATCATCTTCTGGCCCAAACGGGTATAAAAAGTTTGATGATCAATAGGTCGTTCACCATTAGTCATCCCTTGGGCAGCTGCCTCATAAATAAAGACCAAATCTAGGTCTGAGCTATAGCTCATTTCAATGCCGCCAAGCTTGCCATAACCAACAACAAGAAATTGAGGAAATTCATCACTGGCGCCCTCAGGATAACCATGCCGACGCACCAAGTCTCTCCAGGCAAGCACCAATACTTGCTCAAGAACCACCTCAGCGGTAAACGTTAAATAATCACTGACTTTCATCAAAGGCAAACTACCGGTTATTTCACAGGCAGCTACATGTAAATTATGGGCCAAGCGGAAATAACGCAGCATTTCCATATGCCCTTCGACATCATCGGGTTCAAATCGCAATAAGCGCTGCCTCAGCTCATCTCGAAGGGATGACTTTTCCGGCAATGAATATAATGTTTCAGGAGAGAGCAATTCATCCAATAAAGAAGGAATCTTGGTTAAGGTTTCTGTGACCCATGAGCTCGCAGCAAACAGCTGAATCAAATGCTTCAGCACTTGTGGATTCTCCAACAGCAGCAACACATAACTGGTCCGAGTCACTATCGTTTCCAACCAATTCAATAATCGCAGCAATAAGTCTGAGGCATCAACGGACAATTCAGCATGAGTTAAGGAGCTCAGCAATTGAGGTATAAAAATGTCAAGCTTTTTTCTAGCTGTTGCAGACAGGCTCATAACCTTTCGACACTGCTTAAAACTCGACAATGCTTTAATTGAACTTTCAGGCTGACTAAAGCCTTGTTTTTTTAAAAATAATAACTGTTCCGAAGGAAATACGTTTTGCCCTATTGCTTCATCAGACCCTATCGTCTGAGAGAATGGCTTTGAGTCAAGCTCCTCCCAAAATGACTCCCATTCCTGCGATACACTTAGCTTTTCAACATCCTGAGAATCTGGGTCAGCTATGACTTTTTGAAACTCAGCATCCACAAATTTTCGATGTTCGTTTAGCTGCTCATAAAAATCTGGCCAACCATCAAATCCCATCACCCAGGCTAATCGTTCACATTGCAAGTCATCGACAGGAAGACGCTGAGTTTGTGCATCTTGAAAAGCCTGAATGGCATGTTCTGTTTTACGTAAAAATAAATAAGCTGCACTTAGTTTATCAACGATCTTTTTGCTTAAATTCTTTAAATCGCTTAATTGCTGCAGAACTGTTAATAAATTCCGCTCTCTTAACCGAGCATCCCGTCCGCCGCGAATCAATTGAAATGACTGAGCAATAAATTCAATTTCTCTAATGCCACCCGCCCCCAGCTTCACATCATCCTGCAAGCCTTTACGTCGCACCTCCTGCACAATCATAGCTTTTAGTTTTCGAAGGGACTCTACTGTCGAGAAGTCTATATATTTTCGATAAGTGAATGGCTGTAAAATTTTATAAAATTCTTCTGTTGACTCCTGCTCAATTTTGACAGAGATTATTTCGCTATGCGAACCATCGAAAGAATTATCAAAAGCACCTTGAGGGAATCGTGAACATGCAATTACTCTCGCTTTAACCGCCGCAAACCGCTCCCAGTCACGCCCTTGCGTTTCATAATAATTTTCTAATGCTGCAAAATTACTGGCTAAAGCACCACTCTCACCATAGGGCCTTAACCGCATATCAACACGAAACACAAAACCATTAAACGTCGTTTCATTAAGTGTTTTAATAACGCGCTGACCAAGCTGAATAAAAAACGTTTGGTTATCAATAGATTTCGTTTTATTTTGTGTTTCCCCTGCTTCAGGAAATGCAAAAATCAAATCAATATCTGAAGAGACATTTAATTCATTGCCACCTAATTTACCCATCCCTATAACCAGCATAGGCTGAGGTTGCTGACTTACTTTTCCAATAGGCAATCCATATCTTTTCACTAATACTTTATAGTGAAAATCCAGGGCTTGCTGCACGAACACCTCGGCCATTGTGGTCATCGCATGACTAACTTCAGAAAAGTCTGCCAAGCCATTTAAATCTCGCCAGTATAGACCGGTCATAAATTGCTGCCGCAATCGACGCAACAAGCTATCTAATTCTTCAACGGTTAATTCATCTGAACACGCGGTCTCAACAGCATCAATTATCTTAATAGGCGTTAAGGGAGAGAATGGAATATCCGTCAACAACCAATGAAATAACAAACCAGGGTTTCGACAGCATGACTCCAACACGTATTCGCTACCGACTAATGTTCTAACAAGTTGTTGACTTAACACCGAAGAACAACTCATTTCATCTATCAATCGCTTGAGCTGCACATCATCAAGCTTACTTGCCAGCTTATCTAAAACCCTCTTACCTTCATCTTGCAAACTAGAAGGTAAATAATCTGCAATTTCATTATTAAATAAAGTTATCATCTTTGATCTTCATAGAGATTTAAAAAAGCCTTATCAGCTTTAACTGTTGAACTAGTCCATTCTTTTTGGCATTAATCGCCCTGTTTATTACCTTAAACATAGAGTGCAAGCCTTCAAGATAGCACCTTTTTACCCCACGATGAGAAAGTGTTATCCTGTCTGTTCACCTATCGTAGCGGGGGACTGACATAATTGTCCAGAGCAGCAACTAGCCTGTCTCAACGCCGCCAAGCCATTGAAAATCAACGGAGTGAATTCACGGCTAAAGGCACTACCGTGCCACATCAAAGCGTTTCACAGCATATTCTGTCATCTTGGCAACGCAGCGCCAAGTATGTAGCCCCCACCCCCTCATATGCACCCGCAGATGATGAGTACATAACCTCTCGGCTATGGGAAGAATCACCGCTGTCATTGGCAGCACAACATGAACAGCAAAATATGGAACAGCTTGTCAAAGAAGGCAGTTTAGTTGTTGCAATTGCAGACCCTTGTGGACGGCTATTATGGACATATGCCAGCAACCATATGCGTCGGCGTGCTGAATCTTTAAATTTTACAGCGGGAGGACACTGGGATGAAGAATCAGTTGGCACCAACGCTGTAGGCCTATCACTCAGCCTCAAACGTGCTGTTACTGTATTTTCCTCTGAGCACTACCTGCCAATTGTCAGAGATTGGGTGTGTTATGCAGCACCCATCATACATCCTCAATCAGGGGAATGTGTCGGCATTTTAGATATGTCTACGACATGGAATCGTCACACGCCATTAGGCCAGTGTGCCGTAACAGAAATTGCCCGCTCTATCGCAAGTAACCTTCCTGAAAACCTGCCTCGTGCAGAGTTAGAAATCTATGCATTAGGGCAAGCTTATGTTCGCTTTCAAGGCATGGCTATTAACCTGACACCACGCCAAATTGAAATTCTTTGCTTATTGGCACTCAATGCTGAAGGCCTATCTCTGAACAACCTACATGCTGCACTCTATGGTGACTCGCCGGTATCAACAGCCACCTTAAAAGCGGAAATTTCACACCTCCGTCATATATTGAAAGGATCGATAGGTTCTCGACCCTATCGATTACTGCTGCCTGTGTGGGCAGATTTTATTCATCTATGGAAAATATTGCATGAACAAAAAATCAATGAGGCTATTTCGTTATACCGAGGGGCATTTTTACCACAATCGAAATCTCCAGAACTGGAAGAATGGCGTTATTGTATCAGTGCTGTCGTCGACCAAGTGCTTGGAGCCTGCAAAAACCCAGACGTACTCATAGAGAGATTGCATCAAAATACATCTAAGAATGAGGAGTTTAGAGAGCGCTTATTAGAACTCATGTCTAACACATCAAAAAGACTTTGAATTTTCCTTAGACTTTAATTCTTCATGGTATTTTAGATACTCTATCTCATAACACGACAAAGCCGTACGTAACTCTTTTGTTTCTATTAATGGCGAAAGCGCTTTTGCTAAAACATTACAATTCCATAACCCAATGACAGGCTGTTGATCAAACGCGTAACGATCCGACTCGTCCACTTCGATATTGGTTTGATTATTTTCATCGCTTATAAATGTTGCTGAGCCTAGGTCTAATGTAATCCCGATAATAGACTGATTGTCGGTATTCATCATTCCATGAGCAAAACCAGCAACTTGCCAATGTGCAATCAGTTGAGCTGTTTTAATCACAACAGCTCGAAGGAAATAAAAATATCGTCGCTCTTCGTATTGTTCACAATCAGGATAATAATAATGAATGACATGATCAGCCAACTTTCTCAAGGCAATATAATCACGCTGAAAATAATAATTTTCAAATGTCCCAAAGCGAATATGGCATTTAGCAACCCGCGCAAGCATTGCGGCTGTCTCAAAACCTCGACGATATATTCCTTTATCGCCACTCATAACACATAAGCTCAGCGCTGCCGGAATTCCTAAATCAGAAAGTCGCTCACTATATTCATACTCGTGCAGGCATTCACTTAGACTAGCATAACCATCAGATACGTAAGCAAAAGGAGTTGGGCCTATGCCTTTCAGGTAAACATCCCAAGTATCAGTAGAAGTATTGATTTCAGCAATGAGTGCGGATCGTCCATCGCCTAAGAAAGGATTAAAGCGCCCAAATTGATGCCCAGCGTAATCTTGAGCGAGTGGGACAACGTTATTTAATCGTTGATTTCCACTAAAGACCTGCTTGAAATAATCTGTTGAAAAAACATCACCCGATAAACCTAACTGTTTAGCAACAGAAATATTTTTCTTAACTAGTTTTGGTGCTATTAACCCAACAGGGCTAACCTCAACAAAAAAACCTTTACGCAAGCTGCAACTTCGCTGAGACAAGGCAACATCATTTAATAACATATTTTATGGAATTTGTATTTACTGAGTTTTCAATAATAAAAATACATAGCGTTCGAACTAAAGGTTTAACCCGAACGCTATTTATCAATATCAAAAAAAGCCTAAAGGATTAATATCGTAGCTCACTAATAGATTTTTTGTTTGTTGATAATGCTCTAAGGCAACTTTATGAGTATAGCGGCCCATACCCGATTTTTTGTAGCCCCCGAAAGCAGCGTGTGCTGGGTATAAATGGTAACAATTAGTCCATACTCTTCCGGCTTGAATACCTCGCCCCATACGATACGATGTGTTCATATCACGTGTCCAAACGCCGGCACCTAAACCATATTCAGTATCATTAGCAATAGCTAGCGCTTCCTCTTCTGTTTTAAATGTTGTCACAGAAACAACGGGACCAAAAATTTCTTCCTGAAAAACTCGCATATCATTTTTACCTTTTAACAAGGTTGGCTCAATATAAAAACCCTCATCAAAACCAGCACCAACACCCGCAACTTTACCGCCCGTAATAACTTCTGCGCCTTCATCCATACCTATTTGAATATAATTCAGAATTCTATTGTATTGCTCTTCAGAAACCTGAGCTCCAACCATCACTTCTGTATCTAAAGGGTTACCGCGTTTAATTTGTTTAGAACGCTCAATAACCATAGAGATAAATTTTTCATAAATAGATTCCTGAACCAATAAACGCGAAGGACAAGTACACACCTCACCCTGATTGAAAAATGCTAATACTGCACCCTCAACACATTTACTGACAAATTCGTCTTCTTTTTCCAGAATATCGGCAAAATACACATTAGGTGATTTTCCGCCCAACTCAACGGAGGATGGAATAAGGCTATTTGCCGCACATTTCAATATATGCTCACCTACCACTGTCGAGCCAGTAAAGGCTATTTTTGCAATTCGCTTACTAGTCGCAAGCGCATGGCCCGCTTCCTCCCCATAACCGTTTACAACATTTAAGACACCTGCAGGCAACAAGTCTCCCACTAATTCCATAAACATCAAGATAGTTGCTGGTGTCTGCTCAGCAGGTTTCAATACGACGCAATTTCCTGTAACTAATGCAGGCGCCAAATTCCAAATCGCCATTAGCAAGGGAAAATTCCAAGGGATAATTTGACCAACAACACCTAAAGGCTCATGAATATGATAAGCGACCGTATTTTGGTCTAATTCACCAATACCGCCCTCTTGAGCACGGATACAACCTGCGTAGTAACGTAAATGATCGATACATAAAGGGATATCAGCATTTAACGTTTCGCGAACTGCCTTACCATTGTCCCAAGTCTCAGCAACCGCTAGTGCCTCTAAATTCTCTTCCATTCGATCTGCCATTTTCAGCAAAATATTCGAACGCTCTGTGACTGATGCTTTGCCCCAAGCATCTTTTGCTCCATGGGCAGCGTCTAACGCTAATTCAATATCTGCTTCTTGAGAGCGTGGAATTTCACAGAAAGATTTACCGTTAACAGGTGAAATATTATCAAAATACTCACCACCAACAGGAGCCACCCATTTCCCATCGATATAGTTTTCATAGCGACTTTTAAAGGAGACAACCGCTCCATCAGTATTTGGATTATTGTATTGCACAGTGCTCACCTTCTTTTTATGTAGTTATCAGATTTTCCTCTTTCAGGAAGAGGTGCCATGACTTATTACAAGTCATAAAACAGACTATCAAACAAAGGTTGGCTTAAGGTTGGTCCTCTACTCTTTGGTTTGATTAATATAGCTAGCCAGTTGCTGAGGACAGAAGTCGGTACAAGAAAGGGAATAGAGCAAATATTCGATTTCAGCTAATGTTTTTTAGCGACACACTGGGAATGATCAGAAAGTATTTCAATCACACGACAATCATATGTTTGGCTGGTTTCACAAGCATGGAGCATTGCACTTAATTCGGCTTTTAAGCCTAGAAGGCGTTCTATCTTTCCTTCTATATCACTCAAATGCTGGTGAACAATTTGATCCGCTCTCTGACACGATGAGGGAGAATTTAAGGACAACAACTCTCGGATAGCATCAAGGCTAAAGCCTAGCTCACGGCCATGGCAAATAAATTGTAAACATTTGAGGTGTGATTGGCGGTAGCGCCGTTGATTACCTCCTGTACGCAAGGGTTCAGGTAGTAATCCAATTTTTTCGTAGTAACGAATAGTGGGCACTTTACAACCCGACTCTGCGGACAAAGCCCCAATAGTCAATTCATGATCAGGCAATGATGCCATATCTATCCTACCCTCACTTCAGCTCAAAAAATGCCGACTTAAACACTGATATTTATCAATATATAGCACTTGAACCTCTAGTCGCTAGAGGTTTTATCCTAACCCTATCGTTCATTACATACAAGGCATTGACCATGTCCAATCGCTGCTGCCAAAACAAAGAGTTTGATGGGGTTTCTGACGCCTATAAACGTATCCTGTGGGTTGTCATCGCAATTAACGGACTTATGTTTTTTATAGAATCTATCGCCGGCTTTAACGCGCAGTCCCAAGCCTTACAAGCCGATGCATTAGATTTTTTAGCTGACTCAGTAACCTATGCCGCCAGCTTATATGTTATTGGCTTATCAATAAGCGTACGCAGCTCGGTGGCAATATTCAAAAGTATAAGTTTATTATTCATGGGAATTTGGGTGATGGGCTCCACGCTATACCGCTTCTTTTTCTTTAACAATCCAGAGCCCATCATTATGGCGCCGATTGCCCTACTGGCGCTCACTGCCAATATCATGAGCGTACTACTGCTAATTAAATATCGCGATGGTGATTCCAACGTGCGCTCAGTCTGGCTGTGTAGTCGTAATGATGCCATCGGTAACATTGCTGTACTGATCGCATCATTTGCGGTATGGAAAACACAAACACATTGGCCGGACTTACTTGTTGCCTTACTAATGGCCTTTTTGTTTGTCAGCTCATCAATACAAATCTTAAGACAGGCATTGCGAGAAAAATCTCGCTTTAAAAATGCTCAACCTACTGATTAAGATCAACCGGTGGCGCGACACGCATGACTTCTTCTAATGTTGTAATACCTGAGGCAATCTTTTGCGCTCCTGAAAGTCGTAAGCTTCGCATACCGTCTTTCATGGCCGCTTTACGCACCGCATTAAAATCGCAGTGGTCTGTTATCAAACCTTTCAAGGTATCTGTCAACGGCATAATTTCATAAATCCCCTGTCGACCCAAATACCCCGTATTACGGCACTCCAAACAACCCACTGGTTGAAATATTTTTTCAGGCTTTGGTGCTTTCCAAGGTTTTACCAGACTATCCCACTCTTGCTGAGTCATTTCGCCTTCTTCTTTACAATGTGGGCATAAGGTACGTACTAGGCGTTGCGCCATCACCCCCAATAAAGTGGACTTAATTAAAAAACTGGGTAAACCCAAATCTAGCAAACGCGTGATGGCCGTCGGCGCATCATTGGTATGGAGGGTGGATAACACAAGGTGACCTGTCAGCGCTGCTTGCACTGCCATTTGCCCGGTTTCATTATCGCGAATTTCACCCACCATTATAATGTCTGGGTCTTGACGCAATAGCGTGCGCACACCAGCTGCAAAATCCAACCCAATTGCAGAATGCACCTGGGTCTGATTAAAACTCTCTTCGACCATTTCGATAGGATCTTCAACGGTACTGACATTCACTTCCGATGTTGCCAGCATTTTCATCGACGAATATAGAGTCGTTGTTTTACCTGAACCAGTAGGCCCAGTGACTAATACAATGCCGTGTGGTTTTGATGTCATGCCATTCCAGCGAGTTTGATCATCACCGAGCAAACCCAGCTCACTAAAGCTCCGCAGCAATACATCCGGATCAAAAATCCGTAGCACCATTTTTTCACCAAAGGCCGTTGGTAGTGTTGATAAACGTAATTCTACTTCACTGCCATCGGGGCGCTTGGTTTTGATACGGCCATCTTGTGGCTTACGCTTTTCTGCCACATTCATACGCCCGAGAATTTTTAATCGAGACGTAACCGCAACACCTACTGAGGCGGGCAGCTCGTATACCTGATGCAAAATACCATCGATACGAAAACGTAATTTACACACTTCTCGGCGTGGCTCGATATGGATATCACTGGCACGTTGGTCAAATGCGTACTGCAATAACCAATCAACAATATTAATGACATGTTGATCATTAGCTTCTGGGTCTTTGAGCTCTCCCAGCTCTAACAACTGCTCAAAATTAGTCGCCATAGACTGCTTAGATGCTGTGCCACTGGCACCAAAAACCGAACGGGAAAGACTGTAAAACTCGACGATATAACGTTTGATATCCGCAGGATTAGCAAAGACTTTTTTAACTGGTTTACGTGCCACGTGCTCAATTTGCTCTTCCCAACCCGTCATAAATGGTTGGCCAGTCGCAATAATCACTGCATCATTAGTCACTTCTACGCAAAGAATCCCATGTCGTTTGGCAAAGGCAAATGACATCACTTCGGTGACTTCATTCACTTTTACTTTAAGTGGATCAATATGGTACGAAGGTAGCTGACTTTTATCGGCCAACCAGTCACATAAAACTTCTTCTGACAATTTACAGCCTGGGTTTTTTAAATCATCCAAAGCCAGGCTGGCAATGTAATTGAGTGGATGCAGTGTAGCTTGCTCTCGTGTGCGATTTGCACCGGCTACCATATTGGCTTCACCTTGCTGTAAGCGTTGCTCACTCACTAAATCATCAAGAACATTACGGATGTCTAAAAGCCTGTCCACAGAATTACCTTTTCATTATTATCAATTACGATCATGCTATAGTAGTCAGTCGTGGTACTACACAGTTGTTCACGCCAAATACACCGTTGGCAACAGTGCCAAATATCTTCATAACTATCAACTACATGTGTCTCAATGTCCATCAATCACACACTTTTCGTCGATCAACTAAGCCAACTGGTCAACACGCCATCGGTTAGCTGTACTCAGCCACGACTGGATATGGGTAATCGCAAGGTTATCGACTTGCTCGCCAACTGGCTGGAGCCTTTAGGGTTTGCCATCGATATACAAGAGCTTGACGGCCAACCCAATAAAGCCAACTTAATTGCTACCCTTGGTCATGGGGATGAAGGATTAGTTTTTTCTGGCCATACAGACACTGTACCCTATGACGAAAACCGCTGGCAGCAAGACCCATTTACCTTAAAAATAGACGATAACCGTGCTTTTGGCTTAGGCGCAACCGATATGAAGGGATTCTTCCCTACCGTTTTAGCAGCGGTTCAGCCTTATCTGGAAACGCCTCTTAAGCAACCGATCATTATTTTAGCGACAGCCGATGAAGAGACATCGATGACGGGTGCTCGTGCACTGGTTAATCAAAAGCAGCCCAAAGCGCGTTACGCAGTTATCGGTGAGCCTACCAGTATGCAACCTATCCGCATGCATAAAGGCATTGCTATGGAATCTATCAGAATTGAGGGCAAAGCGGGCCATTCCAGCAACCCCAACTTAGGGAATAATGCATTAGATGTTATGCATGATGTGATTGGAGAGCTCAAGCATTTTCGAAATGAGCTGCAACAGCAGCACCAACATGCGGGGTTTACCATTGAGGTGCCGACACTTAACTTAGGTTGTATTCATGGCGGCGATAACCCCAACCGAATTTGTGGACGTTGTGAATTGGAATTTGATATTCGTCCATTGCCTGGCATGTCGCTAGACAATCTTCGCGAAGATATCGATAGGAAAATAGCGATTATCGCCAAAGAAAAAAACATCATTATCGAAAGACAAAGCTTATTTACTGGCGTCGATGCTTTTGAACAAGCCGCCAGTTCTCCTTTGATACAGGCCGTCGAGCAATTAACTAGTCAACCGTCAGACAGTGTCGCTTTTGCAACTGAAGCGCCTTTTTTACAGGCGCTTGGGATGGATGTTGTGGTAATGGGGCCAGGTTCTATCGACCAAGCCCACCAACCCAATGAGTTTATTGATTTAGACGACATTGAGCTTGCGGTCAAAACATTACAAGGGCTAATCGAAGAGTTTTGTGTCAGCTAATTATTCAAATAATAATGCGCCATCGAAAGGCTATCTATGAACGATCAAGAAAAAAATGAACTACAGCAAATTCGCCACGCCCTAGATACACTAAATCAACATAAGTTTATTCGCCTGTATAACTCATCATTTAAAATGCTTTGGTTTCAATTTCTTAAAGGTATGGCCTTTGGCTTAGGTAGCGTGCTTGGCGCCACAATTATTGTGTCTCTGCTTATATCACTACTATCACAGGTAGAGTTTATTCCCATTATCGGCGAATGGGCGAAGGAAATTATGTTTGAAATCCAAAAAAGTCAGGAATAAAAGGAATTTACCAGAACCACTCACACTAATTAAATGCCCGCTAACAGCAGTAGGTGCGAAGAAGCTAGGACTGTGGTTTAATCGACCTTTTTAATTGGCGAATAAACAATCATCATGGATATCACCCCCGACCACGTCTCCTCGTTTAGACAGACCTCACCTTATATAAAGGCTTACAGAAATAAGACATTCGTTATTATGCTGCCCGGCGCGGCTGTCAGTCATAGTAATTTCGCCCATATTATTCATGATATTACTTTGCTTAATCATCTAGGCGCACGCATTGTCTTGGTCCATGGTGCACGCCAGCAAATAGAACAAGAGCTTGCAGAAAGTGACCTTCAGACAGAAATACATCAAGGAAAACGAGTAACTGACACTGAAGCACTCGCCTGCTTTATTAAAGCGGTTGGTGCTACCCGTTTTGCCATTGAAGCCGAATTATCGACAGGCTTACCAAACTCCCCAATGCATAATGCCGATATTCAGGTTCGAAGTGGTAACATCATTACTGCCATGCCTTGCGGTGTCGTTAACGGCGTCGATCTACAATACACAGGCAAAGTCAGAAAGGTCGACGCCTATGGTTTAGACGAGATGCTATTTAGCGGCTCAATCGTGCTGGTTTCACCTATTGGTTACTCTGCAACTGGAGAAATCTTCAATTTAACTTATACCGAAGTTGCCACCGAAATTGCCGTTGCTCTAGAAGCTGACAAGTTGATCGCCTTTACAAAAGCGAATGGCGTCGAAGATGATAATGGTGAACTGCAACGACAATTAACCTTACTACAATGTGAAAAGCTGCTACTGAAAAAAGAAACCACTGACAGCCACTTTTCACTTAAAGCATGCTACAACGCTTGCGATCGAGGTGTTAATCGCGCCCAGATCATTAGCTATACAGAAGATGGGGCTCTCGTTAAGGAACTCTTCACTCGCGATGGTTTTGGCACCATGTTACACCGTGACAGTTATGAGTTGATTCGTCGTGCGCGCATTGATGATGTCGGTGGCATACTGAGCTTAATTACACCTTTAGAAAAAGAGGGCATTCTAGTCAGGCGCTCAAGAGAAAGGTTAGAGCAAGAAATCGAACATTTTACTGTCATGGAAATTGACGGCACTATTGTTGCCTGCGCAGCACTTTACCCATTCATTCAAGAGAATTCTGGCGAACTTGCCTGCATGGCAACACATCCGGAATATAGAAAAAATGGCCGAGCTGCAAAGCTGCTCGCACATATTGAAAAGCAAGCCTCTAAAATTAAAATGAAGCAATTATTCATTTTAACAACACAGACTGAACACTGGTTTTTAGAACAGGGGTTCGAAGCATCATCGTTAGAAATTTTGCCGCAGGAACGATTAAAGCTGTACAACTATCAGCGTAATTCAAAAATATTTGTCAAAAAACTCAAATAAAATATGACAGAGACAATTCCACCTATCCCCCCAAACGCACCTCAATTTGGTGGGAACTTTATGCGGGCATGCGGGCGCTTTGGACTAAGGATTCTTGGCTGGCGTTTGGCAGGTGAAATACCTAACCTACCTAAAGTTGTACTGATAGGCGCACCACATACATCCAACTGGGATTTTGTTCTTGCCATGCTTTGCGGTATGGCGACAGGTGTTAAGTTTTCTTATTTGATGAAAAAAGAAGCTTTTTTTTGGCCTTTTCGTTCTTTTTTTCTGTATCTTGGCGGCATCCCTATCGATAGAAAATCAACAAACGATATCGTTCCACAACTGGGACAATGGTTTAAAACTCACCAGAAAGTCTGGCTCGCCATTACACCTGAAGGCACTCGCTCCGATGTGAGACGTTGGAAGACAGGCGCGGTAAGAATTGCATGGGAGGCAAAAGCACCACTTGTTTTAGTTGCTTGGGATCAATCCAGCAAAACGATGCATATTGGTAAAACTTGGCAACCCACAGGAAATTTTGAAGAAGATATAGAAACCATTAGATCCTATGTTTCTTCTAAATATACAAAATAAATCAATCTACAATGGCTCACTTCAAGCACTTATAAATTGTCGCACTATACTCATAATAGATCGGCTTTGTTGGTTTAAAATATTTAACCAAATCGCATCGGCGTTCAATTTCAATATTGAAATTTCTCATTACTCCTTCTGGAGATTCGGCTAAAACTTTTTCATGATTACCTAAAATAAACACGTCAAAACCTTTATCCAGCCAGTAATCTAATTGCCATTCTTCTTTTTGCAAAGGCCACGCATGCGCTTTTACTGCTTCGCCCAAGTCATCATCGCTAGCATTCTCTAAGCCATAAAAAGCTACAGGCATATCAAAATAGTTTATCGCATCAGCATAGTCTTTCAATATAAGGCTCTCCGGAGCTCTTTCTGGCAATTCAATAGAATACTTATTTGCAACTCTCTCATCCCTCGCTATTGACGCCTCTCTCATCAAACGTGTTTGCGGTGCTTCTAAAGAAAACGATGTCAGTATTTTTGAGCCTACCGCTTTATAATGAGTGGATATAAAAGCTTCAACATCATAAACAATAGGTTTTGCAAGCGCCTGCTTCATCACGATTAACGTGCCATATAAAGAAACAGAAAAAGCAGAAAAGGCTAAAAAAACAGCGGCAATAGAAAAAACCTTCTGTCTTTTTTGCATCAGGCTACATAATAATAAAATTGCCATCAGCTGCATTGGCACCATATAAGGCAGCCATAAACCTGACAACTGCCGCGCACCAGATAAGTACATAACAACGATTGAACCAACCACAATAGACAGCCAAAAAGAGCACAACAGCCATTTCATATCCTTTGAAAATACATTATTCAACAACACCAAAGGCGATAACAAAAAAAGAACAACAACAATGGCATTAACACCAAACGAATGGTCACTAACAATAAGCCACCATGACACTAATCCAGCAGCGACACTTTTACTTTCTCTTACCGACATGACTGCTTGTATTTTCTGATAATCGATAAAATTATTAAAGTCGATAAGAATACCTACATTGAAAACAACCAAAAAAACAGCTGTCGAGATACAAATAAAAACTATAGAACGTAATAGAAGAGTTATATCTTTATACTTGTGATGCATAGCAACAGCAAACATCAAAGAAAATGGCACCAAAATAAAAATATACGAGTGTTTAAAAGACAAAGCTAATGCGATAGATAGCCCTAAAAATATGTCTATCACTTTAGATTCAGGCGCCTTAATTTTTTTCAATGCCATATAAAAAACAAGGACAACACAAACTGACAAAGGAACGTCACTCTTAAATATATGTGATAAAAACACCATTCCAGGAATAAAAACACCAAACAACCCTGCGACCATGGCATATCTGCTTCTTAAACCAAGTTCACGAGCAATAAGATAAAATAGAGGTGCAACTGCTGAAGAAATTAAGCAAATGACAAGCCGTGCTGTTATATAAAATGGCATAGGATCCGAAAAATACTGGGCCCTAAACTCTGCAAGGTTATACCATGATACCGATAACCGCCCGACTGCATAAAGCAATGCAAAAAAAATGGCTGTAATATAATTAAGTAAAGGAGGGTAAAAATGTTGCCCTGGAACTAAATTTCCAGACAAAACTTTTGCTGAGTCATTAATTCTTTCATCAGGGTTAAAATAACCATAATCAATACCTACAACTCTAACAACAAAGGCAACAATAAAAATAAGCAGTACTTTATTTTTATTACTCAAACTACCGATATAATGACAAGTTTTCGAACGCACCAAATCCATAAGGTATCCTTTGCTAACAACCACCAAAAACACAAGTTTTTTTAATACGTCAACTTAGTCAATTAACATAAAATATTGTAGGTTTTTTAATTTTTGAAATTAGCAATCAGTTTATATACAACAATGAAAACATGAATATTGTTACATTGCGCAACAATATTCAACATCAAAAACTGGCAAAGAATTGTTCTATATTGCTATTTTAATGAACGAGAAGAGAAGTTAAATCCATCTTGAATTTATGCAAAGGATTTATTTTCAGCATTTCAAAACCTTAACATTGATAAATCACCTGGAAGACCCTAATAATTACAGATATATTTCTCCTTTTAAAAACAAGGTTGCGTAACCACTAATAGTAACTCGATCTCCCTTATTTTCACAAAACAACTCTCCTGTTCTCTGAGAAATTTGCTTTGCATGTAAGGTATTCGTGCTTAATCGGCCAGCCCAAAAAGGTATTAATGTACAATGGGCAGAACCTGTAACAGGGTCTTCTGGTATACCTGCATTGGGCGCAAAGAATCGTGAAACGAAATCAACGCTATCGCCCCTTGCAGTCACAATTACGGCAAAACAATCATCAATCTCTTTCAACTTTTCCATATTTGGATTAAGGCTTTTCACTTCACTTTCAGAATTAAGCAACAGCAAGTAATCTCTCGATTTCCACACTTCAATAGGAGCACAACCCAAAGCCTCCTCAAAAAGGTCATTGGCGGCTGCCTGAACAGGCGCCCTTGAAGGAAAATCCATACTTAGCATGCCAGTATCATTTCGAGAAACAATCAACTCACCACTCATGGTGTTAAACGATACAACACTTATATCTGGCTTAAGGAATTCAAAAACAATATAAGCACTCGCTAACGTTGCATGTCCACAAAGATCTATTTCAACTTCAGGAGTAAACCAACGAAGATCATATCCGTGCTCTTTTTCTATAATATAAGCGGTTTCAGCCAAGTTGTTTTCAGCTGCGATATTCTGTAAAACATCATCATCAAGCCACTCATCTAATATACATACTGCTGCAGGGTTACCCGAAAAGACATGGCTGGCAAAGGCATCAACTTGGTAAATAGATATAATCATTACTTTAGTGCTCTTTAATATTACAAATAAACTCATTGATTCGTGGCAAATTACAAGATGAAAACCACATCTAACTAAGCAAAGTATTTTTTCTTTAGTGTTTTTTAACGGTAGTTTCTCATTTTTAAGAGAGCAATATAATCTATATTGCCTTCTTAAAACACTCTCTAATCTTCTGCAATAATAGAAAACTCATAATGGCGGTCAGCCCACCCTTGCCCGTGGCGAGTCGACAATCTAAAAAATAGCCGTTCACCATCATTCGGTAAATATTTAATTAAAGTAGAAGTGGCTTGATTGTCAAAGCGCTCAGAATAAACTAAATAACCATTCTCTACATCTTCCCTGATATCTATCCGATATTCATCGGCATTCACATTAGCCCAATGTAGCTCGATATCTTTCGTTGTAAACACATCGCCATCAGTATGATCCAAGAAAGTTGAAACCTCCAAAATTTCTTGGCTTGTAAGATAAGTCGTTCTACTTACTGAGCCTTGACCATGCATAGTTGTTAATACAACCCGCAATTCCGCACCATTAATAGGCAAACCCTCTACAAATGCACTGGTTATTTGCCCATCGAATGACTGTGAAAATAATTCATTTGAGTGACTGTATATTTCCAACTGGTAACTATCAGCATTGACATCAGCCCACGTCAGCATTACAGAATCTGAGTTTAGAACATCACCATCTACATGGCTCAGTAGATAAGCATTATCCAGTGCATTCTGACTAATAAAATTGTAAACTCTGAACGCCCATCCATCACCATGACGCGTATACAGCAGGAAGAATATTTCAGCACCATTAGCAGGTAAATTTTCTACTAGGGCCGATATTGTTCCTCTATCATATATTTGATCATGAATAATATTTCCATTACTTTCTACGTATATTCGATACTCGTCCGCATCAACATCTGTCCACCTGAAATCCACTTCAGGTGATGTCAATATATCTCCATCGTGGTGTATGAGTAATTCTGCATTAGGCAATACATCACTTGATATGATTGCATAAGCTTGGGCCTGCCATAAACTTCCTCGCCTAGTCGCTATTTCTACTGAAAGAAAAGCTTCATTTACAGGAAGGTTACTGATAGTCGCAGATGTTATCCGTCCATCAAAATATTCGCTAAAAATAGTGTTTTGATTATTTACAATTACAAGTTGATATTCATCCGCATCAACATCTGCCCATACGAATGTCACCGTATCAGAATTGAGCTGATCACCATGCTCATGGCTTGTTAAAAAAGACGCGACGATAATAACTCTTTCAGCGACTAACACTCCGTCATTATCAAAATAGCCTTCAACTTCAATTTGCCTATTCACATCGACAGCATCTGAAGCACCTCCAACAAATACAGTATCATTTATATCAGCTCGAATTCGTACACCATTTATTTCAAAATCATTCAATGCCTGAAACTGAGTGACAAAACCTTCCAATTCAATACGAGTATCTGGATCTGGTAATTCAATCCTCAATACGTTGACGGCGGCCGCAATAAATTTATCATTATCGTTAACTTCTGCCCCCAGCACTTCAACTTGCATTCCATTTTCCAGCACTTCCAACATAACAATATTGCTGTAGTCAATCATGAATCCATTAATTTCAAATGTCATGGAATCAATATTGAGATTGCTAATTCTCCCATTTACTTCATAAAAAGGATTACCCCCTTCACCAGGTCGCACGGCTTCATCAAGAACAATACGCTCAATGTAACTGGCAAACAAATTGCCTCCAGCTAAAACATATCCCATGACTCGTAGAGAATATCCTTCTCTAATGTCATGCATAGTTAACAATTGCTCACCCACGTAAATAGTGTCGCGAGTCATATGAATAGTTTGACCAAGGATTCTAAAATATTGGTCAGCGTAATTTATTTCTTCAACGGGGCCAAAAACATTCGCATTAAAATTGATCGTTGTCGCAATACCTGTTTGACCATCTTGATTTAATATTCCATTGACAATAGCAATCTGACCTAAAGCTGAGTTGCCCAGCTCGCTTGGTTCATTATCAATTAAAATTTCTGCAGCAGCGGTGTCATATTCAATACCGTTTACCGTGAATGTATTTTCACTAGTTACCGAACCTATGGAAGTTACTGACTTCTCAGCAGCTCCACCTGAATTAGGTCTTCCAGTTCCATCTTGGCCACCACAACCAACAAGAACGCTAAACACTATACATAGCGTCAATAACATCCTAATTATTTTTAGCTCAACCATGCTGACTACTTTCCTCAAGCCCCAAAGGCTTTTATTGTTTTTCTAATGCGTCCACTTTATGTTTGCCCTCACCCTTAAGAGCAAAACATCCCTATAACCCTTTACTAACAACTTATTTCCTTATTACAACATTATGTTTTTTTCTTTACTGTAGTATTCTCTCCCTCAATAGAATACACCCCAACCCCCAAACGAATACTTGATTCAGTTTTATCATCAGCATCTTTGACAGAGTTTTCTTCCAACCACTGATCAACCTGATCCAATAGATCCATTCCTAGATCATCAACCAGCTTATAAAATTCCGGGATTTTAGATAACTTCACGGATGGGTCTGTCGCCCTCATATCCAAATGAGCAGACTGCCTCATATCCTCTCGATAAAGGTTATGAAAGATTGTATTAATATGATCAACCAGCATGCTGCTTCCATGGCTAATTGCATCAGGATTAATAAACTCAGGAGAAAGGTCAGCATTTGCATGGTAGTTAGGAATGTAATCTCTCCGAAGCACGCGCAATAAACCAGACTCTGTTTCTTCAACAACTTTAGAGCGCTTGAATTCACGCAAGACAGTTATAGGCGCCAAACTGCCACCACCAGCAGAATGCACAAGCTGGCTAAAACTACTACCTTCATCACCCTCTTCGACTGCGAACGGCAACTCTATAGGGTGACCTTTGTCATCAGTATAATATTCTCCATCAAACCAATGAGATAAAACGCTTGCCAACTTGTCGGGCCTTTGGTTATTAGCATCTCTATCCTTTTCTTTGAGCTCCTTAATATGCTTAATCTCTTTCCTATCCAACCCTGTTATTAATGACACTCTTGATATGTTGGTTTCTCTACCTTTGATACCGAACTCTTTGGTTGCAATATCAACATATAAAGACTTACAAATCGCAGAAAATTCTAAATAATTCAAGCCGTTACGTACCGCAAGGCGAATAATGGCGCCCAATAATTGCCGAAACGAGCTTTTTATTAATGATTTTTTGCGGTCCATATTTGAGAAATTATCATCAAATATAATCATTAACAAGGACTTTATATATGAATAGAGCCTACAAAACGCAAAATCTAAATGTGAATCAAAATATCAGTTCACTCTTGCAATAGTCTTGCACAGGGCTTATGTGACAAACCGCCCACAGTATTTCACAAAAGAGAATAATACCTTGCGAATATCTCATTTTACGCAACATTTATTAATACTTTATAATCCCCCTCCACAACATATATAGTACTCGAGGCCAGTTATGCCCATTTATCGTTCGAAAACAACTACCGCAGGCCGCAATATGGCAGGTGCACGCGCTTTATGGCGCGCTACCGGCATGAAGGATGATGATTTTCAAAAACCCATTATCGCGGTCGTCAATTCATTTACTCAGTTCGTACCAGGGCATGTACATTTAAAAGACATGGGTCAGCTAGTTGCTCGGGAAATCGAAGCTGCGGGCGGTGTCGCGAAAGAATTCAATACCATTGCGGTTGATGATGGCATCGCGATGGGACATGACGGTATGCTCTATAGCCTGCCTTCAAGAGATATCATCGCTGATTCGGTCGAATATATGGTTAATGCTCACTGTGCTGATGCCATGGTCTGCATTTCCAACTGCGATAAAATTACACCGGGGATGCTAAACGCAGCAATGCGCCTCAATATCCCTGCCATCTTCGTGTCTGGCGGCCCGATGGAGGCTGGCAAAACCAAACTTAGCGAACAAAAACTTGACCTAGTGGATGCCATGGTTATTGCTGCTGATGAAAGTGCCAGCGATGAGAAAGTTGCGGAATATGAGCGCAGCGCCTGTCCAACCTGTGGCTCCTGCTCTGGCATGTTTACCGCTAACTCAATGAACTGCCTCACAGAAGCGCTTGGCCTTAGCTTGCCAGGCAATGGCACCACATTGGCAACCCATGCTGATAGAGAACGTTTATTTAAAGAGGCCGGTCAGCGCATTGTTGACATTACCCGTCGCCACTATGAACAGGATGACTTTAGCGTATTACCGCGCAACATTGCTCAATATGACGCCTTCCAAAATGCCATGTGCCTTGATATTGCGATGGGTGGTTCAACCAATACTATTCTTCATTTTTTAGCCGCTGCTCAAGAAGCCGGTGTTGATTTCACGATGAAGGATATTGATGCGCTTAGCCATAAGGTACCGCAATTGTGTAAAGTTGCACCCAATACACCGGAATACCATATAGAAGACGTCCATCGTGCTGGTGGCATTATGGCCATTTTAGGCGAACTTGATCGTGCCGGCTTGCTCAATACCTCGCTCCCGACAGTACATAGTCAAACCCTAAAAGAAGCCTTGGATACCTGGGATATTATGCGCAGCCCATCACCCGAGGTGATGAATTTTTATAAAGCCGGCCCCGCAGGCATTCCTACTCAAACAGCCTTTAGTCAAAGTACTCGCTGGCCATCATTAGATGCAGATCGTGCCAATGGTTGCATACGCTCACTAGAACACTGCTTTAATACCGAAGGCGGACTGGCTGTTCTCTACGGTAATATTGCCGAAGATGGCTGTGTTGTGAAGACAGCAGGTGTCGATGAAGATATCTTAGTCTTCGAAGGCTCAGCCCATGTTGTTGAATCACAGGACGAAGCGGTCGAAAATATTTTAGCGGATAAAGTGAAAGCTGGCGACATTGTCATCGTCCGGTACGAAGGCCCTCGTGGTGGTCCAGGTATGCAAGAAATGCTTTACCCAACCAGTTATATTAAATCGAAAGGTTTAGGCAAAGCTTGCGCATTGTTAACCGATGGGCGCTTTTCGGGAGGGACATCCGGTTTATCCATTGGCCACGTATCACC
Source organism: uncultured Pseudomonadales bacterium (assembly GCA_947487765.1). Lineage (GTDB taxonomy): Bacteria > Pseudomonadota > Gammaproteobacteria > Pseudomonadales > Cellvibrionaceae > CANLBN01. Next base: position 243,696 of record CANKXO010000004.1, on the reverse strand, counting down.
AGAGGCCGCTGCTGGCGGCGCTATTGGCTTGATCAATAACGGCGATAAAATAAAAATCGATATCCCTAACCGTAGTATTAACCTTTTAATCTCGGATGAGGAGCTTAATGCTCGACGAATAGAGCAAGATAAAAAAGGCTGGAAGCCAGTCAAAGAGCGACCACGCAAAGTGACTGCTGCTCTGAAAGCTTATGCTGCATTTGTAACAAGCGCAGATAAAGGTGCTGTTCGCGATTTATCACTATTGGACAGATAAACCCACCTCTTCGCCAATAGCCTGATAGACATCACAGGCTATTGGCTTTCATAAAAGTTTCATATTTCTACGATACCCCTCAACTACACTTGTCTTGAGCACAATATGCTTTAGAATTTTTATCATTAAGCCGTATTAAATTCGTGGAAGTACAATGTTAAAAGAAATTGATACCAGTAATATTCATCACATTATTGAGCAGAAACTGATTGTTCCTCATTTTCAAGGCATTATCGATTTCTCGTCCAAAAAAATGTTTGGTGTTGAGTCGTTAATCAGAACAACATCCCCTACACCAAAGCTCACACCAGAAGAACTCTTCATAAATGCTCAGTCAAAAAACTGCCTGCTGGAATTGGATACCTTATGCTTACAGCAAGCAATCAGCGCGTTCAGCAAACAACAATTATCAGGGTATATTTTTATCAATGTTCTTCCAACGAGCTTAGAACATATTTGCCATTACTTTGCGACAACAGACATTAGCATACCTCTCACTCATATCGTTTTAGAAATATCTGAAAAACACCCCTTCAATAATATTAGTCAACTCAATGAACATATTCTGACATTAAGAAACTATGGCATATTAATTGCCATTGATGATTTGGGCGCAGGTTATTCCGGATTGAAAGCATGGGCAGAAATTCAGCCTGATTTTGTAAAAATAGATCGACATTTTATTGATGGCATTCATAGTGATGGTATTAAGCGTGAGTTTGTTCGCTCCATATTAGAGATCGCAAGAGGCATAGGCTGCGAAGTCATCGCAGAAGGTATAGAGACTATTGAGGAGTTAGAGGTACTACAATCTTTCAATATAAAACTAGGACAAGGGTACCTCCTCCACAAACCAGAAGAAAAACCAAGCAGTATTTCGGTAGAAAACTTACCCTTTAATTCCCATTCCCTTACCCTAAGAAAAATAAATACCAGACCAACAGAAACCGCAGAATCTATTCTGGAAAAGAGAGAGCCTATATCACCCGATATTAGAGCAGACATCATCAATGATGAATTTAAAAATCAACCACATATAAGCTCTTTACCTATTGTAAAAAATTCTATTCCCGTAGGTATTATTTCACGATTCAATATGCTTGAAACTTTTTCGGGCCGCTACTCTCATCAATTACATGGCGACAAACCCATTGAAGAATTTATGAATAAAGCACCGGTCATTGTTGATTCACAGACCAGCTTACAAGATATATCAAAAAGAATTACCAATAATGACAATATCGACTTAAATACTGACTTAATTATCACAAAAAACAATCATTATATTGGCATAGGTAAAACCGCAAGATTGCTTGAAGAACTGACTAATTCTCAAATCCGTTATGCAAGGCACAGCAACCCGTTAACACTATTACCAGGCAATGTTCGTATCTATGAATGGCTGGATTCATTAATTCAAAAAGAAGAAAACTTCTGGCTGGCTTACTTCGACATCAATCATTTCAAGCCGTTTAATGATTACTATGGTTACAGTCGTGGCGATGAAGTCATCGTTTCACTATCAGAAGCCATCGTCAAGAATACATCTGTTAATTTAGACATGGTTGGGCACATTGGCGGCGATGATTTTGTTGTAATATTTCGCAGCTCTGACTGGAAGGCACGCTGCAAGAAGATATTGGAGGATTTTAAAACATCAAGCATTGAATTCTATTCAGAAAAAGAAATAAACGAGAATGGAATATGGTGTGAAGATCGACAAGGAAAGCCGACCTTCTTTAATATCATCACCTTAGCAATTGGCGTCGTTAATCCTGACCCAGCCTCTTGTCAGTCCCATCATGATGTTGCCGCATTGGCGTCAACAGCAAAACATGAAGCCAAAAAGAAAAAAGACAATTACTTATTTGTCTCTCGACGCCGATTCCCTAAAAACTATCGCTTCGAACACTCTATTACTTAACACAAAGATCAGGTGTTTGTGTATAAACGTACTTAGCGTATTTAAACGAAATTGACGACATCTCTTTACAAACACTATACCCTCTTTTTTCCAGAGAATAATCTAAGGAATAATGAAGTATATAGGGGAGAGCAAAAGCCATTATGAGACCAATGAGCATAAATATATTAGTTATTCTTACATATTTATTTTTGATACCAAAATTCAATAGCCTGTAAAATATTATATTAAAAAATACCGAAATAATCAGTATCAATAGTCCTATAAAAAAGTAGAGTGACTTGTAAACCGTAACTATTGCTGCTGACTCATATAAATCTATAAAAAATTCAAAAACCGAAAAATAAATCACATAACTTGTTACCGCAATAATAACCAAACAAGCAAGTAAGCATAATGCGATATATGTTTTCGAAAACTCTTCCTCTACGATTGTAAACTTCGCCATAACTATCGCAGTACCGGGCCTAGGAATTTACTTATAGTGTGCCTGGCAAAATTAATCACCACTCGTTGACCTTGGTCAATAATATAGCCAAACATGGTAATGGTATCGGTCACTCGGCTTTATTCCTTTATACAAAGCTCAGGTGTTTGTGTATAAACATAATCAGTGTATCTAAAAGTAGGAGAGGTTTTTATTTCACAAACACTATAATTCTGTTTTTTCAAATAATCATCGAAAGAAAAATGGAGAATTTGAGGAACCAAAAATACAGAAAGAAAACCAATTAACAAAAATATATTCGTTAGCTTTATAAGTTTTCCATCACTAGGAAAATTAAATACTCTATAAAAAAATATGTGAAAAAACCCTGCAAAAAAAAATAAAATGCCGCCAAAAAAATAATAGAGTGATTTATAAACTATAATTATACTTTCAGAAAAATACACGCCAGTTATAAACTCGGATATTCCAATATAAAACATATAGACTGAAAGAACTGCAAAAAAAAGCAATCCAGCCAAAGCTAAAAAAATAGATTTCTTTGAAAACACCTCTTCAGTAATATCTTGCATAACGATATTACCTTAGTGCCGGATTCAGTAATTTATTAAGTGAGTGCCTAGCAAAATTGATCAACACTCGCTGCCCCTGATCAATAATATAGTCAAACACAGTATCTGCGGCTCGGCTCGTGGCGCGGTTAAGCTGTTGCTTTTTAAGTTTAATGACTTGTTCGATTTGCCTTGGACTGTCACTCAGCTCCTCAATTCCTTTAATCACCTTTTCAGTCAAACCATAGTGATTATCGATCTTATCTAACACAATTGTGGTGATAACTCCTACTATAATAGCTACTGCTAGAGGCCCTATTGCCAATGCAGAGAAAGCACCAACTGCCGCACCTACTAGCGAAGCCCCCACAGCAAACCCTACTTTCACTACATCGGTAGCGATGGTGCCAATTAAGCGGCTAAGTGTGGATTGGTCTGTGAGGACATGGTCGACAATTCTAAAGCCTGTTAGTAGCACAACCGTAAGTACACCGCCCTTTTTGATCATACCCTTGACGGCTGCGCGGCCTAAACCCATGCTGATGACTTTTGGGTGTGTAATGCCGTATTTGGTACCGGTTAATACCTTGCGCAGGCCGGGACGACCTTTAATAATAATATGCGGCTTGCCATTATAAGATTTGATAACGACTTTCGTTGCCACGCCACCGAGGTCGCCAATAAGTTTAGCCAAGATAATACTATCCGCACCTGCGGCACCGTAGTTTGCACCGACCATGGCTTTTTCTCTGACTGGCTTCCAGGTTTCTTTTATGGTTTCGTACTTAATTGAGGAACGGATAATGGCGTCCATTTCATCAAATGAAATAACATATAATTGGTGCTGGTTATTTTTGATTTGATATCGAAGTTCGCGTCGTTCTTTTTGAGTTAGCATAAGACAATATCCTTATTTTATGTGGAGAGGAACAGACCAATCAATATAATACTGAGCCTTACCAATCCCTATAGGCTACAACTATGAGGGCGAAATAATAACGTAAGAGTCACAGCTACTTTGTCGACCAGATCACATTAACGGCAATGGCACTATGATTCATCGTTGCGCTGACTGTTGCTTCGACAATAATCGCTCGTTTTATTGCTTATTACTGAAGAGCAAATTGAATCGCATAGAACCCCGCAAAGAATAGTGGCTGATGGATCAAATAGATAATCAAACCATGCTTACCCATAAGCCCTAAATTATTAGTCAGTACATTTCTAGGGGTATCAAATTCTTTAATCGGAAAAACACCAGCAAAACCAACACCGAGATACATCACACCCAGCCAGGGAAATAAGGGCACAAAATCTTCAGTATCATTTGGCAACCACTGCGAAAACCATTCAAATGGCCAAGTGTTACTTAATAGCCCTAACCAGTAACCGAGTAAAATAACACTGCCAATCACAAGAGAAATATAAGGTACTCGAACCAGTAAAATGCCTAACAAAGATGCTGCAGCAATAAAGTGCAAAATACCAAAATATATCCATGCATTAGAAAATAAAAACAATGACATAATCGTAATAGCTGCTGCTGACACGATCAGCTGTGCAATACGCTTAATAAATGTTGTTTTATTGAAGCTGTTTTTGTGAGCCAGCGACAAACTAACCCCCACTGTAAAAACAAACAAAGTTATAATTAAATAACGAAAGGGCCACCAGTGTGGTCCATTAGGAATATGCCAATCAACATAGCCGAAATAACGCAAATCGTAACAAAAATGGAAGATCACCATTAAAACAATGGCTAGCCCTCTAACAGCATCCACCCATAATAATCTTTGTTTCAAAAAATACTCCCAAGACAGGTATTTCACTACCTGCTCAATTTATAGACTTACAATAACAATATAGCCGACATTAATAGCTTAACGTCACAATTGTCAGCTTAACTAAAGGCTATGTTATGCTGACGGTATAAAGGCTTGAATTTGCCCATTTAGATATTACAAAAAAGCCTAAACTAAGGCTTTGGTAGCAAAATAGATCCGATGAGTAGACCTATCATATCTCAGCAATCGAATAAAATTGCCTGCAATCATTGTGGTTATATCAATGAACATTCATTGATTGAATCCGGTCATTGTTTTCAATGTGAGCGCTGCCATCATACCTTATTTAGTGAAACTAAAAATTGGGAAACTCGTATTATTGCGTTAATTCTAACCGGTATCATTTTATTTATCTGTAGTAATAGCCTACCATTTTTAGGTCTGGAAGCCGGCTTTCAAACGCAGTCATCAACGTTATTATCCGGAGTTATTGCCCTCTATCAGGTTGAGCAATACCTATTATCATTATTAGTTTTTGCGACGATCTTTTTATTTCCGCTGATTGAATTACTTATATTATGTTACGTCTTTATTAATAAGTATTTCAATAATAAACCCCCAGGTATTAGTGCCTGCTTATACTTTCTGTCTCTTGCACGCGCATGGAATATGCTGGATATTTTTATGGTAGGTGTATTAGTCACATCGGTTAAGCTTGGAGAAACAGCCACTTTAATACCAGGCTTTGGTTTACTCGCGTTCACCTTGCTAATTATCACTTTAATTGTGATTAACCTACAACTAAGCTCATTTCATCTGTGGAATTGGTATAAGCCTGAAAACTATTTCTATACAACTGAAGATGACCAATATCATGGCTGTTTAACCTGTAATGCGGTTATCAGCGATAAAGTCTGGTTGCAAAACGGTTATTGCCCTCGGTGCTCACATAAAATAGAGCCTCGCTCCAAGCATAGCCTGCAAAAGACAACCGCGCTGATCATCGCTGCCAGCATACTTTATATTCCAGCACTGGCGATGCCAATAATGACGATTACATCATTTGGTCGAACCACCCAAGATACTATTCTATCTGGAGTCATACATCTATTTCAGGGGGGGATGTGGTTTATTGGGTTAGTTGTCTTTGTCGCGAGTATCCTAGTACCCATTCTGAAACTGCTGATTATCAGCTACTTACTTAAGTCTGTTTATAAGCAGCAGCAAACCCATCGAAAAGTTAGACAAAAACTCTATAAGCTAACCGAGTTTGTTGGTCGCTGGTCTATGGTAGATGTATTTGTGATCACCTTATTGGTCGCTTTAGTACAGTTTGGTATTATCATGAACATTCGACCTGAACCTGCCGCCCTCGCTTTTGCCGCTGTAGTAGTGCTAACAATGCTTGCAGCTGAAACATTCGACTCTCGCTTGATCTGGGATGAGCCGAAAAATAAGACCGGATAATAATTAATGACTCAGGACAATCAGACACAAAAAGATAACGAGCAAGACAAAGAAACGTTTTCATTGATTTGGTTTGTGCCATTTATAGCATTAGTTATTGCCCTAACATTAGCGATTAATGCTTGGCAAAAACAAGGCCCAATTATTGAAATTTATTTTCAAAAAGCAGAAGGGATAGAACCCAAGCGCACTAAAATTCGCTATAAGAATGTCGATATAGGTACCGTCGAATCCGTCAGAATCAGCGATAATCTATCAAGTATTATTGTCACAGCAGAGCTTGCCCCTGAATTTTCCGAATACCTATCAGGTAATACAAAATTCTGGGTCGTTTCTCCTCGCATTTCGTTATCTGGAATTTCCGGTCTGAACACATTGGTTTCCGGTGTTTATATTGAAATTGACCCAGGTGAGCCAGGTGTGGAGCAACTTTTATTCCAGGGCCTAGATGAACCACCGCTTGTTAGATCAGACACAAAAGGCAGTAGCTACACTTTATTTTCCAAAAAATTGGGATCCTTAGATGTCAGCTCACCCGTTTATTTTAAACAGATAAAGGTAGGGGAGATCACCAGCTACAGACTAGCAGCTGACAATCAAGATATCGAAATCAGTCTATTCATTGAGGCACCCTACGATAAATTTGTTACTGATCATAGCCGTTTTTGGAATGTCAGCGGCTTCGATGTCGACCTGGGAACCAATGGCATTAATATAGAATTAGAATCCCTCAGCGCATTTGTAGCAGGTGGTATTGCTTTCGATTCACCGCACATAGAAGAGGCTACACCCGCCACCTCTTTAAGTAATTATTATTTATTGCCAAACCGCAAAGCCGTTATCGAAGGTGCTTATGTCACGTCGTATCCTTTTGCGATGCGCTTTTCTAATCAATCGACTCGAGGACTCAACCCAGGATCAACTGTCGAATACTACGGCATCAAAGTCGGTGAGGTAAGAACTGTGAGTTTTTCAGAAGTTGGATTAGGTACAACATCAATCGATATTGTTGTCGATATACAACCAGAGCGCATGGCACAAAAACCACCTCTTGAGCGCAAGAGCTTTGAAAACAACATTACAGAAATGATTAAGTACGGTCTCAGAGCGCAACTTAAATCAGGCAGTTTATTGACTGGCAGCTTGTATATAGACCTTGTGAATACTGAAGAAAAAAACGGACCTGAAGTTATTAATAATGGAATTGTTTACATTCCGACGATTACAGGTGATGTCGATCAAGCAACTAAGCGCTTGGCTTCAATCGTTAACAAAATTGATCAATTCCCAATTACAACCATTGGCAATGACTTATCTGCAAGTCTAGCTCAACTGAATGCTTTATTAAGTGATTTAAATAACACTAACTTCTCTACCAATTTAGGTAATGTCGTGGCTAACGCTGAAAATGCCTCTCAGGAGTTTAAACAAATCACTTCATCGGCAACAACATCATTACAACAGCTAGAAAACACACTAAAAACGATGGAAGAATCAATTGCACCAGATTCCCAATTATATTTTGAACTACTGAACACGTTAAAAAGTGTCAGCGAATCAGCTGATTCCGTTCGTCAATTTACCGATGAGCTGAACCGTCACCCCCAATCACTAATCTTAGGAAAGTAAATTGTCTAATATAGACGATTGAAGTATAAAAATGAAAAAAATCACTCCTCATTTTTTTATAGCCACACTTGGTACCTTAATCTTATTAGTCACATCATGCACTAGCGTGCCTGAGACCCAATACTACACATTAGTTGCAGAAAATAATGTATCAAATATTGCACCCACTACGACTAACAAGGCAGTCAATATTGGTGTAGGGCCATTAGTAATACCGAATATATTAGATAATTTTAGTATTATCAGCATAGAAAAAAACAATCAAATTTCCTTATCTGCTTATCACCTCTGGGGAGGCAATTTAAAAGATAATATTAACCAAGTACTCGCTGATAACATCTCAAACTATTTAGGCATCAATGGGGTATGGCCTTTTCCTTGGGATAATCGCAATCGCCCTGAGCTACAAGTACGCATCGTATTTGAACGTTTTATTGGTGAAAGAGGAAAAAATATTATTTTACAAGCCAAATGGACCATACTGACAGACAATGGCCGCAAAGAATTAATGACCCATAAATACAGAAACAAAAAATCACTGCAAGATGATAGCTACTTAACCTACGTCAAAGGTTTAAACACAACACTCAATGAATTTTCTTTAGAAGTTTCACAAAAACTTAATACCGTTATTACTTCCTTAAAATAAAGTAATAAATAAGGCTTTACGCTGGGGCAGGAAAAAAATTCTGTAGTAACAGAAAAACAATAAAACCACCTACGACTGTCCATGATAGCTTTCTAGTCAGCATTGCGATAATTACCGCAATAACTGCAGTTAATATTCGATTATTATCAATCGATAATGCCAGCTGTCCGTCAAGAAAAAAAACATTTTGAGCAACAATTGCACTCAAAACAGCAATAGGGATATAAGCCAAAGCCTGCATTAATAGAGGTGGCAGCTTGAAATGATCCACAAATGCAAAAGGAAGGTAGCGTGGTATAAACGTTACTACCATCATACCAAAAACCAATAACCAATCTGTCATATGGGTTCTCCGTCTACCTTTTCTTCAGTGTCCCCCGCCAACCTCTCAACTAACACACCCACAATAATGGCGACAATAGAAGAAAATAACAGGCCAGTTTTATGTGGCCAATCAAAAGTAACAACTGCACTGACTACAGCTACCAAGGCACATAATAAATGGGCTTTGTGTTTTAACGATGGTACAACAATAGCAATAAAAGCCAGAACCATAGCTATATCTAACCCCCAACTTGTCATATCAGGAATGTATGTACCCAGAGTCATACCGACATAAGTAAATACAACCCAATTGATATACATAGCAATGGCCGAGCCCCAAAAATGATAATGAAACTCTTTATCAGTCGGAGACTCTTTAACTGCATATTGCGTTGTTGCAGCAAAACTTTCATCCGTCATCCAGAATGCCATAGGAAGACGCTGCCATTTAGGTAAGGTTTTAACTTTTGGCATAAAACTGATGGAATACAGCATATGTCGGAGGTTCATAACAAACACTGTGGCAATAATAATAAGAATTGGTGCGCTCGCGGCAACCAATGTAACGGCAACGAATTGAGATGCGCCAGCGAATACAAAGATTGACATGCCCAAAGCAGACAAAAAAGACATGCCATTCAATAAAGCTAAAGCGCCGTACAAAATTGCAAAGGGGATAGCTGCAATAATTAGTGGTAGTGTGTCAAAAACCCCCTTTAAAAAAAATGTCTTCATCAAATATAACCAATAATAAGCATTTTAATGCGTAAATCAGAATGTAAACTTCGGCAATCTACAACGTCAATCTTGCATATCTCTTGCAAAGTTCTCAGCAACATAATGAAATACTGGTCTTATCGGAGTAATCAAGCAGCTTCGTTGATTAGAACACAAAAAGCATAATCATAAGGGTTAGTCTTTAAGCTCGACTCTGATGCAGAAAATTCTTCTCTACTGATCTCTTTCCATTTATCAGTATCGATTTCTGGAAAAAAGGCATCACCTTCAATGTCAGTATCAATTCTTGTTAAATAGAGTTTATCCGCTTTTGGCAAAGCAGATTTATACAGTTCCGCACCACCAATCAACATCACTTCATCTACCCCATCAATAAACGCTTGAGCTTCTGCTAAAGTCATTGCTTCATCAATGCTGTGAACCGTTTTTACACCTTCATGTTGCCAATCTGCTTGTCGAGTGACTACGATATTTAATCGCCCTGGCAAAGGTCGCCCGATAGATTCAAAGGTTTTACGACCCATAATCATAGGTTTACCCATCGTAACACGCTTAAAATATTTTAAATCTTCCGGCAAATGCCAAAGCAGTTGATTGTCTTTCCCTATCGCTCGGTTATTAGACATTGCTACAATAATAGATAATATTGCCATTCTTATTTGTCTACCTTATATCGCTACTGGTGCTTTAATATTCGGGTGCGCGTCATACCCAACTATTTCAAAATCCTCGAACCTATAATCATAAATTGAATCAGGTTTACGATTGATTTTTAATGTAGGTAATGGTTTTGGCTCACGGGACAGCTGTGTTTTGACTTGCTCCATATGATTCGAATAAATATGTGAGTCCCCTGTAGTGACCACAATTTCACCTACATCCAAATCACACTGTTGTGCCAGCATATGAACCAGCAACGCAAGCGCAGCAGTATTGTAAGGTAGACCCAAAAAGGAATCGGAACTACGAATATACAATTGTGCAGACAATTGATTATTGGCCACATAAAACTGATACAGTAAGTGGCAAGGAGGTAATGCCATGCGCCCCTGCTTTACATTCTCTTGCGGGCTGATTGTTTCATCCGGTAAATATTCTACATTCCAACCATGGAATAAAATACGGCGGCTATTTGGGTTCGTTTTTAAACACTCAACAACATAATCAATTTGATTTATGCTATCGCCCTCTTTAGTTGGCCAAGCCGTCCATTGGTTACCGTAGATAGGGCCAAGAGAGCCATCTTCGGCTGCCCATTCATCCCATATGCTAACGCCATTTTCTTTAAGCCATTTGGTATTGGTATCTCCATTTAAGAACCAAATTAATTCGTTAGCGATACTCTTAAAATGTAGTTTTTTAGTGGTTAACAATGGAAAACCGTCTTGTAGGTTATGGCGATATTGCCGAGCAAAAACTGACAAGGTTCCCGTCCCCGTACGATCTCCTTTTTGAACACCATTCGTTAACACATCATTCAACAATTCTAAATACTGTTTCATTTTTTATTTGGCCCATCAGATTTTTTTTGTTTAGTTGATGCTTTTTTCGTAGCTGCCTTTTTATTTGTATTTTTACTGGTCTTTTTCTTAGTGCCTGACTTTTTTGTTTCTTTCTTTGTAGAAGTTTCTATTTCAACTTCTTGATCATTACCTTCAGATACAGCTTTTTTCTTGTCAACGCTTTGTGATGTAGTAGTTTTTACTGGGTCTGCATGTGCAATAGCAGCATCACCAAAACCTCTAGTATATGCCCAAATTAAAATACCCACACCACCAATCAACATCGGAAGCGTTAGCAATTGACCACGGGTCATCCAACCAAAAATAAGTTCCGGAATATGTGCATCTGGCTCGCGTACAAATTCAACAAAGAACCGGAAAATTCCATAGAAAATAATAAAGACCGCACTAATTGCCAAACGAGGACGAGGTTTTCGTGCAAACCAATAAACAATAACAAAAAGAACGACACCTTCTAAAAAAGCCTGATAAAGCTGCGATGGGTGACGAGCTAACAACTCAGGGTCTTGCGGAAAAACCATTCCCCAAGAGGAGTCTGTTTCGCGCCCCCACAGCTCTTGACCAATAAAATTACCTATGCGGCCAAAACCTAAACCTGGCGCAACAATAACAGCAACAAAATCCATTAATTCTGGAAATTTAAGCCCAATGCGACGGCAATAAAGTATATTGGCAACAACAACGCCTAATATCCCACCATGGAAAGACATGCCGCCTTCCCACACTCGAAATAACCATAAAGGGTCCTGTAACCAAGCGCCAAAATTATAGAACATGACATAGCCAAAGCGCCCACCCAATACAACACCAAGCGCACCGTAAACAATCAGATCTTCAACTTGCTTTGCATTCAAAGGAGAATCAGGCCGTTTAGTACGCTGGAGCGCTAACCACCAGGCTGTGGCAAAAGCCAATAAGTACATGATCCCATACCAGTGAACACTAATGGGTCCAATGGAAAAGGCGACAGGATCAATATCAGGATGCATCAGCATAAGAAAAAGCTCTATTTAATGGCGAATTGTTTTGATTTTGCAATGTTGTGGCATTTATCATAAGCAGGCAAAAAAGTGGCGACATCATACCATCTCGTTATTACAGGCTAAACCTCTGTGGGTTTTTGATCATTTTGTTGAACCAAAGACAGCTCACAGGATCTTAATGGACAACCACTGTGTATTACCGTTCCGGCAGTAATACGTGATACCAAAGACTTTTTACAGATTAGAATTATGTGTTTGATTTTATTTTCGTACCAACCCAACACCAATACACCATTAATTCTTGGTGCCAACCGAGATGAGTTTTTTGAGCGGGCAACAGCAGCGGCTCATAACTGGGAGGATTATCCAAATGTTGTTGCAGGCCGAGATTTAGTCGCGCATGGCACCTGGCTTGGTATCGATCAATCAGGCCGCTTTGCTGCGATCACCAATGTCAGAGAGCCCGGTATCAAAGTAGAAGACCCTCATTCGCGGGGAGAGCTCACCAAGGATTTCCTCACTGGAAAGCAGTCACCACAGGCATATTTAGCTGAAATTGAAAGCCGCCAGCACCGATATGCAGGCTTTAACTTATTAGTTGGTGATTTCTCTCTGCCAAATGCCCCCCTTTATTATTTAAGTAATCGTGGCAGAGGTATCGAAAAGCTATTACCCGGCACTTATGGACTTAGCAATCACTTACTTGATAGCCCTTGGCCAAAAGTCAGTGACGGCAAAGAAAAACTGGCCGCTCGACTAAATCAAGCCGGCACAAATCACCAACTCATACGACAAATTCTCGAAAACCCTGAACTAGCAGATGATCATCGATTGCCAAGCACAGGTATCAATTACGAAAGAGAGAAGGCCTTGTCGGCAACATTTATTACATTACCAGACTATGGCACACGTGCTTCAACAGTGATTACGATAGACGCCGAGCAAATAATATTCAGCGAACAGAACTATCAAGCCAGTCGTGATGGACGACCTGCGTACGAAGGGGAAGCAAGACAGTTTACCTTCGCGAAGCCATTAGAACACTTCTCTAGAATACCAGAGAACGTGGTCGCGACAGGATGCCAAAGCGCCTAAGGGCAGTATCAACGCAATTAGTGACTGATTCTGCATCAGGCAGGTTGATAGCATTTTCCAGCAACTCTTCAGCTTGCTCTAAAGTAATCGCACGTATTACTGATTTAACTTTAGGCAAGTTTGTTGAGTTCATTGACAATACGTCAAAACCCATCGCCATCAACAAAATAGCTGACCCCGGATCACCGGCCATTTCACCACAGATACTCACTGGCGTACCTTGGCTATGCGCCGCTAAAACAACTTGCTGCAGGGCTTGCAATACTGAAGGGTGATATGAATTAAAAAGGTCCGCTACCTGAGCATTATTACGATCAACGGCTAATAGATACTGCGTAAGATCATTACTGCCCACAGAAAGAAAATCCGATCTGGCTGCAATTTCTTTCGATTGATAAACAGCGGCTGGCACCTCAATCATAACGCCAACTGGAGGCATTTCTATCGATAAACCTTCCTCTATTAATTCATTGTAACCTCGATGAATGAGGGCCTGTGCCTCTTCGAGCTCAGGAATAGAAGAAATCATTGGCAACATAATGCGGAGATTATCCAAACCCTCAGAGGCTCTCATCATCGCCCTGATTTGCGCCAGAAAGATTTCTGGGTGATCCAAGGTGACACGAATACCGCGCCAGCCCAAAAACGGATTAGCTTCTTTAATAGGGAAATAGCTCAATGGCTTATCCCCGCCCACATCGAGTGTTCGCATAGTCACGGCATGAGGTGCGAAGGCTTCCAACTGCTCCCGATAAATGACCAACTGCTCTGCTTCTGTCGGGAAACTATCCCGTAAAAGGAAAGGCACCTCTGTACGATAGAGGCCTACACCCTCTGCTCCCCTTTCTATAGAGCGAGTAACATCGGCCATTAACCCAGTATTCACCCATAGAGGAACACGATGGTTATCCAAGGTTTCGCAGGGCAAATCCCTTAGCGACTCATAGGTTCTAAACATTTCCTGGTCTTCACGGACCAGTGCCTGAAACTCATCTAATACATCATCACTGGGGTTAACATATACATTGCCCCGGTAGCCATCGACGATCGTGACACTGCCATCAAACTGCGTAAACGGTAAATCGACCGCGCCCATCACCGTAGGAATTCCCATAGTTTTTGCAAGAATTGCAATATGCGAGCTGGCTGACCCTTGCACAGAGACAAGACCTGCTAATTTGTTTGGGGGGACTTCCCCTAAAACCGATGCAGTCAGCTCTTCACCAATAAGAATTGTATTATCGGGGTATTCTGGCTCTTGCTGCGCGGACTGTTGTTGTAAACAACTTAAGACTCTACGCCCCAAATCACGAACATCCGCCGAGCGTTCACGCAAATAAGGGTCATGCATTGTTGAAAAGGTTTGGGCATGCTTGAGTATCACCTGACTCCACGCATAAGGTGCGGCGATACCTTTATTGATGATATCAATGACTTCTCTCGTCATAGAAGCATCGTCTAACATGGCCAGATAGGCATCGAACAATGCTTGCTCTTCAGTCGTCAGACGATCTTTTAATTTTTTACCGAGTTCTTGAATTTCTTTACGAGCTACCCCTAGCGATTCATGGAAAAAGCGCCCTTCACTTTCAACATCATCCGTTCGCTGAAAAGGGACACTCAAAAGGTCAGCAGCTGGGGAATAAACAACCGCAGTTCCAATTGCAATACCGAGAACACCCGGCATCCCTTTAAAACGAGCATCTGTCGTTTCTTGAGTATATTGCTCAAGGCCGCCGGTAGCCTCAGCATGGGCAATAATACCGGACAATTGAGCTGATAACGTTAGAAGAAACGCCTCTTCACTCTCATCAAAGCGCCGACGTTGGGATTGCTGTACCGCTAAAACACCCAGTACTTCTTTTTGGTGAATGATAGGAACACCCAAGAAAGAAGCGTATTTCTCTTCACCCGTCTCAGCAAAATACAAATAACGTGAGTGAGCCTCTGCATTTTCCAGATTAATGGGTTCACCACGTTTAGCAACATAACCTACCAAGCCCTCATTTGGGGTCATACTGACTTGGCCAATGGCATCTACATTTAACCCTTGGGTGGCTCGCAGCACATAGTGGTTGCGTTCATCACGTAAATACAAAGAGCACACTTTAACATCCATCGCATCACTAATCCGCGACACCACAACCTGCATTGCTTCTGACAAGCTAGGTGCAGAGTTAACTTCTTGTGTGATAATTCGTAATGAATCCAACATAATTTAGTATCTATCTAGCGTTTTAATTATTCTTAACGTCTTATTTTAGTCGTTTCACCGTTTAGTGCTTTTTGGCGCTGGCTATGAGCAGGAGATAATATTTTTAATGCTCGTCTATATACATCTCGTTTAAATGGAATAACCTGATCGAGAGGGTACCAGTAACTTACCCAACGCCAATGATCAAATTCAATATCCTCGGGCGACTGGTCCAATTTAACTTGATTATCGTCACTGAGCAGCTCCAATAAAAACCATTTCTGTTTTTGGCCAATACACAAGGGGGTCTGATGCTCCCTTATTAAGTTGCGAGGTAAACGATATTTGAGCCAACCACGAGTCACATCAATAATATTGACATCGGTTGATAAAAGCCCAACCTCTTCATGCAACTCCCGATATAAGGCCTCTTCTGGCGTTTCTCCTTGATTGATCCCGCCTTGAGGGAACTGCCAAGCATCCATACCACCGATACGTCGCGCCCAGAGCAATTGACCATGAGCATTGGTTATCATCATCCCAACATTGGCGCGAAAACCATCTGCATCGATCACACTGTCCCCCACAAAAAATATTTCTTTATTAATCAAGGCATTATTGAGTCCTAACTCTATCATAGAATAACGATTAGTGAGTCATCGATAGTAACTTAACACCAAAAATATTGCCGCAAAGAGTAACTATGCGTATGCTTCTCGCCTTTATGAGCCAGACAGTATTAAATTGAGACTCTCCTAGCATACCTTAAAGGATATACCATTGAATTTAACGATTTTTGATCTTGATAACACGTTACTTGCCGGTGATAGCGACCATGCTTGGGGGGAATTTCTAGTCAATAAAGGGATCGTTGATGCCGAGCATTACAGCAAGGAAAATGATCGCTTTTATAGGGAATATCAAAATAAAACCCTCGATATCCATGAATATCAACGCTTTGTACTGACACCATTGATACCAATGAGCATGGAGGCGCGCGAGCAATTACACAACGAGTTCATGTCAACGGTTGTGGCAAAACTGCGCTTACCCAAGGCAGATGCTTTAATTCAGGAACATCAGGGAAACGGCGATATGTTAATCATTATTACCGCTACCAACCGATTTGTTGCAGGCCCTATTGGCCCATGGCTAGGCATCGATACTGTACTAGCGACAGAGCCCGAAACAATTGATGGGCAATTAACAGGCAAACTCACGGGCACCCCCTGCTTCCAGAAAGGGAAAATTGCTCGCCTGAAAGAGTGGCTGAAACAAGAAAACCTTGCGCCCAAAAAAGTGACTTTCTATAGCGATTCAATCAATGATTTGCCGTTATTGGAGTATGCACATGAACCCGTAGCCGTCGATCCTGACGATACCTTAAAATCCCATGCGCTAGATAATAATTGGCCAGTCATCAGCTTACGTTAAGTACACCATAAAGGCACTAATCAAAATAATGGGCAAACAGCCTTAAGCTTAAAAAAATAGGATAAAAATGTAATATTTTGATCCTATTTCTGAATATATACCTATAATTAAAACAACCCTAAACTGCATAACGTAGATCGGGAATGTTTACGTTATGGCTCTCAAAATATACAGTATAGATTTGTTAATGCTTGCAAACCCCACACGCCTTATTTCAATAGCATTAGGTGCTCAACGCCGTATTAAATGGCTATTTCTCCTTTTGGCAACATTACTATGTGTGGCTTGCAAACCATCGTCAGAAGAACAAGCACTTCCCCTGGAGGCCAATCCAACACCCCCACCCAAGCATACGCTAACGATTACCGATGCAGAAGCCGATAGCCTGGCCACGGACCTATGGCAAACAGGCTTGAAAGAATATATCGCAATGCTCGAATATGCCGAACAGCTCAAGAAAGAGATTGATAGCTTACTTGATCAACCTGATGCTAAATCTTTACTAAGTGCTCAAAAGCAATGGCAATTAACATTCACCCATTACCAAAGAATGCTGCCTTTTTTGTTTATCGATGACATTACAACCTCTGTTAATAGTGGTGTGATTAAAAACCTGTCTGAATTACGTTTTGCATTAGCCGCCTGGCCATTGCAACCAGGTTATCTCGATAGCTACGGGCCTTACCTTCAAAGTGGCATCGTCAATGATATTACGGTAGCTATCAATGCGAATACTGTGCGCAAACAGAATGGACGAACGGACCCTGAAGAAGTCACACTGGGCTTACACGCAATGGAATTTTTACTTTGGGGAGATAAAGAAAAAGCCTCTGCTGACCGTTTTCAACAACAAGATAAGGTCCCTTTAGCGTTAGAAAAAGCAGGATTACAAAAGCATGAGCTACCCAACAATCGACGCAGAAAATTGCTAGAACTACAAAGTCAATTATTTATCAGCGATATAAAAACGCTGATTCAACAGTGGCAAACGAACGGCCCACTAACCATTGCTTTTCAGCAGCTATCCCCCTCTAAAAAATTATATTCTATTAGCAGCAGTGTAGAAGCTTCAATTAATCAACTACAAAAATTATTGCTATATATCGATGAAGAAAATGGTAACAATACTGGAGAACCTTCTGATAATTTTTATTTTGATCGCTTTGATAAAAACCGAAAAAAAGCGATTACTGAAACTGTCGCAACCATTCGCTCTTTATATTTTGAAGGTACAAATCAACAGTTAGGCTCCGCCATTTTTTCAGCAGATCAACAAGAACAGTTAAAAAAATTATTTGGGAAAATTCAAACCCAGCTAAATGAAAAACAAGGTGTTTACAATATATTTGTAACCAATTCTTTAAATGAAATAATGTCATTAATATCTACTATCGACGAGCCAAAAGAGTGATTTATTAATATGTCTATAGAGTTAACCGATGAACAAATCCAATCTATTTTGAAAGGTGTTCACATCCCACCACAACCACAGATAATGGTTGACTTACAAATGGAACAAGTGATGCCTGATTGCAGTTTGGCACGCATCGGAGAACTTATCAGCCAAGATGTCGGCCTCTCTGGAAAGGTATTAAAAACGGTTAATTCATCCTCCTTTGGTTTAGCCAATAATATTACATCCGTTAAACAAGCGGTTAATATCCTTGGCGTCAACAGCGTTGTTAATCTCGTTAATGCGCTGTCTATTCGAGGCGAATTATCCAATGACGATATTATTACACTGGGGAGTTTTTGGGATAACGCCATGGAAATAGCCATGGCCTGCGCCGCCATTGCCAAACAAATAGGTTACTCATCACCTGATGAAGCCTATAGCCTTGGGTTATTTCATAACTGCGGCGTACCTTTGTTAATGATGCGTTTAGATAACTATAAAGACATTATCGAAGAGTCTTATGCCCGAACAGATGCCACTATTACCGACACTGAAAATGAGTTAGCCAAAACAAATCATGCTGTTGTTGGCTATTATGTTGCTAAATCCTGGAACCTACCAATGCATATCACACAGGCGATACATGAGCATCACAACGTAGAAAAAATTATTTCCGATGAAAACCAAAATTCACAAAAGCGCACATTACTCGCTATTTTAAAAATGGCCGAAAATATTTGTGGCAATTATAAAAACTTGGGAGGGCAAACAGAAGATTATGAATGGCAAAGGATTGCAGAGCAGGTACTGGTCTATGTAGGGCTTAGCCAATACGACTATGAAACCTTATGCTCTCAACTGATTGATATGGGTATTGGCGCTTCAGACTCTATGTCTTTCTAACACAAGCATTCAAAACCGCCTATTGTCATAACAATAGGCGATTGCATAAGCATTATTCGTCTAACTGGCCTTCATATGTTTCACTATCGAGCGCATTACTTAACTCTTCTATCTCATCTGGTCGAACTTTAAAAAACCAACCATCATCATAAGGTGAATCATTAACAATTTCTGGCGTATCCTCTAAGGCTTCATTAACCGCAATCACTTCACCTGAAATAGGAGAGTAAATATCCGAAGCGGCCTTTACCGATTCAACAACAGCTGCTTGTTCACCAACAGCAACCATTGCTCCAACTTCTGGACACTCTACATAAACAACATCGCCTAAGCTGTCTTGTGCATAGTCGCTGATACCAATGGTTACAGTGCCATCTTCTTCAACGCGCGCCCACTCATGAGACGACAAATACTTTAACTCGCTGCGAATTTCACTCATAACAATTGTTCCCCTAAAACTATCTCTATTTAATTTTTTAATTTAAACGCAATGTGTACTACTAAAATCTATACGCCGCATTGTAGCCGATACCAATAACAAACACTGCATCAGGCAGACCTAAAAGTTATACAAATATACGGTTATCACAACAGCAGATATCATTCAGTCGCTTGTTATTATGTTTCTAACTGATATGGGGGTACCATTTTAACGACAACTGGCCCTCAAGCCAATGCGATGGTGAAAAATATATCAATCTAAGGGCACGCGCTAATTAAAACCAACGATCTATGACGTTGTTTCAAACATCACTAAATGATCCAAATCCAACTTCACACCTATGCGTTCACCCAGCGCATGATCGTGGTGAGACGAAGCAAAGCAGTATAGTTCCTGCTGAGAATCGAGCCTGACACGATACAGGAAATGGGACCCGCGAAACTGCTTGCTAATAATTTCGGCCTCAATCTCACTATCATCATCGTGGAGTAAATCATCAGGTCGAACCAGAATCTCTACGGACTGATTAACAACATAATCATGCGCATGTGAAGAGCGCAACACACCTAAGGACGAGTTCACCTGATACTCATCCACTACAATCCCGCTAAGGAAATCTCCCTCACCCACAAAGTCAGCAACAAAGCGATCATTAGGCTCATGATAAATACGGTGGGCGGTATCACACTGCAAAACTCGACCAGATTGCATCACCGCTACCTGATCCGCCATGGCAAACGCCTCCATCTGATCATGGGTAACCAGCAAAGCGCTCATCTCTTCTTTCAATAGAATCTCACGAACTTCGGGTACCAACTTTTCACGCATCGATGCATCGAGACCAGAAAAAGGCTCATCCAACAGCAAAAGTTTTGGTTTTGGTGCTATCGCCCGTGCCAACGCGATACGCTGCTGTTGCCCACCAGACAGTGAATACGGATAGCGCTCCTCCATACCCGATAAACCCACTAGCTCCAGCAATTCAGTTACACGGGCATCTTGTTTAGTTTTGGACCAGCCCTTTAAACCAAACTGAATATTTTCCTCAATGGTAATATGAGGAAATAATGCCAAGTCCTGAAACACCATACCGATTTGGCGGCGCTCTGGTACCTGAGTGTAACTTACGGATGAAAGCAATTTACCTTCCATCGTGATCTCACCACCCATTACAGGTTCAAAACCAGCGATGGCTCGCAACAATGTAGACTTTCCACAGCCACTGGGCCCTAATAAACAGCCAATTTGACCATTACCTAGCGTCATGGACACATCATGCACGATGGCAGCGCCATCGTACCCCACGGTAATGTTGTCTATTGATAGTTGAACTAACTCAACGGCTAACTTACTCATAAATCAATGTATACCACGTTACTTATTTATCACGAGTCTATTTATCTTGGGTAAGCTCTCGATCGTAATTCAAGCGCTTAGCAGCATCGATGGTTAACAACTGCATAAAGGCTTTCGTTTCCGCATCGCTACCCACCGGTGTTGATGAACCACCGCCACCAAAAACGGTAGTTGGCACTTTACGTTTCGAGAAGGCATCTGCCCACAATTTTTGAATTTCGACTTCTGCTTCTAGTTTCTGAGCCAAGGCATTATCTGCCTGCAAGATAACTTTCTTTTGATACGCTTCAGCATCCGCCAAGGTGCGCTTAGTTTCAGCTTCAATTTTTGCTTTCTCAAGATTAATTTGTGCAGTCTCTTTTGAAATAAAAGCCTGCTCTTTGAGTTTCTCGGAGCCAGTAATCGCTAATTGCTTTTCGGTTTCCGCTTCGGTAGTTTTCTGAATTTGTTCAACTTTAGCCTTTGCTTGACGCTCAGCCACTTCACGTTCACCTCGAGCAATAGCCAATAAACGTTGCTCTTCTTCCTGAACTCTTTGCTCTCGTGCAATAGCTCTATCAGCTGATGCTTTTTGTTTAAGCTGCATACGCTCAATAAACTTCTGGTTAGGTTGCATATCCGTCACTAATGCAGATACCACTGTAATACCGAAATCAATAAAGCGCTGCGACTTACGCAATGGTTGCCCATTGGCATCTAATACTTTTTGTACAACAAAAACGGTTTTTGAATCTTCTCCATACTGCTCCTGCTCTGTACCTAAAGCAGCATTAGCAGAAGATCTGGCTTGCTTAGCACCCCTGACTTGAACTTCTTCTCGCTTTACTAAATAAATACCGTTACTCATTTGATTTTCAAATTCTGAATTAAATTCCGTTCGACCTCCGCCATAATACTCTTCCGCGGCCATTAGCGATGCATTCGCCTGCAACGTCTCTTTAAAGGCAGGCATTAATGCTGTACGTAATAAATTTTCAGGATTACGGTATTCATGAGCAAGATCTAGAAAAGACTCTTCATCTGAAGGAATCGAAAACCGTACGGTTGCTTCGGCATGCGCATCGACCTGATCCAAAAACATAATACTCATTGGAGGTAAGCTGGCAGAAGTATTCGCCCCTTCTTTTTCTGCATTAATTGCATTGATACCAGAGCCGCTAAGCGCCTGAACAGTCATTGCTCTCTTCCAAGAGTTGTAACGACCAAAAGGATAAAATTTATACCCTACTTCGGTTACCACTTCTTCACTACCGGTTAATGTCCTCACATGATAGATATAACCTGGTTCAGCATAGAAAAATGACTTTGTCAGTGTGTAAATCACTGCTGCGATAATCACTACCGCAATAGTTAACTTCACAATAAGCCCTGTACTTGGGGCACTTATACTATCAGTCAATTTTGTCATTATTAATTCCTTAATATTTAAATTTAAATTTTTTCTTTATGTTCACTATCATCAATCGCTACAGTGGCGCCGCTCAATGTAATAGAACGACTGAGTAAAATCACAGGGATTAAACCCACCAAAACAATTAACAAAGAAGCAGGCGCAGCATCGATTAAACGCTCGTCTGATGCTAATTCGTAAGCACGAACAGCCAGTGTATTGAAATTAAATGGCCGCAATATTAACGTTGCTGGCAATTCTTTTAATACATCAACAAATACAATCAAGAACGCTGTAAGCATAGAGCCTTTCAATAGCGGGATATGAATATTCTTTAGCACCTGCAAAGGGCTATACCCCATTAAACGGGCGGCACTATCAAGACTTGGTTTTACTTTTTGCAAACCACTTTCAATGGCCCCCAAAGAGACCGCCAAAAAACGTACAGTATAAGCAAACAATAATGCAACCAAGGTCCCCGAAAGCAATAGGCCAATATCAATGCCTAGCCATTGCTCAGCCAGATCAATTAATTGATGATCCAACCACGCTAGCGGAATAATAACGCCTATGGCAATAATGGTTCCCGGTAAGGCATAGCCTAAACCTGCTATTGAAACGGAATGATTTACCCATGCTTTTCTTTCGTATAAACGTTTTGCATAAGCCAGAAACAAAGCCAAAACAACCGCAATAGCAGCAGCTGACAGCGCTAAATAAAATGAATTCCAGGCAAGCCCAATAAATGCTACGACATCGATGACAGCGTCGGTAAATGTCCAATAAAATAATTGTGCAGCTGGAATAAGAAAGCCCAACAATAGTGGCAACAAACATAAAGCAATAGCTAATCTAGCCTTTGTTCCTCGCAGAACCATGCGCTGGACTGGCTTACCCTTTACAGAATGATAACGTGCCTTTCGACGAGAATAGCGTTCCAGCAAAATTAATAGAGCCACAAAACTTAATAGAATTGCAGCCAGTTGCGCCGCTGCAGATGCATCACCTAAACCATAAAAAGCACGAAAGATACCGGTGGTAAATGTGCTGACTCCAAAATATTGTACTGTTCCATAATCAGCTAAGGTTTCCATTAATGCCAGGGTTAAACCAGCAATAATGGCAGGCCGCGCCATCGGCAAAGACAATTTTAAAAATGCCTCATAACGCCCATGACCCAATGTACGACTCACTTCCATAATACTGGGGGATTGCTCTAAAAATGCTGTGCGCGCTAATAAGTAAACATAAGGGTATAAAACTAAAGTCAGCATAACAATAGCGCCGGGCAAAGAGCGCACATTAAAAAACCAGTACTCACCATATTGCCAACCGGTCCATTCGCGAATCATTACCTGTATCGGGCCAGCCGCATCCAGCATCCCGGTATAAGTGTAAGCAATAATATAAGCTGGCATTGCCAATGGTAATAACAAAGCCCAGGTGAAAATTTTTCTACCCGAAAAATCACACGTGCTAGTCAACCATGCAGTGGGGACACCAATAATCAGGACACCAAAACCCACCCCCAACATTAAGATAAATGAGTTACTCAGGTAGTCCCACAATACAGTTTGAAATAAATGCTGCCACACCTCAAACGAGCCGGTAAAAACCGTCGCCATGATAACGATCATTGGCAAAGTAATCATCAATGCGATAACAACAGCGACAATAGCCAACGGGCGCCAATGCATGCGCGGCCGGCTTAATGCACTTGATCGATTATCTTTTATCGTAGCGGACATCTAATTTATACAAATCGACTAATAATGTGTTTTTCAAAAATAACAAAAGCGCTCAAGTGAGCGCTTCATATAATTATACAAATCATTCGTGCATTTCTAAAAACGATAATGTCTAGAGATATGCACCTATTTATCTATTTCCAGCCAGCTCGGTCCATCAACTCAACCGCTGCACGATTGTTAAGTCCAAGCTTGCTTAAGTCGATAGAATCCTGCTTGAAATCACCCCAAGCTTTAAGAGTATCTGATATTTCGACACCTTCAACAACAGGATATTCATTATTCACAGCTGAATACCACACCTGAGATTCAGTGGAAGCCAAAAATTCTATTAGTTTTTGGGCATTCTCAACATTTTTCGCATGCGCAGTAATACCGGCACCACTGACATTCACATGAGTTCCTCTATCCTGTTGATTAGGCCAATAAATCGCTAACTTTTCAACCACTTCTCTTTCCTGAGGTCGCTGACTATTACTTAATCGCCCAAAGTAGTAGGTATTTGCAATTGCCACATCACAGACACCGGCTTTAACCGCCTTAAGTTGGTCAACATCCCCTCCTGTTGGCGGTTTCGCAAAATTATCGACTAGCTTCTCAACCCACACCTGAGTGGCCTTTTCTCCAATCGCCTCCATCATCGAAGCCGTTAATGATTGGTTATAAATATTATTCGAAGACCGCATGCAAATACGCCCCTGCCACTTCTCATCACCCAAGGCTTCGTAGGTGGATAATTCTTCAGGCTTAACACGATCAACTGCATAAAAAATAGGACGCGCACGTTGTGATAGGCCAAACCAATATCCATCAACATCGCGCAAGTTTTTGGGAATCGCCTTATCTAAAATCTCACTTTTCGTTACCTGCAGTACTCCAGCATCTTTTGCTCGGTGTAATCGACCTGCATCTACAGTAATAAACACATCGGCTGGGCTTGCTTTACCTTCCAACCGGAGTCGAGTCAGTAAGGCATCGGCCTTACCTGTTACCAAATTCACTTTTATACCGGTCTCTTTTGTAAAGACATCCAGTATTGGTTTTATTAACGCTTCTTTTCTTGCAGAGTAAACATTCACTTTATCTGCCGCTAACACTGACAAAGGCATCGCAAGTGCTGCCGACAACGCCAGCGATGATAATAAGCGTATATTTTTTAATAAATAACTTCTCATAATGTAGACCTTACTTAAACCTTCATATTAATCTTTAGTTGCCCACTGTAAGCCAGGCAAGCCTTTATAAAATCCTGCTATCTTTTTACTAATAGCCACACTGTATTTTTTTAATACTGTAAAACTCTCATAAAATGGTGCGATATAAACACCCCTTAAGCTATGTGCGGCATCCTTATCTTTACTATCGAGACCAAACACTAAACACTTATCTTTTTCTGAATGGTGATGACTGCCGAACAGCCAATCCCAGACTGCGAGTACCACACCATAATTTTTATTCCAATGGCGTTTGTCTAACGAATGATGTATTTGATGCTGAGCCGGGGAGACAAATATTTTTTCTACCGGCCTCCAATAATAAATACCGATATGAGAATGTCTTAAATTTGAACCAATTAAATTAAACCCAAAGACAAATGCGTTCACACCCAATACAGTCAGCAAATCTGCCCTATCGCCCATAAAAAAGATAAAACCACTAATCGCGACTGCTTGTACAACAGTACTGCGCAAAGAAAAAATTACCGACTCGACCGGATGAGTACGGAACACTGTCATTGGCGTTAATGTTTCCGCGGTGTGATGCACCTTATGAAAAGACCATAACAACGGCCAGCAATGCATTAAGCGATGCACATAAAAACGCGCAAAGTCATCTAATAGAAAATAACCCACAGTAAATAAAGTAACAACCGCCCAAGCTGGTGACTTCTCTAAAACAATAGGGCGAGAAGGGAACGCATCATACAATCCGTAAAAAATAATGGTTGCCAATGCGAGCTGTGCAATCAGAAACGGAGATATCAGTAGCAGCAACAATTTATTGATAAAAAAGACTTTATAATCTGTCTTTGAAGATTTCGAAAACCATACTCTTTTTGAAAAAATAGATTTAATACTAGCAAACAACTTTTCTTGCTTAATACAAACCAACCAAAGCAGAGCAACAAAAAAAGCAGAAAACAAATAGCCGACAAAAACCCTTTTTTTAGGGTCCCAAAAGGATGTTGTCACATCCGACCAGTAATCGAAGACTATTTCAAACATCTAATTAATAACTACATCTATAAACAAAAAAAGCCGGTGATTAAAAATCACCAGCTAAGATCACCTGTTCAAGGCGATACCCACATACAAACCTTTAGTCATTCTCAGCGCTTTTACCTGAACCTAACTTTTTAGCTAAATCACCTAAACCTGACAAGGCATCATTAGAACGAGCTTTCACGTTAAAATCATCGACCATAAGCTTTTGTACTTTCAGCATATGTAACATATATTCTTCAATCGATATTGATGATTTCTGCGTATAAGAACCATCACTATCAATTCCGGAAATCTGGGTATTGCCTAACAATACCGGACTAAAACCAACCAAGCGATTTAGTTTAACAGCTGTTTCACCCAGGTTTTTCTGGCCTGTTTGCAACGCTAAGGAGAAGCCTTTTAACTCACCCCAATGCTTAGAGTATTTGCGGAAAATGGCTGAAGCATCGCCATTCGATTCGACTGTCGCCTTCAACTTTTGTAAGTCTTTATAAGTAGAACCGGCATATTTAAAGACAGCTTCTGCAATAACTTTTTCCCAGTTTTTAGCAATAGTCGCTGCATAACCTTGTAGTTTAGTACGTTGCTTATCACTTAATTTTTTACCATTAGCTTTCTTAATGAGTTTACGACCATCGTAAAATGCTTGAGTGATGGTATGCAGATAATCCGTTTTACCACCTTTGTCGAAACCTGCTGCATAGTATGCATGAGCAAAAGCCATTTCAGTTTTTAAATCAACGACACCATCATGGTTCAAATCAGCTTTATCAAAAGCCTCTTCTTTCTGCTTAGTAATGTTGTACACATCTTTGGCGGTTAACTTTAATGTATGTGCAGGCGTACCAAAGTAACCAAATGCTTCATCCCATACATGCTCCTTACCGGTATAAGCTGCACCCTCTTTATAAGGCTTGTTATTAGGCTTTTTCTCCGCAGAAAGGCCTTCATCTAAATAGTTATCAACAGCCTGATTGTAAAAAACAGCACCCATCGTAAATTTAGAAATCAACTGCACATAGTCATAACCTGTTAATGGGTCGTATCCGCCATTAGCCGCAGAGGCTTTTTTAGCCATAAACTTGAGTACTTCAGGCCCTGTCATATTACCCGGCCAACCTTGGATACTGCCTTTATAAGTCTTACCTAATAGGTTTTTCTTTTTAGAAATCTCGTCGATAGTGGTTTGCTTAACAACAAACTTTCCCTTTGTCTTGGGGTTAATAATCGCACGGCCTGATTCTTTGCCTTCAAGGTAGGCCATTATTTGGGCTTCTAACTCAGGGTTTGCCTCACCATTACCTTTGCCTGCTAACTTTTTCAGCGAATTATGAAGAGCGTGACGTGCAATCTGCCCTGAATAACTCTCGGAGGTTTTTTTATCTCCGGTGTAGTTTTTTACCGTGACGGGAAAATTGGCATAGACGTTTTTACCGTGATCACCACCGGCTACAGCAACGGTGCTGACGCCAGCGAAAACAATGGCCACAATTGGGTGTACTTTTTTCATACATAATTCCTGAGAACAAATAGGCAAATCTAAATACTGGCATGCATTATCGCAAACCAATTAAAAATCGAGAAAATGATGATAATCATTATCATTTAGATCCGCAAGTAAAAACTACAAAATTTTGGTTAATTTATAACTTCTTTTATTGAGCCGGCCCGCCAAAGCCCATACACTGGCCAACCTACTTCTGTCTTCTAATATTCATAAAGACTTTTTGTTAACTTATGGCCTCCAACAATAAATCCGTATCTACGCCCGAACCAGATATCCCCTTTTCCCAAAAAGTGCTCAGCTGGTTTGATCAATATGGCCGCAAACACCTGCCATGGCAGCAAAACAGGACCCCTTATCGTGTATGGGTGTCGGAAATTATGCTGCAGCAAACCCAGGTTGCGACGGTAATTCCCTACTTTGAGCGCTTTATGAAGCGCTTTCCCACTGTAGGTAAGCTGGCAGCAGCCACTCAAGATGAAGTGCTACAGCTTTGGACTGGCCTAGGCTATTACGCAAGAGGACGCAATTTACACAAATGCGCGCAAACAGTTGTTGATCAATATCAAGGAGTGTTCCCGAAAACCGTCGAAGAGCTGGAAAGTTTACCCGGTATTGGCCGCTCAACAGCTGGGGCAATTATCAGCCTTTCACTCGATAAGAGAGCCACAATACTTGATGGCAACGTCAAGCGCGTACTGGCTCGCTTTCACGCAGTTGATGGCTGGCCGGGACAGACAAAGGTAGCCGCTAAGCTCTGGCAATTCGCCGAAGAACACACACCCGATGTACGCGCTGCCGACTACACACAAGCGATGATGGATTTGGGAGCAACCCTATGTACTCGCAGTAAACCCGATTGCATAAGCTGCCCTTTAACCTCGCATTGCATGGGCTATCAACAAGGTAACCCTCAGGACTACCCCGGAAAAAAACCGAAAAAAACACTGCCTGTTAAGACGACTCAATTTTTAATTTTACAGAACCCACAAGGTCATATTTTGCTGGAGCAACGCCCGCCAACCGGTATTTGGGGAGGACTATGGAGCTTCCCAGAACTATCGGTAAACGAAGATGCACTAAACCATTGCCAAGAACACCACGGCGACATTGATACAGGCCAGCCATGGCAATCATTTCGCCATACCTTTAGCCATTACCACCTTGATATTTGTCCAGTTCACATCCATATTAAAAAAGTCACTGCCAAAGTTGCCTGCGACGATCAACAACGCTGGTTTAGCAAAGAAGAATGGCAACAATTAGGTTTGGCAGCACCCGTTAAAAAATTATTGGATGTTATAGCCGAGCCTTCTCTTAATATGACGTTAAATCTGGTATAACGACACTCTTGTTGGTAGGCCTTTATTAATCACTCTTATCGACTAACACCACATTTATTAACACCCATAAAGGTTAACACTTATGTCTCGCATGGTTATGTGCCGCAAATACAAAAAAGAAATGGAAGGCTTAGCTATTCCTCCACTCCCTGGCGCTAAAGGCCAAACTATTTTTGACACTATTTCCAAACAAGCGTGGGAAGAGTGGATGCAACACCAAACGATGTTGATCAACGAGAAACAATTGAACCTTATGGATTTAGGTGCACGAACTTATCTTGGCGAGCAGATGGAAAAATTCTTTACAGGAGATGATCTCGACAAAATTGATGGATATGTGCCTGAGGAAAAATAAACCTCTTTGTTTTAATCAGGATTGTTTATGGCCGACATTGAATTTACCAAAGACGAAAAAGAGATCCTCGTTAAAAAAATCAAACTCTATTTTGCAGAAGAATTGGACCAAAGCATTGCTCAGTTTGATGCAGAATTTTTGCTTGATTTCTTTACAGAAGAAGTAGGACCATACTTTTATAATCGCGGCCTGCACGATGCCCAAGCCTTATTGGAAAGCAAAATAGAAATGATCTCTGAAGGTTTTTATGAAATTGAAAAGCCAACAGAATTTACTAAATAACTAACTGGCTTTAAGGTTACCCTCTTTAATAAGCACATCAAAATATTGCCGGTCATCGGGCCTGTCTTCAACGTGGCCGGCAAAATCATCTCTACATCCTGAATTGCAAAAACCAACAGTTAACCCTCTATAGGTCGTTAATGAATCGTCAGCAACCGGCTTACCCGAACGCGGGCAGTACTGATTAATTACTTGAGTCATATTATTCCCCAATCAACTAGTTAATGGATTTTGTAGCACATTCGCGCATTCACCAGCATGGCTTGTTACTAAAAAATGGCTGGCACTTTCAACAATATATTTTTTACTATTAGGCAATTGCTCATCTAAATGATTAATAATGGCATGGGCAACAACACTCGATTGGCTACCGCTAACCAAACGAGTTGGTGTTGTTATTTTTTGCACATCAGCAAGGTTGACATTAACTGTATCGGCAATATCCCAATGGCGAATATTATTACTCACCATTAAATCCATACTGTCTTTAATAAAGTCTGGTAATGTTTCAAATGCCCCTTCACCACCCCAAAAATCAATTCCCTGTCCACAAACATGTGGCACTTGCTGAGAAACATCATGTCGATAACGTTGTAGAAATTGTTCAACCTGTTTCGACATCATCGCATCTTTTGCGGCTTCAAATATCCAGACAGCAACAGGCTCAAATAAGGTTAACTGGTTTAAGGCCAAATTACCTTTAAGTGCTTGTGCCAAAGCAACAACACCGCCATAGGAATGCCCGACAAGATGAACAGGCTCACTACCGACAAGCTTATTAACAACACTCTCAACAACCGCTAATTCTGTTTCCATTGTTGGGCTGGAAAAATCTTGCGGGTCAGGCATACCACAATGTCCAGGTAACTTAATAGAAATGCAATGGTGGGTCTCACCCAAAACATCTATCATGCCATTCCATGTTGATGTACTTGCAAATGAGCCATGAATAAAAACAATCGGCGGGCCAGAGCCTTGTTGTTTATAATAATTATCGATATTCATTAATAGTAACAACCTTCATAGAAAACCAGAGTACTCAACTTGCTAAAAGATTCTATCCCATTGGCCGATAAAACCAACGTTGTTTATGGACCGGCACCCTATTAAAAAAACGGGCAAGTAAAACAATAACTAACAAACTGAATACTAAGCGCACCCAGAGCACCGCCGTTAAATCTGCACCGAGCAAAAGAATCAACAAAGTATCTTCAATCAAACTATGGCACAAATTTAAAAATGCCATGGTCATAAAAATATCTTTGCCCTCAATTTTTCCTGAACGGGCTTCCTTAATTAATAAACCACCACCAAACGACAACCCTAAGGTTAAACCCACAATCATAATATTGGTAGCCTTTACACCAATACCCATTGCTCGCAGAACTGGCGCTAATAAAAAGTGGATTAATCTCTCGATACCCAAAAATCGCAGCGTGCGAATTAACAACGTTAGCACAGCAATAATCAACAAGGCCGCAAGCAAGGTTTGCCCTTGAGTGATAAACCAACCTCCCCAACTTGAATCAATTATTTCTGGCTGCCACAACACTGGAACCGGTTCCTGTAACAGCAAATAACGGCTATAAACATAACTCAACAAGGCACCCAGTATCAAAGCACCCCCAACACGCAACAAGAGCGAAAACCACACACTAACACCCGTTGCCCGAGCGATGGCAACCTCTACAGGTAAACCATGAGCCAACAGTATCATAAGGCCCAGCACACTCACTTGAGCAACCGTTAACTGATCGGCCATGC
Source organism: uncultured Pseudomonadales bacterium (assembly GCA_947487765.1). Lineage (GTDB taxonomy): Bacteria > Pseudomonadota > Gammaproteobacteria > Pseudomonadales > Cellvibrionaceae > CANLBN01. The sequence continues at coordinate 211,989 of CANKXO010000004.1, read as the reverse complement.
CTAGCTGATAAAATACCGCCATACCGGTGTATATATTACTTGCCATTGCAGCCATCCATACTAGGCCGGTTTCACCAGGCAACCCTACCAACACCATAATAGGCTGAATCATCAGGCCCAGCGCTTCAATCCACCCCATTAACTCTACAAAGCGCACAATCAATAATATCGGCACCATGATCTTTACCAGGCTCCAAAAAATTACCCAGGTTTCATGTAACCAACGTTGAAGACCTTGTTTCACATTGCCCAATTGCAGACGTTTAGTCGATTCCTTCATTTCATCTCTCTATAGATACGATTAACACCATCGGCTCTTTAAGCTCGACGCCTATAAAATCAGCGAATAGCTTAGCAACATACAAAATAATTAATGCTTTTTATTAATCAATAATGAAATTATAATTTCTAAACTCTTTAAAAAACGAAATATTATTAATGAAACTCAATAATATCGATATCCGTATACTCCATGAGCTACAGGAAAATGCCGATCAGACTAACTTAGCATTGGCCGAAAAAGTTGGTTTATCGGCCCCAGCCTGCTTAAAGCGAGTACAACGCCTAAAGGCCGAAGGGGTTATCGACCGCATCGTCGCTATCGTCTCGACAGACAGCTTCCAACGCAGGCTTAATATGGTGGTTGAAGTCGAAATGAAGTCCGATAGAGCCGAACTTAGAAAAACCTTTGTCGATATGATTTTAAAAGCCCCAGAGGTCAAACAATGTTATCAAGTGACAGGGACCGTGGATTTTGTGCTGATTATTAACGTTGCCGACATCTTCGAATATGAAGCCTTTTGCCAGAAAGTACTCTATAAACACAGTGATATGCATAAGTTCACCACCTCAGTGAGTATAAAATGCATCAAATTCGATACTTCACAGCACGACCTCAGCTGAAAGCCTTAAGTTATTGATTAATAAACAGGCTTAATGCTCGATAGAGGTCTAAAACACTTGACTCCAGCGGCCAAAATCTCTTTAATACGCGCCTCGGCCAAAAAGGCCAGCCTCCCTAAAGCCCAGATAGCTCAGTTGGTAGAGCAGAGGATTGAAAATCCTCGTGTCCGTGGTTCGATTCCGCGTCTGGGCACCATTCTTCCTTGTTACATATATTCCTGACTCTTACCTCTGTGATCTATTTGGTTGTAGTGAGCTTCATCGAACCGGTTCGATTGATTCAGGCCATCCATGGCCCTCACCCTATGGGCAGCAAAGCTGTCTTAATTTATTCCTACAAATTAATCCGCGTCTGGGCACCATTTTTCCTTCTTACATATATCCCTGACTTTTACGCTGCAATCTACTCGATTGTGGTGAGCTTACGGTTATTGAAGTACATGGACCAATTAGACAGCACAGCGGATAACCACAACACCAAAGAACTATTTATAAATAGCGGCTTCTTTCACTATGCGGAAGTTAGTAAAAATACCCTTAGAATTCACTATCGACTTTCTGATAACAAACACTATTTAATAAATTTGCTCCCCCTAATACCCGATAGATCTGCACATTAAGTGCAACTATTTGTTAGTCACACTTAATGTGGAGTTCACCTTACTTTGCAGCAATAGCTCTTTGCCCTGTTGCTAAATCGACAATAAATAAAACATTAATTTTTCGGTCAACTATAAACAAACGGTTATTGGCTGTATCAAGAGCCATTGCTTCCGGCTCAAAAAAGTTCACGCTATTACCAATACCATTACTGGAAAACAGTGATCGAATTCCAAATGAAAGGTCGACAGCAAACAACGCGGAAGCACCAGTGCCAAAAACACTTTGACTATTAGTTACAAACGCTCGGTTATTGGCAGTATCTAATGTTATATCCCTCAAGCTACTGAAATTAGGGCCAGGGCCATTTACAGTATTAGACAGGATGGTACGGTCTCCATTATCCAGATCGACCGAAAAAACATTTTGTGGCCCACCCCGATCAGTCACCAGAACACGATTATTGGCGCTGTCTAGTGCGACACCAGACATGAATCCATAATTGTCTCCAGAACCCGTGGCGCTATTGGAAATAATAGTGCGGTCCCCGGTATTGAGGTCAACCGCAAATAATGCGCGTATATTACTATCACTATCGACGACCAAAGCACGATCATTCGCATCATCGAGAACAACATCAGCTGGGATACTAAAGCTGGGACCAACACCGTTGGTACCATCTGAAAGTATCGTTCGATCACCACTCGTTAGATCGATGGCAAAAAGGGCATTTCGAAACTGGTCTGTTACCAAAGCCCGGTTATTTGCCGTATCCAATGCAACGCTAGTTGGCAAAGTAATAGTTGTACCTGAACCAGAAAGTCTGGTGCGATCTCCAGTGGTAAAGTCGATAGAAGTTAAACCTCTACTACCTTCAATGATATACCCCTGTTGACTTACTATGTCGTATGCAACCCCTTCAGGCCTGAATAAATTATTGCCGTTACCAACAGCACTATCCGAAAGAATAGTGAGATCAGAACTGGTGAGATCGTTTGATAATATTCTATCTAAGCCAAAATCGGCAACAAATACTCGATTACCATTGGTATCCAGTGCAAGCCCTGAGAATTGCCCAATATTGAACCCACTTGGAGGGGTATCAGCAATCACTGTTCGATCACCATTACTGAGATCAACACTCAATAACTGACGCAAGTCCGAAACCAACACCCGATTGTTTGCTGCATCCAAGGCCAGCGCCGATGGGGTATCAAAACTGGCACCACTACCAACGCCTGAGCCAGAAAGAATAACTCGATCACCCGTTGCCAGATCCACTGAAAAGACTGCATCCAACGATTGATCAAGAACAAGTAATCGATTACTTGGTTCATCTAATGCTATTGATATGGGGTTGTCAAAACCTGCACCACTACCGGATCCTGCACTAGAGAGTATCGTTCGAACACCGGTATTCAGATTGATTTCAACAACTGCCTCAAGGCTGCCGTCTACAATAAATACTCGATTATTCACACCATCTAAAACAACACCTGAGGGGAATACTAGGTTTGTGCCACTACCCACACCATTGCCAGAAAGAATTGTACGATCACCAGAAGTCAAATTGACCGCAAATAGCAAACCCTCATCTCGGTCAACAATCAGTGCTCGATTATTAGCGCTATCCAGTTCGATATCGACAGGTTCTGAAAGATCGGTTCCGACACCTTTATTCTCGTCAGATATTGTCGTTCTACTACCGGTTACCACATCAACGGACACAAGCGCTTGCATATCCATATCAGCCACAAGCAGACGGTCATTGACCGTATCAAGTGCTACCCCCTGGGGGTTTGCAAGCAGTGCTTGGTTATCCACTTGCTGTGTGGACTCTATTGTTTCCCCATCACCATCAATAAAAGATATTAACAAGTCATTTGAACCTGCCTGAATGGGAACCTGTACACTCCAACGAGATGGTATTGTTGGTGAGAAGGTTGCCGGTACACCGTTTACACTCAAACTGGTAATATCGGTCGAATCAACGACCCCTCCCTCTGAATCAACAATATTACCAACTACATTGCTTGAGGTAACTTCGCCCCCTAGGTTAGCGTTCGCTGCCGGATAAGTCATTTCAACTGCCAACAATTGAAGCGCATCAGATACAGTAACGCTAATACTCTGTACTGTGATACCACCATTATTGTCATCTGCAGCAATTTCAACGATGTACACATTATTACTGTCATTGTCTCCTGGAGCTTCAAAGTCAGGAGCGTTAAGGAATTGAAGCACACCACTTGCTGCATCAATGGTAAATAGACTTTGATCAACACCACCGCTGAGACTATAAGTTACGGTGTCACCATCAGCATCTGTTGCAACCGCCGTATAGGAAGTTGCCACTTCATTCTCTGCCGTGGTGACTGCATTACCAGAGGAAAATGTAGGTGCATTATTGACAGTGTTATTATCTCCCACCACATCCGTTACTGTGATATTAACAAGTTGTGTTGCGGAACCACCGTTACCATCGCTGGCTGTGACCTGGACTATATAAACGTTGTCAGCATTAGAATCTGCCGGGATTTCAAAATCAGGAGCATTGATAAAACTGAGCGCTCCTGTAGTGCCATTTATAGCAAAAGAAGCTTCGTCATCACCACCATTCAGACTGTAGCTCACGACATCACCATCAGAATCTTCCACAACCGGTACATAGCCTGTAACCAACTGGTTTTCGGCGGTACTGACACTGCTACTTGATGTGAATACTGGAGAGGTATTCGATGGCGTACTACCACCGCCACCGCCACCGCCACCGCCACCGCCACCGCAAGCAGTTAGAATTGCAAAAATGGAAATCGTTAGAGCTGGTTTGAAAAACTGATATGGCATGGTAGGTAACTCCTTTTGTTACTTAATACATATTCCAAAAAGAAATCTTTAAATAAATTTTTATAGCGATCGATTGTACATCGATTGGTGTCTATTATGCGATCAATTTATTATTGGGAGGCTTGGTTTAAGTAGCGTTAAGGTGTGGGATAATAGTGATATCACTATCAATAATAGGATATAAAATTAAATCGCCCTTTTGAGCGGACCTCCAATAAGCCCAACTTCCCTTCAAGAGGAGCCCAACAAAATATTTGGCCTATAGGCCCCGAAATAAGCGGCACTAGGTAGTAAACGGTAGCTATTTTTTGGATTGAAACTCTCGTATCAGTGGTTCAAGCTACTGAGGTACCAACCCAATAAGAAAATCAATGAGGCATTTGGAGCCATATCAATTGCACACGCTAATAATTGAGGATTAACCCTTTTACCTTTTGCATGACTTCAGTATATTGCCACACATGACTGGATAAGGATAAATGGAGCCAGTTTAAACCTATAATAATCATTTAGGCTGATGTCACGAACTATGAAACTTAGTGAAAAAATTTTAAATCTTACGGCAATAAATAAAACTGGCATCAGCTTAAACACTGTCTGTATCTTAACAGTTTTAATATTACTAGAATTCGGAATTAGTTTTTTCTTATTTTTAATACTTTATGGCTTATCAATTTTTGCGATAATAGATAATTGTAAAAAAATTATCTCAATTGCTAAAACACTAAATATCATTCTCATAATACTTGGTATCGGATCATTTATTGGCGTTTTTGTATCTGGAGAAAGCAAAAACCTTAATCAGATATTACTGACATGTAGTTTTATTTCTTTTGCCCTAATATTAACACCAGGCCTTAATATTAAGCTCCTTAAAAACCTTCACAATGAAACCCCTTCTGATACGAGGCCAAATATAAAGTCAAGCAAAAGCCATTATTTAAAACCGCCTAATATTATAGGTGCACTTATAGGAATTTTATTTGGAATAAGTGAAGGCGCTGACTTAGCTAACATGGAAAATTTACCTATTAGCACTGAAGACATGTATGTAATTTTAGGCTTTTCTGTTGTTGGACCATGCCTTTCTGCAATAGCTAATACGATTTTTTTTAGAAATATTTTTAAGTTCATGGAGAAAATCAATAGCGCAGTTGGTTTTTATGCATTAATGATTACTTTCTGTATGACAGCATCTTTGTATGGTTTAACTTTACAACCAGAATCGGGATTTAATTTAATATCACCAATATCAATTTTCTTTTCTGCGGGTGTGGGCTTTTTTCTAGCTTATTGGTTAGATGCAAAATTTGGTTATTGGTATATGAGAAAGTCCATTACCGAATCTAAGCCCCCTGAATAGTTAAAAATCAACAAAGTAAAAGAGGCTGGTTTAGTTGATTCTGTCCGACATGGTCAATGGACCTTTTACACTCGAAATGAAGACAATATCCGAGCTTTTTTGTCAGCCGTTAAAAACGAACTTTTGTAGCAAATAAACTCAGCTAAACACTAGAGATGGCTATAACTTTTCACTGATTCACATATCGATATATACCTGTGAGGAAATATGATGATAGATAATTCAGCAAGCCCAAAAGCCTCTAAGTCAAGTAATGTTCTTGGTCAGCCGCTTGAACTCCCCTGCGGGGCCATACTTAAAAACCGAATCGTAAAGTCAGCCATGTCTGATTCACTTGGGAATGGAGCTGGCGACCCCAGCAGCGCACAGTGTCGGCTCTACGAAAAATGGGCTGAAGGCGGAGCTGCCTTATCACTGATTGGCGAAGTACAGGGCGATTTCCGCTATCCCGAAAAACCAGGCAATTTGGTATTAACGCAACACTCCAATCAAAAAGCATTACAAGCTCTGGCCCGTCGCGGCACCATCGAAGGAGCCCATTTGTGGCCGCAACTCGGACATGCGGGTGCACTTTCACATTTACCAATCAGCCAACCAAAAGGGCCCTCTGCTTTAAATATTGAAGGCCTCCAATGTGACGAGATGTCAGTCGACGAGATTCAAACCTTACCGAGCCAGTATGCAAGAACAGCTTCATATGCCAAGCATGCTGAATTTAGTGGAGTCCAAATTCATGCTGGACACGGCTTTTTGCTTAACCAATTTTTATCACCGTTATTCAATCACCGGATCGACCAATACGGAGGTTCAGTCGAAGCTAGGTTCAACATAGTGCATCAAATAATAAAAGCGGTACGACAAGCCGTTGGCCCTACCTTCCCAATCGGTATAAAAATAAACTCGACCGATAAACTAGAAGGCGGAATAAGTAACGATGACGCTTTAGAAGTCATTCGAATGCTTGATCAAACATCGATTGATCTCATCGATATTAGCGGCGGGACTTATTTCCCCGGAGCCAAGGCGAGCTCAGATAGCTCATCAAAAAATGGCCCCTACTTCATTAATTTTGCACAGCGCGCCAAAGGAGTAACGAATATACCCTTAATGGTGACGGGGGGGTTCGAAAAACGTGAACAGGCAATAGAAGCCATCGCGAGTGGCTCAACTGACATGGTGAGCCTAGCCCGAGCCATGGTTCTAAACCCTCATTTACCAAAATCCTGGTTAACTAAAGACGGCGGTGACCCTAACTTCCCTAAATTTGATAACCCACCTCGAGGTGGAGTAACTGCGTGGTATACCATGCGAATTACAGCACTGGCAGAAGATAGAGAAAATGACTTTACTCTTACCCCTCTATCGGCTTTGCGCATCTATGAAGAACGCGACACACAACGCTGCATTAAATGGCTGGAGAAATTTTCATAACTTGGAATACATTTTCTAAAATAAAAAAACATGATTAACAAAAGGGGCGTTTAAATTATTTACAAACTCAAAGCGCCTTAACTAGTGTGCACATTATTGGAATAATACTATAGTGAATTATTTTTCACCGAGGTTATGTAGTCAAAAATGCAGGAGCAATTTTTGATCGGGCAGCAGAACTGTCTTAATTTGTTCCTACAAATTAATCCGCCACTGGGCACCGTTTTTTCCTCGTGCGAAACAGGCGCATACGTAACATTCAGGCTATTTTTTCAAACAAGCCCGAATAAACTTAGACGCAGACCGATAATGACTTGAACCCGCGGCCTCAGCCCATCGACCCGGTGTCCAATTATTATTTGCTCCTTTCATAGGCTTTCCGTACAACTCGGCATTCGTATGATCGCTGATGAATTTGATAAGCTTTTTGTGATTCTCACGTAAAAGTAAGGTAACGTCTTCCCATGTTAACGACCGTTGATCAGTTCGGAGTTGTTTATTGTATTCTTTCAGCTGATTCCATTTATAACCTTCTGCAGGGAAATACACTTGCTTGCCAGCCATTCCCTCTCTGTACCACCCTAAGAACAAACTGATCCAATGAGCACGATGCCCAATAACGTCTTTAATGGAGGTATCGTCATCATGTTTCTTGTTTGCTTGTGTACTGGATATTGAACTGACAAGCGTGTCCAGCTTTTCATATTCTTTTTCAGTTACAGCGACCAATTCGCTTTTGTTTTTTGTCGCCATCATGCATTCCTCACTGTGGTCACACCATTACACAATACACTCCTTATTTTCTTGAGCCTTGACGGAAGTCAATAATGGACACAATGTTTCGATAAAACATTCAACTTGTATTGGAAAAGAAAACTTATGCCGCCTTTATAAAAATTATTGGGTAGGATGTGAGCAACAAGCCCAACAATTCAAGGCATTGGGTAGAACAGAGTAATTATTTTTCGGATGAGACTAAGGAGTACAATGATTTAACCAGTATCGTGATAAGCTTGATTAAAAAATTAATACCCCTCTTTTGTTAACGGCAACAATAAATAAACTAGCTTAAATGCCGATTAAAAAACTTGATCGTTCTTGACCAAGCTAGCTCGGAAGCTTCTTTATTATAGCGGCCAGTAGAATCATTGTGGAAACCATGATTAGTATCCGGATAAATAAATGCTTGATAGTCGACGTTATTTTGTTTTAATAAATTTTCATAAGCTGGCCAAGTGGCATTAACGCGCTTATCCATTTCGGCAAAATGTATCATTAACGGCCCTTTAATATTTTTTACTATCGGCTCTTTAGCTGGGGTACCATAAAAAGGAACAGCAGCATCGATAACACCTGGCAATGTCGCTGCCAACATATTGCTGATGTAACCGCCAAAACAAAATCCAACGACCCCTAAATTAGTATTACTTAATTCATGACTCTTTAAGAAGTTAGCGACAGCAATAAAGTCCTGTTCAATCTTATTGCGGTCCATAGATTTTTGCATCGCTCTACCCTCGTCATCGTTACCAGGGTAACCGCCTAGAGTGAATAAAATATCAGGCGCAAAAGCCACAAAACCGGCTTTAGCTAATCGTCGAGCAACATCTTTGATGTAAGGGTTCAAACCACGGTTTTCATGTACCACTAAAACCATTGGCGCTTTTCCTGTTAAGTTTCTCGGCTTAACCAGATAACCACGGCCCTTACCATGCCCTTTGGGCGAATCGAATTCTGCATAACTAGCAATAATATCAGTGTCGTTAAAAGATACTTGCTCTGCTAGTGCATAATTAGGTGTCAACGCCGTTGTTAATACACTTAAACTTAAGCCGGCAATGGCGAGGGTACCCAGCCTCGCTATAAATGTACGGCGGTCTATATCGCCATGAGCATACTCATCGTACCAATCAAATGCTTCCTGGGGTATTTGGATAGGATTGTCATCTTTTGTCATGATATTGATCTCGTTTACGCTATTGGGAAAGTTCTGGGTTTTACCAAAGAGCAAGGCTTTGCCACCTGCTCTTCAACAAGCTCGAATAATATTTTATTAAAAGAGTCAGACTACTTTTGCCATAAATGGTTGCACTTATAGCAAGGCTATCTAATGACGAGGAATGCATACACGAGCAAGCAGGTGAATTTATTTAAAAGTCATCACAGGTATAGATATTTATTCATGCAAACAAAGTTTAATAGAACGGCGAATATAGTCTTCGCCTAAATCTTTTCCGATAAAGATTACCCGATTGACAGGCTCCTCATCTCTCCAAGGTTTACCCGTTTGAGCCCTCAAAAGCATAAAATAAGCGGGGTCAGACCTTTTTGTTAATAGCCACTTCTTTAGGCAACCATTCACGCAGGTAATTAGCAAACTCGGTGACCGCTGGCGTAACCCCACGGCGTGAAGGCATTAGTAAACTGATCTGTGCGTCTCCCGCGGTCCACTCTGGTAAGACACGAACTAATCGATTGACTTTGACATCGTCTCGACAAATATATGCCGGCAAGCCGATTATACCCAGCCCCGTTGATGCTGCATGTTTGAGCGTTACCATGTCATCACTGCATAAGCATGGCTGATAGGGAATAGAAAAATCTGAGCCGTCGAGCCCCCGCAAAGTCCAATTCCCAATTTCTGGCTTCCAACCCAATTTTAAACCTGAATGACCTTCAAGCTCTTCAGGAGTAGTGGGTATGCCGTTTTTTTCAAGGTACGAGGGTGAGGCGAATAAACCCCAAACCACCGACGCTAAATGACGCTGAATAAGACTTGAATCCGGCAGTTGGCCAGTATGTGCACGAATAGCCATGTCGACGCCAGTTTCAATTAAATCTACCGCCTCATTAGTCACCTGCTGCACGATTTCTACCTTCGGGTTGTCTTTGAGGAAGTTTGAAACAATCTCGCAAATCGCAAATTGCGCCATACCGACAGAGCAGGAAAGCCGTACTTTTCCCGTGAGCGTGTTCGTTTGCTGTTTTACGGCAACATTAGCAGCTTCGATTTCATCAAGAGCTGTGCGCGCATGAAGATAGAGCGCTTCACCCACATCGGTTACGTTAAAGTGGCGTGACGAGCGCTGAATAAGTCTCACACCAAGCTTTTCTTCTAATTGGCTAACATGTCGACTAAGGCGTGATTTCGGAATGTTTAACGCGCGCCCAGCAGGTGAAAACCCTTTTTTCTCAACGACGTGGACGAAGTAGAAGTAATCGTTCATATCCATTTTATGTTCTCTCATGAACCAATATCGTTCCAATTATAGAACGTTTAGTTACAATATTGTCTCTTTTTTCATTAGTCGTTCCAAAATATAGTAGATATCAAATACAGCCACTCATCAATAACACAGAGACACCTACTATGAATATACAAAGTATGAAGATGAAATCCCCTAGCCAAATTCATTTGAGTCAGCGGGTATCTGGTACCCCTTTGAACATCGACGCTGGATTTCAGGCCCAGAGCTTTAAGCACAATCAATTCGACGGATTAATGGACCCACTGGTCATGATGGATCACTACACTATGACGGAACCAACTTTTGGTGCACATCCCCATGCGGGTATATCTGCTGTATCTGTGCTTTTTGAAGACAGCGAAGGTGTGTTTAAGAATCAAGACTCTTTAGGTAATGATATTGACCTTCATCCTGGCGATGCGTATTGGCTTAAAGCAGGCAGTGGTGCAGTTCACGATGAAAAGCCGACGACAGGCTCACGCACACACGGCCTTCAATTATTTGTCAACTTACCGCAGCAGCGTAAGCACGACACAGCACAATCATTACATGTACCTGCTAAACATATCCCGGTTATTACAGGTGATGACTATCGCGTTAGAGTTGTGTTTGGCGAAAGTAATGGTACCAAGGGCGCCATACCACCTTCTCTACCTTTTACCATTCTCGATGCCTACCTGAAAAAAGGGGCTCAATACCATCATGCTGTCTCTGGCGATCAATCTGTGTTGATCTACGCAGTTAGTGGCTCTATCGATCTCAATTTGGATCAACATACAATTGAGTTGTCTGAAGGCCAGGCCATCGCTATGCAAACCAATTTTGATTCAACCTCGCTCGGCTTATGCAGTTCTGGCGATGCCCATATTGTCGTACTACAAGGCGCACCGATTAGAGAGCATTTCGTGCAAAAAGGTCCGTTTGTAATGAGCACAACACAAGAAATAAACGCGGTCACCGCCGCTTACGATGCTGGCCAGTTGGGTTCCATTCCAACAGTGTCTTCTAAAGCGAATAACAAAACACATTCATCTATTTGATAAGAGAAAACATCTATGAATCTTACGAACCACTCTTAACCAAAGACAAACACTACAGAGCATAAAAAATTAATCTTTGCAGACTGTACGCGAAGCTTACGTAATAAACTGGTTACTCAAGTAAAGACAAGTACGGTTGCGCAAACAGCGTAGTTTTTACAAACATAAATAGTCACACTACGAGGGGCAGCTTTGTTTTTGGTAGTCGCGGTTTTGATTTAAATTCTGTCCTATCAGTAAAAAGAATAACCTTGCCTGGCTGATTATCTACAGATAACAGGAGATCAAAGATGATCGATAAAAAATATTTTTATTATTTGTTTGTAGCTTTAATGGCAATGGGCATGAGTTTGGTCATGTCATTTGCCATGACTTTATTAAACACTGGGTTTTCTCAACAGTTTGTTATAATGTGGATGAGTACCTTTGTATTGAGTTTTGCTGTTGCGTTTCCAGCGGCATTGATTGTAGCCCCTGCCGCCAAATGGGGTGCAAGGAGATTAACACAAACGGCCATGACCAAGCCTTAGATAGAAACAGTCAGTATAGAAAAACTATAGTGCAAATTATGTAATCATCAAAATAATGCTTATAGAGAGGCTAAGTAATACGCCTACCATTTTTACGAAGTTATTCTGTGTAAAAAATCAAAAGAATAGGCTCCACTAATCATGCTATTGTATTTTCTATTTGATAACACTTTATCAAGAGGAGATAAAATCCATTATTAATAAAGTTGGCAATATAGTTACAATAACGGCAAGTGTAGAAATTACTCCAACATTAAATACATTGAGCGCAATGGCATACCACCGAGGCATATAACTTGATACGTTTTTTATATTTCTTTTTTTGTCTAAAGATGGAAAGATCAATAACCAACCAAAAATAGCCGTTCGCATCAGAAACCCAGGAAACTCTTTAAGCATAATCGTTTCAGTTAAAGAAAAATGAGGCTCCTTGAAATACTTATCTAAAAGTTTTTTTGGTGTAAAAATGCTTAACAATAACCAAGTTATAGGCATCCAAAGAAGGCCTATAAAGCATACCCAGAAAAAAATTAAGAAGAGTTTTTCTCCAACTAATTGCATAGTTTATCGACTCCGAACATACTAAAAAATCGATTTTTAATATAAGTATCAAATAGAAGGATTCATATCAGCAACAAAATTGGTAGCAATATAACAATAACTAAAAGTGTGAATAACGCACCTATCATATAAATTGTTAGCGATAGATAATACCAAGTAGGCATAAAGTTTTTAACATTCCATATATCTCTTTTTTTACCAAGCTTAGGAACTAAAATAGCCCACCCAAAAACAGCCGTACGCATTAAAAACCCGGGAAACTGGGCCATAAGCACTGTTTCAGTTAAAGTAAAATGCGGCTCTTTAAAGTATTTATCAAGCAAATTCTTAGGTGTAAAAATACTTAATAGTAGCCATGTTACAGGCAATAATAAAAAACCTGCGAACATGATTATAAAATACACTAGGGCTAATTGTTCTCCTATCACTTGCATAATATTTTATCCGCACCACTCATTCTTACAAGGATAGCTATAGCAATATCAATATCGGCAACAACAAGACCACTACCAATAGAGTTACAAATACTCCAAACATATAAACTTTTAACAAGATTGAATACCATAAAGGCATAAATTGGTGAATATTTTTAATATTCCTTTTTTTATCCAGTGATGGAAATACTAGGAGCCAGCCAAAAATTGCTGTACGAATTAGAAAGCCAGGAAATTGGCGCATCATAATTGTTTCAGTTAAAGTGAAATATGGTTCTTTAAAATATTTCTCAAGCAAATTCTTAGGTGTGAAAACACTTAATAAAAGCCAAGTAGCAGGAATCCATAAGATGCCTGCAAATATATTGACAAAAAAACGCCGGCCAAAAACTCACCCGTTATTTGCACAACTGACCTACACCAGAAATTTTCACTAAGTCATGTTGGTTAAAATATTTATCGTAAACATAAACCGCACCTTTTCCCATACTCGCGTTACTAACTAGTAACCACTAAAATCCTTAGCTCCAACGCACGTATTGCTGCAAATAAAGAGTGAGGTAGCACTTATTCCTACTCAAATAATAAACAAGCAGGACCCAACATAGCTTTTCTAATTAAAACAATAAAGAGACTAAGTTGCGGGGTAAAACTCTAACACGAAAAATAAAGCAACCATTGTTAATATCGTAACAATTACCCCGACAGTAAAAGAATTTAGCGCCACAATATACCATCGAGGCATATAGTTAGAAACTGCTTTTATATTTCTTTTTTTATCAAGAGAAGGAAATAATAAAAGCCAACCAAAAATCGCTGTTCGTATTAAAAACCCTGGAAACTGTTTCATCATAACTGTTTCTGTTAAGCTAAAATGCGGCTCCTTAAAATACTTATCTAATAGCGCTTTAGGCGTAAATATACTAAGCAATAACCAAGAAACAGGCATCCACAGTATGCCTGCAAACATAACCCAAAATAAAATCAAAAATATCTCATGCCCGGTTAATTGCACAATCTATCGACTCCCGACATATTGACTAAATCAATGCTTTGGCCATGTTGATTATAGAACGATCGAGCTTTCTTCCCTGCTTGATAACTTCCGTAAGCAGCACCAACACCCAGACCTATTGCAACAAACCAACCAACAGGATTAGATACTAATATAACTGCGAGCCCGTAAGACGAAGCTGCACCAGCAATTGTACTAGCTACTGTCTCAACAAAAATCTCATTCTTCTTATGTTGATTTTTCTCGTTGGAAATATTGTAACAACCCATACCCACACCTGCTGCAGTTAGCACTACTCCGCCATATTTAGCCGTTTGTGCCATACGGCCAAGGCGCTGTAGATGGTTATCGATTTTAACGGTAGCGGGCAATGCTTTAGAGCGGTTAATACGAACAGCTTCTCGTGCAGTTTTCCCTTTTAGTAATACTTTTTCAAATGGACCTAGTTTTTTGGCGTAGGTTTTTAAGGATTTTTGGCGCCGGTAGTCGTATTGGTTTTCAGTAATAGCACCACGCTGATATTGTGCATAATGCATTTTAACTTCAGCAATAAACGCGTTATGGGATTGGCTGACCAATCCACCAAAGGCATTGATTCCACCACCAGCTGAGACACTCAGTAAGTCATAGTTTTGTTGTAACCACGCCAATGTCCAAAAGGCATCCTGCTCTTTTGGCGTTGTTGGAATATGGTGCTTCATACGCTCTACATAATTATTGTCTTGTGGCTCCAGGCGATGACGTGTAGTCGCTAGCGCACGCCTTTCTGTATGAAAATTTTCTGGTACCGAGCAAGCCCCTATAACACTGTCGTCTGGCAGAGGCATCAACCTTAATAATTGCCCCACATAAACTTCATTCGGATCTTTAATGGAATCATTAAAATACAGTACCGACGCTTGCGCGACTTTATATCGAGGGTCGTTGTAACGAATATCGTAATGCTTAGTAATAATCTGGCTTAGCGTATCACCGGCTTTAACGAGATAAAGCATGGGTGTTGATGAATGGTTATTTAATGGTTGTTCTATGACTTGAATAAGAGTGTCAGCATTTTCCATAAGAGGTCCCTGTGCTTCATTATTGTATCCTGCCCGCACACCATCAATGGCAGAGCTAGCCTCAGGTTAAAAAAATGCTGTGCAATAAGCAAGTGCTCTTTTAGAGTAAACGTTGCCATGTGTATCGACGCATTAAATTATTTGAACCAGATCACATTGAGTAAAAGTGACGCACGTCGACTATAAAAATAAATAGAGAGAACTTTAATCGCTCTTCTGAGGCGACAAATTCAAAGAATGATTAACTGGCGGGTTAGACAAAAAAGAGGGTTGAGCCCATTTATTTATAGAGACTATTACCCTCTAAAGAGCCATTATTATTGTATATAGATAAATATACTTTATACTCTTATAGACTATATTCTAAACAAGAACCTCTTATGGCAAATATAACAAAAAGAAATAATGTCGTTGTTCAAGGTAAAGGAGACCAGCCCATTCTATTTGCTCATGGCTTTGGGTGTGATCAGAATATGTGGCGGTTTATGGCACCTGACTTTTTAGAGAATTACAAGGTTGTGCTATTTGATTACATGGGTTCAGGCAAATCCGATATTACAGAGTATGACCCTAAAAAATATGAGAGCCTCGAAGGCTATGCGGAAGACATTCTCGATATTTGCGAAGACCTTAAGCTTAAAAATACCATCGTAGTTGGCCACTCTGTCAGCGCAAGTATCGCAACACTGGCTTCATTAAAAGAGCCTTGTTATTTTTCCTCTTTGATTCATATAACACCTTCTCCCTGCTTTCTTAATGACCCGCCTGATTATATGGGTGGATTTGAGTATTCAGATTTGGAAGAACTACTCGACTTAATGGATAAAAACTATATTGGGTGGGCTGAATATTTATCGCCAATAGTGATCGGTGGCCAAGCCAGTGAATTATTAAAAGGTGAGCTGTCCGACAGCTTTTGCTCTACCGACCCTCTTATTGCAAAGAATTTTGCCAAAGCGACCTTTTTATCCGATCATAGAGAATCATTTTCCAAAAGCACTACTCCATCACTGATTATTCAGAGCAAGATAGATGCTTTAGCCTCGCTAGAAGTCGGTGAGTTTTTACATAAAACCACACCCCATAGCACATTAACAATCATTGATTCCGAAGGACATTGTCCTCACATGACTCACCCCACGATCACATCGAAAGCTGTAAAACAGTACCTATTAAATGACTGATATCGTTTTTGATTATGACCTACTACCCTGTGGCGTTTTAGTAACAGATCTATCTTGCAAGATCATTTATTCCAACCAAAAACTGGCGTCGTATATTAATTTAACGGTCGAGGAAATTATTAAACATAATGTGGATAGCCTATTGACTGCTGCCTCCAAAATACTTTTTCAACAAATTTTATTACCTACCATACTGTATGAAGGTACTGTTGAAGAAATACAAATTAACTTTCTTAATTCAAATAAAAAAAAACTCCCTATGGTAATTTTTGCTCATAGAGACAATAAAAATAGCGCCAATATAGTGTGGTGTTGCTTTCCTGCCTTAGAGCGAAACAAATTATTAAATGAGTTTAATGAATCTAAAAAGCGACTAGAAGAAACTAACTCCCAACTTAAAAAACTATCAAAAACAGATTCACTCACGGGCTGCTATAATCGGCGGGAAATGTTGCTTAGACTCAAGCTAATTCGCCGGCAAGCAACACGGCGACAATTTAGTTTTGGCATATTGATGCTGGATTTAGATTATTTTAAAGCAGTAAATGATAACCATGGGCATGTTGAAGGAGACTATGTTCTTAAACAATTTGCCCAATTATTAATGGATGACGCTAGATTCGATGACGTGGTTGCCCGTTATGGAGGAGAAGAATTTATAGTGCTTTTACCTGACATTAACGCTGATGGAGTAATGAAAGCCACAGAAAGAATACATGAGAACATGAAAAAAATTCGCACTAAAGCTGTCAGCATTACTGTTAGCATAGGTGTTTGCATCGCTCCCCATCATGTAGAAGCAACAGACAATGAGCTAATAGATTTGGCCGATAATGCACTGTATGAATCTAAAAAATCTGGCAGAAATAAAACTACATTACATTCCATACCATATTAAAATAAAAGGGCAGACCCTGTTTATTTATGGGTCTAAAAATATTCCGGAGAAAAGCTATTATTTTTTCGCTTCTTTAAAATTTTTTAATCTCTAATATTTCATCGGTCTTCATGGTGTTTTTTAATCCTTTCTATTTGTATTTTACTTGGGTTTGTTAATTTACCACTAGATTCATCATCAACATTTTCCTTAGCAAATCTTTTTAACTCTTCTAATTCTGGCTTTAACTTTTTTAAAGACTTCTTAATTTCTTTTAGCCCTCCTTCTGTCGTTGGGTCATACTTCATTATAATTCTTCCTTTTAAATGTAAGCGGTAAACAAATTTTAGTTAGCCTTTTCAGACAATATATCCAAAAAACGATTAACCGCAGGATTAACAACGTCAGGCTGCCAAGCAGCGGCAACCGGTAGTGTTGGCAAATCGCCATCGACAGGAATATAAACAACATTGGGGCGTTTAATGACTGAAAAGCCTTCAGCAACAAAACCTGCACCAACACCTGCCGATACCAACCCAATCAATGTTGACATAATTGCCTCTTGCACAATGTTCGGACTAAAACCTGCGCGGTTACATGCGGAGATAATGCCGTCGTAAAATATGGGGCCGATATAACGCGGGGGTAGTATCAATGGCATCTCTGCGCAGCCGGATAATGTAATGCTGGGTAACTTGGATTGCGGCCAGCTTTCGGGCATGGCCATAATTAATTTAATAGGTTCCAACGACCGAAACTGAAGCTCTTTATGTATGAGTGGCGGGTGTATTAAGCCGACATCAATATGCCCATCAATCAGTGCCTGCTCTTGCTTTGGTGATATTAATTCCTGTAACTCTATTTCTATATCGGGGTAGGCTTTTCGAAAGCGCGTCAGCAATTCAGGAAACGCCTGATAAAGAATAATTTGTGTAAACCCAATACGTAACCGCCCTATCAAACCCGTTGCAGCCAACTTGGCATCAGCTTTAGCAGCCTCAGCATTGGCCAGCACGACATGGGCGCGCCGAATCAATGCTTCGCCGGCTCTGGTCGGTTTGATCGCCCCGCGAGTGCGAATAAATAAGGCATGCCCTACTTCATCTTCTAGTGCAGCGATGCGCTGGCTGAGGGCGGGCTGGGTGATGTGCAGCCGATCGGCGGCGCGACCGAAGTGCTCCTCATCAGCCAGGGTAATCACACATTGAAACGAACGTAGGTCCATAAGGTTTTCACCATAAGTAAAACTTATCGAATGATCATATCATAGAATTGGAGTCCCTAAATGAGGTATGAGAATATGAAAACTCTTCAATTATTGAGCTTAAAGAGGCTATTTAATCTATGTTTTTGAAAATATCCGACCATTACCTAAGTTTATGGAAAAATATTAAATACTGTACGGCTGTCTCAGTGGGTATAACGATGATGCCTTTTCAGGCTTATGCTGCCGCCCCTATTGCAGCCACACTCTCCCTACCTTACGGCGCTGATATTGCACAAACTTGTGCAGCATCAGCCACAGCGGCATCACTTAAGTACGCTAAGTCGAAAGGTTGGAATATAAGTGTGGCAGTTGTTGATTCGTCCGGCAGAGTAATCGCTCTCAGCCGAATGGATAATGCCCATAAAGCTAGCACCGACTTTGCAACAGCCAAGGCATCCTCTGCTGTACTAACCAAGCGTTCCACCAAAGTGTTTTCTGATGCATTAGTAAAAGGAAGGCAAGCAATACTCGGGTTTGCTGATTTACACGTGCATGCCGCAGAAGGCGGAGAAGTACTCTTACAAAATAAGCATATTACTGGCGGGATCGGTGTAGCTGGTGTCACTCAAACCCAAGATCGAGAAATCGCATTAGTCGGCGTCGCTGCTGCGCTTGATTGTTAAAAACTATATCCCCCTCACCCTCTAAACTGTTTTAAATTGGTTTCGTAGGGTTTCAACGACTAACCCCTGACAAGAGTAAAATTTATGAAGAGAAAAGCCACAAAAAAAATCGCATTACTGACGACATTTATGCTGTCAGCAACAATACCCTTTATCAATTCCTATGCATCTGAACCACAATTAATAACCATCAAAGGGTTTGAGCTACCAGAGACTGTCTTGCATGACCCACGAGAGGATGTGTATTTAGTGTCTAATATTTCAGGAAAAATACCAGCAAAAGATGATAACGGCTTCATATCCAAAGTTGGAACTAATGGCAAAGTTATTGATTTAAAATGGATTGACGGCGCTTCTAAAGAAATCACACTGCATTCACCAAAAGGCATTGCAGTACACGGCAATAATATCTATGTCGCTGACATTGACACCATACGAGTATTTAACCGAAAAACAGGCAAACAACTCAAAGATATCTCTATACCCGGAACCACGTTTTTAAATGATATTGTTGCCACACCTAATGGCGAACTTTATGTCAGCGAAAGCGCTATTGCCTTTAAGGATGGAGGATTCAAGGCAACTAATTTGGATGCTATATATAAAATAACCTCTGAGGGTAACGTTACAAAATGGGCAGAAGGAGTAGAGTTAAACCAACCCAATGGATTAGAGGTATTGCCCGGGGGAGAGCTGGGAGTCGTTACTAGAGGCTCTAACAATTTATACGTACTTGATAAAAATAGTAAGGCAAGATATCTGACTTACTCACCTGGAAAAATACTCGACGGCATTGTTCGCTTACCTAATGGAGAATTTTTAACTACCAGTTGGGAAACATCTAAGTTATATAGACTAACCTCTGAAAATCACTTTATTGAAGAAGCGTCTCTACCTGTACCTGCTGCAAACATTGGCTATGACTATAGAAGAAAGACATTGCTGTTACCTCTGTTAAAGCAAAACAGTATAGCCTTTATGAAAATAGAATAAACAACACCGGCGACAATACATTTTAGCTACAAATATTTATTGTTTTACAGCAGAAAACATGATGAGTAATTAATATTAATTGCTCATCATGTTAATTGGTGAAAAATGCTACTCTCTAGCCATTTTTTACAGAACTTATTGGAATTTCTTTTAACCAAAGTTGAATCAGTTCATAACGGCTTTGTACATTAAAATTTTTAAAAATATCGCCAATATAATTGTGTGTTGTGCCTTTTGTTAATACTAAAGAATCGGCTATTTCTTTTAGTGAAGCAGTAAAACAATGGAACGGGAAACAATTTGAAAACCGACCCAAAGGAAGCACTCAGCTAGCATCAACAATTAAAGCAGGCAAAGGAGGCGCTGTTTATATTACTAGTGCCATACCTCCTTTGGGGCCATTCAAATGGAATGCAACAAATAATAGCTTTGATCGAATCAATAATGCCAACCTCGATTTTGGTGCTGAAATAGCAGTAGAAGCAGACGGCAGGCTCTGGGTCTTAACGCCAGCGGACAACACCATAAAACGTGCACGAGATTAAACTAATAGATCAGACCCTATTTATTACCTTAATTTAGATAAACGCCAATAAAGAAATAATCGTTCCACTCTTATCCGCACCAATCCAGGGCGAGCACTAACACTTAGGTGCACAACATTGGGTTTTACTAAAATCTAATGAACAAATAACCCGCAGTTTTTTCAATACACCTTTGTTTTATATCACTTTTATATTTTTGGCACAGAATTCGCTATCTAGGTCGCGCATAACAAATTATTACTATTAGGAGTAAAGCCAATGGCTTATATAGAACCCAGTGAGTTTGCAACCAAAATGGTTGACGCGGGAGAGCAAAAAATATTTATGTCAACAAAAGACACCGTTGTTCGTGCCTATATGGCCGGCGCCATTTTAGCGCTAGCTGCATTTTTTGCGATTACTGTCATTGTTAAAACGGGCAACCCTTTAGTCGGCGCGATTCTTTTCCCTGTCGGTTTTATTATGCTGTATTTAATGAAGTTCGACTTATTAACCGGCGTATTTACACTTGTACCATTAGCCATTATTGATAAGCGTCCAGGTTGTACGACAGATCAGTTACTCAGAAACTGGGGGCTAGTATTTATTGGCAACTTTGCCGGCGCAATGACCGTGGCCTTTTTTGCCTCATTTATTTTAACCTATGGTTACAATACCGACGGCGGCGCACTCGCAGCTAAAGTGAGCAGTATTGGAGAATCTAGAACCCTAGGTTACCAAGAACACGGCCTAGCAGGTTGGTTTACCATTTTTATTCGCGGCATGTTATGTAACTGGATGGTATCCATGGGTGTTGTCGGCGCAATGATTTCAACATCAGCCACCAGTAAAATGATGGCAATGTGGATGCCCATTATGCTGTTCTTCTTTATGGGTTTTGAACACTCAATCGTGAATATGTTTTTGTTCCCATTCTCAATGATTATGGGCGGTGACTTTACCGTAGCAGATTATTTAATCTGGAATGAAATCCCAACCGTGTTAGGTAACCTTGTCGGCGGCTTTATGTTAGTAGGTTTACCATTGTACTTAACTCACGTAAAAACCAGTGCAGAACGCAAAGTTTCAGCTACTGCTAAAAATAGCTTAGCGTAAGCTTTACTAATAATAACAATTACTAAACCACCCAATGATTCCCCACCTTAACCGGTGGGGTTTTTTTATTTATGAGCAAGCAACCACTCACACTAGCAATCGGACAACATTCCAGCGCAGGAAGAAAACCTGTTAACCAGGACTTTCATGGTGCTTTTGTACCCGAGCTACCTCTACTCAATACAAAAGGTATTGCCGTAGCCCTTGCCGATGGCATTAGCAGCAGTGAAGTCAGCCATATTGCGGCAGAAACGTCCGTTAAAAGCTTAATGTATGACTACTACTGCACATCGGATTCGTGGTCAGTGAAAACATCTGTCCAGTGTGTATTGGCAGCTACAAACTCCTGGCTATATGCACAAACACAGCACAGCCCCCACCGCTTTAATAAAGACAAAGGCTATATTTGCACCTTTAGCGGCATTATCTTTAAATCCAACACCGCACATATTTTTCATTGCGGCGACTCTCGTATTTTTCGCGTATCTGGCAAACACCTTGAACAGCTCACTACAGACCACCGCCATATTGTTTCAGAAGAGGTAAGTTATTTAACACGAGGCATGGGTATTCATAACTCGATTGATATTGACTACCACAGCCTGCAAACCGACCCAGATGACATTTTTATTTTAATGACCGATGGGGTGTATGACTTTTTAAGAGACAACGCCATTGCCGATATACTTCACGCGAATATGCATGACCTCGACCTTGCGGCCGAGCACATTATTCAACGCGCCTATGACGCAGGCAGTGACGACAACCTGACAGTGCAAATTGTTAAAGTTGTTAACTTGCCGGATAAAAACCTGAATGAAGTTCAGAAACAAATTGACCTGCTACCACCGCCACCAACATTACAGACTCGACAAGCATTCGATGGTTATCGCATTCTTCGCGAGGTATACATCAGCAGCCGCAGCCATATTTATTTAGCACACGATATAGAATCAGAAGAAACCGTTGTTATTAAAACGCCATCGGAAGAAATGAAAACGAACCGGCGTTATCTGGAAAGTTTTTTAATGGAAGACTGGGTAGCAAAACGCATTAACAATGCCCATGTACTCAATACCCCGACCTCTACGCGCAGCAAACAATACCTTTATACCGTTACCGACTACATTGAAGGCAAAACATTGGCCCAATGGATGGCCGACAATCCAACGCCAGATATCGATACCGTTCGCGACATTATTGAGCAAGTGGCCAAAGGGTTACAAGCTTTTCACCGGCAAGAAATGATCCACCAGGATTTGCGCCCCAATAATATAATGATCGACAAAGATGGCGTCGTAAAAATTATCGACTTCGGCTCTACCAAAATTGCCGGCATTAACGATATTACGACGTACAACGAAGGCATTGTAGGGACAGCGCAATATACAGCGCCCGAATACTATTTAGGTGAACAAGGTACCAGCCAGTCGGATATATTTTCTTTAGGGGTTATTTGCTACCACATGTTATCGGGCAAGCTGCCCTATGGGGTCGGCATTGCAAAAACCAACAGTGCGCGTGATCAGCAACGGCTAGCATACCGCTCACTGATCACCAATGACAATAACATCCCGGGCTGGGTAGATTACGCCATTAAAAAAGCTGTGGATATCCGGCCAGAAAAACGTTACGTTGAAGTGTCGGAATTTATACACGAATTAAAACATCCCAACCCGAGCTTTCTCAACCAAACCCGGCCACCACTACTCGAACGTAACCCGGTACTTTTTTGGCAGAGCATTTCATTGATTTTATTGTGTGTGGTGGTTTACCAATACTTACACTAGCACTACGACGGTTTGTATTTATTTACTGCACCTGGCCCCAACGGCTGACCATAACTGAACTCGACAAAATTACCGTCCGGGTCGGTTAAGCCACAGTAGTAACCCACGGGGTAGGGCTCTTCTCTTGGCTCCCAGACTAAAATACCATCATCACGGGCACGGTCAGCAACGGTATCGACAGCCTCGCGCGTTTCAACGGCAAAACCCAAATGCGAAAAATCCTCCATGGACTGATCTCGCCCGGTGCCACCAGGTATTAACACCAGAATAAACCGCTCTTCCTGGCCTTTTTCTGCCAACCAAACCACATGCTTATTACCTGATACACGATCATGCACCACATGCATACCCGCGTAGCGTGTATAAAAATCCACGCAGGCCTCTAAATCCCGTACATGCAAAGCAAGGTGTGTTAGTGAAATCGTCATCGCACTGGCCTCTTCGCCTTCTTCTTATTGATTATACGCGCTGCTGCCTATTCAGTTTAAACGCACCGCCAATAAAACAGGCAGCACTATGTTGAACCACACGCCAAACAATACATAACAACCTTATGGCGCTTACACTTATTACACACCGCCGCTAATAGCGAGCAGATACTGGGAATCAATTCACACTTTATGATACAGCCGCCGGTTACAATCCCATTATCAATAAGTATAAATTTACAGGGAGTTTATCGGTATGGCCATTCAAGCAGCATCCCCGAGTAATACACAAACGTTATCCCAAAAGGCACAGGCCTGCCTAGCACAAGCTGTCGAGGTACCCGGTGCACCGCTTTACCATATGGGCAATATTGCTGTCTTTAATTCCAAAAGCAGTTTTGACTTAATGCAGGCAACCATTAATTACTTAACGTGCAAAGCTCAAATTAAGATGTCCTTCAGCGAGATAGAAAAGACTTTTTTGATCGAACTCTACGAATCATTTTGGTGGGGTGGCCACGCTAAAGGCATGCCCGAGGCCGCAAGACTGGCCAACCATTATGTTAATGGTAACGGGGTGACGGTTAAAATGGACTCTAGACCTTATGAAAAGTCTGTAGTTGTGCAAGATACCATGAAGGCGATGAAAGCCTATATTAGGGATTTGGCAAAGCGGAATGAATATTTCTTTTCGTTAAAGACTGACAATCCTAAATTTAGAAGGAGCCAACACTTCAAATCATTAATGCGCATTAACTCAAGCAGAAACGTAGACACCCAAGGATACGTAAAAAGTAATGGAGTAATTTTTGTAGAATCGAATCACAAACGACTAAAATATGCAGATAATCGCTTCTTACTTCAATCTAATACCACAATGCCCCAGAAATATAGTTTTAATACAAAATGGTCTGTAGGTAATCGATATGATTTCGAATCGTTTGCTAAAAGCGATAAATATTCTGAAATACCACTCACAACAGATAAAATACTAACTTTACCTGATGGCCTATCTGAATATATGGATTCAACCCTAAAAATTGCCAAACCATTTGCTTATGCAGCAACGTGGAGCGAAATGTGGAAATAAGCACAATTAAACTTCCTTTATTATTAGTCATTATCCTACTAGCAGGCTGCAATTCAAATGACTGTGGCTTTCCTTTAGATCAAATAAGATACGCTGACAAAGCACAACATAATAAGAAAACATTTTATTTATATACACGCACTACAGGTTGGCACAATAAAGTTGTATTTTTTGAATTATACGATAGTGAACCAACGTTTGATAATTGCAGGCAAACTAAAACCAAGTTCATATACAAAATAGACTACGACGATTACCCAGAACGGAAGTATGTAAAAGATATTATTCTACAGCCTGAAAACACTGAAAAGCTAAAAATTACATATACAAAAAATAAAGAGGAAGGTGTCGCCAATGTATATGATGTTAAATTTACTCGATAACTTAATATACTAGCTTAAAGTTAATACGCACCTTTGTATTTTCCCATAAACTAGGAAAAGAGTCGCATGGTCAAAAACATGGAAGTGAAATTTATAAAAGCTGTAATTATTTCATCGACCCTCCTAGTTGCAGCCTGCGATAAGAATTGTTTTGATATAGCAAGTGATCAACTTAGATTTGCCGACACACTAGAGAAAAACGATAAAACTTATCACCTTTATACTCGAACAACAGGCTTTCAAGAAAAGGTTGTTTTTTTCGAACTATATGAAAAAAAGCCAACATATGATGCGTGTACGAATAAGACTGACCCTGAACCTATATTTGGAATACATTATGACTATTTTCCAAATGACCCCACATCAAAAGAAAAATATGTGAAAGATATTATTCTACAACCTGAAGAACTAGAAAAACTCAAAATTATTTATACGCCTGACAAAAGCGAAGGGGTCGCTGATGTTTACGGTGTTAAATTTACTCGATAGACTTGAGTACTTTATTTATAGCCATATAAACATAACAAAAAATGAATACATTGATTACCGCATTGATAGCTTTACTTTTTCTGACGTCATGCGGGAAAAATTGTGACTCAGAAATTGCCAGCGACCAATTGAAATTTGCAGACTCAATAGAGATAAATAATAAAACTTACTATCTTTATACACTTACAATGGGGTGGAATGATAAAGCTGTTTACTTTCAGCTGTACAATAAACAGCCCACACTAAACGATTGTAGGAAAATAGATATTAAGCCTATATATGAAATCGTGTATGACGATTACCCAGAGTCTCGCTACATTAAAAAGATGACATTACAGCCTGACAATCCCGAAAAACTCAACATTATTTATACGCCCAATAAGAGCGAAGGTATTGCTAATGTTTATGATGTTAAATTCACACGATAGTTTTTTATAGACTTGGCCATTTTCATGTACCGTTTTCTACTATTGGCCATTATTTTATTAGCTGGCTGCCATTCAAATGACTGCGGTTTTCCTTTAGATCAAATAAGATACGCTGACAAAGTACAACATCATAAGAAAACATTTTATTTATATACACGCACTACAGGGTGGCATAATAAAGTTGTATTTTTTGAACTATACGATAGTGAACCAACGTTTGATAATTGTAGGCAAACTACAACTAACGTCATATACACAACGGACTATGATGATTACCCAGAACAGAAGTATGTAAAGGAAGTTATTCTACAGCCTGAAAATTCTGAAAAGCTAAAAATTACATACACGACAAATAAAGAGGAAGGTGTCACCAATGTATATGATGTTAGATTTACTCGATAACTTCATATTAAAACTTATACAGATAAAGTGAAATAATCCAAGCAAAGAAAATAAAACTATCATTTTTATTCAAGCCTTACGTTATTGCCGCTGACCGGCTATCAATCATTCAGCTCTTCTAATTAAATTTAGCTTATTTATAATGCTCCTTTATTATTAGTATATTGCTTTTTTAAGATGTAGCATACAGCTTCTATAATATTGACTTTTCTGGCTTCACTTATAACCTATCAATAGAAAAAATAATGACGACGTTGTAGTTCTATGAAATATTTTAAAAAAATGATCAAACAATTAATACCCGTTGACAATGAGGAGTGGGATTATATTTGTTCAAAACTAAAGAAAGTTGAGGTTAAAAAAGGAGAGACAATCCATGCCGCTGGTGAAATCTTTAGTGACATATGGTTTGTAAAAAGCGGTGTTGCGCGATCTTACTTTACCGATGTCAATGGTAAAGACTTCACATGGCAATTGTATTTCCGTGGAAAAACCAAGCACGGGTTAAACCATTTTCTTGATGACAGTGTGAGTCATTATGAAAACACAGGCTCAATGTTGAATTTTGAAGCACTCGAAGACTCTGTTTTTTACACGATCGCCTTAGCTGAACTAGATGAATTTATTTCAACCAACAAAAAATGGGAACACCTAACGCGTATTTGGTTACACGACACCTATTTTGCTGCCACCTATAAACGAGTGATTTCATTGATGTCTGAAACGGCTAAAGAGCGTTACGAACGCCTGCTTGATGAATATCCATTAATAGAAAAACAAGTGAAGTCTTATCATATTGCTTCTTATCTTGGCATTGCACCGCAAACACTCAGCAAATTAAAAAAATGAATCTAGGTGAATGATTATTGCTGCACCCCTCATTACTATGGTGGCTTTTAACAAGGCACCATAACAATGAGCAAAGCAGACGACTTTAAAACGCTACATCAACAAGATAACCTATTACATATTGGCAATGTATGGGACCTACAAAGCGCCCTGGCCTTTGAAAAAATGGGGTATCAAGCAGTCGGCACATCCAGTGCAGCTATTGCCGATATGTTAGGTTATGACGATGGCGAACAGATGAGCTTTGATGAGCTACTAAGCGTAGTGGAATCTATACAACGCAGAATATCTATACCCTTAACGGTTGATATTGAAGGCGGTTATAGTCGAGATATCGACGATATCATTCGGCACATTGACCAATTGCATACCATGGGTGTGGCAGGCATTAACCTAGAAGACTCATTCGTTGATGAAACAAAACAACGACATATCATCGATGCATCTGATTTTGGCAATACAATAAAATCGATAAAAAGCCATTTAACTAAGCACAGCATTGATATTTTTCTCAACATCCGTACCGATCCTTTCCTCATGGGCTTAGATAGCCCCCTGGAACAAACCCTAGAGCGTGCAGAAAAATACCAAGCAGCTGGGGCTGATGGAATATTTGTTCCGTGTATCACCAATGAAAGCGACATTAAGAGACTGGTAGAATCTGTGTCTATTCCTGTCAATGTGATGGCCATGCCTACTTTGCCTTCCTTTATTACATTAAAAGAATTGGGTGTAAAAAGAGTCAGCTCGGGGTCTTTTATCTATGAGCGAACTAAAAAAGTATTTAATGAAACTTTAGAGAACATTGAAAAAGGCCAATCATTCGATTCTCTTTTTCAGTAAACCAAATACAAACTACTAACATTCTATTTATCTGGCATTGGCTATTTCATTATGGTTTAGCCATAGTTAACGCGATAGCTGATGTTGGATACTGCTAAAAAGCTAGAGCCAATTTCACATACCCAACCACACCCCTTATGCAAACCGAATCGACCCAAAAAAGTTAAAAACGTTGAATCTGGTGACAATCTTTTGTGTAAAGCTTTACACCTCTTTAAAGCCCTTGAAAAGTCATATAGGCTTTTCTATTAAGAATAAATTAATGCCGTAGCATTTTGGGATTCGTTTATATTCTCTACCAAACTGTTCCAAAGCAGACTTAAACGATAAGAGACAATTTGCCTCAAGGTCACCCTAAGCTGCTGTAGCGGATACCCCCCTAACAGTGAGTTGCTGTATGACTCGTCTATCATCAAGAGGTTTTAGTTTGGCCCAAATGCACTGAGCCAGTTAATAAAAAGTGAAACAGGAACAATAAAATGATTGAAGAAAATCAACCATTCGAAGTAATAAAATCAGATTCCAAAACTATAAAGCTAGAAAAAGGATTACTGGTTCCTGGAGGCGGAAATATTATTATTCAGGGAACTAAAATATCGTCCTTAACGGATGGTCTTATCACTGGTATAGAAATCAAAAAAATTAATGGTGTTATCTATAAATATGAGATATTGGTTGTAGGCCGAGCAGAAGCGATCCACAGCTGGCAAACCTCATATACCGACCTGACCTCCGATAAATACAACCTCATGATCGAAAGCCCAATTGTTGAAAATCATTATGTTGACTACAACAGCAGCGAACCTGAGATTCACAAGATAAAACTAAAGCTTGGCTAGTTTATTAGGCGAAATAAACTAAAAGATAACACTTTTAATAGCCCTAAGAGCTATTACCATACCATCACATTCTCGCATGATAAATGCTAACCTTATTAGAATTATGAACCCTATCAACGAAACCATGAAAGCCATGCACGAAAATTATGGCTACACCTATATAACTAAAGCCGATTTCCTTACACCAAGGTTATTGTGATGTCTGACAAAATTAAACCACTTGCTGAAGCCCGACAAAAGAAAGGCTGGACTCAGAAGAAAATTGAAGAGTTTGCTAAGCGCAGAAGCAAAGAGCTCGATAATATCTCAGAAAACATTGAAGAGCCTGATTATTATGCATCTGGCACACAAAAAACTATTGAGGAAATATGCAAAGATGACGAACAAGACAAGTGAGCCAACAGCAAACCGTGAGAAGCAATTAATACCATTAGTAGGCTTTTTTCGGAATCTGGAAGCTGTGGCGGTTAAATTTAGTATCTTGCGGGAAGATATGCTTAAGCTCACTCACTTACTGAATCACCAAGCGATGCAGACGATCCATTCAGTTTAGACTTACTGCTACCAACACCTAATAGTCTACACAACACGCTTTTTCGTAGAACCACGCGCCAAATTTTTACTGTAAACCTTTACACGACTTTAAAGACCCTTAAAAATCCGATACCCTCGCTAGCAATAATAAATCGGAGCAGTAGATGTTTTGGAACTCACCTTACCTTCTTTCTTCTACTTTAAACTGCCCTTCATCAAATTAAAACACTATGGCTGCTCACGACCCTTAGCGGACTTTTTATTTTTTAAGCTCAGAATCAGTAATAAACCTATAGTGTACGGATGATTGTTGTCTTAGATTTATATAGGAAATAAGGACAATTTATGGTTATTGGTAATCTCAATATCGACAGAATAATAATTCATGAAATCCATCAGCGTGGAGAGAACAATCTTCGAATTGCGCCGACATTAGGTGACGTTCTACTTGACTTTGATGATGCCGCAATGACTAGCTTCAAGTCTCGAGTTACAGAAGCTATAGGCCAAGATTCCAAAGCTGTTCAGATGCAAATTTCTAACGAATCCCAGCAAAGTACAGCAGAGATTTCAACAAGCCTCTCCGAATTGGAGATTGATGAATTCATTGATGTCTCATCTATATTGGCAAATAAATTAACAGATGTTCAGCATTTTAGAAATATACCCGGTGGTATACTTGTTGTTTTTACTGGCACATATGGTGGTTTGAATAAGAGAATAACAGGAATAATGAAAGCTGATATATACAGTGGATATGAAAAAGCAACTAACCCTAAAACGCAAAAAATATCACTAAAATATATAAAAGAACTTTTGTTAACTCCAACTTCAAAACTCTATAAAACAGCGGCTTTTCTTGAAAAAAATGAGCCTGTCGAGTCCGAAGAAGACTCATTAAATAACGAGTGGGATGTTTACATTAATGATACTCAGGTATCTGGGAAAGAAAAAGCCGGGGCAAATTACTTTGTGAGTGATTTTCTAGGGTTTGAATATTTGGAGAGTAGTGCTAGAACAACTAAGTTGTTTTTCAAGGAGGCGAGAAATTTCATACTGGATTCTGGCCTGGACCAAGATAAAAAAAGCGATATTCTGAATGCTCTTGTAACATACATAAAAGTAGACAACTCCCAATCTATTAACTGTAGAGAATTTGGAGATAGCTATTTTGAAGATGACATGTGTGATGATTTCTGTTCATACTTGTATTCAAAGGAAGTTCCAAATGTAGCATTTACGAAGGATATTGATTTGATTCGCAGCGAATTAAAAACAAGAAAGATAAAATTTAGTAACAGTGTTAGCATTTCGGCACCAGCCGAAGCCTTCGAAGATTACGTGGAAATAGAGAGTATAGAGGCAGTAAATGATGATTCGGAATGTAGTCCAATCTGGACTAGAATCACTATTAAAGACGAGATAAAAAGTCAGGAATGAACTCAGAACAGCTTTTAGAAATTTGGGAAAAAGAAAAGCCTCTTTATGAAGCTTGGGGAAATCTTGTTGTAGAGAAAATTTCTGATCGTCTCAGATTAAAAAACATTAATTGCAATGCTTTTTTTAAAATCCCCCCTTTGCCTCGACTGAAAGATAATCATTCTCTAATAGAGAAGGCGTTTTATAGAGAAGACAAGTCATATTCTGATCCTTATAAAGAGATAGAAGACAAAGTGGGTGTCCGATTTGTAGTTCTATTAATAAAAGATATTGATGTCATTTCAGAAGAAATTAATAGTCTTACCGATTTTTGGTCTGCGGACGTATCCAGAGATTATGAGGCTGAGAGAAATGTTAGACCGCTAGAGTTTTCATATCAATCACTTCACTTTGTATTAAGGCCAGTTAAAACAATGAGCTTGGGAGGGCTTTCGGTTACTCCCGATACCCCTTGTGAGGTTCAGATTAGAACTCTTCTACAGCATGCACATGCAGAACTGACTCATGATCTTTTATACAAATCTAAGAAGAAACAAAAGCCTGAAGTTAAAAGGGTGTCCGCCAGAAGTATGGCGCTAATCGAAACAACAGATGATTTTTTTGTAACAGTAAACGATAAAGTCAATGTAAGCGAAGCAGATGAGTTGGGGTTTACAGCTGAATTAGATAACTTTTATAGAAGGCAAATTGGATTTGAACCAGAGGCCTTTAGC
This sequence comes from uncultured Pseudomonadales bacterium, assembly GCA_947487765.1. Lineage (GTDB taxonomy): Bacteria > Pseudomonadota > Gammaproteobacteria > Pseudomonadales > Cellvibrionaceae > CANLBN01. The sequence goes on along the minus strand of CANKXO010000004.1, from coordinate 180,144 downwards.
TCATCTGTAGCGGTATGGGACTATCTTGATAGTCATCTCAAAGCAGAGCAGTTGGATTTGACAATAGAAAATGCTGTGAAGAATGATTTTTTAATACCCTTAGTTAAAAAAAAGCGTGACTTAGAACCGTTTTATAGACAAAGCGTTATCTTCTACGTTTACTGGATGCTGCAGTTTAAAAAATCTACTATTACCCAAGAATGGCCACTTTCTAGAGAGTTTTTGGCAACATTAGCCGCAGATATAGGAGTAAGCATTGGCATAGATTGAACCAAGTATTCAGTGCCCCAAGTTTATCTGATGACAGATTTTTGGCCACAAGTCGACACATAGATCAAAGTAAAGTAAGCACTGACCAATACAATAAGTCTATTTTAATTAAATTTATAAAACCAAGATGAATACAAAAGAAGACTATTTTGACATTACACTTAAACTTCACGAGCAATCGCACATTTATTGGAAAACAATGATTGGCGTTCCTCTGTTAATGCTTGGTTGGAGTGCCACCCAAGATGGTATAGATAAGGTCACTGCTTATTTAATAGTACTAGCTGCTTTTTTAATTTTTATATTATTTGCTCAAGCCTATCGGAAGTTTTATATTTTGCTTCGAGCGTCAATTAGTGAATATAAATTACGTGCAAAAGATTCTAAAGGCCCATTTATCGAAGCCGTTAATCGCTTGAAGCTTTTGGAACCATGGCATTTAATAGTTGCTGGAGGTATTTTTACGCTGATTTCTTGCGCCTCAGTACTTTGGAAGGCTTACCAAACCTCAATTAACCTTTAGTTAATAAAATATATTCATGCAAGAAGAAAAACTAAAGTCTACCTTTACCCTAAGCAAAGCAATCTCTATTGCCACCCTATCCGTACCGGCACTATACGCTACTGGGTATTTTTATGAATTGGGGCGCTTTTCGAAATACGGGCTTGATAATCAGTTTTTCCCTAGAAGCATTCAGGAGTACTTGATTCAAGCTTATTATTTTTTTATTTATTTTACATCAGAAATCATTACACATTTATTCAACCTTAAGTCTTTACTTACCATACTAGCAGTTGTGGTTGTTGTATTATTTGGCTGTGTCGTTGTTTTAAAGCATCAGAAGAAGTTTAAACCTAAAATTAAAGAACATAGTGAAAAAATACAAAACAATAGCATCTTTCACTACTTTGGCTTACCTATTATCGGCTCTTTACTTGGGGTAACGACTGCGATTAGTTTCTTTTACATTTTTCTTTTACCGAGTATTTTAGCGGCTCTTGTTTATGTATTTGGTGGTAGTATTGCTAATAAAGAAATAGGAAAGTTTGAAGGGTGTAATTTAGAAGCTTTAAGTTCAAAAAGTAAATGTATATTTATTAAAAAGAATGACAAAGCAGTATCAGAAGGCCTATTAATTGCCAAATCCGCCTCACATATTGCTTTGTGGGATGGCAGCAAGACTACTGTTTACCCTTTGGATAAAGAGTTGATTGAAATACGCTTCGGCCAACTAAAAAAATGAACCTAATTATAATGCTACTTACTCACTATCATTCAGCAGCCACAACTAATTACAAGCAGAATATACCTCAATTATTGGCGCAACTTTAGTTTCACACCTCTTACCAGCCCTTGAATAATAACGTAAGATACTACGGGCACTTCTTGCCAGATGCTGTTATTAAAATTATGTGAAATTAATCACATAACTCATTACTTAGGGTCAACTATACTGCTGCCCGGCTTATAAATTTACAAGGATTTTTCTATCATCCTATCTCAAATATTCCTCCATTAATGGCCACATTAATGTTTAATAATATTTATTGATTTTATAACAAAGCAAGGATACTTAAATGGGCAGCACAAACAAAAGACCAAAATTAAGTGAAGCTGTAAGATACTTTAAAGATGTTTACGATCATGTAGGCAAATCTGTACCAAAAGCAGGAAAATTCATTGGCGGAAAGGTTAACTACAATGTTAATGTGGTAGCTGATGATGATATCAAATGGAAAAATCTCTGCGCCGTTCGTTTGTCTTATGTTTTAAATAACACAGGATTTAAAATTCCTAAACAGGGTGTTAAAACAGTATCAGGTAAAAATGGTCATTGGTATTTATATCGTGTAAATGACATGATTAAATACCTAGCGAAAGCTTTTGGCAAACCTGACGCCACATATGTTGCACCTACACCAGAAAAATTAGCAAACTATAAAGGTATTGTTGTTTTTGAAGTAGATAGCTGGAATGATGCTACAGGACACGCAACAATATGGAATGGTATTGGTTGCTCAGATAGTTGCTATTTCAAAGAAGCGAACAAAGTACATTTATGGATACTAAAAGATTAATTCTACCCTTTTTCCTCTTTTCTATGATTTCATGTGGTAGTCAGCCTGCTAAAATGGCCAAAGAAGAGGTGCATTTTAAAAATTTTGGTTTAGCTACATGTCTTGCTTCCTCTTTTAAGATTGAGGAGCTAACAGAAGATCTTAGTAAAGCAGGAAATGGGTATATACAACGTGGCAATATGTCAACAGATGCCTATGGTGAGCTAAGGCTTATGGCGAAGTCTTGGCAAGAAAAAGATTACCCAAGTAAACATGGTGGACAAGTTAGGAGTGCAAAGTGCATTGATTTGTATAACTCTGAAGAATTACATCAATTGTATTTAAAACATACGCCGTGCAAATCAATCAAAAACTGGTGGGATAAAGAAGACTATATTAAGAACTGTAAATGACGATAAGCTGCAAAAAATTCTAGATGATCACTCCTAAACCACCCTATCCAGCGTCTATCTTGAATACGAGACCTAAAAAAACAAAAAGAAAGCTACCTACCGTCTATAAACTAACAAACTCTTATTAATTGATAATGCAATGAAAGACGACAAACTTAAAGATAAGCCCCTTAAAGAACAGATGAAAGCAGCTGCACGATTGGCGGTGCTGGAAATGCGCAACAAAGGCAGTATTAAAGAGCCTGATCAACTAGCCAGCGGCAAATCTGACGATGATGGAAATATGCTTTGGGATCAGGAAGCACACGATGACAATGAAAAAAGATAAAAAAACAGGCAACTTAAATTCAAGAGAAAAACAATTTTCGCCATTACCTGAAGAAGCTGATCCAAGCAAGCTAAGGCTCATTATGCAACAAGCAGCTCACAAAGCAGTGCGCGAAATCAAACGAAAAATAAAATAATAATGCCATTGAATTTTATTATTTAAACAGCCCTACCCTATCTTTTCCTTACACAACCTCTCTACCTCACTCTGCAAACGCTTGGTTTCGCTGGCAAGCCAGGTGAGTTCTTCTTCGGTGATTTCATAGTGTTCGGAGTAGCGGGCTTCGATGTAGGCTTTTTTAAGGAGCTGGAAGCTGCGGCGGTTAAATTTGGTATCTTGCGGGAAGATATGTTTAAGCTCGCTCGCTTGTTGAATCACCAAGCTATGCATGGCTTTAATATTGTGGCTTTTGGGGCGGTAGTTGGTGAAGACTAATAGCAGGCAAGAAAAGTAGCGCTCTACCGATTGATGTAGTTCAAATGCTGCAATATTAAACTTCTTCCTTTGTACTGCAAATTTATATTGTTCAAAAAAATCATTGGCACTTTCAAACCATTGGTCAAAATGCCGTTGGGCAATGCCTTGTACTTCTTCCTGCACGATGCTGCCGGGGTTTAACAACTCAGTATGGTTGTATTGATAGAGTTGTATGGCTTGTTCGCGAATGTCTTTAAAAAAGTATTGGCCTTGTCGTAGCTCTTGGTTAATGTCGCGCAGGGTGTGCACTATTAGGTTAACCGGGGCTTGGGTTTTAACTGCGGCGCGTTCTTCAACGGTGTGCCAGATTTTGTATTCTTCGACCAGAGCAGGTTCGTTGAGCACGACGAGTATATCGTAGTCACTGATGTAACCGCTTTTGTGGTCTTCCACGTAGGTGCCTTTGGCATAGCTGCCGAACAATAAAATCAGCAGAATGCGGCTATTCTTTTTCTCGGGTTTGGTGGCAACGGCCACTACTCGGTCAAATTCGTCGTGTATGACGTCAACAATGGCGTGAATATTCGCTTGTTTGGCTTCGGGCAGATGATTAAGTACAGTTTTTAGCATGGGCGAATTATGCCTGTTGCTAACACGAGATACCAGACTCCAGCCTTACTATAGCTTTTCTTAATTTCTTGTATGTTGTTTTAAATAAACTACACTCAGTAGTAATTATTTCTTTTAAGCACTAATGACTCTGTTACTATGCTGCTCTCTCGATATTCTATTAATTCCAAATTATTGTTGTTGTCGTCTATTCCATTATTAGCGCTTTTACTGTTACTGGCTTACGACAGCATGTTGTTGTATAACTTCCAAAAAGACTCGCGCCAAACTCAAGCACTGATTGAGTTAACGCATAAACTCGATGGCATTGCCCACGAACATGCTATAGAGCGCGGCCTAACCGCAGGCTTTTTAGGTAGCGGTGGCAAAAAAGGGAAAGACAAGGTTATTGCCCAGCGGCAAAAAGCCGACAAGGCAGTAGCGGAATGGCGCAGTTTTTTACAAACCAATCAATATGCACAAGCCATTCAGCACACGCTGACGGGTTTGAACCAGCAACTTGAACAAAAAGAGGCTGTACGTAAAAAGGTCGATGCCCTATCGCCCGACAATGGCGCCTTTGTTTATTACTCTGCGTTAAATAAAAAAGCCTTGGACCATGTTAGCCAGTTGGCGACTCTCATTAAGAATGAGTCGCTACGTAATGAGGTAACAGACCTTAACGCCATGTTATGGATGAAAGAACGCGCCGGTCAAAGCCGCGGCATGTTAAATGGTATTTATGCTCGAGGTTCTGCCAGCATTGAGGCATACGCCAATGTGTACCGTTACATTAAAGAGTTCGATAGCCGGTTTCAGTTATTACTCAGCCACGAAAGCCTACACAGCCGGGATGATTTAGTACAAGTGGCAGAAACACCGATATTTACACAGGTCAAAGCAATTGAGCAGAGCTTTTTGAAGCAGACAGATTCACTCAATGCGATTAATGGCCCGGCACCGGACAAATGGTTTCCATTAGCGACCCAACGCATCAAGGCACTTAAAGGTGTCATTGATGAAGAGGCTACTTTTATTACTCAGCAAGTCGAACAACAATTAGCCAGCAGCCAACGTTATTTAGTGGGTGGCATCATCGCCATGTTGATATTTGTTGGTTTGTTGATGTGGTTAGCTTTGCATATTTCCCGCCATATTTCGTCGCGAATTAAGGGCGTTAGTCAGCTATTAACTGACAGTATTAGTAATAATGATTTGTCCATAAAAGTTAATGATGCCGGTTCTGATGAAATCGCCGACATTGCCAATGGTATTGATCGTTATGTGCAATGGTTACGCGAAATTATTAATGACGTTAAACAAACAACGAGGTCTGCTATTTCTGATACAGAAGTATTTGTTGAACATGCGACCAATAATATTGTGACTATGGAAGAGCAACAACAACAAACACAACTGGTGGCTTCTGCCATTACAGAAATGTCGGCCAGTATTGATGAAGTCTCTAACTCCTGCCATATGGTTGCTTCGCTCTCGCAGGATGTACAAAACAATAGCCAAGAAGGCGATAAGCTCTCCGAAAAAACCGCAAAATCGGTAGGAGAACTTTCAGAAAAAATTATGGCCTCGGAAGAGATCCTGGGACAACTTTCAAGCAATAGCGAAAACATTGGTGGCATTTTGGATAGTATTCGCGGCATTGCCGAACAAACCAATTTGTTAGCATTAAACGCTGCTATCGAAGCGGCACGCGCAGGTGAGCAAGGCCGAGGGTTTGCGGTAGTGGCCGATGAGGTAAGAAATTTAGCGCAGCGAACGCAGGAGTCGACAGAAGAAATTCAAACGATGATTTCGTGCCTGCAAGACAGTGCAGAAAAAGCCTCTTCGACGATGAGCCAAAGCCAAAATGTTGTTAAGGTTTGTCTTGAAGACTCAACGAATACAATGGAAAAGAGCCAAAAAATTTATGGCCTTATTAATCAAGTCAATGATCAAATTATTCAGGTATCGTCTATTGCTGAGCAGCAATCGGGCGTATCCAATGAGATTGCAGCCAACGCCGAAAATATTAATGCTCATACAGAGCAAGCGGTTTCTGTCGCGACACTGATTGACCAAAACAGCCAGTCCCTTGCTCATAAATTAAGTGAGCTGAGTGATCATATTAAAGTGTTTAAAACTTCGTAAGTTACATTTATACACAGCACGTCACTTTTTATTCTTCATTTTATGTTGTTATACGCATTTTTTAATGCGAGCACGCCATCAAGTAATTGCTTTTCAGAATAAGCGGCATAACCCATTAACACACCAGAGCGTTTTACCGGTAAGCGTTGGTACAGTGACGTTGGTGTTAGTTCTACTCTTGCTGTGTCTGCCACTTTCAACAAGTCACGTTCATTTATCTCTTCTTGTAGCCAGCCAATTAAATGTAAACCGCCATCTAATGGCGGGACCACCATAATGCCGTTTAAATGCTCGGCGGCAGCCGCTAATAAATATTTTTGTCGCTGCAAATACAATGTACGCATTTTGCGTAGGTGGCGACTAAAGTGACCTTCGTTAATAAAATCCGTTAGCACGGCTTGTTCTAATCCTGGGGAATGACGGTCTAAAAGCCAGCGTAATTTATTAAGTGGCGCAACAAATTGTTCTGGCGTGACTAAAAACCCAAGCCTCAAACCAGGAAATAATAATTTGCTAAAGCTGCTCATATAAATAACGTGGTTGCTATTGCATTGCTCATACAATGTTGCCGCCGGCCTGCCGGAATAACGATATTCGCCATTGTAATCATCCTCGATAATCATGCAGTTATTCGTCTGCGCCCACTCGATGAGTGTTTTTCTTCGCGCTTGGGACAAACTAACACTCAAAGGAAAGTGGCTTGCCGGTGTGGTGTAAATAATTTTGACCCTTTCTTTTAGCGACAACAATTTTTTAACATCCAACCCGGACTCGTCGATAGGAATGGAGATAACCGTCGCACCCATCATTTCAAATACGGTCATTGCGGGTGTATAACCGGGGTCTTCAAAAACAACAACGTCCCCTGGGTTAACTAGCATTTTGGCGAGCAGTTCAATACCTTGCTGCGCACCTGCTGTGACTGAAATATGTTGGTGATTTGTTGTGATTCCCCGAGCGGCACCTAAGTAACCTGCAATGGCTTCTCTTAAGGGTTCGTAACCTTGCGAAGGCGCTTGCAATAGCCAGCCAGACGTGTCGCTTCGCAACCGCCGGTTTGTTAGCTGTGCCCACACCTTGGCCGGAAAAGCCGATACATCTGGCAATTGCGCCCTGAATGGCCGGGCACTTGGATATTTAACTTGCGACTGACGATAAAGAGCTGCGTGATTTTTATAACGCATGGATAGCTGGGGTTCTGCCAGTGGCCATGGCAGCTCGCTGTTTTTGTTCTCACTTTTTTTAGGCTTGCTCTTGAGCTTAGTTATGGGCGGCTTCTTTCGTTTTTCGAAGTCTTGGGTAACACGCGTGCCGTCCCCCTTTTTGGTTACCAGAAAGCCTTCGGCCGTCAGTTGCTCATAAGCATTAATAACGGTGTTACGGCCGACATTAAGTTGCTTTGCCAATACCCGTGTTGAGGGCAACCGCTCCCCGGGTCTCAGCACACCGCGCCAGATGGATTCTCGAAGCTGTCCTTCTAATTGCCGAAACAATGCAGTGTCTGCTTTATGGTCGAGAAATAAGGTTTCAAATTCAAACCGCTGACTGGGCGGTAGCTGTTGATGGGGCATATATTGGCTCTGCCATTAATTAATTATTGGCCCTTTTATAGGGGCCATCATAACTTAAGATGTTACCAGACATACAGTGAAAGCAAAGCCAATTTATGAAAACACTATTACTTATCACTTGCTCTCCTCGCGAAAAGCAGTCGTACAGTTACCAAGTGGCTGAGCACTTTATTCAAGGCCTCGTAGCTAAGGGAGAAAATGAATGGCGGGTGGATACACTCAACCTTTGGCAGCAGTCTTTACCGGAGATCGATAGGGTCGCCAGCAGTGCAAAGTATGCGGTTATGTCTGGTATGCCATTAACTGCAGAAGAACAATCCAGTTGGGAAGGTATCGAAAAGCATTGTCGGTTATTTAATAATGCCGATGTGATCGTTATTGCTCTACCCATGTGGAATTTTGGTATCCCTTATGTGCTGAAACACTACATCGATGTCATCACTCAGCCCGGCATTTGTTTTAAATGGACACCAGAAACAGGCTACACCCCATTAGTTACCCCTAAACGCTGCATTTTAGTCAGTAGCAGTGCTGCTGACTACAGCACTGGCAGCGGCAATGAACTCAATGATTTTTGTATTCCTTATTTGCAGCGATGGCTAGCGGTTTATTTTGGCCATCAAGTCGACCACTTATGTTTTGCACCTACCGCTCAAATAAATGCTGGCATTGATGCCGCCAGAGAAGAAGCATTCGATCAAGCCAACACATTAATTAACACTTTTTATTAACTTTTTAACGTTCTTAGGAGAACATTTTATGCACTTACTGATATCCAAAACCTCCCTGTCAATTTCAAAATTTTTTATCGTCGCTTTTTTATCTTTACTGATATCCGGCTACACCCATGCCGCCTCATCCAAGATTGGTATTATTGTATTCGATGGATTTCTCACTAGTGATGTAACAGCACCTATCGAAGTATTTGGTGCAGCCAGTAAAAAAGCCTGGTTTTCAAATTATGAGGTCTTGTTAATTTCTGCTACCGATAAAAAAATTATTAGGTCAGAAGAAGGCTTAACGGTAACTGCTGACACGACTATCGATAAGGTAGGCGATTTAGATGTATTGATTGTACCTAGCGCTTACGATATGGACCCAACATTATCGAATAAAAAGTTAATTTCTTTTATTGCTCGCCAAAAAGACAAAGCAACACTAATGAGCAGTAATTGTTCTGGTTCATTTTTACTGGGCGAAGCCGGCGTACTTGATGGCAAAAAAGCAACAACCTGGGCCGGCGGCGAAAAAGACCTTGCTAAAGCTTATCCTAAAATTAAGGTTCAATACGATACAAACGTTGTTGTTGACGATGGCGTTGTTACCTCAAACGGTGGGCCTGTCAGCTACGAGTCTGCTTTTGAAATTTTGCGCCAGCTTAGCTCTGATAAATATGCAAAAGAAATTTCTGAGCTAATTCAATTCAACCGCATTAGTTCTTAGTTGTTCTTAAGTAATTCTTAAGTAGCCCTTAAGTAGCCCTTAAGTAGCCCTTAAGTAGCCCTTAAGTAGCCCTTAAGTAGCCCTTAGATAGTTATCGAAATATTCCTTTCTTCAGAAGTCCTTTTTAGCCCTCTTTTATATTGTTATAGAGAGGGCTTTTTTATCGTTAATAATTTAATAGCCATCTAAAAATAACGGAAAATTAATAATGAAAAATATCCTTCTAATTGTTTTAGTCATTATTCATACCTATGCAGGCGCAGCAGATGTTTCTTCTATCTTCAGCAAGAACCTACCGCCGCTACCAGAAAATCAAGAGGTGGTTATGGTGACTGTTGAATATAAACCTGGCGAGTCAACTCCGCCACATAAACATAATGCTCATACTTATGTATACGTGTTAGAAGGGTCAGTTGATATGCAAGTCGCCGGTAGCGAAGAAGTAACTTTGGTAAAAGGCGGCACATTTTATGAATACCCTGACGATATTCATATGGTCAGTAAAAATTCCAGCCATACTGACCATGCAAAATTTTTAGTCTTCTTTATAAAAACAATTGGCGAACCACAAATTGTTTTTATAAACGAATAAATTGTTCGTTACTTCTTATTAATCTCGGGTTTATAAGGCCCGTCTAATAAACCATAACGACTATTATTAATTGCATTATTATTTGCTTGCCTTGCAATACCAGGGGTTTTATCAGTGGCGGAGGCCAGTACTTGGGTAATCGCTGCGCTCACAATAGCACCTAGCAAACCGTTGTTACCGTTATCCGAATTTTCTTGCCCATAGGCTTTAGCATCCCACAACAAGGTGCCCGTTCGTGCATCGACTAGCTTTATAGTGGCACTAACAACTGTGCGTGAATTTATTAATTGATACTTTTGTCCCCAGTTATCGATTGTCACATACAGCACGGCATCTGCTCCGATCACTTCGCGAATTTTATCCAACGGGATTGAGTTCATTTCTGCTGGTGTCGGTAAGCCGTTTTCTTTAAGCAAGTTATCAATCACAGCAACGGGGAAAACATAGTAGCCTTTTTCTGCCAACGGTCGGGAGACTGTAGATAAATACGTATAAGATGCCTCCACTTCAATAGAATTATTCAGTGGCGGAATAACTAAAATTGAGCGAGGCTTGCTTTCCATCAAGGCACTATAGTCATAACCAGAATGTGGCGAAGCACAGCCCGCTAGTAATATAAATAATACTGATAGTAAGAGTAAAACAGATTTATTACTTGTTAGTTTTAAGCATACAGAAGCCATCATAGTTTCACCTCTGTATTATCTTCGCTTGTTATATCTTGTGCTTTTCGGGCGCGGGTTAACATGCCTTCAATTAATGTTTTTGATTCAGGATAAAGTATGACTTCATTATTAAAGGCTTGCTCTGCTTTACCAATATTGCCCTGTATGGCGTACATATAACCGAGGTGTGCGTAGATACCAGGCCCAATAGCAAGACCACGACTCTCGGCCTTGCTAATATCTCTGGTTAATTTTTCGATCTGCACACCCGGCGGTGCTTTACCGGGCTTGTTGTACATATCGTAAAGGAGTTGTTCATAAGAACCCCAGTAATAAAGTGGCCCTGTTGTTTCACAGCCCTGCAGGAAAATAAGTATGAGCAATGCACATGCTATGTTTGTTGTCCTTGATGTTCTCATACGTATTTTTTCTCTTCCGTACTATTTTCTGACATTATATTTTTTCGGAAAGTTTACAGATCAACATTCAGCTTGCCACTTTCTAAATCTCTCACCATATTATTGACGGCTTCTGTAATAGCCAAATTCAATACTTTACCATTTAATGTGGCGTCATAGCTGGCATCCGAACCAAAGCCTAGCACTTCGCGACTATTCAAACCGTACTCTCCGGCACCTTGAGTGGTATAAATAATCTCAGAGCTTAAAACATCCACTACATTTAATGACACTTTGGCATACGCCGTTTGTTTTTTACCTGAACCTAAGATACCAAAGAGTTGTTTATCGCCGGTGACTTTACGACCAAATTCACTAACACCACCGGTTACGGTATAGCGCGCACCTTTTAAGTTTTGTGCCTGACCACGCAGCTTCGCCTCTTTAATAATGGCATCGAGGTTTTCACGGTCAACCACCTTAAAACGATTGGTTTGTTGCAAGTGGGTTTTGAGGATGGTTTTTGCCTGATTGCCTAAACGATCAACCCCCGTCGAGAATAAACCCTGTAAGTAATTAGAACGGTTGTTGAACTTACCCACAGCGAGCGTGGTTTTCGGGCCACTATAGTTGGTTGCATAGGACTCGACTTTTTGTGTTTGCACAACACGGTGTGTTTCTGTCGAAGTACACCCCACCAGAAAGGCCAATAGTATCGGAAGAGTAAAAGATAATTTAAGTGACATAGGAATTCCTCAATCAAAAGCTTGGATTTATGGTCATTTGAAGCCTTCATGGTAGTGCAACATTATTTTCTGACCTTATCGCTCTATTGTAACGCTCCTAACCTGAACAGAATATGAATCAATACACTTTGTCAAGATTTTGTGTACAACCGTCACAATCGGTTAATTTTCACTCCAATCGCAATCAATCCATTTTCATAAATTAATTAAGCTTTTAATGCATATAAGTTTTTGGTTCGTATTCTTTCAAGTATCGCCTTCAACTTCAGCTGAAGTCAAACCAAAACAATGATTGAGCAACATTTGACAAAAATATAGCAATTTCTGACAAGCACTTTCACTCATTAAAATAGTAGAGTTTAATTCGCGAGCTATAGAAACTATGTAAGGAACATTGACCAATACAACTGAAAAGCTAGATCCATATGGAGTATCATAGGACACTGCTGATTCAAGCATCGATCATTTTCGCATAGCGTGTAAAAAATTACATGCTCGATTTATTTCAGAAACTATTCGTTATTTCTCTACTATTGATTTAAAAGATAACAGACAAATCGCCTCGCTTTATTTGTCTGTCAGTATTTAGGACAAATAATGAAAACGTTAATCACTTTATTTTTATTCATTTATACGAGTATTGTTTATGCTGAGACTGGACTGTATGGATCCGTTCAATTAGGGCAAGCAGACTTTAAAGCAAAAACATTAGACTATAATGCAAGTCTAAAGTCTACAAGCGTCTCTTTTGGACATATGATGCTTGAGCAGTTAGGCGTAGAGTTACGAGCTGGAACAAAACTTGGAGATGATGAAGCAACGCTTAACTTACCCGGAATTGACATTGATACACGGATTTCTCTTGATGAGTATTACTCAATTTATTTTCGGCCTGAATTGAATATAGAATTTATTAAGCTATACGGACTGTTTGGTTACACTGAAGCAACATTAAGTATTAAATCAGATCAAGTTGAGGATATTGATATAGACCCATCTAATCATGGCCCTTCTTATGGGTTAGGAATCGGCATAATAACTTCAGATAGAATATCCATAAATGCTGAATATATTGAAATAATCGATTCGGATGGGTTTACTATTGATGGATTTAATTTAGGCGTAAAATTTTTCTTTTAAAAAATTAACACCAAAAATAAGACTCCATTGATAACGAGCCGTAAACAATACCCCCTTCCAGTACAGAAGGTTGGTCCTGCTGAGTTAATGCACCTATGGTAAATAGTAACGGCAGGTAATGTTCGTCACTGGGGTGGGATTGTTTAAAACCATCAATAGAATGCGCGTTATTAATCAACTCATCATATTCTTTATTCAATAAATGTTTTCTGACGCTATGTTGAAAGCTCACCGCGTAAGGACGCGCGGTTTGGTTTAGCCCTCTCATATCAGCCAAGTTATGAGTAATACCCCCCGAACCAATAATGGCGATACCCTGCTCGCGTAGGGGTTGTAGCGAGCGACCTAAATCAACTATCTCACTCCAAGATAAATGATAGTTAAGAGATAATTGAACAATGGGAATATTCGCTTCAGGCAACAGATGTAACATCGGCACCCAAACACCATGATCCCGGCCTCGTTCTGCGTTAAGAATTGAATCCGTTCCTTGTTGGGCGAGCGTGTTTTGTATGTGCAGCGCCAATCGAGAATCACCCGGCGCTGGGTAATTGATGGTATACAAGTCATCCATAAAACCACCAAAATCATGAATGGTTGACGGGTTTTCAGCCATTGATATTTCTTGGTGGTGGCTTATCCAATGCGGCGACAGTATGACGATGCCTTTAACTTTATTTAACTGTTTACCAACACGCCTCAGTAAACGACCTGCCTCACCCGGATATAATGCAAAGGTGGGTGCACCGTGGCTAATGAACATAACGGGAGCATTATTCGTCATACCGACCTCATTACTTTTTATTCGCTAGATAATTAAACCAGGACAATTCAGGCCCAATAGGAACAATGCCTGTTGGGTTGACGGCTTTTATCGAATAGTAACCCGCTTTTATATGATCAATATTGGTATTGTCACTGAAAGCGGAGATATCCAATAAATTTTCGAAATAGCGCGACAGGTTTTGATAATCAGCAATGCGTTTTATATTGGCTTTAAACAAGCCGTGATAGGCAACATCAAAACGCGCAAGCGTCACAAATAATCTGATATCACTTTCTGTTAGTTGATTCCCTACTGCAAAATCCGAGGTTCCAAAGTGCTCTTCTAATTCATCTAAACAAGCAAATACTTCCGTAACGGCTTCGTTATACGAGAACTGCGACGATGCAAAACCTGACTTGTAGACACCATTATTAAGTGATGAGTAAATCTTATCGTTAAAGTTATCGATATCTGTTTGTAAATTTTCAGGGTAGAGATCCACATCAGATTTATGTATTGGCCGCAATTGATGGTTAAGAATACGAAGAATATCTGCTGACTCATTATTCACAATACGCGCATCGTCGATATCCCAAAGCACGGGGACCGTTGCACGACCTGTATAATATTCATCTGACTGGGTATACAGTTCATAAATGTAATCGATGTCGACATCACTTCTTGGCGTGCTTCCAGGGTAGTCACCAAATTGCCAACCATACTCAGATAATTGTGGTTGAACTACCTTTACATCAATCACATTTTCTAAACCCAATAGTTGCCGAGCAATCAGTGCACGTGTTGCCCAGGGGCAAATATAGGCAACGTACAAACGGTACATAGCAGACTGTTTGTCGCCCTGTAGCCACTGGTTTATTTTTTCTGGAGGAATAGCTTCCCGAAAACTGCTGACCTGCCGTATAAAACGGCCTTGCTCATCCTTCTTTTGTATTGGTTCCCATTTTTTACTCCACTGACCATTCACTAACATGATGCTACCTTTTATGTTGATATCGTCAGCACTTAGATTGGGCTAACGATAGTAAAAACCTGAGAACTTTTGTTCTGTTAAAACAAAAGTTCATGCTCATTTATTGACACAACACCCTATGACGCAGCGGCTGCTTTCTTTGGTTCTTGATGGTTTCCAAACAGTTGCCGGACAGAGAAACTGCCATCACCAAAAAAGAATTGCGCGATAGAGGCAATGATTAAAAATGCCGAGTATTCCCAACCACCGCCTTCGTTTGCAAAACCCCAACCATTGCTACCGTGCACAAATAAAATAGAACCCAGTAACACCGGCAGTAACGCAACAACAATCCAACGGCTGTAATACCCCACGATTAAACCAACACCACCCAAGATCTCCAGACTCATCGTCAGCGGACCTAAAAAAGCGGGCAAACCGAGAGAACCAAAAAAGCCAGCCGTACCAGTAGGGGTAAAGACAAATAGTTTTAACAGGCCATGGGCGAGAAACATTACCCCCAATGCCATACGCAAGCTAACGATGCCATATTCATAATTGTGTGTGCTTTTCATAATCATTTTCCTCTTACAAGAACACGTTGAATTTGAGTAAACCAGTGCATACAGTGTAATTCGATGTTGATTTTGTAAACAATACACATTATTGTTAAATCACTGTTCAAAAATAATTGACAATATGACTATAACCCTATCTAAATAGAGGCACTACATGGATAAACTTAAATTGATGGCCTCTTTTATTTCAGTGGCCGAAGAGGGCTCTTACACGGCGGCGGCGAACCGTATAGGCAAAACCAAAGCACTGGTGAGCATGCATGTCGATAAGTTAGAAGAGGCGTTGTCAGTGCGTTTGATCAGCCGCACGACTCGGAGCTTGCACCTGACCGATATTGGCTCAGCCTACTATGAAGAAGCAAAGCGAGTATTGGACGATATTACAACTCTTGAATCAAATATCAGTAAAAAGCACCAGACATTGACTGGCCGATTACGGTTATCTGCCCCAACAACGTTTGGAGAAATTGTGCTGATGCCTTTTGTCGCGACAATGGCATCTCGCCACCCGGAAATAGAATTTGATATCACGTTGAATGATCGCTACGTGGATTTAGTGGCAGAAGGTTTTGATGCATCCATTCGGATTGGCAAGCTCAAAGATTCCAACCTGATTGCCAGACCCGTTGGTGGCAGCCACTTAAAATTTTGTGCATCGCCCACCTTTATTGAACGTTATGGTGCACCAACAACACCGGAAGAATTAGCGGCAGCACCCTGTGTGGTTGATCGCAATTTTCGGCAATCTGGCGTATGGACTCTATCACCCGATATTAATGTTAAAGCCTCGGCAAAAATATCCGTTAACAGCGCTATGGCCGCCGCTAGAATCGCCGCCCATGGCACAGCCTTAACCTTAAGCCCTGACTTCGCCGTGGATAAGTATATTCACACTGGCAAACTCGTTACGGTTATGGAGCAATATCCTCTAGAAGAACTACCCATCCATGTGGTTTACCCTCACCGCCAACACCTCTCCCCAAAAGTTACTGTGCTGGCAGAAGAGTTGAAAAAATATTTGCAGCGATAAAATAATAGCTAACATAATAGGAAATCAATAAACGTAATTCCGGCCACCTATCCTTATCACCCTCTATCCGCAGATTAAAACTCTCAAGATAAAATTGAGCAATATTTTCCAATCTTATAGCAATTTTTATCCATTTTTATTTTGGTTAACAGATATAATCTAAATCTTAAATCGCGTCAGCCATTATATTTTCTAATTTTTCTCGAGCAAATTGTAAGCCTTCCTGTAAATAATTAGCCTGTTGTAAGCTATTCATATTAACAGGTGCCGTTGACGCGATTTCTATTGGTAAAAGCCAGCTGCCATTTGTTAATGTAAGAATATAACCGCTATCATATTCTTCTAGTGTTTTTGTATCTAAGAAATGCCAGATCATTATATTCTCCGCCTCTTAGCAGGAATTTATATGTTACTGCAGTTGCCATCTGATTTTTGTAGGAGATTAGCTACAAATCATGTAAGCCTATTGTGTTTTTACCGCGTTAGTATTTTTAAAACGGTGAATCGTTTTAAAATAAAATACATTCAGCTGATATTCAGTTTTATTGCACTATAATTACTAGTTATCAATCAATACCGATAGATGGATTCTATTAATGAAAAACTATAAAATTTTAATGGGCTTAATTGGCTGCTTGCTCTTATACGGTTGTGCAACCATGAATAAAAATGACTGCTTAACCGCTGATTGGCAAGCGATTGGTTATGAAGATGGTGGCCGAGGCTATGGCTTATCTAATCGCTTTAGCCAACACCGTAAAGCCTGTTCAAAGCACGGTATCAGTGCAGAATTTAACAACTATAAAACAGGTTACGATAACGGAGTACGAAGCTACTGCACACCAGAAAGAGGCTACACACTGGGCAAAAATAATAGAGGTATTCCTACCATTTGCCCTGCTGATTTAGTCGAAGGCGTTCGCAAAGGCTATAATGTCGGCCATGATATTTACCTGCAAAAGCAAGCCTTAAAACAAGAGCTAAAAGAGCATAATAATGTAATAGATGCCATCGACGATGATATTGCTGTTCTGATTGAAGAGAGAGAAGAACATGAAGAGTATTTGCATATCGCTGAGCATGGTTTAACCGACCCCAAATCCACCAGGCTAGAAAGAGTACTTTTTTATACTCAGCGCAATGAAATGAGAGAACTTATAAGAGAAAAAGATAACGAAATTGACGAACTAGAATCCACTAAACAACCCTATTACGATTTAATTAATAGCCTAAACAATGAAATAAGGGATTTAGATAGCCTACCGATGCCAAAGTTAAGACCTTAATTGGTCATTATTTTTATGGAAAAAATATGAGTTCACAAAAACCTGATTATATTTTATGGGGATTTACTAGCACTTTACTCTGGGGAATTTTTGTTACTTTTATTTTTATTACCACTCAAGTTATTGCTTTATTAGCTTACGCACATTTACGCCACGGACAAATCTCAGAAGACTTACTCAATAAATTAAGTGTTGATGGCACCGCTTTATCAATAGCCACCTTTGCCACGTTAATTCTATGTAGTTTGATTACATTCGGAATCATAAAATTAAAGAAAGGAGCTGATGTAAAGAAATACTTAGCCATTAATGCTATCGATTTAAAAACGGTTAAGTATTGGGCAATTGTCACTATTATTTTTATTATCATCATTGATGTATTACTTTACTTGCTAGGGCAACCTATCGTCGTAGACTTTATGTCTAATATTTATACCTCAGCTAACCCCCTATGGTTAATGTGGCTTGCCGTCGCTATTGCTGCCCCGATATTTGAAGAGCTATTTTTTAGAGGGTTTTTATTGTCAGGATTTGCCTCCAGTTTTGTAGGCCCTATAGGCGCAATAGTACTAACATCCCTTGCATGGGCTTCAGTACACCTTCAGTACAATATCTATGGCATACTCACTATTTTTATCGCTGGCTTGATATTGGGCTTTGCTAGATTGAAAACAAACTCCATCATTACAACTATTATGATGCATTCATTAATGAATAGTATTGCACTGATAGAAACCAGTGTTTATGTTTCCAATCAAGCTTCAGCGCTTTAACCTTATTTATAGACAGAGTTTTGATCATCAGATGTCGACAAACCATCGCATAATACAAATTATAGCCATTGCCCACATCATTTTAGGCATTGCACTACCATTTCTTGGAAAGATAGATTTTATAGGAAATTTATTAGTCGAAGAAATATTTTCTGGGATAGAATTGTCAGAGACAGCTCATACTCAAGCCGCTTATATCATCTCACTCTTCGGCCCTACTGTTGCCAGTTGGGGAATACTATTACTTGTACTGGAAAATAGTTTTTATGCCGAGCCTACCAAAGAAAAATGGTTAGGTTTATTTGCCGCAGTGTTGGTCTGGTACATCGGTGATACGAGTTATTCTTTAATGCACGGTGTTCAAGCAGCATTGATTTTAAACAGTGTTGTTGCAATTAGCCTTTTAATACCTATTTGGCTTAACCGCAACATTCTTAAGGGTAAAAGGAATCAATAATGGATTTAAAAGAACACTGGCCAGAAATAAAAAAGACATTCAAAACCTGTCTTGCTTCGTCAAAGTATTGCTCTGTTGCCACTGTCGATACCGAAGGGAGGCCACATATTACACCTATTGGCTTTATTTTTTTAAAAGACAATCAAACTGCATACTACTTTGAAGAATACACAAAAACTATTCCCCAAAACATTAAAAACAATAACAATGTTTGCCTAATGGTTGCCAATAGCGGTTTCTCGTATTGGTTTAAATCGTTGTACAAGGGTAGATTTGTATCTGCACCTGGCGTGAGACTCTATGGAAAAATGGGAAAACGAAGAAAAGCCTTACCAGAAGAAATAGAACAATATAAAAATAAAATTAAATCATCACGACGCTTTAAAGGCAATAAACTATTATGGCAAGGCCTGGAGACTGTTCGCGAAATAGAACTCACATCGTTTAAGCCGGTTAAGTATCCGAAGATGATGGAGCACTTATGGTAGAAAGAGCATAGCCACTCTTTCTACCTACTATAAGAATTTATTGCTCAGAAAAATTAATCTCTTGACGCTAATACTTGCTTAGCGGTCGCTACAGCTTTCTTAACTTGTTCTGGCGCTGTGCCGCCAATATGGTTTCTCGCTGCAACTGACCCTTCAAGTGTTAACACGTCGAATACATCTTGTTGAATGGTGTCTGAAAATTGCTGCAACTCTTCCAACGACATCTCTGATAAATCTTTTTTCTGTTCAATGCCATAGGCTACAGACTTACCAACAATCTCATGAGAGTCACGGAAAGGAATACCTTTACGCACGAGATAATCAGCCAAGTCTGTTGCCGTTGAAAACCCTCTTTTTGCTGCATCGTACATGCTGTCTTTTTTAGCGGTAATAGCGGGAACCATATCCGCAAATGCACGCAGACAATCAGTCACTGTATCGATGGTATCAAACAATGGCTCTTTATCTTCCTGGTTATCTTTGTTGTACGCTAAAGGCTGAGACTTCATTAAGGTTAACAAACTGAACAAGTCGCCATAGACTCGTCCGGTTTTACCGCGAACAAGTTCAGGGACATCCGGGTTTTTCTTTTGTGGCATGATTGATGAACCCGTGCAAAAACGATCAGGCAGATCAATAAAATCAAATTGCGCTGAGGTCCATAGAATTAATTCTTCACTGGCACGAGAAAGATGCATCAACAAGGTACTGGCAGCTGCGCAAAACTCAATCGCAAAATCACGGTCACTGACAGAATCCAGCGAATTTGCTGTTGGCTGATCAAAACCCAGTAACTCAGCGGTGTAGTGACGATCAATCGGATAGGTTGTTCCTGCCAGTGCAGCCGCACCTAGTGGTGATTGATTTAAGCGCTTGCGACAATCCATAAAACGGTCGTAATCACGGCTTAGCATTTCAAACCACGCCATTAAGTGATGACCAAAAGTCACCGGTTGCGCTGTTTGCAAATGAGTAAATCCTGGCATGATGGTGCTGGCTTCACGTTCTGCGACCGATAACAGACCTTCCTGCAAACGCGTTAGCTCTTTACCGATACTATCGATGGCATCACGTACATAAAGGCGGATATCAGTAGCCACCTGATCATTTCGGGAGCGGCCAGTATGCAGCTTTTTACCTGTAATCCCAATTTTTTCGGTTAAAGCGCTCTCGATGTTCATATGAACATCTTCTAATTCAACTGACCATGCGAATTTGCCAGACTCGATATCTTGTCGCACAGTTTCGAGGCCTGCGTAAATTTGCTGTTTTTCGTCGTCAGACAATACACCGACTTTGGCTAACATGGTCGCATGAGCGATGGAACCTTCTATATCCTGGAGGTACATACGCTGATCAAAATCAACAGATGCGGTAAAGCGTTGGACAAAGGCATCGGTGGCTTCTGAAAAACGACCACCCCATGCTTTAGATGTACTAGAGGAAGCCTCATTTTGTGGGGCGCTATTTTTCGGATCGGAAGAATCTTGACTCATTGAAATGCTCGTTGAAGAAAATACTGTACAGAAAAGTGTGCGGCATTATAGCTGATACAACTCTATGGGTAAAAACTGTCGCGATATGTCTATTTATATCAGCCACCTATATCAGCGAGAACCGCTCAACAGATCGCCAATAAACCCTATGCTAAACTATTGAGAAACCCGCTTATTAATGAGCAATTCAGTAAATAGGCAGATCAGACGATAATAAAGACCTTTGAATGACCAACAATAACCCAGATCAACCGTTGCCGTTGCTGCCTTATTTATGCCAGCCCTCTGCCATTTTATGGCTGGTGCTAGTCGGTGAACTCTTAGCCGTTGTATTGATGCTGGCGGATTCATCAAGCCACTTTTCCTGGGCCCATTTGGGTTCTGTATCCATGGTCATCCAATGGATTGTTTTATGTTGTGCCTTAGTACTTTGCCAAATTAGACATCTGCTCAATCGCTTAAAACCGATACCTAGTGGCTGCCTTGCTTATGGCATTTGCCTCTTTATTGCAGGGTTAGTCTTGTGGCTTGCTCAATTATTGGTACCAACATCATTTAACACCGAACAATGGGTTAAAGCAGTGTTAATTGCGGCTATTTTTTCTGGCATTTTATTGCGCTACCTTTATCTTCAACAGCAATTGAGCAACCAGCAACAAGCTGAATTACACGCGCGCATCCAGTCGTTGCAGGCAAGAATTCGCCCACATTTCTTATTTAATAGCATGAATACTATTGCCAGTTTAATTGCGATCAACCCCAAAGCCGCTGAAAAGACAGTAGAAGACCTAAGCGATTTATTTCGCTCCAGTTTACAAACCCCCGGACTGGTTCCTTTATCAGACGAAATCGATCTGTGCCATCGTTATATCGCTATTGAGCAAATGCGCTTAGATGATAGGCTCACGATGGAGTGGCATTATAAAGAACCGTTACCAAAAATATTGGTGCCTTCTCTCTTTCTTCAACCTTTATTAGAAAATGCCATTGGTCATGGGGTACAGCAACTAACCAATGGCGGTAAAATTACATTTTCGATAAGCGTATTTTCAGACTACCTGCTTATTCAAATTGATAACCCTGTCCCAGATACCTCGAGTACAACGGACAGCACCCATCAAGGACATCAACTTGCGTTAAATAACATTATTCACCGTTTAGAACTACACTATGGTGAACAGGCGAGTTTAGAGGCAACAGAGAACAACCTGAATAATACATATTCCGTTAACATTAAATTACCTTTACCCGTGAAAACCGATTAGAAAATTATGGATATAGTGATTGTTGATGATGAACCTTTGGCTCGCCAACGTTTGCAAAAAATGGTGACCGAGCTCAATTATAATGTTGTTGCAGAAGCTGCGAATAGCGAACAGGCTCTACAAGCGATTGCTGATCATGACCCTTCTATTTTACTACTTGATATCGAAATGCCAGGTGAGAATGGGCTCCAGCTAGCAAAAAAAATATCGGCTCTAGATGCTCCGCCTGCCATTGTATTTACAACTGCCTATGATCAATATGCTTTAGATGCTTTTGAGACATTAGCGACAGGTTATCTCCTGAAACCTGTTCAGCAGGCACAGCTTGAAAAAGTTCTGGAGAAAGCCAAGACCTTAAATAAGCTGCAGCTGGAATCACTGGATACTGAAGATGCACCCAAGCAACGAGAGCATATTGCGTCTAAAGGCCATCGTGGTGTCGAGCTTATTTCTTTAGAGGATATTCGCTACTTTATGGCAGACCAGAAATATGTCATGGTAGTCAGTACCCACGGCAGGGTACTCATTGATGAAACATTAAAAGATTTAGAGGAAGAGTTTTCTAAAAACTTTGTTCGGGTACACCGCAACTCATTAATATCGGTACAACATATTCAAGGTTTAGACCGCGACCAACAAGGTCACTATCATGTACGCCTTGCTGACATAGAGGATAAACCAATCGTCAGTCGACGCTATTCAAGTAAAATAAAAAGTTTATTAAAAACACTTTAGCTAAGTCTATTTACACTCTTCTTTTCAAGGACACAGTGACGGTAAATTCTGCCATTGGCTCATTGCCAAATTTTGACGGGCATGTGGCAATCACCTTGAAGGGTAATTGTTTTCGCTCATTAGATATGGAAACCTCTTTAACAAAAGCCTTAATCTCGTCCATATCATTACATGCAAAATAAGCATCACCTTCGACACGCTTTAGAAATTCTGCATGGAAATCTTTAAATACTAGAGAAATTTTTTGCCCGCTATCATTAATCTCTTTCATCACTGCTATACCACCTGCACATTCTGCAGCTATCGCCAACCCACCGAAATAAACAGAGCCTAAGTGGTTTTTAACTCTACGCTTAAAAGGCACTTTAATAATACATTTCTCATCGTCCAAACAGATAACCTGCGGCCGAATGAAAAATATCAATGGCACCTTAAAAAAGCCAAAAGCTTTCAACATTAAGGTATAACGTTGAGGAGAAGGAATGGCATTAATAAGTTTTTTAGCAATATCCATCAATTTATTAACCACACATTACGTTTGCACAACAATAGTACCGTCTAGTTCTAAACCGACAGGTGGTTCAAAGAATTTTTCAGTATGCTCAAACATTGCGAGAGTAACCTCAAGAGAGTAAGTACGGCCTTGATCTTGGTTACGTTCAAATACTCGCTTATGCCTTACATCGGTTGGGGCCGTTATATAATGCAATTGAAACTCAACATTATTATCTATTGCTTTTTTACGTATCACATCTCTCTGACTTTGATTTGCCGCAGCGCCATCTAATATGATGCTGATATTATTTGAAAGCAATTGTTTGCAAACCGACCATATCTGACTGCGACAACGCAGGTATTTTTCTGTTGCCCATTCACCAACGACTTGCATTGGTTGTTCCAGCAGCTCTTCTGGTGCATCAGGCACAAATAATCTAGCTAGCCATTCATCTTCAGAAAACCGAATTGAATTGGTCTCCTCTGCCAGGCCCATAGCGTACGTGGTTTTACCCGCTCCTATTGGACCACACACTAAATGGATCATACATACTTCCTTTTATTAATACCGAAAAATAAAATTACACACGCAAAAAAAATTAAAAATATCGCTCCAGTTTTAATTGCAAACGATCATCTTCGTCAAGCACAGCAGCGGCATCATCAGTGTTACTGGCTTTAAAAACTAAACCCTCTAATGCGACAGTCCAATGATCGCTTAAGCGCCTGGATGCTTCAATTAACAAACTTCTTGTATGATAATCAGCGTCGTAACTCATACCGATTAACAATGCAGTGTCATTGCTATCGTTTAGTGTAAGCCGAGCCCCTAAATAGATATCATTCTGTGCAATACGAGTTGAACTTTCATCTCTCTCATCCCAACCATATTCTAACAACAACCCAATATCAGCGGCCGTTTGGTTTATGCCATAGAAGGTATATTCAAAACCGAATTGTGATGCTAAAAACTCATCGTTGTCACTATCCTGATATATGGCTTCCAGCTTCCATAACCAACTATCTATCGTTGCCTGAACATCAACGCCCGCTTGAGAAATTTGTTGATAAAACGGTGTTAATACTGTTGTACCGCCCACTATACGAGGCTGAAAAAGAGGTTCTCGATCCGTACCATCAAACCAGTACACGCCTAAATCGAAAAAGCTGACTGAATGACTCCAGCGAAAAGCATAATCTATGTGCTTTTCTTCATCATCGGACTCATAGTTTGCTCGATCAGTATCAACAATCAAGCTACCACGAAGCCTACCGTCTTCTCCTGCAAAAGTTCTTTCACGAAAACCAACGAGAACAAAGGTATCAAAAATCCCCCAATCAGTGACTCGAGAGATATTAATCATTGGCTGACCGAGCTTTTCTTCACCGTCGAAAGAGTCGACACTATCAGTCTGATTAATAATATCAACTAAGTGATTAAATTCCGTAACACCCCAGAAAACTTTACGAACACCAGTATGAAATTCCCAGTTACCGTTAACATGAGTCCATGAGAATTCTCGAATATCACCGTGACTACGTTCTTCATCATTTTCGTCACCGCGGGCAAACGGCCTAAACGTAAAACTATCATCGCCGTTATTCCATTCCCAATAAAACTCTGGTTCAGCAGCAATCGATAAATTCGTACGGTAATCTTGATTTGGAAATTGGCCTTCATCAGCATAAGCGGTGACTTCTATTTCAGCCTTACCTGCTAGCTCAAATTCCACTTTAGCGTTTATGTTTGTAAAGGGAAGGCATAAAGCCAACGACAATACTGTCCTTTCCAATGTAAACAATTTGGCCATGTTACCTAGCGCCCTTAACGACAATAAATAATATTGAAGCTCAAAAATAATGAAATCAAATGGTTACATACCCTAGCGAACGTTACTTAGCTCGCTTTAAGGTATTTTTATTAAAATCAGCATCCGTTAAGCCTGTTTTAAACTGATATTCATCCCAAACCAAGTCGGTCGTTTTTTTGGTTTGGTGATTAACCATATTCATATCCGTAGCGCGCCAGTATTTATCAAGGTACTGTCTAAAGTCACCAACCGTTAATGTTTTAAGTAAGCTATTCCTACGGTCATAAAATTCGGTTTTCCAGCTACGGTATTCTTCCTTATCAATCCAATTGACCAAACGTGTATAACCAGAGTATTTGTCAACTGGATATTGCTCAATCACAAAGCATGTGCCCGCAGCACAAGGCTCTTCACGCAAAAATTTATATGTGTACTTTTCAACTTCAAACGATGCCAGGTCTTCATAGGCAAATTCAGAGCCCATAAATGGCCCAGATTTATTGCGTGACGCAATACGTTTTACCCGCTTTAATGCTGGTAAGTACAACCATTGATCATCTGCACCGACAGGATGAGAAAAACTTAGAAAGGCTGTTCCTTTCACATCGCGAGGATGATCAAAAATATTTAAGCCTTTATCACCATCATTTTGCACTTCTAATGTTTTAGTGCGAATTTTACGAGTACTCTCTTGACCCGCGGCATTACGTAAAACCATTTTTAGTGTTGTCTGGCTATCGCCCCAACCTAAATCTCTGGCTTTAACTTTTTCAGCAATCTCTAAGCCCTTTTTCTCAGGCGTCAGGTTTTCACCTGACTGAGCAAAGCTATTAGTACTAACTAATGCACAGACAGCTAAACCTATCGCTGTAGAGGCTGATTTAAAATTAACTGGCAACATAATCACTATCTCCGGTAGTAACAGTCGTATTAGTTGTTGAACTAGCAGGTTTGTTTTCTGCCTCGCTAGCACTCGGTTCAATATCAGTTTGCTTGTTTTTATCAATCAACATAAGCAATGGTGGTAAAAATAGAAAATCAACAATTAAAGCAATACCTATTGTCAGTGCCGTTAGCAAACCCATATCGGCATTCAGTTTAAAGCTAGACTGAGCCAATACCATAAAGCCTGCAATCAATACTATTGTCGTAATCCATAATGCTCGACCAACACTGGCAAAGGCATAGCGAACAGCTTCTTCCGTATTTTTATTTTTTACACGGCGAGCACGTAAGTATTTGCTAAGGAAATGTACTGTGTCGTCTACGACAATACCCAAGGTCATGCCCGTGACGACGGACAAACCTAAACCCACCTGCCCATCAATAAAGAACCAGAGGCCAAAACCCATTGCCGCTGGGATCAAATTAGGCACTAAACTGATAAAGCCAAACTTAATAGAACGCAAAGCAATACCGAGCAGCAAGGAAATCAGCATTAGAGCGATTGTTGTCCCTAATAACATTGACTGAATATTGCGCTGGCCAATATGGGCAAACATTAGATTGGGGCTGGCGATAATAGTTTCGTATTGCGGGGCATTTTCAGTAAACCAATTATCAATACGTTTTTCCAATGCAATATTTTCCACACTGGTCATATTTTTAGTGGTCACAACAATACGTGTACCCGCTTTATCCACATCTATTTGATTATTTAAATCAAGACCATACGGTAAAGATAATTCGTAAAGCAACAAGTATTGCGCTGAAAGTTCTCTGTCTTCGGGTAAGCGGTAATATGATGGGTCATCGCCATGCATATTCTTATTAAGCCGACGCAGAATGTCCGATAAGATACTGACATTTTCTGTTTCCGGCTGTGTTCGCATCCAATCACTAAAATCAGCTAATACTTTTAAGTATTCGGGTTTATTAATACCACTGGACTCTTTACTCTTAACCTCGATCTCTTGTGTCATCAGACCTGATAAACGCTCTTCCATGAAATCAGTCGACTGTCGGAAAGGCACAGACGTATCAAAGTATTTAACAAAATTATCATTCAACTCATTTTGTGGCACAAAAACAGTAAGGCCAATAATAATCGCAATGAATGATGGGAATAATATTTTCTTTTTAGCAATAACAAAATTTGCAATGTTGTTCATGAAATCGCCTTTGCGATCTTCTTCAAGCTTCACTCGTATTGGCAATGCACTTAACAATGCAGGAAAGAGGGTTATTGAAAGAACAAAAGCAATCATCACACCCATTGCTACTATATTGCCAAGATCACGAAATGGCGGAGAATCAGAAAAATTCATACTCAAAAAGCCAATAGCGGTCGTGACACTGGTCAGTAAGATAGGTTGAAAATTAACACGTAAACTTTCCAATATCGCAGCTTGTTTTTTCATGCCATGTCGCATTTCATACAACATAGTCGTCAAAATATGAATACAATCGGCTATTGCCAAGGTAAGTATAACGGTTGGTGCAGATGCTGATGGCCCGGTCAAGAAAAAACCCATCCAACCCGCTATGCCCATTGCCGTTAAGATAGAAAAGATAACAATAATAAATGTCGAAACTGTGCCACTAATCGTACGCAATAAAAGAATCATTGCCAGAGGGATAACAATGAAAAGCATAATTGGCAGCAAGGTAGCATTATCATTAAGGGCTGCTTCAGAGAAGGTGTTATTCATCATAATCATCCCAGATAAATACACATCTAACTCAGGGTAATTTTGATTAATTTGCGCTTTAATTTCACGCACTTTAGTAACTACTTCCGGCAATTCTGTAACGGGATCAATTCCAGGCAATTGGACAGTCGCATTAACAACGGTTACTGATGCATCTTCCGCAATTAATTTTTTTCGTAACAGCGGCTCACTTAATGCAACATTTTTTAATTTTTCTAAATTTAAACTCGGAAGTAGCTCTGGCTCCAGAACTAGATCTTCTACAAGAAGGTCATCACCTTCTGCCGTTGTGTGTTGGTAATTGGTAACAGAGTCAACGCGGCTTGTGTAAGGAATCTGCCATGATTCAGTTGTGAGTTCATGAACGGCTTGAAGCGTCTCTTCTTTAAAAACAACACCATCTTTTGGCGCCAATATAAAAGCGACACCATCATTTTTGGTAAATGTTTTTTGCATTTCTTCAAATGCAGTCAACTGGGGATTCTCTTTACCAAAAAACACGCGGTAATCCGATTTAAACGTGAGATTAGAAGCACCATACGTCGCCCCCATCACTATTAACACGAGCCCCAAAATGGTTAAGAAGGGCCGCCGAACAGCAACGCCAAATAATGCCTCTTTTATATCATTCATACATCCCTCTCTTTAATATTATCGTTTCATTTTTATGACGAACCGTCATCAAACTATATAAAAAAAACAATTATTAAAATTGTTTGTCTTGATTACTTGATCTAGTAGTGCTTGGCGAATCTAAGATTTTTTATTACGCGACTCTTAAAAACACACCTTGTTTTTCGAGCATGTCGAGCTCAGGGTTAAATACATCAGATTTCAGCCATTGAAGAAATTCCGTTTGGTCCCGGTCCGAAGGAGCCCACCCCAATCCATCCATAACGATATTGCCATGCTTGATGACTCTATCTTCCAGTATCATACCGGTTGTAGTGCTACAGGCTTTTTCGCCATTGAGAAGTAAACCAATCGTACCAAAAGACATCGCCCACAATGAAAATGATACCTGCTGAACATCAACATTATCGTTTAAAATTAATTCCTGATTAGCGATGGCTTTCTCAATAAGATCACACATCACACCAAATAATTTTTGGTCAAGCTGGTCATGTTCTTCACGTCTAGCTTCAGAAGCAGTTTCAAATAATTCTGTTTTCGCATTCATAACGAGAGCAAAATGTTGTGGCGACAATAGCACCGAAAGCATGTAAGCAAAACCAATTGCCGTCATTTTGTCGCGAGAATTGCCATCTATATCGACTGCCCGTAAAAACAGGTTCATCACACTGCGCATATTGCGATTACACAAGCCAGCCAACACGTCTTCTTTAGACGAAAAATGATTGTAAATCGTCCCTTTCGAGTAGCTGACGCTCGCCACCAATTTATCCATCGTCAATGCAACAATGCCATTTTTGGAAATAATTTCTAGTGCACGATCAAGAATTTCTTCTTCGCGGGCTTTTAATGTTGCTTCATCAATATAACGTGGGGACATGGGTATAAGGCTATTGCTAGTTTGTGGCTAAAATCTATAGATGCGAATTAAAACCTATAAATGACGGTTCGTCAACAAATAAATGACGAACCGTCAACTTGTTACAAAAGTCCTATTGTTACTAAGCGACCTAAGGTTTCCAGCTGTAAGAGATCTCTTTAAGCCTACGCTTTTGGTATGATGTGTTTTTGCTGTATCTGGACTTAGTACATTATGTCATCAACACCCCAAGTAATACGCATTGCTACCCGCAAAAGTGCATTGGCAATGTGGCAAGCAGAGTACGTGAAAGCACGTTTGGAAAGCTTACACCCTCAACTTTCTGTTGAGCTAAAACCAATGACTAGCCGTGGCGATAAAATACTGGACGTACCTTTAGCCAAAGTGGGCGGTAAAGGCTTATTCGTAAAAGAGCTGGAACAAGCACTATTGGAAAATGAAGCAGATATCGCCGTCCATTCAATGAAAGATGTCCCCATGGAATTTCCTGAAGGCTTAGGACTTTCGGTGATTTGCGAGAGAGAAGACCCACGCGACGCTTTTGTTTCTAACAAAATCGAATCGTTTTCGGAGTTACCGGATGGAGCTGTTGTCGGGACATCCAGCTTGCGCAGGCAGTGCCAGATATTGGCAATGCGACCTGATCTCAACATCAAATTCTTAAGGGGCAATGTGAATACCCGCTTGGCAAAACTCGACGCAGATGAGTATGACGCAATCATTCTGGCAAGTGCTGGCTTAATACGCCTTGGAATGCCTGAACGCATCAGCGAATATATTGCGCCTGAGACCTGCCTGCCCGCTGGTGGACAAGGCGCTGTTGGTATTGAATGCCGAACCGATGACAAAACTACTCAAGCCTTACTATCCCCTCTCAATCACCCAATGACTATCGAATGTGTCTCTGCCGAACGTGCAATGAATCGACGCTTAGAAGGCGGTTGCCAAGTGCCTATTGCATGCTATGCCATTCATCAAGGCGATCAACTCTGGTTACGCGGCTTAGTCGGTGACCCGAATGGCAGCCAATTAATCTCTAATGACATTAGAGGTAATGCCAGTGATGCAGAAGCAATGGGGATTACGCTCGCTGAAAAGCTATTAGACGCGGGGGCAGGGAAAATTTTAGCGGAAGTCTATGGGAATAATGGCCAAGGTCACAATGGCTAACAAAGACTTCGAAGGGATACACATATTAATCACTCGGCCCGAAGCTCAGGCTGTTATTTGGGCAAAACAATTACATAAGCTTGGCGCTAAAGTGACGCTACAGCCCATGCTGGCGATAAGGCCAGTAGAAGATGACGAAGCAAAGCAAGCAATTATTAATAATATATTGCATCTGGACGAATACCAGAAAGCCATTTTTGTCAGCCAAAATGCCGTGGAATGTGGTATCGACTGGATCGACCAATACTGGCCTCAATTACCCGCACAAATCAATTTTCTGGCTGTCGGCTCAAGCACTGCAACATTGCTAAGCCAGAAAATTGATCAGCTGGGTGGAGCCGACTCTGGCCATGCCATCAACTTTCCAGAGCAAGCAATGAATAGCGAAGCCTTACTCGCTCTGCCTATATTGCAGGCCGTTGATGGTGAAAAAGTGCTTATTTTTCGCGGTTGTGGTGGACGGACTTATTTAGGTAAATCTCTTGAAGCAAGAGGCGCTTTAGTAGATTATTGTGAACTCTACAGGCGGCTAATACCCGATACTATTGATAGCGCAAAAATAATACAATTTAAAGAAAGCACTCAAACCCCTGTAACCGCTGTTCACAGCGGAGAAACATTACACAATTTATGCACTGCTATCCAAGCAAGCGATTTGTCTTGGATTAAGCAGCAAGCGCTGCTGGTCCCTGGCGAACGTGTTGCACAAATAGCCAGAGACTTAGCGTTTAAAAATATTATCATCGCAGAAAATGCGACCCACGAGAGCATGATAGAGGCACTCCATGACTGGCGAAAAAGATAAACAAGACAAAAAAAATGCAAAAATAGATGCAGCCGGAACCGAAAATAGTTTAAAGGATGAAACTGTGTCTAACCCGGAAAAAAACAATGAACTCACAAAGACTGAGAAAAAAGCTGACAAAGAAAAAATGAATGTCGACAAAACCAATGAAACAACTGTGAGTAAAGCAGCAGATGTTAACGATCAAAAAACCACAATGGATAAAGATCAAAATAGTGGCTCTCAAAAAGAAGCACCTGTAAAAAAATCATCTTCGGAAGCAGCATCTTCCAAAAAAGGCAGTTCATCGATAGTAGTGCTGATTCTTTTACTGCTGATAATCATTGGCTTAGGCGTTGGCGGTTATTTTGGTTGGCAATTCTGGACGCAATACTCAGCTCAACAAGATCAGCGCCTGCAAACATTGGAAACCTATGCAGCTGAACAAAATACGAAAGTTAGTCAACTATCTCAGAAACAATCTTCACAAGCCGACGCACAAGTTAACTTATTAAATGAAGTGAAAAAAAATCAGCAGGCCTTACAACAACGACTAGATAGTCATACACAACGCCTACGTTCACTGGCAGGAACCAGCCGAGATGACTGGTTATTAGCAGAGGCACGTTATTTGCTCCGTCTCGCTAGTCAGCGCTTATTAGTTGAACGAGGTACAACTGGTGCACAAGCATTATTGCAATCTGCTGATAAAATTTTATTATCAGTCGATGATTCTGGTGTGCTACCCATTCGCAACGCTATCGCACAAGAAATTATCGCTCTTAAGCTAGCCAGGTCAGTGGATCGCGAAGGCCTCTACTTACAAATATCGGCATTAAAAAATCAAATCCAGCAACTGCCATTAATTCCATTCAAACCTGAAATCGGAAGCAAGTCTGCTGCGGATGAAACTGAGGCTCAAGCTGATACAGAGCTACCATGGTATCTATCTATCTGGGAAAGTATTAAGAACGGAATTGGTAGCCTAGGTCGTTTTATAGAAGTCAATGACAATTACTACGATCAAGCGCCGGAGTTATTGATTAGCACAGAAACGAAATTACAAATTATTAACAATTTAACCTTAATGTTTGAACAAGCGCAGTTTGCCTTGCTTCATGAAGAAGAAGTGATCTATAAAACTAGCTTGGGGCAGGCAAAAAAATGGTGGAAGAACTACTATTCTCACTACAACGAATACGAAGTTGTTCACAGTGAAATTAGTAAGTTACAAGAAAAAAATATTATCCAAGTATTACCCAATATCAATCGTTCTTCTGAATTACTCACCGACTATATCGAACAGTTCCATCGATTGAATAACCCCCAGACTATTACGAGACCACCCGCTGTAGAAAGCAGTTCCAATGGTAGTACAGAGAAAAAGCCAGAAGTGCCTAAAGCATTAGAACAATCAGAAGCAGAACCCATAAAAGCACTACCTAAGACTCAGGAGCCACAATCATGATGCGAGTATTTTTACTCTTCTGTGTCTTTTTAGCGGTCGGGGCTGGTATATATCGCTTAGCAGAACAAGGAACGGGTTATATATTAATTGTTTGGGGAACAACCAGTATTGAAACGAGCTTATGGTTTGCAATTTTATCCCTACTCACTATTCTGTTTGTTTTATGGTTTTCAATCTCACTCTTTCGAGGCAGTTTTCGCGGTGTTGCGGCGGCAAAGCGTAAAATTTTTGGTTATGGTGATGAAAAAGCACAAGCAAAAACAGTTGATGGCCTGATTGATTTTATCGAAGAAAATTGGTCATTGGCACGTAAAAAACTGACACGTTCCGCTGGCAAAGTAAAAGCACCCATTATTAATTACCTAGCTGCAGCACGAAGTGCTTATGAACTAGGGGATGAGCAAGCAGCCTTAGAATTACTGCATAAAGCAGAGACAAGCACAGACAGAGGTGGTCTTGCCGTTGCTATCACCCAAGCGCGTATGCAGTTAGCCAATAAGCAATATGAGCAAGCATTGGCAACATTAGAACGAGCGTCGGCTATTCGCCCGGAGCACCCCGTTGTATTAAGTTTGCGCCAACAAGTCTATGTTGCCTTGAAAGATTGGTCAGCACTTAAGGCACTGCTTCCACAGCTGGCTAAAAATAATATTTGCTCAGCCGACAAGCACTATCAATTGGAATTAACATTACATAAAGAAAAATTAAACGAACAAATAGAAAAAAATAAAGACTTACCTGATGCAGACAAGAAAGCACTCCTGCTACAAGTATGGACTGATATCCCTTTACATCTACAGAAAGAAGAATCAATATTATCGACTTATGTTTGTCAATTGCTGGCTTTTGGGGAGTATGATCCTGCCGAAAAATTATTAGCTACAGCACTGAATAAACAATGGTATGGCCAGTGGATCGATCTCTATGGGTTATTGTTATGTACCGACTCTAAGAAGCCTCTACAGACTGCAGAAAAATGGCTGACCAAATACCCACAAAGTGCCAATCTTTTATTGGCATTGGGACGTTTATGCATCCAAAACCAACAATGGGGGAGAGCAGCAGACTTTTTTGAAAAAAGCTTAGCGCTACAAGATCGATCAGAAACTTATGCCGAGCTTGCCCGCTTACTGGATCACATAGGGGAACAAGAAAAAAGTGTCAGCTGTTATAAAAAAGGACTAATGACATCCGCCAGCATTTTAACTGACAATAGTGCCTATAAAAAAATGTAGTCCGTTTTTAATTAAACTTAGTATTAGTATTAATATCTAAAAAGCGTTCTACAGTTGAATCCTCAAAAGCATTGTTGCCAAATTTTTTCTTGTGCCGCTCAATAGAAGACCGTAAAGATTGGCTCAACTGATTATACTGATCGATATCGGTATAAGCCATTGCTGTTTTAAACTTACTCTCCATCATCTGTTGGATATAACCTTCTTTTAATTTAGAGAAGAGGTCTTTATCTGTTAACCAAGTTGGCTCAATGGCATATATTGCACTGAGAGCGACTAAATTCTCCTCATTAATATCGCTTTGTGGTGAGTTTTGATTTTCTTCAGCTGAAGATAAAGTTGAACTTTTTTCTGGCTCTGGCGCTTTATAACGCATTGCCAAATAACGCACATAGTTGACATATCGTTTAATGGCTCTTGGTGTACTACGTTGCAAACTAATCCATGGCTGCCAGATTGTTAAAGCGTCTTTAAAGTGTGGAGAATCTTCAACGAAGCGATTCGGAGTTTTTAAACTGTAGACAATAAAGCCAAAAATAAATAATCCTAAACTGACAAGTGGCAGCCAATAATCATTTGCCGAAATATTTGGATTTCCAGGTAACAATTCTACCTTTTCAATAGTTTCGTTCTCTTCTGGCAATTTTGGTTCAGAAACTATTGGTTCAACTAACAACACTTTTTGCTCTTTCTTTCCTTCGTCTTTAATAGCACGCCTCAAAATTAAATTAGCGGAGCCTTTTTTATCCCCCAAAGTAGCAATGGCCAGCCCTTTTTCCAGCAAATCAGGATTTCCTTCCAACACTAACTGCAACCCTTCTTTATCATTTTCTAATTTTTTTTGATCCAATTTATCATTAAGCGATATTTTTATCTCTGGTTTACCATCAACCACAGAAAACTTCTCCAAAGAGACATTATCCCATTCATATAATGCCTCTACATTTTTCTCTTTCACCTCAGCCTTTGCCTGCTTTACCTCAACAGCTTTAAAAAAGTCTTTCGGTATCAGTGTGGCAATAACACCAATTAGCACACCACAAACCATCAAAGAGAAAATGACACGATAGCGGATGACAAACGCAGAAATAGCTTGAGAGACTTTATTGAATATTGATACAGGTTGAGAGAAACTTTCTTGCGGCAACAATAGGTCAATAGCGTCTGTCTCTTTTAAGGTAGGGATAGGGACAGGAATATTGATCATTTTTTCCAGATAGTTATCCGCAAAGCCTTTTTCATTACTGGATTTAAATTCTGTACTCTGCTGTTTTTCAACCATATCAGGGAAATTATTTTCGATACAGATTTTCACCCAGGTTTCGTCCATACCTACCACGATATAACAATCACCAGAAACAGATAAAAAATTCATTGCCTCTAGAATATCGACCACATTCTCTTTGCTACAACGATCAAGATCATCAATAAAAATAACCATGCGGCCAGTATCAAGACAACTTGACACGTCTTTAAACTCTTTTGCAAACGCCTGTCGAGCACTGGGGTCAACTTTATTAGAATCCTTTTTATTGCCATTGCGATTGGTCATTAACTTTTCTGGGCTAATACCAAACGCCTGTAGCCAGCGAATAAGAATCGCTATAGGGCCACCTAAAATTAAAATTAATAGGTTTTCAATACTGCCATTGGCTTCGCCAAGAAAACTATCTAACAGTTTTTTAGGGGATAAATCAGCCCATGAAAAACCAGTATCAATCACAAATCGAAAAACAAACACCGTCAGGATCAATGAAACCAATGTCAGAAGCCAATGATTTTTAATCCGCTTTGCCAATAAATTTAAACGAAAGATAAGACCCACAGGCATAAGCTTATAAAACTTAAACCAACTGGGAATAGCCTGCTCTTTAATATTGGCATAAAGGGATGCCAATAATTGCTCACCTTTCTGATGGTGCCAGGCATTAAACCAGACGGGTGTAAAACCATAGCTTTTTAAGTCGTGATATAGCAAATTCATCAGCGAACTTTTTCCAGACCCCCATGCGCCAGTAATCGCTACTGTTAATGGTGGCTCTGTTGCCGGATTACGCATAAAACGAGAAAGGCCTAAGGCTATAGTATTGAAATTTAATGGGTCAGGATCACCGGGCTCTAATGGTTTATCAGAAGCCAATAAATCCGCAACGGTTTCTTCGGGAGTAGACACTTCAGAAGGCTTCTTAGTAATCAGCCAGATAGCAAAGCAAAAGAAAGAGAAACACAGTAACCAAAACCAATAAGCAGGTGTACGAGTATATTGAATTTGCTGCCAAGTCACCCCTGAATCGTGGCTGTAAAAAATGGCTTCGCTCCCACCAACAATTAACCCTTTTTTATTGTCTCCAGCAATATCGACTGAATATAAATTAGTGCCTACGATACTGCTTTTACGTTGCCAGCTATTACCGCTGTCTCTACTTGATAAAATGGTGCCATTGTCACCAACAATCCAACCCGATAGGCCATCAGGGCTAAAAGCAACTGACGATAAACGTTTATTAGTACCACTGAGCTGAGTAACCCAGTTTTCCCCTTCATTATCCGTAGAAATAATAGTGCCATTGTTACCAACAGCCCAAACTGACTGACCTTCATTACTCACTGCTATCGAAAATAAAAACTGACTGAGGTTTTGTATTCGAGGTTGCCAACTCTTTCCACCATCATCGGAAAAAAGCACACTGCCATCAAGATTTCTTAAACGCCACCCGCGTTTCCCATCCGCGGTAAAAGCAATATCGGAATAGGATTCAAAAAACTCTAATTCTGAAGATTCCCATTGCCAATTTTTTCCTGCATCAACAGTTGTAAGGTAACTTTCATTATCACCAGCTACCCATCCAGAAACGCCATCGGCAGAAAATGCAATAGAATTTAGTACAGAATCATAATAACTATCGGTATTCCAGTTTTCACCGCCGTTATCTGTCGATAGAATAATTCCCGGCCCTGTATTCTGAAAAATTGTTTCAGGTGATGACCAAACATTACCACCAACAGCCCAGCCCTGCTGGCCACCTTTTGTAAAAGTAATGTCATTAATATGTTTATCAGTGCCGCTTACTTGAGGCTTCCAACTTACTCCACCATTATCGGAAAATAAAATAATCCCATTAGAACCAACAATCAAAGCCTTATCATTATCCACAAAAACGACTTCATTAAAATTATGGGATCGGCTAGTTTGAGGGAACCAATTTTCACCTCCATCAACAGTAGAGACAATTGAATTATCAGTATCAATCAACCAGCCTTTTTTCTTGTCGTTATTAGCATAGACGGCCAGGTTTTTTTTATCTTTCTGAATTTGAGTTTGAACAGTCCATTCATTGCCATCATCATAGGTTAAAAACACTCTTCCTGATCGATCAACGATCCGCCCCACTCGCCCATCGATCAAAAGCTTTATCGATGCTAAGTCATTATTGGTGATATTTTTTTGTAACTGCCATCGCTGTCCACCATCAGTAGTTGACAGCACCATCCCTTTATCACCCACTGCCCAGCCACGCTGGCCATCTTCCGCAAACGCAACTGAATTTAAGTTGCCAGGCTGTAATCGAGTTGCAGGTGCTGGCCGCCAGCTAGCACCGCCATCCTCAGTCGAGATAATGATCCCTCTATCACCAACAGCCCAACCATTTAAGCCATTAGCAATAAATGTTACCGAATTTAAATGACTATCTATCCCAGTATCGAATGCTTGCCACTCATTCCCGCCATTGGTCGTTTTTAAGAACATACCTTTTTCGCCCACAATAAAACCTGTATCTTGATTGACAAAATACACAGCATTTAAATTAGGTAATTCTTGTTGAGGGGCAGGCTGTTTAGTCGGAGGCTCTACAGTATCTGCAGGCTCTTCTTCAGCAAAGGCCTGTTCCAGCTGCTGTTGAACATTGTCTATCTCTGTCTGCTTTAATTGTTGCTGCTGTTGCTGAGGTTCAGGAACTTGTATTTGTTGTTGAGGTTGTGTCTGAACATTTTGTACTTGACGACTGCGCTCGGCATCTGCTCTTTTTATATCCTGAATAGTTTGTTGCTGATCTTGCTTTATGGGCTCAGGCGCTGCAGCTTGTACCGATGGGAAAAATGAAAGCTTAGTTGTTGATGGCAATAATTGAGTATAAGCATCTGGCTGTATTACTCGATTAAATGATGAAGAATAAAAAGATGGTGGAGAAAGAGAAAATTGGGCAAGTTGTTCTTTTATGGGGAAATTTTGTTGCTGCCAAGTTTTGCCTCCATCCAAGCTATAGACAATTAAACCTTGGTTACCGACAGCCCATAATCTTTTCCCCTCAGGCAATACAAAAATATCGTTTAAAGTACCATTGATAACAGGTAAGCGCATGAATGCATTTTTTTCCTGTGGATAATAGAAACTCTCCCACAAGGTCGACTTCGCATAAGGATCAGGTTTTGGTGATTGTTGGAAAGCAACGTAAGTTGCTCCAGTAAATAATGCCAACGCTATAAGAATAAAAAATAGCAACCGTGATCCTGAGCTAGACGACCTCCCGCTTATTTCGGAAGGTTCTTTTACTCGAGGGCCTGCTTTAGATTCTACTTTTGATGCCATTATCGCCTCTCCATGATTGAACAGCTATTTATTATTAATTCGAATATTTTAGCCATATTACTGAGTAAGTGTATCACTATAAGTAGTCATACACGCATACACACCAAGACCGCACTACTATATTCCTACCAAGCTTTTACCTATATTTTTTTACCTAAATTAATATTTACATGATGAAAAACAATGCTTTCATTTCGCTGTGAATTAGCAGCAATTACGTTATTATGCTTCTCTTTCCATTTTAATCATCGCAGTTCTTATCATGAGAAAAGCCAGTACATTCGACTATAACAAAAAATATCCTAGCATCAGTGATTTAAAAAGGCGGGCCAAACAACGCATTCCGAGCTTTGCTTATGATTATATTGATGGCGGTATTGACGAAGAAAGAGGAAAGCACCGTAACAGGGAAGCCTTTCACAATATTCATCTAACACCATCATACCTAACCGATGTTAGTGACATTGATACATCTATTAATATATTTGGCAAGACATATGATTTACCCTTTGGTGTGCCGCCTGTTGGCTTAGGAAATATGATGTGGCCAGGCTCTGAGTTAGCGCTTGCGCGCGCCTCACAACAAGCAAACACGCCCTATGTACTAAGCACGTTCAGCACTACCCCAATGGAGGATATTGCCCAGTTAGCACCGGATGTTTGTTGGTTTCAGCTTTATACGCCTAGGGAAGATGCTGTGATGAAAGATTTAATTCATCGCGCCAAGCACGTCGGCTTTAATGCATTAGTGGTCACCTTGGATATTCCTGTCGGAGCAAAACGCAATCGTGAATTGAAAAATGGCTTACAGCTGCCCTTTAAGATAACACCCAATATTATTTGGGAGGCGATCACTCACCCACAATGGACTCTCGCAACATTGCCCCATGGCTCACCGGAATTCGTTAATGTTGTACGTTATAACACGGATACTGATATGGACCTTGGCGAATTCATTTCTAATTTTATGGTGACTGGCGTCACTCAAGAGCGAGTAGCCCAAATCAGACGACTATGGGATGGCCCCCTCATACTCAAAGGGATCCAGAACATTGACAATGCTCTGGCCGCCATCAAACTCGGTGTTGATGGCATTATTGTTTCCAATCATGGCGGTCGCCAGCTCGATGCAGCGCCCTCATCCATACAGTCACTCAAAGAATTGCCCGATCACGTCCATCAAAAACTAACCGTCATGATTGACTCCGGTGTAAGGACTGGCCTTGATGTCATCCGAGCCAAAGCCTTAGGCGCGCAGATGTCATTCTCTGGGCGATCATTTTTTTGGGGTATGGGTGCTATGGGTAACGCAGGTGCTCAACAAGTTATCAATATTTTCCGAGATGAAATCACTCGCAGCTTGCAACAACTTGGATGTCATCGGTTTTCAGATATCGACAAGCGCTGGATTAGTTAGAGCCTATTATATCTACCTCACTTATACACTACTTAAGTGCACCGCTTCTAAACATTTATATATTCGGTTTAAAATTTTGTAATACCGCGGTATAGCCTTCTCTAAACGTTGGATATTTAAATGTATATCCACTCTCTAACAATCTCTGATTATTGCAGCGCTTACTGCTGCGCGATCGACTCTCTTTTGATGGCTGTTGCAGATGGCCTTCTGGTAAATCTAAGGCTTTTGCCAGCCAGTCTTTAACTTCAGATAAAGGCGAAGGCTCGCAATCAGATGCCAGATATAGCGCTTCTATTTTTTCATTTCTTTGCTTCTGGATTAAATGGGCCAGCACACCAGCACAATCATCAGCGTGAATGCGATTGCTGTAAATTATGGGTTCTTTATTTGTGCCACAACCCTGTACAACTTGTTCTATCAATCGCTGCCGACCCGGCCCATATATTCCTGAAAAACGTACTAAACAACTTGGATACTGGCTGTTGACCAATAAGCGTTCTGCTTCCAGCAAACGCTTACCACCATAACCTGACGGCTCTGTTATCGATAATTCATCAATCCATTCTGCATTTTTTTGTCCATAAACACTGGAACTGGAAACAAATAAGATCAAACGTGGTTTATAAGCTTGCTGATCCAAAACATTCAATAACGTTTGCACTGTTTCGACATAAGCTCGACGATAAGCGTCATCACCCATTTCACCCGGTGTCATCGTTAAGGTGATCACGTCGAAACCTTCTGCAAGCAAAGCACTCATTGCTTTGCTATCACGACAATCTGCTTGAACGATGTTAGCAATATTCGAATCTTCAGCACGCCTACGCACACCGGTTATGGTGTATTCATTATGTAATTGTTTGGTTAAACGTTTTGCGATATCGCCAAAACCTAACAGTAATAATTTTTCTTTTGGCATAATCTACTTTCTAATGAGAATGGGTTTCAGATAGAGATAAGTGATACAAAAAATTCATATAAACACAACGTAGAATATCATAACTGTATTCTTCACCCAGTGATTCATATACAGGCCTTAGCTTACCACTGGTATCGGTTAAATCATGGTCAATAAAGCAATCTTCAATAATGGCAATATCATTCTTATTCAGGGTAATAATATCTTCAAGCGAGATTTTACCCGCTTTAATTAACTGGCTGGCATGTTGGTAGATTGTACTAACCGATAGCTGTCGTTCTTCAGCAACACTTTCGACCTCCACACCTTTTTCTAAATAGGTGAAAGTAGCCATCACAGTATCGGATAAACCTGAGACTTTTTGTTGGGCGTGCTTAGCAATGACATTCAAAAATGTTTTAGCGTATTTTTTTTGTTTAGTTGCACCCACGCCACTCAATTGAGCAAACTGCCCTTCTGTTGATGGTTGTAGCTCCATCATTTCCATTAATGTACTATCGTGAAAAATGACATAGGGAGGAACATTGTATTCTTTTGCTAATTCAGCCCGACATAGTCGTAAGGCATCCCATAGCGCGCCTTGTTGCTGCTTGCCTGTATTATATTTTTGTCGCAAAGGTGTCTTATCGATAGCATCTTTACGTAAAGCAATCGTTGTTTTACCTTGAAGAAGAGGACGGCACGCTTCCGCTAGTTTCACAGAATTAAACTGGCTAAAATCAATCTGTAAAAATCCACGCGCAATTAATTGGCGATAGACTGAACGCCATTGCTGTTTATCTAGATTTTTTCCAACCCCATAAACACTTAATTGGTGATGGTTAAATTGATGAATTTTTTCTGTCTCAGCACCACGTAAAACATCAACTAGGTGGCTTACGCCGAAACGTTGTTCAGTTCGATAAGCACAGCTAATAGCTTTTTGTGCAGCCTCCGTTCCATCCCATGTTTCGACGGGCTGCAAGCAGGTATCACAATTACCGCACTGTTCTTCTGACTCGTCATTGAAATAATGCAGCAAGGCATGACGACGACAGCTTGTAATTTCACACAAGCCTAGCATTGCTTCAAGCTTCTGATGTTCGACGCGCTTGTGCTCTGCATTACCTTCCGTGACTTCCGATTGACTCATCATCTCCCGCAGTTTGATGACATCTTCTAAGCCATACACCATCCATGCATCAGCAGGCTCGCCATCGCGCCCGGCTCGACCTGTTTCCTGATAATACGCTTCAATACTTTTTGGAAGGTCTAAATGGGCAACAAATCTTACATCCGGTTTATCAATACCCATTCCAAATGCAATAGTTGCCACAATAATAATATTGTCCTCGCGTAAAAAACGCTGTTGGTGATGCGCGCGCAGGTCGTGGGAAAGTCCCGCATGATAAGGCAAGGCAGTAAATCCTTGTTGACTAAGCCACTCTGCTATCGCTTCTGTTTTTTTACGCGATAAACAATAAACAATGCCCGAATTTTTGCTGTGTTCATTTTTTAAAAATCGCAGCAATTGTTGTTTGGGCTGGTCTTTGAGCATTATTCGATAGTGAATATTCGGTCGATCAAAACCTGCAATATATTTTTCTGCATGAGCTAACATTAAACGCTCGCAGATTTCATGTTGCGTACGTTTATCAGCCGTTGCTGTTAATGCAATACGTGGCACATTGGGAAAATAGTCCGCCAACAAACGCAACTGTAAATAATCTGCTCTAAAATCATGCCCCCACTGTGAGACGCAATGGGCTTCATCAATGGCAAAGAGAGCAATCGTCGATTGTTGCAACAACTCGATGGTTCGCTGCTGAGTGAGGCGTTCAGGCGCAATATAAAGAAGATCTAACTCTCCTCGTCTTAATTCTTGTTCAATGATTCGAACGTCTTCAAATGATTGCGTAGAGTTCAAAAAACGTGCGTTGATTCCCAACTCCCCGAGCGCATCGACTTGATCTTGCATAAGGGCAATCAAAGGAGAAATAACCACACCGCACCCCTCACGCATAACCGAAGGGATTTGGTAGCACAATGATTTGCCGCCACCCGTTGGCATAATGACCAAAGCATCCTGACCAGCCACAACAGCGTCGATAATCACCTGTTGCTGACCCCGGAAGTGGTCATAACCAAATGCTGTCTGTAAAACCTGAAGGCTTGAAGTCATATAAGAAAGTCTAAAAAAGGAGGCAAGGTATTCTAACGTTCTCATTAGAGGAGGCAAGTTGATAAAGGTTTAATATCGTTTTTTCTGCAGTCTGTGACATCATCTAGCTTTTGAAAACTGGTCGCTTGTTGAGAGTTGAAGAATCTGTTCTACTATTGAAAAATATTATCGATCACTACGGATCAATTATGACTCTAACGGAACTACGCTATATCGTCACCCTGTCACAAGAACAACACTTCGGCCGCGCGGCTGAACGTTGTCATGTTTCTCAGCCCACCTTAAGTGTTGCGGTAAAGAAACTGGAAGACGAACTCGATATCGCATTGTTCGAACGTTCCAAAACCCGCGTCAGCCCGACACCCATGGGTGAGCAGGTTGTCGCTCAGGCACAAAAAGTATTAGAAGAAGCATCGGCTATCAAGGATATTGCCAGTATTGGTAAAGATCAGCTTGGTAGCCCTTTAAAAGTGGGCGCCATATTCACTATTGGCCCTTATCTTTTTCCTGAATTTATTCCTGAACTCCAAGCACTCGCGCCTAAAATGCCTCTTTATGTTGAAGAGGGTTTTACAGCAACCTTACGCCAGCGCTTACGTAAGGGTGAATTAGACGTCATTATTGTAGCCTTACCTTTTACTGAAGCAGATGTCGTTACACAAAAGCTGTATGAAGAGCCCTTTGTTGTTTCTTTACCCGCTAAACACCCATTAGCAAATAAAGAAAGCATCGCTTCAAGTGACTTAGCCGGCGAAAATGTATTACTACTGGGCCCTGGCCACTGTTTCCGAGATCAAATTCTTGAAGCATGTCCTAATATTCAAACAGCGTCTGCTGATGACCCCAGCCCTATTCGCACGGCCACTGAAGGAAGTTCTTTAGAAACCCTGAGGCATATGGTGGCCTCAGGTATTGGAATTACCATATTGCCTGAATCTGCTGCCACCAGCCGTTATGAATCAAATTCATTGATTACTCGCCCATTGGCAGACACTCAGGCAACTCGAACGGTTGCTCTTGCTTGGCGAGCCAGCTTCCCTCGACACAAAGCAATCGATGTGCTGCGAGAAGCAATTATTAAAAGCCGAAAAGTATAATTTATAGCCTATTGCCAGTGAAAAGTAGATCTCACTGGCCGTCTAGGTGACAACTGTTAATTTATACAGTATTATTTGAAGCCGATATCATCCTTGGGCACAACAACACCCATGAATTCTCCGGTTAGAACAGTCAATTCTCCCCCTTTACTGCATAGACAGCCCGTTACCGTTCTCAAAGGTGTTGGCAAACAATTAGCAATTCGACTAGAAAAGCTTGGCTTGTATAACTTGCAGGATTTACTGTTTCATCTCCCCTATCGTTATGTTGACCGCACACGTATCACGCCATTAGGCAACTTGCTACCGTTTCAGGCCACCGTTATTGAAGGTGAGGTACGCAGCGCAAGTGTCGTTTATGGTAAACGTCGCAGCCTGGTTTGTCGGGTTCAGGATGGTACTGGGTCTATTACTCTACGTTTTTATCAC
The DNA here is from genome assembly GCA_947487765.1 of uncultured Pseudomonadales bacterium. Taxonomy (GTDB): domain Bacteria; phylum Pseudomonadota; class Gammaproteobacteria; order Pseudomonadales; family Cellvibrionaceae; genus CANLBN01. The sequence continues at coordinate 135,761 of CANKXO010000004.1, read as the reverse complement.
TTTTCAGCCGCACAAAAACAGGCTCTTAGCGGCGGCGCCCGACTACGCTGTTACGGAGAAGCTCGACCAGGCTCATCAGGTTTAGAAATTTATCATCCAGAATACCAAGTCTTTAACGAACAAACGCCACCAGCACTGGAGCAAACACTGACACCGGCTTACAGCACCACTGATGGCTTGAGCCAGCCCCGCTTGCGGACATTAATTGAGCAAGCATTTAGCCTCGCTTCAGCTGCGATGCTACCGGATTTAACTATAAGCCATTTGGCTGCTTCGCACACCACTGATACCCCTTTGCTTGAACAATTGCACTACTTACATTTTCCGCCCCAAGATGCTCCACTTGAGCAACTGTTAGAGGGTGAGCACCCTTATCAAGAACACCTAATTATTGAGGAATTGACGGCATACCAGCTCAGCTTGTTACGCTTGCGTGATAAACGACTAGAGCAGCACGCTCCTCGTTTATCTGATTCAGGTGCGACCATTGATCAATTTGTTCATTCGCTCCCTTTTGAGCTAACAAGTGCCCAGCAGCGAGTCAGTGAAGAAATCAGTAACGACATTGTGAAGGCAATACCAATGATGCGCTTACTCCAAGGAGATGTTGGTGCAGGTAAGACGATTGTTGCGGCTCTCGCAGCACTTCAAGCAATTACAAGTAATAAACAAGTTGCCTTAATGGCTCCGACTGATATTTTAGCTGAACAACACCGGGCTAGCTTTACCAATTGGCTAGCTCCCCTCGGTATTCAAGTGAACTGGCTAAGTGGAAAACAAAAGGTTGCCGAAAGACGAGAGCAATTGGCCGCTATCGCTGATGGAAGCGCTCAAATGGTGGTGGGTACTCACGCATTATTTCAGGAAGAGGTTATTTTTCACGACCTTGCCCTTGTCATCATCGATGAACAGCATCGCTTTGGCGTGCATCAACGTCTTCAGCTGAGGGATAAGGGTAAGGGAGGCAAGCAAACGCCCCACCAGCTAATTATGACCGCCACCCCCATTCCGCGAACACTGGCCATGAGCGCCTATGCGGACTTGGATTACTCTATTCTCGATGAGTTACCGAAAGGGCGCCAACCTGTTGAGACCGTGGTCATCAGCCAGAAACGCCGGCCCGATGTCATTGACCGTATTCGCCACGCTTGTGCCGAGGGGCGGCAAGCTTATTGGGTATGCACCTTAATAGAGCAATCAGAGACCTTATCCGCTGAAGCTGCTGAAGATACCGCCGCAACACTACAGGAACAATTAACAGAACTAAATATTGGCTTAATTCATGGGCGCCTCAAGCCAAAAGAAAAAGAAAGCATAATGTTGGCTTTCAAGTCAGGAGAGCTTCACCTATTAGTCGCAACGACCGTGATCGAAGTCGGTGTTGATGTGCCCAATGCCAGCCTGATGGTCATCGAAAACCCGGAGCGACTGGGTTTGGCTCAACTGCACCAGTTACGGGGTCGTGTAGGTCGCGGCACAACTGCCAGTCATTGTGTCTTACTTTATGGAGATACTCTCTCGCAGAATGGTAAAGCAAGGCTTCAAGCCATGAGAGAAACCAGTGATGGTTTCCGCATTGCTGAAATCGACCTTAAACTCCGTGGCCCCGGGGAAGTACTGGGCACCCGCCAAACGGGTGATATCGCCTTTAAACTCGCCGACTTGCAGCGAGACATGGGTCTAATGCCCCAAATCCACGAACAGGCCAAACGCTTATTAGGAGAAAACCCTCAAGTTGCCCAACAGCTAATTGATCGCTGGATTGGCCATAGTGAGCAATTCGCTCAAGCTTAACGGAACTCCTGAATCATCATTTGCGGTTTTCATTAAAGTTCGTGCTCAAGTAACCCAACACAGACTTTAATTTATCTTCCGGTAAAGGGTCCATTCCCTGCTCATCAACCATCCATTCGATCAACTCATCCCAGTTGTCGTAACTCAAGCCCTGCTGCTTAACAATAGCGAGGGAATGGCAGACGCTACAGCTGTAGCCTGTTACTTCCCTCCCTTCTCCTTTAGGCCAATCGTTCCCAAAGGGGTCACTTCCCTGTGATGATGTAGATGTTGAATCGCCCTTTACCGCTAAACCTGAATCATCATTAAGTGTGTAAAGGTAAGCAATTAGATCTCTACGCTGCTTGTCATTTTGAATACCGGCAATAACCATACGAGTCCCCGGCACAAACTGAGAGGGGTTACTTAAAAAGTCAGTGAGCGTTTCGTAATTCCATTTCCCTTTAAGTGTTTTGAAGGCATCTGAATATTTAAAGCCTTTAGCTTTACCGATTTCACGTTCAACAACGCCCCAGAGATTAGGGCCAATACGAACACCTTCGTCAGGTTTATTTGTATGACAGCCCACACACTGCTGGAAAATCTGCTGACCTGATTGCGCATCGGCATTAAGCAATTGAGGGTTTATAGGGTTTGCAATAGATTGTTGCGTAACGAGTGAAGCCCCGAACAAAAAAACGGTGCATACAAAAAATCGAATCATTATTATCTCTCAACGTTTTCCAAAAAAAGCCACGCCCCTCTCTAATAAAAGAGATAAGAAAACATGGCAAGGAAGAAAGTTAAACTACAGTCACAGCGATACGATGCATCGAGTTATTTAGATAGCCTTTCGGATTCCAATTAATGGAGAAAGGTTGCATCACACCCTCACTATCCGTGGCTCGCGCCCAAACCTCATAGTATCCCTTCGCAGGGAATCTTAATTTGGCACGCCAGCGCTGCCATGAATAACGATTAGGCGCAGATGACAAGCTGGCTTTTACCCAGGTTGCACCGAAATCCATACTGACATGGACATCTTTTACGCTGTTGTCACCCGCCCAGGCATGACCCGCAACTTCCATACGATCACTGGAAATAGATATGCCGGTTTGATGAGATGTAATGAGCGACTTAACCGGCATTGATTCAATAATCTGAAAATCTTTTTTGGGCACTTTTGTTCCCGGTGCTACGTTGTATCCAGGGACTCGGTACGATGTGCCAGTCATTTTGGGACCGTCGTGTATTTGATCTCGAATCTGAATACGGCGTAACCATTTCTGTGATGTCGAACCCGGCCAGCCGGGGCAAATAGTCCGCACAGGGAAGCCATGCATTGTCGGAATTGGCTCGCCATTCATTTCAAAAGCGATGATCGAGTGAGGCTCAAGTGCTTTTGAAACAGGTACGCCCCGTGAAATAGGTAATTTATCTGGGTTACCAGAAAGGTGACCATCCATACTGTAATGCGCAGTATAAACAGCATTAGATTTAAGCCCAGCGGCTTCCAAAAGATCTTTGTAACGTATACCTGTCCACTCCGCATTTCCTATTGCGCCAAGTGTCCACTGATTGCCTTTAGCGGGCGGATTGAAAGCAGCGCGCCCATTACCACCGCATTCTATTTGTAATTTAAGTTTGACGACTTCAAAGTTTTTACGCAAATCATCCAATGTCAGTGTCAGGGGTTTGTTGACCTCACCATCAACTGTTAACGTCCAACCTGAAGCATCCATCTTGTGCGCCATCTCTGGCACTGTGCCATTGTTACGAACAAAATGACGTGAATTTGGTGTCACATCATCGTTCAATAAATGTGGTGGTGTCTCAGCATTCACGGGGCGATCATTCAATACTGTCAGACCGTCTTTACCTTTGATTTCAAAATTTTCCAAGCTGTCTGCAAGTGCAGATGGAATCAAACCGGAAGGCATATTTTGATGTAAGGGAATACTCGCGCCAATGGCTGCACCCATTGTTGCAAGCCCGGCTTTTTTAAGAAAGCCACGTCGATCAGGATTAGCGACTCGCCCAAAAATCTCGTAGTCCGCTTTCTCAGGATCTTCCTGATACAACTCACAAATACCTCTTTCACGTCGTTTCTTCGTCATAGATACTTCCCCTTCACTATTATTTTTATGGCAGGTGAGGAAGAGGAAATGCGTGAGGAGGTGGTTTTATTCCTTCTAAATAATAAATTTATGTGAGACAGGGAGGGTTGGCAGCACGACTCGCCAGCAATTGTTGCTGGTCAAGCACTGATGGCAGACGTTGTTTCAACGTTAAATCATAAAGAACATGGGCAGTTAATGCTCGCCGAGCTAAGGGCATCCGTGAAGCGAACATAATATAATGCCACTCCCCCACCTGCCAGAAATAGCTTTGCTTGTCACCTTCACCAACCGTAAGAATATGCGAAGACAAGGTCTGCTCTGCCGGCCAACTAACCAGGCTAACAACACAACCTTTGCTGCCAAGGTAACCAAGATGAATACCAGCCTGCTCATTAATCATCACCGATTCAAAATGTTCCAATTGCAGCGAAATATCACTTAAATCAGGAATAAACATACCATTGCTGATTGAGCCCGTTTTTACGACGTCATATGTGTTTATGGGCAGATTACTCTTTGGCATATTCAGCCAATTTAGATGTGTCGCATATGCCTCTTTAACAAAAATGGGTAAATGTTTATTGCCTGCTTGTTGCCATAGTAAAACCCCCATCAATAAACAGGCGGCCATTGCACTAATGTAGAAAAATATCGATGATCTACGTGGTGAAGACGAAGGCTTAGAAAGCGTTATCGTATTCATCGTCAAAGAATTATATGTTGAAGAAACTGCCAGTTTTGCCTGACGCAACTCGGCAACATCCTTTGCGACATCGCTATCGTGCTCTATCGCTTGTTTAATTCGACTCTCCTCGCTTGTAGACAGCTCACCATCAACAAACGCATTGAGAGTCTCCCAAGATGGGCGGTATTTAGTCATTACACTGCTCCATCTGTGATGTCTTGAAGGGTTTTATTTTTTTCGCCGTCAACTGCTTCAGTAAAGCACTACGAGCACGACTCACTCGACTCATCACAGTACCCACTGGCACATCGAGTAAAACAGCAGCCTCTGAATAGGTAAAACCAACGATATCAATGAGAGCAAGTATTTCATGATGATCAGGTGATAACGTCTGTAGCGTGCGCTCTATTGTAATCCCATCAAACAAGGCTGGGGACGAGTGCTCAGTGATAGGCTCTTCAATTAATAATTCTATAATACTGGCTCGTCGATTTTCATTTCGGCTTCGCTCAAGAAAAAAATTCCTGAGAATGCGAAACAACCATGCTCGATAGGCAGGCTCATCTTTCGGGACTCGCTTGGCACTTAATGCTCTTAGAACACATTCCTGCACAAGATCATGGGCTTCCTCACGATGACGCGTTAAGCTCATTGCGTAACCTAAAAGCCGATTAAGATAACTTTCTATTCGTTCATGGTCAGACATAGCGATTTTATTATTAGGTATTATTTTTATATACAAGAAATAGTATCACATCCAACGTTAATAGAAGGTGCCCACTAAAACGGAAATGATGCATAGCGCTTCAAACATAGGCGCGCTGCTTTTGCGCGTCCTATTTGGTTTGGCTTGTTATAGCTTACAATAATTTGTTAAGAGGAATGCCTACATCCTTCTCAATACCCCTGTATTCCTCTTTTATGTATTCTAAGAATTGAGTTAATTGTAAAAGGTGTTCTTCATACTCATGGCGGTCACGAAGAGTTTCACTTTTTAACAATTGTTCTTGGTATAGCACGGCATCCCTTACAGAAGATACTAATAGTGGGGCCCAAGTGTCTGGTATTTTCATTACACAGCCTCTTTTACAAGCTTTGTGGCAAATAATTTTAACCAAGCTTTGAATTCATCAAGTGGCATATCATATGCGGGTGCTATAGTATAATGAGTAGCCTCAAACTTACTATTGTATTGATCTTTAACAATAGCCAAACCTTCAGGGATTACTGTGCCCTTTGGAATTTTAAAATACTCCCAGCCTTTACCTTTCGGTAAGCCTGGTTTGTCAAAAGTACTGACACCTCTTGGCTGTTCTTTTACAGATATCCATTTTGATCCATATTTTTCTTCTACTTTTATGTCCGCTGGTCTCGGGCGACCATTTGAAAATACTATTGGGCTTTCAACAAAGCCAAAAATATCAGCATCAGATTTTTTATTTAACGCTCTCCATAAATTTGTAGGTGTTACACCATCAAAATAATCTTCTAGTCTACCTGCACTCACGAGAACATCTTTTAAAACTGTAACATTCATAAAACTTCCTCTTGTTTAGCTGATTAAAGCCTATAACGCTTGTAGCACCGGGAAAATTTTGTAGAGGCGAAGTCGTAACAAAAATTTTTCCGAGTGCCTACACTTGTTAACTGTTGCATGGCTTATTTGCCCAACCCCGCCGGATAGTAATTGGCCAAATAATTATCAATTTCAGTATCTGAAGCTTTCCAATTCTGGCCACGGATATCGCGCATATAGATTAAGCCCAGCAGCTCTAGTTGATTGGAAGCAACAAATTTATTATTGGAGTTTTCTGCAATCCAAAACTCATCGTCCTCTCCTGCATTTGTTCGCGAAAACTCATAACCTAGCAATTTAATCGCTAAGTAACACGGAACCTCTGTATTTCCTGCGTTTGCAATTGTTTCTTTAGTTTTCATTACAGTTAACAGCTAAATATACGGTCACTGGCCACATACCCTCTAAGCCGTATATTTCCTTAGAGAGCAGCATAAGCTTACAAAAACTACTTTATTTTTAATGGCTTAGCAATAGAGCCTTATAAGCTCAATATAAATATACGGCTGCAGGCCGTATATTTATATCTCTTGAAGACTATTAACCCTTTATTTATCAATAGTTTATAAATTTGGCCGGTTATTTCTAGAAATGCTTTCTAAATAACGCCCTCAGCAAATGCTAAGTATGTGAGTTAAGGCGCCAGTCATTTTGCTGATTCTATTTTATCTCTAGATAAAGACCCACAATCATCACCCCTTAACTTCCCTATCGATTTTTTTGGACTACACTAAAAAGAGTATGTTTAGCCTCAAATTCTAGGAGTCAAATCTGTGTCAGTCCCTTCAAATATTGAACGTCTACTTGAAGATCAAAAGGTGCCTTATTCATTAACGGAAACCGTGAGTCAGCCCAATAATAGCGATATTGTAGAGCTCAAGCCTTACAATGTGGCCAGAGCAATTGCCTTGCAAAATACCAACGGCGACAAGCTCATTGCCATTACTCGCAATGACACTCTGCTGGATATTCAACAGATTAATGAGTCCTTTCAATCTGAGCATGAAGCACTCACGGGTGAAGAGCTGAAGAAATTTATGGATAAGTCCGGCGTCAGTGCACTCCCTGCGCTACCTGGCTTGAATAATTTACCGACGATTGTTGATGAGGCCTTACTGAAATATAAAACGGTTTATCTCGATGTCGGTGTCGCTAGCCAATTCATCCAGCTTGAGCAAAAGAATTTTCGCCAGCTATTGGGGGATGCGAAGGTTGCCGCTATCGCAGCACCTTTATCAAAATTAGAAGCGCCCACGGACCCTGAGGGTGATCGGGCGAATATCGAATCCAGCGTTAATTTATTTACTGAGTTGCGCATCAAACAACGCCTTGAAGAAACTCTAGAGTTTCCTCCGTTACCCGCCACTGCAGAAAAAATTATCAAATTGCGTGTCAATCCACATGCAGATATCAGTGACTTAACCGACATTGTTGAATTAGACGCCAGCCTATCTGCACAAGTGGTTAGCTGGGCAGCATCACCTTATTACTCAGCGCCGGGCAGTATTAAGTCGATTCATGATGCGATTGTTCGAGTACTTGGTTTTGATATGGTACTTAACCTATCTTTAGGCCTTGCTCTTGGTAACACATTAAAAATGCCAAAGAATGGCCCCCATGGTTGCATGCCCTATTTCCAACAATCTGTTTATGTCGCAGCGGCAACAGAGTCACTGGTAACTTGTATTCCGAGAGAACATCGCCCAAGTTTTGGTACAGCCTATCTTGCCGGCTTACTCAATAATTTTGGTTACTTAATCACAGCTGAAGTATTTAATAACCAATTTCAATCCATTTGCCAGCATATCGATGCAAACCCACAAGCATCTGTTCAGTCTGTAGAGCGCCATATTATTGGTGTGGATCGCAATCAATTAGCCAGTTGGCTAATGGGCTTTTGGCATATGCCAGATACTATTTGTAATGCCTTACGCCATCAGAGCGATCCGGAATATGATGGTGAAGATTGGCCTTATGCATTGCTACTCTTCTTATCCAATAAACTGCTACAAGAGCGTGGCCTAGTGATGGGCACTGCCAGCGGTAACATTCCTGATGATGTCTTTGAGCGCTTACACCTTGATCCAGAAGCCGCGCGGGAAGCCATCGATAAGTTAATGGATGCCAGCGAAGAGTTAGAAGTTATCGCCAAACAAATGGCCGGCTAAGGTATTGCGTCTTAAAATTACCAATTAGCTCTTTTTTTCAGAGTTAAGCACACAAAAATCCTATAGAATGCCTTGCTCGACTAACTTCTCAATCATAGTAAGGCTATTCTTTGGTGCTTTCGGCTTCAAAACAAGCAGTTTCAGCTCACGCAGCTCCAACAAAAGCAGCTTCCCAACAAGCCGTTCCCCAGGGTCTTTCACAACGGGTTCTTTCCCCAAAAGAGCCTAATTGGCAAGCAGTGTCGTTTAAACACCAAAACCTATCTAAAACACTGAGAGCGTGGTTACTTGATCCTGGGTCTTTAACTCAGAAGTTAATAGATCGATCAAAGGGGCAATTGCGTGTAGAGGTCTTACAACAACGCATTCAACGACCCCACTTATCAGAGTATCAGGCACTTAAATTAAATACCCATAGATGGGCTGTTGTTAGAGAAGTCGTACTTTATGGTAATGATATTCCATGGGTCTGCGCCCGCACTGTTATTCCATTATCGACACTTAAAGGATCCTTACGTCGCCTACATTATCTTGGCAATCGTTCATTGGGAGAGGCTCTATTTGCCGACCCAACAATGCGGCGCCAAGGTCTACAGTTGGCTGTCATAAAACCCCATCACCTCCCCAAGAGTTCTCATCAATTTACTTCAGGCTGGGGAAGGCGCTCATTGTTTTTCCTCAAAAATAAGCCTTTATTAGTCTGCGAAATATTTTTAAAAAACCTGACAGAATCAACCGACGAATAGAAACCTTCTGCCTAGGTCTGTTAACACTAATCCAGAGGGTCGATTGCACACTTGAACCGATAGCCCCTCTTATGGCAACCTGCCACTTATTTCAGCATCCATTAAATAATCATCGAACATGAGGGTTACCCGCATCGAAGCAATGTTATCGCCATCAAATAAAAAGCTAATGAAGTCCTATTGGGAATTGATGCGCTTTCACAAGCCCATTGGCATTACGCTATTGTTGTGGCCAACTTGGTGGGCACTATGGCTGGCAGCAGAAGGGTTTCCTGATTTATCGGTATTTATTATTTTTACTCTGGGCGTAATTGTGATGCGCGCTGCTGGCTGTATTATCAATGATATTGCGGATATCGATTTAGATAAACACGTTGCTCGAACGACACAACGCCCACTGGCATCTGGTGAATTAACGCTGACACAGGCAAAAAAAGCCTTCTTGATACTACTCTGTATAGCCTTATTTTTAGTGTCACTCACTAACTTACTGACGATTTATTTATCCATTGTCGCTGTGATACTGGCGTGCGCTTACCCATTTATGAAACGCTATACCCACTTGCCTCAAGTCGTATTGGGAGCAGCATTTGCCATGAGTATACCCATGGCTTTTGCTGCGCAGAATAATGCGGTAGAACCCGTTGTGATCGTTATTTATGTAACGAGCCTCTTGCTAACTGTGGTATACGATACCTTCTATGGCATGACTGATAGAGAATATGACAAGAAGATGGGCATGAAATCTACCGCGATTCTGTTCGAAGGTAATGAGAAGCTGATTACTGGCAGTTTACAGTTGATGGTTCTTTTTGGTTTTTGGTTAATCGGTCAACGCTTTGAGCTGGGCACTATCTACTATGTGTCTGTGATCGCCGCTGCGGCTCTGATGGTTTATCACCAATCGCTAATTAGCCGTCGCCAACCAGAGGCTTATTTCGCTGCCTTTATTCATAATCAATGGATTGGCTTTGCTATCTTTGTGGGTATTGCATTGCACTACGCGCTAACCTGAATCAGACAACATCTCGTTTTCTCCCGAGTGAATTAAATATGACAATTGCAGGTCAAGTATTATTGTTTGTCATATAATTGTCATAGAAGCGTTATTTAATGGCAACTCTGCTCATATACCGGACCTGTCATGAACCACGATAAAACCATTCTTATAGTTGACGATGAAGCACCTATCCGCGATATGTTACGTATTGCATTAGAGATGGCAGATTATCGATGCCTTGAGGCTGAAGATGCACAACAGGCTCACGCTATTGTCGTAGATGAAAAGCCCAGCCTGATATTATTGGATTGGATGTTACCAGGCACCAGCGGTATTGAACTCGCACGCCGTCTTAAAAAAGACGAACTGACAAATTCCATTCCGATTATCATGCTTACGGCTAAAGGTGAAGAGGATAATAAAATTCAGGGCCTGGACGTCGGCGCTGATGATTATATTACCAAGCCTTTCTCTCCAAGAGAGCTTGTGGCCCGCTTAAAGGCCGTACTAAGACGAACAGAAGATATCTCAACTCTTGGGCCTATTATGGTTGAAGGCTTGTGTATGGACCCAATCAGCCATGTAGTCACCATCAACCAGCAAGCGCTGCAAATGGGACCTACCGAATACCGCTTATTGGAGTTTTTCCTTACCCATCAAGATAGAGTTTATACCCGCAGCCAACTACTGGATCATGTTTGGGGTGGCAATGTCTATGTGGAAGAACGCACCGTGGATGTGCATATCCGCCGCTTAAGAAAAGTTTTACAACTCGATAACCATGACCGTTTTATTCAAACTGTACGTGGCACGGGATATCGGTTCTCGACGAAACTAGCAATGAAGGCATAGAATAGCAGTTTTTTATCGCAAGGAATTCCCTCTTGTCGCATTACGGAATCACCTCTGAAATCCGTCGCCTGTTCGGCTTATCTATTCCTTTTGTCATTATTGGCTTACTGCTTCAGCAGTTACTGTTAGTCTTGAGTTTTGGCGTCATTGCCTATATTTGTTATCACTTACTAAACCTGAGACGACTGTTAAAGTGGCTAAAACGTCAACGCATTGAGGATATTCCTGATGCTAGCGGTCTCTGGGGTGAAGTATTCGATCAGCTTAGCCGCCAGAAACGTCGGGAAATTCGTGAAAAAAATCGCCTGCAAAAAGTCATTGGTCGTGTTGAAGCAACAACATCGGCCCTTAATGATGCTGTCATCCTGCTAAACGTCAATTATGATCTCAATTGGTGGAACCAAGCCACCGAACGATTACTGGATTTAAAACCTAGCGATGTCGGCAGCTCTATTATCAATTTCATTCGAAATCCACAATTTGTCAACTACCTAGAATCCAATGACTACGGCATACCTCTTGCGCTTCCATCCCCTAGCAGCCAAGAAACCCAATTAGAATTTCAGGTTACACGCTTTGGTGAAGGTGAAGCATTATTAGTGGTAAGGGACATTACGCGTATTTATAAGCTGGAATTAATGCGTAAAGACTTTGTTGCCAACGTGAGCCACGAGCTACGGACACCACTCACCGTTATTCGCGGCTATCTTGAAACACTGGAAGACAGTCAGGACCCGAATCTGCAAACAAACAAGCATTTACAAAAAGGCTTGGAACAAATGCAACAACAAACCGGGCGTATGACAACCTTGATCAACGACCTCACAATGTTGTCTAAATTGGAAACAGATCGCACCGGTAAAGGAGAACAGGACGTAGAGTTAAAACCTTTGCTAGAAATGATTTGTAATGAAGCCCGCACGATTAGTGGCGAAAAGAACCATGAAATCAACTTGGATTGTAATTCCTCACTCACGCTTTTTGGTAATGATAGAGAATTACATAGCGCCTTTTCCAACCTGATTACTAATGCTGTGAAATATTCTCACCCAGAAAAAACTATCGATATTACAGTAAACATTAACCCTACTGGTAATTTAATCGTCTCTGTAAATGATGAGGGTATCGGTATCGAACAAGAGCATATCAGTCGCCTGACTGAACGTTTTTATCGTGTTGACTCAAGTCGATCAATCCGAACCGGTGGTACCGGTTTAGGTTTAGCAATTGTTAAACATATCTTATTGCGCCATGATGGAAGACTGCAGATAGAAAGTGATTATGGAAAAGGCAGCACGTTTAGCTGTATATTCCCCGCTCAACGAGTAGGCACGACACAGGTTTGATACTATTACTTTGGCATACCCACATGAGCGTTGTATAAACCGTCTTCACCTTTATAGACTTTCACTCTATTGCAAGCACTCAAAAACTGCCCCTGCATTTTTGATGTACTCTCCATTCATTGAAGGCAGGACAAAGCTAACTTTGGTGCGTATGATACTCTGTTTAATAAAACTTCTTTATTAACGGATTCATATATGCGCTGCCGCTTTCTTTCCAGTATCCACGACATCGACTCGTATACTTGGAATGCACTTTGTGGAACTGACTACCCTTTTTTACGGCACGAGTTTTTTGTAGCATTAGAAGACAGTGGCAGCACTATTCGGGAAACGGGTTGGCAGCCTCATCACCTACTAGTAGAAGATGATGAAGCAACAACTGTTGCGGTTATGCCATTGTTTCTAAAGTATCACTCCTATGGCGAATATGTATTTGATTGGGCGTGGGCTGATGCCTATCATCGTTATGGTAAAGTGTATTATCCAAAATTATTAAATGCGATACCCTTTACCCCAGCAACTGGACCTCGCTGGGGGATAGATAAGAAAGCAAACCCTGAATTAATTCTTTCGACGATATTTAACGCGATAGAAGAAGAAGCGAAACGATTAAAGCTTTCCTCTTATCACTCTTTATTTAATCTTAAAAGCTCTCTCACATACTTTTCTCAGCATCACTATTTATTACGCACTGGCTGCCAATATCATTGGCTGAATAAAAACTATCAGGATTTCGATGAATTTTTATCAACTTTTTCTTCAAGAAAACGAAAAAATTTAAACAAAGAACGACGCAAAGTTACTGAACAAAATATTGAGTTGCATGTTAAAACAGGAAATGAAATCAGTGATACCGACTGGCATCATTTTTATTTATTTTATCATCTTACTTATTTTAAACGCAGTGGTCGCCAAGGCTATTTAACTGAAGAGTTTTTCCCTTTACTTTCCCAGCTGTTAAGCGAACACATTGTCATGGTACAGGCAGAAAAGGAAGACCAAATAATTGCCGCTGCACTTTATTTCAAGGACAGTCAAACACTTTATGGGCGTTATTGGGGATGTAAAGAAGAATACGACCAATTGCATTTTGAAGCGTGTTATTATCAAGGCATTGACTATGCAATAAAAAATAAACTAAAACGTTTTGATCCTGGGGCACAAGGGGAACATAAAATACAACGAGGCTTTACACCTGTCCCTACATACTCTCACCATTGGATTAGTGATGAGCAATTCCATGATGCTATCGATAACTTTATCCAAATAGAAACACAAGAAATCTACGAGTATATCGAACACGCAAGAGAACGCTTACCCTTTAAAGCGCCAAACCAATAAACGATTATTAGCCGGCATGGCGATATCTTCTTCAAAAATGAAATCGGAATCTCTAGCTAACTTATCAATTCGCTCAAACTCACGAATACCTCTTGCGGGGTCAGCTGCTTTCAGCCATTGATCAAAGCGCGCATTGCTTTCACTGGTATAGTCGCCTCCATAATTAAAGGGACCATACACTATTAGCAAACCATCATCATTGACTTGCTGAGACATACGTTGAATACACGCTTCTACAGCGGCCCAAGGCATAATATGCAAGGTATTTGCCATAAAAATGGCATCGTACAATTGAGAAGAACTGAGTGCTTGAGTGACATCATATTCGATCGGCGCAAGTAAATTACTCAAACCTGCATCCTCAACCCATAAATTTATACCTTCATGATTATCTAATAAATCACTGGTTTGCCAAAGTAACTGCGGCAATCCAGCAGCAAAATAGGTAGCATGCTGACCTGTTCCGCTACCAATTTCTAGTACTGTTTTCGTATCGGAGAGTAAACGAGTTAATTGGCTTAAAATGGGAGGGCCATTGTTTTCACATGCTTGAGAAAAAGGCTTGATCATAGAGCTATCTGGTTATTGTATTTTTTGAGAGAACTTTACCGCGAACCAGTCAGATGTCAATACTAATTTGGTTATAAAAGGCCTAGGTTATTATGTTGCTTATTCTTAAACAAATATGTAGAAATCAAACAGAAAAAGAGATGATACAATCTTTTTCCCAATATAAAAAAGGCCCGATCTACTGATCGAGCCCTTATCCTTTTAATCTTCCTTCCCTAATGTCTCACTCCGTGAGAAAAATGTATTTCCCGTATCTTAGAAGTCTGACAACTTCATCTCTTTTAATGATTTAGCATCGCTTGCAAAAGAAGCACGCAATTCATTATTTAGAGGAATCATACCGCGCTCAGCTAAGTAGCCGTCTAAGCCCCAAGTTGATTCTTTAGTGAACTCAGCAATGTATTCTTCGATACCAGGTACAACACCTACGTGGTTTTTCTTAACGTAGAAGTATAGTGGACGAGAAATTTTGTAGCTTTTGTCAGCAATAGACTCAAACGTAGGAGCAACACCTTCAACTTTTGAACCTTGAACTTTAGAAGAATTTTCTTCCAAGAAGCTGAAACCAAAGATACCTAAAGCATCAGGGTTTTTCTGTAATTTTTGAACGATTAAGTTGTCGTTCTCACCAGCTTCTACATAAGCACCATCTTCGCGAACATTGTGACAAATGCCTTTGTAGGCTTTTTTGTCTTTTTTCTTCATGCTCTTGATGAAAGCAAATTTCTTACAACCACCTTCCATTGCAAGCTCAGCAAATGCATCACGAGTACCAGAGGTTGGAGGAGGTCCCAACACTTCAATAGCAACGTTAGGTAATGCAGGGTTTACTTCTTTCCATGTTTTGTACGGGTTAGCAACAAGTGTTTCTGAACCATCAGGGTTAGGAACGTTTTTAGCAAGCGCTAAGAACAAATCTTTACGAGTTAAAGAAAGTTGCTGTGATTTTTTAGAGTTTGCAACAGCAATACCATCAAAACCGATAAGTATTTCAGTTACTTTAACGCCATTTGCTGAACATTTTTCGAATTCGGATTTTTTCATACGACGCGAAGCGTTAGTCACGTCTGGATGTTGAACACCAACGCCAGCACAAAACAATTTAGCGCCACCACCAGAACCTGTTGATTCAATCGTTGGAGTTTTGAATTTAGTCGTTTTACCAAATTTCTCAGCAACAGTTGTCGCGAAAGGGTAAACAGTTGATGAACCAACGATGCTGATGCTCTCACGAGCGCTCGCTGATACGCTTAAAGTTAATGCTGCCGCTGCAACAACAGCAACTGAAGTTAGGTTTTTCACTGAAAGCCTCCAATAGGGGTATTCATAATAAGTATGTTGTGGATCGAAATGAGAATATAGTTATCTCCTAAGACGGAGAGATAGTAGATCCGAAATATTACAATAAGATGACATTCTGTCACATAACAACCCAATCACTACGGTGATTCAGCTAGAAGATGGGATTTAGATAAGCTTTACAGTTGTTTAGCAGATGATTACTATCTCAACCTTATATAAATATGGCCCATGAGTCTTTCCTATGCTTCATCATTTTTACCGTATATCTGCTTTAACTCTACTTGTGGTTGGTGTGACTGCCTGTTCTTCACCGAAGACGATTTATCCATCTGTGCCCGTTGAACCCATAGCTAAAGAAGAGAAAAATACAGAAACGCTCCCATCCGGACGCAATGATGGCCCCGTCCAGACCAAGAAAAAGAAGGTAAAAACCAAGAAATTAGCCGTAGATGACTCTAAACCCGCTACTTATAGCGCTTATAAACAATGGCGCAAAACCAATGATCCTGGCGGCCAAGTCTATGCAGAGTTCAAGGAATGGGAAGCTGCCTATAAGCAATGGCAAAAACAGCAAGCCCAGTCCCTAAATCAATAGGCCAACCCATGAACTATTATGGCCGCTGGTTGAATTGAGGGTATTTAGGCTATTTCATCTCGGGTGAATACCCAGTCATTGCCTTTCGATAGCTCTTTACTATAAGAATAGCCTTCCCAATTAAAGCGCTTGAGCTTTGCTGCGTCTGTAATGCCTTTTTTCACCGCATAGGCACTCATTAAGCCTCTGGCCTTTTTTGCATAAAAGCTGATAATTTTATATTGTCCGTTCTTTTGATCCTTGAAGATAGGGGTAATAATGTCAGCGTTAAGCTCCTTCGGCTTCACTGACTTAAAATACTCATTCGATGCCAAATTAACCAGAACATCCGTTTTTAAGCTTTTTAATTGCTTATTTAATACCTCAGTGATGCGGTTTTCCCAAAACTCATATAAATCCTTGCCTCGACTATTGTTAAATTTGGTACCCATCTCAAGGCGATAGGCCTGCATCAGGTCCAATGGCCTCAATAAACCATATAAACCTGACAAGATCCGCAGGTGTTTCTGCGCAAATGCCAGCTCACTCGAATTAAAAGCCCCTGCATCAAGGCCGGTATAAACATCGCCCTTAAAGGCCAGTATCGCCTGTTTAGCGTTATCTTTTGTGAAAGGCTGCTGCCATTGCTGGTAGCGATCATAGTTCAATGTGCCTAGTTTATCGCTGATTTTCATCAGCTTAGAAATATCCTGTGGCGCTAGCTTGCGGAGCTCTTCAATTAATACCTCTGAGTCATCCAGCATGGCCGGCTGGGTTGACTTTTTGGTAGTGGGTGGTGTTTCATAATCAAGTGTCTTAGCGGGCGAAAGGACTATAAGCACGGGGGTAAAACCTCTATTCAGTAACCTGTTATTAACTTAACCAATGATTATACGTAAATAAGGCCTAATTATGCGCATTCTTCTCTTTTCTTTGCTGACTTTATGCCTAATCACTGCTTGTGGTACCAATCCAGTGACAGGCAAAAGCCAAATTACCTTAATGAGTCAATCCCAGGAAATTGCATTGGGCCAACAGCAATATTCACCGAGTCAGCAGTCTCAGGGTGGGAGCTATGTAATTGATCCCTCGGTCAACAGCTATGTAAACCGCGTTGGGCAGAAGCTGGCCAGGTTGAGTGCGCAGCCCGACCTACCCTATGAATTCGTCGTATTAAACAACGATGTCCCTAATGCTTGGGCGTTACCTGGCGGTAAAATTGCCATCAATCGCGGGCTTCTAGTGTTATTAGAGGACGAAGCTCAGCTGGCGGCCGTACTTGGTCATGAAGTTGTTCATGCAGCAGCACGCCATGGTGCTGAACAGCAAGCCACCGGCCTCGGTCTGCAGGTACTTGCAGGTGCGATTCAAACACAAACGAACAATCAGCTATATAGACAAGCCGCAACATTGGGTGCAGGGAGCTTTCAGGCGCGCTACGGCAGGGAAAATGAGCTGGAAGCAGATAAATACGGTATGAACTACATGGCCGCCGCAGGTTATGATGTGAATGGAGCTGTTGAATTACAGAAAACCTTTGTGGAGTTATCGAAGGGACGTAAAACGGATTTTTTTAGTGCATTGTTTGCCAGCCACCCGCCCTCTCAGGAGCGCGTCGATAAAAACCTAAACCGCGCCAGTCGTTTCCCCCAAGGCGTTCGTAACCGCCAGGCCTTTTTAAAAGCCACCCGGCAGCTACGCAAGGATGAACCTGCTTACAATAAACATGAAGAAGCAATTAAAGCGGCCAGTAAAAAGAATTGGAAGCAAGCGCTGTCACTAACAAATCAAGCTATCAGAATGCAGCCAAAGGAAGCCCGCTTTCAGATTACGAAAGGAAGGCTGCTAAGTCGCGAAAAGAAAAACCAACAAGCGCTATCTGCCTTTACTAAGGCGCTTAATTTAGAGCCCAGTTACTTTGCTCCTCACCTTTATCGCGGTTTACTCTATAACCAGCTTAAGAACTATAGCCGCGCAGAAAAAGATTTATTGTCGAGCTATCAATTACTCCCCAGTCAACCTGCAAGCTTTTACTTAGGCGAGATAGCACAACGCAATAATCAACGCCAAAAAGCGGTTAGCTACTACCGACAGGCTGCTCAAAGCGGAGGTAATTATGGAAAAGAAGCGACAGGACGCTTAAAGCGTATGGGCGTTAGATAAAACCATATTGGAGAAACACAAAAGCCGCAATTAATTGCGGCTTTTCTTTTTTACTATAACGTTTACTTAATATTCCCTAATTAACTATCCTGCTGCACCTTTTCCTGCATTTCAGATGCGCTGCTGTGACGAACATCTAGACCTTTTACTAAGTAAATAATGTGTTCAGCAATATTACTCGCATGGTCACCGATACGCTCCAAAGCACGTAACGCCCATGTAATATTCATTGAGCGAGATATATTGCGTGGATCTTCCATCATATAGGTAATGAGCTCGCGCATCGCTGTGTCGTACTCTTTATCAATCGCTTTATCTTCACGAGCAACCTGCAATGCAGTATTCACATCATAGCGAGCAAACGCTGTCAGTGTATCATTAACCAATTGTTGTACTCGTCGACCCAAGTTGCGCAACTCACTAAAGCCAGCAGGTAAATCGCCGGTTTCGTTGATCAAAATAGCCATCTTGGCAATTTTCTTGGCTTCATCACCCATTCGCTCTAAATCGCGAGTCGCTTTAGAGATCGACATTACCAGACGTAAGTCAGAGGCTGTTGGCTGACGACGAGCAATAATTTGCACACATAAGTCATCCAATGCCATTTCTCTTTCGTCGACTTCTTTTTCAACAGTTAGTACTTTTTGAGCCAGCTCGTCATCAAGCTTAGTAATTGCTTGAACAGCATCAATAATCTGTTGCTCAACAACACCACCCATCTCAAGAAATTCTGTTTTCAGATCATCTAACACAGCATTGTATTGCTGCGAAATATGTTGATCGATATTTAATTTATCCATAGTGATCTCCAACGAGATAATTAATTCATCTAAACCAAAAGTGCGGTATTAAAATTATACGCTGTTTAGCCAAAACGGCCTGTGATATAAGACTCAGTTAAGTCGTGATCAGGATTGGTAAAGACTTTTTCTGTTTCATTAACTTCAACGAGCTTGCCTAAGTGAAAATAAGCAGTTCGATGAGATACTCGTGCAGCTTGTTGCATTGAGTGAGTAACAATTGCGATAGTGAAATTTTCACTTAGCTCATCTATCAACTCTTCAATCCTTGCCGTAGCAATAGGGTCAAGAGCGGAACAAGGCTCGTCCATTAGTATAACTTCCGGACTGACCGCAATGGTTCGTGCTATACATAAGCGTTGTTGCTGACCACCCGATAATCCCGTACCTGGCTGATGTAAACGGTCTTTAACCTCTTCCCACAAACCCGCTCGACGCAAACTTGTTTCAACTATTTCATCCATATCGGCACGGCGCGTTGCCAAACCGTGAATGCGCGGGCCATAAGCAACATTATCGTATATTGATTTAGGGAATGGATTAGGCTTTTGGAAGACCATACCAACACGGGCGCGAAGCGGCACGACATCTAGTTTAGGATCATAGATATTTTGACCTTCGAGATTTAATTCTCCGGTCACTTTACAAATATCAATCGTGTCATTCATTCGATTAAGACAACGCAAGAATGTTGATTTACCGCAACCTGAAGGACCAATCATAGCAATCACTTCATTGACACCAATATCAAGATTGACATCAAATATAGCTTGTTTCTCACCATAAAAAACGTCGACATTACGCATAGACATTTTTGCGTTATCAGCAAAAGGAATACCTACTGTTTCAGTGATTTCACTGATATCAGTGATTTTATTTTTCGCCACAACCGGTTGCTGCACTACTTCATTCATCGCTCTAACGTCCGCCACATCTAAAACATCATCATTCATAGTAACACCTTTTCTTACCAGCGACGCTCTAGACGTTTACGCGCCCACACCGCTAAAGCATTCATCATAATCAGAAACATTATCAATATCATAATCGCTGCTGATGCTTTCTCACTAAACCCTGCATCTGCGTTTCTGAACCATTGGAAAATTTGCATCGGCAAAACAGTCGCTGGATCAGTTATTCCACCTGGTACATCTGGGATAAAAGCAGCCATACCGATCATCAGTAGTGGCGCACTCTCCCCTAAAGCTTGTGCCAGCCCAATAATCGTACCTGTTAACATACCAGGCATCGCTAAGGGTATAACGTGGTGAATCGTCACCTGCATTTTTGAAGCTCCAATTCCATAAGCTGCTTCGCGAATGGAAGGAGGCACCGCTTTAATAGCTGCGCGACTTGAAATAATAATTGTTGGAAGTGTCATTAATGTTAAAACGAGACCACCGACTAATGGGGTTGACCGAGGGAAACCGAAGAAGCTAAGAAAAATCGCTAAACCCAAAAGACCAAAGATAATAGAAGGTACTGCGGCCAGGTTATTAATATTAATTTCAATCAAGTCAGTCCATTTATTTTTAGGTGCATACTCTTCAAGATAAACAGCAGCAGCGATACCGATCGGGAACGACAGGCAGAATGTTACTAGCAATAAATAGAGAGAGCCCATAAACGCACTAAGGATACCGGCCTCTTCTGACTGGGCTGAATCACCCGAGGTAAAAAAAGCGACATTAAGCTTTTTCTCCAACCCGCCACTCTCTTTATCCATCAACTGCTCGATCCAAGCGAGCTGTTGCTCATTAAAGTACTCTTTACCTGGCTCGCCATAATTGCCAATGCGTTTTAGATAAAAATCTACTTTATCATCAACAAGCACATCAATTGTAATCGTCGTATTGATTAGTGATTCTGCATTAGTCTTCATTAATCCTTGAATTTTATATCCAGTCGCATCGATCGCAATTAATTTACGCGCATCTTTCTTTTGTTTACGACCGCTAGCTTGGAATTCTTCATAAACCGCTTTTTTTACAACCGCAGTATAATTTGCTGCCAAAATCTGGTCAGTATCACTGGTATCCGTAATGCCCAAAGTATCTGCATCCAGATTAATTTCCATCGGCATATAGTGATAAAAAAAGCCTCGCGTGCCTTTACTGATAATATCGGTAAACAAAAACACGAGACAAAATAAACCAAAGCATATAGAAGCTATACCATAGGCCTGGAAACGTTTTTCTGCACGAAAGCGTTTCGCCAGATTTTTATTCACTAAATCAATAGTGTTTAACTTATTATCGTCAGTTCTATCAGTCATATTGTTCACGGTATTTTTTCACAATGCGCAGGGCAAAAAAGTTCAATCCTAGTGTAATAACAAATAACACCAAACCTAAAGCAAAAGCTGCCAATGTTTTCGCGCTATCAAATTCATGGTCACCGATCAGTAGTGTCGTCATCTGTACGGTTACTGTAGTCACTGATTCCAAAGGGTTCATGGTTAATCTTGCGGCAGTACCCACCGCCATCACCACAATCATGGTTTCGCCAATCGCACGCGACACGGCCAATAAAATAGCTCCTACAATACCTGGCAGTGCTGCAGGCAGGATAACCTTTTTAACTGTTTCTGACTGGGTTGAACCCAAGCCATAGGAGCCATCGCGTAGTGATTGCGGAACAGCGTTGATAACATCGTCCGATAGTGATGATACAAAAGGAATAATCATTACCCCCATCACCAAACCCGCAGCCAGCGCACTTTCACCAGAAACCTCTAATGGCCCAATAGCAAAGCTTATCAACGGTAATTCAAGACCATGCAATGCATTTTTGATCATTGGCGCAACCGTTAACGCGGCAAAGAATCCATAAACAACAGTTGGAATACCCGCCAAAATTTCTAACAGGGGTTTTACAATCGCACGCACTTTATTATTGGCATATTCAGAAAGGTATATAGCGGTCATTAACCCTGTTGGGACCGCGATTATCATTGCAATCAACGAAATCAACATGGTGCCTGTAAATAATGGAATCGCACCGAAAGCACCCGAACTACCCACTTGATCTGAGCGGATAGCAAGCTGTGGACTCCAGTGAGTACCGAAAAGAAACTCAGTGATTGGGATCATGCCAAAGAAGCGTATAGATTCAAATAGCACTGAAAAAACAATACCTACCGTAGTAAAAATAGCGAGTGTTGAGCAGGTTAACAGGAAGAGCATAAACACTCGCTCGACACCATTGCGTGCACGATACTCTGGCTTGACTTTTACCCACCCCCAAGCAGCGAGCAGCACCAAGGCACAAATAATAGTTACCGCAAGTATTGTTTGGCTCAGCTGTCTTAAGCTAATCACCCTATCTGCAATTGCCATCACCTCAGGACTGGCCTGAATCGAGGAAACACCACTAGCTATGCTCTCTACTGTATTGAGCAACAGAGAGAGTTCTTGCGCTGAGAGATTTTGTTGTTCTGGTGACAGATGCTGAAGGATTATCTGTCGAATAATGCTATCGTCAAATGCAGCCCATAATGCAAGCAAAATTAGACATGGAATAGCACACCATAAAGCCGCTTGAGTGCCATAGTAAAAAGGCAAAGAATGAAGGCTTTTAATGCCGCCAAGCCGGCCGGCAATAGTCAAAGAACGGCTTCGACCTAAGACGTAGGCTACAGCAATGCCCACTAGAATAATTACAAATAGAGTAGAGAAACTCATATAAACATTACCAAAACTTCACATGGACACTGGCTTTTAAGATTTGTCAGTGCGGGTTGATGTGCGCATTATATAGAATGGTTGAATGATAGCCAGACATGATGACACTTTTGTTACAAAAGGCGACGACAGAGGAATAACACGACACTGCTGGAGACAGAAAGCACCTAATTTCATATCAATATGAAACTATGGGGGCTGTAATTTCATGGAAACATTAACAGATAGGAAATAATGAAACTAGTCATTGCCCCCGTTAGTACAGCTGTCTACAATGCGCGCTTAAGCTAACGATAATAATTAAATTAATCTATGCCATCACAATTAGATGATAAAAACCCGTCTCCTGAAGGTGAGCTGACATCGCGAATTATCGCGAGTGCATCCGATACCAATACCCATGGGGATATTGCCGCAGGATGGTTAGTGGATCACATGGATGCAGCGGGTGCTTATATTGCTCAGCGCCATGCTAAAGGGCGGGTCACCACTGTCGCGGTGGGCAGTATGGTTTTTTTGCGACCAGTACCAGTAGGCAGCGCCATCAGTTTTTATGTCCAATGCAATGAAGTAGGCCGCTCATCCATACGCATCAGCGTTGAAGTCTGGCTACAGCCAGAGGAAGAAGAGACAGCTAAAGTCACTGAGGGTGACTTTGTGTTTGTTGCTATCGATGGGAAAGGCAGAACCCGAGCGATTATTTAGCCTTTATACTTCTTTATACCTATAAAAATTCTTGAAGAACTATTTTAAATAGCTTCTTTTCCCAAAGGTCTATGAATCCGCCTATTGGGAAGGAGCTGTAGCGCCCTCTTTTTGATCTTTAAATCGAAGATACTGCTGATACGCACGCCAGTCTTGATATTCTTGGTAGTTCTCTGAACCGGGCTCCTGAGCACGACGCCATGCTTTAAAATTTTCGAAATCCTCAAAACTTTGTTGATCAATAGCGGGGATATCGACATTGTAGCCGGTTCCATACAACTTATTTTTGCGACGCTCTTCTTTTGCATCATCCGAAAAATACTTATTAAATGAAAAATCACCATCAGTACCAGAAAATAACCCGGGGCCTTTTGGCTCAGATTTATCTTCAGGTTCTTCTACAGGCCCTACTGCACAACCGGCAATAATGACAAACAGCGCAAGACAAAATAACTTTGGATGAGGAATATTCATTAGATAGTAAACTGTATTTAAATGGTTGGTTTGAAAATAAGTAATTAGTGTAGACAGCTAAAAAGCTCAAAGTACTGCAATAAATTTTATACCTTTTGGCCAATAAAAAACGCGTTACCTTTCGGTAACGCGCTTTAAATAGAACGTTTAGACTAAGTAAAACTTAGAACTTAACGCGAGTACCAAACAATGCGCCACTACCATCGTCATCGGTTAGATTGTTATCTGCGGTACGTAAACCAGCATACAATTCAACACCTTTAGTTGGACGGTAAACGAAGTTTAAGCCAACAGTTTCAGCATCGACAGTGTCGTTATCATCTTCAGTTTGCTGGAAATCTACAGACACAGAGAATGGGCCTGGGTTATAACCAACGATCGCACGTACTTGTTCACGATCATTGTCAGCACCTTCTTCATCCATATGGTACTGGAGTGCTAGAGTGATACCAGCAACTTTACCTGCAACAGAGCCTTCTAGAACATCTTGGTCATCCGCTTCAGCACTAACATACGCAAGATGTGCAGCAAATGCCTTAGAAGCATAACGTGCCGCTACTGCGATGTCATTACCTTCGTCATCTACGCCAGAAGCATCATTGATAGATGCAGACAATTGCACACCACCAAGTTTTGGAGCGTCATAACGAAGACGCTCAACACGGCCGATATCAAGACTGTTATTGCCACTGAAATCACCCTCAACCCCAGGACCAGCGCCACCGAATTCCCATGAGCTTAAGTCACCGAAAAGTAAGTAAGTGCCACTGAAATCTTCTTCAGTTGCGCCGTCACCTGCTGATGAACCTTGACCAAGAGATAATTTACCTGCGCCACCTTTGATGTAAACTTCGTTGAAGCGCTTGTTTAAAGCATTAGCACGACCTGGCTCACCAAGACCGAACTCTTCACGAAGACCGTAAGTGATACCGTTAGCTTCGATGCTAGAAAGAATACGGAAACGAGATTCTGAAGTAATCGCAGTACCTACAGTTAAATCTTCGTTACCATTAAAATCTTCTAAGAAACCAGCCTTGTAGTTAACGTGACCAGAAAGTTTTGTGTCTGCTTGAGCTGATACAGCTGCAGCTGCAACTGCTAAGCCTATAAGTGCTTTCTTCATGGATTTGCCCCCTAAATATTATTAATTAAAATATGAAGAGCGCTTTTTATAAAGGGGTAGCAGAGATAAGTCAAATTTTTTTAGTAAAAGGGGAAAAGCGGTGAAGTTATGCGCAAATACCGCCTACTTTTTGAACATACAGATCAATTATTGATCAGCTCGAGCAGATTAAAAAACGAACAAAAATAGACCCCGGCAGAGCCGGGGTTGCCTTAGGGGGATTTTTGGCAAAACAATTTGCGTCTATTTTGGGCGCAAATTTAAGGGGCATGACTGTGACTAGCGAGAAAAAGAAAAGTTCACAAAAAGTTACATTTATTTTCAATTTATTTTTAAGCCTCATAAATGAGGCTATGATTGAGAGACAACCTTAGTATGTACAACAAATAAAAAAGCACCTAAAACACAATAATTACATTATAAATAAGCCGATATGAATCATTTAGTGTGCTTGATCCCAATTATCACCAACCCCAGCTTCAACGATTAACGGTACCGATAATTTTGCTGCATTAGCCATTTTTTCACATAATAAAGGAATAAACTCTTCGATTTGCTCGGTTTTGACCTCAAATACCAGTTCATCATGAACCTGCATAATCATTTTCGCATCAAATACTGAGCCTTCTAGCCATTCATCCACATTTATCATAGCGCGCTTGATGATATCCGCAGCCGTTCCTTGCATAGGGGCATTAATAGCCGCTCGCTCTGCTGCTTGTCGACGCATGCCATTACTAGCATTAATTTCAGGTAAATAAAGCCGTCGACCAAATAATGTTTCTACATAACCCTGTTCAGCTGCCAAATGTCTAGTTGTGTCCATATAGGTTTTAACACCAGGATAGCGCTCAAAGTAGCGATCAATATATTGCTGAGCATCATTTCGCCCCAAACCTAACTGCTTAGCCAAACCAAATGCCGACATACCGTAAATTAAACCGAAGTTGATTGCTTTTGCACTCCGGCGCTGCTCATCGGTTACCTTACCCAAATCCGTTTCGAATACTTCTGCTGCAGTTGCACGATGAACATCGAGGTTTTGGTTAAAGGCTTCTAATAAACCCGGATCATCAGACAAGTGGGCCATGATACGCAATTCTATTTGAGAATAGTCTGCCGCAACTATTCTGTGGCCTTTGGGTGCAATAAAAGCCTGACGAATTCTACGCCCTTCAGCCGTTCGGATAGGAATATTTTGTAAATTAGGGTCAGAAGAAGACAATCGCCCTGTGGCAGTAACTGCCTGATGATAAGAGGTGTGAATGCGCCCCGTTTGAGGGTTTATCATATGTGGCAGCTTATCGGTATAGGTCGATTTTAATTTTGAAAGCCCTCGATATTCCATCAAGACCTTGGGTAAAGGGTAATCTAGCGCGAGCTCTTGCAAGACCTCTTCTGCCGTTGAAGGTGCACCTTTAGGCGTTTTCTTCCGTACTGGCAAACCCAGTTTTTCAAATAGAATGGCGCCCAGTTGTTTTGGCGAGCCCAAGTTGAATTCCTCACCGGCTAGATCATAAGCTTGCTTTTCCAATTCAGCTAAACGTTCACCCAATTCAAGACTTTGCTCTCCAAGCAGTTTTGCGTCAACTTGTGCGCCATTACGCTCGATATCAGACAGCAACGAGACCAGAGGCATTTCGATACTTGTGAATACCGTTTGAAGTGCAGGGTCTGCATCAAGCTGAGGCGTTAAGGCCTGATGCAATTGCAGTGTAATATCGGCATCCTCGGCAGCATAAGGAGCGGCTTCTTCAAGAGGAATTTGATTAAATGTGAGCTGCTTAACGCCTTTCCCAGCAATATCTTCAAAATGAATTGTACTTCGATCAAGGTATACTTTAGCTAGACTATCCATATCATGCCGCGTAGCGGTTGCATTGAGTACATACGATTCGAGCATGGTATCGAAGGCAATACCATTCAGAGTAATGCCATGGTTAAGCAGTACGCTGCGATCGTACTTTAAATTTTGACCGACCTTGGCTTTATCTCGACTTTCCAATAGGGGTTTAAGCTTGCCTAATACCCAATCAAGCGACAATTGCTCTGGCGCGTCCAGGTAATCATGTTCACAAGGCACATACGCTGCTTCTCCAGGTTCAACCGCAAAAGACACTCCTACAATGCGAGCTTGCATATAATCCAGACTCGTTGTTTCAGTATCAAAAGCAAATAGCGCTGACTTTTCCAGTTTAACTAACCATCTAGTAAAATCAGCTTCTGTCAGTATTGTCTCGTAATGGCTATTAATAGGTGTATTTTGCGTTGTATCTGATGCTTCATCTGAGCCCTGTTTGGGGTTTGCACTAGGCTCTTGATTCAGCTCTGTTACCCACCCTTTAAACTCCATGTCAGCAAATAACGTTAACAACGATTTCTTATCAACCGGGGTTTGTACTAAATCACCGATGGCATAAGGCAATGTTACATCTGTTTTAATGGTTGCCAACAGATAGGACAAACGCGCCATTTCTTCATGCTCTGCTAACTTTTCTGGCATTTTTTTCGCACCACGAAAACTCAGTGGCCTTACGGCTTCTAGATCACGATAAATATTATCCAAGCTTCCCAGTTCCTGAAGTAAAGCCAATGCTGTCTTTTCACCAACACCGGGCACACCAGGAATATTGTCGACCTTATCGCCCATTAAAGCTAAGTAATCGATAATCAGCTCCGGCGGGATACCAAACTTTGCCTTTACCCCATCGATATCTAAGAGGGTATCACTCATTGTATTGACTAAGGTGATGTGCTCGTTTACCAATTGCGCCATATCTTTATCGCCAGTAGAAATCACTACTGGTTGCATAGCAACAGTAGCTTGCTGAGCCAGTGTGCCTATAACATCGTCAGCTTCAACGCCTTCTTCTATTAGTAATGGCAAGCCCATTGCTTTAACAATATCGTGTATCGGTTGAACTTGTGGCCTGAGTTCATCGGGCATAGAAGGGCGGTTAGCTTTGTATTCTTTAAAAATATCATCGCGAAAGGTTTTCCCCTTCGCATCAAAAACAACAACGATTGTACTTTCTGGGTAATCCTTCTGGAGACGACGCAACATACTGATGACGCCTTTAACAGCACCGGTCGGCTGACCTTTGGAATTGGTTAGCGGTGGTAGCGCATGGAAGGCTCGGTAAAGGTAAGAGGAACCATCAACCAAAATCAGTGGTTTTGATGTTGCTTCATCCATAGTTAAGAATCTCTATTATTTTCAAGGAAATGGGCAGGGCGGTAAGGATAATGGAAAGCTGTTACCTAAGCCATGGCTTCTCAGTATCTTTCTTTAGCAGGAATCACTTGGAGTGAGCAAGGTTTATTGATCTTGCAGCAATGCTCTTATGACCATAAAAAATCATGTCGTATTTCTAGCTTGGTCACTCTTTGACCAGAACTTTTACTTTTTCGGTCATTTATTTATTTTTTTGCCAATAAAGTCTCAAATGTTGTCGCATTTAATCACAGCAAAAAAATATCCTTCAACTACACTGAAAGTATGTGCTAGATGTTTGGTGCATTGGGTTTTTTATATTTTTGTTTCACTCTCTTTAACAGGGGCTTTTAATGAAATCCTTAGTTTTTTCCCAAACAGCGGTATACCAATTACAACAGCTGTCGAAAGCTGTGCGCGACAAAACTGGCGTACGTCACCGTTTATCTGACCAAAAATCGATATTTTCTCTACTACGCTACAGCTCTACATCACCCGATGCTAATATCTTCATGCATTTTGGTCGTTTTACCAATGAGTTAGAACAAGAACAACGAGAGTATTTACAAGGTAGAGGCTTAATGTTGCCAGAAGTCATTTATGACAAGGTAAGCTCTAACATGGCTGAGCAACGCGCCGCTATTTGATTAAAAGCCTTATCTTATAGTACTTAGCGAGCCTAATTTACTCTAGGCAGCCCAATAATGTATCCGCCAATTGACGGATGACGCTACCAGCATCAGCACTGTCAGTTAAAGCTGCACCCATCGGATCCAGCATCGCTGTTCGGGCGTTGATATCCTGAGCCAATTGATTCACCAATTGGCTGTTTTGGCCTTGCTCACTAAAAACACATCGTACAGACTGCTTCTTTAATTCATATAAATGTTTCGCGCCAATCCCTCTCTCTGGAGTGATGACGATATAGTCCAATTGATTCAAAGCATAGCGCTCGACAAAATGGTTATAGGCAGGGTGAAGTACAATAAAAGGTTTATCCGCAATAGCCAACAATTCACTTTTTAATTTTTTATCAAGAGCTGTTAATGCATTAAGCACTTTTGCGCTGTTTTGCCTATAAGTCTCTGCTTGTTGCGGTGATTGCTTTATTAACGTTTTTGTCAGTGCTCGAGTAATAACACTAAGATTATGGGGATCTAACCATAAATGAGGGTCCCTATGGCTGCTATGGTTATGATGATCATGTTGATGGCTGTCGTGCTCATCTTGATGTCCTTCTTCTGGCCAATGAAGTCCCTCTAAGTCCGCCAGTGTATACACACCTTGCTTTCTTTGGCTTAAGGGTTTTTCGAGGAACGACTCTAACTCTGGGCCAATCCAAACAACTAGATCCGCAGAACCTAACTGCTTTCTCTCAGACGCTTTTAATTGATAATGATGAGGAGAGCGGTCGGCTGCCAGCAGTTGCTCTACCTGATCGCCGGGTGCAACTAGCTGTGATAACAGTACGGCTAAAGGTTTAATACTTGTAAGGACCGTTATCTCGGCCTTTACAGTGGCCGAAAAGCCCAACAGAAAAATAAATATTACGAATAATAGTGATGATAAAAATTTGCGAATAGATACTGCCACTGTACTACCTAACTAAAAAATTACGCTTAAAAATCACCCAAAAGCCATTAGCAGTAGGGCACTTAGTTTATACTGATCACTGACCTTAGGGTCTTAACAATGATTTAGAAAGGGAAGCAAAATAAATTGTTAACCTCTCATCATAGTGTTATATCATAACATTAGTTTTGTAGGTATTGATTCACTATTTTAAACAGGCAATATGCTTATGACCGATTGTCACAATCACCAGACATGTATTGATGATGCGCTTTCATCGGCTAAGGCTATTTGCACAGAGCATGGTGCAAAGCTGACTGCTCTTCGAGAACAAGTGTTATTACTTATTTGGGAAAGCCATAAGCCCCTGGGGGCTTATACATTGATGGATATGTTGGCTAAACAATCACAGCGTCGTGTCGCACCACCAACCGTTTATCGTACACTCGAATTTTTGTTAAGCTTGGGCCTAGTCCACCGCATCAATTCATTGAATGCCTACATTGGCTGCACCAGTCCACAATCTCATCAACCGACGTCACAAGGCCTCAATCAACAAGCCAATTATTTTTTCATTTGCAGTGAATGCCATGATACTCAAGAAATAATTAATTCTGCATTGTCATTAGAGATAAGCAAGGCAGCAAAAGAGCTCAATTTTTCCCCAAAACAACAATGGCTAGAAGTGACTGGCTTATGTAAACAGTGCCAGTAGAATGAAAAAAGAGACTTCAACCTCCAAACAGCCTCTTAGTAGTAACTCACAAGCACTGATTACTGCGGATAACATCTCACTTATTCATGGCGACAAGGTACTGTTACAGGATATCAACATAACCATTTCTGCTGGCGAGATCGTCACTCTCATCGGACCAAACGGCGCAGGCAAGACAACCCTGTTAAATATACTCTTGGGTTTAAGTTCACCGACGGCCGGTACAATTAAACGTAACAAAGATTGTCGCATCGGTTATATGCCACAACGTCTTCAACTCAATCCCCAGCTCCCACTGACAGTGGATCGTTTTTTGTCTCTTGTTAATAGCACCTTGAGTTCAGTACAAAGTTCTACTATCAGTATTGATAAAGCATTAACGCGGACAGGCGTTAACCATTTACAGAAAACGGATATGAATAACCTTTCTGGCGGAGAGATTCAACGAGTCTTACTAGCCCGCGCTTTACTACGTCAGCCACAATTACTTGTGTTGGATGAACCAGTCCAGGGCGTAGACATTAATGGTCAGAATCAACTCTACCAATTAATCAGTGATATTCGTGATGAATTAAATTGCGGCGTGTTAATGGTATCTCATGACTTACATTTAGTCATGGCAGCGACAGATCATGTGATTTGTTTAAATCAACATATTTGCTGTCACGGTCACCCAGAGAGCGTCTCCAGCCATCCAGCTTATTTAGAATTATTCGGTGACACTTCCAGTAACTTGGCAACCTATACTCACCATCATGATCACAAACACGATTTGCATGGTAAAGTTGTGAAAGGAAAAGACACACATCAAAACCATTCTCAATGTAGCCATGGTGATCATTAATGGATTTTTTATTATTCGCTCTACTGGCTGGGGTCGGTGTTGCCTTAATTGCTGCGCCACTAGGTGCCTTTGTTGTATGGCAGCGGCTGGCATATTTTGGTGATACCTTAGCGCATGCTTCTTTACTAGGCGTTGCCTTTGGTTTACTACTTACTGTCAGCATCCAAGCAGCAATTACTGTGAGTTGCTTAATTGTGGCAATTCTACTGACAATTTGGCAAACCCAACGCCAACTTCCCACGGACACGTTGCTCGGAATCATCTCGCATTCGTCCCTCGCAATCGGGTTGATACTCGTCAGTGTTTTTGATGCAGGCCGATTGGATTTAACGCGTTATTTGCTAGGCGATATTCTTTCAACAAATACAACTGATATCATCACCATATTTGCTATTGCTATTGTTATTGGCTTATTGATCTGGCGCTTCTGGACACCTTTACTCGCTATCACTGTTAACGAAGCAATGGCTGAAGTAGAAGGTGTTCCGGTAAAGCGTATGCGTTTATTATTATTATTTATGCTCGCATTGACGATAGCCGTTGCCATTAAAATTGTTGGAGTACTATTAATTACAGCCTTATTAATTATACCTGCAGCCGCAGCGCGTTACTTATCTCGAACTCCAGAACAAATGGTAGGCTTCGCAGCAATCATTGGCTGCCTATCGGTTGCTCTAGGCCTGGCCAGTTCTTTTCAATGGGATACACCAGCAGGCCCGTCCATCGTTGCCAGTGCCAGTGGATTATTTATACTCTCTTTACTTATAAAGCGGTATTCGGCTTAGTTGGATTTTTTTTCAGAAAAAATCTCTGGATACTGCTGATATAAAATACCGCCAATAATCAAACCTAAACCGATCAGTGTTAATACATGGATAGGTTCGCCTAATACACTATTGATAATAAAAAGACTCAACAGCGGAGATAAAAAAATCAAGGTACTGATTTTACTAACACGGTCAGTATGATGCATAGCCAGCTGCCAAAAAATAAATGCAACACCCATTTCAAACATACCGAGATACAACGCATATAACCATGTATCTATCGCACCGTATTGAGAAAAACCATCAATAAGAAATGTCAGTAGTATTAATATTGGTAGAGCTAATAAAAAGCTTTGGAAAAGCTTAGTTAATGGCGGCCGTTTATCTCGTGCATTAAGCAACCAATATCCCGCCCAAATAACGGTACTTAATAACGCAAGAAAAATCCCGAATGCATTAATAGCTCCTGTAACGCCCTTACCACCAAAAGCAATACATACCACCCCCACATATCCCAAGGCTATTGCTACGACATCTCTACGATTAAGTTTGTGCTTCAAGATAGGTACAGAAAGCAATGTTAACGTGATTGCCCAAGTGTAATTAATTGATTGCGCCACCTGAGCCGGCAACAAGTCATAAGCTTTCAGCAAGATAATGTAGTATAAAACAGGGTTTAATAATGCCAGGAAAAAAATGGCTTTCGTATGCTGTGGGAAAGTAGTTATCGCTACAGAAAATTCTCCGCGAAATAATAAGCATACACCGAGAATTAGCAATGAAAAAAATGATGCTCCAGTCAACAGTTGCAGCAAAGTCATTTGCTGCAAGCTAAGCTTAAATGCTGTAGCAACCGTTGACCACATAACAACAGCAATCAATGCATAGACGACTGCTTTATGATCTTTTTTCACAAAGTCTTATCGGACATTCGATAAAAATTTAGCCGTATGTTCACTGGCAGGATGATTAATTAATTGATCAGGCGAATTAATCTCTTCCATACGACCTTGATGGAAAAAAGCGATCCTATCCGAAACGTCTCTGGCAAAATTAATTTCATGAGTCACTAGAATCATTGTCATACCTTCTTTGGCTAGCATACGCATGGTATCTTCTACTTCACCGACTAACTCAGGGTCCAATGCAGAGGTTGCTTCATCAAACAACATATAAGAAGGTTCCATTGCTAACGCTCTTGCAATGGCTACTCGTTGTTGTTGTCCACCAGACAAAGCACTGGGATAAGAATCCACTTTTTCACCCAAACCCACATGCTCCAATTGCCGCGCAGCTAAATCCATAGCATCCTTCTTCGACATTTTCTTCACTTTACGAGGCGCAAGAGCTACATTTTCTTGCGCGGTTAAATGAGGAAACATATTAAACTGCTGAAAAACCA
The DNA here is from genome assembly GCA_947487765.1 of uncultured Pseudomonadales bacterium. Taxonomy (GTDB): domain Bacteria; phylum Pseudomonadota; class Gammaproteobacteria; order Pseudomonadales; family Cellvibrionaceae; genus CANLBN01. The sequence continues at coordinate 102,246 of CANKXO010000004.1, read as the reverse complement.
TACCTATTTTTTGGCGCAATTTATTAACATCTGTCGCTTTGTCATGAACACTAATGCTATCAACTAGAATAGAACCAGAATCAATCGGTTCAAGCGCATTAATACAGTACAACAATGTTGATTTACCCGAGCCAGACGAGCCAATAACACTGAGTACTTCTCCATTATTAACGGTTAAGTCAATACCTTTTAATACCTGTAATTCACCAAAAGATTTTTTTAAGTCTTTTATTTCAATCACTGATTCCACCTTCTTTCTATATATTCGCTGGCCTTGGATATAGGGTAAGACAAGGCAAAGTAAAACAAGCCCGCTATTGTTAAAATAACAAAAGTATCTTGTGTTCGAGTAATGAGTATTTGTGATGCTTTTAATAATTCAACATAACCTATGACAGAGACTAATGCCGAATCTTTAACAACGCTTAACGCTACACCAATCCATGAAGGGAATACCGCTCGCAAACCAACAGGCCATACGATATAGCGCAGGTCTTGCCAATAGCTTAACCCTAATGAACGTGATGCTCTGCGTAGGCTTGCAGGTACAGCCTCGACCCCACCACGAGCAACATTGGCAACTAACGCTGCGGTGTAAACAGAAAGCACTATGGTGCCCGAAACAAATGCTGGCAGAGGATAACCAGCAATAGAAATAAAGCTGTCAAAAAGAATCAGTTGTATAATCAACGGGACACTGCGAAAAATATCCAATATCGCATTAATGATAAACGTGACGATGCGATTCCCCTCTGACATCATCCAACCAAAAATAGCGCCGAAAACACTCCCTATACCAATCGCTGTCAGAGAAATCTCTAATGTTCTCAGGGCAGCTTCTCCTAGAAACAGAAGATCTTTGGGCTGAAGTTCAGAAAAAACATTAATAGCCATAACTTACTGCCCCCTAAATAAACGCCAAGCAATTAATCGAAATAACAACAACATTAATTTGGCAATACAGTAATAAATAAGAGCTGTAACAGCAAAAAATTCGAATGCCCGAAATGTTTTTGAATATAAAAACTGGGTTTCACCTGACAGTTCTCGTAAGCCTACTAACATACCCAATGATGTTAACAACATTACCCAAATAAATTGATTTGTCATTGGGTGCCAGACCGCACGCAATACTTGAGGTATAACCACATAACATTGTGCTTGCACAAATGTCATCCCTAGTGATCGAGCAGAATTTAATTGCGAGTTAGGAATCGCTTTAAATCCACCACGAAATGTTTCTGCCATATACCCTGCGGTATTAAATGCAAGCGCCATCACAACCGTAATATAAGAGTCGATAATGATACCGATAGCACCCAAACCAAATTTAAAAAAGAACAGCTGAAACAAGGCAGGTGTATTTCTCGCTATCTCAATCCAAATATTGGCAAAAAATCGAGCAAACCACACATTAGAATCTCTGGCAAAAAATAGAAATAGCGCAATAACTAGCCCTATTGCCATCGAGAGAATAGACACCTCAATCGTAACTAATGATGCCTTCAATAATTGTGGGAGCGCTTGAAAAACTGGACGCCAAAGAAATTCATAGTCCATAAAATATGCTCGTCAAAATACTCGTAGACCTGAAAAAATTATAAGCTATGTCGCTATTATTATTGATGTCACGCGACATAGTTTTTCAAGTAGTTAGCTACAATGAGTGTAGTTAATGAAGTTTAGTAATAGACGCCTTGAGAAGAAAGGCTGGGGGCAGTACCGCCTACATATTTGGTGTATATTTCCTGATGGCGACCGGAACGAACCTGGCGATTAATAAAGATATTTAAATAATTGATCCAACCAAATTCTTTTCTCTTAGTCATCATGCCAACAATATCAGCACCGAATGGCGCAACAGGACCTAGGCTAACTTCATCAAACTTACCTGATTTAAGGTTATTTGCAGCAACGGTATCAGTCACAATAATTGCATCAACCTGGCCTTGCTTCACTGCTAAGAATGATTCGTTTTCACTTTGAAAAGACACATATTTACCTTTACTACCTGACCAGTTCTTTTCTTTATAGTTTAAAAATTCACTTTCATAGGTTGTACCAACGGCAGCACCCACACGGAGATCTTTAAGATCTTCCCAGCTATTCACGCTAACGCCTGGAGCCAATACCGCGACGAATTGAAAGACATTATAAGGAATGGTAAAACCAACGGTTTGTGCACGCTCAAGCGTATCAGAAGAAGATGCAATCGCTACATCTATTTTCCCAGATACTAAAGCAGGGATGCGCTCAGCCCAGGTTAAACCAACCACTTGATGTTTGATTTTCATGGCGGCAGCAAGATCCTTACACATCTGCACATCAAAACCCTCTGGGTTATTGTCTCCATCACGATAGCCCATCGGGGGAAAATCCAGAACCACCCCACAACGAACCACACCTTTTTGCAAAACCTTGTCTAACTGGTCAGCTTGCACAGAACCTGCAAAAAAGAATAGTCCTACAACTACTGTGTAAATGAGCCTTGATATTAAATTACTGGTTTTCATTATCTTCTCCTAATTATTATTAACGATACATGTCGCTTAATTAAACACCATTCACTGAAAGATCACTTGTAAAAAACTACGATTCAATTGTGCTTTACTTTTATCTACTCTTATCCACAAAAAATATGGGCTTAAACAGCGTTAAGTAAATCAATATTGCCACCAATGGCCGCCACATTATTTGTAATCGTTTTTTCTGTCGCAAAGCGCAACATATAGTGCGGTCCACCCGCTTTTGGACCGGTACCAGAAAGGCCACAGCCGCCAAATGGGTTAACGCCAACGACTGCGCCCACTTGGTTTCGATTGATGTATACATTACCAACATTGATAGAATGAGCAACCTTTTCGTAGACTGTTTTGTTACGCGTATGAATACCTAATGTTAGGCCATAGCCTTTAGCATTAATATCACGAATAACTTGATCGAGACCTTCCGCATTAAAACGCGCCACATGCAGAATAGGTCCAAACTGTTCATCTTCCATTGAGCTTATTGAGTCTATTTCAAATAGAGTCGGCGCTACAAAAGTCCCTCTGCGACATTTTTCTGATAACGGTACCTGAAACCATTTTCGACTTGACGCTTTCGTCTGTTGAATATACTGCTCCAACTTCTCTTGTGCCACATGATCGATAACCGGCCCTACATCCGTACTAAGTAATTGAGGGTTCCCTATAGAAAGCTCTTCCATCATGCCTTTGACTAACTCCAGCACACGATCGGCAATATCTTCCTGTACATACAATATTCGTAAGGCTGAACAACGCTGACCTGCTGCACTGAAAGCTGAATCAACAACATCGCGAGCAACTTGCTCAGGTAGGGCAGTAGAATCCACAATCATTGCATTTAGACCACCTGTTTCAGCGACAAGCGTGGCAATTGCCGCATTTTCATCACGGCTTGTCAGTGATTGATTAATACGCCGGGCTGTTCCGTTAGAGCCTGTAAAGGCGACCCCGCTCACGCGGTTATCAGCATGCAATGCTGAACCTAGTTCAGCACCAGGTCCGGGCAAAAACTGTAGCGCCGATGATGGTAGCCCTGACTCAAACAATAGCTCTATCGCTCGATGAGCAATTAATGTGGTTGTCTCTGCGGGCTTGGCAATGACCGTATTACCCGCCAATAGTGCTGCCGAAATTTGGCCCATAAAAATAGCCAGAGGGTAATTCCATGGGCTAATACAAACAAACACCCCACGTCCTGTAAACGATAACTCATTCGTCTCGCCCGTTGGCCCAGGTAATATAAGTGGCTCAATAAATTTTTCCCTGGCCTGCTCAGCGTAATATCGGCAAAAATCAACAGCTTCACGAACTTCATCGATTGCATCTTGAACTGTTTTACCTGCTTCTCGCTGGCAGAGCGCCACCAGCTCAGCTCGGTTCAACTCTAAGTTATCTGCTAATGTCTCAAAGATTTGGCAACGCTTTTCAACAGACGTCAGCTGCCAGCCCTTTGTTGCACTATCAGCCACATTCAGTGCCTCTAAGGCTAATTGTTTATTGGCTTCTGTATATTCGCCTACCGTTTCACAATGGTCATAAGGGTTTATGACTTTATTCGCTTTACCTTGTTTTATCGGCTGGCCATTTATGATTGGCGTCGCTTGCCATTGTGTATCGCTAAAAGTCTCAACAGAATTCATAAATTTTTCTCTAGGGTGTAGGGTGGTTAAATTAATACCAGCAGAATTTTTACGATTAGAAAAAATAGAGGCAGGGCTTGGAATCGCGGCTTTATTAGAATGTGTGCGAATAAAACCTCTCTCGAGTGGTCGCTTGGTCAACGATTCAATCGACATTTTAGTATCTGATAATTGATGAACAAAAGAAGAATTGGCGCCATTTTCCAGCAGGCGTCGAACCAAATAAGGCAATAAATCCTCATGGCTGCCAACAGGCGCATAAATACGAATATGTGTGTCATCTGTTGTTGCGATCACACTATCGTATAAATCATCACCCATACCATGTAGCCGCTGAAATTCAAATGCTCTCTGTGTAGGGGCCATGACTTTTATGCTGGATACAGTATGTGCGTTATGAGAGGCAAATTGTGGGTAAATAGCGCCACGCGTTGCATCAGACAGTAAGTAACGTGCACAGGCAAGGTAAGACGTATCAGTATATTCTTTGCGAGTAAAAACAGGATAGTCCGTAAATCCCAACACTTGAGCGTATTGAATTTCACTGTCCCAATATGCGCCTTTAACAAGACGAACAGGAATTTCATCCCCGTGGGTTTTTGCCAGCACGGTTAACCAACATAGGACCGGTAGGGCGCGCTTAGAATAAGCCTGAACTACAATACCAAATTTTCCCCAACCCCTCACCAAAGGCTTCGTATAAATTACCTCGAACAAAGCCATTGTTAATTCAAGTCGATCTGCCTCTTCCGCATCAATTGTGATACCTACGTTATGTTTAATGCCTAATGCAACTAAGTTTTCCACTGTAGCAACTAGCTCAGTGAGTACCCGCTCTCGATGGGTCTCCTCAAATCGAGGATGCAAAGCAGATAACTTTATTGACAAGGAAGGGTGGCGATTGGCATCTGATGAGCTGGCTGCAATTTTTTCTATTGCCGAACGATAGCTTTCATAATAACGTGCGGCTTCATCCAAAGTGATAGCTGACTCGCCCAGCATATCATAAGAGTAGTCGTAGCCTTTTTTAATATAAGGCTTTGCATTTTTCATAGCCTCTTCTATCGTACGGCCCAATACAAAATGCTGCCCCATAATACGCATGGCTTGATCAACCGCTTTTCGTATTATCGGTTTTGTTGAATTTTTAAAAAATTGAACAACGGAAGAATCATCAACATTAACCAAGCGCCCCGTCATCATTAACCCCCATGTTGAGGCATTAACAAACAAGGTGTTATCTTTACTAAAATGACGACTCCACTCCTTGCCACTGAGTTTATCCTCTATTAACGAATCAACAGTGGTGGCATCAGGAATTCGCAACAATGCTTCCGCTAGGCACATCAGCGTCACCCCATCTTCATCGTTTAACGAATATTCCTGTAGCAATTCTTCAAGATCAAAAAATGGTGAATTATCGCTGGCTCTTACCTGCTCAATTATATTTTCCGCGGTTTCTTTTATCTTCAACCGTTCATTATCATCAAATGCTAAATCATAGAGTTGATCAATATAGTCAACTTCATCAACATAATAGTAATCAGATATAAGGGATGATAGTTCCTGTAAAGAAAGCCCTAAGACATCTGCATGCAGTACTGTTTTAATATCGAAATTAGCCATGAGTGCTCTTCTATCTGAAAGATTCAAAGCATTATGCGGCGAAAAAAGCGAATTAAATTGCAGAAAATTCTTAGTTATTTGCAAAAAGTTATGATTTTAATTATTTAAGGCGAGAAGCAGCCTTACTGCGAAACTCGGTAGGTGATACACCCATTTTTTTACGAAAGGAATTGGTAAAGGCACTTTGGCTCGAAAAACCTAAGGTAAAACAGATTTCAGTAATCGGTTTATCTGTGTCTTCAATCATTGTACACGCGGCTTTAATACGAGCATCAATCACATATTGATAAGGGGATACGCCAATACTCTCACGAAACTTATGGTAAAAGTGGCTTTCACTCAAATTACATAACCGGGCTAAATCAGCAGCATGTATTTTCCCTGTCAAATTTCCGTAGATATAGCGCTTAATACGGGATAAATCGATACGATCACGCACATTGCTGACCTCTTCCACACTAATTTCACCACGCAGACGGTGATACAGGCTATGCAATAAACATTGGCCAATAATGCTTGGAGCAGCATTATCTCCTGCCATCACATCTAATTCGCTCGACAGAGAAGAGATAAGCGTCTGCATACGTTGATCGAACTGAAAATATTTGGGTGAATCTAAAATATGGTCCAGTGTATTACTAGCAAATGCGGTTTCTAATTCTAGTAATGGCAAATTATTGGTAATGTCTAATATAAGAATTTTATTTTCTTTATTACCAAAGAAGCTATGGTTATGCATTGAAGGCACAATACAGCCCACGCCTCGCTGAATAAAGCCACCTTTACCGGATATTTCAAACTCCGCATGTCCCATCAAACCAAATATAGCTTGGTGATGAGTGTGACTATGGGTATTGGAATTCTCTGATAGATGCACCACACGAGCAATAATATTACTTTTCTCTTGCATAGATCACCTTCAGGGAATATCTAAGATAAATTTCATTCAGCTTAACAAGCATAACTTTTGTTATCATCAGGCCAATTCAAATTATGTTTATATTGGCTATTAAATTTATAGTGCCATCAATATATTATTTTTAATGGGCATGATATAGTTTCAGTCTCATTTATTATACTTATTTATTAAAAGGCCAAATGAATACGACGATACAAGCTTGTGACTTTCCTGCTTTATGGGCAGATTGCGTTAACACTGCAAACATTGAAAAGGTTGTTAATCTATACAATGACAACTCTGTTTTAATGCCAACATTTTCCCCACACACGGTTAGAACCCAAGAAAAATTACTTGAATATTTTGAGCAATTGGCTTCGCGCGAAAGCCTTAGTGTCGATCTTCATGAAAATACGGTTGTTTGCCAAAAAACAGGGGAACAAAGCTACGTTATTACAGGTATCTATTCTTTTAAATTCGAAATAGACCAAACGCTACTGTCTTTTGCATCGCGCTTTACTTTTGTTATTGACCTTGCTGAGGAAAAGCCGATTTTGCACCACCATTCATCGCAAATTCCCCGTACCCTCTCGTAACAGAATTGTTCTCGACTAAACATAGTCACTTCTCTAGAGAAATGACTATGTTTTTATCAATAATTACATCTTAATCTTTTATTTATAATGGCTATTGCTCTATCAATTAACGGTGCGTAAATACAGAGGAGTAGGTTAGTAACATTTTATTTCTATCAAAGGGCGGCTTGAAATAAGCGACCAATTGCTGCTTTGGATTAATAATAGCGATTGTTTCAGGGAATTTTGGTAATCGTTTTGACAAACTTGCCCGAAGCTCTGAATCCGCATCAACGATAATCGTTTGACCCTTTATTGGCTTTTTTAATTTCCTCTCCAAATCATCCAATGCTTTTTTTTGTTCTTCATCGACAGCAATTAACATCCACTCTTTTGCTTCTTGTTTATTTTTCAGCTTATTTTCATCAATAGAGTACGGCTGGCTTAACAATATCAGCCCATTAATTTTTAATTCAATATTGGAAAGGTACCGAGGTGTTGTAATCTTATTAAAAAATAACAACAAAATAACGACCATAACAACTACGATCGTCAGCACGGTTTTAAGGATATTTTTCTGCTGTACTTGTTCAGTCAAAATAGTAACTACGGTTAACCAAGGATTGGATTGAGAGGCAGCAAATAATGATCCAGTAACATGACAACAAATAACGCCATTAAGTAAATAATAGAGTATTTAAACGTCTCCATTGGAGCCTTTTCATTCTTGCCTATCAACATGACCACGCTCCAGTAAATGAAGCCCCCACCCAATACAACAGCACCCAGCAAATATAACCAGTTAAACATGCCGGTTAAATAAGGAAGTAGCGTGACGATGCACAGAATGATCGTATAGAGCAGAATATGCAATTTTGTATAACGCTCACCATGAGTTACTGGCAACATAGGGATATCTGCTTTTGCATAGTCGTCTTTACGATGAACGGCTAATGCCCAGAAATGAGGGGGTGTCCAAGCAAAAATAATCAGTACCAACAACAATCCGTGCCCATCAATACTATTGGTGACCGCCGTCCAACCTAATAAGGGGGGGGCGGCACCGGCTATGCCACCAATAACAATATTTTGTGGTGTAGCGCGCTTTAAAAATAAGGTATATACCAAGGCATAGCCCAGCAATGATGCCAATGTCAGCCAAGCCGTTAAAGCATTAATAAAAAACAATAAAATCGCCATACCTAACAGACCAATTGCAAACGCAAAAATCAAGGCTTGTTGAGGCCCGACTCGGCCTTTGGCAATAGGGCGGTTGTGGGTACGTCGCATCTTGAGATCAATATGCCGATCTACCAAGTGATTAACAGCAGCAGCGCTACCTGCACAAAGGGCAATACCCAGATTACCCAATATAATGATGTCTAATGGCACCAGCCCTGGTGTTGCCAGCAACATGCCAATTAATGAGGTTAGTAGCATTAATGCAACGACTTTGGGCTTGCATAGTTCTAGATAATCTCGCCAAAGAGGGCGATTGGATGCAACGATAGAATTAGACATAGTAAGTATTTGATATTATTTATAATTATTAGGTATCTATCAATCGGGCATTATAAGTCCGATAGATAATTGATATCAGTGTGAGTAACAATACTGCACCTACCGCATTATGTCCAACAGCAACTGACAATGGCAAGGCCAGCAATACATTACTGAGACCTAAGGTTAGTTGTGCAAGCAAAATACCCCAGATAAGCAGTACCCAGTCGTGAATGCCGCCTACTTTTAAGCGCCATAACTTAACTCCCAGTATCAGCAAGGTCAAAGTAACAACAGCTGCTCCCACTCGATGAGTTAAGTGAATTGCTGTACGTGCCTCATTATCTAACTGCCCACCGAGATAGTTAGGACCAATGTCCTGCCATACATTAAACCCTGACTTGAAGTCAGTGGGTGGAATCCATTGCCCCAGGCATTGCGGAAAATCTGGGCAAGCAAGTGCTGCATAATTGGAACTCACCCAGCCACCAAGTGCTATTTGAATAATGACCACTATCAATGCAAATATCATTAACGGTTTAAGTGAGTTTAACCGTTGTAGTTGTGGCTCTTGCAGGCGCCAGCTTGTCGTCCCTAAACGCTGAACCAATATCCATAAAAACGATAAGGTAGCAAAACCACCAAGCAAATGAGCGGTAACCACTTTAGGCCATAGCTTTAACGTCACTGTCCACATGCCAAAAGCTGCCTGCAAAATAACTAAAGCCAATAAAAATAGTGATAGCTTTAGGGGGATGGACTGCTTGATAGGCTGTTTAATCGATTCTCTAATCGACAGGATCGCGATAGATAAAATTAGTAGACCTAAAGTACCAGCAAAATAGCGGTGCACCATCTCTGGCCAGGTTTTATCGGTTTCTACCGGTGCATGGGGGAAATTTGCTTCGGCTTTAGCAATCTCTTCTGCTTCATTAGGCCAAAGTAAATGTCCATAACAACCAGGCCAATCTGGACAACCTAACCCAGCATCAACCAGCCGAGTGAAGGCCCCTAATATAACGACAATAATAGCCAGAAGAAAAGCGGCGAGTGCTAACCGGAAAAGTGTTTTGTGCTCTATTTCTTTTTTAAAAAACATATTTAAAAAACATGGTTGTTTTTAGTATTGTATGATCAATTAAGTTCACACATTATTTATCATAAGTAAACTTTAATAATTTCTTTACATCATCCAATAGATCTTGACCTGTGTGCTCAATGTCATATCGCATCATAGCGAATCCTTCTTGATCAACCAAATAGAAATAGTCTATAGGCTTTTCTGGAAGTTCAGTATCTTGTAACCAATCATTTAATGAAGATACATTACTGTTAACGACGACAGTACTCGGATGCTCTTGCTTCAAATGCTCTAATTCTGCATCGGAAAAGGTATCTAACAGCAATAAAATTCTCTCGACTCGATATGCCTTCTCAGCTAGGCGGATGTGAACTTGGCGACTGATATACAGGTGATTTTGACAAGCTTCATCACAAAGCTTGCTAACAGGTACCAGCATTCGCCATTTCTTTTTATCCGATAACATCAGTGCTTTTAAACTATCATCCTGATTATCTAAAACCAAATCTTGTATTGGCTGTGGTGGCACCAACAATTCACCTTTATTGGTTGTTCCACTGGGAATTCCCATACCTGTTGTAAACATAATATAGGCAACTGCCATAGGCAAAACGATGACTACAACAATCAATAACCCATAATAACGATTACGTTTTTTAATTCCTGTGTTTATCGGCTCATTCACATCGGTGCTCATTTTTTCTCTTAGTGCTCCTATTGATCTTTTTTTGGCGAGTGATTTTCCTAAACTGCATTACGATCTCTGAACAACAACCAGAGATATAAACAAATCAATGCCAATGCCATAGCAAACCACTGAACAGCATAACCCTGGTGCTTTTCAGGTTGAGTATTAATAACTGGCCATTCTGTAAGCAAAGCACTGGGACTATCATCATCAAGGCGTAACAATAATGGATCAACCTTGGCTTGCAAAGCAACCGAGGCTGCTTGAACGTCCAACTGCAAAACACGTTTAGGCCAATCAACCGTTAAATCGCTTTCACTATGTTTGATCACCGCATTAGTCTGCATTGGATAAAGATAACCATTAACCACAACCTGTTGTAGTGGAGTATCTATTTTCGGCAATTGATCCCTTGTCTTTGCTGCTTCTATCCAACCTCGGTTGATCAGTACTCGGCGCTCTCCAACAATGAGAGGCATTACCACTTCATAACCCACTTTACCGCTACGTGGCTGATTGTCCAACAACCAATACTGTTTTGCATCATAATAGCCTGTCATCGTCACACTGCGATAAACATTGCGTTTTTCTTCTGGCAATTCATTTAACGGAACCGCTGGTAACTCACGTTGTTGTTGGTACACTGTCAACAATTGCTGTTTTTCTTCTGCTCGTTCTAATTGCCAGAAACCTAAACGTAATAGTACCGGCAAAAAGAATAAAACTAAGCAAGTTATTTTCCAGTGGTATTTAATCTGTTGGGTAATTTTTTGCAAAGATGAACCAGACACGAAATGATTTACTCAATCAGGGGGTAATCAATGGATTTAAAAATTTTAGTCGTATTACTGTTTATCGGCCTTGTTATTAGCTTAACAAGCAGTTTAATTTTTTTACTAAAAGATATTGAGTCTCCTAGTAAACGGGGGTTGTACGCTCTTGGCATTCGCATCTCATTAGCAGTATTGCTAATGGGCACTATATTTTATGGATTATATACTGGCAAATTAGGTAGCGGAGCGCCTTGGGATACAAAATTTACTAAAGAGCAGATAAAACAACAAACTCAACAACAATTAGATCAACAGAATAAAAAACAATAAAAGCAACAAACAAAAAGAGGGCAAGATTATCTGCGCCCTCTTTTTGTAATTCTTAACCTAGAATATATACAAAAATAAACAACCCTACCCAGACAACATCAACAAAGTGCCAATACCAACTAGCAGCTTCAAACCCAAAACAATCTTCGTGTTTAAAGTGGCCTTTAAGAACTGAACGCAGCCACATCACCAATAACATAAATGTTCCCAATGTCACGTGAGCACCATGAAATCCGGTTAACATAAAGAAGGTTGTACCATAAACACCTGTATTTATTTTAAGGTTTTCATCATAGGCGTGTATGTATTCTGCCGCCTGCAAGAATAAAAAGATAATACCAAGGGCAACCGTAATACCTAGCCAAAGGTTAAAACCTTTTTTATTGTGATTTTTTAATGCGGTATGAGCAAAATGAACCGTAACACTTGAGGTCAACAGTACAGTCGTATTCCAGAAAGGCAACCACGTGAAAATCGACTCTGCCGTAGTAACACTCATGTTAATGTCGGGGCCAAGCACTTTAGCATTAGCACCATTAACCGCCATATCTGGAGTCGTCATCAAGGGCCACACTTCAGTAAAGCCAGACCATAAAATCTGATTCGTTGTATTGTCACCACCCAACTCAGGAAGAGAAATATGACGAATGTAATACAAAGCACCAAAGAATGCGGCAAAAAACATCACTTCACTAAAAATAAACCAACCCATACCCCAAACGTACGAACGCTTTAATTGGGCATCATTAAGACCAGCCATATTTTCTGTGATGACTATACTGAACCAACACCAAAGAACAATTGCCATTACTCCAAAACCAACGACAAATGTAGTTGGACTGCCACCATTAATCCAGCTACCTGCGCCAAACACCGTCAAAAATAAGCCGAGTGAGGCAAAGATAGGTAGTTTACTTTGCTCTGGAACGTAATAAGTGCCTTCGCCCGCCATAGTACTCTCCGTCTTTCTTCTTTTATTTGTTATTGAAAAATATTAATTGACTGTTGCTAGTACGACAGACGATGGTTTTTCATCTACCGTTTTTGCTTGTTGCTGATTGGTGATGTCAAATATTGTGTACGATAAAGTAATCGTATTGACCTGCTTTGGCACTTCCAAATCGACAATAAAACTTAAACCTAATTCAGCACTTTCACCTGCGGCTAATGGTTGCTGATTAAAACAAAAGCATTCTGTTTTATGAAAATAGTTGGCTGCCTTAAAGGGGACTAAACTAGGCACCGCTTGAGCAACCATATCTCGCTGAGTAGGGTTGTGTGCAAAATAATTAATGACTGCCACTTCACCAGGATGAACTTCGATAGTCTTGATAGTTGGCCGAAATTCCCACGGCATATTTTCATTATTAGAGGCAATAAACTGTACTTTTATTTTTCGAGAGGTATCAACACCTAAATCATTGATACTCGATGATTCCTCTAGAACATAAGCGTCACCCGTCTTACCGTTTAGCCCAGTAATATCACAAAATAAATCGTACAAGGGAGGCATGATAAAAATGGCAAAAGAAAACATCGCCACAACAGTTACGCCTAGTTTAGTGCATAACATCGGTGTTGAATTATCTTGCCAAAAGCGCTTCATCATTTTGCTCTTGCCTTTCGTGACATTTGATTGAGCTATAGCCTTTTATTAGAAATAGCTCAATATTCGTTATGTAACGCCTATTTCACTTCCGGCGGCGTAGAAAATGTGTGGTATGGCGCAGGTGATGCCACCGTCCATTCTAAGCCTTCAGGATTTTCCCACACTTCATCCGTCGCCTTCTTGCCACCCATAATGGTAGAAATCACGTTATACAATAACAGTATCTGTGCTGCCCCAAACAAGAATGCGCCCATACTAGATAACATATTAAAATCAGCAAAGAATTGGTTATAGTCTGGCACACGACGCTGCATTCCTGCCAAACCTACAAAGTGCATAGGGAAAAAAGTTAGATTCAAACCGATAAAGGCTAACCAGAACTGTAATTTACCCATGGTTTCGTTGTACATATTGCCGCACCATTTAGGCAACCAGTAATACACACCCGCAGTAATCGAGAAGATAGCACCGGGCACTAATACATAGTGGAAATGCGCCACAACAAAATACGTATCATGGTATTGGAAATCCGCTGGCGCAATCGCCAACATCAACCCAGAGAACCCACCGATAGTAAACAAAATAACAAATGCAATGGAGAACAACATTGGTGTTTCAAAAGTCATTGAGCCACGAAACATTGTCGTTACCCAGTTAAAGACTTTAACCCCTGTCGGCACAGCAATCAGCATCGTCGCATACATAAAGAATAGCTCACCCGCAATTGGCATCCCCACCGTAAACATATGGTGCGCCCATACGATAAAGCTTAAGAAGGCAATTGATGCAGTTGCATAAACCATTGAGGAATAACCAAATAGTGGCTTACGAGCAAACGTAGGAATAATCGCACTAACGATACCAAAGGCCGGCAAAATCATAATATACACTTCAGGGTGCCCGAAGAACCAGAAAACATGCTGGAATAAGACAGGGTCACCACCACCCGCTGCATCGAAGAAGCTTGTGCCAAAATGGATATCCATCAGCATCATCGTCACAACACCGGCAAGCACTGGCATTACCGCAATCAGTAAGTAGGCTGTAATTAACCAGGTCCATACGAATAACGGCATCTTCATTAATGTCATGCCTGGTGCGCGCATATTCAGGATTGTCGCAATAATATTAATTGAGCCCATGATTGAACTGGCACCCATAATATGTACGGCGAAAATAAAGAATGTCACGCTAGGAGGTGCGTAGGTAGTAGAAAGGGGCGCGTAGAATGTCCAACCAAAGTTAGGGCCACCGCCTTCCATAAACAACGTTGATACCATCATTGCGAAAGCAAAAGGAAGAATCCAGAAACTCCAGTTATTCATCCTCGGCAGGGCCATATCAGGCGCACCGACCATCATTGGAATCATCCAGTTCGCCAAACCAACAAAAGCTGGCATGACCGCACCGAATACCATCACTAAACCGTGCATGGTTGTCATTTGGTTGAAAAAGCCTGGCTCAACAATCTGTAGACCTGGCTCAAATAGCTCTGCTCGAATCACAAGAGCGAATACGCCCCCAAGCAGGAACATTGCAAAACTGAACCAAAGATACATCGAACCAATATCTTTATGATTGGTGGTATACAACCACCGAGTAAAACCTTTAGCAGGACCATGGGCCATTATTCTATCTCCCCTTACTTGCCTTGCTTGAATTTAAGAATATCGATGGGCTGAACCAGCTCACCTGTGTTGTTACCAAACGCGTTTCGTTGGTAAGTAATCACTGCGGCTGTGTCTACCTCAGATAGGGTATCTTTAAACGCCGCCATAGCAGGGTTAACGCTGCTGCCATTAACCACTATGTCAAGATGCGCAGCAATATCGCCGGTGGCGATGGGGCTGCCGGCAATAGCCTTGCCGACCCCCCCTTCGCCGTTGGCGCCATGACAAGCCAAACAGGCCTGACCATAGACTTGTTCACCCTGAGCCATTAACTCTTCCAAGGTGAATGTTTTCTTTGCTAGCTCTTTAATTTTTTGGGCTTGTTCGCGACGATCCGCTAACCAAGTTTCATACTCAGCTTCCGGTACCGCTTTAACCACAATTGGCATAAAGCCGTGATCTTTACCACACAGCTCGGCACAAACACCTCTGTAGAGGCCTGGCTTTTCAACTTTAGCCCAAGACTCATTGATATAACCGGGTATTGCATCACGTTTAACGGCAAAATCAGGAACCCACCATGCATGAATGACATCGTTGGAGGTCACCAAAAAGCGGATTTTTTTGTTGATAGGGATAACTAAAGGCTCATCGACCTCTAAAAGATAATTCTCACCTTTAGGGGCCTCATTACGAATTTGTTCTTGCGGGGTACTTAAGCGGCTAAAAAAGCTAACGTCTTGATCGAGATACTCATAACCCCAATACCATTGATAGCCAGTGACAACCACATCAACCTCAGACTCAGAGGTATCGTATAGATTGATCAGGCTTTTGGTAGCAGGTATAGCCATAATGATCAGAATAACAAAAGGAAGAATCGTCCAAGTGACCTCCAACGCTAAGCTATCGTGAAAATTTGCTGCTTTGGCTCCGTTCGCTTTACGGTGAACGATCATTGAATAGAACATAACACCAAAAACGACAACACCAATACCGACACACCACCAGAAAATATCCATGTGTAAGCCATAGACATCCTGACTTATGGGCGTAACCCCTATTGGCATATTAATGGTGGAGCGTTCTCCCCCTTCTGCAAGGGTATAACCGCTAGCGGTCAATAGGAATGCAGAGCTAAATAACCGGGCCATAAGCCGGTTTACTGTGTTTAACATTGCCCAAATGTCTCCGTAATAATTATTGTTAGTACTTCGGACTTATATATGGTTGCTGTGGTTACAATCTGCCAGTTCGTACGACTTATTATTAAATCGAACTAGAAGAAACACCAAATGCTTAACGATACTCTCGAGCATTTTTCCTGAGCAAAAGTACAGACCATTAACCCGCAGATTAAGATTTTTGTTGTTGCGAATAAAGGATTGTACTGCAAACTGCTGAAGTCCAAGTGGGCTTACCAACAACTGCTCTTGGGTGTTGCAACCTCAGGTGCATAGAGGGCCACAGACAGTAAAAAATGTCAATGTTTTAGGGCTGAATTAAGCCAATTTTTCGCTGCTAATGACGATAAGTCTCATTTTTCAAACTGTATCGTTCAAATACTAACCAAATCTCTCATCGGCAACATTTCCTTCATAATTCGCAAACTTGGTCTATGCTTTATCAAGTACGCCCCTAAAAACTATCGTGTGTACCTTTCAAAGTAATATGACAAAACCTGACTTTTTATGGATGTAGCCCTAAAAAAAATTAAACAAGATATTATTAGCGCCAAACAAGCAGAAGCTCATGAAGGCAAGATGTCTGCCTACATTGATGATAATCTCAGCACATTGCATGACGCTATATCCATTAGCTCCAACACTCCGAACCCTGTTTTAATGAAATTCGTCATCGGCTACGTCGATAGTGCTATTGAATATTTAGAGGCATTTAATGCCTTAACAAAAGAGGCCAAGCTTGAAGGATACATGAAGCCATTTTTGAACTTGGCCTGTGCCTATTTCATCGATCCTCCAGGAGCAGTGAAACCGTTCGAGGAACTAAGAGGTATGTTATACAAAGCTTATCTCAGCAATCGACTCTTAGAAGAAGTGAACGATCAGATCATGAGCTTAACGTCCATTCCACTCGCCCCTGTCGATATGAGTATGACAAATATTGTTTCTCATGCATTGATCGGCGATGAGCTGGCGAATCAATTAGATCATCTTGTGTTGTTGTCTGTCGAAACAACAGAAAGTGATAAAAAAGTTTTTGAGCAAGAAGAAGTTAAATTTCTTATAGAGAAAAGAAAAATAGAAGGCTGGGATGACATACTAAAACGTTGGCCCTGCTTTACTAAGAACTTCTCTGGTGATTTACAAATAGGCAACTATTAACAAACTCACACCTTTATTGCTTTCGCTTACTGCCCGTAGGATCGAGTGTTAAAACTTGTGTTTCTGATTTTTTTATCTCTTGCGAAAGGTTAACCCGCGTTTCTAATTCGCGTGTTTGTTGCTGAAAACGCATTTCATCTTTAAAGCCACAACTGATACACTCTCGAAAATTTTTCTCATCTTCCTTGTACATCATTAATTTATCCATCTCTGAGCAACGCGGACAGACAGCACCGGCAATGAATCGTTTTTTTACTTTAGATACCATAATTTATTCACTTCGCATGGCGAAGCAGAATACACGACAATAAATATCAGTATAATCTGTTCGCCTATTTTAATTTATATAAATTTATTGGTGAAAATTAAATAATTCCGCCATGACGAAGCAGGGCATCAGTTGTTGGTTCACGGCCTCGAAACGCTTTAAACAATTCCATAGGCTCTTGTGCTCCGCCATTAGCTAGTACCGTATGTAAAAAATGCTCTCCTGTCGCTTTATCAAAAATACCTTTTTCTTCAAATAAAGAGTAGGCATCAGCTGATAACACTTCAGCCCATTTATAACTGTAATAGCCAGCAGCATAACCACCTGCAAAAATATGGCTAAAACTATTTTGAAATTTATTAAATGCCGGCGGAGTCATAACGGCTACTTGTTCACGCACTTCATTGAGCAATCGCTGCACGGGCTTAGGTGTATCAGGCTCATACTCTGCGTGCAATAAAAAATCAAACAACGCAAATTCTATTTGGCGAACCATTTGCATGCCTGACTGAAAATTTTTGGCCGCTAACATTTTATTCAGCAGATCTTCGGGTAATGTTTCTCCCGTTTTATAATGGCCAGAAATCATTGGGATAACTTCTTTTTCCCAACACCAATTCTCTAAAAACTGGCTGGGTAATTCCACAGCGTCCCAAGCAACACCGGCAATACCACTAATAGCTGCTTCGGTCATTTGTGTCAGCATATGATGTAATCCGTGACCGAACTCATGAAATAGCGTCGTCACTTCTTGATGCGTTAGTAAAGAAGGTGTCTCACCAACAGGCGGTGTAAAATTACACGTAAGATAAGCAACGGGTAATTGTATTTTTTGATTTCTTATTCGGCGAGTACGACAGTCAGCCATCCAAGCGCCACCACGTTTTTTATCACGAGCGTAAATATCAAAATAAAAGTAGGCGAGGACTTCACCATCTTTTTTTATTTCAAAAAAACGAACATCGCTATGATATAAATTGGCCGTACTGACAGCATTTATATCGATACCAAACAATTTGTTAACAACAGAAAACATACCTTGCATCACACGCTCAGCAGGAAAGTAAGGACGCAGTTCCTCTTGAGATATTGCATAATCCTTTTGTCGTAACTTTTCACTGTAGTAGCTGACATCCCATGCTTGCAAATTAGAAATACCGTGTTCACTTTGAGCAAAATCTTTTAGTGCTTGCAAATCTTGCTTCGCAACCGGCAACGATTTTTCTGCTAACTGCTTAAGAAATTCGATGACTTGTTTTGGAGACTCTGCCATTTTGGTCGCTAAGGATAACTCAGCATAGTTATCAAACCCTAATAGCAATGCAAGTTCATGTCGTAACGATAACGTCTCATCTATGAGTGCTGTATTATCCCAATCGCCTGTCGTTGCTCGGGTGGCAAATGCAGTATAAATTTCCTCGCGTAACTCGCGATCATTAGCATAGGTAATTACTGCCTGATAAGAAGGCATATCAAGAGTAATCACATAGCCCGATAGTTCTTTTTGTGTCGCTGTTTGTTCTGCACTAGCAAGCGCACTTTCAGGTAAACCATCTAGGGATTCTTTACTGTCAAACTGCCTGTGCCAGGCTTGAGTTGAATCAAGTACATTATTGGAAAAATCCATTCCGAGTGTGGATAAGCGCTTTTGAATCTCTCCATAGCGTTGCTTTTTGTCATCAGGTAAGGCCACACCGGCCAAACGAAAATCGCGCAAAGCATCAGTAATAACTTTTTGCTGTGGAATGCTTAGGTCATTGAAACCTGAACTGGATGCCAGCGCCTCATACGCTTTATAGAGTGGTTGGTGCTGATCAATGGCTGTACCAAAGTCGGTGAGCATCTGTATGCAATCGGTATATACCTCGCGCAGCTCATCACTATTTTGCACGCCATTAAGATGACTGACAGGTGACCAGCTTTGGCTTAATAAGTCTGATGCCTCTTCAAATGGAGCCACTAAGTTTGCCCAAGAGGGCGCCTCACCTTGCTCAATAGCAGCCAGTTGAGTATTTAACACAGACCAAACCTGCTCGATACGTGATTCTACCGCTGGCTTGATGTGATCGAGTTTAATATCACTGAAAGGGGGTAGGTGATGTTCTTCAAGTAATGGATTGTTCATAAGTCTCTTTTTAATAAGTGTTTACGTATTGATATAGAGTGACGAAAGGATGACAATATGGCTATCAACCTTTCTATATAGAGTTTTTGCTTACATATTAGACAAAAGTATTCCTGCAAAGATTTCTAGTAATCATACTACAGAATTATTGGGTCACTTTACTATGCCTGCAATAGACAACAACTATCCTGAAAACTATCCCGCCATCCGCACGTTTAATGGTACTACCCCTAAACTAGGGAAAGGGGTATTTGTTGACCCCGCCAGTGTCGTTATTGGCGATGTAGAAATAGGGGATGATTGTTCCATATGGCCATGCGCCGTTATTCGAGGCGATATGCACCGTATTCGTATTGGTGCTCGCGTCAGTGTCCAAGATAACTCCGTATTACATATTACGCATGCATCAGATCTCGTGCCCGATGGCTGGCCACTCACGATTGGAGACGATGTAACGATTGGTCACTGCGCCACGCTTCATGGTTGCACGATAGGCAATCGAGTACTGGTTGGAATTGGGTCCACCATTCTTGATGGTGCGGTAGTAGAGGACGATGTCGTCATTGGCGCAGGAACTCTCGTCCCACCAGGCAAGGTATTGAAAAGCGGTTTTATGTATATGGGCAGCCCGTTTAAAGAAATAAGGCCATTGAAAGAATCAGAAAAAGGTTACTTTGTTTATTCCGCTCAAAATTATGTTGATCTGAAAAATGAGTATTTAAAATAACCCGTTATATTTTTTAAGCAACACCAAAATTAATAACTGACTTAACCCCCACATACCCTAAATGATAATAAAGTTAAAGGGGGTTAAGCTATTTTACTTAATAAAGGCCACGACCTTTAGCTAATTTACCTTTTCTAAAAGCGAGTGATCGCTGAACAAATTTACTGCTCCAATAGACCCAAAGATTAGCTTTAGTAGAAGGTGTTTTATGGCGTGGTGGATAGCCGCGTGTCATTAACACTTGTTCTTTGGTCATACCCAAACGCAAAATTCCTTCTTCAATATCTGAACGTAACTCTGATGACAATTGGTTAAGTGGGATTTTCTTAGGTGATAACAACTCAGAAGCTATCGCTTCCATTCCTCGTTTTGTGTGTTTTTTAGCATTTACAAATTTAATTTCTACTCCGTCAACATCCAGCACCATTCTTTTCTTACTCATCGAAACAAGAGTTACTTTTGTATTGATAGGAATAAGCTCACCACGCCAATAGTTCGTTGTTACATGGCGGCCTTTTTCATATTTAAAATTATAGCGAGTGTAATACTCATTACCTTCTTGCGGTTCAATCAATTTAGGCTGAATATCAGCTGCATTTGTAAATACAGGCACTGCAATGATAGCGAGTGCTAACAATAATTGTTTTATATGGATACTTAGTTTTTCTGACATCATGGCGAACATCCGTTAACTCCTTCTAGTATTGTAGTAGTCTCTATGGAAACGCATCACTCGACAGCTTGAGCGATTTCGTCCGATAATATCGCTATATAAACAAGCTGTCTACCAACATCCATAAGCAACGAGGTTGAAAAAAACGTTATGGGAAGTAGTGCAGGTTTTACCGAATTAAGAATGGGAAAGTTTACCTAATGCGATATTTATTACTCATTCGCCATTCAAAGTCCAGTTGGGATGTTTCTGGATTACATGACCATGATCGGCCACTCAATAAACGAGGCTTAAAGAATGCCCCTGTGATGGCGCAAAGATTACTGAAGCGTAATAAATCGCTAGATATTGTTATCAGCAGCACAGCTGTTCGCGCTAAAGGTATTGCACAGCCTATCGCAGATGCACTGGAAATACCGTTACTAGCAGAACCTTCCCTGTATACTTTTTCCAGCAGGGCTTTAATGGACCAAATTTACAATTTACCAAACCAATATAACAGCGTAGCGCTTGTTGGTCACAACCCTGCTATAACAGATGCAGCCAATCAGCTAATTAGTCAGCCGATAGATAACATACCAACATCAGGCATGGTGGCCATCCATTGCGATATAGAGCATTGGAGTAAGATCAACGCTAGCTGTTGCTCTATGGATTATTTTGATTACCCCAAGAAGGTATTTCTTTAACTGAAAAATCTAAATATTAAAAACAAAAACCCCCAGTCGAAGCTGGGGGGTTTATATAATGCAATGGCTAACTGTTAAGGTTCCAGTAAGTCATCAACACCATTACTATTGGCATCAATACCACCACCAATATCATCACTATTAATCTGACCATCACCGTTAGTATCTAAAGCGCTGAAGCTACCCGTATCTATATCATAGGCAGTACCATCGTTGGCGGCATTTAGGCTTTCCAGGTCAAGATGGTTGGGTATACCGTCACCATCACTATCTGGTGCTAATGTAACTGAACCTCTCTCACTGACAGTATCAACCATAAAGTCGCCATTGGCATCCGTTAAGCCAATTTCGATGACATCAGGAATGGTGTCATTATCACTGTCGAGATCCAGACGGTTATCAACACCATCACCATCGCTGTCTGGCACGATACCGCCACTACCACCTAAAGGCGTCACTACAACATTGCTCACGGTGGTTGCTCCACCATAGAAAGACGAGTCAATATAAAAGTCTGCGCTCGCACTGAGTGCTACAGTATGAACTGTTACACCATCAACTTTATAGTCTAATTGTGTCCCATCTACTTCTATAGCAAAGACTGTACTTTCACTGTGGCTACCCCACACATTACCAAAAGAACCATCTTCAATAATGCCATAGGTACCTGGCTCTATCCAAAAGCCTCGATCAACATCGGTAAATTGATCACTGCTTTCAGTAACCCCTAAACCAATAATGGAAGCATAATCAGCTGAAGTACTACTTAAGTTCCAGCTGACTTCAAACCCAGAAGTAATGCCTAGGCTCGATAGCAATGCAGAGTTGGCTTGACGGCCATAGATATCGGGCTGATTACTAGCATTAAACTCCAAAGTATTGGATGTTGCCGTAAGATCAGGATCCAAAGTCCAACCAGTGATATTGACTGGGCTACTGCTGCCACTACCCGCTTCTGCGGAATCTGCTAAGCCATCAGAATCACTGTCGCTGGTAGTCGATATATTGAAGAAATAGGCGGAGCCTGCCGCCAGACCGAGATCATTATTACGGTGATCACCAATAAGTACGGTACCGTTAGATAAGGCTACACTCCCACCAAATTCTTCATTATATGAGCCATCACCAGGCAGTAGCTTTTCTTGCTGATGCCATGAGCCATTTTCCTCAACAAAAATATAAGCACTACCTGGTGCTGATGGACCCGATTGAGCATAAGCACCTATCAAAGCAATACCTTGATCTAATGTTACTGCATCACCAAAACGTGCACTGGCACTTGGATCATTGGCTTGTAGTTTCTGTTGCTGAGTCCACACTCCTCCAATTCGCTCGAAAATATAGGCTGCTCCCGCATCGTTAATACTTTGATTATCCCCAGAAGCACCTATCAAAGCAGTATCACCAGATATAGAGACGTCCGTACCAAAGAAGTCCCAGAAATCGCCATCAGCAGCCGTTAATTTCTGTTGCTGACTCCATACCCCTGCTTCACGAATGAAGGCATAAACAGCACCTGAGTTTTCTGCTCTATCATCATCTTGATAAGAGCTAATCAAGGCTGTATCGCCATCAATAGAAGTTTCAAGACCAAAGGAATCACTTAACTCACCATCACTAGCAACTAGTTGTTGCTGCTCAGTCCAAGTATTCCCAGTGCGATCAAACACAAAAACAGAACCAGTAGCGACACCATTACTATCATTTGCATTCGCACCAATAAGGACTGTATCACCAGATAATGAGACACTATTACCAAATCTGTAGGCCCCCGAACTGGTATTGGCCTCAAGAATTTGTTCTTCCGTCCAAACGTCTCCTACACGCTCAAAGACAAATACCGCACCTTGACCAAGGCCTGAAGCTCCAACCAAAGCAGTATTCCCTTCTAACGCAAGACTGGTTCCAAATACATCACCACCATTACGTTGGCTCGCCACAAGTTCTTGCTGCTCAACCCATAACCCTTGAGCATTTCTCACAAATATATACGCTGTACCTGTGAGTTCACCTTGATCACCATTTCTATAAGCACCAATCAAAGCCGTATCACCCGATATGGCGACTTGGTATCCAAATGCATCTAGTGTTCTACCATCACTGGCAAAGACTTTTTGATGTCGCGTGTTGGTGTTAGCTGCTGGATTACTGCTAGGGTCGGTAATTAAAGTACCAAAACGATACTCATCCACGTTGCTCCAGCTATCGTTATCCAAGTCCAGGGTTCCATCTGCAGCAGCAGGGTCTAAGCCATTCGCTGTTTCAACCGCATTGGGAATACCATCACCATCGATATCAGCATCTGCAACATTACCTATACCATCGCCATCCGTATCAGCTGATTCAGTAGGATCTGTTGGGAATGCGTCAGCATTATCGCCTACACCATCACCATCACTATCGACTGTTTCTGTCGGGTCCGTTGGGAATGCATCGGCGTTATCACCTACACCATCGCTGTCACTATCAGCTGATTCTGTTGGGTCCGTTGGGAAGGCATCACCATTGTCACCCACACCATCAGCGTCGCTATCGACAGACTCCGTTGGGTCATTTGGGAAAGCATCGATGCTATCAGGGACTCCATCGCCATCCGAATCAGGGTCTGGGGTTGTTGTTTCAATTAGGTCATCAACCCCATTATTATTAGCATCGATACCACCACTTGTATCACTGCTGTTTATCTGGCCATCATTATTACTATCGAAGCCGACAAAACGAGTGCTTGCAATATCAAAGCTAGTCCCATCATTAAGCGCATTATTGGATTCCAAATCTAAAAAGTCGGGGATACCATCGCTATCTGTATCGGGGGCTATCGCGATACTACCTCTTTCAGCATAACTATCGACAATAAAGTCACCATTAGCGTCCGTTAAACCGAGTTCAATAACATCCGGTATAGAGTCATTATCTGAGTCCAAGTCTAAGCGGTTGGCTATTCCATCACCATCTCGATCATCGCTTAGCGCTCTTATTTCAAAATTTCTATTGGTATAGCTACCTGCAAAAAATGAAGAATCTATATAAAAGTCTGGTGATCCTGCATAAGTAGCAGTCGCTTCAAGAGTGTCATTGGTATAAAAGCGCATACTACCGCCATCTACTTCAATCCTAAATGACACCGGGTTTTGGTTGCCTCTCGGTAAGAATGACCTCGTTCTACCTGGATATATAACTTGCATCCTTGCTGCAGGTTCCCAGTGGTAAAAGTTATATTCAACATCACTACGAGAGGCATCGGTTTCTTCTATGCCTAAACCAATAGTTTGAATGACAGGATCGATTATTCGAGATGCGTACGGTGCAGTCCAACTCACTGAATAGTTATCTTCAAAACCATAGGTAGAAAAAGGCACTGAGTTAATTTGTGTTGATACATCATTGCCCGCTGCAAAACCGGTAATACTATTGCCACTAAAGGTTACACCAGGTGAAGCATTAACCCAGTCAACGATTTCGACTCTGCGTATTTCGCTATCATCTTGTAAGCCGTCGCCATCAGCATCATTCAACTGTGGAATAGTTAAGACATAGGCTGAACCGGCGTCAGACTGCACATCATCATCACCCGCAGCACCGACTAGCAGGTTAGCCCCTGAAAGTGCAATGGAGGACCCAAAGCTATCCGCAGCAGCGCCATCTCTCGCTAGCAGTTTTTGTTGCTGTGTCCATGTATTACTACCCGTTTGTTGCTGGTAGATGTAAACAGAGCCTGAGTCTACACCGTTGTCATCATCATTAGGGTTAGTAACAATCGCGGTATTACCTGTTAATAGCACTTCACTACCAAAGTTGTCCGATAGGGTCGGAACGCTATCTTGTAGGCGCTGTTGTTCAGTCCAAACTCCACTTTCGAGCGTGAAAATAAACGCTGATCCAGCAACACTAACGCTATCCACTCGGTCCTCTGGTGCACCAATCAATGCAGTATTACCAGAGATTGAGATTGACCGCCCAAATCGAGCCCCTCGGGTAGCATTCGTACTGCCTCGAAACTCTTGTTGCTCTGTCCATACACCGTCAACTCGCTGGAAGTAATGAACAGAACCTGGGTCATCCGAATAAGAGCCTGTAGCACCAATCAGGGCTATGTCACCGGATAAGGCTAAACCATCACCAAAGTTATTAAACTGCCCACCGAGAGGGCCAGCGGTTAACCTCTGTTGCTCTGTCCAAGTACCATCAACGCGCTGAAAAATATAGGCTGCACCGGCTTGTACTATGAAGTTATCAAAGGCTGTCGGCGCACCAATAATCGCAGTGTCACCCTCTAAAACGATACTAGCACCGAAGTCAGAGGCAGAAGACCCTCGACTTGAGCTACCAGTGAACCGTTGTCCCTGTACCCATCGGCTACCAGCGCGCTGAAAGACATAAACCGCATCGGCACCTCGGGCACCAATCAAGGCTAAGTCGCCAGATAACGCAATACTGCTACCAAAGTTATCACCTAAGGCGCCATCAAGGGCAACCAGTTTTTGACGTTCAACCCACTGGCCATCAGTGCGTTCAAATACGTAGACAGCACCTGTAGCAGAATCGTTTGCTATCGATGCAATCATGGCTATATCGCCTGATATCACTATTTTGTGACTGAGCTCATCTCCAGCTACACCATCACTGGCAAAGACTTTTTGTTGGGTAGGACCTGTAACGTTTCCAGGGTTACTAGTAACATCACCAATAGCAGTACCAAATTGGTACTCATCCGCATTACTCCAACCATCTCCATCCAGATCTAGTGCGCCATCTGCGCTATCTAGCTGATTCAAGCCATTGGCAATTTCAACTGCGTTAGGAATTCCATCACCATCGATATCACTATCTCTGTAATTGGGAATTCCGTCACCATCAATATCAATATCAATATCAATTGTAACGTTTGCTGTCGCGATACCTGTATTGCCTGCGCTATCACTCGCACTGAAGGTAACGGTTGTTATTCCAGCAGGAAATGAAGTCGGCGCATTATTACTAACGACTACACTACCATCGATATTATCACTGGCTGTAGCTCCTGCTAGGAAAGCAGCTATTACTGCGTTAGTCGCAGGAACAGTATCACTCAAAAGAGCAGACACAGAAATATTGGTAGGAGGAGTAACAACCGGTGCTTGCGTATCAGGAGCGGTTATAGACTCAATTAAATCATCGACACCATTATTATTGGCATCAATGCCGCCACCTGTATCACTACCATTAATTTGACCATCGCTATTAGTATCTAGCGCACTGAATGGACCTGTATCAATGTCATAGGCTGTACCATCGTTAGCGGCATTCAAGCTTTCAAGGTCAATGTGGTTAGGGATACCATCACTGTCGCTGTCTGGAGCAGTGCTCACCGAACCCTGGTCACTCAATATATCAACAATAAAGTTACCATCAGCATCCGTTAATCCGATTTCAATAATATCTGGAATACTATCGTTATCACTATCGAGATCTAAGCGGTTATTAATACCATCATTATCACTATCAAGGATAATTGATCCACCACTGCCTAGTGGAATTACCATTACATTAGATATCGCTGTAGTGTCACCGTAGAAAGCTGAATCAATATAGAAATCTGGGGTGCTATTTAAAGTCACAGTATGAACCGTTATACCATCCACTTTATAACTTAATTGGGTACCATTGACCTCAATAGCAAAAACGGTTGTATCGGTAAAACTATTCCATACTTCACCAAAAACACCGTCTTCAATAATTCCATAGGTCCCAGACTCTAACCAAAAACCTCTGTCTACATCATAGAATTGATTACTTGATTCTGTGATACCCAGTCCCATCACCGTAGAATAATCTGAGTAGTCACTACCTAAACTCCAACTTAGCTCATAGCCTGATGTAAATCCTAAACTCGATAACGTAGCCGAATTAGCTTGACGCCCATAGATGCCAGACTGATTTGTGTCATTAAAGACCAAGTTATTAGCTGTTGCAGTGATCTCTGGTTCCAAAGCCCAATCTGTAACCCTAACTGGACCATTACTCTCTAGTTCCGCTGAATCAGAAAGGCCGTCGGAATCATTATCTCTTGAGAGGTCAAAAAAATAAGCAGAACCTGAATTATCACCATTATCATCATCTGATCCAGCGCCTATTAACAGAGAATTACCGGATACAAAGACATTGGATCCAAACGTATCTTGATATGCTCCATCGCTGGCAATCAGTTTTCGCTGCTGAACCCAATTACTGCCAGTTCTTGTAAAAACATAAACGGAGCCATTGCCACTGTTCTGAGTATTAGTTACTTGGGAAGGGGCCCCGATAAAAGCCATATCAGAAGTCAGCATAGCGATGCTGTTCCCAAAATTGTCAAAGGTTCCCGCATCATTGGCTGTAAGCTTTTGTTGTTCTGACCAGCTGCCATTTACACGCGTAAAAACATAAACAGCACCCAAACTATCTTCATTAGCTCCAATTAGTGCCGTATCACCGAGTAATGCGACACTATTACCAAAGATATCTCTTCGCGAGCCATCACTGGCAATCAGTTTTTGTTGCTCACTCCACACGCCGCCACTATCACGAACAAATACATAAGCTGAACCTGCTCTTAATATATCGCCAGGCTCATCTCCTATGGCACCGATAAGAGCAGTATCTCCATTCAGTGTAACTTTTCCACCAAAAAGATCATTTGAGGAGGCATCGCTCGCAGTCAATTTTTGTTGCTCTAACCAAACACCATCACTACCACGAGAAAACACATAAACGGAACCCGAACTTGGGCCATTATCATCATCCGTATAAGCACCAATGAGTGCTGTATTACCTACTAACGAGACACTCTCACCAAAGCGGTCTCCTTCAGCGCCATCGCTGGCGATCAATTTTTGTTGTTCCTGCCAGCCCCCATCACTACCGCGAACAAATAAATAGGCTGAACCTGACCCATTACCGTTATCGTCGTCGTTGACGGCACCAATTAAAACCGTATCTCCATTCAAAGAAACAGATACACCAAAACTATCAAACGATGCCCCATCACTAGCAATTAACTTTTGCTGTTCAACCCAAATACCATTGACTCTGGAAAACACATAAACTGAGCCTGAATCAGACCCGTTGTCATCATCCCTAACCGCTGAGATGATTGCTGTATTGCCAAATACGGAAAGACCATTATTCAGGGAGCCTCCAAATCCATCGCGTATGCTACCATCAGTAGCAAATACTTTTTGATGATCATCATTAGGGTTAGCAACGGGATTACTAAGTGCATCACCAATCGATGTGCCAAATCGATATTCATCGACATTACTCCAGCCATCACCATCCAAGTCCAATATACCATCGGCGGCAT
Source organism: uncultured Pseudomonadales bacterium (assembly GCA_947487765.1). Classification (GTDB taxonomy): domain Bacteria; phylum Pseudomonadota; class Gammaproteobacteria; order Pseudomonadales; family Cellvibrionaceae; genus CANLBN01. The sequence goes on along the minus strand of CANKXO010000004.1, from coordinate 73,240 downwards.
CAGCAGAATTTAGGCTATTAGCAACTTCAATAGCGTCAGGAATACCATCCCTATCACTATCAGCAGCATTAACTGTACCGCCAAATAGGAATACCGCAACAGCGGCTACTGTAAGAGAGATAGATTTAGTCTTTAATGTTTTTTTTAGGGTTGATGGCATGTTCAACCTCCTTGTAGTGTGTGATTTTTTTAGATGCCCTAAATATATGTTGTTTTTCGCGCCAAACTGGTTTTATTTTTATGATATTTACAAATGTATCTAAGGCAAAAACAGATTACCTTAAGTTAACTTATAGGTATTCTATAAAGACAAAACTGAGCAAGAAACAACAAACAAATAGCAATTTTTTACAAATTCTAGTCCCAATATCCTTTTCTGTATTAGAAAGAAATGACTTCATAATGAATAGTATGAGAAGCTTGGTATCCGCAAGCTAATAATATTTATTAGCCAGAGGTACTTCGAGTTTTTATTTATTGTCTGTTTAAGTAAGGTAAGAGGAATGGCTTAATGCAGTATTTACACACTATGGTGAGAGTAAAAGATCTTGAACAATCGTTAGATTTCTATTGCAATAAATTAGGACTTGTGGAGACGAATCGCTATGATAGTGATAAAGGGCGATTCACCTTAGTATTTTTGGCGGCATCAGAAGATGTTGAACGCGCTGAAAATGATAAGGCCCCACTCGTTGAGCTGACTTATAACTGGGATACAGAGGATTACGATGGTGGCCGTAATTTTGGTCATTTAGCCTATCGTGTGGATAATATTTACGATGTATGTCAATCGCTGATGGAAAAAGGCGTGACGATTAACCGACCACCACGGGATGGCCATATGGCTTTTATTCGATCTCCCGATAATATTTCTATAGAGCTTTTACAGAAGGGTGATGCCCTGGCATCACAAGAGCCTTGGGCATCAATGGAAAATACTGGGAGTTGGTAATACTACTCCCTTTCTTACCTGGCTAAGCATACTTTACTATGCAAAACAGCTTAGTGTAATAGCTGAGATTTTAATTCGTCCGCATCTGATGCTTTTTCGAGAGCTTCTCGAACACGATTAAATGCTTCTGCCGCAACTTGAGACCGTGAGGCATAAGTGGTTAAAGCACCACCTGTCCAACCGGCCATTTTAAGTACTTCCTTTTTAAAGGTACCTCCTATTGTCCCATCGCCACCCATTTTAATAAGGGCTTCTTCTATCAGTAAATGGCTAGGCTTATCACCACCAATTTTCATAAAATCTTCCGGGTTTACCACAGCAAAAGACTCACTCACTACATACTCTCCTCTCTGTCCACAACAGTAAAACAATTAACTCTGTATCTAAAAAAGTATAGTTGTCGACTTCAGAAATAACCGACTTTTTTAAGATAATATGGATTGCTTCACTAAGAGTAATAGATTCAATAAGTTATAAGAAGTGTCATAAAATTGAATAAGGTACCAAACTGAGCGGCTACCTAAGAGGCATGATCTAAAAAACGAATGGCCCAGGCACTGATAATGCTCGCGATATATTCTGCATCATCTTTATTTGTCACTAAGTGATTTGCCTTATCTAGGCTAATAAAGCTTTTAGGGTGTTTTGCTAGACGATAAATTTTTTCAGCATTATTAAGCAACACGGTATTGTCTATAGGGGAGTGAAATATCAATAAGGCCTTATTCAGGTTAGCAATTTTATCGGCTTGCTCTTGATCTTCAAGGTCATCCAGCAACTGTTTCTTAATCGTAAATTCACGGCCAGCTAAATCAACTTTGGCCTTACCTTGTTCTTCGATTTCACCGATACTGCAAGAAAACTGCTTAGCCACATGAGCTGGGTCTGCAGGCGCTCCAATAGTAACGACACCAACACTCTCAGGTACATGATTCGCGCCGGCTAACACTGCTGCACCACCTAAACTATGGCCAATCAACAACTGTGGAGCTTGATAGTGCTCACGTAAAAAATCAGCAGCGGCTACTAAATCCTGAACGTTCGATGAGAAATTAGTGTCTTCGAACTCACCCTCACTACTACCCACACCAGAGAAATCAAAGCGAAGTATTGCAAACCCATAACTGACTAATGAACGCGCTATTCTTGAGGCAGCAACGACATCTTTACCACAGGTAAAACAATGGGCAAATAAAGCATATCCCTTAATTTCACCATCAGGAGCATCCAATAAACCTGCGAGTGTATGGTTATCATGGCCTGTAAATTGAACTTGCTCTCTCATTGGCCTGCACCTTTATCTATTTGCTATACGGTTAAGAATAGCGCCTATTGTTTATAACTGTTAATAGTTTGATCGTGTATTTGACTAAGATCACTTATGAAATAGTTTCGAATTTACCGATCTCTACATTCTTAACAACATTGTCATGAGAAAAAACGCGGCCATTCATTGCAAGATAAATCCCTGGCTCCAATAGCTGTACGGCAGATACAGCAAACCCTAGATTAAAGGGCGCATCGCTATATCGCATTCTTGCAGGCTGCATTGCCCCTACAAATACAATGGTTTTATCTTCAACACCACTCGCAGCTAATGCTTTGGCTGTTGCGGCCATTCCATCAGTACCATGAATGATAATAATCTGCTGGCTTTCACTACTGACAACACCTTGGCAGATAAGCTGACGATCTTCCTCCGTCATATCCAAGCTATCCTTACGCAGTAAGGACTCAATTTTATAACCTACATCGATATTCGCTTCTTTCAATAAAGGCTCGACCTGAGGGTCACCTACACTAAATTCACTTTTTGCATCGAAATAAATTTTATCGAAAGTACCACCAGTACAAAAAAAAGTAATCATGATAGCTCCTGAAGGCCTGTTAGATTAGTTCTTACGATTGGAAAAATATGCTGGGAATCTTTATGGGGCTTCCATAGCCTCTTGTTGTGTTTGCATCCAAGCTTTGATGTCCGTCATTACCGCTTTGGTATTTTTATCTTCCACGCTTATTGGTTCACCGACAACAACTTGTATTGTCCCAGGTTGTTTAATCAATTTTTTATTAACCCAGTAGTGACCCGCATTGTGGAAAACAGGAATAACGGGCACTCCTGCCTGTTTGGCGATATCTGCACCACTACGCATGAAGTTGCCCAACTGATTAACCGGCATCCGCGTCCCTTCAGGGAAAATCAAAATATTTCTGCCGGCCTTTAATCGTTCTAATCCTATTGTTTTAATTTGTTTCAAGGCACGAGTTGGATTATCGCGATCAATACCGATTGGCTGAGTTACTTTTAAACCCCAACCAAAAAAAGGAATATATAAAAGCTGTTTTTTTAATACTGCAGAGATTGGCTTAAAGTACCATTGTAAAAATAACGTTTCCCAAGGGCTTTGATGATTAGCAATAATGACACAAGGTTCTGAGAGCCCACTTGTGTTCCCTGTCACGTCATATCGAACACCGCAACACCAGCGCAATAAAAACAATGCAATGGCATTCCAGAAAACAATGATAGATGCCGCAAAATTTTTAGGGAGCAGTAACAAAAGTAAACTTAATGTACCGAAAACAATTGTTATAGGGCTATAGAGGCAATAAAAAAGTAATGAGCGTAAAAGTAACATTATAATTTTTAACTTAACAATTGATTAACAAAGAAAGACAAATTTTTTTCTGGTGTACATTGAAACTGTAGACAATCTTTTGCTTTGGCTAATTTTTTTTCAGCGTCACTATAAAAGAAGAATGAGGCTGCAACTGTGTCACAATCGAATTCCATTTCTATAGCATCAAGCAACCCTGTCTCTGGGGGGCGACAATGACAACGATCTTGGTCGTCATGGGGGCAGTAAAAAATAGCCGTTATTTCACCACCGGCTTCTTCAACACCCGAGGTGATTGCATAATGGATAGCTTCTAATTCATCTAAATCAAAAAGCCCTCGGCTAATACCTGGTTGATGAGTAACAATAATCACTTTATACCCAGCCTTGGATAACCGAGCTAATCCATTAATGCTATCTGGAATTAACGTGAGTTGTGTCCGATGATTAATACCACCCTCACGGGCTTCGTTTATAACGCCATCACGACCCACTAGTGCTAACTTCATTTTTTACTCAACATTATTTAGTTGCTGCTAAATAAGAGATATCGGCTACTTCAAAAAATAATGCACGCAATTGTTGCAATAATGCCAAACGATTATTCTTCAGTGCCTCATCGTCAGTCATTACCATCACATTGGCAAAAAAGTTATCAACCGTTTCCTGTAGTGACGCCAAAGCTGTCAGTGCAGCCTTGTAATCTCGCTCTTCGAATAATGGTTCAACTTGTTGTTGTTTTTCAACAATCTCTTTAGCGAGCTCTTTTTCATCTACTTCTTCTAATAAAGCATCATCGATATAACTTAGAATATCGCCATCAACTTTTGCCAGTATATTTGCAACTCGTTTATTGGCAGAAGCTAAAGCGTCTGCCTCAGGCAATAGGCGGAAGTGATTTACTGCTTGCACACGTTGATCAATATCCAAAGGCTGTGACAATTGCTTTGCACTAACCGCTTGAAAAACTTCGACTGGAATATTTTGTTCTTCATACCAGGCACGGAAGCGTTCTAGCATGTAATTCAGCACTTGCTCAACAACTGCCTCGCCTTCAGGTAACGATGTATATTGTTTAAAAGCGAGGCTCAATAATTGTCGTAGATCTAATTTATATTCGCCTTTGACCAAGATACGTAATACAGCAACACTGGCTCGACGCAAAGCAAAAGGATCTTTTGAACCCGTTGGTTGTTCACCAATACCAAAGATACCGATTAAGGTGTCCAAACGATCCGCCAGTGCAACAATAGCACTTGTTAATGTTGACGGTAACTCATCGCCCGCAAAACGTGGCATATAATGCTCATTCATCGCGAGGGCAACTTCATCAACTTCGCCATCATGCTTTGCATAATGATAACCGGCTATCCCTTGCATATCGGCAAACTCGTAAACCATTTCGCTAACTAAATCTGATTTACATAATTCACCAGCACGCACAACAGGCTCAGTGGGAGCATTTAACTGCTCTGCAATAGCTTTTGCTAGATTTGCAATGCGTTCTGTTTTTTCAAAGACAGTCCCTAATTTCGCTTGAAACACGATTTTTTTAAGAGATTCGCGCTTGCTCTCCAACGTCGTTTTTTTATCGGTTTCGAAAAAGAAAGCCGCATCGGATAAACGCGGTCGAATAACGCGTTCATTACCATCAATAACTTGTGCGGGGTCTTTACTTTCTATATTAGCAACCGTAATAAAGTAAGGTAGTAAATTATTATCAGCGTCGACTAAATGAAAATATTTCTGGTGCTCTTTCATTGAAGAAACCAACGCCTCTGCAGGCACATCCAAAAAACGTTCTTCAAATCGACCCAGCAATGCCACAGGCCATTCTACTAAAGCGGTAACCTCATTTAACAAATCAATATCAATAACGGCTTGTCCATTTACTTTTTCCGCTTCCGCTTCTACTTGTTGTCTGATCAATGTTTTGCGTTCATCAAAATCAGCCATTACATAAGCAATGCTTTTAAGTTTACTCGCATATTCACTGGCATTCTGAATATCCAACGCTTGATTATAGTGAAAACGATGGCCTTGCGTTTCTCGGTTAGCATGAAGGCCAAGTATCGTGGCTTCTACAATTTCATCGCCAAATAACATTACTAGCCAATGCACAGGTCTAACAAACTCATGGCGATTCGCTCCCCAGCGCATACGTTTGGGAATAGGTAGTTTACTCACCGATTGCTGAACAATGGCTTCCAGCAAGTCAACTGTTGGTTCACCACCTGCTTGTGTTCGATAAACTAGTTTTTCAATTTTTCCATCGTTTTCAGCAACCAAATCTGCGGGGTCGAGATTATTTTTAGATGCGAAAGCCAACGCTGCTTTCGTTGGTTTACCTTCATCATCAAATGCAATTTTTGCGGGTGGGCCCCAATTAATTACATCATTAAGTGGTGTCGACTCAGCTAAGCCTTTAACTACCACGGCTAAACGGCGGGGGGCTGCATAAGATTCAATAGTATCAAAATTTAGATTGTGGCTTTTCAGGTTTTGACTAATACCCTGAGTAAATGCTTCCGATAAACGCAATAATGCTTTAGGTGGTAATTCTTCTGTCCCTAATTCAACAAGAAAATCCTGGCTCATGCGGCATCTCCCTCTGAACTCAACACCCCAGTATCCAGCAATTCTTTGCGTATATCATCAGTTGCAAGCGGGAAACCCAGTTTTTTACGCGCATCATAATAAGCTTGCGCAACGGATCGAGCCAGAGTTCTTACTCGCAAAATAAAACGCTGCCTTTCCGTAACTGAAATAGCATGGCGGGCATCCAATAAATTAAATGCATGAGACGCTTTCATGACTTGCTCATAGGCGGGCAATGGTAGGCCTTCTTCAACTAGGCGCTGACTTTCCCTCTCGCAAACATCAAACGTTTGAAATAGGAAGTCGACATCAGCGTGATCAAAATTATAATGAGACATTTCTACTTCGTTCTGATGAAAAACATCGCGATAACTGACTTTATTACCCTGAGGGTCGAGCGTCCAAGTCAAATCAAAAATAGAGTCAACGCCTTGTAAATACATGGCTATACGCTCAAGGCCATAAGTAATTTCACCGGTTACTGGATAACATTCGAGACCACCGACTTGTTGAAAGTAAGTAAACTGAGTCACTTCCATACCATTTAACCAGATTTCCCAACCTAAACCCCACGCACCTAAGGTCGGAGACTCCCAATTATCTTCAACAAAGCGAATATCATGAACAGAAGTATCAATACCCAACTCTTGTAGTGACCCTAAATATAAGGATTGAAAGTCAGCAGGTGAAGGCTTAAGTACGACTTGAAACTGATAATAATGTTGCAATCGATTAGGGTTTTCACCATAGCGACCATCTGTAGGGCGTCGACAAGGCTGAACATAGGCACTATTCCAGCTTTCAGGGCCGATTGCCCGTAAAAATGTTGCTGGGTGAAAAGTCCCTGCACCAACTTCCATATCCAATGGTTGTAAGATCACGCAACCTTGTTTAGCCCAGTATTGTTGTAGCGCTAAAATAAGACCCTGAAAGGTCTTGGTGTCGATAGTGGTGTCCGCTGCTGCCACGCCTGTCTCCGGCAAAGAAATCAAAGGCGGCGATTATAACGGGGTACGGCAGGGAATGGTATGTGTAAGTAGGTGGAATGCGCTGCTGACCTTATGAAAACGAAATTGGCCATGCGTTTTCCATAGGTTTAGAGTTTATAGTCGTTTTAAGGTAAGCTTGCGAGCTTTTTAATGACTGTCGAAAACTTGCCCTATAAATGAAAATTACCCAAGGCCAACTCATCGCTTCTCTGTTGTCACTGACGGGACGCTTACCTCTATGGGCTTGCCGTTTATTAGGGCGTAGTGTGGGTTATTTACTATGGTTATTCCCCAACCGTAGTCGCAAAACCACACGTACCAATATCACTTTATGCTTTCCCGAGCTATCGGAGAAAGAAAAAAACACATTGGTATTTGAAAGTTTGCAGCACACAGGAATGCTGGTGTTTGAAATGGCCGCTATCTGGCATCGACCCTATTCCTGGCTGGAGCAACGCGTCACCGCAATCAATAACCTCCACCTATTTGATCAAGCCCAAACGGCAGGAAAAGGCCTGATTGTTTTATTACCTCATGTGGGTAACTGGGAAGTATTTTCCCGTTATATTCCCGCTGTCTCTAATGGCATGGGTCTCTATGAGCCTCCTCAGCTACCTGAGCTTGAGGCGCTCATCAAAAAGAGTCGTGAGAAAACAGGGGCACAATTAGTGCCTACGAACCCGCGTGGCGTTGCCGCTCTGCTGAAGCACCTGCGGAAAGGGGGGACAACCTGCATATTGCCTGACCAAGTCCCCAATTTGAAAGATCGTGGCGGCGTATATTCAGACTTTTTTGGCCACCCTGCCTACACCATGACTTTAGTAACCCAGCTCTATCAACGCACTGGCTCGACAATACTAGGTGCTACCGCCAAACGAGTGAGCGGTGGTTTTGAAGTCACATTTTATGAAGCATCTGATGCTATTTATAGTGAAGATGCTGTGACTTCTGCCAATGCAGTCAATCAGCTAGTGGAGCAGTGCGTAAGAGATATGCCCGAACAATATCAATGGGAGTATAAACGCTTTCGTAGAGGCCCTGAAGGCAGCAAGAAAATTTATTAGCGTCGCCAGAAGGCTGGTGTTAATAAAACCAACAAGGTAAAAACTTCCAATCGCCCAAGCAACATTGCAAAACACAGCACCCATTTAGCGGTCGTATTAATATTTCCATAGTGTGCAGCAACATCCCCCATCCCAGGGCCAAGATTATTAATGCAAGCACCCATTGCAGAAAAAGCCGTTAAGAAATCTAACCCTGTGGCAAGCAGTATTAAAAACATAATCATAAAGCTGATAACGTAGGCAGCAAAGAAGCCCCAGACCGCTTCGATAACTCGATCCGGTACAGGTTTGTTACCCACTTTCACTGGGATAATAGCATTGGGATGAATCAAGCGATAAATTTCTCGTATGCCTTGCTTGCAAATCAGCATTACACGCATCACTTTGATACCGCCTGCAGTTGAACCTCCACAACCTCCCATCAACGCAAACATAAATAACATGAAGGGGAGAAAGGTTGGCCACTGGCTGTAATCTGCAACACCAAAACCTGTCGTTGTTAAAATAGAAACTAATTCAAACGAACCGAATAAAAAACTTTCTTCAAACGAATAGATATTTGTGGCATACAAATAACTAACAGTAATGACAATACCGATAAATATACACCAAAAATAAAATTTACATTCTGGGTCTTTGAAAAAATGTAATAGGCTACGAGACCGCCAGGCAACAAAATGCAATGCGAAATTAATTCCAGATAAAACCATAAAGATAATCCCAATAATTAAAATTGTCGGATTATCAAAAAAAGCCATACTCTCATCGTGCGTTGAAAACCCACCAATCGCAACGGTTGAAAAAGCATGGCCAACAGCATCAAATAAAGTCATACCTGCCAACCAATAGCTCAGAGCACAGGCAGCGGTAAGGCTAAGGTAAATAAAAAAAAGCGCTTTTGCGGTTTGAGTAATGCGGGGGGTGAGTTTTGAATCTTTTACAGGGCCCGGCGTTTCTGCTCGATACAGCTGCATACCACCAATGCCTAACATCGGTAAAATAGCAACAGCAATAACGATAATACCAATACCACCTAACCACTGTAATTGTTGCCGATAAAATAATATGGATTGAGGTAGCTCATCCAAACCAACAATTACCGTCGCCCCCGTTGTGGTCAGCCCCGAAATAGATTCAAATACTGCATCAACAAAAGTCAGTTGTGTACTGTCACTTAAAATAAAAGGTAAAGAACCTGCAAGCCCGAGCACAGCCCAAAAAAGTGCTGTTACCAAGAAGCCATCGCGCGTACGCAGGTCTTGTTTATTGTTATAAACAGGTAGCCAAATCGAAAGACCGGCCACAAGAATGATAATAAAAGAAATAATAAAAGCATTAATAGCACCATCTTTATAAAGAAGGGAAACTAATGCTGGCGGCAATAATGTAATGCTGAACAGCATTAACAATATACCAAATACACGAAAGATAATAGCAAAGTGCATTTAAGCTGCCGCCTTATTTTTTAAAAAGAATAGGAACCATATTAGAAAAAAGAAAAACCGACCTGAAATAATTTTTCTACATGTTTTGTATGTCGCTTGTCGACAAGAAAAACTATCACGTGATCTTCATTCTGAATAACAGTACTGTCATGAGCGATCAATACTTCTTTACCTTTTTCACCTTGCCGTAATATAGCACCGATGCTCGCACCTTCAGGAAGGTCAACTTCCTCAATTGTTTTACCAACAACTTTAGAGCTATTTTCGTCACCATGAGCAACAACTTCAATTGCCTCTGCTGCACTACGCCGTAAAGAGTGGACATTGACCATATCGCCACTGCGTACATGAGAAAGCAAACTACCAACGGTTGCTTGTTGAGGAGAAATAGCAATATCAATTTCACCACCCTGAATTAAATCCACATACGCAGGGTTGTTAATTAGCGCCATAACTTTTTTAGCACCGAGCCGTTTAGCTAATAAGGACGCCATAATATTGGCTTCGTCATCATTCGTTACGGCAATAAAAATATCCGTCTCTTCAATATTTTCTTCCAGCAATAAATCCTGATCGGAAGCACTTCCTTGAAGTACAACGCTGTATTTAAGTTCTTCACTTAATTCTTTACAGCGTTCTGAGCCTAATTCAAAAATTTTGATGGAGTAGCGGCTTTCTATTTTTTTTGCCAAACGTAAGCCGATATTGCCGCCACCGGCAATCATAATGCGTTTGTATGGTTTTTCTGAGCGACGCATTTCACTCATCACCGCTCGAATATTTTTGCGTGCAGCAATAAAAAATACTTCATCATCAACTTCGATAACCGTATGCCCCTCAGGCATAATTGCCTGACCACGACGATAAATAGCCGCAACTCTCGTATCGACATTGGGCATATGTTGACGCATAAATCGCAACTCTTGACCCACAAGAGGGCCACCATGGTATGCCTTAACAGCAACGAGTCTGATAGCGCCCTCAGCAAAATCCAACACTTGCAGCGCACCAGGGTTCTCAACCAGGCTAAAAATATATTCTGATACTAATTGTTCGGGGCTGATAATGACATCAACGGGAGCATGCTCATCGCGAAATAATTTATCTTTGTAGTTAGAAAAAACCGATGCGCGAATGCGGGCAATTTTGGTGGGAGTACGATAAAGGCTGTAAGCTACCTGACAAGCTACCATATTCACTTCATCATTAGCAGTCACTGCAATTAGTAAATCGGCATCTTCGATATTTGCTTGTTCAAGTACATCTGGATGTGATGCATGACCATTCACACCACGAATATCCAAGCGATCCCTTAGTTCTCGCAATCTCTCTGTAGAATGATCAACAACGGTAATATCATTTTTTTCTCGGGCAAGGTGTTCCGCAATACTTGCTCCAACTTGTCCTGCACCGAGAATAATTATTTTCATGTTGCTTTCTAAGCCTTGTTGTTATCTGCTAAACCTTCTTTAATTTTCCTTAATCGGGCATAAAAAAAGCCGTCATGGCTTTTTCCTTTATTATTTTCAGCCTGTTTTTCTGTATCAGGTTGGGCTTCGTTTAAGCCATTAATGGGTAATAGTTGTCGACCAAATGGCTGTAATATTCCCCATTGTATATCATTATTATCAAAACCATCTTCAGAAAAAATGGGCTCATGTAGTACATCAGATCGGCTCTCTACAAAGCGTTGAACTATCTGAGTATTTTCCTGAGGCAATATCGAACAAGTCGCATAGAGCAGTATACCCCCATCAGCAAGCAAGGGCCAAAGTGCTTGTAACAAGCTCAACTGTAATGTGGTTAAGGCTTCAATATGTTCAGGCTGACGTAACAGTTTAATATCTGGTTGCCGCCTTATAATACCTGTTGCCGAACAGGGAGCATCAAGTAAGATACGATCAAAAAGTTTACCATCCCACCATTTATCTGGTTGGGCCGCATCGCCACAAATAATATCGGCTGTAATATTTAATCGTTTCAGGTTATCCCTTACCTTGCCTAAACGACGTTCTTCAATATCAACACCTATCAATTCACTTAACCGAGCCTCTTTCTCTCCTATATGACAGGTTTTCCCTCCTGGCGCACAACAGGCATCGAGTACCCGCAGGCCCGGCTTTAAATCTAATAAACCCGCTGATAGCTGCGCAGCCTCATCCTGAACACTAGCAGCACCCTGATCAAATGCAGGTAGCTCGTTCACAGACACAGGAACATTCAGGTAAATACCGACATCACTATAAGGCGTTACGCTGGCAACGATGGCTTTTTCTTCTAGCTTTTGCAAATAATCATCACGGGAAGATTGCTGGCAATTGACTCGTAAAGTTAGGGGTGGATGTTGGTTATTGGCAGAAAAAATGGCAGAAGCATACTCAGGCCATGCCGAAACAATTTCTTTCTCTAACCATAAAGGATGTACAGATGCTGTTTGTGCTTGTGCCTTATCAAAGAGAGTTTGCTGCTCTCGTTGGTAACCACGCAACACAGCATTGACTAATTTTTTAGCCCATATTTTTTTAAAAAAACTGACAGCATTAACACTTTCATTGATCGCCGCATGTTCGGGAGTTCGTAGAAATTGTAATTGATAAAGCCCCAATAAAAGAATCGCCTTAATATCAGCATCTTTTTGCTTAAGAGGCTGTTTAAGCAATTGTTTTAATATCTGCTCTAGTAGAGGATACCAACGACAACAACCATAACATAACTCTTTAATAAAGCTTTGTTCCTGAGTAGAAAAAGAGGATAGTTGTTGAGGTAATAAACTGGCCAGTGAGCCTTGTTGCTTAAGAAGCTGGGCTAACACTACCGCTGCTGCAATACGTGGAGTGACTTTTTTGCCAGTTTTAGCGGAAGTATTTTTAATCGCCAAAATGATTGCCTATGGAAAATAAATCACTATAACCATTCTGCAGTTCAGCGATAGACATGGACCTTTTTCCTGGCACTTGCAACTGTTGTAAAGCTAAAGCTCCTTCTCCACACGCGACAACCACACCATCCTCATTAAAAGCGACAATATCACCCGGTGTTTTTTCATTGTTGGAAATATTAATAGACGTCGCTTTATAAATCTTAAGGCGTTTATCATTTAAAAAGGTATAGGCAACAGGGAAGGGATTATAAGCACGGATTTTTCGCTCAATAAATGTAGCCGGTTTTGACCAATCAATCTGAGCCTCTTGCTTGGTAATTTTTTCAGCATAGGTCGCTTGTGCATTATTCTGGGGCTCGGGTTGAAGCTGGTCCAGCTGAACTTGCTCCAACGTTGCTAATAGCGCTGGAGCGCCTAATCGCATTAATTTATCGTGTAAACTCGCTGTGGTTTCATCGGGCTCAATATCACAGGCGCTTTTGTATAACATGTCACCAGTATCTAGGCCGACATCCATCTGCATGATCGTCACACCGGTTTCCTTATCAGCCATGCCATTACCGTCACCAGTGTCGTCACCTAGAATAGCTCGCTGAATAGGCGCCGCGCCGCGCCAACGAGGTAACAATGAACCGTGAACATTCAAGCATCCATAACGCGGGGTCTCTAAAACCGCTTTGGGTAGTAGTAAGCCATAAGCAACAACGACCATAACGTCAGCATTATGCTCGAATAACTCTGCCTGAGCCTGTGGATCTTTGAGCGATTCCGGCTGCAAGACTGGTAATTCATGAGCTAACGCTAATGTTTTTACTGGACTGGGAGTTAGCTTTTTCCCCCTCCCCGCGGGGCGATCTGGCTGGGTATAAACAGCTACGATCTGGTGAGAGCTATCGATCAGCGCCTGCAAATGGTGAGCTGCAAAGTCTGGGGTACCTGCGAAAATGATTCGCAATCCAGTAGAAGAGGAGGTCATAGAAGGTTAAGCCTGGGCTCGATGCTGTTTTTCTAACTTTTTACGGATGCGATTACGTTTCATGGGAGAGATATAGTCGACAAATAACTTACCGTTTAAATGATCGACTTCATGCTGCAAACAAACTGCTAATAAGCCTTCAGGCTCAATCACAAATGATTGTCCGTCTTTATCGAGAGCCTCAACCCTAATGCCCTTGGGACGCTCTACGGTCTCATAAAACCCCGGAACAGACAGGCAGCCCTCATCATAACTATCAGGCTCTTCATCAAGCACGGTAATATTTGGGTTAATAAAGACCATTGGCTCTGACCTCTCCTCAGAGACATCAATAACAATGATACGTTTATGAACATTCACCTGTGTCGCTGCTAAGCCTATACCATTAGCTTCATACATGGTTTCAAGCATATCCTCGACAGTCTTACGAATGGCATTATCGACTAACACCACAGGTTCCGCCTTGGTACGAAGGCGAGGATCGGGAAATTCAAGTATTTCGAGCATTGCCATAATCTTTCTTGGTCTAAACTATTAAAAAATATTGCTGATACGTTTGCAAATGGGGGCGATTGTGACAAACTTCTAGTAAAAAGCGAACAATCAACGCTAAGACTATGATGATACAGGATTTGATGCTATAAATAGAGTAGTGATTATAGTCTTAGCCGATGATCAGTATCTTATGTTTCATTATAACAAAGCTGACATCACATAAAACAGGATCGATCCCATGAAAATAAATGTCTCCGGTATTCTTGCTGCTCTGGCTTTGAGCCTAGTCTGTGTACTGGCTGCCCATGCAAGCGACCTATTCCGCGATGACTCTCCTGATCGATATGTCGTCCAAAAAGGGGACACCTTATGGGGCATTTCCTCAAAATTCTTAAACTCTCCTTGGTTCTGGCCTGAGGTTTGGCACGCAAACCCTCAGATCGAGAACCCTCATCTGATTTTTCCTGGTGATGTCGTTAGTTTAATTTATGTTGATGGTAAACCCCGCCTCAGTGTGAATCGCACCGTGCGCCTCGTTCCTTCCAATACTGACAGGCTATCTCCTCAAGTGCGTACGTCACCAATTAGTGATGCCATCCCAGCAATTCCTTTGGATGAAATTAACAGCTGGTTATTACGTAATAGGGTTGTTGATACAGGCGTATTAGAAGCGTCCCCTTATGTCATTGCAGGTCAGGAAGAACGCCTTATTTTAGGCTCTGGTGATCGTCTTTATGGCCGTGGTCAATTTGCGGATAATATCCCTAACTATGGGCTCTATCGTCGAGGTATCAATTACGTCGACCCCGATACTAAAGAAATATTAGGCGTACAGGCTGTTGATATCGGTGGTGCCAATATGCGGGCATTAAAAGAAGATATCGCTACATTAACAGTCACCCGCACTACGGGTGATGTTCGTATCGGCGATAGCATTCTGCCAACAGAAGAACGTGTTATTGAATCAACATTTTTTCCTTCCGAGCCAGAAGAGGAAATTAATGGTAAGATAATCAGCGTTGAAAGAGGCGTCACCCAAGTGGGCCTATTAGATGTAATAGCGATTAATCGTGGAGAAAGAGACAATCTTAAACCCGGTAATGTGCTTTCTATATACAAAAGGGGTGCCGTGGTTAAAGATCAACGTGCGAAAAAGCGGAAAGATCGAACTGTTGTCTTACCTGATGAACGAGCAGGAATGATGATGATCTTCCAAACCTTTGATAAGATGAGCCTTGCCTTGGTATTAAAAGCGGATCGGGGTATCAAAGTTGGCGATTACGCCCGTCAACCCTGATCCACTTTAATAGCTGTTCAAGGATGAACTATTATGAAAAATACAAATTTTTATACCTTATTACTCTCATTACTACCTGGTGTTGGACCTAGTCGCTACTGGTCATGGATTGATATACATAAAACCCCTGAAAAAGCTCTCCTCGCCCCACCAGAAACCCTACCAAGAATTAACCCATACGCAAAAAAAGCACTGACTGAATTTCAACAACAGGGTGAAATGAGCCCTTTGGCCTGCAGAGGCTATGAGGTACTTGAGTCAATAGAGCGGCAGAATGCCCGTTTAGTGACACACCAACATAGAGATTATCCTGGCTTATTGGGACAGATATCGAGACCTCCCCCCCTTTTATTTGTTAAAGGTAATACCGAATTATTAGCGTTACCTCAAATTGCGATAATAGGCACTCGTCACCCAACGACAGGCGGTATTGAAAACACTCGCTCATTTTCTCGGTATCTTTCTCAGGGTGGTTTTACAATCACCAGTGGCCTAGCATTAGGTATCGATGGCTTTGCTCATGAAGCGGCATTGAATGTTGGAGGTAAGACTATCGCTGTAATGGCAACAGGTATTGATAGAGTATATCCTCAAAAACATCAACGATTAGCAGATGCTATTCTCGACAAAGGTGGCTTACTAGTCACAGAGTTTATTCCAGGTACCCAAGCCCATGCCGCTAATTTTCCACAACGTAATCGCATTATCAGTGGCTTAAGCCTTGGAGTACTGGTAATGGAAGCTGCTATTAAAAGTGGCTCTTTGATTACTGCACGCTATGCACTGGAACAAAATCGTGAAGTCTTTGCTGTCCCAGGCTCAATCCACAATCCTCAATCTAAGGGATGCCATGAGCTTATTAAACAAGGCGCTCAACTGGTAGAGTCCGGTGAAGATATCATTAAGCAACTCGCGGGTTTAATTCGTTATTTTGCCGACCAGCAAGCGGCCCAGGAACACGCAGAGCAGGAGCGCACCGAAATAGAAACCTCTACTGTGACGCCCGAGCCTGATGTCTCTCCAATGCTTAATAATCAAGAGAGGCAACTACTAAATCATATAGGGTATGATACTGTTGCTATTGATCAATTGATTGAGCGTACGGGCTTTTCCAGTGCTGAAGTAACAGCGACATTACTCAACCTTGAGCTAAAAGGCGTTGTCAAACACTCTGACTGGGGCTATGCCGCTGTCCATGAAGCCGTATAAGTTTTTCTAAGTAGTTATCTTCTATGTTTGAATGGTCTAAAACTCCCTCAATCCGTATTGCAAGCCAAACAATAAGGCAGGGTGGTGTTATTGCTTATCCCACAGAAGCGGTATGGGGTTTAGGCTGTGATTTATTTAATTATAGCGCCGTTTCGAATATTCTCTCTTTAAAAAATCGCTCTGTCGATAAAGGTTTAATTCTGGTTGCTGCCGATATCAAGCAATTTGATTTTATTCTTGAGGGGCTCTCTACTGAACAGAAAACGAAATTGCAACATTCTTGGCCAGGACCTGTGACTTGGCTGGTACCGAATAATGGTAGTGTCCCTTACTGGATCACTGGCGATCATCAAAGCGTTGCTATACGCGTAAGTGCCCACCCACTTGTAAAATCACTTTGCCAATACTATGGTGGCCCTATTGTTTCAACATCTGCAAACCCTCAAGGGAAACCGGCAGCCAAAACACACTGGCAAGTAGAGAGATACTTTAATGGCTGCCCTGAGCTCGATTTTATTACCCAAGGTATTGTGGGTAAGCGTAACAAACCTTCAGATATCCGCGACCTGCTTACAGAAACGATTATTAGGCAATAAACAGACTTTCTGTTTTACCTCACCAACATTTTTCAAAGGCTCTTTAAGCAAATTCCTTTACAATAAACATTTATCATCAAGTATTACTAGATTATGTCCGATACTAAACATTTAAATAATTCAGTACCCGATAAAGCTGCAGTAAAAAAGTATTTGCTCTCTTTACAGGAATCGATTTGTGAAAAGTTAGCAATAGCTGATGGTGGCAAAAGCTTTTTAGAAGATAGCTGGGAACGCGCCGAAGGTGGCGGTGGGCGCTCAAGAGTCATCGTTGATGGCAATGTTATTGAAAAAGGGGGAGTCAATTTTTCCCATGTCTATGGCAAACAAATGCCTGCATCAGCAACGGCGCACCGCCCAGAGTTAGCTGGAAGAGGATTTGAAGCTATGGGTGTTTCTTTAGTCATTCACCCTAAAAACCCTTATGTCCCTACCAGCCATATGAACGTTCGCTTTTTTATTGCCGAGAAAGAGGGCGAAGAACCTGTTTGGTGGTTTGGCGGTGGTTATGATTTAACACCGTATTATGGCAATAGGGAAGATTGTATTCATTGGCACCAAACAGCCAAAAATGCCTGCGATTCTTTTGGCTCAGATCTTTATACGCGCTTTAAAAAATGGTGTGATGACTATTTTTATTTAAAGCATAGAGATGAAGCCAGAGGTGTTGGTGGGTTATTTTTTGATGATTTTAATGAGCTAGGCTTTAACCAAAGTTTTAATTTTTTACAAGCAATTGGTAATAGTTATGTTGATGCCTATATACCTATAATCGAAAAGCGTAAAGAGATGGACTACAGCGAACGTGAACGAGAATTTCAGCTTTATCGCCGTGGTCGTTATGTTGAGTTTAATTTAGTGTTCGATCGAGGCACTTTATTTGGTTTGCAAACCGGTGGACGTACAGAATCTATCTTAATGTCTTTACCGCCTTTGGTTCGTTGGGAATATAACTATGCACCTGAAGCTGGCTCTCCAGAAGCAGACCTCACCAATAATTTTTTACCTGCCCAAAATTGGGTATAGCATGACAGAGCCTCACCATACCATGATAGATAATTACGCCGTATTCGGTAACCCTATAGCCCATTCTAAATCACCTACATTGCAAACAGCTTTTGCAGAACAAACTCAGCAGGAGCTAACATACAAAGCTCAATGTGTAGAGCTTAATCATTTCGAAACAGCAGCGAATAAATTTTTTGCCAACAATGGTAAAGGACTGAATATTACCGTGCCTTTTAAAGAAGATGCTTTTAACTATGCAAAAAAATTAACACCTCGCGCTAAGCGTGCAGGTGCCGTTAATACTCTCGTACTTCAAAGTAATGGGGAAGTGGTAGGGGATAATACCGATGGCGTTGGCCTTGTTACCGATATTACATCTCATTTAAATTGGAAGATTAAAGGCAAACGTATTTTAATCCTAGGAGCAGGTGGTGCTGTTCGCGGAATATTAGAACCGTTTATTCAAGAAAGCCCTTCAACGATTGTTATTGCTAATCGCACTAAAGAAAAAGCCGAAAAACTTGCTAATGATTTTTCTGATATTTTTCCTATTACCGCCTGCTCTTTTTCTGAATTAGCAGGCCAATCATTTGATCTTATTATCAATGGAACCTCTGCAAGTTTGTCTGGGAAACTACCACCGTTACCTATAGGCATAACAACAGAGAATACTTGTTGCTATGATATGATGTACAGCAAACAACTCACGCCTTTTTTACTCTGGGCAGAAGAAAACTCTGTTAAAAATATTAGCGATGGTCTCGGTATGCTAGTGTGCCAGGGAGCTGAATCTTTTTTTATTTGGAGAGGGGTTCGGCCAGAAACAAAAGCTGTTATTGATACTTTACGAGAAGCACTGTCGAATTAAATTAAAACTAGTGTAGATAAATCAACTTGAGCTTTGAAAAAATTCTACATTCTTTTTTCAATATAATCGGCATAGATTGTTTTATATTGATTGTGAAGAAATCTAAATCGTTCGTATTGTTTATGTTCTTTCCCAATACTATCAACTCGAAGTAGGCAATCTTTACAACGCTCATAAAGATCTTTACTTTTTCCTTCTGCGTCAGTCTTTGCCAATGAAACCTGAACCATATTTAAATTTACACCGGTATGGTTCGGAAACATTTTCAGTGCATCTGTAAAAATAATTAATGAGGCATCGTAATCTTTACGTTGGTAGGCTTCGATGCCTGAGCGTGACAAATCTGCTGCACATTGCTTACCTGCAACGGTAATTGGTTCTTCACTAATTTTATCGACGCGCTCCAATATTTTTTTATCATTCTTACATTCACGTGAGACCATGTGCAATTCTTTATAGGCTTTTTTCTTGTCTCCTGTCATTAATTGCGATTGTGCATAGTCTAAACGTGCATCCATTTCTTTTGGATCAAGAATATCATATTCTTTTTCCGCGGCTTCTAATGCAGACTTAGCAAAACTATCTTTACCTTGGTTAGAATGCAATTGTGATTCGATCAAACCTGATTTCACTTTATTTTTACGCTCGGGGAAACGGCGCCTCATTCGATCTAATAAACTTATTGCTTTTTTTGTTTTATCAACAGAATCTCGATCTTTGCGACCTTTAGTTACGCTTACTGTTTTACGCGCTAAGCTTAAATAGTCTTCTGCATCAGCATGGCAGGAATTATAGTTCCAACGAATAGCTTCTTCATAAGCTTTTAAACAGGTTTCATCATCATGGTTTTCTTCAGCTAGCTCAGCTAAGCGGCGATGACGCAATATAGATTTTGGCGATAGTTTTGTTGCTGTTTGTGTGGCGTCTTGAGCTTTTTTATATTGACGTGTCTTTTCATAAAATTCTGAAAGAATATCATGGGCTTCAATGTAACGATGATCATCACGGAGAATGCCTTTCAATATAGGCTCAATATTCTCGTATTGTCCTGAGTGAATTAGTGTTCTTGCTAATCCGATTTTTGCCCAAATGAATTCTTTTTCTTCAAGAGCCTCTTCATAAATCCTTTTTGTATCATCTATTTCGCCCATCAACCAATATATTTGTGCCTTATAACGTACGCACTCCCAACGATAACGACTATTCGCGGCAATTTTTTCATCACACAAGCGAATCGCTCGCCCATAGCTTTTACTGTCCATGGCAGACTTAATTTGATAGAGCTCTTCGTGTTTTAACAATGCGCGATCGAGTCGTGAACGCATCATTTTTTGAGAAATGGGCTTAGTGATATAGTCGTCTGGTTGATTTTCAATTGCGCCTAGTACCATCTCTCGAGACGTTTCAGCCGTGATGATGATAAAGAGAGTGGTATATTTTAGTAGTTGCATATGACGCAACTCTTCTAATACCTGTTGGCCATCTTTTGATTCATCAAGATTGTAGTCGCAAATAATCATCCCATATTGTCGGCCTTCACACATCTGCATTGCTTGGTCGCCAGTTGCTGCAGTATCTATCTCTGTGGCACCAAAAGACCGGAGCATTCGCTTATAAGCAGCTCGTACTTCCGTTAAATCATCAACAATCAAGCAACGCTTTTTCTCGTAGATTTTGATGATATCAATTTGCTGCAGTGGTTGTTGGGCCTTGCTCATAGCTCCTTTAAGATCTCGCTTCTATATCATTTACTATTTTATTAAGTATATGCAAGATTTTGAAAAATGAAGGATTTTTCTGTCTTATTTGTTCTTTTTGCTTTCAGCTAAAGATAAATAAAAAAGCCAGCGTAATGCTGGCTTTTGGTTATTAAAATATCGTTGACTCATTAGACATCAAGATTAGCAACTGACAAAGCGTTACTTTCAATAAAATCTCGTCTTGGCTCTACTTGATCACCCATTAAAGTGGTGAAAATTTGATCAGCTGCGATTGCATCTTCGACTGTCACTTTAAGCATACGACGAGTAGAGGGATCCATCGTTGTTTCCCACAACTGGTCTGGGTTCATTTCACCCAATCCTTTATAGCGCTGGATATTGTAGCCTTTGCGAGATTCTGTCATTAGCCATTCCAGCGCCTCTTTAAAGCTCTCAACCTCTTGTTGTTTTTCACCTCGTTGAATATATGCACCAGCTTCAATCAAACCTTTTAGTTTGGCGCCC
Source organism: uncultured Pseudomonadales bacterium (assembly GCA_947487765.1). Taxonomy (GTDB): domain Bacteria; phylum Pseudomonadota; class Gammaproteobacteria; order Pseudomonadales; family Cellvibrionaceae; genus CANLBN01. Next base: position 52,019 of record CANKXO010000004.1, on the reverse strand, counting down.
AAATCAATAATTGACTGATATTCTCCCGATGCAAAGAAATCATGGCTAAAAGGGTATTCATGGCTTAGGCCATGTGCCAATACCTCTATCTGTGGTAAATAAACATGACGTTCCTGATCTTCACGCACAGTGACAAGGTAACGGCTAGAACCACTTAACTGACCTTTATCCATATATTCAGTGAGCTGTCCACACCAAGTTTCAACGGCTTGTTTACTGGAGAGGTCTTCGATAGATAGCGCCGGTAAATAAATCATCTGCTCCAAGGTTTCAGCAGGATACAAACGTGATAAACGATCTATAGTAGACATAACCTGACGATAGTCTGTTACCAAGGTTTCAAGCGCGGTGCCAGTAATAGCGGGGGCTTCAGGGTTAGTAAATAATTGCGTACCTTCTAACGCCGCATTTGTTAAGAACTCAGTTAACGCTGGATCATCTTTTAGATATTGCTCTTGCTTGCCTTTACTAATTTTATACAAAGGTGGTTGAGCAATATAAATATGACCACGTTCTATCAGCTCTCGCGTTTGACGGAAGAAAAATGTTAATAACAAAGTACGAATATGCGAACCATCAACATCCGCATCCGTCATAATGATAATGCTGTGATAGCGTAACTTATCAGCATCGAATTCTTCTTTACCAATGCCACAACCTAAAGCCGTGATTAGTGTGCCGACTTCCGCACTGGAAAGCATTTTATCAAATCGCGCTTTTTCAACATTCAAAATCTTACCTTTAAGTGGCAAAATAGCTTGTGTTTTACGATCGCGACCTTGCTTAGCCGAACCACCGGCAGAATCACCCTCCACTAGGTAAACCTCTGATAATGCCGGATCTTTTTCCTGGCAGTCCGCTAATTTACCTGGTAAACCCGCAATATCTAATGCACCTTTTCTACGTGTCATCTCGCGAGCTTTACGAGCTGCTTCTCTGGCTTTAGCCGCTTCCATCATTTTAGTAACAATAGACTTAGCATCCTGAGGGTTTTCAATAAGATAATCAGTAAATGCCTGACCCATTTGCTGCTCAACTGCTGTTTTAACCTCTGATGAAACCAGCTTGTCTTTTGTCTGTGAAGAAAACTTAGGGTCTGGTACCTTCACAGAAATAATAGCTGTCAGTCCTTCACGAGCATCATCGCCTGTTGTGCTGGCTTTTTCTTTTTTGAATAAGCCTTCTTTATCGATGTAATTATTTAACGTTCGAGTTAGCGCCCCACGAAAGCCTGCTAAGTGAGTACCACCATCACGCTGAGGAATATTGTTGGTATAACATAAGAGGTTTTCTTGAAAGCTGTCATTCCACTGCAATGCAACTTCAACTCCTATACCATCATCTTTACCTTCTGTTGAAAAATGAAGAATTTTATTAAGCGTTGTTTTATTGGTATTTAAATAATCAACAAATGCGCTTAAGCCACCTTCATATTCATACACTTCTTCTTTCGCTGTACGCTCATCTTTAAGCACAATTCGAACACCTGAATTCAGGAATGACAATTCACGCAAGCGCTTGGCTAATAATTCAAAGTGAAATTCAATGTTATTAAAGGTTTCTTCAGATGGTTTAAAGTGAACTGATGTTCCACTCTGTTCTGTCTCACCAATAATCGCTAATGGAGATTGTGGTACGCCATGATGATAAACCTGCTCATGGACATTACCGCCACGGCGTATCGTCAATGTTAATTCCTTAGAAAGCGCATTAACTACAGATACACCAACTCCATGGAGTCCACCAGAAACCTTATAGGAGTTATCGTCAAACTTACCCCCGGCATGTAATACAGTCATAATCACTTCTGCTGCTGACACACCTTCTTCGTGGATTTCGGTAGGAATACCGCGACCGTTATCGGAAACTGATATAGATTCATCAGGGTGGATGACGATCTTAATCTCAGAGCAGTGTCCTGCTAACGCTTCATCGATAGAATTATCAACAATTTCAAATACCATATGATGTAAACCCGTACCATCATCAGTATCCCCTATGTACATTCCTGGTCGTTTTCGCACAGCATCAAGTCCTTTTAGGACTTTGATACTGGAAGAATCATAGTTACCGTTATTTTCGGTATCGTTGCTGCTTTCGTCTTTTTCTTCTGACATAGTTAATCCCAAGTCAATAAATTCTATCAATAAGCACTCTTAGAGAAATCTTCTGTGCCTATATTACCTTGTTCCACGTGGAACAAATTTACTTTTAGATGATCATCGTCAAGTGATGTCTGCTGCTGGAACCAAGTTTTTAATAGGCTATCTTTACTAACGCCTGTGACAAAAACTTGCCCCCCTAACTCAACCAACCAATTAATTAACCTAACTGCATTTTGATCATCAAGCTCTGCTAACAAATCATCTACTAAAAACACACTCTTTTGATCTGTTTTTTGTTGATGTAACTTCGCTTGCGCAATATGAAGTCCACATATTAAAGTCTTCTCCTGCCCTCTACTCAATACATCAAGTGCTGGTTTGCCTTCAACAGTAAACTTAATCTCTGCACGCTGTGGTCCATAGTGACTATAACCATCGCGCTTATCTCTATCAAAGCTCTCTTCTAAAACTTCTCTAAAACCGTGCTCTTCATTCCAACCTGGATGGTATGTGATAGCAACATCAGCGATAGCTTTGGAAAAGCTGTTTCGAAACGACCCAAATAAAGAATGAAATTCTTCGAACACACTTTTTCTAAACCGATGAATAAGAATTGCTAACTCAACAAACTCTTTATCCCAAGGCTCTAAATCTAAACGGGCTATTTTATCACGCTTCAGCAGACTATTCCGCTGTTTAATGACTCTCTGCAAGCGACGCCAAGGCTCAATAAACTCAGGTTTCACGTGAAACACCATCCAATCCAGAAAGCGCCTACGTTGAAGAGGAGAACCCTCAATTAATTGAAAGGAATTAGCATCAATAATTTGTAGCGGCAACTTCTGTGCTAGCAATACTGCAGATGGAACTGTTTCACCATTAATACGTATTAACGTTGAGCCATTTCGCCCCTTCTGAATACCAACAGCTGCATTAGAGTCACCAATATCGATATCTGCAAAGATAGTTAATTGCTGCTGGTTGTGATTAATTAAAGAGCGTATTTTATGGCTACGGAATGAACGCCCTAGACCGAGAAGTGATAAAGCCTCAAGTAAGCTGGTCTTTCCGCTACCGTTCTCACCATAAAAAAGGTTAATTTTAGGGGAGAGTGTTAATGACACCTGTTCAAGGTTTCGTAGATGAGATATTTGTAAACGCTTAAGTATAGACATTGATATCAGTTATTTTTACTGTCTATGACTTAAGCGTGAGGAAAAATTATCGAAATGAATCGCCGTTATATTCCTTTTATGCAAATCAAAGCCTCATAGGCATAACGACATAAACTGAATCGCCTGTTTCTGGCTCTTCTAGCAATGCACTACTATTCGCATCTGACAAAGTCAGTTTAATATTTTCTGTGTTCAATACATTAGTGACATCTTGTAGATAACTGACATTAAAGCCTATCTCTATATTGTCACCTGAATAGTCGACTACGACCTGCTCTTCTGCTTCTTCCTGCTCGGGGTTATTAGCAACTATTGTTAGTAAGCCATCAGCCAAGGTGAGGCGTACACCACGATACTTTTCATTGGACAAAATCGCTGTTCGTCCAAATGCTTGTTTTAATTCTTCTCTATTTCCTAATAAGATATTGTCGCCACCTTTTGGCAACACACGCTCATAATCAGGGAACTTACCATCCACCAGTTTTGATGTCAGAGTATAGTCTGTAGTTTCTACTCGCATATGATGGCTACTCAACGTAACTTGTACACTCGCTTCTTCTTCCTTTAATAATCGAGAAAGCTCAATCACGCCTTTGCGAGGTAATATCGCCTGGGTTTTAGCCGGTACCTGGATATCTAATTCTCTGGTACACATCGCCAAACGGTGACCATCAGTAGCTACACAACGTAATAAGTTATCCTCAGCTTCCCATAGCATACCGTTTAAATAATAACGAACATCCTGTTGGGCCATAGCAAATGCGGTTCGATCAATCAGGCGTTTCACTAAAAATTGAGGACAACTAAATTGGATGTCCCCTTCACTAATATCGGTTGCAGGAAAGTCATTAGCTGGCAATGTTGATAATGTAAATCGGCTACGACCACTTTTAACAAGTAAACGCTGGTTTTCGTCGAGTGTTATTTCAATTGATGAAGAATCTGGTAAAGAGCGACAAATATCGACAAGCTTACGAGCGGGCACGGTTACTTCACCCGTATCAGATACTGATTCAACCGCTAAGCGACCAACAATTTCTACTTCTAAATCTGTACCTGTCAGCGACAGGTTATCTTCTGTTAAAACGAATAATATATTAGCAAGAACAGGAAGGGTCTGACGACGCTCAACAACGCCAGCAACAAGTTGTAGGGGTCCTAATAAAGCATCACGTTTTACAGTGAATTTCATCGATAGTCTCTTTTATTAATAATGTTATTAATCCGTATATTTTGATTAAAAATATACTCAATTCTTCAAACTCACTACATAGGATTATTCCGCGATATAGTAAGCACTCACAAACCAACTCATATTAAGTGATAGGCTGATAAACTCGTGATTGTAACAGGTTTACTCGCTCTCCTTGAAACATTGCACGCCTAGCTTAGCAAAAATGTGAGCAATGGCCATTTTAGTGTATAGACAGGGATATTCCTTTATTGTTTGAGTTTTTTCTACCTATTCACGTCGTTAAAATGCGTTGAAGATTTTTCCAATCTTGCTGTAGCTCTGCATCACTGCCGCACAACTCTTTAACTTTACGACAAGCGTGTAGTACCGTTGTATGGTCACGACCACCAAAAGCATCACCAATTTCCGGCAAACTATGATTGGTTAATTCTTTTGACAATGCCATCGCTATTTGCCGAGGACGAGCCACAGACCGGCTGCGGCGTTTAGAAGTAAATTCAGCGACTTTCACCTTATAATATTCGCCGACAACGCGTTGTATATTACTGATACTGACTTGTTTATCTTGCAAGGCTAACAAATCTTTTAGTGCTTCTCGAACTAAATCAACATTGATAGACCGCTGAGTAAAAGAGGCATTAGCAACCACACGTTTAAGAGCACCTTCCAATTCGCGTACATTTGAACGAATACGCTGCGCAATAAAAAAAGCAGCATCATAAGGTAAATCAATTTTTAACTCTTCTGCTCGTTTAAGCAAAATAGCGGCTCGAGTCTCCAATTCCGGTGGTTCGACTTCTACCGTTAATCCCCAACCAAAACGGGATTTTAAGCGCTCCTCCAAATTAGAAATGACTTTAGGGTAACGATCACAAGTCAAAATAATTTGCTGATTACCTTCAAGTAATGCATTAAAGGTATGGAAGAACTCTTCTTGTGAGCGGTCTTTACCCGCAAAGAATTGGATATCATCAATTAACAGTGCATCCACTGAACGATAATAACGCTTAAAATCATTAATCGCATTAAGTTGAAGCGCTTTTACCATATCAGCAACAAATCGCTCTGAGTGCAGATAAACAATTTTTGCATTGGGGTTACGTGCCATCATCCCATTGCCTACAGCATGCATTAAGTGTGTTTTACCCAAACCAACACCGCCGTATATAAACAACGGATTGTAAGAACCTCCAGGATTTTCTACCACCTGTTGTGCTGCCGCTAAACCCATTTGATTAGATTTACCTTCTACAAAGCTTTCAAAGGTAAAGGATTTATTTAAACCCGTGCGGTGATGTAAACCACCTTCAACATCAGCCTCTGCTAAAGTTTGTTGATTAGCATAGCTGCGATCAACGCCTTTATTATTAATATTGATGTTTGGTACTTCAGGAGTGCTTGAAGCAGTTCCCTGCGTACCAAATGGAATATTAGGGCTTTGAACTGAGTGAGACCCAGAATGATAAGGAGAAGCCTGTTCACTAGCTGTAGAGTGATTAGAGAAACTATCTTTTGGAGTCGGTGAACTATAATCATTTCGCTGAATTGTATTCGGGGTTCGCTCGAAAGCTCGAGTTGGGCGACTGGCCACTTTAATAGTTATCGATGATGGTGGTGTTAACGCAGCATTAGAAAAAAAGTGGAGAACAAGCTCTCGAATGCGCTGAATAAATTTGTCATTCACCCAATCAAGCACAAAGCGGTTAGGGGCCATCAGGCAAAATTCACTACTTGATTCTTCAACAATTGGAGTGAGCGGACGGATCCAGGTATTAAATTGTTGAGCAGATAGCTCTTGTTGCAGTGAGTTAATACACTGATCCCATATAGCCGCTGTCACGGATAGCTCTCCCATAGACAAATTCACTGTTGTAATTAGTATTATTTATCTGAAATTGATTTACTTTATATAGTTAAAAAACCACCCCTGACACTTATTAATGTCAGCTGATCTATTAAGTAGATTTTAGGTGTTTTGTTGTGCGGCTTTCTTCTTTTGAATGATTGTTAATATAAGTTGCCTGTGATTACCCAAATGATAATGATGTTGTAGGTCTCTGATTAACCATATGGAAACAATAAATTACCAAGAAAGTCTGTAAGCCGACAATTCTACTCCCGTAGAGTTTTATTTACCAACTATTTTAAGGAGTTATCCACAAAAAAATGTTATTTTCTATTTTCAAAAAATTGTTGCTTTTTATTCATAAAAATCAACATGTTATAGGATGAAATTGCTTTTCTCAAAAATACACACCATTGTCAACTGTTAATATTTTTTTATTTTCTGTGGATAAATATGTTGATAACCTGATTAAAAGAGGTGCGTATCCGGTTAGTGCAAAAGTATAAAACAGATACAATGCGTTGAACCCGCATATATTAAGCCCTCGCCGCTAGCGCCTAAAAAATACCACTTAAATGCAGACTATTATTGATTTTTCATCAACAATTCATTAGAATCCCGCCTCTTTTTTTAAGTCTGGCTATTTTTAAACGTTTTTTAAACGGTAATAAATAATATAGCTGTCAATTGATATACATATATAGCTACAGGGTTTTGTCATGAAAAGAACTTTCCAGCCAAGCGTACTTAAGCGCAAGCGTACTCACGGTTTTCGCGCAAGAATGTCTACTAAAGCTGGCCGTAAAATCCTTGCTCGTCGCCGTGCAAAAGGTCGTAAAGTTTTAGCTGCTTAAGTCGAGCAATGTTATTGCTAACGAAAGTATTACCGCTAATAACATTACTAATAAAATAGGCAGTAGATTTTTATACCTTTCGTTAGCCGATGTATTAACAGTGTTCTTTATTGACGAATGGTCTGTGCCCTTTTCAGTATGAACCCTATGTTCTCCAGACCTTTGTCTCTGCCAAAATCTAGACGTCTTCTCAACTCAAAAGATTTTGGATGGGTGTTTGATGAAGCAACCTTCCGAGCATCTCACCGCCATTGCTTAATTCTCGCCAGAGCTAATGAAAGCTCTAAGCCTCGCTTAGGCTTAGTTATCGCTAAAAAAAATATTCGCTTAGCAGTAGAACGCAATCGCATTAAACGGCAGATTCGGGAAAGTTTTCGGCAACGACAGCACCAACTTCCAGGAATAGATGCTATAGTGCTGGCCCGAAAAGGACTGGATAAACTCGACAACGCCGATATTCACCAGCTTCTGAATCAACTATGGCAAAAAATCCAACACAAAGTTTCCAATTAAAGGATTTACCTGCCGCCATTGCTATTAAATGCATTCGCGGCTATCAGTTAATTGCAAGCCCCTGGATTGGCAATCAATGTCGGTTTACTCCGAGCTGTTCTCACTACGCAATGGATGCTTATAAACACTTTGGGTTTATTAAAGGTTCCTGGCTAACGCTCAAGAGAATCATTAAATGTAACCCCTGGCATAAAGGTGGTATTGATCTCTTACCTGAGCCAGATAAGAAATAATCGAGATTTTTCATTATTAAATGAACATATCCTTCTATGGTAGATCTCAAATCAACAACTTAAAGACTGGTAGTAAAAGATGGATTGGCAAAAATTAGCTTATATAGGCGGCATAGTAGTACTTTCGTTTGTTCTTCTATTTAAGTGGAATGAATTTAAAGCAAATAAAGAATTAATTAATGCCGAAAGTAATGAAAGTATTGTAAGCGTCCCACAAGAAAGTACTCAAAATGCGGCTAATAATAGTAACGCTACAAACAATGCAACCATTCCTGTAGCGCCCTCACCAGAAACATCAGAACTACCTACAGCCCCTGTTGCTGATAATGATGCTCCTGTCGTTGCTGCCTCTGTCCCCACAAATAGTTCTCAATTGATCAAAGTCTCAACAAGTACATTAGATGTCATCATTGATCGTCGAGGTGGAGATATTGTTCAAACAATTCTACCTCTACATAAAGTTAAATTGGGTGGTGAAAAGGGCTTTACCCTGTTAGACCGTACCCAAACAACCACTTATATTGCTCAAAGTGGTTTGATTGGTATCAATGGCACCGATACTGCTGCGGGTCGACCTCTGTTCTCATCACCACAATCATCTTATCGCTTAGAAGAAGGTCAAGACACCTTAGTAGTCGATTTAGAATTAGATCAAAATGGCGTCAAAATCACTAAGCGTTTTACGTTTACCAAGAATAAATATGTCATCGACATTGATTACTTGATTAACAATCAAAGCGCTACTGTCTGGCAAGCTAATCTTTACGGCCAAATCAAACGTGATAGTCACCAGCCACCTGCAGCGGCTGATTCTGGTTTTGGTGTGAATCCCTATGTAGGCGCAGCGACGACACGAGAAGATGAGAAATACCAAAAACTAAACTTTGATGACTTATCTGATAAAAATGAAGAGTTCTCTCTTAAAGGTGGTTGGGTCGCAATGGTTCAACACTATTTCACGAGTGCTTGGGTACCAGAAAAAGAAGATACCAATAAGTTTTTCCTCAAGAAATTAAAAAACCAGGATATGTATTTGCTGGGTTTTATCGGTCCACAAAACACCGTTAACCCCGGTAGTCAATCTGAGATCAGCACCCGTTTCTATGTGGGCCCTAAAAACATTGACCAGCTAGAGATTATTGCTGAGAACCTAGACCTAACCATCGACTTTGGCTGGCTTTGGTGGATTGCTAAACCACTGTTCCATTTACTCGACTTTTTACATACCTATTTAGATAATTGGGGATGGTCAATTATTGCATTGACAATTATTATCAAAGCAATCTTTTTCTACCCATCCGCCATGAGTTACCGCTCTATGGCAAAAATGCGCAAGCTATCACCTAAATTAAAGGAGCTTAAAGAACGCATCGGTGACGACAAACAGAAGATGTCGCAAGAGATGATGAAGCTCTATAAAAAGGAAAAAGTAAACCCTATGGGTGGCTGTCTTCCAATATTAATTCAGATGCCAGTGTTTATTTCTCTGTACTGGGTACTGATGGAAAGTGTTGAGTTACGCCATGCTCCTTTTGCTCTATGGATTACTGATTTATCCGTCATGGATCCATATTTTATTTTCCCTCTGCTCATGGGTGCCACCATGTTTATTCAGCAGAAATTGAATCCAACACCACCAGATCCGATGCAAGCCAAAATCATGCAGTGGATGCCTGTTGCCTTTACTTTTATGTTTTTATGGTTCCCAGCTGGTTTGGTTATTTACTGGGTAACCAACAATACCTTGTCGATTATTCAGCAATATATTATTACTCGTAAAATCGAAGCTCAGGATTAATACTGTAGAGAGTTAAACCTTACAAACTGCCGTGAGTCTGATCATATGGTTAACTCTCTAGATCAAGATATAGTAACTGAAGATCGTGTGATTAAAGATACTATTGCAGCCATTGCCACGGCTCCAGGTCGTGGTAGTGTCGGGATTATTCGATTATCAGGCCCACAGGCAGAACCGCTTGCCAAATTACTGACCCAGCAGACCTTATCTCCTCGCTATGTACACTATGGCAACTTCTTTCATCCTGTAACGGGAAAAGTAATTGACCAGGGTCTGGCGATATTTTTTCCCAACCCCCATTCATTTACAGGTGAAGATGTCTTAGAGCTACAAGGTCATGGCGGACCTATTGTTCTAGATCAGCTCCTCAATGCGGTCATAGCCGTTAAGGGAGTCAGGCTTGCTCAACCTGGCGAGTTTTCAGAAAGAGCCTTTCTTAATGATAAAATGGATTTATCTCAAGCCGAGGCCATCGCTGACTTAATTAATGCCAGTAGTGAACAAGCCGCGCGTAATGCGGTTAACTCGTTACAGGGCGTTTTCTCGAATAAAATTAGAGAACTTGTCGATAAAATCACCAATCTTCGTATTTATATTGAAGCAGCTATTGATTTTCCTGAAGAAGAAATTGATTTTCTTAACGATGAAACGCTATTTACCGGTATTGATCAGTTACAAATAACACTGACTAAGGTCTTTAATGAAGCTAGGCAAGGAGCGATATTAAGAGAAGGGATGACCGTTGTGATTGCAGGTAAACCCAATGCTGGCAAATCCAGCTTACTCAACGCTCTTGCAGGCCGTGATTCGGCTATTGTGACGGATATTCCTGGCACAACTAGAGATGTGCTTAGAGAGCATATTCATCTCGATGGTATGCCACTGCATATTATCGATACTGCCGGTTTACGGGAAGGCGGGGACCAGGTCGAAAAAATGGGCATGGAACGCGCGTGGACTGAAATTGACAAAGCAGACCGTATCCTTCTATTAGTCGATGCCAGTCAACCCATTGAGGCCCAATCTCTCGATGAGCTTATTCCTCAATTTGGTCGAGAAGGTTCAAAAAAACTCCTTGATCATTCACGAATTACATTAATTTATAACAAAAGTGACCTTATTGAGTCATCGAATAAAAGTGGACCTATTGATTCAATAAGCAACGATATTCCACAACTGTTTATCTCTGCCAAAAACGGAGATGGAATAGAATCATTGGTCTCCCACCTAAAAGCCGTAATGGGCTACCAGCATGCCAACGAGGGTAGCTTTACCGCGCGTCGTCGGCACTTGGATGCATTAAAAAACGCTCAGGAGCATATTGAATACGCCACTGATCAACTCAAAGCAGGTGCCGGTGAGTTAGTCGCTGAAGACCTTCGACAAGCGCAATATGCACTGGGAGAAATTACCGGGGAAGTCACCGCTGATGATTTACTTGGAAAAATCTTTTCCAGCTTTTGTATAGGCAAATAAGAAGAGCCGATTAAGTTATCACTAACAATCCACAGAAAAATAGCCAGTTATCCACAAAATCACAATAATATCTCTTCAAAAAACCTCACTTACACACACTTATTCACACTAATTCACAGGTTTCTCCTGTAATTACTTGATTTTACTCAATATTTAAAAAATTGTGCTTAAACCGTATTAAGAAGAATCAAAAAAGCTGTGTATATCTGCTGAAATGGCTTTGGATATTAGCTGAATAAAAATAAGCCCATCAAAAAGCTCTATAGTTATTTTACTTTACGGACATATTGTCAAAACCTATTACCCCTGTCTCTACGCATGCCATCCGATAGGTTATCATTGCTCTAAGTAATTGTTTTTTATCAATATAAGTAGGTTATTCACAGAAAATGGCTTCCCTAATAACATCATTAATAATAAGTAATAGGTATTTAAAAAGATCTTTTTCTATTTATTAATAAGTAATAGAAAATAAACATTTTTAAACAGGCATAAAAAAAGCACATTGTTATGTGCTTTTCTGAGTACTGATAAAAAACAGGCTTTAGCGAAATTCCACTCTGATTGATTGATCTTCACAATCAAACCCAAATGGGTCACAGGTTTCTAAAATAAAATGTAAGTCTTCTGGAAGATCATCATCATCGGCAATTAAATTAATATTCGTTGTTTCTTCATCATCCCTTGAATTTTCACAGATAATTTCTAAGTCATCCCCATCATTGCGGTATTCACAATCGAGTTTTTGATTATCGTGACAAGAATCATCAGGATCGCAGCGATCAGAAAAAATCTGCAAACTGCCTGTCATACTATCCCTATCGTTGATTCTTACTTCATAGCTGTAATCATCATCCGTATCAATATCCCAGTAAAGTTCAAATTCTCCATCATTCTCACCTGCTGACAAGCTAATTTCAGATTCTGGGTCTGTTGCCGAGTCAGAACCACTGGTATCTCTGATCTCAAATCGATTTAGCTCAGGATCATCGGAACTGGATAAACCACCACACGCTGTGGTAATTACGGCCGCGATAAAAATGGTACTGAATTTGGGTAATAATTTAATCGAAATGTGCATGTAACCTACCTTGTAGACCTTGATTTATCATCATAGTGAATCATTTTCACACCATTAAGATGTTTTTACGACGGAAAAACAATTAACGCTGAATAAGTTTTGCTCAATTTAACGAGTCTCCCTATAATACTCGGTTTTTTGTTATTACTCCGTGACATACTGTGACAATACTGACTAAAAAGAGGCTTTCATGATTTATCCGCATCAATACGATGTGATTGTGATCGGCGGTGGCCATGCTGGTACTGAGGCGTGCCTGGCATCGGCACGTATGGGATGTTCTACCTTATTGCTGACTCACAACGTGGAAACCTTGGGACAAATGTCCTGCAATCCTGCGATCGGTGGTATTGGAAAAAGCCATTTGGTCAAAGAAATCGATGCAATGGGTGGCGCAATGGCGGTCGCTACTGACAAAGGTGGTATCCAATTTCGTATCCTCAATGCCCGCAAGGGACCAGCAGTACGAGCAACACGGGCTCAAGCGGATCGTGTACTTTACAAAGCTGCTGTTCGTGAGATTTTAGAAAATCAGGAAAATTTACAAATATTTCAACAGTCAGTGGATGACATCATTGTCGAGGGCGATACCGTTAAAGGCGTTATTACCCAGATGGGCTTAAAGTTTTATGCACCTTCCGTGATACTAACTGCAGGTACCTTCTTGGGTGGAAAAATTCACATAGGCTTAGAAAATCACTCAGGTGGTCGTGCTGGTGATCCTCCTTCGATTGCACTGGCTGACCGTTTACGTGAGTTGCCGTTTCGGGTTGATCGCTTGAAAACAGGGACACCGCCGCGTATTGATGCAAAATCAGTTAATTTTAGTGAGTTGCAAGAGCAATGGGGTGAAGACCCTTTACCGGTTATGTCTTACATGGGATCGGTTAATGACCATCCAGAGCAAACCTGTTGTTGGATTACTCATACCAATGAGCGCACTCACGATATTATTCGTGAAGGGTTAGATCGTTCACCCTTGTATACTGGGTTGATAGAAGGTACTGGGCCACGTTATTGTCCATCAGTTGAAGACAAGGTCCAACGTTTTGCGGATAAACATTCCCATCAAATATTTATTGAGCCTGAAGGCTTAAAAACCCACGAGCTCTACCCCAATGGGATATCAACGAGCTTGCCTTTTGATGTGCAAATACAATTGGTGCGCTCTATCAAAGGTTTTGAAAATGCTCATATCATGCGCCCGGGATATGCCATCGAATACGACTTTTTCAACCCTCAGGATTTAAAACCCAGCCTTGAAACTCATTGTATTAACGGTTTGTATTTTGCCGGCCAAATCAATGGGACAACCGGCTATGAAGAAGCGGGTGCTCAAGGGCTATTAGCGGGTTTGAATGCGGGTTTGCGTGTGCAGGAAAAAGGCTCTTGGAGCCCACGTCGTGATCAAGCGTATACGGGAGTACTTGTCGATGACCTGATTACCATGGGAACACAAGAACCTTACCGTATGTTTACCAGCCGCGCAGAGTATCGTTTATTGTTACGGGAAGATAATGCTGATCTGCGTTTGACCGAGATTGCTCGTGAATTTGGCCTAGTTGATGATACCCGTTGGCAGGCGTTTAATGAAAAACGTGAAGCCATTGTTCAAGAAGAGCAACGATTAAAATCTACGTGGGTTCAGCCTAAAAGTACGGAAGCGACTACCTTAGAGCCAAAGCTTAAGTCGCCGTTAACCCGCGAATACAATTTGTATGAATTGCTAAAGCGCCCCGAAATAAACTATACAGATCTACAAAGCTTGGGCGCAGCTAAAATGGATTCAGAAAAAGAAAAAATAGAGCTATCATCAGAATTGGTGCTGCAGGTATTAGAGCAAGTTGAAATAAGCGCTAAATACGCAGGTTATATCGATCGCCAGACAGAAGAAATTGCGCGCTTACGACAACACGAAACGACACCACTTCCAGAAGGGTTTGATTATACGGTGGTGGAAGGTTTATCCAATGAGATCAAGCAAAAACTGTCAGACCATCGACCTGATAACCTGGGTAGAGCTAGCCGTATCCCTGGAGTCACTCCTGCAGCGGTATCGTTACTATTGGTGTACTTAAAAAAACACGGTTTACTTAAGCGAAGTGAGTCTAAACTAACTTCCAACAAGCAGGTTATTTAGGTGGTTTTGGATCTTAAGGCTTGCCACGAACGTTTATGTGGAGGGTTAGATGAGCTGTCTATTACGCTCAGTAAACAGAAAATTGATCTATTACTGAGTTACTTGCAAGAATTACATAAGTGGAATAAAGCTTATAATCTGTCCGCTATTCGCGATCCTGAGCTGATGATATCTCGTCATATTCTAGATAGCTTAGCTTTAGTCCCCTATCTTGAAAGGTTTGTAAGTGCTTACAATAAAAACAATTCTTGCGGTGAGCCAGTTCGTTTAATCGATGTAGGAACTGGCGCAGGCTTGCCGGGCTTGTTACTAGCCATTGTATTTTCAGAGATTCAGACCACGCTATTGGATAGCAACGGCAAAAAAACACGATTTTTATTTCAAACGGCTGTTAAGCTAGGTCTGAAAAATGTGTTTATTGAAAATAATCGCATCGAAAAATTCTCACCCGCCGACAAATTCGCTATAGTCACTAGCCGCGCTTTCGCCAGTTTAAAAGATATGGTGAGCGGCTCAGCTCATTTATTGGCTAAAAACGGCGAGTTTTGGGCAATGAAAGGTGTTTACCCCAAAACAGAATTGGCGGATTGTGCCCAATTGGCACATTTATCGGTGGCACATAAACTCAAAATCCCTGAATGTGATGGAGAACGCCATTTAATTATCTTGAAACCTGTATCGAGATAAATAGATAAACATTTAATGCAGAATTAATAAATAGGTAGTTTTTGTGACTCAAATTTATGCCATTGCGAATCAAAAAGGAGGTGTAGGGAAAACGACGACCTGCGTCAATCTTGCAGCTTCCCTCTCTGCCATCAAAAAACAGGTACTGCTTATTGACCTTGATCCACAAGGAAATGCCACGATGGGTAGTGGCGTCAATAAGAGTGAATTACCCTATTCTGTTTATGATGTGTTGATAAATGGTGTCGCTGTTGATGAGGTGCGCCAAAAATCGCCGAGTTGTAATTTTGATGTATTACCTGCCAATAGCGATTTAACGGCAGCAGAAGTGCAATTATTAACGACAGAGAATAAAGAATTTTGTTTGCGTAATGCATTAGAAAATATAAAACAACACTATGATTTTATTTTAATTGATTGCCCGCCTTCGTTGAACATGCTGACAGTGAATGCTTTGTCTGCTTGCGATGGTGTTGTTATTCCTATGCAATGTGAATATTACGCGCTTGAAGGCTTATCGTCGTTGATTAGTACTATAGAACAAATTAAACAACAGACGAATCCCGAACTAAAAATCACAGGCATTTTAAGGACAATGTATGATCCTAGAAGTAGTTTAACTATAGAAGTGTCTGATCAACTAAAAGATTTTTTTGGCGACAAACTTTATCAAGCATGTAT
Source organism: uncultured Pseudomonadales bacterium (assembly GCA_947487765.1). Taxonomy (GTDB): domain Bacteria; phylum Pseudomonadota; class Gammaproteobacteria; order Pseudomonadales; family Cellvibrionaceae; genus CANLBN01. Next base: position 36,235 of record CANKXO010000004.1, on the reverse strand, counting down.
ACCACGCAATGTACGTTTGGCTGAGGCCCCTAGTTTTGGACAACCCGCTTTGGTTTATGATCGCCAATCAAAAGGAGCTATTGCATATTTAGCTCTGGCTGGTGAGTTTGTTCGTCGCAATGAATTAGCAAAAAAAGAACAAGTTGTTCAAGCTTAACTGAATAAATAAAAGTTAATATTATTATTTTTTCGCAAAACCAATAAAAAGAAATCGCATTTATTGGCCCAATAATACAGAGAAAAACGTAGAGAGAAAAATGGCAGCGAAACGCAAAGGTTTAGGTAGAGGTCTAGATGCACTTCTCGGTGGCGGCAGTAGTAACATAAATAATGAAACTACTAATACAGAGTCAGGACTGTCAGAGACTGAAAAACAAGAAGAATTAAAACATGTTCCTGTCGATTTAATTCAACGAGGAAAGTATCAACCGCGTCGCGATATGCATCCAGAAGCATTGGAAGAGCTGGCAGAATCTATTAAAGCACAAGGTGTTATGCAGCCTATTGTTATTCGCCCTATTACTAATGATAAATACGAAATTATTGCTGGTGAACGACGCTGGCGTGCAACTCAGTTGGCAGGGCTTGATGAAATTCCTGCAGTCATACGCGACGTCCCCGATGAAGCTGCCATTGCGATGGCGCTGATCGAAAATATTCAACGAGAAGATCTAAACCCCATTGAAGAAGCTATGGCGCTTAAACGCTTGCAAGATGAATTTGAACTAACACATCAACAAGTGGCAGAAGCTGTTGGCAAGTCGCGTACCGGTGTGACTAATTTATTGCGTTTAATAGCCCTCGATAATGAAGTTAAAAAACTATTAGAAAATGGCGACATTGAAATGGGGCATGCGCGTGCTGTACTGAGTTTAGAAACATTACAGCAACGAGATGTGGCACAACAAATTGTGGCAAAAAGTTTGTCTGTTCGACAAACAGAATCGTTAGTTCGTCGATTGCTTGAAAATAAAAAATTAATTAAACCTAAAAATACTTCAAGTCCGGATGTGCAAAAACTTGAAGAATCTTTGGCTGAAAAAATAGGTGTCCCTGTCAGTATTCAACATAATGCAAAAGGTAAAGGTAAGCTCGTTTTAAAATACAGTAACCTAGATGAATTGGATGGAATCCTCGCGCATATGAATTATGAACAGTAAATATTTATAAAAACCCAACAAATTAAACCGTAATAAACAATATTGAGAGTATATAAAAATAAAGACAATGGAAAATAGTGTTTCTAGACTGTTGTTCTTCTAACCTAGGGCTGAAAAATATAGCTTATACCCTATAGTCTAATTTTATACAGCTTGTCTTTACGATAGAATTCTTACCAAATTTTATAGCTGTAGTTTTACATCCAAATAACAAATAATTTTTCATTAGACGTGAGCTGTTATTGAAAAAACAAAAAGGAATAGAAGGAAGTATTTTATATAATAAAAAAATATATTGAATCCTAGGCCATGACCCCCTATAATCGCGCTCGCTAGTGACTGCACAAAGTTAATATCGCAGCCGCTGCTAATAGTTTAAACGCATCATTCAGATCGGTTAGCCTATCGATGAATCGCTTAACTACACAATAGGCAAAATATGTTGACCTGTTGAAAGTAAGAGACAGTGGATAAAGATATAGGCCAGTTGATAGTAAGACTTTGGGGTAAACAGCTTGGTTTATTACTGCTGTTTGTCGTTTGTCTCTGGTGGTTTAATTCAGTAACTGCTTTATCGGTACTCATCGGTGGGCTGATTTACTGGATACCTAATGCGTATTTTACACTTTACGCCTTTCGCTTCCGGGGTACAGAAGCCGCATTTATAGTATTGCGAAGTATGTACCGGGGGGAATTCGGTAAATTTTTACTGACGGGTGTAGGTTTTGCTATTGCCTTTGTGCTGATAAAACCTATAGATCCTGTAGGGCTTTTTTTGGCCTTTATTGGTATGACAGTGACTCAATGGATCTTTGTTAGTCGCTGGAGCGAATAGTAGAAATAACTATCTGATTAGATAGGTATACAGAAAGTACAGAATTAATAAATACTGCCTAAAAATATAGAAAAGTTAAAAAATAAAGGCATGTAATTTAGGTATCGATGGTAAATACTGAAGGTACTGATTAGAAGAACAGCGTTGTTGGTGAATACGTAGTTATTCGCCAACGTAAATTTGCAGAGAACATACAGGTATTAGAATGGCTGGCGGACAAACCTCCACAGAATACATTCAGCATCACTTGCAGAATTGGACATACGGTAAATTGCCAGCAGGCTATACCCGTTACGATGGTACTGTTTTGCAAGAAACTACTTGGACTAATGCACATTCATCTCAAGAAGCCAAAGATATGGGTTTCAGTGCAGTTCATGTTGATACTTTAGGCTGGTCAATCGTCTTAGGCGCCCTATTTATATTTGTTTTTTCCCGCGTTGCTAAAAAAGCGACTAGCGATACTCCAAAAGGCTTACAAAGCTTTGTTGAATTAATTGTCAGCTTTGTCGATTCAACAGTAAAAGATACCTTCCACTATAAAAACCGTATGATTGCCCCGATGGGCCTAACCATTTTCTGTTGGGTTTTCATAATGAATTTTATGGATCTTATTCCTGTAGATTGGTTACCTCTATTAGCAGGTAAGATTGCTGGTGATTCGCATTTCTTCTTTAAAGTTGTTCCAACAACAGACCCCAATGCCACGCTAGGTATGGCTATTGGTGTGTTTTTGCTGATGATATTTTTTAGTATCCAGCAAAAGGGCCCTATTGGGTTTATTAAAGAATTGACCTTCCATCCTTTTGCCCCACCCACTAAAGGTGCTGGCTTGTTAATTGCTCCGGTGATGATTGCAATTAACTTTATTCTCGAATTTGTTTCTTTGATTGCAAAACCAATATCCTTGGGTCTACGACTCTTCGGTAACTTGTATGCTGGTGAGATGATTTTCATCTTGATCGCATTAATGTTCAGTGCAGGCTTGGTATTTGGTTTGTTTGGTGGTGTTTTGCAATGGGCTTGGGCTGTATTCCATATTTTGGTTATTACATTGCAGGCATTCGTGTTTATGGTACTAACCACTGTCTATATGGCAATGGCTTACGATAACCACGACGAGAGCCATTAATATTTTTATCCCTTTTTTAATTAAAAGGTTTTAACTGGTTTTACTTTTTAAACAACTTTTTTTAAACAATAAGTCACTTTTGTAGGAGAAGATGATGGAAGCAGTTGGTTTAGTTTATGTCGCAAGCGCATTATTAATTGGCTTGGGTGCGTTGGGTACCGCTATTGGTTTTGGTAGCTTGGGCGGTAAATTACTTGAAGGTGCTGCTCGTCAACCAGAACAAGCGCCTGCGTTACAAGGTAAAATGTTCTTAATGGCAGGTCTTTTGGATGCGGTTCCAATGATTGGTGTAGGTATTGGTATGTACCTTATCTTCGTTGTTGCACCTGGTCTAACTGGCTAATTTCACCCTAACCTAAACGATTAAAGAGGTATTGGTGTGAATATTAACCTGACATTAATTGGTCAAACCTTAACGTTTTTTATCTTCGTTTGGTTTTGTGCAAAATTTGTTTGGCCTGCACTGATTGGCGTAATGGCAGAACGCGAGAAAAAAATCGCTGATGGCTTGCAAGCCGCTGAAAGAGCAGACAAAGATTTAGAGTTAGCACAGAAAGAAGCGACGAAACAATTGCATGACGCGAAAGAACAAGCGGCAACAATTGTTGATCAAGCAAATAAGCGAGCTGCTCAAATTGTTGATGAAGCAAAAGAGCAAGCAAAAGCAGAAGGCGAGCGTTTAATTACTGCGGCTAAAGCAGAAATTGAGCAAGAAGCTAACCGTGCAAAAGAAGATTTGCGTGGGCAAGTAGCGACATTAGCACTTGCTGGTGCCGAGAAAATATTGGGTCAAAGCATTGATGCGAAAGCACACAATGAGTTGGTCAGTAAATTATCAGCACAGCTTTAAGCACAGATTTACAGTTAAATAACGCAAGCGAAAACAAAAGAGCTAAGAAAGTAATAGGCAAAACTTATGGCGGAATTAACAACACTGGCGAGGCCTTACGCAAAAGCAGCATTTGAAGTTGCCCGTGAAGCGAATGATCTCGATAGCTGGTCATCAGCACTAGATGTTGCCGCTGTAGTGTCGCAGCAAGCATCCGTTGCTAAATTGCTTGACTCTCCTACATTAACGGCGGAGCAAAAAGTAACGGTTTTAACCGATGTTTGTGGCGATGAGCTTACTGCAAAAGTGAAATCATTTATTGCAGTACTCGCAGAAAATAAGCGCCTTGGCTTACTTAGTTCGATTCGTGATTTGTTTGAAAATTTAAAAGCACAGCAAGAGAAGTTTTCTGATGTGCAGGTTGTCTCTGCTTTTTCATTGGATAGTAACGTTGAGAAAGCATTGACAGAGAAATTAAAAACCGTACTACTTAGTGAAGTCTCATTGAAGACTGAAGTTGATGCTTCGTTGTTAGGTGGCGTTGTTATTCGCTCTGGTGATACGGTTATAGATGGTTCTGTTAAGGGCCGTTTAAACAAATTAGCAGAAAGCTTTGGTGTATAGATAACGAGTTAAAGTTATTTAAACACTGGCTACAAATATGTAGCAAAAAAATGATTATTTTTTAAATAATGTAACCCTTTATTAATGAACAGCAATCCCGGTAGGGAATTGAGGAACAGAGCATGCAGCAGCTGAATCCTTCAGAAATTAGTGAAATCATCAAGAACCGTATCGATTCTCTCGATGTTGGTAATGAAGCGCAAAACGAAGGCACTGTGGTTTCAGTCACTGACGGTATTATTCGCATTCACGGTCTTGCCGATGTGATGTACGGTGAGATGATTGAATTCGAAGGCGGTGTCTATGGTATGGCACTTAACCTTGAGCGTGACTCTGTAGGCGCGGTTATTTTAGGTGACTATAAAGGTGTGGCAGAAGGCCAGACGTGTAAATGTACAGGTCGTATCCTAGAAGTGCCTGTTGGCCCTGAACTACAAGGTCGTGTTGTTGATGCTTTGGGCTTACCTATTGATGGTAAAGGCCCTGTTAATGCAAAACTAACAGACGCTATTGAAAAAATTGCCCCAGGTGTTATTGCCCGTCAATCAGTTGATCAACCTGTCCAATTAGGTTTAAAAGCCATTGATGCAATGGTACCAGTGGGTCGTGGTCAGCGTGAGTTGATTATTGGTGACCGTCAAACAGGTAAAACAGCGATTGCGGTTGATGCCATCATTAACCAAAAAGGCAAAGGCATTAAATGTATTTATGTCGCCGTTGGCCAAAAAGCGTCTTCAGTTGCGGCTGTTGTCCGTAAACTAGAAGAGCACGGCGCAATGGAACATACCATTGTTGTTGCGGCGACTGCTTCTGACCCAGCAGCAATGCAGTTTTTAGCACCGTTCGCTGGTTGTTCGATGGGCGAATACTATCGCGACCGTGGTGAAGATGCTTTAATTATTTATGATGACTTAACTAAGCAAGCCTGGGCTTATCGCCAGATTTCTTTGCTACTTCGTCGCCCACCAGGTCGTGAAGCATACCCTGGTGATGTTTTCTATTTGCACTCACGTTTATTAGAACGTGCCTCTCGTGTTAATGCAAAATATGTTGAAGACTTCACTAAGGGTGAAGTGAAAGGCCAAACGGGTTCACTGACTGCTCTGCCTGTTATTGAAACTCAAGCTGGTGACGTTTCTGCATTCGTACCTACTAACGTAATTTCAATTACTGATGGTCAAATCTTCTTAGAAACAGACCTTTTCAGTTCAGGTATCCGTCCTGCGATGAATGCTGGTGTATCAGTGTCTCGTGTAGGTGGTTCAGCCCAAACAAAAATCGTTAAGAAATTATCAGGTGGTATTCGTACAGCATTGGCACAATATCGTGAACTGGCAGCATTCTCTCAGTTTGCATCAGATCTAGATGACGCAACAAAAGCACAGTTGGATCATGGTGAGCGAGTGACTGAGTTAATGAAGCAAAAACAATATGCGCCTTTATCCATTGCTGAAATGGGCATCGTATTGTATGCAGCTAATGAAGGTTACTTAAACGATGTTGAAGTTGCTAAGATTGGTGCATTCGAATCTGCATTATTATCGTACATGGCGAATGAGCATGGTGAGCTAATGAATAGCATTAGCGATTCAGGTAATTACGACAAAGATGTTGAAGAAACATTTAAGTCAGCGCTTGATAAGTTTAAAGCAACACAAACTTGGTAATATCTACTTGCCTCTGAATAATTCTTCTGTGGATTACTTAGAGGCAGACAAATAAAATTTATTTGTCTCACATTTTCAATTAGCTGTTGCTGTTGAAAGTGATGCTACTTTTAGCAGTGGCATGTTTAATAAATTGACGTTTTAAAGCGGACACAACAATGGCTGTCGGAAAAGAAATACGAACACAGATTTCGAGCATCAAAAGTACGCAGAAAATTACTAGTGCAATGGAAATGGTTGCTGCGAGTAAAATGCGTAAAGCTCAAGATCGTATGGAATTAGGTAAGCCTTATGCCCAACGTATACGCAGCGTTGTTGGGCATATTGCTAATGCAAATCCAGAATATAAGCACTTGTATTTACAAGAACGCGACGTTAAGCGTGTTGGCTTTATTGTTGTATCTAGTGATCGAGGCCTATGTGGCGGTTTGAATACTAATGTATTTAAAGCAGCCGTTAAGTCCATGAAAGAATGGTCTGATCAAGAAATTGAAATTGATTTATGTTTGATTGGTGCAAAATCAATAGCCTTTTTTAACAGCTTCGGTGGCAATATTGAAGCAGCTGTACGCGATATAGGTGAAGCACCGTCTGTAGAACAACTTATTGGTACTGTTAAGGTTATGCTTGACGCTTATAGCGATGGCAAAATAGACCGCTTGTTTTTAGTGGGTAATGAGTTTGTTAACACCATGACTCAAAGCCCTTATGTTAATCAGCTGTTACCTTTAGAAGCAGATGATGACCAAGAGCTTAAACATGCTTGGGATTATTTATATGAACCCGATGCAAAAGAAATTCTCGATGGATTATTAGTTCGTTACATTGAATCACAAGTTTACCAAGCAGTTGTTGAAAATATTGCTTGTGAGCAAGGTGCACGAATGATTGCTATGAAAAATGCGACCGACAATGCGGGCGATATCATCAACGATTTGCAGTTGGTTTACAACAAAGCACGTCAGGCAGCAATTACCCAAGAACTATCGGAAATCGTTAGTGGTGCAGCTGCAGTTTAACGACTGTATTTTGAACCAATTAAATATTAATACACAAATACCTAAGTAAAATTTAGAGGACTCGGAAATGAGTAGCGGACGTATCGTACAAATCATTGGTGCCGTGATCGACGTGGAATTCCCACGTGATGCAGTACCCAAGGTCTATGACGCCCTAACCGTTAGCGAAAAAGGCTTGACCCTAGAGGTACAACAGCAGTTAGGTGACGGAGTTGTCCGTGCTATTGCCATGGGTTCTTCTGAAGGCGTTAAGCGCGGCTTAGAAGTGACTAATACACAAGCGCCAGTATCTGTACCTGTTGGTACTGAAACACTGGGTCGCATCATGGATGTATTAGGTAATCCTATTGATGAATGTGGTGAAATCGGCGAGCAAGAACGTATGCCAATTCACCGTAAAGCGCCTGCTTATGACGAGCTGGCAGCTTCTGAAGAATTATTAGAAACCGGCATTAAAGTTATCGACTTGGTTTGTCCGTTTGCTAAAGGTGGTAAAGTTGGTTTATTCGGTGGTGCCGGTGTTGGTAAAACCGTAAACATGATGGAATTGATTAACAATATCGCCCTTCAACACAGTGGTCTATCTGTATTTGCGGGTGTAGGTGAGCGTACTCGTGAAGGTAATGACTTCTATCACGAAATGCAGGAAGCCGGCGTTGTTAACGTTGACAACTTTACAGAATCAAAAGTTGCCATGGTTTATGGTCAGATGAATGAGCCCCCTGGTAACCGTCTTCGTGTTGCGTTAACCGGCTTAACAATGGCAGAAAAATTCCGCGATGAAGGTAAAGATGTTCTTTTATTCGTGGATAATATCTACCGCTATACACTAGCAGGTACTGAAGTATCAGCATTGCTAGGTCGTATGCCATCAGCTGTGGGCTATCAGCCTACACTGGCTGAAGAAATGGGTGTTCTACAAGAACGTATTACATCAACAAAAACAGGTTCTATTACTTCTATTCAAGCGGTATACGTTCCTGCGGATGACTTAACGGATCCATCACCAGCAACCACATTTGCTCACTTGGATTCTACCGTTGTACTTTCTCGTGATATTGCATCAAAAGGTATTTATCCTGCGGTTGATCCACTGGACTCTACGTCACGTCAGCTCGACCCATTAATCATTGGTAACGAGCACTATGAAGTTGCTCGTGGCGTACAGAGTGTTTTACAACGCTATAAGGAATTGAAAGATATTATTGCGATTCTAGGTATGGACGAATTGTCAGAAGAAGACAAATTGTCAGTGACTCGTGCACGTAAAATCGAGCGTTTCTTGTCGCAGCCTTTCCACGTAGCAGAAGTATTTACCGGTTCTCCGGGTAAGTATGTTTCTTTGAAAGATACTATTCGTGGCTTCCAAGGCATCTTAAGTGGTGAGTACGATAACCTGCCAGAACAAGCGTTCTACATGGTTGGTACTATCGATGAAGCAATTGAAAAAGCTAAGGCAATGAAATAATCGGATTTCTATTAATTAGAGAAATCGATTAACGAGGAAATATTATGGCCATGACCGTTCACTGTGATATCGTCAGCGCAGAGCAACAGATTTTTTCTGGTCTTGTAAATATGATCGTCGCTGCAGGTAGCGAAGGTGATGTAGGTATCGCTTATGGTCATGCGCCATTACTGACTGGTTTGAAGCCTGGCCCTATCCGTATCATTAAGCAAGATGGCGAAGAAGATATCTTCTATGTTTCAGGTGGATATCTTGAAGTACAGCCACATCAGGTTACTGTATTGGCTGATACAGCACTACGTGCGGAAGATATGGATGAAGCGGCTGCTTTAAAAGCAAAAGAAGATGCAGAGAAAAATATTACCAATCAAGGCGCTGAGTTTGATTATTCATCAGCAGCCATTCAACTAGCCGAAGCATCTGCTCAATTACGAACACTTCAAGCTATACGCAAGAAAATGGGCAAGTAAAACATAACCATTTAAGCTTGAAAATGTATCAAATAAAAAGGGTAGCATTAGCTGCCCTTTTTTTGTTTGTATTTGTTGTAGAAAATGAAAAGAGTTATATTGCTTAACTAAAGAACAAGATACAGAAATACTTATGCTAGATATTATTATACTCGCGGCCGGAAAAGGGACGCGAATGAAGTCAGATCTTCCCAAAGTGTTACATCCAATAGCGGGAAAGCCTATGTTGGAACATGTCATCACAGCAGCTCAGCAACTAGGAGATAGTCGATTGCATGTGGTAACAGGCCATGGTGCAGACTATATAAAAACCACTTTTTCAGCTTATGAAGACCTTAATTTTATACAGCAGAAACAACAATTAGGTACAGGGCATGCAGTGCAGCAAGTTCTGCCTTCTCTAAGTAAAGGTTCTATTGCTCTGATTCTTTATGGTGACGTGCCGCTTATCAGTACCACTACATTAACACGACTACTTAGTGCAGTTACTGAGAATACGCTTGGTTTATTGACGGTGACATTGAACAACCCAAGCGGCTATGGTCGAATTGTTCGCAATTCTAGCGGTTCAGTCACCAGCATTGTTGAGCAAAAAGATGCCTCCCAAGAGCAGTTAAACATCCAAGAAATCAATACAGGGATCATGGCCGTTAACAGCCCCCAATTGCAAAAGTGGTTACCGGCACTCAGCAATAATAATGCTCAAGGTGAATACTATCTAACGGATATTATTGCTATGGCTGTTGAAGATGAAATAACTGTTGTCACAGAAGAAGCTGAAAATGAATGGGAAGTCATGGGCATTAATAACCGGCAACAACAAGCGGAGCTTGAGCGCATACAGCAACAAAATATCGCCAATCAACTTATGGTCGATGGTGTCACCTTGCTTGACCCATTACGTTTTGATTGCCGTGGGGAATTACGTTGTGGCAGTGATGTTGTGATTGATGTGAATTGTATATTTGAAGGTAACAATACAATAGGTAGCAATGTAACGATTGGCCCAAATTGCATCGTTAAAAATGCAGTAATTGGTGACAACACAGAAATTAAGGCCAATTGTATGATCGAAGATTCTCAGCTTGCAAATGCCTGTGTCATAGGCCCTTTCGCAAGACTGCGTCCTGGCACAGAGTTAGAAGAAGGTGCAAAAATAGGGAATTTTGTTGAGACGAAAAAGGCGCTTATTGGAAAAGGCAGTAAAGTTAATCATTTAAGCTATATTGGCGATGCAAGCTTAGGTCAAAATGTTAATGTGGGTGCTGGAACAATTACCTGTAATTATGATGGGGTTAATAAGCATCAAACAACTATCGGTGATAATGTATTTGTGGGTTCTAATACGGCATTAGTGGCACCAATAACCGTAGAAGATGGCGCAACGATTGGTGCGGGTTCAACGATTAATAAAAATGTTAAAGAAGATGTTTTAGCATTAACACGCTCACCACAAAAAAATATAAATGGCTGGCAAAGGCCTGTAAAGAAAGAGCAGTAAAAATCTTAGTTAAAAGATCAAAAATTTAACTACCATAAGTTAATCAAAGATAGTTAGGAAATATTATGTGTGGAATCGTTGGTGCTATAACTCAGCGCAATGTCACTAAAATTTTATTGGAAGGACTACGACGCTTAGAATATCGTGGCTATGACTCCGCAGGCGTAGCTATTGTTGAAGATGGCCAGCTACAGATTCGTAAAGAGGCCGGTAAAGTATTAAACCTTGAAAACAGATTAGAAAAAGAACCTGCTAACGGTTCTATCGGTATTGCACATACTCGTTGGGCAACTCATGGTAAACCAACACAATATAATGCTCACCCGCATTCTTCTAGCAGCATCGCTCTTGTTCATAATGGCATTATAGAAAATCATGCACAGTTAAAAACAGAACTTGAAAGTGATGGCTATCAATTTACCAGTGATACCGATACAGAAGTGATTGCGCATTTAGTTCACAGTTTTGTTGAAAAAGGCGAATCGTTATTTGATGCTGTAAGAAACAGTACTTCTCGTTGTGAAGGCGCTTATGCACTCGCTGTTATTGATGCTAATAATCCAGAAGAAATTATAGTTACTCGTGAAGGTAGCCCTTTAGTGATTGGCGTTGGCATCGATGAAAATTTTATCGCATCTGACCAATTGGCTTTGCGACAAGTTACTGACCGCTTTATCTATTTAGAAGAAGGCGATATAGCAACAATAACAACGAGTAAAATCGCTATTTTTGATCGTGATAAAAATTCTGTTGAACGTCAAGAAGAAGAACTAGTGGGTAATGATCAATCAGCAAGTCGAGGAGAGTATCGACACTTTATGCTGAAAGAAATTTATGAACAGCCCAATGTGATACGTCAAACTTTACAAGGGCGTTTAGGAAAAACTCGTGTATTAGAACACTGCTTTGGCGTTAATGCAGACAATATTTTTGATCAGGTTGAGCATGTACAAATCATTGCCTGTGGTACGAGCTATCATGCAGGCATGGTGGCTAAGTACTGGATAGAAAGTTGGGCTGGTATAGCCTGTTCGGTCGAAGTGGCTAGCGAGTTTCGTTATCGTAATGTGGTTGTGCCTGAGCAATCCCTGTTCGTCACGATTTCTCAATCGGGTGAAACAGCAGATACCTTGGCAGCTTTACGTAAAGCAAAAGACGAGGGTTATTTATCATCATTAGCGATTTGCAATGTCCCTAATAGCTCATTGGTTCGTGAATCAGAGTTATCGCTGATGACGGAAGCGGGACCAGAAATTGGTGTTGCTTCAACAAAGGCATTTACCACACAATTGGTTGCCTTACAGTTATTAACGGTTGTTTTGGGACGTCGTCGCGGATTATCAGAGGCACAAGAAGCGAACATGGTTGATGCTTTGCATCAGTTACCGGCTTTATGTGAAAAAGTACTTGAGCTAGATAAAACCATTGAACAGCTAAGTGAAACTTTTGTTGATAAACACCATGCATTATTTCTGGGGCGCGGTACACATTATCCGGTGGCATTAGAAGGTGCTCTCAAATTAAAAGAAATTTCTTATATTCATGCAGAAGCTTATCCTGCTGGCGAGCTAAAGCATGGTCCACTTGCCTTAGTGGATAATGATATGCCGGTTATTGCAGTAGCACCCAATGATGAATTGATTGATAAATTAAAATCAAACTTAGAAGAAGTGCATGCACGTGGCGGACAATTATTTATATTCGCTGACACGGAAACCGAATTTAATAATACAGATGGTTTGCAAGTTATACATCTACCGAAAGTCCCTCATGGCCTAACGGCAATCGTCTATACATTACCTTTACAATTATTGTCCTATCATGTGGCTGTACAAAAAGGTACCGATGTTGATCAACCACGCAACCTGGCAAAATCAGTGACAGTGGAGTAAAGAATAATAACAACGCAAGTATGAAAGGGGTGCCGATTATTATGAAAACTAAAATAATTACTTATCTCTCTCGCTCTCCTTTTAGTACTTTGTGTGTGATGACATTTTGTTTCTTAGCTTTCGGTTATTTTTCCCTTAATCTTTTCTTTTTATTTCAGGCAAATATCGGTGCGATCAGACAATTTGGTTGGCTGATATTAAAAGAAGGTGCGGCACTTCAATTGCTGATTATCCTGCTCAATGCTTTCATGAGTGTTATCTTCTATTCACTTTGGAAGGTTTGCGAACGGCTCGTTGTTGACTGGGTTGTTGGAAAAAAGAAACTTGAATAGAGATTAATACCTTAATTTTGCAAGTGCCCCTTTACAGTTGATATCATTAACTCAGAGGCTTAATAATAGTGGAATATCTATTTTCCAATATCGTTATTGATACTGAAAATTTCGAGCTTCGTCAAAATGGAGCTGTAATATCTGTTGAGCCGCAGATTTTTGATTTACTCTTACACTTTGTCAGTCATCCGAATCAAGTATTTAGCCGTGATGACTTAATGAAATCTATCTGGAAAGAAAAGGTTGTATCGGATGCTACCATTTCAAGTGCAATAAAAGTTGCTCGAAAATCAATTAGTGACAACGGAAATGCACAAAAATTTATTAAAACCATTCATGGTCGTGGCTTTCAATTTATAGGTAATGTAAAAACTCGACAGACAGAAAATTCTAATTTTCTGGGAAACGAAGACAAAAAGACAGAAGGAAACGTTAGCTTCCCTGAAATTTCCCTATTAATTTTACCTTTTCAATTACTCTCTGGTTTAAAAGAACACAATACATTAGCAATGACAGTTGCCAGTGATCTAGAGCGCTTACTGACACGTGTTTCTTTATTAAATATTAGTTCAGAATCAGACTATTATGCTCAGATGGACATCAGGCCGACGGCGAGAAAAATCTATGAAGAAATAGGCGTTACTTATCTTGTTGACGGAAACTTTCGTTACAACGGCTCGATGCTATTAGTCAACGTACAATTAAGTGACAATAAATCAGGATTTAGAATCTGGTCAGATGAGTTTTCTTACTCGACTCAAAACCTGGATGACATTCATTTACTGAACCAATTAGTGATTGATATTGTTGCTAATCTTGAGCCGCAGTTAAATAAATCAATACTACAAAAAATAACAACATCAAAAGCACCTAACAATTCACGTAGCCTTTACTTACATGCGAACGGGCTTTTAGCATTAAAAGGCTGGCGTGCAGAAACATTTTTAGAGGCTGATAAGCTATTAAAGGAAAGCGCGCAACTTGACCCTAATTTTCCACTAGCGCCTGCACTACAGTCACTATTATTGGCGTTTGGTTATAGAGTCGGACTGTTAATTGATCAAAAAAATTTTGTAGAAGATGTTATTCAATCGGCAAATAGAGCTCTTGAGCTGGATTGTTTGGACTCTACAATATTAGGCTTTTCTGGTTGTGCTTTTTGCGATATTGGGATGTTAGATAGAGGGATTCCTTTACTAAACAATGCAATAAGAATTAATTCTGGCAATGGACAGGCGTGGGTTGCATTGGGCGCAGCTAAATTATTAGATAAAGACTTCGAAGATGGGATCAATAAATTAGAGTACGGTATTAATATCAGTGCACTGGATAGTAGACTATCTGTATGGCGATCTATACTTGCCATTGCCTATTTAAAAACGGATATTGAGAAAAGTATCCTACAGGCAACCATTGCTTGTGAAGAGGATAGCTACCTTTATATGCCACGAGTCGTGCTTGCTGGAGCTAAACTATTCTCATCAAATACCAATGGCGCCAAAGATACTTTGGAGGAAGCCTATCGTATTAAAAAAGATTTATCGAAAGAAGAAGTCATAGGCCTATTAGGCAAAAAACTAGGACATAAATTATTATATTTACGCAACTAATAGCTAAATAATGACTTCCCTATTAACAAAATCCCCATAAAACCCCCACATTTTCTTCAAGAAGCTAACCTCCCTTTTCCTTACCATATTCCCTATCGACATTAGCTATATGCAGTTCTATAGAGGTGTGATAACGCAAGTTAACTAAGAATTTATGTGAGGAAATAAAAATGAATACAGCAATAGATCAATTTAACCTTATGCCTGATTACAATGCCATTAAGCAAAAACAATTGTCAGCCTGGAGTTCGGGAGACTACGGTAAAATCGGTGTCACATTACAAATCACAGGAGAAAGCCTGTGTGAGGCAATGGATCTTCATGCCGGACAATCAGTATTAGATGTTGCAGCCGGGAATGGTAATGTAACACTAGCCGCTGCGCGACGTTTTTGTAATGTCGTTTCAACAGATTACGTTGAGCATCTGTTGGGTCAAAGTCGTATCAGAGCAAAGGCTGAAGGCTTATCTGTTGAATTTCAACAAGCCGATGTCGAAGCACTGCCCTTTCCAGAAAATTTTTTTGATAACGTTGTTTCCACATTTGGCGTTATGTTTGCGCCTAATCAGCAACAAAGCACATCAGAACTACGTCGAGTGTGTAAGCCGGGAGGAAAAATTGGCTTAGCCAGCTGGACCCCTTCAAGCTTTATTGGCGAGCTTTTCAAAATTATTGGTCGATTTGCCCCGCCGCCGTCCGGTCTTAACTCCCCTGCTTTATGGGGTACAGAAGCATTTTTAAAAGATCATTTTTCCCAGTCGTCAGAATTTATTCGAGCTGAAAAGCTAGAATATGTTTTTCGTTATCAATCACCACAGCACTGGATAGACTTATTTAAAGAATATTATGGCCCTGTACACAAGGCATTTTTATCCCTGAATGATGAGCGAGCACAGGAATTAGAGACAGCGATTCATCAATTAATTAACCGGTTTAATGTCGCTAATGATGGCACGATGATTGTGCCGTCAGAATACCTTGAAGCAGTCATTAAAAAATCAGTGTAAAACATTAGAGTGGCAAGCGTATTGTGTTATCAATTTCCATGCTAGTACGTTTGCCTCTTACTATTTTAAGCAGAGGCAACCCTATGAATACTCAATTAGCAGTAGAAAATACAGAGACGAGAGATAAGGCCATTTCCATGCGCGATAGGCAGGGCCCTTTAATCAATCGCTATAAGCAAAACCCAGAAGCAGCACAGATTATTGATTATGCAAAAACAACATCAAACGCTATAAAAGCAAATGACCCACTGCATGCGCAGGTACTTATCGATAGAAGCCATAAGGTTCCTGTAACAATAGGAGTGCATCATTTGCTCGGAGGAGACGGTGATAAAGCCACACCTGGCGACCTGTTATGTGGTGCACTTGCGTCATGTTTTGATTCAACGACGCGTATTATTGCCAATCACATGGGGTTAACACTAGAGAGTCTAAGTGTTGAAGTGAAGGGGTTCGTTGATGCGAGAGGTACTTTATTAGTTGATCCTGCCGTTTGTGTTGGCTTCCGCAGGTTTGATGTTCATATAGCTATAAAAGCTAAACAACGACTAAACGAAGAAGTGACTAGCAAGCTTATTAAAGCTGTTGAGCATAGCTGTGTGGTTTACCAGACACTGAATCATTCAGTGGAGATTAATACCGTTATTACTTGATAAAAAATTTTAAGGGCGCTGATACAAACCTAAACACGTAAGGTTTTTAGCCCTTTCTTCAGTTTCAATAAATGCTCTTTTAGTGACGGCCCGCGTCGTTGAGCTAAACCAATAGCTAATACGTCAATAACGACCAAGTGGACAATACGGGATGAGAGTGGCGTATAAATTTCGGTATTTTCTTCCACATTCACTTCGATGGCGATATCAGCCATCTCAGCTAAGGGTGAGTTACTTGGGCCGATGCTAATTACTGTACCGCCCGCTTCTTTGACTAACGAGAGTGACTGTAACAGCGCACTGGTGCGGCCACTTTGTGATATTGCAACGACAACATCACCTTCACTCATGGACGTCGCGGACATATTCTGAATATGATGATCACTGTGTGCTGCAGTTGCTAGCTGCAACCGAAAAAACTTGTGTTGAGCATCTGCGGCAACAGCGCCAGAGGCACCGAAGCCAAAAAACTCTACCCGATTGGCAATTGATAACGCGTTGACAGCTTGTGTAATCACGCCGATTTCTAATTGGTCTCGAACTTTGCGTAAGGTATCAGCAGTGGAATCAAATACTTTGTGGCAGTAATCTTCCGTGGAGTCTGTTTCGTTTACGGTAATTTGACCAAACCCCGGGCTGGCCGCTAAGTCCTGAGCCAGGGTCATCTTAAAGTCTTGGAATCCACGACAGCCAATCGCTCGGCAAAACCGAATAACTGTAGGCTCACTAACTTCGGCCTGTGCAGCCAGATCGGTAATGCGTAAGCGGATCACATCCGACAAATTTTCTAATACATAGTCTGCGACTTTACGCTCTGATTTACGGAGGGTGGCTAGATTACGCACAATAGATTGTGTGAGCTGCATAAGGGTCTCGAAAATACCTTTTTAGGTGATATATTTTTGTAGTATTAAAGCACTATTTATTATTTTTATGTAGTAAAACTACAAAAAATAAGCCTTTTATTGAAAAAGGCTGAATAAATTTACAGTATTGGTAGAATACCAAGCGGCTATTCGGGCAAGAAAGGTTAGTTTAAAAGAGATAAGTATTAGCCTTTCTGCCTTGAGTTAATCAATATTCTACTTCCTTCTTATGCGACCCTTTTTCTATGGACGTTTCTTTAATTCTTAATGACCTTAATGATGCCCAACGCGAAGCAGTCACCGCTCCGCCCAGTAATCAGCTGATACTTGCAGGGGCAGGCAGTGGTAAAACTCGTGTTCTAGTCCATCGGATTGCCTGGTTAATTCAGGTTGAGAATATATCCCCTTATTCCATTATGGCCGTTACCTTCACTAATAAAGCGGCAAGGGAAATGCGGGGTCGTTTAGAAGCGCTATTAACGGGTAATTTTGTCGGCAGCACCCGCAGTATGTGGGTGGGTACATTCCATGGTCTGGCACATCGCTTACTAAAAATACATTGGCAAGATGTCGGTTTGCCACAGAGCTTTCAGATTCTCGATAGTGATGACCAACTCCGCTTGGTTAAGCGTGTTTGTCAGAGCTTACAGCTAGATGAAACTCGCTGGCCGCCAAGACAAGCTCAATGGTATATCAACCATCAAAAAGACGAAGGTTTACGCCCTCAATATATACAGGCAACGGCTGATCCTTATGAAGCCAATATGTTAAAGATATATACCGCTTATGAGGAGGTTTGCCGTCGTGGAGGCTTGGTGGACTTTGGTGAGCTTCTTTTACGTGCTCATGAATTATTGCTAAATAAGCCGGAGGTTCTTGCTCATTACCAGCACCGCTTTCCCTTTCTTCTGGTCGACGAATTTCAAGATACCAATACTATTCAGTACGCATGGCTGAGAGTACTGGCGGGTAACACGGCTAAAGTGACAGCTGTCGGTGATGATGACCAATCTATTTATGGATGGCGAGGCGCAAAAATAGAAAATATTCAACGCTTTGAAGAAGACTTTAAGCAAACGCAAACCGTGAGGCTTGAACAAAATTATCGTTCTACAGGCTTGATTCTAAAAGCGGCCAATGGCGTTATTACTAATAACCATGGTCGTTTAGGTAAGGAGTTATGGACCGAGGGTAAAGATGGTGAACCGATTAATCTATATGCGGCGTTTAATGAACAAGATGAAGCACGGTTTATTGTAAACAGTATTAACAGCTGGATGAATGACGGTAACCGCTACGATAGCTGTGCCATTATTTATCGTTCCAATGCACAGTCACGTGTCCTGGAAGAAGTGTTGCTACGAGAAAATATTGCCTATCGAATTTATGGTGGTCAGCGCTTTTACGATCGCCTTGAAATTAAAAATGCCCTCTCCTATTTGCGCTTAATGGTTAACCGCAATGATGATACGGCGTTTGAGCGAGTTATTAATACACCAACGCGAGGTATCGGCGGCAAAACAGTTGAAGCGATAAGGCTCTACGCTAGAGAGCAAGGCTCTTCGATGTGGCAGGCGGCCGAAAAAATGGTGACTACCAGTAACCTGACTGCCAGAGCAGCTAATGCGGTGGGCGGCTTTTTACAACTGATTAATGAGTTAGACACTGTAAACGCAGACAAGCCGCTGGCAGAGCAGGCCGAGTCAGCGATAAAACACACGGGTTTGTTGGATTTTCATCAAAACGAAAAAGGTGAAAAAGGCCAGGCAAGGGTTGAGAACCTTGAAGAGCTTATCAATGCTTGCCGAGCATTCGATCCTGCTGATGCAGCGACACCTTTAGATGAAACAGAACAAGAGGAAGAAGCTTCTTTATTGATGCAGTTTTTAGATAATGCCTCATTGGATGCAGGGGAGTCTCAGGCGGATGAGTTTGATGATGCGGTTCAGTTAATGACACTGCATTCTGCAAAAGGACTGGAGTTTCCTTGTGTCTTTATTGCGGGAATGGAAGAAAATTTATTCCCTCATAAAATGTCGATCGAAGATCCGGAGCGTTTAGAAGAAGAAAGACGCTTGTGCTACGTAGGCATTACTCGTGCGATGGAAAAGCTAACGATTAGCTATGCAGAATCGCGACGCCTACATGGTAACGAAACGTTTAATCGAGTGTCGCGTTTTATTAAAGAAATTCCTGAAGAATGTTTACATGAAATTCGTTTAAAAACAGAAGTAAAAAGACCTGTTAAATTTGGTGGATATAACAATGGCAGCTTAAGTCAGGGCAGCCTACGTCAAACTCATCTAGAAGATGAAGAAGGACAAACCAGCCTTAGTTTAGGCCAACGCGTTAGCCATAAGAAATTTGGCGAGGGGGTTATTATCCATTTTGAAGGTAAAGGCAATAGTGCTCGAGTGCAGGTAAATTTCGATAATGAAGGCAGTAAGTGGTTAATGATGCAGTATGCTAATTTACAAGCGACTTAAATAAGACTTAATAGAAATAATAAGGTCGTATCTGACTATTAGTTAGTGATTTTTTTCCAGTAAAGCACCCATTAAAAATAGACTATGAATAGAGAAGAAAACAGCGCCTCTAAAAAAGGAAAAATTTTCTAGGCAAAAATTCATAGTCTACACTTTTTAATCGTTATTTTTTTAAAATCTACGAAGTGGCTAAAATATTTTTCCTTTGTTTAAAATGAATCACTTTTTCGTATAGCCATAAAATAATCAAGCTTGACCCAAACATTGGGAATAATAGTCCAAGAAAGAGTATGCCAAAAAATAATACTCGGCCTACTTTAAATTGAGCAGGCGTTTTTGGCAGCCCCCAACGTCCTCCTGGTTTTCGTATCAAATAAGAGGCGAGCCCTCCTGCAGTACTTACTGTAAATGCTAAGGTGATAAGTAGTACAACTATCCAGTTTGCAAGGCCATACTCACCTTGATGGAGTCGCATCGCAACTTGGCGCATTTCCATTAAAATACCAACATTTGACCAGTCGTAGGATTTAATAACGCTTCCTGAATACTGATCAAGATGAAATACCTTTTGATCACGCAACCAAAATGACCGGTTTGAAATTGTAATCACCCCTTGTGGTTCCATTGATAATTTAATAGTTACTTTTCCTTTAAGGTTTTGTTTGTTAGCAAGACCAACAATTTCATCTAAGGATAAACCATCATAAAAGAAATCAACCCCTTTTAATTCAGAGGCTAATCCTTTTGTTGAACGCCAGTGTTCAGGGTATCCAGTCTGCGTTTTTTCTTGTACCCATTTTAACTGTGACCCAAAAATATCTGTCCAAGGCATGCCACCGGCAATGATGATCAACATAAAGACTGATAACCAGAAACCAAAGACTGCGTGAATATCTCGCCAAAATATTCGGCGTCCTTGATGCCGCCTCACACTGAAAAAACTACCGATGGAAAATTTTTTTGCTGGCCACCACATATAGAGCCCAGTAATAATCAGCACCACAAACCAACTGGCTACAAGCTCAACAATTAAGGTACCTGGTGTATCCAGTAATAGCTCGCCATGCAACTTACGAATTTTATACATCAAAGTTTGCTTTTGCTTTACCTCTCCCGTTATTTCGCCAGAATAAGGATTTATATACAGAATATCTCGGCTATGACCCTTGCCATGCAAACGAAAGCCTGTTGCATGGTTTTCTGATTCGGGCAAAAATACCTGCATCACATGACGGCTAGAAGACGCATTCGCTTTATCCAATTGTGCTTGATAACTTACCACTTCACTATTACTGGCAGGAGGCTCAACCAATAATATATGGCTATATACCATGTCGTTATAGTCTGCCTTGAATAAATAAATAATGCCTGAAACGGATAGCAATAAAATGATAGGCAGAGTAATAAGTCCACCCATAATATGCCACTTCCAAAACCAGCGATTTAAATTTTTATTTTTTAAAAACATAATCATTCCTGCTGTTGATTAACTATTGACGTTTCAAGTGTTAAAAATGATAAGAAACGCCTGCGTAAAAAGTGCGCCCATCAATGGTTCGAAACTTGAGTTGGCCACGGCTGTATGTGGCGCGATCTTCTAAAGTGTCAGTCAGGTTTAATCCGTGCAACCATAAATTCCAGGACTTATATTCATAGCTGACACGCAAATTAATGCGTTCATCACGTTTGAACTTGCCTGCAGAGGAATTGGCATTATCGCTGTAATAAGTGGAATAAAAATCACCCTCAAGTTCAATCACTAACTTATCAACAGGCAGGAAGGCTAACCGCCCATTAAAATGATGTCGGGGAGAACGGGATAATTCATTACCAGAAAAATCACCACGGTTACTAACAAAAGAATCATAAGTATTACGGGCATAGGTATGGGTAAATCCTGCACGCCAGTTAGTGTTTTGGGGTTCATACTCGATAACAGATTCAAGCCCTTGAACCGTTACTTGGCCGGCATTGGTTGTTCGCTCAAAAGGATCAGCATCAGTACCAAACTCTTGTGTAATCAGCGCATTTTTAATTTCGTTGTGGTAATACGAGGTATCATAAGACCAGCTGCCTGATGTACCACGCAGGCCGATTTCAATATTGGTTGATTCTTCTGGCTTTAGATTTAAATTGATCGTTCGTGCATCACCTGTACCATAAATATCACTGATGTCAGGTGCGTAGAATCCTTCAGAAATACCAAGCCATAACATAGTATTATGAGAGAGGTCATAGGTGAGACCAGACTTTAAAGCGGTGTCACTAAATGAAGCACTACCACTGGCAGCACTGCTATCACTGGAGCGAGAACTAATATTAATATCTTCATAGCGAGCCCCCATTGTGATGCCAAATTTCTGGGTTACGTCGGCTTCATATTGGATAAAATAGGCATTAATATCGAGAGAGCTATCAATACTAGCGAGAGTCCCTCTTAATAAGCGATCAGTATCTTGTTCTCCGTTATACGTTTCGAAACCAGTAATAACATTTGAAACAGAAAAGTCGTGACGATATAAAAACTTTGAACTAATGCCAACATCATTTTCCTCTTGCTCTCCTCTGAAGCGAGAAATACCTTCAGTATCTTTTTCGCGATAAACTAAAGAAAAATCAATATTGCCGTTATTTAACAAGTGCTCGACTTTAAAAGACAGAGTATCCTGCTCAAGTTTTTCAGAAGAGCTAAGGCTCCCTGCTTGTTTGGGATCATCAGAAATTTCTTCTGCTGTTAAGTCACCTCGAGCAACTACATCCTCTTTAAATCTTTCCAGCCGTGTTATTAAGCGTGTATTATCCGTTGCATCATAAATCAACTTGCCGCTGAACTGGTCCCGATCATTTTTTACACCTTCTCTAAGTCCATCCAGATTACGCAGGTTGAGGTCAATAAAATAGCCTAATTTATTAATCGTACCGCCTGTATTGATACCAGTACGTTCTCGATTAAAGCTACCACCTTCCGCCCAAATAGTAGTCTCTGGTTCGAGTGGAGCTTCGCGAGTCACGACATTAATGACACCACCAAATGCATTATTGGGATAGAGCGCAGAAGACGGCCCTTTAATAACTTCAATACGTTGAATATCTGATGTATTAACACGGTCAATACGTTGGGTTGCCCCTTCATAAGGGTTTTCTAAAGGAATGCCATCGATTAAAGGAATGGTATAGCTTTTCCCCCCATTGGGAATGCGTAAATTTCTAACTTGAGTTTCACCAGGGATACGATCCAATAATTCGTCAGGATCAACAAAACGTAAGCGCTCGATTTCTTCTTCGCTGACAACATGTACATTGATAGGTAATTCTTTAATCGGTGTCCCACCTACTTCGGCATTTTCTGTGGCTTCATTGCCAATAACCGTTATTGTTTCTAAGTGAGTCGAATGTGTTTCATCTGCCATGCCTGATGATGAATAGATACTAAATAATAAACTGTTAAATAAAAAATAATGTTTTGATGTAGAAAAAAGATTTTCTAGCGTCATAAAGAGCTCCATAAATATACTTTTATATCTCAGTAGTAAAAGCACACAACTTTCAGAGCCAATAGGCACTGAAATAATAAACGTAGTATTTTTACTAATGAACGATGATATCCCAACTACTAGGTGTAGCAGGGTTAAAACAAATCAAAGAAAAGTAGGTGGAGCTCGGGAAGGGCTATCAGAGAGTAACTCTGGATTGAACAGTGTAGATTTAACTGAATTAATATGATGAGACTTTTTATAGCAAGGATTCAACCCAAGGGATAAAGATGAATTTTGTAAGGCATCATCAATGGTATAAATCGAAAATGTACAGAAAGGGCAATCATGAGACGTAAAGCTGGATGTTTTTTTTGTTTCTGAATCGATACCTAGGTCAGATACCAACACCCATTTAAATCCCTGAGAAGTACAGAGCAGAATTCTCTCGGCACCATCGTCAGCGATACTCGTACTAATGGCATACCCGGCAGCGACCGACACACCTGCATTTAACATCAGCAGGCAAACGGTAAAATAGGTGATATGTTTTAAATATTTTTTAATCATCACAGGCGATGCAAAATACGGAAGCCAGTCATTCTAGAGAGTAAATAAAATTTGGCAAGTAGCTATTTATTTATCCATGTTGTCTGCCAATAAACTCCGCTTTTTAATATTAAAATTTTCTAGTTAATATAGAAGGGGTTTCTTCTGCTAAAATTAACCTTTTAAAATATGAAATATAAGGATCTTTCTCATGGAAAAAGAAGTATTTGCGCCTACAGACCCACTAATGTACTGCCCCAACTGTGCAGAAAAAGTGTCGCGCAAAGTAACGGCTTGCCCTCAATGCGAGCAAAAAATATTTAAGGAAAGCCGTTGGCCTATGTTTGGCATGATTTTAGGGTGTATTTTCCCTTTGATAGCGATAGTGGGTATTTTGGCTGCAGTGGCTATACCAGCCTATCAGGATTATGTAGAAAGAACAGAGCAGGCCCAATTTGAAATACAGGGAGAGTTAGAGGAGTGGAAGCAGCAATAGCCATAGCACCTTTCTAAAAATCACCTTAATAGAAGTCTATTTTGGTGATTCTCCCCAATTTGTACAAAAAGCAATCTATGGACCATACTCAGAGAAGAGACTGTTAATTGTCAGTCAATCTTAATCTGTTATCGGTAAAGGGCTGCCATTACGGCTATACGTACAATCATGGGCATAAATATACAACGATATTCTCATCTTGGGTGTGCTATTGGTTTAGCGCTTCTCCTTTTGTCTGGTGTTGTCTCCTGTGGCATCAAGGTGCAGGAGCAGGACGCTAAACGAGTAATGAAGGCGATTTATAAAGCCCGAAAAAATAGTGATATCACCAAAGAGCTCAGATATTATGCGAAAAAAGACTTTAAAATCGTCCCTTTTGACGAAGTGAAAGGCCGTTTACAGGCAATTTTAGGGCGTGCCGGCCAACTTAAAAAGGTAAAAGCCCTTGAGACTAAAACGCAGCGGCGCAATCAGCTCGGTGATGGCTTAGTTACCTATATGATTCTTTCTTATAAGGTTACTTATACGAATATGACCCTGGAAGAATCCTATTATTTTCTGGGCAGTTCTAAACAGCCCAGGCTAGTTTATATGACACTGCAACTGTAACTGGACAGCCATCATTCCTCTGATGACAAAACACCTGAATTGCCTCCTTCTTCCAGTGATAACATCTGATCTAGTACTCGAACAAGCTCTTTAACGCCGTCTTGTTTGAGCGCTGAAAATAATTGAACACTGACTAAATCTTCAACATTAGCCTCGAGCAAACTTTTTTCCACAGCCATCAGAGTACTTTTGCCAGGGCCCCTTTTGAGCTTGTCAGCTTTAGTGAGAAGAATATGTACAGGCATCTCAGCCTCAATTGCCCAGTTAAGCATCATGGTGTCGAATTCCTGCATCGGATGACGAATATCCATCAGCAAAACCAAGCCACTCAGTGATTTACGTTCGTGCAGATAAGTTGAAAGGTTTTTATCCCATTTCTTTTTAATCGCAAGCGGTACTTTTGCATAACCATAGCCCGGCAAATCAACCAAAGAGCGTTCAGAATCGACTCTAAAGTAGTTGATCATTTGAGTTCGGCCCGGCGTTTTACTGGTTCGGGCCAGTTTTTTATTGCCGGTCAGGGTATTTATTGCACTGGATTTTCCCGCATTTGATCGTCCAGCAAAGGCGACTTCGAAGCCTCCTTCATCGGGGCAATGAGCCAGATCAGGCGAACTATGGAAGAATTCTGCCTTTTGATAGATGTTTTGGCGAGACATACGGTATCCTAAGTGGTTGAAGCGTAGTGCGTTTTGATCATATTAGGTTATAATTCGGCACTTTACGGGCCAATAAAAAGTGGTGCATTGTAACCTGCTGAATTGGTAACGACATGAATTTATCCATGACAATAGAAGAAGTTGGATAATTCGTAACCACTTAATAATATTTATAAGATTAATCATACCTACAACGACGTAAATGGGCTAAATAATGATCAATAACAAGTTTCTGTCAACAACCATAGCCACTTTGTTTACTTTTTTTATGGTAAGCAACGTATTAGCGGCATCGCCACAAGAGGAAGTACTCGCAGGTGACCCGGATGATGGGGAAGAAATAGCGGGTGTATGCAGCAGTTGTCATGGCGCGGATGGTAATAGTCCAGCACCTAATTTCCCAAAACTGGCAGGCTTAGGTGAAAAGTATCTAACCAAACAGTTAAAAGATATTCAGTCAGGCGCACGTATTATTCCTGAGATGACTGGCTTGTTAGAGGATTTGGACGAGCAAGAGCTGAAAGACTTAGCGGCGTTCTACAATAGCAAAACAATCCAATTGTCAGGCGCTAAGCCCTTAAAAGTGAAAGTAAATGCAGGCATTGAAGTTGATGGTTTGGTTCTCGGCGCGAGAGTTTTTCGCTCTGGCAACCTTACCACTGGCGTGCCTTCGTGCACTGGCTGCCATTCGCCACGTGGTTTGGGAAATGAGCCGGCTGCCTACCCACGTTTAGGTGGGCAGTATTCAGAATATATTGCAAAACAGCTACGCGCATTCCGTGGTGGTGAGAGAACCAACGATGGTGAGTCCCAAATCATGCGTCAGGTCGCTGAGCATATGAGTGATGCTGAAATTGATGCAGTGGCTAACTATATTTCAGGTTTGAACTAATTAAAGACGCTATTTAGTTAGTTTATTCAGCGCAGATTCATTTTTACTTGCGTATAAAGAACACAGGCTTAGTAATACTTGTAACAAGGGTGGCTTAAGCTACCCTTTTTTATGTAGATTTAATACAGTTAAAAGTCATTCAGTGGCTAGTTGTGATAAATCTCTCTTTTTATCGAACCCTATGGAACTAACGCTTAGCCGATAGTCCAATATCCCAATAAGCCGTTGATAATAACAGGAGACACATATGTCTAAGTGGTTAATTTTTGCATTCACAGCGCTGATTTCAGTCGCTTCGGTCGCACAGGATCAGTTTGTTGCAGGTAAAGACTACCAAGTGATAGAAACACCGGTTAAAACCGGTAGCCCAGGCAAAGTCGAGGTAACCGAGGTTTTTTGGTACGGGTGCCCGCACTGTAATCAATTCCGCCCTATTTTTGAGCAATGGAAAAGCCAGCAATCAGACGATATCTTTGTTCGACATTCACCTGCTATGTGGAATAAAAAAATGGCTGTTCACGCTCGCATTTTCTATACAGCAGCTGTCCTAGGCAAACAAAAAGTCATGCATAAAGATATCTTCGATGCTATGCATCTCAAGAGAAAGAAAATGCTAAACGAAGGTGAAATCTATGAAGTGTTTAAAACTCATGGTATTACTAAAGAAAAGTTCGACAAAACCTTCAAATCCTTTGGTGTGAATTCCATGGTTAAACAGGCGGATGCTCGTGCACGCAGTTATGGTATTACAGGCACACCTGAGTTAATTATTAATGGTAAATACCGCACTTCTGCCAGTATGACCGGTTCTACAGCAAGAATGCTACAAGTGACCGAGCACTTAATTAACAAAGAAAAAGCGAATATATAGATTATTCTCGATCTATAGTCACCCTGCCTTACAATAAACTCTCACAAATATTGTGAGAGTTTATTCCCTTCTTAAAAAAGTGTTATAAATTTCTTATCCGCACCTTTATACTCATGCTATGACTTAAAGCTATTTAGTCATTATCTCGTTTGCCTGCAATTGAAGGTAAAGAGGCATAATAATTATATAAAAGAAATACTAAATGAAAGAAAGAATAGTCTTTATTGATATAGCTAAAGCAATTAGCATTATTTTAGTTGCTACGGCGCATAGCCAATTATTTGACTATTTCCCAGAAACCATTTCAGCCATGAGTCTGATTAGGTTGCCTTTTTTCTTTTTTATCGCTGGTGTACTTTTTTCAGAACCGGTTAGTTTTTATCGTTTAGCGCTTAAAAAAGCTGATAGTCTTTTAAAACCTTATTTTGTTACTGCTATATTCTTTTTATTTGTTGTTTTTATTGTAAAAGATATTGATATAGAGAAAGCATTGTTGGGTATTTTTTATGGTTACGTCAGTGTTCTTATGTTGGAGCCTTTATGGTTTTTGCCACACTTGTGGCTAGTATTAATAGTTGCTTACTTGTTCTTAAAATTAACAAACATCAATGCTAGGGCTAACATAACGAAGGTGTTGACCTTAATTTTTTTAGCAATTATAGGCTATTTATCACTTGAACACTTTCAATATAAAGCCTTTTTCTTTGCGGGCACAGAATACGCATTAATCGGCTTGCCTTTTACTTTTGATATTATTGTAATGACACTACTGTTTTTTCTGTCGGGTCATTTTTTTAAAAACTATGCAATCAATTTTAGTTTATCACCAAAAATATTATACTTATCTTTAATTACTTTTTTTACGGTAGTTATTTTTACAGATGCATATATCAATCTAAATCGAAAGATTTTTGTTTCACCTATTTTTGTCTTTCTGGGTTCTTGTTCAGGCATTTATATTTTATTTTCGTTATCGGCTTATCTGAGCAGACATTCGTCTCTGGCTTCTTTATTTTCTATTATTGGATCCTCTAGTTTATTTGTATTAATTTTTCACGGTATTTTCAGCATAATTGTGTATAAAACTTATAAGCTAATATTTGCTGTCGATAGCAGTCCTGTCATGGCGATTTGTATGTTTTTAGCAAGCATCATATTGCCAGTGCTTCTCAAAAAAACCTTTGAACGGATTCCTTTGCTAAGAGCGTTGTATTTTCCTCTAAATAAAAGCCGCTAGACCTGAGAGAGTATCGACACAAAAGCAATAAACTATCCTTCCTATGCGCTGCAAATTGAGTACATTGAAAGTTTTTATAACTAACACTGATTATCTTTTGATCTTATATATCCGAATAAGCTAATAGAGCCACAGAATTTATCTCCTTCGCGGGCATCTTGCCCTGTGCCAGCTATACTAAAAGACGATATAACCCTTTATTAATCTTGGTCATTTTGGCTGTGCTTATCTGAGGGTTCCAGTCCATTTAAGAATCACAGCGAAATCACTGTTGTTATGTCAGAACAAAATAATCCGTGGCGGGATAAATACCGCAGAAGCCTTGCTCAGCAGGAGCAATTGGAGAAAACATTAGCGGCGCAGCAAAGTATTCTGCACCGTGCAGTCACTACGTTGTGTTCTGCCGCTGAGGGTTACGATACCGGTTTAGATGAAAGATTACAGGCCATTCTGGCAAGTGTGAAACATAACGATGTTGCGGGTTTTGACCGCATGCTTAAATCCTTACCCAGAGTGACGGAAGAAGTCGGGCAGCGGCAACAGCGCCACTGGCAGGAAATCTGTAAAGCATTAGCGAATATTGCTAGCCAAGTTCAACAACAAAGTCCAAGCGCCGATGTAAAACCCAATATAAAGCATTTTAAAAAACAACTCCCTAAAGGTGTGTTGATTCCTGCCACACTCAAACGTCTGCTGCAACAACTGAGCGATTTACAACAACAGGCTATTAGCAATTCGCCTAAAAGTAGCTCAGGTCTCTTTGGAAAGCTCTTTGGTGATAAAGCCGATGATACTGAAAAACCGACTACAGATACTCCGTCAGAGAATGACAGCGAAAATGAAACAGGGACGAGAGCTGAAGAGGCAGATTGGGAAGAAATAGGCGAAAACGATATCAGTGCAGAAGGTGAGGTGATTGATGGCGAAGCTGAAGTCATCGGTTATCAGCGTGAGCGTAATATCCCAGAGGCTATTCTGCAACAGGAATATAAGGAAGAAAGTTCACCTGATGTGCCAGATCGAGTATCAATTATTTTAGTAGAGCTATTGGATCACTTTAAAACAGTGCCAGCGGCCCAGCAAAAAGCAACGAAAGCGCGACAACGTATTCAACAAGGTTTACGTTGGTTCGAACTTGCACCTACGCTCGAAGATATTCGAGACTTTGTACTACAAGCTTATATTGGTGCGGATAATGATTATCAACAGTACTTAGAACATCTTTATGGTGAATTATCTGAGGTTCTCAATGCCTTAGGTATTTCCATTGAAACAGAGCAACAAGTCAGAGACGCTGCTGATCATCTGCATAGCAGTGTCAACGAAGGTATGGCAACCATTACCTTAGCGCTTAATGATCACAGTAATATTGACTCCTTAAAGCAAGCCGTTGAAAGCCATGTACAGCAACTACAAGTGGCGCTATCTGATTATAAGCAACAAAGCGAACCACCAGAAGACAGAGAAAGTTTGGCGGTACAGCTACAAGCACTTGCCAGTAAAGTACAACAAATGGAGCAAAATGAAGAAGATATTCGCCATCGCTTGGAGGAAGAAAAACAGCGTGCGGTTACCGATAGCTTAACAGGTTTACCCAATAGAGAAGCTTATAACGAGCGCTCTCATCAAGAGATGCAGCGCTGGGAACGTTATAAACATCCATTAACGCTTGCGGTTATCGATATTGATTTTTTCAAAAAAATTAACGATAACTATGGCCATCAAACTGGTGATAAAGTGTTAAAAATTGTTTCGAATGCTGTTGTAAAGCGATTGCGCGAAGTGGATTTTATGGCGCGTTTTGGTGGCGAAGAATTTGTATTACTGTTACCTGAAACTGATGGAGAAAAGGCATTAGAAGTACTTAACCGTATTCGAGAAGCCTTAGCTAACGCGCCATTTCGCTATAAAAACGAGAAAATTACAATTACAGTATCCATAGGTATTGCGGAGTTTACAGAAGGCGACACTTGTGAAAAAGTCTTTGAACGTGCGGATGAAGCCTTATACAAAGCGAAAGAAACAGGCCGCAATAAGTGTTGCCTAGCAGAGTAAAAATTAAAAATGGTTAGGCTTGCAGTTTTTTAATTTCATCATGCACTTTTTCAGCTTCTGCTGTAATCATAGAATAGCTTTTAATATCCCCGTTGCGCTGAAACTGCATAGCTTCATAGAGTAGCTTTTCATACTTTTCTTGAAGTTTTTTCTTTGGGTCAGATTTAAAAAATCCAAACATTACTCTTACCTTAAAAAATATTAACAGTTGCTAATACGTTTTACCTTCTGGTCTGGTTCAGTTCGTCAGCAACAATAATTGTAAAACTAGATATCATTAAACAAGGTTATTCAGCAATGCTTGGTAATGCTTATCCGATTCAAGCCCAGAATTCTTTTCTGCAAAATCCCAGCCTTGTAGATTCTTTTTCACCAACTCTGTTAACAAATGTATGTGTGCTGGGCTGGCGTTGAGAGCAGGAATATACTGGTAGCTCTCTCCACCGGCATTCATAAAATACTCACGGTTTTCTTCGCAGATTTCTTCAATAGTTTCTATACAGTCCGCAGAAAACCCAGGGCAAATAACCTGAACCGATTTGATATTGCTTGCGGGGAATGATTTGAGAGTTTCGTCTGTATAAGGCTTCAGCCACTCCTCACGACCAAAGCGAGACTGAAATGTGGTCATGTAAGCCTCTTTTTCCAAGCCTAACCGCTCAGCAATAAGGCGAGAGGTTTTATAACACTCGCAATGATAAGGGTCGCCATTTTTTAAATAACGCAAAGGCACACCATGATAAGAAAAAAGTAACTTATCCACAGCGCCGTGCTCCTCTCTGTGCGTTTTAATACTCTCGGCTATGGCGTCTATATAGAGTGGGTAATCATGATAATGGCTGATAAAGCGTAGATCCGGTAGCCAGCGGCGTTGGGTAAAGTCTTGCGCTAGAGCATCGAAAGTTGAGGCTGTAGTCGCTGCTGAATATTGAGGGTAGAGTGGTAGAACCAACAACTTAGTAACACCTGCTTGCTGAAACTGCTCAATCCTTTCCCCAACTGAAGGAGAGCCATAACGCATAGCGAAATCCACAATAATATTTTCACCGTACTCTGCCTGTAAGGATTCCCTTAATGCCTTGGATTGATCTTTTGTGTAGATCATCAAGGGAGAGCCCTCATCACGCCAAACGGTTTTATAGGCAGCAGCAGAGCGGCGAGGGCGGATTCGTAAAATAACACCGTGTAAAATACACTTCCATAGTAAGCGTGGGAACTCGACAACCCGTGGGTCAGATAAAAACTCTTTAAGATACTTATGTAAGGCACTGGGGGTGGGTGCTTCTGGCGTCCCCAGATTAGTAATAAGCACGCCAATTTTAGCTTGCTGTGAATGAGAAAAATCAGGGTGACCTTTATATTTCATAGGTGATGGTTCTTATCGTCGAATATCGAAAGGAATATTGTACGTTAAAAATTAAAAATAGGCTCAACATGTTAGAAACTCAAAAATGCCATTGCCCCTATTGTGGGGAACTCATCGAGATCGTATTGGACCCTAGCGGTGGAGAAGAGCAACAATATATTGAAGACTGCTTCGTCTGTTGTCGCCCGATTGTATTCACCGTAACCAGTGATTTTGATACGGGTGAAATAAATGTTTATGCTATGGCGGAAAATGAATAAGTAAGCATATCAGTGCCATTATAAATATACGGCTTTGGGTTCATCGATCTTCGGGTTGATTTTATCAAGAGGACTGACTGCGCCTGCATAGTGTTGACCTATAACATGAGTATAGATTTGGGTCGTTTTAACATCATTGTGGCCTAATAATTCCTGTACAGTGCGGATGTCTTGACCTGCTTCCAATAAGTGTGTTGCAAAGGAATGACGAAAAGTGTGACATGTAATACGTTTATTAACGATACCTGATTTTTTAACAGCAGTTCGTAATGCTTTACCTGCAGAAGAATTGTGTAAGTGGTGTCGGCATAGTTCCTGTGTTTGGGGGTGTTTACAAACTGAATGGGAAGGAAAAAAGAACATCCATGCAGCTTGTCGATAAGCATTCGGTGATTTACGAGAAAAAGCAGAAGGAAGCGATGGACCGATATCCTTTAAGTTATCACTTATTTGAATAGCGATCGCAAGCTTACGAGCCTTTTTTAATGACTCTATAATTGATTCAGGTAATAACGTCTGCCGATCTTTTCTGCCTTTACCGTCTCTTACAGTGAGCGCTTTACGTTCAAAGTCGACATCTTGAATCCGTAAGCGTAAACATTCACTGACTCTTAAGCCACAGCCATAAAGTAATGAAAACACCAGAGTATAAGGTGGGCTCGATGATTGAATAATTAAGGAGATTTCCTTAGCGGAAAGAACCGTTGGTAATTGGCGTTGTTTGGATGCTAAATGAAAATTTAGCTTTCCTAAAGGCTGATTTAATACCTTGTGATAAAGAAAAACAATGGCGTTCAAAGCAACCTTTTGTGTATTGATAGCGACTTTACGCTCACTGGCCAACCACGTTAAAAAATCTGTTACTTCTAAAGCGCCCATTTCATTTGGGTGGCGTTTCCCGTGAAAATTAATGTAAAAGCGTATCCAATAAAGGTATGACTTTTCTGTTCTGATACTGTAACCGCGTAGCCGAATTGCACTTCTCACTGAATTTAAAAAGGGGCTTTTCGTCATTAAGATTCTCCATAATCAAAAAACAATAGCTGTGTTTTTATACAGTATATTTTTAATAAAATCAAATAATGGGCAATTTAAGAAACTAGCTGCGCTCACTTTCCCCCTTATGCAATTTAAAAATATCAATTAAATCAACGCCTTATAAAAACAGCTGGGTAGATAATGCGCCAAGCGCCAGTGACAAAGTGAGCCGGGTCACTTTGTCACTGGCGAGGTTTTATAAAAAATTAGAAAATTATTATTGAAAACAATAAATTAACATGGATACTTAATAATTTAATAAGGTAGATATCACGATGTCGTGATATACAAATGTTATGTGAACCAAGAACGATGATTACGGATAAAAAATTAAATAAAGTAAATCAAGCGCTCTCAGATTGGATGGGAGCTACAGCCGATTTGGTCAGCTTTAAAAATTCAATGAGTAACTCGCTATGTATTGCTTTGGCTAAGGATGGAAATAGTATTGCAATGAATCTAGGAGCAGTTCAATACATACAAGGGAATGTATATCAAACAAATGTAGAGCTGTTTTGTGAAAAAATAATATTTGAAGGCGTCGATTGTTTCTTGCTCAAAGACCGTAATTCAGATTTTAAATTAGTCATCGGTGCAGCAATACATTTAGGGTCTGACTTTATAGTGGCTGCAAATGACTGAATCACATAACAAAGTTGTCATGTTCGCCGCAAAAGGCGCGGCTGGGACTGGCTTTCCGCTGGCGCTCCAAGCCAGCCCCATACAACGGCGTTATAGGGCTAAAGCTATTTAGATTATGCATAAATTCATAAAAACATATGTTCTGTTGTTGGTACTTAGCATGTTAGCTAATTATCTACTAGCATTCGTTTTTCCGTCTATCGCTGGCTCACAAGCAACGTTTTTACATACATTATTTTGGGTTGCAATTATATTGCTTGTTCCATTTATTATTAGTCTAGCAATTGCGGGTATTTACAAATTGGTTAAGCGCAGTAATTATGTATATTACTGGCAGTCGGTTTGGGTATTATGGGCCGTAATTTATACTATTCCGTTTGTAGGCTTATATGCATTGCAATCTCAAACCCTATAACAAGGCGCAGCAATCGCTCCCGTTGGTCGCTGGGACGCCCAAAACGCTTCGCTTATTTGGCCGCCCCTGTGCGCGGCGTTACATTTATAATACAAATTAGGGGAAAGTGAATTGAAAAGTATTTTATTGGTATTATTTATCTTTTTTAGCATGCCAAGTTATAGCTTGCCTGTTGGCGACACAAAAGGAAATGTTAAAGCCGTTAGAGTCGTGCACTCGGCTGTAAATAATGGTAAAGCTTCATTTCAGATATTCTTTGAAAACCCAACACGAGATAGATTTCAGTGTTTAGCTAATGATGGCTATATTTTAGTAAGAGAAGATGGCGTTGGTGTAACATTGGAATCGTTTAAAATGATGTTCAGTATTGCTCTCGCTGCCCAAGCTTCAGGAAAAGTTCTAGCTGTTGATTCAAGTGGTACAGACCCGTGCATCAATGTAAATATTGCATGGATTGAAAGTTAAATGTAACAAGTTTATCAAGCGGACAATTTTTACGTTGCTCGTTTTTGTGCTTAAATAGCACAACATCAATCAACTCCAAAATTTCCGCTTATAAAGGCGTTAGGTGTACTAGATATGGAAGCTAAACATGCAAAAATTGGTATAGAAACATCTTATGAAGACTCAGAGGAAGTCGATGTTGAATTTCCGTGGGCTGATGATCTTGGGAGTAATAAGTATCAAGTAAAAAACTTTCCATTCTATGCATACGGCGTTTCGTATGACGATATAGTAGAGGCTGATTTAAAGTATAGTGATGACCCTTACCCATACATGATAAGGGTTCTAGAAAAGTCCGGGCATAAGACGCTTCGTATAATATTCGAGGGATCAATTAAAGAATCGGACTACTCTAATCAGATTTTAAAAGAAATATCTGAAATGGGTTGCGGGTACGAAGGTACTAACGGTGAAAAGTACTTTGTTATTAATGTCCAGCCGCACTGTGATTTTTGGTCTGTTTGTAACTATCTCACCAAAAAAGAAATTAATTGGGAGCATGCTGATCCTAAGTGGGAAGAGCTATATCCAGATGAAAACACCTAACAAATCAATTAACTACGCGCCTATCGGCGCCGGACAGCTTCCGCGTTGCTCCAGATGCCAGTTATTGAGGCGTTATGAATTTTTAAATCGGGTTTTTTATAAAATGAGGAAGGTATGAAATTAATAATAGGCTTTATTTTTACGGCATTTTTCGTCTCTCAGGTTCATGCAATTGGTAGTGTATCTCTAGCAAAAGTGGTTTCAGTGCGTGTAGATAATAACGGGAGAGCGATGATTTTTTTTGACAAGCCAATAGGTGGAACTCCACCTTCTTGTGTTCATTCTGCTTATAAAAGTGCATTTGGGATTGATGCTGGCTCTGAGGGTGGAAAAGCAGTTCTTAGTATGGCTCTTACTGCTAAGGCCACAGGCTCTCCGGTAACAGTCTATGGGCTTGGTGTTTGTGGAGTATATGGTGGTTCAATTGTAGAAACATGGAATTATGGGCACATTTACTAGAACTTAAACTGAAAGTTATTCATAACAAAGTGTTCAATTTCGTTCCAGCCGCAAAAAGAGCGGCTTCCACGGGACAACCTACGCGCTGCTTCGGTTGCTCATTAACACGGCGTTATATTTTATGGAGATAGTATGCTTAAAAAATTAATTGTATTGGCTTTTTTATCAGTGCCTTTCCCTGCTATTGCTGCTTGGGATGGATCAACCCAAGGAAAAATAGACACTATTGAAGTAACCCATGAATCAAATTATGCCTTCAGAGTTATTTTGGAAGGTGGTCCGACACTATGCAATAGCACAAGGACATTTGCTTATCTAAATAAGTCTGATAGTAATTATGAAACTTATGTAAGTTTGTTAACTGCTGCCAAATTCGCAAAAACTTCGGTTACTATTTTTGCGAATCAAACAGCAAATGGCTACTGTAAGATCGGCCATATTTATGTACATTAAAAAATATAACAAGGCGCAGCAATCGCTCCCGTTGGTCGCAGGGACGTCCAAAACGCTGCGCTTATTTGGCCGCCCCTGTGCGCGGCGTTATGTTTTTAAATCACTATGGAAATAGCAAAACTAATTGAGCCAGGTTTCTCAACCGCAGATGCAGAATATC
>CANKXO010000003.1 GCA_947487765.1 uncultured Pseudomonadales bacterium | reverse complement strand
TGAAAAAAACACATAACAAGAAACACCAGCAGAGCAATTTACGCTTTGCTCCAATTGCCCGTTGTGTTGGGCGTTATAGGTAAAAAGTGAAAGGAAATTTTGCAACTATTGTTGGCACAGTATTTTTTAGCAAAGATATACTTGATCTTGCAGAGCTTCTCAATTCTCAAGGGATTGAAGCTAGTGCCGGTGAATGGGCTATCCGGTTCCCCAAGCTATCAAACATGCTTAATCCTGGTGATGTTGAACTTCAGTATGTTGGTAACTTGTCACCTGAAGAGCCGTTCGAGTTTGAAGGTTCTGGTTGGACAATAGAGACTATGGTTGAAATAGGTAAGCTAGTTTCTAATGCGCTTAAAAGCAAAAATATCAGACATGAAATAGAAATTTACAATAGTGAGCAGGAACCCATCGTTGAGTATGTTCACCTATAACAAAGCCAATCACAATCGCCCACAAAAAACGTGGGCTGGACTCGCTATAACTCGCCTGTGTTGGCGGCGTTATGTACTTAAGGGTTGAATTTAAAAATGAATTATTTAAAAGGTTTTTTTTGTTTGTGTGGTAATTTATGGCTAGTCATAGTTATTATCGGTTCCTTTTATAAGGCAATCGAATTGACTATGGGTATGCCTGAGATTTTGAAAATACCATCTGCCCTTTTTTTATATTCTTGGTTGGGGATGGCTTTGTATGCCGTTAAATATCAAGCACAAATAAATACTGGCTACTTTGAAGGGTGGAAATTGTCTTTCCAAATGGTATGGGGCTACTTAAAGCTATTTGTTGGTAAGTAATTTAAAGTACATAACAAGTTGCCTAAGTTTACTCCGGCCACAAAAAGCGTGGCCTCCGCAGGACACACTACGCGTTTCTCCGTGTGCCCCTTGGCAAGGCGTTATATGTAAAAGGAGAACTTAGTGGTTCTTGCCGCTTTATTTATATTCTTGCTTCCTATTGTATTGGTTACAATTATTCTTCTGCCTGTGTTTTTATGGCTTAAAAGCATTGGAAATAAGAGTTTTAAGTCACATATAGCTTGCGGGTTTTTAGGGTCTTTTTTTATAGGGATGTTATTTTTATTGGGTATGTACGGTGTTAATAAAGAGTTTCCAGATTATTATATTAGTTTTCTATCGTTAGTGTCAGGTTACGGGTGTATTTTGGCTTCTCTTATATGGTGGTTTGCTATACGTAAGCTCAATAATTAAAGTATGAATATTTATTTACATATAACAAAAGCAATCACTCGGAACAATTTTCCGCTAACGCTCCAAATTGTCCTATGTTGCGGACGTTATGTGTATTTATGATTGATCGAGCATCACGAAATAGACTTGCTGAACTTATACGTAGTTTAAGTTCAGGGCAAATATCTAACGATGAATTTGAAGATTCTATTCCAGAATCAAATGATGATGCCATCAGGCAAGTATTTTCTCATGGTGCATGGTGTCTTTATAGCGACATGAAAGAATACAAACTTAAAGGTAAAGATGCTCTGTCTAGAGATGATCGGACAATAGTTGCTAGGTGGGTACTTTTCCTTAAAACTGACATTGAATACATTTGGCCTTCTGCAACATTTAAAGAAGATTTTTTAAAATGTATTTCTTTGGGTATTTTTGGCCAAAGTACCTTGGATAAATGGAAAGTACATGGAAATGTTGAACTATGGCCGTTTTCAAATATAGAGCAGTTCAATAAGGCCAAAAAGGAAAATGGATACTTAGGTGTTCAATACACATAACAAGCCATTACAGTAACGGGACTGCTAACAGCTTGCTCGGTTCCGCTTCGCTACACAATTTTAGCAAGCTATTATCAGCCCCTGAATGGGGCGTTAAATCATGAAAATAGCAATACTCAGGCACGGTATGCCGAATACTAACTATGGAAAAAGAATTTCAGCATCGGCGTTCATGGATTGGATCAATAGTTACAATGATTCATCACTATCTGCATCATCAGTGCCGACAGATAGTGTATTGGCTTATGCTAATGAGTGTAACGCGATAATCAGTAGTAGTTTAAAAAGGTCAATTGATTCTGCCAATGCACTTGATTCAGAAAAATATTTTTTATCTGAGTCACTATTCATAGAAGCGGGACTGCCTTCAACTAATGGCAGTTTTTTGAAATTGTACCCAAACCACTGGGCAGTTTTATTTAGGTTTTTATGGCTATTTGGTTATTCAAATAATTCAGAGTCTTTTAAAGAGGCAAAGTTGCGAGCTAATACGGCTACAAATAAACTTGTTGTCTTAGCGCAAGAATATGAGCAAGTCCTTTTTGTTGGGCACGGTTTTTTTAATCGGCTTATAGTTAAAGAGCTAATGAAGCGAGGTTGGTTAGGTTCTAAAAACCCAGGTTCTGGGTATTGGAGTATTGATACGTATGCATACCCGCAAACATAACAAGCGCAAGCACTTGGATCAATTTACGCTTCGCTTCAAATTGCCCGGTGTTGCGGACGTTAGATTTCGTAAAATTAAAACAAGGAGAAGAAAATGGGACAAATAATTAAAGAGCTATATTTTGATGTATTGCCAACAGATTTATATCGGCATGGGAGTACAACTAGTCCACAGATGCATAAACCAAGAACAATGCCACCTAGAACAGAAGGACAAGTTCATGATCTAAAAGTATATGAAAAAGACGGAACTTCTTGGGTTTACTCTAGGTCTGGCGGAATATCGCTTTTCAACAAACCTAACCCTAGGTTTGGCAATAGATGGTGGAAGTTACCAAAAGGATCGAAAATACCACCAGTTTTTAGAGTAAGCCGAGATGAAGGAGTTAACAAAGCAACAGGACAAATTCACTACACCATACGTCCAATGTATGACATGCCTTTAGATACTTTTATTCATAATTTAGAAGAGTTTTCAAAGTCGGCAATACCTGATTTTGACGTTTCTCAAAAAGGGGTTGTATAACATGGAGCTAGGCAACAAAGAAAAAGTAATTATATTAGCTTCTTTGCATCAATACATGGCATCAATTGAAACCAAGTTAAATACTGGAGTATTGGATGAAGACGAAAACTCAGATTTAGTTAATGATGCCTCATTGTTGGAAATAGTGATTGCAAAATTTGAAGAAGAGATTAATTCAAAATAATCTAACAAGGCCAGCCAGCAGGACGCAGAAAAGCTGCGCCTCTGCTAGCGGCGTTATAACTCTTAGGAGAGTATGGAGATAAATTCGGAAAATTGTTCAGTAGGAAATAAAGCAATGGCTAATGTGCTCTTGCTCTATTTTCATATTCTGTCTGAAGGTGGAATCACCAATTATTCCCAAAAATCAACCCAAAGAAGAGAGAGCTATGAAAAAAATATTATCTACTTTAATACTATCTATAGCTGTTGCTGGATGTGCTACCACAAAAAATTTAGAAGAAATGGCAACCATTGATATTGGAGGCCAAAAATCAATTCCAGTGCGTTTTCAGGTTCAAGCAACAGCATTTAAAGATACATTATTTATCGATATCAAAGGTGAGCAAAAGTTTAAATTTGAATTTAGTATGAGTAATTTAACAAAAACTCTTCAAGAAGAGATTGGCTACAATGGCAACTCACTTAAAGCTGCATGTAAGTTAGATACATCTTCTAAGAAAACCACTTTAAGCTATACTGCGCATAATTGTTCTATATACGTCAATGGTGACCAAGTCTTGCAGCGTGAATTTTAATTATAACAATGTCAATAAGTCTGACCTCCGTAATCTGTCTTCTTTTTTGTAAAAAAACAGCCAGCTTACTCCGGCAGTTTCTGGCGACGTTATGTGTATTAATGAAGGAAAAAAATATATCGAATGAGATTAAAACTCCGAGAAAAAATAATAGAAGTATGTGATAAAAAGATAGCCGCTAAAGATGAGTCCGTAGGTTTGTCATTTTATGCATTCTTTGCAAATAAAAATGATGATCCCAGCCTTCTTATGGAGGCGGCGACGTGGTGGATTAAAACTCACGAATTAGACCATTTTGAAAAAGCAGTAAAAATTAAAGATATGGTGAAATCTGGTGTTTAGTCGCATTAACCAAAAAACACATAACAAGAAACACCAGCGGAATAACTTACGTTTCGCTTCAGTTGTGCTGAGCGTCATGTATAAGGACATTTAATATGAAAATACAATACACCATCACTCCAAAAGAATTTGTCGAGGAGTTTAAAGGTCTAAAGGATAATTTACTTAGCGGGTGTTTTTCAATGGAGTCAGAGTCTTTGATTTCTGAGAAAATTTAGTGTTTGTCTGATCATACTGCTCGATAAGAGAGCTACTAATATGAGGTTATCAATGCCACTTTTAAAGACCGTGTTACATATGTTTTGTTTGTTCGTCGCTGCGGGTGCCGCGTTTACGACGACGAATGCACAGACTCTAGATCCTGCATTGACCCAGCGCCTTGAGGCTATGGAGGGCAAGGCTAAGTTTTGTATGGAAAATCGTGACCTAGTAGTGGACGCTCAGTATGCAAGAGCAGTTGAAGATTGTGTTTACGTATGCGCCTCCCTTCAACAGATAAAGGCGCGGGTGGCTTATAGCCAAATCCCACCGGCGCAAGTGCAACCGACACTAGAGCAAGCAGCTGACCGATGCGAAAAAGTACACAACATATTGGAGCCGTTGATACTTGAAAAACTGGCGGCATTGCCTCCATCAATTTCAGACAAACTGGGTTTAAAAGAGCCAGCTTTTAAAAAGGTTGTCGACGCTGGGTTTAATCGATGTATCAACGAAGACAAAGCCAAAGAATCGAGCGAATGTAACTGCATAGCTGAGTTTGTTGTGAAGCAAATAAACGAGACAGGCAGTATAACGCGTCCCAGGGTTGTGTTTGCTCGCTCCGTCTCCAGTTGTCGGGGTGACGCGCCTAGTACTAGAAGCCGTGCTGACTTGTATCGGTAAACTGTTGGATTTGAAATCAATGAGCTTCGTAATACACAAAGCTCATAACAAGCACATAAAAATCATCCACAAAAAGTGTGGGCTGGGCTCGTTTCTTACTACTATTAGTGTTCGTACTGACTAAGTAAAAAGCAAATTTTCTATTTAACAGCCATAAAAATACCTAAATTATGAATTTTCGTAAAGCGACTGATAGTGATTTAAACTTCATAAAAGCAATGCTTAAGCAAGAAAATTTGCCCTATGAAGATTGCCAGCATCATTTAGATAATTTT
Organism: uncultured Pseudomonadales bacterium; assembly: GCA_947487765.1. Taxonomy (GTDB): domain Bacteria; phylum Pseudomonadota; class Gammaproteobacteria; order Pseudomonadales; family Cellvibrionaceae; genus CANLBN01. The sequence goes on along the minus strand of CANKXO010000003.1, from coordinate 651,145 downwards.
TTAGTGCTGCAAGAAATAGATAAAATAATAGGTGTTGGTGGAATCGAACTTTACAATAAGTTTGCATTAGTTCGATCTATTGCAGTGCTTAAGGAGTATCGAGGCCAAGGTATAGGTTTATCTATATTCTCTAAAGTTAAACAGTACGCGATGGAAAACGGAGTAGAAGAAATATATCTCTTAACGGAAACTGCAGAAGCGTATTTTAGTAAGCTGGGTTTTGTGACGATAAGTAGGGACATTGTTCCAAAACCTATTAAACAGACAAAACAGTTCTCATCTCTTTGCCCCTCTTCGGCTGCTGTTATGCAATGTATTTTTCGGTAGTATTTTAAGCCTTATTTAGTCTGAGTTTTTATCACTGTATTATGGCTAACGATTATGTCGTATGATTAGCCCAATACAGGGGGCATTATCCGTTGTATTCCGATTGGTAAGTATTAATTGTTCGGTTAGATGCATCAAATATCCGTCATGTACATTATCAATAGAGATCGTCAGAGTTGTCAGAAAACGATTAAATGGCGCTGTTAATTTAAATTTTAGTTGGTTTTTCAAAAGGTTAGTTAAATTCATGAAAAATGGAATAGTACAATTTATTCTTTGGTTACTGGTAATGACACCCATATCGGTGCTGACATCAGAGTGGAAGTTGCTTCATATACTGATTTTTATCCTGTTCTTTATAACATTGCTGGGTTTTATGTTTTTAAAGGAGTTTAGAAAGTATTTACCAGTCTCTCTAGCCTTTTTTCTAGCTTTAGGCATTGGTATTTTTGGTTATCCATTCTTTAAAGAAATGGGTGTTGTCGATATTATTCCAAATTTATTAAGTTGAATTACTTTTGTTAGATATTTTACCTAAGAGGCGATAGGGAAGGTGAATGCTAAAGAGTTTTTAGGTGTAGAACTACCCATCATCCAAGCGCCTATGGCGGGTGTTCAGGATAGTGATCTCACAATAGCCGTATCTTCTGCTGGAGGTTTAGGTTCTTTGCCTTGCGCTATGCTTGAGCTGGATATGATCGATGCAGAATTAAATACAATTACAGAAAATACTGATAAATCCTTCAATGTTAATTTTTTCTGTCATACCCCTCCGATAGTAAACGCTGAGCGTGAATCACGATGGCGAGCAGAATTGCAGCCGTATTTTACTGAATATCATATCGATGCCGACAGTATTCCAGCAGGTGCTAGTCGTGAACCCTTCCGTACTCAAGTGGTAGATGTTCTTGAAAAATACAAGCCTAAAGTTGTGAGCTTTCATTTCGGCTTACCTGAGAGAAAACTATTAACTAAAATAAAAAGCTGGGGCACAAAAATTCTTGCTTCTGCTACCACAATTGAAGAAGCGCGCTGGCTTGAAGCCCATGGTGCTGACGGTATTATTGCACAGGGGCTCGAAGCCGGTGGGCATCGTGGTATGTTTCTAACGAAAGATCTCACTACTCAAGTGGGTACGCTTTCACTTTTGCCTCAAATTATTCAAAATGTTAGTGTGCCGGTGGTAGCTGCTGGCGGTATTTGTAATGCACAAGGTGTTACAGCGGCGCTTTCTCTAGGCGCTATTGCAGTACAAGTCGGTACTGCTTATCTATTGTGCTCAGAAACCAAAACCAGCCAGCTACATCGTGCAGCAATAAAAAGCCAGACTGCAAATCATACGGCGATTACTAATATATTTTCTGGTCGGCCAGCGCGTAGTATTGTTAATCGAGCGGTTAAAGAAATTGGTCCTATCAATACTCATGCTTCTGAGTTTCCGTTGGCAGCAACGTCAATAACAGCTCTTCGAAAGGAAGCGGAATCAAAAAAATGTAGTGATTTTTCGCCTCTCTGGTGCGGACAAAATGCCAGTGGCTGTAAAGAAGTATCGGCGTCAGCATTGACTAAAGAATTGGCGGCGGGTCTTTAAATAGAAGCCAATGTAGAATGCATCATTACTCTGCATTCTACATTGAGTTTATAAAGAGATAAGAGTTAACCTCTCATCCAATTATGAAACTTACCCAGCCATTGTAATGTTTTTTCGGATACATTCGCGCGTTTCCATTCGCCGGCTGCGAACTTGTTCGCTTCGCTCATCGTAGGATAAATATGAATAGTCCCTAATATTTTATTTAAGCCGATATTATGTTTCATGGCAGAAACAAACTCTGTAATTAATTCACCACCATGACTACCAACAATGGTACAACCCAGTATGCGGTCATTACCTTTGACAGTGAGCACCTTTACAAAACCTTTGGCTTCGTTATCGGCAATGGCGCGATCAAGATCATCGATACCATACTTAGTAATATCGAATTCTATATTTTGTGCTTTTGCTTCACTTTCACTTAGGCCTACGCGTGCCACTTCCGGATCACTAAACGTTGCCCATGGAATAACACGATAATCTACTCGGAATTTTTTAATTTTTCCAAACAGTGAATTTACACTGGCATACCAGGCTTGGTGAGCAGCAGTGTGTGTAAACTGATAGGGGCCAGCAACATCACCGCAAGCATAAATATTAGGGAATTTAGTGCGCAGGTACTCATCAACAATAACGGTTCCTGGTCTTGCGAGTTCAATGCCGAGTGTTTCCAAGCCAAGGCTATCTGTATTAGCCTTACGGCCTACTGCAACCATCACTTTATCAAAGCTGACTTCGGTTTCTTCGCTATCGCTTTTAAGCTGTGCTATGTAGCCTGTATCCGTTTTTTTGAAACCAACAATTTGCTGGTTCAGTAATACATTAACGCCTTCTTTTTTAAAGGTATCAAGCATATAGGCAGAAACGTCTTCATCTTCGCGAGGCATTAAGCGGTCGGCCATATCGACTAGAGTGACATCGGTTCCTAGGCGTTGAAAAGATTGCGCTAATTCACAGCCGATAGGGCCAGCGCCCATGACTAATAATTTTTCTGGCTGTTCTTCTAAGGACCATAAATTATCAGATGTTAGATAATCAACATCCGTTAACCCTGGAATAGGTGGCACAAAGGGTCGTGCACCACTGGCGATAATTATATTTTTTGTGGTGATAATTCTATCGCCTACTTTGACTTCATAAGGCGATAATATTTTGGCTTCACCTTGCACACACTCAACACCCAGCTTGGTATAACGCTCAACAGAGTCGTGAGGCTCAATTGTATCGATGACTTTATGTATGCGTTGCATAACTTTAGAAAAGTTAACCTTGCCGCTTGCGTTTTCGATCCCTAATTCGTTGGCTTTATGAATATAGTGGTTAGTTTTTGCAGCGCGAATTAAAGCTTTACTGGGTACGCAGCCAGTATTCAAGCAGTCGCCTCCCATTTTATTTTTTTCAATTAAGACGACTTTAGCTTTTACTGCGGCGGCAATATAAGCGCTCACAAGTCCGGCACTACCGGCACCAATAACCGCTAAGTTAACATCAAACTTTTTAGGTTTGGTATATTGTTTGTAAACTTTTTTTGCTTTCCACCAATCAACGGCAGCACGAACGATATAGGGGAAAATGGCCAATAAAATAAAGGCACCAATGATCGAAGGCGTTAACACACCCGATACACTTAACTCATCAACTTCGCCTAATTGCGCACCGGCATTAACATAGATGATTGTTCCAACAAACATGCCTAGCTGGCTTACCCAGTAAAAAGTCCAGGTTTTCATTTTGCTTAAGCCAAAGACAAGATTGATTACAAAGAAAGGAATCGCAGGGATTAAACGTAAAGTGAATAAATAGAATGCGCCTTCACGTTTTATCCCTTCGTTAATCTTAACAAGATAGCTGCCGAATTTTTTATTGACCGTATCGGCAAATAATGTGCGCGATAATAGAAAGGCTAGGGTGGCGCCGACACTACTGGCAAACGACACCAGTAATACACCGAGCCATAAACCAAACACTGCTCCACCGAGCAACGTAATGGCAGCTGCACCCGGTAAAGAGAGTGCAGCAACGAGTACATATAATGCAAAATAAGCTAGTGCTGCAGAGAATACGTTTTCATCGACCCATGCACGAAAGCGCTCAATTGAAATATATTGTTGTCCGTCAAAGGCAAAAAAGGCACCGACTAGAGCTACAACGACCACTAAAACGACTAACTTAGATTTATTCATTAACTACATTCCGCTTGGATAATTGTCTTAAAGCATCACTTTGTGCTTTTATATAGATACAGATGTAAAAAGATATATAAATTACAATAGATTATCAGACCGGTGAACGTTATAAAGGTTTCGCAACAAAAGTGTCACAATCTTAGATTATTGTCGTCTAAAGTTCTTTAATAACGTTATAAGGTCCAGTTATGGAAGGCCCTCTTATGCCCGAAAGCCAGTTGGAAAGTGACGATCAAGCCTTTGATCTAAATAATCCTGAATACTATATCAATCGTGAATTGAGTCATCTTGCATTCAATCAGCGAGTATTGGCTCAAGTATTAGATGAAGATCATCCGTTGCTGGAGCGTTTGCGCTTTCTCTTGATTTTTAGCTCCAATTTGGATGAGTTTTTTGAAATTCGGGTAGCTAACTTGAAGAAAGATCTACTAATGCAGCGTGAAACCAGCGGTATGGATGGCATGCATGCATCTGAAGTACTAAGCAAAATCAGCCAGATCTGCCATGAGACTATCGCTCATCAATATGAAACGCTCAACACGATCTTGTTACCGGCATTAGAGGCAGAAAATATTCTCTTTCTTGCCCGAGATATGTGGACGCCTGAGCAGGAGCTATGGGTTAAGCGCTTTATCAAAAAAGAGGTGTTGCCGGTTATTAGTCCCATTGGGTTAGATCCGGCTCACCCCTTTCCACGCTTAGTGAATAAGAGTTTAAATTTTATTGTGTCTTTAGAAGGTAAAGACGCTTTTGGTCGTGATACGGGTTTGGCTATTATTCCTGCTCCCCGTTCATTGCCACGGTTAGTACAGTTGCCCGAAGAGTTAAGTGATGGGGGTGATCGCCTGATTTTCCTCTCTTCGATGATTCATGCTCATGCCCACCGCCTGTTTCCAGGTATGAAAGTGAAGGGTTGTTATCAATTCCGCATTACTCGTAATGCTGACCTTGACCTTGATGAAGGTGTGGAAGATTTGGCGCGAGCACTGAGAGGTGAGCTACACACTCGTCGATTTGGTCGAGCTGTACGTTTAGAAGTGGCTGATAATTGCCCTGAACCACTGGTTAATTTCCTATTAAGTGAAGCAGGCTTAACTGAGGATGATCTGTATCAGGTTAATGGTCCTGTTAATTTAACACGTATGATGGGCGTGATGGATAAGGTGGATCGTCCAGAATTAAAATACCCGAGGATGACGCCTAGTATCCCTAAAGGCTTGACCCAGAAGGATAATATTTTCGATAGTATCAGCAAGAAAGATTATCTGCTGTATCACCCTTTTGAATCCTTCGCTCCTGTGGTTGAGCTTATTCATCAGGCAGCCAAAGACCCCAATGTCGTGGCAATCAAGCAGACGCTATATCGAACAGGTACCCATTCGCCGGTTGCGACTGCCTTGATTGAAGCTGCACGTAACGGTAAGGAAGTCACGGCGGTTATTGAATTGCGGGCGCGCTTTGACGAAGAAGATAACTTAGAGCTTGCGAGTCGCCTGCAAGAGGCCGGAGCATTAGTGGTTTATGGCGTTGTTGGTTATAAAACCCATGCAAAAATGCTTCTTATTGTGCGTCGTGAAGGCAAAAAATTAGTCCGTTATATCCACATGGGTACAGGTAACTATCATTCGGGTACAACCCGTGTCTATACGGATTACTCGTTGCTGTCCTCTGATCAGGTCATTGCCGAGGATGTTCACCGGGTCTTTCATCAGCTCACCGGTATGGGCAAAACTGAAAAAATGGAAAAAGTGTTGAATGCTCCTTTCAATCTTAAACAAAAGCTAATAGAGCTCATTGAAGCTGAAGCAACAGCGGCTAAAGGTGAATGTGATGCGCATATCGTTATTAAAACCAATGGCCTTTCTGAGCCTTCCATCATCCAAGCTCTGTATCGTGCATCTCAAGCAGGCGTCAAAATAGATTTGATCGTCAGGGGCATTTGTTGTTTGCGGCCAGGTATTCCGGGGGTTTCTGAAACCATACGGGTACGCTCTGTTATAGGGCGCTTCTTAGAACATTCTCGAGTGTACTATTTCAAAAATGCAGAACCTGCTCTCTATTGTGCCAGTGCCGATATGATGGAACGGAACCTTAATCGCAGAGTAGAAACAGGATTCCCAATTGAGACAACGGTGCTAGAGAAGCGTTTACTTCATGAGCTTGACCTCTATCTTGAGGATGACTGGCAGAGCTGGAGCCTGGATACAGGTGGCACATATAGTCGCAATCGAGGTGACTCAGAAGCTGGTGTGCAGACTCAATTATTATCACATTTAGCACAATAATTATTTAGATTGCTTGTCTATCGGATGAACAATCCTTATTATACCGATCAGTTTTAGATAATGACTTTGAGAGGAATTTATGAGTGACGCGATCACGCATGTGACAGATACTAGCTTTAATGATGATGTTATTAGCGCAGAAGGGCCAGTATTGGTTGATTTTTGGGCGGCTTGGTGTGGCCCTTGTAAAATGATTGCACCTGTATTGGATCAGCTAGCAGGCGATTATGCAGGGCAGTTAAAAATTTGTAAAATGGATGTCGATGGCAATAAAGAAACGCCAGCGAAGTTCGGTATTCGTGGCATTCCTACGTTGATGATATTCAAAAATGGTAATATGGAAGCGCAGACAGTAGGTGCTTTATCCAAGCCTGATTTAGAAAACTTCATTAAAGATAACCTTTAATCGTTAGTAATATCTAAAACACAGCAGCTATTTATCACAAAACTATAACAAACTTTGTAGTTGCTGATTATTTTTACGTTGAGAGCTTGCGCTAGACAGAATATTCGTTATACTGCAAATATTCGATTTGAACTGTGGTCGCCCCTAATTAAAAATACATTCAGGGCCAAGTCTACAACCACCGGACTAATTCATTTTTTACTCCCCTCTCCTTTGGAGCTACTCGTTGAGTATTGCATGATTTATTTGCGGTTGTTATTAATTACTGATTGCTCACAGATTCGTTGATTAACACTTTCTTGTTACTGATAAATACCCTAATAACATATACGAACCCTCCTGTTTTTTTACTGACACCACTACATACCTATGAACTTAACTGATCTAAAAACAAAACCTATTGAAGAACTGATTAATATTGCCAATGAAATGGGCCTCGACAACATGGCCCGTTCCCGTAAACAGGATGTTATCTTTAACATTCTTAAACGCCATGCCAAAAGTGGTGAGGATATCTACGGGGATGGCGTACTGGAAATTCTCCAGGACGGATTTGGATTTTTACGCTCAGCAGATTGTTCTTACTTAGCCGGTCCGGATGATATTTATGTATCGCCCAGTCAAATTCGCCGATTTAATTTGCGTACGGGCGATACTATTGCTGGAAAGATACGTCCACCGAAAGAAGGTGAGCGCTATTTTGCACTGCTAAAAGTTAATCAAATTAACTTTGATCGGCCTGAAAATTCCCGCAGCAAAATTCTTTTTGAAAACCTTACGCCATTATTCCCCAACGACCGTTTAAAGCTTGAAACCGGTAATGGTTCCACTGAGGATTTAACGGGGCGAATCATTGATATGATTTCTCCTATTGGTAAGGGGCAGCGTGGCCTTATTGTTGCACCGCCAAAAGCGGGTAAAACCATTATGATGCAACATATCGCTCAGGCGATTACGCGTAATAATCCAGAGTGCCATTTGATCGTTCTCCTTATTGATGAGCGACCTGAAGAAGTTACTGAGATGCAACGTTCGGTGCGTGGTGAAGTGGTTGCTTCTACCTTTGATGAGCCACCTTCGCGCCATGTACAGGTGGCGGAAATGGTGATCGAAAAAGCGAAGCGCTTAGTCGAACATAAAAAAGACGTTATTATTTTATTAGATTCCATTACACGTTTAGCCCGCGCTTATAACACTGTCATTCCTTCATCAGGTAAGGTACTGACGGGTGGTGTTGATGCTCATGCATTGGAAAGACCAAAGCGCTTCTTTGGTGCAGCTCGTAACATCGAAGAAGGTGGTAGCCTTTCAATTGTTGCTACGGCATTGATAGATACGGGTTCGAAAATGGACGAAGTTATCTACGAAGAGTTTAAAGGTACGGGTAATCTGGAATTACACCTAGATCGTAAAATTGCTGAGAAACGTATTTATCCTGCTATTAATGTTCGTCGTTCAGGCACGCGTCGCGAAGACTTATTAATGAGCGAAGAAGAGCTACAGCGCGTATGGATTATGCGTAAATTGTTAAACGATATGGAAGATGTTGCTGCAACAGAATTTCTCGTTGATAAACTTAAAGGGTTTAAAACGAACGATGAATTCTTCTTGTCGATGAAAAGAAAATAGCTCATATCTTTTTCCCGATATGTTTATTGTTGTACCTTAAAAAGCCCATCTAGATGATGGGCTTTTTATTATCACAATCTATATAACAACCGCTTATGAAATATAAAAACCTGCGTGATTTTATCGAACAGCTTGAGTCTTTAGGTGAACTGAAACGGATAAGCCATCCGGTTGACCCGAATCTAGAGATGACAGAAATTTGTGATCGCACATTGCGTGCTGGCGGGCCGGCATTATTATTTGAAAATCCTGTTGGTCATTCCATTCCTGTATTGGCAAATTTATTTGGTACGCCTAAACGTGTGGCGCTGGGTATGGGGGCTGATTCAGTTGAAGCCTTGCGAGATATTGGGAAATTGCTGGCCATGCTTAAAGAGCCAGAGCCACCAAAAGGCATGAAAGATGCCTGGGATAAATTGCCTATCTTTAAGCAAGTGCTAAATATGTCGCCAAAAGTGGTAAAAAAAGCACTCTGCCAAGAGCAGCAATTTACGGGCGATGAAATTGATTTATCTCGCTACCCAATCCAGACCTGTTGGCCTGGTGATGTTGGGCCGTTGATTACATGGCCGCTAGTGATTACTAAAGGCCCTAATAAAGAGCGGCAAAACCTTGGTATTTACCGTATGCAGGTAATTGGCAAAAATCGCTTGATTATGCGTTGGCTTAGTCATCGTGGTGGTGCATTAGATTTTCGTGAATGGCAACAACAAAACCCTGGCCAGCCTTATCCTGTTGCGGTTGCATTGGGTGCCGACCCCGCAACTATTTTAGGTGCAGTCACTCCTGTACCCGATACGCTAAGTGAATATGCGTTTGCCGGTTTGCTTCGGGGTGGCAAAACCGAAGTGGTAAAATGTATTGATAATAATCTACAGGTTCCTGCTAGTGCAGAAATTATATTGGAAGGTTTTATCTATCCGGACGATATGGCTGAAGAAGGGCCATTCGGTGACCATACCGGTTATTACAACGAAGTGGATACTTTCCCTGTATTTACTGTTGAGCGCATTACTCAACGCAAAAACCCTATTTATCATAGTACCTACACGGGGCGGCCACCAGATGAGCCCGCTATTTTAGGTGTTGCACTAAATGAAGTATTTGTACCAATTTTGCAAAAACAATTTCCTGAAATCGTCGATTTTTATTTGCCGCCAGAAGGCTGTTCCTACCGTATGGCAGTTGTCACTATGAAAAAACAATACCCCGGCCATGCTAAGCGAGTGATGATGGGTGTGTGGTCTTTTTTACGACAATTTATGTATACCAAGTTTGTTATTGTGACGGATGATGATGTGAATGCCCGTAATTGGGAAGATGTGATTTGGGCAATAACAACACGCACTGATCCTGTACGAGATATTACCTTAATTGAAAATACACCCATTGATTACCTTGATTTCGCATCCCCTGTTTCTGGATTGGGTTCTAAAATGGGTTTGGACGCTACTAATAAATGGGAAGGTGAAACAACAAGGGAATGGGGAACGCCTATTATTATGGATAAGGCAGTTAAAGAAAAAATAGATGGTATATGGGGTGAGTTAGGGATTAACCCACAAAAATAAAAACTTTTGTGGGCAACCAAAATATTATCTAAGAATAAAATCAAATAACCATTATTGCATCTGCTTCAACTAAAGCGCCTTTTGGTAACTCTTTAACGCCGACAGCTGCGCGTGCAGGATAAGGCTGCTCAAAATATTCAGACATGACTTCGTTAACGGTAGCGAAGTTACTTAAATCAGTTAAGAAAAGATTTAATTTAACAATATCAGCCAAACTGCCATCAGCTGCTTCGCATATAGCGGCTAAGTTTTTAAAGACTTGATGTGTTTGCGCTGCAAAGTCATCACTTACCATTGCCATCGTCGATGGATCTAAAGGAATTTGCCCAGAAATATAGACGGTATTATTCGTTTTCACTGCTTGTGAGTAGGTGCCTATTGCTTCAGGCGCTTGGTCAGTAGAAATAATAGCTTTGTTTGTCATAATTAATCGTACCGTTGTCTAAGTTAATTGTTAATGTTAAAAGTTTTATCAATGCTTATAAACTTTTTAAGAAGTTAACTAATGTATTTTCAGTTTCTGGAACAGAAACAATGCGCATGTGCCCAATGTTATCGATAGTATTCAACTGAATATTACTGTGTTTTTCTGCAATCTCTTTGCTATATTTATGTAAAGCAAATTTATCGCTCCGACTATGAATAATCTGTATTGGGCTTTTGATTTGGGTGATATCTTTTAGTGAATCGTGATCTTTAACTGACATCTCATAATCTATTTCAATAGAGGATACAATTTCATCAAAAAAGTTTTGAGAAATGCCGATACCTGTTACCCGTGTTTCTAATTCATCATAGAAGTTAAATAAAGGTGCAATTAAAAAATGTGGAGATGTACTTCCTTTAAAAAGATCTAGAGTTGCGCTACAACCCATTGAATGACTGACAATACAAGCAAGCGAGTTCTTGTCGTAAAGTTTTCCAGCAAGCATATCGATACTTTTCACAAATAGCGGGTAATTATTTTCATTGCCTCCACTATTGCCATGCTTATAGTGATCGTAGGTAATGGCGCGATAACCCATGTTGGCGACGGTTTCCATCAAGCTAAAAAACTGTGAGCCAGAGCCAGACCAGCCATGAATAAATAATATCTCAGGACCTTCACCAATAGCGTAAGTCATTATGTTGCCGTATGGTGTTTCAATGGCATCACTGGAAATATTATCGGGCACCGTATCAGGCTTTCGTTTTTGTGGTGTTAATAATAACCGCCGTAATTGCTTTTTTGCGCCTTTAGGTGAAACAAAACGATAAGCTTCAGAAATCGCACGCACACTGAGTTGTAAAGCTCTATTTTGTTTATTATTAAAATAAATTTTACTACTCATTGTCTTCCCTCCAGATTTAAAAGGTTTTGCATCAGCTATTTGCGCGTAATTGTTTAGCGGCTTCTATCGCGAAATAGGTCAAGATGCCATCAGCGCCTGCACGTTTAATAGCAGTGAGTGATTCAAAGATAACGCTGTCACTGAGTATGCCCTGTTGAATGGCAAGCTTGTGCATACTGTATTCGCCACTGACTTGATAGGCAAAGGTCGGTACTTTAAATTCATCTTTAACGCGACGCACAATATCAATATAGGGCATAGCGGGTTTAACCATCACCATATCGGCACCTTCACTAATGTCCATTGCTACTTCATGTAAGGCTTCATCGGTATTAGCCGGGTCCATTTGATAGGTCATTTTATTACCTTTGCCTAATGCACCGGTAGATCCAACGGCATCACGGAATGGGCCATAATAAGCTGAGCAATATTTGGCGGAGTACGCCAGGATTTGTGTGTTGATATATTTCTGTTCATCCAAAGCGTTGCGAATCGAGCCTACGCGTCCATCCATCATATCCGAAGGTGCGATGACATCGGCGCCAGCTTCGGCGCAGGCAAGTGCCTGCTTTGCCAAAGCGGTTACCGTAATATCGTTTAAGACATAACCGTCATCATCGATAATGCCATCTTGTCCGTGGGTGGTATAAGGGTCGAGGGCAGCATCGGTAATTACGCCAAGTTCGGGTAAATTATCTTTTAATGCACGAACGCTGCGACAAATTAAGCTATCGGGGTTGTATGCTTCACTACCGTCAAGAGTACGTACAGATGGTTCAACATTGGGGAAAAGTGCAATGGCAGGTATACCTAAATTGGCTGCTTCTTCTGCGGCTCTGAGTAATTCATCAATGGAATAACGCTCGATACCGGGCATGCTCTCGACCGCAATGCGTTGTTTATTGCCTTCCACTACGAACATCGGGTAGATAAAGTCATTGGTGGAAAGTTGGGTTTCCTGAACTAATCGACGAGAGAAATCATGATAACGATTGCGGCGCAAACGAGAAGCGGGAAATTGACGAGACATATAAAGACCTTTAAGGGGACAGTTCGTGGCGTTGGTAGATGATGGCTTCTTTAGAAAGCCGATAATACCTTAAATTACAAAAAATCGTTGGCAGTATAACAAACAACTTTCGCTTCTAGTTAAACCCAGATTACGCATTGGAATCATGAAGGTCTGGATAAATTCACCATGCACAACAATATCTAATATACCTTTTTCGTGCTTAATGCATAATCCGGGCTAAAAGGCACTGCTGACATTATTCAGGAGTATTAATATGATAGGTTAGGTAGCTTAACTTACCCTGTTGTCGTGCTTGCATGGTAATATGACGTCTTTTTGGTGACAGGAATAATATAAAGTCATGAAGGTAACGGTTTTTGGTATTGGTTATGTTGGCCTGGTGCAGGCTGCGGTGTTATCGGATGTGGGGCATGAGGTCTATTGTGTCGATATTGATCAAAACAAAATCGATAATTTGAAAAAAGGTCATATACCGATATACGAGCCAGGTCTAGAGCCTTTAGTGAAAGCTAATCATGCTGCAGGTCGTATTCATTTCACGACAGATGCTAAAGAGGGCGTTGAGTTTGGAGAAGTGCATTTTATTGCGGTAGGTACGCCTCCCGATGAAGATGGCTCGGCAGATCTTAAATATGTCTTGTCTGTTGCCAAAACAATCGCGACTTATATGACACGTGAAGCGATCATCATTGATAAATCAACCGTGCCTGTTGGTACTGCTGAAAAAGTGGCTAATGCTGTCAAAGAAGTACTTGCAGAGCGCCAATCCGACCTTGCTTTCCATGTTGTGTCTAATCCCGAGTTTTTAAAAGAAGGTGCTGCGGTCAGTGATTGTATGCGACCAGATCGTATCGTTATTGGTACTGATAACGATGAATCCGTTCAAGAAGTCATGCGTGAGTTGTACGAGCCGTTTAACCGTAATCACGATCGTATTATTTTTATGGATACTCGCAGTGCCGAGTTAACCAAATATGCTGCGAACTGTATGCTGGCGACTAAAATCAGTTTTATGAATGAAATGGCAAGCCTGTCGGAAGAATTAGGGGCTGATATTGAAATGGTCCGTCAAGGTATCGGTTCTGATGAACGGATTGGTTATCATTTTATTTACCCAGGCTGTGGTTATGGCGGTTCTTGTTTTCCTAAGGATGTACAAGCCTTGGTCAAAACAGCAGAGCAAGTGGGTTATGACTCGCAAATTCTCAAGGCGGTTGAAGCGGTTAATAATAATCAGAAGCAAAAGTTATTTAGCTATATTCAGCGTCATTATGGCAGTGATGTTAAAGGTAAAACATTTGCGATCTGGGGCCTATCCTTTAAGCCTAAGACTGATGATATGCGTGAAGCGTCCAGTCGTAACTTAATGGAAGCATTATGGGATGCAGGTGCTAACGTTCAAGCATTCGACCCTGAGGCGATGGAAGAATGTCAGCGAATTTATGGGTCACGTGATGATCTAGCATTAGTCGGTACCAAGGAAGCGGCACTTAAAGGCGCTAATGCCTTAGTGATTTGTACTGAGTGGCAAAATTTCAAAGTGCCTGACTTTGACCTTATTCAGTCAGAAATCGCTGATAATGTTATTTTCGATGGACGAAACCTTTATAACCCTGATCGAATGGAAGAAAGAGGTTTGGCTTATTATGCCATTGGTCGTGGTAAATCAATCAAATCGAATTAACCTTTTTAGCCTTTGCGTTTTCGATTATCAGCTAACGTTCTTAGAATATCGCGCCAACTGAGAATCCCTAAGGGTTTATTTTCTGCGTCGACAATGGGGATGCAGGAAATACCCTTTTCATTAAAAATATCAATTGCAGTATAAACGCTAGCGTCTTCGGTTAGCGTGATAGGCTGCCGACTCATTATCTGGTGAGCTTTTTTATTAAGGTTAGCAAGGTCTTTTGTAGTTTCGGCGACGGTACCGAGATTAGGGCTGATGGCTTTGAATAAATCACGATCTGAAATAATACCCGTCAACTTGCCCGATTCAATAACCAGCAAATGATGGAATGTCACATTATCAAATATTTCTTTGACAACATTTAATGAATCATCCATTTCAACGGTGACAATCTTTTTTGTCATCATCTTATCGACTTGCATACATATCCAATTTTAGACAGCGATTAGGGACACAGTAAGTGAGTAGAGACTCGAGTGTCTTATAGAAAGATAGCCGCCGCTAGGAGTAGAATCAAGAAGAGTTAAAAAAACTGTGCATATAAAAACGCCCCGGCAACGTCATGTTGGCGAGGCGTCGATCCTTTTTCCCTGGATAATCATTTCCTTGAAGCTATCCACAAACAGAATTTTGTTGCATCCCTTGGCCTAGCTTGGCCTTCAGTACATCCTGTGTAACGTCAATGTGGGGTTATTATGTCAATTCTCTTGGTGGAAAGAAGTAGGAAAAAGCTGAAATGTTTGTAGGATATATCTCACAAAAGTGTTTTTGCTTCTTTCGGAGTGTGAGACGAATTCAAAATAAGTAAGTACTTACTTTAATTCTAAAGTGTCCCTCTAAATGTCGATAACTTAGGGGTATTGGTGCCTAAAATTACTTAACTTGCGAAAAATAAGTCTCTATTTAGGGGGTCTGAGCTAATTATGCTCCAAAGAGTCAGTGTTACTGGTTTGCTGATATTTTGCTACCTCAACCAGAGTTTCTAAGCGGACTAAGCGTTTATCAATATCAATGGTTCGGTCGGATAATGTTTGCACTTGACGGTTTAAGCGTTTGACTTCGTCTGTGAGTTTTAAGGTATCCAGTAAAATCTCTTTCCAGCCTGACATAGTTTAGTGACTCGCATCCATTAGTTTGAGTGTTTTTGAGACCTGTTCATTTGCCTCACGGGTAGAGTTAATCGCTTCTTTGAGCTGGCTTGATACTAGCTCCATTAAGTCATCAGAGTTCATTGCATCCATTGAGTCAGGATCAAAGGCATCAATAGCCAAACGTACAATTTCCGCAGCGGATGTACCTTTAGCATTAGCGAGTTGTTCCAATTTCGATATTTGACTGCGAGACACCAAAAATTGTTTTCTAATCAAGTTCTCTTGTGCGTGCATAAAAGGCTCCGACAATGATTTGAGATGAAGTTATTATATGCCTACACAACTGCATACACAAGTTTGATTCTGAAGGTTAAATTTATTGATACTTTTCAAATAGATACAGTAAAAAATTGAAGCTTAACCGCCATCATTTATATTAGCTTAAGCTTAGTTGTGAGCATTCTTCGAGGAGCGTTAGGATATGTTATTAAAAATAGCTTCCAGTCTTTCACCTCGAGCAGAATTTAAAGATCTAATGTGCTCAATAGAGCCCCTTAAATGACCACGAAAGTCAGTATGGCCAGAGCGGTTTTGGCTCGCTAGCCCATGACGTACACAATTGGTTAATGTCGCTTTCAGTCGATCATAATAACGACGATCAATATTGAGCTTTTCGTTGACAATAATACCCGTTACCCGTTGTTTTTGATGGGGACGTAACAGGCGTGATTTTTTGTGATTCAGCTGTAAGCCTTCTTCTAGGCAAATTGAGCCTACCAAAGGTTCAAAAAAGTCCCAATCTCTTCGTGTGTTACCCGAAAACGTTAAATCGTCAGCATAGCGGGAGTAAGTTAGTCCCAACTTACTGGATAGGCCTGTTAATCTTTTATCTAACGCAGACAGTACGGCATTTGATAGCGCGGGTGAGCTGGGTGCTCCTTGGGCCAAATGCCGTTGGCGGATGCGCTTTTGCTGCTCGCTATCTAGCTGAGAGAGTAACCCAGAGCTTGGGTAAGCTTGATGTGTACAAAGCGCCGTTAGGTATTTTGCAATAATGGCTGAATAACCGAGATCACTAAAAATGCGGTAGGTTTCTTGCCATTGAATCGAATGGAAGCAATGGGACAGGTCAAATAAATAGATGAATGACTTTTGAGTATGTAATGCCGCGTGGGTTTTACAACTTCTGCCCTTGCGAAAGCCATGAGCGGCATCATGAACAGGAGCATGGCAGAGAATGGAGTCATTAATTTTTTTCTGAATGCCCTTAAGTGTACTTTTAGGCGACTCGATGAGGCGATAACCACCACTCCGTTTTTTCGCCAGGCTGTAATGGTAATGAGCCAGGTAATCTGGCGTTTTATCGTCATGGCGCTTTAGGTCCGCCAGCCATTCTAATTGAGAGTTGGATATATTCAGCCATCCGGTCATATCTGCTACGGTCTGTAAATTGGGCAGAAAGGTATTGGCGATTGTGGTGGTAGAATCAGTTTGCAGGTTAAATTTATACACCTTGGGCTTTTCTGGGTAGCCATACAGCCATTGATCAACAAGAGGATGTTGATTGAGAAAGTTCGCAATAATGGCCTTGGAAGGCTTTTTGGGAAAGCGTAATAGCAATTGATGGATCAGAGTACCTGCATCATCCGGCAGATCCTGAACAGATTCAATGCACGCTGCCAGTAAGGTAGTGAAATGCCATTCCGTCACTGCTAACCAACTTGCTAATTGCTGGCAAAACAATGATGGTGATCTGCCTCTTGGCTTAGATTGCTGTGTATTAGTCAGTAAATGAGCTGACATCACTAATTCCCTCTGATATCTAAGGCGCTTCTGAAAAATTACCTGCCTCGCCCGCCGACATTTTCAGAGGTGCTCTAAAAGCATGTATATTTAAAGATAGTTGCTTCGAAATAAGATGGCATCCAACCCTACAAAAGCACGAACAGCCTTGCATGGAATGCAATACCGTTCTTGCCGCGATACGCTAGTATGGTTCAACCTTGGGGTAACCCCAAAGCCCTATGGCAATCTCTATAAAGACAAGCTCTATAAGGACAAGGCTCACAGGAGTAGCTTGGATGCCTGTTGCCAAATTAATGGGATTGTTAAGATAAGTCAATTGTCACTGAGCACCTGAATCCACAATAGGCTATAAGCTCTGGTATCATACGCTTTTATTGCACACCCCTTTGGATTGCCTCTTTTGTCTTCGACTTCAGCCCGCGAGTACTCACATTTTCACGATACCTCTACGAATAGTTATGACACGATTATTCTTGGTGCCGGCGCTGCGGGTTTGCTCTGTGCATCAACGGCGGCACAACGAGGTCAGCGGGTGCTGGTGTTGGAAAAGTCTAACAAGGTGGGTAAAAAAATCCTGATGTCTGGGGGTGGCCGTTGTAATTTTACGAATTACTTTATTGAGGCTGATAATTTCATCTCAGGCAATCCGCATTTTTGCAAAAGTGCGCTGAATCGTTTTACTCAGTGGGATTTTATTGCCATGGTTGAACGTCATGGTATTGACTATGAAGAACACAAACACGGCCAGTTATTTTGCCAACATTCTGCAAAAGATATTTTGGCAATGTTGCTAAATGAATGCGATAGGGCTGGAGTAATCATTAAAACCCATTGTGAGGTTAGCGAGATAGAAACGCTATTGTCGGAGAACCTGTCAGAAAGTGAAAATCCAGACAATCGATATCGAGTCAACTTTTTAGAAAAAGGCACATCAACAATAGTAGATAGTGATTCTCTTGTTGTTGCGACAGGAGCTTTGTCTATCCCCACTTTAGGTGGTAGTGGTATGGGTTACAAAATAGCAGAGAATTTTGGCTTATCTATTATTGAACGCCGGGCTGGCCTAGTGCCATTTATGTTTAGTGATACCACCAAACCTTTATGTGAGCGGTTGTCAGGCTTAGCCCTGGATATAAATGTTAGCTGTAGAAAAGAAAGCTTTCGTGAAAATTTATTATTTACTCATCGAGGCATCAGTGGCCCAGCGATATTACAAATTTCTAATTATTGGCTTCCCGGAGATCCGATAGCAATCGATTTGCTGCCAACACTGGATGCGAGTGCATGGCTTTTACAAGCTAAAGCAGAACAGGGAAAGAGCCGTTTAAAGACACTTTTACAGCAACAATTACCTAATGCATTAGCCAGTGAATTAGTAAGTCTCTGGTGGCCTGAATATGGTGATAAGCATTTGGCCGAATTAACCGATAAACAAATGACGTCTATCGGTAAGCAGCTTAATAATTGGTGTTTAAAGCCGTCGGCAACGGAAGGCTACCGTACCGCTGAAGTGACTTTGGGTGGGGTTGATACTGCGGATATTAGTTCTAAAACGATGGAAGTTAAACAGCAGCCTGGATTATTTTTTGTCGGCGAAGTGCTAGATGTTACAGGTCATTTGGGTGGCTATAATTTTCAGTGGGCCTGGTCTTCTGGGTACGCAGCCGGACTTTTTGTTTAACACATCTAGTTTAATAAACTAAAAGATTTCTATTTATCCATTAATAGTTTTTTATATACTTCTCTGTAAGTATTTTGAAAAACACAATAAAGACAAGACAAGACAAGACAAGACAAGACAATACAATACAAGACAATACTATGTTGCGACTTAATGATATTAAATTACCTCTCAATCACAAAGAAGAGGAGTTGCCAGAAAAAATTATTCAACTGCTTGAAATTAAACAAGAGCAATTGTTAAGTTTTACTGTTTTTAAACGCAGCTATGATGCCCGCAAAAAAAATAATATTGTATTAATTTATCAAGTAGATGTAGAACTCAGTAGCAGCGTTGAGAAAAATATCCTGAGTAAATTTTCTGGAAAATCACTCGTTCAGCCAAGTCCTGACACAACTTATCGTTTCGTTGCGCAAGCCCCTGATAGCTTTCCTGATAATAAACAGCAGCGCCCCATTGTGGTCGGTTTTGGTCCCTGCGGTATCTTGGCAGCATTGGCGCTTGCACAAATGGGTTTAAAGCCTATCGTGTTAGAACGAGGGCAGGATGTTCGCCAACGTACTAAAGACACCTGGGATTTGTGGCGTAAACGTAATTTGCATACTGAATCTAATGTACAGTTTGGGGAAGGCGGCGCAGGAACTTTTTCTGATGGAAAATTATGGAGTCAGGTAAAAGATAAAAACCACCTCGGACGTAAAGTGCTGAATGAATTTGTGAAAGCTGGAGCACCAGCAGAAATTTTATATGTGAGTAAACCTCATATTGGTACATTTAAACTGGTCAAAATGGTTGAAAATATTCGTGCTGAAATTATTCGTTTAGGGGGAGAAATCCGCTTTGGCCAAAAGGTAGAAAGCATTCATCGAGAGATGCTAGACGATAATTCTAGTAATACCCAAGAGAGTGGCAAAGTGACTGGCTTAACACTCAGTACGGGTGAAGTATTGCATAGCCGACATATTATTCTTGCTATCGGGCATAGTGCTCGCGACAGCTTTCAGATGTTGTTAGACCAAGGTGTCTACATTGAAGCAAAACCTTTTTCTATTGGTTTTCGTATCGAACATCCCCAATCAACCATTGATAAAGCAAGGTTTGGAGCAGAGGCTGGTCACCCTCTATTAGGCGCTGCGGATTATAAGTTAGTTCACCACTGTAAAAATGGTCGCAGTGTTTACAGTTTTTGTATGTGCCCTGGCGGCACGGTGGTTGCGGCTACGTCAGAAGATGAGCGTGTGGTTACTAATGGTATGTCACAGTATTCCCGTAATGAACGCAATGCTAACGCAGCGATTGTTGTCGGGATATCACCTGAAAAAGATTACCCCGGACATGTATTAGCAGGCATCGATTTGCAACGTCAATTAGAAAGTCTGGCGTATGAGCTCGGCGGAAAAAATTATAATGCTCCGGCTCAGTTAGTTGGTGATTTTTTGCAAGATAAGCCGTCAACAGAATTGGCCAGTGTCGCCCCTTCATATAAACCTGGAGTGACCTTAGGTGATTTATCGAAAGCCTTGCCGGAATTTGCAATCGATGCAATTCGCGAAGCCATTCCTGAATTTAATAAAAAAATTAAAGGCTTTGCTATGGACGATGCCGTGTTAACGGGTATTGAAACGCGGACATCGTCACCCGTCAGTATTCGACGTGACAAAACGTATCAAAGTCTTAACACTCAAGGCTTGTATCCTGCGGGTGAGGGGGCAGGCTATGCCGGTGGCATTTTATCGGCAGGTATTGATGGTATTAAAGTAGCAGAAGCATTAGCGCTGGATATTTTAAATTATTCAGAGGTTCCTATAAATAAGCATATTTAATTAAATGGTCTGGAATCTTATCTTTAATTTTTTCGTGTAGCTCAGGTAACAAAGACCAGTGCACACCTTGTCGGTAATGGTGTGCCGTGTGATAGCCTAGATTGCCTGTAGTAATATTGTAGAAACGATTTAGGTTGTTTCGAGATGCTTCAAATGTATTTTCTGTGTCCAGATCTGCATGATGCTCAAAGGTAGCCCAAGCCGTTAAGAGTAAACCGCATACCATCGGTAAAATAAATAAAAATAAAGCGGGCACTGGCTTATACCATGCAAGGGCACCGACAATGATAAATGTCAAAACAGTATAGATAAGAAACTTTTTTTGTAACTTAGGAAATTTTCTTCCCACCTTAAAACCACGAAAGTAAGCAGTACCTGCAACATTCAGGGTATATTCAACTTCGCCCATGGTTTTGCCACATTTGCGCTGCCAACGACTTTCATCTTTAGACTGATCTAGGTAGTTTTGATGGTGCCCAAGTACATGATGCAGCATCCATAAATGTGTTGTTACACCTGTATGGAGAGCATAAAAAAACTCCAGCAGTCGATTTAAGCCTTTTTGTTTAAACGTCGGTGTGTGTTGATGATGATGGTTCCAAGCACAGATTTTGCCTTTAGGAATAACCATGGCAAGCCAGAATGTTGCCAAAAACCACGTTGATTCAACCCAAAAATACAAAAAGAAATCAATAACGCTAAATGCCAGGATAATGGCTACAGGAAGCCTGTCGGCTTGGTATTTAAACACAGGAAGGGAAATCCTTATTATTATGGCGGGTATATAAGAGTGAAATGTAACACATAAGCAAAACAGAGTGTTACAAGATCACTATAAAAGGCGCAAATTAGCCATTAAAGATAATTAGAGCAAAGGTAACAGAGTACCCCAGATATTGTCGAGCAGCTTGGGCTGGGCTTGTTCTGTGGGGTGAATCCCGTCTCGTTGCATGAGCTCTGGGTTAAGGGCAATACCCTCTAAAATAAAAGGAATATAGTCTACTGTATTGGCAGACGCGACCTTTTGAAAGGTTTTGCGAAAGAGTGCGGTGTAACGTGTACCGTAATTAGGCGGTATTTCAATGCCTGCTAGTACCACCTTAGCGTTTTGTTGTTGACTTAGGTTGATCATCGTTTGCAGGTTTTTTTCCATCAATTTGACAGGGTAGCCTCTCAGGCCATCATTACCACCTAATTCAACAATAACAATCGTAGGTGAATACTCTTCGAGCAACTTGGGTAAACGGCTTAAGCCGTCGCCCGTTGTATTACCACTGATACTAGCGTTTACGACCTTATAATGGTCATACTTCTCTGCTTTCAGCTTTTCTTGAAGTAAGGAAACCCAGCCCCTTTCAATATCGATGCCATAGCCTGCGCTGATGCTATCTCCCAGTACTAAAATCGTATGTGAGTCTTTTTGAGATTCAGTGGCAGTCGCAAGAGTGCTCGAACAAACGGCGAACGCGAGGCCTATAAGTACTAATGTTACTGGGCGGATAATGTTTTGTTGAAAAATACAACGGTAGGCAGAAAAACGTTCGGTCACAGTGGTCACTCAATTAGTGTTAACAAGGTTAGCATTTTAAAAAATTTAGGTCCTCGTTTTATTGATACGTTCCATTATTGACTTAAGTTTCTCTCTTTTGATGTTAAGTTGTGATGTAACGAAAAACTAGAAGGGGCATCATAGCGTACTATTAAACGGCTTGACGGGTTTAACCAGAGGTAGCAGCGCTGAATGATTAAGCATCATTGTTGTCCATATTCCTTGTCGCTATCGATGCCTGTCATTATGAAATCAGGCTATCACTGACACAGCTAAAAGGGCTTTACAGGATAGCCTCACAAGAAAACCCCATGAGAATCGCCCCATATAGAGTTGAGTATATGATTGAAGCATCACAATTAACAAAATCGGTTGATACCGCTGAGGGTATATTGACCATTCTGGATTCGATTAATCTTAAGGTTGATGCCGGAGAAAGCCTCGCAATTGTTGGCGCATCTGGCTCAGGTAAATCGACTTTGCTAGGCATTTTAGCCGGGCTTGATATCCCCTCATCAGGAAAGGTGGTATTGGCCAATAAAGATTTAACAATAATGGGAGAAGAAGGGCGAGCAGCTGTGCGCGCTGCCAGTGTTGGTTTTGTCTTTCAGTCTTTTCAGTTATTGCCAGGCTTGAATACGATTGAAAATGTGATGTTGCCATTAGAGTTACATGGCGTGACTGATGCAGAGAAAAAAGCCACCGATTATCTAGAGCGCGTTGGTTTGTCACACCGTTTGCGTCACTACCCCAAACAGCTTTCTGGAGGGGAGCAACAACGTGTCGCCATTGCGCGTGCGTTTGCGAGTGAACCTGATGTACTTTTTGCCGATGAGCCTACCGGTAATTTGGACACAACAACAGGCGCAAAAGTGATCGAACTACTATTTCAATTAAATCAATCCCAAGGAACAACACTGATATTGGTGACCCATGAAATGAGGTTGGCGCAGCGCTGTTTAAGGCAAGTCACTCTAGAGGCAGGGAAGATAGTTAGTGACAGTGCACCCTCATCACATGTTTTAGAATAATTGTTTCAAATACACCATGTTCAAGAGTTGTACATAAGACTCCTTACGATTCATACATTATTTAAGTGGCAGAATAAAATACATGCAGCAATTAAAATTAGCATTATCATGGCGACTGCTTTGGCGTAACTGGCGTAGTGGAGAGTTAAAAATACTGGCAATTGCGTTAGCACTTGCGGTAGCTGTTGTGAGTGCGATTGCTATATTCTCTAGCCGTTTAGATCAATCTCTTCTTCGACAGAGTAATACTTATTTAGGTGCTGACCGTGTTATCGCTGGCCGCTTTGACATTCCTAAAGATTGGCAGTTAGAGCCTCAAAAATTTTCGTTACAACAAACAACAGTAACAGAATTCAGCTCGATGATATTCGCTGGTGATGAAATGCATTTGGCATCGGTCAAAGCCGTAGGCGATAAATACCCACTACGTGGAACACTGGCCATAAGTGACATTCCTTTCGCACTAGGTGAGGATATTCGTATCGCAAATACTGTACCTGCGAGTGGCGAAGTCTGGGTTGATTCTCGCTTATTGCCATTAATGAATCTAGCCATTGGTGATCAGCTTTCTGTCGGTAATCAGGATTTTTTAATTTCTCAAGTTGTGATTCGTGAACCCGATTCTAATAATGGTTTTTCAGCTTTTGGACCACGAGTTTTAATGAATCAACAAGATTTGGCCGAAACCGGCGTTATTCAGCCAGGCAGTCGAGTGACATATCGGTGGTTACTTTCTGGTGAAGAACACAACTTAAATGACTTTGAGCAATGGGTAAAACCGCAGCTGGGAGATCATTATCGTCTTATTACGATTAAAAATTCACAACGCAGTATTAGCTCTGCACTTGATCGAGGCTCAAGCTTCTTAATGCTAGCTGCAGTAATTGGGGTATTGCTGGCAAGTGTTGCCATCGCCATTGCAGCACAACAATTTGCTCATCGTCATGTTGATCAAGTCGCTTTATTAAAAAGCTTGGGCGCCAGCGCTTTTTTGGTTCGACAATTGTATTTCACGCAGTTGTTGATGCTCGGCATCATCGCTTCATTGAGTGGCGTGTTTATTGGAGAGCTAATTCAAACACTGATTGCCAAAACAATATTATCCTTTTTTAGCATTGAGCTTATCGCTGCATCATGGACCGCTTATGCCATGGGTTTTGTAACAGGCTTGTTGTGTTTATTGTGTTTTGCTCTACCGCCCTTGTGGCATTTGCCTAAAGTCTCGCCACTTAAAGTACTACGCCGTGAGTTAGCAGTTAATACGGTAGCTCTATGGGTGAAAGGTGTATTGGGCATAGGTGCGATTGTACTGTTAATCTGGTTTTATAGCGGCGATTCGTTTATTACCCTGTCAATTGTCAGTGGGTTTGCGATGGTAATATTACTGGGCGCATTCATTGCCTGGGGCCTATTGCACTATACCCATCAGTTGGGCAGTAAGGCCGGAAGTTTTTGGCGTTTGGCATTATCTAATTTAGAACGCTACCGTACACAAAGCATTACGCAAATATTAGTTTTTGCCTGTGCATTGATGTTACTGATGGTGTTGTATGCCATTCGGAGTAATTTAATTGAAGAGTGGCGACTGCAGTTGCCAGAAAATGCACCTAATCATTTTATTTTAAATATAGCGCCTTATGAAATAGAACCCATTGAAAAAATATTCACTGATAGTACATTAACACCAAGCCCTATGTACCCGATGGTTCTAGGGCGACTAACAGAGAAAAATACAATTAAATTTACAGAGCAAGATCGGCAGCGTTCGAATGCCTTGCGGCGAGAACTGAATTTAAGTTGGTCAGATACTTTGGCGCCGGATAATAAAATAGTTGATGGCCAATGGTGGGATAGCTGGAAAGGAACAAAAAATTTACCTGGTGTCTCAGTCGAAGCAGAAGAGGCGGGAGAAATTGGTTTAGCTTTAGGCGATGTCGTTACCTTTAGCCTTGGCGGCTTAGAGTTGAAAGCAGAAGTGGCTAGTATACGCACGGTTGACTGGAATGCGATGACACCTAATTTTTATTTCTTATTTTCTCCTGGAGCCTTGGATACCTATACCGCGAATTTTTTGACCAGTGTATTTATTCCTACGGATCAAAAAATGCTAGTGAATACCTTATTAAAAAATTATCCGACAGTAGTTGTGATCGAAGTTGACCGTATCATCGAGCGTATTCGAACTATCGTTAATCAAGTCAGTAAAGGTGTTGAGCTGATGCTTTGGTTAGTTTTACTGGGTGGTGTGATGGTCTTGATCGCAGCGGTTAATGCGAGTATGACTAATCGAATGCAAGAGACTGGATTGTTAAGAGCTTTAGGGAGTGGTCGTCAATTAATTCTCAGCAGTTTAGCGATGGAGTTCGCAACACTGGGGTTTATTGCCGGGGCAATAGGGGTAATAGGTTCAGAAGTATTACTACTGGGCTTGCAATTTATGGTCTTTGAAGGGCCGCTGAAACCACATTACGAACTTTGGCTAGCCGGCCCACTATTGGGTGCTGGTTTAATTGGTTTACTCGGCGTTATTTCCTGTCGTAAAGCGATTTCGGTTCCACC
This sequence comes from uncultured Pseudomonadales bacterium, assembly GCA_947487765.1. GTDB lineage: Bacteria > Pseudomonadota > Gammaproteobacteria > Pseudomonadales > Cellvibrionaceae > CANLBN01. The sequence continues at coordinate 625,556 of CANKXO010000003.1, read as the reverse complement.
AAATATTGTTCTAAGAGAATTGTTCTAAGGAAATTATTTTAAAAGAGTTGTCCTAAAAAATCGCTTAGGACATGGCGAGTTTTTAAATAATTATTCAGCTTGGAGTGTCACAAGTTTTGCTCCAAAGCCAATAAAAATAAGGCCAGTTGTGCCTTTTAGTATTTTCTGAAAAATATATTTTTTACTGACAATCGTCAGTCGTGAAAAGAGAATGACCATGCCGCTAAACCACAGCATATTCATCAAGGCATGAACAGAAATGAGAATAAACCCATACAGTAATGCATGCTCACCACTAGGAATGAACTGAGGGAAGGCCGCAAGATAAAACATAGAGACTTTAGGGTTGAGTGCATTTGTTAAAAACCCTTCTATGTATGCCTTGATCAAGGTTTTTTTAGATTTAGTGGGCGATACAGGCTGAGCAATGGGTGTATTTTTAAATGCACTGATTAATGCTTTAACACCAATCCAGGTTAAATATAAAGCGCCTAAGACTTTGACAACTAAAAATGCTTCTGCCGATTTTGTGAGGATAATTGAAATCCCCAAAATAGATAGTAGTCCGTGGGCATAAAATGCTGTTAGAAAACCAGCCACGTTAGCAAAGCCAGCACTTTTCCCTGATATTGGTACCGTCTTGGCAATTAGTAAGCCATTCGGGCCGGGAGATACGACCAGAAGTAAAGCGACTAAGGCGAATGCGGTTATCTGAACGAAATCCATAGAGCTCTCCTAAATTGGGTTTTCCTAAAATGTTGCTGCTGCTGTGTATCAGGGTTGATTCATCATAGAGAAAGCTTTTCTCCGCTTCAAGTCATAGATGTTTAAGGTGCTTGTTAGCTTCTAGGATTGAATATGCTATTTATAATCATCAGCCAACTTACCATTTGATGAGCCTTCAAATTGAGGTAGCCTGTCAGTAATTTCATAAAAGTCCGATTTTTCACTGACAAAAATATGTCCAATTGTTTTCAGGCCAGTAGGTTTGTCCAATGAGCCGGCAATAATGCCTGTGGCATCTAGTTCAAAAGGCTCCCAGAAAAGGCTGGAGCCACATTTACGACAAAAGCCACGTTGTGCAATATCGGAGGTTTTATACCAGGCAAGCCCATCATCATTAGTAATAGTGATATTAACTTTGAGTGCTTTAGAATGAGGGCCAAAGCTACCATGCAGGCGCTGGCACATATCACAATGACAGTTAACCACATCGCGTAGGGGCCCTTTTACTGCATAACGTACCGCACCACAAAGGCAGCCACCTGTTGTTATACGGTTCTCATTTGTCATTTTTGGAACCCCTTACTATGAGTTAACAAACTATCTCTATTGGTATGGTATATCTTTTACTAAGCGTTATTGGTGACAGCGACTTTAAGACCTAGGCCTATTAATAGTGTGCCTACAACTTTTTCAATGGAGTTTTTGTAGTCATTAAATTTCTTTAAGAGTATCGGTTGACTTAAAAAAATAGAAATAAAGCCGAACCATATTAAATGAGCTAATGAAATAATTAAACCGTAGATTACCTGTATCCATACAGGTGTTTCCGGGTTAACAACTTGTGTAAATATACTGAGGAAAAAAATGGTTGTTTTTGGGTTTAAAGCGTTCGTTATAAACCCAATCTTAAAAGCTGAAAAATTAGAGAGTTCATTACTATCAGGCTTTTCAGAAGAACTTAATTTTGATTGAGAGCGGAGTGTTTGCCAGCCAATATAAATTAGATAGAAAGCGCCTAAATATTTAATAATAGAAAATAAAACAATCGATTTGGAAATGATAAGCGCCAAGCCAGCAATAGAATAAGCAACATGAATCCAAATAGCTAAGCTAATACCCAAAGAGGAAAATAACCCTGCGGTGCGGCTATAGAAAACACTATTTCTCGTCACCATAACAAAATCAGCACCGGGGCTGATTGCCATAAAGATAGCAATAATACTGACAGAAATTAATTCTGGTAGGTAAAGTGTAAGATCAATATTCATTGGTTTCCTTACTATTAAGTTATTTTCATGATAGTTGAAACGTTCTGGTGTAACTTGCTGTTGTGTTGGTTGTGCTTATTTCTTTATCTTTAGAGACTATCGTTTAAATTTTTTGTTAAAATAAGAAGCAATATTAAGCGTGGTTCAGTAATTTTTAATAGGTTAGTCTAATTTTTCATTGATGTTGAAAACCCACAATTTTTGCATTTGTACCAGCGTTTTCCCCAGCTCATAATAATTATTGCAAAAAAGATACAACCGAAATTTAACCAACCTACTATGCCAGATAATATTAGCGGTATTAATAAAATATAAGCTATTATCTCAAAAAATATCCAGTCGCCAAAAAGGCTATTGGTAACCCATCGTTTTTTCTTAAGCAGGGTTTGGCAATTAGGGCAATTCATAATTTAAAGGTTATGTCCAAAGCGCCCATCTTATATCGATGAGTTGATGAAGCATACGATCATCTTCTTCGTATTGTTGCTTATTCAAGCCACACTGATCTTCTTTTTCTAGTCTTTTTAACCACCATGCGTAAAGCTTTTCTAATTCCAACTTAACTTTCTGATGCTTTTCGTCCGCATTCCAATCAATGTGGCCAGCTAATAGATTCTCCTTTTCCACGCAGTCTTTCAATAATTGAAAACAAGCATGTAATAACACATTGTCTTTATCTTGCCATCCCTTATCAAGACTTTCAATTTTTAAGGTATTACTTGGTTGCATTTGATAACTCCTTAATAATAACTCGCCTAAGCGAAATTTATCTAAACCAAGGTCTTCTAATACTCCAAGATATTTCTTTAGTGGCATATTTTTAGCCGGAGCAATCAAATAATGCCCTTTATGCCCCGGTCTCTTTTTGTCGCTTAAATTAACTAATTAATGTTGATATAAATCAACCATAACGCTATTTAATAAAATGCTCAATTGTTAATCATAAAAGAAGCGTTATAGTGATTGCCATTGAAACAACTTAATGATCGATATATCAATAACGGTTCTATTTCTATGCCTAAGACTCAACCCCGTTTGAAGCGTACCTTATCGCTTAGTGCCATGGTTTTCTATGGTTTAGGAACGATTATTGGTGCGGGCATTTATGTATTAATCGGTGAAATAGTGGCTGAGGCTGGTGCATGGGCACCGCTGTCATTTGTAATTGCAGCCGCCATTGCCAGTTTTACGGGCTTGTCGTATGCGGAGTTAGTGGGGCGTTACCCTCGCAGTGCTGGCGAGGCGGTGTATGTGCAAGAGGCTTTTAAGCAACCATGGCTAACGCAATTAGTGGGTTGGTCGGTAGTGTTAACGGGTCTAGTTTCAGCATCGACATTGTTAAAAGGTTTTGCTGGTTACTTTATTACCTTATTTGGTGGTGTGGATGTCGTTGTCATTACGGTGGCAATAACACTGATGTGTTTACTCGCCTGTAGCGGGGTTAAGCAGTCCGTTGGTGTCGCGGTTACTGTAACTATTTTAGAGTTGGTGGGCTTGTTATTAGTTGTGCTGGTGTCGGCAGAATCATTAACAGTGGAAGCAAACTGGCAGCGTTGGTGGCAAGGCTTGCCTGCGCCATCTTGGATAGGCATTTCTGCAGCCGCGTTTCTTGCTTTCTATGCGTTTATTGGCTTTGAAGATATGGTCAATATGGCTGAAGAAGTGAAGGATGCCTCCAATGCGTTACCTAAAGCGATTATTATTGCTACCTGTGCGGCGACAATAATTTATATTATTATCGCATTCGTAGCTGTTGTTGCTGTTCCGATGGACGCCCTAGCCAATAGTACTGCACCCTTAACAACCATTGTCTCTGGGTCTGACTGGTTTCCTGCGCCTTTATTAAGCGTGATTAGTTTGATAGCTATTTTAAATGGAGCCATTGTTCAATTATTAATGGCTCCGCGTGTAGTTTATGGGATTACTCAGTCGTCACCAACGTTGCAATTTTTATCGGTGATTAATGCACGTACACAAACCCCTGTTATTGCAACAATATTTATTAGTTTGCTGATTTTGCTTTTTACATTAACATTTCCATTGGCAGTTCTGGCCCAGCTAACGAGTACTATAATCTTATGTTTGTTTACCTTAATTAATATCGCATTGATTGTTTTTAAAAGACGCGATAGCTATTCTGGTTTTCAAGTGTATATATGGGTGCCGGTACTGGGTGTTATTATGTCGATGCTTTTGCTGATAATACAACTACTCCATTAAACAAGTTAATTCTTCTATACAGGTTTTTTATTCACAACTAGGTAAACTCCACCCAAAATTAATAAGCCTGAAATCAATAAAGAAGAACTCAATGGTTCTTGTAATAATAGTATACCTCCAATTCCAGCAATAATCGGAACCAGTAACTGTGATGTTGCAGCTTGGGTGGTTGTAATCGAAGGTAGCACCGCATACCAGATAGCATAACCAATACCCGACGCCAGTGCTCCGGAAGCTACCGCAAATAAAATTCCATTGGTACTGAGTTGTAATTCAGTATCGATAGCTATCAAAACAATAACGGGCAGTAGAGCTGGGATAATTGCGAGAGAAAAGTTCAGTGCAGTATCCATTAATGGTTGAGTGCTACCTTTTCCGTTCAGTGTATAAAAAGCCCAGCCGAAACCAGAGATAACCATTAATAACAATCCACTCCATGATGGCGCAGAAACATGGGGTAATGTCAGGAATAAAAATCCACAGCAAGCAATACTAAAACCTATCCACTCTCGCTTATTTAAGCGTTGGCCTTTGATCAGCGAGAAGGTAATCATCAACAGCTGTACTGTACCAAATAAAATTAATGCCCCAGTGGCAGTATCTAGTGAAATATAGGCGAAGGAAAACGTAACTGCATAGATCAGTAAAAAGATAGCGCCTAAGTAGTTTTGCCTGGCTGGTTTGGATAGTCCCCGTTGAAAAATAAATACCAGTAGCACTAGTGTGATCGCACCAGAAAAAAGGCGAATGGCTGTAAAGCTTGCAGGGTCAATCCAGCCGCCATTACCACTTTCGCCATATAATGCATAGCGACACAAAATTGAGTTCGCAGCAAAAGCTGTTAGTGCTAGCGATACAAGGCAGAGTTGTCTGATCATTCGCTTTCCATAAACTGAGAAAGAATAGTATTTAAAAATCGCTGCCCAAGGTCAGTTGTTTTTAAATACGTGGATGTTTCTTCAAGTAACCCTTGTCGGACAAGTTTTTCCAAGGGTTGTTCGATAGTGCCTAGTGATAAGCCTGTACGTTCTTCAAAGTATTGTACGGGTACGCCCTGATTCAGTCGTAAAGTATTCATTAAAAACTCCAGCGGCAATTCTTCTATACTGGTTTCAGTTTCTTTAAAAGAAGGCGCATTATCATAGTTAAGGTAATGCTCTGGTAAGCGTGTTTTCTGACGGCGTAGAATTTTTTGTTGCTGAATATCGGTGAATTTCCCATGAGCACCTGCGCCAATACCAATATAGTCGCCAAATGACCAATAGTTGGTATTGTGCCTGGATTGATGGTTCGCTTGAGAAAAAGCAGAGACTTCGTATTGTTGATAACCGTTATTGGCTAATAATTGCTGTCCATTATCCTGAATGTCTGCCAACAATTCATCGGCAGGTAATGGAGGTGGTTGCCGATAAAATATGGTGTTCGGCTCTATTGTCAGCTGATACCATGAAATATGTTGAGAATTTAAGCTAATCGCAGCTTCAAGGTCGCCATTTGCTTCTCTAATGGTTTGATCTGGCAGGCCATGCATAAGATCTATATTGATATTATTAAAACCAGCCTGCTGCGCCATTTTTACTGCATTAGCAGCATCATGGCTGCTATGTATACGCCCGAGTTTTTGTAGGTGTTTTTCTTGAAAACTTTGAACGCCAATAGACAATCGGTTAACGCCGGCAGAAAAAAAATCGCTGAATTTTTGCTGCTCAAATGTTCCGGGGTTAGCTTCTAGGGTAATTTCTATTTCTGGTTCGAAACCAATAGTTTGTTCCGCAGTATTTAAGATGGAGGCAATCGCCTTCGCTGAAAACAAGCTGGGTGTTCCACCACCAAAAAAAATACTGTGTAGCTTTCGGTTCTGTATCCAATGGTTGTCTTGAGTTAAATCTTGCTTAAGTGCCTCAAGGTAGTGTTGTTCAGGTATATCATTGCTAGTATGAGAATTAAAATCACAGTAGGGGCATTTTTTAACACACCAGGGAATATGAATATAAAGTGAAAGGGGTGGTAAAGTGAATGGTGTACGATTCGTGATATTGCTCACAGACCGTATCTTTCCTTAAAAGCGGATAGCAAAAGTGCTAATGCTTTGCCACGATGGCTCATTGCATTTTTAACGTCTTTGCTTAATTCGGCAGAACTGCAGTTTTTTTCGGGTACCCAAAATATCGGGTCATAACCGAAGCCATTGATACCACGTTCTTCTTCTAAAATATAACCGTCCCAACTTGCCTGACAAACTAAAGGGGTGGGGTCATTTTCATGGCGCATAAAAGCCAAAACGCATTGAAAACGAGCAGTGCGTTGGTCTTGTGGTAACTCAGCCATCTTTTTTAATACAAGTGCATTATGGGCTTTATCGTTGCCGTGTTGACCAGAGTAGCGTGCAGAGTAAATACCTGGCTCTCCATTGAGTGCATCAATTTCAAGGCCGGAGTCGTCTGCAATGGCAGGTAGTTGCGTTTTTTTACAGGCATGCCGTGCTTTAATAATGGCATTTTCAACAAAGCTAAGGCCGTCTTCAATAGCATCTTCGACATTAAACTCACCTTGCGGAACGATATTGATTCCAGCAGAAGAAAACATATCAGTAAATTCTCGCAGCTTTCCTGCATTGTTGCTGGCGAGTACAATTTTAGATGGAAAGGCTGACATGCTTATTCTCGGTATAACTTCTTGGTAATCGTAAATTTTCCTGCATCTGCTTTATCCAGCGTTTCTACCTGGATATCGATATGTAAAATTTCTTCGTTGTTAAATCGAATCGGTGCAAGATAGTAAGTGGCTGTCGGTTCTTTAATTTCTATAAATTTCAGTTCAAATTTTTGTTGTATCAAGTTCCGATGCTGCCCACTAATCGTTGCAGCAATACCATTGCCACCAGTTTTTTTAACAAGGGCGATATTAACGTAAACGCGATCTTTTGCTCTTAAAAGATTATGAGCACGAGCAACTTCAGGGGTAATCATTTCGCTGTTAAACACATTATAATAAATAATATGCTCTTCTAGCTCGAAAGATGTATTGTCTTGTGCATGACTAAAAAAGCTTATTGCAGTCATTATCAAAACTGTAAAGATTTTTATGCTGGATGAGTAAGGTGTTCTCATAGTCTGTTTACGTATTAATTTCGTGTTAAGTGATAAACTGCTGTTTCACTAAATAAATTCGGATGCAATTTACAGAGGCCTTCACTAATGCTGTTTGCTGCCACCATATCACGATGAACAATAGTAATATTTTTTTGCCAGCACAAATTTTCAAAATCTCTTACAGTACAAAAGTGGATGTTGGGTGTGTCATACCATTGGTATGGCAGTAAGTCAGAAACTGGCATACGACCATACAGTGCCAGATGCCAACGGGCCTTCCAGTGACCAAAATTTGGAAAGGTGACAATGCATTCTTTACCAATGCGTAGCATTTCATCCAGCACTTGGTCAGGGCGTTGCATGGCTTGTAAGGCCAGCGTCATAATGACCACATCGTAACTATTATCATCGAATTCACTTAAGCCATTGTTGAGATTGTGTTGGACAACGGCAATATTTTTTTCGATACATTCGACTATTTTTTCTTGATCGTATTCAAGCCCAATACCTTGAATATTTTTTTTGTCTCGCAGCAAGGCCAGTAAGGTTCCATCACCACAGCCTAGATCAAGTACATGACTATTTTCAGCCACATAAGAGAGAATAACATCAAGATCGATACGCATTATTGACGACCTCCTTGAGGAATGTCGGCAGCAACATTTTTCATATAGGCGGTAAATGCCTGGTTGTAGCGTTCGTTTGGAATTAAAAAGGCATCGTGGCCATAAGTAGATTCAATCTCTGCATAGGAAACTGATTTTTTAGCATGCAATAAAGCCTGTACTATCTCCTGTGAACGCACGGGAGAAAAGCGCCAATCCGTTGTAAAAGACAATATCAAAAACTTGCATTGCGCATGGCTGAAGGCTTTAACAGCATCGTGGTCGTACTCCCTTGCCAGATCGAAATAATCTAATGCGCGTGTCATTAAAATATAGGTATTAGCATCAAAGGCTGTCGAAAATTTTGAACCTTGATAGCGTAAATAGCTTTCTATTTCGAACTCTAGAGGATCATCCGTTCCTAGTTGAAAAGAACCTGAGCGCAGGTCACGGCCAAACTTTTGGCCCATGCCGTCGCCAGATAAATAGGTGATATGGCCAATCATCCGGGCAACGGCTAAACCATCACGAGGGATAGTATTCTTCTCTAAATATTGCCCATCAAAAAAAGAAGGGTCAGCCATAATGGCTTGCCGTGCTGTTTCATTGAAGGCAATATTTTGCGCCGTTAACTTTAAAGCTGATGCAATGGCGACACAGTGGCGCACACGATCAGGGTACTCTAATGCCCAACGCATGGCTTGCATGCCACCTAAACTGCCACCAACAATAGCTGCCCACTGTTTAATATTTAATAAGTCTGCCAAGGCCTTTTGAGTTTCAACCCAATCGCGTACTCGCAGTGTTGGGAAATCTGAACCCCATGGTTTTCCTGTCTCTGGGTTAGTTGTTAAAGGGCCTGTTGAGCCACTACAGCCACCAATATTATTGGGGGAAACCACAAAAAATTTATTAGTATCAATGGCTTTACCAGGGCCAATATAGTTATCCCACCAGCCGGGGCGTTTATCTGTTTCAGAGTGAAAGCCTGCCGCATGATGATCTCCAGACAATGCATGACATACTAGTACAGCGTTAGAGCAATCCTCATTCAGTGTCCCATAGGTTTCGTAGACTAATTGATAGTTGTGCAGAGTCCGCCCATTAGCGAGTGCTAGCGGAGTATCAAATTGTTGTGTCTGAGGTTGGACGAGGCCAACACTGCCCTGAGGAAAGGATTCCATAGATATATCGATTGCTTCTTGGTAGAGCGCAGTCTAAAGCGGAGATAGGTGAACCGCAAGATAAGTTCGTTGCTAAATGTTATTCCTATGTTTTATTTTATCGTTAAATGCGTTGAACCCAGGTGTTATTTTATGAGTAATATGTATGGTCTTGTTATTGTCGTCCAGCAAATGCAAAACGCCCACAAACTCGTGGCATTTGGTTTCAGTAATCTCTGACCACCGATAATATGTGTGATTATCTCCCCCTCTTCCCTCAACTTTAAAGCCATTCTCATCGTAAGTGATTTTGCTAGCAATATAACTCGAAAGGTAAAAAAGTACATAACTGACATAAGCGGACCAGCCAGCCCAAAAGAAAATAATGACAGAGGAAACGCCTTCTTCTATCCATACTCGCCATGCCCAATGAAACAAGGCCAGAGTCAGGCATGGAAAAAATGTAATAGTGAAATACAGTATTACCCGAAGCCAAAGCGGATTATAGAAAACGCGAGTCTTCAGTGATGTGTTGGCCAATGGGTTAACTAAAAGCCAAATAATATTTTTAAGATAACAATGCCGAGCATAGCGAACATGACGGAAAAATCTAAGCCGCCCATTGCTGGAACAACTCTACGTATAGGCCTTAAAACAGGTTCAGTTAGGCTACTAATAATGCCTACAACTGGATTGTGGGTATGTGGCGCAATCCAGCTAATGACTACCATGATAATAAAAGAGAAAAAGTAGATATTAAGGACTAGCTCGATTAATTTGAACAGCGAACCAATTAACAGAGTTGTAATAGGAAATAAGCCTTGCCCCACAATGGTTGCAAGTAGCTGGTAGGCAATCATCTGTAAGGCTATGGCCAGTATAAGGCTTGCCACATCAATACCAAATAAGCCGGGTATGACTTTGCGCAAAGGGATGAGTATCGGGTTGGTTGCTTTTACAATAAATTGCGATAAGGGATTATAAAAATCAGCTCTAACCAGTTGCAATAAGAAGCGCAACATGACAATTAAAATATAAAAATAGAAGAAAAACTCAACAAGCAATGCCGCAATTTGTGTCAACTTATCCATAGAAACTCATAATTAATCAGTAAAGATAAAATATTGGCCAAAACTTATACATTAAGTTTTGGCCGTGTATAAAAGCATAGCCTAACTAAAATAGTTTAACTAAATTCAGATGCCATTGCTCTCGAACGCTCAGTACAAGCTACCATAGCATCGCTAACTATTTGTCGAAATCCTGCTTTTTCAAAACTTAATATAGCTTGCTCTGTCGTGCCTCCTGGTGACGTGACACGACGGCGCAGTTCATCTACCTCGACGTCGCTTTCCTGAGCTAATTTAGCGGCTCCTGCAGCTGTTTGCAGGGTTAGCTGTCTCGCTTTTTCCAAAGAGAGACCTTGTTGCATACCGGCTTCGATCATTGATTCCATCAATAAGAAAAAATAAGCAGGGCCGCTGCCGGATACGGCAGTAACCGAGTCAATGAGTTCCTCTGAATCAACCCATGTTGCTATACCCACTGCCTGAAGGAGCTCTTCAGTCATTGATTTCTGAGCGATAGAGACATATTCATTGGCATAGAGTCCAGCGGCACCCTGTTGGACCAGAGCAGGAGTATTCGGCATACAGCGGACAATCGCAAGTTCATCGCCCAGCCATTGATTGAGGTGATTGACCTCAATGCCTGCAGCAATCGAGATAATGACCGGTCGACGAGGGTTTTCAGCTAAAGCAGGCCTCAAGTCTTCGGCGACCGATTTCATGATTTGAGGTTTTACTGCCAGAACGATAACGTCTGCACCAATACAGCCAGAGAGGTTGTTGGTTGTGGTTGCAATCGAAAATTTTTCATTCAACAGGTCCAGAGAGGTAGTATTCGGATCGCAGGCAGTAATGTTGTTGGCTTCGTGACCTTGGGCAATTAGCCCGCCGATAATGCTCGTAGCCATATTGCCAGAGCCGATAAAAGTGATAGCTGTCATATTCTCAGTTTCTTATTAATGTGCTGCTTCTAAAACCCAAAGGTTTATGAGGCGTAAATAGTTGTTGGGGGTTATTTTACCTGTCTTTTGCCAAAAATGGCTGTTCCTATGCGAACAATTGTTGAACCGGCAGCAATGGCGGCCTCCAAATCCCCTGACATACCCATGGATAAGGTGTCCATATCGGAAAATGAATGCAGTGTTTCCGTTAATGCCTGAAAGCTGGCCAGTTGTTCATTGTAATCAATACTAGGTGCCGGAATTGCCATCAGCCCACGTATGCGTACGCCAGGTAACTGGCTAATCTGCTTTGCCAGCTCAGGTAATTCATCCAAGGTCACGCCTGATTTCGTGGCTTCATCATCAATATTGACTTGAATGCATATATTTAAAGGTGGCAATTGAGAAGGCCTCTGGCGGCTTAATCGTTCAGCAATTTTTAGCCGGTCCACACTGTGCACCCAATCAAAATTTTCGCTGATTTCGCGCGTCTTGTTAGACTGAAGCGGACCAATGAAATGCCACTCAATCGCTAAATCTGACAAGGCGCGTTGTTTTTCTCGCGCTTCTTGCACATAATTTTCGCCGAAGGCTGTCTGCCCTAAGTTGAAGGCAGCACGGAGTTGGGTGGCATCCTGAGTCTTACTGACAGCGAGTAGTTGAATATCCTCAGGGTGCCTGCCATTCTTGATCGCAGTATCATTAATGTGCTGTTTTACGTGGGATAGTCGATGTTCTAAGGTCTGCATGGGTTGTAGATTGATACTAATGTGATTTATTTGCGTCTCGGCACAGCCTAATGCTTCAATAGCCGCTATAGTTTCTATTATGCTGGGTAAGATACTGTGTATGAACGCTGTTTACCATAGCAAACAATGTTTATTATATGGCTATAAATTGCTACATGAAATTGCTACGTGCTATTTTATATAGGTCGTATTTAATAGTAATAGCCCTATAACGTTGCACCACTTAATTACTATCAGTACAGCATTGGCTGTGAACATTAATCAATAAGAACTAAGACATTTAATTATGGATATCACCGAGCTTTTAGCCTTTAGCGCCAAACAAGGGGCGTCAGATTTACATATTTCAGCCGGATTGCCGCCAATGATTCGTATTGATGGTGATATTCGCCGCATTAATCTACCCGCGATGGATCATAAACAGGTGCATAGCCTTATTTATGAAATCATGAATGATAAGCAGCGTAAGGATTATGAGGAGTTTCTCGAGACTGATTTTTCATTTGAAGTACCTGGCGTTGCCCGCTTCCGAGTAAATGCCTTTAATCAAAATCGAGGAGCTGCGGCGGTCTTCCGTACGATTCCATCTAAAGTACTCACAATGGAAGATTTAGGCTTAGGTCAGGTTTTTCGAGATATGGTTTCAGTCCCTCGTGGCTTAGTGTTGGTGACTGGCCCAACGGGCTCGGGTAAATCAACGACCTTAGCAGCCATGGTAGATTATCTTAATGATAATAAATATGAGCATATTTTGACGATCGAAGATCCTATTGAATTCGTGCACGAAAGTAAAAAATGTCTGATTAACCAGCGTGAAGTACATCGTGATACACATGGTTTTGCTGAAGCACTACGCTCTGCTTTGCGGGAAGATCCCGATATTATTCTAGTGGGCGAATTGCGTGACCTCGAAACTATTCGCTTAGCATTGACAGCTGCAGAGACCGGTCACTTAGTCTTGGGCACATTACATACTACGTCCGCAGCAAAAACTATTGACCGTGTTATCGATGTATTCCCTGCAGCAGAAAAAGACATGGTTCGCTCTATGTTAGCGGAATCATTAGAGGCTGTTATTTCACAAACGTTAATGAAGCGCAATTCTGGTGGTCGAGTTGCCGCCCATGAAATTATGCGGGGAACACCAGCGATTCGTAATTTAATTCGCGAAGACAAAGTGGCGCAGATGTATTCTGCGATTCAAACGGGTGGTTCTATCGGTATGCAGACAATGGATCAGTGCTTGGGTGATCTGGTAGCAAGACATGTTGTCAGCCGCGAAGCTGCTAGAGAAAAAGCTAAATTGCCAGACAATTTTTAATTACATTAACAGTGATAAAGCTGTTAATGTAATTTGCTGAAGCCTTCTATTTTTATAGCGAGCAGCAGCGTTTAAACATACAGGGTGATAATTTTTTATCATCGTAATATTTTTTAAAATTGCGTAACTTATATAAATTACTATTAAGTTACGCAATTAGAAATATCTTTTTATTGAGGAATTGCTGATGGAGTTCGATCGTTTATTAAAAACTATGGTTGAAAAGGGCGCATCCGATTTATTTATTACAGCAGGCCTTCCAGCTTCTATTAAGTTACACGGGCGAGTGGTTCCGCTTTCTTCTACCCCATTAACACCTGAAAAATCTCGCGAGTTGGTGATGGGGGTGATGAATGAAAGTCAACGAGAGGAATTCCTCAGAACAAAAGAATTAAACTTTGCGATCAGTGCACGCGGTATCGGTCGTTTTCGTACCAGCGCATTTTACCAAAGAAATTTGGCGGGCATGGTACTGCGGAGAATTGAAACGCAAATACCTACAGTCGATGGTTTAGGTCTCCCTGAGATCATTAAAGAACTGGCAATGACTAAGCGCGGATTAATTATTTTTGTCGGTGCTACTGGAACAGGTAAATCAACTTCATTGGCCGCGATGATCGGCCATCGAAACCGAAATAGTAAAGGCCATATTATTTCGATTGAAGACCCCATTGAATTTATTCACCAACATCAAGGTTGTATTATCACCCAGCGAGAGGTTGGTTTAGATACGGAATCTTTTGGCGTTGCGTTAAAAAATACCTTACGACAGGCGCCCGATGTTATCTTAATTGGTGAGGTGCGTAATCGCGAAACAATGGAGCATGCGGTGACCTTTGCTGAAACCGGACACTTATGTTTATGTACTTTGCATGCTAATAATGCCAACCAGGCATTAGACCGGATTTTACATTTTTTCCCAGCCGATAGACATCAACAGTTATGGATGGACCTGTCTCTTAATTTAAAAGCAATGGTTGCCCAACAATTAATTCCTACACCGGATGGCAATGGTCGTCGCGCGTGTATGGAAATTTTATTAAATACCCCACTGGCTTCCGATTTGATTCGCAAAGGTGCGGTTAATGAACTCAAAGAGTTGATGAAGAAATCAACCGAAGTGGGCATGCAAACATTTGATCAGGCACTTTATGAATTATATGATGCGGGTGAAATTACCTATGAGGATGCTCTAGCTCATGCTGACTCTGCCAATGATTTACGTTTGTTAATCAAACTTGCATCAGAATCTGATTCAGAATATTTATCTAATGCCGCCGATGAGCTGGCAATTGAAGAAGATGATGAGATTAAAGGTAATTTTATGGGAAGAGGGCGTAGTTAATTTATTTTTACTGGTGCATTATTTAAAATAACTTGATTTTAAGTAATATTAGCAAGAACGAAACCAGTCCTCTAAAATCATGTGTGCCGCAAAAGAGTCAATGGGTTGTTTTTTATAATCGCCTTTGTGTCCTTTTTCTTTAGCGTCTTGTTTTGCTGCAAAGCTGCTGAGACGCTCATCCATAAAAGTTATATCCACTCCAAATCGACCATGAAGGCGGTTGCCAAACTTTCTAGCCCGGCGGCTGAGCTCGCTTTCTGAATCATCCATATTAAGTGGCAAACCAATCACAAGGATATTGGGTTGCCAGTCTTTGATTAGTTGTTGAATGGTATCCCAATTGGGAATACCATCTTTTGCTTTCAGTGGAGGGAGTGGCTGTGCAGTGCCCGTTAGGGATTGCCCGTAAGCAACACCTATACTGCGTAACCCAAAATCAAAAGCGAGTGCGGTTGATACCATCCTTTACGAGTGGCCTGGCTGGTTAGCAATTAGGTTGACATCAATACCTAGCTTGCGTGCAGCAGATGTCCAACGTTTGTCGCAATCCGTTTCGAAGATAATTTGTTGGTCGGCAGGTACAGTTAACCAACTGTTAGCAGCGATTTCAGCTTCCAGCTGACCTGCATCCCAGCCAGCATAACCTAACGCAATCATCGCACTTTCTGGGCCATTATCAGTGGCGATGTCTTCGAGAATATCTTTTGAGCCTGTGAGGCTGATGCCTTCCCCGATTACCATGGTTGTTTCCCAGGACTTGTCACTGGAGTGCAGTACAAAGCCTCGCTCTTTTTGAACTGGTCCTCCATAGAAAAGAGGTTCTTCCTGTACAGCATCATCAGTATTAAGGTCGAGGTGGCTGAATAACTCTTTCATCGTAAGGCTTAGAGGTTGATTAATGACTAAACCCATTGCGCCATTTTCATGATGCTCACAGATGTAGGTTACACTTTGGTGGAAGTTTGGGTCAGGTAACCCCGGCATCGCTACCAGAAAGTGATTTTTGAAAGAGGTAAAAGGCATAAGCTATTCTTTGGTCTAGAGCCGTGATCTATAAGTGTATCTTTTGAGTCGCTGTTCTGTGGCTATTCACTATTTTGGCAATTGCTTCAAATATTTTTTACTATCACCAGTATGCAATGTTTGAAAATAAACGCAATGACATTTTTTAAGCAGTTAATTTTTCTAGTAATGCGTTGCGAACAGTAAAATAAGAGATTATTTTGAGGTTGAAAGACCATTAATCTCAAAATTCCATGTGCGAATAATAGCCATCTGATCATAGTCCTTGCGGATATCTGCTGGGAAGGGAAGAAATGGTGCAGCTCGGTGAATAATTTGTAGTGCGGCATCGTCAAGAATATTGTGGCCAGACGATTCGAGTACTTCAGCTTTGATTAATGTACCGTCCCACTTAATTACACTTTGTAAGCGCAAGCTCCCAGTTATACGTTGGCTTATAGCTTCTCTGGGGAAGTGTTGATTGCCTACAATTTCTATTTTGCGAGTCCAGTCATTTAAATAAGCAGCATCCCGTGACGCTTTTGTTGAAACGGACGTCAATACTAGTTCTCTTGGACGTTTTGCATATTGTTGTCGCTGTTTGTCTAATTTTGCGTTTAAGCTGGCAATTTCACGGCTGAGGCTTTTTATGTCTCGCGAATCTTTTCCCTTTTTATTTTGAGTTTCGGTAGTTTCAGTAGGTTTACTTGTTGTGGAATTATCCGCTTTAGTCGTTGTAATGACTTGTTTTTTGAGGGGCTCAGCAGTTGATGCTTTGGTTTCGTTGAGCAGTTGCGTTTCTTCGATTGTTTGGCTGCTAAAAGGTGATAATTTGTCGGTAGTAATTTGTTTAGCTTCTTCTAACGTGCCGCTGCCTTTTTGGTTAGACTGAGCAACAAAGTCTGCCTCATCTGGTGCTTCAAAGGTTTCATGTGTCGCCAGCGTGACAGTGACACTGGGAGCGCTCTCCTCAGGTTGGCTCAGTTCAAAGGCAATGCCAAAAATGAGTAGCCCATGCAGGGCTGCCGCAATAAAAATGGTAAAGCTGAGTCGATCACCGGTTGATACGGGTGCTGGGTTAGATGCAGTATTAGACATGTTGCTTTGTATTTTTAGGACCCTAGTTTTTGCTCTATAGCCGCCATTAACTTCGCGCCTATGGCTGTATCATAGGCAGCATCAATTTCTCGGGCGCATGTTGGGCTGGTCACATTGATTTCTGTTAAATAATCGCCAATGACGTCCAGACCAACGAATAATAAATTCTTTTTGACTAACGTGGGTGCGACCTGTGACACAATCCAGCGATCTCGTTCAGAAAGAGGTTGTGCTCGACCAGTGCCTCCAGCGGCAAGGTTGCCTCGGGTTTCGCCTTGAGCTGGCACTCGTGCCAACGCATAAGGAATTGCTTCACCATTAACGACTAATATACGTTTATCTCCGGCACTGATATCAGGGATAAATTTCTGCGCCATAATGTAGCTGTTGCCATACTCAGTTAGCATTTCGATAATAGTGCCTAGGTTGGTATCGTTGGGTTTACAGCGAAATATTCCAGTGCCACCCATGCCATCTAGCGGTTTAAAAATCACATCTTGATGTTCTTGATAAAATTCACGTAAATAAATACTGTTGTTGCTCACAATGAGAGGGGGGCAGCACTGGGGAAACTGTGTAGCAAATAATTTTTCATTACAGTCTCTCAGGCTTTGAGGGTCATTGACAACAAGGCATCCCTGTTGAGCTGCGGCCTCAAGGATATAAGTGCTATGTAAAAAAGTAGCATCAAAAGGAGGGTCCTTACGCATTAAAATGACGTCTAAATCACCCAAAGGCTGTTCGATCTCTTCTCCCAGAGAAAACCATTGCTGTTCATCATCAAAAACATTCAGTGTGCGCATTCGCCCCATAGCAATATTTTGCTGTAAATAGAGGTTTTCTAATTCTAAATAGCGTAATTCCCACCCTTTGTCTGCAGCTGCAAGTAGCAATGCCAGTGTTGTGTCCTTATAGGCCTTGATTTGCTCTATGGGATCCATAATAACGCCGAGTGTGATGCTCATCTAAAAACCTTTAAATTGAATGGAAACTACAAACATAAAGTCTACAATAGATAATAAGTTTTATCAGTTAATTGAGTGACATACAGTCTTTTCTTAACAAAATGTTTGAATTTTCTGTGGTCTTTATAGATAAATGCCGGCGTCTGTGTTAAAAACTACTCCTTTGACGTAAATGGATGTAAAGAGACTTAAACAAACGGGATGTCCTTTAAATATCTCTGATTTAAAAGTAAGCAGGTTAGATGTCATCTTTATGCAACATAGCCTGTTAAAAATAATTATTTATAGTTCTAGAGGAAAAAGGTTGTATGAGCGTGCCCCTGAGTAGCCTTAAAGTGATGGTCATTGATGATAGTAAAACCATCCGACGTACAGCAGAGACGCTGTTGACTAAGGCGGGCTGTGAGGTTGTCACTGCAACGGATGGTTTTGATGCGCTAGCCAAAATTGCTGATACTCGCCCTGATATCATTTTTGTTGATATTATGATGCCTCGTTTGGATGGTTACCAAACCTGCGCACTCATCAAGAATAACAGCGAATTTAAAAAAACCCCGGTTATTATGTTATCCAGCAAAGATGGCTTATTTGATAAAGCTAAAGGTCGAATTGTTGGCTCTGATCAATATCTCACGAAACCGTTTAGTAAAACTGAATTGTTAAATTCTATTGAAGCCTATGCCTCCTGAATAAAACATTGGGGTATGGGATAAATAAATACATATGAAAAATATAAAAGGTGCCGCAAAACATTATGGTTAATATCCTGATAATTGATGATTCTCCAACTGAGGTGTATAAGCTGACGACGATTTTAGAAAAGAATCAGTATGCCGTTCAAGTTGCCAGTAGTGGCGAAGAAGGTTTGAAAATCGCTCAGGGTACGCGTCCTGATTTGATACTGATGGATGTGGTGATGCCCGGCGTTAATGGTTTTCAGGCTACGCGCCAACTTAGTCGTAATGCCATAACCAAAGAAATTCCCGTTGTGATAGTGTCTACTAAGGATCAAGATACCGATAAAGTATGGGGTATGCGCCAAGGTGCTCGTGCCTACCTAGTTAAGCCGGTCTCTGAACCTCAGCTGCTAAAAGCTGTTTCTGATGCGTTGGCAGGCTGATGCAACCCTGCATTTTTAGATAATAATAAAGAGAATGGTTCAGGCAATGGCTGACGATCAAGCTGCTTATCATGCATTACGTACATTGGCTCAGAAAAGCCTTCTGGCCGCGCAGCAGCTACCGGCGCAAGTTGACGCACGACCTCAGTGGAGTGGTGTTGGTTTCTCTCTTTTAGGTATGAACTTTGTTGTATCTATGGGGGAATTGAATGAAATGTTGGAAGTGCCCACTTTTACTAAGCTGCCCGGTGTGCAACCTTGGGTAAAAGGGGTCGCTAATGTTCGTGGTCGTCTGTTGCCCGTATTTGATTTAGCTGCTTATTTTGGCGGTTCTTTGATTGGCGCCAAAAAGCAGCAGCGATTACTAGTGATTGACCGAGAAAAGATCTATGCAGGTCTCTGGGTCGACCAGGTATTTGGTATGCAATATTTTCTGGCCGATACTCGTCGTGATAACTTTCCTCAAGCGCTACCAGAGTCGTTAGAAGATTTTGTCGATGGCTATTTTGAACATGATGGCCTAACTTGGTCAGTATTTCATCCGCTCAGATTGATGGAAAAGTCTCAATTTCTGGATGTTGCCAGCAATTAGGCCTACATTATATTAATTGACGTGTTTAAATGTTTCGACCTTAAAAGACGGAATAATTACTAAACTAGTTGTTCTACCCAAAAAATACATGAAATAGACGAATAAAAATTCGTTGTTAGTGGGAGTGTAATATGAAATTTGACAGTGATTTTTTTCAAGGTCGTTACTGGCAGCCTGGGTTAATTGCCGGGGCAGTAGTATTTTTCTTGCTGGCCATTTATATGGGCTATAGCATGAGTCAAAATTCTAGTGCTGACCGTGAAAATATCCGGCAAATTAGCGGCTTTAAATCTGCCTCTGATAATGCCCTGTTTTTCTCCAAGAGAGTCGTAACAGGTGATGCAGGGGCACTTTCTCCATTACTTTCAACTGTTGATATCATGGAGTCAACGGTCAATAAATTGCAGCAAGCTGATGGCTTTACCAAAAGTACACTTGCTCGTGACTATCAAAATGTCACAAACTCCTGGCGTGATTTCAAAAGTGATACCAATGTTCTTGCCGGTGTCTCAGATTCCCTAAATTTGTTAAATACCGTAAGGGGCCGTTTAGCGGCAGCGGCCACTACTGCAGATAAAATTGCTTTAGATACAGTGGAAAGTCTGTCGACAGCAGATGCGCCGTTAACTGGTGTCAGTCGACAAGCCGTACTCATTCGCCAGATGAGCGAGGGTTTAGGTGAATTTATCAGTCAAGATGCTTCAGGTCGGCAAGGCTTTGATGGTTTTCAGGCAGGATTGGCTGCTTTCCAGCAAAATCATAACGACTTATTAAATGGCAGTAATGCTAGAAATGTACGTCAGGTTACTATCGCTCAAGCTAGATCTAATCTTAATCAAATCAATGGTTTGCTAGAAAGTATTCGCTCTGCCGATGCGGCTATATCCACAGCAGCAGATAAGCTTTCAGCTTCTCGCGATTCCTATTCGCGCATGGTCGCAAGCGCTGGTGGTTTACAAGGCGCATTTAATAATATGTCCGATGGGCTAAAGAGTTTTTCTGGAAAGCGCTTCCCGAATACACTTTTAGTTATTTTGAGTGCAATTGCTTTCTTATTGTGTGCTGGAGGCTTTGTTGTTTATCGTCGTGTTACTACTAAAGCGAAAGTAGAGCTAGAGCAAGAAGAGGGCCAGCGTACTCAGGGCGCAATTCTACGTTTGCTCGACGAATTGGTGGACCTCGCAGATGGTGATTTGACGATTTCTGCAACGGTATCTGAGGATTTTACGGGCGCTATTGCTGACTCTATTAACTTTACGATTGACCAGTTAAGGCAATTAGTATCGCGTATTAATAGTACAGCTGTACAGGTATCCCAAGCAGCTCAGGGTACACAGCAAACGGCACTTCATTTAGCAGAAGCCTCTGATCACCAGGCGCAAGAAATTGCCGGGGCATCAGCGGCGATTAACGAAATGGCTGTTACGATTGATCAGGTATCTGCTAACGCCTCTGAATCAGCACTGGTTGCGGGTAAATCGGTATCCATTGCAAATAATGGCGCAAAACTCGTACAAAACACGATTCATGGTATGGATACGATTCGTGAACAGATTCAAGATACTTCTAAGCGGATTAAGCGTCTCGGTGAATCCTCGCAAGAAATTGGAGATATCGTAAGTTTGATTAACGATATTGCTGACCAAACAAATATTCTAGCTTTGAACGCAGCTATTCAGGCATCGATGGCCGGTGATGCAGGTCGAGGCTTTGCGGTGGTAGCGGATGAGGTGCAACGACTTGCGGAACGTTCTGCAGCAGCAACGAAACAGATTGAAACCATTGTAAAAACGATTCAGACGGATACAAACGAAGCCGTTATATCCATGGAACAAACCACATCAGAGGTGGTGCGTGGTGCACGCTTGGCACAAGATGCGGGTGTTGCACTTGAAGAAATTGAGGGTGTATCGGCTAACCTCGCAGAACTGATTCAAAACATCTCAAATGCTGCCCGCCAGCAAGCATCATCAGCAGGTCATATTTCAAATACGATGAATGTTATTCAAGAGATTACCTCTCAAACCTCGGCTGGTACGGGTGAAACGGCTGAGTCGATTGGTAACTTAGCTAACATGGCATTTGATTTGCGTGAGTCTGTGGCTGGCTTTACCTTACCTCCAGAAATGGTTGCTGACCTTGAAGAGCAAGCAATTGCAGCAGCCAAGCCTACTCCAGTGGCGCCGCCTACTTTGGATGACAGCATTGATATGGCTGATTCTTCTGGTGACGCTAACATTGGGCAGCTGCTTGCAGGCTTAGACTTCAGTGAAGACGATATGGAGCAGGCAGGCGATTTCTTTGAATTATTGGCAGAAAATGAAGAAGATGACGATGACTTGTTATCCGAATTTGATATTGATTTATCAGATGTTGTCTTCAATGACGAAGACCAGAAAAGCGCTGGCTAAAGCTAATTTTATGACATTATGACGTGGTCGTTTAAGAAATCTAACTCTCTTCCAGAGCAGCAATTTTTTCTTTGGGAAAACCTGTTGGAGAGACGTACTGGTATTCAATTGGCGCAACCACAACAAGTATTGTTACAAACCCAAGTTTCTATTCGCATGCGAGAACTAGGGATTGGTAGTTATGATCAATATTTTGATTATGTGCAGGACGATTCAGCAGGAATAGCAGAGTGGCAAGTGCTGGTTGATCGTCTCGTCGTTAAAGAGACAAGTTTTTTTCGTCATCGTCCTTCACTGGAACTTGTGAAGCAACAGTTGGAAAATAAATTATCTCATGGGGCGTTAGAGGATAGTTTTGAAATTTGGAGTGTGGGTTGTTCTACAGGCGAAGAGCCCTATGCTCTAGCTGCTTTGGTAAATGATTGTTTTGAAAATAGAAATATCAACCCCTATTTTGGTGTGACGGCAGTTGATATAAGCTTGCCTTCATTGTCGATTGCACGTAAAGGTGTTTATGGTCGGCGAAGTTTGAATTTATTAGAGGACGATGAATATCAAACGTATTTTCAACCATATGGAAAAGATCAGTATCAGGTCATTGAAAAAATAAAAAAGCGCGTTTGTTTTTCGCAATTGAATATTATGAATTTGAAGAACAAACCAGTTCAGCCAATGGATGTAATTTTTTGTCAAAATGTGCTGATTTATTTTCGTCGTTGGCGACGACGCGAAATATTAAAGCAACTAGTTAAACATCTAAAGCCTGGTGGAGTTTTAGTTATTGGTCTCGGCGAAGTAACGGATTGGACATGTCGTGGTTTAGAACGCATTGCACATGAAGAAGTGCAAGCATATATAAAGTCTAGTTAGATTGATTTCATTACATTAAATATTTTTTGAAGAGTGTTTGATAATGAAACAACTAATAAGTGAGAGGTTTTATGGCAGATAATCGCCAGTACACGGCTCTGGAATGGGTCGTAAAAGAGATTAAAGAAACGCTCCAGGAATCGCAGCGTGTGCTGGAGCATTATGCCGGTGATCCTCAAGATGTTACACAGTTAAGATTTTGTCAGACCCTTATCCATCAGGTTTATGGCAGTTTGCGTATGGTAGGTTTTCACGGCGCTGCCATGTTAGCTGAGGAAATGGAAACCTTAGCTCATTCATTGCTAGATCGCTCTGTGCGTGATCATACTGAAGCAATGGAAGTGCTGATGCGTGCAATTTTACAGCTACCTGATTACCTAGAAAGAGTTCAGCAAACTAAACGCGATTACCCCGCTGTTGTTTTATCTCTCCTTAATGATATTCGTTCCGTTCGCGGCGCAAGCCTACTCAGCGAATCGACCCTGTTTACTCCCAATCTTAATCATGCGCAGCGTGTCTACGGTAAAGCGCATCCATTAACAAATAATAGAAAAGAACTACAAGCACTAATCACTAAGTTACGACAAATGTATCGTTATTCTGCTGCTGGAGCGATGCAGCGAGTGAAGGTTGATGAGAATCTTACCTATCTGTGTAAAGTAACAGATCGCCTACGAAAACTATTACGTGGTACCAAACGCTATGCCGTTTGGGAGATTGCCTATGCGCTTATCGATGGTATGAAGCAGAAAGTAATTCAGCCCACGACCGGCATTAAAAATTTATTACGTGATTTAGATAAGGAACTGAAACAATTAGAGGTTCATAGTACTGCTGCGTTAACTCAATTCACATCCGAAGATTTATTAAAGAATCTACTTTATTATATTGGTTCCAGTGATGCTCAAACACCAGCGATTGAAGAGATTAAAAATCTTTATGAATTAAACCAATTGATGCCGTTAGCACAAGCCGCTAACGAAGATGAAGATATCCTTGCTATTGACTCTACGACTCGACAGGCAGTTGCTAATGCCATTCGTGAAGAGTTTTCTGACATTAAAACTAAGTTAGATGATTGCCTTAGTGGTGATGATACCTCAGATAATCTTGATTTTATTCAAAATGCTCTGCAGCGAGTAAACGATACACTAGCTATCCTTGGTGTTGGCGAGTTACGACAAGCGATTAATAACAGCATTATCAATATCGCGGGAATGCGTAAGCAAGAAACATCAGTTAGTAGCCAACAACTATTAGGTATTGCGAATAGCTTGGCTGACATTGAGGTTAAATTAGATTCAGCATTATCATCTAATGATTCTGTCGGTGGAGCTTATCATTTAGATGAAGCTCAAACTGCCGTGCTGAATGAATGTCGCAATGGTCTTGAAAAATCTAAAGATGCCATTGTTGATTACATTGCTACTCAATGGGATATCGAAAGGCTCAAACCTGTGCCGGAGCATATGCGAGAAGTGCGCGGCAGTCTTTCTATTTTATCGCTAGATAAAGCTGCTGATATTCTGTCAGCTTGTATCCTATATATTGAAACCCAATTGATTGATCAAGCGGTTAAACCTAAGTGGCAACAGCTTGATAGTTTGGCAGATGTTATAGCCAGTGTTGATTATTATTTAGAATTTATGTCAGCTGCTCGCGAAAATGATGAGTCAATCCTCGGTAAGGCTGAGGATGGTTTAGTTTTCTTAGGTGTCAATAAAGGAAGTGTTGAATCTATTGCAAGCATTGCCACTAAGAAAGAAACAGATGATAAAAGTACTGAAGTAGCCCAATCTGTTGATGAAGATCAGGAGCAAGAAGAAGATTTTATTGATGACGAATTGACAGAAATTTTTGTCGAAGAGGTCGGTGAAATTAATACACAGTTAGATGAATATTTTACTCAGTGGGCTGAAGATTTTGATAATGAAAATGCATTAATAGAAACGCGCCGAGCCTTTCACACGCTGAAAGGCAGTGGCCGTATGGTTAAGGCATTGGATATTGGTGAATTAGCTTGGTCTGTTGAGAACATGCTAAATAGAGTGTTGGATAATACGATCGAACCTCACAAGGCTCAGGTTGTCCTGATTGAAAAAGTAAGAAACATTTTACCCGATATGCTAGTTGCTTATCAGGCTCGCCAGATTAATCCGCATGTTGTCTTATCAGAAGAATATATGGCATGGGGTCATCAACTATCGCGTAATGAACAAACACCAGAAATATTAGAAGCGTTGCTTGCTGATGAGCCAGTCCCTTCTACATCTGATCCTCAAAATGCAGTTGTTGGTGATGATGTCGTTAGTGATGTAGGGGCAGGGCTGGATGCGGAGACTTCTCCAGAGCATGAAATAGACGCTCAGCTTTGGGAAATTTTTCAATCAGAAGCTGAAGGACATTTAGTCGTCGTTCAAGAATATATTGATAAAATGGATGAGGCGCGTCCATTTTATGAGCCACCTAGTGATGCCATGCAACGAGCTCTGCATACGCTGAAAGGCAGTGCGCATATGGCTGAGCTTACGCCTATTGCTGAATTGATGACGCCATTAGAGAAGTTCGCCAAAGAGTTGCGAAGTTATCAAGTTAATATTGACGATGATATTCTGCAGTTAATGAAAGATGGTGTTTCGTATACCCGTGATGCCCTGTCACAAATTGAGCAGCTTACTTACCCCATTATTCCTAAAGCTAGCCAATTTCTGGCACGCATCGATGAATTAAGAGAGCGTTCGGTTGGTCCACTGATTCGCCAAAAAGAAGCGGAAAAAGCACAACAGAAAGTTGACCCTGCCGTTCTTGAGGTCTTGATGGCAGAGGAAATGCATCTTCTTTTAGATGCGGATTTAATGTTGGAAGAATGGCAGCAGCGGCCAGCGACAGTCGATGATTGGCAGCCCTTACACGATGAATTAGCGACGCTATGCCACGGTGCTGAGCGCGCTAATCTCCAATCTATGGCGAGTTTAAGCCAGTCTTTACAGAATGCTTATCGACAATTGATTAACGGAGAAACTGCGCCTAGTAACGAAAACTATGCAGTGATGTTGGATGGCCATAATCAACTCATGAATGTGATTGATGCCATTGCTGCAGGGCAAGACCTTCCACCTGAAAATGCCGAATTATTGCAGCGACTAACATCATTAACACCCATATCAACAACAGCCTCTATTGATGAACAAAGTGAGTTAGAAGAGGTTATTGCTGCGGAAGGTGATGTAGGAAAAAGTGCTGATGTCGATGAAGGCACTGGCGAATCCCATCTGGAATACGAAGAGCCAAAAATAATCGATGTTTCAGTACCTCCTCATATCGAAGATATCGAGTCACCTGAGCCAGAAATGTTGGAGTCAGAGTCCGCAATTACTGAGCAAGAGGCTGCTGAGGAAATTCCAGAAAGACTAGTAGATGCCCCAATCGAATCTGTGGAAGAGTCACCAGTATCAGCGGAGAGTATTGAAAGTGCGCCTTTTGAAAATGATAACCCTGTGGACTCCACTGGCCTTATTGAAGATGAAATCGATGAGGAAACTGTCGAAATCTTTCTTGAGGAAGCTCATGAATTATTAGAGGAACTCGATGAGTCGATCCATGATTGGGAAAATGGGGATCAGGGTAGCCGTGAAAGTAATGAGTCCATGCAACGCGCTCTTCATACATTCAAGGGTGGTGCACGCCTAGCAGGCTTAATGTCACTTGGCGATTTGGCACATAATTTTGAAGCTTATCTAATAGCAAATGCTAAAGGTGAACAGGCAGACGATATTTTCCATCATATACATAATTATCAAGATCAATTAATTGGTCAGGTAGAACAGGTTGACCAAGGATTCAATCCTGCAAAATCAGTAGATAGTGCCTCTTTGGACGAGGACGTCAATCAGACAGAATCTAGTGAAGAGAAGGTAACAGATACTGCAAAGTTAGCATCTGATAGTGATAATATAAATAGCAGTGTTGAGTTAACCGAGGTCGCTAACGACAATAACAATGTATTGCCTTTCACTGGTAAAGCCTCTCCTTTAACTGTACTTAGAGAAGTGCCACAACCGAATAACCCCGGGACAGCCGGCAATACGGCAGCGGCTCGTCGTAATCAGCCTCAGGAGATGGTTAAGGTTTCGGCTGACTTAATGGAAGAGTTGGTGAACCTTGCTGGTGAGACATCTATTAGTCGGGGGCGAATGGAAGAGCAAATCAGTGATCTGGGCTTCTCCTTGGATGAAATGGGTTCAACTGTCCAACGCTTGCAAGAACAAATTAGACGTCTAGATATTGAAACGGAAGCGCAAATTATTTTCCGCCAAGAGCAAATGGCAGAAACTGATGATTTCGATCCTTTAGAAATGGATCGCTATTCACAATTGCAGCAACTGTCACGATCACTGATAGAGTCAGCATCAGATTTGATGGACTTAAAGGGTACTTTGACGGATAAAACCAGAGATGCAGAAACGGTATTGCTACAGCAGTCGCGGATTAACACCGATTTGCAAGAAGGGTTGATGCGTTCGAGAATGGTGCCCTTTTCTCGAATTGTGCCTCGTTTACGTCGTATCGTGCGGCAAATAGCAACAGAATTAAATAAAGATGTCAGCTTAGAGCTTGGCAATACAGAAGGTGAACTCGATAGAAGCATGATGGAGCGCATGGTTGCGCCCTTAGAGCACATGCTGCGTAACGCTATAGATCATGGCATTGAAGATGCCAATGCCCGTGTGCAAGCAGGCAAGTCTGCTGCTGGACGTATTGTTATTACCCTCGATCGAGATGGGGGTGATGTATTGATCCTGGTAGGTGATGATGGCAGCGGTATCGATGTCAGCCGGGTTCGACAAAAGGCTATAGAACGCAATTTGATGAATGCTGATGCTGAATTAAGTGATCAGGAAATTTTCCAATTTATTCTACATGCCGGCTTTTCTACAGCCGAGACTATTACTCAGATCTCTGGTCGTGGTGTGGGTATGGATGTGGTTAATAGTGAAATCCGCTTGATGGGTGGTAGTATTGCTATTGACTCCCAACCTAGCGAAGGTACTGTATTTACGATTCGAGTGCCCTTTACTGTCTCGGTGAATCGGGCATTGATGATCAGTATGGGAGATGACCGTTATGCGATACCGCTCAATACTATTGAGGGTATCGTGCGTATCAGTCCATTCGAGCTTGAGCATTACTATGCAAACCCAGATGACCCTTTCGAATACGCGAATCAAGAATATGAGCTACGTCACCTTACCACGTTACTGAACCCGACAGCACCACCACCACGATTACAAGGGCATACGCTGCCATTGCCCGTTTTATTGGTGAGAAGTGCGGATCACTCGGTTGCCTTCCAGGTTGATCATTTGCAAGGTAGCCGAGAGATTGTGGTAAAAAGTTTAGGACCCCAGTTCCGCTCCGTATTGGGGGTTTCTGGTGCAACCATTATGGGTGATGGTCATGTGGTTGTTATTCTAGACCCTAATGCCTTAATTCGTAGCAACATCGCGCGCAGCTTGACACATCAGCTTGAAGAAGCACCCATGCCCCAAGAGCAGGTGCCTGCTATTAGGAATCCTGTTGTGATGGTGGTTGATGATTCAGTAACCGTTCGAAAAGTAACCTCTCGTTTGCTTGAGAGGGAAGGCTATGATGTCATAACTGCCAAAGATGGTGTAGATGCGATGATGACTCTACAGGATCAGGTGCCAGATATTATGCTACTCGATATTGAAATGCCTAGAATGGATGGGTTTGAGGTCGCTAAAAATGTACGCTCCAGTAGCGATTTACAACAGCTGCCTATCATTATGATTACCTCACGTACAGGAGAAAAACATCGCCAGCGTGGTTTAGAGTCTGGGGCAAATTTATATATGGGCAAGCCCTATCAGGAGGAGAAGTTACTTGAAAGTATTCAAGATCTCATACATGCGAATGAGGGCTCTGATCCCTGATGCCAACCTCCAGTGGTTGCGGTTAGATGGTTAACCTCAAGGTTGGTATTATTAGCCAAACGCTAGTGCAACAGCATCATCTCAGACACATTGTTGAAGAATGTGGTTGTGAGGTTAGTGCAGTCTGGTTAATTAACCAATTGTTAGATAACCCTAATGTGCTCAATGATAATAAACAGAACATGGATGCGTGGTTAGTCGACGTCGACACATCTAGCCTTAAACAAACAAAAAATTCACAATTATTTGAGCGTTGGTTATTTGATCTCAAAGAACCGATAATTTTTGGTGAAGGTAATACTTACAATGCAGTTGAAGCGAGTTTCAATTCTTGGGTTCGACAATTAACAGAAAAGTTGTTGAGTGTGTCAGGGCAGTTATCAATGAGCCAGCAGCAACAAAAACCAGCTGAATTTGTTTGGGCTTTATGTGCTTCAACAGGAGGCCCTGAAGCAGTTAAAAGCTTCTTAGATCGCCTTCCTAATGGCTTAGGTGTGGCTTTTGTTTATGTACAACATATCGAATCCAGGCAAAGTAGCACATTAGCGAATACTATTTCTCGAGATAGCCGTTACCGAGGGCAAATGGCTGTTCACGGTGATATTTTATGCGCTGATACTGTAACAATTGTACCTTCTGCCCATCAACTTGATATTCTAGCAGATGGAACTCTGGTTGTTCGCTCAGAGCCTTGGCGTGGTAAGTATCAACCATCGATTGACCATGTTGTTGCAACTGTTGCGGAACGTTTTGGTGCTCGTGGTGGCGCTATATTTTTTTCTGGCCTGGGTGATGATGGTATGGTTGGCGCCCGTTTGCTATCCCGACGAAATGGCCATGTTTGGGTGCAAGCACCGCCGACGTGTGCATCGGATTCTATGCCGATAGCAATCAATCGAACAGGCTGTGTTACAACAACGGGTTCACCAGAGCAATTGGCAGATTACTTTAAGCATGCTTTTAAAGAAAAGGCGGAGCCGGAAATGGCTGGTTAGATTTAGATGTCGAACGTTTAGATGCGG
This sequence comes from uncultured Pseudomonadales bacterium, assembly GCA_947487765.1. Classification (GTDB taxonomy): domain Bacteria; phylum Pseudomonadota; class Gammaproteobacteria; order Pseudomonadales; family Cellvibrionaceae; genus CANLBN01. Next base: position 596,025 of record CANKXO010000003.1, on the reverse strand, counting down.
GGCATGATTAATTAAAATAGATATGAAAAAGTTATTATTCAAAATAGAAATGAAGATAGAAAAATAGAGGTATTAAATGAATTCTCCAGCGGTAACTGACAATAGTACTAATGAAATACCTAGCCTGCTTATTCCTATGGCTGGCCATAAATTAGTACTTCCTACGGTGAGTGTTGCAGAGATGATTGCTTATCAACCACCTCAGAGTGACAGCTCTTTGCCCGGAGATAACACTCCCCATTGGTATCTAGGTAATCTTTTATGGAGGGGGATTTTAGTACCAATGATGTCGTATGAGGCGCTCAATGGTGAATCTATTGCTCCTATACAAGCGGAAAGTCAGGTGCTTATTCTTAACAGTACCGGTGTGAATTCTCAAATTCAATTTTTATGTATTCCAACCCAAGGCATCCCGCGATTGAGTCGGGTTGCGGTTAATGAAATATCAGAAAATGACCAGGTAGAACGAAAAGAATTTGACCAGATGCAGGTATTTGTTGCAGGGGAGCAAGCTGTGATTCCTGATGTGAGCCGGCTGGAAACCGTCTGTGCTAACTTATTAGGCTATACTTAAAATTCTTAGTTTGATACTAATACACAGTACTTCATGGCCTTAAAAATAAATATTGACAGTAGTTTGTATTGCCTGCCTATTTTTTATTTACCTTAATTATCTTTATCGCATTTGTTACTTTAAAAAATGGTTATTCGATAGATGTTCAAATAGCCTAATCACCTATACTTCAATCAGAACTTGTCAAAGTACTAAAAATCACTTTTCGTTTCTCACTAAAAGTCATCCGGCTCTAGCTCTATATCGTAATCAACAATAACGGGTAGATGAGTTGAAAATTGCTGACTCTTATAGATCATCGCGTATTCGACTTTATGTTTTAGGCTAGCAGATACAATCTGTAAATCGGTACGCCAAGCATCACCTTCACCTATCTTTCCGCTGGGCCACCAGGAATATTCATCATTCTCATGATTTCCCTGTCGGAAAGCATCGATATAACCGATGTGAGGGAGTTGTTTCATCCACTGCTGCTCTTCTGCTAAAAAGCCAGATTGTTGCTGTTGTTCTTGAGGGTTTGAGACATCATTGCGAGTGGGTGCGGTTGTCCAATTGCCGCAAAAAATAAAATCGCGACGCTTGCGTGAAATTTTAATTAAGTGGGATTGTAAATCATCAAAAAAGCGTGTTTTGACTTCTTGAGACTCTGCATTATTCGTTGCAGAAGGTGTAAGCAGGGAGCCGATACTTAGATTATCAAAATCAACCTGTAGATAGCGGCCTTCCATATCGACGCCACTAGAAAAGCCAAATCCGTAGATTAATGCTTTGGGAAGAGCGCGACTATAAATGGCAACCCCGTTATAATGCTTAACACCTGAGTCAAAAAAATAGGCATTATAACCTTCGGGATGGAAAATAGGGTCATCAGTCTCGTATTCTAGGCAACGTAAGTCCTGAATACAGATGATATCGGCCTCTTGTTCGGCTAACCAATCATAGAGACCGCGAGAAGCGGCCTGGTGAATGCCATCAACGCTGAGGCTAATAATACGCATAGCTAATCCTTAATATCGAAGATCGTATAGTACCTAAACTCGGATAATGGCAACAATGCCATTGGGAATAAAATAATTACCAGGAGTTCGATAGATACACTTTTATTATTATTCAAAGATTATAAGAACATTTCTTAAGCGTATTGCTCAAGTTCCGTTCACCTTTGGTTCATGTTGAATAATATAAAGTCATAATGGAAATATTAGCCATTATAAAGCTCTATTATAGAACATGCATAACCCACTATTATATTACTGTAGACAATTTAACGGAAATATCTATGCAAGATTATCAAAAAGCCTTTATTGCGTTAGCTATTGAACATGAGGCTCTATGTTTTGGTAAATTTACTTTAAAATCGGGTCGAGTTAGCCCCTACTTCTTCAATGCTGGCCGTTTTCAAACAGGGGCGGCATTGGCAGCATTAGGGCGTTTTTATGCACAGGCATTGGTGCATTCAGGCCTTGATGTGGACATGCTATTTGGGCCTGCCTATAAAGGTATTCCTTTGGCCACTACAATGGCAGTAGCGCTTTCTAATGAACATGGATTGGATTACCCCATATGTTATAACCGTAAAGAGGCTAAAGATCATGGTGAAGGGGGTGTTTTAGTCGGGGCGCCGCTAAAGGGTAAAGTCGCGATCATTGATGATGTCATTACTGCTGGGACGGCTGTCCGGGAAGTAATAGAGATTATCCATCAGTCACAAGCAACCCCAGGGGCTGTTATTATTGGCTTGGATCGTCAGGAGAGAGGAAAAGGTGAACGATCAGCCATTCAAGAAGTCGAAAATAGCTATAATATTCCCGTTATTAGTATTGTTCAGTTAGAGCATATTGTTCAGTACCTTCGGGAGCAAAATGAATCAAGTTTAGTGGACACTATTCAGTCTTATCGTAAGGATTATGGTATTTAAATAATGTATGGATCAATAAAAGTGAAAATATATAGTCTAGCCTTTTGTGCAGTGCTGATATGTTTAAGTTTTTTAAGTGCTAATGCGATATCTCAAGAAACGATATATTACCGGTATGTTAATGAAAAAGGTGTGAATGTTATCAGTTCGCGTATTCCTTCTCGTTATGTTCAAAGAGGCTACGATATCGTGACTTATGATGGTCGTTTACTTGAGCGAGTTCCACCGGAAGCTTCGCCTGAGGAGAAGGCACGTATGCTAAAAGAGAGGGAGGAGCAGCAGCGTTTGCAAGTATGGGATAAAGAGTTAAGACGACGTTATAGTCATCCTGATGATATTGAGGCGGCTAAGCAACGAAAACTAGCACAAAATAGAAATGCTATCGGTATCGTTGAGCGCAATATTGAGAAAATTGACGATGAAATTAATCGCTATCAAAGCCTCGCGGCGGCTGATGAGCGTGAAGGTCGTGATGTTTCAGAGGAAACGCTGACCGCAATTAAACAGCTGCAGAGGGAGCGAGAAATAGAATTTATGGAAAGGGAAAAAACCTTAGAGGAGAACCAATCGATTGTTAATAAATACAATAGAGATATTGAGCGCTTTAAAATTATACGCCCAGAAACAGCCGTTGCTAAACCGTGAATCGTTCCATTTTAGGGGTTAAGTCATCAACTTGAAGCAACAGATGCTTTAGGTGTTTCCACAAAAAAGTCGGACATCATCATTAGCCATTGATCTGACCAATTTTCTGTTGGCAGGCGTTTAAACTCACTGCGAACATATTGAGCAATACGTCCTTCAGCCATAGACAACATACAGTTAGCTGCGATACTAGGTGCTAACTGTGTGCGGATACCTTCGCGCATTTCCGCTTCTCTTAATATTTGCTTCAACTGAGTTTCTAAGCGATCAAAAAATTGTGCAACTCGCTGTCGTAAGCGTTCAGTTTCTCCCGCGAGTGCATCGCCTGTCAGAATACGAGTAATGCCAGGGTTGCGTTCGGTAAACGTTAGCAATAGAAGCAAAATTTGTTCGCACCGAGGTTGTGCATCTTGCGCATCAGAAATAATCAGTTTTACTCGAGAAAATATAGTGTCCTCAATAAACTCAATTAAACCTTCAAACATTTTGGTTTTACTAGGGAAGTGACGGTAAAGGGCTGCTTCTGAAACTCCTACTTTAGTCGCAAGTGCAGCTGTTGTAATACGTGCGCCAGGAGAGTCTTCAAGCATTTGGGCTAGACACTCAAGAATTTGTTGGCGACGCGGCACTTTCTGAGTAGGTTTATTCATTGTCATTTACCACAGAGTTTACTTCTAAAGCTTTAGATATAAGATGTAGAATATGAGTAGTGGATAGGACATCCAAATTTTTATTATCTAACTATCCATAGAGGATATCTATCCTAACGGTAACGGTCAGCTTCATCAACCATTGATTATACTATTTTTACAATTACGACTGAATTACTATTCGTCGTTATTTTTAAAGCATAAAAATAACGACGCAATTATGTGTCATCACTCAGCTTACTAAAGATATCAATTACTCGTTTTTTTATTGGTGATAAGAGTGCCTACACCTTCATTAGTGAACACTTCGAGTAATACTGCGTGGTTAACACGCCCGTCGACGATATGTGCGCTAGCGACGCCACATTTAACAGCATCTAATGCGCAGCGAATTTTTGGTAACATTCCACCATAAATAGTGCCGTCAGCAATTAACTCGTCAACTTGTTGTGTTGTCAAGCCAGTTAATACCGTTCCTTCTTTATTCTGTAAGCCAGCAACATTTGTTAACAACATTAGCTTTTCTGCCTGTAAAACTTCAGCAATTTTTCCAGCAACCAAATCAGCATTGATATTATAGGACTCGCCACTATCTCCAACACCTATCGGTGCGATAACAGGGATGAAATCACTGCTAATCAGTGTATTTATGACACTGATGTTAATTTTTGCGACCTCTCCTACATGACCGATATCAATGATTTCAGGTGCACTCATTTCGGGAGAAGCGTTATTTCGTTTCACTGATAGTTTTTTTGCCTGTATTAAACGCCCATCTTTTCCTGTAATGCCAATAGCTTTACCGCCATGGTTATTGATAAGGTTAACAATCTGTTTATTAACTGCACCACCCAGTACCATTTCAACCACGTCCATTGTTGCGCTGTCTGTTACACGCATCCCTTCAACAAACCTAGATTCTATATTGAGCTTATCTAATAAGGTACCTATCTGTGGGCCACCGCCATGAACAACGATCGGATTCATGCCGACTAGTTTCATCAGAACGATATCGCGTGCAAAACTATTTTGTAGGGCTTCATCCACCATTGCATTGCCACCAAATTTCACAATGATAGTTTTTCCAATGAAGCGCTGAATATAAGGTAATGCCTCTGTTAATACGTTGGCGACATTCATGGCGTTATTGAGAGTGAGGGACATAGTTAGAAATCCAATGGTAGTGTGTCGTCAATTTTTTGCAGCTCGCGTTTAAATAATGTTTTCAGCTGCTCAATTCCATTTTCGTTGCTGGCTTCAAAACGTAATGTTAATACGGGTGCAGTATTCGAGGCTCGTACAAGCCCCCAGCCTTTGGCAAAATCTACCCTTAATCCATCAATTGTAGTTTTTTCACCGGAAACAAAATTCCCTTCTTCTGTTAGCCTTTCAACAATCTCAAATTTACTTTGCTCCGTAACCGGTATTTTAATTTCGGGTGTGGCATACATATCAGGCATGGCGGCAATCATGTCATCGAGGCTTTGATCGCGTAGAGACATGATTTCCAATAGCCGTGCAGCAGCGTAGATACCGTCATCAAAACCAAACCAGCGTTCTTTAAAAAAGATATGACCTGAAAATTCTCCTGCCAATAATGCTTCAGTTTCCCGCATTTTAGCCTTGATATGAGAATGTCCCGTTTTCCACATGACGGGCCGACCACCGTAGCTACTAATAACCTGGTTTAACTGACGTGTTGATTTGATATCAAAAATCACATCACATCCAGGGTTGCGAGAAACCACATCACGGGCAAATATCATTAGTAATTGATCAGGCCACACAATTTTCCCTGTATGTGTAACAACGACGACGCGGTCGCCATCACCATCCAATGCAATACCGATATCAGCTTGTTTATCTTTTACCTTTTCAATGAGTGCTTGCAGATTTTCATTAACGGATGGGTCGGGGTCATGATTAGGGAACTCGCCATCAAACTCACAAAATAAAGGTGTGATTTCACAGCCTAATTCCTCAAATACTTTCGGGGCTAATTTACTGGCAGCTCCGTTTCCTGCGTCGATCACAACATGTAATCCGCTGTTAATTGCGATATCCGAAATGATAGTGTCGATATAGTCTTCGCTGAAGTCTTCTGTTGTGGCATTGCCAGTCTGGCCTTGTGTAAGAACGCCGTTACTAATTCTCTCCTGTAATCGCCGAATATCCTCATCCACGAGAGTTCTTTCATTAATAACGATTTTAAACCCGTTGTAATTTTTTGGGTTATGACTCGCTGTAATAATAATGCCACTACTCGTCTGATCGCTAAATATTGCAGAGAAGTTCAATAGGGGTGTCGGTACTAACCCAATTTGGAAAACGTCACAGCCTGTGCTTAAAATTCCTTTTTCTAAATGTTCGCACAATAAAGGTGAATGAGTACGAGCATCATAACCGACAAGCAAAGAAGTTTCTCCTTGCTCAAGGGCTTCAGTTGCCACGGCTTTACCAATGGCTTCGGTAATCTCTGGTGTTAACTCCTCATCAACAATACCACGAATGTCATAAGCGCGGAATATATGCGAAGGTATAGAAACGCCTTTACCCGTAGGTTCGGATAAGCCTTTCTGCTGTTGGCTCTCATGAGATTTATTTTGGTGGGCTCCTGTGACCAAAGCTTCATCTTCTTCATTAACAATTAAATGCTGGTCAGATAGGTATAAAGGGTCATCAAAGGTGTTTTGTTTTTCTTCAGAATTAGAATCTTCTTTATCAGTAGTCGATGGTTTAGTGATATCTAAGGTGTGATACAGTGCGGCCTGTTGCTGATTTTTACGTTCTGCTAATTTGTATGCGATTGCTAAAGCAATACCCGTAAGAGCTGCTAGTAGTGCAACAAGCCATAGTGGTACTTGAGATGTCTTCTCTACAAGCTGTACAGAGGGACGTAGTTCCAACTTCCAATGACTAGAGGGAATATCAATCGTCTTAACGCCATAACCACCACCTTGCCCAACATTTAAAAATTTTAATAATCGCTGGCGGCCAATACTTTGTACTATCTGTGTTTGAGATAATTTTTGCGCGTTATTATTGAGTGCTTCAAGCAGTCCGTTTGTTGTTGTTGAAACATAGAGCGTAGCGATGGGTTCGGGTTCATTGCTGTCTGTTTGTGAGCGTTCATACAATGGAGGTTTTATAGGCATTACCCAATGAATTTTCCACTCAGATGATTCTCTAACTTTTGATACTTCGGGATAAACTACAGAGTCTGTTTCTGCACGATTAATCATATCCAATTCAACAAATCCAATTGAACCGCCGGCATCTTTTTCTTGTTGAGCCTCTCTAATTAAATAAAAACGTGCGGATTGGCTATGAGGTATTGTAGACAAAATATGTTGTTGCAATTCAAAAATTTCTGTATCGATAGTTGAGCTACGAGCATCAAGTGGATTGCTCATCAAAGACTGAACATTTTCCTGTTCAACATGCTTTGTCAATTGTTGTGCTATAGCGTTTAAATAATTGCTGACCAGTTGTTGTTGATTTTGAGCCAGCTCAGTTAAGCCTTTTTCAAAACGAACATTATTGCCAGAAACAACAATGGCTTTCCACAGCCACATCGATAAAATGACCACAATAGCTATTGCGACAACTGCATAAGAAACAATGCGCTTTTTATCGGGAGACATGGAAATGGATTGTTTGATTTTTATTTTTTCCATAATCGAGATTAGTTCCTACTATATTGTGCTGCGATAACCTCTAAAATATCTCGTGCTAACTGAGTTTTGCTATTTTCAGGCAATGCCGTCTCGCTATCTTTCGTGACTAAAGTCACGGCATTATTTTCACTATTAAAACCAATATCAGGATTAGATACATCATTCGCTATGATTAAATCAAGATTCTTACGAATAAGTTTGTCTCGTGCATAATCAATCACTTGTTGTGTCTCTGCGGCAAACCCTACCACATAGGGGCGTTTGTTTGCTGCAGCCACGGATGCAATGATATCTGGATTTTTAATCATATCAACGGACATCGTTTCCTGGCCTGTTTTCTTGATTTTTTGTTCTGCAATAGAGGCCGGTCGAAAATCAGCAACGGCGGCGGAAGCAATGAAAATATCGCACTCATCTAAGCTGTTCATGCTGGCCTTATACATATCATCTGCTGATATCACATCGATTCGTTTTACGTAATCAGGTGCGGATAAGTTAGTGGGCCCGCTAATTAAGAGGGTTTTAGCACCAGCATCAACAGCAGCTTGGGCTAAAGCGTACCCCATTTTCCCAGAACTGTGATTACTAATATAACGTACAGGATCGATTGCTTCTCTTGTGGGGCCTGCAGTAATGACAACAGTTTTTCCTTCCAGTAACCGAGTCTGAAAAACACTAGAAATGGCTTGTGCTAAATCATCAGGGTCGGACATCCGGCCTAAGCCAACGTCACCACAGGCTTGACCACCACTATCAGGGCCAAATTGATGAATGCCACGTTCTTTTAATGTTACTAGATTTGCCTGGGTTGCAGGGTGATGCCACATAGCTTGATTCATTGCTGGGGCTATGGCAATAGGGCAACGGCTAGCTAGGCAAACGGTTGTAAGTAGGTCGTCACCTTGGCCTAGGGTTAGCCTGGAGATCAAGTCGGCACTGGCAGGTGCGATCATAATTAAGTCAGCCCAACGTGCCAATTCAATATGGCCCATTGCAGCTTCAGCTTCTGGGTCAAGAAGATCCGTTGATACAGGAAAGCCAGATAATGCTTGTAAGGTCAGAGGCGTAATGAATTCTTGTGCAGCCTTTGTCATGACTACGCGGACTTCCGCACCTAAATCGATCAAACGCCTGATGAGTTCTGCACTTTTATAAGCGGCGATACCACCGGATACGCCTAATAATACTCTCCGATTTCTTAACTGTCCGCCCATTTGCTCATTGCTACCCGTATTATCTTGATTAAAAGCACGCTAAGATACCATCTTTACGGCCCTTATCAAAAGGGCCTCTTAAAATTAAGGAACGATATACAAGGAGTGTATTACCATGGCAATTACCCATTGGCCCACCACTGAACGCCCCCGTGAAAAACTAATCATGCATGGACCGAGTGCATTATCAGATGCAGAGCTATTAGCTATTTTTCTCAGAACAGGTTGTGTCGGTAAATCTGCAGTAGACCTTGCCAGAGATCTCTTGAATGAATTTAGAGGGTTACGCCCACTTTTGGAGGCGGATAAGCAGGCTTTTTGCCAGGCTCGTGGCTTGGGCGATGCAAAATATACTCAGTTACAGGCAGTATTAGAGATAGCACGACGTCACCTCGGTGAAACCTTGAAGCAAGGTGAAGCGTTTACTAATGCAAAGGATGTAAAGTGCTTTGTCACTTCGCGGTTACGCCATCACCAAAGGGAAGTTTTTGCAGTGTTATTTTTGGATAATCAGCACCGCTTAATCAGTTATGAAGAGTTATTTAAAGGAAGTATCAACTGTGCTCATGTACATCCACGTGAAATTGCAAAATGTGCGCTTCAGAATAATGCTGCTGCTGTTATTTTGGCCCATAATCACCCATCGGGTATTGCTGAACCCAGCGAGGCTGACAGGCTAGTCACTATCGATATTTGCCAAGCACTAAAGACTCTGGATATTCGAGTGTTAGATCATATGATTGTGGGGGATGGAAGGGTGAGTTCTCTTGCTGAAATGGGGTGGATGTCGTGATCTTGCCCTTTTCTGGCTATTTTCCAAGTAAATTGGGTGAAATATCACTTATTGATTGCCATTTTCCAGCTGTTCTGGTATAAAACGCGGCTCTTTTTTCGGGTTCAAGTTTTCAAGGTGCTGTCTCTACTAGACGGTGCCACAATGTAATGTATATAGAGGCAAATCATGTCTAAAGTCTGTCAGGTTACCGGTAAGCGCCCTGTAACTGGAAACAATGTATCTCATGCAAAAAACCACACTAAGCGTCGTTTTTTGCCAAATTTACACAGTCACCGTTTTTGGGTTGAGTCAGAGAAGCGTTTTGTAAAGCTACGCGTATCGACTAAAGGTATGCGTATTATTGATAAAGTTGGTATCGATAAGGTACTAGCCGATATCCGCTCTCGTGGTGATAAAGTTTAATCGTCGTTCTACGTACGCTGTTGTTCTTGGTAGCAGCAGCGGAATAGCATAAATATTTGAGGATAGTCTAATGCGTGACAAGATTCGTTTGAATTCATCTGCAGGTACAGGTCACTTTTACACAACTGACAAAAACAAGCGTACCATGCCTGAAAAGATGGAAATTAAAAAGTATGATCCCGTTGTTCGTAAACACGTGATCTACAAAGAAGGTAAGATCAAATAAGCAGTCCCCCAACTGTGTTTTTTGAGCCCGACGTAAGTCGGGTTTTTTATGGGTATCCAAAATATTACAGAGGCTTTTTCTTTTTTATTATGTATATGATTACAAAGAAAAGTTCTCAGTCTTTTTTTAGAGTTTTTGCTGAGTTTTACAGTTTGCAGAAAATGTTTCCTACATTTTTTCTGTCCCTTCACCGTCCTTGGTGGTCGTATGCCTGAATTGCCCGAAGTTGAAACAACACGTCTTGGTATTACGCCTCATGTAGAGGGCCGAAGAGTGGCTAAAACACTGATAAGGCAAGCTTCTCTGCGCTGGCCGATTCCAAATGACTTGCCCGAACAATTGGCACGTCGGCAATTATTGGGAATTTCTCGTCGTGGTAAATATTTAATTTTTCGCTTTACCCATGGGCATATGTTGATTCATCTGGGAATGTCAGGAAGCCTCCGTATTGTCGATGCCGATGATGTACCGAAAAAGCATGATCATGTGGATATTATTTTTTCAGGGAATCGATGTCTGCGATATCATGACCCACGCCGTTTCGGTGCAATACTATGGACTTCAGCAGAAGTAGACACCCATAAATTGCTGGTCAACCTTGGGCCAGAACCCTTGTCTGATGACTTTCATTCAGAATATCTTTTTAAACGCAGTCGCAAACGCACGAAAGATATTAAGACCTTTATTATGGATAGCCATATTGTTGTGGGGGTCGGTAATATTTATGCCAATGAGGCATTATTTGCAGCGGGTATTCGCCCGATTAAAGCGGCAGGCAAAGTCACTCGAAACCAATATGGCATGTTAGTTGAAGAAATAAAGCGCGTGCTCAAGCGTTCCATTGTTCAAGGAGGTACAACGTTACGAGATTTTGTTGGGGGTGATGGAAAACCAGGTTACTTTGTACAACAACTAAATGTCTACGGACGAGAGGGCTTACCTTGTAAGGTCTGTGCCAAACCACTGAAGGCTATTCGCCAAGCTCAACGTATTAGTGTTTATTGTAATCAATGCCAATCTTAAACCACTTTTTCTGTTTTCTGGATTTTAAACGCTCAGTGAACCTGTGATAGAAAAGCTTGAAGCGTATAAGCAAGCATTTCTTATTTCTTTTCTTCTTATTATAAATTGTGTGCATATTGCTGCCTGATAGAGCAGTTTCTTATTAGCATTATCATTTTTTGTATACAGTGTAGAAAAACCCTATTAATAATAGGGTAAATTTAATTTCCCCCTCGCCTTAAAATGCCTGTCAGGCCTAAAAAATAACACTATTTCTATATTTTTGGTTCTCGAAGTATTGTTTTAAAAGAAAATAATTGTTTTTTGTGGATTTTCGCGCACTCTAGAATCCTATGCTATGCTCGATAATAAGTGTTAAAAAATGTGCAGTATTTAGCGCTACAAAAAGGTATTTATGATAGACAAATGATCTAAAAATTGATGTGAGAGAGAGCCCGGACTTAACGTCTATGGTGACTGAAATGAAGATGAAGATGAATTTTAAATTAAATAAAGGCATTAAGATGACAATTACACAGCGTATTGGCGCTGGGTTTAGTTTACTGGCTATTTTGTTGTTAATGATGAGTTTCTTTTCATATCAAGGTTTAAATAAGCTGAATGATCAAATGGTCTTAGCCGGGGAACAAACAGCTCCAATGTTAGTAACCAGCGGTACGATGGGTGTGTCTTTATTGTCAGTTAATAAAACCTTAATGCAATTCTTGGCGACTAATGACACGGCTTTAATGGATGAGTATGAGAACTCATTTAAAGAGCAGCAAGCGGGTTACGAAAAAAGCCACACAGACTTGCAGGCTTTATCGGTAGGTTATGCAGATATATCAACAATGTTAAGAGATTCCGATACGCTTGCCAGAACTTTTTTGCAGGACTCTAAACAAGTACTGACAGTTCACCGAGGTTTTGTGGAAGCGGTGCCTCAATACCAAACCAGCAACCAATTACTTAAAAAAATATTCTCTTCTTTTAAAGCCGAACTGGAGGACCTTATCGCTTACGGCGATGGGCATCACGAAATTTCTGCAGCAACCACATTAGCGGCTCAGCTCGCCGTTATTGATGAAAACTTTAGTAAGCTCCGAGACATTGATAGTTCTGAAAAAATGAAGGCGCCGGTTTCGAAAATTCGTACTTTGCTGAGGGCTATGTCAGAACGTAATGGAAAATTAGCGGCAACTAATGCAGATACTGCATCGGATTTAAGTGCGCAATTAGCTAAGGTGCAAAAAGGATTGGAAGGCGAAAAAGGTGTACTTATTCTTGCTAGTCAGCAATTGGAGCGTACGGAAAAAATCCAATCATCATTGACGAGTATAACAAACGTAATCAATGCGGCGACTATTAAAATTAATGAGTTAATGACCGCAGTAGAGACAAAAGCTAAAGATGCGCAGGTTCAAGCTGAAGCGACAGCCAATAATGCTCAGAAAACCAATATTGGCTTAAGTATTATTTCTGTATTGATTGCTGTAGTCGTTGCGGTTTCTGTTTGTAGAAGTATTCGTCGTCCATTAAAAGAAATGATGGAAATGCTCAGGGTTATGGCTGATGGTGATATGAGCCAGCGCTTAAAAATTGTCAGTCGAGACGAATTTGCTGATTTATCTAAGTGGGTTAATCAACTCGCAGAGAAATTATCGAATACGATCAGAGAAATCTATGATGGGTGTGGACAAGTAACGCAGACGACCAGTGATACTGCAAGGCTGAGTGAGAAGACTCGCAACCATATGGCACAGCAGAATGAGCAGACGGCTATAGTGGTTAATTCGATGACGGACATGGTTAGCTGTGTAAAAGAGGTTGTCGATAGTACTGAGCAGGCTCAGGACGCGATTGCTGCAATCGATAAAAGTGCAAATAATAATCGTACGACGATGGATAACAATACTCGGATGATTCAAGAGCTGGCCACCAATATTGGTAATGCGACAGATGTGATCAATCGATTAAATGAATGTTCTGATTCTATCGGGCATATCTTGGATGTCATTCGTGGAATTGCTGAACAAACCAATTTATTAGCGTTGAATGCCGCTATTGAAGCTGCGCGTGCCGGTGAGCAGGGCCGTGGTTTTGCCGTAGTTGCCGACGAAGTGCGGACGCTAGCCAGTCGAACTCAACAATCTACCCAGGAAATTCAGGTCATTATCGAGCAGCTTCAGCAGGGTGCGTCAGAAGCTGTTGATATCATGGGTGATAGTTCTAAAGAGGTTCAGCACAGTGTTGTAGGGATTGAAAAGTCCTGTGAAGCACTGACCGATATGGTTGAAAGGTTATCTGAAATTCGTGGAATGAGTGAGCGTATTGGTGTTGCGGCCAGTGCTCAGAATAATACCTGCGGCGAGATTTCAGGCAGTATGCAAGTCATTGCAGAAATGTCCGAAGACTGCTCAAAAGACGCGACCCAAATCGTGAATGAAAGCGAACGCATGGTTACGTTGGCTGAGCATCAACAGGAATTAGTTGAGCAATTTAAATTGCAGTAATGATATTAATGTCATAGGAAACCTTTCTATGGATTTAAGTGTTTGAATAACGCTGTACCTAAATAATAAATTGAATAATTAGGGCAGGTGTTAGTTTAGATCAGATTTGCTAGAATCTACCTTCTAGAAATATCTATACTTATGTTTACTTCGTATAACTGCGTTAGAGTAAGGCTTTTCTAGATACCCTGATTAATCTCCCGCCTAATAAATACAGGACAGCTTTAATAATGAGTCTTGCTGATAAAGTATTGGCAGTAAATAATGATTTGCCAATCCGTACCCATGCCCCTATCCATAGCGGTAAAGTTAGATCTGTCTATTGGTTAACTGCTGATGACAGCCGCCGGTTAATCGAGGAGAAAGGTTATGATGTCGCACCAGATTCCGCATTGGCGATAATGGTCATTAGCGATCGAATCTCCGCGTTTGATTGTATATGGCATGGCGAAGGTGGTATGAAGGGCGTCCCAGGAAAGGGGGCGGCATTAAATGCTATATCAAACCACTGGTTTAGCCTTTTTCGAGAAAAGGGCTTAGCCGATAGCCATATTTTGGATATCCCTCATCCCTTTGTCTGGATTGTACAAAAAGCCAAGCCGGTCATGATCGAAGCTATCTGCCGGCAATATATAACAGGGTCGATGTGGCGCTCTTATAGTAAAGGTGAGCGGGAATTTTGTGGAAATATCATTATAGATGGCTTGCAAAAGGATCAAAAATTACCAGAGTTATTGATTACGCCATCAACCAAAGGCATTTTGAAAAATATCCCTGGTGTGCCAGAAGCTGATGATGTGAATATCTCTCGTCACAATATTGAGGCTAATTTTAAGGCATTTAATTTTCAAAACGCGGGTGATATTGAGCGTTACGAAACACTATTAAAAGAAGGTTTTGCTGTTATCAGTGATGAGCTTTCCAAGCTGGATCAGGTGTTTGTCGATACAAAATTTGAATTTGGCTACGTTACGGATAAGAATGGCCAGGAAAAACTAATTTATATGGATGAAGTGGGTACGCCAGATTCTTCACGTATTTGGGATGGCCCGTCTTATCGTAATGGTGAAGTCATAGAAAAGTCTAAAGAGGCATTTCGCCAGCAACTGCTTAGTTATTTTCCTGATTCTGATGTTTTATTGAATAAAGACCGGATGGATGAGCGTCAAGCGTTGGCAGAGAATAATGCACTACCCGAAGAGATGTTAATGCAAATATCTGATACCTATCGCAATATTGCCGAAAAAATTACAGGAGCCAGCATTACTCTCCCCGATAACCCTAAAGCAGAGATTGTTGAGATACTCCGAGAGAAATACGATTTAATCGGATAGGCGTAGACCTATATTGAAATGAGCCTGATTCGGTGGAACTTAATTTTTGCCGCTGTATCTATATTCATATCAGCCGGATGAAAACGATTATTGAATATTGGTTAGAGTCGATATTGAGATAACATATACACGAACCTATCACAGACCTGTAAAAAGGTTGGAGGTAAAGATCATGCAGTCTGTTATTGTTGAGAAGTATCAAGGTCTACGGCGCTATAGTATCAATAGCTTAGTGCTGACATTATTCTTATTATTCAGTAGCCATACTTTTGCTATTGATGAAATATATACGGGTATTTTCAGTAGTGCGGCTATAAAAGGCTATGACACAGTTGCTTATTTTACGGAAAATAAGGCTGTCAAAGGCAGTAAAAAGCATACCTATCGATGGAAAGATACTGAGTGGCGTTTTAGCAGCCAAGAAAATCTTGCCTTATTTAAATCTGATCCAGAGAAGTATGCACCTCAATACGGTGGTTACTGTGCGTATGCTGTTTCCCAGAATACAACTGCCAGTATTGAGCCAGACTTATTTACTATTGTAGAAGGTAAGCTGTACTTGAACTACAACAAAAAAATCAATGATAAATGGCTGGGCAACAAAGAGAACTATATTGTTGATGCAGATAAATACTGGCCTGATATTCTCAATAAGTAACCGAAAATAGTAAAAGGTTATTGACATTTTCGGCTACAGTATTTATTACACAGCTATCACAACAACGGCGATACTTGATTCTAATAAGTATCGCCTTATTAATTATCTCCCCCCTCCTGTTTTACTACTCTAGTTAGCATTTAACCTCCCGGCGCTCACTTTTCTATGGGAATTTACGATTTACCTTAAGCAACATAAAAGAAAGCATTAGATGTTTTTATAATAACTTAATAGCAATCACTTATAACGCTTGATTCTCAATTTTTATTTATGGGCACAATATTGTAATCTGAGGTGCCGAGTCTCATTTCTGTATGTATCGAAAGTACTCTTTTCTTTCCTTGTCTTATGTTCCTTTTAGGCATAAGAATATGAACTTATGTTCCTATCAGTTAAAAATTTAATTGTTATACTTTTTTCAACTTTAGCGATATTGCTAGAGCAAAGGGTATCAATTCTAACGGATACTTTTAATGAATACGTAAAGAGGAAATATAATGAACGCTGCAACTTCACACTCTCATGCAAAAGCTGCTTATCAGCCAATACACCATAAGCCTGTTGTCTCATCTGTTAAATGCGAAAGCGTAAAGTCAAAAACAGTAAAGGCTAGTGAGAAAGTATCTAAAGCAGAGTCAAAACAGTCAGATTATAGCTTTGTTGGTATTGCCGGTTAAAATCTACTATATTATTTATAAGTTTGAGTATTTTATGATGCGCAAAATGAACGAAGTCGAAATGAGCTATAGGCGTTTGTCTATGGGTTATTTTTCCAGCTATCTCTGTTGATGCTCTTTATAAAGCTCTAAGAAGCCCAATGATCGATAACACCGATAAAAGTACTAAAATTAATTTCCGTAACTTTTTTTCATCCAGCCGATAAAATAATTTCACTCCAAGAATGATTCCCAAAAACATGGGAATACACGCTACGATAAACGTCTGAAAAATGCGTGGATTGTAAACATCCGCTATTAGCGAACTGAACAAGAATATTATTTCCATTATAAAAATAAATACAACCATTGTTGCACGTATCTTTCGAACAGGAAATTCTGCTGATGCTAAAAACGTTGCAACGACAAGTCCACCTGCAGCAGCTATACCGCCGAATAATCCCGATACACTACCAGTGCCGGTTAACACGTAACGGTTGAGGTTTCCTTTATAAGTGACCCCGCTGATCAATAGCAATGTCATGACTAACACAATTAAAGAAACGAGTAGTTTCAGAATATCTTGTGGCGCAACGGACAAAATATAAACGCCAATGGGCATACCTATCATTGCCCCAACGGTCATATAGAGTAGGGTGTGCCATAAGGTATCTTTCCAAATGCTGAAAAGCATATGAATACTGGCAACAATTTCCAGAAGCACTAACAGAGGGACCACTAACAAGGGGTTGATGAATAGTGAAGTGCTTGCAACTAATAGAGCAGAAAAGCCAAAACCAATACAGCCACGGACAATGCCAGCGAAAAATACGCAGATCATCAGTATTACCGTTTCCCAAGGAGTGTTCGTAATTAGATCCCAAGAAAATGGCATAGTTATCCTGTTGGTCGTTCTATAAACAAAAGCTAATTAAGTCCAAAAACATTGATTGAATGGATGGTTAAATCACAAACAAAAAGTTAATAAGAGCTTGAGAGGCATTATTTTCGCTTAATACTATTAAACCCAATGTATAAAACATGATGTTAGTTTTTGCGAACCATACAACTGTCTACCATACTATAAGCGAAGTAAGATAAGCACCTTTTGTTTTACCCTTTTAATTCGATCAATAATTACTCTATATGAGGCAACTATGAAAAAGACCTTCTCTTCGGCTATCAGTATCTTACTATTTGTGAGTGCACCTGCTTACAGTGCTCCACTGGTAGACTTCAGTGTTTCTGTCAGCCAATGGCAGCCAGACTATTCTGGTGAGATTGGTACTGATTTAGATACAGCTACTCTAGATGAATTAGGTTTTGATGATGATGATCATAATATTGTGACCTTGATCTTCAAGCACCCAATTCCAGGTCTTCCTAATGTGCGTATTCAAGATACTGATTTATCGACAGACGCGAATGGTACTCTAGTGCGTGACTTGGTCATTGACGGTGTGACATTTAGTGCCAGTGATGATGTGAATACCGATTTAGATTTATCCCATACCGATGTCACGCTATTTTATTCGCCACTAAACAACTGGGTTAAGCTTGATCTGGGTCTTACTGGTCGTCGTTTTGATGGTGAAGTTGAAGTCACTAGTAGCTTGGCATCAGAAGACGCCACATTGGATGAATGGATACCTATGCTATATGCTGGCGTACGTTTTGAGTTGCCATTGACGGGTTTGTATGCGGATGCGACCGTGAATGCTATTAGCTATGATGATAATAGCCTGACTGATTTAACTGCGGCTATTGGGTATACTACGGATGGTTTGGGTGTCGACCTATTTGCAGAATTAGGTTATCGCTCGTTTTCTCTTGAAGTTGATGATATTGACGACGCTGAAGGTGATTTGGATATCGATGGAGCCTACTTTTCTGTCGGGCTAAAATTCTAACGTTATTGTTCCCTTTTTCTTTTATTGGGTGGGTGCAGTTAATGCCCACTCATAGACAGTTTTGTACTTTATCTGGCGACGATCAAAAAACACTCTTTTTGGTTTTAAAATGAGCGTTTAGAAGAGCATATTATAAAAATAGCGACAGTCCTGTGATATTGTTCTTGTATAAAATGTAAATTGCGTCACATTTTTCGGTAGTAAGCTCTATAATCTAGAGATGACTTCTGTAATTCCCCAAATCCCTCAATTAAGCCTTGATCGTTATCACGTGCATAATGTCCGCGGTGCTTATTTGAAGCTAAATCAAGCCCGCTTGGAACTTGCGCGTGAGGGGCTTACAGAACCTCAGCGTACTTTTCTCGATATGTTGCCTTTGCTACTGCATTTTAATCATCCAATGTTGCCTGGTTATTTTTCGCGTAGCACTCCATCGGGGCTTGATGGCTTTGAAACGTCAGAGGAGCAAATATATAAACTGAGGATGTTAACCCGTAGCTTCCAACCAAACAGGGATAACAAGCATCGAGCGGATATTTTGGCACTGTTTTCAATGGGTAGCTTTGGCACGATTGCTCAAAATAGTAAAAGTGATATGGATGTCTGGGTGTGTTATCACCCAGACCTGAGCCGAGAGTCGTTGCTCTCGCTTGAAAAAAAATGCAAAACCATTAGCGTTTGGGCTAAGAAACAGCATTTAGATGTCACTTTTTTCTTAATGAACCATCAAACCTTTCACTCAGAGAAAAGCCTGTCTTTTGGCAAAGAGGCGAGTGGTAGTACACAACATTATTTATTGCTAGACGAATTTTATCGTACAGCTATTCATTTAGGTGGGCAGTTACCTTCCTGGATATTTATTCGCCCTGATCAAGAATCGGCTTATGACGAATGTCGTGAGGTATTCTGCGAGCAACGACCATTGCCTGAGAAAAAATTCATCGATTTTGGCCCTATTCAAAAAGTGCCCGCTGACGAATTTGTTACATCAGCTATATGGCAGTTATACAAAGCAATTGATTCGCCTTATAAATCAATTATTAAATTACTGCTGTTAGAAATCTATTGTCAAAACCCCTCTGAGCCACGGTTGTTATCTCGTGTCTTCAAAGAACAGTTACATGCTGTTGATCAACATCGAATTGTACATCTTTGGGATGTCGATCCTTACTTACAGACATACTACTTTATTGAAGACTATTTACTGTCGACAAATCAGCACAAGCGCCTAGAGTTTTTCAGGCGTTGTTTTTACTTCAAGTTAGAGCAGCCATTAACTGGAGGGCATAAAATATCGTCTCGATCTAGTATCGTATTCGAAATGACAAAAACATGGGGTTGGGACAGTAATTATATTCATCATCTTGATGAGCATACGCACTGGAATCTCAAAGAAGTCCTTGAAGAAAGAAGGTTGATTATTAATGAACTGAATCACAGTTACCATTACATAATGGATTTTTTTCGGGCACAAAAAATTCGAATGCAAGCATCTAATCGAGAATTGAATGTTTTGGGTCGAAAATTACACGCAGCTTTTTCTAGAAAAGCAGGGAAAATAGAATGGGTTAACCCATTATCGTCAAAAAATATTGCTGAGCCAACGCTGGTCATTAAAAAAGAAAAAGATGCTGATATTTGGTTTGCGGTTGATAAAAATAACAATGCTATTGTAAAAAAAGCAACACCGGTTGAATTGATTACATGGTTACACTGTAATCAGGTCATGATACCTGCTAGTCGACTTTATTTTGATCGAAAAAACATAGATTCGAGATTGTTACAATCTTTACGTCGACTTATAACGTCATTGTTGCCTTTGCCCATAAAAACAGCTAGTCATGAAGTTTTTGAAAAAGGTTGTCATCTTGATAAGTTATTAATGTTTATCGACTATCGACCTGATAAAGGGTATCAAGAATTAAAAGAACTGGATAGAGAAAAAGTTTCAACAATGGAATGTAGTATTGATCTATTATCAGTTAATAGTTGGAACGAGATAATCTGTGATAGTAAGCAAGGCCCTTTTTTAGAAACTATTCTGCATATTTTTATTGAAGCAATACAAAGTGAGCAAGTTATTTTTAAACCCGATATTCTCTGTAACCATCCAGATAGGATTTTTCAGCAACAGCTGCGTGAAAAACTTAATACTTTATTTAAAAATATTTCTCGGTTTTTTCAAGAGAACCCATCTGGTCGTTATATAAGTTATATCGATGGTCGCTACCTTGCTATTCATATAAATGAAAAAAAATCGGAAATTCGATGGTTAAATACTGAAAAAGAGCTGAAGCAAAACTTGATGTCTCCTATGCCTTATTACAGCCCCGTAGGCATGGATGAAAATACAATGTCGCATCACCCATTAATGGTTTATACGCAGCACAATCGGCCGGAATCTATTCAGGTATTTTTTTGTAGCAGGGGCGAAGAGGCAGATATTACATTAATTGATGAGATTGGCACTTGGCATGAATGTACAATTGATTATCGAAAAAAATGGCAGTCTTTACAGCCGTTTCATCGCTTCCTTCGAGTGATTAATGACCGGCGCACTGACCAATCATCAACAGAGGTTGGCCCACTTGATATTTTTCCTATTGCATTTTATGAGGTGGCTCATACTGATAGTGGCTGGAAAACAGAACGCAGCCCTATCAGTTCGCAGATGGATAATTATGCAGGTGTTAAACTTTATGCGGTAGCAGAGTATATTAATAAAAAATACCAGTTTACCTTATATATGGACGACGTTATTTTTTCAGAGGTTAATGAAGGCTCAGATGCTTACCAGCGATTAGCTGCCGTTATTATTAGTAAAAGAACCTATATGTCAGAGAACTCCTTTTATATTACTGATATTGATCTGTCTCGTTGCCGCTTCAACCTATCGGCATCAGGTGAGCTATATACATCTCATTATCTACATGTTAAAAAATTATTAGAAGATAAAATTAATTCGGTCTTAAGAGTTAATTGAATTCTGGAAAAATAATTTGAGAGTTCGATTGTTCGCTGCAGGTCCTTGATAATAATTCGTCCAGTGTTTCTTTAGTTTTAGCGCAATACCAATTCTTATTTTCATAAGCACAATGGAACCCACCTGATTTAGCCGCAACCCAAATTTCATGGCTAGCCTGTTGGCGAGAAACGATTACCTGTGTATCACTGTCTTCACATAAAATCGTCAAGACTCCACCGTTATTTTCATAGTCTAATTCTGCATCTTTTTCTTCAATTAGTGTGTCGATAGTTTCTTCTATTTTTGTGTAGAGTGATTCAGCAACTACACGATATTCTGCGTCATTCATAAGCAGCTCAATAGTCAATATTTTAATTATGTTTGTAGGCTTAACCTTGCCTATAAACCTGAGGATCTGCCAAATTAACCATGCTATTTTTTATACTATGTGCCAGATACCGGATGCGACATTATACAGATTGTTGCTCCAACCTATATAAAAGCTCTCTGGTAGATAAGTAAAAGTGTTATTGATTTCGCCCCGCTATAAACAAGGGGGTCTTCTAACTGTGATCTAGTAGAGCTGTAGAGAGCTATCGCTTGGCTATTCGTTGGCCCAACCGTTATACTGAGCGCATCTAACAGGTTGAATTTCTTATGAAAAAAGCCCTTACACTGTCCATTGTTGCTTTACTACTATGCACTGCCTGTGGGCAGACAGGACCATTGATGCTGCCATCTGAGATCAATAAGCCGGATGATAAGACCAAAGATAGTAAGAAAGGCACCAACAAAGCTGCCAGTAAAGCGCAAAGAGGATAATGATAGTCCTCGTGTTGACGAGAAAACCTAAAAATTAACATTGAATAGAATTTAATATGACAGATTTCCACTACCAGCAAGAAGTGCTATTTTGTGAACAGACCTCACTTGCTGATATTGCTGAGCAATTCGGTACACCGACCTATGTATACAGTCGCGCTGCTTTCACGCGCCATTTTCTAGAGTATCTCAATGCCTTGGGTGACCATCCGGGTATGATTTGCTATGCCGTTAAAGCTAACTCTAATATTGCAGTCCTTAGTATATTGGCTAAATTAGGAGCAGGGTTCGATATCGTCTCAGTCGGTGAATTAGAACGAGTTCTGAGAGCAGGTGGTGATCCAGCGCGCATTGTATTTTCTGGCGTTGCTAAAACAGCAGATGAAATGCGTAGAGCTTTAGAGGTGGGTGTGTACTGCTTTAATGTCGAGTCCTCCGCTGAATTAAAGCGTTTGAACAAGGTGGCGAAATCCATGGGAGTGAAGGCGCCGGTTTCGCTTAGAGTTAATCCTGACGTTGATGCTCAGACGCATCCTTATATATCTACTGGCCTCAAAGAAAATAAGTTTGGTGTCGATATAGAAGAAGCGATTAATGTCTACCAGAAAGCCGACAGCTTATCTCATTTGACGATAAAGGGAGTGGATTGTCATATTGGTTCGCAGTTAACCTCCATTGACCCATTTTTAGATGCTCTGGACCGCCTATTGCGCTTAATTGATCGCTTGGCTGACCTTGGTATTAATATTGAGCATTTGGACTTAGGTGGCGGTATAGGTGTCACCTATGATAATGAGACGCCGCCCGTTATTGCGGATTACTTCAATGAGGTTAAAGCTCGCCTTGGAGGCAGGAGTATCGCTATTGCTATGGAGCCTGGTCGATCAATTGCGGCTAATGCCGGTGTACTGCTTACTAAGGTCGAGTATTTGAAGCCTACGCCTCACAAAAACTTTGCCATAATTGATGCGGGTATGAATGACAATATTCGTCCTTCACTTTATCAGGCTTGGCAGCGAGTGCTACCGGTGAAAGAATCCTCCCCCCAGGAGGCAATGAAATGGGATCTTGTTGGCCCTGTCTGTGAAACAGGCGACTTTCTCGCAAAAGATAGAGATTTAGCTTTGCGTAAAGGCGACAAGTTGGCATTGATGTCAGCGGGTGCCTACGGCTTCACTATGAGTTCAAATTATAATAGCCGTGGTCGAGCGGCTGAAATCATGGTCGATGGCGATCAGGTACATCTAATTCGTGAGCGAGAGACGGTTGCCGATCTGATGCGCGGCGAAAAGCTGATAGACCCATAATCGCTATTTATATGCTTAGATGAATATGGTTTTGTAATCGCTTATTAACCACCATATACTCACAACAACTTGGGCGATGAGTGTCATCATCCTACTTTAATTATTGATTTATTATGCGACTTCGCTTTACTAAAATGCATGGGTTGGGCAATGACTTTATTGTTATTGATGCAATCAACCAACGGGTTAATCTTTCTGCCGAACAGGTAAGAAAGTTATCAGACCGCCGTTTTGGTATTGGTTGTGATCAGTTGCTGATTGTTGAAGTCCCTAAGAGTCCAGATGTTGATTTTTATTACCGCATATTTAACTACGACGGCTCAGAGGTAGAAAACTGCGGTAATGGCGCCCGTTGTTTTGCTCAATTTGTTCGAGAGCGGCAGTTAACAGGCAAATCTAAAATTGTTGTTGAGACCTTAGCAGGTCGTATGACATTACTTGTAGAGGCGAATGGTGAGATAACCGTTAATATGGGAGTGCCAATATTCGCCCCGGTTGATATTCCCTTTATGGCTGACCAAGAGCAGATAATATACCCCTTGCCATTGCAGGATGCTGTTGTTGATATCAGTGCGGTTTCGATGGGAAACCCGCATGCCGTCATGTTAGTCGATGATGTGAATTCAGCGCCTGTTGAGCATCAGGGGCCTGAGATAGAGGCGCATCCATCTTTTCCTAAAAAAGTGAATGCCGGTTTTATGTCAGTGCTTTCACCTAATGAAATCGATTTGCGTGTTTATGAAAGAGGTGTTGGAGAAACTCTGGCTTGTGGTACCGGTGCCTGTGCCGCTGTCGTTGCAGGGCGGTTACGTAAGTTGTTAGAGTCCGTTGTAAAAGTGAATCTTCCCGGAGGGGCGCTCAATATAAGCTGGCAGGGTGATGGTCATCCTGTCATGATGACTGGGCCTGCAACATCTGTCTTTCATGGACAAATTAAAATATGAAATAATGTTATTTTTTTCAAGACCTTTAATTCTGTTAATAAAAAGTATTCGCTATGACGCATTCAACAAATACTAATGAAATTCCTGTTTTAACCGCACTGACGGACGAGCAAATTGCTGAGTACTTACGTCTACATCCTGATTTTTTAGTAGATAAGCCTGCGTTGTTGGCTGATATGAATTTGCCTCACCAATTAGGGGGGCAGGCAGTATCTTTGGTTGAGCGTCAGGTGTCGGTCTTACGAGAGCGCAATATTGATATGCGTCATCGGTTGAATAGCTTGTTAGATAATGCTCGTACCAACGATGTGTTATTTGAAAAGACCAAACGGTTAGTCTTGACGATGTTAGATACTCGGCAGTTAGATGATTGTTTAGATGCGCTATTCTTTGGTTTTCAAAATGAATTTGATATTCACTACGCGCAAATATTATTAATTTCATCGGCCGATAAAACTCTGCCTCAACCGGCTAATCAACAAGCTCGTATCATTAGTCGTATTACAGCTGAGGATAATTTGCCAAATATCGTTAATAATCATCGTGCTATTTGTGGTCAGCTTGATGACCAAGAGCAACAGTTTATCTTCGAAAATAATGCCAGCCTAATTGGTTCGACAGCTATCGCTCAACTTAAATTTGATAATGAGCTACTGGGAGTTTTAGCGATTGCTAACCGTGATCCTAATTACTATCGCTCTAGTATGAATACACTTTTTTTAAATTTTATTGCTGATATTTTGAGCCGGCTTTTGTCAATGCACCTGCTGAAAAGTGAATGACATGTCACTTCGCTTAGAGTATGTGGTCGAGCGTTATTCACTCTATCTACGTACTGAGCGACAAGCGTCTCCGCAAACGCACGATAACTATTTACGCGACATCAAAAAATTTTTGAGCCATTGCTCAACTATTACAATAGAAAAAATTGATGCAGGTCATATTCGACAGTGTTTGGCTTTGCTTCATCGTGAATCATTGAGCCCTCGTAGCTTACAGCGATGGCTGTCAGCCATTCGTAGTTTATTCGATTTTTGTATTCGCCAAGGTTGGCTACAAAAAAACCCTTGTGATGGCGTTCATCCTCCGAAAGCTAAAAAAGCATTACCTAAAACGCTCGATGCTGATGAGGTTAACCAATTATTAAGTAATAATGAAAACTCTTTCCTTGATATTCGTGATCGTGCGATGGCCGAATTATTGTATTCATCAGGCTTGCGTTTGTCTGAGCTAGTAAATCTTAATATGACTGAGCTTGATTTACATAGCAGTATGGTAACTGTCACCGGTAAAGGCCAAAAAACGCGTTTATTACCTGTGGGTAGAGAGGCAAAAAGTGCATTGATCAAATGGTATGAACAGCGCTCAATGGTTATTCTTGATGAAGAGCTGGCCGTATTTGTCTCACAAAAAGGTCGGCGTTTAGGACAAAGAAGTGTGCAGCAGCGCTTGCAAAAAATGGCGGTTTCTCAACATATAGAGCAACCCGTTAACCCTCATATGCTGCGGCATTCCTTTGCAAGTCATATGCTGGAATCGAGTGGTGATCTGCGAGCTGTGCAAGAATTATTAGGTCACGCGAATATATCGACGACACAAATTTATACGCACTTGGACTTTCAGCACCTTGCCAAAGTGTATGATCAAGCGCACCCTCGTGCCCAAAAGAAAAAAGATAAATAATTTTTATAAAAATAGCGAGCAGATATTGTCAACCTGCTCGTTTACTGTTCGAGTGCTGATCTCAGGTGCGTGTTTCTATATAAAATATTTTGCTTATCCATTACGCATTCTTAAAGACCATTTTTTACGAGTGATTAAATCGGTTGGCTACCATAGTTGCTGGTTGGTTTTTGCGGAGGATCAGCCAGCACATTGGGCTCAATAATATTAATTTGACCACCAGAAGTAAGAAAAGCATCTATTTGGCGACTAAGCTCATCACGTTCAGCCTCTTTTTGTGCTGCTGATGATTTTAATGCTTCGTCGATACTCGCGGTAATGTCAACGCCGCTGGCAACATGATTAAAGTGTGTCTGATTGTCTGACATGCTAAGAAACTCTCCAATATTAGATGAAAACTGCTTTTGCGGCGCATTATATTGCTACGCACTTTATATATAGTCCATATAACGGCAGGGAGTGATGAAAATAGAGTGCCTTATTAGTTTTTTTTGTTATCGGCAGAAACAAGATTGAAGTGCTAAGTTATAAGCTGTGATTGGTGGTGAATGTAAGGGTTATAGAGACGTTGTTCAGAAAAAAGAGCCCTGCTTAATTTGTGTGTATGTGACTGGCTAGATGGATAAGCGTCGGATAAAATTCAAGCAGGGTTTTTATGGGTAATATACTAACAATTAAACCGCATCAGGGCCTGTTTCCCCTGTTCTGATACGAATAATATCATCAACTGAGGTGACGAAAATCTTTCCGTCTCCAATCTTTCCTGTATGGGCAGCTTTAGTAATTGCCTCTACGCATTGATCTACCATAGAGTCATCTACCACTAGCTCCAATTTTACCTTAGGCAGGAAATCGACAACATACTCAGCACCACGATAGAGCTCAGTATGGCCTTTTTGACGGCCAAAACCTTTCACCTCCGTGACGGTCATGCCTTGTACGCCTACATCGGATAAGGCTGTACGTACATCGTCGAGCTTAAAGGGTTTAATGACAGAAGTAATAAGCTTCATAGCGTTTTCCTTTGTTCTTGATTATAGGTGTTCTTGATAATAAATCGGATGTGAGCGAGAAAGCATAACAGTAATTATAATCATTGCCTATCCCTTGGGCTGGTTGCTTTTGAGGATATTGTGAGTCAATACAATGTGGAGTGACAAATAAAAAGCCCGGCATTTGGCCGGGCTTTTATAGCATCAAACTCTCTGCTAGAGAGCGAAGATGTTATTTGTTAGCAAATTCTGGGTAAGCTTCCATACCACATTCAGAAAGGTCGACACCGTCAAACTCTTCTTCTTCAGATACCCGGACGCCGATAATCGCTTTAATCACTAACCAAACAATAATACTGGTGACGAATACCCAGATGAATATGGTGAGTAAGCCAACAAGCTGCCCGCCAATCGTTGCATCTGCATCAGATAGAAGTACAGCAAGTACGCCCCAGATGCCCACAGTGCCGTGAACAGAAATCGCACCAACAGGGTCATCGATTTTCAGCTTATCAAGAGCAAGAATACTGAATACAACCAAGATCCCGCCAATACCACCAATAATAGTTGATAGTAATATACTTGGGTCAGCAGGCTCAGCGGTAATAGCAACCAAGCCAGCCAACGCACCATTAAGTGCCATGGTTAAATCGGCTTTACCAAACACAATACGTGCAACAACGAGAGCGGCAATTAAGCCGCCAGAAGCAGCCGCATTAGTATTCATAAACACAGCAGCGACTTCGTTAGCAACACCTACACCAGAAAGCTGTAGCGTTGAGCCACCGTTAAAGCCGAACCAACCCATCCATAAGATGAAAGTACCCAATGTGGCTAGCGGTAAGTTAGCACCAGGAATCGCATTGACCTGACCATTAGCGCCGTATTTACCTTTACGAGGGCCTAAGATAAGCACGCCGGCTAATGCAGCAGCAGCGCCAGCCATATGTACAATACCTGAACCTGCATAGTCGCTATAGCTTAGCTCAAAAAAGCCGAATACAGAGTTTCCACCCCAAGTCCAGCTACCTTCCATTGGGTAGATGAAACCAGTCATAACAACAGCGAATAGTAAAAATGCCCACAATTTCATACGCTCAGCAACGGCGCCAGAGACAATCGACATGGCTGTGGCAACGAAAACTACCTGGAAGAAGAAGTCAGAAGCGCCTGAGTAAGGAAGGCTTGCATCTTCAGCGCCAGCACGGAAAGCGGCTTGACCTTCTATCACTGCTGCAACTGCCGCATCATTCATGCTGGCGACAGAATCAGTTCCGGATAAGAACCAGCCGCCGCTATACATGATGTCGTAGCCGCAGATCATGTACATAGTGCAAGCGATCGCAAATAGTGCGACGTTCTTGGTTAAAATTTCAGTCGTGTTTTTAGAGCGGACTAGACCCGCTTCCAGCATGGCAAAGCCTGCTGCCATCCACATTACAAGTGCGCCACAAACCAAAAAGTAGAAGGTGTCCATAGCGTACTGTAACTCATAAATTTGGTTTTCCATTGTTCTCTCCAAATAGTTACATTTTTTGTTAGTTGATTAAAAAATAATTAAGATATTGTTGCTAAAGTGTTGTTATAGAGCGTCTTCGCCGGTTTCACCGGTACGAATACGAACAACTTGCTCAAGAGCAGAAACGAAGATTTTGCCGTCGCCGATTTTGCCGCTATGGGCTGCTTTCGTAAGGGCTTCTAAAACAGTGTCAACTTGGTCATCACTCACGGCTACTTCGAGCTTAGTTTTTGGTAGAAAGTCCACTACATACTCTGCTCCGCGATACAATTCGGTATGTCCTTTCTGGCGACCAAAACCCTTGACCTCAGTGACGGTGATACCCTGTACACCAATTTCGGATAGCGCTTCACGGACTGTATCCAGCTTAAATGGCTTGATAATCGCAGTTACTAGCTTCATAAATTTGTCTCCTAAATGCGTTCCATTATTATTAAAAAGCACTGTCACGCAGACGCTTGGCAGATACTTAACTCTATTCTGTGCGTTCCCTGGTTACACTTGATCGTTACTTGCTTTTAGACATGTGAACGAATTCACACCTTAATGCAGGTGGTATGCCAAGTATTAAATATCTATATAAAACAGGTGGTTAAGTGAAAAAATAGAGGGTTTTATAAAAAGGAGTGAATGATAAATAGCCAGTATGGCACCAATATGGTGCGACGCTGCTTGGTAGGCACTATTTTTGCGCTTTCTTTTGGTGCGTGCTAGTGATGGAATGATTAAAGGCAGTGGGAGAAAGAAGTGGAGATAAACGTTTATGCTCTGAAAAGCAGCTTGTGAGTACTAACTAAAGGCCATTTTAATGATTTTCATTCCTGGATTGAGCTTTAATAATCGCCTAATCGACTTGCACCAAAAATGCTCGCTATTGTTATTTCTACTTCTCTTTTGTTTCAGCTAACTGCTGTTCCAGCTCGTTAAACTGTTGCTCCATCTGTTCTAGTTTTTCGCGCGTACGGAGTAAAACGGCAGACTGGGCATCAAATTCATCGCGAGAGACGATGTCCATTTTTTTTAAGGATGAAGACAATAAAGGTTTTAGTTTGCTTAATAACGAATGATCTGTGGACAGTGTTGGGTCATTTTTTAAGAGAGCCATTAAGTCATCAAGAATATTAGTAATCATCAGTGTATGTTTGCTTTGTTAATCAATCAGCCGCTATGGTAATAGTAATAATTTTAAAATTCGATCTTTATTTTTTAAGTCCATTAATCAAGTGATATTTCCCCCTCACTTCATTTATGTGTTCTACCTTCTATTGCTTCCTATCACTTCTTTTTTTGGCACATGTTTAAGCGCTATTTGTGTGCCTCTGCATTTTTTTGGTTTTTTTATCTAATTATTTTAGGGTTTTTTCTTTGTTATATTTTCGTAATTAAAATGTAACGCATTGATATTTATAAAAATTTATATATTGGCTTACTTTATGCTGAGTGTTAATCAGTTCACATTTCTGATCTCTGTTGTTGAGGTATGAAAAGTGGAGAAATTATATAAGTAGTAACGTAGACCATTCGTATTGGAGAGGTAAATGAAAAATATTTCAAAAAATTTATTAACAGTAGCGATTGTGACGGCCAGCGCAGCGAGTAGCCAGTATGTATACGCTGGAGCAAGTGCAAATGTGGGGTTAGTTTCGGATTACTTTTTTCGTGGAGTAGATCAAGGTACCAGTGCGTCAGGTAGCGCAGGTTTAGATTATGAGAATAGTGGTTTTTATGTAGGGACATGGGCTATTGACGTTGGTGATGGTTTAGAAGTTGACGGATATTTTGGATATGGTGTTGATATAGGCCCAGTTAATTTGGGTGTTGGTTTTACGGGCTATTATTACACTGGTGATTTCGACGAAGATTATGAAGAGATAAATTTAACCGCTGGTTATGGTCCAGTCAGCATTGAGTATACCATCGGTGAATATGATGGTAATTTTGGTAGTGACCCTGATGATGATGAATATGATTTCTTCGGTTTGACTTATGAATATAAAGACTTTTATGCAACTTATGGTTTGTTTGGCCAAGATGCAGAGGGTGACTATTTAGAGGCGGGGTACAGTAAAGACTTTGGCGGTTTTGATGCAGGTGTGGCTTTTATATTTGGCTTGGATGATGGGCCAGATTCATTAACGGGAGAGGATGAATCATTAGTCTTTAGTGTTTCTAAGACTATTGATCTGTAATTAGCCGTACTTATTGTATTCTTTTGGCACTCCGGACGTTGACGTTTAGAGTGTTTTTTTTATTCGCAAGGAAATAATAATCACTTCAAAATTGCTCTACACTTTTTTTTAGGATAGAGTGGCTAACACTAAGGATCTCTTATTGCAGGAAGCAACTATGTCCCTCGCTATTGTTCACACTCGTGCCCGTCTAGGCGTTGATGCCCCCGCGGTCACTGTCGAAGTTCATTTATCAAATGGTTTACCGGGTTTATCAATTGTTGGTTTGCCTGAAACAGCGGTTAAAGAAAGTAAAGACCGTGTTCGTAGTGCCTTGATTAATAGTCAATTCGAATTTCCCGCCCGTCGGATTACAATTAATCTTGCTCCAGCTGATCTCCCAAAAGATGGTAGTCGTTTTGATTTAGCCATTGCCATCGGCATTCTCGCTGCATCAGGTCAGATACCTACAGACGATTTAAATAATATAGAATTTATTGGCGAGCTCGCACTGTCTGGTGAATTGCGAAGTGTTCACGGCGTATTGCCTGCGGCCATTGCCTGTGAAAAAGTGAATCGTTCATTAATTATTGCCGATGGTAATATCAGTGAAGTAGGCCTTTGCGATGCTAAAAGTTATAGCGCAAAAAATTTACTGGATGTCTGTGCGCACCTACATAAGAAACAGTCGCTGAACAAAGTAAATTTTTTGAGGCCATCTGCTAATGAAGCCATAGCTGACTTCAGCGACGTTCGTGGCCAGCAGCATGCAAAGCGGGCGCTGGAAATTGCAGCTGCAGGCGGACACAATATTTTATTATATGGGCCGCCTGGGACGGGGAAAACGATGTTAGCCAGCCGGTTGCCCGGCATTATGCCACCATTACAAAAAGTACAAGCTATAGAGGTCGCTAGCATCCATTCTTTATGCGGGTATGACTACCCTAACTGGCAGACACCGCCTTTTCGTAGTCCCCATCATACAGCATCTTCGGTGGCACTGGTTGGGGGTGGGAGTCATCCCAAGCCAGGGGAAATATCCTTGGCTCATCATGGTGTTTTATTTTTAGATGAGCTGCCAGAGTATCAGCGACAAGTATTAGAGGTATTGAGAGAGCCATTAGAGTCAGGTGAAATTCGTATTTCTCGTGCGACAGCACAGCTGACTTTTCCTGCACGTTTTCAGTTAATTGCAGCTATGAATCCATGTCCCTGCGGTTATTTGTCAGCGCAAGGGAATAAAAATTATTACCAACAACGGTGTACGTGCACGGCTGAACAAGTGCAGCGTTACCGTAAAAAAATTTCTGGTCCACTGCTGGATCGAATTGATCTACATATTCCGATAAATCGTTTATCAATCGAGGAATTATCTTCAGAGAATGAAAAGGATAAAGAAGAATCATCTCTTGTTATTCAAAAGCGTGTAATTAAGGCTAGAAAACAACAATATACTCGACAGCAAGTAAATAATGCGAATCTTTCAGTTAAAGATTTAGACCGATTTTGTTTTTTAGGTAGTCTTGAGCGAGGGCTGTTACAAAAAGCGATTGAAAAACTGGGGCTTTCTGCTCGTGCTTATCATCGCATTATTAAAGTCGCTCGAACAATAGCGGATATTTCGGATAATAAAGAAATTCAAGCGTGCCATATTGCGGAAGCATTAACCTTTAGAAATTTTGATCGATAGAATATTAGGTAATGTGGTTAGCTTGAGTGCTCTTTAATACTTGTTGTAATTGTTTGAAAGATAGAATGCCCAATGCTGCTTGTCCTTTGCATTGGTCACACCCTAATTTTTCAAGCATTCTAAGTTGTATTTTACTTTGTACACCTTCAGCAATAACCGTTTTTTCTAAGTTATGAGCAAAATCAATAATGGCCTTATACAGTTTTGCATCATCTGTATTTTTGTGAATAGTTCGGATAAACCGCTTGTCTAACTTTAGTGAGTTAACAGGTAAACGTTGTAAGTGCAGTAATGATGATAATTCGGAGCCAAAGCTATTGATGCCAAAGTTAATGCCGATCGCTTGTAAGTTATCCATGCAAGACTCTATAACGCTGATATCCTTGTCAGCTGCAATTTGATTGAGGTCGAGCTCAATACTTTCGCCCTCGATATTATATTTTTTCAATAGAGTTTTTATTGTTTCTGTAAATTTTCCATGAGAAAAGTGCTGCAATTCAATATTAAAGACAAGCTTTAATGGAAATGTTTGTTCAAGTTGTGAAAACTGATGAAGACCAACAGACAATAACCACTCTGATAACTTTCCGCCCATTTCTTTATCTGCGCTGACACTTGAAAATTGATGGTAATGTAGTACACCTTTTTCAGGGTGTTTCCAATACGGTGCAATTTCTATAGCAGCAATACTATTTGTTTTGATATCGATGCGAGGAATGTAAAATACGCCAAATTGTTTGTTGGCCATTGCAGAATAAAAATTTCTGAGCAAATCCCATTGTACTTTGATTTCATTGGTTAGCACATCTGAGTAAAAGCGGTAGCTGCTCACAGAAGCTTGCTTGGCTTGGTACATGGCTAAGTCAGCATTGCGTTGCAGTTTTTCTTCATCGTCACCGGAGTCAGGAAATATAGAAATACCGATACTGCAACCGACGGAAAACTCATGACCGTTAATAGCATAAGGTTTGTTCGTTTCATTGATGATTTTTTGAGCCAGCATCATAATTTTGGGTGAGCTGCCCAAATTGTGCAAAAGCACAGTAAATTCGTCGCCACCTATTCTTGCAACGGTGTCACTGCGACGAACTACTTTGTGTAGTCGAGATGAAAATTCTTTTAATAATCTATCGCCCACATCATGGCCGTAAGAATCATTAATACCTTTGAAGTCATTGAGGTCTATGAATAATAAGGAAAACTGATTTTTTTCACGCTCGGCAATGCTAATGGAGTGGCGGAGGCGGTCCAAAAAGAGCATGCGATTAGGTAAATCGGTTAGGTGATCGTAATGGGCAAGGTGGTCTAAGCGGTCTTCAATCAGCTTGCGCTCAATAGCATAACGAATTGCGCGCTCAAGCAATTGTGAATTGATGCGGCTTTTGGTGAGATAATCCGATGCGCCTTCACGAATTGCGCGTTCATCAACATCAGCTTCCACTTCATCCGTCATTACAATGATAGGAATATGACTATTGATCTCTCTTGCTTTACCGAGAAAGTTACGGCCGATACTCGAGCCGCCCCAGTGGTAATCTAATAAAACGACATCGCAAGTTTTACGCTCTATGTGTTTTAACGCCTGTTCAAGGTGTTGACACCATACTAAGCGGTAATCCTCGTGATGGGCTTCAGATAATAGATACCCGATCAACAAATACTCTTGCCGATCATCGTCTACCAGTAGAACGGTTGTGGACTTTTTAGCTTTGCCCACTTAGACAACTCCCTAATTGGCTTACAGCAACATCCCTGTGAAAATCAGGGTGGCTTATTATTTTTGTACATTTATTGTACTGTACCTAAAAATGACTTTTTTATCCACGAAAATTCTCACATATTGCATAATATTTTGAGCAGGCGATTTTTATGATTTTTTGAGATAAAAGCACGGGCTGATACTTCTTCTTGTGTACAATAACAGCCCCATTATTTAGTAGTCAGATTGCGTGTCCCAGTTAAATCCCAAGCAGCGAGAAGCCGTTCATTATATTGATGGCCCGTGTCTGGTGTTAGCCGGTGCAGGTAGCGGTAAAACTAGTGTGATCACGCGTAAAATCGCTTATTTGATTACTGAATGTGATCTACCCGCCCGGCATATTGCGGCACTGACTTTTACCAATAAAGCGGCTCGGGAGATGAAGGAAAGGGTAGGCCGCTTGGTTGATCGCTCTAAATCACGGGGTTTAACCGTCTCAACCTTCCACAATCTGGGCTTATCTATCCTCAAGCAAGATCATAAACTTTTTGGGTTTAAGCCCGGTTTCTCTATTTTTGATGCGGAAGATGCGCGATCGTTGCTCAAAGAGTTAATGATGAAAGAAGGGGATCTAGACACTGATCACCTTAATCATGTGCAGCAACAAATCTCATTGTGGAAAAATGATTTGGTATCACCCGATAAGGCTTTGGAAGTAGCCGAGAGCCCTGGTGAGCAGCATATTGCTTTGATTTACCAGCGTTATATTCAGGCACTAAAAGCCTATAACGCTGTAGACTTTGATGACTTAATTCTATTACCTGTTCAATATCTTATAACACATTCTGATTTACTTGCTCGTTGGCAAAGGCGTATACGTTACCTGCTGGTGGACGAGTATCAGGATACCAACTCCAGCCAATACCGGTTAATTCGCCTGCTTATGGCAGATCGCGGTACGCTGACAGTGGTTGGTGATGATGATCAATCGATTTACGCCTGGCGGGGTGCTCGACCAGAGAACCTTTCGATACTGCAACAGGATTTCCCAAATTTGCGAGTGATCAAGCTGGAACAAAACTACCGTTCGACCCAGCGCATTTTAAAAACGGCCAACTATTTGATTGACCACAATCCTCATGAGATCACAAAAGCGTTATGGAGTGATAAAAGCTATGGTGAGCCCATTCGCATTATTCGTAATACCAACGAAGAAACTGAGGCTGAAAGGGTAGCAACAGAGATTGTTACTCAGCGTCTACAGCGGCAAGGGCGCTTTCGAGATTTTGCGGTCTTGTATCGGAGCAATCATCAATCCCGTTTGGTTGAGATGAAGCTACAGCACTACCAAATTCCTTACAATATCAGTGGTGGTACGTCTTTTTTCTCCCGTACGGAAATCAAAGATATCATGGCGTACTTGCGAGTAATCGTAAACCCAGATGATGATAATGCGTTTTTACGCATTATTAATACACCACGCCGACAAATCGGCACCAGCACCATTGAAGCACTGAGCATTTATGCCACTGAGCGAGATATCAGTCTATTTGCGGCTTCTCAGGAAATAGGGTTAGAGCAGCGCTTATCTACGGTGACTTGCAAGCGTGTCCAAGAGTTTAGTCGTTGGATTAATCACATCGTTCGCCAGTGTGAAGAAGGGGAGCCAATAGCCGCCTTAAATGAAATGTTGGACGATATTGATTACCTTGGCTGGCTGCATCAGCAAGCTAGTTCGCCTAAAGTGGCTGAGCGTAGAATGGAAAATGTCTATTTTCTGGTGGACTCCATTCAAAAAACTCTGCAACAGAAAGCCGACGAAACCATTACAGAACAACCCAATACCAGCCTTAAAGATGCTATTGCCAAGTTGTTGTTGATGGATTTATTGGAACAGCAAGAAGAGGAAGATGATAGCGATAGAGTTCAGCTTATGACCCTGCATGCTGCCAAGGGGTTAGAGTTTCCTCATGTCTTTATGGTGGGTGTTGAAGAAGATATTTTGCCTCATCGTAATAGTATTGATGATGACAATATCGAAGAAGAGCGCCGTTTAGCCTATGTTGGAATTACCCGTGCTCAGCGGACGCTAACGATATCGTTGGCCGCTAAGCGTAAACAATTTGGTGAAATGAGTATTACCACGCCTAGTCGCTTTTTAGATGAATTGCCTGATGATGAAATTGAGAGAGAAGGGTTTGGCGAGGAAGCTAACCCAGAAGCGAATGCCAGCAAAGGTAACAGTACCCTGACTAGTTTATTGGGTATGTTCGATAACTAAAGTGTACAAGTGCTGAAATTTCATCATCCACAAGTAACAAATCCCCGCTTAAGCGAGGATTTAAAGAGTGTAGGAATTACTTGGTGTATATCTATTGAGAGTTGCTGACCATGTAATCAACGGCTGCTTTGATTTCATCATCTGAACAATCAAAGCATAAACCTTTTGCAGGCATACCCTGAAAGCCAGCGATTGCATTGGTATAAAGGGTGTCAGTACCTTTACCAAGACGTGCACTCCAATCGCCAGCATCACCTAATTTAGGTGCGCCTGCAGCGCCAGAACCGTGACAAGCAATACACTTAGAGCTGTAAACATCTTCACCACTGCGGGGGCCAGAGGCAACTTCTACTGCCGCCGCCGCACATTCATCACCTGCCATGCAAAGCTCACCTATTGGGGCGATGCGAGCAGCGATATCATCTTTCGCAGCTGCGCCAGCAAATACGGGAATGATTAGAGACGCAGTGACAACAAATAAACTTACTACCGATTTTAAAGACACGTCATATCCTCTTGTGTGTTTGACCATTAACTTAAGAAAGCGAAAATTGAAGACCAGAAAGTCCATTATAGCGGTATTGTCTCACTTGCAGAAACTATTCCTGCAAATATTCACAAATAAATTGTTAAGTTAATAACTCTGAGTATTTTGAGCTGGACCAAAAATATTTAGGGCAAGGTAAATTTTCCCGCAGCAGTAATTTCTCCTAATGGCATTCTCTGGGCGATCACCACCCATTCATTAATCTCTGGATGCCCGCCAACGGTTTGCGTTAAGGTTTTTCCCTGGCCATTCCAGCGTCCAAGATCTACTACGTGCTGGATTGGGTTGTGGTAAGTCAGCCTTTTACCGCCGTTCTCTCCATGACTGATAGGTAGGCTATGCTCTCCCGATGTGCCTAAAAGAAATAATTGTTGAGTTTGATCGGAGCTTATTGTCGGTAATTGAATATTTAATTGATCTGTAGTTGATGAATCCATTGAAAGGTTAATTGCTAATAGCGGGGCGTGTTTCTTCGCTATTTCTATAATGCGGGAGACTCTAGAGGTTCTGGATCCCACGGCGCCATAACGACCACTGACCACCATCTGGGGTGTATAAACACCGGCGTTACCTTTTAGATGTCTTTGATAATTGCGCTGGCGGTTATCGCAAAATTTTCGGGAAAACGTGTCACGCCAGCCGAGATAATTCCAATAGGTTACATGGCATGATACGGCGATAGTATTGGGCTCCTCCTTGAGTTTACCCAAAAAACTATCTGCTGGGGGGCAAGAGTAGCAACCTTGGCTGGTAAATAGTTCCACGACGGTTAACTCGGATGATGCGTAGGCACTATACCCATTGAATAGTAAGAGACATAATAGTAATTGGCGATAAACCATGTGAACTCCTCATATAAGCCACCTCTTGTATAAAATATGGCTCTTAGTCATTAATAATAATTATGAGATGCTATCTTTCACTAAAGAGTTCAATTGTTTATGATCTCCTTTCTATTCGACCAGAGTTATAATAATGAAAATAGTCGTCTACCCAGGTACTTTTGACCCTATTACCAATGGCCATATCGACCTTGTTGAGCGTGCGTTGAACCTGTTTGACCATGTCATTGTTGCGATTGCGAAAAGCAGTAAAAAGAACCCCTTATTTTCATTGGAAGAGCGGGTTGAGCTAACCTCCAAGGTGTTAGGCCATTTGGGTAATGTTGAAGTGTGTGGCTTTGACCGCTTGTTGGCCGATTTTGTGAAGGAAAAAGGCGCAGCAGGCTTGATTCGAGGCTTACGAGCAGTCTCTGACTTTGAGTACGAATTTCAGCTAGCGAATATGAATCGTGCATTAGCGCCCGATATGGAGAGTATTTTTTTAACGCCTTCTGAAAAGTATTCTTATGTTTCCTCGTCTCTTATTAGAGAGATTGCTTCTTTGGGGGGCGATATCAGCCAATTTGTCCCTAAGCTCGTCGAAGATGAGCTAAAGAAAAAGTTTAGCGCTAAAACCAGTTAGTTCTTGTCGCGACCAATTTTTTCTACGGCGCGTAAACCGCGAATGCGGCGCATTATATCGGCTAGGTGGACACGGTTTTTTACGCCTATAGTCATGCGTATATGGTTGCGATTAGGGTCTTGTTCCTTGTATTGAATTTTCTCAATATTTGCACCCATTACCGTGATACGGCTAGCTAATTCTGCAAAGATGCCGCGATTAGCTTCTACAGAAATTAACAGATCAACTGGAAATTCACCTTTTACATCGGGAGACCAGCTGACTTCATTAATTTTTTCTGAGCTTTGCCGAGTATCATGAATATTTTTACAAGTGTCCAAGTGAATGGTCAGCCCTTTACCGGCACTGATAATGCCAACAATAGGGTCTCCCGGAATAGGGTGGCAGCAGCGCGCCAGCGTAATCATTGTGCCGTCTGTTGAGTCGATCGTTAAGGGCGACTGCACGTGAGTGGCGACTTCATCCGCTCGCTCAGGCACTAACAATTTCGCAACACTATTAGACATACGTTTTCCAAGACCAATTTCAGACAACAATTGATCCAGATTTTTGCATTTTAATTCTTCAAACGTATGCCTGAATTTCTCTGCGTCGATATCATCCAAAGAGACATCAATATGGGCTAATGTTCTTGCCAACATTCGTCTGCCGAGATCGATGGCATCCTGTTGTTGATTATTCTTAAGCTCGTGATGGATGGCGCTGCGAGCTTTACTGGTTTTCACTGTGTTTAGCCACATAGCCCTTGGGCGTGCATCCTCATGGGTAATGACGTGCACCAGTTGGCCATTCTCCAGAGGTTGTGACAATGAGGCCAGGCGGTTGTTAATTCGGCAGGAAACGCAGCTATTGCCAATCTCAGTATGAATAGCGTAGGCAAAGTCAACAGCAGTAGCGCCAGAGGGTAGTTCGATGATTTCACCTTTGGGAGTGAAGACAAACACTTCATCCGAAAATAGATCATTCTTGACGTGTTCAATAAACTCAAGGGAATTGCCAGCACTTTGTTGTAGTTCGAGTAGGTTATTAATCCAGCGTCGAGCTCGAGAGTGGCTGGTATTGTCTTCTTCTGATTTATACAGCCAGTGTGCAGCAATACCCGAGCCAGCGATGGCATCCATTTCTTTTGTGCGAATTTGCACTTCAATCGGAATATTTTCTACTCCATGAAGTACGGTGTGGATTGACTGGTATCCGTTGACTTTAGGGATAGCGATATAATCTTTAAAGCGGTCTGGTAACGGTTTATACAGCATGTGCACGGCACCTAAGATGCGATAACAGGATTCAACATCTTCAGTGATGATGCGAAATGCGAAAACATCAGTGATATCGCGAAATTTCTTTTTACCCTCTAGTTTGCGATAAATACCATAAAGGTGCTTTTCTCGCCCGATGACTTCTGCTTCAATATCCCAGCGTTGCAGTTGATTTTCTAAGGACTCTTTGATGTGACTGACGAGTTCCTTCTGTTTGTTGCGCACCATTTTAACGGCGGCACGTAAGCGGCGAGCCCGTAATGGGTAAAGTGCTTCGAAGCCTCTGTCTTCGAATTCCAGTCGAAGATCCTGCATGCCTAGGCGGCCGGCAATACGGGCATAAATATCGAGAGTTTCTTTGGCAATGCGTCGTCGCTTTTCGGCTTTAAGTGGGCCGAGCGTGCGCATATTGTGTAAGCGGTCAGCGAGTTTAACAATAATGACTCGAATATCTTTGGCCATCGCGATGGCCATTTTTTCAAAGTTTTTAGCTTGTTTTTCTTCTTGGCTTGAAAACTCGATATGTGTCAGCTTGCTGACTCCGTCAACCAGTTCAGCAACGGTTTCACCAAACTCTTCTGTTAGCTCTTCTTTACTGGTGCCGGTATCTTCAATCACATCATGTAACATGGCTGCCATCAAGCTGTGATGGTCCATGCGCATGCTGGAAAGGATTTTGGCAACTGCCAAGGGGTGCGTGATGTAAGGGTCACCACTGGAGCGCATTTGCCCTTCATGGGCGAGGCGTGCTCGTTCATAGGCATTGCGAATCTGAGATACTTTCTTGGTATCTAGGTAACTGGAAAGTTCTTCTGCAAATACATCTATGCTAGACATAGAATTAACATTGTGACGATTGTAGTAAAAGAAAGGATTCGGGTACTGAATAAGTACCCGAAAGCGAACTGTCAAAAAGCTGATTTGTTTTACTCAAAGCTATCATACCTTAGTAACAAGGCCTAGCTCTCAAGACCTTAGTAATGAGCCTCTCGATAGTCAGTACTCCATGATTCATTATATTGAACTAGAGTAACGCTGTAAGGCTTCAATAGCTATAAGTTAATCAACAATTAGCCGTTTAGGCCTAGCTCTGGACCATCAAGTAAAGGGGCTGATGAATCGATAGCGAATGCTTCTTCGTACTTAGGTTCTTCTTTTTCTAAAAGAATGCTTGGCTTGATGAAGCCTTCTTCGATTTCTCTTAAAGCGATAACGGTAGGTTTATCGTTTTCTTCAGGAACCATCGGATCTTTTCCGCCGGTCGCGATCTGGCGCGCACGTTTAGTGCCAACCAATACTAATTCAAAGCGATTATCAACATGCTCAAGACAATCTTCAACGGTAATTCGTGCCATAAAACTCTGTCCAAAAAATAGGTAGGGTATATCGACCCGCTAGTTTAAGCAA
This sequence comes from uncultured Pseudomonadales bacterium, assembly GCA_947487765.1. Taxonomy (GTDB): domain Bacteria; phylum Pseudomonadota; class Gammaproteobacteria; order Pseudomonadales; family Cellvibrionaceae; genus CANLBN01. The sequence goes on along the minus strand of CANKXO010000003.1, from coordinate 555,103 downwards.
TTTAAGCGATCAGGACAACAGATCTGTCAATAATGACTGGTGTTTATTGTGTTGTACGCTGGCTTTTAAGCGTTGGGCCAATAAAATAGTGTGTAAATCAGTAAGTGCCTGTTCGAAATCATCATTAATGACTAGCCATTGTGCTTCGCTGTAGTGAGACATTTCATTAATGGCTTCGCGCATTCGTTGCTCAATAACTGCTTGGTCATCTTGTCCTCGCCCTTTGAGTCTATCTTCCAGTGCCAGCCGAGACGGCGGCAAGATAAAAATACCTTGGGTGTCTGGTAGCAGTCGCCTAACTTGCTGTGCGCCTTGCCAGTCTATTTCCAGAATTACATCTTTGCCTTGCTCTAGAGTACTTTCAACCCAATTTTTCGATGTGCCGTAATAATTCTGGAATACCTGAGCATGCTCTAAAAAGTCGCCTTTCTCCAGCATCGATGCAAAACGTTCTTGATCTACAAAATGATAGTCTCGGCCGTCTTCTTCGCCTGGGCGTTGTACTCGGGTTGTATGGGAAATAGAGACGCTGGCCTGATCGTCTCGCTCTAATAATGCTTTGACTAAGCTGGTTTTTCCAGCGCCGGAGGGTGCTGAGATAGTATAAAGAGTGGCGCGAGTAGTCATGTAGTAAAAAGCCCGATCTTACTTTGCTCTGGTTAAAGATTAAGAGATTAATATAGCAGAATTGTGTGGAAATATTATCTAAAAATAGAAGCTCAGTATAGAAGAGTTCTATGGACAGCGCATTGACTATTCAATATTTTGGATCTGCTCTCTCATCTGCTCAATTAATACTTTTACTGAGACAGCGGCTTGTGTTGTGTCAGTGGCCAGAGACTTCGATGACAGTGTGTTTGCTTCCCGATTCAGCTCTTGCATCATAAAATCCAAGCGGCGGCCTATAGCGCCGGACTGTTTCAGTATATGTCTGACTTCAGTTAAATGAGTTTCCAGGCGGTCCAGCTCTTCAGCAACATCGGCTTTATTGGCTAGCAATACAATCTCTTGTTCGACACGGCTCTCATCAAGGTCTGTTTTCAATTCGGCTAAGCGTTGCTCTAACTTGGATTTTTGTGCGTCTAGAATATCAGGCATTCTTTCGCGGACATCCACAACGAGTTGGGCGATCTCCTGTAAGCGCTCTTCAATAAGCCCCTGAAGCTCTAATCCTTCGCGGTGACGATGCTCAATCAATGAAGATAAGGTGTGTTTTAGTAATGAGTTTGCTGTTTTTTGGATGGCATCGGTATCCAGAGCGGATTGTTCAATAACGCCTGGCCATTGTAGTAAGCGCAAAGGGTCGACTGTAGCCATTTCAGGGTACAAGTCTTTTACTTGTTCAACGCTCGCCGTTAATGATTTTAGTATGCCGATATTGAGGGATAAGCTTTCTTGAGAACTCTGATCAAGATTGAGTTGAAAGCTAACCTCGACTTTCCCGCGGTGCAATCGTTTGCGCAATTGGTCACGAATACTAGGTTCAATTGATCGCAGTAGTTCGGGTAATCGGAGTGTAGGTTCTAAATAGCGGTGATTGACACTGCGTATTTCGCAACTGATTTCACCCCAGTCAGCTTGCTCTGTTTTGCGAGCAAATCCTGTCATGCTATGTGGCATAAAATATTCTCAGTTCTACGGGGTGCAAATAGTAACATACCTATATCGATGGTTCGTTGCCCGCACTATCTATTCGCTGCTTGTAGTCAATTTGTAAGTAAAGAGATACTTTCGTTTATTTGCGGTAGACTGCCCGGTTTTTAACGTCATGTGTAATTTTCTAAGGAATCTTAAATGAATAACTCCAGCGGTATGAGTCGCCCCAGTGGTAGACGCTCTGATGAGCTACGTACAGTTCGATTGACTCGCGATTTTACAAAACATGCTGAGGGGTCAGTATTGGTAGAATTTGGTGATACAAAAGTAATTTGTAATGCCAGTATAGAGAGTGGTGTTCCTGGTTTTTTGCGAGGCAAAGGTAGTGGTTGGATTACAGCAGAATATGGCATGTTGCCTCGCTCAACGGATAGCCGAATGGGGAGAGAGGCTGCTCGTGGTAAACAGAGTGGTCGTACCGTAGAAATCCAACGCTTAATTGGTCGTTCCTTGCGTGCAGCTGTTGACCTGGAAGCGCTGGGTGAAAATACAATCACAATTGATTGCGATGTAATTCAGGCTGATGGCGGTACACGCACAGCCTCGATAACCGGTGCATGCGTGGCATTAGCTGATGCATTGAATAAGCTACTCGCAGACGGCACATTAAAGGCTAACCCTTTGAAGCGTATGATCGCATCCGTGTCAGTTGGTATATACAATGGCTCAGCCGTGCTTGATCTGGATTACCCTGAAGACTCAGCAGCGAATACCGATATGAATATCATCATGGCAGACGATGGCGGGATCATTGAAATTCAGGGCACAGCAGAAGGTGAGCCATTTTCTGAAGCGGAATTTTCTCAGATGTTGGTTCTTGCCAAGCAAGGTATTGCAGAACTTAATGCTTTACAAAATGAGACCTTGAACGCTGAATAAGATCTTTTCTTTATAGTAGATGACAACTTACTCGTAGTTAGAGCACACTATTTAAGTGCGTCATCTAATTGCTTTTGGCGATCATCTACTAAGTTTTGTACGTTCTTAGCATCGTCGACTAATTTCGAAATCTTATCCGGTGAAATAGTAGTTGGGGATAACGGGCTATCTTTAATAAGGATTGCTTTGCCACTTTTCTTGGGTGATGCTGTTTCTGCTGGGCGAGGAGTGAATACAGGAGCCAAATCCCGATTCACATCGGTGCCTACCATAATTTGTTCTGCCGCTTGGCTTTCAGGTGGTGGCGCATCCGAAAACTGCCAGTTCCCTTCAGCATCTTTCCAGCGATAAACCGGCACACTGTCGTTACCGCCCAACACCTGTTCAGGCATTGCGTCGTCAATAGTATCTTTAATTGAGCCAATAGACAGGTCTGGAATTATGCTATCCAGAGATAGCCAGGGTGTCCCATCCGGTTTTTTCAGTACAAATAGCCCGGCAAAACCCAGTACCAGTAAAAAGCAGAAAAATTTAATCGCTAGGCTCATATTGCCCTCATTTTATTCCATACAATGCGTACATTTATTGTAGTGCATATTTGGTCATAATGGCATTAGATTTTGTGAAGTGAATGCGGGAGGTAGGAACTGGTGCAGTACTACTTCTGCACAAATAGATTGTGTTTTCTCTATACGGTTTATAGTGGTTGTTGGCCAATGTTATTTTTTATTAAGAAAAGTAAACGGTGTTAAATATAAATTATAAAATTCATATTTATAAAAAAGAGCTAGTGTAAGAAATTTGCTATTCCCATAGCAAAATCCCTGTCCATTTGGTGGCATAATAAAAGAAAATCGATAACGTCAATGTTAATGTAGCCATCGACATGATAAAACCCATTATTTTTTCGGCGGGGCTTGCAAAGCTTTTAATATCAAATCCATCGTAATAGTCTCTAATAACCCATGAGTTATTGGCCCAGTCAAAGCAACTGGCATAAGCAAAACAAATTGACCGTCCATAACCAAAATACCAATCGGTTACAAAGTCATATTGCTTGTTTGTTGGCAAAGCTTTTCGCACTCGTCTATCTAGTGTAAAGCGTATCAATACTTGCATAAGGAACGCTAGGATAATAGAGATAAACAATACAGCGGCAAAAGTAAAAAGCCGAAAGTCAGACATTTTAAAACCTATATTAAATCCAAGAAGCTTAATATAGGTACGATAAAGGCGGACGAGGCAACAATTGTTAAAGTGATTGTTAATATATAGCCAAGTGCTTTTTCAAAACGATTAGCAAATTTCTTTATGTCAAAACTTTCGTAGTGATCTCTAATAACCCATGAATTATTAGCCCAGTTAAAGCAAGCGGCATAACCGAAGCAAATTGCACGACCATAGCCAAAATACCAGTCAGCGACAAAGTCATATTTTTTATCGGCAGGCATAGCTCTTCTTAATCTTCGATCAAGGGTTAATCGTATTAGTAATTGCGACAATATGGACAATAAAAAAGAGCCAAAAAATATAACTGCAAATGTAAAAAACCAAAAATCAGATATCATCTTATTTAAAGTTAGAATACACCGAGCAGGCTAAAAATTGGCACAACGCATACTAAAGAAGATACTATCGCTAAGGTAATTGTAGAAAGATAGCCAAGTATTTTTTCAAAGCGGTTCGCAAAACTTTTAATATCGAACCCATTGTAATGGTGTTTAATTATCCATGAGTTGTTAGCCCAATCAAAACAGGCCGCATAACCAAAACAAACCGCACGACCATAGCCAAAATACCAATCAGCGACAAAGTCATATTTCTTGTCGGATGGTAAAGCAGAGCGTACACGCCTATCAAGAGTCAAACGCAGTAATAGATGGGATAATGCTAATAACCCAATTGAGAGCAATACAATTACTGAATAAGTTAAAGCTAAGTTATGCAGCATACTTTTCTCTTTCACAAGCATTGCTAGAACTGTAAATTTGATTCAGGAATATATTTTTTGTTTACTCCCATAGCAAAAGCCCTGTCCATTTGGTGGCATAATAAAAGAATGTCGATAAAATCAGTGTTAGTATAGCCATCGATATAATAAAACCCATTATCTTTTCAGCAGGACTTGCAAAGCTTTTAATATCAAATCCATCGTAATAGTCTTTAATTACCCATGAGTTGTTGGCCCAATCAAAACAGGCCGCATAACCAAAACAAATTGACCGCCCATAACCAAAATACCAATCGGTTACAAAATCATATTGTTTGTTTGCTGGCAAAGCCTTTCGCACTCGTCTATCTAATGTAAAACGTATTAGTAGCTGCATAAGAAATAGCAAAACAATAGAGATAAGCAGTATGGCGGCAAAAGTAAAAAGTCGAAAATCAGACATTATCTTATTAACTTATCATATACTTGGCCTGCAACATTTTTTATCATGCTATCTACGCCTAGTGCTATTAATCCTCCTGCTACAATTGCTATTAAGAATCCACCAGGTACAAATACTAATACAGCAGCGCCAATGAGCCCCGCAGAACCAATGCTCGCCACAAACCTAGCAGACTGAACCACAGCTTCTCTCTTCCAGCTGGGATCATTGGCTTTGTATTTTTTGTCGTGTACCAAGGTTATAGATAACCAAAAAAACTTAAAATCGGAGCAATCAATCCCGATGATACAACGATTACGGCAGTGACTATTAAAATATACCCTAATAGTTTTTCAAAACGGTTAGCGAAACCTTTTACATCAAAGCCTTCATAATGATCTCGAATAACCCATGATTTGTTTGCCCAATCAAAGCAAGTCGCTAAACCAAAGCAGTTGACACGAAAAAAACCAAAATACCAATCGGCGATGAAATCATATTTTTTATCGGCAGGCAAAGCAGCCCTTATACGCCTATCTAAAGTTAATCGCAGGTAAATCTGACTAAAGATCATTAGAAAACCTGAAAAAAGAACGATTAAGCAATACACAAAAACTGCATCATTAGATATCACGTTACTTCATTACCTTATCATAGACAGCACCCGCGACTTTTTGAACACCAGCATCAGCTGCTAATGCCGCAATACCCCCCGCAACAATAGCTAATAAAAAGCCTCCGGGCACAATTATTAAAACAGCGCCGCCGATCAAACTAGCAGAACTTAACCCAAAAGCAAATCCAGCGGACTGAACCACAGCTTCTCTTTTCCAGCTGGGGTCATTAGATTTGTACATTTTATAAGTATTATGAGCGCGTAAGCCACCATCCAGTACCACCAAACCGGGGCCGAGTACACGGCCTGCTTTAGCGAGTCGCGCAAGGCTTTTCACTTCAGGCAGGGAGCTAATAGGGATAGCTTCTCTCACAATGCGTCCTGTCATATTTTTAACTTGTCGGGTTTTAAAGGCATGTTTATGAAGTAGTTGTTGCCCCTTTCGGTCAAGCAGATGGCTCATCTTTTTGAATGCTTTATCAACTTTAGGTTTTTCACGCGCTATTGTGGCGGGAGCAGCTCTGTGGTTTTCATAAGCTTGATGTAGTTTATTGGCATCGTCATATTCTGAAATCGTTTTCAATATATATTGCGCATTTGCTGTCACGGCAGCACCGGCACCGCTAGTAAATGTAGTGAGGTTACCGTAAAGGTTAGGTGGGGTAATAAAATCATATAACTCTGCTAAAGCCATTGTGCCTACGCCACCAATTGACTGGCTTAGTGTGCTTAATGTTTTGTGTTCTTGAGTAGTGCAAATGGGGGTATAACTGTTTGTTGCAGAAGCGTTAGGCAATATTAACGGTTTGCCTACAGGTTGCTTGTTATTGGCTTGTGTAATGCCACGGTTGGCAACAAGAAGTTCTTCGGTATATTGATCAATAGTATTAGCATCTTTGCAAACCTCAGATGCAATATCACTTAACGAGCAGCTTTGATGCGGGTAATACAGGAGTTGAGACATATTGAATTTCCTTTTCTAAATTTATTTGAAATTTTATTGTATACCGTTACAACCCACTAAAGTGGTGTACTTATTAATTATTGTGACAATTGTCACATGGTGATTTTGAATCTAACCAATGCGTTAATTTATTACAGATGGCGGTCGGTCAGGCAATATTATAAAAAGTAAATAGCAGGATGGCTGTATTACTTTTAAGTTATTTTGGCGTGTAATTAGCCAATACCTTTTTATTTCTTTAATATGACACTTTTATATAGCTCGACAATAAAAGCACCGGGACATTGCTTAACGATATTCTGAGGTAAAGGATTATTGTAACTAAAACATGAGAGTTAAGTGATGAAGTACGCGATGTTATTGGGGGTTGCTTTATATGCCTTCATTGTTGATGGAGTCAATCCCGTATACGCAGGTGCTTTGGATCGATCGAAACAGCAAATTACCCCGCTATTTGCCAAAGGGCAGATATTTGAATACTCCCAAGCGTTTGTATCGCCAGATGTTGAAGGCAGAGATTCTCTCAACCAACCCACAGGTAATGTGGCTGATGATTATTTTTTATTAAGTGCAGCGTATAAAACCGACCTTGGCCAATCATGGGCTTTAGCTTTTATTGTGGATCAACCTTGGGGTGTTGATATTGAGTATGGAAAATCATCACCATTATATGGTGGTACAAGTGCGGAAGTTGATACCCTGGCAATAACCAGTTTATTGCAATACCGTATGGCCAATGGTTTATCATTTTATGGTGGCCCGCGTTTGCAGCAGTTTAAAGGGAATGTTGTATTTAGTGGTTTGGGTTTTGGCTCGCTGGCAGGTTATACCTTAAATACCAACAGGGATTGGGAGTGGGGTTATGCACTCGGCGTAGCCTATGAATTGTCTGCCTATGCTGCACGTGTGGACCTGACTTACTCTTCTGAAATCATACATGATTTGAAAACGGACGAAAGTATCTCTGCTGTATCAACATCTGCTCCACTGAATACGCCCATGTCAGTGAATATAAACTTTCGTACAGGTATTTCTCCAACTACATTGCTGTTTGGTTCGATTCGCTGGGTTGAATGGAGCGATTTTGACTTTAAGCCAGAAGCGCTGGGCTTTTCTATCACAACATACGATGAAAATATTGTGAGTTATTCACTCGGGCTGGGCAGGCGTTTTTCGCCAGTTTGGTCTGGTGCATTGATATTACAGCATGAGCCAAAATCCGATAATTCGAATTCCTTATTACGTCCAACTAACGGTTACAGCAGTATTGTTGTTAGTGGTACTTATACGGCGAAAAGCCAGTTAAAAATCACAGCCGCTGTAAACTATAGGCAGCTTGGTGATGCAGGAGCTGAAACACTTGGAGGGAATAGTGTTAGCTTTGTTGATAATGATAGCCTCGCTGTAGGGTTTAAAGTATTAGTGCCCCTTTAGGCCTATTATTGAATGAGTCATATGACTAAACTGGCAAGGTTGGAGTTGTTACACAGAGGTTTATAATAATTAATTTGGAGCTATTAACCTTTAAAAGGCTAAAGCAAAGAATTAATAAAAGATCTATTTTTATAGGCTTATAATAGTTTGCGTCTCGAAATGCTGGATTGAGACGTCTTTAGCCATTGTGCTGCTTTTGTTTGATTGCCATTAAATAATTGTAATGCGTGTTTTATGACAATATTGTCGTACTCCTTTTTTACATCAATCTCTAGGCCGTCTTCAGGGATAGTTATTAATGGTTTGATAAGTTGATTGATAAAGCGGCGGCGCTTGGAAAAAGGAATCCAGTAAGTAAAATCCCAAATATTTTCTCGCGATACACAATGAGCCAATCCTAAGAGAAAAACCCCCATCAATATAGGTAAAAAACCTACAGCATTTATTTTTTCAAAGTACGGCATTATTAATACTATCGATATCGAAAAAACAGTTAAACCAGAACAGCAAAGAATAATGTTGGTAAGCTTGGCTTTTATTATAAAGTTATCTTTGTTTTTAATTAAAAAATAAATTAAAAGTAAAATAGATATTGTAAAGCAAGAAATAACTAAACTTTGGAATATCCAATAATAATCCCCTGGTATTCGTGTAAAGGTTATACCGTTATATTTAGCCCCTTCTATAATTAAATCTGTAAAACAAAATAAAACAATGGTTGTGACATAACTGCTTATATAAATCATTAGCAATATAGGGGGCAGTTCAAATTTAACGACCAAACTAATGATATAGGGAATCAAAAAAAGAGTAAAAATCAAACAAAGATAGTAGATTGTTAGAGGATAAATAAGGTGATTTGGATATGCTAATGGTAAGAAATAGCTCAAATATTCGATTAGTGATTGAGCTAATTGTACAAAAACTAAAAAAACTGTAGCTTTATGTGCTTTAGAGGTGTTGCTGGGATCAAGTATGTAACAGACAAGTAACTTGATTATAAGTCCAACTGATGTGAGACCAATAAAAAGGTAAGTTTCTGACTCAATCATTTCTATTATTTCTTGATACCCAAGATTGAGAAACTTTTAACCATTCAGCTGCTTTGGTTTGGTTGCCATTAAAAAGCTCTAATGCATGCTGAGTTATGAGTTTATTATACTTTTTCTTTAATTCGGGATCTAAACCATCAGTTTGTATTTCAATAAATGGCTTTATCAACTGGTTAACCCTTCTTCTTTTTTTAGAGAAAGGTACCCAGTAACTGTAATCTACTATGTGTTTATGGCAGATATTATGAGTAATAGCTGCAACAAATATGCTAATACATATAGGTAGTATTCCAATAGCATTAATTTTTATTCCTAATTGCATCGCTACAATCAAAAATAGAACAAAAACTGCAAATGGAAAAAAAGAGATTAAAATATTTTTTGATCTTATGGATATAAAGCTATTTACATTTTTTCTGCTTAATATATAGAAAGTAAATAATATCGATGCAAGCACAGAGGTCTGGAAGATCCAGTAAAGAGGGCCTTTTATGGCGGTAAAATTAACACCTAGCTGCCTAGCTCCCGATATAATTTGATCTGTAAAAAGTAAATTTAAAACTACAAATGAATTGAAAGCAATGATGGAATATATAATAGCTTTCCTAGTGGGTAATCTCGTTAGCTGTAGAGAAATAAATGGGATTAGAGATATAAATATAAACGTGCAAATGTAATACCCAATCATTCCCCTATGTGCACCTAAGGGGTCATTAGTATATGAGAAATAGTAGCCATACATTTCGAAAAATGATTGGAGTAGTAGTGCGCAAAGAAATGCAAACGTTATGTGGTGCAGGGTTTTATTTTCCCAGTGCTTCTTTAGTACGGAAAATGCCCACACTTTTGTGAGCACCCCGATAATTGTCATTGTTATGTAAATGCTTAATGCCACAACAAATTACCTATTTATTTCAATTATGTTGCATTTCGTGTCAGTGTGTAATGCCAACTTGACAAGTTGTTAACCCTGAACCAGCCATTGCAGCTAGTACAAAGTCTCCTTTTCCTATTCTTCCCTCTTCAAGGGCAAGCGCGTAGTTTACACCGAAAGTAGCTGAAGTAATATTACCTAAAGTGTCAAATGTTTTAGTCATAAGCTGGTTTTCAATGCCAAAAAATCGTGAAAACCCTTCCCATGCAACTTTTCCTACTTGATGCGTAATTAAGCAATCTACATCACTTGTGGTTTTTCCAATGTCATTTAAAGTATTGGGAAGCATATTTTTGTGTAGTCTCAGTCCTGCATTACATATCTCTTTCATGCGCATGATGCCCTGGAGTACACCCTGTTCATACTTGTAATGACATAACTCTGCAAGTTCTCCCTTGCTAGCGAAATTTAAGCCAATAATTCCTAGCTCGCTTTCGCTTGGGCTGATTATTGCAGCTACACCGGCATCTCCTACAGTTAAAGTACCCACATTGTTCATGAAAAACTGATCATCATAATTATTAAGCATTTGGGGTATTGCATTTTTAGAAAAGTCACTAGATCTCTCCCCTGTGCATACTAAGACGTGTTTTGATGACCCAGATAGAATTGCTGGTATCGCAATTTGAATCCCTGTCATAAACCCCAAGCAGGCATTGGTCACATCGAAGCAAACAGCATTCTTCAGACCAAGGTTGCTTTGTATAATATGTGCAGTACTCGGTTCTATATAATCCCTATCAATACCGCAGAAAATTATCATTCCAATATCGTCTGGATTTCCTTGGAATTTTGCTAAAGCCTTCTGTGCTGCAATTGTCGCTAAAGTCGACGGCTTTTCATTGTCTGCTGCATGCCGTAATTCAAAAATGCCGACCATTTCTTCGATCAGTGTGTCGGAAAATCCCAATCTTTCGGGTTTTGTCTCTGCCATCATGTCGCGAGTTTTTACGACTTCATTTGGTAGGTAATAATCGATTGCTGATATGTAAGTATTCATAACGTGTTGACCTCTTTACGTTTTTTGTTTTATTCAAATATGCATAACGAAAAATATGCCTCTTGATTCTTATGCATAAATGCATAGAAAAAAATGTTTTGAAGGGAAAATGAAGGTTTGATATAACAAAGTGGCGCGTTTTATTGCTGAAAACGTTTTTATGAAAAAGACAGTTTTTCATTGGGCAAGAAAGCGTGGCGCGAAAATCAACAGAATTTATATTTTTATAAAAGTATTTTTATAAATGAAGAGATTAAAAGTTGATTGTTTATGTAATTTTTGACGACAGTTAAGTGCTTCGAAAAAGTAATAATTCGAATGCTTATGTAGTAAGTTGGAGTTGTGAAATGGTAGATATCAAAGCAAATAATCTACAGCTGCAAACGATGCAACAGCGTTTGCAAGAAAGTGAAGAAATGTTGTCTAAGGCGACAAAAATAGCCGATGATGCCTATATGTCTTTATCGGCAGGTGATGTAGAGGCGTGTCAGAATATGATTGGGGAATTGATTCATTCCATATCAGAACATTTCTACGAAGAGCTTCATTGATAAATAGTGACAATCAATATGTCGCTACAATCATCAACGAATGATATGAATGCCTAAAAACGTTTTCTGTAAAGCTTTACAGAAAACGTTTTTTTATTGTTCCTTGGTATTTATTTCTAATTCTTTTAGTTTTCGTGTTAGCGTATTACGTCCCCAGCCTAATAAGTCAGAAGCATCTCGTTTGCGGCCGGATGTGTGTTTAAGTGCCACTTCAATCAATGCTTGTTCAAATGCAGGCACGGCCTGTTCTAAAATATTTTTCTGTCCACGAGCCAGCGCTTGATCTGCCCAGCTACGTAAGGATTTCTCCCAGTCGCCCACAGGCATTTCCTGATTTTGTTGGTCCAATAGCTCTGGCGGCAAATCATCGATATGTATTTCGCGTCCAGATGCCATCACCGTAATCCACCGACAGGTATTTTCAAGTTGGCGCACATTGCCTGGCCAAGGCAGACCACATAAATAGTTTTCTGAGTCCGACAGAAGAATCTTAGGTTCTACTTCTAAATCCTTAGCCGCTTTATTAAAGAAGTATTGCGTCAGTTTGGGGATATCCTCACGGCGATCTGCCAGCTTGGGAATATGAATGCGAATAACATTAAGCCGATGAAATAAATCTTCACGAAAACGATTGGCTTCGACCAATTGCTCTAAATCCTGATGGGTTGCTGCAATAATGCGGACGTCTACCTTAATGGGAGTGTGTCCGCCCACGCGATAAAACTCACCATCGGCTAAAACCCGCAATAAGCGTGTTTGTGTCTCGGCAGGCATATCGCCAATTTCATCTAGAAATAATGTGCCACCATTAGCCTGTTCAAAGCGGCCTTGACGCTGGTTGGCGGCCCCAGTAAAGGCGCCTTTTTCGTGACCAAATAGTTCAGACTCGATCAGGTCTTTAGGGATAGCGGCCATATTTAGCGCGATAAAGCGGTGTTGTTTACGAGGGCTGTGTCGATGCAGTGCCTGAGCAACAAGTTCTTTACCTGTGCCGGATTCGCCATTGATAAGTACAGTGATATTGGATTGTGACAAACGACCAATCGCTCGAAATACTTCCTGCATGGCTGGTGCTTCGCCAATAATCTCACTATCGACTTCTTCGGGGATGATCTCTTTTGCTCTATTAGGGTTTTTCTCTTGGGCAAGGGCGAGTGCGCGGCGGGTAACTGCGACCGCTTCGTCAACGTCGAAAGGCTTAGGTAAGTACTCAAATGCACCACCTTGGTATGCTGATACCGCACTATCGAGGTCGGAATGCGCAGTCATGATGATAACGGGCAAATTCGGAAAATCTGTTTGCAGTATGTTCAATAACTCTAACCCGTCCATGCCCGGCATGCGTACGTCACTGACGATGGCCGTAGGCTGCTTTATTTTGAGTTGTTTAAGTACGGCGTCGCCGCTGTCGAATGTCTCAACAGATAGCCCTTCTTTTTCCAGTGCTTTCTCTAGTACCCAACGAATGGAACGATCATCATCAACAATCCAGATATCCTGGAACGATGGTGGCATGGTGTTGGCAGATTCGGTGCTTATCATGTGTTTTTCCGTGCTTGTCTCAGAGGGTATGTGTGCCCAAAGGGATATAAATGGAGAATCGAGTCTCGCCAGGTTCGCTGGCACATTCGATTAACCCTTGGTGCTGATTAATAAGTTGCTGGGAGATCGATAGCCCAAGCCCGGTGCCTTTAGCACGGCCAGAAATCATGGGATAAAAAATATCCTCGATAATGTCCGCAGGTATGCCTGGGCCGTTATCAATAATGCTGATGCAACACACCAGTGGGTAGTGCTTGCGTCCAATGGTGAATTGCCGTTGGATGCGGGTGGCAATGTGGATAGTCGCTTCAGTTTCGTCGTCTATACGGGCTTGTTCGTGTAGGGCTTGTACTGCATTTCTCATAATATTGAGCAACGCTTGAATCAGTAATTCTAAATCCCCTTGAATATCAGGAATACTGGGGTCGTAATTGCGTTTAAGCGCAATACTGCCCTTGGTTTCCGCTTTGATTAAGGTGATGACCCGCTCTAATACCTCATGGATGTTAACCGGTAAAAAGTTGATAGCTTGTCTGGGGCCCAGCATACGGTCCACCAAGTTACGCAACCGGTCAGATTCAGCAATAATGACATTGGTATAGTCTTTTAATTCGGGGTTGTCGCTGATTTGATCTAGCTCTCTTTCCAAAAGCTGAGCCGCGCCACGGATGCCGCCTAGCGGGTTTTTTACTTCGTGAGCAAGGCCACGTATTAGATTCCTCGTAGTGCCCTGAGAGGCAATCATCGCTTCTTCACGGCTAATTTGTAACAGGCGATCCAGAGGTTGGATCTCAAACAGTATCTGTTGAGTATCGATTAAGGGGGTAACCGTATAATCCACAGTAATGGATTCATTGCTGTGTAAGCGCCACCGCGTTTTGCGTATGGTGTATTGCGATTCATCCACTAAGGTCTGTGCGATCTTTTGCAGCGCTACGTCTGTTTCATGGAAGAAGCTGCCAATATGTGCGCCATGGGTGTGGTTTAAGCTGATCTTCAGCAAGCTTTCGCAGGCAGTGTTCATATGCACCAGACGAAGTTCGCCATCCACTAGCATGACGGCTGTGGTTAAACTGTCGAGAAGCTGCTTAAAATCAGGGCTGATAGTCATAGATTAATAAGTCCACAGCATATTAAACGGATAACCTGCATTGTTAATTAAACCATTGCCTTTAATGAGTGCATCGATATAAGCAAAAAACGGTAATGCCCTGTACTGGGGAGAAAAACCATTTTGCCTCGGGGCTACCTACAAGCCCTGACCTCTAAACAGCAGTACTCAGCAAGAACCGCGCCAGCGTTAAATTAACGGATTCTGTACGTTGTACGGGGTTTGTACGTGCGTATAGTAAATATTATGCACTATTTTGGTGCTTTTGCATTATGGGTAATTTTTTTGGTGCGTAGAGCGGCTTTTATACAAAAGTGTGTAAGTCGAATCTGAGATGAAAATTTAGGTTGCTTCTAAACATTATTTGAGAGTCAGTTATCTGCCCCTGAATATAATGAGCATCTATAGAGTTCATTATCAATCAGTTGGTTATTAACAAATGCCTTGCTACGAAAGTCAGACGGAGTGGTCCCGGTATACTTAGTAAATGCCTTATGGAAGGCGGCATAATTAAGAAAATTTGCCGCACTAGAGATATCTTTAATTTTTTTATCGTTATCTAATAAAAGCTCACAGGCGTAGCCTACCTTCACTCTATCAATAAACTCTTTAGGAGTCTCATTGGTTAATTCTCTTAAGCGTCGATGAAGAGTTCTTAACGACATGTTCATTTTATCGGCTAGACATTGTGATTTTATGTTCTTGGTATTTCTAATAATTTGTTCGGAGTGAATTAAAAGCTGAGAGTCATCATTAGCCAAAAAGCTTTCTTGGTTATTTATGTAAGGTGATACGTCAGATAATATATTTAGCCGGCTAGGAGTAATGTCTGCTATTTCTGTTTCATTAATATCGAATTTTGAATTGTTATAGAGTATAAAAAAAGCAATAGAAAGCCATGATATAGCTGTTGTGGTTGTCAAAATACTTTGATCTACTAATAGCGCAGGACCTCTTATCAAGTTGGCATGTGGGTAACGTTTCTTTATCTTCTTTTCAATGCTTGTTGGGCAAATACATCGTTTTTTATTTAGTAAGTTGCTTTCACCCAAAATAAGGATACTGGTGTAGTGTGCGCAAATTAAGGCGCCATTTTTATGATGGTAATTGAGCCATTTTTTTAGTTCTGAATTAATTGACTTGCAAAAAATATCTTCAACTGAGCTTAATTTTATACCTGGTATAACAATACAGTCGCAATTCTTTATGTTATTTATTGATTCTTCTACAACAAATTCATTGCCATAACTGTCGATAATATTATGCCCATTTTTACTAGCAATAATAATGTTAGGTGATGGGGGTAAGTTTTCTTTGAATCCAGTAATGTTGTTGTGAAAACAACAAGTTTCAATGATGCCGTGAATACTAGAGGAGCAGACTCCCTCTAATGCAAGTATAACGACAGTTGTCATAGTTTAATTTCTCTTTGTTTGTATCTTTCTGTAGTACTTTCTATGTAATTATTTAACAACGGTATTTACTATTTTTTTTAAATGCCCTGGATTTTCATAATACGTTCCTAACGTATACATTAATGATAACTGGATCACCATAAGGGAATAAATTAGCTCGATAAATATTTTTCAGAAACAGATCACGTTTCTAACAAAGTGTGTAGTTTTGTCATAAATCAATCATTCCTTGTCAGGTTTTGATGCTTTTTTATATAGATGCTTTTAATTATTGTACGTGATGTCGAAAGAGTATTATTTAGCATATTTATTTGGTTGGTGGAGTAAAGATCTAATTATTACATTTTGGCCTTGTGTGGATAGATATCCATAAATATTAATGACAGTAAATAGGGTATAACACTATGAATGGTTTACTTATATTAGATGTTGGAAATAGGCTTGGTTCTGTTGCAAGAAGGGTGGGTATATGCGGTTCGTTAGGAGTGGCATTGTTGGCGGGTTTGGTTTCGATGTCTCCAATTGCGACAGAGTCAGCTCATGCAGTACCGTGTAAATTCTCTCGTAGCAAACAATTTCGCTGTAATCACACAGGAGGTAAGTGGTGGAAGGGCGATAAAAAACCACTGAAGAGAGGAGCAAAAAGAGTAACAAGTGAAGGGCAGAGCTATTATTGGAAGCGCCGCAATCAAAACAGAGATGGACGACCTCGTTTTCCTGGGAGTTTCCCCATACTGTCCTGGGATGCATACGATACGACTAGAACGACTTTTCTTGATCGCGTAGCGACAAACAGGCTAATCCGTCAACAGGATCAGAATAGAATATCAGCAGGCCTAGCTGGTGGTGCTATATTTGCTTTGGCGGTTCCTACGTCAGTAATCTGGACTAATGGTGGCAATAGCATAAGAACAACAAATTTACTCAAGACTATATCGGCAACGCTGTCTGTTGGTGCCCTAACCATATATACCATTACAGCAAAGCATTTATCTTTCTTGGCAAGTGAGAAAAGCCGTAGGCTTTACGATAATATTCTTTGTTTTTATATTAGAAGTGATGGTTGGGAAAAACACCACACGCTTATTGAAGGTAAGCCCAGAGTTACTCAACCTAGAGTCGTTATTACTGGCGTCTACGCTAATGAGTTTACTCGTGTATGTAAATAATCTGATGTAACAACACGTTTAAAAGCATTATGCAATATCTTATAGCCATGGTCGACCACTATAAAGCTAATGGAGGTTAATTAAAGAAAAAAGTGCGCTGCTTAAGTTATTTAAGTAGCGTGCTTTGCTTATTCGTTCGTAACGAAAGAGTAAAGTTAATGCTCGCTTATACGCAAGGTTAATTTCAGGTTAATAATATATTATTGTAATTTTTTATAGGTTATAAATATTATGAATATTTCAATAAGAGTGCTAACGTTTGCAGGTACTATGATTGTAAGTATGGTATCAGGGTTTTATGTTCATCAACAGGCAGTCAATGATACATCGAATTATCGCTCAACTGCTATAGACAGTGATATGCCTAATTTAGAAAGTCAGCAAGCCAGTGCAGTAGATAAAAACGATCCTTATGAAAAGTCGGAAAAATTATTTATGGATATTAATAAACAGGAAGAAAAATCTGATGCCGGTAATTTTAAAGAACCTACATGGGATAATGATTCATATGCAGCTATTTTTGACTTAAATAAAAATAGTGACTTTATGGCTATGTTATCGAATGAGGATCATGTCTTTTTAAATGAAGATCTAAACAATATGCCACAAGATTTAAGGGATGAGGTTCTTTTAATTTATTGGTCGAAAGAAGATCCAGCCAGCGCTTGGGATTGGGTGATTTCAAATCCGGATAGAGTTAAAGGTAACCGTGCTGAATTTAAAGTGATGTATAATTATATCAAGAATAATATTCGTGACTCTGAAGTTATATTGTTATCTTTACCAGGTGGCACAGACAGTATTCGCTCTCAAGCCTTGCAGGCAAATGTCAATGATTTGATTGCGAAAGATCCAGAATTAGCAAAGAAGTGGCCAGATTCTTTTGGCTCTGATGAATTGCGTAGTCAAAGTATTTACGAGGTAGCCTCTATGCTTATTCAAACTAATGCGAGTGATGCACTTGGTTATTTGAAAGAAAGACAATACGAGCTACCGCCAGAAGCTGCTTTGGAAGTGGCTGGTAATATAGGGAGTGAGTTATTTTTTAGCAGTCACGAAGTCGATGAAAGCTTTGATCTTATCTCACAGATGGATCCGCCTATCGCAGCGGCAGCGGCAAGTGGGTTTATAAGTGTTGCTGATAATCTTTCTAGCTCAGAGGTAAATAAGCTCATAGAGAGGCTACCTATTGAAGCACAAGAAAAATCTATACAAAGTTTTATTAATAATAAAAATCAGTCAGATTATGCTGGAATGTTAGATTTGGCTAACCAATTGTCAGCTGCAAATAGCCGAGCATCTGCATTTACTAGTATTGTGAGTAAATGGATAGCCTCGGATAATAGTGGTGAAAAATCACAATTACTATCCTCAATAGAAAATTCTCAAAACCTGGATGATCAATATAAAGAAAACTTATTAAGGCTAGTCTCAATGTTTTAGGCCATAGGTATAACCAAAAATGATGCCAATGTAATTGTTTATCTGGAGAGTAATATGAAAAAATCAAATGTCTTGTTGGTGACTTCAGTCTTTATTTTTTTTAGTGTGGGTATGTCTTTATCTTCTTTTTCTTTAAGAAATAACTCGGAAGCCAGTTTCAGCGAAAGGGTTGAGAATGAGGCCGATATCCATCTAGTTGAAAAGCAGAACATTCCTGAGCATGAAGCAAAAAAGCCTTTTCTCCGTGAATCTAAGTTAGAACCTATTGAAGAAAACATGACTCAGAAACTAATTGATAAATTCAATATTGATGAAAATAGTGATTTTCATCGTATATTGCAAGATATTGATGGGGAGAGTTTCGAACCAATTGCTAGCTTGACAGATGCACAAGTTCGGTCGCTATATCGAGAGGAGGCGCTATTGTTATGGTCGGCAAAAAATAGTTATGAAGCATTAATGTGGTCATTACAATCATCCTTTGGGGTTGAAGGGAGAGGGAGAAATTTAATTCCTGAGTTATTTGCTAATTATGCTGAAGAAAATATGAGCGAAGCAGAAGATATGCTTTATTCGATTGATGAAGCAGACAGGTATGCTGTAGTCGATTATCTAACAAGAACTAAAGATCATACGGATATTGTTTCAGCGCTGAAGTGGGCAAATAACTTCAATGATCCAGATTTTCGAGCAATTGCTATCTCGGCCAGTGCGCTGAATGTAGTGACTACGGCTCCTGAAATGTCAATAGAGCTATTAAGCAATCTTGAGTTGGAGGGTGGTAATGGCGTTAATGAATTTTCGAATATTGCTGAGCAAGCGGGCTTTTTTTTGTCTGAATATCGATCAAAGTCTATTGTGGATGGTGATCTTAGCCTTTACTCAGAGCAGATACAGCCAGCCATTGTGGACGGTGTCATGGAGAATATGGCAAGCAAAAGCCTTCAAAGTACAGTTGAGTGGGTTGATAAAATATCTGAAAAAAAATTGAAAGATTATGCGATACAAAATTATATATCAGATTACTCTACAGATCTAAATCAGTCGATAAAGCTGTCAGCATCATTGTCCGACAACAGGAAAAAAGTTGTTGCGTTTACCAAAATAATTAGCCAATGGTATGCATCTGGGCAAGAGCTACCGAGAGCCTCTATAGCTGATGCTGTTACTGGCAATCTTGATGAAAAAAATAGAAATATATTGCTTGAGTTGATTAACTTATAAGCCAAGCTGGCAGAAGGGTATCAATTATTTTAATATCGTGTAGATTTTTAACCCATGTTACTTTGCATTATTTTATGAAAAAACATTACACACTTTTTTTTATGATGCTCCCTTGTATAGCTATGGCTCATGAGGACACTGCTTTGGCAGGCTTTGCTTCTGGCCTCATCCATCCTATTCTTGGTTTCGATCATATGTTAGCGATGATAAGCGTTGGGGTAGTTAGTGCGTTGATTGGTGGTCGAGCCATTTGGATGGTGCCGGTTACTTTCGTTGCCGTTATGCTAGTAGGAGGCATGCTGGGAACTTTTGGCATTCCGTTGTTTCTAGCTGAATATAGTATTGCTTTTTCTGTGCTAGCCTTGGGTACTGTGATTGCATCAGGTAAGCATATTTCTGTCATCCTCTCGATGATTTTTGTCAGTTTTTTTGCTTTGTTTCATGGTTATACCCATGGAGCTGAAATGCCGCATTTGGCCAAGCCGGAATTATATGTGTTAGGTTTTGCGATAGCAGCGATGGTCATTCATATCGCAGGTGTGTTTGTTGGTCTTTTGGTGCAAGGTATGAAGCGTGACAATTCTTTGGTGCGACTTTCTGGGCTAGGTATTGTTGGCGTGGGTGTGTATTTTTTGTTTTAAATGGCAAAAACGTAAAGGTGACTTTTCTACTATTGTCTATTTATTTTTATGACAATATAAATACTAAATAATAGAATCCAATTGATTCAATCCTTTTTTAAGCTCAATCAAGTGCTAGATTGACTTACTTGGGTATAGATCTACAAGTTGTCGGTGGCGGGGTCGTCAATGTCAAGGGACGAGTTTGAAGTACATTACCTTTTGGCGAGTTGCATAAAGACTTCAAATTAATGCAGAGCAGTGGTGTGTAACCTAAGCTAAAGTAATCGATAGCCCCCCATTAGGGATAAATGCTGATGGATGTGATTTTCTGCTGCCATAGTTTTTAGACCAAAGTGTTTGCAGTCTTTAAAGCTGTTACCTTCCCAATGCAATAAAACAGTATTATTACGAAAGTATGGTGCCTTAGCTGCTATTCTGCTTTTGGCTACTGAGCTATTAATGATCAGACTATTTTGAAAGAGGCTGATCATGTTATTGGGGCGGCGTCATATGCATATGTTTCATAAAGATTTTTCGGAAAGTGACGTAAGTGTAAAAACCACAAGAATTTTAAATATCTTGTATCCGCTTTTTTTCATATTTTAATAATCCACAAGCATGCTTTATTTTGACTTGGTCGATATAATTTTTAGATGTCTCACTGATTAATTTTTTATAATGCGCCGTAAAGTATTATGTGTTGATACCCATGAGCTCAGCAAGTTTCTTGCTGTTAATATTCAGTGGTTGGCTGTTTAAAATAATATCTTTCTCCTCTTGCAAGAAAAAGGGGAACGATACTAATCAGTGTTGACGCTCAGAACTAACAGGTTTTAAAAAAATCTATCTTCCGTGCATTCTACTTCGGAAATGATAAAAGCATCATTAACTAAATGAGGTTTATTTTAATTGTCTAAAATTGGGCGGCCGTCTTTGTTAGCTATAGCGATTGTTGTTTGATCTACGGATAATTTTTTTGCTCGTTACAAGTTTCAGTGATGCCGTGAATACTAGAGGAGCAGACTCCCTCTAATGCAAGTATAACGACAGTTGTCATAGTTAAATTTCCCTTTGTTTGTATCTTTCTGTAGTGCTTTCTATGTAATTATATAACAACGATATTTACTATTTTGTTTTTAAATGCTCTAGGTTTTCATAATACATTCCTAATATATATTAATGATAACTGGATCACCATAAGGGAAAAAATTAGTTCGATAAACATTTTTCAGAAACACATCACGTTTCTAACAAAGTATGTAGTTTTGTCATAAATCAATCATTCCTTGTCAGATTTTGATGCTTTTTTACATGAATGATTTTAACTATTGTGTCTATAAGTAATTGCTCGGCGCATTAAAATAATTTGGCTTAATGCCTTAATGTGCTGGAGGATTATGAAAAATAACTATTAGTTGTGTTGTATGCAGAATTGATAGCTGAAACCTAATATCAAAAACTTAAGAGAGTATAAATATGTTCGATAGTGCAAGATCTATTTCATCGCGTTATAAAAAGAGTCTGGTTGTTTTAACGCTAGTTGCGGGAACGGCTTTGTCGAGTGTGGCTTCTGCTGTCGATTTGAGAAATATTGAACGAAAAGCAAGTGCGTTAAGTTCACAGCTGAATGTAGTTATTGATCAATTACGTAATGGTGGCGGACATGGAAGAGGCAGGCTATGGACTGTTGCGGATGTTCAGGGGGTAAGGGGAATTCGAGAACTTGCAGATATTGTTCATCGGGCGAACCGTGAGCAACAGAGGCTGGTTAATGTTGGCCAGGTAAATGCTTTAGGGGGTGCAGCCAGAGCATTAAATGTTGCCATTGCGGAAGCAATGACAAGAGACGCTTGGGATATCAGGCAGCGCGTGCGCCTTGACTTTCCTCGAAATGAAGGGCCTTTTCACCATTTGCAGGGGTCAGGTATACATGCCGGTGCTAATGCGGTGGCTTTTACGGGTATTACTGTTGCTGCAGCTGTTGCTATAACTCGAGTGGTGAGCGGAGATTTGCCGATCGATGCAACACAGGCTTTTGCAGCTTCTGCACTTGCAGCAGGGGCTGGTTATAAATTCTTCGCAGATTTTGTTATGAAGGTTCAAGATACAAGAGATTTTTTTAAACGACGCAACGTGGCATATCGTACTGCTGAGAGCGATATAAGAGAAACGACTAACTATGTTGCTGTAGGCGCCTGGTTAACAACTGAAGTGAATGAGTTGCTCGCTCGAACAGCGAGTACTAACACTTTTTTACAGCGCTACCCAGTACAGTCAGCAAATGTTCGGCGTGTAGCTCAGGATCAGCAGCGTGCTGTTCAAGAAACTTATAGTCGAATTACAAGGGCGAGAGGAATAGCAGCAGGTACTGTCAGAGAGTTCATTAATGAAGAGAGAGAAAATGACCAAGGGCGTTAAATTATAAAAGGACTATTGGTTGATGTGTCTTAAATCTTTGCTTAGTCTTTTCTTTATTCTAGTGAATATTTTAACGAGACTAAGCAAATTTTCCCTCAGAATAGAGTAAGGAGCTATGTATGAAAAAGTCATCAATACGTATGATTATCAGTACATCATTAATGTTGGGTGTGTCTGTTGGTGTTCTTATCGTTAAAAAAGGCAACGTGCCTATCATTGCATCGAGTAGTGAAGTCGTTGCAGACAAAATAAAAGAGGAGGTTATTATTGACAAAGATGATGCCCATTATAATAGTGAAAGTAAGTTGCCTGTTCTCAGTAAGAAAGAAATAGAGGAAGAAGTTGAGGAGCTTTATAGTAATAAAGAAGAGATCGGTGATTTTGAATTGGGTTTGGCATTGACGGATGATGTTGATGAGTTATTGGAAACGGTCTTAACGCTATCTCTAGACTCTACAACACATGAAGCATTAGCAAAACTGTACCGTTTGTCTATCAATGACCCATCTGTTGCAGAGTTTATTTCGAAAGAATTTCTGAATGAAATAAACGAAGTGGAAGATGGTGATGACCTTGATTCGCTCTATGGAATGTTAACTTTTTTGCCTAGCATTGAGGTAACCAATCATGCTTTTAAATTATTGTCATCCGAAAGTATAAATGATCGTAGGAGAGCTTATTCTTTGTTGACGCAAAGTCAAGACGCTGATCCCAGTTTGGTGTTAAAAAAAGTATGGGATGAGTCGGATGCAACTCTTGCGGGTTATGCGGTATCCGCGATTGGCGAAAGGAATGATATTATTCAACGAGTTTATCCGCCAGAAGTTAAAGCAAGGCTGGCATCCGAGTTAAGTGTTGTGTATGCCTCGCACGAATCACCGGAGGTTCGCGCGGCAGCGCTCACACAAATTTCCCTTCTAGGTGACCAGAATGACGATTCCAGACGGCTTGTTGAATCTGCTTTAGATAATAGTGACTCTATTATTAGAACCGAGGCAATAATGGCTATTGCGAGAAATAAATATTACTCGGATACCAATAAGTTAAAATTATTGTCGATTGCAGTAGATCGTGACACCGATAAAAACACTCGGCTTGTTGCGCATGATGCATTGGCTTTTTATGATTTTGAATTGCAGGAGTCTGAAAGGCATCGGCTGATTGAGCTTAAAAAAGAGTTAGATCAATTGGATTCCATTATTTGATATTTTTATTGTCATAAAAAAACCCCGCTTATGCGGGGTTTTGTTTTTCTAAAAAAGAAAAAGTAACAGCTCTTAAATTAGCAGCTATAGTACATTTCAAGCTCAACTGTGTGGGGCGTCATATTCAATGTTTCGATTTTTCTTTCTTTAGTTTGATGTAGGCATCGATCATATCGTTATCGAAAAAAACGCCAGCCGTTAAGAATTCACGGCACTGCACTAGTGCAGCCAATTATGCTGATGTAGCCACCAGTGGATAGTGTTTGTATCCAATGGTGAATTGCCGTTAGATATGGCAGCAATGTGAATAGTCGCTTCAGTCTCGTCGTCTTTACGAGCTTGTTCGTGTAGGCCTTGTACTGTATTTCTCATAGTGTTGAGCAATGCTTGAACGAGTAACTCTAAATCTCCCTGAATGTCAGGGATGCTGGGGTCGTAATTGCGTTTAAGTGTAATACTGCTTGGTTTCCGTTTTAATTAAGGCGATAACCCGTTCTAATGCTTCATGGGTATACAGGCGCCACCGGGTTTTGCGCGTGTATGTATGAATGCTTTGTATTATATTTTTGGTGATTTTACGTTGAGGGTCATTTTTTATGAGTGATGTAGATGGTTAGCAACCCGGCTTTAAGGCGACAGAGTAGCTCGACTGTTTTGGGCTGGTAGTTTGTTTCTGTGAGGGTTGCCCAGAAGACTGGGTGCGAGCAGATTGTTGGGCGCGGTATTCGGTAGGTGTTAGCCCTGTATACTTGCTAAAAATTTTTCGAAAGATATTGGCACTATAAAATCCAGTGAGTTCTGCGATATCAATAATTTTTTTATCGCTATTTAATAGGAGTTCACAAGCGTATTCGATTTTCACCCGATCAATAAATTTTTTGGGAGTATCATTGGTTAACCCTTTCAAGCGTCGATGAAGTGTTCTTGAGGATATGCCAATAGTATCAGCTAATTGTGCTGTTTTTATATTGTTGTTATTCCTAATGATTTGCTCGGCTTGTATAACAAAGCCAGATTTATTATTGATTATGGTGCCATGAAAATCCTTAATGTAAGAGGTTGTATCTAACATTGTATCGATTGTTGTTGTGTCAATTATCTTTGCTTTTTTACTCTCTATCTCCACTTCCATTTTTTTATAAGGTATTATTAGGTAAGCGATAGAAAGCCATGATGTTGCTGTTGTAGTTGTAACAATATTTTGATCCAATAATAATGGTGGCCCTTGAACGATATTTGCTAAAGAGTACTGATTTTTAATTTTTTCTTCGATTCCGTAAGCGCAAACACATCGTTTTCCATTCAACAAACCACTCTCGCCTAAAATAAAAATACTGGTGTAGTGGCTGCAAATTATTGTGCCGTTTTTGTGATGATATCTAAGCCATTTTTTTACATCCGGAGAGATTGAATTGAATATGACCGTATTTACTGAATTATATTCAATGCCAGGTATAATAATAAAATCGCACCATTCGATATTGTTAATTGGTTTTTCTACTGAGAGGTTCCCCCCGTAACTATCAGTGACAGCTTCTCCGTTTTCGCTAACAGTAATGATATTTGGTGCTGATAAATTTTCTTTACTACCCTTTGGAAAATTATCTTCTAATAAGAAAATTTCAAAAATACCATGAATGCTTGATGCATAAACGCCTTTTAATGCAAGGATTACAACTGTCTTCATCGGCCAAAATGCCTCTATCGATTATTAGCTGAATCCAATTACATATTCTATTCCGCAGGAATGTTTTGGATATGATTTTTTGAAAAACGATTATCAATATTTCATTTTTAGCATATGTGGTTAAATTGTAGCTGCTCAGATAGGAGTTTAATGATAACTACTTCCCAAATTTATTTAATGTATGTGTTAAATAAATTTCCTCATTATAAGAAAATATATTTATCCAGATAAAATATTTTTCGAAAATAGGTCGAATTTTTAATAAAGAATATGGTTTTGTCACAAATCAGCTGTTCCTTGTCAATTTTGGATGCTTTTTTTTGTAGAGCTTTTTATTTACTGTACTGATGAATAGTTTCTCGAAGCATTAAGAACGTTTTGGTTTAACATTCTCAATGTGCCGGGGAATTATTGAAAATAGCTGTTAATTATATTTACGCATAATTAATGACTGAAACTTAACGCTAAAAATTTAGTAGGAGATAAAGATGTTTAATCATGCAAAATCCATATTTCCGCGCCTCAGAAAAAAGGCAGCGGTTCTCACCTTGGTGGCCGGTACGGCTATAGCCGCCTCTACTGTGCCTGCTACGGCTATGGCTGTTAACATTAAAGAGCTTGTGATGGATGCAGAATTTCTCGCACGCGGGCTAAGAGGAGCAATTAATCAGCTGCGCAACAATGCTGGTAATGCAGACGTGGGACGTTTGTGGCAAGCTACAGAGACATTTGCAGATGTGCGGAACCTCACTGACCAAATAATTCAAGCTAATCGGCAAGGTCAGCGATTAAGGCATCTTCCTGATGTCGGTCAGGTGGCTGTCGCGGTGAGAAATATAAACGCTTATCTCGCGGAGGCTATAAATAGAGATGCTGCCCATATCACGCGAAGAGCGAGTCGCGACTTTCCTCGAAACGAAGGTCCCTTTCATTTATTTCAAGGTACAGCTCTTCATGCAGGAGCTAATGCGATAGCTTTTACTGGTGCTTCAGTGGCAGCCGGTGTTGCAATAGTTAATGTTGTGCAAGCTAAGACGCCTGCCTCAGCAACTCAAGCATTTGCATCCTCTGCACTTGCTGTAGGAGCTGGGTATAAATTCTTGGCAGACTTTATGGCCAAGGCTCAGGATACATTAGATTTTTTTAAACGAAAAAAAGCTGCTCATCGCAAGGCTGAGGCAGATTTAAGGAGAATCGGTGACCTGGTTGCTTACGTTGCTTTATTAAATCGAGAAGCAGCTATTCTAATACGATCAACACAAAGATTTTTCAGAAATCAAGATGCTCCCTCTGCAGTAACCGTAATTCAAAATCACTTGGATGCTATAAATGAAACGTGGCGACGAGTTCTAAATGCTCGGAGAAATGCAGAGCGTGCAGCTAGAGCATATCTTAACGAAGAGCGTCAAAATGACAATGGTAGGTAGTTAAGTAACGGTTGAGAAAAGTTGATCTGGCCAATGCTTTATTTTCTTAAAGGCTGGGTCAGCTTGTAAGAGTTAGTAAAAGTTGTTACTTGGTTATTCAATTTATTATTTAAATGAAATATATCTATTAAGAGGTTATTTATGAAAACGTTGCGATTTAATACGACGATCTGTGTATTGCTGGGTGTTGGGGCTGCGGCGAGCGTGCTCCTTTTTATAGGCAAAGAAGCGTCTTCGACTATTGATATTTCAAAAAGTGTACTAAACAAAAAAATAGAAAAAAAAGAAACTGTAGTTTCTTCTTTTCCTTCTCTGTCAGCAGCAAGAGAAGATAATGCCGTAAAAAAACAGAATATAATAGAATCTTCTGAAGGCGCTACTGATCTTGCGGCCTCAACTGAGGGGATAGAAAGTGAGCTAGGGCTGCCTTTGCCTGATAATGCTGACGAGTTGCTAGAAACTGTATTTACGCTTACATTAGATTCAACCACGCATGAAGCATTAGCGAGTTTATATCGTATAACTCTTGTTGATCCTATTGTTGCAGAGGACGTATCAAAAAAATTTTTAAAAAGAATAGAAGAAACCGAAGATACTGATGACATTGAGGTGTTATATGGGTTCTTATCTTATATCTCTAGTGCTGAAGTGACTCGTCACGCCTTTGAGCTATTATCATCTGAAGACAGCGCTGATCGTACGACGGCCTATCATTTATTATCAAATAGTAAAGATGCTGACCCTAGCCTTGTGTTAAAAAAAGTGTGGAGTGAGCCTAGTGGCGTTCTTGCTAGCCAAGCGATTTCCGCCATTGGTGAACGAGACGATATTGTTCAAAGAACCTATGAGCCAGAAATGAAAACAAGGCTAACGTCTGAGTTAAATATAATTTATGCTTCACACGATGAGCCTGAGGTTCGTGCGGCAGCACTCACACAGATTTCTCTGTTAGATGACCAGGGTGACGATTCTAGGGCGCTCATTGAATCAGCTTTAGATAATGGCAATCCTAGTATTAGGTCCGCAGCAATAGCAGCCGTTGCGGAGAATGAGTATTACTCGGAAACTAATAAGTCAAAATTATTATCGATCGCAGCAGACAGTGATGTAAATATCAATACTCGGTATATTGCGCATGAAGCGCTAGCTTTTTATGATTTTGAATTACAGGAGTCTGAAAAGCATCGGCTGATTGAGCTTAAAAAAGAATTAGATCAATTGGATTCCATTATTTGATATTTTTATTGTCATAAAAAACCCCGCTTATGCGGGGTTTTGTTTTTCTAAAAAAGAAAAAGCTCTTAAATTAGCAGCTATAGTACATTTCAAACTCAACTGGGTGAGTTGTCATGTTCAATGTTTCGATTTCTTCTTTCTTCAGTTCGATGTAAGCATCGATCATATCGTTATCGAACACGCCGCCAGCCGTTAAGAATTCACGGTCTGCATCTAGTGCAGTCAATGCTTCTTCAAATGTTGCACAAACGGTTGGGTACTCAGCCAATTCTTCTGGAGGTAGGTCATACAAATCTTTATCTGCAGAATCGCCAGGGTGAATTTTGTTTTGTACGCCGTCTAGGCCAGCCATTAACAAGGCAGCGAATGCCAAGTATGGGTTAGCGGTTGGGTCAGGGAAACGAGTTTCAATACGCTTGCCTTTTGGCGAAGTCACATAAGGAATACGAATTGATGCAGAACGGTTACGTGCAGAGTAAGCCAAAATAACCGGTGCTTCGAAACCAGGAACCAAACGCTTGTAAGAGTTGGTTGATGCGTTACAGAAAGCATTCAATGCTTTAGCGTGCTTGATGATGCCGCCAATGTAGAACAATGCAGTTTCACTTAGGCCGGCATAAACATCACCTGCGAATTGGTTGACACCATCTTTAACAAATGATTGGTGAACGTGCATGCCGCTACCGTTATCGCCCACTAATGGTTTTGGCATAAAGGTCGCTGTTTTACCATAAGCGTGAGCAACGTTGTGTACGCAGTACTTAAGGATTTGCACTTCGTCTGCTTTTTTGGTCAAGGTGTTTGCGCCAACGCCGATTTCACACTGGCCAGCAGTACCGACTTCGTGGTGATGTACTTCGATGTAAAGGCCCATGGCTTCCATCGCGCCACACATAGCCGCACGAATATCGTGTAGAGAATCGACTGGAGGAACTGGGAAGTAACCACCTTTAACGCCAGGGCGGTGCCCCATGTTGCCATCAGCAAAGCTTTTGTTTGATGACCATGCAGCTTCTTCAGAGTTGATTTTGTAAGAAGCGCCAGACATATCTGAGCTCCACTTAACATCATCAAATACAAAGAATTCTGGCTCTGGGCCAAAGAATGCTTCATCACCTAAGCCTGTTGATGCTAAGTAGGCTTCAGCACGTTGTGCGATAGAGCGAGGGTCACGGTTGTAGCCTTCACCGGTCGTTGGTTCGACGATGCTACAGCGAATAATAACAGTAGGTTCATCAGTAAATGGGTCTAAAATAGCAGTGCTATCGTCTGGCATTAGGATCATGTCTGATTCGTTAATGCCTTTCCAGCCTGCAATCGAAGAACCGTCGAACATTTTACCGTCTTCGAAAAAGCTCTCGTCAACTTCCCCAACAGGAATGCTAACGTGCTGTTCTTTACCTTTGGTATCTGTGAAGCGTAGGTCTACCCATTTTGCTTCGCTGTCTGTAATTAGGCCAAGAGTGTTTGCCGACATATTAGTCCTCCGAAATGGCTTGTCGCTAATGTTTTAGCATGTTTATTCATGCTGGTTTTATTCAATGAATATTTCTAACTATGAGTTGCCCCAGATTCACGCAATATAGCAAAAACTATACCAAATGAATATTGATGGGATAATGATAGCAATGACAGGACATTGGCTGGCCAAGGCGGTGCAAACGATAAAACTAAATGCTCTATAGTGGTGCAAAAAATATTAATCTGCACTTTTTTGGTGCTTTCAGGTGATCGATGCCCCAAACTGGGGGGGTATTAACTCAACAATATAATTATTCTATGGTATGCATATTACTTAATGCATTACGCGAGCGGGGTAGTTTACATCGTCTTGAACAAAAGCGCGATGTGTTAAGATGCGCGGTTTTTACCCTATCGCTATTTTATTTAGAATGTTATGAGTGAATCTACATCTACTGTCATCAGTGAAGTCGACTACGAGGCTGTTAAGTGTCTTTTGGGACGGTCGCCACGAGGCTTAACAGCAATCTCTGTGCGTGATACAAAAGGGTCGCCCGCGGTGATCCAGGTTTCACCGTTGGTCGATAAAAAGCCTTTCCCAACATTGTTTTGGTTGGTCGATAAACGCTTAAATTATGCCATTGACCAGCTTGAAGCGCGTGGTGTGATCGCGCAATTTCAGGAACGGATTGATCAATCAGACGCTTTGCAGGAATCAATGAATAGTGACCATCAAGCCTATATTGCCCTACGTGACCAGTTGATGACTTCTGAGCAAAAAGCGGAAGTTGAGCAATTAGGTTATACGGCTGTGTTCCAGCGTCGAGGTATCGGTGGAATCGAAAATTTCAGTCGTATTCGCTGTTTGCATACCTATTATGCGGCTCACTTGGTTGTTGCGAATACGGTAGGTGCATTGGTCGATGAGTATTGGCAGGGCGAGAATAAGCACTTTAATCATCTCTCTTGAGCGTCTGTCTGATAATCTAGCTCCCCCCTGATAAATGGTGATATTGCATCTACACTATTAATAATGAGATAACTTTATTTAATAGTAGTGATCGCTATGGACGATACCGAAGACAATTCCCCTGATGCAGAAGAAGCGCCAGCGAAAAAACGATTAAATGTGCAGTGGCAGGTTATTGGCCTTATCCTGTTACTGCTTATTTTGATGACCACTTCGGTAGTGACTGCTTTAATGGCCACCGGCATTATTGATATCTATCCAGACGAACATGGCCCTGTGAATTCGATGACTGATGCGCAATTTATTTGTGATCAGGAATTGCAGGCCGAGCACGGAGAATTAATGCAAATGTTTGTGCTGGATGACCTTTCTAGCCACTCTGATGATAAAAGGGGTGGCTATAAATTATATTACGAAATGAATATGTATCGTGATGCCAGTCGCAGTACGGGTGTTAATAAGTTTTATATAAACTGCTTTGTCTCGGCTGGTGGTCGCATTAAGCGAATGGAGCTGTTTGAAGAAAAAGAGTATGCCCCCAAAGCCGGACGACGATCACAGGGCAATGCGATCGGGCTTTAGAGGTTCGATATTGAATTTGTTGGATTTAATCGTTGCTATCTATACTTTGCGATTTCAATGACAAAAGCCTCAGATAAACCGCAATGGCGATAAATAAGAGAGCAATGGTAAGGAATTGTAGTGGGCGAATATAGACTGATTCAATAAAAACGCCCTGAAGACCAGCGACGATTAATCCGGTGGTGCAAGTAAGAATAATAGCGAGTTCGATACGTAACATAATAATAGAGTTAAACATTGCCTGATAATTAGTGTGTTGATGTTTTTTTAAGCTTAGCAGTCTTTTTTGTGACGCGATAGACTATTTTATTATGAACTACGTCACATTTATGAGTGTTATAACTATTATTCGAAAGTATAGTGCTTGAATTGAAATGTGCTAATGATAGGTAATTTTTCTGTATATTTACTGTTAGAAAAGCAATTTTTAGCGCAATATTTGAAAATTTACCTATAACTTCCCTCGATTCACCCGTATAATTCGCGCCTTCAAATTAGACCCCCTTCTGTAGTTGGAACCTCCTGTGATTGAGAAACTTCGTAATATCGCCATTATCGCGCACGTTGACCATGGCAAAACGACCCTTGTTGATAAACTCCTGAGTCAATCGGGTACGCTGGATCGTAAAGATCAGGGTGCTGAACGAGTGATGGACTCCAATGATCAAGAGAAAGAGCGTGGTATTACTATTCTCGCTAAAAATACGGCAATTGAGTGGAACGACTACCACATCAACATTGTGGATACACCGGGACACGCCGACTTCGGTGGTGAAGTTGAGCGGGTTCTTTCGATGGTTGATTCAGTCTTGCTACTGGTTGATGCGGTCGATGGCCCAATGCCACAAACACGTTTCGTGACATCAAAAGCCTTTGAACGTGGGTTGAAGCCTATCGTGGTTGTTAATAAAGTTGATCGCCCGGGTGCTCGTCCGGACTGGGTTGTCGATCAAGTATTTGACCTGTTTGATCGTCTAGGTGCGACTGATGAGCAGTTAGATTTCCCTATTATCTATGCTTCTGCTCTGAATGGTATTGCTGGCTTGGATGCCGATGAGCTAGCAGATGATATGACGCCATTGTTTGAAATGATCACTGAAAAAGTGCCATCACCAGATGTTGATCCTAACGGTACTTTGCAGATGCAGATATCTGCTTTGGATTATGATAGCTATGTGGGTGTTATTGGTATAGGCCGCATTGTTCGTGGCCGCTTAAAATCAAATCAGCAAGTGGTGATTCATTCTTCTAGCGGTAAAGAACGCAAAGGTAAAGTGCTTAATGTGAAAGGCTATCTTGGCCTTGATCGTGTTGATGTTGAAGAAGCAAAAGCAGGCGATATCGTTTGTATTAATGGTATTGATGGCCTCAGTATTTCCGATACATTGTGTGACCCTGATCATGTCGAAGCATTGCCTGCATTAACGGTTGATGAGCCTACTGTTAGCATGACCTTTATTGTTAACGATTCACCGTTTGCAGGGCAGGATGGTAAGTTTGTTACAACTCGAAATATTCGTGAGCGTTTAGATCAAGAGCTTATTCATAACGTAGCACTACGTGTAGAACCCGGTGACACCCCTGATAAGTTTAAAGTCTCTGGTCGTGGCGAGCTACATTTGTCCGTACTGATCGAAACTATGAGGCGTGAAGGCTTTGAAATGGGTGTATCGCGCCCAGAAGTTGTGCAAAGAGAAGTGAATGGTCAAATTCACGAACCATTTGAACAGGTTGTCATTGATGTTGAAGAGCCGCATCAGGGTTCGGTAATGGAAGAGTTTGGTTTACGTAAGGCCGAAATGACCAATATGGAACCAGACGGTAAAGGCCGTGTGAAGTTGGAGTTTATTGTGCCTTCTAGAGGTTTAATTGGTTTCCGTGGATTATTTATGACATTGACGTCAGGCTCGGGCATTATGACCAGTGTATTCGATCATTACGGTCCTGTGAAAGATGGCGAAGTGAAGTCTCGCCAGAATGGCGTTTTGGTGAGTATGCTGAAAGGTAAGACAGCTGCGTATTCTCTCTTCAATTTGCAAAGTCGTGGCCGTCTATTTTTGGGGCATGCGGTTGATGTGTATGAAGGGCAGGTGATTGGCATTCATTCTCGTGATAATGACTTGGCTGTTAATCCAATTAAGGGTAAGCAACTAACCAACGTTCGTGCATCGGGAACAGACGAAGCCTTAACGCTTTCTCCTCCTATTATTCATACGCTTGAGCAAGCCTTGGAGTTTATTGAAGATGATGAGTTGGTTGAAGTAACGCCAAATCATATTCGTATTCGTAAAAAGCTATTGACCGAAAACGAGCGTAAGCGCGCGAAGAAATAAACTTTCTTACTGTAGCGGTAGCGCTTGTCGTTTTAAAGGCTAATCTTTATTTGCGAGTTGTTGATTCAAAAATTGACCAGCAATGCATTTATAAATAAAGATTAGCCAGTATGTTCATTAAAGATATTTTCTACTTCCTCAATCTGTAACTTTTCTCTTAATAGATAGTCATCTTAATATTTTTAGTTGGCGGCTCTATTATTCCCGTTTATTTTCTGCCTACATTAGTCTTTTCAGTGTCAGTCTGCTCTGTCATATTTCGCCATAATTCCTTTGTTATTCACCTTTTTTGATCCTCTAAAAAGTCGACTTTCTTTTGTTTAATAGATCTTGAGCGAGGGCATTCAACTATCCAGTCCTCACAATCACAAATCATGAGGATAAGACAATGAAGAAAACATTATTGGCAAGTGGTGTGGCTTTAGCGGTAAGTATGGCGTCGATGTCAGGCTATGCAGATGATGATGGTTTTTCTGCTTATGAAAATACAGCAGAAATTAAGACACTTAAAGGTGGAATGACATTCGGTGCAGCGAGTATTGTTGGTGGTCTTTTGGCCGGGCCGATTGGCTTTATGGTCGGTGGTGCTAGTGGCGCATTGCTGGGATCCGAATTAGATAAAGCAGATCAATACGATACGGTGGTGTTAGAAGTTGAACAGAGCAACGCTGATTTAGTGGAGCTGCAGGCAAAAGTATCGATGTTACAAGATCAACTGCATGCGTCGAGACAGCACCAGCAACAGCTTAACGAAGTTGCGATGACAAATCTTGAATTTCAATTATTGTTTCATACGGGGGATGATGGTTTGAATCCGCAAACAGAAAAGCGCTTGGATGAATTGGCAGAATTTTTAACGCGTAATTCGGAATTGAGTGTTAGGTTGCATGGCTATGCTGATCCACGTGGGACAGATGAATATAACAATGTGCTATCGATGTATCGCGCTATCAATGTTCAGCATGCATTAGAAAAGCGTGGTATAGATACCAGTCGTATTGAGCGACGTTACTATGGCGCGGATCAGTCACAGTCGACGAAAGGAGATCTTGATGCGTATGCCTTAGATCGTAAAGTAACGGTTGAGGTTTATGATCAAAAAAATGGTGTTGCAGTTGTTGATAAATTCTAAAGGGAAGTAAATGGATTTTTTAATTATGGATAAGGAGGTATGGAGATGTGTTATCAGGGACGATTTTTTATATGGTTAAGTGCTGTTATCTTTTCATGCTTGCCTGGCAGTGATGCCAGGCTTTTTTCTTACCGCAATTTGTAAGGTGTGGGATAAATTGCGGCAAGAATGCATTCAGAGTAACAGCTTGCTGATTATCGGCCTTGCTGTTGGTTCCACTCTTTCCAAGCAACAGAGATTAGGTCATCAGGAACAGTGTTCGATGATGATGCTACTTTAAATATGCTGTTAAGTGATGGCATACGTCCTGCAGCTTTGATCTCTTGTGAAAATGCTTGTAATACCTGTGCGCTGAACGTTGACTTGTTGGCTGGTGCTGGAGCTTCTGTGGGCTCGGATAAGCGATTCATTGCAATACGTAAGCTAACCTGCATCTTCTTAAATGATTCTGCCAGATAACCAATTTCGTCATTTGATGAAATGTCAAAAGCTTGATTAAGTTTTCCGAGACTGATTGCATCAGCAGTATCTGCAAGTTCCAGTAATGGTTTGATCACGATTCGATTTAACAATATATTCATCAATAGGAATATCGCAGCAGCCAATATCAATACAAGCGCAACAGTACCATAGGCAAAGCGCGTTAAGACTTCATTGAGATATTCTTGAGTAAAATACATATCGATGGAGCCAATGTTTTTGCCATCGCGAACAATATTGCGGTTAACGCGGATATGTTCATTGCTAAACGAGCCTTTGTAGTCGATGACTTGGCCCGATTGCTCTCGACCTTTCGATGAAAATACACCTTTGCTACCTTCATCAGTAACAACGATGCCAACAATGGTTTTTTCACTCATCTCGGTATCGAGAAGCTCTTCAACGAGCTCACGGTCAATATTCCACATTGGTGTCTGGAGACTCTTGGATAACCGGTCCGCAGAGATGTTTGCGAACTCTGTTAGGTTATTAGTCTCAAACGTTTTAATGTAGTTGTAGGATAATAAACCAGCAATGATGGTCACGACTGTCATTGTCAAAATCAACGAGGTAGTCATTTTCATTTTGACTGTCGAGTACCATTTAATGTCTTTTAGATTGTTCATTTGTCACCTTACTGTTTAATCCAATGTTTTTAAGTTTGCTGTGAATTGTTCTATAGGTTTCTATATTTCTGTTTAGCGTTTAATTGGGGTAATTGAGTCCAAGTATTCTTGTTCGTATTGTGCCCTTAAAGCAGCCATCTCTCCACTTTGAACCATTTTCTTAATAATAGCATCAATGCGTGGCACTAATTTTTGATGATCCTTATGAATGTAATGATACAGAGGTAGAATTTTTAGCGGTTTGCCTACAGCGTTAACATTTTTTAAGCCGCTGGCTTTGATCAGTGATAAGCCATTAAGTCGGCCAGTTAAGCCTACATCTGACCTGCCACGACTTAAGAATTCGACAAATAAATTAGACGATGGCAATACATGAACATTCTTGAGGCCTTGGGTAATGTTTAGGGTGTGTCTTACACCTCTGACGATAGCGATAGAGTATTTCTTCAGGTCGTCAGCTGTCTGGATATCGACATAAGGTTTACTGACGCCAAATGCTTGGGTGGTTAAATCAGAAATAGGGGTAGGTACTCGAATAAGTGATGGAAACTTATCTCCTAGCGTATAAACCCGGAGCGTTTCGCCATCTTTTCTGCCGCTCGAAGCTTCTTCCAATGCTCGGCTACCTGTCATTGGCTCGATATCCATGGGTATGCCAGCGCGTTTGTAGATTTCAGTTAATAATCTTCCGCCAACGACTTGTTCGGAAAGTCCTTTGATTCTAACAAAGTGGTATTTCCCATCGGTTTGGGCATGGGCCGTATTCATGCTTAGTAATATGCTAAAGATAATACCTAAAATAAAGGGTGCTTTCACTACAACTAACCTCTCTTTGTTCCGACAGTGGTTTCATCCAATATAGAAGTTGGGAACCGCTGAACGCTATATTTTCTTGTTATATTCTTCTAGTGCCTATGAAACCTAGTGTTATTATATGACAGATTCCATATTAATCCAGCATCCTTGCATGAAACCAATACTGCTATCACAAGGTATAAAGTGGCCGTAACGAAATAAGTGGAAGGACTTCCTTGAGTGGTTGATGTTAGTTAATAGATCGAGACTATGTTTGATGGGTACATCCAGCGTATGTATTCAAATAATATAGTTCGGAGTTATCTCTCACTAACCTTGCTGTTCCACAACAGCTTTTTATCCTGATTATCTGCTTGTCCTGTTAACACAGATAAGCATTTTATTATTGCTATTACTGACTTTCCCCTATGGGTTGGATATTTAAGCACTATGCGGGCGAATATTCGAACATGCTTATTGATTATGGTCAATAGTTTTCATTACTTATTTTAAGTGAATTTATAATTTTTAGAACGCTTATTTCTTAAAAAGCTTATTATGGGTTTATAGGAAGATATTTCTATAACGAGGTGTTGTTTAGTGTAATGTAATATTTGAGTGAAAATATTATTTGTTGTAAGTAAGAAATGTGTATTTGAAATACATTTAAATCATATACTCTTTTAGTGTGTATTATATTTCCATGTTTGTTATTTCAGCTTTAACGATAAAGCGTTTATCACTATTAGGTGCAAGTGAATTAAACGGATAACAAGTGATGAGGTAAAGAGCTTCTTCTTGCGGGTCAAACAATAGCGGTTCTGTTTCGCTGTTTGCCACCCAAAAACTATTTGTCGAATAGTGTTTCCACTCCTTATTTTTGTTTTGTACAGAAAAGTTATCGCCCTGTTGAATATTTTGCAGAGAGGCGAAATGTGTATCTCTGTGGCCACCTACGATACTAGTGCCCGTTTCTCCGGGTAGCGCTGTACTATTTAGGTGGCCAGGGCCAAAAGCCAAGCTGTTACCAGCCCCCCCTGCCAGAATATAAAATACTTCATTATTGGGAAACGATATTTTAGCTACTGGCCAAGTATCTGCCCATGGCCATGGTTTGGTATTTTTGCCGCTGATCAATGTGTCCTGCCAAGCTTGGCTAATTAACCATTTTGCCAAATGTGCTTTACCGTATATTTTAATTGCTTGCCCCCATTGCCAGGCGGCGGTTAGTAGCATAATGCCAATAATAGTGGGATAGAGTACATTGCTTATCTTCAGTTTGTTAAGCATGGCTGTATTCTTCCTCCCTTTTTTGCCTAAGATGTAAGCAATAAAAACAGGCGCTTATGATGGCAGCGAGCAATCCAAGTAGGCTGTGTAGCCAAAGTGGTGTGGCTGTTTGAGGGTAGGGTATCGTTTGTAATGTCTGCCCTTGGGGAATGGTATTGGGTACCCCATTTTTATTCAATGATTGTTCTGATGGGCGGCTAATGACTTCTTCGACTGCAACAAAACTTGTATAAGGGCTCATTAGTTGATGTCGTAAAGCGACGTCAATAACTTGTTCTTTGATTGTTTTCTCTTTGTCGTTGTTAGCGTTTTTTCCGGTTCTTTCTTTATCGAGTAAAGATTCAATTTTTTTACGAGCCCACAGGTTAGCAACACCGCTATGATTTTTGCCATGATTAAACGTTAACTGCTGTTGCCATACTTGTTGTTGGTATCGTCCTTTTATTACTAGGGTATCTGCCTCATAGTCTTTATGGACTGCAGCAATTAGTGGTTCGCCTTCGTATAAATCAGGTAGTGGGCTAGGAAAAATATTCAGTGGTCGTCCCTGAGAGTCTTCGATGACGATATCTCGCATCGTTGGTGTATTAATTTTTTTAAAGAGCATTTTCATTTTTTCATTTACTTCATTGATGTCGCCGATATAGGTAAAGCTCCCTCGGCCAAATTCAGCTGCTTTGCGCATAAAAAAACTATTAGGTGCGGAACCTATGCCAACAGTAAAGAGCCGAGCATCTTTTAAAGACGCGTGAATACGTCGAAATAATTGCTCTTCGTTACCGACGCTGCCGTCAGTGATAAAGATGATTTGTTTTAAGTAGGTTTCTTGATGAGGTTGCTGTAATGCTTCTGTTAGCGCTCCGAGCATTTCGGTACCTCCTCCCGCCTGAAGGCGCCCTACAAACCTCAAGGCTTGTTTGATGTTACTTTGATTGGCAATGACAGGTTCTGTATGAAGAGACGAAAAATCTGAATTAAATTCAATAATGTTAAAGCGGTCCTGGGGCGATAGCTGCTTTAGCGCATATTGTAAGCCCGATTTCGCTTGTTTAATTGAAGTGCCACCCATTGACCCTGATGTATCAATAATAAAAATGGCTTCCTTCTTTATTATGGGGTCTCCTTGTTGTTCGAGGTTGAGTACTTTTGATGGCGGCATTAGCATGATAAGGCTGTAATCATCACCATCAATTGTTTCATTAAAAATAGCGGCTTTAGGGGTAGAATTAGCGGCAGCCTGCCATGAAAGTACAAAATCTCTATCCATACTGACGGTGCCGTTTGATAATAATATGTTGTGCTGCTCGGCATCTTTAGTAATGGTAATGTTATGGTAAGCGCTAGTGATCGCTGCTAGTGGTAAACCTGCATCTAGTGCTACTTCAAGCGTGATAGGGTTAATTAACGGTGTGTCATTGGAATTGTTGTGCGTCATCATTGGTGTAATTAAATGAGCATCAGGGGCCTGATTTGTTGGTGAAGACCATCCCCAGCCCTTGTCATTGGCGTCTATATTTTCGTCGTTAGTTGTCAATGTTGACTCGTTCTCGTGATGAACTAGATTTGATGTGCTAGGAATATAGCGAGGTGTTAATGTCATTGGAAATCTCAAGCTAAACAAGCCTTGGTCATAATTGATTGGCTGCAAATAGCGTAATGTCACAATGATCGTTTCGCGTGGCGCGATATTCGCGACTTTCTGAGAGAATAAATTAGGGCGGTGTTGTTCAAGTAAGCTGGTTTTTTTCCCTGCTGCTTTGGCGTTGTTATAGATTTTTTTTGCTTCCTTTTTTTCTTTGATTAGACCTTTAATCAGGCGCTCGCCTATTTTCATTTCCATGGCATTCACAGCGCTATTCTCGGGTAAGGGAAAAACATAACGTCCTTCTACCCATTGATTGCTAGGATTTCGAAATTCTTGTGTTAATTCTACCGTTGCGATCATGCCGCTGATAGTGATGTTGGCTCTGCTATCGAGATGTAACCCGCTAATGATTTGTTTATTGCCCTCTGCTTCAATAATAAACTCCATGTCGCCTGAACTTGGCTCCACCAATGCCTTATTGGCATAGGAATAAGAAGAGAAATAAGTCGATAGCAGTAAGCTAAGGGCTATAAGTATCGAAGTGGGTAAACGGCTAATTGGGAATAGCCCAGTGAAGTACGTGCTAGAAATTGGAAGTGTAATCGAGTTGCTCATAAAGATTCCTTACGAGAAGTATGTGACAGTCATCATTACAGCAATGTTGTCTGTCGCTCTGGGGGATCAAATGTGGCAATCTTGTGGCAAAATAAGATGAAATGAGTATGAATAGGTCTTGGTCTGTCACCATGGAATAAATGCACTTATAATCGCTGGTTTCGATTACTGAGTTGAGGGGCAAAATATGCCAAAGCGTATAGTCATTGTGGAAGATGAAAAGCTATTGGCGGATAACTATAAAGAAGCATTGCAGCGTCATGGTTATCGAGTCACTCATTACGCCAATCGGCCCGATGCTATTGCGGGCCTTCGTGAGCAGCTGCCCGATATGGCTATTATCGATGTGGGTCTACAGGATGATATCGAAGGTGGGTTTGAGTTATGTCGTGAGCTGCGCAGCCAGTCACCTGAATTGCCTATTATCTTTTTAACCGCGCGAGATAGTGAATTTGATGTGATCTCAGGCTTGCGTTTAGGAGCTGATGATTACTTAACAAAAGATATTAGCCAGGCTCATATGCTGGCGCGTATTGTTGCGTTGTTCCGGCGGCTGGATGCTCTAAAGCAGCCAGAAAAAGAAGAGTCTTTGGTGGTGAGTGGCAGTTTAACCTTAAACCTTGACCGTATGACAGTGCAATGGAAAGAAGTTGTGCTTGAGTTGACGGTGACCGAATTTTGGATCACTCATGCGCTTGCCAAGCATCCTGGCCATGTAAAAAATCGACAGCAATTGATGGATGCAGCAAATGTTGTGCTAGATGACAATACAATCACATCTCATGTTAAACGTATTCGTAAAAAATTTATTGCTATAGATGCTGAGTTTGACGCCATACAGACTGCTTATGGGATGGGGTATCGCTGGGTTCAGTAAGTTTTAAGCTAAGTATTTAAATAAGGGGGCCTAAAGTGTTGTCTCCATTATTAGTGCGATACTAAAAGTTGACTTAGCTCAGCCTTTATTAAGCTGTTCAAATTAGAGCTTTCCAAGAAATTGCTGTAATACCCCTTACAGAAAATCTGTCAACTCACAATGTGTAGTGAGAGTGTACTTTTGAAATTACGTTATCAATTATTTGCTGTCAGCCTGTTGTTGCTGAGTTTGCCTTGGGCGGGCTGCCAATATATTCAAACTGTCGATGTGGCTTTGCGAGATGTTCAGGCGCAGGCACTTATGGAAAGTGCTGCATCGATAGCTGATCGCTTAGAGAGAGAGGCACAACTCTTTGAGAGTCTTGAAGTAAATCCAACGCCGGCATTACAGGTGCTCTATGCGACCTCTTTAGCTAGCCTCCCTATTATTGATGGTTACGAAGATGATTGGCGACATTACAATATAGAGCCTCAAGCATTTACCAGTAATGCTGATGACTTTTCAGTTCGTATTAGGGTTGGTGTGAAAAATCAGCGTGCTTTTTTCTTTATAGAAGTAGAAGACCCTTATTTGCGTTATTTTAATCCGTCTACTAATGATTTACTGTTGGCCGATCATATCAGTATTAAAATCAACGAAACCTCTTACCCTTCACAATATTTTCACATTTATACAAGTGCTCCTGGGAATGTTGTAGGACATTATCGAGACAAAAATAGTCAGGTTCGTGAATTTAACTCGATAAAAGGGAGTTGGAGAGAAACAGCTAAAGGTTACCAAGTAGAGTTAGCTGTTGATAAAAGCCTACTAGATAAAGGGTTTGATGTAGAGTTTATTGATTCTCGCGAGCAAGAGATAAATACCTTATCTTTATCAGGTTCTGGTAATAAAGTGGATATTGATAAGATGATGGGTCTAGTGACCTTGTCACCACGCCTGCAGTCAATGCTTGAAAATGCTCAGTTGCCAGCCTTGTCTATGCGTATCCTAAATAAGCAGCAATATGTTGTTGCGCGCCTTATCGCTGATAAAAGCCAAGCAGTTAAGAGCGATACGCCCTGGATTGTTGAGTGGTTATATCGACAAATACTATATTCAGAGGATATGCCAGCACGCCACACACTGAATAATCGTAGTCGGTGGTTGCTCCCGGAAGTTGAGCAGGCTAAATCAGGCAGTAAAAAAGCCTTGATATGGTATCGCACAATACCTCGTGGCCTGGGTGATAGAAGCCTAGCAGGTCAGGTAATTGCTAGCACAGCTGTCCCTTTATATTTTCAGCAAGGGTTAGGCAAAGAGATTAAGGGCTATCTTATTGTCGAAAAGACAACGGACCAGATTGTTGCTTTAACCAATTCAGCTTTCAGTAAGCTATTTATTTATACTCTGGCAATATTTCTGTTTGTAGGTTTAGGTATGATTGCCTATGCCAGTTGGTTGTCCTGGAGAATTAGCCGGTTAAATCGTGCTGCACATAATGTGGTGACAGATAAAGGCTATATCGCCATTAAGGAGAATGTGTGGCCTGATATAAATGCAGGGGATGAACTGGGTGATTTATCTCGTAGTTACCATAAGTTATTGTTGCGATTACGTGAAAATCAAGACTATCTACGTACCTTATCGAATAAATTATCGCATGAGTTGCGGACGCCAATTGCTATTGTTCGGTCTTCTTTGGAGAATATTAGAGATGTAGAGGATAGTGATGACCAAGAAAAATATTTTCAGCGTGCATCTCAAGGTATTCAACGTCTAAGCGGAATGTTAAATGCGATGAGTTCTGCTAACCGGATTGAGGAAAGCTTAACTCATGCCGAATTTGAAGCCGTTGATCTCTATCGGTTACTATATTCTTTAGTTGACGCTTATAATGGTGTCTACTTAAAGCATCAAATTATATTGCGTGCTGATGAAAGTGGGCGGGAAGCCAGTATAAGAATAGCTGAAGAGTTATTTGTGCAAATGATTGATAAGTTAGTCGATAATGCAGTAGATTTTTCTGTACCATCAGAGCCAATTATTATTACGCTGGATATCGATAGTTCAAAGATAATAATTTCTGTTGAAAACCAAGGGCCGTTGTTGCCAGAAATATCAAATGATCGATTGTTTGAATCGATGACTTCTGTGCGCAAAGATAAAGGTTCTGGTGATGCAGCTCATTTGGGGCTGGGTCTCTATATTGTACGTTTAATTGCTGAGCTGCACGGCATAGAGGTTGTGGCAAGAAATCAGAAAGATGGTGGGGGTGTGGTATTTTCATTGATGCTGCCTATTGCTAATACTAAATAATATAAAAATGAATAAGGCGCTATAAATACGTATGCTAGATCTTGAAAAAGCAACAAAAATTATTAACGAGGGCCCTCAAGCTTGGAACCAGTGGAGAAAACTTTATCCCAGTGTTTACCCAATACTGGACGGTATCGAATTACTGAACTTAGATCTCACCGGGATTGATTTCTCAGGAGTTTCTTTGCGCCATGCTGTCATTAACCATTGCAATTTAAACTCTGCATCGCTGGTATCTGTGCGCTTGCATGAAGCCAATCTGCAGGATAATAATTTAACATCTGCACGTATGATTGCTGCAGAGCTTAATGATGCTGATTTGTCAGGTTGCATACTAACGAATGCGAATATTCTGACAGCTTCAGTGCGTGGCGCACGCTTTGATGGTGTAGATTTTACAGGCCATGATATGCAGGCTTTAGATTTACGTAACGTTTCCTTTCGTGGTGCTAATTTATCTCATCAATACCTTGCTCGATCAGATTTATCTGAGGCTGTTTTAGATGGCTGTGACTTATTAAATTCCGATTTATCTGATGCCAATTTAAC
Source organism: uncultured Pseudomonadales bacterium (assembly GCA_947487765.1). Taxonomy (GTDB): domain Bacteria; phylum Pseudomonadota; class Gammaproteobacteria; order Pseudomonadales; family Cellvibrionaceae; genus CANLBN01. The sequence continues at coordinate 511,555 of CANKXO010000003.1, read as the reverse complement.
ATCGGCTTCTCTCGTTGGTGTTGATTTATCATCTGCTAAGTTAAAAGGCATTAATTTCTTTCAAGCAAATCTCACTAAGTCAAATTTTTCAAAAAATAATATTGAAAATATTAATTTTGAAGAAGCTATTTTGGTTGATTGTGATTTTCGTAAATCAATTATAAAGCGATCAAATTTTCGCAAGTCAGATATGACAGGTTGTTTTTTTGGTGAGGTGGATACGGTTGACTGGACGCTATCAGACGTTAAGTGTAGTTATGCTTATTGGGATAAACTAGGAAAACAAAAAACCTACTATGGAAAGCATGATTTTGAACGCATCTATTCTGATACTTTATTGTTGGAGTTGCGTTATCCTTTTCGAATGTTGGCAGCTGAAATATCAACCTTACCGATTTTGATTGAACACCTTCAGGCATCGCAATGGGGAACGTCTATTCGTTTGAAATCGATACAGGATTATGCCGGTGGATCATTGGTAACATTGTCCATTGATGAAGTTAGTGCGTACCAGCCATCAGAATTGAAAGAGGCTTTACAGCGAGAAGCTAACTTTATCTTAATGGCGCAAGTTGCGATGCGTCAGGATGTATTATTGCAGCGTACATTGCGTGAAGAAGTTGCCAACATTAAGGAAAATTTCTGGCCGCGATTGTTAGAGTTGGCTGCTGAAAATGAGCGTGAAGTTATTCGAAATCTAACGATTATTTTTATGGACTTAACAGGCTTTTCTCGCTGGAAAGATGAGGAGCTTGCTCATAAGCTGGCCTTGTTTCGTGGCTTGGTAAAACCTGTATTGCAGCGCTGGAATGCAGGTCATCCCAACATGGAAGGTGATTCTTTGCGAGTTACTTTTAAGAATGCAACGATTGCCTGTGCATGTGCCTGTATGCTCAGGAATGTCTTGGTTGGCGCAGGTTTTGAAATGCGCATAGGTATAGAGTTAGGTGAAGTGTCGGTTGTACATAATGTTGTGACTAATCAGCCTGACTTAGAGGGAACAGCAGTAAGTATGGCTGCCCGCTTAGAAGCAGCAGCAGAGCCTGGAGAAATTTTAGCAACCGATAAAGTTAAGTTTCATGCAGGCCATCGTGGCCATTTTGAATTTGCTTCTCGTCGAGTACGACTTAAAAAAGGTATCGCTGAAAAGCAATTGGGTGATTATGTTGAATGTTATGCAATTAACTTAGTAAAATCAGTTGAAGATATTGGTTGAGCTATTTTTAGTGCAACTCTTTTTCTATTGTAATTCTTTGTGTCGATAGCAGCTAGTTAAGTGATCATTAACCATGCCTGTTGCTTGCATAAATGCATAACAAATTGTTGGGCCTACAAATGTAAAGCCTGCTTTTTTTAATGTTTTGCTCATTATCTCTGACTCTGGTGTTGAGACAGGGATTGAGCTCATGTCGCGCCAGTGGTTTTGTTTTGGTTGGCCTTCAATAAATTGCCAGATGTAGTCAGAAAAACTGTCATGGCTTTCTAAAATATTCAAATAAGCTTGGGCATTTTTTGTAAATGCTTTCACTTTTAATTTGTTGCGCACTATTTCAGTGTTTTGTAATAATCTCTCTTGTTTTTTTTCTGTGTAGCGAGCAATTTTTTCAGGAGAAAAATTATCAAACGCCTTACGATAGCCTTCTCGTTTGCGTAAAATCGTAATCCATGACAGGCCTGCTTGTGCGCCTTCTAGTAATAAAAATTCAAACAGCTGCTCGTCATCGTAAACAGGTATGCCCCATTCATTATCATGGTAGTCTTGATAGAGAGGGTCTTCTCCGCACCAGTCACATCGCTTTAATTCTTGTATCATGAATTCTCCATTGTGGATGATATTTTTTGTCCATATCTGTCGCCTAATTACTTGTTAAGTCGTGTCGAACAGGCTATGGTAAAGGGTATACTTTCTTGATGAGTTATTGATGATGCATCCTTTATACCCATCGATCAAGCCTTACAAAACCATCAGCTTGCCTGTTGATAACCAGCACACATTATATCTTGAAGAATCTGGGGATATTGAAGGTATTCCGGCCCTGTTTATTCACGGTGGTCCAGGCGCGGGCTGTTCTTCTGAAGATCGTCGTTTTTTTGACCCTGAAAAGTACCGTATTATCTTGTACGACCAACGTGGCGCTGGTCATTCGACCCCTCATGCTGAAATAGATGACAATACTACTCAGGATTTAATCGATGATATAGAAAAGATTCGTCAGCATTTAGGTATTGAGCGCTGGGTTTTGTTTGGCGGCTCTTGGGGTTCAACATTATCATTATTATATGCACAGCAGCACCCCGACAGAGTCTTGGGTATGATTCTCAGGGGGGTATTTTTATGCCGACAGCAAGATTTGGATTGGTTTTATCAGTATGGGGCGAGTCAGGTATTTCCTGATTATTGGCGAGAGTTTGTTGAACCTATCGCCTCTGATAAAAGAAACGATCTGATTAAGGCATATCATAAACTGTTAACTGGCAGTAATGAGCTGGCCAAAATGAATGCAGCTAAGCATTGGTCTTTATGGGAAGGGCGTTGCGCTACTTTGCGACCGAATGTTGATATTGTCGACACATTCTCTAATATCCATTTAGCTCTATCTCTGGCGCGTATTGAAGCGCACTATTTTGTTAATCATGCTTTTATTGCTGAGAATCAAATATTGGATAATATGGATGCATTAATGGGTATCCCTGCTACTATTATTCATGGGCGTTACGATATGATTTGTACGCTTGATAACGCTGTTGCACTACAAAAAGCTTGGCCTGATGCGGAATTACATATCATCAGGGAGGCCGGTCATGCATCTCGTGATCCTGGTATTCTTGATGCGTTGGTTAGAGCAACAGATGAAATGGCCGTTGAGCTACAGGGCAGTTCATAATACATCGGATTTTTCATTATTTATGAGTTTTACACAAGGCTCTAATCGAGCCGTCAAAGTACCAGTCGCCGGTTTAGAGATTGGTATGTATGTTTCAGAATTAGATAAAGACTGGTTAGATTCACCCTTCTTATATCAGGGGTTTATGATTGAGAACCAGGACGATATTCGCTTGCTGGAAGAAGAGTGTCAGCATGTCTGGATTGAACCGGCGATAGAAATGCGTCGAGGCAAGGAAGATCATCACGTTCTTAAAAAGCCTACCGCTCAAAAAACCCGTTATATCAACAAATTGACAATGCCTCGAGAATATGAAAAGTCTCGTAAGGTCTTTGAAACATCTCGCCAGCGTACCAAAACCATTCTTGATGATGTTGCATTGAACGGCTTGATAAATACAAAAGAAGCTAAAAAAACCGTTGAATCTTGTTTGGATAGTATTTTACGTAATCCAAACGCCATGTTGTGGATGAGTAAGGTGCGCGATGTTCGAACTTATACCGCAGACCATTCGCTGAATGTTTGTATCTTATGTATCGCCTTTGGGCGACAATTAGGTTATAGCAAAGACGAACTTTTTTCATTAGGGATGTGCGGTTTGTTACATGATGTAGGTAAAATGCGCATTCCCGAAGAGGTGCTCAATAAAGCAGAGAAGTTAACGCCAAAAGAATGGAAACAGATGCAGTCTCATGCGACCATTGGGCGTAATTTACTAATGACATCTCCGGGTATCGGTCACAGTGTTGATGTTGCTTATAATCATCATGAGCGAATTGATGGGAAAGGCTATCCTCGTGGCGTTGATGGTACTAAGATTTCACAATTTACAAAAATTGTTTCACTGGCAGATAGTTTTGATGCAATGACAGCCGATCGATGTTATTCAAAGCCCATTACTCCATCGTCGGCAGTGAAAGAAATATATAAAAACAGAGGGACACAGTTTGATGAGCGGTTAGCTCTAGAGTTTATCAAAACCATTGGGCTTTACCCTCCAGGCACAGTTGTAGAGCTGGCAAATGGAAATTTCGGTTTGGTTTTAGAGCGCAGCCAAAAATATCAACACCTACCTAAAGTTTTGTTGTTGCAGGATGGTGATGGTAAGGCTGTTCGTAAAACGTTGCTCGATTTAACGCTTGTTGAGCAAGGGAAGTTAGGTAGAGAATTTTTAATTAAGAGCGATCATCCAGATGGTTATTCAGGTATTAGAGTCATCGATTACCAGAAATTTATCGTCTCATTAGAATAAAAGATAAAAATCTATGTCAGCTTTACTTTATTATATTCATGATCCAATGTGTAGTTGGTGTTGGGGTTTTAGCCCGGTTTGGAAACAGATTCAGCAACATTTACCAAAAACGGTTAATGTCCAAACTGTTATGGGTGGTCTCGCCCCAGATTCAGATGAGCCTATGCCGCCGGAAATGCAGGAATATATAAAAGGTAACTGGGCGCGTATTCAGCAAGCCATTCCTGATACTGAATTCAATTATGATTTTTGGGAAAAATGTCAGCCACGACGTTCAACTTATCCTGCTTGCCGAGCAGTGCTTGCAGCGAAGAAACAAGGCATTGAATATGATGCGCTTATGACCGACGCTATCCAGCGAGGGTATTATCTTGAGGCCAAGAACCCTTCAGATAATGATGTTCTTATTTCTTTGGCAGGAAAAATTGGTTTAGATGCGACTGTATTTGCCCAAGACTTAGAGAGCAAAAATATACAATCCCTATTGGAGCAAGATCTTCGTTTATATCAGCAACTTGCTGTTTCAACAGGGGTAGCGGGTTTTCCCAGTTTGGCATTAAAAACAGAATCAGGTTTAACTGAAGTGCCAAGAAATTATATCGACGCATCCGCGACTTTGGATTTTATCAAAGAACATATAACGAGCGCCTAATGAGAGCATTGTTGCAACGAGTTTCTCGATCGTCAGTCTCCGTTGGTGCAAATGTGGTCGGTGAAATTGACCAGGGGCTTTTGGTGTTATTGGGTGTGCAGCAAAATGATACTCATGAACTGGCAGACAAGCTTCTTGATAAAGTATTCAGTTACCGAATTTTCAATGATGATCAACAAAAGATGAATTGCAGCGTCAAAGATATTCACGGAGGGGTATTGCTGATATCACAATTCACATTGGCTGCTGACACTAAAAAAGGATTGCGTCCAGGGTTTTCAGCAGCAGCTAATCCAGAGCATGCTAAATTACTTTATGACTATTGTGTTGATCAGGCTAGAGTCAAAGGCGCTGAAAATAATAACAAAATAGCAACAGGAATCTTTGGTGCTGATATGCAGGTGTCTTTGACTAATGATGGTCCAGTAACCTTTTTATTGGAAGCTAATTAGTCGCTTCATATTTCAATACTATTAATAATATCTAATTCGCTTGCTGGTTTATGTATTGTATTATCTTCTACGAGCTACCTTCTTTTCACACACTATAGTTTTTAGGTCTGCCTTTGACTGCTGATACTGATCCAAACAAGCCACCTATATTTTTTGTGATGGGCCCTACCGCCTCAGGTAAAACTGATTTGGCAATGGCCCTGTGCAACAACATGCCAGCAGATATTATCAGTGTGGATTCGACGCTCGTCTATCGACAGATGGATATAGGAACCGCTAAGCCAACAGCAGATGAGTTGGAAGGGTTTCCTCATCGCCTAGTTAATATCTGTGATCCTTCTGAACCTTATTCAGCGGCAAACTTTTGTGCAGATGCTGAGCGAGAAATCGATGATATTGTAAGCAATGGTCGCATACCGATATTAGTGGGCGGTACTATGATGTATTTTAAAGCCTTGTTGGATGGCTTAGCTGATATGCCGGAGTCCGATCCTGCTACTCGTAAGGCCATTGCAGCAGAAGCAGAAGCTCATGGTTGGCCTGCATTGCATGATCAGTTAAAAAAAATTGATCCTGAATATGCCAGCCAGTTGCACCCGAATCATTCTCAAAGAATTTCTAGAGCGTTAGAGGTTTATCGAATCAGTGGAACAACCATGACGGAATTTCGGGCCAGACAGGTAAGTGATAAAGGCTGTGAGCGTCGATCACTTTCCGATCGCTTCCACGTTATTTCGTTGGCCTTATTGCCGGATGACCGCTCTGTTCTACACCAACGTATCGAGCAAAGATTTTTAGCGATGCTGGAACAAGGCTTCATCGAAGAGGTCAGAGCTTTATATGGTCGAGGTGACTTACATCTTGATTTGCCATCAATGCGCGCGGTAGGTTATCGCCAAGTGTGGCAATTTCTTGATGGGCAGTATGATTATCAAACAATGATTGATAAAAGTCTGGCTGCGACTAGGCAATTAGCAAAGCGACAGTTAACTTGGTTGCGTGACTGGCCTGATTTGCATCGTTTTCCTGTAGATCAAGATATGAAGCAGAGCACATTGCAAAAAAAAGTTGAATTAATCTTGAACTTTTTGCCAATAAAGTCCATATAATAGGGTGTATTTCAGAAAAGCTCTGAATCCATACCATCAAAAACGCTTATTTATATATTGCAGAGCCTATTTTCAAATTAGATTAAGTCAGCTGCTGCATAAACTTCTAATTATTTTAAGGAGAATTCCCCATGTCAAAAGGGCAAAATCTACAAGACCCTTATTTAAATGTATTGCGCAAAGAGCGTATTCCTGTGTCAATTTATTTAGTTAATGGTATCAAGCTTCAAGGGCAAGTAGAGTCATTTGATCAATTTGTCATATTACTAAAAAATACTGTAAGCCAAATGGTTTACAAACATGCCATTTCTACCGTAGTGCCATCTCGAGCAGTACGCGTACCATTGGTAAACCCGGATGAAACTGCTGACGAAGAGTAAGTAATCAGTAGTTTTGGAGTTTATGATTGTTTTTTGACCGACCTGAATCCGGTGAACTGGCGGTATTAGTTCATCTGCGATTATCTCATTCACATGTCAGTGATGACCCTCGCGAATTCGAAGAGCTCGTTATATCTGCGGGGGGCGACCCTGTTGATTTTATAACGGGCCAGCGTGTGACGCCTGATCCTAAATATTTTGTGGGAACGGGTAAGGTTGAAGAGCTGAGAGAAATTGTTCGCCTACATGATGCGCACCTTGTCATATTTAATCATAGCCTCTCAGCGAGCCAGGAGCGCAATCTCGAAAAGGCGCTTGAATGTCGTGTCCTGGATCGAACAGGGTTAATTCTTGATATTTTTGCCCAGCGTGCTCGGACACATGAGGGTAAGCTACAGGTTGAGTTAGCCCAGTTACGCCATGTGTCGACTCGGCTGATTCGAGGTTGGACTCACCTTGAGCGCCAGAAAGGTGGGATTGGCCTTCGTGGCCCTGGTGAAACTCAATTAGAAACAGACCGTCGCTTACTAAGGGTACGGATTAAGTCCATCGAATCTCGTCTAGAAAAAGTAAGGAAACAGCGGGATCAGGGGCGACGTTCTCGTTTGCGCGCTTCAACGCCTACTGTTTCTTTGGTGGGCTATACCAATGCCGGTAAATCCACCTTATTTAACTATTTAACCGATGCTGAGGTCTACGCCGAAGATCAATTGTTTGCGACGTTAGATCCAACAATGCGCCGGCTTGATTTAGCTAATGTAGGTTCTGTTGTTTTAGCCGACACGGTAGGTTTTATCAGTCATTTGCCTCACCGATTGGTAGAGGCGTTTCGAGCAACCTTGGAAGAAGCGGCTCACGCGAGTTTGTTGCTTCATGTTATTGATGCCTCTGCTGAAGAGCGTCAGCGTAATATAGAACAAGTGCAGCTCGTTTTGGATGAAATTGGTGCTGGTGAATTGCCTCAACTAAAAGTCTATAACAAACTGGATTTGCTTCCAGATCAACAACCACGTATTGAGCGTGATGAACAAGGACGGCCTGCTGCGGTTTGGTTGTCGGCGCAGACGGGTGCAGGTTTTGAGCTATTGTTACAAGCTTTATCAGAGTGTTTGGGCCAGCATATGGTGTCAGGGCGATTGCACTTGAATAGTGCAATGGGCCGCTTGCGTGCCAAATTATATGAATTGGCAGTAGTTGACGAAGAGGTTTATCAGGATGATGGTGGTAGTGAATTAGTCATTAATATCCCTCAAGTGGAATTTTGTCGTTTATTAAGTGCCGAATCTATTGAGGCTAAGCACTTGGAATGGATAGGGGTTGCCCCAACAATAGGAAGAACGCCTGAGCATTGGCAAAGTCAGGATTGAGCCAAAGCCATCAAACCAGAGGGAAAAGGTTTGTGATATTTATGTACACTTAATAATGGGCAAATAATTAAGCTCAAGATATAGTGCGCATCTATAGATGAAGATAAGACGTAGAAAAAGCGATAAGTTACAATCAGTAGTTTTTGATTTGTCTTGTTAGCAATACCTTACGTTGTAATGTATCGGTAAACGTTTCAAGCAATTTTATGTCAGTACTTATTAAGTTCTGAAAAATACTAGTACCATTTAACTTAAGAATCACGCGGAGAAGCATTATGGCCTGGAATGAACCGGGTGGGAACAATCAAGATCCCTGGGGTGGACGTAAAAATAATGATGGTCCGCCTGACCTCGATGAAGCCCTGAAAAAATTTCAGGACAAGATTAATAACCTGTTTGGAGGCAAGGGTAACAAAGGCGGAAGAGAAGGTTCTTCTGGTGGCGGCTCTGGAATCTCTGGCTCTATGATTGGAGTTCTTGGTGTTGTTGCCTTGTTAGCCTATTTAGCATTCGGTATTTATCAGTTGGATGAAAAAGAGCAGGCGGTTGTTTTGCGCCTGGGCAAATTTCACTCAATTGTTGGGCCTGGTCTACACTGGAACCCTAAGTTTATTGATACGGTGTATACAGTTAATATCACCGAGGAACGTCAATATCGTACGGGCGGTTTAATGTTGACTCAAGATGAAAGTATTGTGGAATTGCCGGTAACGGTTCAATACAACATTGCTGACATTAAAGACTTTGTTTTGAATGTGAAAAGTCCAGAATCTAGCCTGCAGCAGGCTACTGACAGTGCTTTGCGTCATGTTGTCGGTTCTACAGAGCTGAATCAGGTGTTGTCAGAAGGTCGTGCGAAAATTGCCAATGAGATGAGCGAACGTTTGCAAGCTTATTTAAAAAGCTATCGTACGGGTATCAATGTTGTTGGTGTCAATATCCAAGAGGGTAAACCGCCGGCGGCAGTAAAGGATGCATTCGATGACGTCGTTAAAGCAAAAGAAGATCAGGAACGGTTTAAAAACCAATCCCAAGCTTATGCTAATGCAATTGTTCCTGAGGCTCGCGGTAAGTCACAGCGTGCTATCGAAGAAGCTAATGCCTATCGTGATCAAGTTATCGCGAAAGCAGAAGGTGAGGCCGAACGTTTTAATCGACTGTTGACTGAGTACAAGAAGGCGCCTGAAGTAACGCGTGAGCGCTTGTATTTGGATGCAATTGAGTCAGTGATGGCTAATAGTTCTAAAGTGCTGGTTGATGTTGAAGGCGGTAATAATATGATGTACCTGCCATTAGATAAGATAGCTGGTGGTTCAACAGGCATTTCTCGCGCAGGTAGTAACGAATTATCGCCTGAGGTGATACGAGAAATTAATGAACGTGTAGCTGAACAACTTCAACGTAATCAGTCCAGTGCCATTCGTCGGGGGGTTCGCTAATGAGTACTAAATCACTCTTTTTAGGTATTTTAGTTATTGTGGGCGCGTTATTGGCATCCTCAATGATTTACATTGTTCCTGAATATCAGAAAGCGGTTGTGCTTCGCTTTGGTAAATTGCAGCCTGACTATCCACAAACGGGTGTGAATTTTAAGTATCCTTTTGCGGACGATGTGCGTAAATTCGACGGGCGTATTTTGACACTGGATGCTCAACCCGAAAACTACTTTACCGTACAAAATAAACGTCTGGTGGTAGATTCTTATGCCAAATGGCGTATTGCTGATGTGGGCCTCTACTATTCAAAAACCGGTGGTTCGGAGATTGTTGCCGGTAGTCGTTTAGCCGTTCGTATCAGTGATGGTTTACGTAATGAATTTGGTCAGAGAACATTGCACGAGGTGGTGTCTGGTGAGCGTGATGAATTGATGGCATCATTGATTGAAACCATTAATCAGACTGTTCGTGATCAATTGGGTATTGATGTGATTGATATTCGCGTTAAACGTATCGATTTGCCTGATGAGGTTCGTGAGCCAGTATATCGTCGTATGGCAGCAGATCGTGAGAAAGAAGCGCGCGAGTATCGTTCTAAAGGTAAAGAACAGGCTGAGATTATTGAAGCCGATGCTGATCGCCAGAAAACAGTACTCGAAGCCGAAGCTTATCGTGATTCAGAGTTGATCCGTGGTGAAGGTGATGCGAAAGCAACGGCCATTTATGCCGCTGCTTACAATAAAGACCCCGAGTTCTATAGCTTTGTTCGTAGTTTAAATGCTTACCAATCTACCTTTAATAATAAGGGAGATATTATGCTTATTGATCCTGAGAGCGACTTTTTCCGTTATTTAAAAGATCCCCAAGGTAATACTCAGTAAGCTTTGATTAAGAGTTCTACAATCTGAAGCCATAAGATGGTAAAATCCTACAAACCGAGTCCACGTTGGCTCGGTTTTTTTGTGCGTAAATTTTAGGGTTGAAATTAAGAGGTGGAATATGTGGGAAACCTTATGGGCGGCTATTGCCCTAATGTTGGTTTTAGAAGGCATTATTCCGTTCTTGTACCCCTCCAAATGGCGCAACTTGGTAGCAACACTGGCACAAATAAGCGATAAGCAGCTGCGAATGATGGGCCTGGTGAGTATGCTTCTGGGTGTAGGTTTACTGTATTTTGTAAAGTGAAAATAGAGATAGGCCTCGATAGATAATTAAATGAAAATTACAACGAGTAAACAATCAATGAACGTCAAGCGCTGGTTACTGCCTGAAGGAGTTGAAGAAATTCTACCTGCCCAGGCGCAGGGTGTAGAACAACTTCGTCGTGGACTACTCGACCTCTATGCCAGTTGGGGTTATGAGTTAATTATGCCGCCGCTACTGGAATTCACTGATTCGCTTCTTAGTGGGGTTGGTAGCGACTTGAATCTGTTAACACTTAAAGTAACAGATCAACTCACCGGTCAATCAATGGGATTGCGAGCAGATATGACGCCTCAAGCGGCAAGAATTGATGCGCATAGCTATAAAAAAACAGGCCCGAGCCGTCTGTGTTATACCGATCATGTGTTGCATGCCAAGCCTAAATCGCCATTGGCAGTAAGAACACCCTTGCAAGCAGGTGTGGAGTTATTTGGTGAATCGGGACTCGATGCAGATATTGAAGTCATCAGTTTATTGTTAGCGTCTCTTGAGCAGGTCAATGTATCCGATGTAACGCTTGATCTTGGGCATGTTGGTATTTGTCGAGCGCTTCTAGAAGCGTTATCACTATCCGCAGCTCAAGAAGCCGAATTTTTTGAGTTGCTGCAATCAAAAGACATTGCTGAAATAAAACAGTGGGCACAACATTCGTTGGAGTCTCCCGAAGCAATAGAATGGTTATCATTATTACCGAGTCTCTGCGGGGATGCTTCAATACTAGAGGCGGCACGTGAGAAATTAATCGATGCACCAGCGGAAGTCTCCGCGGCTATTGATGAGCTTCAAGAAGTTTATCAAGTTATTACGAGTCGTTACCCCACTATCGATGTGTATTTTGATCTAGGAGAATTACGAGGTTATCACTATCACACAGGGATAGTTTTTACTGCTTATGCTGACGGTTTTGGCGACGCTATTGCTAATGGTGGTCGTTACGATCATATTGGCGAAGCATTTGGTCGGGCTCGTCCCGCCACAGGTTTTGGGCTTAACTTAACATCTGTTTTATCTCTTCTATCTTTACCAAAACCTGATGCAGGTATTTACGCAAGTGCCTCGGCAGATTCGGCACAGTGGCAGGCGGTACAAAAGTTGCGAGCGCAGGGAGAAAGGGTCGTTTGTGGTTTATCGCAACAGCCTGACTTTGACGAGTTACGCTGTGATCGACAGTTGGTATTGGAAGACGGGGTTTATCTAGTTCGTCCTTTGTAATGTGCAAATTCTTATCAGGGTTTGCGTTATTAATTTTTTATTGAGAAAAATATCATGGGTAAAAACGTAGTCGTCTTAGGCACCCAATGGGGTGATGAAGGCAAAGGTAAGATTGTTGATTTATTGACTGACCAGGTGTCATTAGTGGCTCGTTTTCAGGGTGGTCATAATGCCGGTCACACATTGGTTATCGATGGCGAAAAAACAGTTTTACATTTAATTCCATCAGGCATTTTGCGCGAAGGTGTTAAATGTATGATTGGTAATGGCGTAGTGCTTGCTCCTGATGCGTTGTTAAAAGAAATGGCAGGCTTAGAAGAAAAAGGTGTGCCTGTTCGTGAGCGCTTACGCTTGTCACCTGCCTGCCCATTGATCTTGCCTTACCATGTTGCTCTTGATCAGGCGCGAGAAATTAAACGTGGCAATGCCAAAATAGGTACAACGGGGCGTGGAATTGGCCCTGCTTACGAAGATAAAGTGGCTCGCCGTGGTTTGCGTTTAGGTGATTTGTTTGACGAGGCATCATTCGCTGAAAAATTAAAAGAAGTGATGGAATATCATAATTTTGCATTAAAAGAATATTACAAAGTTGATGCATTAGACTATGATCAAGTCTTGGCAGATGCGCTTGCCTGGGGTGCTGAATTAAAACCATTAGTTGAAGATATTACCGATACTTTGCACACTGCACGAGAAAAAGGTGAGAGTATTTTATTTGAAGGTGCGCAAGGGTCTTTATTAGATATTGACCATGGTACCTATCCATTTGTGACTTCATCGAATACAACTGCGGGTGGTGTTGCTACAGGTTCTGGCATGGGACCTATGTATTTAAATTATGTTCTAGGTATTACTAAAGCGTACACGACACGAGTAGGCTCTGGTCCATTTCCAACAGAATTAGATTGCGATGTGGGCCAGCACTTAGGCGTAAAAGGTAATGAGTTTGGTGCAACTACAGGCCGTAAGCGACGCACAGGCTGGTTTGATGCCGTTGCTGTTAAGCATGCCATCCGTATTAATTCTATTTCTGGTTTGTGTTTAACAAAACTTGATGTACTTGATGGTTTAGAGAGCGTTAAGATCTGTGTGGGTTATGAAGATCAACAGGGTAATAAACTTAGCGTACCTTTCGATAGCGATGGCTGGAATAAAATTGTTCCTGTCTATGAGACAGTTCCTGGCTGGCAAGAAAATACTTTTGGCGCGCAATCGATGGATGACTTGCCCGAAAATGCGGTGAGTTATATTCAACGCATTGAGTCATTAGTTGGTGCGCCAGTTGATATTATTTCTACTGGGCCCGATCGTGTTGAAACCATTGTTTTACGACACCCATTCTGTGCTTAAAGAATAGTTGCCTCAACTACTATTCTTTATTAAGTTTGTAATAACGCGAATGTATTGTGTTATTGCAAACACTATTTATTTATCGCTTAAAAATTACTGCAATTAAATCGCTGATTAAAAAGGAATACGTTGATGAGTTTACACGAGAGGGCTGGGCAACAGGCTTTAGATTCAGATTTAGTGAATATTCCACGGCTCGTCAGCGATTATTATGTACAGCAACCCTCCCTTGATACCTTAGTCAGTTTTGGGACTTCAGGTCATCGAGGCTCATCTTTGAATGGCTCGTTTACAGAAATTCATATTCAGGCCATTTGTCAGGCATTAGTTGAGTATCGTCAACAGAACAATATTAATGGCCCGTTGTTTGTTGGCATTGATACTCATGCGCTGTCCGAATGTGCTTTTATTACGACATTGCAAGTTTTTGCGGCTAATAATGTTCATGTTATGGTTCAGGAGGGGCGCGGTTCCCAACTTAATTATACGCCGACACCTGTTATTTCCCATGCGATTCTCTCATACAATAAAAGCCACCAAGGGAAAAATAATGATGATATCGCTGATGGTGTAGTTATTACCCCTTCACATAACCCCCCTCAAGATGGTGGTTTTAAATACAATCCCCCTAATGGCGGGCCTGCGGATACCGATATAACTTCGCAAATTCAAAATCGTGCTAATGATATTATTAAAGCCGGCAATGTTGATGTAAAAGAAATTTCTTTTGCCGATGCGTGGGGTTCTGAATATGTCACAGAATACGATTATATTAAACCGTATGTCGATGACTTGGCCTCGGTTATTGATATGCAAGCGATTGCTGAATCTGGTTTAAAAATCGGCGTTGATCCTTTAGGCGGTTCTGGATTGGCTTATTGGGATGTGATTGCTGAAACTTATGGAATTAATATAAAACTTGTTAATCAAAAAGTAGACCCTACGTTTTCTTTTATGTCGCTTGATAAAGATGGAAAAATCCGTATGGATTGCTCCAGTCCATATGCAATGGCAGGCTTGATCAAATTAAAAGATGATTTTGATATAGCATTAGGAAATGACCCTGACTATGACCGCCACGGCATAGTGACTCGTTCTGCTGGTTTAATGAATCCTAACCACTACTTGGCTGTTGCTATTCGATATTTATATACACATCGCTCGCAATGGTCTCAGTCTCTGGCAATTGGTAAGACTTTGGTTTCTTCTAGCATGATAGATCGCGTTGCTAATTCATTGGACCGTAACCTTTGTGAGGTGCCTGTCGGGTTCAAATGGTTTGTTGATGGCTTATATTCTGCTGATTTTGGCTTCGGCGGTGAAGAGAGTGCAGGGGCTTCTTTTTTGCGTCGCGATGGAAGTGTTTGGTCTACTGACAAAGATGGTATTATTTTGGGGCTATTAGCTGCGGAAATAACAGCAGTAACAGGTAAAGACCCTGGCGAACATTATGCAGAACTAACAAAAGAATTTAATGCGCCTGTGTATAAACGTATCGATGCGCCAGCATCAAGTGAGCAAAAAGCACTTCTAAAGACGTTGAGTGCAAGTGATGTAACAACTCAAACCCTTGCTGGAGAGATAATTGTGGCCAAGCTTACCCATGCTCCAGGGAATGATGCAGCTATTGGCGGCTTAAAAGTTGTTACTGAAAATGGCTGGTTTGCAGCTCGACCTTCTGGCACAGAAGAAATTTACAAGATATATGCAGAAAGCTTTAACGGTGACGAGCATTTGAATCTGATCATTGAAGAAGCTAAAGCAATAGTCAATGAGTTGTTTTCAAAAGCGAGTATCTAGCCTCAATTATTATTTTGGTTGAGCTTTCCATCTTTCGAATACCTAAAGGCTTCTTTCGATAATTCCGTTAATTCTTGATCAGTCATATCATCATTGGCAACGGTAATACGGCCTAAGTAAATGTATGGTATTTCGCTATCCTTGCGTTCAAGCGTCAGTTTTATCGCTTCTGCTGTGGCAACGCCAACATCATCACTCATTCGCATTGGGGTGGCATTTAATTCTTTTCTACGTATCAGTTGTAACTCAGTATCTGTTCCTCCCCATCCTGTTGCGATGACTTTATTTAATATTCCATTTTCTTTTAAACCTTTAACGGCGCCTACGGCCATTGCAGTGTTGGCGCTATGTAATACCTCGGCTTCTGGAAAATACTTGGCAGCAAAATCGGCACCATCTTTGCCCCCATATTCTTGGTATTGACCGAAGTGCTCGTATAGTACTTGCCAATTTCCTTTTTGTTGAACGCAAGACTTAAAATCACCAGAGCGCTGATTATCTGTTATGCCAGGGATTCCTCTATTAAGAACGACTTTAATATCATTGCCCAGTTTTTCTACTAAAAAGTGACAGATTTTTTGAGCACCTGTAGCGCTAGAGAAATCGAACCAGGCTTTAGGTTGGTATTTCCATGATTCATCAGGTGTGTGAAAGGCCCAGATAAAGGTATCAAACTCACTTACAGCAGATAGTCTCTGAATATTATTAGATTGTATTTCTAATTCAGATGGCCCGAATACAATGAAGTCAAATGCTTCACGATTCTGAAGAATTTCATCTGTGTAATGTGTCTGTAATGAATGCTCGATCTGTTTTGATGGAAACATTTTAATAGAGAATTCAATCTCTAGTTCTGATAGGCGGCGTGTTAATGCGATATAACTCCTAGTCCAAAAATCAGAAACATCATTGGATGGAGTTACCATAGCAATTTTGACTACTTGTTCTTGCTTAATGCTCAAACGTTTTGAGTTCGAGCTGACGATTTCTTGAAACTTATCGGCCGTATCTTGGCTTTGAGAAAATGATAGAGCTTTAATATTTAGTGCTGACGAGCCATCCGCTTCACCCTTAAAAGGCGATAACAGTAGTAACAAACAGAATATTCTTAAAAAAGCTTTATAATATTCCATAAAAACAGCTTCTGATGAATGTTGGTGTCTATCTAGTATAAGAAAAGAATACGGTGTTCGCTATATAGGATAATTCTCTTTTTAATCTAATGCACCCTATACCATTAAATGGAAAATAATAGACTATAATATATAGGTTAGATATTAGAGAACTATTGTTTTTGTGTTCGATATTATTGACGGATTATGAAATTTTTGATTTTTCATTTATAGCAATAACTGCTATAAACGATAGTTTTTACTTCTTTTAATTTATTGATAGCATAGCTATGCCTTTATAAGGTGTTCCGTATTAAAGCAGAAACCTATAACAGTGCACCATAAAATAAATAATGAAACATTAAGAGATAATACAGCCTTTAGATAAAGTCAATCATGCTCATTCATTTGATGTGCGATACTTGTTGTTAAGAGATCGGAATGTAAATAATGAAAAATAATGTCTTCCGAATATCTTTGAGCGGCCGATTTGTTCTTGCTGCAACAACGATAATTATCGTATTGATGATTGTTTCTGTAGTGCTAATACGTCAACTTGTCAGTGTAGAAAATACTATAACCGAAAAAAGTCGCACTCAAGTTTCTCAAATGAATAATAATTCGGAAATAACAAGGAAAATTCTTGAGTTAACAGCTAGAGTCCGTCTTTTGGAACAAACATACTTATATAATAAGGCGTTTCTCTATAAAGAAAATTTATTGATTGATGAGCAATTGCAACGTATAAAGCTATTGTCTCAAGATTCAGAGTCACTTGTTCGTATGGATGACTTTATTAAATCTTTTCATCGTTTCTTAGGGAATTCCATTTCACTCAATAATATTCTTCAAGAATATGCAAGTATTGACAGACAGCTAGAAAAATCTATTGATAGAATAAAGTTCATATCGCCTCTAGCATCAAAAGAAAATTACCAAAATGCAAATTTGATTAGTTCTGGCATCATAGTGGAAAACTATTTAAATGCCAGTCGATTAAGTCTTTCTATTCGAGGGCGTATAACGCCGGAAACAGAAACGATTTTACTATTTGATCTTAAGGATAAATTGCAAGAGTTAAAAGTTAGCTTGATTGATGCAAATTTTCAAGATGAAAAAATGATCAATGCTGTTGGTATATCGGTCAAGCTAATAGATGATTATTCTAATGTTTTGAGAAGATTAGGTGCTAATTTATCCTACCGCTGGCCAATTATGGATGCATTAATTGAAGATCAGAAGAAAATTATCGATTATATAGATTTAAATGAAAAAAAAATGCATGAGAGTGTGCTGACCACAGAGAGTGGTATGAGAGAAGAAATTCTTAAGCTTAGGCAAATGATTCTTGTTCTTTCGGTATTGATTATATTGTTCAGCATTATTATTTTCAGTATCTTGATACGGCGTCATATTAATAAACCCATGCAAAAAATTGTTCAGGGAATTAATAGCTTTGAAGCAGGGAAACTAAAAGAAAAAATTGAATTGAATAGGTCTGATGAGTGGCATACGATCGAAAAATCGTTGAATAGTATGGCTTGTCGGTTGGATGAAACTTATGAGCAGTTAATCGAAGAGAGAAAAAATTATCACTATATCGCTTATCATGATCCTTTAACGGGATTGTCAAATAGATTGTTTGCTTATGAAAAACTAGAAAAGCTTATTAATAACTACCATCAGCTTGGTATGAAATTTAGTGTAATTTATTTGGACTTAGATGAATTTAAACAAGTTAATGATAGTTTGGGTCACGGTGTCGGTGATAAATTACTTAAAAAAATAGCGAATGAATTACTTGCTGTCGTTGGTGATTCTGCTGACGTTATTCGCCTCGGTGGCGATGAGTTTATGCTCCTTTATCAAAATGTGGAAAATATAAAACATGTCGAAATGCATGCAGAAGAATTGAGCCTTTCGATGAGGAAACCTATTGCTTTAAATGACTCGACTGTTGTTGTTGGTAGTAGTATCGGTATTTGCCATTTCCCTGAGCATGGTTCCGATGTTGAAGCCTTAATAAGAAATGCTGATACAGCAATGTATCAAGCTAAAAGACAAGGTAGCAATCAGGTGCGTGTGTATAGGCGAGAAATGACAGATAAAGCTAAAGATCTTATGCATAAAATATCGGGTATTCGTCATGCGATTGAAAATGATGAATTCTATTTGGTGTATCAACCGCAATACGATTTAAGAACGGGTGAGCTAGTAGGAGTGGAAGCCTTAATTAGATGGGAACATCCAGAATGGGGCTTGATCTGTCCTAACGAGTTTTTGCCAATAGCAGAGCAGTCAGATTTAATTGGTGATGTTGATGGTTGGGTTTTTAAAAGAGTCGCATCACAAATAGTCGAATGGGAAAAGAAAGGTCTTGATGTGAGTGATATTAAAGTGTCACTGAATTTTTCGGGAAGAAAGTTTATAGAGTCAAATTTTATTGAAAAGCTTAAGGAAATATTGGCTTCTGTAGGTTGTTCCGCTTCGATGATAGAGATTGAAATTACCGAACAGGATGTAATGACTCGCGTAGAAGACCGCAGCGATGTCATGCAAAGGCTAAGAGAGATAGGCTTTTCTTTGGCCATTGATGATTTTGGTACGGGATATAGCTCATTTAGCTACTTGAAAAGCTTACCAGTCGATACGCTGAAGATCGATAAGGCATTTGTTAGCGATATTAAGCAAAACAACAAGGATTTGGTTATTGTTAAAACAATGTTGTCATTAGCATCTATGCTAGGTCTTAATGTTGTTGCTGAAGGCATCGAAACAGAAGAACAAAAGCGATTGTTGACGACTAATGGTTGTAGGTATGGGCAGGGGTACTTTTTAGCTCGGCCAATGCCTTTGGAAGATATTGATCAGTTGATAACCAATCGAGGTCGACCATCTACGGCTATATAGTTATCGCGGTAGTACAAAAAAAGGCAGCCTAAGCTGCCATAAGCTATGTCTAAAAAACATAGAGGTGTGATAATTTGTAACTAAAGCTCGCTTATGTACTGATTAAGCGTGCTTGGGGCTATAAAACAATCCAATAAGAGATTGTATGCCGCGCTTAACCGCTTCGCCTAGGCTAGCCGAGTGAGATTGAATGGCTTCACTTCTTAAGCTGCGTGCTTTAGCGATGTAGTAGTTAGCGTCGATTTGGCCAAGTTCGTTAGTCATATAGTTTTCTGCATTCTGTAATTTCATGTCGATTCCTCTGTGCGTTTTTGCTAATGGGGAGCGCCTAGCGCATGAGTGCTATATTAGATATTTCACGGTATCTAAACAAACGATCAAAATTCATGCTATAGTTGAGAAATATTCACTTATAGGATTAAGTTATCAACCGTCTACCTCCATTAAATGCTGTTAAGAGCTTTGCTGCCGCTGCCCGATTGGGTAGTTTTCAGGCTGCATCTGCGGAACTTTTTGTTACACCTTCAGCTATTAGTCATCAGGTGAAAACCCTAGAAGAGTTTCTAGGGTTAGAACTATTTGTTCGTCGTCCGCGGCGTATTACCCTGACACATGCAGGTGAAGATTATTATCGTTCCGTCCAAGAGGCTCTGAATGAAATAGATCGTTCCACTCAAAAGTTGATATCGACACATCAAACCGGTGAATTGCACCTCAGTGTGGCCCCGGCCTTTCTTACTCGTTGGCTTTTGCCACGTATTAGTAGTTTTTATGAAGCTCAGCCCGATGTGAAAATTGAGTTTTCGGCTGCTACAGGTTTAATCGATTTTGATCGAGACGAGACAGATATGGCGGTTTATTTTGGTAATGGCGACTGGCCGGGTATTGATATCCAGTTGTTGCGCCACTATCAACAGCGGCCTGTATGTAATCCTAAGCATCTGCATGGTGGCGTTATAGAAAGCCCTTCAGATATTTTGAAATACACCTTGCTACATGTGGCTAAAAGACAAGAAGAATGGTCCAGCTGGTTTGAACAAATCGGAGTGCCTTATAAAGAATCAAAACAGGGCATGTATTTTTCCAGCGGCTCTTTAACTACATCAGCCGCGATCAATGGTTTAGGTTTCGCGCTGGCAGATGTTGGTTTTGTGAGTGAGGAAATCGCGTCAGGGAAATTGATCGTTCCTTTAGATGATGAATATTATAGAACGGATAAATCGTTTTATTTGGTCTATCAAAAAAATAGAGCGTTAACCTATTCGATGAGAGCGTTTCAAAGCTGGGTTATGGAAGAAATGACGAAAGACGTATCATCTCCTGCAAGTTAATTCTTGTTTAATAATGGCTTTCATTAAGTAACTTTTTGTAATAATTCAAAATAACCGTTATGAATATAGAAACTTGGCTTGCTTTTGTCGCTGCATCTCTTATTTTAACAATGACACCTGGCCCGAGTATTTTGCTGGGTGTTGTTCATTCGCTTCATTATGGAGTCAGAAAAACTGCTATCACTGCACTAGGTGATATCTCCGCAAATTTTTTACAGATGGTCATTGTGTCCTTAGGGCTTGGTGCGATTATCGCGAGCTCTGAATTTGCTTTTTATCTTATCAAGTGGCTCGGTGTACTAACGTTAGTTTATATGGGTTGCAAGATGTTTTTCGCTCGACCAACATTTGCCGCTCAGCAAATACAGCAAGGTCATATATCATCGAAGCAGCTTTTTTGGAGTGGTTTTTTTGTTGCAGCAGGCAATCCTAAAGCGATTGTATTTTTTACTGCCTTTTTCCCACAATTTATTGATCCCTCGGAGCCCATTTTTCAGCAGATGGCTATTATGTGCCCTACAATGGCTGTGTTAGATTTTACGTGGGTAATGCTTTATGGGTTATCAGCTAACAAGTTTCTTGGTTTTATAAAAAAGCATCCAGCGGCATTAAATCGAGCCGGAGGCTCTGCTTTATTATGTGCTTCGGGGTTTTTAGCACTTTCTAGTCGTTAAACATTATTAATCTACAGTAAAGGATCGCTTATTGTTATTTAGAGTTTAAAAAAAAATTATTATTCACATTTAGTCTTATCAAAATGTAAACTTTAATCTCCTTTTTGGTGTATTAGTTATAACACTTAGTAAAGGAGATCATAATGAAACGATTATATTACCTTACAGAAAGTATTGATGCGGCGGAACGTTTGTCTGAGCGCCTTCACGAGGAAGGTATTACAGATTGGAATTTTCATGTGCTGGGTCAAGATAAGGCGAATATTGTGCGCCACCACCTTCATAGCACCTCCCCCTTGCAAGAGTTAGATATTATTCGATCTGGTGAACGAGGGGTTTTGATAGGGTTTACCTTAGGCGTTTTATTTGTCTGTTACATTGCCCTCCAAACTTCCTGGGGCGCCAGTTTGAACTGGATGTGGCAGGCTGCTGGAATTATTTTATTTTCAATGTTTGGTGCTTGGGTAGGTGGCCTTGTCGGCGTTTCTAATGAAAATTATAAAATTCGTCGTTTCCATAAGGATATCGAAGAAGGTAAATATTTGGTTCTTGTCGATGTGAGCCCTTCTCAAAAATCAGCAGTTGAAGAAACCGTGAGCCAAATCCAGTCCATACGTAAGGCTGGAGAGGATACTACTTTTATCAACCCATTTTCTAAAGTTATCACCCATTAAAATCTGTTAGTCAGTTTGAGGGAACTGCGTGTAGTAATTCCCTCATTTTTTGGCGTATCAGCTGTAGCCAACAACTTCTAGTGTAAATTTTTCGACATAATCTATAACTTTAGATGTCGCCCTTTCTGCTTCTTCGGGTTGTCCAGACGCGATTGCTGATGCTACATTAGCGTGAACATTAGCCATTTGTACTACGTCCCCATACTTTTCTTGATGTAAGACCCAAAAGCGTCGAGAAAGCCCTTTAACTGAAGTCATCGCTTTCGATGCAAAAGCGTTATCTGCTGCTTGTAGCATCAAGGAGTAGTTTTTTAAGTCCAACTCTGTCATTGCTGTTTGATCTGATTTCAGTGCGGCTTCTCTGAAATCTTCAGCAATTTGTGTAAACGTCTCTTTTTGCTTATCACTCGCACGTTTTGCGGCTGAACTAGAAATCAACCTTTCTACTACGCGGCGTAGCTCCAGTGCGCGAAATTGTTGGGTGTAATCGAGAGGGCAGATTTGAGTGCCACGACGGGGGAAGATACTGATCAAACCCTGGTCTGCAAGTCGTTGAATTGCCGAGCGTACAGAGGCTCTTTTGTGGCCAGATGCTTCGATAAGGTCGGTTTCAGATACCCATTGGCCTGGCGCGAGCTCTCCATTAACGATCAGCCGTTCTAGTGTAATAAAGGCCTCATCTTTAAGCTTTAGTGGCTGAATGAGGCCAGAGTTATTTGATGAATGTTGGAGTTCGCATTGCGAAAACATCGATAGAGTTCTCCTTTTGGTTTGTTGATTAAGGCTAGTTTAATAGTTGTTGGCGCAAATATTTTCATCTGACATGTTAGAAAAACATCTTGACATGTTAGATGGGTGCGGTCAATAATTGAAATGTTAGATATTCTAATTAACATTTCAACGACTAATAAATATAACAGGTGTGGGAGTGTATCAATGAAAATGTGGAAAATTACATTGCAGTCTATAGCCATGGTCATGGTAACTACGGCGACTAGTTTTGCTCAAGATGTTGTAAAGATTGCGGAGCCGAATTGGGCGAGTGGACGTGCCATTGCGGGTCTTGTCAAAGTGGTTATCGAAGATAAATTAGGCGGGAAAGCCGAGCTTGTACCGGGAACTAATGCCGTTGTTTTTAAAGCGATGGATCGAGGTAAGGGTGAAATTGATGTGCATCCAGATGTTTGGTTGCCTAATCAGTCTAATTTTACAGACGAATATGTCGGCACAAAGAAAACGGTTGCTCTTAGCCAAAATAGTTACAAAGGTCGCTCTGGATTTTGTGTATCACGTAAATTTAGTGAAAAGCACAATGTTAAATCGATATTCGATCTTGCTACCCCCGAAGTTGCGAAACTGATGGATCGTGATGGTGATGGCATGGGTGATATATGGGTTGGCGCACCGGGTTGGGCATCGACAAAGATTAACTTAGTGAAAGTGCGTGATTATGGTATTGGTAATTTCTTTAAGCCAATTCAGGCAGAAGAAGAGATTGCTACTGCCTCAATTAAAGACTCCATTAATAAAAAAGAAGGATTTGCTTTCTACTGTTATGCGCCCCATTACAACTGGTTTGTTTTTGATATGGTTCGTCTAGAAGAGCCTGCTTTTGATTCAGCTAGTTATGATATGAAGCAGCCAGCTGAAGATCCAAAGTGGTTTGAAAACTCTAAAGTATTAACAGCAGATAAAGAAAAAAGTATTCATGTTGGTTACTCTCGATCTTTAGAAAAGCGTGTGCCTGATGTTGCTTCTATGTTATCGAAGTTAGCACTGGATACTGACACCGTTAATAACTGGACTCATGAGATTGTCGTTAAAAAACGTGACAGCCAGGAAGTTGCTCGAGAATGGGTCGCAAAAAACTCTGATCGTGTGGATAAATGGCTGGGCCTATAAGTTATTCTCAATAATTTTTCCTCAGAGTAAATGCTCTGAGGGATTTTCCTTCTCATAAAAATAAACAGTACGTGCTTTTCCGAAAGCATAAGGTGGCG
Organism: uncultured Pseudomonadales bacterium; assembly: GCA_947487765.1. Classification (GTDB taxonomy): domain Bacteria; phylum Pseudomonadota; class Gammaproteobacteria; order Pseudomonadales; family Cellvibrionaceae; genus CANLBN01. The sequence continues at coordinate 487,756 of CANKXO010000003.1, read as the reverse complement.
TGGTGTTTGAGTTAACGTATTGCACTGGAGTCAGTCATGATTGATATCAGTGGTGTCTGGAAAATATTCGGAGAGAAATCTCAGGAAGCGCTTCAAGCTGTTCAGCAGGATGGTCTTTCGAAAAAAGAAATACTAGAAAAATACGACTGTGTTGTCGGTGTTGCTGATGCAAGCTTCTCAGTAAAGCGTGGTGAAATATTTTGTGTCATGGGCCTTTCTGGAAGTGGAAAATCTACTTTAGTGCGTCACATTAATCGCTTGCTGACTCCAACAGCAGGTAAGGTTATAGTCGATGGGCAAGACATCATGGCGTTAAATGAAACAGAGTTATTGCAAGTTCGTAATCGAAAAATTGCGATGGTCTTTCAAGATTTTGGACTTATGCCACATCGCTCTGTTCGCGATAATGTGGCGATGCCATTAGAAGTGCGGGGCTTATCACAGAATGAGCGCTGGACTGCTGCAGAAAACGCACTGCAAATGGTTGAGTTGGGCGCCTGGGGCGATAAGTTTGCTCATGAACTTTCTGGCGGTATGCAACAACGTGTAGGTTTAGCTCGGGCTATTGCTGCTGATGCCGATGTGTTATTAATGGATGAACCTTTTAGTGCACTAGATCCATTGATTCGTCGCCAGCTTCAGGATGAGTTTTCTAAGCTTGCGGCAGTGATGAATAAAACAACGGTGTTTATCACTCATGATCTTGATGAGGCCGTACGTATTGGCGATCGAATTGCAATCATGCGAGACGGCATCATTGTTCAGGTTGGGACGCCAGAAGACATTATTATGCATCCCGCTGATAAATATGTAGCCGATTTTGTTGCGGGCATATCGCGCATTAATCTCATTCGGGCTCATAGTTTATTAACACCGATGGAAGAGTTTATTGCTCAAGGAGGTGTTGTGCCTGATGACGCTATGCAAATGTCTGAAGATGCAACTCTAAAAGAAATGATTACAGTGTCTGTGGGTTTGGAGAATCCTATTATCATTAAAGATGCCAGCCATGTAACGCTAGGTGTTGTGACTAAAAATGACCTGCTAAACGGTGTTGTGACGGGGACAGAAGCATAATGAAAACCTTAGACAATCTTGATAAAGCAGAAAATGTTCTTCAAGACGCACAACAAACGATTAAAAAAAATGGACTTGATAGTGCTGTTGTAGATTTTGTCGGCAGTAATGAGAGCTACTATCGTGACCAGTTTAAAAAAATTGGTGATCAACGTGGCTTTAAGTTTACCTTCAATTGGGCGGCCTGGTTATTGGGTTCTATTTGGTTTGGTGTGCGTAACCTCTGGTCGTATTTCTTACCTTTTATTGCTATTGAGACATTGGCAGTCGTACAAATAGCGCGTGGCATATGGGGCGATTTAGGTGCGCCAATTTTGCAACGGCTTGGCGGTATTGAACAAACACTCGGTGTGCGCCGCGAACAACTGGCTAACGCAAAAATTAATGATCCTGAAAAAGTTGCTACCTTTGAGAATGCTATTGCATCGTTAGAGCGTGCGGTTGTAGGTATAAAAGCAGACGCTCAGGCTGCACAAGATACCGCGCTTATGTTGATAGTGACAGGTGTTACGGTATTATTCATTGTCAAAATTATTCAAGCTATTATTGCTAATCCTGCACTGCAGCAACGTTATACAAAATGGCGTTCAGATAGATCGATTGCAGCAGGTATCAGTGCATCAAGAACAATTGTTGCGATTGTTTTGGCATTGGTGACCTATATCGCATGTTCATTAAAATTTGGCTTTCCTTCGCAAGTAGAAATGTTGCAGAGTTTTCCAACTGACCCCGCATTGCAAACCGGAATAGCAGATGGAATTAAAGAATGGATGAGCTCAACAGCAGTCAGCTCGGAATGGTTTTTTGATGGTTTAACGCTGGGTATTAAAACAGTACTGGATGCACTCGAAACCATTTTTGTAGAAACGCCGTGGCCAGTGATGGGTGGGTTTATTTTATTGCTGACGGGACTTTCTGCGGGATGGCGAGCGGCAATTTTTACTGCAGCGGCCTTAGCTTATCTCGGCTACCTTGGCTTTTGGGATAAAAGTATGAAAACCATGGCGCTGTTAGGTACGGCGGCTTGTATCAGTATTGCACTGGGTATCCCATTAGGCATCGCCTGCGCACGAAGTTCGCGACTGTATTCATTTGTGCGGCCAATATTGGATTTCATGCAAACTATGCCAGCCTTTGTTTACTTGATTCCTGTCATTGCTTTTTTTGGAACAGGTAAGCCAGCAGCAATTATTGCAACGATGATTTTTGGTGGCTCACCCGTTGTGCGCCTTACTGTATTAGGGCTTAAGGGAGTGCCAGAGTCAGTGCGTGAGGCAGCGATGGCTTTTGGTGCAAACAAACGTTATCTACTTTGGAAGGTCGACCTGCCGCTGGCAGCACCTTCTATTATGGCCGGAATTAATCAAACAATTCTTTTAAGCTTGGCAATGGTTGTTATCGCATCATTAATCGGCGCTAAAGGTTTAGGGGAAGATGTTTTAGAGGCACTTCAATACGCATCCGAAGGTCAAGGCATACTTGCAGGCTTAGCCATTCTGTTTTGTGCCATGATTCTTGATCGCATTATTCAAGGTAAACGGAGATAAGAAATGACAGTACTTGTTGCAATGTTAATTAAATATGAAAACGATAAAAAAGCAAAAATGCTAGACACGCCTAGTGATCGAGCTGAAGTGGCGCGCAATGCTGTGCCTGCAATGGGCGGGAAACTTCTTCACGCTTATGGTACCTGTGGTGAATATGACATGATGTTTATTTATGAAATGCCTGATATGGCAAGCGTCGCTGCCAATATGCACCTGGCAGAAGCTAGTGGTATGTGCCAGTACCATAAAGTCATCCCCTTATTTACTAACGAAGAATTTATAGACTCACAAAAAAGAGCGGGAAAATTGCGTGATAGTTATGTGGCCATGGATTAAAAATACTGATATCAATAAGAGAGGCAAGTATTAAGAGTTAACTATGGTAGATATATTATTTTTCGGTGGCACAATTATCACAGTTGATGAAAATTTTAACCAACCTGAAGCCGTGCTTGTTCGTGATGGAAAAATTTTTCAGGTCGGTTTTTTATCAGATCTTGATGCGGAATTTAATTCAACTGGGATACGTATTAATTTAGCTGGACGATGTTTGTTGCCTGGTTTTATTGATGCGCACTCACACCCTTTGTGGGCAGCAAAAACCCGCGGAGCCCCAGTTGTTGATGTGCGTGCTGAAACAGTACCAACATACGCTGCACTTTTGGCGAAAGTTAAAAGGCGTGTGGCAGTTGCAAAGCCTGGTGAATACCTCTTATTTTTTGGTTTAGATGCGCAGCTTCATCCTGACATGGAAATGCCAACCAGAGAAGTGCTCGATGAGATTGCACCCAACAACCCGATTGGTATTCAAACCTCTAACTGTCATGCGTTATTTATGAATTCTGCAGGTTTCAATGTTTGCGGTATTGATGAGCACTTTGAAACACCCACAGGTAGTATAATTGAGCGGGATGCTAACGGGCGACCAACAGGTAAAATCGAAGAGGCAATAACATGGCGTGCATTGGAAACCTTCTATACAGCTTGGGGAGATGATCGTTTAAGTGATGAATTTAAAGTGTCAATTAACGACCTTATTCAAAATGGAATTACAACCGTCACTGAACATCTCTATATGCCATTTTATAAAGCATATTATCTAAGTGCTTTAAAGAAGAGGTTACCTTTACCGAGAATAGCCGCTTACCAACAAGCGACAACTGCTGATATGACAGTAGAAAACATGTCTGTGGGCGAAGACCGTTTGTGGATGGCTGGTGTCAAAATTCATGCGGATGGCTCACCTTTTATTGGTAATATTTGGTTAACGCAACCTTATTTACAGTCTGAAATTACTCTAGAAAAAATGCACCTTAAGCCAGGTCATACAGGTTCAACCAACTATCCTCAGGAATATTTTGAGAAAATGGTTTATACCTATTTTGAAGCAGGTTGGCAGATGACCGTGCATACGCAAGGGGATCGAACTATTGATATGGTGCTCGATCTAATTGAAGAGCTGCTGAAAAAAAATCCCCGTCGTGATCATCGCTTCCGGTTAGAGCACTGCGCATTGATGCGTACTGACCAGGTTGAAAGGGCGCATCAGCTAGGTGTTCTCTGTAGTTTTTTTATCAATCATATTACGCATTGGGGGGCTCCCATTGAGGATGCATTATTTGGCCCTGAGCGTGCAGCACATTATATGCCTGCAGGTTCTGCTGCAAAGGAAGGTATGCGTATTAGCCTTCATGCAGATACGCCAATGACAGACCCTTCCGCCTTGCAGTTAATGCAGGCAGCAACGACACGATTGGCTGGGGATGGCCGCTGTTTAGGTCCAGAGGAATGCATCGATATCGAAACCGCTTTACGCTCTGTCACTATTGATGCGGCTTATCAAATAGGGATGGAAGAGAAGCTAGGCTCTATCACGCCAGGAAAGCATGCTGATCTTGTCATATTGGACACCAATCCATTGCTGAGTGCTCCGGCATCTTTAACTGCTATTAACGTGGAAGCAACCTATCTTGCTGGAGAGCAAGTATGGCCAAAGTTAAATGTCAGTTGAAAGTATGGGCGAACGATTACCAATTATAACGATAGGTGGTTTCCTGGGGGCTGGGAAAACAACGCTTGTTAATCAAATATTACTGCAAGCAGATGGCAAGCGTATAGTCGTTTTTGTTAATGATTTTGGCGACATTAATATTGATCATACTTTGGTTGAGACAGTTGAAGCTGATCGTATTTCCTTGCAGAATGGGTGCGTTTGTTGTTCATTGAATGATGATCTTGTCGGATCCATTGCTGATTTTTCTCGAGAAAAGAATCCACCAGATATTATTGTCATTGAAGCCAGTGGTGTTGCGGACCCTCGGGCACTTGATTCGTCTATCAATGCATTAGAATCTGCAGGCTTAACTCGATTGGATTCTCGTTTATATTTATTAGATGCAGAGCGTTTTTCCAGTTTGGCGTTTGAGGATGCTGAGCAAATTATTGATCATGCTGTAGCAAGTGATTTAATTCTTCTCAATAAATCGGATATAGCGTCTACAAAACAAATAGACGACATAAAAAATATTTTTTGTGAGGCAGCACCCTATACCAAAATAGTAGAAACTGAATATTCAGATATTTCCATAGATTTAATTATTGGTTGCCAGTTACAAAACAAAAAAGTTAATCGCTATCAAACACCTTTCCAAAAAAAGGTTGACCATAAGAAACAGTATCGGCACTGGAGTGGTGAAACAAAGGCACTGATTGATAGGCACTATTTTGAGCAGTTTATAAAAACGCTTCCAGATGTGTGTTTGAGGGCTAAGGGTTTACTGCGTTTTTCAGATGCTCCAGAAAAACTATTTAAGTTTGACCTTGTCGGTTATCGCGCAACGTTGGAAAGATATAAAGCCTCTGAGGAGCAGCTGGTATCTCAATTAGTCGTTATTGGCGATCAGAAAAATTTAAAGCCTGCAGATATTGAGCGAGGTTTCCAACGCACAATCGTTGCCTAGTTTCTTTTGGATTATCTAGCGGTAGCTCGAGATCTGTATGGTCTCAATTCCCTCATTCAAGTATAGTACCGCTCAATACTATAATTGATACCCTATACAGTGAAGAAAAAAGCCGACCCACACGCTAAGCGCGAATCTAAAAAATACTCCAACCCGATTGCTAGTCGTGAATATATTCTTGATATTCTCGATCAATCTATCGGCCCAATGCCGCATAAAAAACTGGTAAAAGCCTTGGGTATTAGCGACGAAGCTGATTTTGAAGCATTGCGCCGCCGGCTTATTGCCATGGAGCGTGATGGGCAAATTCATAGCAACCGAAAGCAAGCCTATGCCCGAGTAGATAAGCTGTCGCTTATTCGTGGTCGTGTACAAGGTCATAGGGATGGCTATGGTTTTGTCATTCCGTCCGATAGTGAGGAAGAAGATGTTTACCTAGCCTCTCGTCAGATGCGTAAAGTTTTTGATGGAGATGAGGTGTTAGTCCGGTTAGCTTCAACAGGTATTCGGGGCCGACGTGATGGCGTTATAGTTGAAGTGGTTGCTCATAACACTCAGCAACTGGTTGGGCGCTACTTTCAAGAGCACGGTATCGGCTTGGTTCGCCCAGATAATGCTCGCCTTGGTCATGATGTATTAGTGCCTTCAGATAAAACCCTTGGGGCTGGCCACAACCAGTTTGTGAGTGTTGAAATAACACGGCAACCCTCTCGTGACCATTTACCTATGGGAGAAATTGTTGAGGTGCTCGGTGATCATATGGCACCTGGTATGGAAATAGACGTTGCTATTCGGGCTCATGATATTCCTTATGAGTGGCCTGCAGATGTCACCGCCGAAGCTGAGCAATTACCTGCAGAGGTTTCAGATAACGACAAGCAAAATCGTGTAGATTTGCGGAATCTACCCTTTGTGACGATTGATGGTGAAGATGCCCGTGATTTTGATGATGCTGTTTACTGTGAATCTAAAAAATCTGGTGGCTGGCGTTTATATGTTGCGATTGCCGATGTGTCTCATTATGTAAAGTTTGCTAGTGCACTTGATCGGCAGGCTGAAGTGCGCAGTACATCAGTATATTTCCCTGATTATGTGTTGCCTATGTTGCCAGAGGCACTTTCCAATGGCCTGTGCTCGCTGAACCCGCAAGTAGATCGCTTGGCAATGGTCTGTGAGATGACGATCAGTGCATCCGGTCGTATCAGTGGGTATTTCTTCTATGAAGCGGTCATTCATTCTCATGCGCGGCTAACCTATACGGAAGTTGGCCAAATGTTAGCGGAGAATAACGATTCTAATAGCGTTATTCGTCAACAATATCACTCTATTATTGCTCATATCGATGAACTTTATACCTTGTATGGCGTTTTACGAAAAATTCGCGAGGCGCGAGGTGCCATTGATTTTGAAACTACTGAAACACGTATTCTTTTTGATGACGAGAGAAAAATCGAACGTATTGTTCCTGTCGTTCGCAATGATGCACATAAACTTATTGAAGAATGCATGCTTTGTGCAAATGTGTGTGCGGCACGATTTTTAGATAAACATGAATTAGACGGTCTATATCGTGTGCACGATGGCCCTAAAGAGCAGAAATTAGAAAACTTGAGAACATTTTTAAGTGAACTGGGTTTAAGTTTACGAAGTAAAGAGTCCCCGAGCCCTTCTCACTACCAATCCTTATTGAAAAAAATTGCAGATCGACCTGACTCAAAAATTATTCAAACAGTAATGTTGCGAAGTTTGTCACAAGCAATGTATCAGCCAGACAACAATGGCCATTTTGGCTTGGCGTATCCTGCTTATACACATTTTACTTCACCTATTCGTCGTTATCCGGATTTATTGGTTCATCGCGGTATTCGTTCGGTGATTCGTAGTCGTCGTGAGTCCAGTCATGTACGCCGAGTCAAAGGGGCTGGTGTGCTGGCTAAAAAATCGATCTATCCTTACACGCTTGAAGATATGCTGCGTTTGGGTGAGCATACGTCGATGGCTGAACGTCGGGCAGATGAGGCAACCCGAGATGTAGTTAGTTGGCTAAAATGTGAATACCTGCAAAATCATGTGGGTGACATTTACCAAGGCATTGTCACTGGTGTGACTAACTTCGGTTTGTTTGTTGAATTATTGGACGTTTATGTTGAAGGACTGGTACATATTACGTCATTACCATCTGATTATTATCACTACGAAGAAGCGCACCACCGCTTAGTAGGGGAGCGTACACGGCAAACATTTTGTTTAGGTGATGAACTAACGGTTCAAGTTGCATCTGTGAAGCTGGATGAGCGCAAGGTTGATTTAGAACTGGCGGGAGAGTCAGCGGGTGGGGTGACAAAAATAAAAAAAGACAGTGTTCGTGATAAATTGCGACGAGGTGACTTTGGCGGGTTAGGTGTGGCAAAACCTTCAAAGAATCAGAAAAAAAGCAAGGCGAAATCAACAGCAAAAAGTCAACCTAAACACAGAGGCCCAGCTAAAACTTCGGCAGATAAAAAAACAACACGTAGAAAGACAAGTAGCAAAAAGAAAAAAAGATAGATGTGGCACACGATAGAATGTCGGATCTAACCATCGATCAACGAGTATTAATGAATAATGGCTAATGCTAGCAAAAACAATAGTAAGCAATTTGTATATGGTTTTCATGCTGTTGAAGCGCTCTTAAAAACATCATCCCAACAAATACAAGAGCTATGCTTATTAAAAGGGCGTAATGATAAACGCCTGAATACAATACAGAAAATAGCTGAAAAACAGCAGTTAACGATACGCTGGATTAATCGTGATGAGTTAGACAGCTATGTTGATGCTAACCATCAAGGTGTTATTGCTGTTGTTATGGCGAAGACTGAAATGTTTGATGAGGCTTACTTAAAAAGTCATTTGCCTAAATTAATCGATGATAATATTGTTCCGTTTATTTTAGTGCTTGATGGCGTGACTGACCCTCATAATCTGGGTGCTTGTTTACGCTCTGCAGAAGCGGCCGGTATACAGTTTGTGATTGTACCTAAAGATAATTCTGCATCCCTTAATCCAACCGTGGCTAAAGTAGCATGTGGTGCAGCTGAGATTATTCCTTTGATTCGAGTAACGAACTTATCGAGGACATTACAATGGTTGCAGCAGCAGGGTGTCTGGATTCTAGGTGCTGCTGGTGAAGCAGAACAGCATCATTATCAGGCTGATCTTAAAGGCCCTTTGGCTTTGGTTATGGGCTCAGAAGGTAAAGGTATGCGTCGTTTGACGCGTGAAAACTGTGATGGTTTGATTCGTATTCCTATGTTTGGGACTGTCAGTAGCTTGAATGTATCAGTCGCAACAGGTATTTGTTTGTTTGAGGCAGTAAGGCAACGAGAGTAATTGTTACGCTTCCAAAATATAATAGTTTCCTTTACATTTTTTATAGCAACCTAAATAGCGTCGTCAGGTACAGTGAAGTATGAATGAATCGACTATTATAATAATTACATCAATCTGTGTTGTTTCTATGCTTTGTCAGTGGGTAGCGTGGCGTGTACGTTTACCTGCGATTTTATTTTTATTGGTTGTTGGTTTTTTACTTGGTCCGATATTTGATATCGTTAGACCTGATGAATTATTTGGCGACTTGCTATTTCCTTTTGTTTCGCTGGCTGTTGCTATTATTTTATTTGAAGGTAGCCTAACTCTAAAGCTTTCAGAATTGCCTGGTTTAAGTCATACCATTACACGTCTTATTACGCTTGGTGCCTTAGTAACTTGGGTCATCATTGGGGCAAGCGCCTTTTATCTATTCCATTTCTCCTGGCAGTTGTCAGTGCTTTTTGGTGCATTGTGTGTCGTCACGGGTCCAACGGTTATCATGCCGATGCTAAGGACGGTTAGACCCAATGCTAATATATCCAACATTTTGCGTTGGGAAGGGATTTTAATCGATCCTGTTGGTGCCCTATTAACCGTTGTTACCTTTGAGTTTATTATTTTATATACACAAGGTAACGCGATTGGGCACACTATTTTTCTGTTTGGAAAAATAATTATTATCGGTTCTATCGCCGGAATTGCATCCGGCTATTTTTTGGGCTACGTATTACGCCGGCAATGGGTACCAGAGTATCTGCAGAATTTAGCCACGCTGACAGTGTTGTTCTCTTCGTTCACACTGTCTAATCATTTTGCAGAAGAGTCTGGGTTGCTAGCCGTAACCCTAATGGGGTTATGGCTTGCTAATATGCGAGATGTTGATATTGCCAGCATTCTTAACTTCAAAGAAAATTTAACAGTACTTTTTATTTCCGGGTTATTTATTCTTTTGGCGGCACGTTTAGATTTGTCGCAAATACAATCGTTAAATATAAACATGTTGTTACTTTTTTTAATTATCCAATTGGTTGCTCGACCTATTGCAATTTGGTTGTGTAGTTTAGGAAGTGATTTAACCTGGCGTGAGAAATGCCTGCTGAGTTGGGTTGCACCTCGTGGTATTGTTGCAGCAGCGGTGTCTGCATTATTTGCCTTGCGTTTAGAAGAAACGACTATTGATGATATTCATTTGTTAGTGCCGCTTATTTTTATGGTGATTGTTGGTACAGTTGTATTGCAAAGTGCCACCGCTGGACCGTTGGCAAAATGGTTAGGTGTTTCTGAACCGTCACCAACAGGGATACTGATTATGGGAGCTAACCCTGTCGCTCGTTGTTTAGGTGAAGCTATTAAAGATTTAGGCTTTAGAGTGTTGTTGGCAGGAACCAGTCGTAGCAATATACACGCAGCACGTATGGCGGGGTTAGAAACCTTTTATGGTAATCCTGCATCGGAATATGCTGATCAACGCTTAAATATGGTGGGTATGGGTAAATTATTAGCTTTAGCTCCAAACAGCGAATTGAATACCGTTGTTGCTACTCGCTATCGAAATGATTTTGGTCGAGAGAATATGTTTTCTCTTGCTGGGTCTATGGATAATGAGAACTCAGATAAGCATCGTGTCGCTCAAGGTTATAGAAATTATCAACTGCTGGCTGATAATGTTAGTTATAAGCGGCTAGCCAGTATGATTTCTTTAGGCGGTAAGGTGAAAAAAACAAAGCTGACTGATACTTACACATATGAAAATTATAAAGATGATAATAAAAATGCAGTTCAGTTATTTTTATTATCACCAAAGCAACAATTGTTTATAGTAACTGATCATGTGCAGGAAACGCCGGGCCTGGATTGGACGGTAGTCAGCTTAGTCGACGCATAATATTTATATCGTTTTTATGGTGGTTTTTTTGAAACAAATTTCCCTGAGGTTTTTTTCTTTACTATTATCTATTTTTCTTCTCAATGGTTGTACAGCAGTTGGTTATTATACGCAAAGTATTGTTGGGCATACGTCGTTGATGCTATCGCGAAAGCCTATTGATGATGTATTAATAACAGCGGATGCCCCTCTTAAGAAGAAACTATCTACTGCGGTGAAAATACGCCAATTTGCCATAGATCAACTTGCATTGCCGGATAATGATAGTTACACCAGCTATGTGAAGCTCAAAAATAATTCCCCGGTATGGAATGTCGTTGCAGCTGAAGAGTTTTCTTTGCAAGCAAAGCAATGGTGTTATCTCGTCATTGGCTGTGCGAATTATAGGGGTTACTATAAGCGTGAGTCTGCTGAGGAATATGCCAAAGAGCTTCGGACAGAAGGTTATGAGGTTCTCGTATCTGGTGCGGCTGCCTATTCAACACTGGGATGGTTTGCTGATCCACTGACATCGGCAATGATTGCCAGAAACGATGTCTATTTAGCGGAATTAATGTTTCATGAGTTGTCGCACCAGAAAGTCTATGTAAAAAACGATAGCCGTTTTAACGAAGCCTTTGCGAGTGCAGTTGGGGAGCAGGGGGCCATTGTGTGGTTAAAGGCAACGCAGCAGCAAGGTTTATTAGACCATTATCTTGAAAGTTTATCTGTGCGTGATGATTTCTTAACCCTAGTTAATCAGGCGAAAACTGAGCTGTCGATCTTGTATGCCTCTGATGTTTCAGAAGAAATTAAGCGCCATAAGAAAAAGCTAATATTTGAAAAAATGAAGGCAGGTTATTTAACCTTTAAGAAAGAAAAGTGGAGTAATAAAGGTTGGTATAGCTATTGGTTTAGCAAGCCTATTAATAATGCACGCTTAGTTTCTATTGCCACTTATCGTGATTTAGTGCCAGATTTTGTTGCCCTATTTGAGAGATGTGATAGTGATTTTTCTCGTTTCTACCAAAAAGTTGAGCAAGTCTCTACTACGCCCGAGCGTAGCCTTGCAGTAGAGTGTGATGTATAGGAAGTGGAAAATCTATTTGGCTGAGTGGTCAAATATATGGAATTGATTTCTGCCGCCTTCCTTCGATTGATATAAGGCTTGGTCGGCGCTGTCGATCCAGGCAGTGGGTGAGGCTAATGATTTGTCAAAGCCAGACAAGCCTAAGCTAACGGTATAGTTAATCGAAAAATCCTCATAACAAACGATTAAGCTTTCGATTTTTTTACGAATACGCTCAGCAAGAATTTTTGCTGAGTCAACATGTGTATGGGGCAGGAGAATGACATATTCCTCTCCTCCATATCGGCCAGCAATATCGGTTTTTCGAATACATTGGCGAGTAACGTCAGCTGTTTTTCGGATAACCTCATCACCTGCGGGGTGACCATAATTATCATTCACCTTTTTAAAGTGATCAATATCAAAGATAACTAAAGTGCAGTCTTCGTTATACCGTTGTTGCCGCTCAAATTCGTTATTTAAATGATCTTCCCATGTTTTACGATTTAATAAGCCGGTCAAACCATCAGTTTGGCTAATTACTTCAAGTTTATTGTTGGCTTCTCCAAGCTCAATATTATTAACTGCTTGTTCGGTTACGTCATAAATAATAAGGCATATGCTAGAAATTTCCCCGTTCAAATTTTGAATGGGAATAAATGTGCTGTTTTGATACATGAATTCTGCTTTACCAGTTATCGGGCGATAATTGTCAAACCGAAACAAATACGGACGTTGTTCCCAGGTAGTAAATGCAGAGTTTTTTAATAAGTAAATAGATTCAACTTTTCTCAAAAACCATTTCTGATCAATTTCTGTAAAATTATCAAATAGATTTTTACCGATAACATCTTCGGCAGATAACGCACTGTGGTTTTGCATAAAGCTGTTCCACAGTTGTATATCGTAATTACGATCAAGTAAGACTAATCCCACATCGACATTCTGGACTACATCCATAATCCAGCGGAAGTCGTTCATCATGTCATTTTCAGAGGAACCTAACATCGATTAATCCAGTAAGTAGTCCAGTTTGCCATAGAGGCGAGTAAGCGAGCTTTCGGTAATGACCATTAATAAATCACATTGAACATCATAGCCTTCGATTTTGTAGTTCACTTCTATGACCAGCGCATGTTCCCAACGAACATTATCAGATGCGAGTAACTTATCTAACTCTTGGTGTTGACCAAGAATAGCCGGAGGCCCGAAACTGAACTCTATATCTAATTGTTCTGCAATACCTCGTAACAATGCACCCACTAAAATATTGGTGGCATCAATTAATAACTCGCGCTCGGCAGATTCATTAAGTTCTTCTTCAAAATTCATGAGCTTGGCGAGGTCGATAAAGCTGGTATCGTTAAATAGCAGCATGGCTTCGCCCGCTATTCCGCCGCCGATAAACCCTTGGCAAACACCGGATACATTGTGTTCATCGACGGTCTGTACTGCCATAGCAATTTCAGTCGGCGTTAAAATTGCGACATGAGGTATGGAAAGTACAACAAAGGAATCTAATAATCGCGCAAGGTGGTCCCCTGCTTGCCCCATGGCAACATTACTTATTTCTTGCAGACAGTCTCGCTTGTCCTCGCTCAGTGCAATGGAATTCGTCATGGACCAGGTGTAAAGCCTTTCAATTTATAATGTAGATAGTATCAATAAGCGTAGTACAGGAATTTATATCTTGCTGGGATTTGCGACGTAGATTTCTAATTTCATGGAAAAAATGGGATCAGCTTCCGTGCGACAGGGGAAACTGCTCTTATTTAGCATTTTCGCTGAGATATGGAAAATGCTAAATGAGCAGGCTTTATTGTAGGGGAAATGTGCTGAAAGGCTCTGTTTCTGGGCCTTAGAGCTTACTTTTGCTTATCCATTGCGGCTTTAAGTAAACTGCCCATTGTGCCAGTTCCTGCCTGCTCCTTATTGTTTGTTTGGCGCTTACCTTTGTGTGATGGCTTGGCACTGTACGAGTGATTTTTGTTGGTAGCTTTACCTTCCTTCATGCCGGCCTGATCATCCAGCTTCATGCTCAATGCAATACGCTTACGAGCAGCATCGACTTCCATCACTTTAACCTTCACGATATCTCCTGCTTTGACCACAGTGCGTGGGTCTTTAACAAAGGTATTTGAGAGAGCTGAAATGTGTACCAAGCCATCTTGGTGAACTCCGATATCGATAAAAGCACCGAAATTTGCCACATTTGTGACAACACCTTCGAGTATCATGTTTTCTTGAAGGTCTGTGATTTTGTCGACACCCTCTTTGAATGAGGCCGTTTTGAATTCGGGTCGAGGGTCTCGCCCAGGCTTTTCCAGTTCGCTAAATATATCTTTAATCGTCGGTAGACCAAATTGCTCAGTAGTGAAGTCTTGGGGTTTTAAATCTCTGAGCATTGAAGGGTTGCTGAGTAAGGTTTCTACAGGTTGTCCTGCCTTTTGGCTGATTGTTTCAGCAATAGGATAGGCTTCTGGGTGAACGGCTGACGCATCCAATGGGTTGTCTCCATTGGCGATACGTAAAAAGCCGACTGCCTGCTCATAGGTTTTATCTCCCAGACGAGCTACTTTTTTAAGTTGCTCGCGCTTAGTGAAAATACCGTTACTATCACGAAAATCGACAATATTGTTGGCTATGGTTTGGTTAAGCCCTGAAACTCGTGCAAGTAGAGGGGCTGAGGCCGTATTGACTTCGACGCCAACGGTATTTACACAATCCTCAACAGTAGCATCCAAAGCACGAGCGAGTTTTGTCTGGGACACATCGTGTTGATACTGGCCTACACCGATAGATTTGGGTTCAATTTTAACCAATTCTGCCAGAGGGTCTTGTAATCGGCGCGCAATAGAAATAGCGCCACGGATAGTCACGTCAAGATCAGGGAATTCTCGTGCAGCGAACTCACTGGCAGAGTATATGGATGCGCCTGCCTCATTAACCATAATACTTTGTGTCTGTAGCTCAGGGTGACGTTTCAGTACATCTTTAACAAAGCTTTCTGTTTCCCGTGAGCCGGTCCCATTGCCAATGGATATAAGATCCACAGAATGCTTCTGGCAGAGGTGAATTAATGTGGGTTCTGCTTCCTGGCTGCGTTGCTGGCCAGCAGTGGGCAGTGTGGGAGGGTACATGACTCCATGGTCTAACACCTTTCCTGTTGCATCAACGACGGCAATTTTAACGCCAGTTCGCAAGCCAGGGTCGAGCCCTATAGTGGCTTTCTGGCCTGCTGGTGCGGCTAATAATAAATCTTTTAAATTATTAGCAAATACCTGGATAGCGTCAGTTTCAGCCATGTCGCGAATATTGCCAAATAAGTCTGTTTCTAGGTGCGATAATAGTTTGATACGCCATGTCCAGCGTACGACTTCAGTTAGCCATTTATCAGACGGCCTATCTTGATGGCGAATGCCCCAGTGTTCTGCGACCATGCCTTCGCAGGGGTGGGCTGTTACTGCGCTGCTTGCAGAATCTTCATTTAATTCGCTCACTAAGCCTGTTGTCAGTGACAATATGCCTTCGTTTCTCCCACGGAAGAGCGCGAGTGCGCGGTGTGATGGAATGCTTTTAAGGGGTTCTTTGTGGTCAAAGTAGTCTTTGAACTTTTGACCTTCTGTTTCTTTACCAGCAATGACGGTTGAGCAAATGGTCCCGTGCTCATTGAGGAACTGTCTGAGATTACCTAATAGCTGAGCGTCCTCGCTGAAACGCTCCATTAAAATGTATTTGGCACCATCCAACGCATCTTTAGCCGTGTTGATGGCTAGCTCTGTATTAATAAAGGCCTGGGCAGCTTCATCAGGGTTTTGGGACGGATCATTAAATAAGCTGTCAGCCAGAGGTTCTAAGCCTGCCTCAATAGCAATTTGGCCCTTAGTGCGGCGTTTGGGCTTATAGGGAAGATAAATATCTTCCAGCAGTGTTTTAGTGTCGGCTGACTGGATCGATAGGCTCAATGCCGGGGTAAGTTTACCTTGCTCCTCGATGCTTTTTAATATGGCACCTCGTCGATCTTCTAGTTCACGCAGATAACGTAGGCGTTCCTCGAGGTTTCTCAGTTGGGAGTCATCCAGACTGCCGGTCACTTCTTTTCGGTAACGGGAGATAAATGGGACGGTAGCGCCTTCATCCAGCAAGCCAACAGCCGCTGTGACTTGGTTAGGTTTTATACTGAGCTCATCGGCAATACGTTTGACGATACTCTTTTCGGTCTTGTCTTGGGTTTGGTGCATATGACTGCTGGCTTCGTTCTGGTGAATGGTGTTGCTATCCATAACAAATAATAATCTCTGTGTGGCTAATACGTGAGTGTGGCATTATGCGTAAAACCTTGAGGTTAACCAGTCTTGTTTTTATGGAATTTTTATGTTCTTAGGGATGTCTGTGAATAGATTGATTATATTTTTAGCTAATTTTGTCAGTAAAAAGTCGGGGGACTTGTGAGTAAGCGCCATGAACGGGGGAGTATAGGGACGGTTTTAATTGTGATCCTTGGTTGTCTTGTCATTGCTGGATTGTGGCATTTTCAACCTAAGCCTAAATTACGTTCTGAACTAGCGCCGCAACCGCCATTGGTCGATGTATTGATTGCCAAGCCACAATCTTATCGAGTGAATGTTAAGACGCAGGGCACCGTTATTCCCCGTCGGGAAATAAATCTGGTGGCTGAAGTATCTGGGAAGGTAATTGAGGTCTCGGATGGCTTTGTTAATGGCGGCTTTTTTAATGCAAATGAATTACTCGTTAAGTTAGATGACCGAGATTATCGTAATGCATTGGCAATGGCTGATACTCAAGTTGCAATAGCAGAGAGGGAGCTGGCCTTGGAGCAGGGGCAAGCGAGACAGGCCAAGCGTGAATGGAGAGATTTGGGTTCGGCAGCCTCGAATGCCTTATCGTTGAGGCAGCCTCAATTAAAGGCTGCTAAGGCGGCTTTAGGCTCGTCTAAAGCTGAACGTAATATGGCAGTGCTCAATGTCGAACGGGCGCAAATTAAAGCGCCATTTTCGGGGAGAGTTCGATCGACCACTGTGGATTTAGGACAATTTGTTCCTGCTGGTACAGCGCTTGGAACGATTTACGATAGTGCTGCGGTTGAAGTGCGACTACCGTTAAGTAATGAGCAGCTGGCATTAACTGATTTAGCGCTAGGTAGCCTCATTGATAAGAACAACAGACCATCGCTAATATTATCTGCTGATGTGGGCGGGCAGCGACAGCAATGGCCGGCAAGCTTGACGAGAATGGAAGCCAGTATCGATACGGCAACGCGCTTTTATTATGTGATTGCTGAGGTTGAGCAGCCATTTGATACTACCTTGTATCCTCAGCCATTATTGGTTGGCCTATTTGTTGAGGCCGATATTCCAGGGAGAGAATATAATCAAGCGATAGCGATTCCTCAAAAAGCCTTAGTAGATCAACAAGTGTTTATCGTTGACAACGACAATAAGCTAATGCTGAAAGACATTACCATTATTAATAAAGAAAATGGTGTCGTTTGGGTGAAATCAACTATTCAGCCAGGCGAAAAAATCGTTACCAGTGATCCTCGGGTATTGCGTGACGGTATCCTTGTTAGAACAAAAATTGATGTGACAAATAAGGAGTAGATCGTACTGATGCGCCCTATTGTCCATTGGTTTATTGATAACCCTATTGCCGCTAATTTATTGATGTTGTTAATTGTTGTTAACGGGTTTTTAAATTATTTTTCTGTCGGTAAAGAAGTTTTTCCTCTAGGCGACTTTGATAGTCTGTCGATATCCGCTTCGTATCCTGGTGCCAATCCTCGTGAAATAGAACAGCAAGTCATTATTCGCATCGAAGAGGCCATTGCTGATTTAGACGGTATTGATGAGATTTCATCAATTGCGAGAGAGAACGTTGCTGCAATTACAGTTGAGGTTGTTAAAGATTACGATACTCAGCGCTTATTGAATAATATCAAAACTCGTATTGATTCTCTCACCACTCTTCCTGACGATGTCGATGATGTGCAAGTACGTGAAAATATCGCTCGCCATCGACTAATGAACATTGCTGTTTATGGTGACGTCGCTGAAACTCTGCTTAAGGAAACTGCAGAATGGTTACAGCAAGAGTTGCTGCTGTTAGATGCTGTTTCTAATGTTGATATTGAAGGTACTCGCGATCACGAGATGATTATCGAGATTTCTGAGCAGGCATTACGCACTTATAATTTACGGTTTGATGATGTTGTATCGGCTATTCGCAACAGCTCTATTAACCTTCCTGCTGGTTCCGTAAAAAGTGACTCAGGGAATCTGCAAGTTCAAACGCGAGGGCAGGCGTACTCCAAAGAAGAGTTTGCTAATGTTGTTGTGGCCATTGGAGGGGATAGTGCTCAGTTAACATTGGGCGATATTGCTATTATCGATGACGGTTTTGCCGAAGTTGATCAGCGAGCAAATTTTAATGGCCGTTCTGTTGCCTATCTTCAGCTGTTTACCAGTACACCTCCTGATATTGTCAACGCATCGGATAGTACCCGTGCAACGATTGACAGTCTCAAAAGCCAGTTGCCTGAAGGGGTGTCGGTAGATGTCTGGTTTGATTGGGCCGTTGTTTATAAGAGTCGCATGAATTTATTGCTGACGAATACTGTCATGGGTTTGGCATTGGTGTTCGTTATTCTTATGCTGTTTTTGCGCCCTTCACTTGCCGGTTGGGTGTGTGTTGGTATTGGCACAGCTTTTTTAGGTACTTTTTGGATACTTCCTTATACTGATGTCACACTGAATATGATTTCGATGTATGGTTTTTTATTGGCATTAGGTATTGTGGTTGACGATGCTATCGTCGTTGGTGAAAGTATTTACTTTACTCAAAGGCAAGGCCTTGTTGGGAGAGAGGCGGCCAAAGCGGGTGCAATGTGGGTAAGCAAGCCGGTTATATTTGCAGTGATCAGTACGATAATATTTTTTGCCGTTATGTTTGCCATAGAAGGTGTTTTAAGTGTTCAGGCAATACCAATTGCAACCGTTGTTGTTATTTCGCTTGCCTTTTCTTTAATTGAGTCAATGCTTATTTTGCCGTCTCATTTATCCCATGCTAAACCGGAAGTCTTTTCTAAAAAATCGGGTTGGTTGAAAAGGGTCCGCCTATTTTTTTCTAGAGGTCTTGAGTCATTAGCAGAAAACTACTATCGAAAATTTTTAGCGAGATCATTAGGTTCCAACGGTAATACGCTACTGGTTTTTTTAATGGTCTTTCTTATTGCATTAACGCTTTTCATTGCTGGAGGCTATTTACAAAAAGCCTTTAGCCCTATTATTCCTTCCACGCGTGTCACCATTAATGCTTACCTTCCTGAGGGAGCAAATTTTGAAGATACTAAAAAAATACAAGAAAAAATGGAGCAGGCGGCTTACCAATTAAGTAGTGATAAGGAAATGTTGGATATTAATGGCGATGGAAGTTTCGTCAAAGCTATTCGATCTTTCGCCAAAGATAATCGAGCAAGAGTTGATGTCCGATTAGTACAGAGCCACGAACGAAAAATTAATATTATTCAAGTTAAAGATCGTTGGCGGGAACTTATTGGTCCTTTGCCCGGTGTAAAAGAATTTAGTTTGCGTTTCACTATTAATCGGAATCGTAAAGATTTACGATTCCGTATTAGTCTGCCGGGTAATGATGGTGAGCAGTTGTCCGCCATTGTGAATGATGTTCGATCAACGCTAGGTCGTTATGAATCTATTTATGATATCGAAGATAATTTAGAGGGTGCACGAACTGAAATAGAACTTCGATTAAAACCTTATGCATCTACTTTAGGTTTAAGTTTGTCAGATATTGCCCGGCAGATGAGACAAGGTTTTTATGGAGAAGAAGTGCAACGTATTCCACGAGGTAATGATGATATTAAAGTCATGCTGCGTTACCCACTGGCAGAGCGTCGCACTGTGGATACTATTCGTTCGATGTATGTGCGGACTAATGATGGTCGTTCGATTCCTTTAAATGAAGTGGCAGAAGTGGTCGAAGTGCCAGGATATACAAAAATTATCCGAGAGAATCGCAGGCGAGCTGTTGCTGTGACAGCGGATGTTGATAAAGGTGTTGATTCGTTGGCATTAGCAAACAGCATTTTGGGAGAAAACCTCGAAAATTGGAAGCAAGCTTATCGCGGCTTAAGTATTGAAATTGATGGTGCTGTTGCCGACGAAAAAGATTTTAATACACAGATTTTTAAGAGTTTCGGATTGGCATTTCTACTGAGCTTTGGATTGATGGCTATTGTATTTCGCTCTACCTGGCAGCCGGTATTAATATTAACCGCGGTTCCTTTCGGCTTTGTTGGTGCAATAATAGGGCATTTAATACTGGGACAAACCATAACAATGAATTCATTGTTAGGTTTTGTCGCTTGTGCCGGTGTTGTAGTGAACGACAATCTTGTGTTGCTTGACCGTATTCATCAGCTAAGAGATCAGGGAAAATCAATTATGGATTCAATCACTCAAGCGGGTTCTGATCGTTTTCGGGCGATTATTTTAACATCACTGACCACCTTTGTTGGCTTGTTGCCGATTCTTTCAGAAACCAGTATTCAAGCACAGTTTCTTATACCAATGGTTGTTTCGCTCTCTTTTGGCGTTTTATTTGCGACTGTTGTTACGCTTATTTTCGTGCCAAATTTATATTTATTTGGAGAGCGCTGCAAAGCCTCTCTATTTAAAACACTAGAAAAAGAATAAACTATGATAAAAAAGTGTTTGATTGTTTTCAAAGATACTTTCTGTTTTTTACTATTTTTCTAAAAACGTTCGGTTTTTTAATCTATTTTCTTTTCTTAAGTTGGTTATTCTTAATCGATATATTTTCTATCAGCTAACGCTAAATCCTCATTTTTGTGTAAAAGGGCGACAGGTGCGCTTTATTTTAGTGCTTAAAGTCTAGAATGATTCGCCAGCCTGTATAGCTACTGTAGAAAAAAGCGACATTATTGCTAATTCTATTTTTCGAAATATCATTGCATTATTTATTTTGGGTAGAGCTATGAAAAAAACCGTGCAAAAATCTTTACAAAATAAAATGTTTTTATGATTTTTGAGGGAGTAGCAATTGTTGATCCCCAATTATATAAAATGTCTACGGCGTTCGTTTTTCTATGTGAATTCTGTCACAAAAAAACCAATAAAAAGGTATTGGTTTTTTTTTGCGTCAATATCACAAGATCATATTATATAAATCCGCTATTATGAGAGACTTGTTGTTTGCGCTTTAAAGGAACAGTACCTTACTGTAAGTTTGTTAATTAAAAAGTGAGTTACCTTAGTGTCAAAGTGTCGCATTTTTGATCATTGCTGGACTGCATGTACTAAATTTAATGGGTTTTTATATCGTAATGCTTTTGTAAAGAGCATAGTTTTTATTACAGCATTACTATTTATCACTTCATCGGCAAGTGCTCATGTGAAGTGGTTCTCTCCTTACGACGTTATTGCTGAGCCGAAAGGTATCGGTGCTGTGCTGACGCCATCTTTTTGTATTATTACTGGTTTGTCTATTGTTTTAGTATTTGCTATTGCATGGCTAGATAAAAAGATGATTAGGGCGAATGTCATGATCGAGGGCTGTCGAGTGCTGATCATCGATAAATTACCTCGTAACTACGAGTTTCAAATTCTTCGTAATACATTACTCGTTTTTTTTACTTCTATCTGGGTAATTGGCGATGTTGTATTAACGCCTGAATTGAAACACGAGAGCTTGTGGGTTGGTGCACTGCATATAGTAATGATTGCATCGTTATTTACAGAACGAACAGCTCGGTACGCAGGTGTTGGGGTTTTTATTCTGTGGGGATATAGTGCGTACCACTACGGATTTTTCCATTTATCAGACTATGTAATTTTTTTGGGAATTGCCGTTTTTATTATTCTATCGTCAGTTTACCCTGATAAGCATGATCAAGTTATACGTTATTTAATACTTTATATTTCTATCTCGTTTACATTGCAGTGGGCCAGTATTGAAAAGTTTGTTTACCCTCATTGGAGCTATCCTTTGTTAGAGAAGCATCCGCATTTGACTATGGGCTTAACTAAAGAATCATTTATGGATTTAGCTGGTGTCAGTGAGTTCTTGCTGGCCTTTTTGTTAATTGCTGTTTCGGGGATTAGTTTTGTTTCGATAGCATTGTTTCTGGCGGCTGTTTTTATTGCTGCAATTTACGACTTTGGTAAAATAGATGCAATTGGCCATATAGCAATTATTATTAGCTTATTTGTGATGGCAATTCATGGCCCTGCAAAAATAAATCTCTGGTTTTCCAATTTACATCCTCGCCCCATTATTAACGCGGCGTATGTAACGTTAATTTATTGTGTTTCATTGTCATTGTTTTTTGTCGTCTATTATTTGATGCGTAAAGCCTGGCTGCTTACTGCTACGCATTAACGAGGTTTTTTTATGTTAGGTGTTACATTATTTCTTAGGCAAACCTATAAAATAGGTTTATCGATTGGATGTTTTTTAATGTCTCAAGCAGCATTGTCTGCCGAACCTATTTTGCCAATTCCCAGCTCCCTACCTCATGATCCAGATAAGGCAGCGCTAGGAAAATTGTTGTTTTCAGATGTGCGTTTATCAAAGGATAATTCCTTGTCTTGTGAAAGCTGTCATTTTCTTGATCGTGCTGGCGTTGATTTTTTAGACCAATCAAGAGGTGTTAATGGTCAGTTGAATAAACGCAATTCTCCAACAGTTTATAACTCGGCACTCAATTTCCGTCAGTTATGGGATGGCCGTATTGATAGTTTGGATGATCAAGTTCGTGTAGTGGTAAAAAACCCAAAAGTCATGGGAATGGACTCTTGGGAAGAAACGACACAAAAGTTGAAAGAAACGGACAATTACGCAGAACAATTTCAGAATATCTATGGGCGGCCAATCAATAGTCAAGATATTCAACACGCAATTGCTGAATATGAACGTACACTGCTGACGCCCAATTCTCCTTTTGATCGTTATTTAAAAGGGGATGCTAACGCTATTAACCAGCAAGCTAAGTTAGGGTATCAATATTTTAAGTCTTACGGTTGTGTTAGTTGCCATCAGGGAGCAAACGTCGGCGGTAACTTATTTCAAAAAGTCGGTGTGTTAAAGGATATCAATTTGCTCAAGGGCTTTGGTACTGATATGGGACGTTTTGCAGTGACTGGCAATGAATGGGATAAGCGTGTTTTTAAAGTGCCAAGCCTACGCTTAGCGGTGTTGACTCCTCCTTATTTTCACAATGGCTCTGTGCGAACTTTGCGTGAA
This sequence comes from uncultured Pseudomonadales bacterium, assembly GCA_947487765.1. Taxonomy (GTDB): domain Bacteria; phylum Pseudomonadota; class Gammaproteobacteria; order Pseudomonadales; family Cellvibrionaceae; genus CANLBN01. The sequence goes on along the minus strand of CANKXO010000003.1, from coordinate 464,584 downwards.
GCCATCGATATCATGACGGAATTTCAGTTAGGGCGACAAGTCCCAGATGCTCATAAGGATGCCATTATCGAATTTTTGAAGACTCTACCCGGTGACCTGCCTAAGGGAGGCAAATAATAATGAAAATAAATGTATTACTACTTTCCTTACTGCTAATTACAGGTATAGCGTTAGGCATTTTTTACCACAAGAATGCAGAAGACTCTGCTCATGAAAACTATATGGTTAGTGTTAATTTGATGAATCAACTAAAGCAGACGGATGCCGGTCTTAATGTTTTGCTGCTTAAATCTCGTTATGGTTTACAAGCAGATTATGACGAGCTCGCTAAAAAAAGCGTATTGTTAAGTGATAGCTTTGCTAAGTTGAAAAAATCTAATATGGCTCGCTATCTTGATACCGATATTTCGCTTGCTGATGCGCTGCGTGAATATGAAGAGCAAATAAATTTAAAGATAGATTTGGTTGAAAGTTTTAAGTCTCATAACGCGGTACTTCGTAACTCAATCAAATATGCCCCCCCTTTGGGTGATCAGTTGATTTCTACTCTTGAGAACAAATCAGAAAGTGATGCGTCACTGTTGAAAAAAATCAATCAGGCACTTTATCGTTGGTCTTTGTACGGAGATAAAGAGCAGGCAGATATTATCCAAGACAATGTGCGTAAAATTTTAGATTTGCTGCCTTTATTTTCCAATGAAATCCCCTTGCTAGAATATAACTCTCATGTCATCGCTGTCGTTGATGAGCAGGAGCAGACTCAGAACTATTTACAGAATGCGTTAGCTATTGATTCTGAAAAAACCTTATCTAAGTTAGATGGCTTGTACACAGAAAATTATTTGTCATCCTCTGCAAATGACGGGCAGCTACGCAGTTATGCCATTATCGCTTATGGCTTGTTAGCGCTATTGGTTGCATTTTATTTTGCGATGAAACTCAGGGGAAGTTATACACAATTAGAGGATAAAGTTAAAGATCGGACTCAACAGATTAACTCTGCTTACAAAGAGGTAAAAGAGTCGCAAGAACAGTTAATACAGTCAGAAAAAATGGCATCATTAGGCCAGATGGTTGCAGGGATCGCCCATGAAATTAATACACCGCTAGGCTATGTTAATAATAATGTCTCTATCGTGAATAATTTATTTATCAGTATGGATACGTTAATGAAAGGCTTAAGCCGAGTTTATGGTGAAGCGGTTAAAAAGCCGAACAATAAAGAGGCGTTAAGCAAGCAGGTTGTACAAGTGCTCAGGCAATATCACCGGATGGAGCAGGATGATATTGTTAATGAAGCTAAAGAGCTATTAGATGATAGCTCTCATGGATTAAATGACATATCTGAACTTGTGAAAAATTTACGTAGTTTTTCGCGACTCGACCGTCAGTTAATTGAGCGATTTGATATATGTGAAGGCCTAGATAATACGCTTAAGATAGCTAGTAGCATTTTGAAGCAATCGAATGTATCTGTCATCAAAGACTACAATGAAGATGTATTTCTAGAATGTAACCCTTCAAAGTTGAATCAGGTTTTTCTAAATATTATTACTAATGCAGCGCAAGCAATTCCTGAAACTGGGGGACAGCTCACAATTAGTGTTAAAAAAATGGACGATACTGTTAATATTATCTTCATCGATACAGGTGAAGGTATGGATGAAGAAACTCGTGCCAAAATATTTGATCCGTTCTTTACCACCAAGCCTATCGGTGAAGGTACAGGTTTAGGTATGTCCATTAGTTATAAGATTGTTAAGGAGCATAGAGGGCAAGTCGAGGTGCAATCTGAAAAAGGCGAAGGAGCGACTATTACCTTAAGTTTTCCATATCAAAATGTAGAGTAGTTAAAGTGAGGCGATTATGACCAAGCGCTACCGGATATTATTTGTCGATGATGAAGAGCGAGTGTTACGCTCTTTGAAATCGGTTTTTCGACGAGATTATGATGTATTTGTTGCATCTAGCGGCTTTGATGCGTTAGAAATTCTAGCTCAAGAGCCTATAGATGTTCTTGTTAGTGATCAGCGCATGCCCAATATGACGGGTAATGAATTACTATCATTGGTTAGGCAGCGCTACCCTCGGGTTGTGCGTCTCTTATTGACAGGTTATGTCGATAAAGAAGCAATCATTGATACTATCAATGAAGGTGAAATTTTCCGGTATATCAGCAAGCCATGGGATATCGGCGATATGCAAGAGACGATAGCCTTGGCAGCCAGAGCGTCGGAGGAGCAGCTTACTGATACTCCAGTAGTTGTTGAGAATCATACGGTCGGTGAAAAGACAGTTGCTGTTGTTAAGCCGTTCCCTGTTCAAGCAAGGCATCGCTCTAATGCTGACAAGCCGTCGTTAAGCTCTCTTGTCGATAAAAAAACAGCGTTAATTCTTATGGATAAGAGCCAGCGTGTTAGAAATTCTATTCGTAACATCAGCCGCCGTTTTGGGTTTGATGTATATGGTGCCAGTTCTTATATCCAAGCTGTCAGAATTTTAGATATTCGTCCTGATGTAGGTGTTGCGATCATTGGTATTGCTGTCGATCCTCACGAGACTTTGGAAGCTTTGAATCTTTTCAAGCAGCATCGCCCAGACTTAACCGTGATCGCTCTTGCTGATTCTACAGATGCTAATGTAGCTATTGATTTAATTAATAAAGGGCAAGTTTTCCGTTATTTACAAAAACCAGTAGAAGCAGGCGAATTTGACCGTGCTGTTGTGTCGGCGATTAAGCGGCACCAGATGCTTAAAAAAGTAGAAGGGCTTAGTGAACGTTATCAGGTAGGGCAATGGTCTGGCCCCGCGTCTTCTAGTATCCAAAAGCTTAAAGAATTCTTCCGCAAAAGTGCTTGAAAGGGAAGTGATACCGACCAAGTTTTAGATTTAAATAGTTCATAAGTCGATATGTGTCGTTCCAGTAACCTTGGTGTATTATTGGTTATTGTGGGCAGTTAAATGCTTGATAGGTTTGTTTGCCATCAAGGGGTGCACCGCTTGATACAATAGTGTTTGCGTTTAGCTTAACTGCCTCATTTCTTGCCAGTATCAATAATTCTTGAATGACTTTGTCGTTATTTCGGTTGATAAAACCGACCTTATTTTTTACGCTGGAAGTAATATCGCCTACCTTTTGACAGTGGCTGACTTGGTCAATTACCGTAATAGCCACATCTCTTCCCGCCTTATTTTCGTTAACCCAAGTGCAACCGCTGATGACGATGGAGCTGAGTGTAAGGACAATAATTTTTTTCATCAGAAAAGCCTCAGTAAATTTGAACGGTTCTTTCTACACATTCTTGCTGGCAATGGTTTCGTAAGGATTATAACCACGTTTTTGCCACCATTCACCTGCGTATTCGTTAACTGTGTCCCATCCTACTTGAAATGCTTGTGCCCCCATAAGGATTAAATGTTGCTCAATCGCATCCACTAATGCTTGCCCAATTCCTTGTCGGCGGCAATCTGGACTTACCCATAAGCTATAAATCACGCCGACTGATGAAAGCTGAACCGCGGGTCTTTCATAGAGGTGTCCGGTAATGGTGCCTATAATTTCCTGGTTAGATTTTGCGACTAAAATGTGGGCGCCTGACGATTGAATGGCATGGCTAATAATATCTTTCGCACGTTCAATTTTTGATGCTGTATCCCCACCGAATGGCCTAGTTGGCGTGCATTCGTCAATACGTTGCCATAGTGAAGCTATCGGATCGGCGTCGCTTGTTTTTGCTTCTTGTATATCGTAATTAAACATTATTGCTTACTTTAATGTTAAATTTTCTAAGAAAAAGGCCGCAATAGCGGCCTTTCTGGGAGGGTTAAGCAATGTATTTCGAAGAAAGCTATGCTTTAGGGCCTGCCGCTGCGACTTCATCGCTAACATCAAACTTTTTGATATTTTCAGCGAATAATCCGGCGAGTTTACTTGCTTGCGCATCGTACTCAGCTTTATCTTCCCAAGCTTCCCTAGGGTTCACATATTTCTTATCGACACTAGGAATTTCGGTTGGGATATCTAAATTCAGAATGTCTAAGTGTTCAGTACTTACGTTGTTCAATGAGCCATTTTGAATGGCTGCAACAACTGCGCGTGTTACTGGTATGGGGAAACGCGAACCTTTGCCGTTAGCGCCACCAGAGCCGCCTGTCCAGCCAGTATTCACTAGAAATACTTTAGCATCAAAGTCTTCGATGCGTTTCATCAGTAGGTCGCCATATTCACGAGCAGGGCGAGGCATAAACGGTGCGCCGAAGCAGGTTGAAAATGCAGGGTGGATACCTGCTTCTGCACCTAATTCGGTAGAGCCAACGCGTGCTGTATAGCCAGATAAGAAGTGGTAAGCCGCGGCTTCTTTACTAAGAATTGATACTGGTGGGATTACGCCAGAAACATCACACGTTAAGAAAATAACATTTTTAGGCTCACCTGCACGGTTTTCTAGTTGACGCATTTCTACATGCTCTAGAGGGTAAGAGCAGCGCCCATTTTCTGTGAGGCTAGTATCGGTGTAGTCCGGAACATTGGCATCGTTGTGAACAACATTTTCGACGATGGCACCTTTGCGAATGGCATCCCAAATAACAGGCTCATTCTTTTGGCTTAGATCAATTGTTTTTGCATAACAACCGCCTTCAATATTGAAAACTGATCCTTTGGCCCAGCCATGTTCATCATCACCGATCAAGTAACGCTCAGGGTCAGCAGAAAGGGTTGTTTTACCAGTGCCAGATAAGCCGAAGAATAAGCAAGTGTCACCATCTTTGCCAACATTAGCGGAGCAGTGCATTGGCATAACGTCTTTTTCAGGGAGTAGGAAATTCTGTACGGAAAACATGGATTTCTTCATTTCGCCCGCGTATTTCATGCCAGCGATCAGGATTTTGCGTTGGCCAAAGTTGATGCACACAATGCCTTCTGAGTTAGTACCGTCGCGCTCAGGTTCACAAGTAAAATTAGCAGCATGAAATATTGTCCATGCTTCTTTGCCTTTGGGGTTATATTCGTTGGTGCGGATAAACATATTGTAAGCAAATAAGCTATGCCAGGCTGTTTCCGTACGAACTTTAACCGGTAGATAATGATCAGGATCTTCGCCCACATGATAGTTTCCAACAAAGTTATCAACGTTTGATAAATGCTCGTCAACACGGTCCCATAGAGCGTCAAATTTATCCGCGTCAAAAGGGCGATTAACAGAACCCCAATCAATAGCTTCCGCTGTAGAGGGTTCTTTAACAATAAAGCGGTCAGCTGGAGAGCGACCTGTGCGAGCACCGGTTTCAGCAACCAACGCGCCAGTGTGGGAAAGTTTCCCTTCTCCGCGCTCTAGGGCATGTTGAATCAGTTCTTCGGAACTAAGGTCCGTGAACGTCGTTACTGAGGTGTCTTCGGCAGCCTGTGTCATGTGTTGTTCCTATTTTTCGAGTGATGTTTTTCGATGAACATGAGTTCGATAGACATGAACATTAAAGTGAGCATCACTGCTTATAATCATATTTTTAAAGGGTTTAAAGTCGTTGGTTAGGCCAACTCCTTTTACGGGGTCGGACATTATGTCAGACTCAAGATCGGAAGCGAAGCCCGTCAGATGATTTTTTGACCAAAAAGGGTGAGAATTTCATGCTGGGCTTAAGAGGAAATGAACACTTTGCTACCAAATATAGGTATTTTAAGCGCTATATCGTCTAATTTTGTAGACGATGATGCTTGAAAGCCCCTTATGTTAAGCAGTGCCTATTTACTGTTTAATGGCGGGTTTCAGGAGAAAATATTGCCTGTATATCATTCATGTCGTAGGTGTACTGAAAGCCACAAAATTCACACTCTACATTGATAATACCTTCTTCTCTTGCCAGTTGTTCGGCATCCTCTTTTCCCAAGTGCCGAAGGGCTTTACTGCTACGCTCTTTAGAGCAGCTGCAACCAAAAGCTAGTTGCAATGGCTCATATAGCCTTACGCCCTCTTCGTGAAAGAGGCGAGTAAGCATATGTTCATGATCTAAATTCAATAATTCCTCAGCAGTAATGGTATTGGCAAGTTGAACTCGGTTAACCCAAGCGGCTTGATTTGTTTCTTCACTGGTTTCTTGTTGAGGAAGTTTTTGTAATAGTAGGCCACTGGCCTTTGTACCATCGCTTGCTAGCCATAGCCGTGTAGGCAATTGCTCCGATTGTTCAAAGTAGCCCTCTAAGCAGTCGGCTAATGATGGGCCTTCTAATGGCACTATGCCTTGATAACGGTTTCCCTGATCTGGATCTATTGTTATTGCAAGAACGCCTTGGCCGATTAGGGCGGGCAAGTCACTGGCATCGGGCACATCGGTGTCCTGTAGCTTAACGATACCTCGTAATTGCCTGTTATGGTTGGCTTCGGCAACTAATAATGGAATTGGGCCGTCACCGCGAGCTTGCAGCGTTAAAATGCCATCGAATTTAAGTGTGCTGGAGAGCAGGGCGGTAGCAGCCATGAACTCTCCCAACAATTGTTGAACACCCGCCGGATATGTCTGATTAGCTGTCATTTCGCTGATACTGTCCCCAAGAGTAACAATTTCTCCTCGAATATCAGTATTGTCAAAGATAAAGCGGTGTAATAAGTCGTTATCGGAAGGCATCAAAATCTGTCTTAAGTAAAAATAGGTAGGAATTAAGGCGGTATTCTACCAGACTGAAGAAGGTCGGTCTGCTCGACCTTAACTTTATTGAACGGGAGCGATACTTTTAAGTCGGCCAAAAACCGAAAAAGAATGAGAATATAGAGTCTAAAAATATTAGATCTTATGTTAGGCAGCCTATTTAATTTGCATAATTCTTTTAATTTCCCCCTCATCTTTTAGTTTCTGTATCGCGTTATTTATCTGAGGAATAAGGTTGATAGCGGATGCTTTTTTCGATAAGCCAATATAGTAAAGATTTTCAGATGTTGGCTTATTAGCATGAAGGACTCTATGATGCTTAGAATATTTCTCTGCTAGCGAGTAACCAACTTCGCTATTGGCCAATGCAATGTCAATACGGCCACCTGCGAGCATGGCGAAGAGTTGCTCTGTGCTTGTTGCTTGCACAATAGTAAGCTGCTTTTGGTTAATGGATTCTCTGATGACTTCTGGGTAACTGTATCCATTGACGATGCCTATAATATGCGGTTTAAAATCGTTAATGGATTGCCAGTCAAAGCCATTAGTGAATCGTTGACTTGAATACCAGGCAAGCTCATAAGAAGAATATAATGCGTCAGTGTACGCCATATATTTTTCACGCTCTGGTGTTTTAAGCAAAATAGCAATGCCATCCATTCTCCCTTCTCGTACTTCATTCAAGGCGCGTTTCCATGGGAGTAATGGGAAACGAACGTCAGCATTGTCGATATGGGTAAAAATGGTTTGAATGAGTTCTACACCGGTACCTTTAGAGGCTTCCTTTCCGGCTTCGCCAATGACATAGGGTGGCCAAGGGTCGCCAGTCATGGTGACTATTTGTTCGGCCTTGACGTTAAGAATAAAAGAGTTAAAAAACAGTGCAGTAATTAGGCTAGAAAAAAGATATTTTTTCATGTGGTTTTAGTCAGAATATCTTACTTGGCTTTGCTCTTCAGATAGGAGGTTTGTTGTAGAAATAGGTCTTCAAATTCGACTGCGGGTATGGGTCTGCTGAATAAATATCCCTGTAAATAGTCACACCCCTCATAAGTGAGCCAATTACGTTGCCCTTGTGTTTCTACGCCCTCCGCGACAGTTTTTAGCTGGAGGGTTTTTGCCATAGATACAATCATTTCGAGAACGGCTTTTGAGCGCTGAGGTCCTGATACAAACGATCGATCAATTTTCAGGGTGTCGACTGGTAAGCGTGTCAGATACGATAACGACGAATATCCGGTGCCGAAGTCATCAATACTAATAGTAATGCCGGCTTCTCGTAGTTGTTTGAGAATATTAAAACTTTCATCTAGAGCATCGATTAATATCGTCTCTGTGATTTCAAGTTCAATAAGGCTTGGATTGATGCCGTAACGTCTTATTGTTGATAAGGTTTGATAAACAAAGTCAACTTCCTTTAACTGTCTACCAGAGACATTAATCGATATGGGTATGTCGCCATATCGTGTCGACCAATCCCGTATTTGCTTGCATGCTTGCTCAAGCACCCAGGCACCGATTTCTACGATAATGCCACTATCCTCTGCTATGCCAATGAAGTCGCCCGCAGCAAGGGATTGTGGGTCGCTTCGCCAGCGTAACAATGCTTCACAGCCTGCTAGTGAGTGATCTTTGGTCGCGATTTTTGGCTGGAAATGCAATAGAAATTCATGCCGTTCTAATGCGTGTCCGAGAGCTGCTTCTGTTTTTAAACGGGCATCAACCCGGTCGCTCATTTCTTCAGCAAAAAAGTGCCAACGTGTTGTGCTGCCTTTAGCTTCATACATTGCTAAGTCAGCGCAACGCATCAGCGTACTGGTGTCTTCACCATCGTCAGGGTATACCGCAATGCCCACGCTGCCAGAGGTTAGTACCTCATGTCCTTGAAGGAAATAAGGGTCGGAAAGAGCATCGCTGATTCGCTGTACTGTACGTACAATTTCATCAATGTCGTGTACGTCCTCAAGAATAATTAAAAACTCATCGCCACCTAAGCGCCCTACAGAATCATTGCTGCGTAATATCTTTGTGAGTCGAGAGGCAGTTTCTATGAGTAAAATATCGCCAATATCATGACCTAGAGAATCATTGATATTTTTAAAGCGATCGAGGTCCATAAATAATACTGCGACTAGCGTGTTATTGCGTTGTGCCGTTTTTAAGGCTCTCGATAGCCTGTCGGTAATCAAAGTACGGTTTGGCTGATTTGTTAAAGGATCTCTTGTTGCAAGATTGCGTAGTTGCTCTTGTGTAATATACAAACGGCTGAGCATTTTATTGGCATGTTTTAACAAATGCCCCAATTCGTTTTGTTCATGTTTAGCTGGTATGGGCAACGTCATTGCTTCGGGATTCTTGGGGTCGATATTAGCAATGGCGATAGCTGCGCGTTTTAATGGTGATGTGACGAGGCGGGAGGATAGCCATAGCAGTACCAAAGCGATGGAAAATGCTTGAATTAACGCGGCGATAAAAACTGTTGAGGCAAGAATAAAAAAATTGTTAGTAATGTGAGATACATCGAGGTTAATAGATAAAGAGCCTACTTTTTGTACTTTATCGCCCACAGTAACAGTGAGTTCTCTTTCCCCTCTAATTTGTTCGCCAATAAATGTAGATGAGAACCATGTAATCAGAGCGTTACTTTGTTTTTGGGGAGCGTTAGCTTTAGCTAGAATCTGGCCGTTATCATCAAGAAGTTCAGCTGTTTGTACATTCCCCAGTGCTACCATGCTGTTTGTTACTTGAGTTGCCAGGTTCGCATTTAGGGTCCAGGCAGCATTCGTTGCACCACCTTCAGCTGCGGTTAGAATTTCTTCTGTAAGCGTCATGGCGTCTCGTCGTTGATCTGACAAGTTATAGCTCAAATAGAGCGTACTAAATATCAATCCAATAAAAACACTGGCCAGTAACACGACAGTTGCCTGTGTTAAACCAATAGATTGATTAAGATAACGAAAGAGTTTCATCTAAGATGGGTTACTTATATTTGCCAGTATTCATAAATAAATCGTCTCAACTATTGTTTGTAAACGTTATTATAAGTGCCATCGTGCAGTAAAAATTATAAAATCGCTTATTTCTTAGACTATTAGAGCATAAGTTTTTCAATAGAACCCTTCTATTGGCTATATTGCTTGGCGGGTTTAAGCTCTCAGAATGTGTTAGAGAATAGGCAGCTTTAGTGTAAAAGTCTATTGAGATCAGGGGCGGTTACTGTTGAAGTGATAGAACTGTGAAGTGTATTAGATTTTGACCGGTTATCGAGATCTTTTACTGGTAGCGATAGCAATAAATGGAATAAAAATAGAATATGCTTGTCAGAGTTAGTCCTTTAAGTTCTATTATGGAGATAGATTGTGAAATTTAATTTTTCCTTGTTAATGTTTTTGTCGCTTGTTACCTCTCTGGTTTCGGCAAATGAACCTGTTAGCACAGGTTTTTTTAACAATACAGCTGTTACTGGTCACGATGTCACTGCTTACCACAAATTATCTTTAGGGGATAAAGCGGTTAAGGGTGATAAGATTTATAGCTTGGAATGGAAAGGTGCGAAATGGTATTTTGTGTCGGAGGCTGAGAAGCAAAAGTTTGAGTCGGACCCGGGAAAATATGCGCCTGCTTATAATGGTCATTGTGCTAATGCGTTAAGCTTAGGTGAAGGTCTTATTAAGACAAGCGGTGAACATTGGGCGGTATTTGATGATCAGTTGTATCTTTTTTATGCTGCCCGTGGCGCTAAACGTTGGCTGACAGGTGATTATAAAGCTTATAAACACGTCTCTGATAAAGCTTGGAAAGATATTTTACAAGAGCGTAACCAATAAATAGTTGTTTGCTATTATTTGCACGCTCACACAGAGTGTATGTGCAGCTATAACATTGCACATATAAATTATTTTAATAAAGAAAATAACTTAACCATGACCGGGAGAGAAATTTATGTCGCTAAGAATTAACGATCAAGCCCCAAATTTCACAGCACAGACAACACAGGGGGAAATCAATTTTCATGATTGGATTGGAGATAGTTGGGCAATATTATTTTCTCATCCAAAAGATTTTACGCCCGTTTGTACAACGGAGTTAGGTTATGCTGCAGGTTTGGAAGATGAGTTTGCTAAACGTAATTGTAAAGCAATTGGTTTAAGCATTGACCCTGTCGATAATCATGCAGAGTGGGCAAAAGATATTGAGGAGACTCAAGGGCACAAAGTTAATTTCCCTATGATTGCCGATACAGATTTAAATGTGTCGAAGCTCTACAATATGTTTCCCGCTGATGAAACTGGTTCTGCAGAAGGTCGTACTGCAATGACCAATGCAACAGTCCGTTCAGTTTTTATTGTCGGACCGGATAAAAATATTAAGTTGATGATGACTTATCCGATGACAACCGGGCGAAATTTCAATGAAATTTTAAGGGTGTTGGATTCGATGCAATTAACAGCTAAGCACAAAGTGGCTACGCCTGTTAATTGGGAAAATGGAGAAGATGTTATTATTGTGCCCGCTGTTTCCAACGAAGAGGCTAAAGAAAAGTATCCTGAAGGCTGGAAAGAAGTTAAGCCTTATTTGCGAGTTGTTAAGCAACCAACATAATTGGGTATTTCTTGCTTTTTATTCAAAGTGAAAATGCATTGTTTTAAATTTTTAATCATCCATTAAATCTTTAAAGCGATGTATTTGCCGCCTTTGTTTTTTTGTTGGCCTTCCTTCCGTTTGCAAGCCTGAGGCGCTCTTTAATAATTTTCTTTGTTCTTCATTATCTTTGCGTTTTTCAATGCTTTCTGCTGTTTCTTCGTAGAGCAGGGCAGCCTCTGGTGCGCCGCGCCGCTGATCAGATAAGGAAATAACTTTCACTTCTTTTGCGTCCCATCCTTGGCGGATAGAAAGCAAAGTGTTGATAACAATTTCTTTACTGGCTTTAATTCGTTGGCCATCGCAGTGGACTTTGCCGCCCTCGATGGCATGTTTTGCCAAGCTTCGTGTTTTAAAAAAGCGAGCAGCCCACAACCATTTATCTATGCGTACCTTATCCATTGTTTATTTTTTCTCTGCTTGTTGCAGTCCTGTCATGATCTCGTCAAAGTGATGAATTGCTGGAACATCATCTAGCACTCTTTCTCTCTGGCTATCAGGTTGATGAATACCGAGTATGTTTTTAATGCCAAATTCTACAGCAGTATTGAGAACGGTAATATTGTCGTCGATGAATAAGGTGCGCTCTTTATTAAAATCAATGTGTTGATCGAGGGCTTGCCAAAAGCGGTGTTGTTCTTTTGGTGCCTGAAATTGATGAGAAGAAATAATCTCATCAAGAAATGGTTCGATGTTAGTTTCAGCTAGTTTTATATTAATGCCTGCCGGATGGGCATTCGTTACTAAATATACAAGCTTTCCATTGTTTTTCAGTGCCTGTAAAAAGTCGTTGACGTGGGGTCGCTCTTGAATTTTATGCTTAGTTTCTTTTTTAAGCTCGGTGACATCGATTCCAAGGCTTTCTGACCAATAATCTAGACAGTACCAATTGAGAGTACCTTCAATTTCATAGATATGTTTATGTAATTGACGCTCAGCCTCTTTACGGCTCATATTGTGTATGTCGGCGTATCGCTTGGGGAGGTGAGTTAGCCAAAAATGGTTGTCATAATGTAAATCCAGTAGCGTGCCATCCATGTCCAACATGACAGTATCAATTGAGTTCCAGTTGATCATGGTGTTGATAAGATTAGCTCAAAATACATAAGAAGATTGTTACCTCGACTTAAAAAGTCTTGCGGAAAGATTGGTGCCCGAAGGTGGGGTTTGCTCGGTTGATTATTGTCGTTGCTGTGTATAATAACGTTTTAAGTCGCCAGACTCTATTAGTGGCGGTTACTCAATTGCAATAGATGGAAAAAATGAGTGCTTAATAAAGCTCTTCTGAATGATGTGATAGCTATCGCGTGCGCCGCCGGAGATATCATTTTGTCTGTATATCAGCAGTCTGCTGACTTTCAAATAAATACAAAGGGCGATGATACTCCGGTGACGGAGGCTGATATAGCGGCCAATGACTGTATTACTAGAGCTTTATCCTCGTTAAGCCCTAATACCCCCATCCTTTCTGAAGAATCTGGTTTGCCTGAATTCAGCGTGAGGCGGAATTGGTCGCGTTATTGGTTGGTAGATCCATTGGATGGAACAAAGGAGTTCATTGCTCGTAATGGTGAATTTACGGTTAATATTGCTCTGATTGAGCATGGGGTCCCTGTTTTGGGGGTGGTGTATGTGCCTGTGACTGGTGTTGTTTACGCTGGTTTGCAAGGTGTAGGTGCTTATCGGGTGGTGAGAGGGCAGGTTGAATCTATTACTGTGCGAACGCTTACAGGTCGAGGTACTAAAGACCTGCCAATAGAAGTTGTGACCAGTCGCCATCATGGGGCAAGTGCGATTGTGGAGCATTGTGCTCACATTAAGCAAGCGATAGGTGAGGTGGTTTGTAAGCCTATGGGTAGCTCTTTAAAGTTGTGCTTGATTGCTGCCGGTGAAGCTGATTTGTATCCTCGTTCTGGACCAACATCTGAGTGGGATACGGCTGCCGCTCAGGCAGTGGTAGAGGCTGCGGGAGGTAACGTAGTGGATCATGCATTCGACAGCCTGCGTTATAATCAAAAAGAAAGCATCATTAACCCTGAGTTTTATGTCTTAGGGAAGGATCTACTGCTTTGGCGGCAGGCTTTAGAGTTGTGGCTATAAACGATATAATTAATAACAAATCAGTAATATTCTGATGATAAAAATTGATTTTAGTCCCATTACCGATAAGCTAAGGCCACCGGTGGCTTGCAGTTTACAAAAGATAAGCGTTTAATTGCGATTATGTCTGAACATACTATCGAAGAACTTTATACAAAGGTTGACCAACTGATTCGTCGTTGCGAGGAATTGCAGTCCCGTGAAAATCATTGGCTACAGGAACGTACTCGCCTGATTGAGAAAAATGAGATGGCTCGCACCCGTGTTGAAGCTATGATCGGGCACCTTAAAAACTTACAGCAGAGTGTAGGTTAGTAACAATGACAACAGAAACGCTATCTGTCCATATTTTGGGTAAGGATTACCAAGTCGCATGCCCTGTTGAGGAGCGTGACGCTCTATTGCGTGCTGCATCGGAATTGGATCGTCGTATGCGAGATATACGTCAATCGGGGAGTGTCATAGGTGTAGAGCGAATTGCTGTTATGGCTGCTCTCAATTTATCCAATGAAGTTTTGCAAACCGCAGATTCTACTCGTAAAGAGGATCAGGCGTTATTGGATGAGCTTCACCATCGTATCGATCAAGTCCTATCTTAATTTTGTTGCTGAACTTTGGAAAAGTCCAATAACGTTTAATGCTTATTCTTCTGTTTATCTATAGTTTAATTATCTCAAAAAGTTGTTATCAATAATGGCCTAAGTAGGTAACTCTGAGCTATACTATTTTTAACTCCTGGGGCGCATGCCAGTCTTGATGTCCTCGAGCCGATAATACCTCCTTAGGAGGTTTCTAGTGTCTGTTGGTGCGCATGTCCGCAAGACGGAAAGCCTAATGCAGACCAGAAGCCACCCCCCTTGAACATTACGGTTCAAGGTCAGTTTGACAGCGGCGTCTTGGGATTTTTACTACTTAATGATTGTATTGAGTAGCCTCTTTTCGTTATTCTCCTCTTTTGTTTTTCTTATATATTTGAAACCGTTTTGAATGATTTAACTGATCAACTTCGTAAAACTATTCGCCGTCGCCGTCGCTTGTTAGGTGTTGGTACTCAATGTCGCGCTGCACAGCAGCTGGCAAAAAATGTTTGTTCGCTTGATTGTTACAAGCAGAGTCGTCATATCGCATTGTATCTGGGCACTGATGGTGAACTTGATTGCCGCTTTTTTTTAAAGCAGGCTTGGCGTGATGGTAAGCAATGCTATTTGCCGGTATTAAAAAAAGGTAATGATGCTAGTCATTCAATGTCTTTTATTCACTATGCGCCTGGCGGAGAGTTGCTGAATAACCGTTATGGCATATTGGAGCCAAAGCCCAGTCTTCCTATTCTGCCTCAGGCGTTAGATCTTGTTTTGGTTCCTCTGGTTGGCTTTGATCGATTTGGACATCGCATTGGCATGGGCGGCGGGTATTATGATCGTGCATTTGCTTTCAAGAGGCATGATTTAAGCGAGAGTGTCCCTAGCTATAGACATATGGCTAAGCCTGTGTTGCTGGGGGTTGCTCACGGCCTCCAGGAAATTGAGCAAATTGATCCCCAGCCATGGGATGTGCCATTAGACCATATCGTCAAAGTATAGTATCGGCTGGGTAAAATATCTGGCACGACAATATCTGGCGCGTAGGCCCTTCTAAATTTGTATTATTTAATATCGTGATTGCTGCTACGGTCCAACTCTAATCTTTAACGTTTGTTAAATATTCAGCTGGGCTATCGAGTAGCAATGCCTTGGTGTAAGGCTGGAGGCGGTACATCGCTTTTACTATCCAATCCATCGGTAATCCCCATACTGCTTATTAGCACACCAATAACAAACACCAAGGCGGTGATTGTTAATACATCGGGTTTCATGGCTTACCTCTAGTGCTGCGTACTGCACTTGTTTCGAAACAAAGGGCCTTTTAGTTAGGCCTTACTATCTATTTTGGTCGAACATCTTTAAATGTCCAATAAATTTATAACTTTAGTTATAGATTGCGCTTTATACCGAAAAAAATGTTATTTGCCAATAGAGATTCACTGTGCATGTGAAATGGTCGATGAAATCTTTGTTTTTTTATTCATTCGATTAATCAGTGTGGTACTAAAGATGCTGTAGTAGCACTAGATATTGTGTTTTAATTCCGCTCTGTGAAATGTGGCTGTTAAATACTACCCGGGAAGCTTTATCTATTTCCTTACCTAATGTTCATTTGCAAACAGGCTGAATTGATATGACACAAGATGAATTAAAGCAAGCGGTTGCTAAAGCTGCGGTTGACTATATCCGGCCCAAGTTAGAGTCAGATTCCATTATTGGTGTAGGCACGGGATCAACAGCTAATTTCTTTATCGATTATCTGGCTGGGGTTAAAGCCCATTTTGGTGGGGCAGTTGCCAGCTCTGAAGCGACTGCGGCACGACTTGAAGGGCATGGTATTCCTGTTTACGACTTAAATGAAGTTGATGGCTTGATAGTCTATGTTGATGGTGCGGATGAATCTGACTCCAACCTGTGTTTGATAAAGGGTGGTGGTGCTGCATTGACCCGAGAGAAGATCGTCGCTGCTTGTGCTGGAGAGTTTGTCTGTATCGCTGATGGTAGTAAGTGGGTTGATGTTTTGGGCGGTTTCCCTTTGCCTGTTGAGGTAATTCCCATGGCCAGGGCTCATGTCTCTCGTGAGTTAGCTAAGTTGGGAGGAAGTCCGGAATATCGAGCGGGTGTTAAGACAGATAACGGTAATGACATTTTAGATGTTCATGGTTTGAGTATTGCGGACCCTGTATTGCTTGAGAATCAAATTAATCAAATTGTGGGTGTGGTAACCAATGGATTGTTTGCTCAGCGCTCAGCAGATGTATTGTTATTGGGTACTCCAGCTGGTGTAGAAACAAAATACAAAGCCTAGGTTAGTCTTTGTGTGGGGATTTAAATAAGAAGGACTTTAAATTATAGGAGCTTAAGTTGCAGGAACTTAAATTGCAGGAATTTTTAACAGTGTTGCTTGGTATCTACTCCTTTGTGCCCCTTTTGAGAGTAAAGTGATGACTCCCTTTTTTTTCAAAAGGGGGTTAGTTATGGCCCCTTTGCTAATGTCGATATCACTATATAGCTCTTTGGCAGCCGCAGAATCCCATGACTGGTGGACCAGTAGTTTTTTTCTGGATAACGATCTGTTTGCAAATTCGGATGATGGCTATACAAATGGTATACGCTTCAGTTTTGTTTCCCCTGACCTTGCCGATTTTGATCAAGACCCAACGTTACCCGATACCCTTCGATCAATTAATAAACGCTTACGCTTTTTTCGTGCCAGCGAAATGCAGTTACAGCGGAATATGGTCGTGAGCTTAGGGCAGCAAATGTACACGCCGGATGAGCGCTTCCGTGAGCGAACTGACTTAGTGGAAGAGGATCGCCCTTATGCCGGCTGGTTGTATCTGGGCTTTGGTTACCAAGTTAGTAACCACAGTCGATTGGAGACTGCTGTGCTAAATATAGGGATGGTTGGGCCAGCATCCTATGCAAAAGAATCGCAAGATGCTGTTCATGAGGCGCGCGGATTAGAAAAATATCAGGGCTGGGATAATCAACTGAGAAATGAGCTAGGCCTTCAGTTTCTGTATAGCCAAAAGAATAAATTCTATCAGCCTTCTGCGTTGAACTCCTGGAGTTACGATATTATTGGTAACTGGGGAGGGAGTATAGGCAATGTTGCGACTTACTTAGAGAGCGGTGCAGAATTCCGTTTTGGTTGGCAGTTGCCTAGAGATTTTGGTACGTCTTCTGCTAACCCAGGTGGGGATAACAGTTCACCGGGATCTGGTTTTGATAACAGGGTAAGGGGAAGATGGTTTGGCGGTGCTCACACATTTTTATCATTGAATGGGCGTTTGGTTTTGCGCGATATTACATTGGATGGAAATACTTTTTCGGATAGTCACAGCGTTGATAAAGAACCTTTTTTGGCGACGGCATCGGTAGGTGTTGCGATGCTGATTTATCGTTTTAAGTTAAGTTTTTCTCGGCGTTTTGTAACGGATGAATTTAAAGGGCAGGATAGAAAAAATAGTTACGGTTCAGTCTCTATTTCTTATACTCATTCTTTTTAAGTAGTGTGTCCCTTAAGTGAGTGTGCCTCTAAAAAAGTATCCGCAGCAAGAAAGCGCTGCGGATAAAATTATTCTCTTGGCATTTGGTGATATTAAGCGGCAGGTTTCTCGCTTAAGTCAACCCAGTTAACATCACCATCTTTAATGTAATCTTCAGGATTTTCTAACCAGCGCTCATTAGCTGCTTTGCTGAAATTTAAAAATAGGCGCCCATCAATAATCTTCCATAAATCAGGTCTGGCGCTTACTTTTCTATTGATGCCTGCAGCAAAAGCACAATGACCATCGTATGCTGGTGCATATTTTTTTGGATCAGCTAAAAATAAATTTTTGTTTTCTTCTGATGCAAATAACCATTTGGCGCCATTCCACTCAGTCGAAATTTTCTTATCTCCTTTTGTCGGTGCACCAGCTGTAAAATAAGCGACAGTATCGTAACCACTTAATGCATAACCTTTCTTGGTGTATTGTTCGCCAGCAAATACGCCAGTTGAAAAAATAGAAATAGTAAAGCTGATAATCAGCGCAAGTAATGAAGTTTTCATTTTGTCTTTCCTCAATAGATGACATGTTTTAATTGATGCAGCTATTGACGGCAATAACGCACTGAAAGTTCAGTTGTTATGATTAATTACTTATATTAAAAATTTCTATCTCTATGCCTTTATCTATTTCCAGAAAGGCTTTTTGGATTCGGTAATGGCTTGTTCTTTATCAAGCCCAATATCATTGAGCCGTTCAACCGGTAGTCTGGCCAGGGCTTTTCGGCTCTTATATCTATCTCGATACAGTGTTATTTTAGATAAGAAATAATTAACCCTAAATATAGGGTTGTAAGGCTTTTTGGAGATTGTGTTACATTCGCTAATTAGTGTATTCATGATTTTTTCCGAATAATGTTAACTTGATAGGTTGATTATTGATTGATCTAGTGTTTTACTCAACCAACTATTTTTACCTATGAGTTAAGAAAATCTAAAGTGAAAGCTTCTCAGCACTTAAAAGGCCTTTATTACTTCTATGTGGCTGCTCGGCATTTGAGTATCAAGGAAGCCGCCGAAAAACTATTTGTGACGCAGGCTGCTGTGAGTCAGCAAATTCGAATAGTAGAAGAGTCATTAGGTGTCACATTATTTTATCGTCAGCATCGTGCCATTGAGTTAACGCCAGAGGGAGAGCAGCTATTGCCTCACTTGAAAATAGCGTTTGATGCTCTTGATCAGGGTGTCGAGAGTGTGCTGAGCGATAACAATTCAAAGGTGGTTACCGTTTCTGTGTTGCCAAGCTTTGCATCCCGTTGGTTGATTCCGCGTTTAGGAAGTTTTTATGAGACGCATCCGGATATTGCGGTTAGTCTCAATATGAGCGATGCCTTAGATGCATTTGGCCCTCAAGGTAGCGATTTAGCTATTCGCTTTGGTGGAGGGACCTATGACGGTTTGGATAGTCAGTTCTTGATGAGTGATTACCTTTACCCGGTTTGTCATCCCAGCTATCTCGGTTCAAAAAAAATAAAAAAAGTAGAAGACTTGCAAAAACTAAGGTTACTTGAGGATGCAACAGGTAATGTGGGTTGGGATTACTGGTTAGGCGCAAAAGGATACGTGAAGGAGAAGGGTGGTGTGGCTAAAAAAACGGTTGATAGTAAGGAGTTTTCTGAGCGAATAAGCTTTGATGGTTCTCACTATGTTATTGATTCTGCCTTGAGTGCGCAGGGAGTGGCGATGGTTCGTCATTGCCTTGTTGCCGATGCGATTCAGGCGGGTAATTTAAAGCCGTTATTTGATGATGCTGTCGAATTGAATTTTAAATACTTTGTATGTGCGCCGCCTCATTATCTTCAGCGCCCTAAAGTGATCAAGTTCGTTGAATGGCTATCATCGGAGGTAGATAGCTTCTGTCGAAAGTATAAGGTTAATAGTAATGTATAGCGCTTCTCTACCTTAATTAAGATTTGCCCATGGCGCCAGCATAAATATCTAAAGCGCGTTGGCGCGAAAATTTGTAGTCAATGATTGGGGCGGGATAATTGAAGGTTTCTCGCTGTTGCTTATCTGGGTTGTGGATAGATTTTTTGTCCAGTGATGATAGTTCAGGTAAAAACTTCTTAATGAACTTGCCTTCAGGGTCAAAGCGTTCAGACTGCCGCGTTGGGTTGAATATTCGAAAGTATGGCACAGCATCTGCTCCTGTTGACGCTGCCCATTGCCAACCGCCATTGTTCGAAGCGTAATCACCATCGATAAGGTGCTTCATAAAAAATTGCTCGCCCTTTCGCCAGTCTATTAGCAACAGCTTTGTTAAAAACGCAGCAACAATCATGCGTAATCTGTTATGCATCCAGCCTGTTTGTATTAGTTGCTTCATGGCGGCATCGACGATAGGGTAACCTGTTGTGCCATCGCACCATGCTTGCCAGTGGCGTGGGTCGTTTTCCCATGGAATGGGTTTCTTGATGTCTTTAAAGTTTTTCGATTGTGATAGGTGAGGATATGCATCGACTAAATGCCGATAAAAGTCACGCCAAATCAGCTCGTTAACCCATGTACTTTCTAGCCACTGCTCAGTTTGTTCGCGAGTTGCGCTAATGCATTGGCGTACACTAATTGCCCCACACATTAAGTAGGGAGATAGCGTGCTGGTCCCGGCAATACTTGGTATGTCACGCAGTTCTTTATATTGAAGCACGTTATTTTGAACAAATTTTCGGAGCTTTTTGTGTATTTGTTTTTTTTCGGGAGGCCATAGATCGTCCCTGTAATTATTCGTGCTCTCTAGCCATGTTTGCTCTGAGTCATTATTATTGATTTCAGTAGGGGCTTGCTTTCGAGGTGTGGGAAGTGTTGTTAATAAGCTTTCGTTGAGCTGATTGCGCCATTGTCGTGCAAACGCTGAAAATACATGGTATGTCGTTCCGCTCTGGGTTTTTATCGTGCCCGGAGGATGAATGATATCGCCATGAAATGTGTGGCACGAAATATCCTGTTTCCTCATTGTCTCAACGACTGCCTGATCTCTCAATTTTTCATTGAGAGGGTATTCGTGGTTAAACCATAAGCCATCTACCTTAATGTTTTTTTTCTTTAATTGTTCGGCTAAATTCACGAATACTTTCGGTATTTCCGTGAAAAAATCTATAGAAATTATTTTTAAAGGAATGTTTTTATAAAATAATTCATTTTGTAGTTCATTAATTCGCTGCTGTCGAAAACTTATTTTCGCAATGGCATCATCGTGCTCTAGCCATTGTTTTTCAGTGCTTATAAATATGCAGCAGACGGGCCCTTGTCGGCTTGCATAGTAAAGTGCGGGGTTGTCTTCCAGTCGTAAATCATTGCGTAACCAAACTAACTGCATAAATATTCCTTGGTTGTTAATTGCGTTTTTACGCAAAAAAAAATGTTCTAGATTTGTTTGTATTTGTTGCTGTAGGCTTTGGCGTTTAAGTCTGCTACAATGCGCGGCCTCTAAAAACTCCTATTGCCTAAATAACTTTTATTCTCTCTAATACTGAGGTTTTTCAAACTCATGGTTTCTATTTCGCTCGAAAAAGATAAGATTCGTTTTCTATTATTAGAAGGTGTCCATCAGACAGCTGTTGATACATTGAAGGAGGCTGGTTACACCAATATTGAATATATAAAAACAGCATTAACTGAAGATGAGCTAATAGAAAAAATTAAAGATGTGCATTTTATTGGTATTCGCTCTCGCACTCAACTGACTCGACGAGTTTTAGAAAAAGCAAATAAGTTGGTGGCGGTAGGTTGTTTTTGTATTGGCACTAACCAAGTAGACTTGCTTGCCGCACAAGAATTCGGGGTTGTTGTTTTTAACGCTCCGTACTCCAATACGCGTTCTGTTGCTGAGCTAGTCTTAGCTGAAGCGATTATGTTATTGCGAGGCATCCCTGAAAAAAATGCGGTTTGTCATCGTGGTGGATGGTTGAAGTCAGCTGTCGGTTCGTATGAGGCAAGAGGTAAAACATTGGGTGTTGTCGGCTATGGCTCTATTGGTAGCCAAATTAGTGTGTTAGCCGAAGCATTGGGTATGAGAGTACGCTTTTATGATGTTGTGACTAAATTACCATTGGGGAATGCTGTGCAAGTACGTGATCTTCATGAGTTGTTGGGCATGTCAGATGTTGTGACATTGCATGTGCCTGAAAGCCCTTCTACAAAAAATATGTTTGGTCAAAAAGAAATTACTGCTATGAAAGCGGGTTCAATTTTGATTAATGCGGCACGGGGTACGGTGATTGATATTGATGCGTTGGCAGCTGCGTTAGACGATAAGCATCTTGCCGGTGCGGCGATTGACGTTTTCCCTATTGAGCCTAAAGGTAATGCTGAAGAATTTGTCAGTCCTTTACGCCAGTTCGATAATACTATTTTGACACCTCATATCGGTGGATCTACTCAAGAAGCTCAGCAGAATATAGGCTTGGAAGTTGCTGAGAAATTAGTGAAGTACTCTGATAATGGAACAACAACGAGTTCAGTCAATTTTCCTGAGGTCGCTTTGCCTGAGCATCCTGGCAAGCATCGTTTGCTGCACGTTCATCAAAACATTCCTGGTGTATTGTCTTCTATTAATAATATTTTTTCGGATAACAATATCAATATTGCAGGCCAGTATTTACAAACTAACGAGAAGGTAGGCTACGTTGTTGTTGAGGTGGATGCTGATTATAGTGATATGGCATTAAAACAGTTAAAAAATATTAAAGGCACTATACGTTGCCGAGTAATACATTAATTTTTAGAAAGTATTTGCAGCATGAATAAATAGGCTTGCTCATGCTGCCTTTGATTAAACTTTGAACTGTTGAATGCTTTGTTGCAATTGATTGCCCAAGCTATCTAAATGCTTGCTGGCATTTGACGTTTGATTCGCGCCTTCGGCAGTTTGTTGAGCGATTTCAGTAATTCGGTTAGTATTTTGATTGGCTAATTCCGTTGCTTGCATTTGTTGTTGTGCTGCTTCGGCAATACTGGTATTCATTGACAGAATAGTTTGAATAGCATTCTTTATTTCATCTAACGCTGTTCCCGCTTGTTGTGATTGCGTTGCAGTATTGTTTGCTTTTTCCTGGTTGGTATTCATAACCGCCACGGCTTCTTGAGCACCCTGTTGAAGTGTTCCCACTAGTTCTTCAATCTCAATGGTTGACTGTTGCGTCCGTTGAGCTAAGGTTCGCACTTCGTCAGCTACCACAGCAAAGCCTCGGCCTTGTTCTCCTGCTCTAGCAGCCTCAATCGCTGCATTTAATGCAAGCAGATTGGTTTGTTCTGCAATGGTTTTAATTACATCAAGTACTGTACCAATGTTTTCACTATCATTTTTAACTTTCTCGATGGCGAGAGAAGTTTGTTTCATTTCGTTTGCTAGATCGTTGATATCGGAAATTGTTCTATTAACGACAGTGTGTCCAGAAAGTGCAGACGCATTGGTTTCTTTTGCAGATTCGGACGCTTCTTCTGCATTGTCTGCGATAGTTTTAACGGCAGATGATTAATTATGAATGACATCTGCTAATTCATTGGTTCTTTGTGACTGTTCTTTGGTTCCTGCAACGGTTTGGGTTGTTATTGTTGAGAGCTCACTGGCGGATGTTGATACTTCTTCAGATTGCTTACGCACATTGCTGACAATGCCATTAAGGCTGCTGAGCATGGTATTAAAGGATCTGCTTAGATCTCCGATTTCATCAGTAGATTCGATATGTGAGCGTAACGTTAAATCTCCTTGATCTTGAATGGTGCTGACCGTTTTACGGAGATTAATTAAAGGGCTGATAATAAGTTTCGATAATAATACTGAGAACCCAATGCCTAATATGATGATTAATACAATTTGCGAATATATCGATGTTTTTATAACATCGCTAGTATGTTCGCGTCTTTTTTCATTAGCTAAGCTTAGTTCTACACCTTGCTTTTCTAATTTTTGAACATGGGTGGCTAGCACCTCATTAATTGTGCTTGATAACGTTTCTGCTTGGCTGAGCAATAGACTGCCTTTCACCTTGTCATCATCTATAAAAGCTAAAGAGACTTCTTCTAATAAAGTGTGATACTCGTTAACGTGGCCTGAGAGAATTTTTAATGAATCAGCTTCATTCGAATCAATAAGGCTTAGTATTTTATTGTAGGAAGACTTCATCTTTTCTTGAGTTTTATCTCTGAATAGCATAGAAAAGAGCAGCCCAGATTCTTTCATTTCAAAAAAGTTTTTTTCAATTTTTGTTAGCTCGGAAAGCTGTTCAATGATTTGTTGTTCTTCAGAGGCAAGCCCTTGAGTTTGGTTTATCTGATAGCCCACAAATAGTGTTGATAATACAACAACAATAACAAAAGTTGAATTTGCTAATAATATTTTATGCTTGAGAGATTTTAACATTGTCGGGTAATTCCTATAGGCTAATCAGGCGATCAAGTAGATAAGATATATGCTTCATTTCTTGATATACATCTGAAGGCGTTTTTTTATCGGTATCAATAGCAACATTAGTGGAATGATTAATTTTAAATGGAGATTTCAGTAGATTGATTTCGGCAATAATAAATTGAGTCTGTAAAAAAGCATCTACTGGAGCTACAGTCGCGTAATCTGATAAGTTAGGGATAGCAACTTCTTTCATCTTGTATGTTTTTCTTAAAGTATTAAGTTTTTTGCGAATACCAAAAGCGCTTTGGATTACATCCTTTGGCTTTTTTCCTTTCTCAAAGGCTGACATTGTCGAGCCATCTGGATGCATTCCATAAGTGGCTGTAACCAATAAACGCTTTTTGTCTATTTCTTTATTGTTTAAACGTTTAGATAAAGTAAGCAACATAATTTGCAAATCTTCTTTTGCTCGTTTGGCTTGGGCATATACATTATTAGGGCTGACTTTTTTCGCATCGTTTAAACGAACTAATCCGTAATAAAGTTCATATAATTTCCCATAAACATCTTTTGGAGTTTTCCCTTTGAATTTGGCATTAAACATGGCAATAAAGCCAATATCTTTTTTATAAATGGACTCCACGCTGTCGACAATGATTTTAGATAACTTATAAACATCTATAGGCGTATAGACAATTGGCGACGAAAAGGTTAGTGGTGGTGGTGTTAAATCATTCTTTAATGAGTATCGATAAAGCTCAGTGATTACTGATACATGTAGTTCGTACACATGCATAGGTTTGACAGTTTTTTCATGAGAAACTGGATACGACAAATCATTAATGCTTTTATTTTCCAGTAACTTCTGGGTTAGGCGAAATGCATAATCTACTTTAGAGTAAACGTCATCAGGGTTATGTTGGTTGGAGGCATTTGAAAGCCCCGAAAAGAATAAAAGGCTCATGGCTAATAGTGAGCCGAAAATGGTTCGTAGGTACATATAGGGGTATTCCGCATTTATCTGTTGTCTAATTTGAGTGTAGCTGCTTAGATTTCGTTTTCAATTGCGGAATTAGGGGTAATAAAAAAAGAGAAAAAATTTGTATAAGACTTACAGTTAAAAAATTGACGTTTTCAATAATTAAGTAAAGTGTGATTGTATCGTTATGAAAGATAAGGATTTTAATTTTATCATTAAATAATGGTATGAATTTTTTAATGGCGATGAATGAATTCTTTTCAATCAGGTTGTATCAGCAAGTCTTTGATGCAGAGCTGCAATTGCTGAGATTTTTTCCAGGGTCATGAATAAATGCAAGAGATTTATTTTGATAATCGCCTCGCTCGGCAATTGCTCGCATGTTTTTCATGGTTTTGAAAGGCGCTTTTACTAATAACATATTAGTGAGCCAGGCTGGTGTTGGGCCATTTGGGTTAATATGTGCAAAGCTTTCAACCAATGTGCTGCCATCTTTTAGTGGTGTGAAATGCCACTGAGAATCGGCTTCTTCTATGCGAACGGCTTTAGTTTTTTCTATAAGGCCTTTGGTTGGGGTGCTTCGCATGCTGACTTTTAATGTGTCTGGGTCTTGTTTCCATACTACCTTGGTTACCGCATCTCTATCGGTAACAGGGAAGGGGATATCGTTGTAGGTGTAAATATAGTATTCAGTGTCTGATATTTTTTTATGCACGCGAGATTCTTTGCAAAACTCAGCCCATTGAGGGCAGGATGATGTGTCCTGTACCAATGCGACTAAGCTGGTTATATTAGCTTTGGCAGTCATAACACCGCGGACCGCATTGTATTTTGACCCTTGTACCTTGCTGGTATAAATTTTAATCCCTTCCTTATCGAGCTTTTCTTTCCAGATGTATTTCACTCCCTCTACTTGAGCATGAGCGGAGCTGATGGCCAGTATTGCGGTGAAAAAGAGTATGGCTTTTTTTATAGAAATTTTCATGGAAAGCGGTTCTGCTGAGTTTCGTATCTTATGAATATATCTTCATATTGACACAATGCCTGCCAGAGAGTTCACTGCGGCCACAAACTCGCTGAATCCCTCCGAAATGCTTGGTTTTAAGGGCAGTGCAGGGGAAAGGCAAAGTTGTTACACTAACCCAAAATTTTAATAAATGCTTATGAGGAATAATGATGAAAACACGTGCTGCTGTAGCTTGGGAAGCAGGGCAACCCTTAAGTATCGAAGAGATAGATCTTGAAGGCCCAAAAGCGGGAGAAGTCTTATTGCGCGTTGTTGCAACAGGCGTCTGCCATACTGATGCTTATACATTATCAGGCGATGATCCAGAAGGACTATTTCCTGCTGTTTTAGGCCACGAAGGTGGTGCCATTGTTGAGGAAGTGGGTGAAGGTGTAACCTCGCTTGCTGTGGGCGACCATGTTATCCCTTTATACACCCCAGAATGTGGTCAGTGTAAGTTCTGCTTGTCTGGGAAGACCAACCTTTGTCAGGCCATTCGCTCAACCCAAGGTCAGGGATTAATGCCTGATGGCTCTTCTCGTTTTTCTAAAGATGGTAAGACAATCTTTCATTATATGGGTACTTCTACCTTTTCGGAATATACCGTTGTGCCTGAAATTGCCGTTGCTAAAATTAATAAGGCTGCGCCATTAGATAAAGTATGTCTATTGGGTTGTGGTATTACAACGGGTATTGGTGCGGTGTTGAATACCGCCAAAGTTGAGCCCGGATCGAGTGTTGCGGTATTCGGTTTAGGCGGAATAGGCTTAAGTGTTGTGCAGGGCGCAGTCATGGCAAAGGCTGAGCGCATATACTGTATCGATATCAATGATGAAAAGTTTGAAATGGCTAAGATGTTAGGGGCAACAGACTTCATCAACCCTAAAAATTACGATAAGCCTATTCAAGACGTAATTGTTGATATTACTGACGGTGGTGTCGATTACTCTTTTGAATGTATCGGTAACGTTAACCTTATGCGTTCAGCATTAGAGTGCTGTCATAAAGGTTGGGGTGAGTCTGTCATTATTGGTGTTGCTGGAGCAGGTCAGGAAATTGCGACTCGACCATTTCAATTGGTAACAGGGCGTGTATGGCGGGGTACTGCATTTGGCGGCGTTAAAGGCCGTTCACAGTTGCCGGGATACGTTGACCAATACATGCAAGGCGAAATTAAAATCGATCCAATGGTTACCCACACTATGGGGCTGGATGATATTAATAAAGCATTTGACCTGATGCATGAAGGTGAAAGTATCCGCTCTGTCGTGATTTATTAACGAGCGAAAGTCATTTTTCAATAAATGGCCTTAAATAAGTGATCAGAGGCACATTGTGCCTTTGATCTTTTAAATATTAATATATAAGCGTAAATACTATGAAGCTACTATCTGAAAACAAGTCTTTCGATGGTTGGATGAAGCGTTACCAACATCATTCTGATTGTTTGAACTGTGAAATGATCTTTGCGATTTATTTGCCGCCACAAGCTGCAAAACAATCTGTGCCAGTATTGTACTGGTTGTCAGGTTTGACCTGTACAGATGAGAATTTCATGCAGAAAGCGGGTGCACAAAGGGTGGCGGCTGAATTGGGTATTGCTATTGTTTGTCCTGACACAAGCCCACGTGGTACAGATTTACCCGGTGAGCATGATAATTATGATTTCGGTTCTGGCGCAGGTTTTTACCTGAACGCAACACAAAAGCCGTGGAGCGAGCATTACAATATGTATGACTATGTTGTTGATGAGTTGCCAAAAGCGATTCAGGATAATTTTCCTGTCACTGACAAGTGTAGTATCAGTGGTCATTCTATGGGTGGGCATGGCGCGATAACTATCGCACTTAAAAACCCTGAAAGATACGCTTCCGTTTCTGCGTTTTCTCCCATCTGTAATCCAACAGATTGCGCTTGGGGACAAAATGTTTTTACCCGATATTTAGGTGAAGATAAAAGTACATGGTCTCAGTATGATGCTTCTCTACTGATCGAAGCAGCAGAGGAAAAATTGCCAATCTTGCTTGATCAGGGTGAGAATGATGAATTCTTAAAAGAGCAGCTTAAGCCAGAAGCAATGCAAGCGGCTTGTGAAAAAGCCAACTATCCACTGACCTTGCGCATGCATTCAGGTTACGACCATAGTTACTTTTTTATCGCGAGCTTTATTGAAGATCATCTGCGATACCATGATAAAGCCTTAAGAGGTGAAGGGAAGTCTGCTTATTATTAAGCAGACTTTTTTACCATTTCGGAATTCTCTATTTTATAAGACTTAACTACATAAGAGCAGTATGGCGCAAATTTTAAGAAGCACTTTATAAAAAGTACTTAAAAGGAAAGCGATATGGCACGGCGTACGACAGTAACTTTCTCATCGTGTAATTTATATAATTTAAATTTACCGGGCTTAAGGGTTTATACAGATAGTGATGGCTGGACCCAAGAAGCCTACGATAAAAAAATAGAATGGACGAGCGATATAATAAAAACAATCAATGCTGATGTTATTGGTTTTCAAGAGCTTTGGCATCAGAAAGCATTGCAGGATGTTTTTAAAGAGTCTAAATTGCAATCAGAGTATTCATTACTCGTTCCCGATGGTCATACGGGTCAGTCTATAACTTGTGCGGCTGCCGTCAAAAAAGAAATATTGATCGGTGATCCCGATTGGATTACTGAATTTCCTGAAAAATTCAAGTTGGCTAGCGGTGGTGATGATGCCCAAACGTCAGGCATTTCTGTTGCTATTGATAAATTTTCTCGCCCCCTTTTGCATTTTCGTGTAAAGCCCAGGTCAAATGGAAAGGTAATATCAGTTTATGTGGCTCATTTAAAGTCCAAAGCACCGACAAAAGTTTTTCGTGAGCCATGGTATAAGGATCAACCATCTTATTATTCTAAGCACCGGGCAGCTTTGGGTTCGGCTATTTCGACTATTCGGCGTACTGCAGAGGCAACAGCATTGCGCATGATATTGACAGAAGAAATGAAGGGCAATGAAAACCCGGTAGTCGTGCTGGGCGATCTAAACGATGGCCAGCATAGCAATACCTTAAATGTCATTACAGCTCAGCCTAATTACTTGTTAAGTGGTTTAAGTAAGGGAGGCAGTGATACAGCCCTTTATACAGTGGGTACATTGCAAGAATATCGAGCATTAAGAGATGTGTATTACACGCATATTTATCAAAATGTTCATGAATCTTTGGATCATATTCTAGTGTCTCAGGAGTTTTATGATAATTCGAAAAAACGATTATGGGCTTTTAAATGTATGGATCTATTTAATGATCATTTAAATAAATCGAACCATAAAGAGAATGGGACATCTGATCATGGTATAGTCAGGGCCACATTTGAATATAGACCTGCGAAATAACTCGATAAACTAATAATAATGACATTGGAGTAAATTATGAAAAGCTACGGTATGACTCAGCATATTTTTCGTGCCTCGTTAATGATAGTGTTGAGTGTATTCTTCCTTTTATCTAATTTTGCATTGGCCAGTGATTCCCCTGTGGGAAAGTGGCGTTCAATTGATGACAAAACAGGAAAGCCGAAAAGTATCATAGAAATTTATGAAGTGAACGGTGGATTTGAAGGAAAAGTGATAGAACTACTTAATCCGAGCAAACCGAATCCCTTGTGTGATAAATGTAAGGGAGATAAAGCGAATCAGCCAATTACGGGTATGGTTATTTTGTGGGGTGTAACCCCCAATGATGACGGAGAATCTTGGGGTGGTGGGAAAATACTGGATCCTAAAAAAGGGAAAGAATACAAAGTAAAGCTCAGCTTGCAAGAAGGTGGCAACGAATTGAAGGTGCGCGGCTATATTGGCACTCCTATATTAGGGCGAACACAAGTATGGGAAAGGCAAGCTAATTAAATATATATTGAATGTACTTTAACTATAAAAGCCAAGAATTATAGCGAAAATTTTTAATTCTTGGCTTTAAAGGAATTCTCTCCTAATTTACATTGCCAATTTTTTATTCGCTTCTGCAAAAACCTCGCGAGTATGTTCCATGTCGTAGGGTGACTCTTTAAAAGATTCCATATCCCATTCGCTTCTTTCAATATCAACAAAATCGCCGCCATAGATATGTATCCCACCAGTAAATCCCGCGGTGGTATTTTTTACAGAATGAATCACATTTTCCCCTAACATAGTCACATCACCTACGCTCAGGTTCTTAATATTCTGCTTAACAATAGTATCGTCTTTTCTTACATAAAACGTATTTTCTTCTGCGCCACTATAAATGCCAATCACGGCCCAGATATTATGGTTGTGGGCATGAAGTTCCATTCCTGGCGCCCATATAAAATTAATAATGGTAAGTTCGTCGGAGCGATACAATATATCAAAACCAGCAGAGCTGGGTGTTCCTAGCTGATCCATTATTTGTGTTGGGTTTGTAATAGATGCTTCAAGCAGCACTTTAATTTTTTTATGAGCATCCTCTAGCTTGGCAAGCTCTTTACATTTTTCAATAAATGAATCTTTGTCGAACATAATTCTCTCCGTTTACTTTTAGCTTTTTATTAAAGGAGTCTGTGAGTGACTCTCCGAGACTCCCAGAATAAATATTTACGATACAGCATCTAAGGCTTGGCTAACGTCTGCAATAATGTCATCAATATTCTCAATGCCTACTGAAATACGTATAAGGTCTTTACTGGCGCCGGCAGCAGCAAGTTCTTCGTCATTCAACTGTCTATGAGTAGTCGAAGCTGGGTGGCAGGCGAGTGATTTTGCATCACCAATGTTCACTAAGCGAAGAACCATTTGCAGCGCATCAATAAATTGTGCTCCTGCTTCAGCACCTCCCACAATGCCGAAGCTAAGTATTCCTGAGGCTTTCCCTCCAGTAATTTTCTTGCATGCATCTTGGTAAGGGCTGTCGGGCAAGGCAGCATAATTGACCCAGCTGACCTTCTCATGTTTATTAAGATAGTCTGCTAATTTTTCAGCGTTGCTACAATGCCTTTCCATTCGTAGCCCTAAGGTTTCCAAACCCTGTAGAATCAAAAAGGTATTTTGTGGTGAAAGTGCTGCACCGGTACTTCGCAAAGGAACAACTCGGCAGCGGCCAATATAAGCTGCAGGGCCTAATGCTTCAGTATAAACGACACCATGATAAGAAGGGTCTGGTTCATTTAGCATGGGGAAGCGGTCTTTATTGGCGACCCAGTCAAATTTTCCTGAATCGATAATAATGCCGCCAATAGAGTTGCCATGGCCGCCGATATATTTTGTTAATGAATGGATAACAATATCGGCACCAAGCTCAAACGGGCGACATAAATAAGGCGTTGCGACAGTGTTATCTACTATCAATGGGACGCCGTGCTTTTTAGCAATAGCAGATAACTTTTCAAGATCGACAATATTACCTGCAGGGTTGCCAATTGATTCACAAAAAATCGCTCGGGTATTGCTATCAATTGCCTTTTCAAACCCTTCAAAATCATCTGCTGTGACCATGCGCACTTCAATGCCTTGTTTGGGAAGTGTATGCGCAAATAAATTGTATGTCCCTCCATAGAGCTGGCTGGTGCTGACAATATTTGAACCAACATCACAAATGCATTGAATGGAATAAGTAATTGCTGCCATGCCAGATGCCACAGCTAGTGCTGCAATCCCACCTTCCATTGCCGCTAGTCGTTGCTCTAAGACATCGGTTGTTGGGTTCATTATCCGGGTATAGATATTTCCCGGCACTTTAAGATCAAATAAGTCAGCACCATGTTGAGTGTTGTCAAAGGTATAGGAAGTTGTCTGGTAGATAGGAACTGCTGCTGATTTTGTAGTGGGTTCAGATGTATAGCCGTGATGTAATGCAAGAGATTCTAATTTCATAACCTTACCTTTGTGTTTTTGTGGTTAAAAAATAAAATGATTAAAAATAAATATGCTGCACAATAATTTGATATTACTCTTCTTGTGCAGAATAATAATTGTAAAATTGCTGGGCAGTTCTTCCGCTCTTAGACGCTCTGGTTGCAGCAAAGAGTTTTGCTGCTTCATAGAGTTTTTCCTTGTCGCCATCATATTCGGGAAAATAGCTGTCAACAACCTTAAGATATTCTTCTATATTCTTTGGGTGAAACGATAACCATAATCCGAAGCGATCAGATAAAGAAATTTTTTCTTCTATTGCATCGGAGTAATGCAATTCTCCATTAACGACTTTAGAGTCTAAATTGTCCTTCATGTATTCTGGCATTAAATGCCTACGGTTTGATGTGGCATATAAAATAATGTTATCTGGTGGTAATTCAATCGAACCATCCAATATGGTTTTTAATATCATATAGGTAGTTTCATTTTCCTCAAACGAAAAATCATCGCAATAGATAATAAATCTTTGCGGTAAGTCTCGGATGTCATCAACGATATCAAGCAGGTTATGAAGGTCATTCTTAAATATTTCGATCAATCGTAGATTGTGATCTTTGTATTTATTTAGAATTGCCTTGATGAGCGATGATTTTCCTGTTCCTCTTGCGCCCCACAATAAGGCATTATTATGAGGTCTACCTGAGATAAAATTTTCTGTGTTCTTTATAAGTTCATTTTTTTGTCGATCAATACCGATTAGCGAATCCAATGAGACAGGGTCCATGGCAGTAACAGGGCGTAAACGTTGTTTTTGTTGCCGCCATATCGCAGCGTAAGTTTCATTCCAATTAATCGACATAGTTTTTCTACTCAATATTTATATTTTTAAGAACCCACTGTGTTGTCACTCAATAGCAAGAATTGGGACTGCTGTTAGGGTTGATTTCACCGTCAATTTCTTCTGGATCAACATCGTTGATGAGTAATATCTCTCTAACCGATTCTATGTGGTCGAGTACTCTTTGATAATCATCGCCATATTCATACTTATTAACTTCGATTGCTTTTGGCATATAACTAAAGGCAATTTTTAGGGCCATTAATGCATCATTATTTATTTTTTCAGTCATCTTCTTCTCTGGATGTGGCGTTTATTATTGGTGATTTAAAATACTGAAGTTTGTGTATATGTTGTCAGCTTTTCTAAGGCTAGCTGACCTAAGACAGAATTCCCATAATGGTCTAATTCAGGTGCCCACACGGACACAGTATATTGGCCGGGTGAAACTGCAACAATGCCACCGCCAACGCCGCTTTTTGCAGGTAAGCCAACATTGTAAGCAAAATTGCCAACGGCATCATATAAGCCACAGGTTAACATTAATGAATTAATACGTTTGTCCATTGCTTCGGCGTGAAAGCTGGATTTAAAACTAGAGCGTCCACGGTTAGCTAAACATTCGGTCGCACGCGCAAGATCTCGGCAGCTCATGGATATGGCGCACTGTTTAAAATAGCAATCAAGGGTTTGATTTACATCAGCTTCTATATTTCCCATTGCCTTTAGTAAGTTGGCGATAGCAATATTGCGAAACCCCGTTGCTTTTTCGCCAGCAGCTACCTGTTGGTCAATACGATTATCTTTATTGCCTGAGAGTGACGCAATAAATTCCTCAATGCGTCGAACAGGAGACGAACTCCTCGCGGCAATAATATCGGTAACGACGATAGCTCCGGCGTTGATAAAAGGGTTTCTCGGTATACCGCCTTCGGAGTCTAACAGCAACAGAGAATTAAAGCGCATGCCCGAAGGTTCTCGCCCAACACGTTCCCATAGAGCCTCGCCAGCAATATCCAGAGCCAACATTAAAGTAAATAGTTTTGAAATACTTTGAATTGAGAAAGCGGTATCTGCTGAACCAATCGTAAACTCTTCACCTTTGACCGTTCTCAGGGCTAAGCCAAATTGATGAGGTTCGACACATTTTAAGTCTGGAATATAATCAGCCACTTTTCCTTGCCCAAAAGCAGGAATAACCTCTTCATGAATCCTGTGCAGAATATCAGGTAGGACTTCAGTATTCAGTGGTTGATTAATATGAATGGAGCCAGTGTTTTTTGTCATAGGCCATTACAGTTTTTTGCGTTGAGTATTCGTGTTATTAAATTATTATGCATGTTTAATGTTGTTTACGCCTATTGGTTCACATGTCCTTATCCCAGAGCTTGGCTCTATTCAAGCGTTCTTCCTGACGTTCTATTTCCAGCATGCGATCCCGAATATTTCTGGTGTGTTCGACGGCAGCGCTTTTAGCAGATTCAGGTTTGCGATCAATAATAGCATTGTAAATTTTATAGTGATGTTTATCGATTTGTTGCTTCTGGCTATCTCGGTGATACAGGTTACTCACCGAGGCAACGACGCTGCTAAACATCAATTGCATCAGACTTTGTAATGTGTGAACCAATACAGGGTTGTGAGACGCTTCATAGATTGATCGGTGAAAGGCATGATCCAAATGTGCAGCTTTTAGTAAGTCTTTCTCTTTCTTGGGTAAGTTGCTCATGGCGTAGTACGCCTTGGTAATTTTGTACAAGTCTTTTTCAGTGCCTCGCTCTGCGGCTAATAAGGCTGCTTCACCTTCGAGAAGTTCTCTCACTTCTAGCAGGTCATAGAGTAAACGAGGGTGCTGCTGATAAAGGCGAGACAATGGTGTTTCGTTATTCTTATTTTCCAACATGCCAGTGACAAATGAGCCTTTGCCATGAAGAGTATTAATCACACCTCGGCCGCGTAGCTCTTTTAGCGCTTCGCGAATCAATGGGCGAGAAGCACTGAGTCGTTGGGATAATTGGCGCTCAGAAGGGATTTTGTCTCCAGGTTGGAGTGTGCCATCTAGAATAAGTTCTTCGAGTTGACGAGATATCGTCGTAGAGCGAGTAGAAACAACTTCTTGATTGGTCATGGCGCTATCAGTTCATTCGTGAGTCGTATATGATGTTTTTATGAGCACTTATTGCCTGGTAATACCAGTCATTTAATCTTATCACGCTTTGTTTTGTCAAATAATATAATTTCCAATAAATTCAGGGACTTAATAAAAGTGTTTAAATAATAACTGGTATAACCAGTTAGAGATAATGTAGACATGATGTGCCTCAAGTTCTATTCTATCCGTTTCGGAACCAATTATCTCAAAAGAAGACATTATGACTACTTATGTTGACAAAAGTGACTTACGTGTAGCATCTAGCTTAGATCAGCTATTAAATCAGGAAATATTACCTGGCTTGGATTTAGACGCGAACAAAATTTGGAAAGGCTTCAGTGACTTGGTTCACGAGTTAGCTCCTGCCAATCAGGCGTTATTAAAAAAGCGTGATGACATTCAAGCGCAGATAGATGAATGGCATCGCGCCAACCCTGGCCCGATCAAAGATATGGATGTCTATAAAGAGTTCCTGACTGAAATTGGGTACCTGGTCCCTGAAGGATATGATTTTTCCATCGATACCAGTAATGTAGACGATGAGATTACCACTATAGCTGGCCCTCAGTTAGTGGTTCCTGTGAATAATGCACGTTTTGCGTTGAATGCAGCTAATGCACGTTGGGGCAGTCTATACGATGCGCTTTACGGCACCGACGTGATTGTTAATGGTTATGGCTGTAAGCGTGGTAAAGGTTTTAACGAACGTCGTGGTGCACGTGTTATTGCCAGAGCGTCTCGATTCCTAGATATGGCAGCCCCTTTAACCGATAACGGTCTGCATACAGAAGTAGTTGAATATCAATTAGTGCGTAATGTCGATGTGCTTGAGTTACGTGCAGTTCTGACTGACGGCACAACCCGAGCTTTGGTGAGCCCAGAAAAGTTTGTAGGTTATGTGGGTGATGCCACTAACCCGTCATCGATTTTATTAAAAAATAACGATTTGCATATAGAGCTTAAAATTGACCGTGACAATACTACGGACAAGCAAAGCTCTGCTGCTTGTGTTCAAGATGTTGTTCTCGAAGCAGCGATTAGTACCATTCAGGATTGCGAAGACTCTGTTGCCGCGGTTGATGCAGAAGACAAAGTATTGGTCTATCGCAACTGGCTGGGTTTAATGAAAGGAACTCTCGAAGAAACGTTTGTTAAAGGCGGAAAAGAGCAGACTCGTTCATTAAAAGCAGATAGGCATTATATTGGTGCTGACGAGAAGCCATTGGTTCTACACGGCCGTAGTTTATTACTGGTACGTAATGTGGGTCACTTGATGACGAACAGTGGCATTTTGGATAGAGATGGTAACAATATTCCAGAAGGAATTATGGATGCCTTATTTACCACGTTGTGTGCAATGCACGACTTTAAAAATACCGAGTCCAACAAAGCGATTCGCAACAGTCGTACAAAAAGCATCTATATTGTTAAGCCTAAAATGCATGGTCCAGAAGAAGCGGCGTTTACTAACCAATTATTTGATCGCATCGAAGACTTATTGGGTTTACCACGTTACACAATGAAAGTTGGCGTAATGGATGAAGAGCGACGTACAACCATTAACCTGAAAGAGTGTATCCGCGCAGTTAAAAATCGTTTGGTATTTATTAACACAGGCTTCCTTGATCGTACGGGTGATGAAATGCATACCTCGATGGAAGCGGGTCCAATGTTGCCGAAAGAAAAAATTAAAGAGCAGCCTTGGATCTCTGCCTACGAAGACTGGAATGTCGATATCGGTTTGCAGTGTGGTTTAAAAGGTCGCGCACAAATTGGTAAGGGTATGTGGGCCAAGCCTGATGAAATGGGGCAGATGCTCGCAACTAAGGCGGCGCATCCAGAAGCGGGTGCTGATTGTGCTTGGGTGCCTTCGCCAACGGCAGCAACACTTCATGCTATCCACTACCATAAAGTGAGTGTTGAACAAAGACAGGAAGAGTTAAGTGAGCGTAGACGCGCTAACTTGGACGATATTTTAACGCCGCCATTACTGGGTGATATGAAATTATCTGAAGAAGAAATTCAGCAAGAGCTGGATAACAATGCGCAAGGTATTTTGGGTTATGTTGTCCGTTGGATTGACCAAGGTGTAGGTTGTTCTAAAGTGCCGGACATTAATAATGTTGGCTTAATGGAAGACCGTGCAACTTTGCGCATTTCCAGCCAGCATATTGCCAACTGGTTGCGTCACGACATTTGTACTGAAGCTCAGGTTATTGAAACCATGAAGCGAATGGCGGCTGTTGTCGATGAGCAAAATGCGGGCGACCCATGTTATGTACCTATGGCGCCTTCATTTGATGGTGTGGCTTTCCAATCTGCTTGTGAATTAGTGTTCGAAGGGTGCGCTCAGCCGAGTGGTTATACTGAGCCTCTTTTACATGCTTACCGAGAAAAAGCGAAGTCTTAATTAGTGTCGTAAAGTGCTTCGTTTTGCTCACCTGTATTTAGACATTTATGTTTAATCAGGTGAGCAATAATTAGATTTATGCTCGTATTGTTTCTCTCGTAGTGACGGGCCTGCGTCCTAAAGTAACTAATTTTCGTGTGTATTATGAAATTTTTTGCACACATTTATATTGTTAATGTCGTTATTATTGTTTGTGAGAAAATCATATTTTGTATTATGATGCTTCGGGGCTGAAATTTTCGATTAGTTGTTGATTTATAAAGCCTTTTTTATTTTTTTGTGAGACAAAATGTCTCATTAATTATAGGAAACAAACATGTTAACAATAAAACGTTTGAGCATCTCCGATGCGCAACAATTAATTGAAGGTGCACGCAACAAGGCAACCGAAATTGGTGTGCCCATGTGTATCGCCGTTGTCGATGAATCTGGCAATTTGATTGCCTTTGAACGTATGGATGGCGGTAAGGCGCACAGTATTACGGTTGCACAAGATAAAGCCTTCACTGCGGGTGCGGCACGTAAAGCAACTCACGACTACAATGCAGTATGTGTCCCGGGTAATTTGGCGTTTGGTATTCATACTGAAGTCGGTGGTCGTATCAGTACAGTGGGTGGTGGTTTACCCGTACAGGTAGACGGAGAATTTGTTGGTGGCATAGGCGTTAGCTCTGGGACACCACAACAGGATATGGATTGCGCACAAGCAGGCTTAGATTTCTTTTTAGCAAAATAGTAACTATTTTTTCGTAGAGATATAGTTATCGGAATTCTATGAATAAAAAGTAGATCTAGAGTGCGCTTTACAGAGTAGAAATACAGTATATCTTTAGAGCGCACTTAGATAATAATAAGTGCCTGAAAGAACTTCCCTTAAATCGGTATTCAATTTGGAGAAGCTCATTAACAGCACAGCAACAACACAAATACAATTAGCTGAGACATTGACTCGCGAGTTCAGGAAATTTATTGATTCTGAATATGTCATCAGCGATGCGGAAACACAAAAAGTTTACGAGTGCGATGGCTTAGCAGCCTATTGTGAAATGCCCATGTTGGTGGTGCTGCCTGAAACCGTAGAGCAAGTTCAGCGCGTCATGAAAATCTGCCATCAGCACAATGTTCCCGTTGTGGCGCGCGGTGCTGGCACGAGTTTATCCGCTGGTGCAACCCCCCATAAAAACGGTGTCATTCTCTCCTTAGCGAAATTCAAAAATATACTGGAAATTGATCCCCTCGCACGTATTGCGCGATTGCAGCCTGGTGTGCGTAACTTGGCTATTAGTGAAGCCGCTGCCGAACACGACTTGTATTATGCCCCAGATCCATCGTCACAAATCGCCTGTTCTATTGGTGGAAACGTCGCAGAAAATGCAGGTGGCGTTCATTGTTTAAAATACGGTTTAACCGTACACAACGTTTTAAAAATTGAAATGGTTACCGTCGACGGTGAGCGAGTAATCATTGGCAGTGAAGGTTTAGATAATTACGGTGCCGATCTGTTGGCATTGATGAATGGTTCTGAAGGTATGTTAGGTGTCATTACCGAAGTCACCGTTAAATTATTACCCTTGCCCGAAAAAGCGCAAGTGATCCTCGCAGGGTTCGATTCGGTGCAAACGGCTGGTGATGCAGTGGGAGAAATTATTTCGCGTGGCATTATTCCTGGCGGCTTGGAAATGATGGACACTCACGCCATCAAAGCATCAGAAGCGTTTGCCAATGCGGGTTATCCTGTCGAAGCGAAAGCGCTATTGCTATGTGAGGTCGACGGTACCTTAGAAGAGGTACAGGAATATATCGATCAGGTTGCTGATTTGTTTAAAGAGCTTGGTGCAACCAGCGTGCGTATTTCTCACGATGAGCAAGAGCGTGCATTATTTTGGAAAGGCCGCAAATCTGCTTTCCCTGCAGTTGGTAGAATCTCTCCCGATTACTATTGCATGGACGGTACTATTCCACGTGGCCAGCTTGCCCATGTGCTCACAGAAATTGAAAACCTATCAGAGAAATATCAATTGCGAGTTGCCAATGTTTTTCATGCGGGCGATGGCAATTTGCACCCCTTAATTCTATTTGATTCCAATGTGCCCGGTGAGTTTGAAAAAACGGAAGAGTTTGGCGGAAAAATTTTAGAGCTTTGTGTCGAGGTGGGCGGTTGCATTACTGGTGAGCACGGTGTGGGTTTAGAAAAAATCCGGCAAATGGCCGTACAGTTTAACGACCAGGAAGTCGCACAGTTTCATTCCATTAAATCAGCTTTCGATCCTAATGGAAATTTAAATCCCGGGAAAGGTATTCCTGTGCTGAAGCGATGTCAGGAATATCGCGCCTTATTAAAGGGAAAAAATATTGATAGCAGTGATACCCATAATCACCACCATCAGTCTCATGCAATCAATAACCAAGGTGTGGCATGAGCGACATTACTTCTTATCTAATTGATCAAGTCAGCGCGGCTGTATCTCAGCAAACCCCCATTGTGATTCAAGGGAATGGTACCAAAAATTTTATGGGGCGTGCCTTTGATCGCGATGCAAAAATTATTTCGACTGCAGAGCATACGGGTATTCTCAATTACGAATTTGTTGAATTGGTAATGACAGCGCGCGCAGGAACATCTCTGGCAGAAATTGATGCAGCATTGGCAGAACATAACCAAATGCTGGCCTGTGATCCCGCACGCTTTAACGGTAACGCAACGATTGGTGGTTCGCTGGCGACTAATCAATCTGGCCCTGGTCGACCTTGGAGTGGTTCACTAAGGGATCATGTGCTCGGCGTTAATTTAATTAACGGCAAAGGCGAGCACCTGCAGTTTGGTGGGCAGGTGATGAAAAACGTCGCAGGCTATGATGTCTCGCGATTGCAAGCCGGC
Source organism: uncultured Pseudomonadales bacterium (assembly GCA_947487765.1). Taxonomy (GTDB): domain Bacteria; phylum Pseudomonadota; class Gammaproteobacteria; order Pseudomonadales; family Cellvibrionaceae; genus CANLBN01. The sequence continues at coordinate 424,598 of CANKXO010000003.1, read as the reverse complement.
GCCATGGGCACCTTGGGTATGATGACCGAAATTAGTTTTAAAGTATTGCCCAAGCCTGCATCAACAATGACACTGGCTTGCCCTTTATCGATGCAAGAAGCCATTCAATCAATGAATAAGCTTTCAGGTACGGCAAAACCATTAAGTGGAGCCTGCTGGGATAACGGCACAATGTATTTACGTTTATCTGGTGCAAAAAGTGCTGTCGAAGGCACCGCTGACAAATGGTTAAGCCAGCTCGCAAACGCAAGTTTATTGTCTGAAAGCGAAGCAGAAACATTCTGGCATGTTTTGCGAGAGCAACAGAATGAATTTTTTACAGACAGAGATGAAGATATACCACTCTGGCGTTTTTCTTTAAGTCCTACTGCACCTGTTTATCGACAAGTGGAGCCCTGGCTCATTGACTGGGCGGGTTCGCAACGTTGGTTAAAAGGGAATTTTGTTCATGCTGAATTACAAGGGTGGGCAGCAGCCAATGGGGGTGAAGTTATTTTGTATCGTGGCGGTAACCGTGATGATGAAGTTTTTTATAAGCCAAATTCTGTATTAAAAACAGTACATAAGAATCTAAAGCAATCCTTTGATCCTCACAACATATTTAATAGTGGCCGTTTATACGGTTGGATGTAATTTATTATGCAAACAAACATTCACCCTAAAATAGCGGCTTTGCCTGATATCACCGAAGCGGAAGATATTTTGCGTGCCTGTGTGCATTGTGGTTTTTGTACGGCAACATGCCCTACGTATCAGCATTTTGGCGACGAACGAGATGGCCCGCGTGGGCGCATTTATTTGATTAAACAATTATTAGAAACCAATGAGGTCACTGAAAATACGCAAACCCATCTGGACCGTTGTTTGACATGTCGTAGCTGCGAAACCACTTGCCCTTCAGGTGTGCGCTATGGTCGTTTAGTAGATATCGGCCGAGGTATTGTTGAAACCAAAGTAAAGCGTGAACCGTTAGATCGCCTAACACGTTGGTCCTTGCGTAAAATATTACCTTACCCAAAACGCTTTGGTTTATTATTATTTTTTGGCCAGCTTTTTCGCCCCTTGTTAACAGGAAAATTAAAAGCCAAGGTGCCACCGAAAAAACAAGCGTCGCCATGGCCGGCAACCAATGGCAAAGGGCACTCGCGCAAAATGATTGCGCTGGCTGGTTGTGCACAATCCGTGACAACACCGAACACCAATGCCGCAACAGCGCGAGTGCTGGATAAATTAGGTATTACGCTGGCCGAAGCACCTCAAGCGGGTTGTTGTGGTGCTGTTGATTATCATCTAGCTGCTCATGATGATGGGCTGAATGCCATGCGCAAAAATATCGATGTCTGGTGGCCGGCGATCGAAGCCGGAGCAGAAGCCATTGTGATGACAGCATCTGGCTGTGGTGCCATGGTGAAAGAATACGGCGAGCTGCTAAAAGATGACCCGGCTTACGCAGACAAAGCGCATCGCGTAACGGAACTCACAAAAGATATCAGTGAAATACTGACTAATGAGAACTTAGACAACATCACCGTTAAGCAAAAAAAGCCAACAGCCTACCATTGCCCTTGTACCTTACAACATGGCCAACAACTAAAAGGCGGTGTTGAAGCCATTTTAAAAAAAGCCGGCGTGCCTTTAACAAAAATCAAAGATACACACCTTTGTTGTGGTTCAGCGGGTACCTACTCAATACTGCAATCCAAAACCAGCCAGCAATTGTTGGATAATAAATTAACGGCACTAACCATCGACAAGCCTGAGCAAATCGTAACAGCCAATGTTGGCTGCCAGATGCATCTGGAAACAAAAGCGAATGTGCCAGTTAAACACTGGATAGAATTGCTGGATCAATAATTAATAAAATTAAATACTCTTTATTAAAACCCATCAGCGCATATTTTAATTTTTGTCGCATAAATCATTATTTCTCTATTGTTTCTAAAAGTAAATTTTTTGTTAAACGGGCAGTGTTAAAATAATTCTATATGCGGGTTATTTTAAATAATCCAGAAAAATGGTCAAATTGCTAAACCGGCTGCGCTCACTTTCTCTCCTTTGGTAGTTTAAAAAGCTAATTAAATCAAATGCTTATAAAAATGCCTGAGTAGATAATACGCCAAGCGCCAGTGACAAAGTGACCCGGGTCACTTTGTCACTGGCGAGGTTTTATAAAAAATTAGAAAATTATTATTGAAAACAATAAATTAACATGGATACTTAACAACCTTATTTAGGTAGATATCACGCTGGCGTGATATACAAATGTTATGTTTCTTATGATGAGTAGAAATTTTGAAAACTGGCTTGATTCAGCTATTAAAAGTATTGTGTGGGGCTTTATTCCACTTGCAGGCTATTTAGTATATGAAATAGGTATACCTAAAAATTTTGCAGTAAGTGGTTGGCCACTTTTTATCACTCTGACAATTATTGTGTATTTAATGGGTTCTTTGATTGGCTGGTTATTTTTAGGCTTTCCCTTAAATTGGCTAATAAATAAGTATTTAAGCCCTAAAATATATTTTTATCTAATGCCACTAGTAATTTTAACCTTACTATTAGGCTTCTTTGTTAGTTCTGAATTAGCAGTTTTTTTAGGCATTTTTTCAATTATTCAGGCAGCAATATTTTGGTACTATGCATTTAAAACATAACAAAACTGTTAAGTTCGTTCCGGCCAAAAAGACGGCCTCCACCGGATTGGCTACGCGCTGCTTCGCCAACCGCTTACAGTGGCGTTAAGCATCGTATGGATTGGGAAGAAAAATTAGCATCTGAGCTTGGGCTGATGAAAACGGGGCAGGATTTTGGAATTGTTAATGCCAATGGGAAGCGTCTTGCCGAATTCATTTTATACTTTAAAAACAATAAAGCAGTCGACCCTTGGGAGTGGGAAGAACTACTAGATCTAATTCTTGAATCAGCAAATGAAGCAATTATTGATGGCTATATCTCAAATGATCAAATTGAGAGCATAAAAGATATACTTTTAAACGAAAATGAAAAATTTCCTAACCAGCTAGAATATTGGTCTGAGTTTGGTAACGAAGAAGGTGCATACCCTATTGTTGAAATGGTTAACGATGTTAAGAATAATGCCTAACAAAACTGTCAATCGGACATTTTTTGCTTCGCTCTGTTTTGCGGTGGCTTCGCCACTTTACCGCAAAACTTCACTACACAAAAAATGCCCATTACAGTGGCGTTATGTGAATAATTCGTATGAGTGAATCTGTAGTTAAGAAAGTCCTGATTAAGGCAATAAAAGAGCTAGAAGAATCTGGCGATATTGTTGTGGTGAACCCTGTTCAGGATGCAGTGGCGAATAAGCTTCTCGAAGTCGTTCAAGAAGTTTCGCCAAACTTGCTTACAGCTCAAGAGCTTGGCGGTATCCTTAGTGCATTAAATGCTCATAGTTTAGGGTTTGGTCTAGATGATAACGATTTTCAGACAATCATCGGACTTACAAAAGAAGAGCTGAAAATAGCAGCCAGCAAATTAAAGTTAGTTGAATGGTAAATCACATAACAAGTAAAGGCAGCATCGCCCTGCGGGCTGGACGCGCTAACGCGCGCCCGTGTTTGCGGCGTTATACATAAATGGAGAATGCAATGAAGCATATACTACTAATAATATTTTTTTTATTTTCACAACTATCAATTGCAGACACCTATAGAGCTACGGGTACCATATCTAGAATGGGTATAATCTTAAATAGAGATAACGTGGATTTTATAATAATTAACGGGTTCACCTCTGCTGGAACCTGCCCCTTATCGTCTGGCTTGGTTGTTGCTCGATTCCCTAATAATGATCATGGCTCTCGCGCTTACTCTATGGCATTAGCAGCAAAAATGTCAGGTAAAAGTATACAATTGAGCGTTGATGATTCTGTAAAAAACTCCGAAGGCTCGTGTTTTGTTAATACTTTGGTAATTAACGACTAAATGTATAACAAGCGTAATCACACGGAAAAATATTCCGCTGCGCTTCATATTTTCCCGTGTTACGAGCGTTAACTTTATTAATACACAAAGGATAAAAAATGAAAAAACTGTTTCTGCTTTGTATGCTTATTAGCTTTTCAAATCTAGTAAGTGCAGATAATTTAGTTTCAGGAGTAAAAATAACTACCATTGGGAATACCCCAGATGGTTCAAAAAGTTTTTTTGTTAGGACTTCAGGGGGTACTGGGCCATGTGCTAATGGTGCTGTTATTGTCTTTCCCTTAAGTTTGTCTGCAGATGAGGCAACACATAATAGAGCGTTTTCAATTGCGCTTACAGCGTACACTACCAAAAGTCAAACTGTGAAAATATCAGCATTATCGAGTGGCGATACAAACTGCCGTCGAGCTGCTTATATTGACCTTTCTAGCTAAAAGTTAACAAGGCCAGCCAGCGGGAAGCTGCAAAGCTGCTCCCCTGCTGGCGGCGTTAAGTGGCAAGGATGTTTATGAGAAAGAAAGCATTAAAAGTATGGACCGACGAGAAAATCATAGAAGACTTATCTCTTAGATCTGAATCAGAAGAAACAACTTGGTTTATCTTTCAGGGGGTAGAGCTATATGGCCACAAAGGGCCAGATGGTGTTGACTATGGTTGTGCCGACGATGATGAGCTTAGAAATATTGCAATTCTAGATTTTTTAAGGCGAAATGGAGGTTTATATGTATGCAAACCAAAAAAACAATAACGATTTAGTAATAATACTTAACAAGGCTGCCCAAAAACATGCAACCTTCGGTTGCATTGGACTCGCTGGCGCTCGCCTTTGGCAGCGACGTTAGAGCTACAAACTCATCAATCAAAATAAGGAAATCAAAGATGCATACCCCAATCAAGTTTTATGTAAAATTACCCGCCGACCTCTTTCGCGGGGGCACACCAACTAAACATAAATTCGACTATTTAAGGACTATGCCACCAAGGAGAGAAGATCAAACGTATGATGTTAAAATCAATTCAGCTAGCGGGTTAATTGACCATACTACAGGAGGTTTAAGCCTTTTTAATAATCCTAATTACGGATTTGGTCAGGATTGGTGGGTGATCCCCTTAGGCACAAAACTCCCACCAGAATTTACTTTATCCAAAGACTTAACAGATGGTAAGTTTAGAGGGCATTACACAATCAGGGCTCTTTTCGATATGCATGAATCAACATGGAAGAGAAAGTTGTCAGATTGGGCTGACAGGCATGCAATCCACATTAAACAATATAAAAAGGTAAATAATAATGTTTAGCGTTATGGAGTTAAGATTAATAAGAACATCTGTGAAAAATACAATGCAAGATTTAATTGAGCGCAAAGATATTCTAGACCCAGAATCTGATGACTCTGTCGAAATAACAAACGACCTTATGATATATCAAAATATCCTTGAAAAAATAAATGACCGAGAAGATGTATAGCTCTAACAAACAACACCAGCGGAACAATTTACGCTTCGCTTCAATTGCCCGCTGTGTTGGGCGTTAGAAAGGAAAATAAGTTATGAAGTATTTTTTTGCTATTTCAATAATTATAATAATTTCAGGATGCTCCTCTCCAGCACCGTATATTACTAACCTAGACAATAGGTCTAGCGCTAAGCTAACCATTTCAACAACCGGAAGTGATAAAAATTACTGGGTTCATGCGTACAAAGACAAACTTGAGGGTGGGCAATGTTCAGAAGATGATGGCTCGGTAATTGCAATTCTCAATAATGTAAGCATGTTTAAAAAGTATGCAGATAAAGGAGAGGAAGTCTCAACAGTTGAGATTCAAATACCAGCTGATGGTGAAGAATTTCGAATTTTTATGCAACAAGTGTGGTACGAGTTGGATTATAAAGTTGTAAAAACAGAGATTTGCTATGCACATTCGGGGCTGACTGCTGAGCCAGGCAAAGAGTATATTGCCATTCATGACTATGATAAAAATCCATGTACGTTTGAAATTTATCAAATCAATGACAAAGTTTTACAACCAGAAAAAACGCACAAAAAATACCCAGTGTGTCTGGACGATTCAAGAAATGAAACACCAGTTTGGAGAAAAAAAATTAAAAAATACATTGAGGATAATCCAGAATTATATGGATCTTAGTTAAAAGGCTAAGATTTTCTAAAAAGTGTTTAACGGACCATGGGGTCTGTTAAACACACTGTTAGCAATCAAAGGAGAAAGTCGTGAAGTTTATTTTAAAAATTGGAATTGTTATATTTTCATTCATCTCTACATTGGCCAATGCTGAGGAAAAGCCTAAAGAGTTTTTTAGCAAGTATATTCACTTAGGAAATACGTTCGATCCATCTGTTGTTAACCTTTATGATGATGGCGCTCAAATATTAGCGTATCGTGTTTACCCTCATGGGCTAGAAAGGAATATGGAGCTAACGGGCCTTCAATGGAAGGGTTTAGTGAAAAAGGTCATGCCATTGGCGAAAGCAAAAAACGATAAAAATACCTTTTCAAATGTAGTCATAACAAAAACTGAGGACGGCTTCAAAATTAAGGCAGATCGATATTCGGTGGGTAAGTGCTATACAGACAGTGGATATTATATGGTTATTAAGCCAAATGAAGCAGGGAATCTAATGATAGTTAAAGAATACATGGAAACTAAGCCATTACCGAGTTGCTAAAAAGTGTTTAACGGACCATGGGGTCTGTTAAACACACTGTTATGCATCTTAAGATATGAATGTTGAATATTGCTGGAGAGTAGGCAAAGAGCTACCTATGCTAGACGAAGCTGAATGGGAGCAATTGAGTCCACTGTTAACTGATACCATTACAAAAATTAAGGCATATCGAGCTGAGCACAATTGTGACATCCCAACTGCTAGAGCTAATTGTAGTCCGGAAGCAGTGGCCAAATTTGAAAAATTAACTGGCTATAAGAATATGGGTTACGACGTTATGTTTTATCTAAGGCGAAGTAGCTATGGGCCAAAATGTAAAAAGTGCGGTAAATTATTTCGCACACCACAAGCCAAGTTTTGTGTGGCTTGTGGACAAACATTGGAGCAAAATGCATAACAAATCAGTTAACTTCGCTCCTATCGTCGCTGGACAGCCTACGCGTTGCTCCGGCTGCCCGTTACTGAGGCGTTAGCTGTAAAAACCACCAATTAGGAGAGTTTAAGAAATATGAAATTTTTAACGTTAATAATCTTTTTATTAATTTCAACAAGCGTATTGGCACAAGTAGAATTGGTTTCAGGGGATATTGCCCTAATGAGAGCTCATAATAAATCCGTAGGATCGGCGGGAAGTTTCACTATAGTACAATTGAATGGTGTAACAGATGTCTTGGATTGCACAAAGGCAAACTTAGGAAAGGGAGCACTGGCGTATTTTGCTATAGCTAACGAGGAAAAGAATATCTACTCGATGCTCTTAGCTGCTTACATGAGTGGAAAAAGTGTAGAAGTTCATGTTGATTCGACACCGGCAAATAAATTTAATGGCTTATGCGTGGTTCGCTATACATCAATATTATGAGCAACATTAGGCATTTAATAAAATATTATTATAAGGTTTGAGAATATCAGCTAACAAAGCCAGCCAGAGGGATGTTGAAAAGCTACTACCCTGCTGGCGGCGTTATGAGTGTTATCAATAAATAGAGTTTTTTAGGAAGCTTTTTAGTAAAAAGAATAATAAAGATAGGGTATTACAATCGGAGGCTTCTGTTATTGTCACATTTGATGATGAAAATATACTTTGTCAGAAGCCAAAAGAAAAGGATGAATCAATAACTTGGAATAAACTTGATGCTGTGCTGATTGAAACGACAGACGAAGGCCCCTTTGTGCCAGATGTCTTTTGGTTGTTACTTACAAAAGATATGTCTTCTGGGTGCATAATTCCTCAGGGCGCAGCGGGAGAAAATAAGCTATTAGAAGCAATGCAAAAACGTCTCTCTGGTTTTAACAATGAGGCGCTTATAGAGGCTATGGGGTCAACTGATAACGGTCGTTTTCTAATTTGGGAAAGAGGGAATTCATAAAATAAAAAGGGGCGGTGACAAATAGAAATCTTTATCGTTATTATTTGTCATTGTCCCCTTAAATTACAAAACTGCGCTTAGAATAGCATTGGTTTCTATGAAATGAAAAAGATATCAATAATCGGTTCGGGAGGCGCAGGCAAATCTACTCTCGCTAAAAGGTTATCATCTAAACTCAATATTCCTCTCTACCATCTAGATTCCATTTTTTGGAAACCAGGTTGGGTTGAAACAGAGCGCTCTGAATGGATCGGAATACAGCAAAAACTGTGTAAAGGGCCAGAATGGATTATGGATGGAAATTACGGAGGCACCATGCAGATTAGACTGGATGCCAGTGATACAGTGATATTTTTAGATTTTAATCGGTTTTTTTGCTTATATCGTGCAGTATATCGCTATATAAAATATTACGGTAGATCTAGACCCGATATGGCAAAGGGGTGTAATGAGCAGTTAGACTTAGATTTTATTAAATGGATCTATGAATACCCTAAAACTAAAAAACCAAATATTCTTCAAAACCTTGAGAAATTGAGTGATACCACAAAAGTTTATATCTTAAAGTCTCCAAAAGAGGTTGATACATTTTTAAATAATATGGGAAAAAGCTAACAAAACCGCAAGTTATGGTGGCGTTAGGTATAAGGAAAGATATGCCATTCGATATTTATCTAAATGAGGAAAACGTCTTTATAGATCATCATGAGGAGCTCATGTTTGATCTGATTAACGACGATGATAATTACCCCTTGTTAAACTGGGTCTGGAAAATGTTCTAGGACGGACCGGTGATTCAGCCGAATATTGCCAACGACCTTGTTCATGAGTTAATCGCACTTCGTCAACGAGTAGTAGAAAGCAATGATCATAAATATCTTGCTGTGACAATAGATAGAATAATGCCTTTATTGAGCAAGGCCTATAAAAGTGGCCAGCAACTTAAGTGCATGAGTGACTAGTATGCTGAAGATACCCTAACAAGTGACTCAAAAAAGAACATGAGTTGGTTTAAAAGTAAAGTTTGCTCCGACACATTACCTAGGCGTTAAATGTTAATTTATATGTAGCTAATTATTGGTTCATTGAATTAATAATTATTAGTTTTATCTCACATATTGCTTTGCCATCATTTTTATATGGACGCTATCAAATATTTAATTCTCATTCAGAGCTAGGGAATATCTAACAAGTGTGTCATGCTCGCACGCAAAAATGCGTGTTGGACGGCTTCCGCGCTGCTCCAGCGGCCCCATACATAGGCATTAAATTTCTATGAATAAAAATCAATTTCGCATATTAGTCGTGACTTCTTTCCTGCTAGGAGTTTTTAGTGGAATCATTGAGTATGTTTGGCCTGATCCTGTTGTGGAAATGGCATATGAAATAATTATTGAGCAAGAAGAAGAAATGGGCGAGTCTAAGCTTATTCTTCTAGGTATAACAGTGCTGGTTGGTGTTTTTCTAATAATAGGTTCTTTTGTTGGCCTTCTCCTATTTAAGAAATGGGGTAAAACGATGTACGCTTTGGGATTTCTCTTAATGATTCCAATATACTCGATTATGGGCGTGGGCGTTTATTCTGGTTTAAGTCAGATGGTTAACGATATATCAATGATCTTGTCAGGCATCATTCTGGCTTTAGTTTACTATTCGCCAGTGGCTAAATATTTTGAAGCCAAAATTTAACAATACAATCAGAGTCCGCTCTTCGGGCTGGACTCACTATTGCTCGCTTGCGTTGGTGGCATTATGTGTAAAAATATAAATTCAGATATCTATAAGATTAAACTAATTGGAAGCGGGTCTTTGTCTGTAATGGCTAAACCTGTTTCTGGAGAATGGATAGAAGATGAATTTTCTGGTATTGCAAACTGGGGAATAGATAGGATTGTTTCGCTGTTAGAACATCATGAAGCCTTCGAGGTAGGTCTAGGTGAAGAAAAGCAGCTTGCTGAAAAATTTAAAATAGAATTTATTCAGTACCCAATACCTGACAGAGGTCTCCAACTTCAGTGACGAGTTATCTGGAATTTACAAGGCGCCTATATCGCGAGGCAGCAGGTGGCTTAAATACTGTTGTGCATTGCCGAGCAGGTATAGGGCGAACCGGTATAATTGCTGCAGGTGTCTTGTTGCATTGTGGCTTTGAGCCACAAGAGGCAATTGAGCATATATCTGAACAGAGGGGGGTCGCAGTACCAGACACTCAAGAACAAATAGATTGGGTGGCAAAAAGTTATGCTGCGATGTCAAGCACGTAACAAAAATATCAATATAACCTCGTTACACTCGGCATATTGCATTGGCGTAGTTGCTCAAGAGATAAATAAATGATTCCTTATTATTACTTAAGAGTTTTTTTATTGGCATGCCTTTCAATCTTTTCTTATGCCGAAGGTCCTGTAGATATAGTAAAGCTTTCAAATGGAGATGAAGTTCGAATAAAGGCGGTAACGATAAAAGACGTGATTCTTATGGAAGATTTCCAAAATTATCTGCTAAAAATTGGTCATCAGAATGGAGTTCCAGTAGAAGCTCATATAGCTAAAAAAAATAAATTGAAAGATGGATTTAAAAAAATTTTAATCTTCTGTTTTTATACTAATCTTGATAGTACTGAAATAGACAATATCAATATCGAAGTTGATTCAGTTCTCCCATATGTTGCAGGATTGGCTGACGATAAAAATATAAAACTGATTAGCGTTAGACCCGTATTTCCTATCAGTGAATATAAGGACGGTGTTGTTGAAAAAATATCCGACTTTGAAAAACGTTTATTTTTTTATAAAACATCTGATAACAAATGGGTTCCAGATGATGTCAATCCATAAAGCAACTAAAAAAATCAATTAACTTCGCTCCTAACGTTGTCGGACAATCTACACATTACTGCGATTGTTAATTGTTGATATGTTAACTTTCTTTAACACTTCGAGTACAGCTAGGTTATCTATACAATGTTCAAATTAAGTTCAGCTCAGCTCAATAAAACCCTATGAAACGTTCAAAGATCATTTGCTCTTTATTATCATTACTAACTGTATTTGTCTCAATGCTGTCGTTTGCAAGTTCACCTAATTTCAAGTCAGTAGAAAGAAAAATCAGGCAGGTAGAGGGGGAAATTTCAGCCCGCATAGGTGTAACCATTTTGGATACGCAAGGAAATACTAAATGGGACTACAAAGGGAATGAAAGAGTACCGTTAACCAGTACGTTTAAGACTATTGCTTGTGCAAAATTACTTCGTGATGCAGAACATGGAGAATTGCTATTAACCGACTCTGTAACAGTAGTTTCAAAGTTATTACAGGCATATTCCCCAGTTACAAAGGACTTATTAGGAAGGAAAATCTCTTTTAAAGAGGCTTGTTCTGCAGCAATGCTGACAAGTGACAATACTGCTGCAAATATTGTACTGGAGGCAATTGGTGGGCCATCTGAGTTAACGCAGTTTATTCGCAGCATTGGAGATAATGTCACCAGGCTTGATCGTTCAGAGCCTGAGCTAAATGAAGGTAAACCAGGCGATATTCGTGATACTACAACACCAACCGCCATAGCAGAGACAATCAGTGAGCTCTTATATGGAACGACCTTATCAAAAACGAGTCAATTACAGCTTAAAAGCTGGATGGTGAACAATCAGGTTACTGAAAATTTATTAAGGTCTGTTTTACCCGTCGGTTGGGAGATTGCTGATCGCTCTGGTGCGGGAGGTTACGGCTCAAGAAGTATTACTGCTGTAGTTTGGTCACAAACTCATGCACCAAAAATTATCAGTATTTATATTGCAGAAACAGGCGCATCATTCGAACAACGTAATGAGTCTATAGTAAAAATTGGAAAAGCAGTATTTAACCACTACATGTCAGAAACAGAAGGCTAATAAAAAGCTCCAGCTGATAACGCTATTCGTGCTGCCGCTGAAATTGGCGCTATAGCTCTAAATAAAAACTATCACTTAGAATTAAAAAATGAAAATTATAATATTAGACGCTGGTATTGCTGGTGTGAGTAGTACAATCGTCTTAAGGCAATAAGGGTTTAACGCCATTATTCATGAGGGGCATAAAGCAGCAACCAATATTGGTGCTGTAATACTTCAGTAGGTTACAGCCCTGATAATGATACCGCACAAAAACTTTATGACTCTATGGATACAAGAAAAAGTACGTGGCATTTCTATACGTATTAAGTTTAATAGTGAAAGAGTTAAATAAAACCGCCTAATTCTTTAATTCTCCTCCTTTATTGATTGTTAAGTACCCCCGAAATATCTGGCAGTATAATGAATCGATACACATCTACTGACACCATGTTGTCAGTAGGTCATTGCTATACTTGCTGCTGATTTCTCAGATATAGGATAAATGGAGTGCGTGATTGAACTTCTCTCCAATTATTCATAATTTTTGTCATAGGGGCAGATAGTATTGTGAATTATGTATCAATAGAAGATATATTTGATTATGCAACTTCAGAATTCGAAGGTGTTGTTATTGCAGAAAATTGGGGCGAGAGAGGGCTGTTTTATAACCCAGATAGAAAATTACCTAAAGGTGTTTATATTCTTACTTTCAAAGAAAAAGATGGCCCTAACGATAAAGCGTCTAATGTGAGTAGACCTGATATTTATCGAATTAATTTAGGTTTATCCAAGGAGCGCTTCAAAGCAATGTTTGGCGAGATACCTAAACGGCCAGCAGCAGGTGAAGTTATCGGTACGATGCATGATTTTAAAAAAGTTGATGAAATAATGCCTCATCCGGTGTATGGCTGGATGTCATGGGTTGGTGTGTTGAATCCATCGCCAGAGACGTTTGAGAAACTAAAGCCGCTCATCGCCGAAGGTGTGCAGCTAGCAAAAGTTAAATACGCTAAAAGAGTGACAGCATAATATCTCTTATAGTACAGCTAGCTACATAGATTCTTAATCAATAATTCTTCCCTTTTATATCGAGGTATGTATCACTTCATTGTACCGCATTAGTGATGGTAGCTTATTGTTCAATTGCTTTTTGTGTTTTTACTGAAAAGTCACTCAATAGATTGAACAATTGATTAGCTGTGGTTAATGATTAAGTGCAATAGTATAAGGGTAAAAATTTTAGAGTGCTGCAAGGTCAATGCAAGGTTCTCTTGGTAAAGTGAGGGGTATTTTTGTATTTATCCAATCGTTAATATTGTGAAGGATATGTTAGTTGTGTTTGATTCGAGGAGCTTTTATGAAATATGTCGTTTATTTATTTTTGTCGCTATCACTAACAGCTTGTGGCGGGAAAACGGGTAAAGAAGAAAAAGAGCTTGCCACAAAAAATTTTATTGATTGCGATTTTTACAGTGCAAAAAAAAATGCTGAACTGGCAGTAGACTATGCTGGTGGTAATGTTAAAGTTTCTGTTCCTGCTTTGCTTATTATTGGAAAAAGTTCAGAGTTTCTAGGGCAGCAAAGTACTGCATATGAAAAAATCGTTGAATTAGTTCCTGGAGTGGACGATAAGGCAGGGGCTAGAAAGATAGCGGATCAATTTGTTCAGCGCTTATCAACCATGGCACCTGATAAAGTCAAGTCGTGCACACAACTACAGGGTTAAAAAATAACCTTGATTATCTGTTGTCTAGTTATGCTGAAAACTCATAATAACTGTTTCAGGTAGCATCATATCTTTTAATTAATAATGAAGTAGAGGCCTGGATGGGAATAATTATTGGTGGTTTGTTTGTCGTAATCTTTTGTGTTTTCCCGGTCATGTTTACGGCAAGAAAGCTTGGGGCAGGTAAGGCTGATCTTGTGGATTGTATTTTGGCGATACTGGTTGCAACCTTTGTTTCCAGCGTTGTAATTCCTTTCCTTCCGGGGGCGATCACCAACGAGATCCTGGCTTATATTTATAGCTTTTTAGTGATGGGGCTAGTTTATAAGTTTATGCTTCAAGCAGATTATCTTACAAGCGTACTAATCGCTTTAATTTCTATGGTCATTACTTATACAGCATTGTATGCCGTCGAAAGCTTTATTTTATAATAAGTGGGTTGATGCACCCATAAACACTTATTTTTGATAAAGTCGAAAGCAGTAAATATTGGATACATTAAAATAGGGCAAATACATAGATATTACTCCATTTTTTATATTGACGTTATTGGCTGTGAATATTAAGAGACGATATAGCATGAAAGAGATCACTAGAATTAATCACCTTGGTTTGAGAGTTAAGGATATAAATACCTAACGAGCCTTTTACGAGAAGCTAGGATTTATTTATAGCAGGCCCTGTGGGGCCAGAGTCTGTTGCCATTATGGAACACCCTTGAGGTGTTAATATTAATTTAATTCTCAATGCGAATGCTGAGTGAGTAGAAAATATTCTTATGGATACGCCTAGAAAATATACCGGTTATACTCACGTCGCATTAGAAGTGACTAATGCTGAATCAGCGTTAAAGTCTGTTAGAGAGATTGGTATAGCAATAACTGGAGAGGTTGAATTCGACGGGGCTAAATTTTTTTTCATAAGAGACTCTGATAAGAACGTTATCGAGTTTCACCAACCGGCAAACCGTTAATGAGCGGTATAGCAGTTCCTTAATTAAGTAGAGGTCTTAATCTATGAATATTGACTGACGCTTTGCTTTTTATGTTGGGCTATACTCATTTGAAATCTAGAGTTCGTATAAGGCCATGATATTTCTTGTCGGTTTGTCACTGATACTCCTTTACTTAACATTACACAGTCTGATCGGCCCAAATCGTACAGGCGAGCGTTTTGACGCTTATTTCTTTATCATCTTGACTCTTACAGTTTTTATATCATCTGTGCCTGTCAGGCATATAATGTTTCAAAATAGTCTGGCAGGTGCTGTTGAACAACTTCTAGAAAAAGAGTCTGTATATGTGGACTGTAATTCTTATTTCGATAGTGTATTCCATTTCAACATAGCTGGTTTTGTATATAGAGGGTCGTCCACCATTAATTTAGAGGTGAGAACATGCAAAGACCTCAAGTCTTATCTCAAAAATCCAAATTCGGCAAATAGCCAAGAGTTAATTGCCTTACATGTCCTCACTCATGAGGCAATGCATGTCGCAGGTGAATTTAATGAAAAACTCGCTGATTGCCAAGCATTTCAGCGAAACCATCTAATGGCTGAATTACTTGGTGTGCCTGGCGATGTTGCAACCAAAAATGCAATAGATGCCCATCGTACCCGTTCAACGTGGCACCCCTATTATTCCCCTCAATGTGAGCCAGGAAAGGCTATGGATGAAAAACTACCTAATGCTGTTTGGATGGTGTCTAGCGTAAAAAATTGAGGATCCGCATCTGAGCCAAGTAGCTAGTGGGTCCATTTTTGTATGTCCTATAATAAGGTGTTAGGCTAGCTTAGTGGTGGGCGATATAAAGGAAATTATATGGAAAATAATACGTTGCGCTTTGTTGCATTGGTAAATGAGATAGAAGCATTTATCGAAAGAGTGCTTCCAGAATCAAAGCGTGTCAGTAAATATGGTGGGACGTTATTTACTCTTAAGCCTGAAGAAAAAGAGGGACAATTTTGTGGTGTATTTATTTATAAGCAGCACGTTCAGCTTTCTTTCAGTAAAGGGGTACAACTTAAAGACCCCAAAAAATTATTAGAAGGTTCTGGGACGTTAAGGCGACATATTAATCTTCGTTCGGTTGGCGATATTGATTTTAAATATCTTGAAACGCTTCTAATTCAATCCTCTAATCTATAGAGATCAAAATATTCTATACGGGAGGCATAATGCAATTAACACCTTTTCATTTGGCTGTCCAAGTGCGTGATATTGACGAGGCCAGAGATTTCTATGGCATCAAAATGGGATTTTCTGAAGGGAGAAGCTCTGAGCATTGGATTGACTTTAATATGTTTGGTCATCAGTTTGTTACCCATCTCAATCCTCGGATTGGTAAGTCTGGAAAAATCTCCTCTATATCAAACCCAGTCGATGGGCATGGTGTGCCAGTGCCTCATTTTGGGGTTGTGATGAATTTTGATGACTGGGAAGTATTTTCTGAAAAGGTAAGAGGGTTTGTTGATGACTTTATTATCGAGCCTTATGTACGCTTTAAAGGCGAACCAGGAGAGCAAGGCACTATGTTTTTTGCAGACCCTTCGGGTAATGCTTTAGAGTTTAAAGCCTTTAGGAATATTGAATCAGAGCTGTTTGCCAAATAAATTCTACTTTTATAGAGAGATAAAATAGTAAATCTGTATGAACTATATTAGATATATAAAGCTTAATGAAATAAATCCTGATGATTTTATCCCTTTGTTGAATCATCAAAAAACGAGAGAGCATTTAATAGAGCACGAGTTATTTGATAGGGAGGCCGTTATTCAATGGGTAAAATCAAAAGACGAAGTCGACTCTACTAATGGCTGCAAGGTTCGAGCCATTCTTGTTAACCAGCAATTAGCTGGTTGGTGTGGCATTCAATTCGAAGCGGGCAAGTATGAAATGGCGATTGTTATTGATGAAAAGTATTGGGGCTTAGGGAAGGCAGTGTTTTTGGATGTGATGGGATGGGCAAAAGAGTTAGGTCATGATGAATTATTGATTCATTTTCTTCACACTCGCCCGGAATATAAATTTTTACGGAAAATATCTAAGAGTGTCTACCAAAGTGAATTATTTGGGAGTCAGTTTACAACCTATCAGTTGGCAGTAAACTAAACGGTTATGCCTAACTTGTTGCAGAGTAAATTAAGAGATTAAAACTCCTGGATACAACACTATGAAATTGATATATCTATTCGTTATTATTGGATTACTTGCAGCATGTTCCGCTAAGCCAGATATTATTACCCATGCTGAATCGTATTCATTCGATGGGGAAAATAGCCTATATGTTGTGAGCCATGGCTGGCATACAGGTCTGGTTATACCAGCAAAAAAAATAAAGGCAGAGATCCCAGAATTGTTTGAACGGTTTGGTGAAGCTCCATATATTGAATTTGGATGGGGAGATAAAGGCTTCTATCAGGCAAAGGAAATAACGCTTGGCCTTACTTTTCAGGCAATTTTCTGGCCAACTGAATCAGTAGTGCATGCAGTAGGTGTGCCTGAAGATGTTGAAGTATATTTTCAGAATAGTGAAATTCAGAAATTGTGTTTAAATGATGATGAGCTTTCTTCTTTAGTTATGTTTATAGTTGATAGTTTTGCGAAAAGCGAACAAGGCAGAATTATTTCATTAGAGAATGGTATTTATGGCGATAGTCAGTTTTATCAAGGTGCTGGTGACTACTACTTAATGAATACTTGTAATAAATGGACTGCTAAAGGATTAAAAAGCATCGGAATGGATATTGATCCTTTATTCAAACTTACCGCTGGAAGCATAATGGCTTATCTTAAAGAAAGTAAAGGAGCGGAAAATCAACATTTACCATCGCAACAAAATTGTATCGGCGTTTGAAATGCAACGCTTAAATACAGAATTTGAATATAGAGTTTGTATGTAGAGTAATACAGGATAATAGGTGGATATATGTGTACAAAAGTACCCGTTAGCGAACTTATTAAATTGCCGATTAGCTGGGTTCATGGCGATGATGAACGACTCAATTCTGTGTTTAAGACATTGAAAATGGGACAGGGGATCAATGCGCTGATTAAATTGCGGTTGTGGCAAAACGTATATGTTGGAAGATGGTGGTCATAGGATTACAGCGGCGTATAAGCTATTTAAAAAGACAGGTAAGGATATCAAAATACCTGTCCACAAATATGTCTCAGAATTTCAGTAGCTATATAAATTGATTGTCAATAATAATGAGCTAATAGATTGTTATGCCGGTAAGTCAGATGCCTGCTAAAGATAACGATGAAGATAAAAAAGGAGCGGAAGTCAAATTTCCACCGCCTTTAATTTTTTTACTACTGATGTTGGTTGCCTATGGTTTACATTATTGGCAGCCATTTACATTAGGTATGCCAATGGTAGGAAAGTACATTGGTCTATTTATCGCTTTATTGGCTGTTACCATCGTGATATATATCAGCCGGATTTTTTTGCACGTTAATACTAGCATTGAGCCATGGAAGCCAACCACCACCATTATTTCTACAGGTATTTATGCCTATTCACGAAACCCTATCTATGCGTTATTTTGTTTTATTCCTATAGGAATAGGTATGTTTCTCAACAGTGCATGGGTCTTGATCAGTTTTATCCCGGGAGCCATTTTGGTATATCTAATTGCGATCAGGAAAGAAGAGGCCTACCTAGAACAGAAGTTTGGCGAAGAATATTTACAATATAAACGTAAAGTGCGGCGTTGGTTGTAAGAATTTTTACAAAGGTGGATTATAAATCAGCCCAATGAATATCAGCTGGGCTGATTTGATTTTATTTCGCAATTTTGTTCATTTCGTTGAGTGTAAAACTTGCGACAGATCCGTCAGTTTCTTCCATATACGTTTTTAGGTGATCATTATTCATATGTGTTTGCCATAATTCGCGTGATTCCCAATTCTCGTAAAAGACAAATACGTCTGGATTTTCGTTGTCTTGATGCAAATCATATTGTAAGCATCCCTCTTCTTTACGAGTAGGCTCAATCAGTTTTAATAACGCAGATTTAACTAATCCAGTTTTATCCGGCTTAGATTCAATGCGTGCAACGATAGTTAATGCTTGGTTCATGATTTTTCCTCTTAAATGATTAGTGATATATCTATATTGAATAATAAATAATGTTTAAAAGCCTTCGAGTACGATTTTGCCAACAGCTTTGTTGCTTTCAATGTGCGCATGAGCTCGCTTGAGGTTAGCTGCATTGATGGTGCCATAGCTTTCGCCTAATGTTGTTTTGAGTATGCCTTGGTCAATTAGTCTCGCGACTGTTGTTAATAGCTCATGCTGTTTTTTTATATCCCACGTATTGAACATCGATCGAGTAAACATTAGTTCCCAATGTAACGATAGTGACTTCCGTTTTAGCTTCGTAATATCGATAGTGGTTTTAGGATCATCGATCAGAGCCAGCTTTCCTTGGGGTACCAGTACTTCGATTAATTGATCAAAATGCTGGTCGGTATGAGTGAGGCTGATAACATGAGTGACACTTTCAATGCCGATATCTGCCAGCTGTGGCATTAATGGTTGATGATGATTGATGACGTGATCCGCACCCAATTCTTTAACCCAGTCCTGGCTTTGTTGACGAGATGCGGTGCCAATAACTGTGGCATCTGTCAGATTTGTTGCCAATTGAGTCAAAATAGAGCCGACACCACCGGCAGCGCCCATAATTAAAATACTTTTTCGCGGCGCTGAAAGTTTATGTACTTGATGTGATGATTGTTCTGTATCACCCTGTATGGCAGGCATAAAATCCAAGCGATCGAATAGTAATTCCCAGGCTGTAATTGCTGTTAATGGCATGGCTGCTGCTTCAACGTTTGATAAGGATCTAGGCTTTAGTCCAACAATTCGTTCATCGACTAATTGGTATTCTGCATTGGAACCAGAGCGGGTAATGTCGCCGGCATACCATACTGAGTCACCTACCTTGAAAAGCTCGACAAGTTCACCGGTAGCAATAACTTCGCCTACGGCATCCCAGCCTAATACTTTATATTCTCCTGCTTCAGGTGAGGCTGATATTCTTACCTTAGTATCGACAGGGTTAACGGAGACAGCCTGTACTTTGACCAATATATCGCGGCCTTTTGCTTGAGGTGTTGGTAGCTCAATATCGATAAGCGCATCGTTCTGCTCAATTGGCTGCGGGTGTGAGTAACCGATTGCTTTCATAGTAAATCCTCTGTTCAGTGTTTCTATATTGATAATGTTGTTGTCTAGAGTTCGTTGTTGGTGTATTGCGACTGGGACTATTATTGATAAGTAAAGGTATGATATAAACAGGGTAATTGGCGAAATATAATCAAAAAATATTTGATAATGAATATCAATGATCTTACTCTTTTTATCCGTACCGCAGACAGTGGCAGTATTACTCGTGCTGCCGAACAGCTGAATATGACGGCTGCAGCAGCGAGTGCGGCCTTAAAACGATTAGAAAGCCAGTTAGAAGTGCAGTTGTTTATCCGTTCCACTCGCCAACTCAGGATCACTGCTGAAGGCGAGCGCTTTCTAGTCTATTGCCGCAAGGCGTTGGATAATTTGGATGTTGGGCGAGCCTCGATTCACGCTTTAGGTGGTAAGGTCGCTGGCGAGTTGAGAGTATCTGCTCCTTCAGACCTTGGGCGTAATCTGATTCTTAATTGGGTTGATAAGATTATGGATCAACACCCTGATTTGTCTATCAATTTACTGTTGGGTGATTCCATTGCTGACTTTTATTTGGATCGCGTTGATCTAGCCATTCGTTATGGGAAACAAGAGGATTCTTCCATGGTGGCTTTTAAATTGGCCACTATTGACCGTGTACTGTGTGCGTCACCAAGTTATCTCGCTGCCTTTGGAATGCCTAAAGATCCCAGTGATTTACTGCAGCATAATTGTTTGCTTTATCAACTTAATAACCGTAACTATGACTTATGGGAGTTTATTTCTAAAGATAGCGGTAATGAAAATTATAAAATACGCGTGTCGGGTAATCGTTGTGCGAATGATGCGGATGTGGTGCATCGTTGGGCCGTCACCGGTAAAGGCATTGCTTATAAATCGCGGCTCGATATGAGTGATGATCTTCGTGCCGGCAGAGTGGTTAGAATATTGCCCGAATATCAATCGCCAAGTATCGATTTAAATCTAATGAGTCCTACCCGTAAACAAATTACGCCCGCAGTATTATTGTTGCGTGATATGCTCAGAGAAAAATTTGCCCAGCTGTTAGATGTGTAAGTATAGTCTGTGTCATTATTTCTTTGCTTTTTTGTGAAGAGTCACAGTTCTATGTAACGATTTACTGAATAATTCGTTGTTATCTAAGCATAAAAATAAGGTAAAAGGAGAGAGTATATGGCAAATTATCTAGAAGGCGGGTGTCTCTGCAAAAAAAAATACGTTACCGTTTGTCAGGCGAGCCAGTCTTTCAATTGTTTTGTTATTGTGATGACTGTCGTGTTTTTACCGGCACTGAGTCATGGGCAGGGTATATGGTCAAAACAGATGATTTTGAAATTATTGAAGGCGAACCCACAGTTTATGTCAAAACCTCTGCTGAAGGTCGATCAGTAGGGATGAGTTTCTGTGGCAGCTGCGGCTCTAATCTTTTTTGAACGACAGAGTTTGGAGTCGTTAGTGTTGCTGCTGGTGGTTTAGACGCCCCCAATGTATTTAAACCCTCTAAAAAAGTATTTACGGATGGTGCGCCTCATTGGGCACGAATACCAGAGTATCTTGAAAATATGTAGAGCGCTGAGTGGCTAAATGGCCTAGCGCTGGCGAATCTGAATGTTAAAAATGTAATGCTTAAAGGATGAAAATTATGTCACAGTATGAGCTCGCTCAATTAAATATTGCTGAATTAAAATTTCCGTTAGACTCACCACAGCTTTCTGATTTTGTTAATAATCTGGATCGAATAAACGGGTTGGCTGAAAACTCTCCTGGGTTTGTTTGGCGCCTGCAAACCGAAGACGGTGATGCAACGAGTATTGATTATTTTGGCGACAATGCCATTGTTAATATGTCATTGTGGGATGGTATAGAGCATCTTCATCAGTATGTATATCATTCGGCGCATGTTGACGTTATGCGTCGAAAAAAAGAGTGGTTTCAAAAAATGGTCGAGGCACATATGGTGCTATGGTGGATTCCAAAAGGGCATCGACCTACACTGCAAGAAGCTGATGAAAAGCTACAATGTTTGCGTATTCATGGCCCTTCCTGCAATGCCTTTACCTTTAAAAAGTCATTTTCTGCCCCAGATGATAATCGCAATAGAGCATCTGATTTTGATGAGTGTACTATATAGTTCATAACTACATTGCTGCTGAATTAATATTTTATTTGGCTTCAGGAGAGCTAATGCCATTTACACCATTTCATATGGGTCCGGGAATTGCTATCAAAGCTATTTTACAAAGTAGTTTTAGTTTGATGGTTTTTGGTTGGGCTCAAATAATAATGGATATTCAGCCGTTGATTGTATTGCTATCGGGAGAAGGCCATCTTCATGGTTTTTCTCATACTTATATAGGCGCGACATTGCTTGCTATATTTTCAGGTATCACAGGTAAGTATTTAACGGAGATTGGGCTATGGGTCTTGTATCTTGGTAAGCAGGAAAAAGCTCTAATAGCCTGGTGGGTTGTATTTCTGTCCGCTTTTATTGGTACCTATAGCCACGTACTGATAGACAGTATAATGCATGCGGATATGGAACCCTACTTCCCCTTTTCGACGGCAAACCAATGGTTAGGTATTATTTCAGTAGAATGGCTTCACCGGCTGTGTTTGTTAAGTGGTGTAGTCGGTGCTTGTATTTACTTTGGTATTAATTGGCGAAAAAGTGTGAACCAGCGTCGCTAATTTTTATAATGTTTGCATCAATATGAGAGAAAAATGATTGTTGTTTATGGAATCAAAGAGAAATTAAACCCAATAAAAGTGGAATTATCGGATGTTATACATAAGTGTATGACATTAATCCTTGGTATGCCTGAAGATAAACGAGCACATCGATTTATTCCAATGAATAGAGACGATTTCTTTTATCCCGGTGGGCGTAGTGATGCGTATACTGTCATTGAAATTAATATGATGGCGGGTCGTAAAGTAGAAACACAAAAAGCATTAATTAAAGAATTGTTTAAGCAAATTGAAAACCAATTATCGATAGAGCCTATCGATATAGAAATTACTATTAAGGAACAGTCACCGCATTGCTGGGGATTTCGAGGTATAACAGGTGATGAAGTGAAAGATCTGAAATATAAGGTGAATGTGTAGAGATAAAGGCACTTGTATAAAATTGATAAGGGCTGAATATTAATGATAAAAACGTTAGCAATTAGTAACTATCGATCACTACTGAATTTGGTCATCCCTTTTGGTAACTTAAATGTTATTACTGGGGAAAATGCCAGTGGAAAATCGAATTTATATAAAGCGTTAAGGCTTTTATCTGAAACCGCAGAAGGTGGTGTGATTAATTCCTTAGCGCGAGAAGGAGGGCTGAATTCAACATTTTGGGCCGGCCCTGAAAAAATCTCCAAAGCGATGCGGAAAGGCGAAGTGAATATTGAAGGTGGGCCAAAACAGAAAGCAGCAAGACTACGCTTAGGTTTTTCAACCGAAGATTTTGGTTATTCTATTTCATTAGGTTTGCCGCCGCCGGGAAGTCTGGGGCCAACAGCATTTTCGCTGGACCCTGAAATTAAAAAAGAATGTATCTGGGCTGGTGAAGCCTATCGCCCAGCCAGTTTATTGATTGATCGCACAGGGGCGGCTGTTAAAGTACGTTCAAATCGTCAGTGGCAAGTAATTTCGCAGCACGCTAGTCATTTCGAAAGTATTTTCGCCCAAGTAGCTGACCCGACGACAGCACCTGAAGTCATCACGATGAGGGAAGAAATAAAGGGGTGGCGATTCTATGATCATTTCAGGTCGGATGCTGAAGCTCCCGCTCGATTGCCACAATTAGGTACTCGCACGCCGGTTCTTCATCATGACGGCAGAGATTTGGCTGCCGCCTTGCAAACCATTATAGAAATAGGGGATGTCAATGCGCTTAATGATGCGATTTCAGATGCTTTTCCTGGTGCAACGCTAAGCATTGCCGTTCAAGAAGACAGTCGTTTTAGTGTTAACCTTCAGCAAGAGGGGTTGTTGCGACCACTATCGGCATCAGAATTATCAGATGGTACATTGCGCTACCTGCTTTGGGTCGCTGCGTTGTTAACGCCCAGGCCGCCGCCTTTAATGGTCCTGAATGAACCTGAGACCAGCTTGCATCCGGATTTACTGCCCGCTCTTGCTCGGTTAATTATTCGTGCAGCAAAAAATACGCAAGTCTGGGTTGTGTCCCATGCCAGTCGCTTGATCGCTACTCTGGAAAGTGCCGAGGAATGTCATTCTGTGCATTTAGAGAAAGTACTGGGGCAAACTCAAGTCGTGGGTCAAGGGATGTTAGATGAACCCTTGTGGCGCTGGCCTGATAAAAGTAAGTAACTGAGAATATTTTTCTAAAAGAGTTAGTATGTTGAATAAAATTTTTAAATTGCTCTTGATAATGACTTTAATGTTAGGGGGGATAATTGGAATTATCTGGATTGCAATTGCTCGACCTGCTTTTATTAATCAAGAGATTGACCAGGAAAAATAACGGCCAACGAATACGAATTAAAATGACACCCGCAATTAATTTATTAAAGAAAAATAAAGTCTCTCATCAGATTCATGAATATACTCATGAATCATCCAGTGAATCATATGGTCTGGAAGCAGCGGAAAAACTGAGTGTGCCTGAAAGCAGAGTATTTAAAACCCTGGTAGTGAGTCTTGAAAATAACGAGCTAGTACTGGGTATTGTGCCGGTTTGTACCATGCTGAATATGAAGCGTATAGCTAAAGCGGTTAAAGCCAAAAAGGCGGTAATGGCTGATAAGGTTGATGTGGAGCGCTCGACAGGTTATGTTCTCGGTGGAGTCAGCCCGCTTGGACAGAAAAAACGCCTTAAAACGGTTATCGATAGTTCTGCTCAACAGTATCGGACTATTTATGTGAGTGCAGGTCGTAGAGGCTTGGAGATAGAGCTAAGCCCAAACGATTTAAAAAATTCAGTTAACGGTATTTTTGCTGACATATGTCAGTAGTTTGTACTTGTAAAGTGTGGTGTATAAGTTTACATTCAATCTCGAGGTATAGTATTTTTTAAGGTGGTGATCAATGGATTTTTTAACATTAAGTTTATTTATTCCAGCTTGTTTCGCTCTCAATATGGCGCCAGGCCCGAATAATTTATTGGCGATGAATAATGCACAAAATTTTGGGTATCGATCAGCTGTTGTCGCAGGCTTAGGTCGATTGTCAGCTTTCGGAGTCATGATTTTCTTGGCCGCTTCTGGCCTGGCTGCAATTTTATACGCATCTGAAACACTGTTCTTTACAATTAAAATTGTGGGAGCTATTTATTTATTCTGGATTGCCTATCAATTGTGGAGTGCTAAAGTATCAGATATCGGCCAACAAGAGAAAGAAGTAAAAACATTATATCAATTAACTAGTCAAGAGTTTTTTCTGGCAGCGGGTAATCCCAAAGCAATTTTAATTTTTACTGCATTTCTCCCTCAGTTTATACAATCAAGTGAAGCAGTCGGGTATCAATTTTTTATATTGGGTACTTTATTTTTATGCTTAGAGTTTTTAGCAATTTCTCTTTATGCTGCATTTGGTGTGTATTTACGCCATTGGTTTTCAAAGCCGGAGATGAGAAGAATTTTTAATCGTTGTTGTGCAACTTTCCTTGGGCTAATTGGAGTAGGTTTACTTGTTGAGCGAAAAAGTTGATTCTTCTTTCAATTAATTTTCAGTGTTTAATACCAGTGAAGTGAGAATATATTATGACATTTGAAATATGGCTTGCCTTTGTTGCTGTCGTTTTTGTTTTTGCGATTGTTCCTGGCCCTACCGTGATTATGGTGGTTAGTCAGGCAGTTAGCCATGGAAAGGGATCTGTTATCCCTTTAGTGGCCGGTGTTTTACTGGGAGACTTTACAGCGATGACTTTGTCATTGCTTGGGCTTGGTGCTGTCCTGGCAACGTCGGCGACATTATTTCTAATGCTTAAATGGTTTGGTGTTGCTTACCTGATCTACCTCGGCATTAACGCTTGGTATACAAAGCCAGAAGAGTATTCAGGTGCATCTGTTGCGCAGGGTACGTCTAAATTTTCTATGTTTAAGTCTTCTTTTCTTGTTACCGCATTGAACCCTAAGGATATTGTATTTTTTGTGGCCTTTCTTCCTCAGTTTATCGATCCAGCATCAGCAGCTTTGCCTCAGCTATTTATTTTGATGCTGACATTTTTAAGCATTATTGCTGTTACAGTGACATCGTTTGCCTTATTTGCGGGCAGTATTCGTCATAAAATGCAAAGTTACCAAGCCCGCCGGCGGCTCAATAAAGCTAGCGGTAGTGCCTTAGTCGGTGCGGGCCTTCTTGTATCAATGATGCATCGCCAGTAAACCTTGAGTCTACGAGTGTAAGAAAATGCCACTTCAAGATAGTTTATCCAGTTGGGGCGGTAAATCATCTGAAGATATTCAAAAAATATATCAGCAGTACGAAAGCTCCTTTTCTTTTATCGATGATGTCGTCACAATGATTGCTTCTGCTGTAGAAGAAAAGGCGGCAACATGGCTGTTGAAACATTATGTTGAAAAAGGTAATACGCTTTCCGCAGAGCACATTCATACTATTTACCATTCATTACCAAAGCTGACTTTATGGGAGGCTCATTTACACCTTCTGCAATGTATGACTTATATGCCGATTCAGTCCAAAGATAAAAAAGTGGTTGATATTTTTATTAGGAAAAATTTAAGTAGCGAAAATAAATTTGTAAGAGCGTGGGCATATAACGGCTTATATGAGCTGGCAAGCTGTTTTCCCGATTTGCAGGCAGAGGCTAGATCAATATTTGCAATGGCGATGAATGACGAAGCAGCCTCAGTAAAAGCACGTATTCGGAATATAATGAAGAAAGAGTTTTCATAAGGTGGTAAAATCCGCAGTTTTTTATTATGCGATACTATTTAGATACTATTAATTAACGTAAACAATTAACTTAAGAGAAATGCTTTAAGGGATGCAAATGGAACTAACAACTTGGTTAGCTTATGTGGGTGTTATAACGGCTTTAATTGCGCTACCTGGACCATCATCGTTATTAATTACACTCCATGGTTCTCAATACGGTTTTGTAAAGTCTAATAATACGATTATTGGTAATGTATTGGGCTCCTTTATTTTGATGAGCTTTTCTGCCTTTGGTTTAGGTGTTGTGTTGACAGCTTCTGATACCGTATTTTCTATTGCAAAATATATTGGTGCGGCCTATTTAATTTATCTTGGTATTAAAACCTGGCGTGCTTCTACTTCAGCAGCGTCGGATAGTGTGTCATCAGCTTCGTTTAATGAATCAAACTCAACTATCTTTAGGCAAGGTTTTTTGACCGGTGTCAGCAACCCTAAAGACTTACTCTTTTTTACAGCATTATTCCCTGCTTTTTTGAACGGGCAGTCGCCATTGCTGATTCAACTTGTCATCCTTATGTTGACTTGGTTGGTAGTGGATTATGCCATTAAAGTCATTTATGTCATGGCAGGTAAAAAGATACGGGTTCAGTTTTCTAATCCTAATTTTCTATCGATGTTTAACCGGCTGACGGGTGGTATGTTTGTTGTGTTTGGTACATTGCTGGCCAGTTCTTCAAATAAATAGTACTAATGACTAAGTCGACAATGATTGAATAGTAACTATGGCATTTGAAGATACTTTTCGATTAAGTTGCCATGCTGTTATTGTTAATGAAAGCAATGAAGTGCTTTTGTTAAAAGCCAGTTACGGTGATTGTTCGTGGGGATTGCCAGGTGGGGCGATTGACCCGGGCGAGACAATACACGAAACGCTGTATCGTGAATGTAAAGAAGAGCTTGGTTGTGGGGTTAGTATTCAGTATTTGAGTGGTGTTTATTATCATCAATACGTTAACTCACAGGCTTTTATTTTCAGGTGTGAATTGTTACAGAATAGTACTATTTGTTTATCTGAAGAGCACACAGAGTACTGTTTTATGCCTTTGAGCCAACTGTCAGCCGTTCAGCGTAATAGGGTTGATGATTGCCTTAATTTCGATGGCGCTGTAAAAAGTGAAAAATTTTGATAGAGCGAGATCTAGTAATACAAAACATCCATTGGCGAGACACTATTCCTATCCGTCATCAAGTGTTGTGGCCTGCACAATTACCTGAGTTTTGTCATGTTGATGGGGATGAGAATAAAGAGACCTTACACTTTGGGGCGTTTGTTGATTCCCGGCTGATCAGTGTTGCGTCAATTTATGTCCATGAATCTGATGCCAGATTAAGGAAATTTGCCACGTTGAAATCATACCAAGGCCAAGGGGTTGGAACTGCTCTACTGAAGTATATACTGTCAGATCTCAAGGCAGGCAACATCCGATATTTTTGATGTGATGCCAGAGAGTCTGCTATTGGCTTTTATCAACGCTTTGACTTTGCAATCGAAGGTGAGCGATTTTATAAATCTGACATCCCATATTATAAAATGGGTTGTTATTTAATAAACCAAGAGTGATTGAGATTAAATCAATCACATTAATGACCAAAGAGAGAGATGTGATGAAAACGTGGAATATCTATTTGTCAGGGGAAATTCATACTGATTGGCGTGAGCAGATTATAGAGGGCTCCAAAGAGTTTGATCTACCTGTGACCTTTAGTTCGGCGGTCACTGTTCATGAAAGCAGTGATGCTGCAGGTGATGTATTGGGTGAGCAAAGCAATAACTTCTGGCGGGATCACCAATCGTCTAAGGTGAATGCGATTCGCATTAAAACCTTAATAGAAGATTGTGACCTTGCGGTGGTTCGGTTCGGTGATAAATACAAGCAGTGGAACGCAGCTTTTGACGCAGGTTTTTGCGCAGCTTTAGGTAAACCTTACCTTACGCTACATGGTGAAGATATTATTCACCCGCTAAAAGAGGTCGATGGCGCTGCAATGGGTTGGGCACAAACACCACAGCAGATTGTTGAGATACTGAAGTACATTACCACTGCGTAATACCGATACTTCCCTTCTGCGCAGGCAATCCTTATCTGCATAGCGAATGATGCAAATCGGGGTTGCCTGCTATTGAGATAGTGAAGGGTAGTGAAGTATAAAATTCACTCGACCTTCCGCCTGTAACTCTCTATAGTACGCCCCTTTTTATTATTCCCTTCTGTTTTAACCGTTTTAGGAATTCTGCCTTGATCTCAACCGCTAATATAACCATGCAGTTTGGTGCCAAACCGTTGTTCGAAAATATCTCCGTCAAATTTGGCAACGGCAATCGCTATGGCCTGATCGGTGCCAATGGCTGCGGTAAATCCACCTTTATGAAAATATTGGATGGTAGCTTGGCACCAACGGCTGGCAATGTGTCTATTTCGCCCAATGAGCGTTTAGGTAAGTTGCATCAGGATCAGTTTGCCTTTGAAGAATTCAGCGTCATTGATACTGTGATTATGGGGCACACCGAGTTGTGGGCTGTTAAGCAGGAGCGAGATCGTATTTACTCTTTAGCTGAAATGTCTGAAGAAGACGGTATGAAAGTGGCTGACCTAGAGACGCAGTTTGCCGAAATGGACGGCTATAGTGCTGAGAGCCGAGCGGGTGAAATCTTGCTTGGGGCGGGTATTGACGAGGCGTTGCATTTCGGTCCGATGAGTGAAGTGGCTCCCGGTTGGAAACTTCGAGTTCTTTTGGCCCAGGCCCTGTTTTCTGATCCGGATATTTTATTGCTGGATGAGCCAACCAATAACCTGGATATTAATACGATTCGATGGTTAGAAGAGGTGTTAAACGAGCGCAATAGTACGATGGTCATTATTTCCCATGACCGCCATTTTTTAAATGCGGTGTGTACGCATATGGCTGATATTGATTATGGTGAATTGCGGGTCTACCCGGGAAATTACGATGACTTTATGAGAGCTTCTACTCAGGTGCAAGAACGTTTGCGCGCAGAAAACAGTAAAAAAAGTGCTCAGATTGCAGATCTGCAACAGTTTGTCAGCCGCTTCTCGGCGAATGCCTCTAAGGCTAAACAAGCGACTTCGCGCGCTAAGCAACTTGAGAAAATTAAGCTGGAAGAAATAAAGCCTTCTAGTCGAGTCAGTCCTTATATTCGTTTTAAGCAAGATAAAAAATTACATCGTCAGGCCGTCACGCTGGAAAATCTGGGTCACGGATTTGATGGCGAAACCTTATTTAAAAAAGGCGATATCATTGTGGATGCTGGCGAGCGCATAGCCATTATTGGTGAAAATGGTGTTGGTAAAACGACCTTGTTACGTTGTTTGATGGATGAGCTTTCCCCTGAAAGTGGGCGAGTGAAATGGGCGGAAAATGCCAGTTTAGGTTATTGCCCTCAGGACAGTACTGCAGATTTTACGGGCGATATTAACTTATTTGACTGGATGAGCCAGTGGCGCAAGCCTAGCCACGACGACCAGATTGTCAGGGCGACATTGGGTCGACTGTTATTCTCCGCTGATGATTTTAAAAAGCGTGTAGCGGTGTGCTCCGGTGGAGAGAAAAACCGCCTGTTATTCGGAAAATTAATGATGACGGATAGCAATGTGATGTTAATGGATGAGCCTACGAACCATTTGGATATGGAAGCCATTGAATCGTTGAATCTGGCGCTGGAGCACTATGACGGCACGTTGATTTTTGTGAGCCATGACCGTGAATTTGTATCCTCTTTGGCGACACAAATTATAGAAATTAAAGACCAGGAGTTGGTTAACTTCAAAGGTACTTACAGTGAGTATCTCGCCAGTCAAGACGTAAGTTAGTGTTCGCTGACTAATATTGTCTATCTGTTAAGGAGGTTTTCACCTCCTTAGTTCTGCCAGTTCTGGCAAGCCTGTCCTTCTATTCTATGTTCGCTTCTTTTTCTATATTGACTAAAAATTCAATTATTAGGTAGTGTGCTATTTACTTGCCTACAATGTTTGTGTATGGTGGCCTTGGTTTTTAGCTAGTGCACTATTTAATTTGTCAATATCACTGTTCTAAATAGGTGATTAATGATTAATGTTCTGTAATTTTTTATTTAATGAGAGGTAATAGACTTATGAAAAACTTTAGATCCACTATCACAACAGCACTTTTATTATTCAGCGCCGCACTGTTTTCTGGTGTTGCGGTAGCCGAATTAAAAGCAAAAACTGTTGTGCTGGTACACGGTGCATTTGCTGATTCCAGTAGTTGGAATGGTGTTGTTCCTATCTTGAAAAAGAAAGGTCTTAACGTGGTAAGTATCGCGAACCCTTTGCGAAGTGTGCATGGTGACAGCACTTACCTTAATACGCAGCTAGCCAATGTTGAAGGTCCTATTGTTTTGGTTGGACATTCATATGGCGGTATGTTGATCAGTAATGCGGCTGCGACAAGCCGAATCAAATCTCTGGTTTACGTTGCTGCATTAACACCGGCAGCTAATGAGACGGGAATTGGTTTGTCAGAAAAGTACCCTGGTAGCACATTGGGGGCGGCATTAGTTGCGTTTACGAATGCTCATGGTGAGGTTGATTTTTATATTGATCAAAATAAATTTGCAGATCAATTCGCACATGATGTACCTCAAGAGCAAGCTAGCTTAATGGCGACCTCTCAGCGTCCTATCGCCAAAGCCGCTATTTTAGAGGGTTCTAAAGCAGTTCATCCTGCATGGGAGTCTGTTCCTTCTTACCATATATATGGCACGGCAGATAAAAATATTCCAGCAAAAGCAATGAAGTGGATGGCTGAGCGTGCAAAAGCAAAATCGATTATTGAGGTTGAAGGTGCATCACATGTAGTGATGGTGTCGCATCCCAAGACTGTCGCCGATCTAATTATTAAGGCGGCTCAGTAATCATTGCGAAGTAAAGACCAATAATAAATAAATGAGGATAGTCTTATGTATAAGAAAACATTAAAAACTGCCATTGCCATTTTATCGACTGTTTCCGCCAGTGTTTTATTGATGGGGCAGGCCAATGCTGATGTGCGTGAAGCGATATATACCGGTAATAAACCTATCGCACCTTATACGCCCGGTATTAAGCTTAAAAACGGTATGTTATTTGTCTCTGGTAATATTCCTTATATTAAAGGGGCTATTCCTGAATATGCACGTGATGGTAAAAATGATATGGAAGATCAAACGAAGATTGTAATGGAAAATATTAAAGCCGTGTTGGACAAGGCCGGATATACCTTTAATGATGCAGTTAAAGTATCGGTCTTTATGACAGATATTAAAAACTACGGTGCTTTCAATAAAGTGTATGGAACCTATTGGGGTGAAGGGGATATCCCGCCGGCACGAGAGGCAATTGATATCGGCGCTTTGCCAGGTGGTAAGCCTAATGCCGAAGTGCTAGTGGAGGTATCATTGATTGCGGCTAAGTAATCTTAGTTGCTTAATTCTATTGTGAGCTTGATAGAGTTATTAACGTAGTGTTTGGTAACTCTATTTTTTATTGGCTAGTGCTGAGGGTGTTCGTTGGTTGGAGCCTGTTATTTTTTGATATTATTTTTAAGCTCATTCATTTGAGAGATGATTTTTTGTGCCGCAGCTTCATCAACACCTAAGGCGCATCCTAATGCAGTGGGGACACTCTTGGCTTTTTCCTGAAGCTGCTTTGCTTTTTGTGTTAAATGTACGTGAACACGCCTTTCATCCTCAGAGCTTCGTTGCCTGCTAACGAGTTCGAGCTTTTCCATACGCTGAATTAATGGGGTTGTTGTAGCGCCTTCGAGCTCAAGGGTTTTGGCGATATCTTGAATGGATAAACCATCGTTTTCCCACAAAATGAGTAGAACCAAATATTGTGGATAGGTAACTTCTAGTTCTTTGAGCAGAACCGCGTATTGTTTGGTGATGGCTCTCGATGTGGAGTACAAGGCAAAGCATAGTTGATAGTCTATTTTTAGTTGATTATCACTACATGCTATGTCGTCAGTGTTTAGATTTTTTGTGTCATTTTTCATATCGGCAAAAATTATAGCACTTTATGAGTTAACGTATCGATTATATGTGCAATATAAGACGATAGTATGAATATTTAAGCTAGCTCACTAATATATAGTGCTCTATTTAGAGCGCACCTTTATTTTATCTATATTAATTAACAATTGAGGTTTTATGATGAAAATTGAAAGTGCTATTTATAACGGATACGCTAAAGCAACCGGGGGTCGAGAGGGATATGCCGTATCTTCTGACGGTGCTCTCAATGTTAAGCTTTCAACACCTAAAGAATTAGGTGGAGCGGGTGGCGACGGAACTAATCCAGAGCAAATGTTTGCAGCAGGTTATTCAGCCTGCTTTCTGGGAGCGTTAAGGTTTGTGGCTGGGCAAGAGAAGCTGAAGTTGTCAGACGACTCTACGGTCAGTGCACGTGTTGGTATTGGTTCGCTTCCTGACGGGTTTGGAATTGAGGTGGATATAACTGTCGAATTGCCAGATATAGATCAGACTACCGCTAAAATGCTTGCTGAAAAAGCACATGTTGTTTGCCCTTATTCTAATGCGACACGTGGCAATATTAACGTTAATTTTGAAATTGTTTAAATCTTTAAACAGTAGTGCAATTTTTTGCATTGCTGTTTTTTAGATATATTTTTCAGGATTGCACTTTATATTTGCTTATCTGTGTTTAGCTTAATTAAGCAATTGCTCAGTTTGCTCAGTCACTAAAAAATTAACAACTTCAGTAAAGTTTGGAATCCAATACTTCCACTTATGTCCGCCTGAGTAGATGATATAGTCATGTTGTCTATTGTTTTCTGTCAATACATTGTGGAAACGTTTATTGGCTTTTATAATTTGTTTGGTATCGTCATCACCAACGATCAATTGTAATCGAATGTTTTCCAATTCATTGTCATGGACCCATACATCTTCAATTTTTTCATCGGCATAACTTTCTGAAAAATTAGGTCCGAATATTTTCCCTAGGGGAAAAAGTAATCGAATTAAAATAGATTTTTTAGCTTGCTCATTTTCTTCTGTGTTAAGAATGGGGGCACTGATAGCGCTGACGCTGGAAAAAGTATTGTTGGCAAAATAAGCAAACCTGAGAGCGCCAAATCCCCCCATTGATATCCCAGCCAGATGGCAATGCTCCGGGCAATGTAGCGTATTATACTGTTTTTGAACCCTAGGCATTACGTCCTTTAACACCCAGTCGCGGTAATTGTGTGAACCGTCGTACCAGTTCTCCCAAAAACCATTTTTTCCATTGGGTGTTAATAAAATAATGCGGGGCATCTTTCCTGATGTGATTTGTTCGTCAAAGTATTGATGAGTTTTGAATTTCTCGAAGCTGGTATGATTGCCACCGCCGCCATGTAAAAATAAAACTAATGGCAGGGATTCTTTTTCTGTCCAGCCGGGCGGAGTGTATACGCCGTACTCCATCGTTATATTGTTGGCCACTCTGATTGTTTGGTAATCGAGTCTTTCAGGTTTAAATGATGTGCAAGCCGATAGCATTAACAAAAAATTAAGTACGAGTATTGGTTTTACATTTTTTTTATGAAATTGAAACATTAACGAACATATTACTGTGTTAGGGAGCTTGTTGGTTCAACCTCGATTAACTGATCCAGCGTTTTTGCAATTTCTTTAGGGTTAACCCAAACCTGTTTTAATGCGATCTTTCCTGACTGATCAATCACAAATGCTGGAGATGATGCAGAGCCATAGCTCTTCCAAACGGAATTGTTAAGATTGTCAACTAAATAGGGGTACTGGTAATACTTGCTTAATTTGCTTTGTGAATCGCTGGCAACACTTAAGCGTTCTTCATAGCTGTCAGGCTGAGGTATTAAAACGCCAGGAATACGATTCCACAGGCTGACCCATTCTTTGTCGGCATAAGGGCTGTTGCTGCCAACCGGGTGAGCTTCCAATGTGTATATCATCAAAAAATGGGCGTCTTCCCTGTATTCTGCGTGTAGCTGTCGCATTGAGAAACGACGATAGCGGTAAACCGGACAGGTATGACTACCTAATTGGAGTACGATAGGTTTTTCGCCAATTAATGAGTTGAGTGAAACCTCTTTTCCATTTAAGTTTTTTAAGGTGAAGTTGGGGGCATTTTCTCCAACATCGGGCGCTTCGTCGTTAAAATGCTCTAGGCCTCGTGTCGGTTTGGTTGGGAAAAGGCATGCACTACAAAGAAGGGGGAAAATAATGACTGCGATGATGCGCAACATAAAATAGGTACCAGAAAATGATGTGATTACGGTGTCGTTATAGACAGAAAAACCTTTCGCGACTTCTGTTTAATACGTTACTGCTTTTTTACGGGTGGCATGTGTCGCTAGATTTACTTTTTAGAAGAAACGCGAGAGGTTTAGTTCCGAAAAAAACAAAATAATAAAAGGCTTACCCTTAAGCCTTTTGAATGTTCATATTGCTGGTATGTTAGTAAGCCGCCTGATAAATCGCTAAGGCATCTGCTTCTGTGACTTCTCTAGGGTTATTGAGGAGTAAACGTTGATACTTTACGCTGACACTCGCGAGCATAGGAAGGTCGCTTTCTGGGATTTCCATTGTTTGCAGGCTGTTAGGGAGTTTGAGATCGAGAATCAACTGCTCTATATAGGTGATCAGGGCGTCAGTCACGGTTTCTGCGTCACCGTCTACGGGTTCTCCCATAATGATCGGGGCTAATTCGGCATAAAGCTCTTTTGCTTCTGGCGCGTTAAACCTCATGACGTGGGGTAATACCAGCGAATTACTGAGGCCGTGAGGAATATGGTAATGGATACCTAAGGGGTAGGCGAGTGCATGGACTGCTCCAACGGGTGAATTAGCGAAAGATTGTCCCCCTAAGCAAGCGCCTAATAGCATAGCTTGTCTGGCTGCGATATTGTCACCTTCGTAGGCTGCAGTCATGATATTAGAGCTAAGTAAGCGTAGCCCTTCTTTGGCGAGCATATCCGTATACACATTTTTCAGGCGTGAGTTAGTGTAGGCTTCGATGCAGTGAACCATGGCATCAACACCAGTGGTTGCCGTGATATGCCGGGGAAGCTCTAAGGTAAGTTGGGCATCAAGCAAAGCTACATCTGGATAGAGTTGATGGGCAATCACAACTGCCTTACTGGTTTCGCCTGTTGTGACAATGGCAAGTGCAGTTGCTTCTGAGCCAGTGCCGGCAGTTGTTGGAATCAGTACTAGGGGAAGCCGTGGCCCTTCAGCAACATTAACGCCATATACCTCGTCGAGTTTGGCGCCAGTACTGCCAATCAAGGCAATTAGTTTGGCTGTATCCATAGATGATCCGCCACCAAACCCGATAACGCCATCATTGTTGCCTGCTTTTAATGCCTCAAGCCCTGCATAAATGACAGACTCAGATGGGTCGGCCATGACTTCTGGATAGCTGCTGAATTCCATTCCGCCGGCGGTAAGAGCGCTTTCCAGTTTTTCCATTAGACCAATAGTCATGATCCCTTGGTCAGTAACGATTAACGGTTTGCTGATGTGTTGCTGACGGCAAATGTCTGCAATGTTTTTTAGCGCCCCAGATTCGTTGATAATGGATTTGGCAGAATTAAAAACAAAGGGTCTCATGCTCATGAAATGGATCTCTATCTAGTTGTTTTTTCTGCGTACTATACGAAATAGGTAAAGAAATAGGAATAGAGCGATCAAATTAGGGGTATTTTGTGGTGGTTGGGTAGCGAGATTGGTGTGGTTTTTTAAGAGAGCTGCAGCTTTTGATTTTTTAGGTGTTTATCGTGAAACTGATCAAATATAAAGCGTTGAGTTTGTGGCGCTAATGTCCTACAATGCGCGCCCTCATTTTAGTTGAGGTTTATCCGTTACTTTACATTGCTTGGGTTAGTTGCATCAAATGGCCATGATCAAGTGATTATAAAGGTAACATTTCCTTGTCTTACCTGCTTATCTCCACTGGAGCGAATGCTAGGAAGGCGTAACCCGTAAGGAACAATAGTATGCGTCATTACGAAATTGTATTTTTAGTTCACCCAGATCAAAGTGAACAAGTTCCTGGTATGGTTGAACGCTATACCAAAGCGATTAAAGACGACGGTGGTCACATTCACCGTATGGAAGACTGGGGTCGTCGCCAGCTCGCTTATTCAATCAACAAAATTCACAAAGCTCATTATATTCTTCTTAACGTTGAGTGTGGTGATACTGTCTTAGAAGAGTTAACCACTAACTTCCGTTATAACGATGCTGTTTTACGTCATCTTGTTATTCGCGAAGATGAAGCCGTAGTTGAAGAATCACCTATTTTAAAAGCTGAGAAAGATAGCCGTGAGCGTCGTTCTCGTCGTGATGACGAATCACCACGTAAGCCAGCTTCAGCTGATAATGCTGAAAAACCATCAGAAGAGTCAGCAGAAGCTACTGCCGACGAACAGGAGGAGAAATAATCATGTCTCGTTTTTTCCGTCGTCGTAAATATTGCCGTTTCACCGCAGAAGGCGTTGATCGCATTGACTATAAAGACCTAGAAACATTAAAAGCATACATTACCGAAACAGGTAAAATTGTACCAAGCCGTATTACGGGTACTAATGCTAAGTATCAGCGACAGCTAGCGACAGCTATTAAGCGTGCCCGCTTTTTGTCGTTGCTTCCGTACACGGATAATCACGACCGCTAAGAAGGTTGCGTAGACTATGATGCTCGCACTGGCACAGTTTATTATGCGTGGGCGTCTGCAAGCTGCAGTACCGGCACTTTTTAGCATGACCATTCCTTTGCTGCCTCTTGGGGCGATTGGTCTGGTTACCCTGCGCAAGGGGCCTCGTGAAGGGGCTTTATTGATATTAATAGCGCTCGTGCCAGCGTTAATATCATGGTCTATGGGCAAGCCCGGGACCGTTGTATTTTGGGGGACATTGCTAGGGTTGCTCGCAGTCTATATTCCAGCAATATGTTTGCGAGCAACAATGTCATGGGCGTTTGCAATTCAAGCGGCTGTG
The DNA here is from genome assembly GCA_947487765.1 of uncultured Pseudomonadales bacterium. GTDB lineage: Bacteria > Pseudomonadota > Gammaproteobacteria > Pseudomonadales > Cellvibrionaceae > CANLBN01. The sequence goes on along the minus strand of CANKXO010000003.1, from coordinate 386,881 downwards.
GTTACATCAATTGTATCGGTATTTTTCGCGGTTAACTTTGTTCCCGCACTGATGGATGCATTTATACAGTTAACAGCGATGTTTTTAGCTGTTATTGAAGGTCGGTCACCGAATGAGGACCTGTCAGAGCCTAGTGTTATCGCGGTTTCTGGCTTTATCGGTTTGGTGATGTTGTTCAACGGCTTGACAGGTTTGATACTGGCTCGCTGGTGGCAGTCTTCACTATACAATGCAGGGGGCTTTGGCTCTGAGTTTCGTGAACTAAGGTTGGGGGTGTTAACCTCTTCTGTATGCGCAGTGTTGGTTGCTTTATGTTACTTTCAGGGCGTTGAATATAGTTTTTGGGCCACTGTTTTTGCTGGGCCTTTGATAATGGTAGCGATTGCCATTGTTCATGATCTCGCTAAAAGTCAGAAGCTGAACAAAGCGTGGTTGGTTGTATTTTATATGTTAATAATTGGCTTCAGCTCATTCTTATTAGTGCTGGCAGTCATGGGTTTTATTGATACTTGGGTAAATATACGCAGTCGTTTTTCCACTGTAAATAAGTCATAACGATTGTACTTGGTACTAATTAGATAGAGTAAATTTAAAGAGGTTATACGAGATGGACGTAATTCTGCTCGATAAAGTAGGTAAATTAGGTAATGTAGGCGATAAGGTCACTGTTAATGCGGGCTTTGGTCGTAACTTTTTAATCCCTCAAGGCAAGGCATTGCCAGCAACTGCAAGCAACGTTGCTGAGTTTGAAGAGCGTCGCGCTGAGTTAGAAGCGGCTGCTGCTGAAAAGAGAACGGCTGCCGAAGCCCGTGCTGAAAAATTGGTTGAGTTATCAGTAACAATTACAACCAATGCCGGTGATGAAGGTAAACTATTTGGTTCTATTGGCGCTCGTGATATTGCTGATGCAGTCACTGCTGCAGGCGTTGAAGTGGCAAAAGCCGAAGTACGTTTGCCTGAAGGCGCACTGCGTGAAGTTGGTGAATACGATGTGGACATTCAGGTTCACAGTGAAGTAACTCAATCAGTTAAACTGATCATTGAAGCTGAATAATTTTTTCTACTTTATATGACTGTTAAAAAGCCCAGAAGCTGCAGCTTCTGGGCTTTTTTGTATGAGCTGCAGAGCTCTTTTGGTCTCGAAATCGCGGTGGTCTCTGCTGCTAGATCTTAAGGTCTCTGTTATGCTCTCTATTCTTTTTGTTTAATTACTTCACTCACAATAATATTTATAATACTTTAATGAACTCTCAGCTCCAGCCTCAATCGTTACCTCTGGATGATATGCCAGATACCGTTTATGACGATAGTAATGTCGGACAGTCTCTGCCCCATTCCCCCGAGGCGGAGCAGGCAGTGCTGGGCGGCTTAATGCTGGCGAATAAGAATTTCGATTCAGTTGCTGAAATTTTACAGCCAGAAGACTTCTATAAAGACACGCATCGCCAAATGTTTCAGGCAATGTCTGTGTTGTCTGAAGCTGATAAGCCGTTTGATATTCTCACATTGGCTGAGGAGCTTTCGCGCCATGACGAGTTGGCAAGAGTGGGGGGGATGGACTATTTATCCACCGTTGTCAGTCAAACTCCCAGTGCCGCTAATACCGTCGCTTATGCTCGTATTGTGCGTGAACATGCAACTGTTCGGCAATTGATTCATGTTGCCAATGATATTTCTCGTTCCAGCTATAACCCTTCGGGGCTGGATGCGGATGACTTATTGCAGCTAGCTGAAAAGCGATTGTTGGAAATTGCAGAAGGTAGGCCTAAAGAGGGCGGTCTTGAGGGAATGGATGGGCTGCTTAAGAGCACCATTGAAAGAATTGATGCGCTGTTTCGGTCGAAAAATGATATTACAGGCATAAGTTCAGGTTTAACTGACCTTGATGAGCGTACCTCTGGATGGCAGGGTGGCGAGCTGATTATCCTTGCAGCTCGTCCATCCATGGGTAAGACAGCACTAGCTTTGAATTTCGTTGAGGCTGCGATGTTCACCCAAGAGAAGCCGGTATTGGTTTTCAGTATGGAAATGCCTTCGGAATCCTTGGTCATGAGGATGTTGTCTTCTACTGGTCGTATTGATCAAGGCAAAATTCGTAACGGTCAATTGACTGAGGAAGACTGGCCTAAGTTGACGGCTGCTGTACAAAAGCTTAAGGGAGCACCACTCTTTATCGATGATACACCTGCGTTATCCCCTCAGGATATGAGAGCACGTATTCGGCGTACCAGTCGAGAGCATGGTGAGCCAGGGTTGATCATGGTCGACTATCTGCAATTGATGCAAATAGTTGGTTCTAGTGAGGGGCGTACTCAAGAGATTTCCGAAATTTCCCGTTCTTTAAAGGCCATGGCTAAAGAATATAATTGCCCAGTTATTGCTTTATCGCAATTAAATCGCGGTGTAGAGCAGCGCCCTAATAAGCGCCCGATGAATTCTGACTTGCGGGAATCGGGTGCGATTGAGCAGGATGCTGATGTGATTTTATTTATCTATCGTGATGAATATTACAACGAGGATAGCCCAGAAAAAGGCGTAGCGGAGTTAATTATAGGTAAGCAGCGTAATGGCGAAATAGGGACGTCTCGTGCGGCATTCGTGGGTAAATATACGCGCTTTGAGAATCTGGCGCCGGATTATATGCACAGTGAGTATTAGCTGTCCTAGAAGGTTTTATATAATCTGTTAGTCATATCGAAAACGCTCACAGTCCTTGTGAGCAAAGGGTCTTCACCATAAAATTATCCGTATTTAGCCATAAGTTTAGCTTTGGCAAGGATGTGTTTTTTCATTGCCTTTTTCACCTTACGTAATGATGCCTTTTTCTTTAAATCCAATACTTTATCCAATGCATAGAGCTTGAAAAAGTAACGGTGTCTTCCGTCAGGTGGGCATGCCCCACCATATTGAGCCTGAGACCAATCGTTGCGCCCTTGCATTGTGCCGTTTTCCCAAGTGTGTTTAGTGGGGGCATTTTCAGGAATCTCTGCTGTGCTTCCTGGGAGGTTATAGACTAGCCAGTGTAGCCAGTATCCATTGGGTGCATCGGGGTCGTCCATAATTAATACAAAGCTCTTTGTTCCTTCTGGTGCCCCGCTGATGGTTAATGGCGGTGAAATATCTTTTCCGTTACAACTGTATTGCTTAGGTAATTTATCACCGTTGGAAAACGCGGGGCTGCTTAAGGTGAATTCTGGTTCTGCACCATTACTGAGGACGCTAAAGGTGCAAAATAAAATACAAATACTGCTTCTAAGTAGGTTTTTGATAGGCATAAATGTTCCTTCGTTATCGTAATTGTTTTTAGTGTGGCTGCTGGCCACGATTTACATTATTATGATTAGCTATTGACTAACAATATGATTTTCTTGGTTTTTTTTGGTAATTCATGATTGCCATTGATAAGGGATGAGTGCCATTCAAGTTATGAAACGAGAAACAATAAGAAAAGTAGTCACCAGTAAGTTTGGTCTTTACACAATCCTTGTGATTGCTTTTGCCTTTAACCTAAGTTCGCATACGTTTGCTTTTTGGCCGGGAGATAATTGGTGGTTGCGGAGCGCATATTGGATTATCTATTTGTCGATGGCGCTTAGTTTTATATTTGGTATTTACTACTTGTTAGAAAAAATACAGCTAAAGTGCTCTGACCATGTCTTGTTTTTGGTCGCAATTATTGTGAGCTGGCTGCCTTTTGGTTTGGCTATTTCGATGGTAGATATAGCGACGGGTCGGCCTGCGACTTCCTATGCTATTCGAGAATTGCAAAGCACTGGCTTTCTGCCTACATTGTTGTCCAGTATGGCAATTCAAATTTTACCGCGACATCTTATGTTGGGTGCTTTAATTTATGTAATTCGCTTTTATGTGACGGTGGGGCCGACATCGTCGAGTATTGAGTCGCGAGAGCAGCAAGTAGTTATGGTTGACGTTGATGATAATGTCGGTCAACAGTTTATTCAGCAGGCGGCTTTTGTGAAGAAGCTATCATCTGTCGTAAGAGAAGCCCCGCAATTGTTACAAGCTCAAGAGCACTATTTAAAAGTAACGACTGTACGAGGGAGTGAGTTGATTCTGTATAAGTTAAGTCAGGCAATTAGCGAAATGCCTGATGAGTACGGGATACAGATACACCGTTCGTATTGGGTTGCTAAAAAGAATATCTGTGGGTGGCAGCTGATAGATAATGGCGTAAAAGTTATTTTGAGTCACGGAGGTTCTGCCCCGGTAAGCCGTCGTTTTGAGCACTATGTGAAACAGGAATTTTCGGAGATTACAGCGTGAATTATTTTATTCGTTCCCTTTTTATTTTATCGATAGCTATATCTTTTGATATAAGTGCAAGCAGCGATTTAATAAAGAAGGATAGGGCTTATTCTACGGCGGAAGTATTTCATCAAGCAGTGTGTGCAATTCAGCCCTATTTGAGTGACGATCCTTGGCATATTGCCAGCCTGTATAACTGTGCAAGTCGAGAATTGTTTGTGCCTTATCAGCTATGGTCAGGGGCGTCATGGGGTGGTGATAAACGGTCTTCTTGTATGCATAACGTACAGAGACGCAGTATTTTATCTCAATCATCTGACAAATATGCGGCCGGTGAGGTTATTGTGAGAGGCCCTGTTTCATGGAAAGACCCCCATCGAGGAGATACTTTGCAGGTGTGGGAGCGAGCTTATACTAGTATTAACTCTTATAAGTACTATGCCTGTCATAAGAGAGGTATTGGCATTGTTCATAACCTGTCAAAGCCTACTGAAAAGTATATAAGAGGTCTGTGTCGTGCTCCGGCAGGCTTTGGTTGGAAAATTGGTCAGCGACGTACTTGTGTTAAAACAACAATTGAAATTGATGAAATCGTGCTAGATGAAAAGCATCATCTTGTAGGTTTGAGTTATAAATATTGGTTTCGGGACAAGCTTAAATTTCGTTATACACTCAGGCCAAATCTAGGTGAGACAGAAATATTTTTATATTAGTAGGGTGTGTGAAGAGGATATGGTGCCGGGAATGTTGTTCAGTTAGGCCGTGATAATTTGCCCATTAAGCTGATTAAATAACTCATACAGCTTAATGGGTATTTTCTTTATTCTTCAGCAGCTTCTTCTTCGGTTGCGGCTTCTGCTGCTGCAGGCTCTTCAGTTTTTGGTGCTGGAGCAGTCAATAGACCTTCCTCGATTAGGAGTTTAACTTTGTCATCGCCATTGATGAATTTTTTGTCTTTACCTTGTACTGCGTAACGGCCATCTGCGCGTTTGAACACAGTGTACTCAGCGGTCTTTTTTTCTACTTGCATTGCCTTTCCTCTTAACTCTATTTAAAGGGGTACTGAATGAGCGCTGATTATACGCAAATTCTTCTTTATAACCAATATAATGATCCAGCGATAAGCCACAGTCTTTATCTAATTGGTTGCTATAGTGCTATTATTTCCCGTATGCCCGAATATACTTTTTTAGAACGGTTTTCTTCTGATGATGACAAAGTAATGAGCCCTTTGGTGGGGTCTTTAGTCGATAGTCACTGTCATTTTGATTTTGAAGTGTTTGATGCTGAGCGTACGGCATTGTGGGAGTTGTGCCGCCATCGAAAAATTCATCGCCTTTTGATTCCTGGCACCCATCCTGAACAGTGGTCAAAAGCTGATGCCATATCTCAAAGGCATCCGGGCATTGAGATGGCGGTGGGTATTCATCCTTGGTGGGTACAGCAAGTATTTGACATTATATCTAAAGATAAATTAAGTAAAAGCAGTTTGCATACAGGTGATTTACCTAAAGATAGGGCGTTTGAAGCTACAGGGTTACCAGCTGATCAGTTGGCATTGTTGCAAGAATATTTAAAAAAGCCACAATGTATTGCGATAGGAGAGTGTGGTTTAGATAAGCAGATTGAAGCTTCAATGACATTGCAAACGGCATTTTTTGAGCAACAAGTGCAGCTTGCGACTGAGCTGAAGTTGCCTATTATCATTCATGTGCGTAATACTCATAATGAAACTATCAAAATATTGTCACATTATCGTCCTGCAGCGGGTGGTGTTATTCATGGGTTTACAGGTAGCCTAGAGTTAGCCAAACAATATTGGGCGTTAGGTTTTTATTTAGGCGTAGGGGGGAGTATTACATACTCCCGTGCGAATAAAACCCGAAACACAATTGCTTCAATGCCGCTTGAGTCATTACTATTGGAAACTGATGCACCAGATATGCCTTTATGTGGATATCAAGGTGAGCCGAATAATCCTCTACACCTTATTAATGTTGTGTATGCATTGGCCAAATTGCGGAGCGAACACATTGAAAAAATTACTCAAACTACAACAGAAAATTACGTCCGATTATTTCGATTAACACTTTAAAAAGTAATGTTTGATCCAATCTATTTTAAAAGTCAATTTCCATTGTTCGATCATTCTGAAAATCAATCATTGGTTTATTTAGATAACGCAGCGACGACGCAAAAGCCTCAGTGTGTTATTGATGCTATTGTAGATTTTTATACTAAAGCGAACGGTAATGCTAACCGCTCAAGCCATCGCTTAGCGCGTGTGGCTACAAATCTATTAGAAAAAGCTCGATTGCAGGCAGCTGAATTTATTGGTGCAGAATCCAAAAATACTATTGTATTTACATCAGGAGCGACGGAAAGCTTAAACATTATTGCGAATGGATTTAGAGATAAGCTGTCCTCGGGTGATGAAATCATTTTAAGTCTTGTTGAACATCATGCGAATATTGTTCCTTGGCAGGAGGTTTGCCACTCATCTAATGCTAAGCTGGTCTTTGCAGAAATAAACTTAAATAATGTAAAGAGTCTTGTTAATAAAAAAACTAAAATAATATCAGTAACGGCTGCTAGTAACGCCTTGGGTTTAGTTACAGATTTAAATAGCCTTAGGGAAATAAAAAAACAATATCCAGATATTATTATTGTTTTAGATGGTTCCCAATTAGTAGCGCATAAGCCAGTAGATATAAAAAGTTGGCCGTGTGATTTTTTTGTTTGTTCTGCGCATAAGTTCTATGGCCCTACAGGCGTTGGATTGCTTTATGGACGTGAGTCATTGTTAAGTTGTTTGCTGCCATTAAAATTTGGTGGCGAAATGATTGATAATGTAGAGTTGCACAAGAGTTATTATGTTACTGGTCCCGAACGATTTGAAGGAGGAACATCTCCCTTGTCTGCCATTGCTGCTTTAAGTGCTTGTTTTGACTTTTGGAGTAAGCAAGATAGAGCGCAGATGGTTCAGTATGAAAATTTATTAACTGGCTACCTATACGAAAAAATAAATAAGTTATGTGATAAGTATCCGGAAATTTATTTGGTTGGAGATAAAAAAAGCAATATAGGTATAGCCACGCTTGCTTCAAATCAGTATTCGATGGCAGATATTGGTTTCTGGTTAGATGAAGAAAATATTGCAGTCAGAGTAGGGAACCATTGTGCGCAACCCCTATTTCGATCGTTGAATGTAAGAAGCGTTTTGCGCATTTCTCTAGCCGCTTATAATACACGTGAGGATATTGATAAATGTGTTTCTTCTTTTGAAGGCTTTTTGAGAGAAAACTCTCAACCATATCTTCTACCGAAAGAGAAGGGTTATTTTGATGTTAGTTTGTTAGATTATAGAGAATTATATGGATTGAATAATTGGCAGCATCGATATAAGAAAATAATGCAGTGGGGGAGCTTGTTGCCATCGCGTCCTCGATTGAGGTCTGAAGAGAATTTAGTGGTAGGTTGCGAATCCTTTTTATGGTTGTCAGGAGAGAAAAAAGAAGGAAAATATTATTTCTGGGTTGATAGTGATTCAGCTGTTGTAAAGGGGTTGGCTGCAGTAATTTTGTGTCGAGTATTTGGAGAAAAAAAAGAAACAATTCTAGCGATTGATTTTCAGCAATATTTTTTAGATTTGGGTCTAGAAAAGCACTTGAGTCAATCGAGGGTTAATGGTGTTAATGCAATATTAAAATCAGTTTTTGACTATGCTGAACGGTAATATATAAGGGCTTTGTTGCTTAAAATAAAACCCTTATATGCCGATTATTTTTTTAGATAGTTAATGATCTTATCTGCATGGGCTTCAATTAAGCCTCTAGATGTTCCCCAGGCACTTGCATTTGAAGATTTAACGATAAATTCACCTAGATGAATATCGCCTTGAGTTATTGTTATTGTAGTGTCAATTTTGTCAGCTCCTGCGAATACACCTACTAGCGCACGTGATGCACCATGCCTCATTCTGTAATGATTAAAAGTAATTTTAATGTCTTTTGTGTTTTCGTTGTCATTTTCAGAAAGTATATTGTTGCTGGCAAGCTGGGACTCTAATCTTTTCTTTAATATAGAAACTGCTTCTTTTGATGCGATGCTACTATTCTCAATTTGATAGGTAAACTTATCGCTATCTTCTGGTGTGTATGGTTTTTGGACTTCCCCGACTGAAGTGCATCCAGTTATAACTAATAGAATAAAGCTAAGAAAAAATATATTTACATTTATCATTGTTAATCCTTTGTGGTTAAAATAACTTTATGTCAACTTTTGAAATCACTTTATATTAAAAGTTAACATAGTTATGCATTATATAGTAACGGCATAATAGGATTGTATTTTTTTGCTATGCAGCCAATAGTTTTTATGGCATCTTTGATATCTCCATTGACTTCATTCACATAGTTTAATCGTAAGCAATGCTGATATTTTTTCGATGCTGTAAATAATATGCCCGGTGCAATACTGATACCTTCTTCGACTAATTGTTCATTTAAATCAACGGTATCAATATTCTTAGGTAATTCAACCCATAATAAAAAACCACCTTGAGGATACGATATTTTTGTTCCTTCAGGAAAATAGCGTGTTACCCAATCAATCATCCTATCTCTATTTTTTAAATATTGAGTACGCATTTTGCGAATATGGCGTTCATAGTGCCCTTGTGCAATAAATTCAGCAATAGCTCGAGGTTGTAATATCGATCCGCACGCGGTGGATACATATTTCATATGCTTCACTTGTTGTATGTAACGACCAGGGGCACTCCAGCCTGTGCGAAAGGCAGGGGATATGGTTTTGGAAAAGGAGGAGCAAAACAAGACTCTTCCTTCTGTATCAAACGATTTAATCGTTCGTGGTCGAGGGTAGGTATACGCCAAGTCACCGTAGATATCATCCTCGATAATTGCTATATCATATTGGTTTGCTAGCTCAATGAGCCGTACTTTATTGGCATCTGGCATCGTGTAACCTAGAGGGTTATTGCAAATGGGAGTGAGCTGTACCACTTTGATTGGCCATTGCTCTAGTGCTAGTTCTAAAGCCTCTAGGCTGATGCCTGTTTCAGGGTGAGTTGGGATTTCCAGTGCTTTTAAACCGATTGCCTGAATAGTTTGCATCGAGCCGTAAAAACTGGGAGATTCAATAGCCACGATGTCGCCGGCTTGAGCCACGGCACGCATGCTGCAGGCCAATGCTTCCTGGCAACCACTAGTAAGGACGATATCATCTGGGTGTAAGCGGCACCCAGAGTCCACCATGAGTCTGGCAATTTGCAAGCGGAGTTCTTTAGCACCTTGTAGAGAGTCGTAAGTTAACAGGCTGATATCCTTGCGACGGCTGATGCTGGACATGATTTTTGCCAAGGGTTGTAAGCTGTTGACGCTAACATCAGGAGTCCCTTTGCCCATCGCCAATGCGCCATCTTGTTCATGACTATGTAAAAGCTTGACGACTAATTCCCATTGTGAGACTTCAAGTGGTTTTTCACTAGGTCGACTAATATCAGGCATATCTAATGAGGGTTTGGAGCTCAGGACATAGTAACCAGATTTAGGTCGGGCTTCGGCCAAGCTTCTTTCTTCCAGTAAGCGGTAAGCCTCTTGAACAGTAGAAATGCTGACATGGTGAGCTTCGCTAATTTGCCGAATAGAGGGCAGTTTGTCGCCCGGCTGGAAGTATCCATTATCGATGCGAGTGGCGAATTCTTCGGCTAGTTGTTCGTAGAGTTTCATCACTTCTCCTATAAGAGCATTACAGCTATCAATTCTTACTAATTTACCAGTACAGATCCCTGTAACCATAGCATGACAGTACAGTTTTTATCAATCTGTACTGCTTTGAATTTTTTGTTTCTGAATCTGTATTGTTCTGGGGTAATTAAGTATTCTATCGATACAGTGAGATGAGTTGATTGGAATAACTTAGGAGGAATAGCAATGAAACCAGATCGCGCTATATTAACGAGTCAATATACTCTTTTGCCCATTAAGAATTCTAAGCAGCCTTGGTACGTAAAAATGAGCTATACAATCGCTCTTTACCGACGTAACCACCGTACTCGCAAGCAGTTGGCTAGATTAACGATAGATCAATTGGATGATATCGGATTGACTGTTGAGCAAGCAGAAAGAGAAGTAAAAAAGCCATTTTGGATTATCTAATTCAGCGCTTTTTTGTAAAAAATGACTTAAGTATCTATGTTTTTTTGGCCGCCAGTTGATGGCGGTTTTTTTATTTCTGGGCGGATTATTTGAAAGAAATACTTCGATGAGTTGGGATAATAGAATTAAAGTAGTAATTTAGCGTGCGGGCAGTGGTGTTTTCTCTTTATTGATTACCGTAGATACAAGCAGGTAAACTATTTGTATTAATGATTGTGAGGCCTGTATGAAAATTTCTGTTGATCTTTCTCTTTACCCCCTTAATGAGAATTATGTCGAACCCATTAGAGCTTTTATCGCAGCAATTAGTGCTTGCGAAGATATAGAGGTGCAATGTAATCGCATGAGTACACAGGTATTCGGTGAGTATGACGTTGTGATGGACTCTATTCAGCGCTGCTTGAAAGACACGTTTGAGCAAGAAGGGAAGTTTGTCTTAAATAGCCGAATAATGAACTTTGATCGTTCATAGTTTCAGGGTGGCAATAGCCTGTAGGTAGTGCTCTGCAGACTATTTGTCATCTTATAATAAAAGGATAAAATTTATTTGAACGTATTACAGCTTTCTATCTTGCCCGTTTTAAAACCTTCTTTAAACCATTTTACTCTTTGTTTCGCTGAGCCGTGTGTAAACGATTCCGGCCTTACATAACCTTGTGCTTGTCGTTGCAGGGTATCATCGCCAATGGCAGAAGCAGCTGTTAAGGCTTCTTCAATATCGCCAGGCTCTACGACTTGCCGAGCCCTATTTGCATGATAAGCCCACATGCCAGAGAAGCAATCTGCCTGTAGCTCTTGTTTAACAGAGAGTTGATTGGCTTGGGTTTTTGATACCTTGCTTTGAGCCTGCCTGACTTGGCTTGATATACCAAGTAGTGTTTGAACATGGTGTCCAACCTCGTGAGCAATGACGTATGCCTGTGCAAAATCACCTGGTGCACCATGGCGGTTTTTTAGATCATCATAAAAGCTGAGGTCGATATACACTTTTTGATCGGCAGGGCAATAAAACGGCCCGACAGCTGAGTTTGCAGTACCGCAGGCTGATCGAACAGCGCCTGAAAATAAAACTAATTTGGGCTCTTGATAACGCTTTCCCATTTGCTGAAAAAGAGGGTTCCAAGTGTCTTCTGTGTCCGCAAGGACGACAGAGACAAATTCAGCCAGTTCTTGCTGGGCTGGATTAATGTGTTGTGATTGAGTTTGGCCGCTACTTAAATTATTGTTGCCAGAGAGAAAGGGGATGTTGATACCCAGATATTGCGCCCCCACAATAGCTAAAATAATAAATATGCCATATTTTCCAAATCGCTTGCCGAGTAACATCGGAAGTAAGCGTAATAAGGGCGATCTGCCCCCCATGCCCGTTCTTGCTGGGCGGCGGCCTCTTTGGTCTTCGATATTTTGGCTGCGGCGACCTGATTTCCAGCGCATAATGTCCTCGCGTTATTATTTTTAGTTTTGTGCCAGATCATACCCTGAATAGTTGGGAGGGTAAAATGGTCTGGCAGGCTGAGATTGCGATGCTATAGAGCCTGTGCTGTAATAAAGTGTGTAAAATGATTTGTCTGCGTGATGTTATGTGATTATGGATGGAATAGAAGATAAAAAACATCAGTTCTCCAATAGTGAATTATTCAATATTTTAAATGTTGCTCATGTGGGCATGATTATTTCGCGAATAGATGGCAGCTTTGAATATGTAAATCCCGCATTAATGAATATGCTAGGTTATACGGAGGAGGAGATTTATCAGCCCGACCTAATTATCTCTCATGAAGACGACTCTCATATGAGTCAGCAGATTCGCCAAAAGTTACTGGAAAATCCAGACTCTCCTGTCACAATGGAAAAGCGTTATCGACATAAGAATGGCTCAACTATACTGGGCTTTATTTCTATGGTCGCAGTCAAAGATGTAAAAGGGAACGTTGAGCGTTTTGTTGCGCAGATTATTGATATCGAATACCGTAAAAAAATGGAAAAATCAGCTGATTTATTCCGTTCTATGGTGAATGCTTCTCGTGATGCGATGCTGATCATTGATCCTAATAATGGGAAAATACTCGATGTGAATATCCAAGGTTGTGAAAGCCTGGGACATACCTATGAAAAAATGTTATCTCTGAAGGTAACTGATATCGAATCTACCATGCCGGATGATGTCTCCTGGCAAGAGCATGTTGAGCAGATGCGTAAGCAAAAACATATGTTATTGCTTGGGGAGCATCGCCATAAGGATGGATATACTTTTCCTGTCGAGGTGAGTGTCAGCCACTTAATGCAAGATGATTTTGAGTATTTATTAGCGATTATCCGCGATATAACGGAGCGTAAAAAATCTGAAGCGTTAATTTGGGAGCAGGCTAACTACGATATGTTGACTCGCTTACCCAATCGCAATATGTTGCATGACAGGTTAGAGCAGGCAATAAAAAAAGCACAGAGAAATAAATCAAAAATAGCCGTATTATCTCTGGACCTTGATAAGTTTAAAGAGGTGAATGATACCTTGGGTCACGATGTTGGTGATAAATTACTAAAAGAGGCGGGGCGAAGGCTGAATGGGTGCGTCCGCGAAGCGGATACCGTTTGTCGTCTAGGTGGGGATGAATTCTGTATTACGATAGAGCAGGTTGAAGATGTTGTTCACATAGACCGTATTGCTAATAGCATACTGGATTCATTATCTGAACCATTTGTCTTAGATGTTAATAAAGCATTTATTTCAACCAGTATAGGTATAGCCTTTTTCCCCGATGATGCGATTGATGTTGATGGATTATTAAAAAAATCCGATCAAGCGATGTATTTCGCTAAAAATAATGGGCGGAATTGTTTTCAGTATTTTACTGAAAAAATGCAAGAAAAAGCGTTGGATAGAATGCGTTTAAGTCGAGACTTGCATGATGCGTTGTCACAAGATCAGTTTTATCTCGAATATCAACCCATTGTTTCTTTTTCTGATGGCAGGATTCGTAAAGCTGAAGCATTATTGCGATGGGAGCATCCTGAACGAGGACCAATAAATTCAGCTGAATTTGTTGCAATTGCAGAAGAAAACGGCACTATTAATCGTATTGGTGAATGGGTTTTTTCTACGGTGTTGCGTACGGTCAGGCATTGGCGAGTACAGTACGACGAGAGTTTTCAGATTAGCATTAATGCCTCTCCTCTTCAGTTTAGAGAAGGGCAAAATCAAATTGAAACTTGGCACGATAGGCTTAAGGCAGTTGGTTTGTCAGGTGGTGCGGTATTGATAGAAATTACAGAAGGCTTGATTATGGACACTGATCAGGCCGTCGTAAATAAGCTACTAATGTTGCGGGATGTTGGTATCCAAGTAGCGCTTGATGATTTCGGTACCGGGTATTCTTCTCTGGCATATTTGCAGAAGCTTGATATTGATTATTTAAAAATAGACCGCTCTTTTGTTGAGCATTTGCGCCCAGGGTCTAATGAAGAGGCACTCTGTGAGGCAATTATTGTTATGGCTCACCGACTCAAATTGCAGGTTGTTGCTGAAGGTATTGAAACACAAGAGCAGTATGACTTTTTAAAGTCAGCCGGATGTGATTTCGGGCAAGGTTTTTTCTTCTCTAAGTCGTTGTCAATTGATAGCTTTGAAAAGAAATTAATATCAACAAAGAGAAATAAGTAATAATGTAGCTGTCTGCAAAACTAGCTATATACCAATATAGCGTTCTCGTTTTTTCTTCTTAAATTTTTCCAGATCGCCTAGCAATAAAGCATCAACGCAATTTGCAAAATCAGGATCAATATTAAAAGCAAGCAACTTGATACCATCTTCTTCATATAAAGATGTATATTGTTTGAATAAAACAGGTATTTTATAGCCTTTGGCTTTAAAATTTTTCTGCAATAGTTCCATCCCTTCTTTGGCATTTGATGTAAGATAGAGCGAATGTAGTCGCTGCTCTTCTTGTAATGAAATTTGGTATGGATTATTGGCTTTAGCTAACATCTTGTCTGCTTGATAGTATTTCTTAAAATAGAAAACCAGCTCATCTGTTAAGATTTTGGGGTAATCAGCGCTTATACTAACAGGTCCAAGCACGTAACGTATTTCAGGGTTGTGTCGTATAAATGCTCCAATACCTTGCCATAAATAGTCAAGACTAGATTTTCCCCAAAAATCGGGGTGAATAAAACTGCGTCCTAGTTCTAGCCCTTGCTTTAGGTACGGGATTGCTTTATCAGAAAAATTATAGAGGCTAGCGGTATATAAACCGTTGACTCCATGTTCGGCGATCAGTCTCCCAGCTTCGCCAATTCTATAGGCGCCAATAATTTGTTGGCTTTCCTTATGCCATAAGACAAGATGCCGATAATACTTGTCATAGTTATCAAGATCACGACTCGATCCTGTGCCTTCCCCTACTTGTCGAAAAGTATATTCTCGAAGTCGCCCAATTTCCTTTATTAATGAAGATTTTTTCCGATAACTCGCGAGATAAATAGTGTTTTGGTCGCGTGTTTCCCCCAAAATCGTAGCCGTAGATAATGAGTTAATAAGCTTTTTAGTTTTTTCTGGCTGTGCGAGGGACTTTTCTGTTATGAACTCTTTATGATTGTTTTTTTTGAGTTTATAGAGGTGTTTTTGAATGCGTTTAGTTAAATTTTTTTCGCTAAGCTTGTAGTTGATTAGTCTATTAAACGGTATGGCTTTTCCTATTGTTAGGGATATTATGCCTGTTGACCTATCTTCCATGTTTTTATTTGGTAGCTTTCCGTCAATGATTTTCGAAAGTATGGTTATTGTGTGAAAAAAAGCAGGCTTTTTTGCTTGCATTAATATAGGTAAGATAGGTGATTTGAATTGTTGGGATAATTTAATGAATTCCCTATTCCAGAATCGCTCCTTTATTTTAATCCCCATTTCTTGTAAGTTAAAAATGTTGTTACGAGAATAGCCAAGTGCTGGAAAAATAATTATAGCTTCTTGGTTGAGTAATGCTTTTTCTATATCTTTTGGGTTATTTTTATCAAGTGTTGGTAAGGGAATTAGAAAGCTTTTTAGTGCATTGAAGTTTATTAATGTGCTGTCAGCGACAACTTTAATGTCAGTCCTTATTTCTCCTACTGCTTTCAGTAATGATAATGCATCTAACGGTCCTGTAGCTTGATTGGCAATGATTATTAAAGAACCATTTTCGGGAATGTTTTTTAATCCATCATTTTCAACAATAAATTTAAAGTTAAAATATTCGAATATCTGTTCAATAAAATCAAAGCCAGACTTGGTGTCGTCTACGGATAAGAAATCGTGAAAATTTTCTCTATTCGATAACAAGTTTTTATTAAGGAAGCGAGAGTAATCTTTCGATTTAAATTTTTTGGAAAAGCCCGATGCTCGACGATCAGCTATCTTTTGAATAATAGGTTCTTCGCTGTAGTCCTTTTCGGTATCAAGCATTTTGAGTTCGCCAAGCTAAGATTAGATTGCAGGGGCTAACATTACCGCTGCGTTATGACACGTATGTAAATTTTTTATTAAATTTTTATGACTAAAGCTGGCAGAGAGGTTATTTCTGATTGTGGGTATTAGTCTTAGGTGTTGATAAGATGGGATAGCTGATTTTTTAACAAATTCTCATGGTTGTCAGAAAATTTAATCACTTTTCTAAAGCCGTTTGAAGGGCAGGTTTCTAATTGCAGGCGTTCACTTAACGAACTGTTTTCAATTGAATTGTTCGTTACTAATAATTCGCCAGGCTTTTTAATATTATTTAAATATTGCCTTAAAGCCGGTAAGTTATGGGCGGCATTAAAATTATCTTTTTCATTGTATAAAATAGTAGATAAATAAATTAACCATTGCTGTTGTTCGCTAAACTCTCTCAATAAGTGAGCGCAACACAATGCACTGAATGAGCATCCAGTAATGTCGGAATCTTCAAATCTTAATATGACACAGTCGGGGCTAGCAGCTACTTGTTGTCCAGAGTACAGCGTGAGTACTTTTTTGATGGTTGTTTGAAGTTTGTCGAACTGTTTTTGACGTGCTTCAGCATTTAGCTGTTGATAGAGTTTATCTAGTGTATGTATATGTACGACAAGCAAGGAGCAGTGAGTCGGCTCGATAGGTATGTTTTTTGTCGATATGTCTTCTGGTTCTTCTGTTGTTGTATTCGTATGAGGTGGTAAAAGTTCTCTAGGTATTCCTCTGCGAATTAAAAGAATGTTGATTACTATGGGCAATATTGCAGCTAGAGCCAGTAAAAAAATGACCCAATGCTCTTTTTCAGTTTTTGTATCAAAGGTGATGGTGAGAGAGCCAAGAATTGTATTGTCTAAAGTAATGGGAGATGTAAATGCTTTGTGATGTTCAGGTGTGAGTGTATTAATGTTGCCAGATTGCACGATAATTTTATTATCGACATCATAAATGACGGCATTAACTACACGTTCTTGCTTAACTAAATCATTTAATAAAGATTGTAAGCCAATTAAATTGTTGTTGCCCATTGATACTGTCAATTGGCTGGTTGCCAGTTGGCTGGTTGTATGCCCGTGAGCAGTAATAATCTGCTGTTGCTGGGTGTGGTGAGTATTAATAATAAAGCCAAGAGCCATGCAAAAGAAAATAAAGCTGGCAAGGCAGGTCAGTATCAATCGTGTACCCAGTTTATTCTGTCGTAACCATGATCCTAGTCGAGTATTGTGGATGTTGATAGCTCGATTCATTTTTTTCGTAATCTCCATAGACCAACTATTTTAACGTAATCATTCCCGCTATAATAGCCAAGTTTTTAGTTGAACCTTGTTATGATTCACAACAATGAAAAAGGAGAGAGTTCTATCAGTGCTCAAGATGAAAATATCGTATTACTCAGTATCTTTGGGACTGATCAGCCGGGTATAACATCTTCGATTACTCGCATACTCACAGGGCATAAGGTCAATATTTTGGATATTGGGCAGGCAGTCATACACAATCATTTAAATTTGGGAATGCTGATTACTATCCCTAACGATTGCGATCAGATTCTTTTGCAGCAAGAGATCAAGGCAGCGGTTCAATCCGTAGACAATCGTGTTAAATTTGAAGTGGTTGATCACAGTAGTTATGCCGAATGGGTGGCTAAGCAAGGTAAGGCGAGACATATTGTTACTTTACTCGCTAGGCAAATCACTGCGGAGCATATTGCTTCACTCACTACAGTTGCTGCGCAACATGGCCTGAGTTTCGACCATATTACTCGCCTATCAGGGCGTATACCTCTTGATTCACTTCCAGCACAAACCAAGTCATCTGTTGAATTTTCAGCGCGCGGAACGCCTGAAAATCTGCCGGAGCTGCGTGCAGCATTTATGGAGTTGTCAGCATCTCACGATATTGATATTGCTGTTCAAGAGGACACGATTTATCGACGCAATCGTCGTTTAGTGTGTTTTGATATGGACTCCACCCTTATTGAGGCTGAAGTGATTGACGAATTGGCGATTGAGGCAGGAGTCGGTGATCAAGTTGCCGCTATTACTGAGGCCGCAATGGCCGGTGAGCTGGATTTTAATCAGAGCTTTTCAAAGCGTATGGCTTTACTTAAAGGTCTTGATGAAAACGTTCTTGAATCGGTGGCTGATCGTTTGAAGCTAACGGAAGGGGCTGAACGCCTATTCAAGACTTTAAAGCACCTGGGTTATAAGACGGCTATTTTATCAGGTGGTTTTGATTATTTCGGGCGGAGCCTACAGCGTAAGCTGGGAGTGGATTACGTATTTGCCAATCAGTTAGATATTGCTCATGGTAAAGTGACTGGTCGCGTTGTTGGTGATGTTGTTAACGGAGAGCGTAAAGCGAGTTTGTTACGTGAGCTTGCCACTAAAGAAAATATTAGCTTGGAGCAGGTGATTGCTGTTGGTGATGGGGCTAATGATTTGCCAATGCTAAGTATTGCAGGGCTTGGAATTGCTTTTAGAGCTAAACCATTGGTAAAAGCATCCGCAAAGCAGTCTATTAGTCAGTTAGGCCTCGATGCTATTTTATACCTAATGGGATTAAGCGATAGGGATATGGCAACCTTGGGTGATCACTGAATAACATGATCAGGAGAGGAGACTATCCGGCGCTTTCTACTCCAAATTCATAATTCATTGCCATGCTGGGTGGTTGTAAATAGTACCCTTGGATGCAATGAACGCCCATTTTCCATAGCTTGGACAGAATGCTGGCATTTTCAACCAGAGGGATAATCGTGACTTTGCTTCGGCTGTGAAGCTCTTTAAGCAATTGTTCAATAGCTTCAGTGTTATCTGGGTTTTCCTGAATATCCACCGAGAAGGAGCCATCGATTTTGATGTGTTCGACTTCAATATGTTCAAGAAGCGAGAAAGGATCCAGTGCGCAACCAAATTGGTTAACACAAAATCCAATGCCCATTGAGGCCGCTTCCTCAATAAATTTCTTAGAGGAAGTTAAGTGTTCGATAATTTCAGTTTCTTTTGCTTGGAAAATAATACACTTTGGATCCACTTTGGCTGCTTTAAAGGCGACTTTTAGCCAGGGTATGACGGTTTCATCACACAATGTGTTATGACTAATATTAACGATAAGCTGTGCATGTCCGTTTTTCTTATTGTGATTGCTGAGATGTTTAATGGATTCAAGGATTACCCAGCGATCGATTTTGGTAATTATTTTCATACTTTCTGCGGTTTGCAGAAAGTTGTTGGGAGAAATCTCCTCTCCATTTTCATCCAGCATTCGTAACAATACTTCATAACGTTCAGTTTCGTCACCACGTAAGCTAATAATGGGTTGAAACAATAATTTGAAGTCATTGTTATTAAGGGCTTTTTGTAATGAGCTTACTAATACTGTGTGATCATCTTCTATCGTCTGGAAGAGGTTTGCACCGTCCCCTGCTTCGCTATCTTGTTTGTGGCGTAAGTTATCTATGGCTTGAGAGGCCTGTTTGATAACTGACTGAGCATCAATGCTGGTTTCGTTAATCATTGCAATACCGACACTAGCGGTCAATCGTAAGGTATTGCTTTTCACTTCAAAAAAGTGCTCACGAATAGATTCGCATAAGACATTGCCAGTATTGAGTAATTTTTCTAAATGCACTTCATTCGTGATAATGGCAAAGACATGATCGCTAAGTCGAGCCAAAACATCGTCAGGCTGGCTATGTGATTTTAAAATATCACTAACGACTTTTAGTACTTCGTCTGCGCCATCAATGCCAACACGACTTTCTACTTTTTCTTCAAATTGATCGATATCGATATAGAAAAATGCATGAGCGACTTCGTCATCGGCTGCGCTGTTAACGAGTTGACTCAATTTCTGATTAAGGTGTGTCTTATTGTATAAGCCCGTCAGGCTATCAGTATGTTTAATGCTGGCTATTTCTGCTTCAAGCGCTTCATTGCCTGTGAAATTTGCGGGAAGCGTAAACTGTATGCAGGATTCTTCCTCGTACTTGCTGAGTTGTAATTCAGCATCAATTTTTTTCATCTCTCCAGATGACGTTTTTATCTGGAAAGATAAACGGCCTTCGGGAGCAGACTCGTTTTGTAAGGAAAAATTTTTGAGTGAAGATTTAACTCGTTCTTGATTATCGGCACTGATCATATCCATCAGTGGCATATATTCAATATCGCCGCGATTCCCATAACCGCACATTTCTGCAAATGAATCATTGGCATAAATGTACATGCCGTCTTGCATAAAGGCGATGCCGTCTTTAGAGCTGTCCAGTAATTGATGGTTGCGTTGCTCCATCTCCTTTACTTTGCGTTCTGCGGCTCGCGTATTTTTCCGCTGCTGGCGGTTTTCCAGTTCCCGATTAACGACTAATAATAAATGTTGGTCATCATCCAGTTTTACCACATCGCAAGCGCCGAGCTTCATGCCATCGACAACAGAGCGGTCGCCATCATCTTCAGCAAGGATAATGAGTGGTAAGTCATGATTGTATTTGCGTACTGCACGAATAGCCGCTGCAGGTGTTAATGAATTAGAATCGCTATGAGCGATGGCTAGATCCCAGCTCTGTTCTTCGATAATTTTATTGAATGCTTCTTCAGAATCAATGTGCTGAGCACGACAAGGTTTACCTGCATTTTGGAACATGCTGGTCAGTCGCTGAGCTTCTTGTTGCGAGTCATTAATGATCAGTAATCGAAAGGGAACAATGGCTGCGTTCATGTAGTAATGATCAGTTATATAGGTTCAAGTTGGTATAATACCTGCTGATTGGGTTTATACACTATGTTAGGTTTATACACTATGTAGTGTCTTAGTAGACGTTTATTTTATGACTTGTGTCACAAAAATTCTTCGGCTCTACTTTCAAAATCGCTTAGTTACTAACTATCATAGGCTACGGTAGCTGTATTGGCTAATGCTTCCTGAGCTTAATAACAATTGGACTAATTGGGCTTGATTACACGTGCCTTCTGCTTGTAATTCAATGTTTTGTTGGGGGGCAAAAGGGATTGTAGGTGTAATTAGACTCATTATTTCAGCTGTTTGCTTATCTTTTAGTAATACTGTTCTGAAGAAAGGCGTTGACTGACCATCTTGCATCTTAGTGCTGGCGGCTGACGGTTCAGCATAACCTTCCAAGACTTGTACGCCAACATAGGTATTACTGTTTAAGCGCTGTGCCCAGCGAATAGCCCCTACCTGCCAGCTTTCATCGTCGGGCTTTTTCAATAAAATAATTTCTCCGGCCTTCACTTGTGGCGGTACATTTCTTGACCACTGTAGGCAGTAGCCCTTATCGCTGATGTCGGTTGCAACGACCTTCATAAAACTGTCAGCTTGAGTTTCGCTTTCATAATGTATGTGATCAACGCTAGTGTATCCGTCCATTGTTAAAGAGCTTTTTGGTGGCTCGTTGCCATTATTCAAGAAGGTATCAAACGGTATCCCGTTTCTTAATTGCTGGTGGGCGGCTTTCAAGCCAATACACACATCCAATTCTATATTGACTTGTTTTCTTGGATGGGCGCGTTCATTTTCATGTGTCCAGCAAGTATGTAAATGGGTAATGAGTGATTGCCTAAAATGTATAGGTATCTCTGACAGTGCTTTTTCTGAGGTACTTATTTGATGGGTGCTAATTAAATCAACTAGATTTTGTAAATTGATTGCACAAAGTGAATCACTAGCAGGGCCACTATAGCGGGTTTTATAAAAAGGGCCTTCATCGGATTCTTTGTCGATCCAGTAAAAGCTGGACTTATCATTTGCCACTGAGTGGAGATCTATCATCGATGCCCATTGTTCTAGAGCATTGTAAAGGTAGTGAGTATCGGCCTGACGCAATTGATTTGTGTTACTGCACGCGAGTATTAGTGTGCGGTAATACGCTTGTTGAGCCGATAAACCATTGCGCGATTCCAATAACTCATCCTTAATAAAATTGGTTTCAAGACCATAAGCGATCGTTAATTCATGTAGCTGATTAAGTTTTTTCCATAACATAGGTGGGCGGGGAACATAGAGCTGATAACTTCGGTACAGTAATTGCCCGAGCCCATGAATGGCATAATATAAAGCCATTGATAGCTCATACGAGGTTCTCGCGGATAGACTTTCTCCAGAATTATTGGATTGAAGTATTTCCCTGATGATGAGCATATAGCCATCACATAAGTGACGTTGCAATGCCTGAGCAATGGCGGCAATTTTTGTCATATTGTCGCTTAAACTGAGCGGTTGTTTTAAGAATCCATCAGCGAGGCCTTCTATACAGCGATGGGCATAAGGTCTCAGAATACCCATTAGGCCAAGGCGTTGGCCGTAATTGATGTCTAAATGATTGATTTCTGGTAATAATTTATAAAAGACGATGCTGATATTTTTAACTTGAGTGGCGGGTAGTTCGTCTAACCATGTTTGTAGCTGGCGAGGTTTGCTGCCACAAAATGTTAACCTTTTTAAATCTTGTTCCGGTAATTGAAACTCGGCAAATAAGTCTCTGTTATCGGGCTCTGTTGATACCACCACTGCAGTTCCTGAAAGTCTCTCATTATCATTTTAAGCATAGTTCAAGAAACGGATTTTTGAAGGTATTTAATAGGCGCGTCTATGTCTATTATTTTAGGCTATTGACTAGAGGGTGTACTAAGCAAGTTGGCCGGCGTTTTAGAGGCTTCACCAGCAACTTCCTTCACTAACTTGGGGACCAAATACCCTGGCAAACAGGCCATTAAATCGCGGTGTAATGATTCCGCTGTTGAGACCGCTATATCAAAGTGGCTGGCACCTGCCACCGGGTCAAATAGGTGTAAATAGTACGGAAGCACACCAGACTCAAATAATTTATCACTCAAGTGCTTCAGGGTGTTTACGTTATCATTTACCCCTTTTAGCAGCACCGCTTGATTTAATACGGTTATCCCGGCGTGTTTTAATTGGCTGATTGACTGTTTTACTGCGCTATCAATTTCGTTGGGGTGGTTGATATGGAGTACAAAGACGGTTTGTAAACGGTGGTTCGACAGCCAGTCGATGCATTGTTCAGTAATTCTATCTGGAATGACCACAGGCAGGCGACTATGGATACGTAAGCGCTTAATGTGAGGAATCGCGACCAATTGACTTGTTAGCCACTGTAGTTGTTTATCACTTGATGCTAAGGGATCACCACCGGAATAAATCACTTCTTCAATGGATGTATCTTTTGCCAATTGCTCAATTACAGTGAGCCATTGTTGTCGGCTTAAGCGGTTTTCTTCATAAGGGAAATGGCGACGGAAACAATAACGGCAATTAATAGCACAGTGGCCATTCACTAGTAATAAGACCCGCCCTTGATATTTTTGAATCAGCCCTGGTGGCTGGTTTTCTTGTTCTTTAAGTGGGTCTGTCGAGTAGCCACTATGAGCGATCAGCTCTGATTGGATAGGCAGGACTTGCTGTAATAAGGGGTCCAAAGGATTGCCGCTTTCCATGCGTTCAACAAATGCATAAGGTACGCGTAAGACGAACTGTCGGCTGGCCATTTGGGCTGCTGGTAAGAGAGAATGGTCCAAATTGAGCTGATTTAGCAATGTTTTAGGGTCAGAAATGGCTTCTTGGAGCTGTTGTTGCCAGTTTGATGAAGATTCAGCCTGCCAAGAGGGCTCAGTTCGAGGTATCATTGCGCTTTTTTGAGTATCTATTTTTAAGTACCTTGTTTATCACGTATTTTTGATATGAGAATGCATAATTAAAGGGTATTTTAAATTAAATTTTTTAACTGTATATCTGTATAGCTTTAGTAGAGGAAATCATGGCTAATTATTCTACCAACGAATTGCGTAGTGGCGTAAAAGTCTTATTGGATGGCGAGCCTTGTGCCATTCTTGATAACGAATTCGTCAAGCCTGGTAAGGGCCAAGCGTTCAACCGCGTTAAATTGCGCAACCTTAACACAGGCCGTGTATGGGAGCGTACCTTTAAATCGGGCGAGACCCTTGAGGGCGCTGATGTAATGGATCGTGATTTAGAATATCTCTATACCGATGGTGAATTTTGGCATTTTATGGAACCCGATAGCTACGAGCAATTCCAGGCCGATGAGAAAGCGGTAGGTGATACGGTTAAGTGGTTAAAAGAACAAGAGAAATATACGGTCACCCTATATAACAATTCGCCTTTATTGGTTGATCCACCTAATCATATTGAGCTGGAAATCACTGAGACTGACCCGGGTGTTAAGGGCGATACTGCGCAGGGTGGTACCAAACCTGCAACCCTATCGACTGGCGCTGTTGTTAAAGTGCCTTTGTTTTTATCTGAAGGTGAAGTTATCAGAGTTGATACGCGTACCGGCGAATATTTAAGTCGAGGCAGTAAAGGCTAAGTCCGCATTATCTCTATTTAGTGAGTTTGTTTTCTGGGCCTTATTCAGACGATTAACTCACTCTCTCATTACAGAATATCCTGCGTTTTCCCTTGTAATATAGGGTTTGCATTCAAATAGTTTTCCATAAATTCCCTTAGGCATTTTGCTTTAGCGCTAAGCAATTTGCCACTTGGCCATATGGCGAATATATCCCGTTGTGGGCCATGCCAGCATTCTAATATTTGTGTCAAATCGCCGTTCTCGGATTTACTTCCTAATTCGCTAACGGGCATCATGGTAATGCCAATTCCATCCTTTGCTAATTCTTTAGCAAGCTTTATATCGTTCAGTGATGTTGATGCGACGGGTTGTATAGTGACTTCTTTTTTTGTTTGAGAGTGTATTAACCGCCAGGTAGAAAAGGGGTCAGTTGTGATTAATCTATGGTTCTTTAAATCATCTAATGTTTCTGGTTGACCATATTCCGACAGGTATTTTTGTGAAGCGATAAGAATAGTAGAAATACTTCCCAGACGTTTTTGGAATAATTGAGAGTCAACTTGTGGGCCAATACGCATGGCAATATCGGCTCGCGACGATAAAAAATCTTCATTTTTATTGTTGAGTCTTAACTGTAGTTGAATGGTTGGATGTGCTTTTATGAAAGAGCACCACATAGGTTGCAATATCCCCATAGAAATATACGGCGGCGCTAATACGCTTAGAGCTCCACTAAGTTGATGTGTTTCACGATCCAGTTGGCGTGCAGTGTGGTCAAATTGCTGTACGAGAGGGGCATATGCGCGGTAATAGACTTCCCCTTCCGTTGTTAAACGAAACTTTCGGGCTGAACGATATATTAATTTGTGGCCTAGAGTATCTTCCAGCTTTTGTAAGCGTCGGGTGACAGTGGCAGGTGGCAAAGATAGCTGGCTGGCTGCGCTAGCTAGGCTTTGTTGTTGAGCAATGTGTATAAATAAAGCAATATCATCCAGCATAATGGTTCCAAATATGGAATTTAAAATTGTTAAATGTAGTGTTTTCAATAAAAAAGCAATTATGTAAGCTTATCTAAATTATTTATTTACAGCAAAGCTGGAGGTTTACATGGGAGAATTGTGGGTAAGTGCCGGTATAGAGGTAAACCATGGGAAGCCTATAAATGAAGTCAGAAAAGCGCTTGGAGCGCTTCAACATTTAACAGTCGAGGAAGAAGGCTGTATTCGTTTTGAAGTGCTACAGCATAATGATTCTCCTGAACGTTTTACTTTATGGGAGCAATGGGTTGATGAGGCTGCCTTGAAAGCCCATTTTGAGGCTCCACATACTCTGGCTTATTTAGAAAAAGATTACACGCGCGTTTGTTATATCGAAAAATTAAATGCTGTTGCTCTGATGAGGTTGTAAATATCGAGGAACAGCGAGAGGGTTAGATCTATGAAACAAAGAATCATTTTTGCATTGATAATGTCTTTTATTTTGTCTTTATTAATGACCTGTTGGGTGACATGGATTAATCTTGGTTGGACCTCTCTTTTTTATCAGCAGTGGCTTAAAGCATTTTTGTTGGCGTGGCCTGCAGCTGGGCTTATTTCATTTGTCACTGGGCCTAACATATATAAATTATCAGTGAAGCTTTCTACTAATATATAGGCACAGGCTCAGTTAAATTATTAAAAGTTTGATCTATCCACTATTTTTGAAAAAAGCTACCAGTGATACAAAAAATCTCTATATGATAACAGCATTGTAATGTCATTATGATTGGTATGATATGAGTGAAGAATTAATTAATAGCCATTCTTGGGGGCCTTCGGCGACAATGCTTGCGTTGAGGTTGCGCTCAAAGGTATATAGGGCTGTCCGAGATTTTTTTGAGTCTAGAAATGTTTTAGAGGTTGAAACACCTATCCTTGGTCGTGCAGCGGCGATTGATCCATTTATTGATAGTTTAACAACAGCGGTCATGGGAGAGAATCGTTATTTGCAAACATCACCTGAATTTTTCCTAAAGCGTTTATTGGCTGCGAACAGTGGAGATATTTATTCTTTAGGTAAGGTGTTTCGGCAGGGTGAAAGTGGCCGTCGACATCATCCTGAATTTACGATGTTGGAATGGTATCGCATATCTTGGGATGAGCATCAATTAATGGATGAGGTAGCTGATTTAATCTCGGTAATTATTCCTGAATTAAAAGTGTCTAAAATAAGCTATGGCGATGTTTTTTTAGAGCATTTAAACGTTAACCCTTATCAAGCCAGTTTCGATCAACTAAAAACCATTGCTGGCCCTCATGTTGATATTGCCTTTGAGGTTGATGATAAATCAAGTTGTTTAGATTTATTGATGACGCACTGCATTGAGCCATTACTACCGAAAGGGTTGATATTTATCTACGACTATCCGGCAGAGCAAGCAGCACTGGCTAAGTTAGGTAAAAATATCGAGGGCGATATGGTTGCCCGGCGTTTTGAGGCATACTTAAATGGCATTGAGCTGGCGAATGGCTATTTTGAGTTAACCGATGCTGATGAACAAAAAAAACGGTTTGAAAAAGATCTCGATTATAGAAAGAATAATAATCTGACTGATGTTCCTTATGATAATCAGTTGATCGAAGCGTTGGAGAATGGGATGCCTGAATGTGCTGGTGTTGCACTCGGTATTGATCGGTTATTGATGTCGATATGCGATGTTGACAATATCAAAGATGTTATTAGTTTTTCTAGATAGCCACCTTTTCATAAAAGTTTTCTAATATTTTTTCTAGCCTCATTGGATGACTGAAGTGGTACCCCTGTAGCGCGTCACAACCTAGTAATGATAAATATTCTGCTGTGTGCTGGTCTTCAACGCCTTCTGCCACTGTTTTTAGTTCAAGGCTACGTGCTAGTGCAATAATCGCTTTAATGACAGATTCTCTCTTTCTATTGTGTACAAATTCATAAATAAAGCTACGGTCAATTTTTAATGTGTCGATGGGTAAATCGACTAAATAAGACAGTGAGCTATGCCCTGTTCCAAAATCATCAATAGCAATGCTTATCCCTAATTCGCGTAAGGTCGACAATGTGCTAATACTTTGCAGTGGGTCAAGCATTAAAGCAGATTCAGTCAATTCTAACTCCAGATTATTTGCATTTGCGCCTGTGGAAGCCAATATTTGCTTCATATCATCAATGAAATGGCTATGACAAATTTGCATCATCGATATATTGACTGCAATTTTTAATGGCTGTTTACCATTCTGTAATAGAGCGAGTTCACGGCATGCAGTTTCTAATACCCAGCGGCCAAGTTCAATAATCATTGGTGTTTTTTCTATCAAAGGAATAAATACAGTAGGAGGAATTAAACCTTTTTCGGGGTGTTGCCAACGGCAAAGTGCTTCTAGCTTAATACAATTTAAGTTATGTGCATCGATGAGTGGTTGATACTCTAAAAATAATTGCTCGGTATTCAACGCTTGATAAATTTCTGTTTCAATCCATGATTGCTCAAGCATTAGGTTCTGTTGACTGGCATCATAGAAATAAACATTGCTTCCCCCTTTTTGTTTGGCATGCTGTAAAGCGCTGTCAGCTGCTTTCATTAGTAAGGTGTTGCTTTTACCATCCTGGGGAAATGTAGAGACACCAATGCTAGTGTGTATAGGAATATCGCGTTCACCAAGTTGAAAAAGTTCAGATAGTGCTCCCATTAAGCGGTGGGCCATAAGTTGAGGCTGGTCAGTCTCCAGGATAATTGCAAACTCATCATTCCCTAAACGAGCAGCTAGGTCATTATTGCGAAGGTTTTTTTTCAGTCGTTTGCTAATTTGGATTAATAGCTGATCGCCTGATTCATAACCAAAAGAATCATTAATAGATTTGAATCGATCAATATCGATCAGCAATAAAGAAAAAATGCTTTTTTTACGGGCATGTTGTGCAATGATGGTGGCAAGTCGATGTTGAAAATGATTACGGTTGGGTAGCTGTGTCAATGTATCGTAAAGTGCAAGTGCTTTCAGTTGCCGCTTGTGGTTTTTTTGTTCAAAAATATGATTGACACTGCGGTCTATAATTTCAGCGGATAAGGTGTCGCTAAGAATGACATCGGAAAAATATAAAGGAGTTTCAGGTTTACTTTTTTGATGACTGATTAAAATGACTGGCAATGTGTCCGTTAGGTTCAGCAATGTGCCTGAAGGTATAGTATTCAGATGTTGTTCATCAATGAAACATACATTGTAGCGTTGTGATGCGACCTGATGAGTGTAGTCTTCTTTTTGAGGATCGCAGTGATTAATCGTATATTGGTTGTCAGCACTTACATTCAAATGTGCTGCAAGTGTTTGCTGTAGGCCTGTATTGCTATTAATAAAAATAACGCGATAATTCATAAATCTTGAATCACAATAAATAAACTCTTACTTTCAGCTGATTTATCGAGACGAGGCAATATCTCTTTTCCTTAAGATATATTTATTCCATTTTATTATGATCGCCTTTCCCGATGCTTCACTGGCTTTTATTATTTTTTGGCCGATTGCGGCTGCAAATTCACTGTAGTAATTATTAGCTTATGATGATTTAGATGTCAAACTATTGAAGGATATTCTGAACAAATATCCTTTAGTCAGATGTGAATTGATCGATATATCAGCGTTTGCAGCGTAGATCCTGATTCATATCGAGAGCGGGTTGTTGATTGATAGAGTCACCAATGATTGTTGCTGGAACACCTGCAACTACTTTATGTGGTGGTATGTCTTTGAGTACAACGCTGCCAGAACTAACATGTGCGCCTTCGCCAACTTCGATATTGCCTAAGACTTTAGAGCCTGCTCCCAGCAGAACACCTTGACGAATTTTGGGGTGACGGTCACCGCTGTCCTTTCCTGTTCCACCCAGAGTTACCGATTGCATAATCGATACATTGTCCTCAATGACTGTTGTTTCGCCAATGACAATGCCTGTTGCGTGATCAAGCATAATACCCTTGCCGATACGTGCAGCAGGGTGAATATCCAGGCTAAAGGCTGTGGATATATGGTTTTGTAAAAACAAGGCTAAAGGTTGTCTCTGATTATTCCATAACCAGTTAGCAACGCGGTAGGCTTGCAGGGCATGGAAGCCTTTATAAAACAGTAGTGGTGTAGAGACGCAGTCGCACGCAGAATCTCGTTCGTAAGTGGCAACAATATCAGCACGAACCGCTTCGCTGATTGTTGATGATTCGGTCAATGCTTCTTCTATCATTTCTCGAATTAGCAATGCAGACGCGGCTGGGCTATCAAGCTTATTTGCTAAATGAAAGCTAAGCGCATCTTCAAGAGAGTCGTGATTTAAAACGGTTGCATGTAAAAAGCTCGCTAGAACAGGCTCTTGTTCCGCATGCTCAGCTGTAGTCTTTCTAATCATGTTCCAGATAGGATCATCATGTGCCATAGTTAATCTCTACTTCGTATCTAAAGCCATTGTAAAACAGGTTCATCCAGTGCTGCCAGTTGTTCTCGAAGTGAAAGCACATGTTCCGCCCAGTAACGTTCGCTGTTAAACCAAGGAAAGTTATGGGGAAAAGCAGGGTCTTCCCATCGCCTTGCCAGCCAAGCGGCATAATGTAAGAGCCGCATTGCTCGTAGAGGTTCAATAAGGTTTAGCTCAATGGGGTCAAAATCACAAAAATCCGTATAGCCTTCGAGAATATCGGCGATTTGCAGGCAGCGCTGCTGATAATCTCCGGAAAGCAGCATCCATAAATCTTGGATAGCGGGTCCATTGCGAGCATCATCAAAGTCAACAAAGTGAGCATGGTCGTCTCGCCATAAGATATTCCCTGGGTGGCAATCGCCATGTAAGCGAATTGAGTGATAGTCTACAGGGATAAAAGCAGTCTTAATACGCTCTATAAGGTCACGAGTGATTGTGTCGTATGCAGGTATCAAATCAGTTGGAATAAAATGCTTATCAAGCAGGAAGTTGCGGCTATCAATGGCATAGCTTTGTATATCGACTTCAGGACGATGTGCAAACAGCTGTTGTTTGCTAACACTGTGAATGCGCCCGATAAAGCGCCCAATAATTTCAAGGTGGTCGCCGTTATCCAGTTCTGGGGCATATCCACCTCGGCGAGGATAAACCGCAAATCGATATCCTTCAAAAGATAATAGTGTTTTTTCATCGAAACTTAATGGTGGTACAACAGGAATGTCCAGATCGTATAGCTGCTGAGTAAATGTATGCTCTTCAATAATTTGCTCATCACTCCAACGATTAGGCCGGTAAAATTTAACGATCAGGGGCGAAGGTTTGGCTGTGCGTGTATCTTTGCATGCGGTTGAAATGGTGGTCGATTGTTGCGAATTAAGCGAGTTTTCGGAGGGGGAGGGTGAATTCTCTTCGAGGCCTACTTGGTATACTCGATTTTCATAGCTATTGAGAGCGAGTATGCGGGAGTCACTTAAATAACCGAGGCTTTCTATGGCATTAATTACTGTATCTGGCGTAAGTTGTTTGTAGTCGGTTTGCGTCATGCTATGTCGATCATTGATTCATATGATAATCGTACAGTGTACAGTGAATACTTTGTCGAGATATACCTGAAAAATCGATATTGTGATGAGCCAGTGTTTTGATAAATAGTTCTGATACTTTATTTCTGTGATGCCTTGCTGACTCAGGTAATTGATTCAACAGATAAAAACTGCCAAACTTTGCGCCATAATAACGGGGGATGTATGGTTTCCAATTTTAAATTATCTGGTGTGTTTATTCGTTTTATCGTAGCTTTAGTGCTGGTTTTCTCGACATTTAACCCGTCAGGAGCGTCATATTATCATTGGGTTGTTAACCGTGGAGATACCAGCTTGCCTTTGCTGATATTAGTTGGCATCGGAATATTAATCGGTTGGGTAGTTTTCTTGCGTGCAACATTTCGGTCGCTGGGAGCGTTCGGGATTATATTGGTTGTAGCGCTTTTTGGTTGTTTTGTGTGGCTGGCCGTTGATGTTAATTTAATCAGTGTTGCGAGTCAGTTGTTTGTTTACATTATTTTGGTGGTCTTTGCTGCCGTTTTAGCTATTGGTATGTCATGGTCTCACATCCGCCGCCGAATTTCGGGTCAAGCAGATGTGGACGATGTCGATCAATAGGTATTGATTGTGCTACCTGCAAAACGTTAAGAAATAAGACTATAGCTACTTTTTGATAAGTGCTTTTTGTTCAAAGTGAATTCCTTTCCAGCCATGTTGCATAAAGCTGCGAATATTTGCATGGTCATTCCCTTCCGGGTTTTCCAGCACGTCATGACGGTAATATGTTCCAAAGCAATGTAATGCTTGCTCTTCTGTGAGTTGTTGGTCTTGGGCAAAGGCAAAAATTCGACACGAACCTTCATTTGTTCCAGCTTCATTAATTACTTTGGGCCCATTAGTAAATTTTGTTGGAGTATAGGTATAAAGCTTATCAATAAGGTTCATAATATCCGAAAATTCGATAGCCGATGGGTTGTTTTTTAGCTGTGTATGTAGTTTTTCTATGTTCATAGTATTTTCAGAGGCAATTAATATAAAAAAAAAGATTACCTTTCGATAATCTTGTTTGGAGGCTGTGTTATTCCTATATTCTATTCGGAGCGGCTGGTGACTTCTAATAGGTGATAACCAAATTGAGTTTGTACTGGCCCATGAACGGTATTAAGTTCGTCATTAAAAACCACTTTGTCAAACTCAGGCACCATTTGGCCTTGACTGAATTCGCCTAACTCTCCACCGTTGGAACCTGAAGGGCAATTAGAATGTTGTTTGGCTATTTCTGTGAAGTCCGCACCATTTTGAATTTCTTCTTTTAGTGCTAAGCATTGTGCTTCTGTATCAACCAAAATATGACGTGCGCTTGCTCTAGGCATAGTATCTTCCTGTAAAAAGGCGTTTGAAACATAGATAAACCCAACGTTGATGTGGGTACTCAATAACGTGGCGAGTATTATAAGTGCAACAGTGTGTAAAATAAATAAACCGATTCCATATTTTGCCTTTCTAGGGAAATAAGAGCTTTATCTTTGATATAAAAAATAGTTCTGATATGACGAATGGTAATACATTTATCGTGTATCAGTTGATTCCGAGACAAGGAAGGTAACCTCTGGCCTTAGCATAATAAATAATACCTTTGTCTATTTGCTCTCTGTGCTAACAGTGACTACCCTTATTTATGGCTCTCTACATATAAAAATTTTATTCTAAAGAATCAGTCCATTTGAGTGATTTTCACGTACTTCAGCTATGCAATAGACTATAAATAGCTGGTAGTAAGTTAATAAACTTTACTTTTGAGCCCAGCCCTTTCATCGAAATTTTGTGAATTTTTGTCATGCTGGATAAATTGCTTTTTGCAATTAAAAAAAATATTAAAAAAAAGTCCATATTTTACTGGGAAGTAGTATTTATAGTTGTCATTTCTATTGTTATTTTTTTATTCTCTGTAGAGCATGATATTTTCGAGCAGATGCATGAATTTAGTCGTAATCATGAAGACTGGGAAGTGGATGAGTTTTTTTCATTGTTTATGATTTCCTCTGTTGCGTTGGTTTTTATTCTTGTTAGGAATGCTAAGTATTTAAAGCTTGAAAACATACTAAGAATTGATGCAGAAAATAAAATTAAGAGAATGGCTTTCTATGACGGACTAACAGGTTTGCCGAATAGAGATTTATTTATCGATCGTCTGAATAATGTTATTGTTGATGCAAGTCGAAGTGGCTCTATTGCAGCTGTATTATTTGTTGACTTGGATAATTTTAAACAGGTAAATGACAGTTTTGGTCATCACGTTGGTGACAAGCTGCTTATTAATATATCTAAGCGATTAACTTCCTGCCTTCGTACCGGGGATACTCTTGCGAGAATTTCTGGTGATGAATTTATCGTTGTTGCTAAAGCTCCAATTAATGAGGATTGGATTTGGGCTTTAGCTGAGCGAATGATTAGAGTAATGAAGGATGCTTTTTTAATTGATGAAAAGGAAATTCATGCTAGTGTCAGTGTGGGTATTGCGCTTTACCCTGGAGATGGAGAGTCGGCTGAAGGCCTAATAAAAAATGCAGATGCAGCTATGTATCATGCTAAGAGAGAAGGAAAAAACAGGTTTCAGTTTTTTTCAATAGAAATCGATCAATCGGCTAAACAGAAATCAATCATAAGGGCGTATTTACATCAGGCGATCAGTAATGATGAGCTTTCTTTAAAATATCAACCAATAATTGGTCTTGATAAAGATAGAGTTATAGGTGCTGAAGCATTGATACGATGGAATAATAATGTGTTAGGCGAAGTGTCTCCAGACGATTTTATTCCTGTTGCTGAAGAAACGGGTTTGATAGTGAGTATCGGCCATTGGGTGCTGATGGAAGGTTGCTTGCAGTTAAAAAAATGGCAAGATGCTGGCCTGAATGATATTGCACTTTCTATCAATATGTCTGCTCGTCAATTGAATGCAGATCAATTTGTTAATGATGTTAATTCCGTGTTAGAAGAAACGGGTGTGTCTGCTCAGTTTTTGGAGCTTGAGCTAACTGAATCTATGATAATGTCAGATGCGGAGAAATCTGTCGATGCATTGATTGCGTTGAGCGATATTGGACTTTCTATTGCCGTTGATGATTTTGGTACAGGATATTCTTCTATTGGTTATTTAAAAAGACTTAAGCTCGATCGATTGAAAATCGATAAAAGTTTTATTAATAATATTCCTCAAAGCAAAGAAGATGTTGCTATTGCTAATGCTATTATTTCTTTGGCTAAAAACCTTAATTTAAAAATTACAGCAGAAGGTATAGAGAATAATGAGCAGCTGGACTATTTAAAAGCCTGGGGGTGTGATGCTGCTCAGGGTTTTTTGTTTAGTATGCCTTTGACTGTTGAAGAATTTGAGAGTTTATTGAAAAGTCAGGATGTTTAAATGGTAGGAACTGTATACATGATAAATGATTTATTTTTCTAAAAATGTGTTATCACTTAAAGGTTGTTAAATGACTATTCCTGAAAAAATGCAAGGAGTTTATCTTACCGGGCATGGTGGGCTTGAAAAGTTACAGTTCTCTCATGATATACCTGTTCCTCAACCTCTTGTAAATGAAGTATTGATTCGTGTCGGGGCTTCAGGCATCAATAATACTGATATCAATACTCGTACAGCCTGGTATTCAAAGAGTGTGGTAACGGCAACGAATGACGGAGGTGCAGAGGGCTTTAATAGCGCTGCTGACGATGATGGTGGTTGGTCAGGCAAGTTGACCTTTCCTATTATTCAAGGAGCTGACTGTTGCGGTTACATCGTTGCTGTAGGAGAGGGAGTCGATAGTGACCGTATTGGTGAGCGTGTGCTCGTACGTACTATGCAGGCTGCTGAAAATAGTGAGAATTCATTTAAGTGTCTCACCTTAGGTTCGGAGATTAATGGTGCTTTTGCACAATATATGACGGTAGCTTCTCATCATTCTCTCCGAGTTGATAGTGATTGGAGCGATGTTGAACTGGCTTCCATTCCCTGTGCTTATTCAACAGCAGAAGGTATGTTGCATCGTGCTAATGTTAAAGCAGAGACGGTGCTTATTACAGGAGCATCTGGTGGTGTTGGATCTGCAGCGGTGCAGTTGGCTAAGCGTCGCAATGCAAAAGTGATTGCCCTGTCGAGTCGGGCAAAGATAGATGAAGTGTTAGCGCTAGGAGCCGATCAGGTAATTGACCGCAATGATGACTTGCTTGATATATTGGGTCGGGAGTCGGTAGATATTGTTATCGATATAGTAGCAGGTCCAAGTTGGCCCGTGTTATTAGATGTTTTAAAGCGAGGTGGGCGCTATGTAACAGCAGGAGCAATTGCAGGGCCAATCGTTGAGCTGGATGTAAGAACTTTATACCTCAAAGATTTAACTCTGTTGGGTTCAACTTATCAAAGGGATGTCATTTTTGAAAATCTTATTGGCTATATTGAGCGCAATGAAATTCGTCCTGTTGTTGCCCGGTCGTATCCACTGAGTGATATTGTTAAAGCACAAGAAGACTTTTTATCAAAAAAACATACGGGTAAGTTAGTACTTGTACCTGAGAAAGATAAGGCATAGTGGTCTAAATATCCTGATATCAGGCGTAGATATTTAGACTCGATAAGAGAAAAAATTCTTAATTAAGATAAAGTAAAAAGCCCTAATAAACACCTAGCGATTTATACAGCCGGATCAAACTCTCAGCTTGGGCAACTTCTAAGCCCACTAATGCAGAATCAGCCGAATTCACTGTACGTTGTGCATCTAGCACATCTAAGAATGATATTTCACCTTCGCGGTATAAACTTTGCGATAAATTTAATGCAGTATCTGCATTGTCATACGCCTTTTTAAGTGACAGTCTCTGTCTATCGATATAAGTGTAATCGCTCAATGCTGTCTCTACCTCTGTGATAGCGTCAAGAATGGTGCGACGGTATTGTTCATAAGCAATTTTTTCTCTGGCTTTTGCTGCATTAATGCGGCCCTCAATTCTGCCAAAGTCGATTAAATTAACCGCAGCGCCAAGTCCTAAATTCCATACTTTTGCTGACGAAAAAGCACCTTCAGTTGCACCAAAAAAACCACTTAGTGTAAAGGTTGGCCATAACTCTGTTGTTGCCGCTTGAGCTAATGATGTGTTGGCTGACAAGTTTGCTGATGCTGCTCGAATGTCTGGCCTTAATGTTAGTACTTGAGAGGATGACAAGAGTATTGGCTCTATATCCGACCCAGGAATTTCAGCAGGTGTTGATAGTATAGAGGTAATGTTCTCAGGTAACTCTCCTGTCAATATACTTAAGCGTAAGCTCGCATTATCAGCAAGGCGCTGGAACTCAGGAATTGAAGAAGTTGTTGTGTTAACCAGGTTTTCAGCACGTTCTTCGTCAAGCTGGGTTGCTTCACCTAGGTTCTTTTGATTGCGAATAAGGCTCAATGTTTTTTGTTGAGCATTTAGGTTTTTTTTCGCAATAAGAGCTTGTTTTGTAAAACCACGATAGTCGATATAAGTACGAGAAACTTCAGCAATTAAACTTAAGGTTGTATCGTGATATTGGCTTTCGAGTGCTAGAATACGTGCGTCAGCAGCGCTTAAGTTCTTTTTATTGCGGCCAAAAACGTCAAGCTCAAATGAAACATCAAAGCGTGCATCCGAGAAGCCGTCAGGTCCTACAAAGCCAAAATCTTCACGGCTGGCACCAGCGCTGGCTCCAATCTGTGGAAAAAGTATGGAGCGAGTGCTTCGTCTTACTCCTCTTGCTTCTGCAATCCGTGCTTTTGCAATTTCCCTATCGGGGCTATTTTCCAGCATACGATCAATAAGCTGATCTAATGTAGGGTCATTGAAATGTGTCCACCATTGTTTTATATCCTGAGGATCCACAATCTGAATGTATTCAGGTTGTGGTGACCATGTTTTAATTCTCTCTGGATCAGGGAGACTGCTGGTAGTGCATGCTGATAATGCAAATGCAAAACCGATTATCAGTAAATTCTTCATACAATAGTTTCCTGTGCTTTATCCCCTTTTAATGACTCTTCTATTTTGCGTAGTAGTACATAAAAAACCGGGGTGAAGATCAACCCAAAAACAGTAACACCTATCATTCCGTAGAAAACAGCAATACCAATTGCCTGACGCATTTCTGCTCCAGCACCTTGGCTAACAACCAACGGCAGTACTCCCATAATGAAAGCGATGGATGTCATTAGAATAGGACGCAGTCGTAAACGTGACGACTCGATGGCTGCCTCAATAATGCTTTTGCCTTGTCTTTCTAACTCGCGAGCAAATTCAACGATCAAAATAGCATTTTTTGATGCAAGTCCCGCAAGTACAAATAATGCAATTTGAGTGAAAATATTATTGTTTTCTCCTGAAATATATAAACCTAACATTGCAGATAAAATAGCCATGGGAACGATTAAAATTACGGCTAACGGTAACGTTAAGCTTTCGTATTGAGCCGCTAAAACTAGAAAGACTAAAAATAGGCATAGCGGGAAAATAAATATAGCGGTATTGCCTGATAAAATTTGCTGGTAGGTTAGCTCTGTCCATTCAAAATCAATACCGGGGGGCAAGGTTTCTTTCAAGATTTTTGTGATAGCATCTTGCGCTTGGCCAGATGAATACCCCGGTGCAGCATCGCCGTTTAAGTCTGCTGAACGATATGCATTGTAGCGAGAGGCTATTTCAGGGCCGAAGCTTTCTTCTACACTTATGGTTGAACCTAATGGGACCATTCGTCCTTCTATGTTACGTGTTTGTAAAGATAAAATATCAGAAGGCTCTGCGCGGAATGGTTTGTCGGCTTGTGCAATAACCTGATACGTTCGACCAAACTGATTAAAATCATTGACGTACATTGAGCCAAGATAAATCTGCATAGTACGAAATAACTCATCAACAGGAATGCCTAATTGTTCTGCTTTAGTTCTATCGACGTTAGCAAATAATTGTGGATAGCTAATATTATAATTTGAAAAAACGCGCGCTAAAGCAGGGTCTGCGTTAGCCTTTTCTTGTACTTTCTTAACTACATTATCTAACGCTTCAAACCCTTGATCATTGCGGTCCTGTATTTGTAGCTTAAAACCGCCCACATTACCCAATCCACGCACAGGTGGCGCAGGAAAAATGGCAATAAAGGCTTCATCAATACTGTTGAATTTTTCCTGTAGAGCCTGTGCGATAGCAAAACCATTACGTTCAGGTGTTGTTCGCTCATCGAAGTTATCCAGCGTTACAAAAACAATGCCAGATGCTGGTGCGTTAACAAAGCCGTTAATAGAAAGTCCTGGGAATTGTACCGCACCAGCAACGCCGTCTTGTTCTAGTGCAATATCAGCCATTTTACGCATCACTTCTTCTGTGCGTTTTAGCGTTGCCCCAGGAGGTAGTTGTGCAAAACTGACGAGATAACCTTTGTCTTGAGCAGGTACAAAGCCTTTGGGGACAAGCTGGAAGCTGTAGGCCGTAATGCCAACCAGTATGGCAAAAATTCCCATCATAAACGCTTTTCGTCGAGTGAAAACGCCAACTTTTTTCGCATAGCCTTCTTGGCTTTTTGTGAAGTTTCGGTTAAATGCCTTAAAAAATCGACCAAATAAAAAATCCATAGTTTTTGTTAGCCAATCTTTTTGTTCATGCTTTGGCTTTAATAGTAAGGCGGCCATTGCAGGGCTTAATGTCAATGAATTAAATGTCGATATAAATGTTGCAATCGCAATGGTTAGTGCAAATTGCTGATAAAACTGCCCTGTGAGTCCGCTGACAAAGGCGATGGGAATGAACACGCCAGCCAGTACTAAAGAAGTGGCAACAATGGGCCCTGTTACTTCTTTCATTGCTTGAATCGTTGCGTCACGTGGGTTTTTCCCTTGCTCAACATTACGTTCAACATTTTCGACAACAACAATGGCATCATCAACAACAATGCCAATGGCTAGAATTAACCCAAATAATGATAAAACATTAATGGAAAAACCAAATGCAGACATGAAGGCAAAGGTACCAATAATTGAAACTGGAACTGCGAGTAAAGGAATAATAGATGCACGCCATGTTTGCAGGAAAATAATAACAACGAGTACGACAAGCGCAACTGCTTCAAACAAGGTCGTGATTACTGCTTTAATAGAATCGCTAACAAAGACAGTGGGGTCGTAGACAATGGAGTAGTCAACATCATCCGGCATACTTTCTCGCAGGCGTTCCATTGTTTTGCGAACATCTTTTGAAATATTTAACGCATTCGCACCTGGTGAAGCAAAAATAGGTACTGCGACAGCCTGTTGGTTATTCAGCATAGAACGCAATGCATAACTTTGTGCATCCAGTTCAACTTTCGCCACATCAGACAGGCGTGTAATAACACCATTGCTATCACGTTTTATAATAATATTTTCAAATTCCTCTTTACTTTGTAAACGACCTTTCACATTTACCGGTAATTGTAACTGTACGGTATCATCATAAGGCGGCCCACCAATAACACCGGCCGCTACTTGAATATTTTGCCGACGTATCGCTGCAACAACTTCAGAAGCGTTAAGGTCTCTTTCTGCGACGCGGTCAGGGTTCAGCCATACTCGCATAGCATAATCACCTGAACCGAATAAGCGAACTTGGCCAACTCCCCCAATTTTTGCTAGTTCATCGCGCACATTTAATGTGGCGTAGTTGCGCAGATACAACATGTCATAGGTATTATTGGGTGAGCGTAAATGCACAACCATCGTTAGGTCGGGCGCGCTCTTTGTGACTGTTACGCCTAAATTCCTTGTTAAATCGGGTAGACGAGGCAACGCTTGTGAAACGCGGTTTTGCACTAACTGTTGAGCTAAATCGGGGTCTGTTCCTATGGCAAATGTCACCCGTAATTGCATAGAGCCATCAGAGGTGGCGAGAGAATTCATATACAGCATATTTTCAACGCCGTTAATTTGTTCTTCCAATGGTGTTGCTACGGTTTCTGCAATCACTGCCGGGTTGGCGCCAGGGAATTGTGCGCTGATAACAATGGATGGTGGTGATACCTCTGGGTATTCCGCAATGGGTAATTTGAACATTGCAATACCACCGGCCATAAAGATTAAGATCGATAGTACAGACGCAAAGATAGGTCTATCAATAAAGTAGTTAGAAATATTCATAAGTTTGTTTTCTTTGGGGCGTGGCTTAGTTCACTTGTGTTAATTTGATACTGTCTTCATTGGAGAGAGAAGCATTTGCGGTGTTAGGTTTAACAAGCATTCCCGGGCGCATACGAATAAGACCTTCAGTGATTACGCTGTCGCCATCTTTTAAGCCGTCAGTAATAATACGTTTTCCATTCAAACTATTACCGACATTAACTTCGCGATACGTTACTTGATTTGTCTCATTGACAATGTAAACAAATTTTCGATCTTGATTGGTTCCGATTGCTTTTTCGCTAACGAGAATATGTTCTTGCGCTATAGCACTGCCTAATTGAAGTTTGCCAAACATGCCGGGCAGTAATGCTTCGTCATTATTTGAAAAATAAGCTCGTGCACGGATTGTTCCAGATGCGGTATCAATACGGTTATCAAAGCTATGAATAAAGCCTTCATAAAAATAAGTACCGCGTCCCAATGATAATTTTACCGGGATAGTTTTTTCTGTTTCTTTATTTTTAGCTGCAGAGCGAATGTGTGTCAGGTAGGTTTGCTCATCAACATCAAAGTCTGCATAAATACCATTGCTTGATACTATCGATGTTAATACCGGAGCGTTAGGCCCAGCTTCTACCAGGTTGCCCGTGGTAATTTCGGCTCGGCTGACCCGACCAGAAATCGGCGCTTTGACAAATGCATGGTCTAGATTTATTTGTGCCTGTACTAAGAGCGCTTTAGCAGCGTCAACCGTTGTTTTTGCTATAACGGCTGCATTGGCGCGCTCATCATAAATGCGTTGAGAGATAGCTTTCGTTTTAATGAGTCCTTTGGTACGCTGGAATTCTTTTTGTGTATGTTTAGCATCATTCTGGGCAGCGTCTAACTCAGCCTTTGCTTGTTGAACAGCAGCTTGGTAAGGCCTCGGGTCAATGACATATAGCACATCACCTTTAGAGACAACTTGGCCGTCTTCAAAGCGAATGTCTGTTATGTTTCCGCTGACTTGAGGACGAATTTCTGCAAAATCAACTGCCGCCATACGTGCGGAAAACTCTTTCCAGATTTGTACGGGCTTTGTTTTCACGACATCTACGACGACAGGCATTGCTTGTGGTGTTTGTGTGGTCGGTGTATTGGCCTCAGTTTTTTGATGGTAAGCATGAAACCCTGCACCGGTAAAACCTAATGCAATAAGTATTGCTGTTTTGGCAAAAACTTTTTTGTTGTTTTTTAGCGAAGGCATTAACGTCTCCTTGGTATTAGTTGGTTGACTAGTCGGTCAAGTTGTAAGTCAAAAAAATAGCTGCATTACAGCAGCATTCTAAATAATGTCGTTTACGGTTAATTTAGCAGATTAGATTAACTCGCTTTCAAATATTTGCTATCAATTCCTAGTAGTCGAAACAATCCGACTTTTAAGTCTCTTTCTAATGGTCTGAGTGAATTTTGTACCCGTGCCATCATAAATTGACCGCATATATAGCTAGAAACCTCTTCTGCTCTGGCAGATACGTCTGTACCTTCGGGTAATATTCCTTCTGCTACCATGTCTCGCAGTGTGCTTTCGTAATAACGTTGGTGGCGTTGAAACACTTTGTCAGCTTTTTCTCGAATCAAGTCCTCTTGACTTGCCATTTCAGACCCAAGGCTAGCAAAGGGGCAGCCGCATACATGCCCATATTCCTCAAGTGTCTTCTTTTGGTTTTCAAATGCTAGGTCTGTATATTTCTCAAAACGTTCTATTGGGGTATTAGCAGGGGAGAAAACTCTATCAAAATCGCCTTTTTTCTTTTGATAATGTTGCTCCATCGCTTCTACCGCTAGCTCTGCTTTAGACTTAAAGTAGTGATAAAAACTCCCTTTACGAACATCAGCCGCTTTACAAATATCATCCACGCTGACAGAGCTATAGCTGTTCTTCCACACCATTTCGATAGCGGTTTCGACTAATCTGTCTTTCGTGTTTGTTGAGGCCATTTTTCATATTACGTTTTTAACTATTATGACATCATAGTGGTTCTTGACTACTTGGTCAATTTTATTCTTATATCATATCTGAATATAGGGCTGAAAGGGTGAGTATATGATGGCCAGATACTTTAGTTATTATGTCGTGGTATTCATTGCTCTATCAATAGAGCTTTCTAGGCGCCTTTTGCAAACATGCAGTTAGACATCCACTTTGTCACATCTTTTGTGAGCTCTCGTGAGCCGATCAGCTTTAAATTTTTATCACGTATTTCTTTTTTATAAGTTGTTTCGCCCATCCATATATCGGAAATACACTTTACGCTGCAGGTAAAGTAGACATCAATTTCAAGTGCAGGGTCTATCGTGCATATATCGACATCATTTCCTTTTACGATAATCCACCAATTAGGTTGTTGTTCAATGTCGGTAAAGTGAAAGCGAATAATAGTTTCTCTGCCAGGCAAGTTCTCAGGTTTGATACTGCGTTGCAGGTATAACATCAAAAAGTCGACATCGAAGTCATTGTCAGTCAGGTGATCACGAGTCCATCGCATGCCCCAGTTGCCTAGATCAATAAAAATAGGAAGTAGTTCTTTAGCCGCATTCGTAGGGAAATATTCATATCCTTTTTGTCCACGAATTTTGTTTTTTACAATGAGACCATAATCTGCCAGTGTCGTCAGTCGCTTAGTGAGAATTGCTGGTGAGATCATGCTAAGGCCACGTTGGAGCTGATTAAAGCGGCTACTTCCCATCAGAATTTCTCTAAGAATAAGAATACTCCATTTTTCACCGAGAACTTCTGTAGCTTTGGCTATAGGGCAAAATTGACCGAATTCCATATTCAAACTCCTCGGATTGTTATCAATAGATAAATTATAACTTCATAAACCATAGTTTGTAACTTCATATTATATAGTTAGTTGCTATGGGATCTGAAGTAGCTTGTATGGAGTCTATCAATCATCCTATCTCTACGGTAATCAATCGTTACCGGTACTTTAATTGATAGGAGAAAATCATGAACTCATTAACTATTCATACAGAAGATACTGCGCCGAATACATCACTTGACACACTTCGAAGTGTGAAAGAATCAATAGGATTTGTTCCTAATATTTTTGCTGTTGTTGCAGAGTCTTCATCCGCTCTAAAAGCATTTACAAGTTTAAATAAAAATTTTGGTGAATCGTCGTTAACAGATATCGAACAGCAAATTATTCAATTAATCGCGAGTACTGAAAATGCTTGCTCTTATTGTGTTGCTGGACATACCGTTTTTTCTGATTCATTGAATATATCAGAAGATATCATTAACGCTATAAGATCGAAGCAAGACATTTCCGATTATCGCTTAAATGCACTCAATATCATTGTGCGTAGTTTAATAAAAAACAATGGGCGTGTTTCAAAAAATGAAATAAACACATTCTTTACGGCAGGTTACACATCGGCAGAATTCCTTGATGTCATAGTGGGAGTCAGTATTAAAACCATCAGTAACTATGTGAGCAATGCACTAGAAGTTCCGCTTGATAATGTTTTTGAAAAATATGCATGGCATGACGCAGGCCTCGTTAATAAAAATGCGGCTTAGTCGATTTTTTGACTAAATAACATATTTTAAATTTTGAAAGGATATAGATAATGAATACTGTAGAACAATTTGCGGGCCAAGTAGTCTCGGATATAGCAGCTACTTTCTCGGGTGTGATGAGTAATATTGGCCATAAACTCGGTTTGTATAAAGGGATGGCTGGTGCTGGTGCCATAACATCCGAAATGCTAGCAGAAAAAACGAATACGCATGAACGATATATTCGTGAATGGTTGAATAACCAAGTGGCAGGAGGCTATGTTTTTTTTGACCAAGAGGCTAATACATATATCTTGCCTGACGAGCATGTGCCTGTTTTAGTTGATGAAAATAGCCCTGTATTTTTGCTGCCAGCATTAGATGTGGCATCATCATTATGGCTGGATGAAGAAAAGGTAACGGATGTATTCCGAACGGGTAAGGGTATCGCCTGGTCTGAACATCACCACCGATTATTTTGCGGTAGTGAAGCTTTATTTCGCCCAGGGTATAAAGCTAATTTAACAAGTAATTGGATTCAGGCATTAGAGGGTATGGATCAAAAGCTCTTAGAAGGCGCAAAGGTTGCTGATTTTGGTTGTGGGCATGGAGCCTCTACCATTGTT
Organism: uncultured Pseudomonadales bacterium; assembly: GCA_947487765.1. GTDB lineage: Bacteria > Pseudomonadota > Gammaproteobacteria > Pseudomonadales > Cellvibrionaceae > CANLBN01. Next base: position 342,779 of record CANKXO010000003.1, on the reverse strand, counting down.
ATGGCACAACAATATCCAAACTCTATGTTTTACGGTGTTGATAGTCACGCCGAATCTATCAAGATAGCTAAGCAAAGAGCAAGTGAAGAAGGTTTGAAAAGTAATATATTTTTTACGACTTCTGAAATAAAAAAGTACGATGAGGTAGGGTTTGATCTTATTTGTTTCATGGACTGTCTGCATGATATGGGTGATCCGGTAGGTGCCGCCAAACAGGCAAAAAATGCATTAAAAAAAGATGGGTCTATTTTGCTTGTAGAGCCAGCTGCGAGTGACTCTGTCAACGAAAATATTAACCCCGTGAGCCGTCTTTATTACGCAGCATCAACAGCAGTTTGTACTCCGTGTTCATTGTCCCAGGAAGTTGGTCTTGCGCTGGGTGCTCAGGCGGGTGAAAAGCGTTTATCCGAAGTAATGAAAGAGGCGGGCTTTAAGTCTATTCAGCGTGTTGCAGAAACCCCCTTCAATATTGTTCTTGAAGCAAAATAGTTTGTGGATATTTATGTCCTATAGAAATATAGTTGATATATAAACTATATTTCTATAGGCTAATCAAATGACTAAAAAGAGGCGGCTAATCTATCAGATCAATATGGCGCGACATGTAATGATGAAGGCCATGGATTCTGTTTGTATAAATGAGTTAGATACTTCAGTTGTTCAGCTGACTGCGCTGATGGTCTTGAATGAACAAAAGAGCTGTCAGATGAAAGATCTTGCTCATACCTTGATGTTGGACAAGTCTGCCGTTACAAGTCTGGCAAGAAGACTTCAAGATAAAGGGTTAATTGAGAAGATGGTGAGCGATCAAGATTCTCGTGCCTCGGTTTTAACATTAACTCTAAAAGGTAGGCAAAAACTACAGGGTGGGCTGAGTCTTTTGCATGACGCCAATAAAATAATGAACGAAGGTTTTAGTGAATCTGAATTAGATACTGTTTCAAAATATCTCGATCATTTAACCGATGTATTTTCTAAGAGGAGTTAATTATGCCTTATCAACCATCTAAGAGTCCTATCTTAAAACTGTGGAAACGATTTGGTAAGGGAGCATTTGGTCGGTGGTTGGTGAGTAAGCTCGTCTGTTTCAGTGCGCCTTACTTTAATAGCATAAAACCCGTGTTTACGGTTGTAGAGCCGGGTCATGTCGAGCTTGTGTTTAAAAAACGCCGTGCTGTACAGAATCATCTAAAGACAGTACATGCTATTGCAATGTGTAATGCTGCAGAATTAGCAGGAGGCACTTGTTTGGATGTGTCATTACATGGGGGCTTCCGTTGGATACCGGTGGGAATGGAAGTGCAGTATTTAAAAATGGCAAAAACTGATTTGCGGGCAATATGCAAAGTGGATCATTTCGATTGGGAGGAGTCTCAGGATGTGACGATGCCTGTTAGTGTATATGATGCCAATGGGGAGGAAGTTTTTCATGCTGATATTATGATGAGAGTTTCTCCCAAGAAGAAATGATTTTTATACAGCGATGATATTTTTAAATATATCTATGCCTTTTTTAGGGGGGTAAGATTAGGAAAGGCTAGATCTTACATCGAAAAAGTATAGGGTGGCCTATTTTAAAAAAGATCACCCTTGATTGAGATTAATTCTATAATCTCGCTTCCACATCAGGCATCGATAAGTTATACCAATCAATTTTTCGGGTAATAACCATCAGTGTTGATAACACAATAAATACTAATAGTGACCCCATCAATAATGCAAAATCTTCTGCTTGTACGATAACGTAAAGGAGCCCATAAAGTAACGTTATCATTGCTGAAAACAATAAGGCAGAGGAAAAGCGCTTGAGCATATATTTGACATAAAAGAGTAGCAATGATGAGCATGCAGTCACAGAAATTAAATAAGCCCAATGAAATGCAATGTGTTCTGCTAAAGAAATTAATAATAAATAAAAGACAGCAGTTGCTAAGCCTACAAAAGCATATTGAATAGGATGAATACGAATGCTTTTTATATGTTCAAAAATAAAGAAAGTAATAAAACTTAAGCCAATAAACAGCATGGCATATTTTATCGATCGTTCAGATTGTAAGTAGATATCTACAGGTTCAATAAAATCAACACCCGAAGCAGAAATAGGCAAGTCATGGCAATTGCTTGTCTCAATGCATTGTATCAATAGTTCAGCGCTGTTGTTTGAATATCGAGTTGATGACCATGTTGCCTCAAAGCCTGTGGATGATATGGCCCTATGAATAGGTAAGGATGCACCAGTAAATTCAGGGTGAGGCCAGTCTGAGTTCATTTTGGTTGTGGCATTATCTGCAAAAGAAATGAATGATAATCCATCCATTCCTCTTAGCGAGAGGTCAAATGTAAAGTTTATTTTCTTATTTTCCAGTTCGGTTAATGGTTCGGGAATGATGCCATGAAGTCCACTGCTTAGTGATGTTAATTGGCTTCCTGGATGTAGAGTAATATTTTGTTGATTAAATGTTAACTCTGGTATTTTATCCACGCCCCGCACATCTGAAATATAAATACTGATATAAGGTTTGCCTAATGATTGAAATCCCGCCTTGGCCTTAATGTCACTTATTGCATCGTTTAAGTCAGTCGGCAAAAGCTCGCCAGAGATGGTAATGTCACTGCTATATATAGGTATTTCATAGATACCTTTAAAAACACTATTGTTGACGACGTCCATAGTCGTTGTTATATCAGTTGGTAGGATGACTTGATATTTCTCAGATAGGGTTGTTTGCCCTTCAATATAAAAGCCGCTCTTTTTTGTCGACGTTTGTGATGTTGATAAATGATAGGGGATGACTACAACAGGCGTGAACACCAGCTGCCTCCCTGTCCAGCTTTGGGCAACGGTATGTTTTGCATGATCCAAGTAGTTTTGACGTTCATAGACTTTGGACTTTACCATTGTGATGGGAATGAGTATGGCTATTCCAATGATGAGAATAACGATTACTTTGATTGCCAGCTGTCTTTGCATTATCTCTGCCCTCTGTAAAAGAGATTAGACTACGCACTAAAAATGGCGATAAGCTAGCAATAATATGATTAATTGTGGCAATGCTTGAAGATAATCTTAAGTGTTATTTTTTATAGGCAGTTTTTGAATTTTATTAATGCATATATTGAGTGATAGAAAATGAAAAATATAGAAATAATCGGAGGTGATATAACAACTGCTAATGTGGATGCCATTGTTAATGCTGCAAACCCAAAAATGTTAGGTGGGGGGTGGTGTTGATGGAGCAATTCACAGAGCTGCCGGGCCTAAATTGTTGGAGGCTTGCTGTAAAGTTAAATCAATAAATGGAATACGGTGCCCGTTTGGTGAAGCGAGGATAACGGGTGCGGGTGATCTTCTATCAAAATATGTTATTCATACCGTAGGGCCAATCTATCGCCAAGAGAATGACCCTAAAAAGCTTTTAGAAGCTACGTATTATAATTCCTTGGTGTTGCTAAAGAAAATAATTGTTCATCCATTGCTTTTCCTGCTATTTCCTGTGGTATCCGCCCCAAGACGCTGCGTATATATCCGTGAGTGTTTGTGGTAGGCATGAGTTTGCAGATATAGAGATTTTCTTTTATTTATTTGGTGGGAAGATGTGTGAGTTTTGGAGGCAGGCTTTAAGACCTAAAAATCAAAAGGTATAGCGAGGAAGTGCTAGAGTTGCTTGGTGACTTTATTTGGAAATGGTGGGCCCTCCCAGACTTGAACTGGGGACCTACCGATTATGAGTCGGGTGCTCTAACCAACTGAGCTAAGGGCCCATTTCCTGTAAATCGTTTGTTGTCAAAATAGCTAAACTAAGTTTGACGACATTTCTTGTTGCGAGATTGTTGCAAAAGAACGCCTCTCACTAGAGAGGCGCGTATGATACAGATTTTTCTTTATTCGTCCAAGAAACTTCTTAAATGATCTGAACGACTTGGGTGGCGAAGTTTGCGAAGGGCTTTTGCTTCGATCTGACGAATACGTTCACGAGTTACGTCGAACTGCTTGCCGACCTCCTCTAGTGTGTGGTCAGTATTCATATCGATACCAAAGCGCATGCGCAGTACTTTAGCTTCACGAGCTGTTAGGCCAGCCAGAACCTCTCTGGTTGATTCCATTAAGCCGATATCGGTTGTTGCTTCTACAGGAGAAACAATTGAGATATCTTCAATGAAGTCACCTAGATGCGAATCTTCATCGTCACCAATCGGTGTTTCCATGGAGATAGGCTCTTTGGCAATTTTAAGGACTTTCCGTACTTTATCTTCTGGCATTTCCATACGTTCGCCTAGCTCTTCCGGGCTTGGCTCGCGTCCCATTTCCTGTAGCATTTGGCGAGAAATACGATTGAGTTTGTTGATAGTCTCAATCATATGCACAGGAATACGAATAGTTCTCGCTTGGTCGGCAATCGAGCGAGTGATTGCCTGTCGAATCCACCAGGTTGCATAAGTCGAAAACTTATAACCACGACGATATTCAAATTTATCAACGGCTTTCATCAGGCCGATATTGCCTTCCTGAATCAAGTCTAAGAACTGTAAACCGCGGTTGGTATATTTTTTCGCGATAGAAATTACCAGACGTAAGTTGGCTTCAACCATTTCCTTTTTGGCGCGACGTGCACGTGCTTCACCAATAGACATGCGGCGGTTAATTTCTTTAATCGATGCGATATCTAGGCCGCACTCTTCAACGATCTGAACTAATTTGCGTTGTGAGCGCAATATCTCTTCTTGAAATTGACGTAGTACATCAGAGTAGTCGCGTTTCTTTTTGATGACCTCGGGAATCCAGTTTTCATCAGTCTCATTTCCTGGGAACTCTTTGATAAACGTCTTGCGTGGCATTTTCGCTTCGCGTACGCACAACATCATAATCGTGCGCTCTTCTTTACGAATACGTCGTAACACACTGCGTGCGCTTACATAGATCGGATCAAACTGACGAGGTGGCAATTTGAAGAATTTAAGAATATCGCCAAGTGCAGCTAATTCTTTATCCGCTTGTTTGCTCTCTCGGCCGTGACGGCTAATGACTTTTTCAGTCGCAATCCATTGTTTTTCTAGTGCTCCAAAACGCTCTTTAGCTTCTTCAGGGTCAATACCGTTGTTAGTATCGTCCTCGTCAGAATCGTCGTCATCGTCTTTTTTATCATCGTCTTTATTTGCAGCTTGAGCAGCGGGCCCGGCAGCAGGTACGTGGTCAGTCGGGTCAAGCCAGCCAGCGATCACATCCGGTAAACGGCGCTCTTCTTTTTCTATCAGTGCATATTCGTTAAGAAGATTACTGACAGAGTCTGGCCAGTAGGCCAGTGCATGCATCAGGTCGCGGGTACCTTCTTCGATGCGTTTGGCAATAGCAATCTCGCCTTCGCGAGTTAATAGCTCAACAGTACCCATTTCACGCATATACATACGCACGGGGTCAGTGGTGCGTCCGGCTTCCGTCTCTACTGCTGCCAATGCAGCAGCGGCTTCTGCAGCTGCAATTTCATCGGCGCTGGAATCGCCATCGGTCATTAATAGTTCTTCGGCATCGGGAGCGGTCTCGTAAACCTTGATCCCCATGTCGTTAATCATTTGGATTATTTCTTCGATCTGATCCGGATCGGATATATCATCTGGCAGGTGGTCATTGACCTCTGCGTATGTAAGGTATCCCTGTTCTTTACCGCGGGCGATAAGCTCTTTGATACGTGATTGTTGTGTTCCGGACATGCATGCTCCTGATGGTATTGGCCGCTACCGATATAGGTTGTAGGTGTTTTTGTCGATTAATCCCAGTTTTTTATCAATGCAATACCTGTGTGGCCCAAAGCTGTAGCTTTCGGCATTTCATGGTCAACAGGGGGTATTAATGAGTCAATGGCAAACCTAACGATGCTCGGTATTATGTACAAAAGATATTTCTGCACTAAACCGACCATTATAGTCGATTTAGTCGGCTTGATTCCAGAACAAGATGGTGGTAATGAGAGAAAAATCAAGGGTAAACTGAAATTAATCTGCTTTAGTGCAGGTTAGCCTGTGCTGTAATCGCCTTATGGTAGAGTTGTTTTTCTGCATCAGTCCATGTGTCTATGGGCTTTGCGTTCAATTGTTGAATAATATTATTGCAATCTCTGGTTTGTTGCTGCTTTTCCAAATGATGAATGGCGTCGAGAAATTCCTGCTCAGGGTTAAAGTGATGTTCTTTCTGGTCTTGCCCTAATTCGCTGATGTGATGGAATAGCAGCCCTTTTGTGAGCAATTGCTGCAGTTGCGCTCCTTTTTCAGGCCCATAGGTCCCTTGCCAGTACCCTAAAATCTGGCCGCTGCTGTATTCAGGTCGTTTATGTAAGAGTTCGATCAATTCGATCAGCAGTTGTACATTCGGGGCTGAATGATGCCGTAATGTTTCAATGTCGGTGACTTCTTGCGCCAGTTTCGGTTGAAATAGCAATAACACCAATGCTAGCTCGTTAGTCGCTAAATGGTGATTTGAGGCGGCTTTTGTTGTTTGCTTTCGATCACTCGAAAGGCCTGAATAATTCTGCTGGTAGTTGGGTGGTTGTGCTAATGAGGCATCATTCTTGGGCGGGTAAGGAAGGTCATCTGGCTGTGTTGATAAGTGATGAAAATCTGATTGAGGGTATCCTGATTCAGATTGAATATCAGTCTGTGGTTGTTTGTCATTTGTCGGAGCTGCTTCTGGAAGTTCGTTCAATAGTGTCATCAACGCATCAATACTTAATTGCGTTCGATTAGCTAACTGCTGGAACATCAATTCTCTATATACGCCTCTGGGCAGCTGATCTAGCATCGGCGCTGCCAGTTTACATAAACGAGCACGCCCTTCCATCGTTTGAGTATTTAAGCCTTGGCTCATTTCCTCAAATAAAAAATTCTCCAGTGGTGCGGCACCTTCAACGAGTCGTGTAAATTTGTCTGTGCCTATCTGACGTATTAATGTGTCGGGGTCTTCTCCTTCGGGTAAGTAGAGAAATTTAACTTGGCGGCCATCCTCCATCACTGGCAAAGAATTTTCCATTGCGCGGCGAGCGGCTTTGCGACCCGCTTGGTCGCCGTCGAAGCAAAAAACAATTTCATTGGTAAATCGAAAAGCGCGATTGAGATGGTCTTCTCCGCAAGCCGTGCCCAGTGTTGCTACACCATAGCGAATGCCGTATTGTGCCAGTGCAACCACATCCATATAGCCTTCGACAACTAATAAGCGCGGTAATTGTTTATAGGCTTTGCGAGCTTCAAATAAACCGTAGAGCTCTTTACCTTTGGAAAATATGGGTGTTTCAGGGGAGTTTAAATACTTTGGCTTTTCATCGCTGAGAACGCGCCCTCCAAAACCAATGACTCGCCCACGGGTGTCGCGAATAGGGAACATAATACGATCACGAAAGCGGTCGTATAGCCGTTCTTTTTCTTCGTTATGAATTAACATCCCAGCTTCCAGAAGCCGATCTTGTTTTTCATTCGATGTGCCAAGCGCACTCGCTAAATTATCCCAGCCGGGTGGGGCATAACCAATGCCGAAATCTTTCGCAATATGTCCACTTAGCCCTCGGCCTTTAAGATAATCAACCGCTTTGGCCTTGATGTCGTGCTCACGTAGTTGTTGTTGGTAGTATTTATCTGCGGCTTCCATCAATGTGTACAGTGTATTACGAGCCTTCTCCTGTGCCTGCTCTCGCTCCCGCTGTTTTGGGTCGCGAGCTTGTTCTCTGGGGACATTGAGGCCCGCTTGTTTGGCGAGGCTTTCAATCGCGTCAGGAAAGGAAACGCGCTCGTATTCCATAAGGAAGCCAATGGCATTACCGGTAGCTCCACAACCAAAGCAATAATAAAACTGTTTGTCTGGGCTTACGGTAAAGGAGGGGCTTTTTTCATCATGAAAGGGGCAGCAGGCAGAATAGTTCTTACCGCTTTTTTTTAGTTTTACACGATGATCGATAACCTCAACGATATCAATACGGTCGATAAGGTCATCGATAAAGGGTCTTGGGATATTGCCGGCCATGGAATGGATTCTACAGTAGGCGAAGGATGGCTGATAGGCGTTTAGAGATTATATGCAAATTGAGTGCTATTCAAATTTTGATAGGTCAATTGCCCCTTTAAAATGTTTCTCTGATTCAAAGGCTTTGGCTAAAAGCATCGCACCTTCCATATTTGCCAACAGTTTCATGGCTTCTGATTCGGGTGAGGGGACGTCGTGTTTTGTCAATAAGTCTTCTAACCAGGAGATATTTGTTTTAAAAAACTTTTGTGTTTGTGCTTTGACTTCGTCCGGTAAAGCATCAGCTTCTGCTGCAAATAGGCCACATAAACACATCTTTTGGTCAGTTCTTAAAGCTTCGTAGAATAGATCCGCATAATCAGATAGCTTACTTATAAGATCTTTACCCCCGACATCGATCATCTCCAAATGCTGGGTAAATTTTTCGGTATAGCGCTTAGTCAGTTCTGTCGCTAAATCTGCCTTGGTGGGGAAGTGATAATGAATGCTCGAACTTTTGATGCCGATATCTTTCGCTATTTCACGAAAGCTAAATGCATTGTAGCCACCAGTTCTAGCCTGGCTCTCTGCAGATTTGAGGATGCGATCAACAGTATCTGATGACATATTAAACTTACTCATGCCTGTTTATTGGGTGAGTAAGGTTACCATAAGTTTCTATCTATCTAAAGATAGATGTTGACAGTGAGTCGGTATCGAAATAGAATTCATAACATTGCCTACCTATAGGTAGATTAATTTGCTGAGAGGTTAGATCATGGGTGCTCAAAAGCCATTAGTTATCATTGCGGGTCTTGGAGAAGGCTTGGGTAGCGGCCTTGCTGATTTTTTTATTGGAAAAGGTTATCAGGTCATTGGTTTGAATCGATCTGCTATTAGCCCATCTAGTAAGTCATGGAGCGAATATTTACTCGATTTAAGTGATGAAGGGCAAGTGCAAAAAACAGTAAACGCTGTTGTTAAGAATCATGGTGTCCCAGATGTGCTTATTCATAATACCCAGCAACTTATGATTGAGGATTTCGAATCGACGACAGCGGATCAATTTGAAGCCTGTTGGCGTTCAATGACTTTGTCTGCGTTTTTGTTAGCACAATCCTTCTTGCCTGAGATGAAAGATAAGGGCGGTACTATTAATGGCTGTACTATGATTGTTACTGGTGCAACGGCCAGCATTCGTGGTGGCGCTAAGTTTGCAGCGTTCAGCTCGGCTAAGTTTGCTTTGAGAGGTTTAGTGCAGAGTTTGGCACGCAGTTACCAAAAGCAAGGTGTTCATATTGCCCATGTACTATTGGATGGCATTATCGATACTGAAAGTAGCCGTCAATTGCATCAATTAGACACTGAGCGAATGATACAGCCAGAAGCTATTGCAGAAATGTATTGGCAATTGGCTAATCAGCCCAAAAGTGCATGGGTGCACGAGCTTGATATACGTCCATCGGTAGAAAATTTCTGATGAAAAAAGTCGATATAGCCATAGTAGGTGGTGGTCTGGCAGGCTTGTATTTAGCTTATCTACTCAATCAACAGGGTATGAGCTTTCAGTTATTAGAAGCGAAGCCACATCTCGGTGGGCGGATAGTAAGCTTGCCAGCGTCTAAAGATTCTGATTTAGGTCTCGATTTAGGGCCTACTTGGTTTTGGCCGCATCAACGTAGAATTCAGCAGTTACTAGATGATTTAGATATTCCTTGGTTCGAGCAGTACATCAAAGGTGAAGCGCTTTATCAGCTAGAGCAAAATGCGGGTGCTCAACGAGTGAGTGGTGGCATGCCAATGACGTCATATCGAATTTATGGCGGCATGAAAAGTTTGATTAATACATTGCAAAATGTATTAACTGCAGGGGATATTGGCTTATCTTGTTCAGTCAACAGTCTGGAGCAATCTAGTGAGGAATGGACGATTAACTTTGATCGTTCAGGGGCTGAGAGCCAGAGTGAAAGTGTAATAATGGCTAAACAAGTGGTTTTAGCTGTTCCTCCAAGAGTGTTGTTAAACGCGCTGCCGATGAAGAATTATTTATCGCCTGAGCTTTGTCAAAAATTAGCCAATACTTCGACTTGGATGGCGGCACAGGCCAAGTTTGTTGCGAGTTATAAAACGCCTTTTTGGCGAGAAGCAGGGTTGTCCGGCGATGTGTTTAGCCGAGTAGGCCCCTTAATGGAAATTCATGACAGTTCAGCAGGGGTTGACGAGGCTTATGCATTGTTTGGCTTTGTAGGTATCCCTTCCCAGTCCAGAAAGCAGTTCCCAGATGATGCAATGATGCAGCTATGTTTGCGCCAGCTGGCAGATATATTTGGCGACCAAGCACTAAGCCCTGAAGCAATGTACTTTAAAGATTGGTCAAAAGATGTGTATGTTGCTACTGAGCAGGATCTGAATGAGCCACCTGCTCATCCTCATTTGTACCTTGCCCCCCATCAAAAAGAGTTAGCGCGCAATAAGCTGAGTTTCGTCGGTACTGAATATGCTTCGGAGGAGGCGGGTTATCTAGAGGGGGCGCTAGCATCTGCAGAAGGGGTGGCAGCGCATTTACTTGGTCAGAAAAGTTCTTTGAGCAATGCCAGTTAATGCTCAATGCGTACGCTTTGTTTCTTGAAGCGCTGTTTGCTGAAGTGGTGAACGCTGTATATGCCTATGCATAGTAGAGCGATTAAGCTGATGCGTAAGATATTGCTTTCGATAAAAATAAATGAAGCGGTACCAAAAATCAACATTGATGAAATAGCCATAATTTTGCCTTTGGCTGAAATGCATCGATGCGTTTCCCAATCTCTAATCGTCTGTCCAAATAGTTTATTATTCAGTAATCGAGCGTGCCATTCGGGTGACGATTTAGCAAAACACCATGCAGATAGCAAAACGAAGCATGTCGTAGGTAATAAAGGTAGAAATGCGCCGATAATCCCTACAATTAAGGAAATAATGCCGATGATTTTGTAGTGTAAATTTTTCATCTTTTCCTCTCTTAATGAAGTAAGCATATATTGCTATATGCTTACTTTAAATATAGCTTAAAGGGAGCCTAGTGGAAGGCCTGGGTCACTCGTTATTAGTTAAATAAAGCATAAATTTAAGATCCGTTAGTCCAAATTTACTCCGGCGCCTCAAATTATTCAAGGCGCCATGACTCTATCAGACTAATTAAGGTCAAAACGGTCTGCATTCATCACTTTATTCCAGGCTGCTACAAAGTCAGCTAAGAATTTATCTTTAGCGTCTTCACTTGCATAGACTTCTGCAATGCCACGTAGAATCGAGTTAGAACCGAATAGAAGGTCAACATCTGTCGCTGTCCATTTAGATGCACCATTATTGCGGTCATTACCTTGGTAAGCGTTCTCGCCAGTTTTGCTCCACTGAGTACCCATGTCTAATAAATTAACAAAGAAGTCATTCGTTAATGTTTCAGGTTTGTCAGTAAATACACCATTAGCACTGCCGTTAGCATTTGCATTTAATACACGAAGGCCGCCAATTAGAACTGTCATTTCTGGCGCCGTAAGTTGCAGCAATTGTGCACGGTCAACTAAGAGATCGCCTGGTTTGAAAGCTGTTCGTGGCGAGATATAGTTACGGAAACCGTCAGCGATAGGCTCAAGTACTGATACTGATTCAACATCAGTTTGCTCCTGTGTCGCGTCAGTACGACCCGCGATGAATGGTACGTTGACATTGCCACCCGCATCTTTTGCTGCTTTTTCAATAGCAGCAGCTCCACCAAGAACGATTAAGTCCGCCAGTGATACTTTCTTGTTGCTAGATTGCTCGCCGTTAAAGTCAGCTTGTACACCTTTTAAGGCATCTAATGCTTTGGCCAGTTGCGCGGGGTTATTGACTTCCCAGTCTTTTTGCGGGGCAAGAGCAATACGTGCACCGTTTGCACCTCCACGCATATCACTACCGCGGAAAGATGCTGCGGAAGACCAAGCGGTATTAACTAGCTGACCAACTGATAAACCTGTCGCTAAAATTTTTGCTTTAAGGTTTTTAATATCGGCGGCATCGACAAGGTCATAGTCAACTACAGGAACAGGGTCTTGCCATAATTGTGGTTCAGCTGGTACTAGTTTGCCAAGGCCACGACAGTATGGCCCCATGTCACGGTGAGTCAGTTTGTACCATGCACGAGCGAATGCATCAGCAAATTGGTCGGGGTTTTTGTGGAAGCGACGAGCAATTTTTGAATACTCAGGGTCCATGCGTAATGCAAGGTCGCTAGTAAACATAATGGGTAGGTGTTTTTTGCCACCCTCATGCGCATCAGGCACATTGGCTGCTGAAGCATCTGTTGGTACCCACTGTGTTGCGCCTGCTGGGCTTTTTACTATGTCCCAATCGTAACCAAATAGGATATCAAAGTAGCTGTTATCCCATTGTGTTGGGGTGTTTGTCCAAGCGCCTTCTAGGCCGCTGGAAATAGCGTCAGCGCCTTTGCCACTGCCATGAGTGCTGGTCCATCCGAACCCTTGTTCTTCGATCGAAGCGCCTTCTGGTTCTGCACCAACGAGATCGGCATTACCTGCGCCGTGCGCTTTACCAAAGGTATGACCGCCAGCAATTAGTGCGACTGTTTCTTCATCATTCATCGCCATACGGCCAAATGTCTCACGAATATCGCGTGCTGATGCTAGAGCGCTTGGTTCACCATCTGGACCTTCAGGGTTCACGTAAATTAAGCCCATTTGTACAGCGGCTAGGTTGCCTTCTAATTCACGGTCACCTTTGTAACGCTCATTGTTAAGCCATTCACCTTCGGGGCCCCAATAGATATCTTCCTCTGGCTCCCAAATATCTGCACGGCCACCAGCAAAGCCAAAGGTTTTAAATCCCATTGATTCAAGGGCAACATTGCCAGTAAGAATCATTAAATCTGCCCATGAAATTTTTTGCCCATACTTTTGTTTGATAGGCCAAAGTAGGCGGCGAGCTTTATCGAGGTTCACGTTATCTGGCCAGCTATTGATAGGAGCAAAACGTTGGTTTCCTGTCCCGGCGCCCCCGCGACCATCGCCTGTGCGGTAAGTGCCCGCGCTGTGCCATGCCATACGTATAAAGAAAGGACCATAGTGACCATAATCTGCAGGCCACCACTCTTGTGAATCGGTCATTAGATGTCGAAGGTCTTCAATAAGTGCATCTAGATCCAGCTTTTTAAAGGCTTCTGCATAATCAAAGTCTTTACCTAAAGGATCTGACTCAATTGAGTTCTGGTGTAGCACTTTTAGATTGATTTGGTTTGGCCACCAATGTTCATTTTTTGAGGGTGCTGCTTTATGGCTATTGCCACCGCCCATAACTGGGCATTTGCTTTCGTTTGACATAATCTTTCCTCTCGAAACATGTATTTATTGAGTGTGCCAACATCGCCGCAGAGTGCATTTCGGGATTGGCTAATGGATGTACTGTTGTAGTGTAGGTCTCAGGGAGTTAATAACTCTAATTAATTATATGTCTTTGTCTGATAATTTTAATCTATTATTGAGGTTTGATGCGATAGGTGGGTCTCTAGGAAGGTATTCTGACGTTTGGTGGTGCTTGTATGCCGCTTAGCTTTGTGTCGTTATGGAATTATTCGGGGATTTGACGCATTCAACTAGTTTAAGCAGGTATGATCAATATGTTTTGATAGATAGTTCTAATTTGGTTGGGTATTCGTAAGCCTGCTCGGCATATTTATCGGTCCTATTAATAACTGGGCTGTTTCATAGGTGTTGTAACGAGTAATAACTAGAGAAATCAGATTAATGATCAATGTTAAAGATTTAGCCCAGCGGTTTTTAGGTGTCTTTTCTTATAGCCGTCAAGCTATTGGTTTGGTGTGGCAGACATCCGCACGTTACACCATCTTTCTGGCAGTATTAACGTTGATGGCGGGCATATTACCGACAGGTATTGCTTACATTGGTCAGTTGATTGTTGATGGTGTGCTTGAGGCCGCTAAAGTTTATGAGTCGGTTAAAAACTCTACTGATACTGCTATTAGTCGTGGTTGGTTGGAGGCAATAATACCGTCTGAGCTGATAGCTTTCTTTTTTATCGAGGCTTTGTTTGTTATTGGCTTAATGATTTGTCAGCGCGGCATATCGGCTATTCAGTCGCTATTTCGTGGCTTACTAGGGCACCGAGTGAATTGGTTATTGTTAGAAAAGGCGCAAACCCTAAGCTTGGCACAGTTTGAAGATTCTGAATTTTACGATAAGTTGGTCCGGGCGAGAAGAGAGGCGTCTACTCGGCCTTTAGGGTTGGTGAATAAAACATTCGGCTTGTTGCAGAATGCTATTGCATTAGCTGGTTTTGCTATTTTACTTGGGCAGTTTTCTCCCTGGATTATTGTGATGTTACTTGCTGCTGCATTACCTGGTTTTTTCGCTGAAACTTACTTTTCTACTAAAGCGTTTAGTTTATTTCGGTGGCGGTCGCCAGAAGCTCGTCAACAGAATTATTTGGAAACACTATTAGCGAGAGAAGATAACGTCAAAGAGATTAAATTGTTTGGTCTGGGTACACTTTTTTTAGAGCGCTATAACAATATTTTTAAAAAACTTTATAAAGAGGACCGTCTATTAACCATCCGGCGCGATAGTTGGGGTTTGTTGATGGATGTCGTTGGTAGCATCGTTTTTTATATTGCTTTTGCATGGGTCATTATAGCGACGATTGCAGGGGAAATTTCAATCGGGCAAATGACGATGTATTTAATGGTGTTCAAGCAAGGGCAAAGTGCCATTAAAGCAAGCCTCAGCTCTATTAGTGGAATGTATGAAGATAACTTATATTTATCAAATTTATATGAGTTTCTTGAACAGCCAGGCATGGAGTTCACAGGTGGTGTTACTGTCGGTGCCGTTCCTAATGACGGTGTACGCTTTGAAAATGTCACTTTCTATTATGATGGTGAGGATAAGAAAAATGAGAAGCGACCCGCGCTAAATAATGTATCTTTTCATATTTCTCCGGGCAATAGTCTTGCTATTGTAGGAGAAAATGGTTCAGGGAAAACAACATTAATTAAATTGTTAACACGTTTGTATAGACCTAATGAAGGTAAAATATTGTTTGATGGGACCGATTTAAATGATTGGAATAAGGATGCACTTCGCCAACAAGTTGGTGTAATTTTTCAGGACTTTATTCGTTATCAACTATTAGCTGGAGAAAATATTGGTGTCGGTCGAGTTGAAAATGTTGAGCAAGAAACATTATGGGAACAAGCCGCGAATAAAGGTCAGGCTTCATCATTTATTGATGACTTGCCCAAAAAATATCAAACACAACTGGGCCGCTGGTTTAAGGATGGGCAAGAATTATCGGGTGGTCAATGGCAAAAAATAGCGTTGGCACGTGCTTTTATGCGTGAAGATGCTCGAGTACTGATTTTGGATGAACCAACTGCGGCAATGGATGCACAAGCAGAGGCAGATATCTTTAGCGAGTTCAGTTCTACAATGGCAGACAAAATGACTATTTTAATTTCTCACCGTTTTTCCACGGTGCGTACTGCACGTCAGATTATGGTTATGGATAAGGGTGAAGTAATTGAGACAGGTTCCCACTATGAATTAATCGAATCAAACGGTGTATATGCTAAATTATTCCATCTTCAGGCAAAGGGTTACCAATAACTAAATATTTATATGGCTCACTACTACGTGCAATGAGCCATTACGTTGATTTATATATCGAGTTTGTTTTCGTTAGCCTTAACGTTAATCAATTTATTGCGATCATCTCTCAGGCTAAAAGAATTAGAGAGAATGTTATCAACATAAACCCATTCAGCTTCCGTCTTCTCTTCCGTAAATGTAACGAGTAGATAACCTCGGTCACCGACATTATGGTATTTCAAGTTATCAATTAGTAATTCGAATGCGTGTTCAGTTGCGGGCCAAGCTTCTTGCGGTAGTGAAAGAAAATCTTCTAAGCCTGGAGACGTTACTGAGGCCGTTGCGAACTCTACACCAACGGCTTCGCCTTGAAGGTCCGTCAGGTTGTTTGCCCAGGCGTTGTGAGTATCGCCTGCCAATACAACAAGGTTTTTATTAAAACTTTTCGCTGTGCCTAATACGCGCTCTCTTTCAATAAAGTAGCCATCCCATGCGTCAAGGTTATAAGGTAATGCGGTGTTAACTCTAGCTTCTTCCTGAGGTGTGATAGTCGGGTCGCCAGCCAGTATTCTTGCTTTAATTGTGGCTAGTTCAGAGAATAGGGTTAACACATCTGCGCCAGGTCTTAAATTAAGGAGTAGTTCGGCGGGTAGGTTCATGCGCCCCATTAAGACTTGCTGGCCTAACACCTGCCAAGTGGCGGTGGACGATGCCATTGTGTTTTGTAGCCAATTCAGTTGCTCAAAACCTAAGAGTGTTCGATTTGGATCTGAAATATCGGCAGTAAACTGAGCTTGATTAAAGCTGCCATCAGCACTGATATAGTTGGTGTAGCTTAATTGCTGGTCGCGAGCGATAACCCGTGTGTCGAGCATCATTAAATTAACGAGGTTGCCGAATTTAAATTGACGATAAATAATCTCATTATCGCCTTCAGCAACAGGACGAATAGGCATCCATTCAAAATAGGCTTTCAGTGCTTGTGCTTTACGCTCAAAAAAATCACCTTCGCCTTCGTTGTGATTCTCGGCACCTTCGCGCCAAGTATCATTGGTAACTTCGTGGTCATCCCATACACAAATCCACGGTGCACTCGCATGTAATATTTGTAGGTCTATATCGCTGCGATATTGCTCGTAACGGCGACGATAATCTTTGAGGGTCACTATTTCTGTGTCATTGTCGGATAAAAAGCTGCGACCAATGGCATCGGCATCTTGTGTTGCGTATCCCCCTTGTCCATATTCATAAATATAGTCGCCCAGATGTATAACGGCATCTAGCTCACCCTGTTGTCTTGCGGCTTCTAAATAGACGTTAAAATATCCAGCGGGATAGTTAGAACAGGATAGGACCGCTAATTTTACTTTGGATGTGTATTCAGGCAGGGTCTTAGTGACGC
The DNA here is from genome assembly GCA_947487765.1 of uncultured Pseudomonadales bacterium. Lineage (GTDB taxonomy): Bacteria > Pseudomonadota > Gammaproteobacteria > Pseudomonadales > Cellvibrionaceae > CANLBN01. The sequence continues at coordinate 325,759 of CANKXO010000003.1, read as the reverse complement.
CAATCGTTGATTTATTGCTGTCGGTAATAAAGCGATAATAGTATGTCGTATCTGGATCAAGATTTTTGACATCAACTTTGATTGTGTAATCAGTTTCGTTGTTAACGATACTGTGGCTTCTTCTAATGACATTATAAAACTCAGAATCTGTCGCAACTTCCCAGCCGACTTTAACTTCCTGTTCGCCTTCACTTAAAGGCGTAACTCGGGTCCATAAAATAACAGCGTCTGTCAGTGGGTCTCCACTGGCAACGCCTTGCCAGAATGCGCCTAAGTGCTTGTTGTTAAAAGAGTCTTTTTCGCTATCAAAAGGAAAAAAACTATCGTATTGAGCCGAGGCGACAGCTGGGGCAAATGCGATGCCTATAGCTGATGCGCGCAAAAAGTCACGACGAGAGAACTTACCCATTATTACCACCTAGTAGTTAATTTTTTAACTACCTTGGCAGATGAGTATTAACTCTTGATTAATTTTAAATTAAGCTTATGTGACGCCTATTTAAATATTTCGATGTCGATTTTTTCAATGGCGAAAGAAATTAAAAAGTTATATTTGGTTCTGGGTTAATTTCCTTTTGTTATTTAGCTGTACTTCAATGTCTGGGGTTTAATGTGAACTATTCGAAATATATTGAACGTCATGGTGTGAAATATTGAAACCAGTTCACATTGAGAATCGGTCGTGCTTGATCCTATTGGCTAGTAGCACTTTAATTGAACCATATGTCGGTAAACATAAAGTTGTTAATGTGTTTTTGCTGAGTCAAAGCTCCTTATTTTAATTACCTCAAATACGGCACAGGTTAATTTTCTAACCCAAAGTGCTCTCTTCAATGATTGAAGTCTATATTTATTTGTTATCAGTTATTTCTACAGGGTTAAAGTGAAAATGATTGGTCTCAGTGGGAGTCCAAACCAATGCTGTTCTTTTCTAAAAGTTTCCGCTTGCTAGCAATATTAATTATCAGTGCTTCTGTGCTGGTAGCTTGTGGAGATGATTCTGACAGTAGTAATAGCAGCGCTAACACCAGCTCTGATGGCGGGGAAACTAGTGGCGGTGGCAGCCAAAGTGGCGAAAACCCAGATACGTTACCACCGGAAACTGAGCCGCCAGAGACAACCCCTCCTGAGGCTGAACCGCCTGAAGCTGAACCCCCAGAGACGACTCCCCCTGAGGTAGAGCCTCCTGAAACAGAAATCGATACTACCCCTGATAATTTCAGTTTTAATAATCAGGGTGATGTTGAGTTAGATGTTGTTATTGAATCGAATATAATTTCTGTGAGGGGTATTAACGCTTCAACTTCTATTAGTGTTTCTGGTGGGCAATATGCCATTAATGGTGGCGCTTATACTGCTAGTACTGGTGAAGTCGAGAATGGAAATACAGTGCAGTTGATGGTTACAAGCAGTTCTAATAATGCTGAAAATGTGGATATTTTGTTGAATATTGGTGGTGTGATAGGCCAGTGGACAGTAACCACTATTGAGGCTGTAGCTGATACCGAAGCGCCAATTATTACTATTGATGCTGGTAATTACACTGATGGCAGCAGAATTAATTTGAGCGTTGGTGATTCATTCACACCGCCAGTAGCAACTGCTATTGATAATATTGATGGTGATCTTATTGTCAATCAGACCAATGATGTTGATATGGCAACTGCAGGTAGTTACACAGTTAATTACTCCGCTAGTGATGCTGCAGGTAATACTGCAAATGCGACCCTAAATGTTGCTGTAGCACCAATCGTCGTTGGTGGCGGACCTGCGCCAGTCAGCTCTATCGAACAATATGCTTTCCACCATTCTTTATGGCAGCACAATGTGAATACGCTTGCGGCAACACCGTTGTGGATTAATGATTTTGCATCCGCAACTGGGGTTGCTTACGAAACTAACGGTCACTTTGATATAACAGCGAATACGCTTCCGTCAGCGACTGAGCCACAGACGGGATACTCTACGGTGGCTCAAAGTTGGCTTGCTGGTTCTCCGTTTCAGGCACAATCGCTAAATAATATTATTTACATGCCTTTGAATTATGTTCAGTACGATGCGCCTGCGAATCAAACCGCTAATCTGTTAGGTGTATTGGATTATTTGGCTGTGAGTCAGCCTGGTGTCCCAGTTTATATTTATGAGCACTGGCCTGAGTTGGGAGACCCGTTCCCGCCAAGTCCGCAAATGCTGCAAAATTACTACAATATAGCTAGAGGCTCTTACCATCAGTGGTTTATTGATTATTACAATTTAGTCGTAGCGGCAAGGCCTGCTGCGGATATTTATATGATTCCTGTTGGACCTATTATTGCCGATATATTGACTAACCCAGCACTACAGGCATCAAGGCTTGCTGTCTCAGACCTTTATGAGGATAGTGCGCCTCATGGGTATGACGATTTGTATTTCTTGGCAGGCTTAGTGACATTCCAGGCAACATATAGGCAGCAGCCTCCTGATACTTATCGTGCACCCGCATCGATAAGCCGATTAATTGCTGATGATTTTGCTGCATTAAACGACTATGTGTGGCAGCGCCTTAACGACTATGATGCAAGTGGCATCCGAGTATGGCCTTAAGTTGTATTTTTGGTTTGTAGTCTATTAATGAGTAAGCCCGTCTTTTGGATGGGCTTATTTGTTTTTTTATTAAGAAATCTATTATTATCAGCAGTGCAGGGTGTTATTAATCTAAGTTAGTAAATATAGTTGTCTTTGGTTGACACTCTACTTTCGCTTCAGAAAAAACATTTTTTGCCATACTTTTCGGCTGAGTCCTGTGCATAAACTTTCAATATCATTTGCAGCAGATACAATCTCCGGCTCTGGCAGTTTTTCGGAAAACAATGCTGCTATTTTTCCGATTAATGAAAACATTTCAGAGCAATAATCTAAATAACGTTGCAGCTCGAATTCAGTCATGTCTCGTGCTGGTGAGTTCTTTGTTTGCTTTTGGTTGGAGTTCAGCATTGATGGATCTTTTGTTAGCTGATGCATATCGACAATATGCGCAATAGATCTCAATTTGTGCAAAGCTTTCAGTGCAGACTTTCTTTTTAGGCGAAGTTCTAGAGTGACAAGAAAAAAAAGTGCCGCGCCAACTAATAAAATATCGTTAATCAGTGCTTCCGTGATTTGAATAATTTCTGCAAGGTTTGGCTTGCTGTATTCCCACTCGAAGAGGCTTATTGTATAAAATAATACAGCAATAAAAATAATAACTATTGCTGTAACACTAATCCTAACCCATTGATTAGGTTTTGATAGTGTAGCAATTTGATGTTGTGTGTTGTCCGCTATGTTGTAGAGCTCATTGCAAACATTGACTATGTCAGAATTAGGTAATCGTTCTTTAATTCTGTGCTCAAGCTTCGATATAGTACTTATGATTTCCTTGAAACTTAGTTCTGTATACATATTTTTATTGGCTTTTAATATTGAGGAGAGCTAATCAGAGCGAAGGGTGGAGCTGTATTGGTGTGATCCAAAGTCACAATAAAAACTGCTACCTTTTCTTTGGTCACAATATGTATTGGTGGCTATTGCACTTAGGTGTGTAGTATGGGCAATATGCTATGTAAGTTTAGCTTTAACAAGCCCGCTAACTTTACCCATATCAGCGCGTCCTTGGAGCTTGGGCTTAAGAATACCCATAACTTGCCCCATGCCTTGCATACCGCTGGCACCAGTTGAAGATACTGCATCGTCAATTAATGCACTTATTTCTTCATCGGAGAGCGGTTGGGGGAGGAATTCAGCAATGATGCTGATTTCGAAGAGTTCTTGTTCTGCCAATTCTTGGCGACCAGCATCTTCATACTGTTTTGCTGAATCGCGACGCTGTTTGACCATTTTATCTAGAACGGCCAGTACGCGTGCATCATCAAGCTCTATGCGCTCATCAACTTCTATGCGCTTAAATTCAGACTGAATTAAGCGTATAACACCTAGTCGAGGCTTGTCTCTGGCTTTCATGGCCAGTTTCATCTCGTTATGAATGGTGCTTTGAAGTTCAGAGTTCATCTTTTATTTTCCGCTAAAAGTTTCGATCGATTACCGGGAAAGGCTTGAGCTTCCCCGAAATCCAGGCTTTAGCTTAGTATAAACGATGAAACTTGCGTGATTCGCGTTGTACTTTTTTGGCGTGACGCTTAACAGCAGCAGCAGCTTTGCGTTTGCGAACAGTTGTTGGCTTCTCGTAGTGCTCGCGGCGGCGAATTTCAGACAATACGCCAGCTTTCTCACAAGAGCGCTTAAAACGGCGCAGAGCGATATCAAATGGCTCGTTTTCTTTCAGTTTAACAAAAGGCATGGATCTTCCTGTATGTAATTGACAGTGTAAGCATCAGATAAGTATATACATCAGCGATGGAATACCTAAAGAGGCTACTTCAAGGGGCGCAGATTTTACACACTACAATCAATCACTACAAGCAGTTTAGGCAGTGCTTTGTGCTTTTATTCGAATTACACTGACGAAGTGATGACTTTTTAAGTCTTTGGTAGTGCTTCTGGTATGATGCGCCCACCTTACACACGATTATTTGGCTGAGATAGCGATGCGCATATTGGGTATAGAAACCTCTTGTGACGAAACTGGGGTGGCACTTTATGATAGTGAGCACGGACTGTTAGGGCATGAGCTCTATAGTCAGGTGGATTTGCATGGAGAGTATGGTGGCGTGGTACCGGAACTAGCCTCTCGAGACCATGTACGTAAGTTATTGCCCTTGATTAATGTGCTGCTCGATGACTGTCAATTACAAAAGTCAGATATTGATGGTGTTGCCTTTACTAATGGTCCTGGATTAGTGGGTGCTTTGATGGTGGGAGCTTGTGCTGGTAGAGCGTTAGCGTTTAGTTTAGGGGTGCCAGCTATTGGTGTTCATCATATGGAAGGGCATTTATTGGCGCCAATGTTAGAAGAGAATCCACCACAATTCCCATTTATTGCTCTATTGGTGTCGGGAGGTCATACGCAGCTAGTGCGTGTCGACGCCATTGGCCAATATGCACTGTTGGGAGAATCTCTTGATGATGCCGCAGGCGAAGCTTTTGATAAGGCCGCTAAAATGCTGGATCTTGATTATCCTGGTGGGCCACAGATTGCTCGTTATGCATTAAAAGGTGTTGCGGGGCGGTTTACCTTCCCGCGCCCTATGGTCGACAGACCTGGTTTGGATTTTAGCTTTAGTGGTTTGAAAACCTTCACGTTAAACACGGTTGCAGATCAAGCGCAAAAAAATACTGAACAATCAGGTTTACCCGATGAACAAACTTGTGCTGATATCGCCCATGCTTTCCAGGAAGCCGTTGTAGATACTCTGGTGATTAAATGTCGTCGTGCTTTGGAGCAAGAAGGTTTATCACGTTTGGTTATTGCTGGTGGGGTTTCTGCGAATCAGCGATTACGAGAACGACTCGAATCCGCTCTACATAAAATTAATTCATCTGTATTTTATGCACGTCATGAGTTCTGTACTGATAACGGTGCCATGATCGCTTATGCGGGCTGTCAACGTTTGTTGGCAAATCAGGTTGAGGATCTGGGTGTAAAGGTTAAGGCGCGTTGGCCCTTAAATGAACTTTCTTCGCTTTCTTATAATGATAATAAGTCTGGAGAAAATAATGGATAAAGTCACTGTCCGCCAATTGAAATTGGAAACAATTATTGGGTTGTTTCCTTGGGAACGGCAAGTAAAGCAACGTTTATTCGTTGATTTAGAAATGCAAGTCGATATAACGAAAGCTGCCGAGACAGATGACTTTCAATATGTTGTTAACTATGCAGAAGTGTGTGATCGTGTTGCTGCATTGGCTGATGAAGGGCAATTTAAACTGCTTGAAACATTTGTTGAGCGCATCGCGGCATTAATCCTGAACAATTTTGATGTTTCTTGGGTGAAAGTCTCTGTGAGCAAAACAGATGTAATACCAATGGCTAACAGCGTTGGTGTTGAAATTGAAAGATCTAAATAAGGTCAGTTCTGAGAAAGATAAATGGTTCAGGTTGTTGTCAGTATAGGCAGTAATATCAAGCGCGAAGAGAATATTAGTGCAGCATTGGATAGCTTGTTTGCTCAATTTGGCGAGCTTTACATCTCCCCAGTTTATAAAAGCATGGCCAAAGGTTCTTGTTCAACAGAGGGCTTATTTTATTATAATTTAGTTGTGGCTTTTCAAACAGAGTTGGCCCTCAACAAAATTAAATCTGTATTGAAGGATATAGAAGATCAGCGAGGCAGGAAGCGAAATGCTGATATTGTCAGTTTGGATATAGATATATTACTGTACGGAGAATGGGTTGGTGGCTATGAGGAGGCTGTTATTCCTCATAATGATATTACCGAATGTGCCTATGTGCTTCGTCCCTTAACCGATTTATTTCCTGATCAAAAGCACCCTGTTTTTGATAGAACCTACGATGAACTATGGGGGTCTTTTTCCAAAGAGTTAGCGCTTGTTCCTGTTGATTTTGTCTGGAATCAAAGAATTATTTCAACTGCAGTGTGTTTATCTACTCTATAATTACTTATTGTATTTATAGATAAATACTTCTTCCCCCATCGACAGCTAGTATTTGCCCTGTAATATAGGGCGCATCATTAATAAAAAATAAAACCGTTTTGGCAATATCTGTTGCAGAGCCCTCACGCTGTAAAGGTACTTGATTTAGAATGCGTTGCTTCTCTTCTTCTGAATGACGTGCTTGGTTTTCTGGCCAGACAATAACGCCAGGAGCAACGCCATTAACACGTACTTCTGGTGCAAGTTCGCGTGCCAGTGATTTAGTCAGCATCGCATTGCCGGCTTTTGCTATTGTGTATGGACTATATTCAAGTAATGGGCGTTCTGCATGAATGTCCACAATATTAACAATGGTGCCATTGTGTTTTTTTAATTCGCCCGCTAATGATTGAGAAAGAAAGAAGGGTGCCTTGGTGTTGCTGGATATAAGGTCCTCCCACTGATCTTCATTAACGTCAGTAAAGGCGGTTGGGTAATAGCTTGACGCATTATTAATTAGGGCGTCGATGCGGCCCCAGTAGTTTATTGAGTCTGTAGCAAGTTGGCGAACTTGAGCGATATCATTTAAGTCAGCACTTATCGCTACAGCAGAATGGCTTCTCTCTTGGTTAAATCGTTCGGCCAGTTCTTCAGCTTCTTCGACAGAATGGCGATGATGTATTATCACATTAAAATTATTGGCGTGAAGTTGACGGGCAATCTCAGCACCAATGCGTCGACCACCTCCAGTGATTATAGCAACAGGGTTATTCATATCATTCAGTCACGTATTGAAGCATCATTAAGTTGAAGTATTTCTATTAGTTTTCAGGAATAGCTCAATCTGTTGTAGGCGTTCTTGAGCAATAGCCTCACCTAAAGCAGCCTTAGTATATCCTTTTGCTATTAACTTTTGTGGATCAACTTGTTGAAAATAGTGTAATGCTGTTTGCCAAAATACAATAAAGTTGCTTGGTTTGCTGCCATTTAAAACCCAGTTTATCCCATTAAGGGCTTTTTGAAATCGTTCGGTTTTTCGGTTAGCGTCAATGTCTTGTAATAGTTTAGTGATAGATATCGCGCTTAATTGATGCGTCAGTTGCATATTTAACGCATGTTGTCGAATAAGTACTGCTAACTCACGAAAATGATTTGGGGTGCTCAAACGCTTGCATAACTTCTCTATTGTTGTAGCTTCTAAAGAATAGCATAGGGCAGCAAAGCGCATTTCAGGATTCTCTGTTTGCAGTGCCATGTTTTGCAAGTTAATGAGGCTTTTGCTGAATAAAGGCTCTGTTAACTCTGGGAAGATATCATTCAATGCCTTGCAGTCCTTCAGTGAGGTTAAAAACTGCGCAGGTGATTTTTCCGTTAGTGCCTTATAGGTTTCCTGCCAGACTCTTTCAGCAACTAAATGTTGAGTTTCCCTCTGCTTAACCATAGTACGCATTAATTCTATGGTTTCTTTTGCTATTTTAAAGCCGAGGTGATGATAGCGAGATGTGAAACGAGAAACTCGTAAAATACGTACAGGGTCTTCTAAGAAAGCTGAGGACACATGCCGTAATATTTTTTCCTGAATATCATGCTGCCCTCCGTAGGGGTCAATTAAACAACCTTTGCTGTCTTGTGCAATAGCATTGATAGTTAAATCTCTTCTTTTTAAGTCTTCCTCTAAAGTAACAGATGGGTCTGTATGAAAAATAAAGCCCTTATACCCTGGTGCAGTTTTACGTTCTGTGCGAGCAAGCGCGTACTCCTCGTTAGTCTCTGGGTGTAAAAAGACAGGGAAGTCTTTTCCTACAGGCTTAAACCCTTGTTTGACCATTTGTTTTGGCGAAGCTCCTACAACAACCCAATCTCTCTCTTCAAAAGGATAGTTGAGTAATTGATCACGAACTGCGCCGCCGACTAAATAAATTTTCATAAATTGAAAGAGTGATGATTGACCTAAGGTGCATTATCAAGCACACTGCACGCTTAATATTTAAGTACAGTGATCATGTTAACACAAGCCATAAAACGAATAGCGATTACCCCGTATATAACTGCAATGTTGTTACATATTTCAGCTCGCGTGTCTGTGCTTCGTTGGTTATTTCCAGGATGGCGGCTTTGTATTGATTAAATATGTTTTATGAATACTAAAAAAACCGCAGCCTAAAAACTGCGGTTTTTTTTTGCCTACAGGATGTAGGTACGCCATGGTCGCATGGATGCGAAAGAATGGTGCGCCGGGAAGAATGTAGGTACTGAAAACCGCTCCTGCGTTTCCAGCACTTCCACCATCCTTGGTGGTCGCATGGATGCGAAAGAATGGTGTGCCGGGAAAGAATGTAGGTACTAAAAACGATTCTTACATTTTTAGTACTTTCATATTGTTACTAGTCGTTTTCCTAATTTTATATATGAGAGGCGGCAGTGGGTAAAACAGTAGTTTTTAACGTGCCTTATTAATTAATAGGACAAAAAGGATGACAGCAATATGACAAATATAGTGGCTTATATAACATTGATTGTTATATGGTCGACAACACCATTGACAATCAAGTGGAGCGCAGCGGATGTTTCCTTTGCAGGGGCAATCTTTTGGAGAATATTATTATCCGCAGTTCTAGCCTTTCTTATTTTAAAGCTTCGAAAGGAAAAGCTATTCATCTATCCAGGTGTTTGGAGATTTTATGCAATTGCAGCTATGGGGATTGCGCCTAACTTTTTGCTCGTGTATTGGTCGTCGCTCTGGATTTCATCAGGGTTGATTGCTGTTATTTTTAGTACGACGCCATTTTTAATTGGGTTGTTGTCGTATTGCTGGCTAGGTAAGAATGTTTTTACTGTTCAGAGGTTAGCTGCCCTCTGTGTTGCAATGATTGGGCTGATGATAATTTTTGCAGATCAGTTATTAGTTGTCGGTGAGAAAGGAGCTTATGGCATTGCAGCAATGGTGTTGTCAATTATATCTTTTGCAGTAAGTAGTACATGGCTGCAAAAGATGGGAGGCAATATTCCGGTATTACAAACGACAACGGGAGGTCTATCTTTTTCAGTACCGCCGCTAGCAATTGCATGGTGGGTATTTGATGGGGAACTGCCTTTCCCCGTTAGCTTGGTTGGAGGATTATCTATACTTTATTTAGGTATCGTTGGTTCATTGATTGGATTTATGCTTTATTACTTCTTGTTACATAGAATTACAGCCTATGTTGTATCGACTGTGGGTATGATTAGTCCGGTATTTGCTCTGATTCTTGGTGTTGTTATTGAAGGTGAGGCATTTAGTTCACGACTATTGATAGGTGCTACAATGGTGTTATGTGGGGTGGCGTTATATCATATACGTTCTGAGCGATTTTCATTGGTGAATAAATCCTTGTTTAGTAAATGGCTGATCAATAAGTCACAGGTCAATAACGCCGATGAATAACCCGAATTAATAAAAAGGCATGCTATGAAAGTATTAGTAACAGGTGGGGCCGGCTATATTGGTAGCCATACTTGTGTTGAATTATTAACGGCTGGTTTTGAATTAGTTGTATTTGATAATCTCAGTAACAGCAAAATGGATGCGGTGCAGCGTGTTGAAAAAATCACTGGAAAGTCGATGGTATTTATTGAAGGTGATGTCCGAAGTAAAGACCAGCTTTGCAATGCGTTTGCAAATCATAAAATAGATGCTGTTATTCATTTTGCTGGGCTGAAGGCAGTCGGCGAATCGGCGCAAATCCCACTGCACTATTATGATGTCAATGTCAGCGGCAGTATTGCGCTGTTCGAAGTTATGGAAGAATATCATTGCCATCGTTTGGTATTTAGTTCTTCTGCGACTGTTTATGGAGCGGATGCTCCAGTGCCTTATACAGAAACGTTGCCTACAAATGCTTGTAATGTTTATGGACGAACTAAATTGATGGTTGAGGATATGCTGCGCGATGCCTGTGCTAAACCGGAGAGCCAGTGGCAAGTGAGTTTGCTGCGTTACTTTAACCCTATTGGTGCTCATGAGAGTGGTTTAATTGGTGAGGACCCGCAAGGCATTCCTAATAATTTGTTGCCATATGTTGCGCAAGTTGCTGTGGGCAAATTAAAGCAACTACAAGTTTTTGGAGATGATTACCCCACTGTTGATGGAACGGGCGTAAGAGATTATATCCATGTTGTAGATCTTGCTCGGGGCCATGTTAAAGCGTTACAGAAAATGCTGACTAGTCATCGCGGTTGCAGTGTATACAATTTAGGCGCAGGAAAGGGGTCGAGTGTTCTAGAGGTTGTTGCTGCGTTTGAAAAAGCCAGTGGTAAAACAATATCTTACAAAATTGCACCACGTAGAGATGGTGATTTGGCAGAGTATTACGCTGATGCCTCTTTTGCCTTAAAAGAATTGGGTTGGAAAACAGAATTGGATTTGGAGGCGATGGTGACAGATACGTGGCGATGGCAATCTAATAATCCAAATGGTTATGGTGACTAGGGCATCTTAGAAAAACTACTTACTTTAATTATTTGCTGAAAATAGTTTTTGGTCTTCCAGTCGCATCATTGTTAATTTTCCTCCCCAGACGCAGCCAGTATCAATTGCAAATACATTGTCGTGATCTGCTTGACCTTCCAGTGCTGCCCAATGGCCAAAAATTATTTTATCGTTATTTGTTTTTCGTTTTGTGTGTGCATACCACGGTAGGTAGCCTACAGGAGCGCTATTAAGGCCTGCTTTAGTGTTTAGTTCTAATTTTCCTGTGGTAGTACAAAAGCGCATTCGGGTTAAATAATTAGTAATAATGCGCAAGCGATCCATACCTTTTAAGTGTTTATTCCATTGGCTCGGCTCATTACCGTACATACTTTGTAGAAAAGCATTAATTTTTTTGCTTTTTAATACCGTCTCTACTTCTTGGGAATATCTCAATGCTTTTTTAATTGACCATTGTGGCGGGATACCTGCATGCACCATGGTGTAACCTAGTTTCTTGTCGTGATGAACAAGGGGCTGTTGGCGAACCCATTCTAATAAGATATCTCGGTCAGGTGAGTTAAGAATATCGTTTAGTGTGTCTGATGGTGTCGGGTTGCGATAGCCGGCAGCAATAGCTAATAGATGTAAGTCGTGATTACCTAAAACAATTTTAAGACTGTGGCGAAGATGATAGAGGAAGCGTAATGTTTTTAATGATTCCGGGCCGCGATTGACCATATCACCTGCGACCCACAACGTATCTAGCTTTGGGTTAAATTTAATATGGATTAACAGAGCCTGTAATGGCTTTAAGCAACCTTGGATGTCGCCAACTGCATAAGTAGCCACAAGATAACTCGTCAGTGAAGTGATTGAGGGCGAGTGAGCGAAAATGTAGGGATGGGCACATTAAAACTCTCCCCGCTATCCGTTTGCATTTTATAAGAACCTTCCATCGTTCCTGCCTGAGTTTCCAATACAGCAGCACTGCTGTATGTATAACTATCCCCGGGTAATATTCTGGGTTGTTGTCCAACGACCCCTATACCTTCAACTTCTTGAACAGCATTATCGGCATCAGTAATTATCCAATGACGGCTTAATAATTGAGCAGGCTTATTACTGTGATTTTCGATAGTGATGGTGTAAGCGAACGCAAAGCGACTCTTTTCAGGCTGAGAATGATCGTCCAGGTAAGCAGTTTTTACTTTGATGGCAATGGTTTGATTGTCAGTCATCAATGTGCGTATCCTTTTATTGGTCTAATAGTCGACTAAAAAATACACTGAAAGCAGTTTGAGAATTCCTTAATGCCGTGTCCGGTCAGTGTAGCGAAAATTAGACCGCTATGCATCTGTGTTTGGAGTGTTTATTTTGTTATCAATAAAATTAGTTAGATTGACATAATCCTCTACGGATAGGTTTTCTGGGCGTAGCCCTGTATCGATAGGCAGTAGGGCGATTTGTTCTTTGTCCAGTAACTGTTTAAGACTATTACGCAAGGTTTTTCGTCTTTGCTGAAAGGCTAAGTTAACGATCTTGCTAAATAATTCTACGTTGATAGCGGTATAAGGTAGCGATGTAAAAGGCGTTAGGCGTACAATCGCCGAATCTACTTTTGGCCGAGGACTAAAACATTCTGGTGGCACGCCGAATAAATAATCTACCTGACAATGGTACTGTACCATAACGCTCAAGCGACCATAGTGCTTATCTCCTGCCTGCGATGCCAAGCGTTCCACGACTTCTTTTTGTAGCATAAAGTGCATATCGCTAATTTTTTCTTGGAAAGATAGCAAATGAAAAATAAGTGGTGTCGAAATGTTGTAGGGTAAGTTGCCAACGATACGAAGTGGCTTTTCTGAGGCAAGTGCCGAAAAATTAAATTTTAACGCATCTTCTTGATGAATTTTAAAATCCTTATACTTGGCAAATTGAGCGAGTAGGATAGGGATTAAATCCTTATCAATTTCGACAACATTTAATCGAGAGCAAGCTTCTAGTAAGGGCGCAGTAATCGCTCCTTGCCCTGGCCCTATCTCTACTAAGTTATCCTCTGTGCCAGGCGCTATACTACGTACTATGCGGTCAATAATCCCTGTGTCATTTAAAAAATTTTGACCGAAGCGTTTTCGTGCTTGGTGTTTGAAAAGGGGGTGCTCAGAGGATGGTTTTGGAGACATAGTTTTTTACTGGTTAAATAGATTGTTGTTAACACGTTCTATATTAAAGTGAATTGTTGATAGCATTTGCCATTGTTAAAGCATAGTTTATGGCTGTTTGTAAGCTGCCACCATCAATATTACCGGTTGCAGCTAGATCCAGTGCCGTTCCATGATCAACTGACGTTCTTACGATGGGTAAGCCCAAAGTAATGTTGGCAGCGTTTCCAAACCCTTTGTATTTTAAAACAGGTAAGCCTTGATCGTGGTACATTGCCAGCACGGCGTCGGCATTATCTATGTTTTTTGGTGTAAATAAGGTGTCGGCGGGTAAAGGGCCTATGCAGTTAATATTATTTTTTCGGAGCTTATTTAATGTCGGAATAATTGTGTCGATTTCCTCTCGACCTAAATGACCATCTTCCCCGGCGTGTGGATTTAAACCACAGACTAAAATTCTAGGCTTTGGTATTCCAAATTTTTGTTGCAGATCTCTGTGCAGAATGGTGATAATTTCTTTAAGTAGATCTTCTGTGATCGTATCGGCAATCTCTTTCAAAGGTAAATGAGTGGTTGCCAGTGCGACTTTTAATCCTTCTGTTGCTAGCATCATCACAACACGTGATTGTTTATTTTTTTCAGTTAAACATTTGTCTGCAAGGTATTCAGTGTGTCCGCTAAACGGTATGCCGGCTTCATTAATGATACTTTTTTGTATCGGCCCCGTCACCATGGCTTGAGATTGCTGTTTTTGGCAACTGCTAATAGCTTGATCAAGGCACTCCAGAACATAGCCGGCATTTTCTGAATTCAGTTGCCCTGCTTGAACCGATGTTGATAATTTAATAGGGGCTATTGCTAATTCGTGCGGGACAAGTGGTTGAGGTGGTTGTGTAAAATCAACAGTGCGTAACGTTAATGGCAGTTGTAATTGTTGAGCTCGCGCGGATAAAAGTTCAGGGTCGGCGAAAGCAACAAGTTCGTATGAATGGCTTTGTTGAGCATGGAGGATAGCTAAGTCTGGCCCTATGCCGGCCGGCTCTCCTGGAGTGAAGGCAATTCTCCGTATTTTTTGTGCTGTCATTAGATCATTACTTCTATGTAAGCATCTTCTCGCAATTCCTGTATCCATAATTGCAATTCATCTTGAAAACGACGCTTGCGCAAAATACTGACAACTTTATTGCGCTTAACTGTATCGAACATGTCTTCTACGCGACTATCGTCAACTTTAAGAATATGCCAGCCAAATTGTGAACGGAAGGGTTCGCTAATATTGCCAACGGGTGTTGCCATCATAGTGTTTTCAAACTCAGCTACAAACTGTCTTGGTGTGGACCATCCCAAGCTACCACCATCAGCTTTGGAGCCAATATCTTCGGTATATTCTTTGGCGATCTCAGCAAAATTGTCTCCATTGAGAAGTTTTTTATATAGGGTGTCTATTTTTTCTTTGGCTTCTTTTTCTGTGAATAATTCTGATGTTTTAATTAATACATGGCGAACTTTAAAGCGCTTAACCATGACGGGTTCAGCACCCGTACGTTGAATTATTCTCAAAATATGTATGCCTGCATTGCTACGAAAAGGTTTTGTGATTTCGCCAGGTTTTAATGAAACGATTTGTTCCAGAAAAAGAGGTGGGAGTTGATCTTTTTCACGCCATCCAAGGTCGCCACCTTTCTTGGCATTAGGTCCTTGTGAATATGTCGAAGCAATTTGTCCAAATTGAGCCGGCGTTTGCTGTAGCTCCTCGTAAATGTTTTGTGCCTTTTTGATTGCCGGGGCATCACTGTTGTCTTCAACCGGCAATAAAATATGGGCCAATCTGTAGCGGGTCTTAAGCCAATCCTGTCCAGCTTTTGATTCTAAAAAATCATCAATTTCTCTTTCAGTAACACGAATACGGCGATTAATATTGCCTTCTTGAACTTTTTGTACGGTAATATCCTGCTTAATTGCTTTGCGCAACTCACTTTCACTGAGGTTTTGTTGGGTTAGGTAGTTAGCAAAGTTAACGCCTTCTGAAGCAAGGCGCCCCTTGAGATTGTTAATCGCTTGATCTACTTCACCCTCAGAAATGGGTAATTTAATGCGTTCTGCCACTCTCAGTTGCAGACGTTCTGTGATTAATTGATCTAATACTTGTCGGCGAATTGTATTGTTAACTCTGACATTGGGCTGTTTTTGTTTTAAATGATTTAATCGCTGCTCTAGTTCGCTCTGTAAAATAACATTATCCTCTACGATAGCAACAGCGCTATCTAAAGCCTGAAAAGCGTGGGCGCTGCTATTCATATTGAAGAGCACAATGATCGTTAAAAGGGAGCCAATAAATCTTTTTGAGAGGTACATATTAATCAGTCTTTTTATTAATCGTAGATAGCTTGCCATTCGGTATAACCGTCGATATTTTCATCCAGTATTGTGTCCAGTTGCTTGCTGGTGCCACCTAAGCCTTCAAAGTGAAATTCTAGGAAGGCATCATAATCATATTCTAAGTCGCTGTCAGGTATCGTGTCGGCCAGCGCGTCATCTATTTCGCTGCGGTATCCTACACGAATCCGATAACAGCAGCCGTTATATTCGATTGCACTAATAGTTTCGAGTTCCCGATTACGAAAAGTGTCATAGGCGCCATAGAATAAGAAATGCCAGCGGTCATTAAATAAGGGGGCAATAAGTGCAGCGTCCACTTGATCAATCCTAGTGGCCTCAGTATCGCCTCGTGTGTAGCGATAATTCAGCTCAAATAGGTGCTTGGTCTTGTTTTGGTAGCGTAACTTAAGGTTGCCTTGATCTATTTCGTCATTATCGTCATCGTATAATAAATCGCTGCTTAATCGCCAGTTTTCGGCAGGGTTGGAGGCTAATTGTAGGGCGATTGCAGAGCGATTATCCTGTTGTACGCTATTAGTTAGCGTAACCCTGCGGTCATCAAAGTAGTTGATTTGTCCCACGCTGGCACTGAACCATTCGCGACCAGATGCGTTGCCAAAAAAGCGGGTTGTGAGTCCGATGGCCAGCTGGTTAGCATCGTCGATACGATCTCCTCCAGAAAAGCGTGTATCCCTGAATAACTGGCTATAGCTAAAGGTCAGTTCTGATGTGTCAAAATCGATATCTTGATTATCGGTCGTTAAATCAAATAGCCCGCTATGATCTTCGAAGTCGCTATAGAAATAGAACAAGCGAGGCTCAAATGTCTGTAAGTAACCATTGCCGTCTCGCTCGAAAAATAACCCGCTGTCGATAGAGGCTTGTGGCACTGTTATTGAAGGTGATTCATCTCTACCGCTCACAAAGTTGTTATCTTCTAGCCAGTACTGGAGATGTTTAGTTTGAACGGCTGGTCTGAAAAAGCCCCATTCCGGTTCGAAGTCCCACCCCAGGCGATAATTCGTGCGCAAGCGGTCTCCTGTAAGAATAGGGTTGATGCCTTCTGCATCGCTGTGATCAAAACGGATAAACTCATGCTCTAGGCCTATAGACCAACGACTTTGTTCTTGTTCACCAAAATCATAAAGTCCATCGAAGGATACTTCTGGTAATTGCCTAAAAGGTTCTGTTATTGTTTCAGAGAGTAGCTGATAGCGTACAGAGTTCACATCAAGTTGCCAGTTGTTCCATTTGTATCCAGTGAGGACTTTCTGATTAAGAAAATCATCGTCTTGTGCTTCAATGGTGAGTGTGTCGAAATCCCTGTAATAGTCAATATCACTGGCCTTTGTATAGTCGATGCGAGTTGACCATGGTTGGCCCTCTCCGCCTACCTGATCAATATTCACTGCCCAACGGTCCTCATTTCTGAACGGAGCAACATCTGCTTCGGTTACCGTACCGTTATCAATTAGTGATTGGTCGTCATCATCTATCTCACCTTTGTCATTATTCAAGTACGCGGCATTCACTTGGGTAAAAAAATGGCGATTCAAATGACGGAAATTACCTTCGAATAAAGTGCCGTGAGATTGAAGAAAATGAGGGGTAAATATGAGATCGTAATTGGGTGCTAAATTGAAATAATAAGGAATGGAAACATTAAAGCTTTCATCTTTGCGCGCAAAGGTTGGCGCTAGGAAGCCTGATAGCCTTTCATCTCCTAAGGGAAAGCGCAAGTAAGGGAAATAAAAAATGGGTATACCTTTGACAATTAAGCGAACATGTTTGGCGTGACCTTGTCTGGAATCCCTGTCTAGAATAATTTGGCTGCCTTTGAGTAACCACGTATTATTGCCTGGCTCGCATTGGGTAAAGCTGGCTTTATCAAGGTTGAGCTGATTTGTTGATGTTTTTTGGATTTGTTTGGCCGTACCTCGAATGGATTGCTGATGCAGTACATAATTTGCATTGTTGACTTCGAGTGTACTCTGTTGCTGATTAACCGTTGCATTGTCCCCTAATACAAGTAACCCGGGTTCACGTAGTTCTAATTCACCCTCCATCACCAGTGTGCTGGCCCCTTGGTCCAGTTGAGCTTTACCTGTCTTAATTTGTCGGTAACCCTGCGTGATAACCACATCTCCAACTAATATCACCTGTTTGTCTTCTGGGTTACCGTCGTTTCTTGATGAGCTTTCATAAAGGCTGGATTGATTAGCTTCTGCGCGTATTGGAGCCGAATTGGGATCAAGGGTGGCTTCGGAGTCGTTCCTTATCGGCGAGATGTAAGCGCCACAACTGCCTGGGGTAAGCGCTTCTCTTTGTTCGTCTGTTAATGCACTAAGAGGGACCCAATCCAGAGTTTGTCTTATTTCTTCGGTTTCCGCAGGTAAAGCTATGGCTGTTGAAATAGCAGCAGCTAATAGGGTTAGACGAGTTTTAGGCAAACGAAGTGTTGTCTTTTTTGCAGTAGGTTTTTTGATAGGGAACCCTAGGTTAGGCATAGTAAAATCAGTCGTTTGCTTGAGAGTGTGGTATCAGCCGCAATTCGCGGATAAAAGACAAGCAATTCTACTGGAAAACGTGACAAATGTGGTGGGGTTTGTCATCCTGTGGCCGTTTCAGTTAATCAATTTGTAACCCAATCGATATTCGAATAATAA
This sequence comes from uncultured Pseudomonadales bacterium, assembly GCA_947487765.1. GTDB lineage: Bacteria > Pseudomonadota > Gammaproteobacteria > Pseudomonadales > Cellvibrionaceae > CANLBN01. The sequence continues at coordinate 307,592 of CANKXO010000003.1, read as the reverse complement.
AATAGGTTTTGATATGCCTCCAATGGAAAATGAATTGCAGCAATGGATTCAATCGCAATTACAGAAGTGTTCACATATTGTACATCCTTCACCTGTTGAATTAACGCCACTTAAAGGTGATGCAGGATTTCGGCAATATTTTCGTATCAATACTCAGCCAGCTCTACTGGCTGTTTATGCGCCAAAAACCGAAGGCAATAGCGAATCTGCCTGTTATTTTGCAAAAATTTCAGAAGTATTACGTGATCGAGGTGTGCCTACACCACAAATAATTGCTTGCGAAGAAAAGAAGAATTTTTTGTTGATTGAAGACTTTGGTGGCGAGTCATTTCTCGATGTATTAAATGATGATAGTGTCGATATGCTTTATAGCGAGGCATTAATGGTTTTATCACGTTTACAGCAAATTCCTCGTTCAGCTGTTAGTTTACCTGATTATGATTACTCTTTGTTGCATGAGGAATTATCGTTCTTTAGCGATTGGTTTGTTGATCAATTGCTTGGTTACCAATTGACAGAAGATGATCGTCAATTGTTGAAAGAAACATTTGATTTCTTAGTAAACAAAGCATTGGAACAGCCACAAGTATTAGTGCATAGAGATTATCATTCGCGCAACTTAATCTATCGTGAAGGTGAGGCGCCAGGCGTAATCGATTTTCAAGATGCTGTCTGGGGGCCTATAACATACGATGTTGTTTCTCTGTTGCGCGACTGTTATATCAGTTGGTCACCTGAACAGGTTAAACGCTGGCTAGTGACTTACGGCAATTTAATGATTGAATTAGGTGTTATGTCAGATTCCGTGACTGGGCCTCAATGGCAATGTTGGTTTGATACGATGGGGCTTCAGCGTCACATTAAAGTTCTGGGTATTTTTTCTCGCTTATTTTTGCGAGATGGAAAAATGTGTTACCTGCAAGACCTTCCTCAAGTGTGGTCTTACACTTTGTCTGTCGCGCGACAATATCCAGAGACGGTTGCTTTTGCCGAATGGTGTCAGCAACGCTTATTACCAATTGTTAAACAACAAGATTGGTATCAAGATCTTGAATTAACGGCAGAGCAAAAAGCGGGAGTATGTGCTTGAAAGCCATGATTCTGGCTGCGGGTCGTGGCGAACGTATGCGCCCGCTAACTGAGCATACCCCTAAACCTTTATTGAAGGTGGGTGGTAAATCACTGATTGAATATCATTTGGAGCGCTTGGTTTCAGCCGGCGTTAAAGAAGTTGTTATTAATATTGCTTATCTTGGCAATAAAATACAGGGCTATCTTGGGGATACTTTTCTTTCTAAAAGCAATCCGTCGCAGCTCTCTATTCGTTATTCTGTAGAACCTGAGCCATTGGAGACAGCAGGTGCAATCTTGCATGCATTGCCGTTATTGGGTGAACAGCCATTTTTATTGGTTAATGGTGATGTTTGGACAGATTTTTCATTTAATGACTTGTTATATAAAAAACTGAGTGAGAATAATTTAGGGCATTTGGTTTTAGTTGATAATCCAGCTCATAACCCTGATGGAGATTTTTCTATTCAATCGAGTGATGATTTTTTGAAAGAAAAAGAAGGGCATTCTTATACTTTTAGTGGTGTCAGTCTTTTAAATCCAAAATTAATCACTGAATATCCTCAGTGTCGTTCCCATTTTCCTTTAGGAGAAGTATTTCACTACTTTATCTCTCAGAAAAAAATAACAGCGGAAGTTTATCGAGGCCAATGGTGGGATATTGGGACGGTTGAAAGATTAAAAGAGTTAGATGAACAATTAAAAAAATCCTCTTGATATTTTGAAATTCATAGGGTCGTCGATTAGTTGTGTGATTGTTAAATTTTTCTATTGATTTAATAGAGCATGAAAATCATTAGGTGATTTTTTAATGAATGTCGTTTTAATTATAGGTAGTTCAACGGATGCTTTAAGGTCTAGGCAGTGGCCACGCTCAGGTTTTTCATCGATTGTTGCCATTAATAATGCTTGGAATGTGCGAGATGACTGGGACTATTGTGTGCATGCAGGCGATTTTCCTGAAGAGCGTCACCCGATTAATATACCGCTATCTAAAAAAAAGATTACCTATGATGAATACATCCCTGCACAAAATATTTTTGGAGGGGTTGTTTACATAGGCGCAACGATGTCGATGACAACTGCTTATTGGGTTTTGCATGCTCTGAAACCGGATGTGATGGCCTTTGTAGGTTGTGATATGGTTTATCCAGAAAATAAAAAGACACATTTTTATGGTCAGGGAGCCGCTGACCCTTTGAGAGATGATGTAACTCTGCAAAGTTTAGAGGCAAAATCAATACGCTTGCAAGCACATGCTGTTCAACAAGGTTGTTGCTGTGTGAATCTAAGCTCCTTTTCTGAATCCCGTTTGGTTTTTCCTAAAGTATCTTATGGAGAATTATTTGAAAATAGTTATCAATTAATTACATCTTTGCAGGCGTCTGTTGAAAAAAAGTATAACGCTAACAAAATATTGCAGGCAAAAAATAGAGAAATAGAATTAGATTATTTTGTTGAAAGTGGCGAATATTGGAATTTTTTAGACAGGCTTGATGCGCAGTCATTATATGATTTGGATCAATTATGGCTTTCTGTCTGTGAGTAATTATATGAAGGGCTCCTCTAGAGAGGTTGCCCTTAAATAGATTAAGGGCTATTTGAGCTAATCAATTTGGTTTCAACACGCCGATTTTTTAAAGCAATAGTGTTCCATTCCCCAGCCGTTGTTTTATCTGTAATCTCTGGATAGTTTTCCAATGGAGAGTTAATACCCAGCGGATTGATAGTGATTATAAAATTACTGTCAGGAGACTGATTGCTTGCTGTGACTAATTGTAATAAGCCTATGCTGGCAATGTCAGCTAATCTAGAACTAGATTCGGTAATTTGGCACTGAGAAACAGGGGCGTCATCTGCTGCGAGTTCAAATTGTCCGCTGTTATTCGTGTTAACGCAAAAAGTCCCGTCGTGAGCCTGCACATTAACTCGGCCAGAAAAGTTAATATTTTGCAATCTAGGTATCAACTCATTTAAGTTTGCTTGGATCGTTTCGCCTAATAACAATTCACCGAATGGTATTTGATTGTTGCTATTAATCGAGTTTTCTAGAGAGCTTAAAGCAACTTGTTGATTATTATTGCCTTGAGCTTGAGGTGAAATAATATTGCTTGTTACTGGCGGCACTGTCTGTTCGATAGTGCGATTAGGTGGCGTAGCGGGTTGTGATGTTTCTTGAGTAGGACGTTTCTGTGCAACTGATAATTGTTGAATATCAGTTTTCTGTTGAAAATAGATTGCAGCAAAAACAACGACAGTGACACAGTAAATCGCGGCCCAAAATACGTTATTCCAAAAATTCTGTCGATTACTGCTGCTTTCTGCGGCGGGAATAAGTGCATCCATTTTTTCATGAAGTGCACTGATTTCTTGTTCAAAAGCATCTTTTTGCTGTTCGATTTTATGCTGTAATCGTTGCTGTACGGCTTCGTGGTTTAGAGCAGCTTCGGCATCATGAACTAACTTTTCAAGCTCCTCTTTATTTTTGGTTAATGTGCCAGCAGGCAGATCCTCGGTCAGGGGCTCGCTAACTGTAGAGTCAGAAATGTCAGCGACCGGTTCATTAGCGGCAACGGTTATATCTTCTCCGATGTTGTCACTGAGTTTGAGCTTAGTTAATACCTGCTGTAATTCGGTAGGGCTTAATTGCTTGGGTAATACTTCGATAGCGCCTAATTCTCGGGCTTTACTCATATAGGTGCTGTCTTCCTGAGAGGTATACATCATAACAGGAATAGGGGCGGTATCAGGGTTGTCTTTGATTACCTTAAGTACTTCCAAACCATTCATTCCTGGCATGGTGTGATCAAGAAATATCACATCGGGCTTATATTTTGAGAGATAACCCAACGCTTCTTCAGCTGATTCAGATGTATCAACTTCCATATCTTGCTCAACCAGCATTTTTTTTAGGACAAACTGGGCAAGCCTGGAATCATCAACAATCAGGGCTTTTTTAAGATTCATTATTGTGCTCCTGCATCATACAGCCGGAAATAGTGCATGCCGGTTGGAAAAGACTATTCTAAACATAATTCTATCGGTCTGCAGTTATTCTTTGATGACAGTATAGGTCAGCTTGCTGAATCGTGACCTGTGTCCTATACAAGTGGATGTTTTCTAGTCTTTGCTATAGTTAAGTGTATGAACTGCATGAGGTTATTAATCAAACGGCTATGATGCGACTAATGATGTTTTTTTCTAAACGTGAGGCCATATGACACTACAGCGTCGTCTAATTCTTGCTATTTCACTTCTACTCGCCTGTTTATTGATTGCGAATATGGTCGTTACTGTCTATAACGCTCGACAGAATATCTATCAGCAGTTAGAGGTGCATGCACAGGATACAGCAACATCTTTGGGGTTTAGTATCAGTCAAGCGGCATTGGCAAAAGATGTGGTTCAGGTTTCATCGATGATCGATGTAATTTTTGATCGCGGTTATTACCGTAGTATTGTTTACAGCGATCTGGATGGCGCCGATATTGTGCGGCGAGAACAGCCTATATTGGTTGAGCGGGTGCCAACTTGGTTTACTCGCTTGCTGCCGTTGGCTGAACCTTCCGGTTCTTCAGGCGTATCTTCGGGCTGGTTTCAGTTAGGTGAGGTCACGGTTACCAGTCATCCAGGGTTCGCTTATCGGGATTTATGGCGCTCATTTAAAGAGCAGCTATGGCTGTTTCTATTTACGATTGTGCTGTGTTATGGGCTTTTAGGTTTGGGGCTGCAAGTTATTTTGCGTCCTTTGAAGAAGGTTGAGCGTCAAGCAGAAGCGATTTGCCGTCGCGAATTTCATGAGCAAGATCCATTGCCATCAATCCCGGAATTGCGCAGTGTTGCACTGGCGATGAATCGCATGGTGGCTAAATTAAAAATAATGTTCGGTCACCAGGTTGAGTTAAATGATCGTTTACACCAGCAATTGCGGACTGATGACGTAACAGGGCTTTCGAATCGCCGCGATTTTGATGAACGTTTGCAGGCCTATATGAGCTCAGAAAGAACATCTGATGCAGGGGCTTTGATGCTCATGCAAGTGGGGGATTTGCAGCTTATCAATCGCAGTAATGGTCGAGAAGAAGGGGATGATTACTTAAAAGTTATTGCAGATTGCCTAATGGGCATACTAAAGAACTATCCTGGCTCATTATGTTCTAGGCATAGTGGGGCTGATTTTGCTGTTTTCATTCCTGCTATTACTTCCGAAGAGAGTCGACAATTGATGGAGCAATTGTATGCAGACTTGCAAGCTCTGGAATGGAGTGGTGAGAATATTCAGCCAATATATATTGGGGTTGTTTATGCCGCAGATCTAAACCAGCAAGTTCAGGAGCAGAAGTTGCATCTGTTGACGGTTGCTGATGCCTCTCTGAATCAGGCGCGTAATGAGCAGCAGGGAGGGTGCCATTGGCAGTCGTTAGCACAGGTGACTGAGCAATCGGTCATGACTGCTAGCGAGTGGTCGGAGTTAATTGGTGGTGCATTAGAGCAACGGGCTTTTAGCTTCCGTTACCAGCCAGTGTGGCAGTTGGTTCATCAGCAAAAGCGCTTGTTATTCAATGAGGTCCTCACACATTTAACACTCAAAGATAGCGATTATGCCGCTAGCTTGTTTATGCCAATGGCAATGCGTTTACAGTTAATGCCAGCTTTTGATCGACAGGTTATCGAAACAATTTTTTCTCAAGAAACTGTATTTCAGGGGCAGCTTTGTGTGAATATTTCTACAGCATCTCTTGAGGATGAAGGGTTTATTCAGGCTGTAGAACAGCAGTTGGAGTCTAACCCTATGCTTGCTTCGCGGTTAGTTTTTGAGTTGGCCGCTAATAGCTTATCCTTCGCAGAACATGCCGTGCGCGAATTTGCAGCAGTTGTTAAGCGTTTTAATGCCAAGCTGTCTCTGCATCATTTTGGCCGCGGTACTGCGGAATTTGCTTATATGCAAAGCCTACCATTAGATTACTTAAAAATTGACCGTTGCTTTATTCAGACGATTGTCGATGATGTGGATGCACAATTCTTTGTGAGATCTTTAGTTACCATCGCTCAGGGGTGCGAGGTAATGGTTCTTGCTGAGGGTGTTGAAACTGAAGATCAGTGGCAGCAATTGATCAAGCTGGGTATTCAGGGCGGGCAAGGCTATTGGCTTGGCAGGCCTCAGGAAGGTCCAATAATTGCATAGTGTGAAGGTATAAAGGCGCTATAAGTCTGCCTGGTTCGATCATTTATCAATCATAAGCTCCTTATTCATTATCTATTCTGCTTATCTGATATTATTTTCCCCTGCTTTTGTTTCTCATTAATCCTTAAAGGCGGGTTTGGGAGCATGTGTAGAGTTGCAAAAAGTGTGAAGTGGCCCCACTATACTAACCATGATAAATACGGTCTTCTGATGCAATAGCTTAACGATTAGTATGGTTAGTAGTGGTGTTGGCTCCGTAAATCTTTCTTTTTTGTTTTCCCGTACTGAATAATATTGAGAGTTATTTCTTATGAATCTAACGACAGTAAAAGGCTGGGTTTCTGGGCTGTTTAAACGTACTAGTGATGGCTATGCCGATTTACGAGAAGATGTTGCAGGAGGTTCTGTTTGGCTTCGGGTAGTCTTAGGAATCGTCGTTCTTTACATTATTATTATCGCTATTCTGGGGTTCTATTTTAGCAATGAGCCAGATGTTCAGCTCTGGCAAGATAATTTTCAATCGACTGATGCGGTCGAAGCGCCAATATCGCCAGAAATTACAGGCAGCGTTACAACGGCTAGCTTGATTGTTGTGGCAGATACTTTGTTGAGTAAGTCGGGTGGTTACTTAAGTAATGATGTTCTACCGCCTGGGCTATTGCTCGATAATATTCCGAATTGGGAATATGGTGTGTTAGTGCAAGTGCGAGATCTCAGTAAAGCGTTTCGTGAGGTTTTCAGCCGTTCTCAGTCGCAATCAACCGAAGATAAGGATTTGGTCATTGCAGAGCCTCGCTTTAATTTCGACAGTGAAAGTTGGCTGTTGCCTTCTACTGAATCAGTCTATCGCGAAGGAATAGAAAAATTAAATAGCTACCACTCTCGTTTGGTTGATCCTAGCCAGCCCACAGCACAATTTTATGCACGGACTGACAATTTAGAATTTTGGCTGTCGAGTGTTGAAAAGCGTATGGGGAGTTTATCTCAGCGATTGAGTGCCAGTGTCGGGCAGCGCCGTTTAAACACAGACTTAGCTGGCGAGGCTGATGCTGCGCAATCAACACCGGTAGCTAAAGAAGTGGATATAAAAACGCCTTGGTTAGAAATTGACGATGTGTTTTATGAAGCTCGAGGAACAACATGGGCATTAATTCATTTCTTAAAGGCCATCGAAAAAGATTTTTCTGATGTGTTGATTAAGAAAAATGCGGTTGTCAGCTTACAGCAAATTATTCGAGAGCTGGAGGCGACCCAAGTCACTGTATACAGCCCAATGGTGCTTAATGGTAGCGGTTTTGGCGTATTAGCTAATCATTCATTAGTCATGGCATCATACATTTCTCGAGCCCATGCAGCGATTATCGACTTGCGTGAGTTATTAACTCAGGGGTAATTCTGTAGGGTGAGGGGATTTATACTCACTCGTCAATGGCGCGATACGCCTGAGGGTGTATCGCTTGAAATATGGCTGGCAGGTGAGCAAGGCCCTGTCCGCTTGCTTATACCAGAGCAGCGTTCTGTTTGCTTTTTTCGTGAAGCTGACCTTCCTCTTGTAAAAAAAATCATCTCTCGCTTCTCTTCTATTTCTTATCGTTCGGTAGAACTAAAAAATATTCATAATGACTCTGTGATGGCGCTCTATTGCGGTGGTCAACGGCAGTTAAGAGAGATTGGTGAATTACTTAACTCTGGGGGAGTTCGCTTATGGGAACAGGATATTAAGCCTGTTGAGCGTTTTCTTATGGAAAGGTTCGTGACATCAAGCCTTGAGTTTCATGATGAGAATGCTTGTTTGGTTGATAGCTCATTTCTGAAAGCGACAACTAAAAAAATTAAACCATGTGATTATCAACCAGATTTAAAGGTTGTCTCTCTCGATATCGAAACCTCTCTTGATGGTAAAGATCTATATTCCATAGCGATTTATAATTTGCAGCACTCCGTTGTTTTTATTATTGATTCGTCGAGGCATATCGTCACTTCGGAAGTAATTGATGATCTGCGGCTTGTTTGGTGCCCGTCTGCAAAAGTATGCTTGCAAGAGTTTTTGCAATGGTTCAACAAAGTTGATCCTGATGTCATTATTGGTTGGCATGTTGTTCAGTTTGATGTGTGGGTGTTACAAAAAATTTGTGATTATTGGCAAGTCGATTTTGCGTTGGGCCGTGCGAAACAAAAAGTCCACTGGAGAGAGGATGGGCAAAATTCAGAGCGCCGTTATGCTCAAGTACCTGGGCGTATCGTGCTAGATGGCATCGAGCTGCTGCGAACGGCATTTTATAATTTCGATAGCTTTTCTTTGCAGTTTGTTGCTAATGAATTATTGGGTGAAAGTAAACTTCTAGAGAATGATGATCGAGGCGAAGCAATAACTGATTTGTTTTCAGAAAATAAAATATCGCTGGCTGCTTATAACATACAGGATTGCAAATTAGTCTGGAATATTTTTGAAAAAACAAAATTGTTGCACTTTGCTATTGAACGCTCTCGATTAACCGGCATGGCAATGGATAGGATGGGTGGCTCAGTTGCTAGTTTTGAATATGCTTATTTGCCATACCTGCATCGAGCGGGTTACGTTGCGCCTAACTTAGGTGAGTTAGAGTCTACGATTGTAAGTCCTGGTGGATACGTCATGAGATCGAAGCCAGGTTTGTATCTCAATGTATTAGTTTTAGATTTTAAAAGCCTGTACCCTAGTATTATTCGCACGTTTACGATTGACCCTTATGCATTTTGGGTTGCTGAGCATAATAAATTGCCAGAATCAGAAACGGTTCCTGGTTTCAATGGTGCGCGATTCTCTCGGGAAAAATTTATTCTGCCGAATATTATTGATGAGCTATGGCAATCTCGGGATGTGGCGAAAGCTGAAAAAAATAAGCCGTTATCTCATGCTATAAAAATTATAATGAATTCCTTCTATGGCGTGCTGGGTTCTACTGGGTGTCGTTTCTATGACCCCAGAGTCTGTAGTTCTATCACTCTCCGTGGTCATGAGATTATACAGAGTACACGTGACCGAATTGTGGAGAAAGGTTATGACGTCATCTACGGTGATACGGATTCTGTTTTTGTTTGGTTGGGTGATGATATTGATAATCATCAAGCGAATGTGATTGGTCATGAATTGGCAGATGACTTAAATAGTTGGTGGCGGTCAAGTTTAAAAAAACGATTTGATATTGATACGGCATTAGAGCTGGAGTTTGAAACACACTATAGCCATTTTTTGATGCCTACGATTAGAGGGTCAACAAAGGGGAGCAAAAAACGTTATGCAGGGATTGTTAATTCAGTTGTCAATGATGAAGTAAGGGAAGAGTTAGTTTTTAAAGGATTGGAGACCGTACGTACAGATTGGACTGGGTTAGCTAAAAAATTTCAGCAAGAACTGTATTATAAAGTCTTTAAAGGGGAACCATATCGGGACTATATCTGTCAGATAGTCAATAACTTAGTCTCTGGAAGACTAGATGATCAATTAATTTATAAGAAAAAACTTCGTAGACCGCTCCATGGCTATGAGAAAAGTAATCCTCCTCATGTAAAGGCTGCTCGTAAATTGTCTGAATTAAGCGGTAAGCTTTTGGGGAGAGGTGATGTAATATCTTATGTGATAACGATTAATGGTCCTGAACCACTCGATTGTCAGTCGAGCTTAACGGATTATCAGCATTATGTTGATAAGCAGTTGAAACCGATAGCGGACAGTATTTTAGTCTTTTTGGATGATCGATTTGAAAAAATAGTAGATCAGCAAATGACGCTGATATGACTATCTTAATGGTCTAGTATGAATGATAATAATTGGAATGAATGGTCATGATGGGGCGAGGATAGAAATGAGAAAGGTGTTTATTATGAAAAAAATATATTTTTTAACTGCCGTTTTTGTGTGTGCCTTATTTTCTATGGTGACTGTTTATGCTCAAGCGGATACTTCTGAGGAGATTGTTTCAAGTAATGCACCGATGACAAATCAGCGTTTGGATGAACTCATTCGTCATGTTGATAATGATGCGCAAGGGCAGCTTGGTCGTTGGTCACTAACGATTGAAGGTGTTGGTGTGCAGGTTGTTACTGATGAAAGAGCAAATAGAATGCGTATCATTTCTCCAATATTGAAAACTGATAACTTAGATGAGCAGACCTTGTATCGTCTGCTGCAGGCAAATTTCGATACGGTGCTCGATGCTCGCTATGCGATAGCAAACGGAATTTTGTGGAGCACATTTATTCATCCTCTGTCTCAATTAGATGATGAAGATTTTTTGGTGGGCATGGGGCAAACCGTTAATGCTGTTATTACCTATGGGTCAACGTTTTCGTCAGGTGTATTAAGTTTTCAAGGTGGAGATAGTCAGGCTATTTTACGTAGAAACTTAATCGATAAGTTGAAAAAGAAAGGCAAGGAAATATAAAGCTATAAGTTTAACTTGTTATTTAGAGTCTCAGTGGAATATATAATGCCAGATTTTTATTTCAATTTTGATGCCCAGATAGCAAGTTTGTGCTTAATGGATTTTTGAGAAATTTGATCTTCAGGTATAGGTTGTATGACTTTGTCGTGAACCAGTAAGCGATAAATATATTCAAGCTTTTCTGTCGCTGAGTCCGTTGGTTCAAATTCGACAACGCCACGGCTTTCTCCGTACTTGACTCCTTCGGCTATCGCTTTTTTGACTAATTCTTTCTCGTCTTTTAGCTTTTTCATAACATCTATCTACCTTTTTATCTGTCTTTGGTGACCTTAATCATTATAATGATTAAGGTCAGTTATAAATGTTTCTGAGTTTTTCTATTATTCTTTGACAATGGTGTCACACTTGTAAGAAGAGCCTTTTTCCTCACTTCCTAATATACTGGTTATCTCCGGAAGTAAGCCTAGCATTTTATCCATTAGGGTCCAAGGCGGATTGATAACTATCATGCCGGATGCAGTCATACCCCTCTCAATGGAGTCTGGTTTCAAGCCTAATTCAAAGCGCTGAATGTTATTGATTCCGCTCGTTCTAAATTTTTTCTCTAAAGCGATTATCTTTTCTCTATCGACGACGGGGTACCATAGGGCATAGATGCCAGAGGAGAATTTCTTATACGCTTTGATGATAGTCGAATATGCATTGTCATAATCAGTTTTTATCTCATAGGGCGGATCTATGAGTATCAAGCCTCGGCGCGAACGAGGTGGAAGTAAAGCGAGTAAACCTTTAAAACCATCTTTATGTAGTATATTAATCTGTTTCCTTTTTGGCATGTTGCTTTTTAATAGATCAATATCTCGTGAATGTAATTCAAATAACCATGCTTTGTCTTGAGGGCGTAAAAAATTCTCTGCTATTGAAGGTGAGCCAGGGTAGAAGTCTAGCGAAGTGCCAGAATTATATTTTCGGATGACGTCTAGGTAATGGTTAAGTTTAGAGTTTTGGCTAGAGTAAAGTTTGCCGATACCTTCGCCATGTTCTTCCAGTTTCTTTGCATTAGGCGAGTGTAAATTGAAAAGCCCGGCGCCAGCATGCGTGTCAATATAGTCAAAAGGCTTATCTTTAAGTGTTAAGTGTTGAAGAATTTCGACAACGACAATATGCTTAATGACGTCGGCGAAATTGCCTGCATGGAACGAATGTCTATAACTTAACAATGGTCACCTTTTTTATACTTTTTGTGTGTCTTTAAAAGCTATGTTCTTCTAAGGGGAAGTCTCCATTCTTAACTTCTGATGCATAGCCGGAAAATGCTTCGTTAATTGAGCCATATTGAGCCAAGAAATTTTTAGAAAATTTAGGGGGTCTTGGTGTAACGCCTAATAAATCGTTAACCACTAAAACTTGTGAATTGGTGTCGGCACCTGCACCAATCCCTATGGTAATGATATTGACCTGCTCGGTTATTTTTTTTGCAAGGTCTGCAGGTACACATTCTAAAACTAATAACTCCGCTCCAGCTTTTGCAAGTGCTTCTGCATCGTGTAAAATTTTTTCTGCCTGTTCCTTTTCGCGACCTTGAACTCTATAGCCGCCAAATTTGTTGACGGATTGAGGCGTTAAGCCTAAGTGAGCGCAAACGGGTACGCCTCGTTCACTGAGCATTGAAATCGTTTCACAAAGCCATTCTCCTCCCTCTAATTTAACAATATGTGCACCAGCCTGGACTAGTAAGCCAGCATTAAGCATGGCTTGTTCTGCTGTTGAATAACTCATAAATGGCATGTCAGCAATGATCAACGATTTATCATTACCGCGCCTAACGGCTTCAGTGTGATAAACCATATGCTCCATTGTAACGGGCAATGTGCTGTCATGACCTTGTACTGTCATGCCCAGGCTATCGCCGACTAGTGTTACTTCAATGCCAGAGTTTTCAGCAATGCTCGCCATTGGGGCATCGTACAGGGCCAGGCATGCAAATTTTTCGCCTTCTGCTTTGTATTTGCGTAAGGTATTGAGAGTGATATTTTTATCTAAGCTCGCATTGTGTGCGCTCATAACAAATGGCCTCAGGTATTTATCTCAATTGAATTACCGGAATCAGAGAAGTGTTGATGTCGGGTTGTAGTAATGACGACCTTTTTTGATTGTCAGCATGTAATCAACCAGTTGTTGGTAGGAGTCTTCCCTATTTACCCAATCAATTTCACTGGCGTTAACAATCAGTAATGGTGACTCATCATAAAAGTGAAAAAAGCGTGTATAGGCTTCATTTAGCGTTTCTAAATAGTCTGCATCAATAGTTTGCTCTGCATGAATACCTCGTTGTTTAATTCTGCGTAGTAAGGTATTCACTGGTGCCTGTAAATATATTACTAGGTCAGGTTTGGGCGCATCAATAACCAATTGATCGTACACTTGTTGATAGATTGCCATTTCATCATCATCAAGAGTTACTTCTGCGAATAAGGGGTCTTTTTCTATTAGAAAGTCAGCGACGCGTACGGGTTGGAACAGGTCATCCTGCCGCAGGGCTTGTATTTGCTGGGCTCTTTGGAAAAGAAAAAATAACTGTGTCGGCAGTGCATGACGAGCACGATCTTCATAAAAGCGTTCGAGAAAAGGGTTTTTTTCGGCTTCTTCTAGTAAAGTGTCATAGTTAAATGTTGTTGCTAATCGTTTGGCCAATGTTGTTTTGCCAACGCCAATTGCGCCCTCAATCGCCACAAAACGTGGTAATTGATCGGCGTCATAGTTATTTATCGTTATTGGTTGGTCCACAGTAACAGTGTCCTTACAATCTACTTGTTAGCGTTATCGCTGGTCATTAATTTAAGGCCGCTAGTATCACATTGTTTAGCAAGCTCTTCGAGTTTGTCGCCATTCGGCAGGATAAGCTCAGGGGCTAGATCGTACAATGGTAATAGCACAAAGCTTCGGTGTTGTATCTCGGGGTGCGGCAATGTTAGCTCATCACTATTATGTTGAATATTGTCGTATAACAATAGGTCTAAGTCGAGAGTGCGTGCCCCCCAGCGAATGTCTCGCTTTCGCCCCTGTTGATTTTCAATGGCTTGTAGGTAATGCAATAACTCTAACTGTGGTAGTGTTGTTTTTAGGCTGGCAACGCTATTAATATAATCGGGCTGCTCTCCTGGGCCAACCGCTTTGCTACTATACCAAGGTGCGCATATTAGCTCTTTTGAGTTGGGTAGCTCGGATAAGGCTTTTAGTGCATTGTTAATTTGGCAGGCTGGATCCTCTAGGTTGCTTCCAAGCCCAATAAATGTTTGTGAATACTTACTCATTTTCTGGGCTCGGTGGTGCTTGATCGGTTTTGGGTGGTCTTGGCTTGCGTTTACGTTTCCTTCTCTTTGATGGGGGCTTCAACTGACCGATCATAGATGCTTTCATGTCTTCATCTGCATCTTGAAATTGCTTCCACCATAGGCCTAAGTCATCCAATTGTTCACCAGAGGCTTCTCTCACTAATAAAAAATCATAGCCAGCACGGAATTTGGGGTGCTCCAGTAATCGCTGAGCCCGCTTCCCCTGTCGGTTGGGCAGTCTCCATTGCAGTTCCCATATCTGGCGCATAGGAATTAAAAAGCGTTTAGGGATCATAATACGCTGTAGTTGCCGGCTGATGATTTTCTGGCTTGATTGGTTAAACGCCTCGAGTTGTGGGGTGCCTTTGGTTGTTAGCCGGATATACTCGTGGTGCATGGCAGGCCACAATAGAGCGGCATAGATGAAAGCTGGGGTGACGCGCTTATCTGAGCGGATGCGTTTATCCGTATTGATCATAACTTCTTCAATCAGATTTCCGTACATCGGATCATTGGATAATATCTTATTGATGCCTGGAAAGAGTTGATCAAGCAGTTGGTAATGTTGGAGAAGTTGATAGGTGGCTGTAGCGTATCCTCCCATAAATAGCTTTAGAATCTCGTCAAATAGTCGAGCAGCGGGGACATGCTCCAATAAGTGTGCCTGATCCCGAATGGGGGCTTCTGTTGACGATTCAATCGTAAAGCCCAATTTTGCAGCGAAACGCACAGCTCTCAGTAATCGCACAGGGTCTTCTTTGTAGCGAGTCGCAGGGTCGCCAATCATCTTTAATTGACGTTTTCCAATGTCTTCTATCCCTGTTGTGTAGTCGTAAATAGAAAAATCTTTGCTGGAGTAATACAAAGCATTAGCCGTAAAGTCGCGGCGTATTGCATCGCTTTCCATATCCCCATAAACATTATCTCGTAGTAATTGCCCCGTATCTGACTCAATCTGCTGATTTGAATCGCTGTTTTGACCGCGAAAGGTTGTAACTTCTATTATTTCACGACCAAAGCGGACATGGACAATGCGGAAACGTCGTCCAATAATGCGGGAATTGCGAAATAAGGTGCGTATTTGCTCTGGAGTCGCATCAGTCGCGACATCAAAGTCTTTTGGTGAGCCCTCTAGCAGTAGGTCTCTAACACCACCGCCTACTAAATAGCTACTGAAACCAGACTGATTTAAGCGGTTCATTACTTTGAGAGCACTGGTGCTAATATCTCGCCGAGAAATGCTATGTTGGTCCCTAGGGATAAGGGTGACACCATGTTTCCCCCTGCTTTTTTTGTAGTGGGCAGTTTTGGCGGTGTCGGAGTTGGGGGATGACAAAAAGGTAAGCAGCCGTTTGATCATAAAATAGCGTTGAACATTATGTAATGCACTGTATAGGATGCCGAAACGGTAATTCTATCATGTTGTTCACTATTATGTGGCTGGTAATACCAAAGGCTTTCGATAATTTATAGATAGTGAGTGTCGGAAATGCGATAGCTATATAGCAAAACGGGAAAGCACCTTAAGGTCTCTCCCGTTCTTGTGATCAAATTATACACACAGAGTCATTTATTGTTATAGTTGGGCTTCCTTGCTGGCTTTGGCTATCTATTGCTAAAGCTGCTCCCATTTTGGTTAGTCAAAAACGCTTTTCTTATTATTATTTATTATTGTTATGTTTTATTAATTATTTTTATTCTTTATTGTTTTTATTATAAGTATACATATAGCATTCTGTATGCCAGCTTTTAAAACTCCATATTTTTCAATGGCTTATCTTTTTTGATGGTTTATTATTACAAAACGAAATAAAAAAACTGTTACCTTTTGTTACCTGATATGTAACCTTTTCTCTGTTTGGGTAACACTTTCGTTGTATTTCACGCCATTCTGTCAAGATGAGCTGGATAAAATTCATCTGATATATTTCTAATTCCCCTACCAATATCCCCTTATTGGTGCATTAAGTTTCTTTAATCACATATCTCATTTGCTTCAGCTTATATTCAGTTTACTGTGATTAGAATGGCATCAAGCTCGTTAATTAGCTGAATTAATAGTCATAAATATAGGGGGGAACCTTATGAAGCTGAAAAATAAGATAACAGCCGGGTTGATGTCTTTGGTGTTGTTGGGAGGGGCTAATGTCTCTCAGGCAAAGTCAGAGTATGTCGAAAAGCATAGGCAGTTACTCCATAACGGCCATGCGAACCATTCTATTAAGAAAAAGCATGTGAGCGATAAGCGTGAATACCATAAAAATAAACATGGCAATGTAAGGGGGCATGATAAGGGGCGTCGTTTTTATAACGACAATTACCATGGTGATGATCACAGATACTCAAAGCATGATAGGCATGGCTATGGACACAAAAAGTATCGAAAGTGGCATAAGCGCCATCACCGCTATAATAATCATTATCATGATGATGGGTATCATCGTCATCGCCACCATGGCCATAAGAAACATTACAAGCATGGTCATAAAAAGTACTACAAGCATGGCCATAAAAAGCACTACAAGCATTATAAAAGGCATCGTCACCCACTATTTTTCAAAAGCTATTGGCGAGATCACCATCGTTATGGGTATCAACATAAGCGTTATAACAACCACCACTACTACTATAATCATGCGGGGTTCTACTTTCCGGGTTTGGGGCATATAAAGCATGGCCATAGCCATGGTCGGCATTGTCCAGATTGGCATTATGATGCATTGGCCTCAGGTGTAGTCTTGAGTGCTATTCTCAATCGCTAAGCGATTTTGCTGTCATCTTTGTAAATTTTAAATGCAAGGGTGGCAGTGTTTTATTTCTTTATAAAGATAAATAAAAATACCTTTCTGAGTTTTTTCTTCTCTGTGACTGACTCTTTTTAATGCTTCTATATGTAAGAACAATGTTGTGAACTTTATAATTTTTAATAATTTTATGCTTTAAAAAAATCTTAAGTGCAAAATATTGTGAGCAGCATTTTAATCATTTAATTTCTCCCCGTTATCGAAAGTAATTCTTTCGATACTATAAATTTAATAATAATTTTTATAACGGGGAAAAAATGATTAACCATAAAAATACCTTTCTAAAGAGAATCACCCCGGCAGCAGCGGCATTGTCTGTCTGTTTGTCAATGGGTGTTGTTTCCAATTCAGCTAATGCAACCATTAAGTTATATGAAAAAGGACCTTTAACTTATTCGATAAAGGCAGATTGGCAAATTCAATTTAAGCAAGATGTCGGAGATGATCAAGAATTGGATCTTGAATACGATGATTTGGAATTCAAGAATATTATCAATTATGATTTAGGTAATGGAATGAGCGCTTTTGGTGAAGTGCATTTCAGTTGGGACCAAGCAGGTGATAGAGAAGATAGAGATCGTTCAAGATTCGAAGAGGGCTTTTTAGGCTTGGATTTCGGGAGCGCTAAAATTGCTATTGGTCGGACGAATACTGCCGGTGATGAATTTGGTGTAGAAAAAGCTTACGAAAAAGTAGGTATAGCTGAAGATGGCTTTGAAGATGTTGCTGATATCGGTGATGATTTGGTGCGCCTTGATGCTAAATTAGGTAGTGTTACTGTTGTATCATCCTATGAAATCGAGGGCGAAGGTGAAGGAGCGACAGGTAGTAAAGGGGATGACGAATCATGGTTTGATATTTTTGCAGCGGTAAAGTTTGGTGGTGCCAAAGTTGCTATTGCGTATATGGATTATGATTCAGGGCCGTCTGGTCCAGCTACAACAAGAGAAGAAGATGAAATTGTCGGTATTAGTTTTTCCTACAAATTCTCTAGCTTCGACATAGGTGCTGATTTTAGTACGATTGATCGTGACATCAATGGCGCTAGTAGTGAAAAAGATATTTATAATGTCGTCGCTGGTTTTAAAGTTGGCCCTAATGGCAGTGTTGGTTTAGGTGTTAACAATGAAGATGATAGTCTGGAAGCTGAGGATGTTTCTGGTTGGTATGCGAACTATACTTATAAATTCCCTGCGGCTAAAAACGTTCGTTTGATCGCCGAGGTTGGAGATAATGATAAAGACAATGTTGATGTAGGCTACTTATTGGGTATGCGTATATTGTTATAATCCTTGTTGGTAGAAATCCGAGCCTTAGCAATGCCCCCTGCTAAGGCTCTTTAATTTTTTAAAGCTATAAAATTACTTTTTAAAGGCGGTTTTTTTACGGGGTATACCGAGCTTTTGACGACGCTCCCATAAGCACTTACGACTAACGCCTAGTTTTTTAGCTAATTCCGTTTCGCTCATGCTTTCCTGGTTTTCTAAAACAAACCGTTGAAAATAATCTTCCAGTGATAGATCTTCATGTGAATCAATATTATGCATAGATGATATTTTATTTTCATTATCAGTAATGCTGCGAACAATATCATTTAGCTCGGTGCTATCAGTCTGGATGCTGTTGTGATGTTGATTAATATCAACATCTATCGCTAGTAAATCGTTCTCTATTTGTCTGGTATCTTCACATAGTATCACTGCGCGTTGTACTGCGTTTTCTAGTTCCCTTACATTCCCCGGCCAAGAGTAAGTTGTAATCGTTTGTGTGGCTTGAGGCGATAATTCGAGTGAAGGTTTATTGTAGGTTGAACAGAAGTGGTCAATTAACGCATTGGCGAGAGTGATAATGTCATTACCGCGATCGCGTAATGGAGGTATTTTTAATTGAATCACGTTTAATCGAAAAAATAAATCTTCACGAAATAATCCTTCACGACAACGTTTTTCAAGGTCACGGTGAGTTGCTGCAATTAAGCGAACATCAACTTTGATGGTTTCAATAGAACCTACTGGTCTTACTTCACCTTCTTGTAATACTCTAAGCAATCGGGCCTGCGCTTCCATAGGAAGCTCGCCAATCTCATCAAGAAATAGTGTGCCGCCATCTGCTGCCACAACTAAGCCTTCTCTACTGCTCGCTGCGCCTGTAAATGCTCCTTTTTCGTGACCAAAAAGTTCAGACTCGATTAAGCTTTCTGGAATCGCTGCACAGTTAATGGAGATGAGGGAGCTTTCATGTCGTTTGCTGCTTTGGTGAATGGCTCTGGCCGTCAGTTCTTTTCCTGTTCCTGTTTCGCCCTGAATAAGAACGGTTGCATCAGTGGGAGAAACTTGTTCAATACGCTTGTAAAGTGCTTGCATGACACTACTGTCACCGATCATACCGTTGGACTCTTTGTCTGATTCGGGTGTGTCGGTAGTCATAGTGACTTTGTTTTTGTCTTCTAGAATGCGCGCAACCGTGGCGATCATTTCATCGTGATCAAACGGCTTGGCAATATAATCTACGGCCCCCATTCGCATAGCATCAACTGCTGAGCGTAAGCTGGCATAACTAGTCATGATAAGAACAGGGGTGTGAGTAGCTAAATTAATGAGTTCGGTGCCTGGTTCTCCTGGGAGCCGGAGGTCGCTGATGATGAGGTCGTAATTGTTGATGTTGTGCTTGGTTGTTGCTTCTTTGACGGAGCCTGCTTCACGGACATCATAGTTATGGCGTTCTAGCAGTTTGCGTAATGCCATGCGGATGATGGCTTCGTCTTCAACAATCAGGATTTTGCTCATAGCGTGCTTGATCGACCTTAATAATTACCTATTTAAATCTACTACAGTCGTGCCTATAGGTTATCACGACTGAAATATATAGTCTCGTTAGTTCAGCTAATAAGCCACTGTTAGCTGATAGCGATAAGGGCTGATTGACGTTATTCAGTGTACGTGGCTTGTGATTTGTTGCAAGTGGCTAAAGGCATTTAATCGGTGGGGCATGCCTTCGTCAGTTTATTCCTTGTAAAGAGGTAATTGTAATGTAAAGCACGTTCCACGGCCTTGTGCGACTGGGCTGGTCACAAGGATATTTCCATGGTGCTCTTCTATAATGCTAAAGACAACGGATAGACCCAGTCCTGTGCCCTTACCGGTTTCCTTTGTGGTAAAGAACGGGTCCATCACTTGTTTTATATGCTCTTTAGGTATACCTGAACCTTCATCAATGAGGTCAATCTCGAGGCGATCTTCTTCGATCCGATTATTTATGGTAATTGAGCTATATTCTGGGCTGGCGTCATTGGCATTGCCCAGTAGGTTAATGAATACTTGGATAAAGCGCTGACTATCCCCCCAAATGAAGGCTTCAGGGTCGAGATTGTTGCGGTATTCAATTGGCTTGCGATCAGTCTGTAGCGACAATAGATGGATTGCTTCATTGGCGCACTCATATACTTTAACTCTATGAAAATCTTTTGAGGTTAGTTTCCCTGTGTGTGCGAAGGTCACTAATGATTGAACAATGCGGCTAATCCGGTCAGTTTGAGAAAGAATCGCTGAGGCCGTTTCTATTCTGCCCTCTTCTTCATCCTCGTAGCGTAAGTTTTGAGCAAGGCAGGCAATCCCGGTGACTGGGTTACCAATTTCATGGGCAACGCCGGCAGCCAGACGGCCAATAGAGGCTAGGCGGGTGTTGTGTACCAACTCCTGTTCGAGTAGCTGATGGTCTGTAATGTCCTCGATCAGGATGACTTGCCCTTCCATACGTTGTTCTGAATATTCCTGTATGGCAGATTTATGCAAGCGAAACCAGTGAGTATTGCCGCTTCGGTCAACGGATTGTTTGTTGACGTGAGTGTGCCAATCATTCGCAAAGTCGATGATGAGTTTGCTCCAAGGGTTAGGTAGATCCCTCAGGTTTGAGCCAGTCACTTCCTGGTCGCTAATGCCAGTAATGTCTGCCATTGTGTTGTTCCATAGCAAAATTTCGTCATCTAGCCCTAATGAGCAGATGGCAATAGGTAGCTCTTGTAACGTATTGCGGTGATGCAATCGCAATTGATTAATATCGGCTGTCAACCCCTGCATTTTGTGTCCCATGCGTTCCAGGCGACTCTCCATTAAGTTAATATCGATCGCTTCAATACCGGCCTTGGAGGGCGACTGATACGGAAAGTTTTTATTAATGATCTCGGTGGCCATGGTATGACCTAAAAGGCCCGATAAGTTGGTGCGAATACGAGTACGCAAGCGCCGCAGGGCATAGGGACGGGTTTCATCTTCTTTCATATCGAGATAGTGTAATGCTCGATCGACTTCCTTTTCGGCTGCGCTTGCTCCTATGCTTGATGAAAGTTTGGTTTTGAAATCAGATGCGCGAGTGACTTCCAGGACACGGCGAAATGGGTAGCTTAACTCATCTTCTGCGCAGACGTCAGCGTGGTAGCGCTCTTCGTCGCTGGTGCGAGTCAGGTACGACACTAATATAAACATCGTAATATTGACGCCGATTGATATTAGTGTAATCGATTCCCATGCAGGTATACCTGTAGAAAGGGGGATGCTTAAAAATGGTAAGGAAATATGATCCCATCCAAATGTGACTGGTAAGGCTAATCCAATGAGCCAAACCAATGAGCCGGAAGTGATTCCCGCAAAAAAGCCAAAGCTATTAGCGCGAGGCCAGTAGCTGATAGCGACAACGCCGGGGACAAATTGTAACGCCTGAATAAAAGCAAGTAGGGCCAGATCCATTAATGAATAACGGTGATCAAGCCATAAGTAGAGGGTATAACTTGTTAGGGTGATGGCAATGACTAAAAAGCGCCGTAGCCAACGCAATTGAGCATAAATATCTTTTTGTGTTTGCAGGCTTAACAATGGTAGTAACCATTGATTGAGTACCATGGTGGCCAGCGATAAGATCGATATGACCAGTGCGCCCGATGCTGCTGATAAGCCGCCAACCCAGGCGACTAAGGTGATAATTTCTGAGTTCGCATATTGCGGCACGCCCAATGTGAAGTAAGAAATGGCAAAGGGTACTTTTAATTCAAATCCCGCCCAGAGTATGGGAAATACTGGCAGTGCCATTAACAATAAAAACAGCGGGAATGCCCAAGTAACCATGCGGGCGACTTCATTAATGGATCTATCCATTTGGCTCATATGAAAAATATGAGGCATCAGTACGCCAGTCGCGATAAAAACCAATAGCAGAGTGTGAGATGACGAATTTTGATCTGGCGTATGGAGGCGAACAAGGTGTTCGCTGTTTTGCAATAACCACATGTCAAGGTTATCAAAGCCTCCAAAGACACCATAGATGGCAAATAACCCCACGGTCATCAGTGCCAGTACTTTAATGAGGGACTCAAAAGCCATTGTGGTAATTAAGGCTTTATATTGATTGTAACTCGCCCCAAAAATCATGCAGAAGGCAGTAATTAGTAGGCAATAAAACAAGGCAAAAGTGTTGCGTTGTTTGTTCCATGCAGTGGTATCAGCTGTCTGTTCAGGTATTTTTTGAGTGAGTATCAGGACGGTATCGGCCACTGCCTGCACTTGAATAATCAATAGCGGTATAACGGATAATAAAATAAAGAGGGTGGCCAGACTGCCTGCCAGCTGACTGTGATAGCGAAAAACTAATAAATCGGCGATTGAGCGCAACTGGAATCGCTGACAAAGCTCCGCCAGTGGCGCCTGGATAATAGGGGCAAAGAGGAAGAAAGCGCCCGTACCTAAATAATATGCAAGTGCTCCGTAGCCAAACTGATACGCTAAATCGATGACACCATAAAATGACCAGGCGCTAAAAAATATACCGAGTGAAAGGACGTAAGTAAAAGGGTGATTCGTAACACTTTTGGGTATCCAGCCGCTATTTGCTGCATGAGCAATAATAAACAGCATAATGAGGTAGGAGATACCTAGCAGAGTAATGTGTGTCAGATCAAAGGTCATGAAGTCTTTTTATATTTTTGTAGTAAATAGGCGCCAATGATAATAAAGATCCAGATAATAAAAGGTTTGTACCAAGAGCCCGCAGGGGAAACCACCCAGTTAAATAAAGTCGGTGTAAAGATGTAGGCAATTAAAAGTATAAAAAATAGAAAGCGTTGATTGCTCATAGTTAGGTGTAGTTGTAGCTGCAATAACTATTAATAAGATAAATAGATGTTACGCACCTGAAAGTTTGGGCGCAATAGATGAATGTGTAGATACCTGCTGTCGTTGCCATCTTTGTATGGCCCATTCCATTAATGAATCACCGTCTTTGTCAGATAGCTCTTCCTCTGGTGGCGAGTAACCAAGAAAGTTAAGTGCAGCGATTAAATTATTAATCGCATGATTGTTGTTAATGGGCGTTGCTTTTGTTTGTTTGCTCAATTTATGGCCATCCTCTCCTAGAGCTAATGGCGTATGCCCATATTCTGGAACATCCATGTCAAGAAGAGACAGTATGTAGCGTTGCCGACTAGTGGAGTCTAATAAGTCGTGACCGCGGATTACATGGGTGATGTTCTGATAGGCATCATCGACAGCAACGGCTAATTGATAAGCGAATAAACCATCTTTACGGCGAATAATGAAGTCACCATAATCTGTTAATGGTAGAGTTTGGAGCCCTAAAAATATATCGTCAAAGCGTTCTACTATATCCTTATCGCTGACCTTATCTATGATTAGTCTAATGGCAGAAGGGTCAGATGTTGGGGGCGGGTATTTAAAGCAATGTCCATCGTAGCTTCCATTTAACCCTATTATTCTTTGACGAATGCAGTGGCAAGGGTAGGTATATTGCCGCAGTTCTTCTAAAGCTTCTTGATAAGCATCTAATCGCTGGCTTTGATAAAGCACCGGTTGATCCCAATAAAGATAATGAGCCTCTAGTGACTGAAGAATGCTGTCAGCGGCGCCGGCCTCCTCTCTAGGTGGGTCTAAGTCTTCCATGCGGAGTAACCACTGCCCTTGATGTGCTTTGGCATCTAAGTAACTAGCGACGGCTGCTACTAGCGAGCCGAAGTGTAGCTTTCCGGTAGGTGAAGGCGCAAAGCGACCAATATAAGGCTTTGAGTTTGTCTTAATGGGGGTTGTGAAAGAGATTGAGGGTGCGTAAGACATTCTGAAAGAATGATAAACGTACAAGCTATGCCTGTACGTTTAGTGATTATCAGGTGCCAACTTGCTTTTCTTTGATCTCGGCAAGGGTTTTGCAATCTACACACTGTGTCGCGGTAGGGCGAGCTTCAAGACGGCGAATGCCAATCTCAACGCCGCAAGCATCGCAAAAACCATAGTCATCGGCATCAATCTGCTCCATGGTTTTATCGATCTTTTTGATCAGTTTACGTTCACGGTCACGAGTGCGAAGTTCTAGGCTGAACTCTTCTTCTTGGCTGGCGCGATCCGCGGGGTCAGGGAAGTTAGCCGCTTCGTCACGCATATAGCTCATGGTGCGATCCACTTCTTCCATCAGCTCAGTTTTCCAGGTAAGCAGCAAATTTTTGAAATGCTCGCGCTGGTCGGCATTCATGTATTCTTCGCCTTTCTTCTCTTTATAAGGCTCGAAACCATGTAAAGTCAGCTTTTCATTGCTATTCGGCATGTGCTGTATCTCTTTTGTTAATGCTTTGTAGGTGTCAAAAATAGGCATCTAAACAGGTGCAAATTTCAACCGGCGGGCAAATTACCAGATATTGGCTCTCAGTGCCAGCAGTTTCTATTGAGCACTTGCTCGGACACAAAGGCATATTATGGTGACTGTTTATTGGAAAACAATCCTTGCTCCAGATCAAATCGTTCTAATTGAGGCATTGTATTAACAATAATTTGGCATAATGGGAGCCCCATTTCCTATTATGATAAGCCATGATATTTGACTCACCCTTGCAAACTGCTTTCCTATTACGCCGTTATAAACGTTTTCTAGCTGATATTAAGCTCGCCTCTGGAGAGGAAATAACAATACACTGCCCAAATACTGGGTCGATGAAAAACTGTATTGTTGAAGGAGGGCAATGTTGGTATTCGACCTCTGATAACCCTAAGCGAAAATATCCACATACGTGGGAAATTGCGACAACCCCCGGAGGTCATCTAGCAGGCATTAATACAGGGCGTGCTAACGGGTTAGTGCGAGAAGCTATTGAGGCAGGTGTTATTTCTGAGTTATCAGGCTATTCATCTATACGAGCAGAAGTTAAATATGGTCAGGAAAACAGTCGTATAGACTTCTTGCTTTCAAGTGAAAGCCGAGATGATTGTTATGTCGAAGTAAAAAGTGTGACCTTGTGTACTGATAGCGATGAGCTAAGTCGCGGAGAGGGCTTATTCCCGGATGCAGTGAGTCAACGTGGTAGTAAGCACTTGCGCGAATTGATCGAGATGAAGAAACAAGGTCATCGTGCTGTACTTGTTTTTTGTGTGCAGCATACCGGCATTCTGCAAGTCTCGCCAGCCGATGAAATAGACGCCGTTTATGGTGAAACATTGCGTATGGCAGTGAAGCAGGGTGTTGAAATGCTTGCGTATAAGTCATCAGTTTCTCCAAGTGAAATAGTGTTGACATCGAAAGTACCTGTCATTCTGTAAAGAAGCGTTCTATCAATATATTTTCTGTAGTTATATTTATTAAACTTATTTTTAAGGATATAAAAACCGCAAACATTATCAGTTCGGATTATTTATTATTATTTTCGTTGTCGGCTTATGTTGGGGATTGAAAAGGTTGGTTCAGAAGCATGAAAAAAAGCACTAAAGAAAGTTATCGCAAACGATTAATTAATGTGATTGATTATATCTACTGTCATCTCGACGGTGATCTGGATGTGAATACTTTGGCTGATATAGCATCGATGTCCCCTTACCATTTTCATCGTATCTATCGTGAGTTAGCACAGGATACTGTTAATGGAACAGTAAGACGTTTACGCCTTCAACAAGCAGCGGCTGATCTGATACGCACGGATCAGTCAATTTTAACGATTGCGCAAAAAGTATCTTATGGCAGCCTTGAAGCGTTTACACGAGCCTTTGTTCAAAGTTTTGGTGTGGCGCCGAGCGTTTACCGTCAGGAAAAACAAGGGCTTGATATCAAGCTTGAGCCTTTTGTTGCAATCTTACCTACAGAACAAAAGAAGGTGGATACTATGTTTGCAGTAGAAATTATTGATTATCAGCAAATAAGCTTAGTGGGGTATCGGCATATAGGTGACTATATGGAAATAGGTAATGTATTTGAAAAATTATTTATTTATGGTGCAAGCAATAATTTGTTAAACGATACGACTCGTTCTATTGGTTTATATTACGATGACCCTAAATCTATTGATAAAAATGAATTGCGTTCGATGGCCTGTATGAGTATAGGTGACGATATTCAACTCAATGATGATGGGCTTGAAAGGATAACGATTCCTTCGGGTAAGTGTGTCACATTGCTTTTTAAAGGCTCTTATGCAGAGCTGGAAAAACCTTACGATTGGTTAATCGGTCATTGGTTGCCGGACAGTGGTTATGAAGCTGCAGATTTTCCACCATTTGAAGAATATTTAAATGATCCTAAGGATACGCCTCCTAACGAATTATTAACGCGTATTCATTGCTTTATTACACAATAATATGACTATTGAGAGGAATGCTATGGTTAAGTTAAAAGCCAGTTGCCTGTGTGATCAGATTAATACTGAAGCAGAGTCAGCAAGTGAAAATATAGGTGCTTGCCATTGTTCTATGTGTCGAAAATGGTCGGGAGGGCCTTTATTGGCGATTGATTGCAATGATCAAGTTACTTTTTCTGGAGAAGAAAAAATTGCGATATTTAATTCTTCTGAATGGGCGGAAAGAGGCTTTTGTTCTACTTGTGGCACACATTTATTTTATCGTTTGAAGCAAAATAATCAGTACATCATGCCAGTAGGTTTGTTTGAAAATGAGGCAGGTTTTACTTTTGATCATCAAATATTTATCGATGAAAAACCATCCTATTATTGTTTTTCTAATCAAACAAAAAATATGACAGGTGAAGAAATATTTGCGCAGTATGCACCTAGTGATTAGTTTGCTAACGTTGTGGTAATAATATTATATTCTGCTGGAGATTGACTCATATACAGCAACCGCTAAAATAATGGAGCCACCAATAACAATGTAAAATGTTGGTTGCTCTTTTATAAAAATCCATCCTAATATCCCGGCGATAACGGGCTGCAAACAACTAATCATTGCCACTGTTTTTGCGGGTAAATTTTTGTAACTCATTACGAGTAATGTGTGCGCCCCTGCAGTACTGATGGTTCCCAGCGTTAGCAATTTAATCCAATCCAAACTGCTGATTGCGCTAATTGTAGAAAAATCAATAAATGCAAGCAGCATTAATGATATCGCTATCATTTGGTGAAGCATCAATATATCGCTGGTAATGTCAGCAAAGTAATATTTTTGTACAACATTTCTACTTGCAAAGAAAAACGCAGATAGAGTGCCCCAGAGAATTCCTTGTAAGGTTGCTGAGCCAGGTTGCACTAACTCATTCCCTGTCATTAATAGGATGCCTGTTAGAACGAGGAGAGTGGATACTATGTCTTGCCAGTGAGGGTGGGATCTATGAATTGCCGCTTCCATAAATACAATCATCACTGGGTATGTAAAGATAGATAGCATGCCGATGGCAATTGTTGATATCTGCATGGAATGAAAAAATGTCACCCAATGTAAGCCCATACAAATACCTATGGCGTATATGCCCATAAGTTTTTTGGCATTTTTAACAAAATGGGAACGTTTTACAAAACATAGGAACAAAGCAATAGTAATAGCAGCAATAACGCTACGTATTTGTGTGATGCTTGTGGCATCCAGATTAATTCCTTTTGCAAATAAGCCATTGCCAGCCAAGAGAATAATACCCACATAAAGTGTTAGGTATATCGAAGGGGCTGGCACGTTTTTATCCAGTGTAATATGAGAAAAGAATGTTGGTTAGGCTTTTAGGTATCAGTACTTTGGGGCGAAGCTGGTGTAATCAGTTGTTGTTTTGATGATTGTCGATATAGGCGAGGGTCGCGTATCTTCCTATGTTGTTCGGATTGCGTATTCATTAGTATCAACCAGCGTTGATTGCATTCCCATGTTTCTTGGTTAATGGTCTTGGGTTTGGTTACTTTCTCTGATTGCATGTGCTGTCTATTTTGGTTGTGTATATTGAGTATTGATATTTGTTAGTATAATCGCTGGCATTCTCAGATCCTAGTGAAACTAGCGTATTTTATTCTTTAAGGAGAAATGGTGGATCCTCTAACACAAGGGGTTGTTGGTGCGGTTGCGGCACAACAGCCAGTTAAGCGTGAACATTTTATTATTGCAACTATTTTAGGTTTTTTTGCAGGGATGACACCTGATCTAGACGTATTGATTCGGTCGAGTGATGATCCGTTGTTGGCTTTGGAATATCATCGTCAGTTTACACATTCACTCTTTTTTATTCCTTTCGGCAGCCTGTTATGTGCCGTGGTATTTTATGTAGCTTTTGCCAAAAGGAGAGGGCTCAATTTCAAACAGGTATGGCTGTATTGTGGTTTAGGTTATGCCACCCATGCTTTGCTGGATGCTTGTACAACTTATGGTACGCAGTTATTTTGGCCCTTTAGTGATGCTCGTGTTGCTTGGAATACGATATCTATTATTGATCCATTATTCACCTTGCCGCTATTAGCCTTAATTATCACTGCGGCATGTAAGCGTAAAAAAGTGTTTGCTCATATAGCACTTGCTTGGATTGCAATCTATTCGGTCTTTGGTGTGGTACAGCGTGAGCGGGCGGAGGCTGTTGGTTGGAAATTAGCTGAATCCCGGGGGCATGAGCCAACTAAATTGGAAGCAAAACCCAGCTTTGCCAACCTTTTTGTTTGGAAAATTGTCTATAGCGCGGACGAGGTCTACTACGTTGATGCCGTTAAAGTGTTATTTGAGGAGAAAGTCGTTGAGGGCAGCAGTATCCCGAAGCTCGATATCGCGCAAGCCTTCCCATGGCTAGATGAAAACTCACAACAGGCAAAGGATATCGAGCGTTTTCGCTGGTTTTCCAATGGCTATATTGCACTTTCCCCTAAGCATCCTGAACGTATTATCGATATTCGTTATTCAATGATTCCTAATGAGATTAAAGGTATGTGGGGGATTGAATTAGACTCATCGTTGGATTCAACACAGCATATCAATTACGTTGTTGACCGTAAGCGCGATAAAAGTACATTTGATCGCTTATGGCAGATGATCGTTGACTGAAATACTATTTTCGAGTGGTTAAATGAACAGTGGAACAAAGTGGCAAATTCGTCATCATAGGTACCTGCTGCTAACGACATGATTTTAAAATAGGACTGTTTAATGAGTATTGCCGAAAAAATTCAAGATCTCTATCAGCGCTTTGGTGGTTTGCCAGGCATTACTATTGAGTGTCAAAAAGAACTGCTTGCTATAGGCATTAGTAATTCGGCAGCTAGTGCAGAAGTGTTTATACAAGGTGCTCAAGTGTCACGTTATCAACGTCATACTGATGAAGCGCCCATTCTTTTTCTTAGTGATGATTGCGCATATAAGCAAGGAGTTTCCCTAAGAGGAGGAATTCCGATTTGTTGGCCATGGTTTGGTGCTTTAAATAAGAATAAAGAGTGTGTAACAAAACAATATTCCAGTACAGTTATCGAATCAGCTTCGGCTCATGGCTTTGTCAGAGAGCGAGAGTGGCAAGTAGACAATATTCGTATGCCATCAAATAATTTAACGATTATTGAATTGAGCTATGTTATTGATGGTAATGTTGAAGAATATTGGCCTTTTGAAACACGGCTAAGCTATCGCATCGAGATAGGGCAGCAATTGACAGTCAATTTACAAGTGGAAAATATCAGTAAACAATCGTTTGCCTACAGCAGTGCTTTGCATAGTTATTTTTCTGTAGCGAATATCGACAATGTTTTTATTAGTAATTTTGATGAGATTGCTTATATTGATGCATTAGATCATTGGCAGCTTAAAAAACAAAAAGGGGATATTGTTTTTGATCAGGAAGTAGATCGTATTTATCAGGTTTCTCCTCAGTCGATAATGCTTCATGATGGTCAGCGGAAAATTAATATAGATACGCAAGGTAGTACGAGTACAGTTATTTGGAATCCGTGGATTGAAAAATCACAAAAACTGACGCAGTTTAACGATAAAGATTATCTAAGAATGGTGTGCGTAGAAACTGCCAATGTAGCGGATAATGTTGTTGAGCTGGCGCCAGGTCAAACTCATAACCTTTCTGTGACAGTGGGTTAGGAAGGTCCTGAAAAGTATTGCACTAAGTATTGTAAAAAGCTTCTCTCATTATTTTTTCTGGCTTTTTCAGTGTTAGTTTTTTGATATTAATTTTTCGATCGCCTTGGCTGCAGCCAGCAGACCAAAGCTTGCCGTCATCATGGTGGAGGCGCCATAGCCGCTTCCGCAATCTAATTTTTCCCCACCTTCTAGAAACTGTTTAGAGTTGCACGTTTCTCCTTTGTTGTCTGGGTACGTCATTGTTTCTGTTGAATAAATGGCATCAATTCCAAAAGGGGTTTCTGTATCCCTACTAAATCCGTGGCGTCTGCGTAAATTGTTACGTATTTTTACAAACATAGGGTCGCCAGGCGTTTTGGTTAAATCGCCACATGCAATTTTTGATGGGTCTTTTTTCCCTCCAGACGAACCGATAGTGATAACGGGTATTTTTTTATTAGCGCAATACGCAATGATTTCTGCTTTATCAATTGCATTGTCAATGGCATCGAATACTAATGAAAATGAATTGTTAATATACGTTTCGATATTGCTTTTATCTAAAAAGTCGTCGATCGTATTTATATTAATCTCTGGATTGATAGCGCTAAGCCGCTCAGACATTATTTTAGTTTTCGACTGGCCTATGGTTGAATGGTTTGTATGAACTTGTCGATTAGTATTAGTAACGCAGATATCATCTAAGTCCATTAATGTAATCGATCCTATGCCTGATCTAGCGAGTGATTCAGCTATCCATGAACCAACTCCACCAATGCCAATAATAAGAATATGACTTTTTAATAATTGATGTGTTGCCTGTGTCCCATATAATCGAATAATGCCGCCAAATCGCTGTTGATAGCTTTGACTGAAGGTATAAGAATTATCAGGTGAGTCTGTTTGCATAATATTATGAGGGCGCAGATCTATGATGAAGCTACGATCCAATTGGTATTACATAACGATTATTGGCTCATCTTTTATTCAATAAAATTTGGGCCAATAATCGTTTTTTAGTTACTCTATTTTAATGGCTATATTTGAGCTGCTTTATTTTAGTCGCATTAAAGTGCTGTGCGTTCAAATGGTCGATATGCTGGTTCCCAGAAATTCTTCTCAATGGCTGCATCAATACACTCTTCGTCAACCTCTGGTGTAATCCCGTCAACAATAGCTTGCTTATAGACTTGCTTGGCAATGTACTTGCTGACGCTGCGGATATCATTCAGGTCAGGAAGCAGTTCATCTGAATTCTTATTATGAGTAGCAGCATATTCGGCAAGTGCATAGCTTGATGCCATCAGCATATTATCGGTAACGCGAGCCGCTTTACTTGCGACAACACCTAAGCCAATACCTGGGAAAATATAACTATTATTACATTGTGATATTGAATATGTTTTTCCGTCTAGCTCAACAGGTTCAAATGGGCTTCCAGTGGCAACAATAGCATTGCCTTTGGTCCACTTGAGAATGTCTTCAGGTACGGCTTCAACTTTCGAGGTTGGGTTAGATAGTGGCAGGACGATAGGCTTGTCTGCGTTCGCTTGCATCTGTGCAATAATTTCCTGAGTAAATAAACCTGGAACTGTTGATACACCGACGATGATGGTTGATTTAGAGTGGGTAACGGTCTCCATTAGTGTTGCCGTGTCTCCGGTGACCCCCCATTCGCTTAACCTTTCTTCCGATTGGCATAGGCGAAGTTGGAAGTCTTTTAAGCCGCTCATGCTACCAATGACCAAGCCGCGACTGTTCATCATAAAAATGCGTTTGCGCGCTTGCATGTCACTCAAGCCTTCAGAGACCATCTGGGCAACAATTTGTTCAGCGATCCCGCAGCCCGCTGCGCCTGCACCACAAAAGGTGATCACCTGATCTTTCAGTTGTTCGCCTTTCGCTTTACATGCTGCGAGCAGAGTGCCAACAGTAACGGCTGCTGTACCTTGTATGTCATCGTTGAAGCAACACGCTTGATCTCGATAGCGCTCGAGTAAGCGGTTAGCGTTGTGACCGGCAAAATCTTCAAACTGAATCAGTGCATCTGGCCAGCGCTTTTGGATAGAGCGAATAAATTCTTCAACAAAATCATCATATTCTTGTCCGGTAATGCGCTCGTGTTTCCAGCCCATATACATAGGGTCTTCAATTAATTCTTGGTTATTAGTTCCGACATCAAGTGTAATTGGCAAAGTGTAGGCTGGGCTAATGCCGCCGCAGGCTGAATAAAGTGCCAGTTTACCAATAGGGATGCCCATTCCGCCGATGCCTTGGTCGCCCAAGCCTAGAATGCGTTCGCCATCGGTGACAACGATGACTTTTACTTTCTTTTTAGTGGCGTTACGCAGGATGCCTCTGATGTGCTTCTTGTCGTTGTAAGAAATAAATAGCCCGCGATGTCGACGGTAAATACGAGAGAATTGTTGGCAGGCTTCTCCAACGGTGGGGGTGTAAATCAATGGCATGATTTCTTCGAGGTGCTCAGTGACTAGCTTGTAATAAAGTGTTTCGTTGGTATCTTGGATTCCGCGAAGGTAAATATGCTTGTCCATGGCGCTTTGGAAAGAATTCAATTGCTGATAAGCGCGTTGTTTTTGCTCATCAATAGTTTCAATGCTGTCAGGTAACAATCCTAATAAATTAAAATCATGACGTTCTTCTTCAGTAAATGCATTACCCTTATTCAATAAAGGTGTTTCCAGTAATGTCGGTCCGGCAAGTGGGATATAGAGAGGTTCTTTATTCATATCGTCATCATCAGTTTAAAAGGAATGTATTGTTTTGTGCGATGCTGCGTCTTAGTTTTCTGTTGCTCGATGTCAAACTTATCAATTTAATGCCAGTTGTTTTAGATCTTCTCAATTCAAATAATTTTCGTTATTGAATTTAGGAGAGGTAGGTTAAACCTGTTGGCTATCAATATCCACCGATGCAAAACTGAGGTCGCACGCATATAAAAAGTCGCAAGTACTCTCCACTACTCGTTGTTATTGATCGATAGATATGGAAATAAATAAAGTCAGTAACGATATTGTTAGTGGTTTATAAATTAAATACGGGTAAATAACAAAGTGTAGCAGGTCAACTTTCTAGGCGCGGCATTATACAAGGTTTTAGGGATAACTTTAAGTTATCTTCTGATGAATATTGTGTGAATCATCGGGTTTGTCAATAAATAAGTTTTGGGTGTTGTCTTTCAGTTCTGCCTCTATAACGAATGGAATATAGATTAAAAGCTTATAAGTAAGGACTATAAGCCGCTAGGAACTATAATAACTATTAGCTCTCTAAGTGGTTCAAATAAAAGGCTGAGATTGATTAATGACTCCTATTTTCCGACGACCCAATGCAATAATTTCATCATTAACTGAGAGTGATGTTACCGATGAGGCCCTATTTCGAAGACGACGACAGTTTATCAAGGCAGGGATGTCTCTTTCTGCTTTGGCGTATTTTCCTCAGCTTGCATTCGCTTCGATAGATACGTTTAAAGATCGTTTTTCTCAGGCTGAACGGACAGTTAATCTAGAGGCTGAGCCGCATAGTTATAGTGATATAACGAGTTATAACAATTTCTATGAGCTGGGCTACGGTAAGGGCGATCCGGTACGCAATGCGAAAGCGCTGACCACAGACCCATGGTCAGTCACGATTGATGGCGAGTGCGCTAAGCCGGGTAAATATACATTAGAGGATGTGTTAAAGCCTCATGATTTTGAAGAGCGAATCTATCGTTTCCGCTGTGTCGAGGCGTGGTCCATGGTGATTCCTTGGGTGGGGTTTCCGCTAGCAGATTTACTCAAGCGCTTTGAGCCAACCTCTAAAGCCAAATATGTTGCCTTCGAAACGATCTATGACAAAGAAAACCCCTTGCCAGGGCAGCGGCGCAACGTGTTGGATTGGCCTTATCGTGAAGGTTTGCGTATGGATGAGGCAATGCACCCTCTGACATTCATGGCGACAGGCATATATGGCAAGCCTTTACCTAATCAAAATGGTGCACCACTACGTTTGGTTGTTCCTTGGAAATATGGGTTTAAAAGCATTAAGTCGATTGTTCGTATTCGTTTTACTGAGGCGCAGCCAGAAACCAGTTGGAATCTTTCTGGCCCAAGTGAGTATGGCTTTTACTCCAATGTTAACCCTGATGTGAGTCATCCGCGCTGGAGTCAGAAGCGTGAGCGTGTAATCGGTAAGCTGTTTAGGCAGCCTACATTGCCCTTTAATGGTTATCAAGATGAAGTGGCATCTCTATATGCCGGAATGGATTTACGTAAAAACTATTGATGTATTATGTTAGCTACTATGAAATGGATGCCATTGGGCATTAGTAAAATTAACGTCATCACATTGGCCAAAATTGCGATTACTGCAGCTGCGTTATCTCATATTGGCTATTTTATTGCTGGTATTTTTCTGGGTTATCTAGGCGCTAATCCCGTTGAAGTCATTACCCATGCGATGGGTGAATGGGCATTGCATTTCTTACTGATTACTCTATCAATTACGCCTTTAAGGCGACATTTCCACTGGAATGCGTTAATGCGCCTGCGTCGCTTTTTAGGCCTATGGAGTTTCTTTTACCTATCATTACATTTTTTCGTCTTTATCTTTTTTGATCATTTCTTTAACCTTGCATCCATACTTGAGGATATTATTGATCGGCCGTACATTGCAGTAGGTTTTATTGCGTTTATTTTGATGGTGCCTTTAGCAATAACATCGTTTAAAAAGTTGCAGCGATGGCTGGGGAAACGCTGGATAGTTTTGCATCGAACTGTCTATCTGGTCGCAATATTGGGGATTGTGCATTACTGGTGGTTAGTAAAAGCCGATATACTTTGGCCACTGGTTTATGGTCTGATTCTTGTAATATTGTTGGCTGATCGCCTCTACTGGAAATATAAGAAAAGGTAACAATCATGGATTCATTCGAATCCTCTCCATTTGAGCGCTTTTGCTTGGTATTATCACAGATTCCTCAAGGAAAGGTGTGTAGCTATGGACGCCTTGCAGAATTGGCAGGCTTGGGCAACGCGAGGCAGACATGTCGTTGGTTGCGGGAGTTGCCCAAAGATTCTGAATTGCCCTGGCATCGTGTGGTTAGTGCTCAAGGGAAACTTGCTGACTTTTCTAATGCCAATAAGCAGCGACGTTTACTAGAAGCTGAAGGTGTAGTGGTAACAGATAAAGGCCGTTTGTCAAAGCAATACTATATTTGAACGGGTTGGCTATTTTGTTAAATTATCGTCAATAACGGTATCTGCAATAAGGCAGTTATGCCATCATTAAAAAATCTATTGAATGGGTAATAAGGTTAACTATAAAAATAGAGGTGTTTATGCGGCGAATAGAATCCTTGATCAATGAGTATGGCGAAAGCCATCAAAATAAAACCAATATTTTAATTCATGGCATAGCAGTACCATCTATTTATTTCGTAACCTTTGCATTAGTCTGGGCTATTCCGTTTCCTGATTTTTTTGATAATGTCCATATTACATGGGCGCATATCGCGGCAATTCCTGTTTTGTTTTATTACTTTAAGCTTTCTAATCCTATCGGTCTAGCAATGAGTTTGCTTACATTATTGGTTTTTATTGGGATTAATATACTGGTTTCGCTGAATATTTCGGTTTGGAAGTTTAGTTTGATTTTATTTATTATTATGTGGATTTTTCAGTTTATAGGTCATCATATCGAAGGGAAAAAACCTTCCTTCTTAAAAGATATTCAATTTTTATTGGTTGGGCCCGCCTGGTGGTGGGTGCATTGGTTAAAACGTTTGAATATCCAATACTAAATTATGAATGTAATTGAGCCAATTGGCCCAGAAAAACAGCGACAGGTAATTGAAGAGGTCAATAGATATATTCAGCTGGCGTCAGTTATTTATAATGATTCATTTTCAGATATTGATGTGGTGTTTAATCTTAAAGGGCGAGCGGCCGGTATTTATCGCACTTATTTTCAAAAAAAGCAGAGGCAAAAATTTAATTGGTTGTCTAAGCCAAAGCAACAAATTCGTTTCAATCCTTGGTTATTTGCTAAGTATCCTGGAGATAGTTGGAATAATACAATTCCTCATGAGGTTGCTCACTACATTTCAGATTGCCTTTATGGTTTACACAAGATTAAACCTCACGGCAATGAGTGGCGGACTATTATGCAGGCGTTCGGGGCGAAGCCTATAGTGCGCGGTAACTATAGTTTAGATGGTATTCCTGTTAGGCGTGTGCAGCGTCACCGTTATAAATGTAGCTGTCGCGATATCGAGTTAACAACATATCGACATAAGAATATTCAGCGAGGAGTGCATGAATACCGATGTCGAGATTGTTCAGGGTTATTAGAGTATATAGGTTGATGGATATGTTAGGTAGAAAATAGGATGGTTAGAGTTTTTTTTATTTTAATGTGTGGCTTTATCGTTGGAGCGATTGTTGTTGAAAATAAACAATACTTTTCCAATAGTGTTGCTATTCCCGTTACATTTTTACCTGATGGGGGGCAATATGATGGAGATCTATTGAAAGGTGAGCTAAGTGGCGATGGCCGAATAGTTTGGCCTAACGGTGATGTTTATAAAGGTGAATTTAAGAAAGGTCTATTTCATGGCGATGGCCGTTATGAGACAAGAGATTTTATTTATGAAGGTGGTTTTGATAAAGGTGTAGCAAAAGGTAAGGGCACTATTACGTTTGCTGATGAGCGCGTTTATGAAGGCGATGTAGATTTTTCAAAAGCCAATGGCCAAGGAATTATGAATCAAGGTGATGCAGAATATATTGGAGAATTTAAAGATAATACTTTTCACGGCCAAGGAAAGTTAGTGCAGAGCAATGGTGATATTTACGAAGGAAGCTTTTTGGAAGGAGTATTTGATGGGCAAGGTTTATTCACAAGTGCTACAGGTAAGGTGTACCAAGGGGAATTTAAGCAAGGTATTTTATTAGGCCGTGGTGATTATCGTGATGATGAAGTTAGCTATACAGGAGATTTTAAAAATTGGTTGTTCGATGGGCAAGGGGAATACAAAGATAAGGTGCGAACCTATACAGGAGAGTTTGTAAAAGGTGCTTTCCATGGTGTCGGTATTTATAGTGATACCTATGGTGTTAACTATAAAGGCGCTTTTGCAAAAGGTGTTTTTCATGGGCAGGGTATTCATGAGCAAGATGGGGCCCGTTACGAAGGGGGCTTCGAATACGGTGTTAAACATGGCCAAGGAATACTAACCTATGCAAAGCCTTTAGATGGTATAGCGCGTATTGAAGGGGTTTGGAAATATGGCCAATTAATCAGTTCGGATAATAAGCTGGTTGAGCATGATGCTAGCGTTATTGTTGAAGATGTGCTTTATCGCCAAAGCTCTCGTGTTGATGAAGTGCTATCAGTCATTGAGGAAAATGACCTTGATGAGACTGAGTTATATTTTGTGGGTATTGCCGGTGATGGTACGCAAGGTGTTTTTCGTCGAGAGGTCAATTTTATTCGAGATTTATTTGATAGTGATTACGGAACTAGAAATAAATCATTACTGCTGATGAATGGCAACGTTTCTTATAAAGAAGTACCGTTAGCAACCACAACCAGTATCGAAAAAGTTTTGCATGGTGTTGCAGAAAAAATGGATGCTGAAAATGACATTCTTTTTGTTTACTTTACCAGTCATGGTTCTCGTGATTTTAATTTCCAATTGGCACAGCCGGGTTTAGAGCTCTCCTCTCTCAGTGCTGAACGGATGGGTGAAATTGTTAAGTCCTTACCTATTCGTTACAAGGTAGTGGTTATATCTGCATGCTTTGCAGGTGGCTATGTTAACGCAGTGAAGGATGATAATACTTTGGTTGTCGTGGCCGCCTCTGAAGATAAAACTTCATTTGGTTGTAGCGATACATCGGAGATGACCTACTTTGGAGAGGCTTTCTTTAAAGATGCGCTTCCCGTGTCCAATGATTTTATCAGTGCTTTTGATCGAGCGAGGGATATTGTTCGTGGTCGGGAGGCCCAAGAGAATTTTGAGCATTCAAACCCTTTAATCTTTAAGCCTAAAGCGATAGCCGCTCAACTGTCTGTCTGGAGAGAAGCGTTAGCTGAGAGGAAAAAGCAGGAAAATAGACAGATCCCATAAGAATCAATATATTAGAGAAGGCATTATTAATCGCCTGGATATGTTGATAGTATTCACGGTGGATTAAGTCTTATTGATTTCATCAAAATATTCACATGTCGACAAAGTAAAAGCCCTGTTGTACTCAGGGCTTTTTTAATTCTAATGGCGTTAACTTATAAGCGCTGAGAGTTTGGGGCTTAGGAACTAGTATGGAGCAATTAGCCGTTTATCAATACATATTGATAGGTATTGTTTTTATCTGGAGTGGTGTTGTCCGTTCAGGGTTAGGTTTTGGCGGAGCAGTATTAGCTTTGCCCTTTTTGTTGTTGATTGATGACCAGCCATTGGTCTATTTACCCATTATTGCTGTACATCTGTTGGTTTTTTCTTCTCTGACGGTTTATAAAAGTCATCGTCAAGCATTGAGCGGTGTCGCTGAACCAACAGTCGCTTGGTCTTTTTTAGGTAAAACTCTATTAGTAATGCTGATCCCTAAAATAGCTGGTGTTTTTGGTTTGATTACCTTGCCAGCACAGGTAATGAATAGCATTATCTTTTCTATTATCAGCATTTATGCCTTGTCTTATGTATTTAACAAGCCGTTTACCAGTAAAAATAAGTGGGTAGATGTATTGTTTTTGGCCCTTGGGGGATATATCAGCGGGACGTCGCTAATTGGTGCTCCAGTGATTGTGGCTGTTTATTCCAAATACCTTAGCCGTTATCAGCTGAGGGATACGCTATTCGTGCTTTGGTTTATTCTAGTAATGATCAAAATGGCGTCGTTTATTTATGCTGAGGTGGACCTCCAGCTCATCCACCACTTATGGCTTTTGCCCTGTGCCGCAATTGGTCACTTTATAGGTTTGCGCTTACACGCTTATTTATTGGCAACGGATAGTGTCCAATTTTATCGATTATTAGGTGTTGCTCTTTTAATAACGAGTATATTGGGCCTTTATAAAGCATGGATACCATAATGGAGCATACGAGTCTCGCTAATTATTTTCGATGCAATGGAATGGTTTTCCGTCGCCTTATTAATCCTTTTGGATGAATTATTTTTCCTCTTAAAACGCTATAACCTTTGTTATATTTAACCTTTCACTGATGTCTATAAGTCATTATCTAAATTATAATGATCGTGTGATTGGCCATAGAAAAAACAAAGATCATGATTTTTGGGCGAATTGTATTCAAAATCTAAGTTTTGATTTAATAATAACCACTACTTATATATAGCTATAATAAAAAGAATAATATGGATGTGGCTGATAATTAACCTATTTTTAAGTTTAATAATTATAAAAATACAAAATCTAAATTCTTATTTGTTATATTCTAACTCTATTAATCAAGACTCTATGTGATTAAGATTAATTTACTTACTGGTCACTTAGGTATTTGGGTTAATAAAAATAAATTGCCCTTTAAATGTGCAGGCGATTGTAAGAAAGTATTTTAATGGAACGCTTTTTAACTGAAGCAGATGTAATGAACTTCATGTGTTGTTCGTTTCTGAATTATTATCAAATGGAAAAGACTACAAGTTAAAGCGCTAATAGTAGTGTTTTAGTCGGTAGTTGACGTTATTTTATACGCTCTCGTGTTGCAATATTTAATTGGTATATTGATTGCAGTTATGCAATAAGAACAATTGGCAAATTACTTAAAGCCGGATAATTAAACTCTATAAAAATATAACTACATTAGGAGAAAACCTATGATTAAACTCTCTTCCCTTATTGTTGGCGGTTTGGCCGCTGGCTTAACTTTGGGTGCACAAGCGGGCACACTGGATGATGTTAAGAAGCGTGGTACATTATCTTGTGGTGTTAGTACAGGCTTAGCCGGTTTCTCTCAAAAAGATGAAAAAGGTAAGTGGAGTGGTCTAGACGTTGACGTTTGTCGTGCTGTTGCTGCTGCAGTTTTAGGTGATGCAAATAAGGTTCAATACAAGCCACTAACAGCTAAAGAGCGCTTTACTGCATTGCAGTCTGGTGAAATCGATGTGCTTTCTCGTAATACAACGTGGACACACACTCGTGATACATCACTCGGTCTAAACTTCGCTGGTGTTGTTTATTATGACGGTACAGGTTTCATGGTAAGCAAAAAACTAGGTGTTAAATCAGCTAAAGAATTAGACGGTGCTAACGCATGTATTCAGGCTGGTACTTCTACTGAGCTTGCTATTTCTGATTACTTCCGTGAAAACAAAATCAAATATAAGCCAGTTACTTTTGATACATCTGACCAAACTCGTGCAGGTTTCGAATCTGGCCGTTGTGATTTCCTGACGTCTGACCAATCTCAGCTATATGCACTACGTATTGGCTTGAAAGACCCTAAAGGCGCAATTGTTTTACCTGAAGTGATCTCTAAAGAGCCATTAGGCCCTGTTGTTCGTCAGGGTGATGATCAGTGGTTCAATATTGTTAAGTGGTCTCTTAGTGCAATGATTGAGGGCGAAGAGCAAGGCGTTACTTCTTCTAACGTTGCAGATAAATTAGCTAATGGTAAGCCAGGCAACAAACGTCTACTTGGTGGTGAAGGTGAGTTGGGTAAAAACCTTGGCTTGAATCCAGATTGGGCATACCAAGTTATTAAACAAGTCGGTAACTACTCAGAATCTTTCGAGCGTAACGTAGGTTCGGGTTCTCCACTGAAAATTTCACGTGGACTAAACGCATTATGGAAAGATGGCGGTATTTTATATTCGCCAGCTATGCGTTAATCGTAAGTTAAATCAGAAAGTGACACATCAGTGTCACTTTCTCGTTTTAACCTGATTTTCTTTTTTGAGCGTTTAGTGCTCTAATTTTTAAGTAGTCTCGCTTTATGTTAAAACAAAAAACAACAGAACAAATTAAAGCAGCCACCCGAAAAACCGAATCTGGTTCACATGCTTTTTATAATAACCCCAAATATCGGGCAGCAATTTATCAAGCATTATTAATTTTTGGCCTAGCTTATTTCTTTTTTACTATTATTAGTAACACGTTCGACAACTTAGAAGCCGCAGGCATTAAAAGTGGTTTTGGATTCTTGAGTAATGCAGCGGGTTACGATGTCTTAATGTCATTGATTGACTTTAGCTCTACTGATACTTACCTACGTGTATTTATCGTCGGATTTCTCAATACTATTTTGGTCTCCATATTAGGAATCTTCTTTGCCACCGTTTTAGGTTTTATCTTTGGTGTCATGTATTTTTCTACCAATTGGATAGTTAAAAAAATCTCAGTTATTTATGTTGAAACTTTCCGTAATATCCCATTGTTGTTACAAATTCTTTTTTGGTATTCCGCAGTTCTGGCTACGTTGCCAGGGCCTCGCGATAGTTTAAGTCTTGGTGAGGCTGTATTTCTAAACGTTCGCGGATTGTTTATTCCCAAGCTTGTGGGAGAAGGCGGATCGATATTAGTTTATTTAGCCTTAGCTGCTGCAATCGTTGGTATTTTTGTCTTACGTTCTTGGGCGAAAAAACGTCAAGATGCGACGGGTCAACAGTTTCCTGTTTTTAATACAAGCGTTGCAATGGTAATAGGTTTACCATTTTTGGCGGCGTTAGTTACAGGATTCCCATTTGTAATTGATTATCCCGCATTACAAGGTTTTGGTTTTCGCGGTGGTATAACAGTCATCCCCGAACTCATGGCATTAACGATTGCATTGTCTGTTTATACCGGTGCATTTATCGCCGAGGCTGTGCGCGCAGGTATTCAAGCGGTTCCTCATGGTCAAACAGAGGCCGCGAGAAGTATTGGGCTGAGAGAAGGAAAGATCATGTCCTTGATTATTGTTCCTCAGGCCATGCGTGTAATCGTTCCGCTGTTGAATTCTGAATATCAGAGTCTCGTAAAAAATTCGACATTGGCAGCAGCCATTGCCTACCCAGATTTATTTAATGTGTTTGTAGGTACGGCCTTGAATCAAACCGGTCAGGCAATCGAAACAATCTTTATGGCTATTGTGGTTTATTTTGCAGTGAATATGTTTATTTCATTCATTATGAATCGCTTTAATAGCAACGTTGAATTAGTGGGGCGTTAAGATCATGGCAAATACATTTAAAACAGATCCTATCGAATTTAAACCAGCGGCTGCTCAGCCTGCGCCAAGTTCAACCGTTGGGCCTGTCGCTTGGATAAAAGAAAATTTGTTTTCTTCTATTCCTAATTCAGTAGTTACTATACTTGTCATACTGGGCTTGTTGAACGTTGTTCCGGGTGTCATTGACTGGATGTTTATATCTTCTACGTGGAGTGGTGCTAGCCAAGATGCTTGTGTCAGTGACGGTGCATGTTGGGTCTTTATTCAGGCGTGGTCGCAGCAGTTCTTCTATGGTAGTTATCCTTCAGACGGTTTATGGCGAGTTAATCTTTCATTAATTTTATTGTTTGTGGTTATTGTTTTATCGTTTACCTTGCCCGCAAACATTCGATTAAAAGTGAGTGTTCCTCTATTTTTAGTATTGCCGTTTGTATGTATTGCTATCCTCGATGGACGTTTAGTCGGTTTAGACTATGTCAATACGGATTTCTGGGGTGGTTTTTCTCTGAATGTGTTGATGGCCGCAGCTGCTATTATTGTTGCATTCCCCTTTAGCTTTTTATGGGCATTAGGTCGTCGTTCTGATATGCCACTGGCGCGATCAATCAGTGTTGTTTTTATTGAGTTCTTTCGTGGTGTTCCAGTGTTAGCACTATTCTTTATGGGCTCGGTAATGTTGCCGCTGTTTTTTGCTGAGGGTACTAATGTTGATAAGTTAGTGCGTGTTTGGATCGTGCTGATCTTTTTTATGTCTGGATATATGGCCGAAGTTTTTCGTGGTGGTTTTCAGGCAATTCCTTCAGGGCAATATGAGGC
The DNA here is from genome assembly GCA_947487765.1 of uncultured Pseudomonadales bacterium. GTDB lineage: Bacteria > Pseudomonadota > Gammaproteobacteria > Pseudomonadales > Cellvibrionaceae > CANLBN01. Next base: position 264,487 of record CANKXO010000003.1, on the reverse strand, counting down.
AGCTGATTCAATTGGTTTGGGCTATTGGCAAAAAACCTTATTAATTATTTTGCCGCAAGTGATTAAAGTCTCTATGCCAAATATTTTAGCAACTTTTGTCATGCTCTTTAAGAATACAGTATTCCTTTTGATTATTGGTATTCCTGAAGTGCTGCAAACCCTTTTAACCGCTTTGAGTAATTCTAATTGGTTAGGTGGCCACGCAGTTGAAGGTTATGTATTTGTTGGCGTTATCTTTTGGCTTTGTTGTTTCGGTATGTCAATGCTCGCATCAAGTATTGAGAAAAAGCTCGATACTAGCCATAGAAATTAATAAAAGAAAATTAATAAAAATTATTGAATAAGATTAAAGGTTTACTATGAGTACAGAATCAAAAGTAGCAGATAATGTTGAAGATACGATTATTATCAAAGACCTTAATAAGTGGTACGGCGACTTTCATGTATTGAAAGATATTAATTTAACAGTTAAAAAGGGTGAAAAAATTGTTATTTGCGGACCTTCTGGTTCGGGCAAATCAACAACAATCCGCTGTATTAATCGCCTGGAAGAGTTTCAGCGTGGTTCGCTAGTCGTTAACGGCGTAGAGATGGTTGAAGATGTTAAAAATATCGAGGCGATTCGTCGCGAAGTTGGTATGGTATTCCAGCATTTTAATCTCTTCCCGCATTTAACGATTTTAGAAAACTTAACGCTTGGTCCTATTTGGGTACAGAAAAAGCCCAAAGCAGAAGCTGAAGCCATCGCTATGAAGTATCTGGAGCGTGTGAAAATTCCTGAGCAGGCAGATAAATTTCCTGGTCAGTTATCGGGTGGACAGCAGCAGCGTGTAGCGATTGCCCGATCCCTTTGTATGGCACCACAAATCATGTTGTTTGATGAGCCAACATCAGCACTTGACCCTGAGATGATTAAGGAAGTGCTGGATGTTATGGTTGAGCTAGCTGATGAAGGTATGACCATGTTGTGTGTAACTCATGAAATGGGTTTTGCGAAGAAGGTTGCCGACCGCGTTATCTTTATGGATGCTGGTGAAATTGTTGAGCAAAATACTCCTGAAGAGTTGTTTAATAACCCTCAAACAGATCGTTTACAATTATTCCTAAGTCAAATCCTCGATCACTAAGTTATAATAGATGTTTTTAACGCATTTAAGAGAATGGCCTCTTAAGTGCGTTATTTTATATACTGTTAGTCTATTATGAGTTTCACTCCGTCAAAAGTTATTTCTTCTTCCCAGCCTGTTGTTCACAAAAACCTTAAAAAAGTGGTTGATAAGCATCTTGCTACTCAGTTTCGTAAGCCTGTCGCTGATTACAGCCAGCTTGCATTTGAACAGTTTTATAATCGCTGGATATCACTTGGGAGACCTAACATAGTTTTGGATAGCGCTTGTGGAACAGCTGAAAGTACCCGCTACTTTTCTCAAGAGTATCAAGATTGCTTAGTGGTAGGCTTAGATCAATCAGCTAAGCGCCTGGCTAATAGTGAAAATGCAGACCTTGCTGATAATTGCTTGCTATTGCGTTGTGAATGTACAGATTTTTGGCGCTTATTAGAGCAAGCCAAATTAACCGTTGAGAAGCATTATTTGTTATATCCCAACCCTTGGCCTAAGCCGCAACATCTACAGCGGCGTTGGCATGGCCATCCTGCATTCCCGAGCCTACTTGCGATTAGTTCAAAGATTGATCTGAGGACTAATTGGCAGACTTATGCGGAAGAGTTTAATACAGCATTAGCAATTGCTAATTATTCAGCACAGCTCGTTGAATATCAGAGTGAGCAAGCGATAACGGCGTTCGAGAGGAAATATTTACTCAGTGGTCATCAGTTGTGGCAGGTTTGTAGCTGAGAAATCTTTTTAATTACTGTGGGTGATAGTCTTTTAGCTATATAATTAAAGAACTATGAATGAAATTACGCGTGCTTTGGCAAATGAAAATCGATGTTTGATATTGAATTGGTTGAAAGATCCAGTTGCCCACTTTCCTCCCCAGAAATTAGGTGATCTGGAAAAAGATGGTGTATGCGTAATACATCTCGCTGAAAAATTGGGTATTAGTCAGCCATCGACTACCAAGCATATGAAAATATTGCATGAAGCAGGCCTCGTAAAAGCAACCTATATCAGCCAGTGGACGTATTACCACCGTGATGAACAGGGTTTAAAAACTGCGCGTAATTTGATCTGTAACTTATTGGAATAATGCCTTAGGGAAACGGTGCTTCTTAAGCATTGCCGATTTGCTATAAAGCATTATTATTTGACGCACTAGTGCTACAAAAAACTTAGTGATTCAAACTATATTTTCCCTTCTTAATCATTTCCATAAAAACTGCCAAAAGTCTGTAATTTCTATAATTGTAAATTCTTTTTAAAAAATCATTTTACATGATAGCCTTTAAGCTATATAGTTAAATTGCTATATAGCTTAAAGGCTATTAACTAGGTTGCGCGTGCTTCGGCAAATGTGAATCGATGTTTGATCTTGGATTGACTGAAGGATCCGGTTGCTCGTTTTCTCCGGACATTGACTACCAAGCATATGAAAATATTGCATGATGCGGGGCTCGTAACAGCAACCTGCATCAGTCAGCGTATTACTGATGTGATAAAGCTGGCTGAAAAACGTCGGGAATTTAGTTTGTAACTTATTGGAGTAGTTTATGGAGGCTGGTGTTTTCTACGGAATTGTAGCAATGATTTGTTGGGGTGTTTCTGATTTTATCCAGACCTTTGCGATTCGGCGGTTGGGCGCGTCAAAAGCCATGGTCATTCGGAATATACTAACGTTAATTGTTAGCCTAGTTGCTGCCGGGGCTTTGATATGTCTCGACGCTTTTGTATTTGATCTGAGAGTATTTGCTATTGTGGCAGTAAGCTCGCTTGTTTATGTTGTAGGTTACTTTGCTTATGTGCGGGGTTTTGAAGTTGGTGATATAAGCCTGGTTTCCCCGGTTGCGTCGTCCTTCGCTATTATCACTGTTTTATTGTCTGTTATATTCGCTAACGAAGTGCTCTCTTTTGCTGATAGTCTGTGTATTCTATTTATTGTCGGAGGCCTTTTCTTGGCCGCTACTAATCTAAGGCGCTTACATCTTTTTCGTTCTCAAAGGGGATTAAAAGAAGCGGTAATCGCAATGTTTGGATTTGGTGTGGCCTTTTTTATTATGGGATTTATTTCCAGCGATATTGATATTGGTACTGTATTTGTCTATTCTGCCTTGTCCCAATCCATCCTCTTTATCGTTATAGGTGTTAAACGACAAGGAGTGCCTAAGCTAGAGGATATAGACAAATCGATAGTTGTTATCTTTTTATCGCATTCGCTCATAGTGAATCTGGCATGGGTGGCATATATTATCGGTTCTAGCGTGAGTAATGTTTCCGTTGTAGCGCCTATTGCATCTGTCTATTCTGGGGTGACCGTGATATTGGCCATCATCATAAATCGTGAGCGCATTGTGCTGAATCAAATCGTGGGCATACTAGCAATACTCGGTGGTGTGTTTCTCCTAAGTCAGTAGAATTTCTTTTTGTATGTCGAGCTCAATTTTGAAAGAAATTGAGCTCGACAATATAAAATATTACCGTAGTGTTTTTATACGCTGGCTGATAATGGTTTAACACTTTTCTCGTCAATATCATCTTGGTAATTTTCCATACTCGGGCAAGAGCATATAAGATTTTTATCGCCGTAAACATTATCAACGCGAGCAACCGGTGGCCAGTATTTGTAACTTCTATCAACTAGGTCGTCTGGAAAGATGGCTTGCTGACGGCTATAAGCTAACTCGAAATTGTCACCTAATAAAAACTCAGCGGTGTGTGGTGCATTGACCAATGGATTGTTATCAGCTGGTAATTGCCCGCTGGCGACTTGCATACATTCATCATAGATAATCGACATAGCTCTACAGAAGCGCTCAAGTTCTTCCAGGCTTTCACTTTCGGTTGGCTCAATCATCAGTGTTCCTGCAACAGGAAAGCTCATCGTTGGCGCATGAAAGCCAAAATCAATTAAACGCTTGGCAATATCATCAACATTAATGCCATGCTCTTTCATTGGGCGGGTATCAATAATACATTCGTGAGCAACTAAATCGTGATTTCCGGTATAAAGAATAGGAAACTGTTTGCTTAAGCGATTGGCAATATAGTTAGCGCTCAAGATGGCGACCTGTGTTGCTTCACGTAAACCATCTGCACCCATCATGCGCATATACATCCAGGAAATTGGCAAAATAGACGCACTGCCAAAAGGTGCTGAGCTTACGGCAGCGCCGCTACGTTCAGTATTGATACCATCTTTGGGTAGAAATGGCTCCAAATGTTTGCCGACACCAATAGGGCCTATCCCTGGTCCACCGCCGCCATGAGGTATGCAAAATGTTTTATGCAGATTTAAGTGAGAGACATCACCGCCAAATTTTCCGGGCTTGGCGATACCAACTAAGGCATTCATGTTGGCGCCATCAATATAAACCTGGCCGCCTGCCGTATGAATTAATTCACAAACTTCACTGACATCATCCTCAAAAACACCATGAGTGGATGGATAAGTAATCATAATTGCTGCAATTTGGTCGGGGTGTGAGGCGATTTTATTTTTTAAATCACCGATATCTACGTTACCTTTTTCATCGCACTGAACAACAACTACTTTCATATTGGCCATTTGTGCGCTGGCGGGATTAGTGCCGTGAGCTGAGCTTGGGATTAAACAAATATTGCGATTCATCTCGCCATGAGATTCATGGTAGGCCTTGATCGCTAATAGCCCGGCGTATTCTCCTTGAGAGCCTGCGTTGGGTTGCAGTGATATGGCGTCATAACCTGTAGCTGCGCATAACATATCTTCTAGCTGTTTAATCATGGTTTGATAGCCATGAGTTTGTGATGCAGGAGCGAAGGGGTGGATGTTGGCAAATCCTGGCCAAGTGACGGGTGTCATTTCACTTGCCGCATTCAATTTCATGGTACATGAGCCTAACGGAATCATGGAGCGATCAAGTGCAATATCTTTATCTGAAAGTCGGCGTAAATAACGCATCATTTCTGTTTCTGAATGATATTGGCTAAAGACCGCCTGTGTTAAATATTGGTCGTGGCGTAAATAATTTTCCGTAAGGTTTTGTGCAGCAGTATTGATATTTCCGCAGTCAATGTTAAACCAAGAGAGAATGTTTTTAATATCGCCTTCTGATGTCGTTTCGTCTAAAGACAAAGTGATGTGGATGCCCCGTTGATTTACGTTATAGTTATCCGCTTTTGCTTTCTCAACAAGTTCGGCTGGATTTTCTACAACAATGTGTAACGTGTCAAAATAGTATTCGTTTAGTACTTGAACCCCATGTTGTTTTAACTGACTTGCTAGAGTTGTTGTTAGTTGATGAACACGTTGCGCAATATTTTTTAATCCTTCTGGCCCATGATAGCAAGCATAAAATGTTGCCATCATTGCTAATAATGCTTGAGCAGTACATATATTAGATGTCGCTTTCTCTCGTCTTATGTGTTGTTCGCGTGTTTGTAGTGCCAAGCGATAAGCCGGTTGTCCTGCGGAATCAACTGACTGGCCGACTAAGCGGCCTGGGATGGAGCGTTTATATTTTTCGGTGGTTGCAAAAAATCCAGCATGAGGTCCACCAAAACCCATTGGTACACCAAAACGTTGAGAGTTACCCACAACAATGTCTGCGCCTAATTCACCGGGAGCGGTTAGCAGTGTTAATGCCAGTAAATCGGAGGCCATAACCACCATGGCTTTATTGTCGTGTGATTCAGTAATGAAATTGCTAAGAGGGTAAACATCACCATAGGTCGTGGGATATTGAATTAACGTTCCAAAGATGTCGTCCCAACTGCTGACAGGTTTGGTTTCATCGAATTCTACTAGCTTGATACCCAGTGGTGTGGCACGAGTTTCTAAAATAGTTTTTGTTTGTGGATGGCAAAATTTAGAGACTAAAAATGTATTTTTCTGGCCTCGACTGGAGCGATGGCATAAGGCCATTGCCTCTGCTGCTGCCGTGCCCTCGTCGAGCAGTGATGCATTAGCGATGTCCATTCCCGTTAGTTCAGTAATCATTGTCTGGAAATAAAATAAAGCTTCCAAACGCCCTTGGGATATTTCTGGTTGGTAGGGTGTGTAAGCGGTATACCAGGCGGGGTTTTCAAGTACGTTTCGTTGGATCACTTTAGGCGTATAAGTATTGTAGTAGCCTTGACCAATTAAAGAGGTAAACACTTTATTTTGTTTAGCGATCGTCTGTAACTCTTCTAATGCTTGTTCCTCGCTTAACGGCTCAGATAAGTTAAGTGGTAAGTTGTCAGCAATCGACTTAGGAACCACTGCCTGAGTGAGTTCGTCCAGTGTTGTATAGCCTAGTGTTTGCAGCATTGTATCGATATCGTTTTGCTGTGGGCCAATGTGCCGATGTTTAAATGTATTCATGACGTAATTACTCGTAAGACGTTAATTTTTTACGGTTAAAGTTCTAGGGCCTATTAACACTAATTTAATAATCACTGCTAGCGCCCATTTTTTTGTACAACAAAGCAGAGAGAGTGCTGTGTATTGAACATACATAAACGAACGACCTCGGTGCCGCTTGACGGTATAACGCCGTTGTGCGTTAGCCCTTTGGGTTGCGGCTAAAATAGCGCCACTCGGTGTTGCTCGTCGCTTATTTAGGTCCGCTAAACTCGTTCCTCGCGCCTTGATTGGCGCTATTTTAGTCACAACAGTGACTATTAAATTAGTGTTAAGAGGCCCTGGCTATTTCTTAATAAAGGGGTAGTTAACAACGCGTGCGTCTATTTGATTTTTTCGTATTTGCACTTTTAGCAATGTTCCCGCTTCAATCTCAGGGTCATTGTTAATTCTAGCTAAAGCGATAGATTGGCTCAGTGTGGGGGAATATGTTCCGCTAGTAATTTCGCCAATAATAATATCGTTGTGAAGTATCGGTTGATGGCCGCGCAACACACCTTTGCCCTCGAGCACTAAGCCAATCATTCTATATTTTGAGGGTACGGACAGTGCTTGTTTGCCAATAAAATTACGATCATCTTTCATTGCGACAGACCACGATAGGCCTGAATCCAAAGGTGTGTGATTTTCATCAAGGTCGGAGCCATAAAGCGCCATACCTGCCTCTAGGCGCAATGTGTCGCGAGCACCTAGGCCACAAGCTTGTATGCCAGCCTCATGCAATCGGTTCCACATATCGCTTGCTTGATCTGCTGGGATAATAATTTCGACACCATCTTCACCGGTGTAGCCTGTACGCCCAATAAACGTGTCGTCAGCAAACCCACCTTGAAAGCGTTTTAATTGGCTAACGAGTTCACTGATTTGTCCAGGAAATATTTTTTGTAGATCTTGTAAGGCAGTTGGTCCTTGCACGGCAATAAGTGCTAATTCCGGTTTTTCTGTAACTGTCACATCAGTAAATAATGCGGCTTGTTTTTGTAACCAAGCCATATCTTTTTCATTGGTCCCGGCATTGGTCACTAATCGACAGTAGCTATCTCCCAGGTAATACACAATTAAGTCATCAATGACGCCACCGCCTTCATTTAGCATGCAGCTATATAAAGCTTTGCCTTCTATTGAAGTAATTTTTTGTATGTCATTGGCAAGCAATTTTGACAGAAATGGTAGAGTATCAGAGCCAGTAATATCGGATACTGTCATGTGGGAAACATCAAACATGCCTGCGCTTTTGCGGACGGCGTGATGCTCATCCACTTGAGAGGAGTAGTTCACTGGCAGTGCCCAGCCACCGAAATCAACGATGCGTGCATTGAGTGCTACATGCTGGTTATATAAGGGTGTTTTTAATAAAGAAGATATGTCTGACATGGTAACCCCTTTTTATTAATCGTCTAGAGATTCAAGGTATGTTTCTCGGCTCATGTAATCGCTCGCATCGAAAGGCTCTTGTATGCGGATCTTCATAAACCAGCCATCGCCTTCGGGTGATTCGTTGACGAGTTCGGGTGTGTCATCTAGGTTGCTGTTGGTTTCTACCACTTCCCCGTTGATGGGAGCGTATATATCGCTAGCAGCTTTAACTGATTCCACAACCGCGATGGTTTCGCCTTTTTGGCTGGTTTGTCCTACTTCTGGCGACTCGACAAAAACAATTTCTCCCAGAGCTTCTTGTGCGTGATCAGTAATTCCGATGGTGACAAGATCTCCCTCGACAATAAGCCATTCGTGGTCTGAGGTGTAATAAGTCATAGACATAAGGTTAATTTCCTGCGGTATTCAGTCATATAGATAGCGGTACTGTTAATCTTGTGGGTTCAAGTTTTATCTACAGGTACTGTTTGTTATAAAAATCGCCTTCAAAATGCTGTTTGTTAGCAATGAATGGCGGGCTAATGCACTGGTTATTCCTTTGGAAAACTGGTTATAAAGAGCTTCTAAGATATGAATAGGCAATATTATTCATATTTTTATTCGATTTGTAAAATTGATAATTTCAATTGTTCGATTTGAAAAGTAAATTAAGAGGTTGGGAGGGATAGGCGGTAAGCTTTATTGGAGGTGTAACTTGATGTAGTTAGCCAATACTGTGGTTGCTTCGGGCATCTGATCTTCTGCGGAAAGGAGTGTTATGCCAATGTTTCCTAGGTTTTCCGAGTTTCTGGGCGGTGGGATGATTTTTAAGGTATCGGGTACGACGCTTTCAGAAAGTACAGTGACGCCTAAGCCTTCTTCAATAGCAGCTTGAATGCCCGCTAAATCCATAATGGTATAGGTGATCTGCCAGGGTATACCGGCTTTATTAAGATATTTGAGGGCTCTCTTCCTGTAAATGCAGCCTTCAGGGGCAACGATAAGGTGTATGGGGCCATCGTTAGTATTTGAGTAGTGCTCGTTGGAAGAGACCCAGACCAGTTTATCTTCCTTTATATAGTTGCCTTCGGTAGAACCTTCTTGTAATCCATCTGATTCATCCAGTAATGATAAAACGAGGTCATATTTCTTTTGCTGTATGTCATTGTGCAAGTTACGGCTCAAGTCGCACATGACTTCCAAAGTTATTTGGGGGTTTTTTCTAGCGAAACTACCGACAATCTGGGGCAGCAATGCGATGGCAAATTCACTGGGGATCCCTAATCGAACTTTTCCTTCAATGGCTTTGTTGTCTAATTCACCCAATGCCTTGTCGTTAAGCTGCAGTATTTGCACAGCATAACGCATCAGCGTTTCACCCGCTGAGGTCAGTTCAAAATTATGGCCTTTGCGAGTAAAGACTTGCTGCCCTAGTAGCTCTTCCAGCTTTTTAATCTGCAGGCTGATAGCCGATTGCGAGCGCGCCAGCTTATCACCTGCCTGAGTAAAGCTACCAAGCTCCGCAATCGTGACGAAGGAGCGTAGCGATTCTGTGGGTATATTTTTTATCATATATAAGGGGTAAAAAGTGGAATGTTCTTCATTATAGGTGAGTGGAGTTGAGTCTTCACCTAAGGCGTATATTCTGATGGCTCAGGTATAGGTATCATTTCTGTCTCCTTGACTTCCTCCATCACCATATAGGACCGTGAAGAGTTGACGTGAGGTAAAGACAGTAGCGTTTCTCCTAGGAGTTTACGGTATGCGTGCATGTCTCGAACTCGTGCTTTTAATAGATAATCATAATCGCCTGAGACAAGATGGCACTCCATCACTTCAGGTAATTTGCGTACAACAGTGCGAAAGTTACTGAATACATTGCGAGAAGTTCTATCGAGCCTAAGTTCGACAAATACCAGTAATTTGGCTTCTACATATTCTGGATTGATGCGAATAGTGTAATTTTCAATGCAACCAATCTTCTCAAGGCGTTTGACTCGATTCAAGCAAGGAGTCGCGCTAAGTCCAATATGACGAGCAAGTTCGACATTGGAAATGCGACTATTAAATTGTAGGTGACGAAGAATCTTGCGATCTATCTTATCTAGAGTGGTATTGTCTGTAGGTGCCATAAATTGCCTTTTAACTATAAGTGTTAGCTTAATTAGTTTAATCAACCTTTTTTTGTTAATAATAAAGTATTAAAAACCTTAAATATATATTAAATAAGATAAATTCACTTTCTTTCGTCGATATAATGGCCGCATATTATTTAAGCAATTCCAGTTGGGAGAAATACAATGAAAATAGGTGTGCCTAAAGAAATTAAAAATCACGAATACCGTGTTGGTATGGTTCCAGCGTCTGTTAGAGAATTAACGCGTCGCAACCATGAAGTTTCTGTTGAGACAAGTGCTGGTGTTGGCATTGGCTTCAGTGATGATGATTACATCGCTGCTGGTGCAACAATCGCTGCTTCTGCGGATCAAGTGTTTGCTGAAGCCGATATGATTGTAAAAGTAAAAGAGCCGCTGGCTGTCGAGCGCGCAAAGCTACGTTCGGGTCAGGTTCTATTCACATACCTGCATTTGGCTCCAGATCCAGAGCAAACAGCTGACTTAGTTAAAAGTGATTCTATTTGTATCGCTTATGAAACAGTAACGTCTAATTCTGGTCAGCTACCTTTATTAGCACCGATGTCAGAAGTGGCAGGCAGAATGTCGATTCAGGCGGGTGCTCACTCTTTAGAAAAAGCGCAAGGCGGTCGCGGTGTTCTTTTGGCTGGTGTTCCAGGCGTTGCTCCAGCAAAAGTTGCGATTATTGGTGGCGGTGTTGTTGGTCGTAACGCTGCGCAAATGGCAATTGGTATGGGTGCTCAAGTCACTATCCTTGACAATAGCGTTGACTCTCTACGTCGTTTGGATGCCCAGTTTGGCGCTTCAGCTCAATTGGTTTACTCAACAGGCGATTCCCTCAAAGAATACGTATTAGATGCTGATCTCGTTATTGGCGCAGTATTGGTTCCAGGTGCAGCGGCTCCTAAACTGGTGACTAAAAAGATGATTGGCAACATGAAGTCAGGTTCAGTTGTTGTCGACGTTGCAATTGATCAGGGCGGATGTTTTGAAACCTCTAAAGCAACGACTCACCAGGATCCTACCTATATGGTTGGTGATGTTGTTCACTACTGCGTTGCTAATATGCCAGGTGGTGTTGCACGTACATCTTCTTTCGCGCTTAACAATGCAACTTTGCCATACATTATTGCGCTAGCAGAGAAAGGATGGAAAGCAGCTTTGGCCGATGATGCGCATCTTCTTAACGGTTTGAATGTTCATCGTGGTCAGGTCACTAACGAAGCGGTTGCGAAAAATCTAAATTATGATTTCGTTGATCCGCGTACTTTAGTAGCGTAATTTTTTTCATTTAAATGCGAAAAAAATTGCATATTTAAATCGTGAAATATTGTTGTTTTTTTTAAGAAACCTATTGCAAAAAGCCTAAATTGAGATTAATTTGGCCAGCGCAAATTGAGTTGGATTATTTAAAATGACAATAAGTACTTTTGATTTATTTAAGGTGGGAATTGGGCCATCCAGTTCCCACACCGTTGGACCAATGGTTGCGGCTAAATGTTTTGTTGAGGAATTATTTAAACAAGACAAACTGCAGCAAGTAGCGCGTTTAAGTGCAGAAATGTTTGGTTCTTTAGGTTTGACGGGTAATGGTCATGGTACCCCTAAAGCTGTCATGTTAGGTCTTATGGGTGAGATTCCCAGTTCAGTTGACGTTGATGCGGTACCTGCATTAATGGATAGAGTTAGAGAGAATAAAACAATCTCTCTGCTGAATAATCAAGAATTTACAATTCCCTTTTTAGTTGAAAAAGATATCGTTTTACATCGACGTAAAACATTGCCTTTTCATGCCAATGGTATGCAATTTACTGCATATGATTCGGAAGGAAATGTGATTGATAAGCGAGCCTATTATTCTGTCGGTGGTGGCTTCATTTTGGATGAATCTGAAGCTGAGCACGGTGTTATCATGGAGGATGATCGTAAAGAACCCTATCCCTTTGACTCCGGTGCTGAGCTGTTAGCGCTTTGTAAAAAGCACAATTTTACGATCGCTGAATTAATGATGGAAAACGAGCTGGCAAACGATACGCGCGAGAACATTCGAGCAAAGCTGGATGAATTGTGGGACGTCATGAAAGCGTGCGTGACTCGCGGCTGCGAGCAGGAGGGCACACTACCCGGAGGCTTAAAAGTGAAGCGCCGTGCTTCGGGTTTGTACAATGAATTAAAAGGTCGCTACGCTGAGGCAACGGACCCTTTGGCTGTACTCGATTGGGTGACTTTGTATGCCCTTGCGGTAAATGAAGAAAACGCAGCTGGCGGGCGTATGGTAACAGCACCGACTAATGGTGCTGCTGGTATTATTCCTGCTGTTATGCACTACTATATGGACTTTATTGAAGGTGCGAATCAGGTTGGTATACGCGACTTTTTATTAACGGCAGCTGCAGTCGGGATGCTGTATAAAAAGAATGCTTCTATTAGTGGCGCAGAAGTTGGTTGTCAGGGTGAAGTCGGCTCGGCTTGCTCTATGGCTGCGGCTGGTTTAACGGCCGTATTAGGCGGCACGCCAAACCAAATTGAAAATGCTGCCGAAATTGCTATGGAACATCACCTCGGCTTAACCTGTGATCCTGTTGGTGGGCTGGTACAAGTGCCTTGTATCGAGCGCAATGCCGTGGCCTCTGTTAAAGCAATTCATGCGACTCGTATGGCGCTGCATAATGACGGCTCATCTCACATCGTCTCTTTGGATAAAGTTATTAAGACTATGAAAGAGACCGGTCGTGACATGAAAACAAAGTATAAAGAAACATCTCGTGGTGGTTTGGCAACTAACGTAATTGAAGTTCCGATTAATATTATCGAATGTTAATGGGCGATGCTTAATAAGTACTGAAGCCTCCTTAATATATTCACAACCATACTGTTTACGATATCAATAGTATGGTTGGGTTTTCTCTCCTTCCTCCTCTTTTATTGCCTCTTTTTTTATAGAGCTTTTGTTTGAATTTCTTTTGGTTCATCATGATTTTGTTTTGCATTTTAGGGCTTGTTCATACGTTAAGTTCTAGATTTGCTGTGGTCTTAAGTGTGTTCGGCTGTAATTTTGAGTGATGTTTAACATCTTTGGTTAGTGTTTCATTTTGTTGAATATCGGTATGATAGACTCGCGGCTTTATTTCTGAGGTACCCTTCTATGCGCAAATTTCCTTTTTTTATACCCGTGCTTTTTACGGCTTTATTGCTGTGTTTAGGGTTTTCTGCGATGGCCCAGGAAGAGGATGCGCTAGAGGATATCGAGTTAACCTTTGAGCAGAGGTTAACAGGGCTCCAAAAAACACTCAAAGAGAAAGAAAGGGAAAAGGTAGAGCTGCAGCAAAAGCTTAAGTCGGAAGAGGATCTTGTTACCCAAGAGCAGTTGAGGCAAGAGCTGGCATCTGTAGAAGATATCATCGTGGGTGTTCGCGAAGATATTGTTAATATCTCAACAGGAGGCGCCAAGTTATTCTCTGAACCTCCTGTCGTTAAGAAAAAGTTTGATTGGCAGAGGGATCTGGAGCTTATTTTTGAGCCTCTGCTTGAGCAGTTAAGGGATATCAGTGAGCGACCCAGGTTAATTGAAAAGCTAGAGGCGGAGATTGCTTATTGGGAAGAAAGGGAAGAAGAGCTAAATTTAGCCGTTAAAAATCTTGAGTCTAATCTAGAACAATTATCCAAAAAAATTCTAAAAAGAGAGGTAAAAGAGTTACTGGGAACGGCAACATCCAGAAGAAATACAGCGCAGCAAAAACTGTCGCTTTTAAGAAATGATCTAATCGAACTGAGAGAAGCAGATAATCCTATTTGGGAAACGCTACGTGATATTTTTACCAATGTCATCGTCGTTCTTGTTCTGCATTTTTTCGTGGCTATTGGTGCTTCTTTTCTGGTTTATCAAGTTGTTCGTGTATTTTCATTCATTCCTATTATGCTTATCAGGAAAAATAGTTCTAAAAAAACAGTTTTTGCTGAAAGAATTATTATTGTAGTGAGATCAGTTGTTAGTGTTGTGCTGACAACGATGACGTATTTTGTAATTTTATATAGCTTTGGTGAGTGGCTGTTATTGGTGTTCTCACTACTGATTATTGCCGGATTAATGTTAGCGATGAAAGATACTGTGCCCAAGTATTTTATAGAGCTAAAAACACTATTGAATATGGGATCTATTCGCCAGGGGGAGAGGATTGTTTACCAGGGTTTGCCGTGGCGTATTAATCGATTGAATGTGCATACGCGACTATATAACTCTGCGTTACAGGGGCACCTGAGGGTCCCATTAACAGAGATTGTAAACTATAGTTCTCGGCTTTATCGTCACGATGAACCATGGTTTCCGACAAGAGTCGGTGATGTTGTCTTTTTAGAGGATGGAGTCTTTGGTGACGTCCTTCGTCAGACTCCTGAAATTGTTGAGCTTGGCTTTGGGGGTTCAATTTATACTTATCAAACCACAGATTTTTTGGCGCGTCGGCCAAGAAACCTGTCCAGAGAAGGCTTTACTGTCTATGAAATTTTTGGTTTTGATTACCAGCATCAGGCAGCAATGACAACGACGATGTTAGAGACTTATCGGCAGGCCATAGAGGTCGCCATAAAAGGCTCTAAATATGAAGAATATAATACATATTTAGGGGTCGAATTTGATAATGCTTCTGCTTCCTCCTTAGATTATAAAGTGATGGCTTCCTTTACTGGCGAAGTTGCATTAGAGTATTTTATGATTAAGCGTTTATTGCAGAAAGCATCCGTTGAAGTGGCAAACAAGCATGGCTGGGTGATTCCTTTTCAGCAGCTCACTGTGCATCATCAGCCCGCCGAGCAGTGATTTTTTAGATGCTATGTCGCTTTCAAGACATGGTCGTAGTTGATCTGTTAGTATTGGCGGTCAATTCTAATAAAAAAGGAAGGGGTAAATGATTACTGGTCTTGATCATATAGCGATTGCTGTGCCTGACTTACAGAAGGCGATAGAGCGTTTTGCAGAAGATTTTGGTTTAACCTTAAGTGGGCAGGAAGATGTTGCTGCAGCGCAAACATCAACCGCATTTTTTCCTTTATCATCTACCAGTATTGAATTAGTCCACCCCTTGGAAGGTGCAGGCCCTATTGCAAAGTACCTAGAGAAAAAGGGAGGGGGAATGCATCATTTATGTTTTCGCTCCGATAACCTCGATGAGGATGTTGAGCGCTTGCGTAATAAGGGCTACCAATTTTTAACAGAAACCCCGCAATCAGGTGCTCATGGTTGCCGCGTTATCTTTATCCACCCGAAATCCTGTGATGGCGTATTAATTGAGCTTAACCAGCCGACCAATGCCTAACGTTTTTAGTATCGAGTGACATATTATGCGAATAACGTTACTCGTATTGCCTGTTATGTTTAAGTGGAATTTATATGAGCAAATCCGATTATACTCCGCCACCTGTTAATCTTGACGATTGGCAACGCTTAGCAACCCAGCAAACCAAGGGTAAAACGCCCGATGAATTGAAAATAGAAACGCCAGAGGGGATTGATTTAAATCCACTCTATACAGAGGCTGATATACAAGGTTTACCTCACACCAACTCTTTTCCAGGTTTACCTCCTTATATCCGGGGTCCTCAAGCCACTATGTATGCTGGGCGGCCCTGGACAATCCGACAATATGCTGGTTTTTCAACGGCTGAAGAGTCCAATGCCTTTTATCGCCAAGCTCTGGCTGGTGGGGCTCAGGGTGTTTCAGTTGCTTTTGATCTGGCCACCCACCGAGGTTACGACTCTGACCATCCGCGAGTAACGGGCGATGTTGGTAAAGCCGGCGTTGCCATTGATTCTGTTGAGGATATGAAGATTCTCTTTGATGGAATCCCCTTGGATAAGGTTTCTGTTTCTATGACGATGAATGGAGCAGTATTGCCTGTTCTAGCCAGTTATATTGTTGCGGCTGAGGAGCAGGGTGTTTCCCAAGATCAGCTTTCGGGGACTATTCAGAACGATATTCTCAAAGAGTTCATGGTGCGTAATACCTATATTTACCCGCCGACACCATCAATGAAGATTGTTGGAGATATTATTGCCTATTGCTCCAGTCATGTGCCTCGCTTTAATACAATTTCTATTTCTGGTTATCATATGCAGGAAGCTGGGGCCGATGCGGCTTTAGAGCTGGCATATACCCTTGCCGATGGTAAAGAATATATTCGTACTGCGTTGGCGGCAGGTTTAGATATTGATCAGTTCGCGCCTCGGTTATCGTTTTTCTGGGGTATTGGCATGAACTTTTATATGGAGATTGCCAAGATGCGAGCGGCACGTTTGTTGTGGGCACGCATTGTTGATGAGTTTAAGCCGCAAAACCCCAAATCCAGTATGTTGAGAACGCACTCCCAGACTTCAGGCTGGTCCTTAACAGAGCAAGACCCATATAACAATATTGTGCGCACCACAATTGAAGCGATGGCTGCCGTTTTTGGTGGTACCCAATCTCTGCATACAAATTCCTTTGATGAAGCTATTGCTCTGCCTACAGAGTTTTCATCACGTATTGCCCGTAATACTCAGCTAATTATTCAAGAGGAAACCGGTATCACCAATGTGGTCGATCCATGGGGCGGTTCTTATATGATGGAGTCGTTGACCAATGAATTGGCCGATAAGGCATGGGAGTTGATTGAAGAGGTTGAATCTCGTGGTGGTATGGCAAAAGCGATTGAAACCGGTTTGCCTAAATTAAAAATTGAAGAGGCGGCGACTCGTAAGCAGGCTCGTATTGACCGGGGCGAAGATGTCATTGTTGGCGTGAATAAATACCAGCTTGATGAAGAGCCCGATGTTGATATTTTGCATGTGGATAATGAAGCTGTGCGTGTTGCTCAAGTTCAGCGGCTAAAAACTATTCGCGAGCAGAGGAATCAGGTTGAAGTTGGCGCTATATTGGAAAAATTGCGTCAGTCCGCGAAAACAGGGGAAGGCAATCTATTGGCCTTAAGTATAGAGGCGGCCCGGGCCCGAGCTACTGTTGGTGAGATATCCTCGGCTTTAGAGGACGTGTTTGGTCGGTTTAAGGCTCAAGCCCAGACAGTATCAGGTGTCTATGGTGGTGCCTATGAAGAGGATGATGAGTGGATGGATATTAGTCATGATATCGATAAATTTGTAAGTCAGCATGGGCGGCGTCCTAGAATGCTTGTTTGTAAAATGGGGCAGGACGGGCATGATCGCGGCGCTAAGGTTATTGCTACCGCCTTTGCTGATGTGGGTTTTGATATTGATTTGTCCCCTATGTTTTCAACGCCGGAGGAGGTGGCTAAACAAGCGATTGAGAATGATGTGCATATTGTTGGTGTTTCCTCGCAAGCAGCAGGTCATAAAACACTGGTTCCAGAGCTTATTAAAGCCTTAGGGGATCAGGATGCGGGCGATATTCTAGTTATTGTTGGTGGTGTTATCCCTAAGCAAGATTATGACTTTCTATATCAGGCTGGTGTTAAAGGTATTTTTGGGCCCGGGACTTCTATTCCTGAGGCTGCCCGGAATGTTTTGGATACAGTGACCCAGCAATTGCTTGATCAAGAGTAGGTGGCAAATACATGGCCAGTGCCAACATCAACCTTGAGCAATTACTAGCAGGTAATCGACGTGCACTGGCAAAAGCCATCACCTTAGTCGAAAGTCAACTAGGGGCTCACCAGCAAGCAGCCCAGTCACTTTTGGAAAAAGTGTTGCCCTATTCGGGCAATAGCATTCGAGTTGGAATTTCAGGTACTCCAGGTGTTGGTAAGTCGACGTTTATTGAAGCGCTGGGGTTGGAGCTCATTCGCTCAGGAAAAAAAGTCGCTGTCTTAGCGGTAGACCCGAGTTCTCCGGTTGCTGGTGGTAGTATCCTTGGCGATAAAACTCGCATGGAGCAGCTCTCGCGAGAAGCTAATGCTTATATTAGGCCTTCCCCCGCTGCTGGTGAATTAGGGGGGGTTGCACAAAAGACTCGTGAGTCCTTATTGTTGTGTGAGGCGTCGGGTTTTGATGTTATTTTGGTTGAAACCGTCGGTGTAGGGCAGTCAGAATATCAAGTCGCGAGCATGGTGGATTTTTTTCTGGTGCTTATGCAGCCCAACGCAGGCGATGAATTACAGGGAATTAAAAAGGGTATTATTGAACTAGCGGATGCTTTGGTAATCAATAAAGCGGATGGTGACCTTGCCCCTTTTGCTCAGCAGGCGAAAGGCTATTATCAGCAAGCTCTGAATTTAGTTGCCCAAGCTGGTTTCTGGCAGCCTAAAGTGTTGACTTGTTCTGCGTTAACACAGGATAAAATTGATAAAGTATGGCAGATGATAGAAGACTATTCTGTGCAGGCAAAGGCAGCTAATGTGTTTGTTGAAAAGCGGTCTGAGCAAAACAGAGAATGGATGGAGAGTCTTTTCCGTCAGATGATCGTATCGCGTGTGGCAGCAAAAGAGGGTTTTGCAGAATTGCGTGAGCAGCTGCAAGAGCAAGTGGTTGTTGGTGAATTAACGCCATTAATTGCTGCCCGGCGGCTAGCTGATATCGAGTAAACTAAGATAGATAATTCTTTAATTTAAATATATTTCAGGAAAAACAGAAAGATGAAAAAAATTGTCAGTATTTTTATAGCGATGCTATTAATAAGCAGCCCAGTGATGGCAGAAAAGTTATTGTTGGAATTAAAAGACGGTGTTGTTGAAATTGAATTGCTGCCTCAAAAAGCACCAAAGCATGTAGCACGTATTAAAGAGCTGGCAAGTGAAGGATATTATGATGGTATTGTTTTTCACCGTGTAATCGACGGTTTTATGGCTCAGACAGGTGATCCTACTGGTACTGGTCGAGGAGGCTCAGGTAAAAAATTAAAAGCAGAATTTAATGATGAAAAGCATACTCGCGGTACTGTTTCTATGGCTCGTGCATCTAGTCCTAATTCCGCAGATAGCCAATTCTTTATTGTATTTAAAGATGCTAATTTTCTTGATGGTAAATACACTGTTTGGGGAAGAGTAGTTAAAGGAATGGAATTTGTTGATAAGATTGAGCGTGGCGAGCCACCAACAAATCCAGATAAAATTGTTTCCATGAAAGTTGCTAAGTAAGAATTTTTTATTACTCGTGTAAGTGACTTTTAACACGTTGCTTACGTCGGTAAGTTTATCAGGCACTACAATACCCCACGGCGTATTTGATCAAGTTCAATGGACTCAAAAAGTGCCTGAAAATTTCCTTCTCCAAAACCGTGATTTCCTTTTCTTTGGATGAATTCAAAGAAAATAGGGCCGATGCTATTTTTAGTGAAAATCTGTAGTAAGGTGCCTCCCCCTTGTTCAGGTCCACCATCAATTAGTATTCTTAGGTCGCGCAGGCTTTCAATATTTTCTTCATGATCTAACTGACGAGTATTAATTAATTCGTAATAGGTGTCTGGTGTGTATTGAAAAGGGATGTCATTGTTAGAAATTTTTTCAACTGTTGCATAGATGTTGGTGCTGTTAAGAGCAATGTGTTGAATGCCTTCGCCATTATATTCTTTTATAAATTCTTCTATTTGAGAATAATCATCTTTAGATTCGTTGAGTGGGATTTTTAACTTTCCACATTTGCTGGAAACGACCTCACTATAAAGGCCTGATTTTTTTCCTTGAATTTCAAACTTTCTAACACGTTCAAAACCAAAGATAGATTCATAAAAATTTATCCATTTATGAATAGTGCCACGCCCAAGATTATGCGTTAAATGATCTACATCAGTAAGGCTTGCATGTTTACTGTTAATGTCTTCATTTAGGTTAAATTTTTTTAATAGTAGCGCTTCTTTTTTAGCGTCAACTAAATAAATTAAAGATTGACCAACACCTTTAATCGCAGGGATTTCGTAATCTGTTATGTCTGCGGCTTTAGCGCCTAGGTTGATTGCCTGTATAAACGCTGTTTCAGAGTTGTCGACTCGAAACCCCATTGCGCTTGCCCCTCGTCCGTGGATAGAGCGAAATTTTTCAGCATTGCCGTCATTGCTTGGGTTAGATATGAAGCGAATGTTTCCCTGGGTGTGAAGGGTGATAGGTGTGCCTATGATTTGGCCAGCTTGATGAAATCCCATGTTATTAAATAACTCTAATAGTAAATGGGGTTTTTCCCCTGAGAATTCAACAAATGCTAATCCGTTAGTAATAACATGATTGTTTGTAGTGTCCATACTTTTTCTCCTGATTTTTCAAGCTAAGTGATTAATTATTTATTCGCTAAAATTCTACAATAGTTAATAGAGGTTTTTAATTTATAGGTTTATTGAGAGCAATATTTGACAATCAATGAGCAAGAAAATACATGTTGCTTATAGAGGCTTTTACTTATTATGAATTTTCCTGCGTTTTTAATATTTTTATCGGTTGAAAATGTCGTGGGTGTTGAAAAAAATTAGCTGGTAATAAAGAAATGAGAAGATGTTCAATGGAAAAATATCAATGTTCAGCGCGATTGAAAAGTGCTTCTTTTGGTAACGAGCAGCCTTGTTTTTTTCATAGCTTTCATGAGAAGTTTGAGCTGAATTCTGTTGCAAATCCTCATGCTATAGCGGTTGAGTGTGGTCAATACTCTTTAAATTATAAGCAGCTTAATCAGAAAGCAAACCAATTGGCACATCATCTTTTGGAGCGTGGTATTACCAAGCAATCGGTGATAGGTGTTTTTTTTGAGCCATGTGTTGATGTTTTAGTGGCTTTACTAGCTATACATAAAATAGGTTGCATTTATGTCCCGTTAGATATTCATTTTCCAGAGAATAGGCTCAACGCTATTTTACATGAAGTATCCCCCGTAGCTATTATTACGCGTAAGCAGCATCAACAAAAAATACAAGGCTTTTATGACGCTTGTATTGATATTGATAATGACCTCTTTTTTTCTGATAACTTGTTGACAATAAACCCTGATATCGATGTGTGTGAATATGATACTTCACATATTTTTTTTACTTCAGGTACAACGGGTAAACCTAAAGGTGTTGTTGCAACCCATCATAATCTTGCTCATTACTTAAATGCTGCTAGTGAATCTTATGGTTTTAATAATCAGGATCGATTTATTGCCGTCGCACGTTTTACATTCAGTATTAGTTTTTTTGAATTGCTGTCTCCTTTATTATCGGGTGCTTGTGTTCGAATATTGCAGCGTGATGAAATCTTAGACATGCCTCGTTTGGCAAAACATTTTGAATGGGCAACGGTTTTTCATATTGGCCCTGGGCTGCTAAAACAAATACTGCCATATATTGAAAAAAACTATTCTAATTTTTTGCCTTTTCAGAAAATGAGACATGTTTCTTCGGGTGGAGATATGGTCCCTCCTGATATTCTAGAGAAGTTAAAAAAAATATTTTTCAATGCAGATGTGTTTGTCATCTATGGCTCCAGTGAAATCAGCTGTATGGGGTGCACTTATCAAGTACCCAGAGATAAAAAAATTACTCGGACGCTCGTGGGTCAACCCATGAGCAATGTTAATGTCAGAATAGAAGATGCTAATGGTGATCTAGTTTCTTATGGTGATGTTGGCAATATCGTTTTTGGTGGTCATGGTTTAGTTCAGGGATATCTTGGTCTTGATGAATTAACCACTGAAAAATTCATTAGGATTGATGAAGAACGTTGGTATCGTATAGGGGATATAGGTCGCATGGATGAAGAGGGTAATGTTGAGATGCTGGGGAGAAAAGATTTTCAAGTGCAAATACGTGGGATGCGCGTTGAGCTAATGGAAGTTGAATCATGCTTAAGGATGTTGCCGTCTGTAACGGATGTTGTCGTTGTCGCTCGATGTTTAAGAGACGATGAAGAAAGTCTTGTCGCTTATCTTGTTTTTTCTGATGACTATGTCGAGTATGACAAATTAATACCGCATATGTCTGCGCATTTGCCCGATTATATGATCCCCAGCCAATTTGTACGTTTGAAGAAATTGCCTACGAACTATAATGGTAAGCTAGATCGCAGTGCTTTACCTTTGCCCTCGTACAAAAATAGCCTTTTAAATCATGAGCTCGTTCCGCCTGAAGACGACATCGAGGCAACGTTGGTTGCGATATGGAAATACTTGTTTAATGTAGATCAGGTGGGCGTTACTCAAAATTTCTTTGAGCTGGGGGGAGATTCATTATTGGCTGTAAAGTATGTGACTGCCGTCAATAAAGAGTATCAAAAGCTAGTGCCAATCCCTGCGATGTTACAGGCTCCGACAATTAGAGAATTTGCCAGGATATTGCGCTCCGAAGAACACACCTTTGGGCTAGATGATGTGGTATTGCTGCGTGAAGGGAATTCTAAGCCACCACTATATTGTTTGTATGGTGTGTTGATGTACAAAGAGCTTGCGGAATGCGTAGAGTGCGATAGACCTGTTTGCGGTGTTTATATTGAAGAGGAGGTCTCGTTAATGCGTGAGGGGTATGACCCTGAAAAATTGGAGGTTTTCTCAAGTGTTGAGAAGATTGCTGAACGTTATGAAAAAAGTATTCGCGCATTCCAACCCGAAGGGCCCTACTACCTGTGTGGATTGTCATTCGGGGGCGTCACTGCTGTAGAAGTTGCTCGGCGCCTTATTGCCGCAGGCGAAGAGGTGAAGGTGGTTGCGATGTTTGATAGCTGGCTTCCCGGTTTTCATAACCAATTGCCGTTTTTTAAGCGCTTGTATTTGCATTTTATTGAGGCCGCAAAGCAAGGATTGCCCTATTTGCTACAAAAGCTACATGCTTGGGCAGAGCAGCGTCAGCTTGCTCAGGTGAACGTGGCATCACGCCATATAGGGGCAGACGAAAATGATGTGCGTAGTCAGGCACGACAGCTTGCATCGAGTCAATACTGTCCAGCCCCTTTTGATGGAGACGTTGTGCTATTTACTGCTGAAGATCGCAACCATTTTGAGCTGGCTGATGATTATTTGGGTTGGCAGGGCGTGATTAAATCATTATCGGTCTATACTGTCCCTGGAGACCATTTGGAAATACTGAAACCAGGGAATGTTGATGTTCTGGCTCGTCAGCTTTCTCCTTATTTAAACGATTAACCTCTTATTTGGCTTATTTACAGATAGTTGGCCTGTATTTGGCAGTTTTTTTTTGAAACATCGTCACATTCCATTAAACTAGTCTCTTTAATGTATCGCAGTCAGCGTCTGACTTCCTATTGCATAGCCATTATAGTCGTCATGATGGGCTGTAGGTCGTATTAATCATGTTACTAATGTCGGAGTGTTAAATGTCTTCTCAACAGGCAAATTCTTTTAGTTGCTATCTGATCGGTGGTGATTCCCTTCTCATAGAGTGTGGAGAAATACTGCAAGCTAAAGGTCATGAAATACTGGGTGTTATTACCAATACTCCGCGTTTATCTCAGTGGGCAATAAGCAAGTCTATTCCAACGATAGCAGCCGATAGCGATTATCCTGAGAAGCTGATTGAGAGGTCGCAAGCGTCATCATTCGATTACTTATTCAGTATTACACATTTGTCTATCATTAAAGACGAAGTACTGGCTCTGCCACAAAAAATGACAATCAACTTCCATGACGGCCCTCTACCTGCATATGCAGGCCTAAATACGCCTGCATGGGCATTGATCAACCAGGAAGAACAGTATGGGATTAGTTGGCACAAAGTTGTCTCTGGTTTGGATGAAGGTGAGTTGCTGAAGCAAGAGTTATTTGATATTGCTCCAACTGAAACATCACTATCTATCAATACAAAGTGCTTTGCGACCGCTTTGGATAGTTTTCCTGTGCTAATTGATGAATTGGCTAATGATCAAGCACAGCCGATCACGCAAGACCTTTCCAAGCGCAGCTATTTTGGGAAGTTTCAACGCCCTGACGCAATGGGGATGCTGGATTGGAGCAAAGATGCCAGTGCATTAGCGGCATTCGTTAGAGCGCTTAACTTTGGTGAGTACCCTAATTTTTTAAATACTGCCAAAGTCAGTATTAATGGCAAGTTATATTCAGTTGCTGATGCGGTTGCTCGGGAGCAGTCAGACTCTGCAAGTGCCGGCACAGTCTTATCAGTAGAAGATGCCTCTATTAATGTTGCAACAGCAAACGGTATGTTATCGATTACTCAACTGATAACACTGTCTGGTGAAAAAGTCAGCTTGTCTGAAGCAGGTATCAGTATCGGAGATTGTTTTGAGAGTGTCTCAGCTCAACGTCCTCAACTAACAGAGTTAAACCAGCGTTTATGTCGAGAAGATGAAGTATGGGCAAAACGCTTATCCAGTTTGGACCCGATAGAAATTGCTTACAGTCATAATAGTGATAGTCAGGATTCAACAAATGCTAACTTAGAAAGCTATCAGGCAAGTGCAGTTAATGTACCTGCTGAATTTACTAAGGTTTTTAAGCAAGAAAGTCTTGATCATATAGTAGGAGCAGCATTTGCGATTTTGTTAGCGAGATTAGGTCGTAAATTTGAATATGATATTGCCTTGACCGATGAGGCAATACTGTCTGCTGCAGGTTTGGTGCCTGGTTTAGTTAGTGATCGTTCCGTTGCTTATGTTGCTGTTGACCCAAGTAATACGACTCAACAATCATTAACAGATATTAGTACACAATTAAAAGCAGCCAGTGATAAGGGTGCCTGGGTTAATGATATCGTGGGCCGTTACCCTGATCTCCATAATACGCCTGAATTGCGCAATGGTACTGCTTTACCTGCTGCGATTACTTTTGGTCATTCATCTCCAGTTTTGGGTTCAGTTGTGACTCTTGTGACTGACATTTCTGCTGATAATGCGTCTGCTAAATTGTTATACGATACTCGTCGGTTAACCGCAGAGATGGCAGAGAAGTTAACAGAACAATTCTCTACGCTGTTAACCAATATGGCAGCAGCTCCCGATATGCCTTGTGGGCAAATAGAGTTGCTAACAGTTGATGAAAAACGAAAAATTCTGGAGTCATGGAATCAGACTGATGTGTCTTATGATGAAACTCAGTGCATTCATCAGTTGTTTGAGCAACAGGCAGTTAATCGCCCCAATGCAACAGCCGTTGCCTTTGAGGGCGACTCGGTTAGTTATGCAGAGCTGAACCAGTTGGCAAATAATCTGGCAAATGAATTGATTAAGCGCGGTGTTAAACCTGACGAATTGGTTGGTGTTAATGTTGAGCGTTCTATAGATTTGTTAGTGGCAACCTTAGGTGTAATGAAGGCAGGTGCTGCGTATGTTCCTCTTGATCCTGCTTTTCCTGAAGACAGGATCAGCTATATGGTGAATGATGCGAAGATGCGCATCGTCATCACACAAACCGCCATTAAAGAAAAGTTACCTGCTTCAGATGCAGACGTTATTTGTGTTGATAATATTTCTTCCAGTAACCAAGCGCAGGATAATCCAACAGTTGCTGTTCGTTCTGATAATCTTTCTTATGTTATTTATACTTCTGGCTCTACCGGTAACCCTAAAGGTGTGATGGTTGAGCATCGCAATGTGGTTAACTTTTTTTTGGGTATGGATGAACGCCTTGATTTTAATTCATCTGATTCTCCTGGTACATGGTTAGCGGTAACAAGTTTATCGTTCGATATTTCGGTTTTAGAATTATTCTGGACGCTAACCCGTGGTTTTAAAGTCGTAGTTTATAAAGAGGATCGCGGTGCAGAAAAAGCGGCGGCGACGCGTAAAATACAAAGTCAATCGATGCAGTTTGGCTTATTTATGTGGGGTAATGATGATGCCCCGGGCAGCTCTAAATATAAATTAATGATTGAGGGTGCTAAGTATTTCGATGAAAATAATTTTGATGCGGTGTGGACGCCAGAACGTCATTTCAGTGCCTTTGGTGGGCCTTACCCTAACCCTGCTGTTACCAGTGCAGCGATAGCAGCAATTACGAAAAATATTAAAATTCGTTCCGGTAGTATTGTTTCTCCGTTACATCACCCTATTCGTATCGCGGAAGATTGGGCGGTAGTTGATAACTTGTCCGATGGTCGTGTCGGCCTCTCTTTTGCCGCTGGTTGGCAACCTAATGATTTTGTGATTAAGCCCGAAAATCATAAAAATAATAAAGCGGTAATGCTAGAACAGATTGAAACCGTTAAAAAATTATGGCGTGGTGAAAAGGTTGCTTTTGAAAACCCTATGGGTCAAATGGTCGACATTGCGACTTTACCTCGCCCTGTTCAAAAGGAATTACCTGTGTGGTTAACGACAGCTGGTAACCCAGAATCGTATCGTCAGGCAGGTGCTACAGGCGTTAATGTGCTGACGCATTTATTGGGCCAGTCTGTCGAAGAAGTCACTGAAAAAATTCGCATCTATCGTGAAGCAAGAAAAGAAGCTGGTTTAGATCCCGCAGCAGGGCAGGTGACGTTAATGCTGCATACCTTTGTTGGTGAGTCTGACGATGATGTGCGCGAACTAGTCCGCGAGCCTATGAAAGATTACTTGCGTAGTGCAATGAAGCTAGTGTTGGATTTTGCATGGTCCTTCCCAGCCTTTAAGCGTCCGGGTGGTGCTGATTCAACACCAGCAGATATTGATCTTAAGAGTCTAACTGAAGAAGAAACAGATACTATACTCAATTTTGCTTTTGACCGGTATTACGAAACCAGTGGTTTATTTGGTACGGTAGAAACCTGTTCTAAAATGATCGATCGCTGCAAAGCGGCAGGTGTTGACGAAATTGCTTGTCTGTTAGATTTTGGTGTTGCTACTGAGCATGTGATGAATGGTTTGCCTTTATTGAAAGAGGTTCGCGATATTGCCAACAGCCATACTTCTGATGACAGTGTTGATGATCTTGACTACTCATTACCTGCGCAGCTAGAACGCCATAATGTGACGCACTTTCAGTGCACGCCATCAATGGCGCGCATGTTATGTTTTGATAGTGAAGCTCGTACACAACTTGGCAAGCTTAAGCATATGATGGTGGGCGGTGAGGCTTTCCCTAATAGCTTGGCTAATGATCTTAAGTCAATTGTGACAGGTCGCTTAACCAATATGTATGGCCCAACAGAAACCACTATTTGGTCGACAACACAGGATGTTGAAAACCCTGATTTAATTCCTATTGGCCGTCCTATTGCCAATACTCATATTTTTATTCTTGATCAAAATCGACAGCCAGTACCTGTTGGTGTTCCTGGTGATTTATTTATTGGTGGTGATGGTGTTGTGCGTGGTTATTTGGATCGCCCTGAATTAACAGCAGAACGCTTTATTCAAAATCCATTTGGTGATGATTCTCAACAACGACTCTATTGGACTGGTGATCTTGCTAAATATCGTGAAGATGGCGTTATTGATTTCTTAGGCCGCGTAGATCATCAAGTTAAAATTCGAGGTTACCGTATTGAGCTGGGCGAAATTGAAGCCATGCTTGGTAAGCATGATACTGTGCATGACTGTGTTCTATTATTGCGAGAGGATTCTCCCGGTGATCAACGCTTAGTTGCTTATATTGTTGCTAGTGGTTCGGCTCCTGATACAGGTGATTTGAAAAATTACCTGCGTCAACAATTACCAGAGTATATGGTGCCTAATGATGTTGTTGTGCTTGATGCTATGCCGTTGACGCCAAATGGAAAGCTCGATCGTAAACAGTTACCTTCTCCGCAAGGTTTGACACAGAAAGTCGTTGCAGACTATGTGGCGCCAGAGAATGAGCTTCAGGAAATTATCGTTAGCGTATGGCAAGAGACATTGCAGATCGATAAAATTGGAGTCAATGATAATTTCTTTGATCTAGGCGGGCATTCGTTATTAATTGTACGAGTACATCAGCAATTAAAAGAGAAAGTAGAGAAGCCTATTTCTTTGACCGACCTATACCGTTTTCCAACGATTCGATCATTAACGGACTTCTTGAATAACGATGATGCAAATGCATCATTAAAACAAAGTAGTGATCGAGCGCAACGCCGCCGTGAACGTATGGGTCTACGTAAGCGTGGCCGTAAGTGATAACGATAGGGTCTAAATAGTGATGTTGGAGTCATTTTTTGTTTAATTTATTTCAGTTGGGAAGAAGAGTATAAAAATGACCCCTGCCGCTTCTGCTTGCGACAGCGTTATTGCTGTTGTTATTGTCAATTATCGAACACCAGAGTTAGTTGCTGCTGGTTTGCATGCTTTGTTTCATGAGCGATTGCAGTTCCCTCAGTTACATGTAGTCGTAGTTGATAATCATTCTGGTGATGCCTCCGTTGACCAATTGCGAGAGCTTGTGAGAGTGCAAGAATGGGGCAGCTGGGTAAATATTTTTGCGGCCGAAAAAAATGGTGGTTATGCATATGGCAATAATCGCGGTTTTGAGCAAGCTAAATCTTGGCTTCCCCATATTGATTATTACTGGATGCTTAACCCAGACACACAAGTTTTGCCGGGTGCAACTTCGGTCTTGGTTGGCTTCTTGACTGAGCATCCTCGAACGATTGTGGGTAGTTGCCTGCAGGATCGAGATGGGACTAAGCAAGTCTCTACGTTTAACTTTCCTTCCATTATTAGCGAATTATGTTCAGGCTTTGGCTTGGGAGTATTGGATAAATTATTCGCTAAGCGAATCGTTTGTCGAAACATTCCTTCTGTAATAGAAAAGTCTGACTGGATGGCCGGCGCCTCATTGATGTTTAGTTCTCATGTGCAGCAAGAGTTAGGTCACATGGATGAAAAATATTTTTTATACTTTGAAGAGGTTGATTACCTGCTGCAAGCTTATCGTCGAGGTATCTTCTGCTGGTATATTCCGGAAAGTTCTGTGATTCATGAAGTCGGTGCATCAACAGGGATTTCTGATGTTCGTAAGCAACAACCACGACGGCCAGCGTATTGGTTTGAATCGAGGCGGCGCTACTTTTTAAAAAACTATGGGCGATTGCTATTAATGACTGCAGACTTTTTATGGTTAATAGGACATGGTTGTTGGGTGTTACGAAAAAGACTAACTCAACGGGAAGATTTAAAAACCCGACCGCCAAAATTCGCCTGTGACTTTTTTGTAAAGAGTGATTTTAATCCCAAAAATTGGATAAACTCATCCGATAAATAACCGAATATTTCTTTAATGTTTATATTTTTTAACTAGCTTCATATTTCTTCCTTAATTTTTGTGTAGTATACGAATTTCTAAGTAGCCGATTAACGACATACCATTTATGAACCTATTTCAACAAATTAAAGAAGACTGGATCTGTCACAGTAGAGACTCAACCATGCCCGGTTTTCGTGCAGTTGCCACCTGCCGTTTTGGACAGTGGCGTATGAAAATCAAAAAGCGATGGTTGCGTGTACCTTTTAGCGTGCTTTACCACCTTCTTTATATCCGGGCGCGGAATGTATATGGCATAGAATTGCCATATACAGTAGAGCTTGGTCGGCGTGTTATCTTTGAGCACCAAGGAGCAGTTGTTATTCATGGTTACTCGGTTATTGGTGATGACTGTGTAATCCGTCAAGGTGTCAGCTTGGGTAACCGTTATTTAGATCAACCTTTTGAAGCCCCTGTTTTGGGTAAGCGCGTTAATATCGGCGCCGGTGCTAAGGTGTTAGGCGCTGTTACGATTGGAGATGACGTATCCATTGGTGCTAATTCAGTTGTTCTACATGATGTTCCCGCAGGGACAACGGTTGTTGGCATTCCGGCAAAGCCCATTGCAGATAACTCTTCCATCAATTCAGATTCGGTTGTTTTATATAATGCTCCTGTAGCAACTGACCCGGTTGATATCCAGGTAAAGCCCATTTCTAAAGCGTAAAGACGCTCCTCTAGTTAGTTCTTTTCTCTATATAAGGCTACAATATGCCTTACTTTCTAATACCGCGGTTGCTTAAACTGCGGTTTCTATCGGTTGTATTTAATTAGATAGTAGAATATGCAGTTACTAATATAACGTTATACCTACTAGTAGGGATTATCTTTCTCTTATCATGGCGTTATGATTTTGGCATTTAAGCGATTAGTAATTTAAGCATCTATAATAAGAACGTAATGATGACCTTTCAGATTGCATAACATAGTTTTCATACAAAAATATAAATATATAACCCCATAACAACATGGAATCCTTTTATTATGAGTGAACAAGACGATTTTGGTGGCTATGGTATTGCCATTGTCGGTATGGCAACCCGAGTACCAGGAGCAAGTAACCCCGATGATTATTGGAAAAATTTATGCGGAGGGGTGGAATCGGTTAAGTTCTATTCAGATGAAGAGCTGCTTGAAAACGGTGTAAGACCTGATCAACTGAAAAACCCTCATTATGTAAAAGCCGGTGCTCCTCTTGATAAAATGGAGTATTTCGACCCGGACTTTTTCGGATTTAGCCCTAAAGAAGCAGGTATTCTCGACCCTCAGCATCGACAGTTTTACGAATGCTGCTGGGAGGCTCTGGAAAGAGCAGGCCATGTTCCTTCTCGATTCGATGGCGCTATTGGCGTATTTGCTGGTTGTGGAATGGGTGCTTATTTTGCCCAGAACCTAATCACCAATCCGGATCTGGTCGACTCGGTGGGAATGTTCCTGTTGCGTCATACCGGTAATGATAAAGACTTTCTAGCCACTCGCGTCTCCTATAGCTTAAATTTGACTGGTCCTAGTATTAACGTACAAACGGCATGCTCGACCTCGTCTGTGGCAACACATTTAGCTTGCCAAAGTCTATTAAGTGAAGAGTGTGATATGGCCTTGGCTGGTGGCGTTACCATCGAAATTCCCCATGGCCGTGGCTATATGTATAAAGAGGGTGAGATCCTGTCGCCGGATGGTCATTGCCGACCCTTTGATCACCGTTCTAAAGGGACTATTTTTGGCAGTGGTACAGGGGCTATTGTATTGCGCCGCTTAGAAGATGCGATTGAGGATGGTGATCATATCCATGGTGTGATTATTGGTTCCGCCGTGAATAATGACGGATCCAGTAAGGTAGGCTATCTCGCCCCTAGTGTTGATGGCCAGGCTCACGCGATTACAGAAG
This sequence comes from uncultured Pseudomonadales bacterium, assembly GCA_947487765.1. Taxonomy (GTDB): domain Bacteria; phylum Pseudomonadota; class Gammaproteobacteria; order Pseudomonadales; family Cellvibrionaceae; genus CANLBN01. The sequence continues at coordinate 233,541 of CANKXO010000003.1, read as the reverse complement.
CTCTGGAAATTGCTGACGTTGACGCTGACAGTATTGGCTATGTTGAGTGTCATGGTACAGGGACGCCAGTAGGTGATCCTATTGAATTGTCTGCTTTAACCGCAGCCTTTAATCAGACAACGGAACGCACTGGTTTTTGTGGAGTAGGTTCTGTTAAAAGTAACATCGGCCACCTTGATACTGCTGCAGGTGTAGCGGGCATTATTAAAGCAACCTTAGCGGTTGAAAATGCAAAAATTCCCCCGAGCTTAAATTACGAAGCCCCAAATCCAACGATTGATTTTGTACATTCGCCTTTTTACGTTAACGATAAGTTAAAGCCTTGGAAGCCCGCCAATGAACCTCGCCGTGCTGCGATTAATTCATTAGGTGTTGGCGGTACCAATGCGTTTGTGATTGTTGAAGAGCCACCTGAGCGACCAGAAGCCAGTGCTCACCAACGTAGTAATCATCTGATTACATTGTCTGCAAAAAACCGTAAATCATTAGATGCCGCAGGTCAGCGATTGGCGGAGCATTTGCAAGCAAACCCAGAGCTTGACTTAGCGGATGTTGCGTTTACGTTATTTAATGGTCGAGAATCATTTGAGCACCGTCGAGTATTAGCTTGTGCTGATCACAATGAAGCCATTCAGTTATTGGAAAGCAAAGATCAGCGTCGAGTATTTACACATGCAGCGGATGGCGAAGAAAAATCGATTGTTTATATGTTCCCTGGTGGTGGTGCCCAATATGCGGATATGGGTAAAGGTTTGTATGAAGCTGAGCCCGTTTTTAAAGAACATATGGATAATGGCTTTGCGATTCTAAAAGAGAAAACAGGCCTGGATTATAAAAAATTATTATTCGTTGATGATCAATCTCTCGATGCTGTTCAGCAGGAATTAAAAAAACCATCCGTGCAATTACCACTGATATTTTTAGTGGAATATGCCTTGGCAAAACAATGGATGTCTTTAGGTGTTGAACCGAAAGCATTGATTGGCCATAGCATGGGTGAAAACACAGCAGCATGTTTGGCTGGTGTCTTCAGTTTTAAAGATGCATTAGGGTTGGTTTTGTTGCGCGGTCAGTTGATGGATGACGTACCTGAAGGCGGGATGCTAAGTGTTGAGCTGCCAGCGGAAGAACTAAAACAACACTTGCACGAAAAATTAGCGTTAGCAGCGGTCAATAGCCCGATGCTCTCAGTAGCTTCAGGTACCAAAGCTGATTTAGACGGGCTTTCTGAAAAATTAACCGCACTTAATATTGAAAACAAACCCATTCGTATCGATATTGCTGCACACTCCTGGTTGCTCGATGGCATTCTTGAACCCTTCGGTAATTATCTACGCAGTATTCAATTGAAAAAACCAGAGATTAATTTTATCTCTAATTACACCGGCACTTGGATTACGGAGCAAGAAGCGGTAGATCCAGAGTATTGGGTAAAGCATCTGCGCAATACTGTGTATTTTGCGGATGGTATTAATACTTTATTGAACGATGAAGAATATATTTTCCTTGAGGTAGGGCCAGGTAATATTTTGGGTGCATTGACTCGACAAAACCCAGAAGCGCCATCACAACGTGTATTCTCAAGTTTACGCCACCCTCAAGAAGAAACGCCAGACCTGAGTTACTTTTTAACCGTTTTGGGTCGCCTTTGGGCAGTAGGATATCCTGTTAATAGTGATGCAATTTGGCCAGAAGAGCGGCGCTATAAAGTGCCTTTGCCGACATACGCGTTTCAACATAACCCCTACTGGATCGAGCCGGGTAAACCTGCCCAAAGTGATGGTGAAGGATTCGCAGCGCTGGAAAAGTTAGATAGTTGGGATGATTGGTTTCGCAAACCTGTCTGGGTACAGCAAGGTGTGTTATCAAAGCCGACAGAACCGAAAACGTGGCTAGTGTTCGATGATGGTGATGATGTTGGTCATGCACTTGTCAGTAAGTTACGCGGCCAAGGTCATAAAGTTATTACGGTTGTCAGTGGTGATGCCTATTACAAAGTCAGTAATGAAGAATATTGTATTGCTTCTGAGTTAGGTTTGGAATCTTATTCTGCTTTGGTAAAAGATTTAGTTGCCAGCGGCGCTTTCCCCGACAGTATTTTACACCTCTGGTTGTTAACTCGTGAAGAAAGTTTCCGTCCTGGTTCGAGCTTTTTGCATCGGAATCAGGAGAAAGGTTTTTATAGTTTATTCTTCTGGGCGCGGGCTATGGCCGATGAAGGTCTGGTGGATCGAGAGCTGGATATTATTGTCTATACAAATGGTATGCAGCAGATTGATCAAGAGCCTGTCCCGTATCCGGAAAAGGCAACGATTCTAGGGCCTTGTAAAATTCTTCCACGAGAATTTCCAGCGATTCAATGCCGTTGTATTGATGTGGATTTAACCCATACAACTGAAGCTGGTTTATTCGATAAGCTAAGTAAAAATAAAAATCAGCCTGAGCAAATTTCTCAGAAATTGATTGATCTCATGTACAAAGAGCTTTACGCAACTGTTGATGATGGCCTATACGCTTATCGCAATAATGTGCGTTGGCAATTGCAATATGATTATATCGGTGATGACGCGCAGCCAACCAGCCACTCACCTCGAATAAAGCAGCAAGGTGTATACCTGATTACTGGCGGCCTTGGTGGTATTGGTTATGTGATGGCAACGGAGTTAGCCAAACAATTTAAAGCAAAACTCATTTTGATTAACCGTACTCCACTACCTTTGCGCAATGAGTGGTCAAGTTGGCTAAAAGAGCATAGTGCTGACGATGCGATTAGCCGCAATATTCGCAAAGTGCGTGATCTTGAATCTTCCGGTGCTAATGTATTAGTGCTTAGTGGCGATGTGACTGATATCGATCGCATGAGAGAAGTTGTTCAAGAGGCTGAAGCTCATTTTGGCGATATTAATGGTGTCATCCATGGTGCCGGTACCGTTAATGATGGGCTGATTCAAATGAAAAGCCAGTCGGATATCGAAAATGTGTTTGCACCCAAAGTGTACGGCACACTCGTTCTCGATGAATTATTTGCAGGTAAACTTTTAGATTTCTTTGTTTTGTTTTCATCAACCAGTACGGTGATTTCACCCGTAGGTCAAATAGATTATATTGCGGCTAATGCATTTTTAAATGCTTATGCGCATCGACGCAATACCCAAGAAAAAGGTTATACCGTTGCTGTTAATTGGGGCGTTTGGAATGAAGTCGGTATGGCGGCCGCCGCCGCTTCTTCTATGGGGTATGGCCAATCAGCGCCTCAAGAGCAAGTGGTTTCGGCACAGTATCCATTATTTGAAAAACGCATTACGCGCTCTAGTAATGGGCATGACACATTTTTGCTGACCGCTTATTTGTCGACAAAATCCCATTGGGTTTTGGAAGAGCACCGTACTAAGAATGGTCAAGCACTGTTGCCAGGTACTGCTTATATAGAGCTTGTTCGTGCTGCACTGCGAGAGTCGGGTGAGTCAGGTGCATTCGAAATAAAAGAACTGATTTTCCTGAAAGCACTTTATGTGCCTGACAATGAAACCGTCATGGCGAGAGTTAAGCTCGAGCAAACAGTGGAAGGTTATGAGTTTGCAATTCAATCTGAAGTCACTGACCCGCAGGGGGAATCTGCTTGGCAAACTCATGCAGAAGCGCGTATTTTGATGGGGGCTGGTAAAAGTACAAGTGAATCTCTTGATACAATTTTGTCACGCCTTCAGCTTGAAAAAAGCTCTGTCAGTTCTCCTTATATTCGTACTCGCCAAGAAGATCACTTAAACTTTGGTCCTCGTTGGCATGTATTACGTGATGCAAAATATGGTGAGCAGGAAGCTATTGCCCGTTTATCGTTAGCAGACGAGTATAGTGATGATCAAATTGACTATGCTATTCATCCAGCGCTATTAGATATTGCGACGGGTTACGCAATGGATTTGATTAAAGGCTATAGTGATTCGGCTTCTGCTGACAAAGAATCGGCTAACCTCTGGGTGCCGGTCTCTTATGCAAGCTTTCAATTTTATAAGCCATTGAGCCAGCAAGTGTATAGCTGGGTACGTAATCATCGTGACAATACAGTAGATCAGGATTTTGCCAGCTTCGATATTGTGATGTTTGATAGCCGAGGCCAGGTATTGGCTGAAGTTAAAGAGTTGACCATCAAAAAATTAACGGGTGAAGTTGATTTTTCTAAAGATGCATTACCGGGTAATTTAGAAAAAGATCCTGTTGATACATCGTCAGGTGAATTCAGGCAGTTGTCTCCATCAGAAATGGCTTTTCAGCATAATCTATCCCAAGGTATTTTGCCCAATGAAGGCACCAAGGCATTATTTTCAATATTAGAAAACGGCAGCGCGACGGAAGTTATTGTCTCTTCATTAGAGTTGGAGGGCTTGATAAAAGAAGTTGATGCCACCGCTGCTTCTTTGCATAAAGAAAGTAATGAAACAAAATTCTCCCGCCCAGATCTCGATAATGACTATACGGCGCCTCGTGATGATATTGAAAAAACGTTAGTTGGTTTTTGGGAAGAATTATTAGGTGTTGATCAAGTGGGTGTTGAAGATAGTTTCTTTGAACTCGGAGGGCATTCACTTATTGCTGTACGCTTGTTTGCTAAAATTCAACAGGTATACAGCGTTGATTATCCAATCTCTATTTTATTTGAGGCCCCAACCATTGCCAGCTGTGCGGACTTGATTCGAGAAACCGTAGGTGATGTTGCTTCAGTAAGTAGTGGCAGTGATGGGAGTTCAGAAAAAGCAGATAAGTCGCGTAAGGCTCGCTATACACACCTAGTGCCTATGCACAGTGCCAAGTCTAGCAATGTTACGCCATTCTTTTTAGTGGCCGGTATGTTTGGTAATGTATTGAACCTTCGCCATTTAGCACAGTTAATTGGTAGTGACAGACCGTTCTATGGCTTGCAGGCGCGGGGTTTATTTGGTGATTCAGAGCCTCATGAAACTTTTGAAGAAATGGCAAAAGATTATATTGCTGAAATGCTGACAGTTCAGTCAGAGGGCCCTTTTATTTTGGGTGGTTTTTCAGGTGGTGGAATTACGGCTGTTGAAATTGCTAAACAACTTAAGGCCATGGGACATGAAGTTTCGGAAGTTATTTTGTTAGATACACCGTTGCCATTTAATGAGCCGTTAAGTTCTGTTGATCGCATGTCGATCCACTTGCAAAATGTTCGCAAAAAAGGCGCTGGTTATTTTACCGAGTGGGCAAAAAATCGTTATCAATGGGAATTGCAAAAATTCCGTAAGCGTTTTAGAGAGGCTGATGAAGGTAAAGAGGCGCATGACTTTCAGTCGGAGAGAATGGAAATGGCTTTCTATCGTGCATTAGGACGTTATGATCTGCAGCCGCTAAATGTTCATGCAACATTGTTCAGGCCTCGACTGGATATCCATTATCGTTTAAGTGGCAGCAGGGTAACGAATGCTGATCGCCAAGTTATTTATGAAGATAATGGTTGGCCGCCTTATGTAAATGATCTTGAAGTTTATGAAGTGCCTGGGAATCATGACAGCATGGTATTAGAGCCTAATGTTCGAGTGCTTGCGGTTAAGTTAAGACAATGTATCGAAGCGGCTGATCCCAAAACGCGTAAACGATAGGTAAAAATGGGGTCAGAGTATAAAACGTTACTCTGACCTTTTTTATATCCATTTTTTCATAATTTGGTTTATCTTATAAAAGGAACAATCTTCCCCGTGAAACTTGCCGTTATTATTTTAAACTTCCGTACACCTGATATGACAGTCGATGCAATTACTGCCTCTGTTGCCGCTTTAGTTCATGTGCCTTTTGAATGGTCAATTACCGTTGTTGATAATGATTCTGGAGATGGTAGTGAGGATAAGTTGCGTGCTGCATGTTTGCAGAAGCAGCAAGAAAATACACAAGGCTGGGATCGTATTGAAGTATTGCAATCTGGTAATAATGGTGGGTTTGGTGCTGGCAACAATGTGGGCATCCGTCATGTCATGATGAGGGACGATGAGTTGGAGTATATTTATATTCTAAATTCGGATGCATTTCCTGAAGAGAAAGCACTGGTGGAGTTGGTGACTTTTCTCGATAGTAATGCTGATTATGGTATTGCGGGTAGTTATATTTTCGGCACTGATGGTGAGCCTCATATTACTGCTTTCCGTTTCCCTACGATACAAGGTGAGTTGGAAGGGGCTATACGCCTAGGCCTTGTAACACGACTATTTAAGAACCATGTAGTGCCTATTGGCATCCCTGAAACATCCATTGATGTCGATTGGCTGGCCGGGGCCAGTATGCTTATGCGGGTCGATATGATTCATCAAATTGGTTTGTTTGATGAAACATTCTTTTTATATTTTGAAGAAACAGATCTATGTTTGCGGGCTCATCGTAAAGGCTGGAGAACACGTTATATATTGGATAGCCGTGTGGCTCATGTCGGCTCGGCTTCAACCGGAATGAAAAAATGGGAACGTATACCGGGTTATTGGTTGGATTCGCGTCGCCACTACTTTACCAAAAATCATGGTAGAATGTATTTTGCTATAGCAACAATGGCAAAGCTTGTTGGTCGTTTTGTCTGGAAACTACGTTGCTCGATTAGTAGTAAAGTTGATCAAGAGCCTAAAGGTTTTGGCCGAGATATCATCAGTCACTGGCTGCGTTAAAAAATATTAAGTGTTAAGCCAATTGATTATGTTGAATAGAGTATTTGTTGGATCGTATATATGTTAGAGGGGGTATATGTTGGAGTGTGAAGTAGATTTTCCTCATGTTAAGCCGCTGATTGCGAAAAAGGATATTGTGCAGTCTATAGAAAAGCTGGCGGCTACCATAAATAAAGACTTTATGGGGCAGGACGTTGTTGTGCTTTGTGTGATGACTGGAGGTATGGTGTTTTGTTCCCATTTATTAACACATCTTTCTTTCCCTGTGAGATTCGATTATGTGCACATTAGTCGCTATGGTGATAAAGATCATGGAGGCCAGCTTCGCTGGATTAAAGAACCGAATTTAAATTTGGATGGACAAAATATTCTGATTGTTGATGATATGATCGATGAAGGTGTGTCATTGACCGAAGTCGTTAATTTTTGCCTGAATAAAAATCCACGATCAGTAAAAACTGCAGTATTGCTAAATAAAGAAAAACCACGTAAGCATAATGATATTGTTGAGCCTGATTATCATGGTTTTGCAATAGAAGATAAATTCGTTTACGGCTTTGGTATTGATTATAAGCACTATTATCGAAATGCTGAAAATATATATTTAGTTGAGTAATGCCGCTATAGTTTAGAGAAATCTTGCCAGGATAATGGTCTGGAAAAATAATACCCTTGCGCATATTGGCAACCTAAATCTTGTAAATAGTTGAGCTGCTCTTTTGTTTCTACGCCTTCAGCAACAACTTTTAAGCCATAAATATTCGCAATCGATAACATGACTCCAATCATTTTTGTATAGTTTGAATTGCCTTGATTAATTTCGGCAATAAAGCTCTGGTCTATTTTTATAAAGTCGCCAGGGAAATTCAGTAGCTGAGCAAATCCTGTATAGCCTGTGCCGTAATCATCTAAGGTTAAGTGGAAGTTGAGCTTTCGCAGTCGGTTTAATCTGTCGAGAATAATATTTTCGTACGGGACAAGTTTGGTTTCTGTAATTTCAAGGTGGATCATTTTTGGATCAATAGAATATTTTTCTAAGAGGTATTCGATCTGATCAATAAATTTGGAATCCAATAATTCTGTTGATGATATATTAATGGCATACCAACGATCAATTTGGTCAGCCCCTTTTTGTACAGAGCTAATGTCTCGGAATGTTGTTTCCATTACCCATAAATCGATATCTTTAATCTGTCCACTTGCCTCTGCGACAGGGATAAATTTATCAGGGCCTATATCGCGAAGGTAATCTTGATTCGATCTGATTAATGTTTCTACACCTGTAATGCTTGGTGTTGCAGTGATGTCATAGATTGGCATATATTCCAGCTTGAACAGCTGCTTGTCCAATGCCTGAGTGATATTGGTTTCAATGTCTTTTCTACGTTGAATTTCAGCGGAAATACTATCGTCATAAATATAAAAATTGTTTTTTCCGTTAGTTTTGGCGCGATACATGGCCGTATCAGCATTGTGCACTAACATTTCGGCACTCATGTAATTCTCAGAGTAAATAACGCCGATGCTGATGTGTACATCGATTTCTGTTGATGAAATATTAAAAGGCACCGATGTGCTTTCTATTAATCGTTCAGCAATTCTTTTGGCTGCATTAATATTATCTAAATCCAGAATAGCAATCACAAATTCATCGCCAGCCAGCCGGGCAAAATTATAGATTTTATTTGTTGCCATGATGAGTTCATTTTGGCGGATGACTGCCAGTATGCGTTTACTGAATAATTTAAGTAACTCATCACCAGCAGCATGTCCAAAACCATCATTGATGTGCTTAAAATCATCAATATCAATGTAAAACAGGGCAATGTTTTTCTTCGATGACGGCTTCTCATCGATGACTGAATTGAGCCAGTGGTTAAAATAGCGTCTATTAGTTATACCGGTTAAGGAGTCGTAGTGAGCATCCTGTTCGAGATGGGCCTTCTGTTCGTTCATGACATACGCATAACAAGCAGAAAAACCAATAGAAATAATCAGCGCTGCGCCGTAACGTAAAACAACAATATTTTCCATGACATGTAATGCTGCTAATAAACAGACAATGCTGAGAGCAAGTGCAAGAAGCAGTGCTGTTTTAAAACGCATGAAATAGAAAAGGCTGGCGGTAAAAGGAAAAACAAAAAGTAAGCCACGGTATCCATGAAAGTAAGAACTAAGAACAAGCGCCAATCCTAAAAATGACCCGAAAACCACAAAAAAATAGTTGCGGTCCCTGTTATAGTACAAATAGACAAGTGAACAGATGCCGCTTATTCCCGAGGTCAATAAGAGAATACCAATGATCAATGTTTCACTGAATAGGTGGTGAATTCCATACCCTAGGGTTGAACTGATACCGATGGCATGCAGCAAAACCACCGCAAAGGGCGGCATCAATCGTGATATTTTAGATGACTCTTGTTGCACTCTTTTCAGTATCCAATGATGGGTTGTTAATAAAACACGTATCGGCTTTGATAATAGTGTTTTATTACCCGGATATAAAGGCTAATAAAGGTGGGAAGTTTATGGTAAGCAGTATCAATATCAGCTTCTTTAGGCTTATTGGCTAGCTTTATCCTATAATGCCTTCATTTTCTCAGCAGAGACCGTTTATGTTTGATTCGCAGGTATTGTCAAAGTCTTTATACACGGCTGTGGATGTTCGTGAATTGGATCGGTATGCCATAGAAGAGTGTGGAATACCGGGAACTTTATTAATGAAGCGTGCAGGAAAAGCTGCCTTTGATACATTATTGGAACAGTGGCCTGAGCCTGATGCTATCCATGTTTTCTGTGGTGGAGGTAATAATGGTGGTGATGGTTATATTGTTGCTGCACTCGCTGCTCAACGCAGGTTACCCGTTACGGTGTGGCAATTGGCTGAAACTCTGACTGGTGCCGCTCAGGCAGCGTATGAGTATGCTGTACAGGAAGGTGTTGATATTCGACCATTTACTACGGATGCCTGGCAATCAGCACTTGAGGGTGGGGATGCGTCGGGAGTGATTGTCGATGCGTTATTAGGTACTGGCACAACTGGGCCCTTGAGAGAGCCTTACTCTACAGCCGTTTCTATTATTAATCAGACTGCCTGGCCAGTCTTGTCGATCGATATTCCTTCGGGTGTGAATGCGAATACAGGCACCGTTGATGCAGTAGCAGTAAAAGCGACAGCCACGATAAGCTTTATTGGGCAAAAATTAGGGAATTTAATTGGTGACGGTCGAGTATGCAGCGGGCAAAGACGCGTATTTAATGACCTGAATGTGCCTGTTGAGACCTACCGTGATTCAAAGATAGAGCCAAAAGCCCAAGTTCTAGAATTATCCGCCTTGTTAGACAAACTACCTGAACGCTCCATAGATGCTCATAAAGGTGATTTTGGACATGTATTAGTTATCGGTGGTGATTGTGGTTATGGTGGGGCACCTTTAATGGCAGCGCAAATGGCTGCACGCTCTGGAGCTGGCCTAATAGGTGTGGCGACTCAACCCATCAATACAGCTGCTATTATCGCTCGCCAACCAGAAATAATGGCCATTGGTACGGCTTCCGGCCAGGAATTATTACCTTATTTGGAAAAACCGACAGTATTGGTGATAGGGCCGGGTTTAGGGCAGTCCGCCTGGTCAGAACAGTTACTTTATTACTGCATGTATGTGTATTTGAATGAGAGCAAACATAGCAATAAACCGATGGTATTAGATGCAGATGCCTTGAATTTATTATCTCAGGGGCGTATCCAATGGCCAAGATCAGCCGATAAGCCTCAGTCCTGGATACTAACTCCTCACCCTGGCGAAGCCGCTCGTTTATTGGACATATCAATCGCCGAGGTGCAGAACGATAGAATCGCTGCTGTCAAAGCACTTCAGCAAAAATATGGGGGTGCTGTAATCCTTAAAGGCGCTGGCAGTTTAGTGCTGACGTCGGACCAACGCTTATTTGTATGTGATGCAGGCAATCCAGGCATGGCGTCAGGAGGCATGGGCGACGTGTTGAGCGGCTTGTTGGGTAGTTTATTAGGCCAAGGTTTATCCATTGATGACGCTGCTTGTCTGGGTGTAATACTCCATGCGACTGCTGCTGATCTTGCGATTGCGGAGTCTGGCATGCGAGGCCTGTTGGCAACTGACCTTATCGCTTATGTGCGTTTGTTGTTAGATAACGGTTAGAGTGGGACCAGCTTATATTTATGACCAAATCAGTAAAAGAAGACCTGCAAAAAAGCCTTTTGCTCGCAGATGAGTTGGCAACAGTCTCTGCCGGGCAAACCCTGGGTCGCCAAATAAGCGGAGGAATGACGTTATTCCTTGAAGGGCAATTAGGAGCAGGTAAAACCACGTTTACTCGTGGTGTATTGCAAGCATTTGGTCATTCAGGTTCAGTTAAGAGTCCTACCTATACACTAGTCGAGCCTTACGAAAATTTAGCGACCGCGGTTTATCATTTTGATCTTTATCGCTTGGGTGATCCGGAAGAATTAGAATATATGGGAATGCGTGATTACTTTCATGAAGAAGCGATTTGTTTGATTGAATGGCCGGAGCGAGGCGAAGGGTTTTTACCTGCGGCCGATATAAGGTTAGAATTGCTTCCTAAAAAGATGGAATCAGGCGTTGTAGGGCGAAAATTAATAATAACGGCCATAACTGAAAAGGGTGGGAATGTGCTTAAGCACTGGAAATCATGATCTGCGTACGTTTAAATTGTTCAAATCCTGTTTCTTCTAGATTCTCTAGTTTTCAGTCCTCTGTCTCTGCTAAATCCATGCGGATAGCTTCCATCGCTTTGCTATTATTATTAACCGTTTTTAGTTCTTCTATTTTCGCTCAATCGCAAACCAATGTAGAAGGCGTACGTTTATGGAGAGCCCCTGATCATACCCGTGTAGTATTTGATTTAACCGGCGTTGTTGACCATAAAATCTTTTCCTTAAAAAGTCCTTCACGCTTAGTGGTTGATATTAACAATGCGCGTAATAGCGCATCACTTTCTAGTGTCGATTTAACAAAAACTCCAATCAAACGAATTCGCAGTGCCAAGCGAGAGCAAAAAGATTTGCGCTTTGTGTTTGACTTGCAGGGCAATATTAATCCGCGCAGTTTTTTTCTTAAAAAGCATGCGGGTAAGCCTAACCGTTTAGTGGTCGACTTATACGATGCTAATGCCGTGACCGAAAAGACGATAGAGCGGGTTGCCGAAGCCGCTGCGGTTTCTACACGTCGTGACATTTTAGTTGTGGTTGATGCCGGGCACGGGGGGGAAGATCCAGGTGCTGTCGGTCCAAAACGTGTTAAGGAAAAAGATGTTGTACTTGATATCGCTAAACATCTGGCTGAAAAAATTAATCAAACGGATGGCTATAAAGCAAAGCTAACTCGTACCAATGATTACTATATCCCCTTAAAAAAGCGGCGCGATTTTGCGCGTAAACACCGGGCAGATTTATTTGTTTCTATTCATGCAGATGCCTTTAAAACACCCGATGCCAGAGGTGCGTCGGTATTTGCATTATCTCGCCGTGGTGCAACTAGTGAAACCGCACGCTTTTTGGCCCGCAGAGAAAACGATGCCGACCTTATCGGAGGTGTTGGCGATGTGAGCCTTAATGATAAAGATAAAGTCCTGAAAGGAGTGCTTGTTGACTTATCAATGAGTGCAACATTGGGTTCAAGTCTTGATGCAGGAAATCACATACTCAAAAAGATGGGTGGTATTGCGCGCTTACATAAAGGCACTGTTGAGCAGGCTGGTTTTTTAGTCTTGAAATCCCCAGATGTGCCTTCCATTCTTGTCGAAACGGGATTTATATCTAATCCAACAGAAGCAAAAAAATTATCGACTAGGTCTTACCGCAAGAAAATGGCCCAATCAATTTATAGTGGTGTGCGCGCTTTCTTTGAAAAGAACCCGCCTGCAGGGACATATATTGCCTGGAAGCAAAATGGTGGCAAAGAGGAAAGTGTAGGCCTTTATACTGTTGTACGAGGTGATACCTTGTCGGGTATTGCAACACGTTTCCGGTTGTCGGTTAGCGAGTTGAAAAATCTCAATAAACTAAAGAAAAACTCTATTAGAATCGGTCAGAAATTGACAGTCAGAAAAGCACCTAGAGTTTCAGCGCCAAAAACGGTCGCAAGTATTAAACCAGCAGCGTCAATAATTTCACAAACCGTTGTCCATAAAGTTACCAGTGGTGAGACGCTGTCAGGTATTGCTCTTCGCTATAGCAGTTCTGTTGCTGCGATTAAAAAAGAAAATAAACTAAATGGAACGTCAATTCGTATAGGTCAAAAGCTGGTAATACCCACCGTTGATGGTTAGCTCACCATTTAATTAGCTAAATAAGAAGCGCACTAATATTTTATTTCATCCAAAATCGATTTGTATTTGGGTTTTGTACCAATATATTTTTAAAAGGGGAAATTCATGAGTGATAAAGACTACAAGGGTAAAAAAGGTGTCGATGGAGACGATTATAAGCCGTTAAAATTCTATCAGGAAAAAGCCTCAGGTGTTGAAAATGGTTTTGAAGCCTTTAGTGATGGCGACGAACATTTCTTTACCTACAATCTCGATGGTGACGTTGTTCTTATTAGTGAAGGTTATGCGTCTGTAAAAGGGCGAGACAACGGTGTTGCTTCTGTTGAAAAAAACCGTGTTATCGAAAAGCGTTATAAGCGTGATTCATTGGATTCTGGGCGGCATTTCTTTAACTTGGTCGCAGGCAATCATCAGGAAATTGCAACCAGTGCCTGGTTTTCCTCCGAAGCGTCTATGGAGGCCGCTATTGCACGCCTTTTAGGGACGGGAACGTTGCCTTTAGCCGGTATTGTTGGAAATACTGTTGCTGACAATGCTGAATCAGCCCCAGTTGCTAGTCCAACTCCAACTCCAACTCCAACTCCAACTCCAACTCCAACTCCAACTCCAGTTGCTGATAGCCCCAAAAGCTCCGGCCCAATGACTGCAATGTCGAGTCACAAGCCTGAAATTGTTGAAGAAGAAAAGGGCTGCGGTTGTCGCTGGGTATGGTGGTTGCTTCCCATTTTATTGGCTTTATTAGTTTGGTATTTATTTTCCCAGTGTTGCTCTAGAACTGACGAAGTCAGTATTGCTGCCGCTCCAGCTGCTGTTGGAAGTGCAGCAGCACCAGCTGTTCCTGAGGCGGGTGTTTCTGAAACTACCAATAATGAACCCAAAATCACCACGGCAATCGATTCCGCTAAACAGGCAGCTTCTGACCTAGGCAGCTTCTTGTCGAGTAAATTACCCAGTGGCACTGATTTAAATATTCCTGAGTTTGGTGTTGAAAATAAACTCATAGCATTTATTAAGGATGACTCTAAACCTGTAGATAAAACAACTTGGTTTAATTTTGACCGAATTAACTTTGCTACAGGAAAGTCTGAGTTAACGATAGATTCTAGAGAGCAGATCAGAAATATCGCTGAAATCTTAAAAGCCTACCCACAAGTGAAATTAAAAATCGGTGGCTATACCGATAACACAGGGAGCTTAGCGTTTAATCAGACCTTGTCAGAAAATCGTGCTAAGTCCGTTAAGAATTCATTAATTTCTCAAGGTATTCCTCAAGGTCGATTAGAGTCTGAAGGCTATGGTCCTCAATACCCTGTCGCGAGTAATGACACGGAAGAAGGCCGTGCGCAAAACCGCCGTATTGCTTTACGTGTAACTGAAAAGTAAATGTTACTGACTATTGTTCGGTTAAGAAAAAAAGAGTGCTTTACTCAGTAAGTAAAGCACTCTTTTTTATGGGGCAGTTATTTATGCAGAAAAAATTAAGCTGCTGAGGTTTCGCTAACAGGGATACGAATTTTTTGCCCAGGGTATATCAAATTTGGATCTTTAATTACTTCACGGTTAGCTTCAAATATTTTAGGGTAATCCATTGCATTACCTAAAAACTCTTTAGCTATTTTCGAAAGAGTATCGCCAGATTCAATCGTATAATACTGTACTTCTTCTACCATCGCCGGCGCATTAATGCCTGATGCATCGACGTCGCTAACGCCTTTAACATTCCCTGCGATCAGTACAGTCTTCTCCATCGCTTCTGCACTTTCTGCATCACCGCTGAGCGACACCTTACCGCTGTCAAATGCGACCCCTAAATTACTGACGCCAGGGTTGTCATCTTCAATGGCTGCTTTGATGCTGTCGGCGGCATCATCGTCGCTACTGAATAATTTTTTTCCCATGGATGAAACAAAATCAAATAAACCCATAATCATATCCTCATTGTTTGTTAACGCTGTTGGTTACATTATTGTTATCTTCGGATAGTTCTAAATAGACACGAATAGCTTGTGAATATTTGGGGTGTATTCTGACATAGTGGTTGTATAAATCCAGAGTAAAAATGCATGGGCGCTTATGCGGATGGCCTTTAAATAAGAGTTTATCTATATTTTTCAACAACTTAAGAAATTTTTCAGTTGCGGAGTCGGCATCTGCTAATGGTGCTTATTCAAATATATGACTTATCTTCCTCAACGGCTTGGAATAATGCTTCTATACTCAAAAGATACTTTTTATCTTTATATTGAATGTGGCTTATAAATACAGATGGTCAAGAATTTTTTAAACAAACTGTTTAGCTCAGAAGACGCTTCAAAACCTGAGAAGCAACCCAAATCTAAAGGGCCGCGGTTACTGCCACCTTTGAGCAATTTTCAGCCTTTTTCTGAGTTACCTAAAGGTAGTCAGATATTAATGGCCAGCTTTGCTGAACAAGTGGCTTTTCGGTTTGGGCATCCGTTGTTCAAGCAGGGTATGGATGACGATGTTGACTACTTTTTACTGGATGGAGCGATAACCTTAAAAGCTCAGGATGGCAATAACAGCGAGGTCAAAAGCGATACCGCTAAAGCCAGTACGGCTATAGGTTTTTTACGGCCCAGGCAATTTTCTGGAACGGTGTGTTCCTTTGAAGCGGCATTTTATGCCGTTCCGCACCACATTGTTGAAATGGTCTATGAGCAAACGCGTGAGGCTGCATCTGCTCATAGTGATTTTGAAGTCACTATTGGCGAGATGCCTGAAAAAACCGTGCTTGAGAAAGTTAAAGCAGAAATTTCGCAAGGTGATTTGCTGCTAACGTCATTACCTGAAGTGGCAATGAAAGTTAAGCAAGCATGTAATGACGAAGAAGCTTCACTGGATGATATTGCTGATATCATCAGTCGTGATGCGTCAATGACTATTAAACTAATACAATCGTCCAATAGCCCGATTTACCGAGGTGCGGTGGACGTTAAAACCATTACGGATGCGGTTTGTCGTCTAGGTAAACAGGTCACTCAGCACTTAGTCTTTTATTTCGCGACAAAAGAATTATTTCACCCCCCGGTAAAATCCTTGGATACAGCCTTTCGACGAGCGTGGAACGATTCACTTAGGCGGGCCATTATGGCGCGCACGGTCGCGAAACTTTCAAATGCCGATTTTAACCCTGATACGGCATTCCTGTGCGGCTTGTTTTTTCGTATCGGTGATCTGCTAATACTGCAATACGTTGCAAAAAATATAACCGACGCCCAGGCATTAGAAAAAATTCAGCAAATCAATGAAGAAAAATCGGCAACCAATAGTCGATTAGTTGTGTCGAAGTGGAATCTGCCAGAAGAGGTCATGGATGTTCTAAAAGACGGTGGACGTTGGGCTTATGAATCCGATACAGAGCAGGGAAATTACAGTGACCTTATTATTGCTTCTAATGTATTGCTGCGAGTCATGAATAAAAACATAAAAGGTTTGCCTTCCATCGAAGATGTTCCTGCGGTTAAAAAAATTATCAATAAAGAATTTGCAGCTAATTCCAGTGTTATGCTGGAGTATAGAAAAGCACTGAAAGAATTTAAATAATCATTATCCAATCTTCCTTTTTTGTCTTATCTGATGCATCCCATCGGTGAATGTACCGAAAAGATAATGTAATATCAGTCGAATGTCGTATCGCTTGAAACCAAGTGATTTAACATATGGTCATATAGTGGACTTTTTAATAGGCAATCTGTGAAAGCGATAATAATAGGCGCAACATCGGGCATTGGTCGAGAGCTCGCCAGACAAATGTCAAAGGACGGATATATCCTTGGGTTGGCAGGGCGTCGTACCCATTTGCTAGATTCTCTACAGGCGGAATTACCCTCTCAATGTTTTACATCATGTCTGGATCTGACGAATATTACAGAATCGGTAAGGGCATTTAATGAGCTGCTCAAAACCATGGAATGCGGTGGTGAAGATAAACGTGCAGATGAGTGTGTAAATAAAGGTGTAGATATTGTCATTATTAATTCCGGCGTCGGCAGTGCGGACCCTGAATATCCACTATCAGATGAGCTCCAAACGGTTGCTGTCAATGTGGCAGGTTTTACGGCAATGGCAAATCTTGCGTATCATTATTTTTCTGAAAAAAAGTCCGGGCATATAGTGGGCATATCTTCAGTGGCTGCAGTAAAAGGTGGTTTGAGCGCACCTTATCATGCGTCAAAAGCCTATGTATCTAATTATCTTGAAGGCTTGTCTTGTCGATCTCATGTGAATAATAACAATATCATCATTACCGATATCCGGCCTGGATTCGTCGATACGGATATGGCAAAAGGCGATGGTGTATTCTGGAAGGCACCGGTAGAAAAGGCAGCAAAACAAATTATCGATGCGATTCAAAAAAAGCGCAGGGTTGTGTATGTCACTAAAAGGTGGCGAATAATTGGGCTGCTCTTAGGATGCTTGCCATTTACTATTTATCGTAAATTTATTCGTTAAACAGCCATATTTCTTGAGTTGTTCTGAGATGCATGCTCACATTTTTATTTAAATGTAAGTGTATAATTATTATCGGATATCCATAGAAAGAAAAATAAACCAGTGTAAGAAGCAATAAAATGAAATTACATTTCCGTGAAGCAATAGAAGAAGATATTCCTCATCTTGTACAAATGCTTTCAGATGATGAGTTAGGTGCAGAGAGAGAAGATAACAGTCAACCTATTCATCAAAACTACATCGATACTTTTCAGTGTATTGCGTGTGATCCAAATAATGAATTATCAGTGGTCGAAAGCGATGGAAAAATTGTTGGTATGCTGCAACTCACCTTTATTCCTTATTTAACCCATATTGGCTCATGGCGTTGTTTGATAGAGGGTGTGCGAATTCATTCTGACTGCAGAGGTCAGGGTTTAGGTGCTGAGTTTTTTCACTGGGCAATAGCGCGAGCAAAAGAAAAAAAGTGCAGTATTGTTCAATTGACGTCAGATAAAAAACGGCCTGATGCGCTGCGGTTTTACGAAAAATTAGGCTTTGAAGCAACCCATGAAGGGTTTAAGCTCAAGTTATAGAGATACTTAAGTATGAATGATAGGTATTAGTTGTGAGTAAGGAATGGCGTGGATTTGGTATAGGAAGTCAGCTGCTCAACCATTTAAAACATTTTGCTCAAGAGCAACACTATTCTCAAATCAGGCTCGGTGTAATTGATACGAACCCATCGGCTAAACGTTTGTATGAGCGCCAGAAATTTACGCCACTAAAAACAGAACGCTTCGAATACCTGCGTTGGCTATTAGGTTTTGGTGCATCAACCACAATGGTGCATCACGTGGGTATGGAAAAACGGTAAGTGTTAAAGCATAAAATAATAAGCTTGGAGGTGTCATATTTTAGCGATTAATGATTTTGCTTTAGAAAAACATCAAGGCCCTTATGAAAGCTGGCCAGAGACGTCCTTGTTGTATAAAAAAGGTAAAGAGACCCATCAGAAAATTCCTGGTTACGATATTGAAGTGCAATATCAACTTGATGATTATTATTTTTTAGTCACATCCTATGATTGTATGTTTGAAGAACAATGTGATTTTCTTTTGCTCGACAAACACTACCGCGTTATCGCCAAAAAAAGCTTAATCCCTTGGTATTACTCATCCTGGAATCTCAATAGCCATGAATATCGAGGCAATAACGAATTTATTTTTACTTTTTATAAAGACTATCACTTGCAGGTGATATTGAATCCCAATAAGTCCCATTTCTGGCAAAAGCGAATCAGGCTTAAGAGGCTCAAAAATTAGCGAAACAAAATGTGTCGCTTGCTCTCGTTTGTCGTCGTTAAGTCAGCTATATTTCATTCCCGACAGCCATAGAATCGAGCGCGGGTTTAGTCCATAATTCCCTTCTTTAAATCACGCTGTCAAAATTATTGTATGTCCTCTATTCAACGCCTCAGCCCCCGTCTTGCTAACCAGATCGCCGCCGGTGAGGTCGTAGAACGCCCCGCCTCAGTAGTGAAGGAAGTCTTGGAAAATAGCCTTGATGCCGGCGCGACACGTATCGAAGTGGATATCGAAGGCGGCGGTATTAAATTAATGCGGGTTCGTGACAATGGCAACGGCATTGAAAAAGACGACCTTCCTTTGGCGCTGGCTCGCCACGCCACCAGTAAAATCAAAGTGCTGGATGATTTAGAAGCCGTGGCGACACTGGGGTTTCGAGGCGAAGCGCTGGCCAGTATCAGTTCGGTGTCCCGCCTTACCTTAAGCAGTAATAATACGGATACTCACAGTGGTTGGTTAGCAAAAACCGAAGGTCGCGATATGGCCGCAGATATTGCCCCAACGCCACACCCTCAAGGGACAACCGTTGAAATCCGCGATTTATTTTTTAATACGCCTGCACGACGAAAATTTTTACGCACAGAAAAAACAGAATTTAATCGTATCGATGATGTGATCAAACAATTGGCGTTGTCCCATTTTGAGGTGACATTTGAATTGCGTCATAACCAGCGAGCCATCCATAGTTTTCGTGCGGGCACCAGTGAAGCTGAAAAAAACCGTAGAGTGGCACAAATTTGTGGCCCGGCATTTATGGAAAATGCATTAGCCATTGATATCGAGCGCCATGGATTACGTCTATGGGGTTGGGTAGCCTTGCCAACGTTTTCTCGCAGCCAGGCAGACTTGCAGCATTTTTATGTCAATGGGCGGGCGATTAAAGATCGCTTGGTAAGTCATGCGGTTAAGCAAGCCTATAGCGATGTGCTTTACCATGGGCGACACCCGGCATTTGTTTTGTACCTAGAAATTGATCCAGCAACGGTTGATGTAAATGTTCACCCGACTAAACACGAAGTACGCTTTCGTGATCATCGCTCAGTGCATAACTTTATTTACAGTAGCTTGCATCATGCCCTGGCTGAAGTGCGCCCGCAGAATCAAGAAGCTGACGTAGTTGAAACCAATGTAAGCGAAGCGGATATGCCCTTGGTCACTGCTGCCCCGACGGTTCAGGCAGCGATGCCGCTGGCAAACCCCCGTCCTTCCTTTGAGAATTCTTCATTTAATTCTTCGTTTAGTTCTCCTCAACACGAATCACCGCAGGTTAAAGAGGCCTTGGGGTTTTATCAAGCATCTGCAGAACATGCAGAGACATTGGCAGCGCCTTCAATGCCGGCAGAAGCGTCAGCCAGTGACGAAGAGATTCCACCCTTAGGTTATGCCATCGCGCAATTAAAAGGCATTTATATTCTTGCCGAAAATAAAGAGGGGTTAATTGTTGTCGACATGCATGCCGCTCACGAACGGGTGACTTATGAGCGCATGAAGGCAGGTTTTGCAGAGAATGGTATTCAATCTCAGCCGTTATTAGTACCGCTCACCATTGCCATGAGTGAAAAAGAAATTGCCAGCGCCGAAACCCACACCGATATTTTTTCGCAACTGGGCTTTGCTGTTGAAAGTGTTGGCCCGGAAAGCTTATTGGTCAGGCAAATTCCTGTAGTACTACAAAAAGCTAACGTAGAGCAGCTTGTGCGTGACGTGCTATCCGATATTATCGAATACGGTGCCAGCGATCGTATTCAACAACATATCAATGAATTACTATCGACAATGGCCTGCCATGGTTCGGTACGTGCGAATCGCAAATTAACTCTCCCCGAAATGAATGCACTACTACGGGATATGGAAGTGACTGAGCGCAGCGGGCAGTGTAACCACGGTCGCCCAACATGGATGCATTTTTCGTTAGCAGAAATCGATAAATGGTTTATGCGTGGGCAGTAGTCGTTAGCCTGCTATATTTTTTCTGCGTTATTTTTTTGCTTCCTGTATGTCTAAAGCCCATATCCTATCTCTATTTTTAAAAATAATGTATTAAATATTGATCAGGTGTTGACGTTTTTTTCATCATTTAGTAACCTTTCACATTATAAAAATTGTGGCTTTTTTAAACAGCCGCTTGATGTAACCTAATTAGTTAACGATTAAAGTCTAACTATAAAAAAACAGGGACGTAGATCTATGAAAGCCAGTGCTTTTGCCCTCACTCTTCGTGTAACCATTTTTCTTTTCAGCGTATTTTCACTCAGCATTCATGCGCAGACATTAGTGCCAGGAACATTAACAGGCAATACAAATGTTGAATTTGACGTCACCTATGGTGGTGCTGCGTCCTATAAGGTAAGGCTGGATTTACCGACGGGTGCCGCCGGCTTAAAACCTGATATTTCACTTAATTACAATAGCCAGTTTGGCAACGGTGTGATGGGTTTGGGTTGGCAATTGGCGTCAGGCCTTGCCCGTATCGAGGCATGTTACAGACGCAACACCAACCAGCGTATCAATTGTTTAAACGGCGAAGAATTAGTCTCGATTGGTGGCGGTTACTACCGAACGGAAATTGATTCTGGTGTGTTAGTGCACGCAGTCAATAGCAGCACTTTTGAGCTTAATTATGAAAACGGCATTACCAAAACGCTAACCCGCCAACTCACATCGCCCAATGTATATTTAGAGTCATCGCACACACAGCGCGGTGGGGCTAGCTACAGCGTCAGCTGGTTAGTGGGTACCACTAATCGCGAGCCTTTAGTCGACACAATTACTTACCAAGGCAATACCATCCAATTTAACTACGAAACCCGCAGCGACCGCCGTAATGGGTATTGGTTTGGGGCCGTACGCAATCGTACCCAGCGTTTGCGTTCTATTGTTGCCAGTGCCGATAGTCAAGTCTATCGACAGTACAATATTTTTTACCAATATGATTCTGTATCCAGTGTATCGAAAATTACCAATATTCAAGAATGTGCGGGCAATGGTGAATGTTTACGGCCATTAACCTTTGCGTGGACAGATACCGGTGCAAGAGGGTTTGAATCTGGCTATACACAGTACTCAGGACGAGTTGTTGGCTTGGCAGAATTTGAAAACGATGGGCGTATTGATATTGTTAGTGATGGTCCCGGACCTGATAGTACATCCCACTATGATATTCATGGTGATATGAATGGAGATGGTCGTGATGAAACAATTAATGTCCGCTACGAATATAACGAAACCGTTAGGTTTAATGTCATTAACGATACCCTCGGTTTGAGCCGCCGTTTTACTGAGCATGCTTTTCAGACAAGAGTGAATGTACTCGATCTTAATGGTAATGGTAAAGATGAGGTTGCTGTTAGAGAAAGTGGTCACATGTCATATCTTACTGACACGGGGCAGGTGGGTAGCCTTGGTCGGGTGCCTGGATTTATTTGTACTCCAAATATCTATTTTGCCGATATTAATGGCGATAACTTGCCCGATATGATTAATGCGGCACAAGGCTTCGAATCAGGAAATGGGTGTAATGGCAGATCCAGTGTTGCTATCAATCTCGGCAATTATCAGTTTGCGGATGCGGTTAATATTGGAGGTGGTTCTTTACTGGGCCAGGTCTTTGCCGATATTAATGGCGACGGTATTACTGATATTTTATTTGCGTCGGGTCCAGTTTTTTATTTGCCGGCTATGGGTGATGGGCGCTTTGCTGAACCCGTCAGAATTTCAACAAGAAACTCTAACAATATTCAGCATCAGTTTCGCGACCTTAATGGGGATGGCTTAAACGATTTAATTCTTACGAATAATAGTAGTTCTGCGGCTACTTATTTTGTGCAATACAATAACGGGCCAGCGGGTTTTGGCCCTGAAATCCCTATTGTTGGTCCAAATAACTCTGGCCGCTACTTTGAAGACCATAATGGTGATGGTGTTGTCGATATTATTGATTTCGCTGCGCCTAGTCACCATCGAGTGACATTGGGAGCATCTAATCAATCCTACATTGATACCTTTACTGATTCGAACGGCAACCAACACCAAGTCGAGTACGGCAAGCTAACCGATAGCGATGTCTATACTCGAGACTCCTACACCGATGGTGTCAACTTTGGCGATACCCAGCCTTATCAGCAAGCCTTAACCGTTGTTAAATCCCTGACCACGCCAGACCACGAGGTCTACTACAAGTACGCTGGTGCCCGTATGCACAATGGGGAGTATGGTTACCTAGGGTTTAAATCCATTACTTCTGTGTTGGCAAAAGAAGATAATAACGGTTTGCCCCAATCATTAGTGACTACTTCTTATCTCAATCAAGAATATCCCTTAGTTGGCAAACTGCAAACGGTTAAGAAAAAGGTGTATGGGCAAAGCCCAGTCGATGGTTCGGCAAGAACAGCCTCTGATATTATTGATGATATTAGTTATCAAACTGGTGAAGATAATTATTTGGTGGCTATGCTGGATGGTTCGCCTATCGGGGCCGCCACCATCAGTGATCTAGCGGATAATATTGGTAATCGAGGTGAGCCCGGCGGTGCTATTGGCACTGATTTTACTGGCCAGATGAATAGCTATTTCGATTGGCAAACGCTAACCTTAACCGGCGGTGTACATAAACTCTATCTGGCCGACAAGGTGGTCGATCATTTGCAGTTGAGCAATGATGCGCTGATTAAAACCGAACGGGAGCAATCCACT
This sequence comes from uncultured Pseudomonadales bacterium, assembly GCA_947487765.1. GTDB lineage: Bacteria > Pseudomonadota > Gammaproteobacteria > Pseudomonadales > Cellvibrionaceae > CANLBN01. The sequence goes on along the minus strand of CANKXO010000003.1, from coordinate 210,038 downwards.
TGGAGCTTGGCCAGTTCAGGCCACTATGCCCGCCTGAATTTGACGACTAGTGGCACCTACACGGCCGGTGGTGATTTACTGCAAGAACAACAGGTGGCGATAACCTACGAAAACACCGACAGCTACGGTGCGTCTTCGTCATTTTTGATGAACCAATCCACCACCACGACCACATTGCGCAATGGCAGTAACGTGGTGGATACCCACGTGGTCGACAAAGAATACGACTATTACAATAATGAGCTGGTGCAATACGAGTGGTTGAATCGTAGTGATATCAAAGGCACTCGTACGTATTACCAATACGATGCTTATGGCAACCCAACCATTACTACCTTAGAAGCGGTGAACAGTTCGAGTAGCCGCTCCGAAGCACCGCGTAGCATGGTTAAGGCCTATTCAAATCAGGGTAAATACCTGGCCAGTGATACTAATAGCTTGGGGCATGTTTCTGCTTACGCTAACTACAGTGTCTATGGTTTGCCCCAGCGTGTTACTGACCCAACTGGTTTGGTCAGTCTCTTGAGCTATGATCCTTTAGGTCGGATTCAACAAACCACAGACCACTTAAATAATGACCACTTTACCTACCGTGGCTTTTGTAGCAGTGGGGGTACAGGCTGTACCAATAATGCTTATACCTGGGAGCGTAGCGTCCCTGCCGGCGGTGCTGAAACCTATAGCTATTGGGACCAAAAAGGCAATAAAGTGAAAATGGCGACCCAAACCTTGCAGCCCGGACAATGGGTGGTCGAGGCCTGGGAATACGACCAATACAGCCGCGAGACCAAGGCCAGTGTGCCGGCCATTCAAAGCTTATCTGCCGCGGTATCATTTACTGCTGGTAGTGATTATCACTTTACCCAGAATACCTACGATGAACTCAACCGCGTCACTCACCGACAATTACCCGGTGTTAACCGTGAAGTCAGAAAAAGCTATATCAATGAGTTAGCGGTGGCAACGATTGACCCGCTAGGCCGCCGTACCATCACTGCCACTAATGCATTGGGGCAGGTGACCAGCAAAGAGCAGCCTGACAATACCGATGTGCGTTTTACTTATAACGCACAGGGTTTGGTGATTGAGCAGGAGTATCCGCGTCTGGATAGTGCGGGCAATGTCTCCATTGGCCAGTATCATCAAGTGGTCAATAGCTATGACCGTTACGGTAACCAAACTAGCCTGAGCGACCCTAATCAAGGCAATTGGACCTACCAATACAATGCCTTTGGTGAGCTGATTCAGCAAACCGATGCCCGTAACCAGAGCACCTACTTTACCTATGATTCATTGGGCAGAATGAGTGCTCAGCGGGACGATGAAACCTACTCTGTCTGGCGTTACGATAGCGAAGAGAATGGCCTGTTAGACAGTGTGACGCAATACAGTATCAGCCATTTAAGCAGTGGCGCCAAAGCAAACCTGACCCCTGGCAATGTAGCAACCACCGCTGGGGTCACTGTTATGTGGCAGCAAGATACCGACTATAACGATATCAACAAACTGCCTGAACGCCTGCAGACACGACAGCGCAATCGCAGTGCGCAGTTGCTCACCAGTACCACGACCATGGAATACGATGGTTTTGGTCGCTTGCAGTACACCCAGCTGCCCACGCTGTATCAGAATCAGGGCAGTTTGACGGCGCCACGTTTGGCTTACCGCTACAGCGACAGTGGTTATCTCAACCGTATTAGTGATCGCGACAGCGCCACGGTCTACCAGGATATTACTACCATGGATGCCTTCGGTAATATTACCGCGCAAACACTGGCGGGTAATGTCGAGCTATTCCGGGGCTACAATGCGCACACGGGTTGGGCCAATGATTTACAAGCAACGAACAGCAGCGGCTTAGTCATCGACCAAAGTTACGGTAATTACAATGCCTTGGGTCATATTGGTAGCCGTGACGATGCCAGCTATTACAATGGTGGCGCCGATGTGCAGTCCTGGGCGGATACCTTTGCCTACGCGGATGCCTTGCAGCAGCAGCTGACGCAGGTCACGATTCAATATACGCAAGATATTAACGGTATTAACCTCAGCGAAGACTGGACCCATAATTACCAGTACGATGCCTTAGGGAATATGCGTTCCAATAACTTAACATTGGGGGCGACAGCGCCACGGCAACAAGACAGCCATACCTCGCTGGCAGCGGCTCAATTACAAACGCAATTGTCAGCGTTGTATAACCTGAACTCCAATGACGAGTTATTACAGTCCGCCTTACCGGCTCAACTGACACTCTCCGGCACGACTTATAACCTTGATACCAGTGTGTTTACGGACACTCGTCCAGGCTCCAGCGTGCATGAACTCAATACCTCACTAATCAGGACGGAGCCACTGAACCCGCCGCAGCCAGGTGGTGGAGCATCGACCGAGTATCAATTACAGACCAGCCGCCTGGATACCGATACCGCGCCAGGCACCACAACCCTTAGCTATCGTACCTTAAACGGTATGAGTACCACGGCAAACAGTGGGTTGATCAAAACAGCCGAAGACGGTTGGGTGAATGGTAACTTTGACTCCAATGAGACCTTAGCAGCCAATACCAATGGCTGGATTGAATTTACTATTACCAGTGCCACCGAAAATGATATGGCCTTTGGCTTTGCGAGCGAGTCGTCAACGGGCTACAACATGCCATATCGGTTCTGGCTGGAAGGTGGCAACGTGGTGGTTTACGAAAGCTTAAATGTGGTGGCCACTTCTTCTGTGCCTTATCAGGTGGGCGATGTGCTGCGCATTGAACGGCAAGACGGGATTGTTCGCTATTGGCAGAATGGCACCATGTTCCACCAGTCTGCTCAGACCAGTACTGAAGTGCTGCGTTTGGAAGGCATCGTTTATACACAAAATGCCAGCATCAGTCATGTCTCTGCTTCATTCGGGGTCAGTAGTGGTGGCACGCCGGTAGGCGAGCGCTTCTATCGCGTACGCCTTAATGATGATTGGGCTCGCATTGGTGATGTACTGTACGACTCCGAAGATGTGGCTGCTCAATTGCAGACGGCCTTAGAGGGTACTTATTCCCTAACAGAAAATGAAACCATTGTTGAAAGCGATTTACCGGCCTCTATTACCGTCACACTGGCCGATAATGAGTATGACTTAGATGATGGCCTATTACTGAATACCGAAAACCGCCCGACCAACCATTTGCTGCTGCCTGAGCACTTGGATGATACCACCGGCGCAGGAGTCACCTACCGTAGCTTAAATGGTATGGCGACTAATGCCAGTGGTGGTGTAACTAAAACCGTCGCAGACGGTTGGGTCAACAGTGGTTTTGACTCTAATGAGACCTTGCCAGCCAACCAGGATGGTTGGGTTGAATTTACCATCACCGCCTCCACGGCGTCGGAAACCACCTTTGGGTTTGCCATTGATATCAGTGCGGGCTACGACATGCCGTACCGCTTCTGGCTCGAAGGCGGGGTGATCAACCTGTATGAAGGCTTAAACTGGTTAGATACCATCCCGACCCCAGCCTATAGCATTGGCGATACCCTGCGCATCGAGCGGCAGGGCACCACCATTCATTACTTGCATAACAATACGGTCATTCACAGTTCTACTCAGGCTGACCCGGTGGCTATGCGTGTCGGCGGTATTATCTACTTCCAGAACGGCACTCTTGACCATATCACCGCGTCGTTTGCTGGTGGTAATGGTGGCGGCAATAGTGGCGTACCTACTTATACCGTACTGGCTATTGATACCCCTAACGGTATTGCCGCGAAGCTCTATGGCTCCGAAGGCGTCATTGATGAATTGCAGGCGGCCTTGGGGATTACTACCTTTGACGTGGGTGCACAACTCACCGGTTTGCCCGCCTCGCTGACCGATGATGATGCCGTTGTTGTGGTACCGCTGTACTACCCAGTGCCGCCCAATTCGACTTGGGTAACGTTGGCCCGTGACCTCTATGGCAACGAAGCTGTGGCTGAGGAGTTAGCCGTGGCGATGGGTAGCCCTGGTACTATTCCGGTGCAGCTGACCAACTTGCCAGCGACCTTAGTGGATGTACCCGTGGTCGAGCCCGTTGAGCCCTATTATTTGCTGGAAGTCAGCCAAACCTGGGAAGAAGTGGCTGCGGCCTTGTACGACAGTGCCGGCGTGCTCGATGAACTACATGCCGCGCTGGGCTTAAGTAACCCGCCACCGTTACAGGTAGGTGATACCCTCACCAACTTGCCGGCAACACTGACCGACGACGATATCATTGATACCGTGCCGCCATTTTATAGCTTATCCGGTACTAGTAGCTGGGAAGCACTGGCGCGTGCGCTTTACCACACCAGTGATGACCTGGTCAGCCCGGACACACCGCCCAATCGGCCGGCTGGTGCGATGCAATATCAGTACACTGATGCTGCGCGCCCGCACCAGCTCAGTAGTGTGACTGGCCCGGTTAGCCGCAACTACAGCTACGATGCCAACGGCAACAGCTTAAGTGACGGTAGTAAAACTTTTACATACAATGCGTGGAATAAAGTGGCTACCCTTACCCAAGGTAGCAATAGCACCCGCTTTGAATACGGGCCAGATCGCAAGCGTTACCTGCGGGTCGACCAGCAAGGCAGCAACACCACCGAAACCTTGTATGTGGGTGAGGGTTACGAGCGTGTCACGACCATTGATGGTGGTACACCCAGTAATAATAGCGTTGAGCACAAATACCATGTACATGGTATTGCCTTAATTACCCAAACCGAAGGCGGTAATACGGAAACGACTCACAGCCTAATCAGCGATTACCAGGATTCATTGCTGGCCATTGCTGACCAAAGCGGTAACTTAATTCAGCGCTTCCGCTACACCCCCTTTGGTGAGCAAGTGGATGTCAGCCAGGGCATTACCGGTAGCCATACCTTTACCACCAAAGGCTACACCAGCCACGAGCATATTGAGGGGATGGATATAATCCATATGAACGGGCGGATTTACGATCCGGTGATTGGGCGGATGGTGCAGAGTGATCCGGTTATTCAGGCGCCTGAGTTTATCCTTAGTTACAATCGCTATAGCTATGTATGGAATAATCCGATGAATCGGATTGATCCAACGGGGTATACTTCGGGGGATGCGGATGGGAGTGACAGTATTGGGCCAGATGGAGATGGGCCTGAATCTGTCAGTAATGAGACAGATGAACCGACTGATGGTATGTTGGGCCAACAAAGTAATCTTGATGGCCAAACAGAGAATGAGGTTCAGGATAATATTGACCCCGGGTTGGAAAAGGAATTAAGGGAGATCGATGAAAAGTACAGTTATAACTTTAGAGATTTTTTAATTGATCTTGGCTTAGTGGTAGTTGATTTATTTCTAAGCCCAACTCCAGATGTTGCGGCTGCAGGTATTCCGGCCAGAGCAGCTGCACGGAAGGCGGCAAAGGAAGCGGCGAAGAAGGCTGCAAGGGATAGGGCAAAACAGAGGGCAAAAGATCCAACAGTGAGTCCTAATGCAACTTTAGATAAGTTGACGCCTAACGAAGTTAAGCGTATTCAAAATGCTGCTGATAGAACAGGTAAAGATATAAATGTTGTAGGGAGTCGAGTTGATCCTAATAAGGCGCTTCACGATAAATCTGATTTCGATTTTGTTGTCGATGCTAAAGCAAGCACAAGAAATAGCCTTTCTCGTTCTTTACCAGGTAGTAAAAATGTCAAAGATGGATTGCCAAATAATAATGATGTTTTTAAAGGAACAGTGGATGCGAGTAAACCTCATGTAACATTTCACCCTCAGTAGGAAAATTATTTATGAGTAGGCAAAAAATAAATATTTTAAGTGATGCTAGTAATTCTGTAATCGCTAGACATGTTGAGCGTCAATATCCAGGTATCTTGATTCAAGGTGATACATTTAGAGGTTTGCTTGATGACCTTGATGAATTGCAAGAGGGACTTAGAGAGAAAGATCTAGGTTCTGTTAAAGAGATTTCTGATGGATTAAGAGAACGTTTTGTGGAACTGCTAATACATTATGAAAAGACTCTAGAGGAAAATAATATTTCTCTTCCGTATCCTGATAGCCAAAAGCTTAACAAAGATGCAAATCAATAGGAAAAGCTTAGGAAATCAAGGGGTCAGAGAGCTTGATTTTAAAACTAAAAATCAAGGGGTCAGAGAACTTGATTTTAAAACCGATAGTTTTACAGGGATGTATTGTTTTTTATTGATTCAATTTTGCCTCGATAAAAATTACCTCTTACATTGATAATTATTTTTTCAGTTCTTCGCTGAAACAATTTCTTTACGAAGTTGTGTTTTTTAATAATTTTTTATTTTCACTAAGGCGTATTGTTTGCAGATGATAGTCTCAGTAATTTGCCGGGCACACTTACCGATGACGATATAATAACTACGACCGCCACGGATGGCGGAAGTGCTGGTAACGCAGGACGCAGTTACCAGTACAATGCGTGGAACAAAGTGGCTACCCTTACCCAAGGTAGTAATAGCACCCGCTTTGAATACGGACCCGATCGCAAGCGTTACCTGCGGGTCGACCAGCAAGGCAGTACGACAACAGAAACTCTCTATGTGGGTGAAGGCTACGAGCGTGTCACCACCATTGATGGGTCAAGTACCGTTGAGCACAAATACCATGTACATGGCATTGCCTTAATTACCCAGACTGAAGGCGGTAATACGGAAACGACTCACAGCTTAATCAGCGATTACCAGGATTCACTGCTGGCCATCGCCGACCAAAGCGGTAACCTAATTCAGCGCTTCCGCTACACCCCGTTTGGTGAGCAAGTGGATGTGAGCCAAGGTATTACAGGCACCCATACCTTCACCACCAAGGGCTACACCTCTCACGAGCATATTGAGGGGATGGATATCATCCATATGAACGGGCGGATTTATGATCCGGTCATTGGGCGAATGGTGCAGAGTGATCCGATTGTTCAAGCGCCAACAATGGTCCTCAGCTATAATCGCTACTCCTATGTGTGGAATAATCCGATGAATCGGATTGATCCGACGGGGTATCAAGGTGTAGGTGGTGAAGAGAGTGAGGATCAGGATAGTAAGGATACTGCAGCGACTAATGCTACGGATGCAGCTGTTAGTGGGCAGGACCCTTATGCTACTGCAACAGTTAGAAGGGATGCTAACGGTGTGGTCTACGGTGAAGATATTCCAACCCAAGAACTAACAATAGCAAAAGACCCCGAGCCACCAGGAGATAGAGGAGTTGGTTTAGATAATCAAACAGTAAACGGAGATTTTTCAGATGTCCCGAACCTGGATGATTTTTGTGGAGGCTGTAACAACGCACCGGATACCTTTGCAGATGACCTAGAAGATTTTGGTGAGGGGCTATTGCATATGGCGCAGGGGATAAACCCTGCGGGTACAGGTGCCGTTATCTCTATTGGTGGTAAATTGGCAGCTATTTTTGCTATTGTTAGAGCTAAAGCTCCAGCTACGGTTGAATTATTTAGAGCCGTTGGTATTCGAGAGCTTGATTCTATTATTAAGAATAAGGCATTTCTTCCAGGGGCTAATAGCCTGGAGGGTCGTCAATTTGCTCTTCGTTTAGATGAAGCCTTAAAGTTTGCGGATACCGATTTGTCTAAGGTTGCAATAATTAAAGCTACAGTAAATCAAAATGCATTGAAGTCATTTGATTTTTCAAAAACTATAGATCCTTCTATTTTTAGAAATGGAGTTGTCACTGTTCAACCAGGAAAACAAAGTCAAATATTAAAAAATTCTACTCAGTCAATAGAGCAAGTATTTTAGGGGTAATCACATATGTATGAAGCAAAGGTAACCTTTTGGGGGCAAGACAAAGGCGGTAGGTTCTCCACGCCACAGCCGGGATTTCGACCTCAAATAGAAATTGATGATGTGCAAACATCTTGTATTGTTGATGCACAAGATACTACAGTTAAAGTATTCGAATTTGATAAAAGCTATGTAGTTAATCTTAAATTAATGTATCAAGAAGTGTATGCAGGAAAATTGAAATTTAATGATCCTGTACGGTTATTTGAAGGAAGTAAGCAGATCGCTGAAGGCACAATAACAAAAACTGAATAATAAAAGGGGACGCAACTATTTAATCCAACTGTTACCTATCAGCCCAACAAAAGTGGGGTCAGATACTACTTAACAAATATTTAAAGTATTAGGGATAAGATAGGTTGGGTAATGCAGCAACTATTTAATTCATAGGTCAGATTATTTTCTTGGAAGCTGAGTCTGTGTGGAAAGGGTTGTAGTGATTTTGTATGAATTATATTTGTCGTGGCAGCTGCGAATTGCTCTGATTTTTCTGTGTAAATTAAATGTTAAAAAGAAGTAATGGTATGTTTTTAGAAATAAAAAAAATAGCTCTTGTTATAATATTTTTAAGCTTGGGTAGCTGTGGAGGTGGTGGCGGTTCTGGTTCAAACGATTCGAAAAGTAATTTAGGAAAAACGCAGACTATTTCAAATGGGATGGGAAATGTTCGGGAGAACTCAAGCGTAAATAATACGACTCCTGTATTAAAGTTTGATAGTGCAGGCAACGCTATGGCTTTATGGGTGCAAAACGACATTGATGAATATAATGTTTGGTCTAATTATTTCACACCTTCTACTGGTTGGAATGGCCCAGAGTTAATAGAAACGAATAATAATGATTTTGCGTTCAATCCACAGTTTGAGTTTGATGGGGCTGGTAATGTTATTGCTACTTGGCATGAATCTAATCTGGATCGTTATAACCTGTGGGCAAATCGGTTTACTCCCGAAAACGGATGGGATGAGCCCCAGCTTATAGAGTTCAACGAAGGTGACGTATATTATGATACAGAGTTGTTGTTTGATAACGTAGGAAACGCAATAGTAATGTGGCGCCAGTCTGATGAAGAACTAAATTTATGGACTAACTATTTTTCAATTGATAATAATAGCTGGCAAGGCGCAGAAGTTGTTGATAATAGTGTTTTTGATGTGATTACTAACCCGAAAGTGGCATTTGATAATGATGGTAATTATTTTACAGTTTGGAAACAATTAGATATTCCGGGGGATTTAAATTATAGCTTTTGGTTTAATCGTTTTACGCCTTCAAATGGTTGGGGAAATGTTCAAAAGTTGGCAGATGGCGCGGAACACAGAATCAATAACCTATATAAGCTTGCTGTAAATCCTGAGTCAGGTGATGGTACTATTGTGTGGATTCAAGCAGCACCGGAATTCAGTAGCTATAATATGTACGCCAAAACCTATTCTCAATCAGGTGGGCTGTCATCCAGTATATTGATAGATAGTGGAGTACGTGAATTTTTTGATCAAACTTTAATTGATTTGCAGCCGATAGATGGTGAGAACTATCTTCTATATTGGAAAAAGTTTGATGGTGATACCGGAAATATTTGGAGTAGTCATTATAATGTGCTGAGTGGTTGGCGGTTACCAGAAAAAATACAGACATCGCCTTTTCCTCAAACACAAATAAATCCAGTTTTTGATAAAAATATTGTGCTATGGTCTGAAGATGATGGTGATAATAGAACCCTTTGGGTTAATGAGTATCATATTGGTGACGGCTGGAATAATGCCTTCCAATTAGAAGAGGCAGTTAGGTTTCGCAAAACCGGCCTTGTTAGAAATAATGATGGAAGTGCCTTTGCCCTTTGGGTTGAAAATTCAGGTACCTTTAATTCTGTGTATCGCTTATATGGATCTATGTATACTGAAGAAGGCGGTTGGGAGCACTCATCAGTTGTTAGTGGGGGGACAGAGTTAACAACCTCTGGTCGTTTCTACCATGCCTCTAGTGATAACACCATGATAGTAATTTGGGAGGGCCATAGACAAGGTCAACTAAATTCTAATGAATTGTGGGGGAATATATTCTCTCCACAAACAGGGTGGTCGGGGGCAAAAAAAATATCCTCTACGACTCCTCGATATCCCTATTCATCGCTGCAGGTTGATAATGAAGGGAATGCTATATTTCTTTGGGTGCAGAGGCAAGTTAGTAGTATAGATAGGCTTTGGACGACTTACTTTGGAGGTTAGAATAATAAGTGGATCCCATTGTCTTAATTAGATTGAATGCTCAAAATCAAATTAAAGAAGCTAGTAATATTTAAGGTCAGAGTAAAGATTATCTAATTCTCTTATGACCTATCAGCCCAATATCTGTTGGGCTTTTTTGTACCTAATTTTTATATGGGCATTATCACCAGCATGAGTTTATTAGAGTGGGCAATGATACCGGTTTAGGTAGGCAGCCTGTTCCAGCAGGGTGGGCCGTTTGGTCCAGCGCCTGCAGATTTATGATCCGGTGATTGGGTGGATGGTGCTGATTCTATCATCCAAGCGCCGACAATAAATTAAAGGGGGCAGAGCCCTTTTTTATTGGTGTTTTGCTTTGTGTGTTGTTAAAGTTTTTTCGGTAGATAAGTGTTGATAGTTGTGTATGAATAAAATAATAAACCCCACTTTAATTCTAATTGCCTCTGTTTTTCTCTTTTCGTGCGTATCTAATCCAGAAAGTGATCAAGTAGAGCTCGAAAGTTTAGTTGATTCGAATAATGCAAAAGCATTAGCTGTACTCGCATATAAATATGAAAATGGGACAGGAGTTAAAAAGGACCTTAAAAAAGCCTGCGATTTATATGAACAATCTGCTTCTCGTGAGTACCCTCTTGCATTGCATAATTTGGGTGTATGTTATACCCATGGAAATGGCCGAACTAAAAGTGATGAGAAGGCTTGTGATTTATATGAAAAAGCAGCGCAGTTAGGCTATCTTTCTTCACAAAATAATTTGGGTGTCTGTTATGCCAAAGGTGAAGGGCGAGATCAAGATATACAGAAAGCATTTAATTGGTATCGAAAATCAGCTGATGGAGGTAATAGCGCAGCTCAAAATACGCTAGGCACCTATTATTATGAAGGTAAAGGTGTCGAACAAGATTATACAGAAGCGGTGCATTGGTTTAGAAAGGCATCAGCGCAAGGGTATGTAGCTGCGCAGGGAAACCTGGCCTTAGCATACAGTAAGGGTAGAGGTGTTGAAAAAAATATAGATAAAGCGATTAAATGGTATTTAAGGGCCGCGCGCAGCGGGAATGCGCGCTCGCAAAATAATTTAGCGGTTATTTATAAAGATGGAAAAGGCACTGATATAGATTTAGAAAAGGCATTTTATTGGTTTCAAGAGGCTGCAATTAATGGTAATAGGTATGGGCAAAAAAATCTAGGTGATCTATATCGCTGGGGAAGAGGGATTGCGATAGATTATACACAAGCTTGTAAATGGTATAAAAAATCTGCATTACAAGAGTATGCTTCTGCACAAAATAGCTTAGGGATTTGTTATGCAAAAGGAATAGGTGTGGATAAAAATGATGAGAAAGCTTTTTATTGGTACCAACAAGCTGCCAAGCAAGGGTATGGTTATGGGCAAAGTAATTTAGGCACCAGATATAGGCTTGGTAAGGGCGTTCCACAAGATTATGACTTAGCCTTATTATGGTACAAAAGAGCGGCAGCTCAGGGAAATCCAGCAGGTTACGGTAATTTAGGTTATGTTTATAGAACAGGTAAAGGAGTCGAGAAAGATTATAAAAAATCTCGATATTGGTATCAAAAAGGCGTTGAAAAAAATCATACCGATTCCCTGTTAGGATTGGGATATCTTTATACTTTTGTGGATGACCATCCAAAAGACTATAAAAAATCAATGGAGTTGTTTTTACAGGCAGCAAAAAAAGATAGTGCCGCATCTCAAAATAATATTGGTGAAATGTACCGATTAGGCCTGTATGTCGATCAAGATTATGATCAAGCTTTTCCTTGGTATTATAAAGCCATTAATAATGGCTCAAAGGTGGCAATGTGTAATGTTGGCGAAATGTACCTCAATGGCGAAGGTGTAAAAAAGAATTATAAGAAAGCAGCTGAGTGGTTTAAAAAATCAGCCGATAAAGGGAATGCATTGGCCCAGTACCATTTAGGAAAATTATATTATGAAGGTAAAGGTGTTCGAATGGATAAAGAAAAGGCGGTCGAATGGTTATTTATGGCAAAAGGCAATGGTAATGATGACGCAGAGCCATTGCTAAAAAAAATATTAAGTGAAAATTGATATATTTGTTAACTAAGTGGCTATATCGGTATTAGAAATTTAGTTTTGATAGGCTGTAAGGGTGGTAATGTGTTAAATATTGTATGTTTTGAAAAACGAGTGGGTTTGCATTGTTTTCATAAGTTAAAGCTAAACACTCTTGTTATAGTGATGGCTAGCTTAATTCTTGCTGCTTGTGGGCAGCATCAAGTAAAAAGTAATAAGGATTATTCTGTAGCATCAGATGAAAAAAATGGCCTGGTTGTTTTTTCATTTACAAAATCCGGTGTCAGGGATGTGCCTTTTACAATCCTTTATAGAGGTGTTGATAGCCAAAATAAGCGAGTTGCTGGGCGAATTCCTATTCACGGGAAGAATGATTGGACAGCGCCAAGGCGCACTTATAATACGACAGCTAAAAGTAGCGTCGAAGGTCGCGTAGTCACACTGAAATTGCCTGCTGGGCGATATGAGTTTTTTGATCTTTACATAGAATTTGGATATCGACAGAGTGAATGGGTAAGTGGGCAAGAGTTTTCTATTCCTTTTGTCAGTACTGCATCAACGACAGAATATCTTGGGAATGTTCATGTTTGGTCCCAAGATAGAACGGATGATGGATTGTCATATCAATTTTATCAAGGCGATGAGCGTGTACGTGATATAACGGTCTTCCGTAAAAATTTTCCAAATGTCCAAAAGGTCAACTATTCCATTCTTTCGTCGAATGAAAGTTCTGTTGAGCTCTCTCAGGATGACGACAATATCCCGGAGGAATATTTGGAAATATTATCACTTGAACCAACTGATGCAGAGGCTCATAAGAATCGGGCCGCCCTTTATATTAAGCTAGGTCTGTATCAGAAAGCGTTAATCCATACGAATAAAGCAATTTCACTGGATGGTAAGCTGGCAGATGCCTATACCTATCGATCACTTTTATACCTGAGTGATGGTCAGTTATCAAAAAGCCTGTCAGATGCAAATGCTGCGATACGCTATGACCCTAATAATGCCTTGGGCTTATTGGCCCGCTCAATAGCGTTGTTTGCTAATAATGACAAAGAAAAAGCCAAGCGTGATTATAAGCGTGCGATAGCAATAGACCCTTCTATAGCCGATACTTTTAGTAACATTCCAGAAATAAGTTCCATTATTGAAGATTTATGATAAAAGTAATACTTTCAATGCTGTTCTTTTTTAGATGGAGAATAGCTTTATTTTTTTCCATTTCTATTGGGTTTTTTGCGTGTGGTGCTGTAAAGCCTGGCTTGAATTATTCTGATGACCTTATTGTTGAGACTTTTTCGCTAGAAGGCCGAATTGTTAATAACCGACTTTTTGTGCCTGTTGTTATTGATAATAAAGAATTTCTTTTTTTGCTGGATACTGGTGCCAGTGCCACTGTAGTTGCTTCGTCCATTCCTCTTAAGGAAAAGGATTTTTTAGGTTCTACTCCAGTTGGAAGTATCGCCGATTTTGTTTTTGCTAAAAGCTTTCGTTTGAAGAATGCCTATATGGGCTCTGTTAAAATTCCAGAAGAGCCAACCTATGTTATGAATTTTGAGAATAGCCAAGAAAGCCCACGACAGTTTGATGGTATTATAGGTGTAAGTGCGTTAAAAGATTTTGTGATTACTATTGATAAGAAAAAACAGAAGATTGATTTTCTTCGTCAGCTCCCTTCTGATGTGGATGAGAGTATATTGGGTAAGGAATATCCTGTGTTTTTTGATCAGGCCGGCCGGCCTAATATTTATCTTGATATCCCGTATGTTGGTAGATCTAAAATACTTGTTGATACTGGTGCGGAATTAACTTCATTTAATGCTGATATGTTTAATAAGGCTGCTAAAGATTCTAAATCCAGAGTGGCAAAAATTACTATCAGCGGTGCATCGGGTAGTTATTTGACGGATGTAATGTGGATGGATGAGTTGATGTTAGCTCAAGGCCTGCATCACGATGTTGAAATTGTAAAGTCATCCACGTCCTTAATAGGAATGGATGTGCTTTCACATTATATTATTACCATCGATTTCCCTAATAAGAAATTGTACTTGAAATCTTATTAGTTTATTTCCAGTTTGTGTGAATTGATTCTTAAAAAAGATGTGTATTTTAATACGGTGCTTGTAGGTGTGGTTTAATTTTTTTGTAGAGGTTAGGGTTTGTAAATATGTTAAGTAAAAAGGTAGTTTGTTTTTTAGTGGTTTTATTCTTGGGTAGTTGCACATCATATGGGCCTGTTGCTTCCAGTTCGAGTTATACGGTAGGGAGTGATAAAGGTCTTGTTGTCATGTCTATTACAAGGTCAAGTACATTTGATGTTCCATTTATTTTACAGTACCACGCTAAAGGGGATATTAGTTGGTTGCCAGCTAAAGAGATACCCACATTGGCTGATGATGATTGGGAAGATCTTGCTATCGAGAATGGCTCAGAAGATTACGATAAACTCTCTGGTCGTTTAGTCGTTTTTGAAAGTAAGCCCGGGCGTTATGCCTTTGATAATATGATCGTTGAGGATGGCTATGAGCAAGCCAGATGGGGAAATGCTGGGGATTATTTTGTTCCCTTTGATGTCGATGCTGGAAAAGTTACTTATATTGGTAACGTGCATATGCAATACACTAACTTAAATAATACAGCTTATATTATTAAGTCTGATTTTCGCCTCTTTGATGAATCAGCGAGGGATTTAAAGCTCTTCGCTGAAAAATTTCCAAGTATAAATAAGAGTTTAATCAAGCAATCTGAGCATCTTGGCAGCAATGTCTCATCTGAAAGTGTTGTTGCTACTTATTTTGGTGTAGAAAATCCTAAAGTCGGCAATTATATTTGGTGATTATATAGGTAATGCTAGTGGGTTAACCATATTTTGCGATATTGGGTTTATGGGACGGAAGACTGACTTTTAATCTCGATTCGGCGTGTTGGATGTTGATTGTTAATGTTGTAGGTTCATATTGATATGCTTTATAAAAGTATAGTCGTTTTTGTTGTTTTATTTGGCTTGTTTGGTTGTAAGTCGCATACAGTAATAGAGTCAGGTTCTGACCTTTTCGTTAATAGTGATGGAAAGGCTACAGTTATCCTATCTGTTACGAGAGGGGGCTCCTTTGATGTGCCATTTTATTTGTTTTATCGCCGGGTGGGGTCTGCTGCGTGGCTGCAAGTAGACAAGATTGCGTTATTAGGTGATGACGATTGGCATCACCATCATGACGATAACAGTTCAAAGAGAGAAAATAGCTATTCTGGACGTTTGGTAATGTTTACTATCGATGCTGGCGAATACGAATTTTACAGTTTAAATATTGAGGATGGCTATGCGCAAGGTAGATGGGGTTCTGGTGGCGACTATCGGATTCCATTTTCAGCCAAAGAGGGGCAGATAAATTATGCGGGTAATATTCATATAGATTATATCAACTTAAATAATAGTGTTTTCATTATTCAATCTACCTCATCTCTCCATAATGAGGCGAAAAGGGATTTAGCCATTTTCGATAAGAAATTCCCATCAGCAGGTCGAGACAATATCGTGATATCTCATTACCTCAATAACGAGATATTATCTAAGGATATTGCCAGGATGCATTTGGGCGTTGAAGAAAGACAATTAGACTGATATTGGTTTTTAAAATCAGTGCGAGAATTATTTGTTATTGAAAGAAATCTAAACATTTCTGAATAGAGTCTGATTCTTGCTGTTGATATAACTGAAAAAAATCTATTACAGGCGAACCTAACGCTTTTTCGAATGAACTCTGGTTGCTATGGGTGGTGAAGTGTTGAGTATCTTTGTCGCCGAGGTTGGACTGAAAAATGCCTGCGGCACTGACCGGTAAGAAATCTTCGTAAATGATAGGTGTGTATGCGACATGCCCATGGGTAATCAATTGTTCCAGGTTCATGCCTAAACCTTGTTCTCGCTGTACTGCCGGGTCGTTAAGTGAATAATAAAAATACGCTAGTTTTTTAATGCGCAATTCATTATAGGTATCAGGAAATTGTGTAAATTCTGTTTCCAGCGCTGCCATATATTGTTGTGCGTTAGAACCGTCAGCTTTAGGTAAAATTTTCTGACGAGTTAGTGTCAGTAGCTTGTCGTACAGTGCCTGCCCTTCGGGTGTTAAAGCAATACCTCGTTGTTCAATTTCGCCAAAGCGTGCAGTGTGCGAGCCTGCTTCGTAGCCGCCGCTGGCCTTTAAAAATTTAACATTTTCCTCTAGAGCTTTGAACGATGTCTGTCTTAATAAAATAGGGCAATGACGTTTGGGTGGGCCTTCTACGACAGCTTTGGGAGTGATTCCTCGTTGAGGCATGATATATTGAGCTTGGTCAATATCTAAAGTTGCAGGGGTCAAATGGTTAATGTGAGGGCCTTTAAAGGAAACGACATCTGCAATTAAACGATGTTGGCTCTGTAATTGTTCATAGAGTTCACTATCTACTGAGGCTTTATCGTGCCAACGAAAAACATCGACAGCATGGCGAATGAAATCATTGGCGTCAACATCATTCAAACCGCCTTGCTGTTCAGCTTTATCTATTAATATTAGTAAGCTATCGGAAAAGATTTTTCGGGTCGCCAATAATGACTCTGCTTGTTGTCGAAGTGTGTTATCTTCGATTAATTCTATGCGCAGCAGGGATGTAAAAATACGAAAAGGGTTGCTGGATAATGCCTTTTTTTCAATAGGGCGAAATGCAGTAGAGTGAACGGGAATGCCGGCAATCGATAAGTCGTAGTAACCCACAGGATGCATGTCCATTACTGCAAACAGTCGCCTCATTGTAAGCAGTTCGTGTTCTGTTCCTAAGCGTATAGCGCCATGGCGTTCGTGTGCGATACGATCAAAGTTATTGCCGCTTTGTAATGATTCTTTAAGCCCAGGGTTGTCGCTCAGTACATTGTTGTTGATATCAATAACCAAGTCGATTAGATCCCCATACAATGGCACTTCAGCTTTATACATGGTGGACATTGCTGATGAAAAATCCGCTCTCAACGTGTCAGTGGGAACATGATTCATTGATAGATTCTCATAAAATTGGGGGTATTGGTTTATAGTAATATTGCACTATTAATATTTTTTAATCTGTTTTATTGAGTCTATTCATTACTCACTTTCCAAAACCGTTGGCACTGAGACGTTTGACCACTAATCGAGTGATCACAAGATGGCTTTACTGTTCAGCGCCATTTAATAGAACACCCCATGCTAGGGTTTTGGTTTTTAGGACCAGCACCGGTTTCTCCAATCAGTCTCATTGCATTCACGAGTTCTGGCGTGCGCTCCGTTGTGTTTTCCATACGAGCATCATCTAAACGGCCGCGATACTGTAATTCTCCCAGTTTGTTGAAGCCAAAAAAATCAGGCGTGCAAACTGCGCCATAGGCTTTGCCGACGGTTTGGTCTTTGTCGATTAAATACGGGAAAGAAAAATGATGTTGTGCAGCAAACTTCTTCATGTTTTCTGGCGAATCCATTGGAACATATGCGTAATCATTTGACATGACAGCAAGTACATTAAAGCCTTCTTGGATTAATTGGTCTGTGTCGCTTGCTAAGCGATCAGCAATGGCTTGAACATAAGGGCAATGATTGCAGATAAAAGCAATGAGTAAGCCTTTATCGCCTAATTGGTCCCTCATTGAAAAGGAATGTCCATCAGGATCTTGAAGAGTGAAATCCGGAGCTTTCCAGCCATGGTTACAAATTGGTGTATCTAAAAGCATTATGGTTACATTATTCTATTAAATGGTTGTAAGTGCCAGTTTTACCATATATTACAAGCTGAAAATAGTGTTAATTAATTGTCTTCCAGATTTTGTTCGATTAATGCGGTAATCCACTTTTTATCTCGTTCTTTAAAGCCTAAATGTTTATAAACAACCGTGCCTTGGCGGTCAATAATAAAGGCTGTGGGTAATCCGCGAATATCGTAAGCAATGGGCATTTTGCCTTCAGGGTCGAGTAGGATGGGATAATCAACAGGGAAATTTTTTAAAAACTTACGGGCATCTGCTAATTCTGTATCCACATTGACTGCAATAACCTCAAAGCCTTGGCTACTGTATTGGTTGCGTATCTTGTTTAGGAAAGGAAATGATTGGCGGCAAGGGCCGCACCAGGATGCCCAAAAATCCAAATAGATAAGTTTGCCTTTGTAGGTATTTACCTCAGTAATTTTACTAATGATGTTGCCTTCCAGTTGTTTTAACGGAATGCTGGGAGCTTGGTCATCAGCGTCAATAGCATAGGAGGGTAGCGTAAATATCAGTAATACCAGGGATAAAAAATATTTCGTCATAATAATGTCTATTCTTAAATCATTTTTGGAATGTTAAGTAACACTTATGACAATAAAATACTGATTTTGTTTTAAAGGGGTTTGTCACTACTGGTTTTATGGGTAGTATTTCAAAGTAATGCGTTACGGTTTTGGTTAAAAAGTTCATCAGGATACCCTTTTTCAGAGTCATCTACTCCATGACGATTTTCCTCTGTTTCTTTATTATTTCAATTACTTGTTGTGCCTCTCAGTGGTGGCCTCATGATAGGCGATTAATTTTTTGTTGGAAAAATAAATGCGTCACCTTTATTCCTGTTGACACTCTATATACTATATGGCTATTACCATATTAGAAAAAGTAGACTAAATAGATGCAAATATTTACGCTAGACGGTGCAATAGAGCCAGATAATGTTGAAGGGCAATTGATAAAGGTGCATAAGCATAAGATTGTTAAAGGTGCTTACACATATGAATTCAAGTCAAAAAGGAAAAAATTATTTATAACAGCTTTTGGTGGAAAGCTACAGGAAGTCACTTACGATTGCAGTGGTTTCTTTCCCTGGTCTAAATTTAAGAATAGAAAAAAATTGCTGGAATATTATGGCGCGGATAATAACTGGGCTGAGATATTTAATAATAGAGCTGGTTGTATGCTACAGAATCTGGAAGAAACTCATTATGTAACATGGGAGCGTAAGTCCAGCAATATTTCATTCGGGGTTATGTTTTTTCGTGAGGAAATGCAGCGAACCGTGAACTGATAACCAAAATATACATAAAGCAAATAGGCTTGTAGACTATTTAGGGCATTGAGCAACGGCTGAGCATAGTAATATTGAATGCATTCAATTCAGGCATAAGCTCGGCGACATTTTTATCCAATAAATATAAACGCTGTGTTTCGTATGCCAGTTTTTCCGATTGTTGAGAGCATTGAAAGGTATTTACTAAACCGCTGATATTTTGATAATGATGAACGAGTTCATGGAGAACAACGGATGCGCCAATCGGTGTGTTGACATCAATATGTTCAGAAAGGTAGATGATTTTTTCTTGTCGGTTATAGACCGCGTGCATGGTCCAGTTGTATTTTTTTTGCAGGTCGTTATGACTCATGATAACGACCTGGGGTGGTTGTTCAATAGTCATGGAGGTATTGGTACTTAGCCATTCCATCAGGACGATTAATAACATCTCCATTATTGCTCTCCTTCCTCATCGCAAATATTGATGAAGTTATCGATGACTTAACGGTGCTATCTTAAGTATTCTTTGGATATTCTCACTTAATTATAGTTCGTTTATTGCAGCCTTCTTTATTGTCGAGATTATATTATTAATAAAGAGGGCTGCAATAAGTCAATGTGATGACTAAGTGTAAAAATTAAGGCAATGTCCGTATAACTGTTTACGCTTTAATTGGTTTGTAACGCATTCTTTCTGGTCGTGCCTTATCGCCTTTGCGTGCTAATAAGTCTTCATGGTATTCAGTGTAATTGCCTTCAAAGAATACTGCCTCACTATCGCCTTCATAAGCAAGAATATGAGTAGCAATTCGATCCAAGAACCAGCGATCATGCGATATCACTAAGGCACAGCCTGGGAATGTTAATAAGGCATCTTCCAATGCACGCAATGTTTCGACGTCCAAATCGTTTGAGGGTTCATCAAGTAAGAGCACATTGGCGCCTTGCTTGAGTGTATTGGCTAAATGTAAGCGTCCCCTTTCACCACCAGAGAGGTCGCCGACACGTTTTTGCTGGTCGGAGCCTTTAAAGTTAAAGCGGCCAACATAAGAGCGGGACTGCACTTGGTAGTTTCCAATGGTTAGAATGTCAGCGCCGCCGGAGATGGCTTCCCAGACATTTTGATTGTCGTCGAGGTTTTCTCTGCCTTGTTCTACATAAGCGATTTTTACAGTGTCACCTAGAATAATTTCACCATTGTCTGGCTTTTCATCGCCGCTGATCATGCGGAATAGTGTGGATTTACCTGCGCCGTTACCACCGACAATGCCCACAATGGCGCCTTTAGGAATACTTAAAGAAAGGTTGTCGATTAACAGACGGTCGCCATAACTTTTAGACACATTATGAAATTCGATGACTTTGTCACCTAAACGCTCACCTGGAGGAATATAAATCTCGTTGGTTTCGTTACGTGATTGGAATTCCTGTGACTGCATTTCGTCAAAACGTTGCAGGCGCGCTTTATTTTTCGCTTGGCGCCCCTTAGGATTTTGGCGAACCCATTCGAGCTCTGCTTTAATCGCTTTTTGGCGTGAGGCTTCAGAGCGTGCTTCTTGTGCAAGGCGCGCTTCTTTATTTTCCAGCCAAGTTGAGTAGTTTCCTTCATAAGGGATGCCGTGACCGCGGTCCAATTCCAGAATCCAGCCCGCCGCATTATCGAGGAAGTAGCGGTCATGAGTAATAGCTACCACAGTGCCGGTAAAGTCTTGTAGGAAGCGTTCGAGCCAGAATACTGATTCTGCATCCAGATGGTTAGTTGGCTCGTCTAGTAGCAACATGTCTGGTCGCGATAATAGTAAACGGCACAGTGCGACACGGCGCTTTTCACCGCCCGATAGCTTGCTGACATCTGCATCCCAAGGAGGGAGGCGTAAAGAGTCGGCCGCCTGTTCTAGCTTGTTATCTAGGTTGTGGGCATCCCATGCTTGAATAATATCTTCGAACTTGCCTTGTTGCTTGGCTAGTGCATCAAAATCGGCATCGGGTTCAGCATAGTCCGCATAAACTTTTTCTAACCCTGCCAGAGCATCCAGTGCTTCTCGCACACCATCTTCTACATTGCCACGTACATCTTTTGTTTCGTCTAAGTGAGGCTCTTGTGCAAGGTAGCCTACTTTTATATCTGGCATTGGGCGAGCTTCGCCGTTATAGTCCTGATCGATTCCTGCCATGATGCGCAGTAGTGTGGACTTGCCTGACCCATTAAGGCCAAGGACACCAATTTTGGCGCCTGGGAAGAAGGAGAGTGAAATATTTTTGAGAATTTCACGCTTAGGTGGGACAATCTTGCCCACGCGGTTCATTGTATAGACGTATTGCGCCATAATCGCTACCTTTTGATCTGTGTCTTGTTTACGCTAAAGGCTAAAAATGAGAGCACGTTAACCAAACTAACCCTATAACTCAATAGTTTAGGCGCTCATAGAGTGGTTATTTTTTTCATATAGGTTTTACTTAGGTGTTGGTGTAAAATTCGCGCCCCCGTCGCCCAAGCTCAGGCTCTATGGTTTGTACAGGGGATACTTTTAGTTAACTTTATTATTTTAATTGCAGAGTCATTTAATATGTTTGATAAAACACAAACCATTGAAAACTTTGATCCTGAATTATGGGCTTCTATCCAATCAGAAGAGCGTCGTCAGGAAGATCATATCGAATTGATTGCCTCAGAAAACTATACCAGCCCAATGGTAATGACGGCTCAAGGCACTAAACTAACCAATAAATATGCTGAAGGTTATCCTAGCAAACGTTATTACGGTGGTTGCGAGTACGTCGATCAGGCTGAAGCTTTAGCGATCGATCGAGCCAAAGAGCTATTTGGTGCAGATTACGCCAATGTTCAGCCTCATTCTGGTTCTCAGGCGAATTCAGCGGTATTTATGGCATTATGTAATGCAGGCGATACTGTTTTAGGTTTCAGCTTGGCTCATGGTGGTCACTTAACCCACGGCGCTTCAGTGAGCTTCTCAGGTAAATTATATAACGCTGTGCAATACGGTCTAAACCCTGAAACGGGCGAAGTCGACTACGATGAAGTAGAGCGTTTAGCCGTAGAGCATAAGCCTAAAATGATTATTGCTGGCTTCTCTGCTTATTCTCAAATTATGGATTGGCAACGCTTCCGCGATATCGCGGATAAAGTGGGTGCTTATCTATTGGTCGATATGGCTCACGTAGCAGGTTTGGTTGCGGCAGGCGTATACCCTAGCCCTGTTCAAATTGCTGATGTCACTACATCAACTACTCACAAAACTTTGCGTGGTCCTCGTGGCGGTATCATTCTTGCCAAAGCAAACGAAGAAATTGAAAAGAAACTCAATTCTGCGGTATTCCCTGGTGGGCAAGGTGGTCCATTGATGCATATTATTGCTGCTAAAGCGGTCAGCTTCAAAGAAGCGATGAGTGATGATTTCAAAACGTACCAACAGCAAGTTGTTGCTAATGCGAAAGTGATGGCGAATACGTTTATGGAACGAGGCATTAAAATTGTTTCAAATGGTACGGAAAACCACCTAATGCTAGTTGATTTAATTGGTAAAGAATATTCAGGTAAAGATGCTGATGCCGCTTTGGGTGAAGCCAATATTACCGTTAATAAGAACTCTGTACCTAATGATCCGCGTTCACCATTTGTTACTTCAGGTTTACGCGTAGGGACTCCTGCCGTTACTACTCGTGGCTTTAAGGAGCCTGAAATCGCTCAATTAACTAATTGGATATGCGATGTATTGGAATCTTTAGAAAATGGTAATTCTGAAGCAGTGATAAAAGAAGTTAAGGCGAAAGTATTAGACATTTGCGGTAAATTCCCCGTATACGGTTAAATATTCGTTAGTATTCTTATTGCTTAAAGCCCTTGGTCTTCGGTCTAAGGGCTTTTTTATAATTAAAAAATAATATATCAACACCTTCTCTCTATCGTAATAAGGTCTATACTCTACGTGATAAGCACTGTAACTGTGCGTTGAGTTTTTCAATTTTTTCTCTTTTCTGGCGATCAGTAGATGCTGGCTAAGAGGCGTGGTTTTGAGTTTTTCTGTTAGCTAGTTAATTTGTCAGGAATTACCCGTTGTCCTTATTTAAATCACATTATCGTCGACGTAATGCAAGGCCAGGCCGTAAGGGTTCTTTGGTTGTGCCTAATCGCCGTCGCGATAAACGATTTATGGCCAGTTCTGGCGAAAATAAGTTTCTTGAATTAATGGATGTCAGTATGCAGGGCATATTAATTCATGATTATGATTTCAAGCCTCTGTTTGTTAACCAAAGCTATGCAAATGAGCTTGGTTATAATATTGATGAGATTATGAATTTTGTTTCTGTTGACAAGTTGTATGCAACCAATGAAGCGAGAAGGCTTAGAAGTTATTTGCAAGAGCGCCTTATTAAGTTTTCTAGAGACGTGCCTCCTTCTATATACGATGTTGAAGCCAAGAATAAACTAGGCGATTCCGTCATTCTACAAAATGCTGTTAGTTTGATTGAATGGCAAGGTATACCGGCGGTGCTCATATTGGCCAGTGATATTACTGAGCAGCACCTTTCGCGGCAAGCATTGGAGACAAGTGAAGAGCGATTTCGCGATTTTGCAGAAAGTGCTTCAGATTGCTGCTGGGAAATGGACGAAAATTTTCGTTATACCTACCTTTCCGATAGTTTTGAACGTTTTGCTGGCTCCAATAAGCAAGATTTATTGGGTAAAACGAATAAAGAGTTTATGTCCGAATATGTACCTGATATGGAGTTTTCTGAAGAAGAAAAAAACCTATTAAGAGAGTATTCGCAAATGCTGAAGAAGCATGTGTCTTATACTAATTTTGAATGTCTTTGGTATACAAAAGCGAAAGGCACTGTGCATGTTAGTATGAGTGGCAAGCCTGTGTTTAATAATGTTGGTAAATTTATTGGTTATAGAGGAACGGCTACTAATATTACAGAACAGAAGAAACTGTCAGAGCAATTAAATTTTCAAGCGTCGCACGATGAGTTAACTGGTTTGGTGAATCGACGCTATTTTGATAATGAACTCAGTAAAGCGATTGATGATGCGATAATTAATGATTCACAACATGTCCTCGTATTTATGGATATGGATCGATTTAAGATTGTGAATGATACTTGCGGACATGTTGCAGGTGATGAATTATTACAACAGCTAGCCGAAATTTTCCGAAGTGTCTTTAGTAAGCGAGATATATTGGGGCGCTTGGGTGGTGATGAATTTGCTGTGATTATGAAACACTGCACCATCGAGCAATCAGTAAGAATTACCGATCGTTTACATGATGAAATAAGTCGCTTCCGTTTTGTCTGGGATGGTCGCTCGTTTGGTGTTGGTGTTAGTGCAGGTGTTGCCAGTATTAATCGTGATTGTGAAAGTGTTTCGCTGTTATTGAAAAATGTTGATAGTGCTTGTTATATGGCTAAGCAAACTGGCCGTAATAAAACCCAGATTTTTTCTGAAAATGATGAAGACTTATCCAAGCGTAAAGGTGAAATGCATTGGGCGGGAAGGATTACTGAAGCATTAGAAAAAGATGATTTCATACTTTATGCTCAGGCAATACATTCATTGAAATCGTCAGAGCAAGTCTTTTATGAATTATTGATTCGTATGGTGGATGGAGACAAAATTATCGCTCCTAACCTCTTCCTGCCGGCAGCCGAACGTTATGATTTATCGCTGAATATTGATAAATGGGTATTGCGGAAAGCGCTTAGTTGGATTAGTGACAATATCCATATTTTGTCAAAAACTAAGCTTATTTTTATTAACCTTTCTGGCAAAACAGTCGGTAAGAAAACCTTTCTTGATTATGCAATTACTATGTTGCAAGAGTATCGGATACCTCCTGAGAAAATTTGTTTTGAAATTACTGAAACAACGGCAATTGCTAACCTTGCAGAGGCTGTTAGTTTTATACAGGAGCTAAAAAAAATAGGATGCTTTTTTGCCATTGATGATTTTGGTAGTGGTGTTTCCTCCTTTGCTTACTTAAAAAACCTACCTGTTGATTATCTTAAAATTGATGGCATGTTTATTCGTGATATGAGTAGTAATGCGGTAAACCTTGCCATGGTGAGATCGATTAATGAAATCAGCCATGTGATGGGTAAGCAAACTATTGCCGAATTTGTAGAAGATGATGCGACCTTTGCGATTCTTAGGAATATGGGGGCTGATTATGCTCAGGGCTATGCCATTGGCCGCCCATTCCCGCTATCTGATATTGAAGAAAGTCAGGAATCACATATCCAATCTGGTTAGTGGTCCAAAGAGAGTTTAACTCGCTACCCTTGTCTATCTGATAAGTTGAAAATAACCCTTCACTCCCCATTCCTCAGTCAAGTTCTTTATCAACGTTTATGTTAATATGGCCGCTTTTATTTGAGTGGGTCTGAATATGCATTGTCCTTTCTGCGGTGCAGATGATACTAAGGTGATTGATTCCCGTCTTGTGGCTGAAGGCAATCAGGTTCGGCGTCGACGAGAATGCCTGTCTTGCCATGAACGTTATACCACTTATGAAATAGCAGAATTATTAATGCCGAGAGTGATCAAGCAGGATGGCTCCCGAGAACCATTTGATGAAGCTAAGCTAAGAGCAGGTTTTCTTCGAGCATTAGAAAAGCGCCCGGTTAGCATTGAAGACGTTGAGTCGGCATTGAATCATATCAAGTACTTTTTACAGGGTACTGGAGAGCGGGAAATTCTGGCGCGTGTTATTGGTGAAAAGGTGATGGAACAGCTGCAGCAGTTAGATGAAGTTGCCTTTGTTCGTTTTGCTTCCGTATATCGCCGTTTTACAGATATCAGTGAGTTTCAAGATGAAATCGATCGCCTTCAGAAACAACCACCCACTAGCGATACTAATTAATCATCTCCATGCTTCGTTTTATTGTGCAGCTATTATTTTCTGCTGAGAGCTTCTATGTCTTTAAGTACTGAAGATATTCAATGGATGGCCCACGCTTTGCGTTTAGCTAAGCGGGGTCGCTATACTGCGCGGCCTAATCCTTGTGTGGGTTGTGTCTTGGTAGGCGCTACCCAAAATAAGGTGGTTGGAGAAGGCTGGCATTATCGCGCTGGTGAACCCCATGCTGAAGTGAACGCAATTGCGGCTGCAGGTGGAGAGGCTAAGGGAGCAACAGCCTATGTCACCTTGGAACCTTGTAATCATCAAGGTAGAACGGGTCCCTGTAGTCAGGCATTAGTTCAGGCGGGTGTTGAAAGAGTTGTTTATGCAATGCAAGATCCTAATCCTTTAGTTGCTGGGCAGGGTTTAACAACATTGAAGGATGCAGGAATCAGGGTTGATGGACCAGTATTGGAAGCTCAGGCAAGAGAGCTGAATCTAGGTTTTATTAGTCGCATGGAGCGCCAACGACCTTGGGTGCGTTGCAAGGTTGCTATTAGTCTCGATGGCCGTACTGCAATGGCGAATGGGGAAAGCCAGTGGATTACTGGCCCGGCAGCGCGAGCAGACGTACAGAAATGGCGTGCTCGCAGCAGTGCAATCATCAGTGGTATTGGTTCTGTATTGCAAGATAATAGCCGCTTAACATTACGCAAAGAAGCATTGTCGTTGTCTAATGTAACCGATGTTATACAGAATCCACCCTTGCGTGTTTTGTTAGATTCGCAGTTAAAGGTGCCATTAGGTGCTGAAGTTTTATCGAGTGAAGCGAAAACCTTGGTGATAACTACTGAGGAAGCCATTGCTCAGAAACAAGACAAAATCGCCAATTGGGGTGAGGATGTATCAATTGCCGCCGTTCCGGTAGAGCATTCAGGAAGATTATCATTACAGCATGTGCTAGCTTTGCTTGCGCAGTATGAATGTAATGATGTGTTATTGGAAACAGGCCCTAAACTTGCGGGCGCCTTTTTAAGGCAAGGTTTAATTGATGAGTTTGTGATATACCAAGCACCGCTGATACTAGGTAGTGATGCAAGACCTATGTTTGAGTTGCCATTACATCATATGGTTGATGGGCGGCGGCTGGATATTATCGATAAGCGAGAAGTAGGTGGCGATCAGCGAATGATTGCACGTATGTTATCTGTATAATATTCGAGTAGTAAAAATTAACACTAACAACGGTAAGTAAGGGTGAGGCGTGTTTACAGGTATTATCGAAGCAATGGGTACAGTGGCATCAATGGAGCACCGTGGGGGTGATCTGCGCCTACAGATTAACACCGACGAGCTGGCATTTGATGATGTGAATATTGGTGATTCTATTGCAACGAATGGGGTTTGCCTTACAGTTATAGAATTGCCAAGAGATGAAAGTGCACCAGGTAATCCTGTCAAAGGCTATTGTGCTGATGTATCAGTAGAAAGTTTGAGCCTGACGAGTATTAAGGATTGGCAATTAGGGCAACCTGTAAACCTTGAAAAAGCACTGACACCACAAACCCGTTTGGGCGGGCATCTTGTCAGTGGCCATGTTGATGGTATTGGTGAGGTTGTTAGTCGTCATAGTGATGCACGGGCAGAAAGATTTACATTGCGTGCACCAACGGAGCTGGCCAAATATATTGCCCATAAAGGCTCGATTACTGTCGATGGCACCAGCCTTACTGTAAATGCTGTCAATGGCTGTGACTTTGAGTTGGCGATTGTCCCCCATACGATAGAAAAAACAGTGATTGGAATATATCAATCGGGCACCAAAGTTAATTTGGAAGTTGACTTAATTGCACGTTATTTAGAAAGATTGCTTCAGGGCGATCAAGCAGCAGAGAAAAGATAGAGTTATGGCATTGAATACAATAGAAGAACTGGTTGACGACTTGCGTCAAGGCAAGATGGTCATCTTGATGGACGATGAAGAACGTGAAAATGAAGGCGACCTGGTTATGGTTGCCGAGCATGTTCGCGCATCAGATATCAATTTTATGGCGACTCACGCTCGCGGATTAATTTGTTTAACTTTAAGTGAGGAGCGTTGCAAAAAGTTAAAGTTACCTTTAATGGTAAATAATAATCGCGATCAGCATTCAACAAATTTTACATTGTCTATTGAGGCAGCAGAGGGTGTAACAACAGGTATTTCTGCAGCTGATAGAGCGCATACTATTCGTGCTGCGGTTGGGCGTGATTCCGATGCTGAAAGTATTGTGCAGCCAGGTCATATCTTTCCATTAATGGCACAGCCTGGAGGTGTATTGAGTCGAGCGGGTCATACAGAGGCCGGCTGTGATTTGGCGCGTATGTCTGGGTTTGAGCCGGCCGCCGCCATTGTCGAAATTATGAATGCCGATGGCACAATGGCTCGGCTTGATGACCTGAAAAAGTTTGCTGCTGAGCATGAATTAAAGATGGGGACGATCGCAGACTTAATCCATTATCGTTCTGTCAAAGAAAAAACCATTGAAAAAACTAGCCAGCGACCTGTTAAAACCCGTTACGGTGAATTTCAATTAAGCAGCTTTCGTGATTTAGCCAGTGGCGATATTCATTTCTCCCTACATAAAGGGGAGCTTCATCCCGATGAAGTGACCCTGGTTCGCGTTCATGTATTAGATGCTGTGCGAGATGTATTGGCATTACAAAATGAAGACGATGATTTTACGCCTTGGACATTTCAGGATGCTATCAGCCGGGTTGAGCAAGAAGAAAAGGGTGTTGTGGTCTTAATGTGCTATAACCAGACTAATATCGATATGGAAGAAAATATTGAAATGATGTTGTCTGGAAAAACAAAAAAATCAACACCAGATAATGTCTATCGCCAAGTAGGAACAGGCGCTCAAATTCTCCGAGAATTAGGCGTGCACAAAATGCGTTTGATGTCTGCTCCCTTTAAATTTTCTGCAATTTCTGGTTTCGAATTGGAAGTTGTCGATGTTGTAGAAGATCCAGAGCAATAGGAGCGCTAAGAGTATGGCTGGTTACTTACCAAAACCTGTTGAAGCGTTCCATAAAATACCTAACGCTAAAATTGCTATTATCGCCGCTATGTGGCATCCCGATTGTGTCAATGCCATGATCGAACGGACACGAAAAGAATTGTTGGCAGTGGATGTGAAAGCAGACGATATTTCTGTGCATAGTATTCCGGGTTCGTTGGAATTGCCTTATGCCGCTCGTTGTTTGTTTGAGCATGATGATAGTATCGATGCGGTCATCGCCTTTGGGGTTGTTTTAAAAGGTGCAACGACTCATGATGATTCCGTTATTCAGACAGTCGTTGATGGTTTTAGTCGTGTGTCTGATCGTTTTCATAAACCCATTATTAATGAAGTAATTGGTGTGACGTCGATAGAAGATGCAGAAAAGCGTTCCGATAACTCCATTTCCAATAAGGGAGTTGAAGCCGTTTTTGCATTGACTGAATTGCTGCATTGGAAACGCTCACTCTCTTGTTAAAAAGGTTGAGCTTTCTAACAAAACTTAATTAAAACGTAATTGTATAGGTTAAAAGGGTTTGGCCCTTTAATAGAAAATTATGAAAGTATCTCCTGCGGCTCGCCGCAAAGCCCGCCACTATGGTATGCAAGCATTGTATCAGTGGCATATGACACAAGCTGCTCCTCATATTATCGAGGCAGAATTCCGTACCGATAATGATATGACTCATGTTGATACCGATTATTTGCATGAGCTAGTACAAAAAATTCCAGAGATGACGGATGATTTAGACCAAAGTTATGAGCCATTTCTTCAAGATAGAAGTTTAGAAGAGTTAGATGCAATTACGAAAGCATTGCTACGTATTGCCGCTTATGAATTAACTCATCGTATCGATGTCCCTTATAAAGTTGTGATTAATGAAGCAGTTGCTTTAGGGAAAAAGTTTGGTGCTGTTGATAGCTTTAAATTTATTAATGGTGTCCTAGATCAGTTGGCTGCCAAATTAAGAGCGGCAGAAGTTAAGGCTGAAAGACGCTAGAAATAAACTTGTGGTGGAAGTGACTTTTGAAAGAATTTGATATTATTTCTACCTATTTTCAACGGCCTGTAAAACACGCGTCTATTGTTAAAAGTATCGGTGATGATTGCGCCATACTTTCTATTCCTGAATCCTGTCAACTGGTTGTATCCATGGATACATTGGTGTCTGGCAGGCATTTTCCTGAAAACACTTTGCCAGAGCATATTGCAACGCGCGCTTTCTGTACATGTTTGAGTGACCTTGCGGCGATGGGAGCAACTCCACGTTGGTTTACCTTGGGTTTAACATTGCCAGAAGCTGATATATCCTGGATCTCCAGTTTTAGCCACGCATTGTTCGATATTGCTGATGAGTATGATTGTGAATTAGTTGGCGGTGATA
Source organism: uncultured Pseudomonadales bacterium (assembly GCA_947487765.1). GTDB lineage: Bacteria > Pseudomonadota > Gammaproteobacteria > Pseudomonadales > Cellvibrionaceae > CANLBN01. The sequence continues at coordinate 179,584 of CANKXO010000003.1, read as the reverse complement.
CCACGCAAGGACCTTTAACGATTACCTTACAGGTTCATGGGTTCGTTACTCAAGGTAGCGCATTGACGCGTGATGCAGGTGTAGAGGGTGATGCTGTTTTTGTAACGGGTGCTTTGGGTGATGGTGCTGCGGGGTTGGAGCTATTATTAAGCAAGCCCGTGGTTGATGATGAAACACAGCAATATTTAGCTCGACGATTTCATCGCCCAGAGCCGCAAATTATAGCAGGTAGAACGATTGTCGATTATGCGAATGCAGCAATTGATATTTCTGATGGCTTAGTGGCAGATCTACAACATATTGCAAGAGCGAGTCACGTCGATATTGAAATCGATGTGGAAAAACTTCCGATTTCAGCTGCTTGTCAAAAGGTGGGGGGCGATAAAGCATTGCACTATGCACTCATAGGTGGAGACGATTACCAGATAGCGTTTACTGTGCCAAGAAAAAATATCGATGTCGTAAATAGTTTGGTTGCGCAAAAGAAACTTAATGCTACGTATATTGGTGAATTAGTGACTTGCCAAGAAACGTATCCGAAAGTTCGTTGTCTACGTGATGGCCAGTTATTATCAATAGATAATGAAAAGGGGTATCAGCATTTTGCTTCCTAGCTTTTCCACATTATTGCGGCATCCTGCCCAGCTGCTTGCATTAGGTTTTGGTAGCGGATTGGCTCCTAAAGCTCCAGGAACATTTGGCACGCTGGCAGCTATTCCATTCTACCTTTTGCTATCTCAGTATTCTCTTACGATACAATTGGTTATCATTGTTATCGCTTTTTTTGTCGGTATCTATTTATGCCAAGTAACGGCTGATGCTTTAGGTGTTCATGATCACCCTGCCATTGTCTGGGATGAATTTGTTGGCTTTTGGCTAACGATGCTTGCTGTCCCAATAGCGGGAACGGATCTGACATGGCTGATATTGTTCTTAGGTTTTGCCTTCTTTCGTTTTTTCGATATTCTTAAACCATGGCCGATTAAGTGGGCAGATCAAAAGGTAAGTGGTGGGTTAGGGATTATGTTTGATGATGTGCTTGCTGGAATCTATGCTTGTATTCTATTGTTAATGGTTATTCGGTGGATGGCCTAAGAGAGGTAGTCATGAAATTTTTATCTATGCATCGCTTCCCATTTGCTGCCATTTTTTTATCTTCTCTATTATTTATTTTCCCTCAATTTGTTTTGAGTGCGGATAGCATTACGGTAAAAGGGTTGTTTAAAGGGGCTGCTTTATTAATTATTGATGGAAAACAGGTTTTGCTTAAAGAAGGCAAAACAAAAGAAGGGATTAAATTAATTCAGGCAACTAGCCGTGATGCGTTATTAGAAATTAACGGCCAGCGCCAGCGTGTTGGCCTATCTAAGCAGGTTGGTGGTAATTATCAGGCCTCCCAGCGTAAAAAAGTGCGTATTGTAAGCCAGCAAGGTGGGCACCATTGGGTGCGTGGACAGATTAATGGGCGCAATGTTGATTTTGTAGTTGATACGGGGGCTAGCTTGATTTCTATGAATTTATCGACTGCCAAAAGATTGGGTATTGATTATAAAAATGGTCAGCAAGGTTATATCAGCACCGCTAATGGTATTAAGGAAACGCGTTTAGTGACATTGCCAAAAGTGACTGTAGGCGAAATTACTCAATATAACGTTAAGGCATCTGTTAGTTTGGATGATGCGTTGCCTGTTACTTTATTGGGTAATAGCTTTTTGAGTAGAATGAATATGACCGTTGAGAATGGAGTGATGGTTTTGGAGTCTAAATAATTGCTTGAACATGACCCCACATTAGAAAATGCATTTCGATTTTCACGCTTCGATAGTGAGAGTCTTTTCTCTACAGTCTCTAACCATCCTTTTGAATTAGAAGATCACAATTGGCCAACTGTTGAGCATTATTATCAGGCACATAAATTTGAAGGGTTGCCTTATTCGGATGCTATTTTGTCAGCGTCTTCAGGAAGTGAGGCTTATCGTTTGGGTAATGCTTGGTTTAAGCGTAAAGTGCCTCAATGGAAAGATAAGCGGCGAGTGTGGATGACGAGAGCACTTTATCGCAAAGTTATGGAGCACGATGATGTTAAGCGGTCACTTCTGGATACTAAAGATAGTTTATTGATTGAAACGTCTCTTTATGGTCATTATTGGGGTATTGGGCGCGATCAACGTGGTGAAAATATAATGGGCAAAATTTGGATGGATATCCGCGAAAAAATAAAAGATATGTAAATAAAATATAGGTGGATAGCTACATATTATAAGTTATGTTTGCGAGTGAAGCGCTATGTAAATTTCGGAATGACATAGCTTAGTACTAACGGTAGTGTAACGAGTGTTAATGCATTGCCAATAATCACTATAGACGCAACTTTATCTGGTTCCTGTTGATAGCGTTCTGCAAACATAAAATTCAAAATAGCCGGTGGCAATGCACCAAATAAAAATAATGCCCCAGCCTCCATCTGCGTCAGTTCCACAAAGGGTAGAATAATGACAACGGTTATCAAGCCTGTGACTGGAGATGCAATTCCTCCCAGTAATCCAATTTTTAGTGTTTTCAATGACGATGTTGACAGTCTGACGCCTAAGCTGAATAGCATAAGTGGGATGACAATATCACCCATCATCTCGATAGGTAGAAGCACTGTAGGGTGAATCTTAACTCCAGCAACACCTAAGCCAATCGCCACAAAGGTTGCTATTGTCAGCGGTGATATCATTGATGTTAAGCTGCTGCGGCCTTTGTTGTTTAGCCACGCCATCCCCAGTGTAAAGTGGGTCGTGTTCTCCACGAGAAATAAAATCATCGCGATAGGTAATGCTTTCTCACCAAAAGTCAGCACCAGTAAAGGTAGGCCCATATTGCCTGAATTGTTGAACATAATGGGGGGGGCTAGGGTCTTCATCTCTATCTTAAAGAGTTTAGCTACTGGCCAGATAATAATGCCGGAGCCAATCACAACGAATAAAGCTGCGACGATTAAAGGAATATATTCTCTGACATCAACGGATTGCCCTACCATGACTGAAAAGATCAGCGCCGGCACAAAGATATCCATATTCAGGTGATTGGCCGCACTCATGTCTGGCTTAAATTGTCTGCCACATATCAGCCCCAGGGCAACAATGCTGAAAATAGGGAAGGTAATATCAATGATGCGTAGCAATATATCCATTGCGTATAGGTCTTTTCCAGGGATTGTGGAGGTGGGCTGGAGTGTGCCACATACGCGTAACGAAATGTGGCTGGTTTAACCAGTTTGTGAGCTTATATGGTGAATTTCTTTAGCAGCACGTACAATGGGCCGCTTTGAAAAAACAGAAGTTTTATCGTATGTCAGAATTGAAGCCAGAGTTAAAGAATGATCGTTTTATACGTGCCCTTTTAAAGCAACCGGTTGATCGTACCCCTGTATGGATGATGCGTCAGGCGGGCCGATATTTGCCTGAGTATAGAGCAACTCGGGCCAAGGCTGGCGATTTTATGAGCCTGTGTAGTAATCCTGAGATGGCATGCGAAGTGACATTGCAGCCGCTGGATCGCTATCCTGCTATTGATGCAGCTATTCTTTTCTCAGATATCCTCACTATCCCCGACGCGATGGGTTTGGGGTTGTATTTTGAAACCGGTGAAGGGCCTCGGTTTAAAAATCCCGTCACTACCGAAGCAGATATCAATGCTCTACCAGTTATTGATATGGATAAAGATCTCACTTATGTGACAGATGCTGTCGCTTTGATCCGTCATGAGCTTAACGGTAGAGTGCCGTTGATCGGATTTTCTGGCAGTCCGTGGACTTTAGCGACCTATATGGTGGAAGGTGGCTCAAGTAAGGACTATGCTCAAACTAAGTCAATGATGTATAAGCAGCCTCTCGTCTTCCAGCAGTTATTGGATAAATTGGTCTTATCGATTACCCATTACCTTAATGCACAGATTAAAGCTGGTGCTCAGGTGGTACAGATTTTTGATTCTTGGGGGGGCGCATTATCCCATGCGGCCTACCATGAATACTCTCTGAAGCCTATGCAGCGCATTATCGATGGCCTCATCAAAGAGAATGATGGGCGCAAGGTGCCTGTCATCCTATTTACCAAAGGTGGTGGGCAATGGCTTGAGTCTATGGTAGCTAGTGGTGCTGACTGTCTTGGTTTGGATTGGACAACAGATATTGCTAATGCACGAAAGCGTGTTGGCGATCAGGTTGCTTTGCAAGGCAATATGGACCCGGCCATACTTTATACGAGCCCTGAGCGTATTCGTCAGGAAGTGAAGTCTATTTTAGATAGTTATGGTGAAGGTGGCGGGCATATCTTCAATTTGGGGCATGGTGTGACGCCGCAGGCTACGCCGGAAAATGTGGGTGCATTTTTTGATGCGGTGAAGGAGTTTTCAGCTAAATCTCCATAATTGTAAATTATAGATTTTTGTTATAAATCAATATTGTAGAGCAATATATTAGTGCTTTATCATAAGTGCTTTGAAGCACTGTTAGTGTGCTTCTGTCGTTAAGGGGATTTATCGGTTGGGTGTCAAACAGATAAAAATTGAGGTTGGCGAGGCGGTCATCGGCATGTTTGTGTCCGGTCTTGATCGTCCGTGGACTCAGACCCCATTTCCTATTCAAGGCTTTTATGTACGTGATCTTGATGAGATTAAGCAATTAAAAGCTCACTGCAACCATGTTTATATCGACGTCATAAAAGGGGCTCCTCCCGCTAAAGCCAACCTTCGGGTAATGGAACCCGCCGTTAAAAAGAAGAAGCTTCTTAACGGTGCTCAGAATAAAGCAGCCCCTATCGCACCGATCAAAGTTAAGCCAAATACCTATACCCATCATGAGCCTTTAGATAAAGAGGTGAAGCGGGCGCGTCAGCTTCACCAAAAAGTTTTTAGTGCCGTGGGAGAGGTGATGTCACAAATCGATAGTGGCAATTTGGCATCAGTTCACGAAACGAAACGTGCCGCTAGCGATATGGTCGATAGCGTGTTGCGTAATCCAGATGCATTCACATGGCTTTCTCGTATACGAGATGCGGATGAGCATACCTATGGGCATGCTGTGCGTTCTGCGGTGTGGGCGATTCTCTTTGGGCGCCATATTGGTTTAGCAAAGCAAGAGCTGGATACCTTGGCTTTAGGTGTACTGATAAAAGATGTGGGGAAAACGCATATCCGCAAAGAGCTGTTGTTGACAAGCCACAGAAATACACAGGAACAAGCAGAATACGAGGGCTTTATTAATAAGGGTGTGGACATCCTACGACAGTTACCCGGGGTTGAGCCCAGAGTGATAGCAGTGGTGAAAACGCATTGTGAACGTATTAATGGTAGTGGCTTCCCGAATCACTTGCGTGGCGATAAAATTCCATTACTAGGTAAGATTGCTGGCATAGTGACCTTTTATGATGAGGTGACTAATCCGCGGGGAGCAACTAACCCAATCGCGCCTTCTCAAGCTGTATCACGTTTATATGAAGTGCGTGGTGTGGAGTTTCAAGAGGACTTAGTAGTAGAGTTTATCCGAGGCATAGGTTTGTATCCCACGGGCACCTTGGTTGAACTGACAACAGGTGAGGTCGGTGTTGTTGTTGAGCAAAATTTTGAACGTCGATTAAAGCCCAAGGTGATGTTGTTATTGAACGAACTCAAGCAGCCGCTTTCTAAACACAAATTGTTAGATCTGGCTGAAGATGATCGGCGTAAACAAGCGCTAGTCGATTCTGGTAAACGACACTTGAATGAAGTGGAAAAAATAGAAATAGCCCAAGATTTAGAGCCTGGCAGTCATGGTGTCGATGTTAATCAAATTCGGGATAAGTACTTAATGAAAAGTATGAAGTACGACCTATTCTCTTTTTTTAAACGCTAGAATATTTATATAACGCCTAAAATTTTTCCGCCTACTGCTCATCAATTCCTTAGCTTGTAAGCACTGCCGCCCATACTCCTACGACTAAAAATATACTCACCATAACGGCTGCAGACCCAATATCCTTGGCGCGACCAGAGAGCTCATGTTGTTCCATTCCTATGCGGTCGATAGCTGCTTCTACTGCGCTATTGAGTAATTCAACAATCATCACAAAAACCCAGCTACCAATTAATAGGCAGTACTCTAATGGAGTATTGCCGAGGTAGATTGCTAGCGGTACGAGAATGATAAGAATATAAACTTCTAATCGAAATGCTTGTTCATATTTGAATGTAGATTTCAATCCTTGAATAGAATAATGGCTTGCTTTGTATAGTCGAACAAAATGGTTTGAATTTTGATTATAGGCAGACATAGTGAGTAGCTATCTTTCGATGAGTTAGTACACATTTCTTGTCACTTTTTTGAAATAAAAGTGTCATAAAAAATGTATTGTTCGTCTATTTTACCGTCGATTACTAGGCTGTGTATACTAACATTTAATTCATTGATATCAGGCCTTATGAATTGAAACTCCGGTGTCAATGAGAAGATTTAAAGGTCAGCTTTGCTAAAATATTTGATTGTCGGTAGGTTATCAAAAAATAAGCAAAGCGAATCTAATATACCATTATCAGTGATGAACTTAATGTACTCCTTATGATGTTCGATACTTAGCCATTGTTCTTCTAGTAGCATTTCTCGATTATCGTTATCAAATAATACATCAACAGAAATGCAACCTGGAAAACTCCTGACATTGGCTAAATTTTTTTCGAGGAATAAAATAAGTTCCTCTTTTTTCTCGGCGATTAATGAGCAGTGTAATGTCACTCTTGTATTCATAAGTATTTCCTTAATAGAGAAAGTTTGATGTTATTAATTAATAACGGCTAACTAGCCTTCCCATTTGCAGAGCATCAAATACTTCTTTAGCAAGGCTTTCACTGCTAATTAATGATAATAATTTGATGCCTGCCGTATAACTTACAATACTGCCGTTACTGGTGATTATGTTTCCGTCTATTACGTAATTTTTGTCTTCTTGTACTAACACTTTAGGGTATTCTTTTTGTAAGTCAGATTCTCCTCCAGCCCATGTAGTAGCTTTTTTTCCATCAAGCAGATGTGACTCTGCTAAAAGGTAAGCTCCCGAACAATTACTAGCAAGCCAATCTACTTTTTCTGCTTGAGTTTGAATAAATCTAATCAATTCTTTGTTGTTCAATAAGGGCTTCATATCGTATGCGCTAGGAACAATAAGAACAGAAAGTGTCTGGGGTTTGCTAATATCAGTATCGACAGCAATTTTTAACCCTTCTGCTGTGGTAATGGTGGATTGATCCTTAACGCTTATCATTTTAACGTCGTAATCAGTAAACCATGACTGTTTTGTTGCCGCACCAAATACTTCGGCAGGTGCAGTCACATCACTTGTTAGCACACCATCAAAAACTAGAATGCCTATTGTCTTTTTAGCGGCATGCACATGACTTGATAAAAAAATGAATGGAATAAAAAATAATACTAAAAATCTAGCCTTCATAGTTAAACTCTTGCGTGAATAGTAAAGCCATTAGTATACGAGTGATTTAATTGTGATAAATAGTCACTATTTCATTATATAAGTGAGTATAATTCATGAATGGATAAGCTGAATCTTATTAATATATTCTTGGTAGTGTCCCGTTCTGGAAGTTTTGCTGCCGCATCAGCACAGTTAGGTGTTGATCCATCAACCATTTCTAAAGCAATACAGCAGTTAGAGTCTCACTTAAATGTGCGACTATTTAATCGAACAACCCGTAAGCTTCAGTTAACGAGTGCTGGCGAGATGTACCGAAGTAGTTGTGCTGATCTAATCGGTGGTTTAGAGGTGTGTGAACAGCAGCTGCATTCTAATCAGAGCCTTCCCAGAGGTTCCTTGAGAGTTAATGTGCCGGTCGCTTATGGTCAGTTATATATTATGCCGATGATGGGGCGGTTTTGTGAACTCTACCCTAATATAGAGGTGGAAATTAGTCTAACAGATGATTATGTCGACATGATCAGTCATTCGGTTGATGTGGCAATACGCTCTGGGCAGTTGCAGGATAGCCGTTTAGTTGCCAGGAAACTAACTCCTATGGATTTTGCTACTTGCGCGGCACCTTCTTTCCTAACTAAAACCAAAAAGATCACTCTGCAAAATATAGAGAAGCAGCCATGGATTCTATATCGTTTTCTACATACCGGTCGGACGATGCCGATTCACGCGATTAAAGGTAAGGGTAAAAATAAGCAGTATTTTGAGTTTTCGCCAAAGGCAAGTTTAATTACAACTGATGGGCTTTCCATGGTAACGGCATGTAAGTTAGGTATTGGTTTGATGCAGGCTCCCCATTTTTTGGTGCGAGACGCCGTTAAAGCCGGTGAGCTGGAAGTTGTCCAGTCGTATTATCGGTCAGAAAATTTTAATGTTTATGCGTATTATTCCCATAAAAATTACACGCCGACTAAGGTGAGAGTTTTTTTAGATTTCATTATTGATGAGCTTAAACGTATGGGAGAAGATCACGAGTCGACATTTCTGTCGACTCTATAAAGCAATACGTCTTAAGGTGAAAATTGAACAACGCTAGTATGAGGGTCTCGAGACTTCCCTTCTTGTTTTAGCTTTTCCAGATAGCTTTCCCAGAGTGAAGGCTCATTATGACAAAGTTCTACTAAATAACTCCAAGAATAAATGCCCGAGTCATGCTTGTCGTCAAAAATGATTTTAAGCCCATAATTGCCAACTGCTTCCAGGCGCTCGATACCAACATTGATTTTTCCATCAACTAATACTTCTTGTCCTGGGCCATGCCCAGTGACCTCTGCTGATCGTGAGTGCACCCGTAAAAACTCAGCGCTCAACTTATAATTAGCATTATCAACAACTAATTCTAATATTTTTGATTCCTTATGAAGGTGAATCTTTGTGGGCTTGGTATTCATTATAAAATAAACCTGCTTAAGTCTTCATCTTTGGCCAGCTCACCTAAATGCTTGTCAACGTAGCTGGCATCGATACTGAGTGTAGTTTCTCCACTGCCACCATTATCAAAGGAGATTTCTTCCATTAAGCGTTCCATTACGGTATGTAGACGGCGTGCGCCAATGTTTTCTGTACGCTCGTTAACTTCCCAGGCTGTTTCAGCGATGCGCCTAATGCCATCTTCAGTAAATTGTAACGTCAAGCCTTCAGTATTCATTAACGCAATTTGTTGTTTGGTTAGCGACGCGTTAGGCTCCGTTAAAATACGCTCAAAGTCGCCTGAAGAGAGCGTTTCTAGTTCCACTCGAATCGGTAAGCGACCTTGAAGTTCTGGAATTAAGTCAGATGGTTTGGCTACATGAAACGCGCCAGATGTAATAAATAAAATATGATCTGTTTTTATCATGCCGTGCTTGGTGTTAACGGTACACCCTTCTATCAACGGTAAAAGATCTCGCTGTACGCCTTCACGAGAGACATCTCCACCAGTACCTTCACTGCGTTTGGCAACTTTATCAATTTCATCAATAAAAACGATACCGTTTTGTTCGGCGGCTTCAATGGCTTTAGTTTTTAACTCTTCCTGGTTAACCAGTTTTGCCGCTTCTTCGTCACATAATTGTTTGTAGGCTTGTTTAATAGGTAGCTTAATGGCTTTGGTCTTTTCATTGCCAAAAGAGGAAAACATATTTTGCAATTGATTTGTCATGTCTTCCATACCTGGAGGAGCCATAATTTCGACACCTACTTTGGCAGCTGCAACATCGATTTCAATTTCTTTTTCATCAAGATCACCTTCGCGTAATTTTTTACGGAAGAGTTGGCGAGTGCTGCCGGATGATGTGGTGCTTTCTTCAGAATTTTCTTCACCTCGTGCAGGGCGAAGCAAAGCATCGAGAATGCGTTCCTCAGCAGCGTCTTCTGCTCGATGACGTACTTTCTCCATTTCCTGCTCTCGATACATCTTGATGGACATATCGACTAGGTCGCGGACGATTGATTCAACATCACGGCCTACATAACCAACTTCAGTAAATTTAGTCGCTTCTACTTTTACAAAAGGGGCGTTAGCAAGCTTGGCAAGCCGCCTAGCGATTTCAGTTTTTCCCACACCTGTTGGGCCAATCATTAATATATTTTTTGGGGTAATCTCATTGCGCAAGTCTTCATTCACTTGCATGCGTCGCCAACGGTTTCGCAGTGCGATTGCAACAGCACGTTTGGCATTTTGTTGGCCAATAATATGGTTATCAAGTTCGTGAACAATTTCACGTGGAGTCATAGTCGACATGGATGATCTCTTACAATGTTATAGAAGTGATGGTGGCTAACTGATTATTCAGTGACCAATTCTTCAATAGTAAAATTATGGTTAGTGTAAACACAGATGTCGCCGGCAATCGTGAGAGCTTTTTCAGTAATTGCTTTTGCATCTAGCTCAGTGTTTTCCAATAAAGCTCTTGCCGCAGATTGTGCAAAAGGACCGCCAGAGCCAATAGCAATGAGGTCGTCTTCAGGTTGGATGACGTCGCCATTCCCTGTGACAATCAATGATGCTTCTTCATTGGCAACGGCTAATAACGCCTCTAGCTTTCGTAATGCTCTATCGCTTCGCCAATCTTTCGCAAGTTCTACTGCTGCGCGTGTCAGTTGGCCGTTATATGTTTGTAACTTGGCTTCAAAGCGTTCGAATAGAGTAAACGCGTCAGCTGTACCACCAGCAAACCCAGCAATAACCTTGTCGTTGTAGAGTCGGCGGACTTTGCGAGCATTACCTTTCATTACAGTATTGCCCATGGATACTTGACCATCGCCACCTATCACAACTTTGCCATTTCGGCGTACAGAAACGATTGTGGTACCTCGATATTGTTCCAAAATAGAGAATCCTAATTACTTGTTGATTTAGCTTATCGATTTGGGGGTTGATTAACAAAAATCAACTAGTGTGACCCGGTTTAATGGGTAAGGTTTAACATGTGAAGCTTAATCAGTAAATTAAATTAAAATGTGCTCACTCGTTAATCGGCTTTTCGCTTCAGTAATAGAGGGCTTAAGCCTTTCGATGCCAACTGACTCCGTGCCTTGGCCATTTTTGAGCGAGATTTAAAGGGGCCTGCAATCACCCGATGCCAGGTCTTACCATTATTTTGTTTAGACTCGATATTGGCGTTCATGTTGGCGAGTAGTAATTGAGCGCGAAGCTCATCCGCATCATTACGATTGCGAAAAGAGCCTGCCTGTAAATAGTAGTGAATGTTGGCAGGTGTCGCTGCTTTTATCTCGGCTGAGCGATCAGGTACGATGACTTCCTGATCTTTGAGGATTTCATAAAAATCAAACCGAGGTTGTGGAGGCTTATCTTCAATAGGTTTAGCTATTTTTTTCTGGCCAGTACTTTGTGGAGTTTGTGTAGCATCTGGTTTGTTTGCTAGGTAAATCAGTAAAGTCACTAATGCAGCTAACAATAATCCAATGACTAGCCAGGCCCATGCAGGCGCCTTATTTGTATTTTTGGCCTTACGACGGCTATTAGTGCGACGCTTGCTCGTTGCCTTTTTGGGTTGAGGTTTGCGTTTTTTTTTGGCGAAATCTTGTGTCATTGATTTTTTGTGTAGGGGTTTGATGGGCGACAGATTTTACGTGTATGAGACTTGAATAGAAAGTCGTTTTAGAATTCCTGAGGGTCAATATCCACTAACCAGTGCAAACCTCTTGCCTGTTTTGAGTTTTCAAGCTGCTCGCATAGCGTTTGTAAAAGGCTTTGTCGTTCACGCCGATTAGTCGATTTAATTTGTAGAATGAAGTGGTAACGATTGTTGCGCTTTTCCATTGTTGCTGGAAATGGCCCTAAGTATTGTAGTCCATTATGGGGAGCAATAATGGACTCTGCCTGTTGTCTTGCTCTTAGCAAGAATTGATGGGCTAACTCTGGTTGCTGGGCATGGCAGCGAATTACTGCTATATGCTCATAGGGAGGCATGCCTGTGGTTTTACGCTCATGCAATACCGTTTGAGCGAAGCTCTGATAACCTTCACTTAATAATAATTGCAGTAGTGGATGGTCGGTAAAATGAGTCTGAATTAACACTCGCCCCTTATTGTTTTCACGACCGATCCGACCAGTAACTTGAGTGAGTAGTTGCCCCATGCGTTCTGCCCCACGAAAATCACTGCTAAAAAAAGCTTGATCTAATCCCAGAATAACACCTAAGCCAAGGTTGGCGAAGTGATGCCCTTTGGCGAGCATCTGGGTGCCAACAAGAATGCACGGTGCACCTGAATTGATTTGTTCCAAGGCGGCTTCTAGCTCTCCCTTGCGTGAAATACTGTCACGATCAATTCTCAGTACAGGTGTATTGGGAAATATCTGTTCCAGTTGCTCTTCACTACGTTGAGTGCCTGTCCCAAGGGGTTGTAGGCGACTGCTATGGCAATGCGGGCATTGCTTGGGCACTCTGGCTCGGTAATCACAATGATGGCAATGCAATTGCTGATGTTGCTGATTAACTCGATGAAGTGTCATGCGGCTGTCACAATGGGGGCATTGGCTTATCCAATTACAATCCTGACACATAAGAACGGGGGCATAACCGCGACGGTTAATAAAAATAAGCACCTGTTTTTCTTGTAGTATTGTTTGGCGAATCTCGTTTATTACTTGCTCAGAAAGATTGGTATCTGAAGTACTAATACACTCTACCGTTGGCAATGGTTGGTTCTGGGCCCGTTGACGCAACAGCAGATGCTGATATCGGCCAGATAAGGCGTTGTGCAGGCTTTCTAGAGATGGAGTTGCACTGCCCAGTAGTAGAGGAATTCCCAGTTTTTGGGCGCGTACAATGGCTACGTCACGAGCAGAATAACGTACCCCTTCCTGTTGTTTATACGAAAGGTCATGTTCTTCATCAACGACGATGAGTCCCAGGTTAGGTAGCGGAGTAAAGATGCTTGACCGTGTGCCAATCACAATGGTCAGCTGTCCATGTTGTGATGATTGCCAAATATCTAGTCGACGCTTATCGCTTAAACCTGAGTGCAGTGCAGCTATAGGCAGTTTGAAGCGGTTTTCAAAACGGGCTGTTGTTTGTGGGGTTAAGCCAATCTCTGGAACTAGAACTAATACTTGCTGACCATTGTTGACGGCTCTCTCTATAGCCTGTAGATATACTTCGGTTTTGCCGCTGCCGGTAATGCCATCCAGTAGGTATGTATTAAAGTTATTGAATTGAATACTCTCTAAGGCATGCTGCTGCTCTGGATTAAGAGTCAGTGGTTTTTCCTTGAGAAAGTTATCAGGGGTTGAGGCTATTGAATAATATTTCGGGACTTCTTGTCGTGTAATTAGGCCTTTTATAGTTAGCGCTTTTAATGTGCTGGCACTGATATCGTATTGCTTAAGTGTCTCTGCCTTAATTTGTTTTTTGTTTTGAAACGCTAGCAGCGCTTGTTGTTGTTTAGGGGCACGCTTTACATCGTCGATCGCTGTATTGATACCAGTATCAGAAATATCCCATAGTATATGGGTCTCAACAGGTATTGGTTCGGGTTTGCGCAGTAGGGCAGGTAAGGCTAGATGGCATACTTCTCCCAAAGGATAATGATAGTAATCCGCACACCATTGGCAGAGTTCCATTAATTCGGCATTTAAAGCGGGCTTTTTATCGAGAATATGGTTAATAGGGCGTAATTTTTGTAACGGTGTGTCTGACTGTTGTGTTGTTTTAATGGCTATCCCGACAATCGTTTTTTGATTGCCAAAAGGGATAGATAAGCGAGTGCCGGGGTTTAATTTGGCATTATTTGTTGGGATATAATCGAAAAGTCGTCGAAAAGGTGAAGCTAGGGCGACTTGAATGATGTTTTTTGCTTGGTTTTGTTGCTCTGTCATTATGTAGCGTATTTGTCTAACGTGATTGCATAAGCTGGCTATTTTATTACGACTTAGGCTGCCTTAGTTATGATTAACTGGGTTATTGCTTGAGTTAGTAATAAATTCTGGTAAGATTGCCGCCCTTATTTTGTACAGGTGCCGTGCTTGGCAAGATTTGAACCTTTATTCAGGGTTTATATCTACTAAAGACTGGGTGGCGGCGCCACGATAACACGAGATTACGCTTATGAAACCTGAAATTCATCCTAATTACGGCGAGATGACTGCAACTTGTAGTTGTGGGAACGTTATTAAAACGGCATCAACAATGGCGAAAGACATTCACTTAGATGTTTGTTCTTCTTGTCACCCTTTTTACACTGGTAAGCAAAAGAAAGCCGATACCGGTGGACGTATTGATCGCTTTAATAAGCGTTTTGTGGGTCGTAGTACTAGCAAGTAAATTATTGCACTTCTTCTAAAAAGCCGAAACAGTTCTCTGTTTCGGCTTTTTTATTGGTTAAATATTATTATTTATGTCTTTACGCCTGGTTTGCCCAATAAAGCTTACGAAGTTTATAGCGCAAATTTAAAATAAATCTTCTGGTGCTGGGCTGTCACCGCCACCATTGATAATAGTTTCTGGATCGATTTCAGCGGGAGCATTTTCTTCTAAAAATAACTCGTATATACCGTTAGGGTCAGATGCTGTTGCTCGTTCCCCCGTTTCTGCATTAATCCGAACGGTCACTATTCCATCGGGTTGTGGAGGTAGGTCTTGGGGTATACCTTCTAGTGCGACCCCCATATACTTGACCCATATTGGTAATGCAGCAACGCCACCGTATTCTCCTCTACCCAATTTCTGATTGTTGTCAAAGCCTACCCATGTTGTTGTTACAGCATGGCTATTAAAGCCAGAAAACCAGGCGTCAGTAGGCCCATTGGTTGTTCCTGTTTTTCCTGCAAGGTCGGTTCTACCTAGGCTTTTTGCTCTAGTTCCTGTCCCCCGTTTAATGACGTCTCTCATAATAGAATTCATCATGTATATAACTCTTTCGTCAACGACACGTTTGGCTGCTTTTCCAGTTAACGTCAGAGCTTGTAGAGACTCGGTATTTTGATCGAGGGAGGCTATATTCTGATTGTTTGCAGGTAGCGCTTCGGGTTTTGTGGATGGAACCCTACCCTGGCTGTCAATTGGTTCTTCTGTCTCTTGTGATGGAGAAAAGGTTAATGCCTGTTTTTCCGGTGTTACTGTGGGCTCAGCTTGATACAGAACTTCATTATGGCGGTCTCGGATATGATGTATGAGATAGGGTTCAACTTTGTAGCCGCCATTGGCGAAAACGCTATAGCCAACGGCTACTTCTAGTGGAGACATCACATAGCTACCCAATGCCATTGAAAGATCGCGAGGGATATCTTTTGTGTTCATGCCAAAGCGAGCCATGGATTCAATGGTTTTGCCTACACCGATGGTACGCAATAAGCGTATGGAAATTAAGTTGCGCGATAAGTAGAGTGCTTTACGCAAGCGAGTGGGCCCATAAAATTTGCCGCTAGCATTTTCCGGGCGCCAAGCACCTTCAAGCCGGTCATCCTGCACAACAATTGGCGCATCGTTTAGTGTAGTAGCTGGTGTCAAATCATTCTCAAGGCCTACCGTATAGATAAATGGCTTGAAATTAGAGCCTGGTTGACGTTTCGCTTGGGTGGCACGATTGAAGCTGCTATGGCCAAAATCGAAGCCGCCAACGAGAGCGTTTATGGCTCCATCATCTGGTCGAATGGAGATGAGTGCAGCTTCAATTTCGGGAATTTGGCTGAAATGCCATTCATCATCTTTTTCGTAGATGCGAATGATATCCCCCAGTTTTGCGACTTTACTGGGGGACTTTGGTGGCGCAGCGGCGAAATTTTCATTAACAAAAGAGCGTGCATCCTTTAAGCCGTTATCCCACGGTATATTGACTGTGCTCCCTAGAGCGGTCAATGCCGAAATATAGTCTTTCCCGATCCGAATGACGGCTGCAGGTTCAAGGCCTCCGTATGGTGGGATTTTTTTCAGAGTTTCCAGCCAAGGTATTAAATTAACTGCACCTACCTGTTCAACAACTGTTGATGCGTCAATGTTATTATTTGGAGTGCCTGTTGTTTGTGTCTGCTCTAATGGTTCGAGTAGTTTGGGGTCTAATTGTTGTTCTGGGCCTCTATACCCATGGCGTTTGTCGTAATTTAGTAACCCATCAATAATGGCTTTTTGTGCTGTATCTTGTAGGCGACTGTGGACGGTTGTGTATACTTTGTAGCCATTGATATAAGCTTTTTCTCCAAACAGCTCTATTGCTTTTTCCCTTGCAGCTTCAGCAACATAAGGTGCATTAATTTCTAAATTTTGACCGTAATATCGTGCTGTGACGGGCTGGTCAATTGCAATTTCATATTCTTCTTGGGTGATTTTTTGCAAAGATAGCATACGTTTTAGAATCCAATTCCTTCGGATTAACGCGCGGCTAGGGTTGATAATAGGGTTATATTTTGATGGTGCTTTAGGTAAGCCGGCAATCATAGTTGTTTGGGCAAGGCTTAAGTCTTCAATGGGCTTGCCATAATAAACTTGCGATGCTGCTTTAACGCCATATGCCCTATTACCCAGATATATTTTATTGAGGTATAGTTCTAAAATTTCTTCTTTGGATAAAGATTGCTCGATTTTTAAGGCTAATAATATTTCATTAAACTTCCGAGAAAAGGTTTGTTCGCGTGAAAGGAAGAAGTTTCGGGCTACCTGCATCGTGATTGTGCTGCCGCCACTTTGTATTTCCCCCGATAGCATTAATTGTGAAACGGCCCGTAAAAGCCCCTTTAAGTCAACGCCATTGTGTTGATAAAAAGCGTCATCTTCGGCGGCTAATATGGCATCGACAAGCGATTGCGGTGCCTCGCCAATTGCAATTGGGTCTCTTCGTTTTTCGCCAAATTCACCAATTAGTTTATTATCGATAGAGTAAACTCTTAAGGGAGTTTGTAATTCAACTTCCCTTAAAGACTCGATTGCTGGCAAGTTTGGACTAAGATATAAGTAGATGCCTGATAAACTGGCAGCTAGACCAAAGAAAATGCAGGTAAATGCCCAAATTGTGAAATAAAGAATATTTTTTTTGATGAGAATTTTTTCCATATTAATTAATAGCTTAGGATTAGCTGGTCATAAGTGGACGGATTATACGACATTTTAGTAACTTATATGTGAACTGTGTGGTTGCACGATTAAGTTAAAGTGCTATAACATAAAGATTACCTAAGTTGCGGATATAGATAGAAAAAAAGACCCGTATGAGTATCTTCGAACGTAAAGCAAAGCCCTTAGTCGGCTTAGATATCAGCTCAACCAGTGTCAAACTGCTGGAACTTTCTCGCTATGGCAATGGCTATCGGGTTGAAAGTTACGGCGTTAAAGCATTGCCTCCAGGCTCGGTTGTTGAAAAAAACATCAATGATGAGGAGGCCGTTGCTGATGTTATTCGGCAGGTTGTCTCCCAATCTAAGTGTAAATTAAAAGATGCTGCTGTTGCTGTGGCAGGCTCGTCAGTGATTACTAAGCTGATTGACATGCCCGCAGGGATGGATGACGATGCGCTTGAGTCGCAAATTACCATTGAGGCGGATCAATATATTCCTTTCCCTTTGGATGAGGTCTCAATTGACTTTGAAGTTCAAGGCCCTGATGAGGATAACCCTGATCAGGTCAAAGTTTTATTGGCTGCATGCCGTCGTGAAAATGTTGAGTTGCGAGCAGGAGTATTGGATGGTTCTGGCTTAACGCCTAAGGTAGTGGATGTTGAGGCTTATACTATTGAAAGGGCTTACCCCTTAATTGCTGATCAATGGGAAGATCAAGAAGAGCAGGTTGTTGCTATCATCGATATCGGTGCCACGATGACAACGCTCAGCGTATTGTCTAATGGAACTACGATATATACTCGTGAGCAGTTGTTTGGTGGTAAACACCTGACAGAAGAAATTCAGCGCCGTTATGGTTTGTCATTCACCGAAGCTGGGTTGGCCAAGAAACAAGGTGGTTTACCTGACGATTATGAAGATGAGGTGTTGGCGCCATTTAAAGATGCTGTGGTCCAGCAAGTGACTCGATCATTGCAGTTTTTCTTCTCTTCAAGTCAATACAATGAAGTTGATCATATTGTGCTTGCGGGAGGTGTAGCTTCCATTGATGGTCTGGATCAGTTGATAGAAGATCGCTTGGGTGCGCTGACTACAGTGGCTAACCCTTTTGCAGGTATGTCTGTCGCTTCTCGTGTTAATGCAGTCGCTTTATCTGGCGATGCGCCCTCCTTGATGATTGCGGCGGGACTGGCATTAAGGAGTTTTGTGTAATGGCTAATATTAACCTCTTACCATGGCGCGACGAATACCGCCAAGAAAAGAAGCGTGAATTTTTTTCAGTGCTATTATTATTGTCTGTTCTGGCCTGTTTGATAGCTTTTGTGTGGTATAGCTATACAACATCAACAATTAATAATCAAAACCAACGAAACAGCTTATTGCAAAAAGAGATCGCTCTGCTTAATGAAAAAGTTAAAGATATCGAGCAATTAAAGAAACGCCGTGAAGAACTGGAAACCCGTATTCGAATCATTCAAAACTTACAGCTTAAGCGACCCCTTGTAGTGCGTTATTTTGATGAAATGGTGCGAGCTGTACCTGAAGGTTTGTATTTTAATAGTCTTGAAAGAACATCAGATGACTTTTCTGTGAAGGGTATTACAGAATCAAATAATAGAGTGTCCACTCTGATGCGTAACTTGGATCGTTCTGAATGGTTCCAGGCGCCAAATTTAAAGAATGTGATCGCTGATGAATTTGAACTGTCAGTGAAATCAGTTTCTCCAAATGAAGAAAAGGTTGAGGAGTAGATCGGGTCATGGCATTACAAGATACTATGGATCAACTTAACAATCTTGATATTAGTGATATCGATTGGTCTCGCATAGGTGTGTGGCCATTTGCAGGGCGTTTGTTTGTCTGGGTTGTTGTGGTTGTGGCAATTATCGTGGCGGCTTATTTCTTCATAGTAAAAGATTTATATGCAGAGCTTGATAGGGTTGTTGCGACTGAAGCTACGCTCAAGCAAACTTTTCAGAAGAAAGCCTTCGAGGCGGCAACATTAGAGCAGTACCAAGAACTAATGGCTAAGATGGAGAAGGACTTTGAGTTTCTTGTCTCCCAGTTGCCAGAGAAGACACAGGTTCCTGGTTTGCTGGACGATATCGATGAAAAAGGACGCGATAGCGGCTTAACAATTGTGAGTATTAAGCTTCAGCCAGAATCTGTTGGCGATGTTTATGTTGAGTTACCTATAGAGATTATCGTTAAGGGCGCTTATCATAATTTTGGTACATTTATTAGTAGTATTGCAGGGATGTCTAGAATCGTAACACTTCATGATTACACCATATCTCAGGATAAGGATAACCCTTCTCTTTTGCAGATGGAGGTAAGGGCTAAAACATATCGTTACCGCTCTGCTAATGAGGGAGGGCAGCCTCAATGAAGTTTTTTAACGGTGTTGTAATTTTCTGTTCTTTATTTTCTATTTTGCTAATCAGTGGTTGTAGTTCATCTGAGTCTCATGAGGATCTTCGAGACTTTATAAATGAAAATAAAAAGCGTCCACCAGGTAAAATCCCTGAGCCTCCTAAAATAGAGGCTTATGAGTCATTCAGTTATGATGCATACCGTCTGCGTAGCCCTTTCGATCGACCGGTTTCTATCGAAATTCAGCAGAGGATTATATCTTCATCAAGTAATGTTAAGCCAGATCTAGCTCGACAGAAAGAGCGCTTAGAGCAGTACGATTTAACAAGCTTATCTATGGTGGGCACGCTAAAAAAAGATGGGGCGTTATGGGCTTTAATTAGTGACCCGGACGGCTCAATAGAAAGAATTCGACGTGGCAATTACATTGGTAGGAATCATGGGAAAATCGTGAGTCTTTCTGACGATAAAATAGAATTGGTCGAAATTGTTGCAAGTGGAGAGGGTTGGCTTGAACGACCAAATCTACTTGAGCTAAAAACGACGGAAGAAAAGTAAATGGCTAAAATGATAACAACAGGCAAAGTATTTCTAAGGGTTGCAACTATGGTTTATTCTCGCGTAGCTATTATTTTATTAAGTTTAGTGTTTGGAGTTGGCAATGTTGCAGCTGCGACATTAAATGATTTGCAGTTTTCTGAATTACCTGGTGGACGCGTTGAAATTCGGGCTACTTTTTCAGACACTCCAGTTGCTCCTAAAGGGTATGCTATTGAGCAGCCAGCTAGAATCGTATTGGATTTTGATGGCGTGAGTAGTAATTTGCAAAAAAAGAAATACCCTTTGTCCTTTGGTAATGCAAAAAGTGCTGTCGTTTTAGATAGTGGGGACCGTACCCGTTTTATTATTAATTTATCCTCTCCTTCCACTTATTCGACGTCAATCGAAGGTAATACATTAGTGGCAACGATTGAGGGTGCTACACGAGTTGAAACATTTACACGCCAGCAGGCTAATGAAGAAACTCGACAAACTTTTACTGATAAAGTGGATAGAAGTATTACAGAAGTTGATTTTCGTCGGACTGAGGAGGGTGGTGGTACAGTAATTTTGACTTTGTCTGACCCCAAAGTATCCGTAGATATAGAAGAATCTGCTTCGGGTATTGTTGTTAACTTTGTAGGGACTCAGTTACCTGCACAGCTTCGCCGCCGCCTTGATGTTGTTGATTTTGCAACGCCTGTTAAAACTATTGAGTCTATTGAGGATGGAAACAATGCTCAAGTATCTGTAGATGTTATCGGGGATTATGATTATTTGGCGTATCAAACAGATAATCAGTACGTTATTACTATTAAATCATTAACTGAAGAAGAGTTGGCGGCAAAAAAAGAGCGCTTTAAATATGTGGGTGAGAAACTTTCTCTCAATTTCCAAGATATTAAAGTGCGTGCTGTGCTGGAAATTATCGCAGATGTTACAGGCCTAAATTTGGTAGCTAGTGATACAGTTGAGGGTAATATTACTTTACGTCTTGATAATGTGCCTTGGGATCAGGCGTTAGACTTAGTATTGAAGTCTAAAAGCTTAGATAAGCGCCAAGTAGGTAATGTTTTGTTGGTGGCTCCAGCAGCAGAAATTGCCGAGCGTGAACGGCAGGAAATAGAAACGCGTAATCAGTTGCAAGAATTGGCCCCTTTAAGAACGGAGTTTATTCGCATTCGTTATGCTAATGCGACAGATATCTTCGAGTTGTTTACTGGTGAAGAAGGTGAAGATGGTGGTGGTGCTGATGATGAGGGGACAAGCTCTCAAAGTA
This sequence comes from uncultured Pseudomonadales bacterium, assembly GCA_947487765.1. Classification (GTDB taxonomy): domain Bacteria; phylum Pseudomonadota; class Gammaproteobacteria; order Pseudomonadales; family Cellvibrionaceae; genus CANLBN01. The sequence continues at coordinate 158,400 of CANKXO010000003.1, read as the reverse complement.
CTAGGGGTATTCTTTCTGAGCGAGGCACAGCTATAGTCGATGAACGGACTAATTCGATTATTTTAACTGAGACTGAAGACAAAATTACAGAGTTTAAAGCATTGATTGAACAGGTGGATATTCCTATTCGTCAAGTAATGATTGAGTCTCGTATTGTTATTGCTAATAGCGACTTCAGTAAAGAGATTGGTGTTCGTTGGGGAGGTATTGCAGCTGGAACTAGAAACGGAAGGAATTACCAGCTAGGTGGATCTTTAGATTCCTTTACTAGTAGTACTGGTGGTACCGGCGGCGGCGGCGGCGCTGGAGCCGTCACTGATGGTTCTCCTACTGGCTTTTTTAATGGTCAAAACAGCACAATCCCAGTGGAAAATAATATTGTTGATTTTGCTGCGCCTACGGCTAACGCAGGCTCACTTGCACTAAGCTTTTTAAATAGTAAAGTGTTGTTAGACCTCGAATTATCAGCGATAGAGGACACAGGTGTTGCTGAGGTGGTCTCTCAGCCAAAAGTTATTACTGGAGATAAGCAAAAAGCAACAATTGAATCAGGTCAGGAAATCCCTTACCAGATAGTTACAGATGATGGTGTAAGTATCCAATTTCGTGAGGCCCTTTTAAAATTGGATGTTACTCCTCAAATTACTCCAGATAATCGAATTATTATGGATCTAGTTATTAACCAAGATTCTGTTAGTAGTGAAGAGGTTATTTCTAACCAATCATCTGTGCCTATTATTGATACAACAGAGTTGAATACTAAAGTACTGGTTGGTGATGGACAAACTATCGTTCTTGGTGGAATTTTTCAACAATCTACCATTAAAGGTGTAACTAAAGTGCCTTTGTTGGGTGACATTCCTTTCCTTGGCAGGTTATTCCGACAGAATATTGATACTGAAGAAAAGCAAGAGTTGTTAATTTTTATTACTCCGCGAATTCTCTCGGATAGCCTTATTGATAATTAATGTTACCCCCTCAGAAAATTGTTCTTGTCGGCCCTATGGGGGCTGGCAAGTCTACTATTGGTCGGTTGCTGTCTAAGCAGCTTCAACTCCCTTTTAAAGATAGCGATACTGTTATAGAAGAGCGCAGTGGGGCGGATATTCCCTGGATATTTGATGTTGAGGGGGAGGATGGCTTTCGCCAGCGTGAAACGGCTGTTTTAAAAGATTTAATGCATGAGGCTTCTCTGGTCTTGGCAACAGGCGGTGGTATTGTTCTTAGGCCGGAAAATAGAGAATTGCTCGAAAAAGCAGATGTTGTTATTTATTTATCTGCAGATGCAGAGCATTTGGTCAGCCGTACCGAAAAAGATAAGAAACGGCCATTGTTGCAAGTTCCTAATCCTAAGCAAAAAATCCTTGACTTGCTGGAAGAGCGAGACCCATTATATCGTGAAGTGGCGACACGCATAGTGACAACTGATACGCGTAGTCCTAAAATCGTAGCCAAAGAAATCGCGGCAAAGCTAATTTAATTATGACCATACAGCAATTAAAAGTTGATCTTGGTGATCAGCGTAGTTATCCCATTTTTATTGGTAGTGGATTATTGAATAAAGCCGAGTGCTTGACTCCTTATATTAGGGGGCGACAGGTTTGTATCGTTACTAATGAAACAGTTGCCCCATTGTATTTGCAAAAACTTGAGAATTTATTATCAGAAGATTATCAAGTTAGTACACTCATTTTATCGGATGGAGAAAAATATAAAAATGCCGATACGATGATGCAGATATATGATCATTTGCTTGAAAAAAAACATAATCGCACGACAACATTAATCGCATTGGGTGGCGGCGTTGTCGGTGACACAACAGGCTTTGCTGCCGCAACATACCAGCGTGGTGTTAATTTTATTCAGGTGCCAACGACATTGTTGTCGCAAGTTGACTCTTCTGTAGGTGGGAAAACAGGTATTAATCATCCGCAGGGGAAAAATATGATTGGTGCTTTTCATCAGCCTCAAGCAGTAATTATTGATACTGATGTTTTGAAAACGCTACCGGCTAGGGAGCTTTCAGCGGGGTTGGCAGAAGTCATTAAATATGGGCTTATCAATGACGCTGAATTCTATGAATGGTTGGAAAAAAATATCACAATATTATTATCTGTAGACCCTGTAATAATGACGGAAGCTATAGCTAGGTCTTGTCAAAATAAGGCTGATGTTGTGAATCAGGATGAAAAGGAAAGTGGCATTCGTGCCATTCTTAACTTAGGGCATACATTCGGCCATGCAATTGAGGCGGCTCAAGGTTATGGTCAATGGTTACATGGAGAAGCTGTGGCAGCAGGAATGCTAGCGGCGGTAGACTTGTCTGTACGAATGGGGTGGGTTAATAAAATAGAAGTTGATCGTTTGAGTGTGTTGCTTAGTAACGCGAATTTACCGGTAAAATTACCCCCTAATATGTCAACAGATCAGTTTTTGAGCCTTATGATAATGGATAAAAAAGTGACTGATGGGAAATTGAGGTTAGTATTATTGGAGTCGATTGGTAAAGCCGTCGTCACGGAAGAGGCTTCAAAAGAGAATGTAGTTGCAACGATTCGGGCTTGTCGTTGAGATTGGAGGAATTTTTCCTACCAAAGTCTCAATTTATAGGCTAATACTTGATTTGTAAAAGCGAACGGGTTAGCCTCGAAAATAATAAAAAGGCACAATTATGGTGAGTCATTATGTCCCACGATATTGATCAGGAAGCACCGGAGGCTCTGAAGTCCTTGTCTGAGCCGCCACTTTTATCTACAGGTGATAGCACTTCGAATATGGATAGTTTTTCCGCCCCTTTTTCTGATGACGATGATGTCATTTTTTTTGCTGGCGCAGATCGCCGGATGCTTCTCGATGAAGTTGTTCATCTATGTCAGTTTGGCAATAATCTAGTCGCCTTGCTTGGCGATGAAGGTGTCGGAAAAACAACGTTTCTCTCTCAGGCACGTTATGAGCTAGCAGAAACGGCCTTCTGTTGTTTTATTAGCAGTGAAGCAAGTATGTCGGCCGAAGATATTTTCAGGCAAATTATTTCTCAGCTAGAGCTTCCAGCAACGCCTTCTCCCAGTGCAGGTGAGATGATCGCAACTTTGCGTCATTCTATGGCTGAAGGCAATCTAAATAGAGTGGTTGTTATTATCGATGATGCTCACTTACTTAGTGATTCTATATTGTCGGCACTAATCAGCCTTCTTCAAGGGCATCAGGGCAACCATTTTCATGTGCTGCTTGGGGGTGATAAAAATCTTGTCGAGCGGCTTGACCAATTTGAAATTGTCGATGTTCTTGTTTATGACATTACCTTAAATCCTTTTTCGCTTGAAGAAACACAAGAATATCTGGATTTCAGATTGTCTACTGCTGGAGAGCAGGACGCCTACGATATCGAACCCGTTCAGCTTGAGTCTCTATGGAAGCAGTCTAAAGGTTATCCCGCTGCAATCAATCAAGCGGCGCATACTTTTTTATTGCAACAAGATATGGGTGATCATCTCGATCTTAATGAAGAGCAGCGCTCTCGCGGTTTACCATTAGTGCATATGGTGCTTCTGGTTGTTTTATTGGCTGCGCTCATCATGGCGCTAATCTACTTGGGCGATGATGAAGAGCCGTCAAAAGTGGCTGAGCCGGAAATCAAGATTCTGGAAGCTCCTTCTGTTCCTGAAGCGGTTAGTGTCGATGCAGACAAGGCAGCAAGTCCGGTAGGCAATGAACCTAATCAGGCTGTGAATACAGCTAACCTGATAGAAAGCGAAAGCTTAAAGACTGAAGTGATAGAAGAAGCACCTAAGCTAGATGAGGTTCTTAAGCCGGCTAATACCGAAGTAGTTGTGGCTTCAAAACCCGATGTTGTTTCTGAAAAAGTAGATGAGATCAAAAGCGTTATTCCAAATTCCGATACGGGTCAAAAAGTTCCCTCAGCTCCAGAAGTTACTGCTGAAAAAGAAGCACAGCCTAGTGTTGTTAATTCAGCTAAGGAAGAATTGAAAAAGGAATTAGAGCAAGAGGCAAAAGCTTTAAAAGCCAGTAATGTTGTAGAGCCGAAATCATCGGAGGTTAAGGCTATGGTATCACTCACTCCAGATGAGCAGCAAGTCATGGGCTGGCCTGATGGTAGCTATGCATTACAGGTTATCGCAGCTGGCCAAAAAAGTGGGTTAGATAAGTTTGTAGCATCTCAGCCTAATAAAAGTGATTTGCGCTTGATTAAAGTAATACGTAATAACAAACCTTGGTACGTAGTTGTTGTGGGTGTATTTAGTGACTCTAGTCAAGCGCGTAATGCCATACAGTCTCTTCCTCAAAACCAGGTAAATGGGAAACCATGGCCCAGAAAAGTCTTAGATATAAAGAAAGATATAAAAGCAGTTCGGAACAATTAGCGACATTTGTCTGCAAAATAACTTTTTTTATAGCCATTCATTGCCAAATACGCCCTTAAAGGGTACTATTTCACATAACAAGCCCCTCTGATCAGGGGCTTTTTTATCTGGAAACCTTTTATATTCAGCTGTCGCAGTTATTTGAGGTTTCTACTGCGTAAAAGTCTGCTTAACCAATATCGGCTATATCACAAATGTCTGGGATTAACGCCTGAGTTCAGAGTCTAGGCTCTGATCAGTATTTTCCAGGGTATATCTGACTCTGGAATTTATTGCTGGTACGCAGAGTATTCTTAACCAAAGATCTTGAGAATAAGATCGATTTTGAGAGACCGCATATGACTAAGGGCCTCTATAGTTTAGATGAGTTTAAAGATAACTGTGGATTTGGTTTAATTACCCATATTAAGGGGAAGGTTAGCCATAGTTTATTAGAAAAAGCCATTGAATCACTGACCTGTATGACCCACCGGGGTGGAATTGCCGCTGATGGTAAAACCGGTGATGGGTGTGGGCTATTGCTTCAAAAACCTGATCGTTTTTTTCGTAAGGTAATTAAGGAAGAGTGCGATATTGAATTAGCTGAACATTATGGCGTTGGCGCCATTATGTTGGGGCAATGCGCTGAAGAAGCAGGTAAGGCACAAGCAATCTTTGAAGCATCAATGGCTCAAGAGGGCATCCCTGTTGTCGCATGGAGAGATGTGCCAACCAATAGTGAATGCCTTGGTCCTATTGCACTTGAGTCGTTGCCTCAATTTAAGCAAGTATTTATTAATAAACCTGATGAGCTTTCTGAAGTTGAATTTGCGGCAAAATTATTAATTGCCCGTCGTGATGCTAATAAACAACTGCGGAATGACGATCTATTCTACGTCGCAAGCCTAAGCCCTCGTATCGTCTCTTATAAAGGTTTGATGATGCCAGTGGATTTGCCGCGTTTCTTTCCTGATCTAGCTAACCCTGAAGTCGAAACAGCGATTTGTGTTTTCCATCAGCGTTTTTCTACGAATACAATGCCTCGTTGGCCATTAGCTCAACCTTTCCGCATGTTGGCGCATAATGGTGAAATCAATACGGTTCAAGGGAACCGTAACTGGGCGACGGCACGTACGTCTAAATTTGTATGTGATTTATTACCAAACCCTGAAGCATTGGCGCCCATGGTAAACCGTTCAGGTTCTGATTCTTCAAGCTTGGATAATATGCTCGAATTGTTGCAAATTGGTGGGATGGATTTGCACCGTGCAATTCGTATGTTGGTGCCGCCTGCCTGGCAAAACGTATCAACAATCGATGATGATTTACGTGCATTTTACGAATATAACTCTATGCATATCGAGCCCTGGGATGGTCCCGCTGGCTTGGTAATTACAGATGGTCGTTATGCCGTCTGTACCCTTGACCGTAATGGTTTGCGCCCCTCTCGCTGGGTGATTACTAATGATGATGTAATTACTGTTTCTTCTGAAATTGGTGTTTATGACTATAAGCCAGAAGATGTTGTTGCAAAAGGCCGTTTAGGGCCTGGTCAAATTTTATCGGTTGATACTGAAACCGGGCAATTGTTCCATACGAGTGATATTGATCAACAATTAAAGTCCAGCAAGCCTTACAAGCAGTGGTTAGATGAAAACGCCAAAATACTCGATGTTAAGGACGAGCCAATAGAGGGTATTGAGGGAGATTTATTAGATACCTATATGAAGTTGTATCAGGTTTCGACGGAAGAGCGAACTCAAGTCATACGCCCTTTAACTGAATCCGCGCAAGAAGCTGTAGGCTCCATGGGTGATGATACGCCTATGGCGGTTTTGTCTAAAAAGCAGCGTTCTTTATATGAATATTTCCGTCAGCAGTTTGCGCAGGTAACTAACCCGCCTATTGATCCTTTGAGAGAAGCGATCGTCATGTCTTTAGAAACATGCATGGGAAGAGAATTATCCGTTTATTCTGAAACTCCAGAACATGCGAATCGTATAATTTTAAATTCTCCGATACTTTCGCCTGCAGTTTTCTCGACATTAACAGGCGAGCATGCACGTTATCCTACTCGTGGTTTTAGCTTATTTTATAACCCCGAAGAAACTGGTTTAGAGTCTGCCATTAATCGCTTGGTTGATGCGTCTATCGCGGCTGTGAGATCCGGTACGGTACTATTAGTACTGTCAGATAAAGATGTTGTAGAAGGTCAATTACCTATTCATGCCTTATTAGCGGTAGGTGCGATACATCATCGCTTAATTGAAGAAGGAATGCGTTGTGATGCAAATATAGTTGTCGAAACTGCAACAGCACGTGACTCTCATCATATGGCCACGTTGATTGGTTTTGGTGCGACTGCAATATGCCCCTACTTAAGTTATAGCTTAATTAATGACATGATCGCTACCGGCGAGATTGTGATGAATAAAGTTCAAGCTTACGAAAAGTACAATAAAGGTATTGATAAAGGGCTGTTGAAAATTTTATCCAAAATGGGTATCTCAACTATTGCTTCTTATCGTGGAGCACAATTATTTGAAGCTATTGGTTTGGATAGTGCAGTTATCAAACTTTGTTTCCCAGGTACGGCTAGTCGTATTGAAGGTGCCAGCTTTACTGATTTAGAAGCAGATCAAATTAAGTTATCAAAAGATGCTTGGAAAAAGCGTAAGCCGATTTCACCCGGTGGATTATTAAAGTATGTTCATGGTCAGGAGTATCACGCCTATAATCCGGATGTTATTCAAGGCATGCACAAAGCTGTGCGCACAGGTGATTTCAAAGATTGGCTGGATGTTGCAGAATTAATTAATAATCGCCCTATTGCTACGTTGCGTGATCTATTACAGCTTAGTGAAGATGTTACGCCTATTCCATTAGATGATGTTGAACCAATAGAGTCTATCGTTAAGCGTTTTGATTCTGCTGGTATGTCTTTAGGTGCTTTATCTCCTGAAGCTCACGAAGCGTTAGCTGAAGCTCAAAACCGTCTTGGTGGACGCTCTAACAGTGGCGAAGGTGGTGAAGACCCAGCACGTTACGGTACGGTTAGATCTTCAAAAATTAAACAGGTTGCTTCAGGGCGATTTGGTGTAACACCTCATTATTTAGTGAATGCTGAGGTTCTTCAAATTAAAGTGGCACAAGGTGCCAAGCCTGGTGAAGGTGGGCAATTACCTGGTGGTAAGGTTAATGAATTAATCGCGCGTCTGCGTTACTCGGTACCTGGTGTGACATTGATTTCTCCACCACCACACCATGATATTTATTCAATTGAAGATTTGGCTCAACTGATCTATGACTTGAAACAAGTTAACCCTGATGCGCTGGTTTCAGTAAAACTTGTTTCTCGCCCTGGTGTAGGAACCATTGCCGCCGGTGTTGCAAAAGCCTATGCCGATTTAATTACTATTTCCGGCTATGACGGTGGTACAGCCGCAAGCCCATTAACGTCGATACGTTATGCTGGTTCACCCTGGGAATTAGGATTGAGTGAAACTCATCAAACTTTATGTGCTAATGATTTGCGAGATAAAGTTCGAGTTCAAGCAGATGGTGGTTTAAAAACTGGTCTAGATGTGATTAAAGCCGCCATTCTTGGTGCAGAAAGTTTTGGTTTTGGTACTGGGCCTATGGTAGTTCTTGGCTGTAAGTATTTACGTATCTGTCACCTTAATAATTGTGCAACTGGCGTTGCAACACAGCGTGATGATCTACGTAAAGACCATTATTTAGGTACTGTTGAAATGGCGATGAACTTCTTCCGCTTTATTGCAGAAGAAACACGTCACTGGATGGCAAGTCTCGGTGTGCGTAGTTTGGAAGAGCTGATTGGCCGTGTAGATTTGCTTTCTCAAATTGACGGTGAGACATCGAAGCAGAAAAGCTTGGATTTAAGTCCAGTAATTCATACTGATGAGCTGCTTCAATCAAAACCACAGTTCTGTGAAGTCGAGAAAAATGCCCCTTATGATCTTGGCGAAACAGCCGAGCGAATGGTCGCTGATATGCTATCTGTAATTGAAGCGAAACAGGGTGGCGAGTTTAGTTATGAAATTAATAACTGTGACCGATCCATCGGCGCTCGTTTATCCGGTGAAATTGCGAAGCGTCATGGCAATCAAGGAATGGCGAATAATCCTATAAACGTTAACCTGACAGGTATCGCGGGGCAAAGCTTCGGTGTCTGGAATGCCGGTGGCTTAAATCTATACCTCGATGGTGATGCTAACGATTATGTAGGTAAAGGTATGGCTGGTGGTAAGATCGTTATTCGACCGCCGAAAGGTTCAGCGTTTGCTAGCCAAGATACCAGTATTATGGGAAATACCTGTCTTTATGGCGCGACAGGGGGGAAACTATTTGCTGCTGGTCGCGCGGGTGAGCGCTTTGGTGTACGTAATTCTGGTTCTCAAGTCGTTGTTGAAGGCGCAGGCGATCACTGTTGCGAATATATGACTGGAGGAGTGGTTACTGTTCTGGGTAATACAGGTGTGAACTTTGGCGCTGGTATGACAGGCGGTTTTGCTTACGTCTATGACGAGGATAATAGCTTCGAAAGTAAATATAACCCCGAATTAATTGATATCCATCGCATCAATCAACATGCGAGTCATATGGATTATTTAAGAAGTGTTATTGAAGAATTTATTGGCGAAACTCATAGCCAATGGGGTCAACACTTACTTGATAACTTTGATACGGTTATTAAACAGTTCTGGTTAGTTAAACCAAAAGCGGTATCTATGGAACAATTGTTGGATAACGCTAAGCAGGTTCAAGCGGTTGCTTAATAGTTTTAGAAAAAGAGTTTCATCAATTTTTTCAATTAAAAAACTTTAATGCGGTACGCTGAAAAATATAGGTAACAATTATGGCAAAACGTTTAGATAATGTTTTTCAATTCTTAGATGTGAATCGTCAGGATCCACAAAAAAAGGATATGGATTCTCGTACTCAACAGTTTGTTGAAATCTATAATCCATTTACAAAAGACGAAGTTAAAGACCAATCACATCGTTGCCTTGATTGTGGTAATCCCTACTGTGAATGGAAGTGTCCTGTTCATAATCTAATTCCTAACTGGTTAAAGTTAATATCAGAAGGGAATATTTTTGAGGCGGCTGAATTAAGCCACCAGACAAATTCATTGCCTGAAGTTTGTGGCCGAGTATGCCCGCAAGACCGTTTATGTGAAGGTGCTTGTACATTAAATGATGGTTTCGGCGCAGTGACTATTGGTAATGCTGAGAAATATATTACAGATACAGCATTTGCGATGGGTTGGAAACCCGACATGTCGAATGTTACCTGGACGGATAAAAAGGTGGCTGTTATTGGTGCTGGCCCTGCAGGGATTGGTTGTGCAGATATTTTAGTTCGCAATGGCGTTAAACCTGTCGTTTTTGATAAGTATCCAGAAATAGGTGGTTTACTGACATTTGGCATACCTGAATTTAAATTAGAAAAATCTGTTATGTCGCGTCGCCGAGAAGTGTTTACTGAAATGGGAGTCGAATTTCGCTTAAACACAGAAATCGGAAAAGATATTTCAATGAGCGAGCTGCTTAATGATTACGATGCAGTGTTTATGGGAATGGGAACCTATGAATATCTGAAGGGTGGCTTCCCAGGTGAAGACTTACCAGGCGTTTATGATGCATTACCTTTCTTAGTGGCTAATGTGAACCGTAATTTAGGCTTTGAAAAAGATCCTGCAGATTTTATCAGTGTCGAAGGTAAACGAGTAGTTGTGCTTGGTGGTGGTGATACCGCGATGGATTGCAATCGTACATCTATACGCCAAGGTGCTGCGAGTGTTTCTTGTGCCTACCGCCGTGACGAAGAAAATATGCCAGGCTCACGTCGTGAAGTTGTTAATGCAAGGGAAGAAGGCGTTGAATTTCTATTTAACCGCCAGCCTATAGAAATTGTTGGTGATGGTAAAGTTGAAGGTATTAAAGTCGTAACAACAGAGTTAGGCGAGCCTGATGAAAATGGTCGACGTCGACCTCAAGTGATTCCAGGTAGTGAAGAGGTTATTCCAGCTGATGTGGTCTTAGTTGCTTTTGGTTTTAATCCAAGCCCGGAAGAGTGGTTTGCAGAAAATAAGGTCGATATCAATAGTTGGGGAGGTGTTGTTGCACCGGAATTCCAAGAATATAAATTCCAAACAACAAACCCAAAAGTATTTGCCGGTGGTGATATGGTTCGAGGTTCGGACCTAGTAGTGACTGCTATTTGGGAGGGGCGTGAGGCGGCCCAAGGTATTTTAGATTACTTGGATGTCTAGTCTCGGCTAATAATATTCAAAGATTAAAAAAGGCCTTAAGGCCTTTTTTAATGTCTGTTATTCCATCGTTGTTTGAGTAAAGTCTGTTCTTTGTCTAGGTTAACTGAAGTTTCTACCCCAAGCTCTCGCTTAGCTGCATCAATTAATTCGCGCCCACTACTGGCAGGCTGATAACTATTGTGGTTAGCCCTTTTTAAATCCACCACAGTGTTCGGTGGTAATAGCATATGTACATCCCATTGTTTATTTACTGCTCGGCATGCTAGACCAATTCTTGTATGGTCAGGAAGGTGGGTCAATTCAAAACTACGACAATAATTTTCATCATTATTCGTGAAGGTGCCTAAAACCATAATCTCATATTGTTCTTTATCCCACTCATGGATAACAGGCTCACCTGATTTTTGAGATTCTAAAACATTAGGTAGTGCCGCTTGTAAGATCCCAGTTGCTTGAGTATTTGTATTCGATAAATTAGGTGCTATTAGCCCGATGGCAATACCTGCACAAAATATAATACTGGCAGCCAATGTTAAGCGAGGCTTGCTGAAGAACGTCTGTTCCGTTTGATTTTTGAATGGAATAATATTGTCATGGCTTTCTACTATATTGCTATCAGCTGTTAAGGTTTGAGTTATTGAGTCCGGGACCGGTTCTTCCAGCACTGGATCAAAAATACGTAAAGCAGCAGCGCTTTGTTGGAATTGTTGTAAGCGAACTTGTGCGTCGTGATCCTTTTGTAATTCAGCTTCCAATTTATTACGTGTCACAATATCTAACTCGTTATCGACATAAGCCATTAAATTTTCATCGCTGAGTAATTTCATCTTCATTTCCTCTTGGCGTCCGCTGGCTCGTTTAGTAATTCAGCTAGGCGTAATCGCGCGCGTGCAAGTCGACTCATGACGGTTCCGACAGGTATTTCCATCAATGCTGATGCTTCTTTATAGGAAAATCCTTCGATGCAGACTAATGCCAACAAGCATCGTTGTTCTTCTGATAATTGATTCATCGCAGCATCAACACTATGTAACTTGAGGTAATTCTCTTGGGCGCCTTCTCTTGCCGCTTGTTCAGTTTCGCTCCATGACTCCAAATCAACAGTATTGCCTTGGTTAGATTTTGAGCGTAGTTGATCGATCCAAATATTTTTTGCAATGCGAAAAATCCAACTATCTAAGCGAGTCCCTGGGCGAAATTGTTCTAATTTCTTTAATGCGCGTTCGCATGTTGACTGAGTCAAATCATCACCTGCATCCGTTGAGCCAGTTAATGCTCTAGTAAAACGCCGAAGTCTAGGGAGTAATACGACTATCTCCTTGTGTAGACTCTCATTGTGTAAGTCATTCGACATATTTGCTGCCTTTTACTCTATAACGGAGTGATGATGGAATTTATTCCACAAAAAATCGTTATAAATAGTATATGGATATATGATTTGATCAAGCAGAATTGCCGCTTATAGATTGCTTTGATAATTTTTTCGAATAAAAGTCAGATTTCCAGGCTGTGAGTAACGAAAAAGCTCATAATTCATTAGGATATTGTCGTTATTATTAAGATGAGATAAATATGGCGTTAATTAACATCATTAAAATAGCTAGGCCACTATTTTGTGCCTTCCTTATCAGTATTAACTTATTTCTGGTGACTACTTTTATCTATCAGTTTAATGATTCGTTGATATTTAATATGGGAGTTGCCTATGCCGACGACGATGACGATGACGACGATGATGATGATGACGACGACGATGATGATGACGACGATGACGATGACGATGACGACGACGATGACGATGATGATGGGGATGATGGGGATGATGGGGATGAAGGGGATGAAGGGGATGAAGGGGATGAAGGGGATGAAGGGGATGAAGGGGATGAAGGGGATGAAGGGGATGAAGGAGATGAAGGGGATGAAGATGGTTTTGAATCAGATGACCCTGAATCCAGCCCTGAATCCTATGGAGATGATGCGGGAGATAGCGACTATGACGATGTTGACGATGTCATTGCGGTTAATTTAGATGAGGATGCTCAAGCTCGCGCTCGCGCCTTGGGTTTTCAGGTCAGCAAACCAATAAAATTACGTGCTTTACGATTAGAGCTAACTCGTCTACAGCCACCTGAAGGCCAAAGCCCCGATCAGGCGCTTGCGCAATTAAAGCAGGCATCTCCACAAGCGTATTATGATTTAAATACTATTTATCAATTGGCCAGCTCACATACCTGTAGCGGTATTCGTTGCTATGGAGCTGATTTGATAGGTATGGAAAACTCTTTTGTTCAATGTACTAAGAATCTTCGTATTGGCATGATTGATACTGCAGTCGATCTTAGGCATCCTGCATTGAAAGGGCGTGATCTAGCAGTGCTCCGTGTAGCTAAAGGAAAAGCCAGTAATACTGAGCATGGAACTGCCATTGCTTCATTGTTGGTGGGGCGTGCTGAGAGCGAATTTCCAGGGTTGTTGCCCAATGCCCAGCTATTTGCTGTCGACGTTTTTGAAAAAGACAATAAAGGGAATTTGCAAGCAACTGCAAGTAATATCGTTCGTGCCTTAGATTGGCTGGCCTCTCTCAACGTGCCTGTTATAAATATCAGTATTACAGGGCCCGCTAATGATACGCTTCAAACGGCTCTGTCTCGATTGAACCAAAAAGGTATTTTGGTCGCTGCTGCTGCAGGTAATGGTGGCCCCAATGCGCCGCCTGCTTATCCTGCTGCGTACCCAGACGTTATTGCTGTTACTGCTGTGGATCGACATTTGCGCTCCTATCGTAATGCAAATCGAGGGAGTTATTTAACTGTAGCTGCTCCTGGTGTCAGTATTTGGGTACCCTCCGGTGATGATACGGGGCATTTTGATAATGGTACTTCCTACGCAACGGCTTTTGTCACAGCCGTGGGTGCTGTTCTTGCGAGTCAACAACCAAATCGTGATCCTAGGGCTATTATTCAGAAAATTACAGAAAATGCAGATGATTTAGGTGAGCAAGGTAAGGATGATATTTATGGTTGGGGTTTAGTGCGTCAAACGGGACATTGCCAATGAAATTGAAAAGCTCATGCATTTTATTTGTACTGTGTGCCTCTCTGCCACTGAATGTTTCGTCCGAACCAACGCAAAAAGAGCTGGCCAGTGCCATCTCCTTGAGTACAAATTATTTAGTTCGTCAGGTGTTGCCTAGTGGGCAATTCATCTATCGGCAACATAGAAAAGATAAGCCCTATAAACAATATCGTTACAACCTGTTACGACATGCAGGTGTTATTTATTCATTGGGACAGTATCATCGAGAATATCAAGATGAACAAACTGCTGCAGCAATTATTCGCACAGCCTCCTGGTTAGAAAATTGTTGTTACAGAGCCTTGGACGGTTGGGATGCCGCCGCTACCATATGGTCTATGCCCAATATTACAGGGAATCATAAAAAGCCTGTACAGGCAAAGCTCGGAGCAAGTGGCCTCGGTTTAGTTGCCTTTTCTGAATTATATAAGCTACAGCCTGAAAAAATGCCGCTTAAAAAATTGCGCCGTCTTGGGCGCTTCATCGTTTATATGCAAAAAACTAATGGTGCTTTTTTCAGTAAATATATTCCTTCCAGTGTAGGGCGTGATGATTCGTGGACTTCATTGTATTATCCTGGTGAAGCTGCATTGGGGCTAATACGTTTGGCTCAAATAGATAACAACCCATTGTGGTTAGAGGCGGCAATAAACGCCTTAAGTTACCTTGCGGTATCTCGAAAAAATAGTTCGCAAGTTCCGGCAGACCACTGGGCCTTAATCGCGACAGCTGAGCTTTTTAATTACTATAACGATAATCAATCGTTCCTCTCAGAAAATATAAAACCATTAAGTTCTCAGCAGTCCAGGCTATTGAGAGATCATGCTTTACAAATTGTTAATGTAATACTGAATGAAAAGCTATCTACTGAACATCAGCCAGAGCTTGTAGGATCTTTTGTAATGGATGGTCGCACTACGCCGACGGCAACGCGTTTAGAAGGCTTGCTGGCAGCTCGGTCGATTATGAAAACGTCATATCCAGATATGGTTCCGAGTCTTGATAAGGCGTTGAGTACTGGTATCCAATTTTTATTAAATGCACAAATCACAGTAGCGCCCTATGACGGTGGAATGCCTCGTTCAGTGTTGGCTGGAACTAAACGTTCTGATGAATTACGTATCGATTATGTACAACATGCTTTATCCGCATGGTTGGGATATCGTAAGCTGAAATAAATATTGATAGTAGAATAAGTGCGATTATCCAGTTTTTAACTGGGGTTCGTATTCGTTTATGCGCTGATCTTTTAATTGCCAAATCCGATAAGGCTTTTTAAAGTTCCAGTAGGTATTATGAGTAACTTGAATAATAGTTCCGGGAAATTCATTGACTATTTTTTCAATAACCTTGATGGAATGTTTATCTAAGTTAGCATCAATTTCATCAAGTAGTAATAGTTTAGGTTTATTTAATAGCGTGCGAGCCAGTAGAATACGTTTGCGCTCTCCTGTAGATAGATTCTTTCCCCCTTCGACTATCTGGCTCTCTAAACCTTTTGGCAGACGTTTAATTAGAGCGCTTAAATAGCAACGCTGAATAATATTTTTAATTTCTTCTGATGTTGCTTTAGGGTTAGCATAAGTCAAATTGCGTCTTAATGACCCCCGCATTAATCCTAAATCCTGAGAGACTAAACCAATGCCGCCTGTCTCTAAAAGTTGGTGGGATATCTCATGGATATTGTGACCGTCAAATAGTAATTTCCCTTTGGTGATTGGAATGATTCCAGCTATGTTAAGTAATAGGCTGGATTTTCCTACACCATTTTGCCCCACTAATAAGATATGCTCTCCAGGGTTGATTGTAAAATCACTTGATTTAATAATTCCAGATACCGTTAAACCATAAGCTTCTATTTGGCCTGGATCAAAAGGTAAAGATGTTTGCTTTCGAGCTCTTGATGGTTTTTGGCGCTTAGGAAGCTTGAGAAAGTGAGTAATTTTTTCTTGGGATATTTTCCATTGTTCCCAGTAATCAAAAATTCTGCCTAAATCTCTTAGTGGTGCAAGCAATAGGCTAACGAGTGTCATGCCTGCGACAACTTCTCCTATGCCTATAATTTTATTGGCGACTAGCATGATGCCTGTAATTAATACTATGCCGGTAGATAGAATAATCGTACCTTCTAATGTTCCTTGTAATGCGCCTAATATATGAGCGCGTTGTAATAGAGCATCGTATAGTTGCTGGCTTTGCCTACGTACACGTCTGGTCTCTCTTTTTTCTTGAGCGCAAATTTGTACTGTTCCTACAGTGGCAATTCGGTCATTCATTGTTGCAGCTAAGCGTGAACGATACTTGCGTACAGCACGAATTTTATCGGAGAGTCTATGGCCTATAGTAAAACTTATTATTAAACCTAGAATAACACTAGTACCCGTGAGTGCCACGAGTATTGGTTGCGAGTAATAGAGTAGCCATAAAGTAACAATGGTCGTACTGGTTATCACTAATAAACGGCTTAAGCCAAGTGATACCCAGCGTCGTAAACCATTCAGATCAGTCACAAAGCGAAGCATCATTGCGCCGTGAGAAAAACGTTGAGATGCTCTCTGGTCGCTATTCAATAAATGTTTAAATAATTTTAGTCTGACTGTCGTGGCATAGTCTTGACCAATATGTTCGGCAAATACTTTTTCTCCCCAGCGTAACAACATTAAACCGATGGCTGCTAGAACTACTAAAATTAATGGCACGGTAAAAATAGAAAAAGACAATGATGTTAGCGTGTTGGAGAGGTTAATAAGGTATGCAATTAATAAGCTAAAGCTGGTTATAACCGCTGCCTGTAAAATTCCCATGCCAACAAGGCCGATGAGGTAATGGCGACGTTTGCCATACCAAATCGGAGTTTGCTGGTTTTTGTTTTTTTGCTTAGGGTGATAACTAAGCATCACTGATATTCCTCTTTTCAGCAGACTGAGTATTTCTTTAAAAAGGTTATGCACTTTGAGGGATGCTAGTATGCAAAGGTGTTTGCATCAATTTTGGCTCAATAGAAACTCCATTAGAAATATGAGTAGAAGGTAAATTAATATTTTGCGTGGGCTGTAATTGAACTTCTGTTGAATTTAAAAGTGTTTGGGGTAATATCATGCTTAAATCGATAGGGGAGCATAATTGTTCGGCAGTAAACCCGGGAACAGGGATAAGGTTTTCAGCTTCACGTAGCGCAAGAGGGGCAGCAGACAAACGGCCACTAATGGCTAATACTGGCAGCTCGTGGCGAGATAACCATTCATAACCTGCACTTGCGCCCATAGCATCACCCGCTGCAAAAATAACACCGCTGGCTCTGGATTTTATTAATGAAGATTTCAACAGTGTACAGGTCTCTCCATGTCCAACACCGTCAGCAATTTCTGCAATAATCACATCCATATTACTCGCCGCCAAATTATCGAGTAATAATTTGGCCGTATCGATGAGTTGCTCTTCGGATGCTAAATAGGTAGTGGCAAGGCCTGCATCAGTAAAGTCCAGTACTTTGTTGGCTCCGGAATCTACCATGCGCCAAGTATCTCCACCGGCTCCAGTACCCGTTAGTTTGGTCGCTCCGACTTTATAGCCAAGTGTTGTTAAGCCCTTCACTAAGCAGCTGACGGTATAAGTTTTACCTGCGTTCATTGATGTGCCCGCAACAAATATAACGGGGGGATAGCTGCTTTTTTCTGATGGAGTGACTGACGGTAAACGAAAGTCCATCAAGTTAATCGCATGGCCATTATTATCAGCAAGTACTCCCAGTGGTTCTATGCGCGTTGCAAAATCTATTGAAGCATTGTGTGAAATTGCATTTGCAGCGATACCACCTGCTGCAACCATGTCGCAAGTTGCAAGGTTATGTGGAACCAAGCCTTCGAATTGGTCGGGTGCATAACGGTTACCATAAGCGAGTACGATCAGGTCGCCTTCATCTAGGAGTGCACGACGGCCTGTTGCTAGTTCAATACGTTTATGGTGGCCAATCTCAGCAACTCTGGCTAAAACAACATCACCCGCATTAGGAGAATAGGGTTCACGCAATAGCATTTCTGCTTTTTTAAAGTTAACCCTCCGGCAGGAAAAAGCAATTTTCGCCTGTTGAAGTGTTGATTCATGTAATTTGATTTTCATTGTTATCTCCATATGAACTGAGTGAATGCACGGGCAGTAGTGCTGTATGTTTAATAAAAAATGAAATCTTTCACTTACAATAACGGTGTGCTTCAGGATTTATTCCATAGGAATGACATTTTTTGATGGAGTTAACACTTTTACTTTTTAGTAAAAATAAAAGCGTATCAAAAAGCATAAGTTGCTGTCTATTTCGACTTGTGAAGAGAGGATGTGATCATTTACTATAAATTAATTCTAATTGCAGTCCATGGAACCTTGTTATGTCATTAAGAAAAGTGCGTGAATTAACTGTTCTTCAAAAGTATCGGCTTACGCCAAATATGCTACGTATTATTTTAGGTGGAGATGACTTACAAGATTTTCCTGAAGGGCAGGAAAGTGGTTATGTGAAACTACTTTTCCCAAGTGGTGAGGCTAAGCCAGTAATGCGCTCCTACACTATTAGAACATTCGATGCTGAACGCTTAGAGCTGACTCTGGATTTCGCTATGCATAATGATGCTGTCCATGAAGATCAAGGTCCAGCATCTAACTGGGCCGTTAATGTAGAGATTGGTAGCAAAGTCGCTATTGATGGCCCTGGTGCAAAAAAATTAGTGGATATGTCTGCTGAATGGTTTTTTATTGCAGGGGATATGACGGCCATACCAGCTATTAGTGCTAACTTAGAGCAATTGCCTGCGAATGCGAAAGGTTATGCTGTGCTAGAAGTGTTAACCGAGGAAGATAAGCAAGACCTTTCTGTTCCGGAAGGCCTTAATATTCACTGGGTCGTTAATTCTCACCCCGATCAACCCAATACAGTATTACTCGACAAAGTAAAATCTCTACCTTGGTTGGACGGAGTTGTGAATGTCTGGGTTGCTAGCGAGTTTGATGCAATGCGGCATTTGCGCCATTATTTTAAAAAGGAGAAAGGTGTGGAGCGTGGGCAGATTTATGCGAGCAGCTATTGGAAAATGGGTGAAACTGATGAAGGTAATAAGGCGGCTAAAAAGATGGATAATGATGCCTGAGTAAACAACTTCTATCGTATAAGAAAGTTTTACAGTTTGATTCCTTATGGCTAGGCGTTAGGAACCTATAATGCTTTCTTATTTTTTTTGCCAAACAACAGTTTCATTCTTTCCTGGATCGAGTGAATAATGCCATTGGTATCTAAGCCAATAGCTGCAAGAATTTTTTCTCTTTTCCCATGATCGATATAGCGGTCAGGTAAGCCCAAATGCAAGATAGGCATAACTATGCCTTGGGCTGATAAATAT
Organism: uncultured Pseudomonadales bacterium; assembly: GCA_947487765.1. GTDB lineage: Bacteria > Pseudomonadota > Gammaproteobacteria > Pseudomonadales > Cellvibrionaceae > CANLBN01. The sequence continues at coordinate 139,279 of CANKXO010000003.1, read as the reverse complement.
TCTGCAACACCGCTACCAGCGCCACCAGAAATACTGTTTTCTTCGAGAGTTACGATCAATTTGTGAGAGGCAGAAAGTTCATCAATTAATGCTTCATCCAATGGTTTTACCCAGCGCATGTCATAAATACTCGCATTTAATTCTGCTGCTGCCGTTAACGCGTCGGGTAGTAACGTACCAAAGTTAAGGATAGCGATGTCCTTACCTTGACGACGCTCGACACCTTTTCCAATCGGTAATGTCTGTAAATCTTTCTGAATATCAACGCCAATTCCTTTGCCGCGAGGGTATCTTACAGCCGAGGGACCTTCGAATTCATAAGCGGTATGTAATAATTGTCGACACTCATTTTCATCGCTGGGAGCAGCGATAATCATATTTGGGATACAGCGGAGAAAGCTAAGATCAAAGCTGCCCGCATGGGTTGGACCATCTTCGCCAACAATGCCGGCTCGATCAATGCCAAAGGTAACATCAAGATTTTGTAGTGCTACATCATGAACTAATTGATCGTAAGCACGTTGTAAAAAAGTAGAATAAATCGCAACAACCGCTTTTTGTTTTTCACACGCGATACCGGCTGCAAGAGTGACGGCATGTTGTTCCGCAATAGCGACATCATGGTATCGCTCAGGAAAACGTTTGGAAAATTCCACCATGCCAGAGCCTTCGCACATGGCCGGAGTAATCCCAATCAGCTTATTATCTTGCTCAGCAGCATCACATAACCATTGGCCAAAGACATCTTGATATTTCGGTATGGGCTTAGGCGCGGCTTTGTTGGTTGTAGAAACGGCAACAGAAACCGGGGGTTTAGGCTCTAATTTATTCAGTGCATGATAGCCCACTGGATCAGCTTCGGCAGGTGAAAACCCTTTACCTTTTTGGGTAATAATATGCAGTAATTTTGGTCCCTTGAGTTTTTTCAGCTTATGCATATAACTGACTAACTCAGGTAGGTCGTGCCCATCAATAGGGCCGACATAATTAAAGCCCATTTCTTCAAACAATGTTCCTGGAGAAACAAGGCCTTTCATATGCTCTTCTGTGCGACGAGCAGCTTCCCATGCATTCGGAATTTTAGTAAGTACGCGCTTACTATTTTCGCGCAGTGCATTATAAAACTGGCTGGCCCATATCTTAGAAAAATACGTCGCTAACCCGCCCACATTAGGGGAAATCGACATATTGTTATCATTCAGGATGACTAATAAATCTTGTTCAGTATGTGCCGCATGATTAAGCGCTTCAAAAGCCATCCCGGCTGTCATGGCGCCATCGCCAATTACCGCGATATGTTTGCTGTCTATTCCAGCAAGGTCATTGCCTAAAGACATCCCCAGAGCTGCACTGATAGACGTACTCGAATGACCGACACCAAAGGTGTCATAGTCGCTTTCGGTACGTTTTGGGAACCCTGATAAGCCCTGATACTTACGCATGGTCAGCATCTGCTCACGACGGCCAGTAAGTACTTTGTGAGGATAGGTCTGGTGACCGACATCCCATACTAAACGGTCCATCGGGGTGTTGTAGGTATAGTGTAAGGCTATAGTAAGCTCTACTACCCCTAAGCCTGCACCAAAATGTCCGCCTGTCTGGCCAACACAATAGAATAAATACTGGCGCAGTTCGTTGGCGACTTGGGTGAGTTGTTTTTCTTCTAATGCACGAAGATCCGCTGGATCATTAATAGTATCCAGTAAAGGCGTTTCTGGTCGAACTAGTGGGATTTCGCTGCACATATTTGTCTGAGTGGCTCACATTTCTAGCTGGCTAAATCTCAAATAATAGTTATCAATTAGCCAGGACAAGATATTGTATGGTTTTGATCCTTAAATGCCTAGCCAAAATAGGCCTAATGATCAAAAACAGGCTTATTTTGAGACTGTTTAATATTGTCTTTTTATTATATACGCCGCAAGGTTGCGTAAATTGTCTGCTCGATAGTCAAAACCGCTTAAAGCGTTTAACGCATCCTCATAAAGGCTGGACGCTTTTTTCTGAGCTTCTTCAAGCCCAAGTAAAGAGACAAACGTAGGTTTATTATTAGCAATATCGGCACCTTGCTGCTTGCCTAAGGTTTTTGTATCGGCTGTCACATCGAGAATATCGTCTTGTACCTGAAAAGCCAGGCCTATTGCTTCGGCATAGGTGTTTAATGCTGTCAGTTGCTTTTCAGTGCTAATACCCGTTGATAGAGCACCTAGCTTGATGCTGGCCGTAATTAAAGCGCCTGTTTTCAAGCTATGCATTGTTGTTAGTTGCTCTAGGGTTAGTTGTTGGTCAACAGAGGCCAAATCAATCGACTGGCCTGCGACCATGCCAACAGAGCCGCTGGCTTTCGCCAGTATATGCAGCATTTGCAATTGTATTTGAGGCGCTATTATTTGGGTTTCACTGAGCCAATCGAACGCCAATGTCTGCAAAGCATCACCGGCAAGTATTGCCGTCGCTTCGTCAAACGCAATATGGTTGGTTGGTTGCCCGCGTCGCAAGTCATCATCATCCATTGCTGGTAGGTCATCATGAATCAAACTATAGGCATGAATGCATTCGATGGCGGCAGCGGTTGCGTCTGTTAATTCATTGCTCTCACCAGTAGCCAAAGCACTCGCGTAAACCAACATAGGGCGCACACGCTTACCACCATTGCATAAGCTGTAATGCATAGCATCTTGGAGGCGTGGGTGGGACGATATTTGTCCGGTAAATCGCTGCTGCAAAGTATTATTAATGCGGTCGCGGTAGTGTTGTGTAAATTCGGTAAACGCTAACATAGGAGGTCTATATTCAGGGTTAGTCGTTTTCTGGCGAGTCAAAATCGACTAGCTGCATATCATCACTTTCACCGACCAACATCGATACTTTTTGTTCGGCTTCAGTCAGGTGTTGTTGGCATTCCCTTGTTAACTTGATGCCTTTTTCAAAAGCCTCCAGGGATTTTTCTAAAGAGAGCTCTCCATTTTCCAGCTTATTCACCAGCGTATCTAGTTCTTGTAGCGACTCTTCGAAAGATAGATTTTTCTCTTTTTTAGGCATAAAAGGCTGTTCTTTATATAACAATTAAGGATAAGCCATTGTAGGCTTTATTTAGAAGCCAATCTTAACATGCTGTGTAGCCATTTTGCCCATGTGAAATACGAAATAGCGTCTAGACTGAAAAGAGAAAGCTCAATTTAGAGCACTAATCAAAACATCGCTATACAGTTTTAAGAGGTAAATTGTGGATTTAGCAACACTGATTGGGATTCTGGGTGCAGTAGCCCTGATTGTTGTCACTATGTTGATGAGTGGCGATATTACCATGTTTGTTAACGTTCCTTCGCTAGTCATCGTGATCGGAGGTACGTTTTGTGCTGTGATGGCGCAATACAGTCTTGGGCAATACCTGTCATTTGCCAAAGTAGCGGGTAAAGGGTTTAAGAGTAATCTACCAGATGCTGCAGAGTTGATTGATGAGATCGTCGGTCTAGCTGATGAGGCGCGTAAAGGTGGCCTCTTATCTCTCGAAGGAAAAGAAGTCAGTAGTGACTTCCTGCAAAAAGGCATTCAATTATTAGTTGATGGCCATGACCCTGATGTCGTTAAGGCATTACTTTCCAAAGAAAAAAGCGAAGCGGAAAAACGCCATACGACAGGTGCCTCTATTTTTACAGCAATGGGTGTTATGGCGCCAGCTATGGGAATGATCGGGACGCTTATTGGTTTGGTAGCGATGTTGGCGAATATGTCTGACCCTAAATCCATTGGTCCTGCGATGGCGGTTGCCTTGTTAACAACCCTCTATGGTGCAATTGTCGCGAATGCTTTTTGTGATCCGATGGCTGCCAAGTTAACGCAACGAGCAGCAGATGACGCGATGATTAAAAACCTTGTGATTGACGCCTTGCTTGCGATTCAGAATGGGCAAAACCCCCGTGTTATTGACAGTATGCTGCGCAATTATTTACCTGAAGGTAAGCGCGAAGTGGCTGATGCTGGGTAATCGGTATTAGGTATTAATGAATGAATGACGAAGAGGAAGAAGCATGTGACTGCCCTGCGGGGCTGCCGGCGTGGCTGGCAACTTTTGCAGATTTAATGTCGCTGTTAATGTGCTTTTTTGTACTGTTGTTATCTTTTTCTGAAATGGATGCAATGAAATTTAAGCGTTTGGCCGGGTCCATGGCGCAAGCGTTTGGTGTACAGAATAAATTGAATGTAACTGATGTGCCCAAAGGTACGAGTATTATTGCGCAAGAATTTAGCCCCGGTATTCCCAGCCCAACACCGATTAATGAGATCTGGCAAAAAACCGAAGACGTTACAGAAATGAGTTTAGAGGTTCAATGTAATCAGGAATACGATGTGGAGTCTGGCGAGGTTGCACAAGAAGCGGGTGTAAAACTGAAGATTCGCCAACAATTAGAAGAGCTTATTCAAGAGACCAAGCGTGATGCGCAGCAATTGGCAGATGCATTGGAAGAAGAGATCGTTGCGGGTGAAATAGAAATTGAAACAGAAGGTCGTAAGATCATTATTCGCATACGCGAAAAAGGTTCGTTTAAGTCAGGATCTCATGAGTTGGCAGATGATTACTTTGATGTGCTCGATGAAATTCGAGGTGTGTTGATGCAAAAGCCTGGGAAGATTCAAGTTCAAGGTCACACCGATGATATTCCTCTTCGACGTTCAAATCGTTATCGATCTAACTGGGAATTATCTTCTTCACGTGCAGTTTCTGTTGCGGAAGAGCTGATGAAAAATGGTGATATTAATCGCCGCCGTTTTGAAGTCTCAGGTATGGCAGATACACAACCGCTAGTCGATAATAGTACGCGTGAAAATCGTGCCCGTAACCGCAGAGTGGAAATTGTGGTGCGGCAGGGATTGGGTGAGGATATCACTGAAGAAGAGAAGGAAGTCTTGCAAGAAGAAGGGCAGGATATTTTACGTGATTTGGATTTAGAGCCAGATTACTTATTTAACCTCAGACCGGATGAAGTGTTCTAATGAAAATCAACAAAGAAGATGATCGCCGTCGTTTTTTTCGGATCACTGATGCTATCGGTGTCGCTTACGAGATTATTGAGGAAGCTGAAACAAAAAAAGCATCCAATGATCTAGAAGCTAAGCCAGACAATAATATTCATACGCTGTTAAATCAGCATAACGAAGAGATTAAAAATATTATTGAAGCATTAGATGATGATCAGCCGCTAATGGCAAAAGCAGTAGCAACATTGAATAAAAAAATAGATACTTTATTCCATGTGTTTGAATTAGATGGTTTGTCATCGCATCAACATTTTCAAAGTGTCGACGAAGCTAGCATCAGTGCCTGTGGCATTGCTTTTCCAATCAGTGAGTCTCTTGAGGTGGGAAAGAAGTTAAACCTCACACTGTATTTGAAGCCTTCAGAAGAAAATATTCATGCGGTAGGGCAAGTTGTCGATTGTAAGCACCTAATTGATAATGATCATTACTTGCGAGTAGAATTTACTGAAATGAGCGATCCTTATCGTGAAAGCCTTATTCAACATATCGTGCAGCGTCAGGGAGCATTACTTAAGTCCTTAAGAGAGCAGTTGGATCACTAGAGCTTTCAGCTTGTTTTAGAAAATCGGCCACGTAAGCTATTTCTCACACTATTTTCCTCTATAGACTACAGATGCTTGGCGCGCATTGTTGCATTATGTCTTTGCTGGATGCAGCCATGGATCGGAGCAAGGAAAGATGGACGATGCGTAATAACGATAAATGGACGTACATCCTGTAAATAACACCGCAATGGCTTCGGCTGTTGCGGTGTTTCTTATAAAAAAGCAATACATTCCCAAATTACTTTACTATTTACCTTCCTTAATAAATCTATTTACCCCCTGAGATAGCTGATTAAATTGTATATAGAGAATGATAGATTTATTATTGATTTATTCATACTAAAAGTAAGCTTGAATGAAAATCAGCAAAGACAAGACATTGCCATGGCAGTTGAAAACGCTCGGTATTCCTACGTTGGAATACAATGGCAATATCGTTAAATTATCTCGCAGAAAATCTTTTGCTATATTAGTGTATCTATTCGTAAGTGGAAGGGCTTGCTCTCGAGAAGTATTGGCTCGCTGGTTTTGGCCGGACCTCCCAGAGAAAGATGCTAGAGTGGGATTGCGTTCTTCTCTATCTGATATAAGACGTACGTTGAGTGATGGTTGTTTGGAACAAAATGGTGACTCGATTTCAATTGCTAAAGATTTTCCTATTCATGTAGATATTTTGACGCTTTATAAGACTGCTGAAAATAATGATTTGGTATCGACCTTATCGCTGGAAGAATGGCAAGGTGATTTTCTCGAAGGGTTTAACCTTATTCAATGTGATGTGTTTGATGAATGGCGCTATGTCCAGTGTGAATCGGCAAGGAATAAGCTATTTTATTTAATGGGTCTTCGTCTAAATCATGCTTTAGAAAATGAAGAATGGCCAACCGTTCTAACATTAGCGGATCAATGGCTTGCGCTAGATCCGATTTGCGAAGCTGCTCATATGGCACTGATGAAGCACTATAGCTACTCAGGAGAAGTATCCCAAGCACTTTTGCAATACAAAAAACTCTCAAACAAACTAATTAAAGAACTCGGTGTTCAGCCAAGTAAGGCTACTCAGCGCTTGAAACTTGATATAGAGCAAGGGAATAAACAGATGGTAGCGTTCTCAGTGTCTGGCGGTGACGCTAAGGCATCGTTAAGTTTTATCAGTGATATCAAATATATAAAGAATGATACGGTAAATATTGCCTATAGGCAGTTTGGTCAAGGTAAGCAAGTATTAGTATTTATTTCTGGATTTGTTTCTCATCTAGAGCAATTATTTGAAGAGCCATTGTTATATTCATTTTTAGAAAAGTTAGCGCAGCGGTTTAGTGTACTTGTTTTTGATAAGCGCGGTATGGGTTTGTCAGATAGAACAGGGAATCCTCCTACCTTAGAAGAAACATCTGGAGATATTATTGCATTATTGGATTTCCTAGGTATAGATCAATGCTGGTTATTAGGTATATCGGAGGGCGGGCCAGCGGCTATTCAATGTGCACATGATTATCATCATCGCATTGGTGGGATACTGTTGCTGGGTACCACTGCTAAATGGACATCATCAGATGATTATTCGCATAGTATTAGGTCAGACCTTTACGAAAAATGGTTAAGCTCTTTAGAGAGCAACTGGGGAACTTCTGCTAATCTAGAATACTTTGTTCCATCCTATTGTCGGAGTGAAACGATGGTCAAATGGTGGCAGAAAACTTTACGATTAGCTTCTAGTCCTGGAGCGATTAAATCGGTGTTAGAGAGTGCTCGCGATATTGATGTTCGGCAATACCTTCCGAAAATTTCTCAGCCAGCTTTAATTGTACAGCAGCAAGGTGATCGTCTCATCCGATCTGACAACGGCAAATACCTTTTTAAACACTTGCCTAATGCTGAATATCTTGAGTTGCCTGGAGATGATCATTGGCTATGGGTATGCGATACCGTGCCATTTTTTCAATGTTTAGATGCGTTTATAAACAAGCATACAAAAAGTTAAGTTAGTTTTCCCCTTCTGAAAGTACCTATCCTTATCTGTAATCCCTGTCACGTTCTTGTCACGGTGATAAATATAATCCCATTTATATCCTCATGGTTATGTATTTATAAATATTGATGATAAAGAGTGTTTTCTGAAAATGTTTAAGAGCGTATAGCTTTTTAACAAAAAATAGTAACGGTTTTATGGGTTAAAAATGAGTAAAGAGTATAAAGGTAATTCTATCCGGGGGCCTATTAATTCTTGGGTTTTTAACAATCTTTCAGGTTACATGAACTGGATTTTTGGCAAATCAAAAAGAAACTTATTTATTAATCATCCCAAGGTAGTTGTTGAAATTGGCCCAGGCGCTGGTGCGAATATGCGCTACCTTAGGCAGGGTACAAAAATGATCGCTATTGAACCTAATATTCATATGCATGCTAATCTTAAAAAAAATGCTGAAAAGTATGGAATACATTTAGAAATTAAGACTCTTGTAGGTGAGGAGATTGATTTGCCAGATAATTCGTGTGACTTTGTTATCTGTACGCTGGTTTTATGTACTGTGCATGACCCTGTTCAATGCATTAGCCAAATAAAGAGAATACTAAAACCGAATGGTGAGTTTATATTTATAGAGCATGTGAAAGCGCAGGAAAGAACTTTGTTGTCTTTGCTGCAAAACATAGTACATAAGCCATGGCATTGGTTTTTTGAAGGTTGTCACACGAACCGCGATACTAAAAAATTAATAGAATCGAGCGGTTTTAGTTTTTTGGAATTGGAATCTTATAATCTATATTCGCCCTTTATTCCAATTGTGCCCCAAATTCGAGGAAAGGCAATCAAGTAAATTCGAAGGGATTGATTACTATAGTTTTTTTTCATGGCATTGTTTATCTCAGTTTATGATTAGGGTTATTCCTCATGCGAGTATAGAGAACTCTAGTCATCGCAATTAAAATCTGGCACCATTAACGGCAGTGTGCACTTGGAGCGCCTCCCGTCCGCGGCAAGGGATTATCCCACCATTTATATTTGCAGCTGAATTCAGCCTCTTTTCAGCCTGTTATCGCGGACTCGGGCAATAATGAAAGGAGGTCTCCATGACCATTTCACTTCCTGCTAAGCCAGATATTACTCTTCTTAAGAAGCAAGCGAAAAAGCTGTTGAAGCAGTATCGCGCAAATGATGCGAAAGCTATCGCCAGTGTTCAATCTCTTCACTCCAAACCTGAATGCTTTAACAGTTTGCGAGATGCTCAGCTAGTTGTTGCTCGATGCTACGGTTTTGCAGATTGGGCGGAATTGACTAATGCTGTTGCAATGGCTATTTATGCTGAGCAATCTCTGGGACAAAAAGCGAATACTTTCATTGAGCTCGGATGTGTTCAATACAATGGCAATGATCGCTTGCGGAATTACCAGAGAGCGCAGCAATTGCTCGCGCTTTACCCGAGCATAGCTGAGAATAGTTTTTACTCAGCGCTCGTTGCGAATAATGTGGCGGTTGTTTCCAAATACTTGAAAGATGCCCCTGAGCTGGTAAATAAAGTCGGTGGTCCTCTTAATTGGCCTCCTCTACTGTATGTGACTTATAGTCGAATCCAAGATGTGTCTGAAACTAAAAATGCAATAATTATTGTTGAACTATTGTTGGATAAGGGCGCTGAACCTGATGCATATATTATATTGAATGATGCTTATCATTTTTCTGCATTAACGGGAGCGATGGGTGAAGGTGAAGGCGGCGAGAATCAGCCTTCACATCAATATGCTGAGGAGCTGGCTGTAACCTTATTAAGGGCCGGCGCTAACCCTAATGAAGGGCAAGGCCTTTATAACACAATGTTTTCTAATAGTGGTGATCAGTGGTTGGCTTTACTTATTAACCATGGTTTAAATAAAAAGCATAAATTGAATTGGGAGGATAGCGGTTCTGCACAGACGACGTTTGATTATCAATTGGCGAGTGCGGTGAATGGAGGTTATATAGAGCGCGTTAAAGTATTGCTAAAAGCTGGAGCAAATCCTAATGCGATTGATCGTTACAACGGTAGAAATGTTCATACTAATGCCTTATTAAGAGGGTATGCAGATATTGCTGATTTGCTAGCTGAGGCTGGAGCAGAGCAACAAAAATTACCGCCTGAAGATCAGTTTAGAATGGCTTGTATCAATGAAGATACAGACGCTATTGTTGTATTGCTGAGTCAATGGTCGTCGTTAAAAAGTGATACTTCGTTACTTCATGACGCTGCTTTTTATTGTGCCCCAAAAATAGTTAAATTTCTTATTGAGTTGGGTTTTGATATTAATGGGCAAGCGAATTATGGTAGAACGATACTTCATCATTTCGCGTTAAATAATGATGTTGATCAAGTGGCCTACTTACTTGATAAGGGTGCTCGCTTTGATATTCAAGATGATTCCCATCACAGTACGGCTATTGGTTTTGCTGCCTATAATGGCTCTTATGATGCCTTAAAGTTATTATTAGATCGATCTGACAATTTTTTAGAAATTGTGTGTTGTGGCGATTTGGAACGAGCGGGAAAACTATTATACCAAGATCCAGCGCTTGTGCATCAACGATCCTCTCAAGGTAATACTCCGTTGCACGTTATTGGTGCATGGTTAAGTGAGGAGCTTAATTACACAGTATGCGAAGCTTTTGTAAAACTATTATTGTCTGCCGGTGCGGACATTGATGCAAAAAATCACCATGGGCAAACACCAATAGAATTCAGTATCGCCATTGGTGCTGAAACAATAGCTGAATTGCTGGATGAATCATTAGTATAATTAATGAATGTTTCTTATTTTTTTGTAAGCCATTTGTAAAATGCGTGCGTCATTGCTAGCTCGATGGCGCTCTATTTTGGTGTCAGCAATGACTTCTTGTTTCGTTTTATATAATTTATCGTAATCGTCTTCACCTAATGTATACATCATATCTTGTAAATTAAATGTTTGCCTGATCTTCGCTTTTTCAAATAGCTTTGTTAGCCATGGTTGATCGAGAACCCAGCAATCACTGTAAATAGTTGTGTTTTTTATCAACTGATTTAACTCCTGCGCGACTTCTGTGGGTGTTTTACCATGGCAAAGTAATTGCTCGCGAGAAATGCCATGAATGGCCTCTGCTTCTCTGTCCCAATGAGTCCAAGAATCATCAGGTTTGATCAGGCTACACCATGACTTTCCATTATTTAAGACAAGGCCAACTTCTATTGGGTAGCTTTCGGGGTGGATCCCCGAAGCTTCGACATCCAATGTGCTAATACTTGATGTTATAGCAGGGCAAACGACAGCGGATGAAGCTATCGTTTTATCGGTAGATATGTCCATGGAATTTATGACTCAAGTTATTAGCTTATTCATAAGTGCTGTATTTAGTATAGCTGTAATTTTTAAAGTGATAAAAATGATCAGAGCATTATAAGTTTTCTTCTGCAAACTCTGCTAATCGACTACGTTCAATCCCATTAACATGCATAATGCTGGCATGGTCGTAATGCTTACTTTTTTCTACCAGATACGTTAACCCTGATGTTAGAGGTGTAATATACTTATTGTCGATCTGGGCTAAATTCCCCAACACTACAATTTTTGAGTTTGCACCGACACGAGTAATAATGGATTTGAGCTGAAACTGTGTCAATCCCTGGCTTTCGTCAATAATTATATATGCGTTGTTGAAAGAGCGGCCACGCATAAAATTCAGAGATTTAAATTGAATGTTCGCTTTTTCTTTAACGTAGTCAATGCTGCTCACGCTATGTTCATCACCGCCATGAAGAACTTCTAGATTATCATCAAATGCTGCCAGCCAAGGTGCCATCTTTTCTTCTTCAGTGCCAGGCAAAAAACCGATATCTTCCGCAATAGGGGGCGTATTACGTGCAACAATTAATTTGTTAAAACGTTTTTCCTCAATGATGGCATGTAAACCATAAGCTAATGCTAGCAAGGTTTTCCCTGAGCCAGCAGGACCTGTCATTACTGTCATATCAACATCATCGTAATTAAGTAAAAATAAGCTCATGGCTTGTTCCATGTTGCGAGGCTTAATACCCCAATAACTTTCTGACATTAAATGATGGCGGTTGAGGTCAAGGATACGAATATGATCTTGATCGATATTAATTACCATGCCAACAAAATCAGTGTCATCTAAGATAAACATCTTAGGATAGGCATTTGGTAAATCGCCTTTACCAATTAAGTGAATGGTTTCGGTGCCTTGTCTCTCGGTACTGACACGTTTAATGCCTTGCCAAAATCCATTCTCAAAAAATTCATATCCTTTAGAAAGTAAGTCTACATCATCGAGCACTTTATCATTGCGATAATCTTCAACTTGCTCAAGGCCTGACCCTTTGGCTTTTAAGCGCATATTAATATCTTTGGTAACTAAGCAGACAAATGCATCTGGGTTAGTGTTTTGTAAGTTCAGTGCGACATTAATGATACGATTGTCATTGGCGTGCTGGTGTGTAGAGTTTAGGTAGGGAATGTTGTCATCATTCTGTATTTTTTGATCAGGAAAAACAGATAATGTACCAATAACTTTTTGGGCATCATTGGTAAGGATCTTTACGCCGCGCTGAATTTCTTTTGGGGTAGCGCTGCCCATAATTTTTTCAACATTGTTAATGGCAATACGAGCTTCGCGGCTGACGTCTTTATCTCTTCTATCTTTAATAATGTCTAATTCTTCGAGTACAGTCATTGGAATAACAACACGATGCTCTGCAAAGGAATGAATTGCCATTGGATCATGCAGAAGTACATTGGTATCAAGTATGTAAATTTTTTCCATTAACATTCTCCGTAAAGGGGACAGCAGAATAAATAGTTAATATAAGTAAACTTAAAAAGGAGTGAGTGATAAGCAGGTGTAAAGATAGAAGTGGTCTATTGCAATAAAAAGAATTGAGATGTGAAATGTTGAAGCGATCAGGATTCATTGTCACCCCTGTGCGCCATGTTCGTACTAAGGCGGGGTGGATAAGGTGAATTTAAGGACTCGACTAGCAAAATCAACAAACAGCTCGCCTTTACTTTTTATTCAGTTGGGCTAAATAGAATTTAACCGGGTTTTGATACTACCTTAATGTAAGATTATGCGTGTTCTATTAAGGTAGTCAAGTGTAAAGTGCGACTTTTTCAAAATAAGTAGGTATTTGCTGTAGTCTAAAATATAGACAGGTTGTTGAGTTTTGTCTTATTCTGATTAGAGGTTAGCGTCGTTTTCCTTTTGATGTAGGTTTTCTGTTATCCCACTGACCACCTCGAGCTTTATAGTGTTTTCCCTGAGATTTTTTATAACTTTGTTTTTCATCTTCAGGAATGAGATGTTTAGGTCCATTACCAATTAAATCACCACGATTCATTTTCAGTAGTGACTCGCGTAAATGTGCCCAGTTTTTTGGGTCGTGATAACGTAGGTAAGCTTTTTGTAAACGGCGCTGATCGATATCTCGAGCAACAAATAACTTTTTACTTTTGTAGCTTAATTTCTTAAGTGGGTTGCGTTGGCTATGGTACATCGCTGTCGCTAAAGCCATTGGTGATGGATAAAATGTTTGTACTTGGTCGACTCGGAACTTGTTTTTTTTCAGCCAGAGTGCAAGGTTAAGCATTTCATTTGTGTCGGTACCTGGGTGTGCTGCAATAAAGTACGGAATTAAATATTGTTTTTTGCCAGCTTCTTTAGAGTACTTTTCAAACATTTCTTTAAATGTATCATAGCTGCCCATACCAGGTTTCATCATCATTGATAATGTACTTTTTTCCGTGTGTTCGGGTGCTATTTTTAGATAACCACCGACATGATGTGATACTAATTCTTTGACATATTCCGGATCTTGTATTGCTAAGTCGTAACGTAAACCTGAAGCAATGGCGATACGTTTAACGCCAGGGATTTTTCTTGCTCGGCGATATAGGTTAGTTGTGCGGCTGTGATCGGTATTTAAGTTTTTGCAGATTGTCGGGTACACGCAAGACAGTCGTCGACAATTGGCTTGGATTCTATCGTCTTTACAATTTAAAAAGTACATGTTGGCAGTTGGGCCGCCGAGGTCAGAAATAGTGCCTTTAAATCCAGGGACTTGGTCACGAATTTTTTCAATTTCGTTTAGTATGGATTCTTCTGAACGGCTTTGAATAATTCTACCTTCGTGCTCTGTAATCGAACAAAATGTACAGCCACCAAAACAGCCACGCATGATGTTGACCGATGTTTGGATCATTTCATACGCAGGAATATTCGCATCACCATAACTGGGGTGCGGGCGACGCTGATAAGGTAAATCAAATACACCATCCATCTCCTCTGTTTTTAGGGGGATTGGGGGTGGGTTAACCCAAATTTCACGATTGCCATGCTTTTGAACAAGAGGTCTGGCGTTATGAGGATTGGCTTCTTGGTGTAGTACGCGTGATGCATGTGCATAAAGTGCAGAATCATTCCTGACTTTTTCGAAAGAAGGCAGGCGGACATAGGTTTTTTCTTCATCCAATTCCGTCTTTCTTTGTAATGGCATCGGAATAATTTTAATCGGTTCGAATTCGTTAACGTCTTTTTTTTCTGCGCCTAACTTTTCGCTTGTCGATTTAACGTCACAATTGCTAGGAGACTGATCGTACTCATAAGGGCTTTTGTAAAGCTCAGAGGTTTTGTCAATATTCCCGGGCCAATCAATACGTGTTGAATCAATTTCTGTCCATCCGTTGGGCAATGTTTTAAAGACAATGGTTGTGCCACGAATATTGGTTAATTCATTAACTTTTCGTCCATGAGAAAGCTGATGAGCAACTTCTGCAATAGCGCGCTCCGCGTTCCCATACAATAAGATATCGGCTGTTGAATCGATTAATACTGAACGGCGGACTTCATCGCTCCAATAATCATATTGAGCAATACGACGTAGGCTCGCTTCAATGCCACCGATGACAACAGGTACATGGGTATAAGCTTCTTTGCAGCGTTGGCTATAGACTGTGACAGCTCTATCTGGGCGTCTATCTGCTTCAGCATTAGCGGTATAAGCATCATCATTGCGGACTTTTAAATCAGCGGTGTACTTATTGATCATCGAGTCCATATTGCCAGCGGTTACCCCAAAGAATAAATTGGGTTCCCCTAACGCTTTAAATGCTTCGGCGCTTTTCCAATCTGGCTGGGCGATGATGCCAACGCGAAAGCCTTGAGACTCCAGAAAGCGCCCCATGACTGCCATGCCAAAGCTGGGGTGGTCAACATAAGCATCTCCTGTCACGATGATAATGTCACAGCTATCCCAGCCTAATTCATCCATTTCTTGACGGCTCATGGGCAGATAAGGCGCGGGGCCAAAACATTCGGCCCAGTACTTGGGATAACGGAATAAATCGGGAGCTTTGGCTAAGCCATCTTTAGGCATAAGAATTCTTTTACGTCAGGTTCTAGGCGGGATAATGAGGCGGCTATTTTCTCATAAATTCGTGTTGGACGCTAAATATACTTTTCCTATTTGGTCTTTGAGCGTTTGTTATAAAGCGTAGTTAATCCTCTTCATGTGGTCTTATATAGGTTATATGGACAGTATGTAAGTCATGAATTTTTAGGGCTCCTTAAATTAATACAAGAAGCCTTGGGCTTTGAACAGAATAGGACATAAATTCGCTATTAATTATAAGGGTATGTCGCGAACCATATTGATTTGTCATCTTGGAGGGCTGATTGGAGGTGTATTGGTTAATTTTTGTTAGGGTAGTGAAATGCTGATAAATGAATATTGTGACTTGGTGTAGCTTAAGTCAGTAGCTGAACCGCCGGTTATAGCTTTCGCTGACAGTGTTGAGCGGTGCGGTAGCAGGGTGTACCGGTAAAAGAAATTAATGTTTTTTTCGATCTGATTATCGTAATAATCCGTTTGCTTGTAGAAGGCTTCTAACGTTAGATGCCGTAGATGAGCTAACAATAGTAGAGTGTGTGTCCAGAGTACTGCTAGTTTGGATAGAAGGTTATTTTTATATTCAACTTTAAATGCGAACTGCATCGCAAAAATTTCATTCAATCTATCTTGTGATTTAAATCTCGCAATTCTGTTATTGTTTTGTGAGGACTTTAATTACTGTTTAGGGAGATAGTGATACTGCTTTTAGTGAACTTTTTTCGTATCGCTCAAGAGCTTAACCCTTACACTTTATTCTATTTATGGAAGACTATTGGATATAATATTTATGCGAAAATCATATTTTAAAATTGCTAGCTCACTTGTTGTACTTGGAGGATTGTGTGCAAACGTAAATGCTCAAGATGCCCTATTAGAAACATTTAAAATTACAGCTCCCGATGGGGCTCCTTTTGATCGATTTGGTCGTTCAGTCGCTGTTGAAGACTCTACAGTATTGGTCGGCGCTTCTTTTGATGATGACCGTGGTGATGGTTCTGGTTCAGCTTATCTTTTTAATGCGCAAACAGGGGCTTTTACCGAGAAGCTACTCTTTAATAATGGTGCTCCACGAGATAACTTTGGGGAGTCTATTGCGTTAAGAGGTGGTAGTGCAATCATCAGTGCCCCAAACTCATCTCTAGATGGACTTCGAGCAGGGGCTGCTTCAATATTTCGTAATAACCAACAAATAGATACACTAACGCCTTCTGCACCTTCAGGTGCTTCAACTGATTTCGGTATGTTTGGTTTTTCGGTTAATTTATCGGATGACGGTTCTATAGCGGTGATTGGTGCGCGTAGTGACACTGGGCAGCCAGGTGCAGGATCGAATAGCGGTGGCGGTGCCATGTATATTTTTAACAACGGAAATGAGCAGAAGGTATTTGCAAGTGATACAGGTTTTGCTGATAACTTCGGCCACTCTGTTGCTACTACCAATAGTGTAGCCGTGGGTTCCTCTCCTTTTGATGATGACAATGGTTCTGACTCGGGTGCGATTTATGCGTTCGACACAAGCTCTTCGGAAGAAATTTTTAAATTTTTACCAAATGATGGTGCTGCACAAGATTTCTTTGGTTGGAGTGTTGCGGTTGAAGAAAATATCATTGCGGTAGGTTCACCCTATAATGATGAAGCGGGCATCGATGCCGGTGCAGTGTATTTAATTGATGCTTCAACGGGCGCCCAGCTTAATAAAATTACCCTTCCTAATACATCATTGTTTGGTTTCCGAGTTGCTCTGAATGATTCACGTCTAGCTGTTGGTGGAAATGGTAGTGCTCACATATTCGATGTTACTACAGGTAACTTAATTGCTGAACTGCAGTCGAGTAATCCAGCACCAGAATCGCAATTCGGCGCGTCTATTGCCATAGACGGTAACACAGTGCTTGTCGGAGCAGAAGGTGATAGAACAAGAGGAGACAAAGCGGGTGCCGTCTACATTTTTGATCTGAGTGGCGACTCAACACCGGTGGATCCAGAGCCAACTGACCCTCCTCAAGACCCAGTAATAACTGCTGGCATTCAAGTTATACAGACAGAAACATTTACTGTGCAACGTCGTAACGGCAGAATTCGCGAAGGTGCTGAAGTAACAGTAATCGTTGAAGATAGCCAAGGGGCACCAATTGAAGGTGCTACTGTTACCATAGCGCTAAGTGGTCGGCTTAGTGAAGTTGTGAGTGGTGTCACAGGGTTTGATGGTTCAGTGGTGCTCCGCTCTACTCAAACACGTGGAACACGCAGAAGAGCTTTAACATATACGGCTTGTATCGTGGATGTCCAAGGTTCTTTGACTTATGCCCCTGAAACAAATGCTGTTACCTGTGCAAGGCGTTAATGACTGTCAGCATCTGTAATGCTGATAATCTATGAAGAAGCTTCAAAGATGGACTGATGACAAACAAAAATCAGGTCCATTTTTGGAGCAATTTATTCATTGTTTAGTAGTAAAGTTACTTTTAATGGCGTTTAATTAATTTTGTAAGCTTTTTCTTGTGAGCTTTTTCGTTATTTTTGTGTAAGGTCGATCAAGTTTAGAGGAGGTATTTGCAGCTCATTACTAATTAAATAAATAGTTTTGATTGGGGAAGATTGCCAGTATTTATGCTTTAGTGAAAGGAGATGATTGATGGTAGAGATGCTCAGTATGACAGATTTAATTGTTACGAATGGTGTTCTTTATTAGCTTGGTATTGAAGTGGGTGGCCAAACGCACCTGAAATAGCAGAAAGAGAAATAAGTGTAAGGAATCATTTATAGATACTAAGAGAGTAGAAAGCCAGGGCAGTTTTTACCCCAGTTTTAAAGATTGATTAATTGCTTAAATGTGACATAGGGATGTAAACAATAGAAAACCACATAATAATAATGAGTAAGGTGCTCATTAAAAATATAGAGTTAAGCTTTACTTTTCTTATAACCGAATCGATGCGAAATTGTTGGACCGTTAACCAAGCAGCAAGTGCAAGAAGTGTTACAATTACCGGCCATCCAAAAATAAAATTTATAAGCCAATACTTATCAGGTATGTATGTGATCCCTAATTGTGAATACGTTTCTCTAAAGTCATCTTTGTTTAGTAATATAGCTACAACAGTTGCAGTTGTGCATAATGTAAAAAAGAATAATAATCGGTTTAGAAAACGCTTTAGCATTATCCTAGGCCTCTCAAAGAAGCTAATTCTAGATTGCAGCTTGAGCTAGCCAAAGATAGTCTACCTGTTACCTTCGTTCCAGCTATTTGCCCGCCACTAGCTTTAATGTTGAATCTTTTTAGTAAATTAGTTTTAATCCCATCGTCAGAGATTGTTGCTAGAGTTATGTCTATAAAGCCATTTCCAGTTAATGTGCCATGAGCAGCTATTTCTACATTCTTTCCTTCAAAATATTCGCAGTTACTAAGCCATTCGTTCGTAGCAGAGTCAATATTAATCCATTTGGTTTTGACTGATCCTGCCACTAATGTACCGCTTTTCGTGCCTATGGCAAATAAATCACCCATTGCGTATACTGTTGGTGTGTGGCCCTCACCAGCACGAATAGATAAAACCGCCCCCATCAAAGTGCTAACACCTATCTTTGTTTTTGGTATAGAAAGCCCGCCACCCCATAAATGCATCATGATTTGCATTACGTATTCTCCTTTATTTAAACTTTTGTATTTGTAGCTGTGTTAAAGCCAACAACTTCTGGCGTTTTAGAGTTGCCATCTTCGTCATAGGTAATGTATTTAACAACCATAGAGGTAAAGCTGATTTTTAATTCTTCTATTGGCCTTAAACCGTTATGGGTGGTATTCATCTGAGAAAACAGAGCATTATTGAGGGTGTACTCCATAAATACATCAGCACCATTTCCAGCCCCTGTTTTAGTTAGGACAATCTTTATAGTTTTTCCTCGACCGCAACAGGTCTCTATAAAAAGGTAAGGAGTTGTTTTGTCCATTAATTTGATAAGAGTTAAATCAGTTATAGTAGCGTTTGAGCTTTCCCGGTCTCCTTGAGTAGAAGTGTTTGAGGTGATCTGTCTCTTTGAGCCCCATTCTAGGTTCTCTATGTCAATCCAGCCTTTATGATTAAGGTCTGAAGTTTCACCTTGAATGCCTTCAATATGCATAAAAATAGACATATACTTTGTCTCCTGAAAGTCAATTTTATTTTAATAAATTCCCTATCATCCATGTATTAGAATGGCATTATAGTCAGTTTTAATGGTGATTAAGTAGCCACTAAAAAACAAGGTGTTTGAGAATGTATTTCGTGCCATTATTTTTATTTTGTGAATCAATTCTCGAATGATCGACAGGCAACTAAGGTAAAGGTGGAGCTCTCAGTGTGATTGTTTTGCCTATATTGGCTACACAATGGGTGCCTACAGGATCACTTGAGTATCAGCATATTGCGGTGTATTATCGCCGCCCCTTACCTTGGTTGAGCAAAAATGCAGCTATTTCGTCACATACAGCCTCTGCGCGAAGCATTGGCCTCTGAGCGCCAAAAGGGCAAGACTATAGGTTTTGTGCCTACGATGGGAAATTTACACCAAGGCCATATAGCACTGGTCGAGTTGGCAAAAAGCCGGTGTGATGTGGTCGTGGCCAGTATTTTCGTCAACCCTCTTCAGTTTGGTTTGAACGAAGATTGGGACAAATACCCACGAACATTTGAAGCAGATAGTCAGAAATTAATAGAAGTGGGTTGCGATTATTTACTCTTTCCCGACGAGCGAGAGATATACCCTAACGGGATGGCGGAGCAGACGCGAGTTATTGTGCCCGGGATGACTGATTTATTGTGTGGCGCAACTCGGCCAGGGCATTTTGAAGGTGTTACTACGGTTGTTACCAAGCTATTTAATATAGTGCAGCCTGACGAAGCAGTATTTGGCTTAAAGGATTTTCAGCAAATTGCTGTGATTCGCCGTATGGTTGAAGACTTATGTATTCCAGTAGCTATTGTGCCGGGCGAGATTGTTAGAGAAGACGATGGTTTGGCAATGAGTTCACGCAATAACTATATTACGAAAGATGAGCGGCCCAAAGCGAATCAGCTACGTAAAACATTGTGTTGGATGCAAGAGGCCATTCAGCAAGGGTGCAGAGATTATCTGCAGTTGGAAATTGAAGGAAAATCCCAGATCGAAGCCGTTGGTTTCCGTGTAGACTATTTGCAGGTATGTTGCAGTGATACACTGACCAGCGCTGGTGTAGATGATGTTGAATTAACGGTATTGGGTGCCATGTACACACAGGCAGCTAGACTAATTGATAATGTATCCCTCACCATTTAATTTAAGTAAGCACGAGAGAGAGTAACAATGTTATTGAGTATGTTAAAAGGTAAATTGCACATGGCTGCGGTGACTCAAGCCGAGTTATGGTATGACGGTTCTTGTGCGATTGATGCAGATTTAGTGAAGCTGGCGGGTTTACGTGAGTTTGAACAAATCGATGTGCTCAATGTCAATAATGGCGAGCGCTTTACGACTTATGTGATACTTGCTGAAGCGGGTTCAAACACGATATCGATGAATGGTGCTGCGGCACGTAAAGTTCAGGTTGGTGACCGTGTCATTATTGCGTCTTATGGGCAGTTTAATGAAGAGGAAGCTGCTAACTTTAAGCCTTCGCTTGTCTACCTTGATGAGAATAATAAAGTTGAGCGAACCACGAATGCTATTCCTATGCAGGTTGCTTAAATAACTCTTAGTCGATTAAGAGTTGGCTGAACTGAGCAACCTGTATAGCAAGTTAAATACAGGTTGCTGTATGTTGATGTTATGAATCAAGTCATACCTCGGTTAACGACTGTTTATCCCCTTTTTCTATTCCTTTTTTCATTTATCTGTACTCAGGTAAATGCGGTCGAAATTATTAAATTGCCAGGTTGTGCATTCAAATATTCAGTAGAGACTACCGCTGAAAAAAGCACTATATGGCGCTTGTGGTCGGATGTCGAAAACTGGAAAAAATTTGATACCCTTCTTGAATATTCTTACTTAGTTGATAATTCAGACTTCACTACAGGTGCTGTGGGTTATATAAAGGCAGATGGTGCTTTTAAAACTAAATTTGAATTAACTGACGTTAATGCGCCTCATGCATTTGTTGAAAGTTTAAAGCTTCCCTTATACAGCACGATTGAATTAAAACGATATTTTGAAATTAACGATAATGGTAATACAACCTTTACCCATGAGGTTGACTTTAAAGGCCCTTTGAAATGGCTTATCTATGCGCTATCAGCTGGGACTTTCAAAAAAGAGTTGCCGCTTGTGATGGAGCGTTTAAAAGACGTTGCTGAGCGCGAAGAAAAGGATGCGGTGGAGTCTTTTAATGACAAGTGATTTGTGTAACTCTCAGTTCTAATGCCTCTATAAGCTCTTGAATAGTAAGTGAATCTAACTCATTTCTTATACTTTCATCGTAACTTTCACCAAAGTCTAACGCTCCTCCTATTGTACTCTTGTCGGCCTCTTAGTACGCTATATGTCTTCCTTTACTGTCAATATAAATAATAACCGGGGGCATCATGTCCGTTTACAGCGTTCCATCGTCGATGGCTAAGCAAGCACATATCGATAAAGCTAAGTACCAATCTCTCTATCAGCAATCTGTGACTGATCCTGAAGGTTTTTGGGGAGAGCAGGCCCAACAGTTTCTAACATGGCAAAAACCATGGCATACCGTTAACGAATTTGACTTTCATAAGGGGACAGCCCGTTGGTTTGACGGCGGACAACTCAATGTCTCTGAGAATTGCATTGACCGCCACCTAGATGCAAGAGGGGATCAAACCGCGATTATCTGGGAAGGTGACGACCCAGCTGATTCCAAACATATTACTTACAAAGAGCTTCATTCAGCCGTATGTCGATTGGCGAATGTGCTAAAAGATCGAGGTGTGAAAAAAGGCGATCGCGTTTGTATCTATATGCCTATGATTCCTGAGGCAGCCTATGCAATGTTAGCGTGTACGCGTATTGGTGCTGTGCACTCGATTGTTTTCGGCGGTTTTTCTCCTGACGCTTTGCGGGATAGGATTATAGATTCCGACTGTCAGGTTGTTATCACTGCTGATGAAGGTGTACGCGGTGGCAAAGCGATTCCGTTAAAGGCAAATACGGATCAAGCGGTTAACCAGTGCCCTAATGTACATACTTGCGTTGTTGTTAAGCGCACCGGTAGCAATATCGCTTGGAATGACATGGTGGATGTCTGGTATCACGATGCGGTTGAAGCTGCCTCTGCTCAATGTCAGCCGGAGGTGATGGAGGCTGAAGACCCTTTATTTATTCTCTATACCTCTGGTTCGACAGGTAAGCCGAAAGGTGTGCTCCACACAACAGCTGGTTATCTACTCCAGTCTGCAATGACCCATAAGTATGTATTTGATTATCAGGAGGGAGAGGTCTACTGGTGTACCGCTGATGTTGGTTGGGTCACAGGGCACTCTTATATTGTTTATGGGCCACTTGCGAATGGGGCTATCAGTTTAATGTTTGAAGGGGTGCCTACTTACCCCGATGCTTCTCGCTGTTGGCAAGTGGTTGATAAGCACAATGTCGCCAGTTTTTATACGGCACCGACTGCTCTGCGAGCATTGATGGGAGCTGGTGATGAATGGGTTACCAAGACATCACGCCAATCATTGAGAATTCTAGGAACCGTGGGTGAACCAATTAACCCAGAGGCTTGGGAGTGGTATCACAATGTCGTCGGTGAAGGCCGTTGTCCTATCGTTGATACGTGGTGGCAAACAGAAACCGGTGCTCATATGTTAACGCCGTTGCCAGGTGCAACTGATCTTAAGCCAGGTTCTGCGACTCTGCCATTTTTTGGCGTACAACCAGCGATATTGGATGGTGACGGCAAAGAAATTGAAGGGCCGGGAGCGGGTAGCCTAGTCATTAAGTCATCGTGGCCTAGTCAGATCAGAACAGTGTTTGGTGACCATCAACGTTTGATTGATACTTATTTCAGCACTTACCCCGGTTATTACTTTACGGGCGATGGCGCCCGTCGAGATGAGGATGGTTATTACTGGATAACAGGCCGTATGGATGATGTGTTGAACGTCAGTGGCCATCGCTTGGGAACCGCAGAGATTGAAAGTGCATTGGTACTTCACCCTAAAGTCGCTGAGTCTGCCGTTGTGGGTTATAACCATGATATCAAAGGGCAGGGTATTTACGCCTATGTCACGTTGATGCAGGGGGATGAACCTACCGATGAGCTTAAGAAAGAGCTTGTTGGTCTGTGCGTGAAAGAAATAGGTGCAATTGCTAAGCCTGATCTTATTCAATGGGCTCCTGGATTGCCTAAAACACGCTCAGGTAAAATTATGCGGCGCATTTTACGTAAAATAGCGACTAATGAGCTTGATAATTTAGGGGATACATCAACGCTTGCTGATCCATCAGTAGTCGATGAGTTGATTGATCACCGCTTAGTTCGATAGCAGGTTGATGCTTATATACTGATGTGAACATATTAGGTATATGATGGTTGAAAGCCGCAAACCTTAATCTTTTATAACGGTGGGGTTTGTGGCTTTTTTGCTTATCGATAATGCATTTTTATCGTTAAGACTCTTGCATCTCAGAACTTATATAGGCTTAAATGACTTATGTATTACTATGGCAAGTAATGCTGGAATGTTAACTAAGCTGAAGTATTTGAGGTGTTCCCATGTCTGAAGATGAAGATTTTATGAAAGCCATGGGGGATGTACGACCGATAACAACAAAAAAGCGCGTGGAACTAAGTCCTGCCACTAAAAAGCAAGCTTTTCACCAATCCGCATTTTCAGCTCGTCGAGAAGCTGCTCAATCTGATTTAGCCAAAAAGTTGGATCCCTTAGCAGAGAGTGAAGTTGAACAACTTGATGCTCAGGCAGTTCTAGAATTTAGACGCCCAGGTGTCCAGCACGGTGTCTATAAGCAGCTACGCCTAGGCCGATACAGTATTGATGCTCGTCTGGATTTACACCGTATGGTTGTGGAACGGGCGCGCCAAGAAGTCTATCAATTTATTCGAGATTGTATGACCAATGATATTCGTTGTGCCTTAATTACTCATGGAAAAGGCGAGGGTCGTAAAACACCTGCAATATTAAAAAGTCATATTGCACATTGGTTACCACAGATTAGTGAAGTTCTCGCCTTTCATTCTGCTCAACCCCAGCATGGGGGTGTAGGTGCCTGTTATATTTTATTGAAAAAAAGTGAGAAAAAACGACAAGAAAATTTAGAAAGGCATCAACGCCGACACTGATTTTTAGTCTCAATTACGCAAACTAAAAAATATTATTTGTGAGGCGGATACAAGTAATATTATTTATAAGGTGTAGATTTAAATAAATTACAATTAGCTAACTATAAAATAATGCGATTTTTAACGATTCTTCTTTTGTGTCACCTGCTCTATGGTTGTGGTGGCGGTGGTGGCTCTTCATCCGGGTCAACACCGGTTACCCCTTCGGTTCGTGAATCTAATTCGACATGTCTAGCTCCTGCGCTTATCCCAAATGCTGGTGATTACTCATTTGTTCGTGCATTCCCCAGCCTCCCTGTTTTATCTCAACCTATGGCAATGATGCAATTGCCTAATGATTCTAGTCGTTGGGTTTTAGCATTACGTGATGGACGTTTGGTGACGTTTGCAAATAATAGTTCTACGGATGCGATTGCAACGGTACTGGATATACGCTCGCAAGTTACAATCAGTGGTGAGTTTGGTTTCACTGGTTTTGCTTTTTCTCCGAATTATCCAGTAGATAATCGAGTTTTTGTTCTCTATAGTGATATTAATCAGAGTGGTCGCTCGACACTCTCTTCATTTGATGTTGATACTCAAAACCTAACCGCTAGCAACGAGCAAATTTTATTGACCCTTGAGCAGCCCGCAACAAACCATAATGGCGGCAATATTGCATTTGGCCCAGATGGCTATTTGTATGCGGGTTTTGGTGATGGAGGGGGCGATGCAACAACATCACAGGATTTGAATAATTTACATGGTAGCCTTATTCGAATTGATGTTAATCAATCTCCATATCGTATTCCTTCTGATAACCCTTTCAATACTGGCCAGGCTCGGTGTGAGATAGGAGAAGCTGTTGGCTCAAACCAGTGTCCGGAAATATACGCCTATGGCTTTAGGAATCCTTGGCGATGGAGCTTTGATTCTACAACAGGTAACCTCTGGTTAGGGGATGTGGGTGAATCTACTTTTGAAGAAATAGATCGAGTCTCTGCGGGTGGCAATTACGGCTGGCCTATTATGGAAGCGAATAGTTGTCACAATAGTTCCAGTTGCGATATGTCGGGACTAGAATTGCCGATTACCCAATATGGTCGTTCGACAGGTGTTTCCATTGTTGGTGGTTATGTTTATCGTGGGTCAGCGATTCCTGATTTAGGTGGGCAATTTATTTTTGGCGATACGTTTGGGCAGTCCATCTTGAGTGTTCCTTCGAATAGTTCTTCAGGTTCTGCTTTTGCTCCGCTGACAACATCAGGATTAACTTTAGGTAGTTTCGCTCAAGACCAGGAGGGAGAAATTTACGCACTTGATCTCGCATCTTCTGGTATTGGCGATGCTATTTATCGTTTGACTGGCGGTGGTTCAACAATTGTTATGCCTGAAAACTTAAGTGAGACAGGTTGCTTTGATACAGTTGCTAAAACATCAGCGCCAGGTGTTGTCGATTATCAGGTGAATAGTGAGCTCTGGTCTGATAGTGCTAATAAAGCACGAGCCTTTGCTATTCCCGATGCGGCTGACATTACTGTAGACGCAGACGGTGATTTTATTTTTCCTGAGGGCAGTATTTTAATAAAACACTTCCTCGCTGATGATCGTTATTTAGAAACGCGCCTAATGGTGAGTTTTCCAAATGGATGGCGAGGTTATAGTTACGAATGGAATGGGGATCAATCCGAAGCGGTATTGCTGGGCGCAGGAAAGACTGTTGATGCAGGTGATTTTGTACATACTATTCCAGGTCGTAATCAGTGTTTTGAATGTCATACTGCTGCTGCTAATGTTAGTTTGGGGTTGGAAGTAGTTCAGCAGCACTACGAAGACTTATCAAGAGATGAGAATTTTTTAAATCACTTGAATCGATCCTATTTCTCTCAAGTAATTGATATTGGTCAATATACCCCATTAGCAACTATTAATGATCAAAGTGCGAGTATTGAGAGTCGTGCCCGTAGTTATTTACACAGTAATTGTTCTGGTTGTCATCGCCCGGGAGCGTCAGCCAGCTTCATCGATTTGAGGGTGTCGACACCGCTTTCTCTAACAAATACATGTAATGTATCAGCTACGCTTGGAGATTTTGGATTTCCAGGGGCTTTTCGAGTTGAGCCTGGTAATGCAATGCAGTCTACATTGTTATTAAGAATGCAAACCTTAGATTCTGGGTTGCGTATGCCTCCATTAGCTTCTTTGATTGAGGATAGTGAAGCTACGCAAGTTGTTGAGGAATGGATTAACGAGTTAAATAATTGTAATTAATTATTTTTCTCTTCGCTTGCGTAATCTGAAATGGGTGGATCAATTGGATCCCAAAAATTAGGCTTATGCAAGCGTTTTCCTAATACCCAATCATAGACTTCCCTGGTCTTTTCTCCTTTCCAATTCCAATCGTAAAATCGATTAGTGAATTTTCTTGCTGCTTTCCCCATGCTTTCCACTTTATCCGGCTCGCTAACTAAGCTTTCAAGTGCTTGTTGAAAATCTGTTGTTAATTTTTCTACATCGTTCAAGTCAACACGAATACCGCAGCCATAGGGAACGCGTTTAGCTGGGCCGCCATAATTAACGACAACGCTGGGCATGCTGCTCATGGATGCCATTGTTAATACGCCGCCACCTTGCTCACGAATAGAAGGGAAACCAAAAATATCAGCTTTATACATCCAGTCTCTAACTTCTTTTGAACGTATTGAACCAGTGAAGGTCACTATGTCTGCAATGTTTTTTTCCTGACAGATTTTTTTTAGTCGACTGAGCTCTGGGCCATCACCGATCATCACTAAGCGATGTTGTTGCAATATAGGGCTATTGGCGAAGCATTGAATTAATATTTCTGGCTGTTTAAAAGGCACCATG
Source organism: uncultured Pseudomonadales bacterium (assembly GCA_947487765.1). GTDB lineage: Bacteria > Pseudomonadota > Gammaproteobacteria > Pseudomonadales > Cellvibrionaceae > CANLBN01. Next base: position 112,154 of record CANKXO010000003.1, on the reverse strand, counting down.
CGTCCTACAAATAAAATAGTTAGCTGTTCTTTTTGCTTAAATTTTCGTTTTGGATAATCTTTCGGATAAATACCGCCCTCTGAAAATTCAACCACTCGGTGATGGCATGAGTCTGGTAAATCATTAACGGTATGTTGATAGCCTGCTAGGATGGCTGAAGCTTTTTTGTAAGTGGATGGATAAAATGGCAGGAAGCGGTGAAGCTTTCTAAAATAATTTAGCCATTCTCCTTCTCTGCGCATTTCTCCTTTAAAGACATCTGGCCATTTTAAACCACCCAGAATTGGCCCTATCATAAATGGTACTTTAGAGAAAAATTGGATCAGGCTAGGGAGTGTTGGTGACATAGGACTAGCTCTGTGAATAATATCGAATTCTCCAGCATCTAATTGTTTTTTCAGTTGTCTCCAAACACAGTATTCAAAATAAAGGTAGCTGGGATATCTAAACGCGACTTTGGATGTCATGGCTTTATTTGGGTCTCGTGTTAAAAACTCCGATAATTTATGTATCGGTTTTTCGATCACTTCAGTATCTAAATAAATAACCTTGCTACCCTCAGGTAAAAATGCAGTGAGGTCTTTTTGGTTGCGGACTTGAGTCACTAAGGTAATGTCTGCATATTTGCACAAAGATAAGTAATATTCAGCGATAAGTGCAGGTAGCGAGTGCCATTGGGGGTTGCAGTCGGCTGCAAGAAATAAAATACGCGGTTTCTTATTCGAGGAGGTTGGTACTGCTTTAGATGCCATATTTGTATTTCTTGTCTTCATTAGAGAGGTAAGTCGAGCCGTCACTGTTCCGGCAAAGATAATATATGTAAGACCGCATTTTTTATCGAGTGTTCAGATACTTGTGAAAGATCTCTATGACAGGGGATATTTAATATACGGTTATAAATATTCCACGCTTCAGCCCTATCTGCAAGAGGGTGATAGTAGCGAGCAAATGGTACATCTGTTGGTTGTGGTAGCTTTTTAGGCTTTGGAAGCAATAGAGGTACATTCGCAGGGATACCAGGATGTGTCAAATTGTCAGCTAATACGGATAGGCCGCACTGTAGACCTATATCAACGATACGTTGATATTGCTCATTATAATCATTTTTAAGGGATGTTATCTGTTCCAACCACATTAGAATAAAAGCGCATGAGATATCAGATATTTTCCCATTAATGGCTAGACGATTAATAGGCTCTTCATAGGTGTCATGACCGAAAGAAATCAGACTTCTAAAGAGTTTTTCATTATCTTTATGTACGATTGCGCAGCCACCTTCTCCAAATCCCCAGGGTTTTGTATGGTGTAAGCTAATAATTTCGTTAGGAATGTGATTGCCCGAATGAAAGGCCATTGCAGAATCAATGATCAATGCTTTCTTATGGGCTTTTGCGTACTCTCTATATGATTCCATATCTGTCATTTGGCCGAAGACATTGGTTGCAATAATGCCGTCTATTTTTTCTGGGTCGACCTTTTTAAGATTTAGCATGGCGTTGGCGTCAGAATCAACAATTTGAGCATTGTTTAATATGCCATCAGCTGAAGAGTAAAAACCAAAAGCAGATGTTGCCCAGCGCAATTCTTTTTGCGCTAGAGTCTGTTCCATCGCGACTAATGTATGAAGAGCGACTGTGGCGTTGCAGCAAACGACAACGCGCAAATGATCATCTAGGCTTAGTAGGTTTGAGAGCTTATCTTCTAGCTGGTGTGATAGAGGGCCAAAATTGGTCCAATGGTTTGCATTGGCGCTTACAGAAAGCAATCTCTGTATAGATTCGTTATTGACAGGTTTATTTTCAACGTATTTTACTTTTGAGTTACTCACAGATTTCTTATTGCCTGCGGGCTTGAGGTGTAATTATTAAATAGTAATATGTCGTCCATGATTTAATCATATAGTTTGTAAGAGGGCTATGCTGCATCTGTAGCAATTAATTCATATCATTTAGCAATAATCCTTCTTTACGACTCTAGCAGAATGGCCAAGAATGTAAATAGAATAGTTCTTTATGTATGATCTACTACTAGTTTTGTTGTGTTGGTTGATTTTTGCACAAATATCGATATAATTAAAAATGTGACGCAGTTAACACTATTTGTGTTGGCTCAATTATAATAAAATATGTTCACTGTTCTGGTTACGTGTTGAATATAGGAGGTTTTTTTACATGGATTCTTTGTTTGGGCGTTTAGCTCTTATTATTTCTATCCATTAAAAATTCGTTTGTCTCCTAGTTTTATTTCAATATTTTTGGGCTATATATATATTTATTTGGTTCTTAACAATTTAAATAATCTCTGGATAAATACAATGAAAGTACAATCTAATAATGAATGGGACCCTCTGGAAGAAGTTATCGTTGGCGTTTTGGGTGGAGCGGCTAATTTAACGTGGGAAATTGGTTTTGAAGCTATAGCTGCCGTTGAACATCTTGATCGCTCAAGACAATTTCACCTTCAGGCCGCGGGTCAGCCTGTTTCTCCACTTAATATTTCTAAAGCAAGTAAAGAGCTTGAGTATTTTGTAGATGTGTTAAAAAAAGAGGGTGTTAAAGTAAGGCGCCCTGATATTATTGATCATACTACCCCCATCGTTACTCCTAAATGGTCCAGCACAGGTGGCAACTGTCAAGCTAACCCAAGAGATGTACTCATTGTTTTCAATGATGAAATTCTTGAAGCGCCAATGGCTTGGCGGTCACGTTACTTTGAATTTTGGGCTTACCGCAAGCTGGTAAAAGAATACTTTAACTCAGGGGCGAGATGGACTGCTGCCCCTAAGCCTGAAATGTCCAATGCTTCTTATGACTATAACTGGAAGCGTGGTGAAGGTTATGTTACCAATGAATATGAGCCACTTTTTGATGCCGCAGATATAGCTCGCTGTGGTAAAGATTTATTTGTTCAGCGCAGCCATGTCACCAATGATATGGGTATTGAATGGCTCCGTCGGCATATGGAACCTCAAGGCTACAGAATACATCGTCTAGAGTTCGATGATTATCGTGCGATACATATTGATGCGACTTTCGTACCTTTAGCTCCAGGAAAAATTCTAATTAATCCTGATCGCCCAGTTAAAGAATTACCTGATATTTTAAAGAATAGTGATTGGGAGCTTCGTGAAGCGCCACGATCAACTCTGCCTGAAACACATCCTTGGTATTACTCATTTAAGTGGCTTTCAATGAATGTGCTTAATATTAATGAGAAAAAAGTCATAGTTGAAGCTGAAGAAACACCTATGCATGACTTTTTAAGCGATTGGGGCTTTGAGCCTATTCCTGTCCCATTTAGAAATAACTATCCATTTGGTGGATCGTTTCACTGTGCAACAGTAGATGTTCGCAGGCAGGGAGGATTGCAGGATTATTTCTCATGAGAGCTACACTGAAAACACTTGCTGATGATTGGAATCGCCATAAAATTACAGATAAACGGCCACTTATTGCATTATGGACGTATAGATTTGGTCGTTATGTCTGGGGGATTAAATTTACACCTCTGCGCAAAGTTTTGGGGGTGATCTATCTTTTACTTCACCCTATTGCAGATCTTATTGGTGGTGTTTATTTGGATCGAGCAACAAAGTTGGGCGACAAACCACACTTTATTCATGCCGGCAACACTCAGCTACACCCTGGCTCTGTCGTGGGCGATAACGTTGGTATTATGCATGGTGTAACGTTAGGCCTCTCACCATCACAAGAGGGAGCGCCAGTGATAGGTGATAATGTTTTTTTAGGAGTAAACTGTACAGTTTTGGGCAATGTTACAGTGGGTAATGATGTCACTATTGCTGCTAATTCCTTAGTTGTATCAAATGTGCCTGACAATTCTATGGTTATTGGTGTTCCTGGGAAGATTATGCCAAAAGGGATTTTTTCAAAAAACGATAATAAAACCTAAGCACTATTCTTGATTGTGTTCTCATGGTTGAATAATCACTAAGCTTAAGAAATAAAAATGAATGGAAATCTAGCAAAAAATATTATTCAAGAGTTTTTTTCCGTAAAAAATGGTTCGATGTATATTGGTGATGTTTCGGTTGAGTCTATTGCTCAAGAGTACAGTACGCCTCTTTATATCTATGATGCTAATATTTTGCGTGGACGCTACAAAAAAGTAAACGATGCGTTTGGTAACAAGGTGTCTGTACTTTTTGCATTGAAATGTAATTCTAATGCTGCCGTTGCTAATGTGTTTAAAAGTGTAGGGGTTGGAGCTGAAGTGGCTTCTGCAGGTGAGATCGAAGTCGCAAAAGCTGCAGGTTTTAACGGTCAAGATTTACAATTTGCAGGCCCAGGGAAAACGGAGCTAGATATTACACGAGCTTGTGATTTTGATGTTTACTGCATTAATGCTGAATCTTCTGGCGAAGTAGAAAAAATATCGACGATAGCGAAACGCCTCGGGAAAAAAATAGGTGTTTCTATTAGAGTTCAGCAACCTGCTACTCTTAAAGGTGCAAGGATGCGAATGTCTGGTGGAGATTCTAAATTTGGCGTGCCGATAGCTGAAGTTCCGGAACTATGCTTAAAAATTTCTAACGATCCTGGCTTGATTTTTCGTGGTTTGCATTTATATGCAGGTACTCAGTGTTTTGATGCTGATGGTTGGTTTTCCATGGCTGAGCAATTATTTGATCTCGCTAAAAATATAGAGTCTTCATACGATATTAACGTATCTCATTTAAATTTTGGTGGTGGTTTTGGTTTTCCTGTTTTTGATGGTGATGCAGAATTCGATGTAGACCGAGCGGGGAAATTGTTAAATCAGCTTATTGCGTCTGACGAAAATCAGAAAAGAGAATACTTTATTGAATTAGGCCGTTACCTAGCCGCTCCAGCAGGTATATATCTATCAAAAGTGGTTGATGTTAAGCAAAGTGGTGAAAAACAACACGTGATATTAAATGGGGGTATGCATCATCATGCCGCTGCTGTGGGTGTTGGTTCATTAATGAAGCGCAGCTTTCCCATTGTTATGCCAGAACGGATAGATGAGCCTGCTGATACCAATCAATGTTTAGGTGGCCCATTGTGCTTACCTGCAGATGAAATTTCGGCAAAGGCTTCTCTTCCTAATGCTGTAGTCGGTGATCTGGTTGCGGTACTAGTGAGTGGAGCTTATGGGCTTACATTTAGCCCTGTTTTATTTTTAGGGCATCCATTACCTGGAGAGGTGCTTGTGGATGGCGATAATACGAAATTGGTACGACAGCCAGGTAAACCAGAGGATATCTTAAGAGGGCAAATACCCCCTGATAGCAATGTACATGAATAATCGAACGGATTTGTTAAACGCTTTTTACGATCAGATTTCTGGTTCTCCTGAAAGAGTAATTATCGGCGATGATTACCATGCTTTCACTGTTGCTCAACTGATTGAGCAGGTGAAAACTTTTCGTGAATATTTAAAAAAAAATATAGATGATAAAAAATCGGTTGTTGCATTTGCTGTATCAAGTAGTGCATTAGCATTAGTCATTGAATTGGCTATTTGGGAGGAGGGACATATAGCAATGTCACTTCCTCCTACTCTTACAGTAAACGAAGCGAATAATTTTTTATCGTCTGTCTGTCCACATTTTTTAATTATTGAAAATGTAGTAAAACAAGATGCTTGGGTAAAGTCAGCAGCACATTTAACCTCAATATTTATTGCGGAAGAAGGCGTGATTCATTCTAGTCTTGATAAGGCGATATCTAAGTTTGAGTGCGGAAGTGATGCTTTACAGATACAGTTTACTTCAGGTTCAAGTGGTAAGCCTAAAGCTTTAGTTTTTGATGTTGAAGCTGTTGTTGCTGGTATTCAACAATCTTTACATTGGTATAAAGAATTTTCATTGAAGCCGGCGTTCTCTTCATTGCCCCATTATCATGCAATGGGTAGAGCAGTTATTTTTGAATGTTTGTGGTCAGGTAGGAGTATTTTTATCAGTAACACCCTGGCAATTGGTAATCATCAAAAGTGTATTCTGCAACATGAATGTGGACTGATTTTATCTAATCCAACCTATATTCGCCTTAGCTTGCAGGTTGGGTTTTGGAAAAAATTAACATGTGTTGATCAGTTTATTCTTGGGACATCGTTAGTTGAGCCTGATTTGCCTGTGAAAATTCATGAGCAGGTACCTGGCGCGACAATTGATATACGTTATGGTGTCAGTGAATCTTTTGGTGCATTAACTCGGCTTTCAGTTAAGCCGCAAGGTAAAGCTTGTGCTACAGGGTATGTTGGTAAACCATTGTTGGGTGTTGAAATTAATATTTTAAATGATGCTTTGGGTTCTGTTGTCGCTAAGACCCCAGCAATGGCAACAATAGTTGCAGAAAATAGCGTTAGTCGAAATATCCGTAATGATTTAGGTTATATCTCGACAGGAGATATAGGGTCAATCGATAAAAATGGTGGATTGATATTGCATGGGCGCGCTAATGTTTTTATTAAGCATCGCGGTTATCGTATTGACCCAATAGAGATAGAATCCATCGCTCTTGATTATAGCCATGTGCTAGACGTTATTGTCGTGGGTATGCCTGATGGTAATGAAGGCGAGAAAATAATTGCCATTGTTGAAACTAAAACCCCAGAAGCTTTTGATATTTCTGGGTTGGCTATGCATCTTAAGAGATCTTTATCTTCTTATAAGCAGCCATCAAAAATAGTCTGTGTCGAGTCATTGTTGCGTAAGCCTTCAGGTAAGCCTGATCGTCAAGCAAATCTTGATCAATTAATATTTAAATCTAATCCTACTGCTAATAAGGAGTGTCAAGCGTGATGTCAAATGAAGAGTTGTTTACCGAGATAACCGATATCATTAAAGAAAATACAAATTCTGAAATAGATTTTGGAGTTGATGACAATCTATTGCAGAACGGAACGATTGATTCGTTTGGTATTTTACAAATTTTTTTAGGGTTGCAGTCTAGGCTTGGCGCCAATATAGAAATCGAGGACATTACAGAAGAAACGTTCTCGTCAGTCCGCAGTATTGGTGAGCTTATTCAATCAAGAACTTGATATATAGCCTTATAGTATTGGTATGGGTAGCGCTGATAATTTATCGACAATGGTGCTTTGTGTCATCATCCATCCGGTGATGACAATACCTGTGCAGGCAATGATAAGTAGGAAGTCATCAATTGTGCAGTTATAACCATGGCGGGCAGCTAAGAACACCATTACCGGGTGAGTGAGAAAACCAGTTAGTGCGTAGCCAATAATTAATCCAATAGTACCAAAATAGGCCCCGCCAAAATACAGCAGGGTGATCATGAATACTGCGCTGCAGGCGCTGCCAGTCATCTGACTAAAAGAGTCCCCCTTGGCTAATAGGAAGGGCATTAAAGTGCCTGACATGGAACGGCCTATCTGGCCCAGCGCTAAGATTTGTAGCATCCATCCTCCTTCAATATAGCGATCATCATACAAAAAAGCGATGAGCTTATCGCCAAATAAAGCCAAGCCGATACACACAACAACATACCCACTATTTAGCAGCAGTCTAATATTGCGCACGTTACTGAAGTCGGATTGGTTGTCGAAGGACTTTTTGAAATAAGGGTGTAGAACGCGCCGTGATAAATCATAGGAGATAATCGTAACCATCGCTGCCCAAGTTGCAGCGTTGGTGTAGATACCCAGCTCAGCTTTAGTCATAAACTTACCCATAATGAGTTTGTCGCCTTGAAGGGTAATATAGGAAATAGCTGAGGAAATAAGAATCCATTTTCCAAAGTGAAAAAGGCCATGTACTGTTTCTTTGTCCCAGGCAAAGCGACTGAAGTGCCCCTTAAATAAGCGGTAACTGAGAATAATTTCCAGTAGTGAGGCGACCAGATGACCAGCAACCAATGCCCAGACGCTAGGCCATATCCATGCCCATACGATAATAATGATTAAACCGGTTATTTGAGTAAATAAATCACACTTTACTTGTGTTCTCAGTTCCATGCGCTTGTCGTATGCGAGTAAAGCAATGGACCTGAAGCCAGTGGTAAACATAGTGATGGCTGTAACAGCCATAATGGGAACTAATAGTGGCTCGTCATAAAGATATGCAATAGGCTGCGATATCGCTAAAAGCACCAGAGCGATTGCGCCTGCCTGCATAACTTGTAATGTCCAGGCTGTGCGCATAAATGCGGGGTCATCTGTGCGATTACTATTGACGACGCCTTCCCGGACGCCTATGTCCGAAAGTTGGTTTAAGCCAATCATAATAGCTGTGACAATTGCCATAATCCCGAATGCTTCTGGAAAGAGGAGGCGAGTCAGTATTAAATTGCTGGCCAAACGAATTATCTGATAACCGCCGGTTCCCATGAGTACCCAAAACATGGCAGAAAAGGTTTTGGAAGAAGAGAAGGATTTCAGCCGAGCAATATTATGATGCCAAGCTATATTCAGTTTGGGAAATCGATCTTTCATGGTGGAGAAATACTACTATAGAGATTTAGATAATTTAGAGCATATCATAGCTTATTTTTACGTTAAGCGATTTGTTTTTAGTCGTAAGACTGTAAATCTTTCACAAAGGTATGGATAATGGCCCGCTAATAAAGGGTTAAGGAGTTATTTGTGACTAAGCTAGCTGTGTTAATTCCAGAGTTTCCAGGGCAGACCCATGCATTTTTTATGCGTGAAAAAGCTGAAATGGAGAAAATGGGTGCTGAAATTGAATTACTATCAACGCGTCGCCCTATTGCGAAGGTCAGCGAAGCAAAGCATTCATGGGCAGCAGAGGCGGCGGCACAAACCCTCTATTTATCTCCTTTAAGTATTGCCAATATACTAGCTTCTTTATGGGAATTTCTGCGTGCCGGGCCTATCGGATGGTGGAAGTGCTTGCTATGTATCTTAAAGGCAGATGTGTCTCTAAAAGAAAAGCTAACGATGTTTGGCTTAATTCTTGTCGGTGCTTTTCTTAAACGCTATTGTCGTCAGCAAGACATAGAGCACATTCATGTTCACAGTTGTGCAAATTCAGCTAATACAGCACTTTTTAATCGATTGTTAGGCGGTGTGCCGTATAGCATGACATTACATGGCCCTATGCAGGATTATGGCTTGAATCAGGCAGCAAAGTGGCGAGAAGCTGCATTTGTTGTTGTCATCACCAAAGAGCTGATTGCCGAAGCACAAGCAATGCTTAGCCATATAGAGCTACCGCCTCTCTATCTGGCCCCTATGGGGGTCAATGTCGAACATTTCAAAAGAAAGAGTGAATATCAAGCACCCGTTAAAGGTGAGTTACTCAAGTTGGTTTCTTGTGGGCGTATTCATCCTGTTAAAGCGCATGATGATCTGATTCGAGCAGTTGCGATGCTGAAAAAGCAAGGCGTTGATGCAGAGTTGGTTGTGTGTGGTGCATCTGATTCTCAAAGTTATACTCAGAATCATTTTCAGGAGCTGAAAGATTTGGCAGAAGAGCTGGGTGTAACCGATCAGGTTGTTTGGTTGGGTTCAGTCTCTGAAGAGAGAGTGAGACAAGCCTTAGAAGAAGCACATGTTTTTTGTTTGGCAAGCCTCAAAGAGCCATTAGGCGTGGCGACAATGGAAGCAATGGCTATGTCGATGCCAGCTGTTGTCGCCCGCAGTCCTGGTGTTGAGGAAATGGTTAATGATGATGTTGATGGCTTGTTGGTAAACCCGCGAGCACCAGAAGAATTTGTAGCTGCTATTACACGTCTACTTGATACACCTGAAAAAGCAACTGAACTCTCAATCCAAGGTCGGCAACGAATTGTCCAGTTCTATCACTCGGGTGTTAGCGCTAAAATTATTGTCGATGGTATTGAAAAATCAAAATAAAAACATTCACCAGCACCTGTGGTCTGTGCTACTTTTTTGAGCAACCTCCCGCAGGTTTATTATAGGGGTTATTTTTGAAATTATGCCCACTAGGGTATTCATTGTTTTTGCTTCAAATATATACTATGATCATTTTTTAGAGCGAGCGCTCGCATTAATTTTGCTGTCTCTTACCAAGTTAAGTACCCATTGAGCAGTTCTTTTTTTGAATAATGTGCAACAGATATAATTAATAAAATATTATTAGGCTAAAAAATGACAGACTATACCCCTCCTTTAGACGATATTCGCTTTGTTCTTAATGAAGCGTTTGATATCCCTTCTTTATGGCAAAAAACTCCCGCTCTTGCCGATGTTATCGAACCTGATACGGCGAATGCTATTTTTGAAGAAGCTGCAAAGTTAATGTCTGAGGTCGTTCATCCAATTAATCAGCCGGGTGATGAAGAAGGGTGTACTTGGCAAGACGGTGAGGTGAAAGCACCTAAGGGCTACAAGGAAGCTTACCAGATGTTTATCGAAGGTGGCTGGAATAGCTTGGTTGGTGATCCTCAGTACGGTGGTATGGGGATGCCAAAAACCTTGGCTTGTCATGTCGAAGAAATGTTGCAAGGGGCAAGTGTTGCTTTTGGTCTTGCGCCGATGTTGACCGCTGGTGCCTGTTTGGCGATTAAGTCTCATGCCAGCGATGAATTGAAAAACCGTTATCTGCCCAAAATGTATGAAGGTGTTTGGAGTGGGGCAATGGATTTGACAGAGCCTCATGCCGGTACCGATCTCGGTATCATTCGAACGAAAGCCGTTCCTAATGATGATGGTAGTTATGCAGTGACAGGGAGCAAAATTTTCATTACATGGGGCGAGCATGATCTCACCGAAAATATTGTTCATCTTGTTTTAGCTAAACTACCGGATGCACCTGAAGGTTCGCGAGGCATCTCAATGTTTTTGGTGCCCAAATTTTTAGTGAATGATGATGGTAGCTTAGGTGAGCGGAATCAGTTTAGCTGTGGTTCTATTGAACATAAGATGGGTATTCATGGATCGGCCACCTGTGTCATGAATTTTGATGGCGCTAAAGGCTGGCTCGTCGGTGAGCCTCATAAAGGGCTGATGGCAATGTTTACTATGATGAATGATGAGCGCTTAGCTGTAGGTACTCAAGGTTTAGGTGTGTCTGATTTAGCTTATCAGCAAGCCAGTGCGTATGCTAAAGAGCGAGTACAAGGGCGTAGCCCTGCAGGCGCAGAAGAACCCGAAAAAGTAGCAGATTCTTTATTGGTTCATGCGGATGTTCGTCGAATGTTGTTGACGATTCGATCATTAAACGAGGGCGCCCGCGCTTTCTTAACCTACGTAGCTCAATGGTTGGATGTGGAAAAATTCAGTGATGATGAGCAAGACAAGCAACGAGCAGAGAGTCGGATTGCTTTACTGACGCCTATCGCTAAGGCATTTATCAGTGATAAATCATTTGAGAATACAGTGCTAGCCCAGCAGGTCTTAGGTGGCCATGGTTATATTCGTGAATGGGGTCTAGAACAACTTGTCAGAGATGCCCGGATTACACAAATTTACGAAGGTGCCAATGGTGTGCAGGCCATGGATTTGTTGGGGAGAAAAACAGTAGCCACAGAAGGAAAATTACTGGCTGATTTCTTTGGCGAGATTAAAGAATATATCGCAACTCAAAATGATGCGGACACCTTGCCTTATGTTAGTGCTTTAAATGAGCTGTTACCAAAAGTAGGTCAGCTGACAGATGAGTTGATTGCTTCTGCCAAAAAAGATCCACATGCTATTGGTGCCGCTGCAAATAATTATTTACAGCTAATAGGCTATGTAGCTTATTTATTTGTGTGGACAAAAATGATTGCTGCCTGTGCGGGAAAAAGTGATGACTTTTATCGTGTGAAGAAAGCAACCGGTCAATTTTTTCTTAAATGCTTGTTGCCACAAACAGACAGTTTATTATCAAGCCTGCAATCAGGTAGTGCACCTGTTATGTCACTAACTGCTGAAGACTTTTAATTTTTACAGGGAGTTATAAATAGTTACTGAGAATTATGTGGGAAAAAATGTTCCCAGGGTTTGGGTTTGCCGATGTGGTACCCTTGTAAGTAATCGACAGATACATCGGTTAATAACTCAACAATGCGTTCATTTTCAACAAATTCTGCAACGGTCTTAATTTCCATTGCGCTTGCGACATTGATGATTGACTCAACAAAAGTGTAATCGATCATGGACTTGTCCATGTTTTTGACAAAGCTACCATCGATTTTTATTTTGTCTATGGGTAGCTCTCTCAGATATCCGAAAGATGACATGCCAGCACCAAAATCATCAAGTGAAACTGTGCATCCATGTTTTCTGAGTTTAGATAACAGCATTTTTGCCGTATCTATATTCATCATCATATGTGTTTCTGTAATTTCAAAACAAATCTTCTCTGGGTTTATCTGGTGCTTTCTGAAGCAGGCATCAATAAAACCTTCAAGTTTTGGGTTTGATAAGGTATTTCCTGATAGGTTGATAGCAATCGATTCTATTGTGTCATAGGGGTCTTCAAAAGCTTGAAGTTTTTTAAAAACATATTCAATAACCCAGCAGTCTAAGTCAAATATAACATCATAGGCTTCGGCAGCAGGTAAAAAACTGTCAGGCATAATTAAATTGCCATCAGTGTCAACCATGCGGATCAATGCTTCTAAGGAAATTCTTTCATTGTCGCTCGCCAAAGGTTTTAATAGTTGAAAATAGGGCTTAAAGCGATTGTTTTGAATAGCATCTTTTATTTTATTAACCCATTGCATTTCAGATAATCGACTTTCAACAAATTGACTCATTTGCTCTGAAATATAAATCTGGTTTCGCCCATTTTTCTTGGCTTGATAGCAGGCATTGTCTGCAGCAATAATTGCATTATCGACTTCAGTATCGATAATGTTAAGTGGTGCTAAACCAATGCTGCAGTTAATGTAGTATGTATTACTTTTCCATTCAAAATTAGTCTTGCTGATGGTTTCGCGAATTCTGTGTGCAAGATCAACAGCTAGTTGAGTCTCTTGTTGGTTGAGCAAAACAGCAAACTCATCACCACCATATCGACAGATAAAGTGCTCGTGTCCAACGCAGCGAATTAATCGTTCTCCTATTATTGTTAGTAGCCGATCTCCAGCAAGATGGCCACAGGTATCATTAATAATTTTAAATTGATCAAGATCGACAAACATTAAGATATAGTCGTCCCATGTATCATCATTTTTGATGTCAGACAGTTTTTTCTCGAGTGATCGTCGATTATTTAGATTGGTTAAGAAATCAAGGTTGGCAATATTTTCAAGCAAGCTATTAGATTTTTGTAATTCAGCCGTTTTTTCCTTAATTTCTAATGCAAGCTTTTGTTCATGACGAGTCAAGTTTTCCGCTCTCAATACTTCTAACTCTGTTTCAAGCGTTTTGTTGGAGGGAAATATGGTCAGTATGACTCTAGAGTCGCCGGTTGATAAGTATTCATAGTCGTCTTTAGCCCAGCAGTTACATTCTAAAGCATTATTAAATATGCCAATCATTTTTCCTAGCAAAAATGGGCAACCCCAACGCTGTTCGCTCGACAAGCTTTTTTGTGCCGCGAGCTCCCAAGGGTTATCAACTTGAACAACCGCATGTTGAAAGTTCCAATCGTATTCTAGTAACTTAAACCTTCCCCAGCCAGCTGTAGAAACAGCTTCACCCCAAGCATCGAAGCCTTCTTTAAAATTGCTTCCAAGTGTAGAAGTCATTGCTTGATAATCTTTATTTGTTCCGTCAGTAGAAGAATTGGCAACTATGGCTCTAAAAAGGTCAGGCCCAATTTCTTCTACAATGGGCATAAATAGGCGGGCAAGTGATGGGTTGGTCCAGAATATTGCGGCGTCAATACCAAAAAACTGAATATTTCCCTTCTCTAAATCCCAATGAATAGGGGCATTATTCAGGGTAACGCTATGTTGCTTTTTTAGGCGTTTGATCAGGCTATTGGTTTTGATCATCTTATTTGTGCTAGTAGGCAGCGTGTCACTGGTTACTTCTTCAGCTTGCATGATATCTTTGAAACAGAGTATCGTATAGTGCTGATATGGTTAAATCGTGTTTCGGTAGCGTTTATTTTGTGTTGTGCGCTAGCGAAAGAGTGTTTAGCGTTACAATCATTAATCGAGTATAGATCAAGTTTGACAGATATGACTGATAAAAATCGTTTAAATCAAGAAGATCAGGCACGCGTGGATGCTTATCTAAGCAGACCTAATCACCAAGTGCAGCGTAAGCCTTTTCGGCTTTGGTTGCTATTGGGTGGAATTGTGATTGTAATGACAGCGTTAAGTCTGTTTAGTTACGTTCTTGCTTACTTACACGGAGTGGTTTAAGTCTCTGATTTTTTTGATAAAATCGATGTATATGCTGCTTCTGTAATAGGGTATTTTCTCATGCCCATTAATGCGATTATCTTAAATAGTATGCAAGGTAAACCATACATTAATGCTAAATAATTCAAGGCTTGTGGGTTATTATTCCCGTTCGCAGTAAATCCGAATATATCTAATAAAGGAAATGCGATACCGATGGCGAGTGCATAAGCTAATTTGGTTGTCGTCCCCCAAAGAGCAAAGAATAGCCCTGGTCTTTTGTAGCCTGTGGTAGCTTCATCCCATTCCACTAGGTCTCCATTCATCGATGAGGGAATAAATAAGTCACAGCCTGTTGTAAAACCAGTGCCTATTACAATGATTAGGTAGAGCCATATATCACCTTCTCCTAAGAAGGGTGTCCATATGAAAAACACACAGGCAATTATGATCGATATATTCCAGGTGGCATGCTTTCCAATTTTTGATGCCAGTTTAACCCAGCACGGTATAGAAATAATCGCGCATATAAAATAGAGAAAAAGAAGTGGGCCGGCATAATCCGGAGTTTGCAATACATGGGTGATATAAAACAGAAATAATGTTGCTGGGATAGCATTGGCAATACTATTGCTTAAAAAACTAAAGAGTAGTTGACGAAAAGGTGAGGGTTGTTTAACCAGCTCAATCATTGATTTAATTTGAGCCGATGGAAGCGTAATTGGGTGATTGTCTGGAACGAATGACAGTAAAAAGCCTGCAAGCAATAGAGCGGCAACCACTAATAAGGTTATGCTGAATAGTGTGTTGCCCAAATTATCTGTTTCAGAATCTGTTCCTCCTAACAATGCAGGTATCGATAAAGCAACGAGTGTACCTAATAAGCCAAAAAAAGCTCTGGCGCCAGTAATACGATTGCGCTGTTGATAATCCAGTGATAATTCTGCACCCCAAGCATTCATCGGCACAATAGCCATAGTGCCTGACACATAGATGGCAAATGTCCATAATAATAAGTACGTAGTGCCAGCTCCCGCTGGTGGGTTAAATAAGGCATAAGTAGATAGGCAAATCAGCGGTATGCTTAATAAAATCCAGAGCTTGCGTCTTCCCCATTGTTGTGGTGTTTTATCTGAAAGCATGCCTACGATAGGGTCTGTTACCGTGTCCCATAATCTTGCCAGTAAAATAATACCGCCAATAGCCGACAGGCTTAATGTCGTTGCTTCGGCATAATGGGTAGGCACAATAACCTGCAGCGCAATAAATGCTGCTGCTAAAGGGAATGCTAAAAATCCATAGGCTGAAAGCAATCCTAAGGTTATATGCGATGCTTTAGTCTTGTCATTGATGGGCTTTGCTGCTCTTTGTATATTGTTGATGAATGATGTGTTTTTGATTTGATACGTCATTCGCAGATCAATAGATGAATATAAATTAATGAACTAAAAGAATAAAATATAAATCTTTTTCTGATTTTTATGAAATATCTAGATGAAGGGGGAGTAAAACTAATTATTTAAATTGTGATAGGTCTATTTTTGAATTTTAATACCAAAATACGTTTGGCTTGATCTATATCAATTTCGAAATATTAAATACCCATACCATTCGCTTTCTGAAAATAACTAGCATTGCTAGAAGGCGATATATGTCAATTACACACACTAAGGATGCAACTATTCTGTATGATCATGATGGACATCAATGCATTTCCTTTAGTCATCTTGTCG
The DNA here is from genome assembly GCA_947487765.1 of uncultured Pseudomonadales bacterium. Taxonomy (GTDB): domain Bacteria; phylum Pseudomonadota; class Gammaproteobacteria; order Pseudomonadales; family Cellvibrionaceae; genus CANLBN01. Next base: position 96,211 of record CANKXO010000003.1, on the reverse strand, counting down.
AAGGGCATGGTATTCAGGCGAATCAATTTCTTATCATTGATAATCATCATGCTGCGTTAATAGACCCTGGGGGAGATCTAACGTATACCCCGCTTTCTATTGAGTTAGGTAAGCGTGTTAACGTATCGGAGCTAGACTATATTTTTGCTTCTCATCAAGATCCGGATATTATCGCTTCTTTACCTCGTTGGATGATGCATAGCCGCTGTCAAGTAATCACTTCTAAACTTTGGTCGCGCTTTTTACCACACTTAGCTTCTACATTTGTTACTGGAAAATTTGGCGACAACCTACAAGAACGTATAACAGGTTTGCCTGATGAAGGTGCTAACATAGATTTTGGTCGTTCCTATATTAAGGCTGTTCCAGCACACTTTTTGCATTCCGTCGGTAATTTTCAGTTTTATGACCCTGTGAGTAAAATATTATTTACAGGTGATATGGGTGCGTCTTTAGTTGATAATAATGCCGATCGTCCTGTTACTGATTTTGAATCTCATATACCTCATATGAAAGGTTTCCATCAACGTTATATGGCATCAGGGAAAGCTTGTCGTATATGGGCTAGTCGCGTAAGAAAGCTAGATGTGAAAATGCTTGTGCCACAACATGGTAGTCCCTTTGTGGGAGAGAGTATGATTAACTATTTTTTAAATTGGATTAGTGAATTGCCTTGTGGAATTGATTTGATGGATGAAAATGGTTTTAGTATTTCAGGATGATATAAACCACTTTGGGATTTATGTTTGATACGATAACGTATAAAAAGTAAAGTTTTTACCTCGGTTTTTTACTTAAAGTGTGGTCCATTAAAAAATAACAACATTTAATAATTTTGTCATAATTTAGAAATATTATACACCCATAGCTAATCGTCAAGAATTGACAGATAGTGGTTAGCTATGATGTGACCTGCCAGACCATTTCTTATTCAAGCGTTCTGTAAGTTGCTGACAATCGGATTTAGCTATCTTCTCATTATTATCCTTTTAACAATCGTGGCAATGCATTCTGTATTGTTATGCAGTATTTCTATAAAGAGGAATTGTTTGTGAATAATACAGCGCAGTCAAAATTATGGCCCTTCATTACAGAATACAAGCGAGTAACAGGCAATGACTTGTCATATTTGCATTTAATTCAGAGTGAAATGAAGTTACAAGAATATATTGATGATTCTTTTAACTATCAAGATAGAAAGTTAAGAGTGATTGCTAGTGAGTTAAAAAATGCTATTGGTCATCAAGGTTTGGCAGTAGCAAAAGTGGGGAAAAGGGTATCGCCAAAAATTACTGTCGACAGGTCTAGTAATGCTGATAGAAAAATTCCTATCTTGTCTGCAAAATTATCCAGTAATCATATTGCAATTAATCAATACCGTAATTTCTTTAAAAAAGTTCTATTAGAAAGTGATATCACTATTTTGCAGCGTGAGGAATTGGATAATTTTTGCCGCCGTCGATCATTGACGATGGAAGAGGTGATGGAAGTAGAAAAGGATGTTCGAGTGTCATTCAATAAGCCCAAAATTGATTGGGAAGATGAGGTGCGTAGAAGTATTCTTCGGTTTATCAGTCTACATGGAAAATTAACAGAGACTGATAAATTGATGCTGTTAAATGCTTATGTACAAAAAGAGCGCTTATCTCTGTTGTTACTAGAGAATATGATTGAAGAAGAGTTAAGTCATATTAATATTTCAGATTCAGACAATTCGATCAGCTTTATTAAAAAAATAGTGTGGAGTATGGCTGGCATTGCGGCAGTGTTAGCGATCGCTGTTATTGGTTTATACGTACGTACTATGTCTCCGGATAATAACTTAATAGCAAGTGAGATTGTCGCTCCTAAACAACTTCGTATCAGTGGTTCTATTGCTCAAGATACTATTTGGAAAGCTGCAACAACATACATCTTGAGTGGCCCTGTATTCGTTGAAGGCCAGGCCCGTCTAATGATTGAGCCTGGGACTCGTATAGTCGGTGAGTTTGGTTCGGCATTAATTGTAACTAAGGATGCAGAGCTCCATGCGCGAGGACAATATAATGCACCAGTTGTTTTTACGAGCTCAAAGCCTGAAGGCGAAAGGCAAAGAGGTGACTGGGGTGGCGTTGTTTTACTGGGTAACGCAACAATTAATCAACCTGCAGGGCATATTGAGGGCATCGATAAAGAAGATATTAGAGGTCAGTTCGGCGGCAATGATGATGCGGACAGTTGCGGTGTTCTTGAATATGTGCGAATCGAGTTTGCTGGATTTGAAGTGTTTGCCGACAATGAGCTGAATGGCCTAACAATGGGGGGGTGTGGTAATACGACTATTGTTCGTCATGTACAAGTGCACCAAGCAGCTGATGACGGAATCGAGATGTTTGGTGGTACCGCTGACCTAAAAAATATCGTCATTACTGGCGCAAAGGATGATTCACTCGATTGGGATATGGGTTGGCGCGGTCGTGTTCAGTTTATGGTTGTGCAGCAATATGATGATGCCGGTGATAATGGATTTGAGGCGGATAATTGGGGGAAAAATCATGAAGCTGAACCTAGGTCTAATCCAACGATGTACAATGTCACTATGATTGGAAGTAGCAATCCAGACTCTGCGCAACGGGCTATTAATTTACGTCGAGGTACGGCAGGAGAGTTTCATAATTTTATTGTGGTGGGTCATAGTAAAGAATTTTTGGATATTCGAGATGATATAACAGTAGATCTTGCTCATGCAGACCAAATACAATTTAGTAATAGTATTGTATTTGATATCGGTAAGAATGGAGAAAGCTGGTTTACTATTGAGAAAGGTAAAGGGGACGATGATTCTGGTTTTTCTGAGAAGTCTTTTATTGCATCTCAAGAACGGATTGAATTGGGGCTAGATCCGCTCTTGCCATCTGCTCAGAATCAATCTTCTCCAAACTTTGCCCCTGGTATCAATTCTCCCGCGAGTATTATTTTTTCTTCTATCCCACAAGAGGAATTCTGGAGTGAGGGTGCACTATATGCTGGTGCAATAAGGCCAGGAACTCAAGCAAGTTCATGGCTAGGTGGCTGGACGGATTACCCTCAAAACTAATAGGAATGCTGTGTGTAGAATTAGGGTAAAACCTGATTCTATTCCCAAATTTCTCTTATGGGTTCCCCGAAGTCGTCATAAATAATACGCTTTTGTGGTTTGGGTTTTAATAACGGCGCTGGCTTCTTCTTTTGTTTACGTTCATCAATTGCTTTAACGGTTTCTATCAATAGGGTCCGTGTTTGTTTTTCTCCTTCATTGAATGGAATCGTCTGATTTAGGTTGCTGTTATCTTCACGACCACTAACACCCTGCAAAACCTGATCAATTTTGCCGCCAGAATGCAAATAGTCTAGAATCTCTTTTTCCATTTCATCGCGAACTTCCTGTTTCGTTTTAAGTTTTTGTATCATATTGACATATGTCTGTATATCTCTTGCATTAAGCTTGTAATGATAAGCGGAGGTTTTTGGGGTGAAGGCTTTGGGCACCTGAAAAATTTAAAACTAAATCTAAAAGCTCATTCCATGGATCTGTTTTGCGTAATCCCTTGATTGACTTATCAATGGCGTTGGCTTGGCGCAACAATATTTGCAGCTGTTTGGAGCTTAATCGCTTTAGTGCTTGTTGCACCAACGGTTGTCGTTTGTCCCAAATGCCTGCTTGTTTCGCAACCCAGCTAAAGCTTTGTCCTTGATGAATGCCGTCATGCATCATCAATAATGCGCGAATCTCTCTTGCGAGGCCCCAAAGTACAACGGTAGGCTCAGTGCCTTCTGTTTTTAAGCCTTGTAAACTTTTAACTGCGCTACGTGCATCACCGTGTAATGTTTTGTCAATCAATCCAAAAATATCGTAACGTGCACTATCCGCAACGGCACCTGCAATTAATTCAGGGGTTAGATAGCCATCAATACTCAGTAATTTAAGTTTCTCAATTTCTTGATGGGCCGCTAGTAAATTGCCTTCGGTACGGGTCGCTATAAGCTCAATACAATGACTGTCAGCGATGAGACCAAGTCGTTTGATGCGTTGCTCTAGCCAGCGAGGGAGTTGCGCACTTGAGATGGGCCAGACAGGCAGCCACTGGCCGTTTTTCTCTAGTGCTTTGACCCATTTGCTACGTTGTGATCCGGCATCTAATTTGGGCGTCACAATAAGTAAGCGATTATCATCACTGATATTGGAGAGGTATTCACAAATTGCTTTGCTACCTTTATCGCCGGGTTTACCTTTTTCTATACGAAGCTCAATCAACTTTTTATCGCTGAATAAGGATAGACTATTTGCGGCAGAGAGTAATTGTGACCAATCGAACTGGTTGTCGACATAATAACGGTCGCGCTCAGTATAGCCTTCTTGTTGTGCTTTTTTACGAATAGCGTCGCAGCTTTCTTCCACCAATAGTGTCTCATCCCCACTAACAAGATATGCGGGAGAGAGCGGCTGTTTTAAATGCCTGTCTAGCTGGTCTATCCTAAGTTTGCTCATCGTAATTATGTGATTCTATTAGTCATTCCCACTACATAAAAATTAACGTTGGAGTAATTGCAGCTGCTGCAAAATTTGCCTTGCGGCGGCCCGTTGTATATCTCGTCGCACTATTTTTTCTTCTTTATCTTTTCCTGCAATATCATTTTCATCGAATGTGTAAGAGCGGCTAATACGAATATCTGTCGGTGCCCGAAGTACATTTTGTTGCGCGTCTGAAATGCTGTAATTAACCGTTAGCGTCAATTCAAATTCAGCCGTTGATGTGTTGCCTCTGACAGATGCGCTACGTCGCTTCAATTTTTCATCGTTGATTGTTAACTGCAGTTGTGCTGTTTCGAATGAGGCTAATGCATTTTTTTTGGTTAGTTGTGTTGCAATGATCTGATAGGTCTCGCTAGGTGTACCGCTTAGATAAACGCTGTTAGTCTGTATATTGGTACCGCTGTCACTGCCTCTTAAACGCCAGCCTGTACATGCAGTGAGTGACGTTAATAAGCAAATCAGTAAAAATACCCCAATCGTTTTTTTCATAAATGCATAAAGCCTATAGTGTTGAATAGTATCAAGTGTACACTTCTCTTAAACAGCAACAATATTGACCAGCTTATTGGGTACAACAATCACTTTTTTAATGGCTTTGCCATCAGTAAATTTTTGTACCTGCTCATTTTTCAGTGCCATATTTTCTAAATCATTTTTAGGCGCATTATTGGGCGCGTCCAGTTTGGCCCTAACTTTGCCGTTCACTTGTATCACCAGAGTGATATTAGATTTAACAAGAGCTGATTGATCAACGGTGGGCCATGGCTGGTCGATAACATTACTGTTGTGCCCTAATGCAATCCATAAACTATGGCAAATATGAGGAACAACTGGTGCTAACAATAAGATGGCTGCTTCAATAGCCTCTCGCTCAACGGCTAATGTTTCTGGTGAACTACGATCTGCATAGCGGTTAACATCATTCATTAATTCCATTACAGCAGCAATCGCAGTATTAAATTGTTGTCGATTGCCATAATCACCACTGACTTTTTCAATGGTTTCATGCGTTTTGCGGCGCAAATCTTTTTGCGGTTGTGATAACACATCAATATTTATTTGGCCCGGCTCGCCTGATGATAGGTGAGTATGAACTGACTTCCATAAACGGCGTAAGAATCGGCTTCCGCCCTCGACACCAGCATCACTCCATTCCAGTGTTTGTGTAGGAGGTGCAGCAAACATGGTAAATAGTCGTACTGTATCGGCACCGTATAACTCAACGGCGGTTTGAGGATCGACACCATTATTTTTTGACTTAGACATCTTGGTGGTGCCGCCGATCTCGACTGCTTCGCCGCTGATTGTTAATTTGGCAGAAACGGGTTTGCCTTTTTCATCTTTTTCAAGGGTGACATCTGCTGGATTAAACCATTGGGTGCTGCCGTCGTCACTTTTCTGGAAATAGGTTTCGGCTAGAACCATTCCTTGGCAGAGTAATTGCTCAAAAGGCTCGTCGCATTCTACTAAACCTTCATCGCGCATTAATTTATGAAAAAAGCGTGCGTACAATAAGTGCAAAATAGCATGTTCTATGCCTCCTACGTATTGATCGACAGGAAGCCAATAGTTAGCGGCATCTTTATCCAGCATGGAATCATTGGCATGAGGGCTTGTATAGCGCGCGTAATACCAAGAGGACTCCATAAATGTATCGAAAGTATCGGTCTCATGCTCAACAGCTTGATCATTTAATTCGGCTTTGCACCACTCTGGGTCCGCTTTAATGGGTGAATGAACACCATCCATCTCTACATCTTCGGGAAGCAATACTGGTAGCCTATCCAACGGTACAGGTATTTCACCGCCATCAGGCAGGTTAAACATGGGAATTGGTGTGCCCCAGTATCTCTGCCTTGATACTCCCCAGTCCCGTAGGCGGAAGTTAGTGCTCACGCTGCCTTTCTCTAGTGAGGCAAGTTTATTTGCAATGGCATCGAAAGCTTTATCAAAGCTAAGACCGTCGAATTCACCGGAGTTAACCAGAATGCCTTTTTCGGTAAATGCAGATTCATCGATATTAACAACAGTATCACGTTCTTTCGCTGTCACAACCTGTTGAATCGGTAACTGGTATTGCTTGGCAAAGGCGTAATCTCTTTCGTCATGAGCTGGTACGGCCATAACAGCGCCAGAGCCATAATCCATTAATACATAATTAGCGACCCATACAGGAACAGTCTTTCCGGTCAATGGATGAATAGCGGTTATACCTGTATCCATGCCTAGTTTTTTCATGTTAGACATGTCAGCTTCAGAGACTGATTGTTTTTTACATTGGGTAATAAAGTTGGCTAGTGCTGGGTTGTTTTCAGCCAATGCAAGGCATATAGGGTGCTCAGCGGCCAAGCTCATGTAAGTAATGCCCATGACTGTGTCTGGGCGGGTTGTATAAATATTAAAGCTTTCAATGCCTGCAATCGGTTTAGTCAGGTCAAAGGTCATTTCGACACCACGGGATTTGCCAATCCAGTTTTTTTGCATGGTTTTTACTTGCTCAGGCCATTGAGGAAGTTTGTCGAGGTCAGCTAGCAGTTCTTCGGCATAATCAGTAATCTTAATGAACCATTGAGGGATTTCTCGTCTTTCTACAACGGCACCAGAGCGCCAGCCTTTACCATCAATAACTTGTTCGTTGGCGAGTACGGTTTGATCAATCGGGTCCCAATTGACCGTTGCCATTTTTTTATAAACCAGCCCTTTTTCAAATAAGCGAGTGAAAAACCATTGTTCCCATTTGTAATAATCCGGTTGGCAGGTTGCTAATTCACGTTTCCAGTCAAAACCAAACCCTAAAGCATTGAGTTGCTGTTTCATGTACTCAATGTTGCTATAAGTCCAGTTGGCCGGTGCCGTTTTATTTTGTATTGCTGCATTTTCTGCGGGTAGGCCAAAGGCATCCCACCCCATTGGGTGTAATACATTTTTCCCCTGCATGCGTTGGTAGCGAGCAATGACATCGCTGATGGTATAATTGCGTACATGCCCCATATGTAACTTTCCGCTTGGGTATGGAAACATGGCTAGGCAGTAAAACTTCTCTTTACTGGTATCTTCTGTTACTTCAAAGCAGCGATTTTCTTGCCAGTACTGCTGTGCTGTAGCTTCAACGTTTGAGGGGTGGTATTGTTCGTCCATTGGAGTCTTTGTCGGGATGTTTTTCATTAGGATCTAAGAGGCCTTGCAAGAATATAATATGAAAACAAAAATAATAACGGGCCATTATACGCGGAACCCTTCTTGGTAAGCGATAGCTGGGGCGCAGTTTGATCATTACTTTGTTAAAAACATTACTTTTACCGCCTGCATTGCAGTTGCTTATGGTGGTTATAAGCCTTCTGCTGTGGCGACGTTGGAAAATTACCTCCCGCTTCCTGATGCTATTGGCTTGGGGAAGTCTAGCGGTCCTTTCAGTACCTATTGTGAGCTCTAAACTATTCCTTTGGTTGGAAGCGCCTTATGTAAAGCTGCTGAACCAAGAAGGGCTCTCGGAAGCTGGGGCAATTGTTGTTCTAGGTGGGGGGCGTGAGCGTAATGCGCCAGAGTATGGCGGAGACGATCAGGTGAGTTATCACTCTCTTTGGCGATTGCGCTATGGTGCTCATCTTGCAAAGAAGTATCAATTGCCGGTAATCGTTTCGGGAGGGACTGTCTATCCTTATGAAGAATTATCAGAAGCGGCCATGGCAGCGAAGCTATTAGAAGAAGAGTTTGGGGTTGCTAATGTTTGGCAGGAAGCTCATAGCCGAGATACCTGGCAAAATGCAAAAAAGACTGCGACGCTGCTGAATGAAAAAGGCGTCGAAAAAGTGATTCTAGTGACCCATGCTTATCATATGCGTCGCGCAGCCTATGCATTCGAACAGGCAAAGGTTCAGGTCATACCTATGGCTACGGGTTTTCTTGGAGGCCATAATAACTGGTTGAACGATTGGCTGCCTACAGCATCCGCACTTAATAAGAGCCGTGTGGCGATTCATGAATATTTAGGGTTGGTTTTTTACCGGGTTCGCTCTTCGCTTGCACAAAAATAGGCTTTTGCTTGCTTTGTTTTGGTGCAATTATTGGCGTTGTATCTAACTGTCTCTACCGATGAGCGTGCTGTATCGCTGGTGTCATTTTTGGTATATATATTGTATAGCGGTTAAGTAGATCCATTGTATTTATTAACGGTTTTATACTGCACACACTATGTCGAAAAATGTTATCTCTTCTTGTCATTCATCCATTGTCATCCCTTTTGCTAATCCGGGTACTTATAAAGACGACCCGTCAGAATCAACGCTTGCTATATCGACAGCTTTTGAAGAGAGGGTTACGCTATTTGCTCTGCTAGAGCAGTTGAATTACCTATGTCGAGGTGTTCAGCGTCATCGTGGTTATAGTATGGGGCTTCTCGCTGGCAATCAAAGCTTTCTTCAAGAATTTGATTTATTGCAAGAACAGTTGGCTCGAAGAATAAGTTTGGTCGCCACGTTTACTCATCGCCATAAGGTATGTTTGAGTGAAAATGATATAGAACGATTACATTATGCTTGGAATACGATTAAGAATAACTGGCAAGATGACTCTGTATTAGAAAATTACGAACTTCACTCTCATTTTGTTGAGCAATTATTATTGTTAATCAATAAGCTGGCTGAAGAAATCAAGCAGCCATTTATGGAGGTAATATTTACTATTGTAGGGAAAACACCTGATACTATCTTGTCTGATAAAAAAAATAATTATCAACTATTATTGCTTTTCTCAAGTAGACAATTGCCTCACTTTATTGAATTGATGGGCAAGGTGCGAGCGCTTTCTGTACACGCTGCAGCAATAGGTAATTGTGATATAGAGCAAAAAAATAAATTAAATTACTTGTTGAAGTGTGTTAGACAAAAGAGACAGGTCATTGTTGAGTCGGCAGATTATTTGCAGCAAAGGATAACAGTTGACGTGCCAGCGTTGCTAACGATTAGAACGTATGGATATAAGCTGGACTTTTTAATCGATAAGATAAATAGAGATATTATCGGGTCGCCTAAAGTTACGGTTAAAGATGAAAATATTTTTCATTTGGTGACGGATTTAATCGATAATTATTGGGATGTTTGTGATAATTCACTGGCTTTGTTAAGTGTCTGGCAAAAACAAGATATGGAGCAATGGCTAGTTGAAGGCTAAATGATTGTTTTTGTGCCAATGTTGCACGTTTAAAAATATAAAACCCAATCGATTTAAGTAATGGTTTTATAATAATTTTTTGTTATTTTGATTATGTCATTGTGATTTTAGTCTATACTTTGTGAACTTGATGTTAGTCTTATAATAAAAAAAAGAGCATACTTATTTTATTTGATATTTCGCCTGGATGACGATGTCATAATCATTATGGAGCTACAGAAGTAAAAGTGATGAATAACGTATACCCATTTGAATCCACAATCGTACGCAACCGCCTCGGGCAGGGGACTAACCTGCTGGTGCATCCATTCTCTATTACTAAAGAGCATGTTTGTACATTAGTTGCGCTGCCAGCGAATATGCATTCATCTATTTTTAAGAAAAATGCAGAGCATATTGTTTACCAGTTGAGGGAGCGTTTCAGCCGGAAAGTCAAAAAATTTTCAGTTGTTGAATTACGTGATAAGGAAACTGATACAGAGTGTTGGTATGGTTGGAAATTTCATTGGGTAGGAAATACACCTCTGGAGTCACAATGTTATCCATTATCAGATCAACAAAAGCAGTACTATCAGAAAATGATTGCCGGATGCGGTCAAGCATCAAAGGCTGGTTAACGATAAACCTATAGTATTTCTATCAACTCATCTTTGTTTCCATAGCGATGATCCAATACAATTAAGCCAATAAATAGTAGACCAAGGACTGCTAGAATAAAATAATTGCGCCAAATCAGATAAGGAGTATTTCCTTGCATTGGGGTTATTTGCCCATCAATGCTGGTGCGAATAAATTGTTCACTTTGCTGTTTAATTGACCCATCTGGCCCGATGATGGCACTCACTCCATTATTTGTTCCTCGAACTACATAACGTCCTGTTTCAATCGCTCGCATTCTTGCCATATGAAAATGTTGTAAAGGGCCGATGGATTTTCCAAACCATGCATCATTGCTGACGGTTATGATGGCACTGGAATCTTTAGCTTGCTGGGCGACTAATGCAGGGTACACTATTTCATAACAGATTGAGCTGGCAATGGTATAGTCACCGATGCTAATTGATGCCTGATTTTTTTCACCTGCTGCGATAAATGAGGTGGGTAAATTGAAAAAGGTAATAAGCCCTCTTAGCCACGATTCCAAAGGGACATACTCTCCAAATGGAACCAGTCTCTGTTTGAAATACAAGCCTTCCGAATTTCCTAGGCCTAACAGGCTATTAAAATATTTTTGCTGCTCTCTATCGTCATATAGAATGCCGGTTATAAGGCTGGTATTACTATTTAAAGCTTGTTTATCTAGTTGGTTAAGAAGTTCTTCAGCACGAAAATAGACATCGGGTATTGCTGCTTCAGGCCATACGATAAGGTCATTTTCCCATAAGTCTTCGGAAAGTAACGTTAATATTTCCAGTGTGGGGTCTCGAAACTCAGGAGACCATTTTAATTCTTGTGGGATGTTAGGTTGCACTATTCCAACGTTAATAGGTTCTCCTGCAGGTTCGGTCCATTCATGTGACTTTAATGCAGAGCCTTCGGCCCAGAAAATGACGACAGTAATAACTGAGAGTAATTTTAGTTTTTGATTGGCAGACTTTAAAAATAAAATACAAAAAACGCTGCTGATAAAAGCGCTGATAAGACTAACAAATAGAACGCCTCCCACTGGAGCCCAGCTGGCTAATGGTGTGTCAATATATCCATAGCCAAGGTACAGCCAGGGGAAGCCAGTAAGAATCCAGCTACGTGCCCACTCGCTAAGAACCCAAAAAAGGGGGAAGCCAAGTAATAGTCGCCAAACACTATTCTTAAAGTAGCTTAAGCCACAAAACGGTAGTGCAAAAAAAGCGGCGACGGTGATAACAAAGAGTGATGTCATGGCGATGGCTAACGGTAGTGATGTCGAGCCAAACTGATAAATACTGACAAAAACCCAGGAAGTGCCAGTACCAAAAAAGCCTAATCCAAATAAAAACGCATGTAAAAATAATGTTTTTTTGAATTTTTGTTGATGTAGGTTGTAGGCTAATATTGCAAGCGTTATGGGGGCTATCCACCAATAGGTATAAGGTGGGATGGCTAATGTAGTCAGTGCACCGGCAATCGCACTAAGTAGCAATAAAAGTGTTGGGTGCATAATGGCAAACGTAGTTGTGCGAATATTTTTTACGCTTCAGGCAAGGTGAGCCGTAGCAAATGAATTTGTCTATTGTCAGAGTAGAGCACGCGAAATTCAAAATTATCAAGGCTGGTCATTTCATTCCTTTGCGGCAAATGGCCGAAATTCTGCATCACTAACCCGCCAACGGTATCGAATTCTTCATCGCTAAATTTTGTTTTGAAATAGCTGTTGAAGTCTTCGATGGGTGTCAGTGCTTTTATAATATAATCGTTGTCATCGACTTTGCGAATAAAGACATCGTCACTGTCTTCATCTGTTTCATCGCTGATCTCACCAACGATTTCTTCCAAGATATCTTCAATTGTGATCAACCCGGATATGCCGCCATATTCATCGATCACGAGTGCCATGTGATAGCGGTTTTCACGAAATTCACGTAATAGAATATTAAGTCGCTTACTTTCGGGAATAATCGTGGCGGTTCGGATAACTGATTCCAGCGTAAAGTTGTCGTGCCCTTTTAAGATTAAAGGCAATAAATCCTTTGCGAGCAGTATGCCTTTAACGTCATCACCATTCTCACCAATGATTGGAAAGCGGGAATGCCCTGATTCAATGACCTTAGGTAAGAATTCCTCAGGGCTTTCGTCATAATTAACAGTCACCATTTGTGCCCGAGGTATCATGATTTCTCGAGCATGCAAGTCAGACACGCCTAAAGCGCCTTGTATGATGCCAAGAGCCTCTTGATCTAAAAGTTGCTTGTCGGCAGCTTCACGAATGATGTCGAGGAGTTCTTCTTGAGATTTAGGTTCGCTGGAAAAAGAGGAGACCAGACGATCAAGCCAGGATTTATCCTGGTTGCTACTTGGGGGTTCGTCGCTCATTAATAATCGTTGTTAGTCACTGGGAAGCAAATGTTATCAGCGACTGCCGACGCCGTCCACCTTTGTTGTTTGAGTATTTTTGATGTTGTATTGACCATAAAGCACTTATTCTGACTAATCCGCTAAAATATAAGGGCATGAGTACCCTTGAGACTCTAGCAGTCTGGTTTCCAATGCTTCCATGACCTCTGCTTCCTGCTCTTCGATATGATCATAGCCCAGTAAATGTAAGGTGCCATGAATCACCATATGTGTCCAATGTGCCAGGGCTTCTTTTTTTTGTGTATCGGCCTCTTCTGAGACAATGGGGGCGCAAATGACCAAGTCACCTAAGAATGGAATATCGACACCCTCTGGGAATTTAGCAGGGAAAGACAGCACATTGGTTGGCTTATCTTGTCCACGATATTGAGTATTGAGTGTCTGGCTTTCTTCCTTATCGACAATTCGAATGCTGACTTCAGTCTCTTTTGGGGCTGACTTAGTATTACTTCCCTCTACTGCAATTCGGACCCATTCTGTCAGCAGGTCTTCGGACGGGAGGTCTTCCATTGTGCTAGCGATTTGTAAGTCAACTGAAATCATAGGCTTCATGAGCGACTGTCAGACTTTTCGTAGGCATCCACTATCCTCTGAACCAGAGGGTGGCGGACTATATCTTTCGATGTAAACATCGTAAAGCTGATACCTTCAACGCCATTGAGTACGTCGACAGCATGCTTGAGGCCAGAAGGTTGCCCTCTCGGCAAGTCGATTTGGGTTGGGTCACCATTAATAACGGCAGTTGTGCCAAAACCAATGCGGGTAAGAAACATTTTCATTTGTTCGCGAGTTGTATTTTGACTCTCATCCAGAATGACAAAGGAGTTGTTGAGTGTTCGGCCACGCATATAGGCTAAGGGCGCAACTTCAATGATATTGCGTTCAATCAGTTTATCTACGGTCTCGAACCCTAACATTTCATAAAGTGCGTCATAGAGGGGGCGTAAATAAGGGTCTACTTTTTGTGATAGGTCACCAGGTAGAAACCCTAGTTTTTCACCGGCTTCAACCGCTGGGCGAACCAGTAAAATCCGTTCGATTTCATCGCTGATTAGTGCTTGTACCGCGCAGGCAACAGCAAGGTAGGTTTTTCCTGTGCCTGCAGGGCCAACGCCAAAGTTAATGTCATGCGTCAGTACTGAACGCACATAACGCTTCTGGTTTGTTCCTCTTGGCTTAACCGTTCCTTTCTTTGTCCGAATAACGGTAAGTGCTTCAAGGCTGCGATCATCTTCAGCTTCATTTTCCTGACGGTTTTCAGGGTGATATTGTTGAATTAGCAAATGCACTTTATCGGGTGTGGCATCGTTACCTTGCTGAATCTCTTTGAACAGGCTTTCAAGTACTTGCTTGGCAGCGTCTATAGCCTCATCTTGAGTGCCACGAATAGAAAATTGTTCTCCACGGTTCAGGATATTGACGTTGAGTCGTTGTTCAATTTGCTGAATATGGGCATTAAACTGCCCGCAGAGATTCGCTAGTTCTTGAGTAGAAGCCTCTAAATGCAGGCTGTATTCGCTATTTTGAGTGGAAAGTGAGCTAGAAGCGTTTGGGGTAGTCAAAAGTGTCAGGCAACCTTAGTGTTTAAAATTTACTCTATATTAACGGATAAGATGACCCGTGTTAAGAGGTGAAAGTGGGATATAGGGTGAAGCGATCGTGTAATAAATCAGTTGTCGATTTCACTCGCTGTCAACTCCCCTCTTAGTGAGTTAGGCAGAGCTTCTTTGATAAGAATATCAGCAAATTTGCCAATCAAGCCCGCATTATCGCAACGGAAGTTAACCACGCGGTTGTTTTCTGTACGTCCAGACAATTGCCCTGGATCTTTCTTCGAGTAGCCGCTGACTAACACTCTTTCGGTATTGCCCACCATACGGCGGCTAATGGCTTGTGACTGTTGTGTAATTCTGTCTTGTAAAATCTTTAGGCGTTGCTTTTTAACGGCCTCCGGTGTTTCATCCGGTAAGTCTGCTGCTGGAGTCCCAGGGCGCGCGCTATAAATGAAGCTAAACGACATATCAAAATCCATTTCTTGGATTAGATTCATTGTCTTTTCGAAATCTTGGTCGGTTTCTCCCGGGAAGCCAATAATAAAATCTGAGGAAAAGCTGATATCAGGGCGAATGTTTTTAAGGCGACGTAACTTGGATTTGTATTCCAGTGCAGTATGGCCGCGTTTCATCGCCATTAAAATCCTGTCTGATCCACTCTGAACAGGGAGGTGTATATGGCTCACCAGTTCAGGTACATCAGCATAAACATCGATTAAATTGTCTGAAAACTCGACAGGGTGCGAAGTCGTAAATCGAATCCGATCTATACCGTCAATAGCTGCGACATAAGTAATAAGTTCTGCCAGGTCAACTGTTTGGCCTTCATTTGTTTCTGCTCGATAAGCATTCACATTTTGGCCTAGTAAATTGATTTCTCGAACCCCCTGAGTTGCTAAGTGGGCGACCTCGGCTAAAACATCCATGACCGGGCGGCTGACTTCTTCGCCTCGAGTGTAGGGTACAACGCAGAACGTACAATATTTAGAGCAGCCTTCCATTATAGAAACGAACGCAGAGGCGCCATCGGCTTCTGGCTCGGGGAGGCGATCAAATTTTTCTATTTCAGGAAAGCTGATGTCAACAACGACAGCACCATTATCTCGAGGAGTTTCCATCATTTCGGGTAAACGATGAAGGGTTTGAGGGCCAAAAATCAGATCGACAAAGGGTGCGCGCTCAGCAATCGCTTCGCCTTCTTGGCTGGCGACACAGCCACCAACCCCTATGACTACGTCAGGGTTTTTCTTTTTAAGGTCTTTCCAGCGCCCTAGCTGATGAAAAAGCTTCTCTTGAGCCTTTTCTCTAATTGAACAGGTATTTATTAATAAAACATCCGCTTCTTCCGGATCGTCAGTTGTTACCATGTCATGAGACTCTCCCAATAGATCGCGCATGCGGGATGAATCATATTCGTTCATCTGGCAGCCGTGGGTTTTGATAAAAAGCTTTTTCTGGGATGTTGAATCTGTCATTGATATTCTGGGTAATTTTTTGCTAAGGAGCGCGATTATAGAACTAGTTTGATTGATTTTACAGCAGATATATTGGTAATAAGGATCATATCAAACAAAAGTGGCTAATTGAGAATTTATGAAGGAGATCTGAATAGTCTGAGATAAGACAAATCAAACCTTTCTTGAGGTATGATCTGTATAGAATTAAATGTGCTTCAGAAGAGATATTTTTCAATAGAGTATTATTTGTCTACACGAGCCTTATTTTGCACTTTTCAATAGGTCGCATAATGACCTCATGGCGTGAAATGATGTTTAATGGATGCTTGGTCCGTGGCGATATAGTCGAGCGGATGAATCGATAGTAATTCCTTCATGACAATCCAGTAGATCACGACCATTACAGTGCTCGTTACTATGAGAAGCTAGAATAAATTGTTTTTTGGATGCTTTGGTTGCGTTGTACGCAAAAAAGTCTTTTTCGTTCTGCCTTAATTGCAATATTAAACTTTTTACCAGTTCGATTTTCAGCTCTAAATCGCTGAATTTGACGATCTGTTCTACTTTAAATTGCCCTAGGCCTTGTACAGCTATGACTAATGCAAATACTACTAGACCTGTAGTAATAAATTTGTATCTGGATAACATGAAATACGTCCATTTTTATTGACTTCTTTATTTAGGTATAGATAGATTTATCCTATAGTCAAGTCAATTAGCTTTTCGAAATATGCGTTGAGATAGAAACCATCAGCGGCATATATATCGATGACACTTATCGGTTAAATAGCCAGCTTTTAGGTGAGGAGGCAGTAGCGGGGTATTGCGTTGTTACCAGTGCTCAAACTATGGGTGATAAGACTGCCACACAGTGTCATTAACATAGTGAGTACAACTAATTGGGTTATCTTTATGGCTAGTCTGGTTGCAGAGCGTTGGTAAATTTTTCTTTTACGATAGTAAGAAAAAGTGCTGTCGATATACCACCAGAAATAAAGATCATAAGCATCACCATAATTTGATAGCGAGCTGCAATCAGCGGTGAAACCCCAGACAGTATTTGTCCCGTCATCATCCCCGGTAGTGATACCAGTCCTACGGCGAATAAGGAGTTGATAATTGGAATCATTGCTGCTTGAAAGGCTATACGACGAGCTTCTTCGAAGTGGGTTCCCCGTGCTATCTCGGAATTCAAACGTTCCGCAGACAAGCTAATACTATTCATTGCATTAGCGAATACCATTCCCGCCAGGGGTACCATAAATTGTGGTCGATACCAGGGGTCTAGTTGGAGTACTAATTGTGTCACTATGGCTAAAATAAGGCCGCTACCAAGGAATGTGGATGCAAGAGAGGAGGTAAATAGAGCGTGACGTTTGTCAGCAACTGTCCCCAAGGCAATCCAGCTGGAAGTAGTGACCATCATTAAGAGGATAAGCACAATAACCCAGGCATGCTTTGTTTCGAAAATGAGGGCTAAGAAGTAGCCAATGATAAGAAGTTGTATCAGCATTCGACTCAGTCCATAGAGCACAGTTGCCGTATTAAGTGACCATTTCATATAGATGAAGAGGACTCCGATAGCAGGCAAAGCTGCTATTGCAAGGTGGCTTAAGGGAATTAATTGAACGGTGCTATCCATAATCGGGCTGCCTTTGGTTTGTATGACTATGCTCAATTTCTCTTCAGGGCTTGTATTTTTTGAATATGAGTACCATATTGGGGGTGTAATAGTTTAATCATAGAGTCCATTATGTCGAGCAAGCCAGTCTATAAAATCATTTTTTACAATCAGAGTGAAATCTATGAGATTTACGCTAGGGATATTTATCAAAGCGAGATGTACGGATTTATTGAGGCTGAAGAGTTTATTTTTGGCGACGATAACAAAGTGATTGTGAACCCTGGGGAAGAAAAGCTGAAAAATGAATTTTCTGGTGTTAAGCGTTCTTTTATCCCTATGCAGGCTATTATTCGTATTGACGAAGTGGATCGCGAGGGTGAGGGTAAAGTAAAGGAAATTAAAGCGACGGATAATATCGCTAATTTCCCTGCTTCTGGCCGCTTGCCTCCGAACCCCTCTCCTAAGCGCGATTAAACAATATCTATGTCTTCCCTGATTCACCATTCTCGTTGGGGGAGCGGTCCCGCTATCGTTCTTGTCCATGGTCTGTTTGGCTCTCTTGAAAACCTAGGCATCATCGCACGCCAGCTTAAGGACGATTATTCTGTGTATGCGATCGATCTTCCTGGGCATGCGCGTTCCGGGCATTTGGACGATATATCATTAGCCTCCATGGCGGATACGGTAGTCAACTGGATGGATTCTATTGATTTACCGCAAGCTCATTTTTTGGGGCATTCCTTGGGAGGGAAGGTGAGTATGGAAATTGCCTTACGCCATCCTGAAAAAATCAATAAATTAATCGTTGCTGATATCGCACCTGTTAGTTACCCTCGTCGACATGATGATGTGTTTACCGCTTTTGGTGCGGTTGACCTTAATGCGATCAGCAGCCGTGGTGATGCTGATAAAGTGATGAAGCAGTTTGTTGATGTAGATTCAGTTCGTAGTTTTTTGTTAAAAAATTTAGAGAAGAACGATGGTCATTGGCAATGGAAAATGGATCTTGATGGACTTGAGCAGTCGTATGAGAAGCTGATTGCCGGTAATACTCTTTATGATGCCAGTTTTGAGAGGCCTGTTCTATTTATTAAAGGTGAACAGTCGGACTATATTTTACCAGAGCATCAAGAGAAAATTTTGGAGCTGTTCCCCTTGGCAGAAGCAAAAATTATTCATGGCACAGAGCACTGGCTTCATGTTCAAAAGCCAGATATATTTGCACATACTGTTAAACGATTCTTGGCTAAATAAAAGACGAATAACAAACCCATCTCCAGATA
Source organism: uncultured Pseudomonadales bacterium (assembly GCA_947487765.1). GTDB lineage: Bacteria > Pseudomonadota > Gammaproteobacteria > Pseudomonadales > Cellvibrionaceae > CANLBN01. The sequence goes on along the minus strand of CANKXO010000003.1, from coordinate 77,522 downwards.
AAAATAATAATTATGTATATAGGTATTGATCTTGGCGGTACCAAAACAGAAATTATTTGCCTTGATGATCAAGGTGAAGAACTTTATCGGCATAGAGTTTTATCTGCTCGTGATAATTACCAAAATACTCTTCTCACCATAAAAAGCCTAATTAATAATGCTGAAAAAAACCTTGGAAAAACTGGAAAAGTTGGCATCGGAATTCCCGGGTCTATTTGTCGGCAAACACATACCGTCATCAATTCAAATTCGACCTGGATAAACGGTCAGCTATTACAAAAAGACTTAGAAGCAATTCTGGAACGAGATATTTGTATAGAAAATGACGCCAATTGTTTTACGTTATCAGAAGCAAATGATGGAGTGGCGACAAACAAAAGTAGTGTGTTTGGAGTAATACTTGGTACAGGCTGTGGTGGAGGTATTATTATTGACGGAAAGATACAAGCAGGCCTCCATGGTGCAGGTGGGGAATGGGGGCACAACCCACTACCGTTCCCGAAGATTTTAGGGGGTATCCCTGAAGATTTGCTGAGGCACTTTTCTTATAGTCAGGCAGCCCATCAATCATTTATTTATCAAGGTAAGGCGGCTATAAACTATAGCGTTAGTACAGTGGAAGAAAACGAATACCCGGGCCCGTTGTGTTATTGCGGCAAAAGAGGATGTATTGAGACATGGATATCCGGGACAGGCTTTGTAAACGATTATCGACGTAATTATATGCAAGGTGACGTCGAAAGGAAGGGATTGTCTGCTGAATTTATTGTAGCATTGGCAAATAAGGGTGATGCTGATGCAATGGCTACGTTGTATCGTTACTGTGAACGTGTTGCCAAAAGCCTCGCGCAAATTATTAATGTTATTGACCCTGATATTATTGTGCTGGGTGGAGGGATGAGTAATGTTGATATTATTTATAAAGAAGTCCCTAAGCGTTGGGACAAATATATTTTTTCGACGCAATCAAATACCGGGTTATTAAAAGCAAAACATGGCGACTCTTCTGGTGTGAGAGGCGCTGCGATGCTATGGGACAATAGATAAAAATTATAGCATTTTAATTGAGCACATCGTAAATAACGAATGAAATTGATAAGAGTGGAGAAAATATGCACTTGTTGATAACAGGTGGTACAGGTTTTATTGGTCGCCCTTTAGTTGAGACATTATTGGCTCGTGGTGATCAAATTACATTGCTAACTCGAGATTTTGATAAAGCAAAGAAAATGTTTGATGGAAGAGTAAATTTAATCGGCTCGGTAAAAGACTCTGGGTTGGAAGTTGATGGTGTTATTAATCTTGCTGGCGCGCCGATCATTGATAAGCGCTGGACAACAAAGCGTAAAAAAATATTAAAAGAAAGTCGCATTGGTATCACTGGCGATATTATTACATGGATATCTCGGTGTACTCATAAGCCAAAAGTATTGGTGAGTGGTTCTGCCATTGGTTATTACGGTAATTATCCAGAAGCGCATAGACTGGATGAGCGTGCACAGCCTCGGCAATGTTTCGCCAGCAAGCTGTGTCAAGAATGGGAAGAGACAGCATTTAAAGCAGAGGCGCTGGGTGTTCGTGTTTGTACAGTGCGTACAGGTGTTGTGTTGGCAAAGCATGGTGGTGCCCTTAAGCGGATGTGGTTGCCGTTTACATTAGGCTTGGGCGGTCGGATTGCGACAGGCAATCAGTGGTTTTCATGGATTCATTTGCAGGATATGATCGATATACTGCTTTATCTTGTTGATAATGAGCCTGTACGCGGTGCTGTTAATGCAGCAGCTCCTAACCCCGTCACCAATTATGTTTTTGCAAAAAAGTTTGCTAAGTGGTTAAAGAGGCCTGCCCTCTTTCCTATGCCTGCAGCCGTTGTTGGGGTATTATTTGGTGAGGCTTCGGAATTGCTTCTTGATGGACAGCAAGTGATTCCAAGGAAACTATTAGAGCGAGGCTTTAAGTTTAAATACTCCCAAGTGGATCAAGCATTAAAAGATATTGTTGAGTAAGTAATGCATGCTCTATTGTTAGATAGAGCATGTGCTTTCCATGAAATATTGTGTGCTCTATACTTTTTTCACTACCTTTGATTTCAATATCATTTGACCAAAGCCATCTATTTTACAATTGATATCGTGTCCATCACTGCCATCAGTTAATCGAATATTTTTTACTTTAGTCCCTACTTTTATCACAGAAGAAGTTCCTTTGACCTTTAAGTCCTTAATGACGGTTACTGTATCACCATCACTTAGAATATTGCCATTTGAATCCTTGATGATACGCTCTTCCTGGCTCTCTTGAATAGACTCTTCATTCCATTCGTGGGCGCATTCTGGGCAAACATACATATTGCCATCTTGATAAGTATATTCAGAATTGCATGATGGGCATGGGGGTAATTGGGTCATGTTTACATCCTCTTTTTTGGCTGGCCATTTTAAACACCTAATCCCTTATAAGATATTTAAAAATTAACTATAACGATAAGTCTAATATTCTTTAATGTAAATTGATTGAGATGTATGACTCATAAATAGAAAGATTGAACTTAACGGTGATTTTATTGTTTTGTGAGGCATACACCAAAAATAAGCGGGGCTCATGGTTTTTTATATTAGCCCTATGATACGCTGTTTCTGTATTTATTTTTGTGTATTAAAAGCACGTATTAAAAAGAAGTACTCATTACTTCAATTATTTTTTGCAGGACCATGTTATGAAAATCAAAACACTTACAGCAGCGCTAAGTTTAGGTTTAGGCGCTTTTTTGACCAGCGCAGTATTTGCCGCTAATGATAACGGTATTCAATATAATTATGGGGAATTACGGTATATTGTTGATGCTGAGTTAGACAACCTGGATACAGAGGACGGCGATGGTTTTGGGTTTGGAGGTTCGTTTCGGATTGATGAATTAATTTATGTGATTGCAGATTATGAAGCGCTTGATTATGACAGAGGTATTGATACCACTGTCTTGCAAGTAGGCGCGGGTGTTATTCTGCCTTTTCAAAAAATTGATTTTATTGGTGAGGCCGCATTGGTTGATGGCGATGTTGATACCGATGTGGGTGATAGCTCAGATACAGGGTTTCGAATTACTGGGGGGGCTAGAACTTATGTCATGCCTAAGCTTGAATTGCGTGGAAGCTTAACCTACATCGATGTAGAGGATGACGATACATTTGCCACTATCGCTGGTGATTATTTTTTTAATAAGTCTCTTTCTCTTAATGTTTCAAAAGATATTGCAGCAGATGTAGATAGATTTTCAATCGGTGTGCGTTATTACTTTGGGGAATAGACTATAGACCGTTAAATAGCTATAAATGCTATTTAGCAATAGACCTTTTCATTTTAGCGGTGTTTAGGGTTTACATCGGGCACGTAAAAACTGTTTTGGTGTAACGCCATAATGCTTGCGGAATGCGCGAGAAAAGTGACTTTGGTTCGCAAACCCGCAAGCAATACTGATATCAAGCTGGGTGCTGTTGCTGATTAGCATTTGGCTAGCTTTGTTCACTCTCATGTAGATGACTTTTTGATGGGGGCTCAAGCCGGTACTGGTTTTAAACATACGTGTAAAATGAAAGGGGCTCATCCCAGCTAACTGAGCGAGGTCTTCGATTGAGATCTGCTTATCTATATTGCTCTCTATGTAATCTGTGACCTTTGAAATAACGGCTTTTGTTAGACCTCCGCGATAATGATTTTTAGTTTTAGGGGAGGCTGCGTAACGTGTTACAAGGTCCCCTAATATTTGCCACATACCTTCTTGTAATGCCAGACATTGCTCTGGTGACGACCAACACTGTGTTATCAGATCTTGATAACGCGATAATAGTAATGGGTCGTTAAAAAAAGTTTTATCGGGTAACTCTACGAGGCGAGGGTCAATATCAAAGTCCTGTAACGCTATATGCCTTAGAATGCTGTCCGAAAAATAGATATGTGCAAAGCGCAATCGTTCACCGACTTCCCAATCTGAGCTTTGTCCCGCTGGGAAAAGGCAAAACTTTCCTGGTGCCCCAGTTCCTGCATAGCGTTGATCTGCTCGTTGAGTAGAGTAGCCTCCCTCAAGGTATAAGCTAAGTGTGTGATGATTAACTTGATGGTAATGTACTTTGTCGTTCTGATTAGTCCATATCGCATAAGCAAAATGTTGATTAATATCACACACGGTCTCAGCTTGAGCATTCGACTGGTTTAATGTTTCTTTAACAGTGATTTTGCTTAAATTATAAGTGTCCATGCGTAAACCTTATCGCCAAGTCGATTTTCTTGCAATGATGAAGGGATGTCAGATGGAGAAAATGCGCAAGATTGTACAAAAAGCGCATGTTTGTGCAAAAACAACACATGTAAATCACTTATGCTTACCTAATTAATTAGCTTGGCGACAATAAAATAGCTATTAGCAGTACATATAGTTGGTGGGAAAGCTTTACATGAATACATTTCTTTATATCACCGTTACGTTTATCTGGGGTACAACTTGGATAGGTATCTATTGGCAGGTTGGTGATGTCCCTGTGCTGATATCTGTTTTTTATCGCTTTGCGATAGCTAGTATTATCTTCTTGCCCCTTTTATATGTATTGGGAAAGCTACAGAAAACAAAATGCAAAGATCATCTATTCTTTTTTCTTCAAGGGCTGTGTTTATTCTCTTTAAACTTTATCTGCTTTTATACATCGAGCCATTACATCATCAGTGGCTTAGTGTCAGTTATTTTTGCTGCGGCAGTGTTGTTTAATGCCTTAAACCAATGGTTAATCTGGCAGAAAAAGCCTGCCATCTCTATTTATATCGCTAGTATTCTAGGTATCAGCGGTTTACTGATGCTGTTTTGGGATCAGCTTTACATTGGTCAGGATCTCGAAAACTCCTTGTATGGTATAGGCTATGCACTAGTCGGCACTTACTTGTTTTCATTGGGTAATATGATTTCGGTTCGCAATAGTTCTTATGATATTCAGCCATGGACGAGCAGTGCTTATGGAATGATTTACGGCACGATCACTCTCTTCATTATCATTCAATTTTCAGGTGTGAGCTGGCATTGGGATGATCGCCCAGCTTATTTGATGAGTTTAATCTATCTGGCTATTCCGGGTTCTATTTTAGGTTTTACAGTGTACCTCAGCCTAGTTGCTCGTATAGGGGCAAGCCAAGCTTCATATGTCACGGTACTATTTCCTGTTGTAGCGTTGACAATATCTACCTTTATTGAAGGGTATCATTGGGATTATGTTGCATTTATTGGGCTGATTTTCGTTATGCTGGGTGTTCTATTGGCAATAAAGGGTGAGGAGTTATTAAAATATCTATTTTATCGTCAAGCATCAAAGCTCTAAATAAAAATTTGGGCAACTAATCTATTAGGAGTGTTATGACGTCATCAAAATATTACTAAGTTTTTGTGATTAATATGCCACCAGTAGTTACCATTAATCCGCCCGCGATTCTTTTTGCTAACTTATTGGATGAATTTTTCGTCATCATATGTTGAGTTTTGACTGTGCTAAAAGCATAAAAAAACATAACGCCGCCAATGACACTGCAAATAATCACGCTGACTATGATAATGTCTATTGTTGTTAGCGCAGGTATATCAACAAAAGCAGGTAAAAAACTCATATAGAATAAAATAGCTTTGGGATTGCTCAGGGTGACAATTAATCCCGATAACCAGCTAGCATAATAAGATGCTGGCTTCTGGTTGGTGCTTTTTTCATTATTTATGTTTATTTTGGCGGGATGACTTCTCCAAATGGAAATGCCTAGCCAAATTAAATATAAGCCGCCTGCATATTTAATAATTATAAATAGAACGCTAAGTGACTCTGCGATGGCTTGTAAGCCGTAAACGACTAGCAATAAAAATAGTAAATCTGCTGTGATAATACCAATAATGGTAACAGCTGCTTGCTTTAATCCGGCAGTCATAGCTCGAGAAACAATAAGCATTACTCCAGGGCCGGGCGTAATTGCGAGTATAAAGATCGCGCCAGCCAAAAGTAGTAATGCTTCTAATGTCATAGGGTTAATCCATGTTACTTGTTGTTTAACGCTTGTCTTACCGAAGCCAGTTTTACACACAGGACAAAGACCTGCATTGCTTCGTCAACTTGCGCAAGCGTCGGTACTGTCGGTGCAATACGGATATTGCAGTCTTTGGGGTCATTGCCATAAGGGTAGGTGGCGCCAGCAGGCGTTAGTTTGACCCCAACATCAGCGGCCAGCTTTACGATTGTTTTTGCAAGTCCTGGCTTTGAATCAAAAGAGACAAAATAGCCACCTTCGACAGATTCCCATTGTCCTAGGTCTGACTCTTTAAAGTTCTCTTCTAGGTGTTTGAGTACACAATCAAATCGAGGTTTAATAATCTCAGCGTGCTTTTCCATGTGAGAAAGAAGTGCGCTGTAATCCGGAAGAAAACGCATATGCCTTAATTGGTTAACTTTGTCCGGTCCGATTGACAGGGTGTTAAGAGCTTTATGAAGCCCGGCAAGATTTTCAACCGAAGAAGCTACAAAGGAAATGCCAGCACCTGCATGAGTTATCTTTGATGTTGAAGCGAATTGGATAACGGTATTTTCAGTGCCGAACTGACGGCAGAAATCCATAACGCTTGCTAATGGTTTAACGCCGTGTAGGTCGTGAACAGCATACGCGTTATCCCAAAATACACAAAAATCTTTATGGGCGATCGTGCCTAGCTTGGCGATGCGTTCTACAGTGCTATCGCTATAAATAACACCGGTAGGATTAGAATATTTAGGTACACACCATAAACCTCGGATCGAGTCATCGCTTTTAATCAGTGCTTCAACAGCGTCCATATCTGGGCCAGCTGCGGTCATAGGAGCTGTGATCATTTCAATACCGAGCTGTTCACAAATTGTAAAATGACGATCATATCCTGGTACTGGGCAGATGAATTTTATTTTATCGCTGCTTTTCCAAGCGCTATCAGAGCCGCGTAAACCAAATTCTTTTGCTGTCATCATAGCGAGAAACATGATGGTTAGGCTGCTATTGCCTTGTGCGGAAACTTCTTCGAGTTTGACGCTCAATATATCTGCACCTAATTGTCGAGCTTCGATAAGGCCATTTAACCCACCGTAGTTTCGAGTGTCAGTACCATCTTCTGCAATGTAATTGCCTTTAAGGCAGCCGTCGAGTGCGTCAGAAAGTGACACCTGTTCATCGGAGGGTTTGCCGCGGGTTAGATCCAAATTCATATTCTTTTGCTGATACGCTTTGTATTCAGCAGAGAGTTCGGTTTCCCATTGGCGTAGCGTTTCTACAGGTGCGTTTTGTAGGTCCAAGATAATCCTCGGTAATGATAATTGAGTGAATGAAGCTTTTGTTTAAAGCAAACGTGCTATTATAAGGGTTGTATTAACGGCTGTTAATCCGTTTACCCCTATTATTTTTATTTATTATCAATTTAATTTTATCCGCCATCACTTTTGTCATAATCAATCTGTATTTATGGCTTTGTTTTTTATTTTGCTGAACTAATTGAGTAATACGACATGCATAGACGTACCAAGATAGTTGCTACTTTAGGACCTGCAACCGATAAAGAAGATGTATTAGACTCTCTCATCGAGGCAGGAGTTAATGTTGTTCGCATGAACTTCTCCCATGGCTCGCCAGACGATCACATGCAGCGTGCCAAAGAAGTGCGTGAACTTGCAGAAAAGCATGGCCGACACGTTGCTGTTTTAGGTGATTTGCAAGGGCCTAAAATTCGTATCTCTCGTTTTTCTGATGGCCCAATTACGTTAGAAGTTGGTGATCAATTTACTCTTGATGCAGATTTAGCGCGAGATGACGGTAATCAGCAGGCGGTTGGAATTGATTATAAAGAGTTGCCTAAAGATTGTCAGGCAGGTGACTTATTGCTACTGGATGATGGTCGAGTCGTATTAGAAATAGAGTCGATAGAGGCGAATAAAATTCACTGTATTACAAAAGTCAGTGGACAGCTTTCGAATAATAAGGGCATTAATCGACAGGGGGGCGGTTTATCTGCTCCCGCTCTTACAGAAAAAGATTATAACGATATAAAACTGGCGGCAGCGATTGATGTTGATTACCTTGCTGTTTCTTTCCCCCGGTCAGCTAGAGACCTTGAGCAGGCTCGGCAATTGTTGAACGAAGCCGGTGGTAATGCAGGTATTGTTGCTAAAATTGAGCGAGCTGAAACGGTTGTGAGTAATGAGGCACTGGATGACCTTATTCTTGCATCGGATGCTGTGATGGTTGCTCGAGGTGATCTCGGTGTTGAAATTGGTGATGCTGAATTGGTTGCTGTACAAAAACGTATTATTGCTCGAGCCAGACATCTTAACCGATGTGTTATTACTGCGACTCAAATGATGGAGTCAATGATCAATAGTCCTCTACCTACACGCGCAGAGGTTTTCGATGTGGCTAACGCTGTGCTTGATGGTACTGATGCGGTGATGTTGTCAGGAGAAACGGCTGCCGGAAATTTTCCGGTAGATACGGTTAAAGCCATGGTTCGTGCAATTGGTGGGGCAGAAACTTATCCTAATATGCGGGTTACTGATAACCGTATTAATCGTAAATTCTCTGCTGTTGATGAGACGATTGGCCTTGCAGCAATGTATACAGCTAATCATCTGGAAGGCGTGACAGCGATCATTGCCTTTACGGAAAGCGGTTCAACACCGTTGTTAATGTCTCGCATCAACTCGACATTGCCTATTTACGCATTTTCTCGACATAGTAAAACACAGGCAAAAGTTGAATTATTTCTTGGCGTTGAGTCTGTTCCCTTTTATGGCTTTGATCAAAGTCAGGCTGTCACCTTTCAGCGTGCAATTGATGAATTGACCCGTCGAGGGTATGTTAAAAAAGGCGATTTGGTGATTATCACAAAAGGCGATTATGACAATCTTCAGGGTGGTACTAACGGGCTTAAAGTGTTGAGAGTGGGTGATAAATTGAGAAAAATGTAGGTTTATAAAGCCGCTGATGCTCAGTGGCTTTATAAAGTATTATCATTTCTTATCCAAGAAGAGCTTCTATTCCTGAGTCTAATTCATTGATCTCTTCAATATTGTCAATCACGGCAACTTTATCCATGTTTAGGGCAGCTGCATGGTCAGAGGGGAAATTATTAATCAATGTTTCGGTATCTTGCTCTCGATTTTCATAGAGATAGTTAGCAATAAACACAATGCCTGCAAGTGATTTATAATCATCTTCACTGACAGTTGGCTGTAATTGGTGGCGAATTCCATCCACAATTTCTTCAGGGAAGCGCCAGCGGTTAGCTAGTTCCGCGCCGGCTTCTGGGTAGGTAAAACCAAGGCGACTGGATTCCATTTCGATACGGTCAGCACCTTTGGCAACGACACGGTCGATTTCCTGTGCTTGCTCATTGACAAGGATATGAGTTAATAAACCACCAACGTCATGCAGCATGCCACAGGTAAATGCGACTTCACCGTCAATGTCGTGGGTATGTTTGGCAAGCCATTTACTGAGACTGGCAATAGAGAAGCTTTTTTTCCAAAACTCTTGGATGTCGAAGCCTTCAGGGGGTTTAAATGCGCCGGTCAGGCCAGAGGCTAACACCAGTGTTCTCAACGCATTAAAGCCTAACAAAACGATAGCATCATTAACTGAGCCGACTTGCCTGTGACCACCATATTTAGCCGAGTTAGCCATACGCAATACTTTTGCGGTCATTGCCTGGTCTTTGCTGACCTTCTCTGCGAGTTGTTCGCTGTTAACGTTGTCGTTACTGAAGCTTTCGATTAATTCCTGCACAATTTTAGGAATGTTAGGCATATTCTGTGCATTGGATATGAGGTGACTAAGGTCCACAATGACTCCTTAACTACAATTGTTATACTCACTTTTCAGGATAGTCCACAACCATAAAAATGCACATTAAAAATCAGGCTATTTTGTGATAGAAATTGACTTTTTAATGAGAAATGAGGTCCATACTCTGGTATGCAAAAAATAGTCTGATATGCTATCGGGCTGAATGTTTAAAAGGTAATGTTTATGAATTTAACGAAGAAGGTAATTGTGTTAGCCGGTACCGTTGTCGCGCTTGCAGCTTGTGAAACGCAAGATGCGTATACAGGTGACAAAAAAATCAATCGAGCTACAACTTACGGTGTGATCGGAGCTGTTGTTTGTGGGGCAATTGGTTCTAGAGAAAGCAGTAAACGAGCTCGCAACGCTGCTGCTGCCTGTGGCTTAGCCGGTGCAGGTGTTGGTGCTTATATGGATGCGCAAGAGAGGAAATTACGCGCTGAATTAGTTGGTTCCGGTGTGCAAGTTGTCCGTGATGGCGATAACCTTCGTTTGGTTATGCCAAACAACATTACGTTTGCTGTTAATCAAGCAACCTTGAATACCTCTATTTACGGCACGCTTAATGCGGTTGTTAAAGTGTTGAATGAGTTTAATGAAACTCGATTGCAGGTTGCTGGCCATACTGATTCCTCTGGTAATGATAGCTACAATCAGCAGTTGTCTGAAAGACGTGCTCGAAGTGTGAGTGACTATTTGCGCAGTCGAGGCGTCGCTCCTGTTCGTTTGGTCGAGGTTGGTTACGGTGAGTCTCGTCCTATTGCCAATAATTCAACTGCTTCAGGGCGAGCTCAAAACCGTCGAGTCGAGTTGTTGATTCAGCCTAATGCATAAGGCTAGTCGATATAAATAGGTAATAAAAAGCCCTGATTAATCAGGGCTTTTTAATTTTATGGTTTAGGTTATGGCTTCGTGCGCAGCTCTTGAGATGATTTGCTATTGTTAGTGTCAAATAAAAGTGCGTTATTAATACTTAATGGTTTGCTGAATAAAAATCCCTGTCCGTAGTCACAATTGATCTTTCTGAGAAATCTTAATTGCCTTTCTGTTTCGATGCCTTCTGCGACTACGGCAATATTTAATTTATTTGCCATAGCGACAATGGCTTCCACTATTCTTCTGTCGCTCATATCTTTCCCAAGGTCTTTGATAAATGCGCGATCAACTTTTAGAGTATCGATAGGAAATTTTTTCAGTTGAGAAAGAGAAGAATAACCTGTTCCAAAGTCATCAATGGATATTGCGACACCTATTTTTTTTAATTGATTGATTAACTTTAGTGCTAGATTAACGTCTTCCATGAGCATGGATTCAGTAATTTCCATTTCAATAAGCGAAGGATCTACTCCTGTTTTTTTGAATATTTTTTCGACCTCAATAGCAAAATTTTCATCTTTTAATTGTCGAGTGCTGACATTGATAGTTATTTGAATTTTTTCTTTAGGTCCGTTTAATTGATTGACTATAGACATGCAAGCTTCATGAATAACCCAGTAGCCGATAGGAATGATCAGCCCAGTTGTTTCTGCCATTCCAATAAATTCGTTGGGGCTTCGCTCTCCTGCTTCAGGATGTCGCCAGCGAATCAAGGCCTCAAATTTCCCTACCTGATTGCTGCCTAAGCACATAATTGGTTGATACACTAAATAAAACTCTTTATTGTCAATTGCCTGTCTTAATTGCTCTTCTAATAATAGGTGCTTGGCTGCATTTTCTTGCATTTGTGTATTAAAAAATGAAAGCCTGTTTTTACCAGCTTGTTTAGAAGCGAACATTGCTAAATCTGCATTGCGAAATAATTCCAGAATCTCTGTGCTGTCATCAGGTGTAAGAGTGATGCCTATTGTTGTGCTAATAACAATTTTACGTGGCCCTAATTGTATTGGGCGCTGTATGTTTTCAATAATTTTTTCAGCCATGACTCTGGCATGATCTGGAGAAGCGAGGTCTAATAAAATAACGGCAAATTCATCTCCTCCTAGACGTGCAATGATATCGTTTTGGCGTACAGTGTCACGCAGACGAGCCGCGACAGTTTGTAATAGCCTGTCACCCATTTCGTGTCCCATCGTATCATTGATGCGTTTGAAGTCATCCAGGTCCAAATACATGATGGCAATATGGCCTTCACCGCGACGGCGTAGATTGCGAATTTCTTGCTCTAATTTATCCCCTAAAAAACGACGATTGACGAGCCCGGTTAATTCATCATGAAAAGCCATTTGATTTAATGCTTCAGTCTTTTCTTTAATCTGTGTGCGAAGTCGCTCGGGCTCAAGCAATATTCGGTGTAATAGCAATGAAAATAGCAGGGCTACAATAAAGCTCGCACCAACACCTAAGTAGATATAAGCGCTATCAGTGCTGTGGCGGCTGATACCCATGCGCCAGACACCATTCGGTATGTTGATCGATTTGAATACAGCATTTTCTCCCAGTTTATTTTTTGAATGAGAGAAAATATCTCGCTTTCCTGTATCAGGGTGGATACGTGAAAGTTCGTATTCGTATCCCCGATTATATAATTGAGTTAATTCAGTTCCGTCTAGCAGATCAGATAAGAAAATTAGAGCAATCGTAAAACCCCAAAAATAATCTTTACCATCTTTCTCGAGGAAAACAGGGTTTCGGCCGACTATGCCAACACCGCCCTGAACGAGTTTAAAAGGCCCTGCCAGCGTTAATTTATTCGCTTTCATGGTGAGGAGAGCCTCTTTAGAGCGAGCTTTATCCTCTAGTAAATTATGCCCAAGTGATTTTTCGTTACCTTTTAAGGGATGAACACGTTCAATAATCCCGTTTGGAGCAAGTTGTAACAGTGATATGTCTCCTAATGTGTTAATCACATCGTCAGCATATTGCTCGAAGTTTTGAAAGCGGCCTTCGCTTTGCCGAACTTCCTGAGCGAGCATATAGGTTGAAGAGAGCAGAGAAGATAGGCGACGCTCGATAGTGGCGGCCTGTGTAGTAACTATTTGCTCCAGTAATAAGTGTTGCTCTTGCTGCTTTGCTTTGTCCAAAAAAGCAAAAATAGATATGCCGATAGTCGATAGCAGCACAAAAACGACGCTGGAATATATAGTGCTTAAATTGATATTAAATTTAGTAATAGCTGCTAACTCTTGTGTATAAGTAGTAACGCGTAAGATTAAGTATAGTCTTTGGGCCTTATCGACAGAAAATACATAGCTATTAACTGCCTAGCCGCTGATATGTAAGTATTAAAAAGAAGCTTTTTGTGCCACTTGTCGATAGCATATTGAAAAAGCCTACGGTCTGAGGAGTTTAGTCTATTTTTACTCGAAAAAAAGGCGTCGATCTTTGCATGAAAAAATAACGGGAGTGAGGGATTGTTGTTGGCAGGGGCCAGAAATGCAATAACCTGATTCTATCTCAAACAGGGCTCCGTGGGCTGAACATTGGATGAGTGATTTGTCTGCAGTAAGAAATTGATTGGCTTGCCACTCTAACGGCAAGCCAAGATGAGGGCACTGATTGCGATAAAGGTAGACATTCTCTCCCTGTCGTACGGCAAGGAGAGGCACCCCTTTATGGCTGAGGCCTTTGCTTCCATTATCTGGAATATCGTCAATAGAACAAAGAAAGTTGTCGTGTTTGTCCATTCAGAGTTATGACATATTTTGTTGTAATGCTCGAATACGGTCTTCCAGTGGAGGATGGCTGGCAAACAATTTAGCAAAATTCTGTTTAAAGCCACTGCTAATGCCGAAGGCGTGCATGGTATCTGGCATGGAGCTAGGCATTTGCGCTTTTTGTTCCGCCAATAAGCGGTTCAATGCGCCTATCATGGCGCCTCGATCAGCTAGGTTAGCGCCTGCGACATCGGCACGGTATTCACGGTAGCGAGAAAATTTCATCACGATAATACTGGCTAAAACAGCGAGTACCATTTCTGCAATAAATGTCACTACATAAAAGCCAATACCATGGCCTCGTTCCGTTTTAAAAACGGCACGATCTACCGTATGGCCAATGATACGAGCAAAGAACATCACAAATGTATTCACAACGCCTTGTATCAAACTTAAGGTGATCATATCCCCATTGGCTACGTGGCCAATTTCATGGGCGATAACTGCGCGTGCCTCATCGCGATTAAAACGCTGAAGTAAGCCCTGACTAACGGCGACAAGTGCATTATTCCTATTCCAGCCCGTCGCAAATGCATTGGATTCCTGTGCAGGGAAAATGCCGACTTCTGGCATGCCAATACCTGCTTTTTCTGCAAGCTCCCGAGTCGTTTCTACAAGCCAGCGCTCTTCTGGAGTGCTAGGCTGTTCGATTATTTTTGTGCCTGTTGAGCGCTTAGCCATCCACTTAGAGATAAATAAAGATATTAAAGAGCCAGAAAACCCAAAAATAGCGCAAAATATCAATAAGCTGGTTAAATTTAGACCAGAGCCTTGTAGGTAATGCTCTACCCCCAATAGTTGTAAGGTAATGCTGGCAACAATAATAACTGCCAAATTTGTTAATAAAAACAGACCGATACGTAACATAGTTACCTCAGATAATTAAAAATGATAATAAGTACCCCGTAGGGGCTTATTGGATTATTTCGTTCATTCTATGATGAGTGCTAGTGATAAAAATTCAATAGCTAGAGAAGCTTTTAACGTTTATTCGTGAAAAGCAAAGGGTGAGGGTTTTGTCGTATACAGGTAACGTATTAAGTTCTCTTAAACAATTAAGTGGGGGGTTAATGCTCTTCTCCAGCATCTTCCAGTAATTGGTGTTTGAGATCGGGTTCTAATTCGTTCCAATGCGTGTCTAATAATGCGCCTTGTAAGGCATAGAGCATGACTTTAGATACATGAATATCTCGATTCTTAATACGCCTATATGTTTCAACAGGCCCCACCTGCTGTAGGTCCGCATAGCTATTGATACCAACGGCATGTAAAATATTAACGGATGCAGAGCCTAGATTTTTTAGTTTGAGTAAATCACTGTGCTCTCTACTCATAGAGTGACCTCAAGTATTATTATTGTTATTTGTGACTTCTATTATGTCAGAAGTATCGCCTCAACTATACATTATTTGAAATAAGAGAGGGAAGCATTTGTTCAGGTCTTATGGGGCATTATTTATTTATGAATGCCTAGGGTTGGTGATGGTATGAGTGAGGCTGACGGCCAGTATGCAGCTGCTTTTGGGTATCTTGATAGCCATACACGGCTGGTCGATGGCGCTATGAGACTCCATATTGATGTTATTGAGCCTTGGCAGTGCCTGATGCAAGCCGCACAGGATGCAGGGTTTCAGCTGACTCTAGCCAGTGCTTACCGGAGTTTTGATAGGCAACAGTTGATTTGGAATGCCAAGCTTTCAGGGAAGCGCCCCATTTTAGATGATAATGGCTGCGAGTTAGATATTCAGTGTTTGTCGGCGTTAGAGAAAGTGGAGCGTGTGCTACGCTGGTCCGCCTTGCCAGGTGCTTCTCGTCATCATTGGGGTACAGATATGGATATTTATGATAAAGCTGCAATATCCGATGATTACCAGCTGCAATTAACCCCTGACGAATATATGGGGGGTGGGCCTTTTGCACCTATGATCACTTGGTTACAAGAATATTTGCGTGACCCAGCGGCGCCAGCCTTCTTTTTCCCTTATATTGAAGACAATAATGGTGTGATGCCTGAGCCCTGGCATTTAAGCTATCGCCCCGTAGCTGAGCGCTATGAACAGCAATGGTCACTCAAACATTTGGCGAACCACTTGGGGCAATGTGATGTCCTAGAAAAAGACACAGTGCTACAACATCTTGATGAATTGTATGAGCGCTTTATACTAGACTCCATTAATCCTAAAACCTAAAGGGTTTAAAGACATAATATGACAAGCTCCCTGTCACCTGTTAGCCCGATTCATAAGGCTGAAAAGCGCCAAGCCGCTATATGGCAATCCATCCTTGAGGAGGCGAGTGCAGCCAGTGATGCACAGCCAGTGATGGCCAGCTTCTATCATAGTAATGTGTTAAACCATAAAAGCTTTAGAGATGCCATTAGTTTCTATTTGGCAAGTCGCTTGGCAAACAGTGCTGTTCCAGCAATGACCTTACATTCTGTCTTTGATGAAGCATTTAATGATCAGCCTGATATTGTTGATCAAATGTTGGGAGACTTGCTGGCTCATTACACTCGTGATCCCGCTTGTGAGCAGTACATTATTCCCTTGCTTTATTTTAAAGGCTTTCATGCCATCCAATCTTATCGTATAGCTCATTGGTTGTGGGTCCAGGGTAGAGAACTTTTAGCCCTGTATATACAGCATAGAGTAGCTGAGTTGTTTGATGTTGATATTCATCCAGCTGCGCGATTGGGTTCTGGCATTATGTTGGATCATGCAACAGGTCTAGTTATTGGTGAAACAGTGGTTGTGGAAGATGATGTGTCTATACTGCACGCTGTTACCTTAGGTGGTTCAGGCTCAAGCCGATGCAAGCGACACCCAACTATTCGTCGTGGAGTGCTACTCAGTGCGGGTTCTAAGTTGTTAGGTAATATCGAGGTGGGAGAGGGTGCCAAGGTAGGTGCTGGTAGTATAGTGTTAGAGGATGTCCCAGCGCATACCACCGTAGCCGGTGTGCCAGCCAAGCAGATTGGCCGGGTCCACAAAAATATGCCTTCTTTGGAGATGGATCATACTATTGACGACGAGTAGCATTTGCCATGACTGATAAGCATTATTCTGTAGTATTCCGTGGTGATATTGTTCTCGGCAAAAATGTGCTCGACGTTAAGCAAAAATTGAAGAAGTTGTTTAACGTTGATGATGCACGCATCGATAGTTTATTTGTGGGGAAACCTGTCCCATTAAAAAGTAATATTTCTCTTGATGAGGCGGAAAGGTATAAAACGATATTGCATCAAGCCGGCATCGTCGTTGTTGTAGAATCCCCTAAAAAAGCTGAGCCAGTTCATAAATCTACCAAAGCCGATATGCCGGCGGAGGCAAAAAAATCCACAAGCGATGCCTCTTCTAATATAGATTCTATTTCTGAAACAGAACAATGGAAACTGGCCCCTGTTGGCAGTTTGCTGGCTGACAAAAAGAAAAAGTCAGAAGCTGAGCCAGTTGTTGACGTCAACGTTGATCATTTAGCCGTTTTGCCTCAAGAAGGCAATTTGCTTAATGATGATGAGAGGATAGCGGTTTCTGCTCCGGCAGTTGATATGGAGAGTCTGGACTGGGAGCTAACGCCCTATGGAGAATCTCTATTAAAAGATGCTGAAAGAAAAAAAGTTATTCCGGCAGAGGTGGATACTTCGGAATTATCGCTTGCTAATGTGGGGGTCGATTTGTTGCAGACAGGGGATAAAGAAGCAGTACAGTCTGTAGATATCAATACAGATCATATTCATTTATCTCCAAATGAAAATAGCTAATGTGGCTGGTACTTATAGATACGATGCAAATTTATTGGCGGTATCTTTAATTAGCATGGAATCATTTCCGCCAATTAATAAATAAGCATATCCGTCTTTCTCCCATGATGCTGCGCTCATTCCTTCTATCTCAGATAAACTTACTCCGGCTTCTTTTAATTGCTTTGTTCTCATAATGCATAGGGCAATCGGGGCATCGACCGATGATAAAAAAGCCAATTGAATCAAAGGTTGTCCTTCATAGCCCAGTATTTGTGCACGCTTGTAGTCAAGTTGTTTGAATGAGCTTAAATCTGGCAGGTTGATATCCTTACCTAAGGCCAGAGATACACGCTTTAGCTCATTAATTTTGTGTTCTTCTGTGTTATTAATGTGAGACAGCGTGCTATTAATATAGAGTGCCTGATAAACCGCTGCATAATTTTTCCAGCCGCTGACAGAATGTGTTGTCGGTAAATGATTTATTCCCCAGCCAAGGCTGAAGCAAATGACGGCAATAGCCGCTGCCGCACCGATAGACATTTTCCAAGGAGATGGTGTATCGATACTTTCAGGTGCTAACGGTGGAGCGTGGTCAAGTAAATCATCAAATGCAGATTGTAATTCTTCTTTACTGACAGAAAGTTGTTCCAGTCGTGCTCGCAATGTTTGATCATGGCTCAGTGCACGATTAATTTCTTCTGCGCGCACATACTCATGCTCCCCATCAAGGTAGGCAGTTAATTCTTCGTCGCTAAATTCGATATGCTTATTCATATTGCATCACTCTGGTGAGGCTTAAGTTTTTTTGCCAACTTTAAGCGGGCGGTGGACAGGCGGCTCATGACTGTCCCGACAGGTATGTCGAGTATTTTGGCAGCTTCGCCATAGCTATACCCTTCGATATACACTAACCCCACAACGATTCTTTGTGCCTCTGGTAGAGACATCACACTCAGTAATACTTCCTTATTAATCAAATTTGATTCAGGTCCTGGAGAGTGATCCGGAAGGTCAATCTCCTCAACAGGCGGCATCCCTCCTACATCTCTGACGGCATCAGAGCGTAATTCATTTAGCCAAATGTTTTTGGCTATACGAAAAAGCCAGCGATCCAGTTCTGTTCCTGCCGTATATTGATGTGATTTTTCCAATGCTCGAAGGCAAGTGGACTGAGCAAGATCATTTGCACGTTCCGTATTGGCTGATAGTATGAAGCAATAACGCCACAGTCTAGGGAATAATTCTTTAATCCCCTTTTTGATTTCTTTAATGGCGCTATTTTTCCAGAACATATCAAGTATTGGTCTATTCATACATCAAGTGACTAATTATAGCGGCTATTTACTAATGGATTCCAGATAAGCAATCAGGTTTTGAATATCCTCTGTATTGCTGATCCCTCCAAAGGGCATACTGTTTCCCGGTACTGCTGCTTGCGGGTTTTCTAAGAATGATTGTAGGCTCGATACAGTCCAGATTATTCCAGAATTTTTTATGGCATCAGAATATGCAAAACCATCGATAGTACCTGCTGGACGACCAATAATATTCACTAAATGTGGCCCAACACTATTCACTTCTTTTTTTGATTGATGACATGCTTTACATTGTCGATAGAGTTTTTTTCCGGCCTTGGCATTACCTGCAACTGCAATTGTTGTCTGGCTTTTAACTGCAGCAGCAGTTGCCTGACTTTTATCAAATACTAAACGCAATGTGACTGGTACAACGCGAGTAATGCTGTTGAGTTTTGCCAGTTCCATTAATTGATCAACGCCATCATTTACACCCAGTTCCTCTGTTTTCACCATTATTATTTCATCGCTTGTTGCCAATAAACGATTTTTGTTTAGTCGAGCAATAAATATAGAAGTTTCTATTTCAACAGATTGCCCAGACAGTGTTAATGTGCCGGTAACATCAAGAGACGTTGTTTGGCCGGGTAATAATTTGCTGATCTCCGCTCTATCAATAGCAGTTTTTAATTGTGCAGTTGGCGCGTTTTTATCGAAAATATGTTTCAGCATCCGTTGGTTACGAATGTCAATAAACGTTTCTACGGATGTAACATCAATGTCTATTTTCACCTCTCCGTTACTATTAATTGAGCCGGATGTATTCTTGAAATGGTTTACTTCTCCGACGCTATTTTTTTTGATCGAGCCATAAGCGACCTTTGATTCGTTAGAAGATAATGTCCAGAGGGTAAGTTTTTCTGCATAACTATTAATGCTCGTTAATGTGGAAAATAGAAAGATATACGTTAATAAGCTTTTCATTTCTTTATTCTGCCTACGTTTTAGTTGTTTTTTAAATTACTTTTCAAAGACCATGCGCAATGAAACAGGTACGACTCGTGTAATGCCATCCAATTTTGCTAGTTTCATTAACATGTCAACGCCTTCGTTAATGCCAAGCTCTTCTGTTTTTACCATAATCATTTCGTCGGTTGTTGCTATAAATTTACTTTTACCTAAGCTCGCAATGAATATTGTGGTTTCTATATCAATCGTTTTTCCAGATAATAATAATGTGCCTTCAATATCAATTGAAGTTGTCTGTCCGGGTTCGAGTTTTTTAATTTCTTGAAGGTCGATAGTGGATTTAAGTGTGGCTTCAGGAGTGTTAGCGTCGAAAATATGTTTTATCATGCGTTGATTGCGGATGTCGATAAATGTTTCAACAGAAGTAATGTCAATAATTACCTCTGCATTTCCACTTTTGTCAATATGTCCTGAAATGGTTTTAAAATGGTTAACTTCTCCTACAGAATTCTTTTTGATTGAGCCGTAAGCAACTTTGGATTCGTCAGCGGATAAACTCCATTGTGCATTTGAAGCAGCGCTTGTATAAGTGTTAAAAGCCGTTAATCCCGCTATTAGGCTAAAAACTAGTAGTGCTTTTTTCATTGTTGTTCTCTCTTTTAGTTATACTGTTAAATAGGCTGTTACTATCGTCTTAGTGTTTTCTTTGGGGTTTAGCCCTGATTAGGCCGCCAATCCGCTCGCCTATATAGTTAACACCCCAGTGTTCGATATTATTCGATAAAAATTTATTTTTATTTTAAGGTGATAAATTATCAGTTTGTGAGATGTAGAGTATATTAATTGTTTGCGTCGTTTTTCCGTGATATTTATGTGATATTTAAGTGACTGTTTTGTTTAAATTATGGTTTATGGCTTAATTTTTAATTATTTTTAGGCTAATTTTGAACTCTTATAATAAACTGCTGACAAATCCTTCTTATCTTTTTGTTACTGGCTATTCGATATTTAAAACTATTCTTTTCATAAAAATTTACAATCGGTTTTTTTTAAACCGCCCTCTCTTTTCTGCGTACTAACTTACGATTTTCAAACGACTGAAAATACAAGTAGCAAATAGCTATTTCCAATAATACGAGAGGTTAGTTTATATGAATAAGATTACATCTTTAGCCACCTTGGTCGGTGCGTCCATTGCCATTACAGCGTGTGGAGGAGGCGGTGGAGGCAATAATAATGATGCTCCAGCTGCAGAAAATGCAACCATACGTGGTGTTATTAACGAAACGTTACCTTCTGAATCGCTACCATCCGCTGTTCTACCTTCTGCAGTGTTGCCGTCGGTTGCTTTGCCTTCGGCCTCTTTGCCTTCTAGCGAAGTTGATGAAACACCTACAGCAATTGAAGCGGTCCGAACTGTTAATGTCACTCTACAGAGTGACCAAGAAGTTGGCGTAACTCCGTTTACAAATCCTGGTGCAAACCAAAACCTAACAGCGATAGCGGAGATTGTGGTCGATACTTCAGTAACCCCCGCTACTGTCACAGCGCGAGTCACCGCTGCTAATCTCGATACTGGTGATGATATTACGATGGTACATATTCACTCAGGTTTTGCGGGTCGTAATGGCCCTGTTATTTTAGGGCTTCAGGAAACTGGGGCCGATACTAATATCTTTGAAGCCCCTATCAATTCTACTTTAGATGCCGACGATTTAGCCGCGTTTTTATCGGGTGGTTTGTATTTTAATTTACATACCGCATCGAACCCTGCGGGACAGTTACGCGGGCAAATATTTACTGATGATGTGGATGTGGTGCGTAGCGAGTTAGAAAGTCAGCAAGAGGTATTGACGGCCGGGCTGCCTGTTGAGCGAGATACCTCAGGCGTAGGTTACTTTACTTATAATACGGAAGCGGGCGAAGACACTGTCATTGCAAACCTTCAGGTAACCGGATTTCAGCCCGAGTTAGATATTCCTGATGGCCCTGTGCATGTTCATGCGGGTTTCGCTGGCGCTAATGGTGGCATTATTTTCCCATTAGATAATGTGCTTACTGATGGTGTTAATGCGGCGCCAGAGGGTGTTTTTTGGAGTTCACGCCTCGATGCAGCGATACGCAACCGTAACGGTTTACTTAATGGCGGTTATTATTTCAATGCTCATTCAGCGGCTAATCCAGGAGGCGAAGTTCGTGGTCAGATTTTACCGGGTACTGCTTCTGTTGAACGTGTTGTGATAGAGACTCAGCAAGAGATTCCTGCTGTTTCTACTCCCTCAGCGAATGGTGTCGGCGGTATTGGTTATATAACAACAAACGGTAACGACTTGGTAAGAGCTAATGTGCAGGTGGATGGCTTTATTCCTGCATTAGATGGTGCGCCTAGTCCTGTGCATATTCATAGAGGCTTCGCTGGTGATACGGGCGGTATTCAAGTCGTGTTGACCGATGTTACGCTTGATCCTGATGGGCCAGAAGTACCTGCGGATACCTTTTTTAGCTCTGTCGGTAATGATATTACTGGCTTTGTAATAGGTGATTATAACCAAGGCCGCAATTACATCAATGTTCATTCGGCTGCTAATGCAAGTGGAGAAATCCGCGGTCAGATTACTCCCGCTGATACTCAAGCGATACGTGCAGAATTACAAGGTGAGCAAGAGCCGCAAGGTATTGATGCGGCTGCTAACCCCGATGCAACTGGTATCGCTTATGTCACCATTGATTCTGCTATCCCAACGAATCCATCTGTTGTTATTAATGCCAGTGTGAGTGGTTTTGATGCAGATCTAGCGGGTAATGCTCAAGGTCCTATTCATCTTCACCGAGGTTTTGCTGGCGCTAATGGCCCTATTGCCTTTGGTGCAGTACAAGGTTTGCTTGAAACTGATGTCGATAGCAATATCTTCGAAACCGCAGAGCCTGTACTCTCCAGTGCTTTTGCCGGGTCTGTAGCCGATGATGCGGCTAACTTACTGAATGGTGGTTTTTATATCAATGTTCATTCGGCAGCAAATGGCGGTGGCGAATTGCGTGGACAGATCACTCCTGAAAATGTTCAAGCAGTGCGTGTTGAGTTACAAAGTGAGCAAGAGCCTCAAGGGTTAACTGATGCAGCGGCAAACCCGGATGCAGCCGGTACAGCGTTTGTGACGATTAATACTAATACGCCAACAGATCCTTCTGTATTGGTGAACGCACGTGTTAGAGGGTTTACTGCTGAGCTAGGCAGTCCTCAAGGGCCTGTCCATCTTCATCGAGGTTTTGCTGGCCAAAATGGTGGTATTGCCATTGGAGCTCTTCAAGGTGTTAATGAAGTAACCGCAGGTACTGTTTTTGAATCTACAGTGGCGACTCCGGTCAGTCAGTTTGCCCAAGGTGCAACGCCAGTTGAAACAAGTGTTGATACCAGCAACTTATTGAACGGTGGTTTCTATATCAATGTGCATTCAGCGGCGAATGGCGGGGGTGAATTACGCGGTCAAGTGGTACCAAGAGGTGTTGATGCGATTCGTATCGAGCTTCAAGGCCAGCAGGAAAATCCACCCATTGAGAATGCTGCCGGTATTTCTGGTGTTGCCTATGCAACAGTGATTGAGTCTGCAGATCAAGCAGTATTCAATGCGAGTGTTGTTGGGTTTACCCCAGAGCTTGCCAGTGCCCCTGCAACGGTCGGCCCTGTACATGTCCATAGTGCGTTTGCGGGTGTGAATGGCCCGGTTGTACTTCCGCTCTTACCTTTAGATGATACGGCGCCTCTTGTAGTCTTTAATGGTGTAGCTGACCTTTCCGATTCAGGTTTTGATCAATTACTGCGAGGCGGTAACTACATTAATGTTCATTCCGCAGCGAATCCTGGTGGAGAATTGCGTGGCCAAGTGATTCCATCTAATAGCCGGGCTTTACGTGCCGAGTTGGATGGTACTCAAGTGCTCCCTAGTGCGGATGATACGCTTGCAACAGGTGTCGGTTACTTAACCGTAACAGATTTCGCTAATGGTCAGTTCTTGTCGAATGTCACTATTGATGGCTTAAATGCCGATAATGTCAGCGTCAATGTTGGCGGTAACAACAATGTGCCGTTTGTTGATCTTGAAGTGGGCGCTACAGAGGGGGCATTTACCAGTCCGGTTGGCCCGGTTCGTAGTCTTAATGGAATCTTGAACGGTGCTTATTCATTTCAAGCGGAGGGAACCGAAGTTGAGTAAGAGGCTCAGTAAGATGTGTGGATAACATCTAAGCTTATGTATGACTGTAAATACTCCCGGGATAGACTATTCCGGGAGTATTTCATTTCAACTAGCTTATTTTTATCGAAACGGTAGTTTATCAGGCTTGTTGGTTGTAACGTTCTACAGATTCTAGAATTTCTTGTTTGGCTGCTTCTGCGCCTTCCCAGCCTTCAACTTTAACCCACTTGCCATCTTCTAGGTCTTTGTAGTGCTCAAAGAAGTGAGCGATACGCTTGAGCAATAACTCTTGGACGTCTTCCAGCTTTTGAATCTTTTTATTCATCTGGCTGATTTTTTCTGTCGGTACCGCTAGAATTTTGGCATCTTCACCTGATTCGTCAGTCATCTTAAGTACACCAATTGGGCGGCAGCGTACAACAGACCCGGGAATCAAGCCAAAGCGAGTGATAACCATCACATCGACAGGATCACCATCACCACATAGAGTGTTGTTCACATAGCCATAGTTGCAAGGGTAATGCATTGCTGTACCTAATATGCGATCAACAAATAAGGCGCCGCTGTCTTTGTCGACTTCATATTTTACGGGCTCGCCATTAAGTGGAATTTCGATAATTACGTTAATTTCATCAGGCACATTCTTGCCTGCAGGAACATCGTTCAAGCTCATAGTCATTTACTTCGGTTGAATGGATTGGATAAGGTTTAAAAACGGGCGCGATTCTACCATATTCATCATCAAAAAAGCCCGGATAGTAGACTATCCGCTAATTTTTGGCGTCAGGCTCACTGAGCTAAGGTTGCTGTAGTCAATTCTCTCGCATAGAATGGCTTTTAATGCGCAGTTAAGCATTGGTATACATTACCCCAGATTCATTGGGCCTTAGAATAAAAATAAGTCAGAGGTTGTTATGGATTTACAAGTATTACCACCGATACTGGGTATCGTTGGTCTCGTCGTCGCGTTTGTCATTTATCAATTAGTTAATAAGTATTCCGCAGGAGAAGGCGTAGTTGCTGAAATCGCTGAGGCTATCCACGATGGTGCAATGGTCTTTATGCGTAGGGAATATTCAATTTTAGCTATGTTCGCTTTAGTTTTAACGGTTCTTTTATTTATAGGTTTCGATACTTGGCATACGCCAGTTGCCTTTGTTGCTGGTGCACTTTGCTCCTCCGTTGCAGGTTATATTGGTATGTATACCGCAACCAAGGCCAATGTTCGTACGACAGTGGCAGCAGCGACGGATGGTGCTGCCAGTGCCTTAACCGTAGCGTTTTATGGTGGCTCTATTATGGGGCTGGCAGTAGCCTCCATGGGCTTGCTGGGCTTGGGTACACTGTATTACCTTTTCGGTGCTGAGCATGCGGAAGCGATCCATGGTTTTGGTATGGGGGCATCTGTCGTAGCGCTCTTCTCTCGTGTTGGCGGTGGTATCTTTACTAAAAGTGCCGATGTTGGTGCTGACCTAGTTGGCAAATTAGAGGCAGGGATACCAGAGGATGATCCACGTAACCCCGGTGTGATCGCAGACAATGTGGGTGACAATGTGGGTGACGTCGCCGGTATGGGGTCGGATATTTTTGAGTCTTATTGTGGTTCGATGATTGCGACGATTGCTATTGCATCAACCATCGTTCTAGATGCTTTGGGCGCAAAAGAAGCGCTAATGATGGCACCTTTAGCGTTGGCCTCTGCCGGGTTATTGTGCTCTATTCTAGGCATTATTTTTGTTCGAATGTTCTCCTCTAAGAAGCCGGACGTTGCATTAAGAATGGGTACTATCGGGGCCACGGTTGTATTTATTGTTGCGGCCTGGCTGGTTATTTCTAGTTTATCCATCAGTAGTGCTGTTTGGTGGTGTGTTATCTCCGGTGCTATTGGCGGTATGTTAATTGGTCTGGTGACTGAGTATTACACCGGTGGTAAACCAGTGAGAGACATTGCTCAATCAGGTGAAACTGGCCCGGCAACGGTGATGATTTCCGGTTTGGCCGTCGGTATGGAGTCTGTTGTTGTACCTGTATTGGTGATTGCCTCCATTATTTTTATCACTCATATTTTAGGGGTAGGTGTTTATGGGGTTGGTATTGCTGCTGTCGGTATGTTGTCGACAGTGGGTATCACCATGGCAATTGATGCCTATGGTCCTGTGGCGGATAACGCAGGTGGTATTGCCGAAATGGCGGAGCTTGGTGAAGATGTCCGTGAGATTACGGATGGGCTTGATGAAGTCGGTAATACGACAGCGGCTATTGGTAAAGGCTTTGCTATTGGTGCGGCAGGTTTAGCGGCTTTAGCCATTATTGCGGCTTATATCGAAACAGTTTCTCATGCGAGCGGCAGTGCATTAAAGCTGGATATCAGTAACCCACTGGTGCTAATGGGTATGTTTATTGGTGGCCTTTTCCCGTTTTTGGTCAGCGCGATTACCATGCGGGCAGTTGGAGAAGCGGCCTTTGATATGATCAAAGAAATCAGGCGTCAATTTAAGGAGATTCCAGGGTTGATGGAGGGAACAGCAAAACCCGATAGCGCACGTTGTGTTGATATAGCAACGCAAGCCGCACTGAAGAAAATGGTTCTACCGGGTGTTTTAGCGGTTGTTTCTCCTGTACTTGTGGGCTTTGTTTTAGGGCCGGAAGCCTTAGGTGGCATGCTCGGAGGAGCCTTAATCAGTTGTGTGTTAATGGCGCTGATGATGGCTAATGCCGGTGGTGCGTGGGATAACGCTAAAAAGCATGTTGAAAAAGGCAACTTTGGTGGTAAAGGTTCAGATGTACATAAAGCTGCGGTTGTTGGCGATACGGTTGGCGACCCATTTAAAGATACGTCTGGTCCAGCAATGAATATTTTAATTAATGTGATGGCGATTGTAAGTTTGGTGATTGCTCCTCTATTAGGGTGATTATTTCATTGTTTTTATTGAGGAAGAGTAATTCTTATCAATAACTTTCGTTAAAAAATTTTATTAAGACGTTTTAAAAAGCCTCATACTTTTGAGGCTTTTTTATTTGTCTACTTTACTGGAAGTTAATTTTGTTAAGAGGCCAATGTTGCCCAGTAATTCTTGAGTGATTCCGGTGTTGGTGGTCTTGCTGTTTTTGCAAAGGCATCAACCGCAGATGTTAGATGTAAGCTTAAATGGTCGTCGGGGTTTTGATTAATAAATACGTTGGTTGCCTTTTGGTATGCTTGCAGCTGATAGATGATTTCTTCTTGTATTAAACGAGTGTCTTCTACTTCAGAGTAAAGAGCCTGTTGATCTTCATTGTTGTTCAATTGCTCTTTCCAGTTAAGGTTTTCTTCATACAATCCCGCACTATTGATGATCACTAAAATATTAATCGCTATATTTTGAATTGAATAGATCGGCTTCTTGTTGTGAGTGAAACCAATGTTGTCATTAGTATTCTGGATTGTCTTTGTAATTTTATTGATATAGTGTTGTTGTTCTTGTACATGCTCAATTAAATGGTTGAGTATGCTGCAATCAGATTCCTTAACGGGAGAAAGTGGTACCTGCCTTAGTAATTGAAAGACAATAGAGACAATATTTGGAAAATAAGAATGCATATTGATTTGTATAATAGGTATTACATCATGCAAGCTATGTTTTAGCGGCTTAAATTTTTTATTATAAACAACAATCACGTTATCCAATACATTGATTAGTTGCCCAAGGCTACTGATATCGTGAGCAGTTTTGGCACGAGGATAACCGGAACCATCAAGGTTTTCGTGATGTTCTAATACCGCTTTTGCAACGGTTGGTGGGAATTTTGGAATGCGCTTTAAAATCTCATAGGCAATCACCGGGTGTGACTGTATTTTTTTCCATTCTTCAGCCGTTAATGTTTCTTGTTTTGAAAGAATATATCGATCGATATGTAACAAACCAATGTCATGAATGATACCTGCAAGAAAGTTTTCTTCAATTTTATGTTGGGCGCGTTTCTCTATTATTCCACATAAGTAAGCAAAGTATCCTGATATGAGAGACTGATGAAAAATATCAGTTAATTCCATATCAAGCACTGTTAATTTTTGTAGTAGTAGAGGATATTTTTTAAGGTTAAGGCAGCAGGCCTGCAAAATTTTGGTGTTGCCTAATCTAGAGTTTAAGGCTTTTAAATAACTATCGCGGTTTACTCTATCGATAATTTGTTCAAAAATTGACTTTGGGTTAAGTTGGTTTGCAATAAAGATAGAATCTTCTAATGGTTTAAGTAATTTAAACTTTAGAATGTTCTGGCAGGTTTTTTCGTTGATTTTCGTGCCAGACTTGGCGATAAGTACACCGTTGTCACTTAAAATATCTTCACTGGCAACAACTTGGGTTTTTTCTTGTAGTTTAGCTATATGTCCAGCATAGGCGCTCATATACTTTGGCTTCTATTCCTTGTTAATGATACTGCTTAATTCAGAATAGCCGAAAAGATGAAAAATGCGTAAAAAATAATAAGAAATGAAGTGTCGTAATTGAATGAGGTTTGATTGAATAGGGGGCAAGGGGTGAGAGTAAATACTCAGGTGGAATGCCTGAGTATTTATGTTGTATCGTTCTAAATATTAAATTTCTTTTTAATCTTTTTAGTTGCAAACACTTTCTTTAATGTTACGTATTGAGGTAAGCCATTTTTACCATAAGGAGGGTAGTCTTCTCCTTGGATTAATGGCTCAAAGTAGTTGCGTCCTTTGTCGGTAATGCCGAAGCCATCTTTACTGATATAATCTCGCGGCATCATTTTTTCTACATTGGCAACGTCAGAAAGCGGTGCTTCCTCAATTTTCCAGCTGTAGCGTTTTCCTTTACCTCGGATAATCGCAGGCATTACTGCATTTTTTCCTGCAACTGCCATTTCTACAGCGGCTCTACCTACAGCATATGCCTGCTCTACATCTGTAGCTGAAGCAATATGGCGCGCTGCGCGCTGGAGATAATCAGCTAATGCCCAATGGTATTTATAACCGAGTTCTTCTTTTACCATGGTGGCTAATGTGGGGGCGACACCTCCCAATTGTTTATGGCCAAATGCATCGGTATTGCCTGCGTCAGCGAGGAAAGTACCGTCTTTATATTGAGCACCCTCAGACGCAACGATGACGCAATAACCGTGTTTTTTAACGGTTTGTTTTACTCGCTTAATAAATTTCTCTTTATTAAAGGCAATTTCAGGGAATAAGATAATATGTGGTGCATCACCTTCTTTTTCTGCTGCTAGTGCACTGGCTCCAGCAATCCACCCAGCATGTCGACCCATAACTTCAAGAATAAATACCTTAGTTGATGTTTCGCACATTGAGGCAACATCTAATGCGGCTTCCTTTGTGGAAACAGCAACGTATTTAGCGACAGAGCCAAAGCCTGGAGAGTTGTCGGTAATGGGTAAGTCATTATCAACGGTTTTAGGGACGTGAATGGCTTGAATGGGATAACCCATTTTTTCTGATAATTGAGAAATCTTAAGGCAGGTGTCTGCGGAATCACCACCACCGTTATAGAAAAAATAGCCGATATTGTGTGCTTTGAAGACTTCGATTAAGCGTTCGTATTCGGCTTTGTTTTGCTCAAGGCTTTTCAACTTATAGCGGCAAGAACCAAAAGCACCAGAAGGTGTATGTTTTAAAGCGGCAATCGTTTTTGTGCTTTCCTTGTTTGTATCAATTAGCTCTTCTCTTAGTGCGCCAATAATGCCATTGTGCCCGGCATATACACGACCGATATGCTTTTTATGTTGCCGTGCTGTTTCAATAACGCCACAAGCGGAAGCGTTGATAACGGCAGTGACGCCACCTGATTGGGCATAAAATGCATTTTTCTTGGCCATTGAATAGTTGTCCTATGTTTGCAAGCGATTGGTTGTTAATTAGGCGCGCATAATACTGGAAAAGGGCCACAGTTTCATGTCTGTGTTTAGGAACCTCTAAAAAACTACCTGCATTGCCATCGCCGCGTTAAAAATTTGCTCAAATTGGTCATTTATTGGGTATAAACTCCCACTTTTCGCAAATGTTTGCCTTGCGCTGGCTGGCTTCGCCTACGTTTTTAAGAGCTTCCTTTATTTTCTTCTTAAAGATGAGCATAGCGGCAGTGTTCGTTGTCGAATCTTCGTGTTATCTTGTCGATTTTGAGTCTTTAATAGCTTTTTATTATGCAACACATTCATATTCTTGGTATTTGTGGCACCTTTATGGGGAGTTTAGCTCAGCTGGCTGTCGCGAAAGGTTACCGAGTGACGGGCTGCGATGCCAATGTTTATCCTCCTATGAGCACTCAATTGGAATCAGCGGGTATTGAGCTGATTGAGGGCTACGATATTTCACAATTGGAATCAAATCCTGATCTCATTGTCATTGGTAATGCAATGAGTCGTGGCAACCCGCTCGTCGAGGCAGTGTTAGACCG
The DNA here is from genome assembly GCA_947487765.1 of uncultured Pseudomonadales bacterium. Lineage (GTDB taxonomy): Bacteria > Pseudomonadota > Gammaproteobacteria > Pseudomonadales > Cellvibrionaceae > CANLBN01. The sequence goes on along the minus strand of CANKXO010000003.1, from coordinate 47,384 downwards.
CGGTTTAGCATATACCTCCGGGCCTCAATGGTTGAGAGATAATGTCTTACAGGGTAAATGGGTATTAGCCGTGTCGGGGACACACGGGAAAACGACGACCAGTAGTATGTTGGCTTGGATCCTTGAGTACGCTGATATGGCACCGGGTTATTTGATTGGAGGTGTTCCCACTAATTTTTCAGTTTCTGCACGCCTTGGTAAAACGCCTTTTTTTGTGATCGAAGCAGATGAGTATGACAGTGCGTTCTTTGATAAGCGTTCGAAGTTTGTTCATTACTGTCCGAGGACATTGATTGTGAACAATCTTGAGTTTGATCATGCGGATATTTTTGATGATTTGGGAGATATTCAAAAACAATTTCATCATGTCATTCGGACCGTGCCAAATAATGGATTAATCGTTAAACCAAATGATAGTGAAGCGATTGATGAGGTGATAGCACAAGGGTGTTGGACACCCGTTGAAAATTTTGCAGCATCGCCTACAGCCACTAAAGGTTGGTCTGCCGAACTCGTTAAAGACGACGGTTCAGAATTTACCATTTTACTAGATGGGGAGCATCAAGCTGATATTCGCTGGTCGCAATTGGGGCAGCATAATGTAGCTAATGCGATTGCAGCAATGGCAGCAGCTAGACATGTGGGCGTAACGCCAGAGATATCCGCTGCTGCATTAGGTAAGTTTGAAGGTGTTAAGCGGCGAATGGAATGCTTATATGATGTTGACGGGTTGCGTATTTATGATGATTTTGCCCATCATCCGACAGCCATTGCCACAACACTCGAAGGTTTGAGAGCGAAGGTTGGTAGTGAAAATATTGTCGCACTTATTGAGCCACGTTCTAATACGATGCGTATGGGAATTCATCAGTCAACATTGGCAGCAGCATGTACTGCGGCTAATCAAGTATTGTGGTTTAGCCCGAAAAATTTACAGTGGGATATTGATGCAGTCATTAATCAGACTACTATTCCTACGGCAGTCTGTGCTTCCATTGACGAGATAATAGAGTCGACGTGCGAACTCATTGCTGACGCTAAGGACATGCCAACGCATATCGTCATTATGAGTAATGGCGGCTTTGGTGGGGTGCATCAACGTTTGATTCAGAAATTAAAATCGCTTTAATTAAAAAATATATCACTATGACAAATAAAGAACATACTTTTTCGAGAACCATTACCTTAGCAATAACCGGTGCTTCTGGTGCGCAATATGGTTTGCGTTTACTCGAATGCTTGTTGGCAGAGAATTGTCAGGTTTTTTTATTGATATCGAGAGCAGCTGAAGTTGTGATTCGTACCGAAACAGACTTCATTTTGCCTGAAGCTGATATTCAGAATCAAAGTAATACGGATGCGCAGCGCATAGCTTTATCTGAGCGTTATAAAGCAGAGCCTGAACAGCTAAAAGTATTTAGCCGCGAAGATTGGTTTGCTCCGGTTGCTTCAGGTTCCAGTAGTCCCGCCTCTATGGTTATTTGCCCTGCCAGCGGCGGAACCTTATCGGCAATTGCACAGGGAGCCAGTAATAATTTAATTGAGCGAGCCGCTGATGTTGCACTAAAAGAACGCCGCCAGTTAATTGTAGTGCCACGGGAAGCACCTTATTCACAAGTGCATCTAGAAAATATGTTGAAGTTAACGCAAATGGGAGCGGTTGTATTACCTGCCAGCCCTGGCTTTTATCAGCGACCATTAACAATCGACGACTTGATAGACTTTGTCGTTGCTCGAATTTTAGATCAACTAAATATTAAGCAAACCGTTATGCCTCGATGGGGTGAATAGGAAAGGCAAAAGTTAGTGCTTTAACTTTTGCGATATGTAATAACAGGAAATTCTTTAATGCTAGCAAAAATAACCGAATTTTATTTTCACTGTGTGTTGAAAAAGCCACTATTGACCGTGTTGTGTGTCCTTGTATTTACTGCTTTGCTGGCAATGAATATTCCTGATTTGAAAATAGATGCCTCTTCTGATGCGCTGACATTGGAATATGACAAAGATCTTGACTATTTTCGTGAAATTGGAAAACGTTATCAATCAGGGGATTTTTTGATAGTCACCTATAAGCCTAACGAAGAATTATTTGCCTCTGAAACCTTAAATCATTTAAAGACTTTACGTGATGATTTAGTTGAAGTTGAGGGAATAAGCAGCGCTAATTCTATTTTAGATGTGCCTTTATTATATAGCCCCCCGGTTTCTTTAACGGATGTTGCTAAAGGAGTGAAAACATTATCAAGCCCGGAGATTGATTATTCTTTAGCGAAAAAAGAATTTACAGAAAGTCCTATCTATAAAGATATGCTGTTAGGTCCTGATGGAAAGACGACGGCTATTCTATTAAATCTATCAACAGATAATCGGTATATTGAATTAGTGCGTGAACGTGATGCGTTACGCTTGCAGAAGTCGATTGAAGGTTTAAGTCCTGATGAAGAGCAACGATTGGAAAAAGTCTCTAAAATATTTTTAGATTATAGAACGGCTTCAACCGAACGCAGCCATGAGCGTGTTCAGGCGGTACGCTCTGTTGTTCAAAAATATAATGGAGATACTGAAATATTTGTCGGTGGTGTCACTATGATTACTGCAGATATGGTGGACTTTATTCGTAGCGATATCATCGTGTTTGGAACAGGTATTGTTATTTTTATTATTGTTATTTTGAGTGTTATTTTCCGTCAGTGGCAGTTTGTTATCTTACCTTTGGTGACATGTGTTTTAACTCTACTGATTATGTTGGGCTTTCTGGCAACGGTTGATTGGCGTTTAACGGTCATTTCTTCTAACTTTGTCGCGCTTTTATTAATTGTTTGTTTGATGATTACCATTCATTTAATTGTGCGCTACCGAGAGTTTTCTAATCAACGAGATCATTTGATTGTTTCTGATAATTTGCGTGAAACTATTACCTTCATGTTTAAACCATGTCTCTATACGGTACTGACAACAGTCGTTGCTTTCGTCTCATTAGTCGTCAGTGGTATTCGCCCGGTGATTGATTTTGGTTGGATGATGACAATAGGCTTGACTATTGCTTTTTTTATGGCATTTATTTTAATTCCAGCAGGTTTGATGTTATTGCCAAAGTCTACGCCGAATTATCAGGAGGATAAATCGGGTATTTTTACTCTAAAGTTTTCTCGTTTTACGGAGAAATATGGTCTCTTCATTATTTTTATGGGCTTGTTGGCAACCGTTATCAGTGTGGTTGGCATCAGTCAATTGAAAGTAGAGAACCGTTTTATTGATTATTTTCATTCGTCGACTGAAATTCATCAGGGGATGTTGGTGATTGATCAGCAATTAGGTGGAACGATTACGCTAGATGTTATTTTAGATAAGAATGATACGGCTTCGGATGATGTTGTTGAGATTGCCGGCGGTGAATTCGGTGATGCTATTAGTAATGACCCATTCGCTCCTCCAGCCAATACTGATGATTTTGCTATAGATGATGATCCATTTTCCGATAGCTCACTATCTGATGACCCTTTTGGTGGTTCTGCCGATGACCCGTTTGCTTCTGAGGCTCTGGATATAAAGAAACCAACAAGCAATTACTGGTTTACTCAAGTGGGGATGGAAAGAATTGAAGCTGTACATGATTATCTTGATAGCTTGTCTGAAGTGGGGAAGGTGCAATCTCTGGCTATGGCATATAAAGTTGCTCGAGACCTTAATGGAAAAAGCCTAAACGATTTCGAATTGGCATTAATGCGCCGTGCGTTACCTGACGATATCACTTCGTTTTTAGTCGATCCATATTTATCTGGCGATAGTGAGCAAACGCGTTTAACGATGCGAATAAAAGAAACTGATACCAGCCTGCGAAGAGCAGAATTATTAAGTACGGTAAAGAATCATCTAGTTGATAATATGGGTTATAAGCCCGAGCAAGTGCATTTAACCGGTGTGCTAGTTCTATACAACAATATGTTGCAAAGTCTATTCAGCTCACAAATTCTAACCATTGGTGCGGTATTTGTGGGTATCTTGATAATGTTTTTAGTTCTTTTTCGTTCTTTGATCTTATCGCTGATTGCGCTTATTCCTAATATGTTGGCAGCTTTGGTTGTATTAGGAGGAATGGGGTTGGTTGGTATTCCTCTGGATATGATGACAATTACGATTGCCGCAATCGCTGTTGGTATAGGTGTAGATAATGCTATTCATTATATTTACCGATTTCGGCGAGAGTTTTCTTTGGAAAAAAATTATATTGCATCAATGCATAATGCTCATGGATCTATAGGTCGTGCAATGTATTACACATCGATAACAATTATTGTAGGCTTTTCTATTTTAGCGTTATCTGAATTTATACCTTCTATTTATTTTGGTTTGTTAACTGGCCTTGCAATGTTTGCGGCAATTATTTCATCCCTAACTTTGTTGCCTAAACTGCTGCTGCTCTTTAAGCCATTAGGTGAAGAAAGCCATGTCTAAAATAGTTCTTATTACTGGCGGAAGTCGAGGCATTGGGGCTGAAACTGCTTTGTTAGCTGCTAGTGAAGGCTATGATGTTTGTGTGAATTACCGAAAAGATAAAACCGCTGCCGATAGCGTTGTTGCTGAGATAGAAAAGCAAGGTGGCAGAGCAATTGCTATTGCTGCTGATGTCAGTGATGAACGGCAGGTTATGGCATTATTTGAGTCAATTGATAAACAATTAGGTCGATTAACAGCGCTGGTAAACAATGCTGGTATTATTCATACACAAATGCCATTGATTGATATGAGTGCCGAACGACTTAACAGCCTTTTTGCTACTAATATTACTGGGTACTTTATTTGTGCCCGAGAAGCCATTAAACGGTTGTCCACTCGATCAGGGGGTGTTGGAGGAAGTATTGTGAACGTTTCTTCAATGGCAGCCAGATTAGGATCACCAAACGAATACATTGATTATGCTGCATCAAAAGGTGCTATTGATACGATGACAGTTGGATTGGCAAAAGAAGTTGCGGATCAACATATTCGAGTAAATGGTGTTCGTCCTGGCTTGATTAATACCGACATACACGCGAGTGCAGGCGAGCCTAATCGTGTTCAACGCTTACAGTCGTCATTGCCAATGCAGAGAGGAGGGGAGCCAATCGAAGTTGCTAACGCCATTATGTGGTTACTTTCAGATGAAGCTTCTTACACAACAGGAAGTTTTATTGACGTCTCTGGAGGGCGTTAGGTTTTCCGTTGCTTATGTCATCTTATTTTCGCCTAAAGGTAATCGTAAAGAGTTTGTTGATTCTCTTTCTTTTGTTTTTGTGTCTTACTGTGTTTTTATCTTTACCTCTGAGATGGGTTAACCCTCCAATAACTGCATTCGTCTTGAGCGATGACAATGTAAAATCATTTAATTTACGAGATAAATGGGCAGTCTATAGCGACATTTCGCCACAGCTTTTTCTTGCTGTCATTGCTGCTGAGGATCAGAAGTTTCCGGGGCATTTTGGTTTTGACTTCGAGTCGCTTAAAAAAGCGCTATCGGAAAAACGCTCCAAGCGAAGAGGGGCAAGTACAATTACTCAACAACTGGTTAAAAACCTGTATTTATGGCCAGGAAGAAGTATTGTGCGCAAAGGCGTTGAGGCTTGGTTAACTTTGTGGCTAGAGGTATTTCTAACCAAAGAAAGAATTTTAGAGTTATATGTTAATGTTGTTGAATTTGGCCCTGGAATTTATGGCGTCGGTACCGCAAGTGAAAAATTTTATGGGGTTTCTCCTGGGCGGATGAACTTATTTCAAGCTTCTACCTTAGCGGCAGTTTTGCCGAACCCTAAGCGTTACTTGGTTGCCACCCCTTCGGATTATGTTTACGATAGGGCGCACGACATTCGACAGTCAATGAGAGCGTTAGGTGGAGTAGGGTATCTAAAGGAATTGTAGGGTGCTCTAAATTTTCCACGGCGTCACTTGGCGTAAAATTACTATTCTTAAAAATCCTTTATGAGTTTATATGGGGTAAAACGATACAAAAACAGGCCCCTTCTAAGTGTGGTTTCCCCACATTATTTTTTACTTCTAATCCGCCGCCATAACTACTGATAATATCAACAGCAACGCTTAAACCTATTCCTTGTCCTGCTTGTGCAGTATCGCCTCTAGCTCCTCTGGTTAGCAATGTCGACTGTAAGGTCTCGGGGATACCGCTCCCATTATCACTAATACAGATGGATAATTTATCTTTTTGAATATCACCTGTAATTGTGACGGCACCTTTACCATATTTGCTGGCGTTATCCAGTAAATTTCCCATGGTTTCTAACAAATCAGCTTCGTCACCAAAAAAACTGATGCTTTCATCGACTGTATTGTTAAATGATATTTTTTTATCGGCATATACCTTGTCAAGAATTTTGATCAGTCTATTAACCATCGCACTAACAGAAATCTTGTTGGTGTGATGAGTGATTGAATTTTGATTAACACGGATTACCGCTCGCTTTAATTGGTGGCTGATAATTTGATTAATTCTATCTAATTGATCGTGAATATTTTGCGTAGTGTTTTTTTCGTCATCGATTTGGCTTTGAATAACAGCGAGAGGTGTTTTCAGACTATGTGCAAGGTCTGACATTGTATTTCGATAGCGTTCACGTTGTTGTTTTTCATGGGCCAATATTGTATTGAAATTTTCTGTTACCGGCTGAATTTCCTTTGGGTAATCTTTATCTAGTCGTTTGATTTTATTTTCTTGTAATTCATTAAGCTGTTTCGATAGGCGTTTTAGCGGTTGCAAGCCCCATCGCATAATGAGCATCTGAGTGATAATTAATAATAACCCCATGGCTCCTAACCATTGCCATAATCGCTTTTTATAGCTGGCAAGCTCAGCAATAATAGGTGCATTGTCGTTGGCAATGATAAATCGTAAGGGGATAATGCTTTCGTCTTCATTAATCCATTCAATATCATAATTAAAGCGGTTAAGTATTATGCTGTTATCTAGTTTTGTTTGTGTGAATAATTGATTGCCGACGCTAAAATCGATAGAGCTATCATTAAGTGATGACATTAATAATGAAGCTGATTGTGATCGCCAGAGTTCTTCACCTCCAGCCCCATAAACAAACCCATACAGTCCAGAGTTTTGCTGATTAAAACGAGGTTCGGTCAATGCTTTAGGCAGCATTAATTGCTGATTTTCAACTTCGCTGACGCTAAGTAATGCATACAGTTGGGCTTGAAGTTTTTCTTGTTCGGCTTTCTTTTGGCTATGTTCAAAAGTATTAATTAACAACGTGCCACTCAGAGAGATAAATAAAGGTAATAATATTAGCGACGCAAAAACAAAACGACCAACAAGGGAGTTTAATGGCAGGTAGCGTTTTAATAGATGCTCTGACATAAGGTTATAGTTATGATTAAGTGGATGCTGGTTCAGTTTTTAAACTAAGTTTATAGCCTTGGCCACGTAATGTCGTAATAGGTTTTAGGATTCCTTCAGGGTCTATTTTTTTACGAAGCCGACCAATCAATACTTCGATGACATTGCTGTCTAGGTCAAAGTCCTGATCATAAAGGTGTTCCGTAAGCTCTGTTTTAGAAATTACCCTTTCATAATTTAAGGCAAGGTATTCAAGTGTGTTGTATTCATACTGTGTTAGCGTGAGGGCTTTATCATTGACTGAAACTACCTTGCTGGCAGTATTGATAATGAGTGATTCATAACGGAGTTCTGGTGAAGCATGGCCTTTAGAGCGACGTGTAAGGGCATTTAATCGGGCTCGAAGTTCTTCATTATGAAAGGGCTTGACGAGATAGTCATCGGCGCCGGCTTCTAAGCCTTCGACTTTATCTTGCCAGTTTCCTCTTGCTGTTAAGATAAGTATAGGAAAAGTAATGTCTTGATTTCTCAAGCGTTTAATGACATCGATACCATTAATTTCTGGAAGTCCAATATCAATAACGGCAATATCGTATGGGTGTTCTGAACCAAGAAATAAACCATCGCGACCATTATCTGCGCTATCGACACTGTAGTCTGATTTGGTGAGGAACTTGTGCAGATTTTCTCGCAACTGTGGTTCGTCTTCAATAAGGAGCAAGCGCATAATGTTATCCTGGCTGTGGCTAATTGACTTTATGGCTAGTAATAAGCCATTTATTTCCGTTTGTTTTTACCAATGTAAATATTGCGAACCTGACCATTTGGCATCAGTACTTTAACTCGGTACCCTCCTTCTTTTTTCCGCTTTACCTTCAATACTTTTCCACCTGTTTGGGCTCGTGCTTGTTCAGCTGCTTGGGCTGGGGAAAGTGACTGGGCAATAGCACTGGTAGGAGTGCATAAACCGATAGATAAGCAAAATAGTAAACAGACCCGAAGTAGCCAATGTTGGTAATATGTCATAAATATATTTGCACCCTATGATGTAACTTATGTTTAGCTTAGGCATTGTTATATTTTTACGCCGTTACCTAAGTTAACAGTATAGGAATCTCCAATTCCCTGAGGTTAACCAGAGATTCCTATAGACTTTTGTTAATAAACGGGACGTATATTGACTGCTACTCGGATTTTTTTTCCGGGATGTTGATCCATCGTTGTGTAGTATGTGCGTCCACGATATTTGTAACCTACATTGTACCCGGTTATTTCCTCTTTGTAGCTGACATGTTGGGATGTTGTGCAAACCCGCTCATCCCGCGTATTGTGATAGTGGTGACGATTATTTCGGTTAATATCGTTAGCAATGGAGCCCCCTAAAATTGCACCAGCAATTGCCCCAACCCTTTTATTGCTTTTATTGTGCCCAAGTTCATTACCAATAGCACCGCCGATAAGGCTGCCAACGATGACGGCAGTATGAGACTTGTGATTCTTTACTGTTCGTCTCTCATAGTGGCATTCCTGATAAGGTTCACTATAGCTTACGGTTTCATAAATAGGCTCAACATTAACCACTTTAGCAAAATCAATGTGTTCTTTTGTATGGCGCGGGTATTTTTCAGCATAGGTCCAAGAGCTTACCATCAATGTTGATAAAACAGTGCCAGATATGAGTGCGGTGGATAATAGCTTTTTCATGATTCTCTCCAATTCTGCGGCCAATTTTATTGACTAGTTGTGTTGATGTTGAACACAGAATAAGGTTCTTTAGCTGAACATAAACTGAAAGTATGTGTATTTAAATAGTAAATCTTCTTTTTTGTTGTGAGAATTGCCGTTCAATACTAGGAATTGCTGAATGTCTTACATGCTTAAATTGTATATAACTATTTGACTGAAAAAGCTTTTTGTTCTAAGTTGTTATGATAAACGGTTGTTTCTAGGAAGAGCTACAGTTAACGTCAGAACCTATCCACATGCCCCATAATAATGCTAATAACACACATTCAAATCTGAATATTCTAGTTGTACAGAGTGAATTGCCTCCGAGTGAGCGTATTAATAAGGCGCTTGCTCTAGCAGGTTATAAGCATGTAACGATCGTGGATACAGCCCGAAATGCTTTAGGTGTGCTAAGAACACAACCAATAGAGGCCCTGATTTGTGAAATTGACCTCACCGAACTGGATGGGTGGCGTTTGTCCAGACTGGTTCGTTCAGGGGCTTTGCGTTGCCAGGCGAATATTCCTATTCTAGTGACTACGGCTACCTGGTGTGAGCGTATAGCAGAAGTAACTGCTCGTGAATATGGTATTAATGGTCTTGTGCCAATAGAAGACCTTGAAAACTTGCCTGCTATCCTATCTCCTTGCTTGCTGGAAGGACATGCTCCTTCAAAGCCACGTGTATTGGTTGTCGAAGATGAAGAGGACACTGCTTACCTGATTCAGCGTCTTCTTTCTCAGCGCTTTGAGGTCGAGATAGCCTATGATGGTGAAGTTGGTTTGCAGGCTTGGTTGGATCGCCGTCATGATTTAGTACTACTGGATGTCATGCTGCCAAAACTGGATGGGCCGGCTGTACTTGATGGTATTTTAGAGCAGCAGCCCAATCAGCCGGTCGTTATTATGACCGCGCATGCACCTGTAGAGCAGGCAGAAGAGTTGCTTATTAAAGGTGCCGCGGACTTTATTACCAAGCCTTTTCGTAATGATCAATTGCGCGCCATATCTGAAGTTGCTCTTCGTCGTGATGATTATATGGTGAGTAATCGTCAGTTTGCCGAAAGAGTGCGTTCACTTGCAGAGCGAGAAGCTGCTTATCGAGATGTGTCAGAGGTACACAAGCATTTATTAAATAATTTACAAACGGTTGTCATGGAGTTGGATGCCGAACTTAATATTATCTTTCTTAATGATGCCTGGCAGCGAATGTTGGGGTTTGAGATAGATGCTTCACTTAATAAGCCCTTTAAACAATTTCTCGCCAGCGATGATGGTAGAAAGTATCGAGCAATTGAAGGTCGCTTTAAATCAGTATTATCCGGCGATAAAAAAACTTGTGAGCTTGAAGTTGTTTTGAAGGATGCAAAAGGACAGGAGCGCTGGGCAGAATTATTAGTTAGTTGCTCTGTAGCCATTGATCAGTCAACTAAGTTGACGATTTGCCTAGATGATATTACACGTCGTAAACAGGACCAGGAGCAATTGGAGTTTCTGGCGATGCATGATTCATTGACAGGGCTTTATAATCGACATTACCTTGAATCTTTCCTTGGTGATCTATCCATAGATGCTAAGCGGCATCCCCAAGAGCACGGTTTGATTTATTTGGACTTGGATTACTTTAAGGTCATTAACGATACCTTTGGTCATCATCGGGGTGATGAGGTTTTGCGTCAGGTTGCTAAGTTAATTAAAAAGCATATTCGTGAGACGGATATATTTTGTCGTTTTGGTGGTGATGAATTTGTCTTAATCTTAAACAATCTGCCAATAGAAAAAGTTATCGACATTGCTAAAGAAGTTAAAACGGTCATCAGTGAGCATGTATTTAATATCAGTAGTCAGCTAATTAACTTGGGTTGTAGTATTGGAGTCAGTGTTATTGACGGTAGTGCTAACGATGCGGATGATTATCTTATGCAGGCAGATATTGCGCTCTATGTTGCTAAGCGTCGGGGTCGAAACATTGTTCATGTTTATAACCCTGAGGATGGTGAAAGTGAAGAGCTGCGTAAAAATGTGGATTGGGCGCGACAAATCAGACAAGCAATGGTTGAAGATAGAATGCTGCTGCATTTTCAGCCCATAGTGCATATAGCAAGTAATGAAGTTGCCTATCATGAAGCTTTAGTGCGAATGTTAGATGATCAAGGTCAATTGGTTATGCCGGGCAAGTTTATTGCCGCACTAGAAAATACTGGTGATATGGGTTTACTTGATCGCTGGGTGATTAAGCGAGCGATTACGATGCTGAATAAATCACCTCAGTTGAAAAAAGTGGCTATTAATTTGTCAGCACAAGCGTTTAGAGATGAGAATTTAGTTCCTATTATTCGTGAGAGTTTAGCTGTCAATAATGTTGATGGAAGTTGCATCACTTTTGAATTAACAGAAAGTGCTAGTTTGCTAGATATTAAGGTCACCCAAAGAGTCATTGATGAGTTGCACCAGTTAGGTTGTAGCTTTGCTGTAGATGACTTTGGTTCGGGTTTTAGCAGTTTTGCTTATCTAAAAGAGTTGCCAGCTGACTATATAAAGCTCGATGGATCTTTCATTCAAAACCTGCATAAGGATAAAGTGGATCAGGCATTAGTGCGTTCCATCATTGAAGTGGTGCAAACTTTGGGGCGAAAAACGGTAGCAGAATTTGTTGAAAATGAAGAAATCCTTCAGTTTTTAGCGGCTAATGGCGTCGATTATGCACAAGGCTATCATATTGGTAAGCCTACCTCAGTTGACGATATTTCTATTGAAAGTACTATTGCTAGATAAAAATACCATTATAGTTTTTGTATTACTTTTTTCTAAAATTCAAACGATTAATTTTCCTTCCAGCTACGTTTTTCTTTACCTTCATAAGTAATATCTTTGCATGCCGTTGGGAATAAAGTGCCTGCTGGATTTTTAACTGCTTCGGTGTAACAAGGTTGTATGCCCGCTAGAAATGCAGGGAATGAAAACTGGATATATTCACTGGGTGATAATCCTATATCTGCTGCTAGTGCAGCAGATATAATTCCATAATTCATTTTTATTCGCCATCTTCCTTGTGTAAGAAAATCATCAACTTGATAGGCTAATTTAATGTGGATACCATGAGATAAGCCAAGGGATTCGGCTTTCTTCATAATGGGTTGGATGCGTTCATCACCAGAAGCAATAGGGCGGCCATACCCTGCGATCCCACGATTGTTTTTTAATTCTCTAGTTATGCAATCTTTAAGATTCTCTCCCTGTTTAATAGAGTCTACTGTGCGTTTCAGAAATGAAATAGCTTTAATATCTATGCCTCTCCCGAAAATATCCGCTTCAGAAATTGCTAAAGCTGCAGAGGTGGCTAAATTTGCAGTACTCCTAGAACTTCCTGATAGAGAGGCTACTCGGTTATTCCAAATACGTGCATCTGGATAGCTTGTATAGGTCCATAAAAATTGTAATAGCGTTAGTTTTTTTTCAGAAAACCGTCGTCCTGTAATGCCGTAAACATATAAATCAAACCACTCAATATCCATTAATTCTTTATGCAAGTCATGGCCGCGAAAAATTGCTTTGTCTCCTGGAAAGCAAGCTCCCATACTTGTTTTTAGGTGATTGGAAAATGACTTGAGATACTTTGGGTTCATCTTGATTCCTTATTGTCTTGGCTCTCCAACTTTATTGGGTAGAACGGAAAATTTTTGTGCCCATACTTTTTTTGTTCTAGTGTGTGCGCTGCTGCTCCGGGTAATCTAAGTAGCAGCATTAGCATCTCTCCTTCGTCTAATGTAAGACCGAGATCTATAAAAGCTGTTGCAGCAACCATTGTTATTGTTATTGGTTTAGTGGATAGCTTTTCTAGGAATGTTCTATTATCGAAAAGCCACTGGAGATAAGGAGTATTGGAGTCTATCTGGAGTTTCTTTAATATAGTTATAATTGATGTCGGTGTTGTATTACCGTAAGGGTCAAACCCTGGTATGTGCTCAATATCTGGCCATGTAGAGATAATGTCGCTACTCGATGGGTTTAATAAAAAATTTTCCCATTGATTCTCATCAGTACCTAATTTATTCCAACACTCCATAATGAGGTAAACTTCTCTAGCGCCAGAATACTGCCCGGCACCTACAGCGAGAGCCGCTATTAAGCTAGAAGCTGCAACTGACTTGCCAACACCGGCACACATAGCTGCGTGGACAGCGGCATCTCTAGGGCCTGCATTGGCCAGTACAACTGCTAAATGCTCTAATAAATCTGCTTGTTGTTGGGTAGGGGCTTCGCCTTTTAGTAAGAGGAAAAGCATTTCCACCCAGCGGCAGTTGCCAAGCATTTCATCGTAAACATTGTAGCCATGACAGTATGCAGCTTTAGTTGCATAAGGGTTATCATTTTCTGGCTCTTCGAGCCAGATTTTAGTGTGGATTGATTGCATCTGATTTCGTTACTTCTTTATGTCAATATTATTCTTTGAAACTCCCTAACGCCTTAAGGCGCAGAGTCATTGGGGGTGCCTCTTCTTTATCGATACGTACATCAAAAAGCGTGGGACCTTTGCGGTTCATTAGCTGGTCAAAATCGATATTGTCAAAATCGTCAGGTGCATTAATAATATGAGCAGGGATATTCATTGATTCTGCTAGCTGTTTGAAATTTATTTCATTGAGTTCGTGAGCAATAGGTTCTGCTCCGGCCAGACGTTGCCCATGTTTAACCATGCCATAAGCGCCATCATTTAAAATAACAAAAATAACAGGTAGCTCTTCTTGTGCTGCTACGGTTATTTCCTGACCACACATAAGATAGGCGCCATCACCTGTAATACAGACCGTAGGGCATTTGGGGTTGCCCCTTGCAATACCTACGGCAGCTCCAATAGCCCATCCCATCGTGGCGAAATCTAAGGTTATCCTCAGCCAGTTTGACTTATGTGAACGTTGTTCAATTAAAACTTGATTGGTATTGGTTTTATAAATGCTAGGTTCACGTCTGTTATGGGGTTGTAGGTAATGTGCTGCCCATATCATGCTGTTGCCTGTATCAGCAAGAAAGCGGGTATGAGGTGGAAACCGGTCAGAGAGCTCCTTCATTAGCCGCTGTGGTTTAATGGGGTTTGCATCTGAAGTGTAGCTTCCAATATTTTCAAAATCCAAGTGAGGGTTAAGATGATGTTTTGTGTAATTATTGGTGGAAACAATTTTTTGATGGCTCGAGATTAATAATTTCTCAATCAGTCGGGCACAGGTAGTTCTTATGTGGCCTTTGACATGCAGTTTCGCCATAGGTGAGCGAATAAGATTATCTTCAGATTCATCGATATGAATAAGTCTAGAGTTAAGAATGCTATCGCACCAACCGCTGCTCGACAATTCGCCAAATCCAGTTCCAAAAGCAAGGATAATGTCTACATTATTGCGTAAGCATTTTTCTGCGCTGCTATGTCCACCAAAACCGAATACGCCTCGATAAGATGGGTGTGAAGGGTTGATCAGACCTTTGGCGTCTGGGGTCGTGACGAACTGTGCGTGCGTGATGTCAACTAATTTAATGATAAGGTCGATTGCTTCAATAGCACCGTTGCCAATAAAGAAAACTACATTATTAGCGTCAGATAGCTTGTTAAATAATTTATTGATGGCCGTGTCATCGACCATTAATGATTTATTGTTGAGTTGTTCTGCTAAATCATAATGTAATTCTGCGGAGTCTATAGGGTTGCGCAATATGTCAACTGGAATGGATAAGTGAGCTGGCCCTTGAGGGGCTTGATGTGCTCTTAAAATAGCATTGACGAGTTTTGTTTCAACTTGATTACTGTGTGAAATTAATGAATTGTATCGAGTACAATTGCTGAACATATTAACAATGTCTACCCCTGTGCAGGACGACTCTTGAAGAGCTCCTTTGCCAAATGAGGGCAAAGCAGGTTGCCCAGTGATAGCGAGCATCGGAATATTATTATCATAAGCACATGAGACGCCAGTGATTAGGTTGGTTGCTCCTGGTCCTGAGGTTGCTATGCAAACTCCAAGCTTGCCTGTCTCGCGCATATAGCCATCTGCCATATAAGCTGCTCCAGCTTCATGGCGTGCAACAACGGCCTTCGGACCACCGCGTCGTTCACTGCGGGCGAGAGCATTATAAATCGGTTCTATTGCCCCTCCGGGTACTCCAAAAACATACTCAACACCAATTTGTTCTAAGTATCGAATAAGTAATTCACCAGCGTCTATATTTTTTTTATTTTTACTGGAAAATTCTATATCTGTGTCTTGCAAGTCCATTTTATCCCTTCCTATATGTTAAGTATTTGGCATGATATTCTATCTAATAATGATTTTTATCAAGTAACTTAAGATCTATTTATTCTCTACCGGAAAGTTTTACTGTGCAAGCTTTTTCAAAATAATGAGGTTTTTATTACTCTATTTTTAATGTCTGTCACATTTTTTTTTTGATGCATGTAGATTATTGTGCCAAAGCTTTGTGATGAAGGTTTACTAGATGATTATATATCTTATAGGATAAGGTGGTTTTTATATTTCGCATCTAAATTATTTTGTACAATTTAATAGTATTGAAGCCGAAATGTAGTAATTATAATATTTACGTCTTTTTTGTTTGTATCGTTTGAAGTTATTTTTCTTTCCAGATACGTTTTTTTACCCCTTCGTATTTAATGTCATGGCATGCCGTTGGAAATAAAGTACCTGCTGGCTTTTCAACAGCTTCAGTATAGCAGGGCTGCATACCTGCTAAAAATACTGTGGACATAAATTGATAAAATTGCATTGGAGATAAGCCTATATCTGCGGCTAAAGCAGAAGATATAGCAGCGTAGTTTATTCTTAATCGCCACCTTCCTTCTATAAGCAGTTTTTCAATATCATAAGCGAGTTTGAGGTGAGGGCCTTTATTTAACCCGAGTGACTTTGCTTTTTCCAATATGGGTAGAATTCTTTCATCGGATGAGATGAGAGGTCTACCGTATCCTGCGATGCCGCGATTTGAGTGCAACTCTTTTTCAATATGTATTTTGAGCTGACTAGAGACATCGATTTCTTTATTTGTTCTTAAAAGAAAAGATATTGATTTATATAATACTCCTCCTCCATACACTTCAGCCTCGGATACAGCTAATGATGCTGAAGTTGCAAGGTTTGCTGTACTTTTGGTGCTGCCCGCTAAGGCAGCTACACGATTATTCCAAATGCGCGCATCGGGGTAACTGGTATAGGTCCATATAGTTTCTAATAAACTTAATTTATTTTTGGTGAAGCGCTTTCCGGTGATGCCATAAATATATAAATCGAACCACTCAATATCGCCTAACTCTTGATGCAGATCGTGACCTCGAAAAATTGCTTTTTCTCCAGGGAAGCAAGCTCCCATGCGAGTTTTTAAAGAGTTAGAAAATTGTTTTAAATCGTCAGGTTTCATTGGGTTTCTTTCTTGCCATGTTGATCTTCTAATTCTATTGAATAAAAAGGAAATTTTTTGTGTCCATATTTTTTCTGCTCTAGTGAATGAGCAGCTGCGCCAGGTAATCGGAGTAGCAGCATCAGCATTTCTCCCTCGTCTAGGGTAAGGCCGAGGTCTATAAACGTTGTTGCCGCAATCATTGTTATCGTTATTGGTTTAGTGGATTGTTTTTCCAAGAATACCCTATTATAGATAAGCCACTGTAGATGAGGGGTATAGGCATCTATCGGGAGCTTATTTAAGATGGTCATAATAGACATTGGCGTTACATTTCCATGAGGGTCAAACCCTGGTATATGTTCAATGTCTGGCCATGTAGAAACGATATCGCTGCTTGATGGGTTTAATAAAAAATTTTTCCATTGGCTCTCGTCAGTGCCTAATTTATTCCAGAGTTCCATAATGAGATAGACCTCTCTAGCGCCGGAATACTGTCCAGCACCCACAGCAAGTGCTGCCATTAAGCTAGAAGCAGCAACTGATTTGCCAACACCTGCACACATAGCCGCATGAATTGCTGCATCCCTAGGGCCTGCATTGGCTAATACAATTGCCAAGTGTTCTAGTAAGTCTGCTTGTTGTTGGGTAGGAGCTTCTCCCTTTAATAAAAGGAAAAGCATTTCCACCCAGCGGCAGTTTCCCAGCATATCATCGTAAACATTATAGCCGTGGCAATATGCGGCTTTGGTTGCATAAGGGTTCTCGTTCTCTGGCTCTTCGAGCCAGATTTTGGTGTGAATAGCTTGCATGTTCTTCTATCTATTTTTGAGTTATTCCTGAAATGTCCCGAGTGCTTTTAATCTTAATGTCATTGGAGGCACTTCCTCAGCATCTATACGAATATCTAATAGTACGGGGCCTTTTCTGTTGGCTATGTGAGTGATATTAATTTTTTCGAAGTCTTTTGGTGATTCTATTTTATAGCCCGGAACGCCCATTGATTCTGCTTGTTTTGTAAAGTCAACTTTTCTTAGTTTATGAGCAGTCTGTTCAGCTCCAGCTTGCCGTTGTCCGTGCATTACCATTCCATAAGCACTATCGTTTAAGATGACAAAAATAATAGGCAAGTTTTCTTGAGCTGCAATTGCCATTTCTTGGCCGCACATAAGATAGGCGCCATCACCGGTAATGCAGACAGTAGGGCAGTTAGGGTTACCTCTTGCAGCGCCAATAGAGGCTCCAATGGCCCACCCCATTGGAGAAAAATGCACATTTAATCTCAGCCAGCTTGATTTTAATGAGCGTTGTTCTTTCAGTGGATGAATATTTGATTCCTGTTGATAAATGGTTGTTTCTCTACGGTTATGAGGTTGTAAAAAGTGCGGTGCCCATATCATGCTATTCCCTGTATCGGCAAAAAAACGAGTATTGGGAGGAAATCGATCAGATAGCTCTTTCATTAGGCGTTGAGGTTTGATGGGGGTTGAGTTTGAATAATATTGTTCAATATTTTCAAAGCTCAGGTGATGATTGAGCGTGTCTGATGAAAGAATGTTGTTGAATGATATCGAATGTTTTGAACGGTTTAAAAGTCGTTTAACGATTCGGGCACAAATACTCCGAATATGCCCACGAACATGGTGTTTTGCCATGGGGGAACGCATTAAGTTTTCTTCATACTCGTCAACATGTATGAGTCTTTCATTAAGGATACTATTACACCAACCGCCGCTGGATAGTTCATCAAAACTGGTGCCAAATGCAACGACTAGATCAACTTTACCTTTTAAGCATTTCTCTGCGCTGGTGTGTCCGCCAAATCCAAAAACTCCACGAAAGTTTTTATGCATTGGGTTAATTAAGCCTTTCGCATCAGGAGCAGTGACGAATTGTGCATCCGTAATATTTATAAGCTTGGTAATTAGGTCGATTGATTCTGTTGCTCCACTGCCTATAAAAAAAACAATTTCTTCAGATTGTAATAGCTCTTGAGTTAGTTTGTCGACAGCTCTTTCATCTATTAATAAGGGGCGGTTAAATATTTTATCCGGTAAATTATATTTTAGTGTGTGGCTTTCTACAGGTGTTCTAAGTATATCTACAGGAATTGATAAATGTGCCGGGCCTTGTGGTGCCTGATAAGCTTTTAAGATAGCGTTGACAATTTTAGTTTCGACCTGGTTTTTATGAGATACGAGAGAATTGTATCTTGTGCAATGTTTGAACATGCTGACAACATCAACACCTGTGCAGGCTGATTCTTGTACAGCGCCTTTGCCGAAAGATGGTAAAGCTGGTTGCCCGGTAATAACAAGTAAAGGGATGTTATTGTCGTAAGCGCAGGCTACACCGGTTATTAGATTGGTTGCACCAGGGCCAGAGATGCCGATGCAAACACCTAATTTGCCAGTTTCACGCACATAGCCATCTGCCATATAAGCAGCTCCCGTTTCGTGGCAAGCCATAACGGCTCTTGGGCCGCCTCTGCGCTCACTGCGAGCTAATGCATTGTAGAATGGCTCTACGGTTCCTCCAGGTACACCAAATACATACTCAACCCCAATCTGTTCTAGGTATCGAATAATTAATTCACTGGCATCCATGTCTATTGATGTGTCCTTCTGATCACTTAGTAAATAGGTCTCGATAGATGAATGGCCCATAAGTTCTTACCTTTGTTGTCATTGTAATTCTTTGGAAACGTTTCCAGTTTACTGATAAATAATGATTTAGGCGATAGTTTTTGTGATGCAATTCACAATTTTATTTTTTTTGTGTTTGGCTTTTTAAAAAGAGATTGACTTTGTTGTTTTTTGAGAATTGATTTTTTAAAAGAGTATCTGTTATTTAAAACAGAAAATATAAAAACTAGCTTGGTGGGATTGAGGTAATTTGCTTAAAGATAAATATTGTTAAAGTTGATAAATGAGTTGGGCAAAAACAGACCTTCCTGCTAGTGGAAGGTCATCTGGAATTAAAACGGTTGCTCCAGTAGTTGGGCCGGGTCCAGGGCTTGGCTCTCGGGCATCTTCATCAAATATATTTAATATGCTAAAACTTAATGACCAATTTTTATTGGGGTTCACTTTTCTAAGTGATAAATTGACAAGCGTGTAGTCATCAATTTCTTCGCGAGTATCGTTGGGTTCTCGCCGGCGATCCGCTACCCAGTTAATTTGCATATTCGCTGTCCAGTGCTGCGCAAACTGCCAGTCACCTCGAAGATGTGCGGTATGTTCTGGCGCAAGGCCAGCATCTCTGCCAGTTACTTTATCTTCTGATTGTTGGAGTCCGTAATTGCCTTGAATACGAAGTGCTGCTGTTGCACCCCAGATAAATTCAAGCTCTAAACCTTGTCCAGTTTGTTCGCCAATATTAGCGGCGGTTGATCCGCTTGCTGGGATGTCATTAGGCACATAGCGAATAATATCTGTCATTTCATAGCGAAAAATATTGGCTCCAAGGTTAAATGATGGTGATGTTTTCCAGTTAATAGCCGCTTCAAGTGTTTTAATTTTCTGAGGCTCAAGGTTCGAGTTGCCAGTAATAACAGGATTACTTTCAGAGTATAATTCATTAAAGGCCGGTGCTCTAAATGCTTCGCCGTACAATAATTTTGATGTGACCGCGTCGCTGGTATTCCATACTAATGCTAAGCGTGGATTCGTTGTGCTGCCAAAATCAGAGTAATTGTCATAGCGAATACCGCTTGTGAGTATCCAGTTAGTTGCAAAGTTCCATTCATCCTGCGCGTATACATATTTTACGGTTCTTTTACGTGGTCGAATAAAGGGTGCGGTATTTGATACATCTATAACGGAGCCTAACGAGGTTGGAAGAACACCTACAAATTCAAAGTTTTTAGATTCTCTTATTTTATAAAGGTCGGCTACTGTATAGCCGATACCTATACGTATATTGTGATTATCAAACCCAGTATATAAACCTGACGCTGATGTTCGATAATGACGTTCCCACTTTTCTGGATTGCCAATAATTCCATCAGGAAATGAGCCGCCGCCTACTGCCGAAAAATCAGTGCCTGCAGGAAATAGAGTCAATTCTGACTTTTCTCGATAATACATATAGCTAGCTTGTATTTCAGGCTGCCAATTTGAGCTTTTCACTTGCGGGTTGTAAGTGAGGTCGGTTGTCCACCGCAAGCTGGAGTGTTCATTCTCGAGATTTAATGCTTGAGATGTGCCTGCGCCATCACCGAGATTTTCTCTTATGTTTAAGCCTGAGCGAAAGCGCCATTGTTGATTGGCAATATCAAAGCTGCCATCTAAAGAGTTATAATTGGTATTTACTGAATCAGGTGCAAGTGAAGCGGTTGTGCCAAATGCGTTGTCATTTGCAGTTTGAGCATCTGAATTAATAGTTCTATCGTGCCCATTAGTTGTTCCGACTGAGAGGTAACCTGTGCTCTCGAACTGCCCAAATTTCTCACTGCCAATTATCCATGTATTGGCTGAATCGAATGATCCTAGACGAACACCCGTTTCTACTCCTCGAAAACCTTTAGTAGTTTTGGTGATAATGTTGATAACACCTGCAAAAGCATCTGCACCATAGAGTGAGGAGCCTGGTCCTCGAATCACTTCGATGCGAGAAATATTATTTGCAGGGAGTCCTCCCCATACGGGGCCTCTGTCTCCAGCAAAAACACTAGTTATTGGGATGCCATTGATAAGCATTAATATTTCGGGGTTGTTTAAAGTGCCTCTTATGCCGCGAAAAGTATATATTGGTGTGTAGGTGATAGGTGATACCGATACATGTAATCCAGGGACGATTTGTAATATATCATCTAGGTCTTGAAGTCCTAAACCTTTAATGTCTTCAGCAGTTATCACAGACGCAACAGCGGGAGCTTGCTCGATTGGTGTTTCATTGCCAGTTGCGATAGAGACTTTTATTTTTCCTAGTTCTTCCAAACTTAAAGAAAGATAATCCAACTCTTTATCATCTGTATTATTTTGCGCAAAAACAAAAGTACTTATTTGGCATGTTAACAATGCCAATAAGGTTCTTTTAATTTTAGTTTTTTTCGCCATGCGCAATAGATGTCTGTTGAGTGAAATTATAGTTCTTTATGACAAATGTTATAGCCTTTTGTGTAAAGCATAATACTTGTCTGTCTGTCAAAATGAAACCGTTTTATGTTTCATGTTTTTTGTTTAGATTGTAATTTAGCTTATATTTCTGATTTGTAAATTTACGCGACAGCAGTTTCTATACTCTCAATATCAATTCCGATAAATTTCTTCTCAGTTATTACAACTGGGAGTGGTATTTTTATGCTAAAGGTAGTGCCTATGCCTTCTTGGCTTTCAACATCAATATTACCTCCCATTAATTCACAAAAATGCTGGGTGATGGATAAGCCCAAGCCTGTTCCTTTGAATTTACGTGTTTCGCCATTGTTGACTTGATGAAACTGTGTGAAAATTTTATCCAGTTGCTCTTTGTTTAAGCCAATTCCGGTATCTTTAATCGATAAAGTAAGAAGCTTAGATGTGTTGTTAACTTGAATCGTGATGTCGCCTTTTTTGGTGAATTTTGTTGCGTTACTCAATAAGTTAACAAGCATATGCAGCAGCTTGTCGTAATCAATATTAGGTGTAAGAATATTATTATCGATGTTTATTGATAGTTTGTTTTCATTTTTAGTAAGTAGTGGTTTTACATTGCTGACCGCTTCATCGATAAGTGAGCCAATGTTGGTTGGTGTTAATTGAACGGTCATTTTTCCAGCTTCAATTTTAGCGAGATCTAATGTGTTGTTAATGAGTTCGAGTAATCGCTCTCCATTGGTGTTTACACGTATTAATTGATCGCTGTATATGTCATTGCCTTCTGCTTTAAGGTCTTCAATGACTAGGTCGGTATAGCCTATTATCGATTGTAGTGGTGTTCTCAGCTCATGGCTCATTAATGATAAAAATGCCCCCTTTGCACGATTAGCTGCCTCAGCTTTCCGTTTTGCTACTTCCAGTTTGTCACGAGCAATTTGTAATTGGTAGCTGCGGCGTGCTAGTCGTTCATTGTCTCGGCGTTTACTTCGATAGGCAAAGATAGAGACGAAAAATAAAGCTGTGCCAACACCAACAAGTCCCCAAAGAAAATAGAGAGACTGTTTTTGTGTGCTGACAAGTCGATCAAGCTGTGTGATAGATTCATGTTGTTTTTCAAGGGCTTCTTGTTGTTGGTCTATTGTAAGGTTTAATCGGCTTAATCGTGATTGCTTGTTTGTAATAGATAAACTAATTTCTTCAAGTTTCTGCTGTTGTTCTTTTATTTCCTTTTGTTTTTGATCAAGCTCCTGATTGCGTTGATCAACTTGTTTTATTAGTGTGTTTTTTTGTTTTTCGCTATCAGAAATTTCAGTTTTTTGTTGTTCGATAACTTTTTTGCTTTCTTCGATGGTTGTGCTGAGTGTTTTTAGTTCCTTGGTTAATGCTGTGTTTAAACTTTGAATTTTTTTTACGTCAGCATTCAGTCCGCGCATCTGGCTTATCATGCGGTTATTGGCTTTTTGCTGTGTATTACTTTTTTGTCTAAGATCTTCGAGTTTGCTTTGTTGGGATGCTAATTGGTTTTGTAAATTCACAAGAGAGCTTTGCCCTTGGCGATAAAGTTTTGCTACATCAATTTCGGTGCCACCTAATAAAATTAATTCTGGAAGGGGGGTAAGGTTATTGTTAATGATATTGGCTTTGTTAACTTCAAATTTTAACTCCTGATTTTGTGTCTCAAATAAATTGATCATCACTAATCGCTTATTAGTTATTTTGGACGTAACTAGCAAGATGGGCTTGTCTTTAATCAACGTTTGAATTCTAGTTATGACATTGCTGTCGGTTGTTCCAATAAAAATCATATCGTAATTGGTTAGTGTGCTAATGCTGTTGGTTCGTTTGATGCGAATAGGAACATTTTTGATGGTCGCAGAATTATTAAGCTTGAGAAATTCGTCGCTAAGGTCTTTATCATCCACCTGAAATAGAGCAATCTTAAATGACTTTAATTTATTTTCTTGTGGCCATTCAATATGCTTGGCAAAGTTGTAAGTATAAGAAACAACCACTTTTGCACGGTCTATCGACTGTGCGAAAGCACTACTGCCAAGACAAAAAAATAGTGCAAATAAGGCAATTAATGTGCTGTTCGCGTGGTAGGTCGGCATGGTCAAAGTGTTCATAATATTTACCATTTGCATCTAATATTATTCTTTTTTCTTTTTTGTATCGGTAGTCATTAACCGTATTTGTACTACCTACGGGTTTTTATAGTGCTTTAATAATAGTCTATATTCTCTGTAGGGCACTGAAAATACCATTTATCCCTGTATAATGCCTGTCTTATTGTTATAGAAGACTTGATCAATGCTCAAAGAAATGAATATACAAGACTACATGCATACCTTGGGTAAAGATGCTCGAGATGCTGCACGCCAGATTGCAACAGCAGATACAGGTAAAAAAAATGCGGCGTTATTGGCTATTGCATCAGTACTAGATGACAATCGTCAGATGCTTTTGTCAGCAAACGAGCTTGATATGAATCAGGGGCGTGAAGACGGTTTAGATGAGGCGCTTCTGGATCGTCTGGCAATTACCGATAAAGGCATCGACCAGATGATCACTGGTTTGCAACAAGTGGCTGCTCTAAAAGACCCTTGTGGAGAAGTCACAGACCTGAACTACCGTCCTTCTGGTATACAGGTTGGAAAAATGCGTGTTCCTCTTGGCGTCGTGGGTATTATCTATGAATCTCGTCCTAATGTAACAGTTGATGCCGCCAGTCTGTGTTTAAAGTCTGGTAATGCCACTATTTTACGAGGCGGCAAAGAAGCACTCAACTCTAATCAAGCGATTGCCAGCTGTATTCATCAGGGGTTGGAAACGGTTGGTTTACCTGCTGCTTCGGTTCAGGTAATTGATATTACTGATCGTGAGGCTGTGGGTGAGCTAATCACGATGAATGATTACGTTGATGTTGTCGTGCCTCGGGGCGGGAAAGGGCTGATTGAGCGGATTACTCAAAATGCCACAGTTTCGGTGATTAAGCATTTAGATGGCATTTGTCATGTCTATATTGATGACCTTGCTGACCTCGATAAAGCCTACGATATTGCGATTAACTCCAAAACCCATCGTTATGGTGTTTGCAATGCAATGGAAACCCTCCTTATTGCCAAAGGCGTAGCAGACCAGATATTGCCAAAATTAGTTGATACATACAGTGAGAAAGGCGTTGAACTACGTGGGTGTGAGCGTACTCGGGCGATATGCTCTATGAGTAAAGCTAATGACGACGATTGGGCAACAGAGTATTTAGCCCCGGTTTTATCCATTCGTGTGGTGGATGATATGTCATCTGCGGTTGATCATATTACTCGTTATAGCTCAGGGCATACAGAAGCAATTGTGACTCAAGATGTTTCTCGTGCGCGCCAGTTTATGGCTCAAGTTGATTCCAGTTCCGTGATGGTTAATGCATCGACTCGGTTTGCTGATGGCTTTGAGTATGGCCTAGGCGCAGAAATTGGTATTTCTACGGATAAAATACATGCGCGGGGCCCTGTTGGGTTAGAAGGTTTAACGTCGCAAAAGTGGATTGTTTTTGGCGATGGGCATATTCGTCAGTAGTGCTACATATGCTGATAGGGCAGCCTAGACAAAATGCCATGAGTCAACCCAAGTGAGAGCAATAGGTATATTTGGCGGTACCTTTGACCCTGTGCATTTGGGACATATTCAGATAGTGCTAGAGGCTAAAAAGTATCTGGGTCTGGATGAGATTCGGTTATTGCCATGCCATCAGCCTCCTCACCGAGATGCGCCTCAATTAAGCAGTGAGCAGCGTATGCATTTGCTAAAGCTTGCGACCGAAGGGGTAGAAGGGTTGGTAGTTGATGATCGGGAGCTTAGTCGAAATAAGCCTTCCTGGACAGTAGAGACTCTTGAGGATCTAAGGTCAGAGTACGGTACTGATGTGAGTATAACACTGCTTATGGGGGCGGATGCTTTTAGTGGCTTGACTCACTGGCATCGGTGGCAAGAATTACCTGATTTAGCGCATATAGCTGTGATGCAACGCCCTGATTATACTTTGCCAGAGACCGGTATTTTATCTGAGTGGTTAGCCAGCACTGTTGATGTGGGTGAGGGTAGTCTAACTGCTCAAGCGACAGAGATTAGACAAATTCACCAGCTGGCAGCTGGTGTTGTGATCGCAATAGATCAGCCTGAAATCGATTTGTCTGCTACCTATATCAGACAGCAATTGGCAAATGGTATACGACCTAATGGTTTGGCTCCTGCTGTATTGGAATATATAGAGACTCATCAGCTTTATGGATTCAGTTGTAAAGGTACTACTTTTCGTTAAAAGAGAGTTGAAGTACTTAATTAAAAGGCACTTAAAATGAAAGAGAAAATGATTAATGACTGTTGAATTAAATAAGTTAATTATTGAGGCATTGGATGATTTAAAAGCACAAAATATTGTGAGTTTGGATGTTACCTCAATGAGTGATGTAATGGATACTCTGATAGTTGCCAGTGGAACATCGAATCGCCATGTAAAATCGCTGGCACATAATGTTATCGATGAAAGTAAACAGCAAAATGTACGTCCTATTGGTATAGAAGGAATGGAAGCTGCTGATTGGGTCTTGGTGGATTATGGCTCTGTGGTCGTTCATGTTATGTTGCCGCAGGCGAGACAATTTTATGATTTAGAGAAGTTGTGGACACCAATAGAAGAAGATTCTGTTGGTTCTTTAGATGTTTCTGAATAATGCGTATTAGGGCATTAGCAGTTGGTACGCGAATGCCGTCATGGGTTGCAGCAGGTGTTGACGAATACCAAAAACGTTTGCCTCGAGAGTGGAAATTCGAATATGTTGAGTTACCACTAGGGCAACGAGGCAAGTCCCAGGACGTGGCTAAAGCGATTCAGGTTGAGGGTGAATCCATTTTGTCAGCTATAGGAACTCAGGATAAAGTGATTGCGCTAGATGTTAAGGGAAAAAATTGGAGTACAGAGCACTTATCTCAACAAGTTGCCGATTGGCAGATGTTAGGGCAGGATATTGTGCTATTAATCGGTGGGCCAAATGGTTTGAGTGATGCGTGTTTAGAGAGAGCGGATCAAAAATGGTCCTTATCAGCATTAACCTTGCCTCACCCTTTGGTACGTATCGTTTTAGTGGAACAGTTGTATCGTGCGTGGTCTTTGTTAAATAATCATCCTTACCATAAATAATGTGAATTTAAGTAACTAATGCAAGAGCAGCAACAATTTAAGAATTACCATCTAGAGACTCGTACTTTTTCGAACCGAGTCCTATTTACGGGCTTGTTGATTGTCGGTCTGGTATTGATTTTATTGGCTCGTTATTACAGCCTGCAGATTGTAGATTACGAAAATTATGCGACTCAGTCTGACAATAATCGTATTTTGGTTCAGACAATTAACCCCCAAAGGGGGTTGATATTTGATCGCGATGGCAAGCTGCTAGCGGACAATCGTCCCAGTTATATTCTTTCTCTTGTGCCTGAAAATATAGCAAGTCTGGATGAGACTATTGCGCTTTTAAGGCAGCTTGTCGTGGTTAGTGATAAGCACATTCAGGACTTCTACAAATCTCTGAAAACGAACCGCCGCCCTTATCAGCCAATTCCATTGCGCTATCGCTTAACTGAAGAAGAAATCGCAAAAATTGCAGTTAATGAATATCGTCTGGCTGGTGTTGAAGTGCAAGCTCAATTGGTGCGAGATTATCCAGAGGGTGATTTGTTTGCTCACAGCATAGGTTATGTCGGTAAAATTAATGATCGAGAATGGAGTCGATTTGATGAGGAAGAAGTGCGCCGGTATCAGGGGGCTCATACCATCGGTAAAATCGGGATAGAAAAGTTTTATGAGGACTCCCTTTTTGGTGAAATAGGTTATCGTCATGTTGAGATCAATGCGCGAATGCGTGTTTTGCGTACCTTGGAGCAGGAGAACCCCGTTCAGGGTGAGGATCTGTCTTTACATCTGGATACTAGACTGCAAAAAACAGCATTTGCCGCTATGGGAGCGCGCCGAGGTGCTGTTGTTGCCATCGATGTTAAAACCGGAGGTATTTTATCCATTGTAAGCTCTCCCAGCTACGACCCTAACCTATTTGTGACGGGGATTAGTTACAAAGACTACAATGCTTTGCGCGGCAGTCTCGATATCCCCTTATTCGATAGAGCAATTCAGGGTCGTTATCCTCCTGCGTCAACAATAAAGCCGATGATGGGGTTGGCAGGGTTAAGTGAACAGGTCATTAGCCAGAGTTATAAAATTTTCGATCCAGGTTACTATCAGTTGGAAAACGATGATCGCCTTTATCGGGACTGGAAGCGTCATGGTCATGGCATTGTGAATGTTCATAAGGCGATCGTTCAATCCTCCGATACTTTTTTCTATGATCTAGCATTTCGTATGGGTATCGATCGTATACATCGATTTGGCAGTCAATTTGGTCTAGGCCAGCCAACCGGTGTGGATATCCCCAGTGAGCGCCGAGGGTTATGGCCTTCTAGAGAGTGGAAGAAACGAGCACGCCAGTTGCCCTGGTTTCCAGGAGATACTATTAATGTAGGAATTGGTCAGGGTTTTGCTTTGGCAACACCGCTTCAGCTGGCAGTAATGGTTAATACGATTGCTAACCGTGGAAAGCACCTTAAGCCACAGGTGGTTAAATCTATTGGGGAAGAGGTGTTACCCCCAGAAGTATTAAATTACGTAGAGATCGATGATCGTCATTGGGATTTTGTGTTTAAGGCTATGAAAGATGTGATGCATGCGCCTAATGGGACGGCACGACGCGCGGCAAAGAATTCTTCCTATGATATGGCTGGTAAAACGGGCACTGCTCAAGTGGTTGGTATTAAGCAAAATGAAAAATATGATTCGGAGGCATTAAAAGAGCGTCACCGAGATCATGCGCTTTTCGTCGGTTTTGCCCCTTATGATGATCCGCAAATTGCAGTGGCTGTAATTGTTGAGAATGCTGAATCTGGATCCGGCTCTGCTGCACCTGTCGCTAGGAAAATGTTCGATGCTCATTTATTGGGCCAGTACTTGGAGCCTGAAAGGGTGAAAGTGAAAGATGTCAAAACGGTTGGCTACCCGATAGAGCCCTTTGTTCCTTTTCAGCGTGGATCGCTAGCAGTCGCTCAACGAGAATCGCCTTAGTGTCAGTTCGTCAGCAAGACTTTATTCGACGTATGCCTGAAGCAAGCCATGACTTGCGTCGCAGGCGTAGTTTTTGGCGTGTTGTCCATCTTGACCCATTGTTACTATTCCTCTTGCTTGCCCTAACGGCGGTCGGCTTGGTAGTACTTTATAGTGCAAGTGAGGGTAATAGCAGTTTGCTCAGGCGACAAGTTGTGTTTTTCATTATTGCTTATGCGGGCATGTTCACTATCGCGCAAATACAACTTGATTATTTTGCGCGCTGGTCGCTGTTGTTTTACGTGGGTGCACTGATATTATTAGCTCTGGTACTGATCTGGGGGGTTGGTGCCAAAGGGGCTCAACGCTGGTTGAGTCTCGGTGGTTTTCGATTTCAGCCATCAGAGATGATGAAGCTGGCGATGCCAATTGCTATTGCGGCTTATTTATCCAATAAAACGCTACCTCCTCGTTTTAAGCATGTTTTTTGGTCTCTAGTCTTTGTTGCTATACCAACTGTGCTAATTGTTCGACAGCCTGATCTAGGGACCTCAATACTTGTGGCGACATCAGGGCTGATTGTATTATTTTATGCGGGCTTGCGTTGGAGTTATATTTTGACAGCGGCGGCACTATTGATCGCGAGCGTGTGGCCAATGTGGCATTATGTGTTGCATGATTATCAGCGGCAGAGAGTGCTAACGCTGTTTAATCCGGAGGCAGATAAACTGGGAGCCGGATGGAATATCATCCAATCGAAGACGGCCATTGGATCAGGTGGTGTTAATGGTAAAGGGTGGTTAGATGGTACTCAGTCACATTTAGATTTTTTACCTGAAAGCCATACAGATTTTATTATTGCAGTCTTGGCTGAAGAGTTTGGTTTTGTTGGTGTTGTCGCTCTATTGGGGTTCTATTTGTTGATCATTGCTCGTGGATTAATGATTGCAGTAAATGCGCAAGATAGTTTTAGACGATTGTTGGCTGGGAGTATAACTCTCACATTTTTTGTCTATGTTTTTGTCAACATAGGTATGGTTTCAGGATTGTTGCCAGTGGTTGGTGTGCCTTTACCTCTGGTAAGTTTGGGGGGGACTTCTTTGGTCACCTTGATGCTAGGTTTCGGCTTGTTGATGGGTATCAGCACTGAGCCTCGTAGAATTTCAACTAATCGATAAAGGTCGTTATGTTAAAGGACGGTATGATAAATATAGGTTTAGGGATATTACTTTCATTGTCAGTTATCTCTGTAAATGCCAATGAAGGCAAAAGCTATAATACGCATCAAGCGGTAGACAGCTTCATTGGAGAAATGGCTAATGAGCATGACTTTAGCGTAGAAGAGCTTGAGTCTTGGTTTGATAGTGCTCAGAAAAAGCAAGTCATTTTAGATGCCATTGCACGACCCGCTGAGAAAACGCTGACGTGGGAGAAGTATCGAAAAATTTTCGTAACCTCGGCACGTATCAAAAAAGGCGTTAAGTTTTGGAAAGAAAACCAAGAAATATTAGAGCGCGCAGAGAAAGAGTTTGGGGTTCCGGCTCAGATTATTGTTGCCATTATTGGTGTGGAGACATTCTATGGTAAGCATCGAGGCAAATTTCGCGTCATCGATGCTTTAAGTACATTGGCATTTGACTATCCTCCACGAAGCAAGTTTTTCAGGAGAGAATTAAAAGAGTTTTTATTATTGTCCCGAGAACAGAAGCAAAACCCTCTTGATCTAATGGGTTCTTATGCCGGTGCGATGGGGTACGGTCAGTTTATTCCTTCAAGCTATCGTGCCTATGCCATTGACTACGATAAGGATGAATTTGCAGATATTTGGGACAATACCGAAGATGCGATCGGCAGTGTTGCTAATTATTTCAAGCGGCATGGTTGGAAGCCAGGTGAGCAGGTAGCCGTTCGCAGTCGAGTGGCAGACAGCTTTGATGAAAGCCTGCTTAATAAATCGCTTAAACCTTCTGCAACTGTTGGTGAGCTAAAACAGAAGGGTTTTACTCCTGTCAAAGCAGTAAATGATAATGGATCTGCAACTATTATGCGCTTGGAAGGTCAATGGGGTGCTGAGTTTTGGCTGGGCTTGCATAATTTTTATGTCATTACGCGCTACAATCACAGCCGTTTATATGCAATGGCGGTTTGGCAATTAAGTAATGAAATTGCTCAAGCGCGCAAGTCCTCCTAATAAGAAACGTTCACAAGAGCACAGGAAATAATGGCTAGGGGTATAGGTATGCGGTGGCAAATAATAAAAGTACCTGCAGTTGTTTTTTGGGTGCTTGTCCTAGGAGCTTGTTCTGTGGTTCAGCGCGAGCCACAAGATGGTGGCCCACCAACACCTGTCGATGTTTCTCATGTTCAAGATGCCAGGCCTGCGCCAGTAATACGTACTCGTGCAGGTAATGCGGGTGTTTATACTGTTCTTGGTAAAACCTATCGAGTAATGTCAGACAGCCGAGGTTATCGCGAGCGCGGTGTAGCATCTTGGTATGGCACAAAATTTCACGGCCGGCGCACAGCTAATGGCGAAGTGTATGATATGTTTGCCATGACAGCAGCACATAAAACACTTCCCATACCGAGTTACGTGAGGGTGACCCATGTAGGCAATGGCCGTTCTGTGGTTGTCAAGATTAATGACCGCGGCCCATTTCACGACAACCGAATTATTGATCTAAGTTATGCCGCTGCTAGAAAGTTAGGCGTCGATGCCACTGGTACAGGTTTGGTTGATGTAGTTGATGTAACGCCTGAAGGTGGCCAAGATCGTAGGCAGGTTGTTGCGGCTCCTCAGTCTGTCACTATTCCTACGACAGGAGCTATTGCAACACCTGCAGTAACTCCTGCACCAGTCGTTTCTGTAATAACGCCGACTTTAGAGAATACGAGTAATATACCATCACAAGTTTTGGTCGATTCCAGTAACCTTTTCTACATTCAAATTGGCGCTTTCCAGCAACGGCAAACAGCGCTTTCCTTGCAGGCCCAAGTCGCGAGTATTTTAACGGAGTCAGTGAATATTATTCAGGGGCAGGATAGACTGCACCGAGTGACCGTTGGTCCTGTTGCTGATGAGCAGCAAATACCTGTATTGCAGCAACGCCTTCATGAGAGCGGGTTTGAAAAGGGTTACGTTGTCCGTCAAGGGATTAAAAAGTAAAGCCGTTGTTCATATCACAGTCGTGATAATAATTTATGTTACACTACGTGGCTTTTACTGGCCGATATAAAAACTTTCTACTGTTTCTATTCTATGTCTATGCATCATTTTTCTGTTTTTAAATTTTTTCTTCTTTTTTTAATTGCGTTGCCTTTGGTTGTCAGTGCTAATCCAACGCTCAATCCACGCCAGGTAATCATTCCTGCGGCACCTCAATTAGCAGCAACAGGTTACTTACTAATAGATGCTAACTCTGGTCGAGTGCTCGCTGAGAAAAATGCAGATAAGGCCTTGCCTCCAGCCAGTATTACCAAGTTGATGACGAGTTATATCGTTTCTTCTGAGATCGAAAGAGGAGCCATCAATCATTCTGATAAAGTCACCATCAGTGTAACTGCATGGAAGAAAGGTGGCTCGAAAATGTTTGTCCGCGAAGGAACACAGGTTCCTGTTATCGACTTAATGCGGGGCATGATAATTCAGTCTGGGAATGACGCCACTATTGCTTTAGCGGAGCATATTGCTGGTAGTGAAGAAGCGTTTGTGGATGTTATGAATCAGCAAGCAGCTTTGTTAGGTTTAACAAATACTCAATTTCGTAATGCAACCGGTTGGCCTGAAGATGGGCACTATTCTACTGCTCGTGATATCGCTATTTTAGCCAAAGCGCTGATTACCGAATTCCCAGAAAGTTATAAACTCTATTCGGAAAAATATTTTAGCTACAATGGTATCAATCAACCTAACCGCAATAAATTGTTATTCCGTGATAAGACAATTGATGGGATGAAAACGGGACATACTGAAGAAGCCGGATACTGTTTAGTCGCTTCTTCAAAAAAAGATGGTATGAGATTGATTTCGGTAGTGTTAGGTACTCGTTCTGATGATGCGCGGGCGCAGGAATCTCAAAAATTATTGTCCTATGGTTTCCGTTATTACCATACCCATAAGCTATACGAAAAAAATACCATGGTTTCTGATACCCGTGTTTGGAAGGGTAAGACAGAAAGCTTAAGTTTGGGTGTGGAAAAAGATATCTTCCTTACTGTGCCTCGTGGTATGGAAGACAAGTTGGTTGCTACTGCAAGTGTTGATCAAATTATTGAAGCGCCTATCTCTACAGGGCAAGAGCTGGGTACTGTTGTGATTACTTTGGAAGGAGAAGAGTTACTTAGCGCGCCTCTGATTGCATTAAACTCTATCGAAGAAGCAGGCTTATTTAGTCGCATTATTGATGCAGTTACCCTCTTTTTTCATAGCTTATTTAATTAATGGGTAAGCTATCGAAATGAGTGAACAAGAGCCACCTAAAATAGAATTTCCGTGTGAAGATTACCTTATTAAAGTTATGGGTGAAGCTCATATAGATATGCATGAGTTTGTGCTGACAACAACTGAACAATTTGCCCCTGGTTTTGATCGAAATAAAGTCTCTGTAAGAGCCAGTAGTAAGGGTAAGTTTCAGTCAATTACACTTTATATTACTGCAACCGGCATTGAACAATTGCAAGCATACCATCAGGCTTTGATTGCGAACCCTAAAGTAAAAATGGTTATCTAATGATTGTTGATAGGTTACAGGTACGTTTTTTGGGCCTACAACCTTATGAACCTGTTTGGCAATCGATGTCAACATTTACCGATTCACGGAATAATGAGAGTGTTGATGAATTGTGGCTTGTCCAGCATTCACCTGTTTTTACGCAAGGGCAGGCGGGCAAGCCAGAGCATGTTTTAAACCCCGGTAATATTCCTATTGTACAATCAGATCGCGGTGGGCAGGTTACCTACCATGGCCCTGGTCAGTTGGTCTTATACCCTCTAATTGATTTGCGAAGGCGCAAGCTAGGGGTGAGAGACATGATTACCCTATTGGAAGAAACTGCCGTTGAACTGCTGGCAAATTACGGTATTTCAGCCCATCCTAAAGTAGATGCTCCAGGCGTATATGTCAGTCGAGATGGTATTGATGATAAGATTGCCTCTCTAGGACTAAGAGTTCGGAAAGGCTGTTGCTTTCATGGAATGAGTATTAATGTCGATATGGACCTGTCGCCATTTGAGTTAATCAACCCCTGCGGCTACGAAGCGTTGCGAATGACGCAAATGAAAGACTTGCCCACAAATCAATCAGTTAACTATGATACTGTTGAAAAATCTATTGTTGAGCTAATCAAACACAATTTAAAGATTTCATCTGTTGAAAAAATAGATACACCCCTAATGAGATAAGTATGAAAGATTTACCCACATCACCGACTCGACGTACAGCTCGCCATCAGCAAGGTGAAAAGCTGAGAGATGCCGATAAAGTAGAAAGGATTCCTGTTAAGGTCATCGCAACCGATGAAATGTTACGTAAACCTGATTGGATTCGTGTGCGAGTGCCTGCTTCCCCAGATGTGGAACGGATTAAGAAGATTCTTCGAAAGAATGGTTTGTCTAGTGTGTGTGAAGAAGCATCATGTCCTAACCTTGGTGAATGTTTTTCTGGCGGTACAGCGACTTTTATGATTATGGGTGATATTTGTACCCGTCGTTGCCCATTTTGCGATGTGGGCCATGGAAAGCCAAACCCGCTAGATACGGAAGAGCCCCAGCAACTGGCAGAGGCCATTGCTGAAATGCGTTTAAAGTACGTGGTGATTACGTCTGTTGATAGAGATGATCTACGTGATGGAGGAGCACAACACTTTGCCGATTGTATCCGTGAAGCCCGAGTTCATTCACCTAACCTAGAAGTTGAAATTTTAACGCCGGATTTTCGAGGCCGAATGGATGTTGCTTTAGATATACTGGAAAAAGAAGCACCCGATGTATTTAATCACAATCTCGAAACTGTGCCACGTTTGTACCGTGAAGCTCGTCCTGGTGCAAATTATCGATGGTCGTTAGATTTGTTAAAGCAGTATAAGGTGCGTCGTCCCGATGTTTTAACAAAATCTGGTTTGATGGTTGGTTTAGGTGAAACCAAAGAAGAAATTTTTGAAGTCATGCGTGATATGCGCGAACACAATATTAATATGCTGACGATAGGGCAATACCTTCAGCCGTCTAAGGATCATTTGCCGGTGCAGCGTTATGTGACGCCAGAAGAATTTGATGAATATAAAAATTTGGCCGATGAAATGGGGTTTGAGCGTGCAGCATGTGGTCCATTAGTTCGCTCTTCTTACCATGCAGATCAGCAGGCCCATGGGAGTATCGTTAAATAGCTTTTATTGGAACAATATAATTAGCTACAAGCAATATAATTGTTTGGCTTGAATCTCGGTGTGCAAATAACTAAGAAAATTAAATCGTCACTACCTGTATTGCAAATGGCTTGGGGATGGTTTTCGGGAATAAGAACAACATCATGTTTACCAACCGCTATTGGTTGTGACTTCCCAAGTGTGACTGCCCCGCTTCCTTCTAAAATGACATAGCGCTCTATTGTTTTGTCGAGCTTATGTAATTCTGTTGTGGTATTAGGCTTGACCCTAGCTTGAGCGATAGACACTCCGGTGTCATCTTCTGAATTCGATAATTCTAATATAAAACAGCCTTCGTCAAAAAAGTATTCATCCTTAATATTGGGTTTGATGACAAGGGCTTGTTTCATCGCAGAGATCTTCATTTATTTGTTAGTGTCTAGATAATTAAAGCTGTTTAAATGCACTTTCAGCTGCGTCTAATGTTGTTTCAATATCTTCTTCCGTGTGTGCGATAGACGTAAATCCTGCCTCATAAGAGGCGGGGGCTAGGTAAACACCGGCATCTAACATTAAATGAAAAAATTGATTAAAACGTTCAATGTTGCAATCCATTACTTGTTGGTAGTTAGTCACCGTCGCTAATTGACATCCATCCTTTAAAAAGAAGAAACCAAACATAGATCCGGCATGATTGGTTGTAAAAGGAATGCCGGCGGCATTGGCGCGCTCTTGTAATCCTGTGACTAGCTTGTCAGTTGTTGCAAATAACTTATTGTAAAACCCTTCTTGTTTAAGTCCTTGTAAGTTGGCTAAACCTGCAGCCATAGCGACAGGGTTACCTGACAATGTTCCTGCTTGATACACTGGGCCAAGAGGTGCTATGTGATTCATGATATCTGTTTTACCACCAAAAGCACCAACCGGCATACCACCGCCCATGACTTTACCTAAAGTAATGAGGTCAGCATCAACGTTGTAACACGCTTGTGCGCCTTGTGAGTGTACGCGGAAGCCTGTCATTACTTCGTCAAAAATAAGTACGCTGCCGTAGTTGTCACAGACGTTCCTTAACGTTTGCAAAAAGCCATCGACAGGGGGAATACAATTCATATTTCCAGCAACAGGTTCAACAATGATGCAGGCGACTTGTTCACCTATCTCTGAAAAGACAGATTCAACTTGCTCACTATCGTTGTAATTGAGTGTAATAGTATGATCAGCTAATTCTTTGGGAACGCCTGGTGAACTTGGAACTCCAAGAGTTAATGCGCCAGACCCAGCTTTAACAAGTAACGAATCAGAGTGACCATGATAGCATCCTTCAAATTTCACAATCTTATCGCGACCGGTATAACCACGGGCTAATCGAATGGCGCTCATTGTGGCTTCAGTGCCAGAATTAACAAAACGCACCTGATTCATGTTGGGGATAATATTGCAGATGTCTTGTGCTAATGTTGTTTCTAATTCAGTTGGAGCGCCAAAGCTGAGGCCGTCTTTTGCTTTCTCGATAACAGCATTAATTACATCTGGATTTGCGTGGCCTAAAATCATTGGCCCCCAAGACAGAACATAATCAATATAACGTTTGTCGTCTTCATCATATATATAAGCACCCTGTGCGCGTTTGAAAAAAACCGGAGTGCCACCAACGGCTTTAAAGGCACGTACGGGCGAATTTACTCCACCGGGAATAAATTGTTGAGCGTTTGAAAAAAGTGTTTCAGAGCGAGTCATTGATACTTCCTGAAAGTAACTGAATTAAAATAATAATATTGCTACCAAGTAGGTTTGACGACAACTAAGCAAACAATTGCGATGAGCAATATCACAGGGAATTCGTTAAACCATCGATAAAAAACATGGCTGCGAGTATTTTTATCAGCACAAAATTGCCTCCAGATATGAATGCAAATATGATGATAAATAGACAGAACGACCACTAGAGACATTTTAATCCAAAACCAGAGTGAGTGTTGGTAATAATCCCAATTATAGCTAGCGAGCCAAATGCCAAAGATAAACGTGGCAATCATTGATGGAGTGCCAATACCTCTTAATAGTTTGCGTTCCATGACTTTGAATCTTTCTTTACTTATTTCATCTTCACTCATTGAATGATAAACAAATAAACGCGGCAAATAGAACAAAACGGCAAACCAGCAGACAACTGAAATAATATGAAAAGATTTAACCCATAACATAACGTTTCTCTAATGTTCCTTACATATAGTAATTGCTAATAGTATCTTGAGTAATAATGCCCAAGATTTTAGGCTCGGGTGTTGTTTGTATTTGTGGTGTGACAAAGAGTGCTGTTCCAGGTTGTTTATCTAATATTTTTTTTGCTTCAAAAAGCGTTGATAATTCTGGTGCTGATGTCAAGCTTAAACGTTGAGCTGGAATTTCGAGTAAGTCGATATTGCCTTCTTCTGCATTTTCTCCTTGTTGATTCTCTTTCAACGATTCAAGGGTGATGGCGAGATCAGCAGCCCTAAGTAGTATGTTTTCATCATCGGTTTTTATCACAATCCACAACGGGTTTTTAGATAAGAAATTACTTGCTTGAGTTTGGGTGATTTGTGTTGGGCTTACAACAAATGCTGTTTTCATCGCGCTACGGACGCCAATATTACCCAGTACTTGCTTCACTGGACCAACGTCCAGTTGTGTTCCGCTCAGGTTTAGCATTTCGACAAAGATGCCATCGCAATGATAAAGCTGCCGCGTGACAACGCAGGCAATGACAATAATCAGCATACTTGGGAAAATAATTGATGGATTGTATGTTAGTTCAAGTACGGCCATTAATGCAGCCAGTGGCGCATTTAATACGGCCCCCATCATAGCGGCCATTCCGAGCAAAACATAGATGCCGCTATTGTTAATATTTTCTGGGAATAAAGTGTTGCCAATAATACCTATAATCCCACCCAAGCAGGCCCCGATCAACAATTGAGGTCCGATTAGCCCTCCTGGAATGCCCATACTTATACTGAAGCTGGTGGCTATAATTTTTGCTAGAGCAATAGCGAATAGGATGCCAAGGCTTAATTTGCCTTCAATGCCAAGATTAATGGTGTCATAACCTAAGCCTAAAATTTCTGGGCATAAAACTCCAATCATACCCGTCACAAGTCCTGCTGCGGTTACACGTAAAAAAATAGGATAATGAGAAAAGCGGTTAAAGGATAGTTGTAAACGCATATACAGCGTAGCAAAAAAAGCGATCACTAGCCCGGCAATCACCATAAAGGGAATTTCTAATAGTCCATGTAACTCGGCGTTATCAATTGTAAAAAAGGCTTCGCTACCAAATGTCGAGCGTGCGATTAAGGAGCCGCAAACTGATGCCATCATGACAGGAATAAAGCCAACAATGGTGTAGTTCATCAGAACCACCTCCATGGCAAAAATAACGCCGGCGACAGGAGTGTTAAAGGATGCGGCAATCCCGGCCGCAACACCACAAGCGATTAATGTGCTTAGGCTGTTGTTGGGTAACTTCAACCATTGTCCAATAACGCTGGCGGTTCCTGCACCGATATGAATAGCTGGCCCTTCACGGCCAACAGATTGACCAGTGATCAGGCTGATCACGCCCCCTGCAAATTGTACGATCAAGTTCGTTAGAGGCATGCGTCCCTGAAAATTATGTAGTCGTTCAAGTACGTGACCAACACTAACGCTTCTATCTCTTTCTTTCAAAAAGTGTAGGCCAGTCCCAATGATTAACGCACCAATCACAGGGAGGCCAAACTGCCATGTCTTACTGAGTCCTTCGAAATTTTCACTATTGCCTGGAAGTAGGTGACCAAGCGGTAATTCAATCGCATAGCGAAAAAGAATGATAAGCCCGCCTGAGGCGCATCCAACGACAATACCTAGTAATGTCAGCTGAGGGAGCGCATCAATATCTGCCAGTCGATGACGAAACTGAATGACAATAGTATGAATGAATTGTCCGATACGGTTCATTAAAGGCGGATTCCGCTCAATCGTCTAAAGCAGCCCATAATAAGGAATTCTATGCAGGTTCGCACCTTTAGTTTACTTTTGATTTTAAAGTTTTGGGGGGATATTAACTTTTTTATAGCTTGCTGGGCTTTGGGGTTTCTAAATGTTTATCTTTGCTCTACAGTTAGCGTTTTGTTTTTGTAAGGTTTTGTGAGAAAAATGATCGATGTTGGTATTGTAGGAGCGACGGGGTATACCGGGGCAGAATTGCTACGTTTATTAGTCAACCATCCAGAGGTAAATATTAAAATTATTACTTCTCGTGCGGAAGAGGGTATTGCGGTTGCTGATATGTACCATAACTTGCGCGGTCATTGTGATTTACGCTTTACCGCTCCTGATGTAGAGCAATTATCTTGTTGCGATGTAGTGTTTTTTGCGACACCTCATGGTGTGGCCCATAGCATGGTGCCATCGCTATTTGAAAAAGGGGTTCGAATCATTGATCTATCAGCAGATTTTAGAATCAAGGATGCTGACCTGTGGGCGCAGTGGTATGGGCAAGAGCATGGTTGTCGGGAGCTTTTACCAGAAGCTGTTTATGGACTTCCGGAAGTTAATCGAGAAGCGATTATTAAGTCACAGCTAGTAGCATGTCCTGGTTGTTATCCAACCTCTATTCAATTGGGCTTCTTGCCATTGGTGGTAAATAACTTAGTAAAGACAGATGCATTGATTGCCAATTCTGCGAGTGGCGCGAGCGGCGCTGGTCGCCAGGCAAAAGTCGATAATCTATTAACGGAGGTCAGCGATAGCTTTAAGGCTTATGCTGCCGGTGGGCATAGGCACTTGCCTGAAATTGAGCAGGGTTTGAGAGCAATACAGCCAGCCAATGCAATACCTGCTAAACTTACATTTGTACCGCACCTGCTGCCTATTATCAGAGGTATTCATTCTACACTGTACGGACAGTTGCTGGATCAGAGTGTGGACTTGCAGGCATTGTATGAAGACTTTTACAAGGACGAGCCTTTCGTAGATGTAATGCCTGCTGGTTCACATCCGCAAACGCGTTCAGTCAAAACCTCCAATACCTGTAGATTGGCGATTGTGAGGCCAGAACAAGGGGATATCGTTGTTGTTTTGTCAGTCATTGATAACTTAACCAAAGGTGCTTCAGGCCAGGCAGTGCAAAATATGAATTTAATGTTTGGTTTTGATGAAAAAACAGGGCTTCAACAGCCGGCGTTATTGCCATAAGGATCATAAACGAAATGGCGGGTCTATAAGCAGACTACGTTCATTCTAATAATTGACAAAAAATAGCTTGTTATGACAAGAGTAAAACCCAGTAAGCAATACTCGATGACAGTGGTGCCTTATCGCCCTTATCTACGAATGTTCTGGTTTTTTGCGCTCTCCCTCACATTTATAGTTGCTGTTATTGGCAGTTTTTTTATTGGCCGTTATTATTCAGTAGGAGGCAACGGGGATGTCGTTGCTGAATATGAAGAGTTAAAGCAGCAATACAATGAGAAGCTGGCGCAATCGGTTAAGTTGGAACAGCAGATAGCGAATCTAAAGCTGGCGACTGAGGTTGACCGTAAGGCAAATGAAGAGGTGCGATCTAAAGTCGTTGAGCTGGAAACCCAGCTGGCAGATTTAGAGCAAGATAATACTTTTTATCGCAGTCTAATGCGCCCAGATCCTAGTGATAAAGGTCTGGTGGTTGATGCTCCATCAGTTGTTCAAACGCGTTCTGCGGGCGTGTATAAGTACAATTTGGTCATTAAGCAAATTGTTGCCCAGCACAGAAAGATATCAGGTTATGCCACATTTGAATTGCTAGGTAAGCAAGGCGATAAGAATCGGAAATTAGCATTGAAAGACATTTCAGAATCGATATCGGTAGAAAAGATTAAGTTAAGTTTTAAATACTTTCAGCGAATCGAGGGGGAAATGGCATTGCCTGAGGGGTTTATTCCTGAAAGAATTGATTTAAAAGTGGTTGTACAGCGCCCTAAAAAAGCCGTTGTGGATAAAAAATTTGGTTGGCTTGTAAAAGAGAGTTAAAGCTTATGTTTGGTAAAAAAGAAACATCAACATCATTTTCTGCTGGATCGACTACCTTGGTTTCAAAAAATACAGAGATCGTTGGTGATATCAGCTTTTCGGGCAACTTAATGATCGAAGGTAAAGTTAAAGGGAATGTCTATGTGACTGATGGTGCTGATGCTCATGCTAGAGTATTGGAAAAAGGGGTTGTAGAAGGTGAAATCAGAGTGCCTACCCTTGTTATTAATGGAACAGTTAACGGTGATGTATACTCCGATAAACATGTTGAATTAGCTGCTAAAGCTGTTGTTAATGGCAATGTTCACTACGCATTGATTGAAATGGTGAAAGGTGCTCAGGTTAATGGCAATTTGGTTTATGGCGATAAGTCATCAGAAAAGCCTCCTGTTAGCTCGTTTTCTTCTACTGAATATAATGAAGCAAGTGTAGTCAAAGCAGATGTAAAGCTAGCTCCACCGGTAGTCAATAAGGCCTAATTGAATATAAATTAGAAGAGAGCCCGAAACCTTATTTTTCTCCAATACTTGACTGATTTACTCAGTTAAAGCCATAATTGGCATAACTGACTATGTGAGATATACCCTAATGACTGTCGCTGAATCTTTTACTCCAGAACCAGTGTATGTAACAGATACCGCTGTGCAAAAAGTGCGTAGCTTATTGGAAGAAGAGGGTAATTTTGACTTAAAGCTGCGTGTATTTGTTACAGGTGGCGGTTGCTCTGGCTTTCAATATGGTTTTACTTTTGATGAGCTGGTCGCTGATGATGATGCAGTTATTGATAAAGAGGGTGGTGTTGGCATTTTAATCGATGCTATGAGCTACCCTTATCTTGTTGGTGCGCAGGTTGACTATAAAGAAGATCTGCAAGGCTCCAAATTTGTTGTGAGTAATCCTAATGCCTCTTCAACTTGTGGATGCGGTGCTTCATTTTCTATCTAGTTATGCTAGATCCTTTGCGGTTATTTTTTTCACCGTAGCTGCTTTATTTTTTTCCGTTTTAGCGGTTGCTCAGACTGAAGAGCCTGAACAGCTCAATGCTGATGGCTATCTTGCGCGCATTTTGAATGATTCCCCTGATGAGGTTGCGGATGCGTTGAAGCGAGCTGAAATGCTATATCTTGATGGGAAGCTGCCCGCGAGCGCCAATCCCATCGCTATAGTGCTTCATGGTCCTGAAGTAGAAATATTCTTTAAAGATAAATATGATGAATATAAAAATATTGTCGATCTGGCAGCTCGGCTGAGCGCTTTTGGCGTAGTTGATGTACGGGTGTGTGAAACACAAACGGGCATTTTAGGGCGCAGCCGCTCCAGTATTCATCCATTTATTGGTACCGTACCTTTTGGTCCTACAGAAGTTAAGCGCTTATTAAATCAGCAGAGCTATGTTTACTTTTAGTGAGTTTTTGTTTGCTAATCAATGATTAGCAGCCCCAATAAACCCCGCCTAGTACTACCTTTCTTTTTGCGCCGGTTACCTTCGGTAAATTCCCAGTTAATTTCTCCATTGTTTGCTTGGCCATCCATGCGAAGGCAACGGCTTCAACCCAGTCTGGTGATATGCCCAATGCGTCACTCGTTGCAAAGCTGTTGGGCGATAGGCGCTGTTCTAGTTTGCAGCAAAGTTCAGTATTGTGGGTCCCACCGCCACAGATATAGACTTCTGCTGATGTGGTAATTTGATTGATGTGGTGTGCGATTGATTCGACGGTAAGTGCCAGTAAAGTGGCTTGTACATCTTCAGGTAAAATTGTTTGGTTATATTCTTTTAGTTGTTCTTGCAGCCAAGACAGGTTAAAGCTTTCTCGTCCAGTGCTTTTGGGTGATGGTAACGAGAAGAACGGGTGTTGTAAAAACTGCTCTAATAACTGTGGTTGAGGCGTTCCACTTGCTGCCCATTCTCCGTTAGCATCATAGCTCTGGCCTTTGTGTAATTGGCACCAGCTATCCATTAATCCATTTGCTGGACCAGTGTCAAAGCCAATGGTTTCTCCGTTTGAGGGGAGAAAAGTAATGTTGGCAATGCCCCCTGTGTTAAGAATCACTCTGTCGATAGTATCTGACCTGAATAGAGCATCATGTAAAGCTGGTGCTAGTGGCGCGCCTTGTCCTCCTGCAGCAACATCCCTTCTACGAAAATCAGCAACTGTCGTAATGCCAGTATTTTCTGCGATGAT
This sequence comes from uncultured Pseudomonadales bacterium, assembly GCA_947487765.1. Lineage (GTDB taxonomy): Bacteria > Pseudomonadota > Gammaproteobacteria > Pseudomonadales > Cellvibrionaceae > CANLBN01. The sequence continues at coordinate 4,116 of CANKXO010000003.1, read as the reverse complement.
ATTAGGATCGCCAATTTGTAAGGTGTATCCAGGAATGCCTTCTTTGGGGGGGTAATGACGAATAGTTTGACCATGACTGCCGATAGCAGAAATTTGCTGCGGAGAAATATTGGATCGTTGGCATAAGGCTAGTGCTGTATCACTGAATAGTTGAGCAAATTGGTAATCTAAATAGCGAATTTGCTCAATTTCATCTTTACCACTAATTGCTAGGTCAAACACCATTCTTTTTATATCCTCAGGGATATCGAGTGTGTAAGTGCTAACAATTTTGGGTTGATTGCCTTCCCAACTGACAATTATCCCGTCAATACAGTCCGCGCTAGTGCCTGATAATAGGCCAATATAGTAAGTTTGGCTCATATTGCAGGCTCCCTGATAGGTTTTGAAAAGGAATGGGGTTTGCTTAGTGTTCTACTGTGTTGCTACCTGAACATCACGTCCGTATTCTTCAAGCTTGGCGACAATAGACTTAGTCTGCTTTTTAAAGCTTTCAAGTTCAGCTTTGGGGATAGATTTCGCTTTAGGTAATGCAACTCTCACTGGGTTGCGAACAGCACCATTTAAATAAAACTCATAATGTAAATGAGGGCCAGTAGCTAGGCCAGAAGAGCCAACATAACCGATAATCTGTCCTTGCTTTACTCTGGTTCCGTTGCGAATGCCACGGCCATATCTTCTCATATGGGCATATAGCGTTTTGTAGGATTGCCCATGCTGAATAATCACTGTGCGCCCATAACCACCTTTAGTGCCGGCCCATGTAACTCGACCATCACCCGCTGCTTTAATTGGTGTGCCAGTTGGTGCAGCGTAGTCAGTGCCTTTATGAGCGCGAATCCTATTTAAAACAGGGTGTCTTCTTTTTAGGTTGAAATGTGAACTGATGCGGGCGAAATCAACCGGTGTGCGCAAGAACGCTTTGCGCATACTTTTGCCTTTAGGGGTGAAGTAGTTGCTATTGCCTTTGCTATCGGTATAGCGAACTGCACGAAACGTTTTCCCTTGGTTAGTAAATTCCGCTGCTAATATCGGGCCATTGCCGAATTTTTCACCTTCTAAAAATTTCTCTTCATAAATAACTCTAAAATTATCATTGGTGCGAATATCTAGAGCAAAATCAATATCCCACCCAAAGATGCTGGCTAGTTCCATAATCAAGCTTTCTTCCATCCCGGCATCGGTTCCTGCAAGAAAGAGAGAGTTAATGATTGTCCCTTCACGATAGGCAACATGAATATCTGGTTTTTGAGTGATTGTTTTATCACTGAAACCAGTGTCTGTGCGGGTATATTCAATTGTTTCTAATCGATTTTTTTGATAAGTCAGCGATTGTAGCTTTCCGTCAGTTATTTGAAAGCGAAATTTTTGTCCAGGATACAGGCGGGTTAACTGCTTGGTTGTTGAGTTTCCACTCATTAGCTCATATAGGCTAGTGTCGGAAAGGCCGGCACGTTGGAATAGGAGAGATAAGTTGTCCCCAGAGGCGACCGTTTCAGTGTGATAGTTTAGAGGGGGTAGTGTTTCTACTTCTATCTTTTCGATGGAGGCCTTCTCAAGGCCAGCATCTGCAGTTGTGGCTTCTTCTGTTGCTTCTACAACCAGTGCCGTATCTATTGTTTTGGTAACAGGAGCATTGGTGATGAGCTCTTGCTGGACTATGGTCTCGATAGGAGGAGGGGATGCTTGTAATTTCAGCGACAGTATTTGCTCTGCGCGATCCGCTGATTTTGGTTCGTCAGACGGTGTGATTGCTGAAAATAAAAGGAGTGAGGACCCGAGAGCTCCAATTGCCATTGCATGACTTTTTGGGAACCCGTTCACAAAATTTCTCATTGAGAAATTTTTAACTAAATCAAAGCCTTTTATCATCTTGTTAATGTATTGCTGTATGTATATATGTTATAGACGCTTTTATACCAGAATACTATTAATTAATCACCTTTAAATTTTGATAGAAGTGAGGTTGGTATCGCAATATTACTTCTATATGACAAAAAACTTTTTTATAGTGTTTTTTTGGGTCTTTGATTTTGATGTGGACCCTTTTGGTCTACTTGTTTTTCAATGGGGTTCAGGTATGGTGTGCGCCTTTAAAGTAAGGCCTAATTTAATTTTTAAAAGGTAAGTAAGAGTGGCGGTAGATAAAGGTTTGTTGGAAGATTTGCAGGCGCGTGGATTGGTTGCTCAGATGACCGGTGAAGCATCATTAGCTGATTTTTTGGGTGAATCAAGAGCTTTGTATTGTGGGTTTGATCCTACTGCTGACAGTCTTCATATTGGTAGTCTGGTGCCTTTGCTAACCTTGAAGCGATTTCAGCAGGCTGGACATAAACCTATTGCCCTAGTTGGTGGTGCAACAGGCTTAATTGGTGATCCGAGTTTTAAGGCGCAAGAGCGGAAGCTTAATACTCCTGATGTTGTGGCAACATGGGTTGATAAGCTTAAGGGGCAGGTTTCTCGATTTATTGATTTTCAACAAGGCGCTACTCAAGCTGAAGTGGTGAATAATCTTGATTGGACCAGAGATCTTAATGTGCTCGATTTTTTAAGGGATGTTGGTAAACACTTTTCTATTAATAATATGATTAATAAGGAATCTGTTAAGCAACGTATCGACAGGGAGGGGGAAGGCATTTCCTTTACGGAATTTAGTTATATGTTACTACAGTCATACGACTTTTCTGAGCTGTATAAAAGGCATAGCTGTACCTTGCAGATAGGCGGATCTGATCAATGGGGTAACATTGTAGGGGGTGTAGAGCTGACTCGCCGTGCCCATGGTGCTCAAGTGTATGGTTTAACCCTTCCCTTGGTGACGAAAGCAGATGGAACTAAGTTTGGTAAAACAGAATCGGGTACTATTTGGCTGGATGCGGCAAAAACGTCTCCTTATGCTTTTTATCAGTTTTGGCTAAATACTGCCGATGCCGATGTTTATAAATTCTTGCGATACTTCACTTTTCTAGATCTCGCTGAGATAGCCGCTATTGAACAGGCTGATCAAGAGGCGACGGGACGCCCGCAGGCGCAGCGTGTCCTTGCGGAAGAAATGACAAGGCTGGTGCATTGTGATGAATCATTGGCGGCAGCTGAGCGAATTACTGAGGTGCTTTTTAATGGTGATGTCTCTCAACTTAAGCCTAATGATTTAGAGCAATTGCAGCAGGATGGTCTGCCAACAACTTCCCTTGGCGGGGATGATTTGTCGGGGCAGCCGTTAACAAGCCTATTCGTATCGGCTGGTTTGGCTAAAAATGGAAAGCAGGTCAAAGATGCCCTTTCTCGTCAGGCTGTTTTGATTAATGGTAGGGAGATAGGCTGGGATAGCAATATGTCAGCAAGTGTATTGTTTGTTGGTGATAAAGCGCTTTATCAAAAATGGTTTGTGGTTCGCTTGGGTAAGAAAAATTATCATCTGTTTACGATTGCTTAGCCTTGCTAATCTTCTTTCAAAATAAGGTATTGCATGCCTTTATTTCTACTAGACTATATAGGTAAGTAGGTTATTTTTTGGGTTCCTAGTCGATAATGTCTGAAGATCAGCGCCGCAAGAGTAAGCGTTTTAAAGTGAGTTGGAGCTCTCGCTTATTATTTCCTGATAAGCGTATTGTTGCGGCAAGAGTCCGTGATGTGTCTTCCGGTGGGGTTGGTTTTGAATACCAAGATCAAATTCCTGTTGGTAAGGACGTGAATATCGAGTTTAGTCCTTGTGTTAAGGGTAAGCAGTATCTTATCCGAGCTAAGGGTGTCGTTACTTTCTCCATGATTATGGCGGGTAGTGCAGGCTTTACTCATGGATTAAAATTTACACTTATCCCTAGGGAGCAATTTGAACAGCTGACGGAAATCCTTAAGGCTTTTGAGTGATTTTTGACTGTTTAATACCCGCCTTTAAGAAAAAGCAAATAATCTTAAAATATCTGTTGCAGAACGATTAAACATCCGTATAATGCGCTCCTCTGTTTGAGGCAACACTCAACAGCAACTGAGATTATATCTCTGGTTGGAAAAGCTTAGGCTGGCCCTAAGTTATTGTTTTTTAAAAACTAAAATCAAGCAATGCGTGTGGGCACTTGTATTGGTAAGGCAAAGAACTAATCAATATGAGTGACT